>NZ_JBQVPA010000001.1:0-442500 GCF_052437795.1 Flavobacterium sp.
CACGAGGTGATGTTGCTGTTCGATGTGAACTTCCCGAAAAAAGTATCACGTTCCCCACGTTATTTCTAACCTAAAGCGACATAAAAAGATAAGACATGAAGAATTTATATATTACCCTTAGTTTTATGCTCGCCTCTATGGCAGTAACGGCGCAGAACAAAGATACCGAGGAGGCCGACAAGCTTTATGCCCGCTTTGAGTATGTGGAAGCAGCAGAAGCCTACCAGAAGATAGACAAGAAAGACCCTTACATCTACGGCCAGATAGCCGATAGCTACTACAATGTGTTCAACAGCAAGGAAGCGGTGAAATGGTATGCCAAGGCAACGGAGAGCAGCCAGGATGCCGAAGTATACTGGCGCTACGCGCAGATGCTCAAGGCCGAAGGCCGCTATGAGGAAGCCAATGCGCAGCTGCAGAAGTTCGCGGCCATGGCCCCGGGCGACCAGAGGGCGGTAGAGTTCAAAAAGGACCCGAACTACCTTCCTAAGCTAAGGAACCAGGCGAAATTGTTCGATGAAAAGGCACTGGATATCAACGATAAGAAATACGGCTCTTTCGGTGCGATGCTGCATGACGACAACACGCTCTACTTTACCAGCGCGAGGAACACCTCCCGCAGGACCTACGGCTGGAGCGAGGAACCGTTCCTTGACATGTACACAGCCACCTACAATGCCAACGGCACCTACAGCGAACCGGCCCCGATACCGGAGATCAACTCCAAGTACCACGACGGCCCTGCCACGGTAAGCGCTGATGGCAACACAATGTACTTCTCGAGCGAGAGCTTCAAGGAGCGCAAGGAATACCAGCGGGATGCGGAGAACAACCTAAAGATAGGCCAGGTATGGCTATTCAGGGCAAAGAAGAAGGACGGCAAGTGGGGCGATGTAGAAGCCCTTCCGTTCAACGACAAGAAATGGTCCACAGGCAACCCATCGATAAGCAAGGACGGCAAGACGCTGTACTTCTCCTCGGACAGGGAAGGCACACTGGGCGGCAATGACATCTGGAAAGTGGATGTGAGCGGCGAGAGCTACGGCGAGCCGCAAAACCTTGGCCCTAAAGTGAACACGGCAGGAAGGGAAAGCTTCCCTTTCATCACCGATGACAACGTGCTTTACTTCTCTTCCGACGGAAGAAAAGGCTTCGGGTCGCTGGACATCTTCCGTATCGATCTTAAGAAGAACGATGAGGCGATGAACATCGGCGCGCCGGTGAATGGCGAGAAGGACGATTTTGCCTTCACGTTCAACAACACCAAGAACGTGGGCTTCTTCTCCTCCAACCGTGACGGCTTCGACAAGATATACAGCGCCACGCCACTGTGCGCGGTAGAAGCGATAGTACAGGTAAGGGACAAGAAGACGATGCAGCCACTGGCAGGCGCCAGGGTAGCGATACTTGACGAGAAGAACAACGTGATAGAGACCAGGACAGCCGACGACAAGGGCATGGTGACCTATAATGTGGACTGCGACCGCAACTACGGCCTTCAGGGCAGCATGGCGCAGTACACCAACGGTACCTCGAAGATACCGGCAGGCAAGGCGCCACAGGCCAAAGTGTTCGTAGACCTTGACCCTATCGTAGTGACCCCGGTAGACACCGTAGTAGTGCTGGATGACATCTTCTTTGAGTTCAACAAGAGCAACATCACCAAAGAAGGCGCATTTGTGTTGGACAACCTGGTTGAGACACTGAAGAAATACCCTGACATGGTGATCATGGTGAAGTCGCACACGGACAACCGCGGTAGTGACAAGTACAACATGGCGCTGTCCAACCGCAGGGCGAAGTCAACGGTACAGTACGTTATCTCCAAAGGCATCGCCAAGGCACGCGTATCAGGCGAAGGGTTTGGTGAGAGCCAGCCTAAGGTTGACTGCGGCACAGGATGTACCGAAGAGCAGCACGCACAGAACCGCCGCTCAGAGTTCATCATCGTGAAGAAATGATCTCGGACTTAACAAACCAATTTTCAATAGGAAGCAGCCCCAATTTGGGGCTGCTTTTTTTTATGCCCTCTCTTCCGGATAGCTATCGGTACTTTCCGAAAGGAGTGGCAGTTTCACCCGGGAGTGACTAATTCAAATTACTATTGAATATGAAGTATACGCGATGTTGTAGCTGCGTGAGCGATCGAGGCGGCATCCTGCGGAGGTACGGAGCAGATATAGCCGAAAGCGCGGCCCGGGCGTTTGCCAAAGAAGGGGAGGGACACGCCCAAAGAAAAGTAAAAACTATTCGTTATCTGCCTGGTACCATTCGGCATAGGAAGTTTCGGTTTCCTGAAGCCTTAGGGAATGTAGGGAAATAGAAGAGGGCAGGCGCTTTTTTATCTTATCGGCAAAGTCGATAACCATGTTCTCGCTGGTAGGCTGGTACTCTGTAAGGATCACATGGTGCCCGCGGTCCTTTAGTTCGTTGGCCAATTCAACGTGCGGCGTATTCTTGTTGAATACTGTGGCGTGGTCGAATATATCCACGATCTCTTCCTTGACGATCTTTTTGAGGTCACCGAAGTCGATAACCATACCAAACTTTACATTATTAGAGTCAGTTATAGGTGTACCAATAACAGTGACCGACAGTTTGTAACTATGGCCGTGTACATTTTTGCATTTGCCATCGTAGCCATAAAGGGCGTGTCCGGTTTCGAAAGTGAACTGCTTGGTGATCCTGATCCTGCTCATAGTAGTGGTGGTAAGCCGCAAATTTACTAAATAATATCCATATTGCAGGCTATGGGTTTTCGGGGTATATTTGGCCTAAAATACCGACTATGGACGACTTGCAAGTGAACCCATTGTATGAACAGGTGATAGATGGCCTGATGGAGCAGAACTATTGTATCGTAGATCATTTCTTTTCGAAGGAAGAGGTAATTGCACTGCGCGAGACATTGATCGTGAAGTATGAGGAAGACCGTTTCAGGAAGTCGGCGATAGGCAACCAGGCGAACGAACAGATTGTCGGGGCAATACGTGGCGACTTTATCCTGTGGCTGGATGAAAGCGGTGCTACCACTGCTGAAGAGGACTTCTTTGCCAAGATCAACGATTTTGTGAATTACCTGAACCGTACCTGCTATATGGGCATCAATGAAAAAGAATTCCATTATGCCGTGTATCCGGAAGGGACTTTTTACAAGCGTCACCTGGACACGTTCCAGAACGACAGCCGCCGCAAACTGTCAATAGTTTGTTATCTGAACGATGAAGACTGGCAGCCGGAGTATGGAGGGGAACTAAGCATTTACCTTGATGAAAACGGGAGTGAAAAAGCCATAGATGTTCATCCTATGCAGGGCCGGATGGTAGTATTTGAAAGCCAATTGCTGGAGCACGAGGTAAAGCCGGTAAAAAAGGAACGCCTGAGCATTACGGGGTGGCTGAAGACAAGGGGGTGATTTTGAAATAATTTTTGTCGCATCTCGACTGCGCTCGATGTGACAAAAATTATTCTTATTTATTCTTGAATTTACCCAAGGCCTCTTTTGTATGATCGGAAAGCACGAGCCTGCCTGATATTTTAGCATTTTCATTCAGGAGCGTATCCCAATGTTCTGTCCCCTGCCAAAGGACTTTTTTCATGGAGGCCAGCGCTTCGGGATTATAGGAGGCGAGTTTTAATGTGAACGTGTCAAGCTCTTTGTCGAGGTCGGAAATAGTTTCAAATACTTTAGCATATAGCCCTCTTTCCTTTGCCCAGTAGGCATTTTTCCACTCATCTGCGGCCAAAGTGAGTTCGGCCAGGGCCGACTTGCCCATTTTGCGCTCTACGGCAGGGGCAATTACGAACGGCCCTATACCAATGGTGAATTCAGACAGCTTTATGGCGCTTTCTTCGGTTGCCAAGGCATGATCGCAAGCGGCAGCCAGTCCAACCCCGCCACCCACGGCTTTGCCCTGTATGCGGCCTACAATGAGCTTGGAGCAGTTGCGCATGGCATTGATTACATTGGCAAACCCTGAAAAGAACACGGCGCCTTTTTCCAAACTGTCCACGGCAAGCAACTCATCGAATGAGGCACCGGCACAAAATGCCTTTTCGCCTTCGCTTTTCAAAACGATGATATTCACATCGGGGTTGTGGCTAAGGGTGTTGAGCTCGTCAGTTAACCTTTGCAGCAGTTCTCCCGGAAAGGAATTGCTGGCGGGGTGGCCAAATTCTACCGTAGCGATCTTATTTTGCACAGAAGTGTATAATGAGCCCTGCGGCCTGGTGGTAACGGTCATGGTTTGTTTTTTTGGTAAAATTAGCAGATCTTAAGGGAGCAGGAAATACTTTTTTAAAGATTTGTAATGTGTTGTTTGGAAATTGGTATTTAATTACATTATATTTGCCGCCAAATCATGGGGATGTAGCTCAGCTGGCTAGAGCGCTTGCATGGCATGCAAGAGGTCGTGGGTTCGACTCCCATCTTCTCCACTTTTACTGAATTTTAAGGCTTTTTAAAACGAAGCAAAATCTTCAAAAAGTATCGTAAAACCTGCAAAACCAATGTTTTGCAGGTTTTTTTGTTTTTAGGCCACCTGCAAAGTTTTCAAAAGCGCACAAAAGTTTTGTGGCACTGGCTGTGGCAATTTTCCTCAAAGGTAAAATTGCCACAAAAAGTTAGTTAAGTTTTTGATTATCAACCTGTAAAGCAGGCTAACATCTTGATTGAGAGACGCTATAATTCGACCTTTATTAATTTAAAAATGTTGAATTATGTTAGAACAAAGTTTCGGGCTTACCTTCTTCTTGAAGAGCTCGAAGAAAAAGAGTAATGACCGATTTATTTACTTACGGGTAACGGTCGATGGACTTCCCAAAGAAACCTCTACCAAAAGGAAGTGGGATGCCACACGGTGGAATCAAAAAACAGAAAGGGCTACAGGTACAAGAGAAGACGCTAAAGCCACAAATTTCTTTTTGGAAACGTTAGTGACCAAAATAAACAATTACAGAACTTTAATGATGGCGGAAGGACAGACAATTACTGCCCAACGCCTTATTGATTTCGTGCTTGGTAAAACTGTGTCGAAGGCTAAAGTTATAGAGGAATTCAAGCTCCACAATAGCGAAATTTTCGCACTGGTGCCTAGGGAGTATTCCAAAGTCACCTACATCCGTTACGAAACGGCAAAGGCTCATGTGCAGGAATTTTTAAAGTTTAAGTATAGAATTGATGATCTCGAGTTCAGGGAACTTAACTACGAATTTATAAAAGACTTCGAATTCTACCTCAAAACTGTAAAAAACATTAGCAACAACACCACGCTTAAATACATTTCTAACTTTAAAAAAATAGTTCTCAGGGCAATAGATAAAGAAATCATAGCAGTTGATCCTTTCAAAAGATTTAAGGGCAAGAAAGAAAAGATTATCAAAAGGCCATTGACCAGGCAGGAATTGAGTTTGCTGGAAACGCACCCTATGCCTGTTGAAAGGCTTGCGGTGGTCAGGGACGTATTTGTATTCCAGTGCTACACAGGCTTGGCATATATTGATGTTTACAACCTTATGAATTCGGATATTAAGATGGGAGACGATGATGAACTATGGATCATTAGTGAGCGGCAAAAAACCGGAAGTTCATTTAATGTCCCTTTGCTTCCCCAGGCGCTCAGGATAATTGAACGCTATAAAGACCATCCCCAGTGCTTAATGCGCAATACAGTCCTGCCAGTAATTTCTAACCAACGAATGAATGGGTATCTAAAAGAGATTGCGGATTTGTGCGGTATCGAAAGCACTCTAAACACCCACAAGGCAAGGCGCACTTTTGGAAGTACGGTCACGCTAAATAATAATGTCCCAATTCATGTAGTAAAGGAAATGCTCGGGCATAGTTCAGTCAAACAGACCGAAGAATATGCGCTGACGGAGCAACAGGCAATAGGAAAAGAGATGAGAGTACTACGGGATAAATTCAAAGGGAAGGAGCCTCTACCTATAGAGGTTTCATTTGAGATTATCAGCAGGCTTGAAAATGAGATTATGGAATTAAAAAAACGATTAGTTTAATACTAAGGGTATTGAGACGGACCAATTGTTGCCACACTGCGGCAACAATTTGAACTACTAGTAATCAATGGTTTATAATTGTGTCGACACTGATGACACAATTAAAATACCCTAAAAATAAATTTCAAAACCTATTGTTACCAAATCGGTAACAATTTAATATATTTGCAATGAGAATAATTGCTGTAAGGACACTAAAAGAATATTGGGAGGAGTTTCCGGATTCGGAGAGACCGCTGCAGTACTGGTACAAGGATGTTACTGCTGCTGAATGGGACAGCCCGAATGACTTAAAGAGTCAGTTCGGTAATGCTTCAATCCTGACAGGCAAAAGGATTGTTTTTAATATACACGGTAATACCTACCGTTTGATTGTTGATATTGAGTATCGCCTGAAGATAGTTTTTATAGTCTGGTTAGGCACCCACACGGAGTACGATAGGATTAACGCAAAAGAAATTAGTTATGTTAAGACTGATAAAAAATGATTCGCAATATGAAGATACTCTCGGCCGTATCTATGAGCTAATGCAACTCGACTTGCAAGCTGATACCGAAGAATCTGACGAACTGGAAATTCTTTCGATGCTGGTTAAAAAATATGAGGACGAGCATTACCCTGTTGCTGAGCCTTCGCCAGTCGAAGCGATAAAGTACAGGATGGAGCAACTGAATATTTCTGACGCTGAACTGTCAGAAATATTAGGTGCGCGTTCCCGTAAGTCAGAAATCCTGTCGGGGAAAAGAAAACTTAGCCTAGCCATGATACGTGCTTTAAAAGAAAGACTGAATATATCTGCTGATATACTAATACAGATTTACTAATTTTAGTTTGGTGCAAGAATTCATTTTTATAATTGTCGCCTCAGTGAGGCGACAATTATAGGGCCACTAAATTAATACACCATTTTGTCTCATCACTGATGAGACATTTTTTTTTGAGTTAAAGGGGAACAGCAATATCTCTACCGAGATTGCTCGTTTTTTGCAACTTTTTGAATGTTTTTATAAATTTTCGACTCAGACATTGCTATTACTTTTGCCTATTAAAGTCAGAATGATGGACAAATATACCTTAACATCGGTTGGTATAAGTACATTGCAGGAATTGCTATATAGCCTCAGCGATGATGAGCTAAGGGCAGAAGCAGAACTACTTGCAGCAGACCCCTGCGTATGGATTGCCGCTCATATTGAATTGCAGGTGCATCAATTGGAGTGTTTGCGAAGTATCCATGAGGATTTCTTGCGGATTTTTGGATGGAATGTCTCGGCTGCATTATTAACCCGCAGGCCAATATCCTTATCTTATAGAGTTGACGAAATGTCAAATGACCCAACTAAGAAACTATGCATTTTATATAATTGCAAAGTTTCCTCCCATTGGGCTGACGACCATCATTTATCTACGGGTAGCCTTGATATAGTAATTACTCAATAGCTTCAATTGTAATCTACAATTAAAATTTTAGCTGAAGGCGAGCATGGGAGCATCGCCGGATGTTTGGCGGCATTTATGCCGCCTTTTTAATAGCCGGGAATGCTTGAAGCCTTTTAGAAAATAGAAGCAGTCAAGCGCCGCACGGAAACCCCGGGAAGGTTTCGTGCGGCGCGCGCCTCAGACAGGCAGCGGCACTGTCCTGAAGTCGGCTATGTTCAGGAATAGCCCTCGGTGGGTTGTCATGCCTTTGCGAAACAGCTGCCAAAGCAATGAGCATCCCATCTGCGCCAATGTGGAGTTGATAAATAAATCCTGCTTTTCGAGTGCCTCGGCAAGCGAGCAGCTTGGGGCATCGGTATCATTTTCGGACTGCTTTAGCAAGTCCTCAAATTCCTGCGTTACAAAAGGCAGGCTGCCCACGGCTTCAAATTGCTCAGACTTCGGCTGATGTATGCTGCCAATAGTGGACAGGATAACCTGACCCGTATCTTTGCCATTACCGAAATCCATCCAGTACCTCGGCGTATTGGCATAGTGGCTGTTGGCGTTGGCATCCGTAAGCACTCCTGCAATTTCAAACCGTGCTGCTACGGTGTCCACACAGGAAATGTAAATTGCTGCTTTAGCATTTCCTGACTGGCTGTCGAACTTCTTATACACCGCTTTCCACCCCGTCCCGAAGAAACGATTGCAGCGGGTAATGAGTGCAGCAGCCTTTGGCAACCCGACCTCGCACTGGGCAAACAGCTGCCTGCCGCGGTTGGCTTCGGTTACGCTATCGTCATCCCAAAGGCTTACCTGAAGCCCTGCATGCCCGAGGGCTTGCAGGCTGTGGCTCATCCGTGCAAGGGCTGTCAAAACCTGTGAGCCTGTGCCGCCTGCCCCGATAAGGCAGACTTCGACAGGGTTGGTCGGGTTCAAAAGTTCGGGGGCTGTAAAGTGGGCTTTTGGTTTCATCGAAGTAAGTTTTTAAGCTGCTTGTTATTGGGTACTAGTTCCTCTACAGGGAAAACGCTTCCTGTATCGGCAAGGCTTTGATACAGGCTGATAAGGTTACCCTTTACAGGGTTATGCCCGCCAATGAAATGGCTGAAATAACTCCCGAAGAAATAGCCTTCCCATGCCTGAATAAACTCTTCCAAGGCTGCCGACTGGCTGATGCGTACGTCAACAGAACCCATGCAGACATTCCCGTTATGGTACAGGTTGAAGAACGGGGCATTAAACAAGGGCGTGCTTAGGCAGGGCTTACCCTTTGTTGCAACGGCATAGACAAACAGCCTGCTCTTGTTCGCTGCCCAAACCAAGGCAGGCAGGGGCAGTTCCTGCGATACAATCCCGAGGCTTTCTGAAAAGTATAGCTTTTGGGTCTGTGGCTTGGTATACCACACTACGCTCCCATCTTCAGAAGGATTGATGTGAAGCACAGAGCAAGGAAGCAGCCCCTTAGGTTTTAGGAAGGCTTTAGCGGCAGCTTTTCTTGTATCGAGTGCCTTTGCCAGTCCCTGTGCTTCTTTTACGCTTAGCGGCCTCGCGTTGACAGGGCAGCCATTTTCATCCATGTCGTAATATTCGAGGTAAAGGTCATTATCATTATTCTCGGGCTTGAATACCACGATAGCAGCAGCAGGGTGGTAAAGTGTCGGTATGGTGTCAGTTGCTTTCATCGCCAGTTGTATTTAATATATAGCATAAATCATCTATAAGGGAAAAGAGCCTGCACTCAAAGTCAAGGCTCTCGGTGTCCTGCGCCCGCCCGTCAAAAGTTCGGGTCAGTACGGGCTGCTGAATATCACGGCATTCGTTGAACTCATTGTTCACGCACTCCGAAAGGGTATTGTAGAGCCACCCATCGGTCTCGGCACAAAAGCCGATATACTTGTCCATAGTGATGCAGTCCTCATTATAATCATCCTCGTCATCCTTATGCAGTATTTGGGTATCGGCGTGGCGGTACACATGCCCCTGCGGGTGATCCCGCCAAAGCCCTAATGCCTTTTGAGCAATCGACAGGCAATCGCAGGCAAAGCTGTCAAGCGGTTCAAATCGCTCCACTAAATCCGCAAAACGGTTCAGGTGGCAGGGGTTCCAAAGCCTGCGCTGCATAATCTTGCCAATGTGTTCAGCGGTATTCAACTGTGAGCGGTTGCTGTTATAGCTTTCCTGCTCCCAATCTGTCGGGTCATTCTCAACCCATTCCCGTATCATGTCGTACTGCCAACAGATGTAGCTGCTGTCATCGGTATAGTAAGGGATGGCTGCCACATGGTACAGATAGGCGCACGTACAGAGCAACAGGTGTGCTGCGTGCCTTGTCCTGCGGTCTTGCAGCAGCCCATGCAGCGGAACGACAGGGATATAATAGAGCGTGTTGCCTGTGTTGTAGGTTTCCTCGGCTTGCAGCAACATATTGCCCGCAGCGTCCCTGCTTTCAACTATTTCTATCTGCTCCCGCCTTGCCCGAAGCAAGCTGTTAGCCTCCCACAGAGCTACCGCCTTATTATAGGGGTAGCCGAGGGAGCGGGTGTCCATAGGCGCAACGCCATAGTGGTCGCACAGCAGGGCATAGGAACGGTAAAAATCCTCTTCCTCGTTTTGCGATAGAGCAACAGGCTGCCCTGCAAGATGGGGCAGGAAGCGCACCTTTAGAAAACCATAGGCAGCAGCCCTTGCGGGGCTGCTAGCAGCCTGTCCCGCTGCACCTCTGCTGCATCCTTGCGGCGGTTTACTTGCAGCAGGAATTGCCCTGCGTTTTGGTGCAGCAGCTTTTTCCTTTTGTTTACGGGTAGCTGAAACTGCCCGCTTATCCTTTGTTGCATAATCCATAATTTTAGTTTTACATTATCCTTTCGTACCCATCATGCTCTCAAACCGGTACTGCACTTTATCCTCACTGATAACAGGACCGCTGATTTTGGCGGTGGTCAATATCGGATAGGTATTGGCATAGAATTGCAGCACCGCATCAATGCTCCATTTCGCATCGGGGTCGGTAAGGGTAATCTCATTTCCCTTCTCCTTCATCAGGAATATCCTCGGCATTTGGCTCGCTATCAGCATAATCATCGGTATTAGGTTCTACATCTTCCTCCTCTTGGTTCTCGGCGGGCTGTGCTGCCCCGAACAGGTCAGGGGCGAACTGTGCCTTGAGGCTATCCCTGCGCCCCCGCAGCTGTTCCGCCTTGTCGGGGTACTCGGTCGCTTGCGGCACTTTGCACCACGCCTCCTTAAATTTTCCTTCTGCCTCAAGGGCATCCACCTGCTTCATCGCCTCAAGGAATTTCTTTTCCTTTGGGCTTACTTCTGTGGCGGGCTTGTCAGCTTTCTCGGTTTTCTTTTTCTCCATCGCGGAGTTTTTCTTGGCTTCTTCCTGCCCTTTGAGGTACTGCTCCATATTAACGAGCAGCTGCGATGTCGCCTGTACAGGCTCGGCAATGGCAGGGAAAAATCCCTCGCCAAGTTCCTGCGGCGTACCTTTCAGGATAAGCGGCGTGATATGCGTTTTGGCGGTGTCCCCGCAGGCATCGTTTTGCAACAGCACCGAAACGGTCAGGCTCTCGCCATCCCTGCGCAAGGTCAGGTTCAGGCAGCCCTGAAGGTCAAGGGCTGCCACCTGGCTGAAAAAATTCGTAATTGCCATAATCTTATTTTTTATGTTTATAATGGGGGCTGCTTTCAACGACCGCCCTCAACAGGTTCTCTGCTTTGCGCACCTCGAAAGCATCTTCCGCGCTCATGCCAAGTCTGTCCAGTTCCCCGAAACGGGGCAGTATTTTCTCTATTACAGTGATGGCAGCCTTTTCGGTTACAGAGGTCAGGCGGCTCATGGCATAGCTGTATAATGGTCAAACAATAACTTCACGGCAAGCCCGTAGCGGATATTTTCAGGCAGGGGCGGCAGGGCTGCCGCCTGCTTGACGATGCAGCCGATGGTAAAGATGGCGATATACCCGTCAAATAACTGGTCAGCGAACAGGGTCGTGCTTTTAGCGAGTTTGTACCCGTAGTTGCCTGTTATGCCATGCGCCTGCTCGGCAAGCTGCATCCAAAAGTTAAACGTGATAAGGGAGTTCTCCCAACTGCTGCGCAGGGTCTCCTCATTATCGTTCAGGAAAGCGTGCGCCTCGGTCAGGCTGTCCAGTATGCCCTGCACCTGTTCAGGGAAAAGCGTGGCGAGCAGCTTGCCCTTGTCCACGTTGTTCATGTTCTGCAATGGTTTCATAATCTTGCTTTTTGTGCAGCCCCGCAAGGCGGGGCTGCGGTTATACTTAATTCATCATAAGGGCAGCAGCCCCGCCTTTAGCAAAGTCTGTGCAGAGGTCAAAGGCTTTCTGCGCCCTTGCCTGTGCTGTACCCCCGAGATAAATGGATTTCATTTTATCCTCGTCATTTTTGAAGTTGCGCACATTTTGGTAGTAGCCCGTTACGGCATTGTATGCCCCGAAAACTGTCCCTTTGGTAGTTTCCATCTGCTGCGTGTCGCTTGCCATTGCGTAACCGAATGCGGCATCACAAGCATTTTTGAATACGCTTGAAAGTTCTTCTTCCGCGCCCTTTTTCAACAGGTTGAAAGTTTCGGTATTGGGGCATAGTGCCAATTGTATCAGTTTTTTGACTTCCTTGTCCGAAATGCTGACTTTTGCCCAATCGTTAAAGATGCCTTCTAACTGTATCGAAAGCGTATCAGCCACGCCCATTACCTTGTGGGCATCCTCTAATCGTTGCTTTGCATTGGCGGTATGCCTGATGCGCACCACATTGGTAGCCGAGCGCAAGGCAGCGTTAAGTGTGTTTTGGCAGACGATGCGGATAGGGGTAAAAGCTGCGGTAATACTGCCCGAACCATCGTGCGAGGTAGTCAGGAAAATATACTTTTCGGTAACATCATCCCCGTTGCCTACACGTATATAGCCGGGCAGCTTGGCAGTAATAAAAATGCGCTCACCCTGCCCGATAGCTCCTGCGGTCTCGTATAAGATACCGTCCCCGCCACCTACGATAGCATCAAAGAATGCGAAGGCGTCGGCGTTTTGTACGATTTGGTAATCCTTGCCCACCACGCCAAAAATAGCGTTGGTATCGGTGCGCATGGTTGCGTACTGGTCAGGTACGGCAAAGTCAATGGCAGGCTCGTTGCCTTTAGCAAACAGGGGCGCTTTTACCACTTCATAGTCAAGCCCCGCGTGCGCTATCGCTTCGCGCGAAGTCGGGTAGTCCTGCACGGTTTGCCCAAGGGCGTGCCATGCTTTTTCCTTTACGCTGAAAAAAGAGTATTTCCCTGTGTTCTCGTTGAAATTCAGATTATGTGCCATGATATTTAATATTAGAATTGAACTTAATTTAAAAGGGGAGGTCATCGTGCTGCCCGTCAGGGCTTACCTGCGCTGCTGTAACGTCCATTGCTTCGGGCTTTGCCTTTGCGGGGGGTGCAGCCTTGTTCTTATCTGCTGTAGCCCCGCCACCGTGAAGCGTGATTTTAGAGGTGTGGAAGTTCAGCCCCGCCTTAGCATTGCCTTCGCCGTCCACCCACGCCCGTGCGCTCACCCGCCCCGAGAGTTCCACAATACTGCCTTTGGTGAGGTACTGCGCTATGCCTGTGGCTATCCAGTAGGAACAGTCAAAGAATTCGGTCTGCGTTACCCGCTCGCCGTTTTTTGCCTTGTAGCTGTCGTTAACCGCTACCGAGAAATTAACCACCTTTTTGCCTTCTGACAGGCTGCGCACTACCGCATCGCCTGTCAATCGTCCTGTAATGTCCATGATGTAAAGTTTTTAATGAAACAATCTTATTGCATCCTCTTCAACCCCTGCCAAAACAGCATTTTCCAAAAGAAAAAAGGGAAAAAAAGAAAGCCGTCCTGAAGTGTGCGGGCGCAAGCGGAGCGCTATAAGTCCCAAGGGGTGGCCATCGGCCATTATGCGCGCGCAGCCTGCGACCGCACGATAACTTCGCTTGCCTTTTTATCCCTTTTCGCATTGGAAATGCCATCTCCTCGGATATTGAGTTGATAAGGTCAGGACAATAGTGGTAAAAGGTAAAATAGACTTTATGTATAGGTCAATCGATTTAATGCGGCAGGTTCAAATGTCAAACTTAATACTTAAATTAGGCTTCAAAATTATTGATATGGCATTGTATATTCTGGGCAGCAGTAACGATGATAAGGGCACACAACTGGAAAAACTAACATTCCGGCTGCTTGAAAATTTAGGATTCACTAATATTGTCTGCAATGAAATAGGTAGCGGCGGGCATGAAATAGATGTACGAGCGGAGTATAGTCTTCAGGGATTAGGAGGAGTAGAGAAAAGGCCAATAGTATGTGAATGCAAAGCGCATCGCAATCCTACCTCTATGAGCGATTGGCTAAAGTTCTTAGGTAAGGTCCTCTTGGAAGAGCAACGTGGGAATGTTGATGCCTATTTTATTGCATTAAGCGGTGTAAACGGAAACGTGTCAGGTAATTATAGAGATTTGCAGCACAGTAAAAACAATATTAGGCTTATAACAGGCGAATCGCTTGTTGAAAGACTGTCGGAAATCTTTACACTTAAGCCCGCTGCAGAAATAGAACTTATAATAAATAATTTTACCCGGCGTACGCAGACTGAAATAAGCCACTGTTATTACGAACTCGAAATGTTTTACCTGGTGGGATTTTCCGAGAATCAATATACATTAGTTTCAAATGCAGTGTGCTATTGGGTTTGCAACAAGCTGAAAAATTTGCCCAATTAATTTCAAACAGTACGACTTATAACAAATTTATAGATTTGCAGGAGGAGCAAGATGGAATAGTCAGGAAGGAATCGATCAAGAGGTTTATACTTGCGTTTTTAATGATTGGCACAGGCCTTACAATTGAAAATTTAGCCAACTTATTTTCTGAACAAGACACTGGACTTGGTCCAATACAGCAAATAGAAATTAAAGCGCTTTTGCA
Organism: Flavobacterium sp.; assembly: GCF_052437795.1. Lineage (GTDB taxonomy): Bacteria > Bacteroidota > Bacteroidia > Flavobacteriales > Flavobacteriaceae > Flavobacterium. Next base: position 14,404 of record NZ_JBQVPA010000001.1, read on the forward strand.
TGAGTTAGAAGCTGACAACTGGATTAAGAAAGCCAGGACTAAGTATAGTCTCAATGTACAGCCTTTTGCTAAGGTGCCCGAAAAAACGGGTTTGCTTTTTAAATACCTGTTTAGAGAAGCTACTCCACTGATTGTATTTGGATGCGAATTTTATGATAACAGCATTAATGAGGATTTTTTAAGGTATGTATTCGGAGTACAGGGGAATATTTCCATTGAAGAGGAAAGGTGGACTGAAATTATTCAGATATTAAAATTGTCGCCTGCTGCGCTGCATTGGTCACTGTATCCCGATGTAATGATCGTGAGCCATCGCGGAAAGAATTTGGTAAATAAGTTAATTGATGATAATGACCAGCTCTACTTTCTTCAGAGGATAAGTGATTTGCTGGCTAATGACTTCATGAATCCTCATTTGAGGAAATATTTCTATGCGACCCGTAAAATCGTAGAATTAGATGCTGAAAGGAAATTGGTGCTTAAAGATTATCATGGTGTGCATCTGAGTCTTAACTATCGTGAGCGCCTGCAATTAGCGCAAACAACTGACGAATATAATAATCAGGTCATGATAATCAGAATTTTTAATAATCAGCCAGAGCCGTGGGATGAGCCAGCATATGACTCCAAAAGAGTAGAAAAGTTAAATGATCCGAAAGCGTTTTAGAACGGTAATGGCATCAAGTATTTATCAAGTGGCTCACCTCCTTTAAAAGCCAGCTTGCCTATAATCTTATTGTCAGAAACGCTATAATGGATCTCGACAAAAAAGTCGTTAATAGCATATAGCTGATGATGAATTCTGTCGTAGACGATATTATCTACATGCACACCGCGTTCCCAAACGGTTTGGTATTGCAGTTCTTCCGAAAGGATAAGGAATTCGTACAGCTTCATGACTGCTTTTCTAAAATTGACAAGGTCAGGGCATCAGGCCGGCCATTAAAGTACTTTTCCAGTACCCGGCTAAAAACAGGGTTAGAATTCTCAACAACCGTAAATAGTGTCATGCAGGAGCGCAGCTTCAAATCATCAGGAGTTCCGAATATCTGGTTGGCTGTCTTACCTTCAAAAGCCAGAAGTGCTTCCGTAATCTCAATGAGATGCCTTCCGAGTACAGGATGCCTGAGATACTCCGTGGCCTCTAAAATTCCGTTCAGGCCGAAATAACGTGCCGTCTCACTGGTACCTAACCCTTTGAGCTGGGGAAAGATGAACCACATCCAATGCGATTTCTTGCCGCCTTTCTTCACTTCAGAAAGGGCTGTAAGGTACATTTGGTTCTGCGCTTCTAAAAACCTGATTAATTCTTTGTCCGGCATTATCTAAAACTGAATTTTGGGATGGCTAAATTACTATTTCATGCGGTATGTTCCAACCGAATTAACGGATAGATAGGATTAAGAAAGCTTCCTTACCCTGCGGAAAGTAAGGTTGATCCTGGGCAGCATCTCTTTAGCTGACTTGGGGATATGGTGTTCCCAATAGGTATTGGTGGTTCCCGACATCAGCAGCAAAGTGCCGTGATGCAGGGGAATCTCTATTTGTCCGATAGCTTTATTGGTCTTATGGCGGAACCGGAATGGCCTTGTCTGCCCGAAGGTTACCGAAGCAATAGAAGGATTTCTGCCGATCTTATGCTCCTTATCGGAATGCCAGGCTACGCTGTCATTCCCGTTGCGGTACAGGTTCAGCAGCACCGCGTTGAAGGAAAGCCCGGTCTCCCTTTCAACTTTCCCGCGCAATTCCAAAAGTTCCCGTGTCCATGGCAGTGCGCTTTCGCCTGCTTCCTCCTGCTCGCCATACCAGGCGATCATACGGGGAGCCGTAACTACTTTATCATACATAGGCATCTGGTATTCATGCCATGGCGTGTTATGCAATAGCGCATGGTAATGCCGGTCAGCTTCTTCCTTTGGGATAAAGCCATCGTACTTCATAAGCTCCAGGTCCGGCAGGTCATATGTTTTTTTACCTTCTGTACCCGATGTGAACAGATCGGTATCATTAAATAGTGTCATAACATTCTACTCTTAGTGTGTTGCTTTCTCTTTAGCCTCAGCCATCTTATGCCTTGGCAGGTTGATCTCCTGTTCCTGTGGATACGGCGCCCTGTGTGTCATGGAGACATCTTCGCGCAGTTTCTCCTGCGTACGGGAACTTTCGATGTCTGTTTCCCTGTAGCGTGGGTCAGGGATGAAAGGCATCTTTTCCATCTTTGAGATGGTAATCGTGGGAAAATGATAATCCACTTCCACAGTCCCAAGGAGCAGGTAACATCCGCCGCCCTTAAAAGGATATTCTTTTAAGCTGCCAGTAAAATGGGCCGTATCAAAGAACTCACCATTGGCATCAATCCACGTCCCGAAGTACATGGCGCCCATCTTGGTGGGGACATGCTTGCGCGATACGAGATAAGCGAGCATCTTCACCTGCTTCTTATGATGCTTCACCAAATCGCGTGCCATCACATCACCGCGGTAGGATGTTTTCAGCAGGTTAAAAGGTGTGACCGATACCGGAAAACCCAGCAGTTCGATCTCATCAAAGGCATCCTCAAATGGGGAGCGCTTTAGTTCGGGCAGCTTGTAGTCCCTGACGGGTTCGGGCAGCAATTGCGGATAGCGGTTTTCCGGCTTAAAGTTCATCATGATTCGCCTTGCCGTCACCAGCAGCTCGTTCTTTGTCTTGCCGGTGCAGCGCAGTGCACCGATATAGATCAGCAATTGCAGGCCCTCAATGCCGATGGGGATGCGGTTGATAAAATCCTCAAGGGACGTATAATTACCATTGGCATTCCGCTCATCCACTATCCGCTGCGCGATCTCTCCCTGCAAGCCCTGCAGATGCATGATTCCCAAATACACGTCCTTGCCATAGAGTGTAGTTTCCACCATGCTTTTATTTACGCAGGGGTTGTGGATGGCAGCCCCTGACATCCGCGCCTCATGCACGTAGACCTCCGTACGGTAAAAGCCCCCCTGGTTGTTGATGACCGCTACCATAAACTCAATCGGGTAATGCACTTTCAGGTAAAGGCTTTGGTAGCTTTCCACGGCATAGGATGCCGAGTGCGCCTTACAAAACGAGTACCCTGCAAAGGATTCGATCTGGCGGTAAATCTCCGTACTCAGCTGTTCCGGATGCCCTTTTTCTGCGCAGCACCTGAAAAAATTATCCTTTACTTTCTGAAGGGCTGCCTTAGACCTTCCTTTGCCACTCATAGCACGGCGCAGGATATCACCATCGGCAGCAGGAAGCCCTCCGTAGTGAAGGGCAATCTTGATCACATCCTCCTGGTACACCATGATGCCATACGTTTCCCCAAGCTGCTCCTCGAACACCGGATGAAAATACTCAAACTTGTCAGGGTAATTGTGGCGGAAAATATACTCCTTCATCATCCCGCTCTGTGCTACCCCAGGGCGTATAATGGAGGAGGCCGCTACAAGGGTCTTATAGTTGTTGCACTTCAAACGCCGCAGCAAGCCCCGCATAGCCGGGCTCTCGATGTAAAAGCACCCGATGGTCCTGCCTTGCCCCAGAAATTCATTGCATGCTGCCTCATCTTTGGATATTGATGTATCACGGATATTGACGTCAATCCCCCTGTTTTTCTTAATCAGCTTTACCGAATCATCGATGTGCCCGATACCCCGTTGGGATAGGATATCAAATTTATCAAAGCCTATGTCCTCAGCAACATGCATATCAAACTGGACGATGGGGAAACCTTTTGGCGGCATTTCCAGTGCCGTAAAATCCGTAATGGGGTCTTCCGAAATGAGTATGCCGCAGGAATGCATGGAGCGCTGGTTGGGGTACTTTTCCATCATCATCCCATAGCGGTGTATCATCCTCACAATCTCGTTCCTGTCATGCTGGTCCATTGAAGTACCGGACAGCTTATCCAATTCTTCTTTGGGCCTGCCAAATACTTTGCCCAACTCCCGGAATATGGATTTGTACTTGAACTCTACATTGGTGCCGCAAAAGGCTACATGGTCTCCGCCATACCGCTTGAATATATAATCCAGGATCACATCCCGCTCTTTCCACGACCAGTCAATATCAAAATCAGGTGGGCTTTTGCGGTTGAGGTTCAAAAAGCGCTCAAAATACAGATCCAGCTCCAGCGGGCAGATGTCCGTTATACCCAAGCAATAAGCAATGATGCTGTTGGCACCACTACCGCGGCCGATATGCAAAAAGCCCATCGAATTGCTGTAGCGGATAATATCCCAGGTAATCAGGAAGTAGCCGCTAAACTCCAGCTGGTGTATGACCTTCAGCTCTTTTTCCACACGTTCTTTTGCTGCGGGATTATCTGGGCCATACCTTCGGATAAGCCCCTGATGGGCAAGGCTGGTCAGCAGCTCCAAATCGGTATCCCTGCCTGAGGTATAATTTTTCTTATTACGGGGTACGCCAAACTGGTACTCAAAGTTACACGCATCGATAAGGGTGTAGGTATTGCGCAGTATCTGTGAATACTGGCTGTATTCCGCTATCAAAGTTTCCATCGGAGCCATTACCTCATTTCCATCGCAGTAATCATCAGCAGTGAGTTTGCTGCCCAGGGTGTTCAGGTCAACGGCCCTTAGTATGCGGTGAAGGTTGTATTCCTGCTTCCCCCTAAAGGTAACGGGCTGGAGTACGACCATTTTGTCAAGCTTTGATTTCCACTGGGGGCGTATCAAAAGCGAAAGCTCTTCAGGCCGCACACCAATGTATTCATATTCCCGAAGTGAAACCGGGACATTATGAAGTGGATAAATAACGGCCACATCCACAAAGTCCGGCGCTATAGCCGGCATGGGAATGCCATCCAGATTGTATTTGGTCCTGTGTCGGTTGATCTCTCCCAAACCTTCACGATTCTTAGCCAATGCTATATATAGCAGCCTGTTGCCCTCCCGCATTTCCATCCCTACGATAGGCTTAATGTCTGCCTCTTGGCAGAGCTTGTAAAATTCATAGATGCCTGTCACCGTATTGATATCAGTCAGCGCCATAGCCGTTGCCCCGCAGGCTTTGCCCAGGGTAACAAGGTCGGCAACTGGTATAGTCCCGTACCTGAGGCTGTGAAAAGAGTGGCAGTTCAAATACATCTCAAATCGCTTTAGGCTTAATAAAAGCGCCGCTGCAGCGCATGACCGCACCCGGCCCGAAACGATTCTTTATCCTGTCCATGGCCTGGTAGAGGGACATCATCTCCTGTGTGTCTTCAAAAAGATTAATCTGGTAGGAGCCCCGCACCAGCTTGCTGAAGCGTACCCCGACAAGGCGCAGGCTCATACGGCGCTGGTAGAGTTTCTCAAAAACTTCCAGCACCGCCCTTGTCAGCGTATGGTCTGCCGAGGTATAGGCAAGGGTAACCTGCCGCGTCTCGGTGTCAAAGTTGGAGTATCGGATCTTAACGGTCACATTGGAAGTCAGCCATCCTTCGCTGCGCAGCTGGTACGCCAGTTTCTCCACCATCCCCGAAAGGACGGAGCGCAGGAAAGCAATATCAGTCGTATCCTGATGGAAGGTATCTTCCGTAGATAAGGATTTGCGTTCGCGGTAGGGCTCCACAGGATTGTTATCGATACCGTTTGCCTTCTTCCATAATTCCATCCCGTTCTGGCCGATCATTTCCTGGAGCACCTTTGCCGGCATCTCGGCCAGGGTCTGGATGTTGCGGATTCCGATACGCGAGAGCAGGTTAAACGTAGCATCGCCAACCATGGGTATTTTCCGGATGGAAAGCGGGTTCAGGAACTGCTGCACCTGAGGCTGGAGTATTTCAAGGTTGCCTTTGGGCTTGCCTTCCCCGGTCGCGATCTTAGAGACGGTCTTGTTTACCGAAAGCGCAAAGCTTAGGGGCAGCCCCGTTTCATGGGTAACTTTAGCCACCAGCTCACGGGTCCATTTGTAGGAGCCATGGAATTTGTCCATTCCTGTGATATCGAGGTAGAATTCATCGATGGAAGCCTTTTCCATTACCGGTGCATTCTCTTCTATAATTTGCGAGACCGTATTGGAATATCGGGAGAACAATTCCATATCACCCTTAACAATGCGGGCTTCAGGGCACAGCCGGAGCGCCATCTTTATCGGCATTGCCGAGCGCACCCCGAATCGGCGCGCCTCATACGAGCAGGAAGCTACCACACCGCGGTCACCACCGCCAACAATCAGGGGAATGCCTTCAAGGCCAGTGTTTTGCAGCCTAACGCAGGACACGAAAAAAGTGTCCAGATCCATATGTACAATCGAGCGTTCCATAATCCTTCCTATTTGTACTGTACAAAATTAGGACAGATAATCACAAAATAGTCTATATTTGCTGTGATAAATAATCACAAAACGCATATGTCTTTATTCTCTGACAATATCAGGCACCTAAGGGTAAAAAAAGGCTTCTCGCAGGAAATCGTGGCGGAAAGCCTCTCCATTTCGCGCGACAGGCTTGCAAAATATGAGTCCGGCACCAATCAGGCGCCGTATGAGACACTGGTCAAAATCTCCCATTATTACCATATAAGCATTGACCTGCTGCTCACAGCAGATATCCGTAAGATTGATATCGAAGGCCTTCTGAAACTGGATGACAACCGCATCCTGCTGCCGATTAAGGTCGACAGGGAAGGAGAAAACGTTATTGAGATCATCCCGCATAAAGCGCGCGCCGGTTACCTTACCGGCTACAGTGACCCGGAATTCATAGAGGGGCTGCAGCAGATTTCGCTGCCCTTCCTGCAGCACGGGAAATTCAGGGCTTTCCCTGTAGCAGGAGACTCTATGCCTCCGCATAAGGAAGGCTCGTTCATCATCGGAAGGTATGTAGAGCGGCTGGGTGATGTCATGGACGGAAGAACGTATATACTGCTGACAAAAAATGAAGGCATCGTCTACAAGCGGCTGAACCGAAATGGGAAGAACAGGCTGATATTGAAATCGGATAATACGTTTTATGAGCCGTATGAGGTCCGGGCCTCCGATATACTTGAGATATGGGAGTTTGCCTGTAGCATCGCCACCAATGAGCATGACCCGGATGACATGAACCCCGAGACTATTAAGGATATGTTTATGACATTGAAGCAGGAACTCAGGCAGCTCTCAGCTAAGGCATCGGGCCACGCGTGATGAACTAAATAATTGTTAAGGTACGCAAGGCGAAGCAATGAATTTTGTAAATTCAATATGCTAAAACCGACAATTATGGCTGATAACAAGAAAAAGACAGGTGAGCCGGACCGCTCCCTAATCAATACTTCAGAGAAGTACGAGATGGATTATTGGAAAAAGAAACTCGATGTTTCCTCCCAGCAGCTTACAGGCGCCGTAAGGGCAGTAGGCAACAAAGCGGAAAACGTTGAAAAGTACCTAAAGGATAAAAAGAAGTAAGCACCGCTTACTTCTTTTTGTTTTCATCAGCTTCATCCATCTGCGTGATGATGTTATTTACTTCCGTCTCAGCTTCCCTGAGCTTTGACTGGCAGATTTTGATCAGTTCTGATGCCCGCTTTACTTTTTGGGCGAGCTGGTCCACAGAAATCGTGTCATTTTCTATCTCACTGGCTATTGCTGTGAGCTCTTTATATGCCTCTTCATAAGTCTGTGTCTGTTCCATGTGCTTTTTTTTCTATAACTGTTGAACGTATGTTAGTATCTGCAAGGACTACTTCAATAACAGTCCCTTCACTGATTTTATCAGCATTGCTGACAATCTCCCCATCAACCCTGACAATACCGTAGCCTTTTTTTAAGATGTTTGCCGGGGACATCAGTTTTATTGTGGTGCTGAACCCCTCTATTTTACTGTTGTTGCTCTTTAGGCTCGCCAGCGATACCCTTTTAAGCCGCTCTGTTTCAGAACTGATGCTGTTCCTGCGGTTGGCAAGGGTTATCCTTGTAGTTGCTATAGCTTTTGAAGAGAGCTGCAGCAGCTTTCTCTTTTGCGAAAACAAAAGTGTCCTTGACTCCTCAATTATATCGTGATTTACGGAGGTCAAATTCTCCCTGCGCCCGCTGAGTGTATCTTTTGCACCCATCAGGATGGCGTGCCTGGTATCGGTAAGTTCTTTGTTATGGGAGGACAGCAGCTGTTGGGAGGCTATAAGTATATCTTTTTGAAGTGACAGGAGTGCCTGTTCAAAGGTGCGGTTGTGCGCTATGATAAATTCCGCGGCCTTTGTCGGAGTCTTTGTCTGCGTATGCACCATTAGGTCGGTTATGCTTTGGTCTTTCTGGTGTCCTATACCCGTTATAATCGGAATAGGGAACTTAGCCACACCCCGTGCGATGCGGTAATTATCGAACAGCAGGAAATCCGTCTGGGCTCCGCCGCCACGTGTGATCACCACTGCATCATACGAAATCCCGGAATTGTAAATCTCGATAAGCTTGGCCAGCAACTGCCCAGCGTTCTGGTCACCCTGCACAGAGGAGAAGTAGTCATCCACATAATACGTATACCCAAAGGAATTATTTTCAAGGGTATGCTTAAAATCTTCCGCCCCGGCAGATATCGATGAGGAAAGCAAGGCTATCCTTTGGATTACGGGGTTCAGCTCAAGGCTGTTGTTCGGCGTTATAAAAGCATCCCCGAGCCTTGTAATAAATTCATTTTGCGCAACCAGCTTTTCCAGCGTTGCTTTCTTCTGCTGTTCCAGTACCCCAAGGGTGAAACTGGTATCAATATCCAGAAGGTTCACGCTGAGCCCGTACACTGCATGGTATTCCACAGCTACAAGAGCCAATACCTGTATATTATTGGTGAACCGCTGCCCGGTCTGCCCTTCAAAATTAGCGATCTGCTTTGAACCGGTGCCCCAGGCTTTCCCTGAAATCTTTGCCAGAAGGTTTGCTGATCCGGTTTCCTTTTCGACCATATCAAAGTTATGATAGCTTTTCTCAGCCTTATAGGAATGGTTGGTAATATCGGCAATAACCCAGAAACGCTGTTCCCTGAAAGCCTCCTGCACAGCCTCGGATATTCCGGCAGTAAGCTGGGATAACCGTAACGGGGCGGATGATGGCTGTTGCTGTTGCATATGTATCAGGCAAAGGTGTTTGCTACAAATATATTATAATTTCAGCGGATGCTATTTGCGGACCACTAAATGTGCACGCGCTGGGTCAGCCAGCAGCGCTTCTATTTCAGATTGTATGATCTCCTGCACATCCTGCTTCACCTGCTCGTAATTGCGCTGTATCATACCCTGGTCAATCTTGCGCACAGGCTCTATCTCCTTAAACCCTGCTTCTTCCTTCTGCATGGCGGCGTGGTCATTCTGTATTTCGCAATGAAATGCCTTCAGCTCAATCTTCGACAGCGGGTCATCGGCAACCATGCCGACGAATTCACCGGAGCTCAATGAGGCGATCTTCGAAGCAGGTATGGCTGATTCCAGCTGCTTGGACCGGCTGATGGAGGTATCATTGCTGTTGATCGACAGGCTTTCACGGTCCTGCATGATCTTGCCGAAGCGCTCGGAAAGCTGCTTAGCGGTATCTCCCGTTACCTGCCCTGCAATGATATTTCCGGTAATGTTCATGATCACATCGGCTTGCTCCCGCCCATAATCTTTGCGGAGCTGGCTGAAGTCCTGGATGCCAAGACAGGTGGCGACTTTATTACTCCGCGCTGTGGCGATAAGGCTGTCCATATTGTTGAGGTAAATGGTCGGAAACTCATCAAAGACAAGGCTGCTTTTCTGCATGCCTTTCCGGTTGACCTGCTTTACAAGACGTGTTACGAAGAGGGAAAGCACCGCGCCGTATATCTGTATCTTCTGCGGATTATTCCCCATGCAGACGATCTTAGGGTCCGCAGGATTGTTGATGTCCAGCGTAAAGTCATTCCCTGAAAGCACATAGTACAGCTGAGGGGAGGAGAGACGTGCCAGTGCAATCTTGGCAGAAGCAATCTGGCCCTCAAGCTGCTCCATCACGTCGTTAAGGTATGCGGTGACAAAAGGATTGATCAGCACTTCAATTTCTTTTTCGTTGCGCAATAGGGTAAAGAGGCTGTCATAATCCACCTGCATCAGTTCCAGGACATGGGGCAGGGTACAGAACTGCCCATCCTTGTACTTCCGCAGGTACCAGATCACGGCCGTTAAAAAGTTGATAGGCGACTCCACAAAGAAATCCCCCTGCTTCTTTATCCATTCACGGTTGAGCCCCATCAGGATGGTTCGGGCCGATTCGGCTGCATCTGTAATATCCGTCATGCCGGAAGGCTCAAGAGGATTGCATCGGTGGGAGCGGCTGAGGTCATCGAAGTTGATCACATAGAATTTGGGAGGCACCGGATAGCTGTCCTTGTGCTTCAGCCATGAGTTGTAGGCGATGCGCGAAAGGTCATCAAACTTGAAATCATATACGAACATCGTGAAGCCTTTTGCGATATGCTGGGTAATCACATGGCGTATCACGAAATAGGACTTTCCTGAGCCCGGAGTTCCCAGCACCATAAGGCCGCGGAACGGGTTGATGATATTGATCCAGCTGCAACGCACCTTATCTTTTAAATGGTACTTTGCCGGAAGGTTGATGGAAAATTCGTTTTCCAAGTATCGCTCCTCCTGCGGAAAAGTCTCGTTCAGCTTGTTGAAGATATCCTTCCCGTCCAGCGTACGTGTGATGAGCCGCGAAAGTTTTGTCCCCCAGGAAAGCATCAGCAGATAACCTGCCGCAGTCAAAAGCAAGTAGGATGTAACCGACCAGAACAAAGACAGGCCTAAAGCAGTAATCCATTCTGAAGCTATGTACAGCACAAAGCCTATAGCAAATCCACGGATGGCAAAAATAAATTTAAGCTTTTCATCCTTGCGCCCTTTAGCGCCTACAAGAGAAATTACCAGGAACAGCAAAGCGATCCATTTGGGCTTTGAAAAGGAGCTGAACAATCCCGTCTGTACAATATTCGAGAGTATCTTATCCGTAAAGCCTGCGGTTAGCCCAGCTTCCCTGAAGGCCGCATAAAACTCAAAATAAACATGAAGCAACAGTATGACAAGGCTTATCAGTCTTGTCATATCCAATATCTTTCGCAATGCCTGCTCATTCTCTCCCGTATTCATAACTCTCCGTCATTAATTCGTTCCCTGCTGCCCTCTCCTTTTCCTTTTTTTCTTCCGCGTAAGATTCTTCGGCACGAAGTCTGCTGTAAATTCTGCTGATGTAAGTATTTTCAGCATGTTGGAAATCTGCGTGATAAGTGCGGCAGCCTGCGGGTCATGCGAGGCTATGCCTAAAGAAAGATGACCCAACTTTTCCTGTACACCACTTTCGGCATCCCGGTCTAAACTACGCTTACCGGAAACATCAGGAAAACGCTCCAGCATTTCCTTTGCACTATAAGCCTTGCCCAGGGCGCTGCCATTAAACACCCCACCAGTTTGGTGGTCTACATACGTCAGTCCGTAGATCCTCCCCTCAGCGTTTTGGCGTTTTACCAAAGTAATTCCCTGGCCTGCCAGCATACCGGTCATATCTGAAAATAGCACAGCCTTTCCCTGCACCACGAGCCTGTCAATGACATTCTTTACCCTTGCCCTATGCTGGCTTGAAGTGATCTTATTCTTTGCATACTTTACTTCAAGCCGCGACAGGGTGGGCCGGCTATGAAAAAGGCTGGCCTTAATAGGGACACCCATCGGCTCACCCTTGTCGGAAATGATCCGGTACAGCAGGCCGCCATGGCGGCTGACCCTTGAACCTTCTGCCCCCTGATCTGCCCTAATGTTGTAAATGCTCAGCACAGCATTGAGCTCTGGCAAGCTCGTGTACTTGTATTTATCCAGTACCGCCTCCAGCACATTCTGTATTGCCGATCGAGTCTCTGATTTCCCATACTCAACAACCCGGACTGTCTTATCAACCAAGTCCCTTTTATGCCCCTGTGCTCGTACCAACCCGAATTCAATCTCAAGTTGCTTTCGGGCCGGCTCCGACTTCCGTATCGCCAAATGATGCAGGTCAATCCTGCTGCCATCATGCCGGATGTTCGTGGTCACCACATGCAGGTGCGGATGCCCTGCATCGAAATGGCGGTAGACCAAATACGGCTGCTCCCCAAACCCCAATTCCTGCATATAGGCACGGGCAATCTCAGTCATTCTCTCGTTACCTAAAGCTTTTTCGGAAGGGTCAAAGTTCAGGGAGATATGCAGGCTGTTGCGGCTGACATTCGTATTAAGTTCCATGCGCCGCTCCAGATATTTTTGCTTCATCGTAAAGTTCATCCTGTCACTGTCAATAGGATAATTCCCGGCATAAAGGCAAACCGCCTTTTCATCCGTAACCTTGTTTTCATTGTAATTGAGTATACGGTTAACAGAGCTGCTAACCTTTATTACCGCAACCATCGCTCAGAGACATTTTGCACTACACCCTTGATTTCTGCAAGCTTCAGTAAAATAGAATCCGCCTGAGAAGTAAACTGTAAGCTCCAAAACTCTTGTTCTGAAGAACGAAGTGTATGAAGCCTCTTTGTAATCTGGTTCAGGTTGTTGCCAAGAGCATTCAGCTCGCTGTTGAGCAGAACCATCTGTTGCACTATTTCATCTTGTGAAAGATTACGATACGTTGCCACTATTGGCCTGTCCAGAATAACATTTCGAATGTAATGGCTGAGGTTGCGGCAAGTTGAATTTGACCGCCGTTGTATTATGATTTTATGCTCAGCAGGGGAAAGCCGAAGATGTATCCACTTTGTTCTATTACTGCCTTCAGTTTTCATAGTTACAATTGTTAAGTCAATAATGCTGCAATTCACTTTGAAATTAACAATGAACATGATTAAAGACAAACATAGGTAGATTATACCTAAGGCTGTTAAATAGGTTGCTTAAGCAGAGATATGCATACACTTCAAAAAATAAGGTCTTCGAAAGCTTTGTCCGTATATTCTCGATATTCATGCTTAAGAAACATTATCCTCTCATTTTTCATAAGTAAGTAAAAATCTTTATATAAAATATTTTGAAACACTTTTTTTGTTGGGAATTCAGAGTAGAGAGTGTAAATATATATCCACCATTCATCCTCTAGTTTTTCCTCAATTAGATCGCTTATTAGCTTAAAGTATTTTTTGGTGTCAAGAGATTTCTTTTTGCTATAAGAATAACATAACAAAACTGGTAAACAATCTCTGTCTTCCAGCAAATAATTTGAATAGTATTCAAAATTATCAATTTTAAAATTGTATTCAATTGCCAAAAATATGCCCCATAATGCTATATCAGATCGTGAAAACTCCAAATGCTCCTTTAAGATCGAATTTATTTCAACTTCAATAAGCGGTTTTAATTTAGTTGGTATAGGGTTTAGTTGAAAAATTGAATAGTAAACATCAATAAAATACGGGTATATAAAGCATACACGTGATATGTACATTATTATAAACGCATATACGTCAACATCTTTATAAATTTTTAATGATAGTATTTTTACAGCATATTTAATAGAGGAGGAGCTGGGATTATCGTTGGATAATTTAATTGCTAAATCGATAAATTCGCTTAGGATATTTATATCAGCATTGGTGAATTCAATTTTATTCAAAAAGGTATTAGCAAAACTCTTCAATTCTCTAACCCATGATTCTTCCAGAGGTTGAGGAAGACTTATAATTTCGGTTTTTTTTTGATTTAATCTTAAATTAAATTTTTCTAATTCTTTACTAAGCTTTTTAATGAAATTTTCGGCATCTTCTTTTGATTTACAATAGCACCGATAATCATCTATATATCGAAAATAGTTGAAATCATTCAATTGTTTGTCAACCTCTGATAGTATGATTTCACAAATGATCGCCGACGTATCTGGCCCTATGGGTATCCCGACAGTTTCATTTCTCTGTACAGATCTTATTGCAAAATCTAAAGTATTATACCATTCTTTACGGTCAGTGTTATTTTTAGCGACGCTTTTACCTACTAAAGCCCAAGATATAGAATGGGAATAGATGCTTGTATAGCAATTTGCAATATCTGCATGGACAATATACTTTGCTTTATAGGATTTATCAATAATTAAAAATTTTTCATCTTTACTCCTGTCATAAGTGAGCATCGAAATTAGTCTGTTATTTAAATTGTTTGGCTTTGGGATAATCAAACTTCTCTTAGGATAATCATCAACCTCACCAATTTTTTCATAAATAAAATTCCAATTTTTTTTTATTTCGTTACATAAGCGGCAATATGCTATAGGATGAGGGATATGCAAAACTCTAGGAGCATTATTATTTCTTGTAAGATGGAAAGTAATATTTGAGAACTCAGCATTTTTATAGATATTAATTCCGACTTGTCTAGCCCAAGTACCAAAATTCTGACTAGTAAAGATACTACTGATTTTTTCCGGAAAAAATCCGTAATCCATAAGCTTTTCAAAAACTTCACTCTCTGTAATTGATTCCATTAGAATAAAGGTGTTTCTGAATTGGGTTTAATATTTGGCATATTGATCTTTAACATTACAGGCATCGGAAAATCAACGCCCATTAGTATTGCTTCGCCAGAACCTAGTACTGGAAGAAATGCTAAAGTGTCTCTGTTTGCTGTGGAGCAAGCGTTTGCAATTGCCTCCTTATCTTGGTGATTGATCAATCTGTGTGTAATAAATGTTCCTATCTGGCTTAAAGTGCCGAATGGGATATCTCTCGGCATTTGTGTTGCCAAGCACAAGAATAGGCCATACTTCCTACACTCTTTCGCAATACTATCGAAAGAAGATAAATCTGTTGATTCAAAGTATTCATCTTTAACTTTTTTATTTAAATATTGATGAGCTTCGTCTATGAATAATATTAACGGAGTTTCTTTAAATTTTCCCGATCTAGATAATCCTAAAAGATATTTTCCAACCGCGTTAGCTAGAATTTCTCTAGCTTGAAAATCAAAGCTGACACTTTCAAAACCGATTCTTAACAAACTTAAATCACTATCAAGAAAATTATTTATTCCTTGAATAAGCTCATCGGGATCATTTTTTGGCCTGTTAAATCCGAATACTTTATTAAATTCTGGATTATTTACGAGATTATTTATTCTAAGTATAAGACTAATACAATTAGTAGCATGATTGTTATTATTGCCACCCCACATAAGATGATTGTTAAAATCTACATCGTGGATACATTCACGCATCAATTGAGATGACAGGGCTTGGATATCAAAGTCTGAATTAATTCCTTCAACATCTGCAATAAATTTTGAATATACCCTATTGAATGGTCTCATTAGCTGAGATGCTTTTACAATTGTGTTGTCTCTAACACTGATATTCTCCCGCAAGCCGACATCGTTAATTTTAATTGAAAAAGTATTATCATCAATTCTGACTATAAAGTCACCATCTACATTATTCTCCAGTATTTTGTAAATCTTTAAAGATTTTATTGCTTCCATTAATTTAGGAGACTGAACTTGGCCTGAAGGTCTTAAGAGCACAAATAAGTCGCTAATAGTTAAATTTGTATAGTGAAAAAAGGCTGAGTTTGTCAATATCAAAGGTGTAGAAGAAGTACCCGCAATACTATCAAAATTATGATATTCTCCTGTTGGGTCAATAATTATTGCTTTACTTTTATTTTTTATAATTCCCTCAATTAACTTACTTACCGTGTAGCTTTTTCCTCCCCCTGTAGTTCCTACTATTGCACAATGTCTTCCAAAAAGAGCTTGTTGAGAAATTTCAACTGCAGTACTTTTATCATATGTTAAGTGGCCGATTTCGATCAGTGGTGCATTATCTTTATGTTCATCCTTTACACCAAAGCTTTTGAAGTATCCCTGTATAAATTCCGATGAACAAATAAATACTTTTGCTCCGATCATTGGCAGAGAATTAAGACCTTTATCAATCTTGGCAGGATTAAATAATTCGAATGATAATAAAATCTCAATCTTCCCGGTGGGATGGAAGTCTTTGGTACTAAATGATTTTTCGCTTAACTCCAGTCTTTCTTTTTCGGGTAAGCTTAATTCCAAAATTTTACCTAAAAAACCTAACTTTTCACCCTCTATAACAACATAATTCCCAACTAGACCACCCTTTAACTCTTCTCCATAAAAAGTAAATGATTTCATTAGTACCGATGAAGGAAAGTGAACCTTCACATATTGCGGCGTAATTTGATTAAGATATCCTATAAAATGACTGTGGTTAAAGGGATTGTTGCTCATTTTGATTACTTAAGTTGATTTTTTTTAAATCTTCTTGATTGTAAGATTTTAAATCTGGAAAATTGATTGCAAAATCTTCAAATAACTCGCTGATTAAAACGATGTTATTATGTTTTTTACTTGCTTCAAATACATTATTAAAATTCCCAGGGCTTTCATCAATAGTTCTATTAACTACCACCAATTGGAATCCGGGATTTTGTTCTAATGCTTCTATAATTGATGTTACAATATGTTTATCATTAAATTTAAAACCAATGCAAATTAAAAGCACATTCTCGCCTCTAAGATATTGCTGAAATCTCGACATCATTTCAAAATAGGGCTGTTCATATGAGCTTTCATATTTACTATCTTTAGGAAAAATCATCAAGGGCTTTTCAACCCAATCTTTTTGAACTATATCGTTACCATTCCTAGTCCAATCGACAGAGCCGTGGGGTTTATATAAATGGAATACTTTTTGTACAAAATTATCTTCTTCTTTAACTCTGCTTGAATTTCTTGAAACAACATCCAAATCAAAATTTCTTCCACTAAATGTTCGAGGATGGGAAAATGAAAATCCATCAATTATGGTGAAATTTTTTTTCCTACCTGCCTGCTCAAATAGCGTGTCATAGTTTAGTGTAAAAATCTTTACTCGTGGCAGTGTAACTTTCCTTTTTGTAACTCGTTCAATAAATATGCTATGCGGTGCGTCATTGGGCAATATTAATGTGCATTTCTGTTGAATAAGTTTTTCAATTTTTTTTATTATATCATCGATGTCTAGAGGATTATCTTCTTCAGAATCCTTGACATAATTTTTACTGATATTAGCTAAGGATAAAAGCTTTTCCAGATTTTTAATATATTGATTTGTTTCTTCATTTTTATCTTCATAACGAACCAACACACAGAATCGATCCATAACCTGTTTTGTGAGTTGTAATTCTACATCATCCCATAAATCTATTAATAAACGTCCTTTTCGTTCCTCGGTAATCTCGCCAGTAACAATATTATCACCGATGCCGACAGAAGAACCGGCACCAGTTAATATGACAAGATTTTCAAATTGTGAATTTAAAAATGACGAATATTTTTTTCTTTTAGTAGCATGGGCGAACGCGATTTTATCTGGATTTTCTTCTCCGCCAAAGTCATGTAATTTACCGTCAATATAAACAGCGTTTACCCCGCCTTCTCCTTCTTCAATTTCAACAGATTTCTGCCCATTGATATATAAATATTTCCTTCCCATAAATTTATTATCTGACTTAATAAAAAAATACTAATCGACTTTTCAACTTCATCAAATTATTCATTGCTTGTTTATTATTATGTTGATGTAATTTGAAAAGCTAAATGTATAATAGACCAAAGTATTAAATTTTATCGAGTTTTAACATTTTTGTTATAAAGATGTCAGTTGTTGTCTAAATTTTTTTGCTCCCCGAGTTTCGAGGAAAGGGCTGCAAGATCCGGTTGTGTGATACAACCGTTCATCTTGCCGATTGCGCGAGGAGCTGGCAATCTCCATAACCGACTCCCTATTTTTCCAGATTTAAAAAATTACATTGTTCAAGCGAAAAGGAATATGTAGCATAGCGGAATATTCTGTTTCGAACTATGCAAGAAAGGAAATTCCTGAGCTCACGAAGGTATTTCCGTAAAGTTTTTGTTGTTTCCGGACAGCAGTACAGGATCTTCAAAGGTAAATTATACCCAAGTTTCATGTCATGAGATACATTAATTTTAAATCGATTTATTGTTTAATCTAAAACTGAAAAAGTATGCTGACAACAGATGAAGCGGCCCAGGTGTTCGATACCATTTTGAGCAGCCCGGGGATGAATGAGGCAGTAAAAATTGACCTGCGTATTTCAAGAAAAAATGTATTGCTTTTATCTCATGTAATTGAACAGGGGATTAAAGATAAAGCAGATGGAAAAGGCAGTATGTTTACCTCGCTACCGGAAGGTGCTAAGCAAGAACTTGCGGAAATTTCAAATGATTTTTTACAAAAGGGAGGATTGGTGGAACTAAGTGAAAAACTGAAGTCGCTGGCCTCCAGCAAGTAAGTTTTCAGGCTGTCCCAAGGGGCAGCCTTTTTATTTAAAAGCATCTTTTTTGCAACTTTTAGAACGATTTATAAAACTCCATTTGTCTTAATAGCCAGTAATTTAGCACTATGATAATAACGTAAGATCATGAAAATCAAATACCGTAATATTATTATTGAAGCCACCTCACTGCTCTACATATGCGTGTTCATTTATGCTGCATTAAGCAAGCTGCTTGATTTTGAAAACTTCAGGATACAGCTGGGGCAATCTCCAATGCTAAGTTCTTTCGCAGGGGTAATTTCGTGGGCAGTGCCAATAGGCGAACTCATCATCTCAGTATTACTTGCGCTACCTCTTACGCGGCCTTTCGGACTCCTGAGCGCATATACTTTAATGACGATGTTTACAGCTTATATTTTTATCATGCTTAACTATAGTGCTTTCATTCCCTGCTCCTGTGGAGGGGTATTGGAAAAGATGACATGGGACCAGCATTTGCTCTTCAATATAGCCTTTATGGCATTAGCAATTGCAGCAGTAGTATTGTTGCCGGCAAGAGGCGAACATCAACATAAAATAATTGTATGAAACCTTATCTAAAAATCGTCACCCTGCTAAGCTTAACGATAGCATCAATCGCATCAGTTGGATTTGCATTTAAGTTCTCGGAGGATATAATTCATTATGATAATAAGTTTATCAGGCGTTATCCTCCCCATGTTGCAGATGAATTTAAGCGTGTTGAGCTAACTTACAATTCCTACTATTTTGCGGGCGCATCGGAAGGAACTATTTATCTGGGAAATATAACCGCTCCATTACAGATTATAGCATTCGATACTAACCTAAATAACAGACGGACGTACCATGTGGAACTGGTAGAAAAAGACCTGCCGTTCCGTTCGCCACAAGTAAGAGTACTGGGTAATTATTTTTATGTCTATGAGGGGTCGGTGCCGTACCTCTTTAAAGGAAAAACCGCTGATTGGGTTGCCTCGCTCCAAGTACGTGGCGGCCAATACTTCTCGCAGGTACAGCCTTTAGATTCCGTTCGCCTGGCAATCCGTTATATTGCCCAAAACGGGGAAAGCATTATCGGCTTACTCAATCTTAAAGATACTGCTCATGTGCATCTAAGCACAAGGGTATTACAGAAGCAAATCGATGGCATATTTGATACCGATGGCAGTCTTCATGTGAGCCAGCAGAAAAGCCAGATAGTATATAATTACAGGTACAGGAACCAGTATATTATCAGCGATCCGGAATTTCGCAGCATTGCAAGAGGCAATACAATCGATACGGTATCCAAGGCGCAGATTGTACTTGCAAAAGTGGAAAGCCATGACTATACCACCTTTTCTAAACCTCCACTTATTGTAAATAAGACAAGTGCACTTTATAATAATTACCTGTTTGTGAATTCGCTTTTGCCGGGCCAGTTCGAGCCTGAAAGCCTTTGGAAGAATGCAAGCATTGTAGATATCTACGATGTTAGCGACCAGACCTATCGTTCCAGCTTTCCAATATATCACATTGAGGGTAAAAAATTGAAGGAGCTCTTCGTAATGGGAAATAAAGTATACGCATTAATAGATACTAAACTGGTGGGGCATATGCTACAGGATGATTTTCGTCAGCAAAAAAATTAGCCCCTCCATAACAATATACTGGCCAGTATCAGGGATTTGATCGAAAACCTGTCAACAGAGTAGATCACAACTGAAAATTTTTAAATTATGAAAACAAGTTTTTTAAAAGGACTGGTGATGCCAATGGCTGTCGCAGTCGTAGGGTTTGCAGGAGCATTTGCGACTACATCAATGGCTTCTGCACCCGTGGCTAACCAGCAGGGTTACCGCTTTATTTCAGGCCAGCCTAACCCGTGTCATGCCGAACTGATGTGCAGGACTGAATCCGGTGACGTATGTAAGTCAGGCGCCATCACCCTTTGGGGCAAGGCCACTGAAAATGGACCCTGTAATGTGCCGTTATTCAAAATTCCTTAGTAGTAAATGCAATGCAGTTATTGTAACAATAACTGCATTGTTTAATCCCTTATTCCTATGACAACCATTATTACAAAATTAAAAATTGCCGCAACGTCTGCGACAATTTTTCTGGCCCTCTATAACAAGTACGAGGCTCCAAAAGGTATTGAACTGGCATCAGTATCCGGCTACCGTTATATACTGCCTGGACCTCCCACATGTGAATTTAAAATGATGTGCAGTACAATCCCCGCAGACCTGTGCAAATTTGGTACCGTGTACTTGTGGGGAATGAATGGCCAATACCAATGTAATGTACCTGTCTATAAGTTGCAATAGTAATTTAGTCTTCCGCGGGTTTAACCCAGCAGGGTTTTGAATCGCTTTTCAATAGATAATCAAACCACTGCATAATCTTTGAAGTGAGGTCAATTTGATTAGTGGGATTGACCAGTACGTGGCCTTCATCCGGGTATACGAGCATTATGTTTTCTTTACCTAACCGCCTTAAAGCTATATGATATTCGATAGTCTGAATGGGGTTGACCTGAGTATCATTTTCTCCTATCCAGGAAAGCAAGGGGGTACTAACATCCCTCACAAAAGATATCGGAGAGTTATCCTGATACGCCTCTGAATTATCAAAAGGAGTTTGCGCAATTCGGAACTGATCACTTTCAAATCTCCAAGTATTTGGCAAGCCATAACTCCAGCCTACAGAATAATAGCAGCTCACAAGGTCCGAAATACCATTACCCGACACGGCGGCTGCAAACATATCAGACCTTGAGATTATATAGTTGGTTTCGTATCCGCCAAAAGAATGTCCGATAAGCCCGATCTTATCACTGGACACGGGATATTTGGCTATGACGGCTTTAACGGCTGCCGTAACACAATCCAGTGCGGAAATCCCGGGAGCATTTTCCTCGTATGTGATATCCGGATAATAAACAAAGTATCCGTTGCCCGTAAAATTTGCTTTATTGAAACCTGCAGCATTATATAGCGAAGGATTTGTATAGCTGTGCAGATGATGGGTTTGACGCTCATAGATATGTACTACCATAGGGTATTTTTTTTCCGGCTGATAGTCTATAGGAAAGAAAAGTGAGCCTTTTAATAATTGCCCAGCGGAATTTGTATAGTCAATCAATTCAGACTTCCCCCATCTGTATTTATAATGGTGTGTATTGCCTTGAAGTATGGCATTACACTTTTTGTTGTCAACATGCAAAAGTGTGGGGGGGCTATCATAGCGCTCCGCAGCAACAATGTAGGAATGGGCATTGGCTGCCCTGCAAAGTATACTGAATTTTTCGTTGCCGCTCAAAATTTCGTCGATAATCCCTTTGTAATATCTGAAGACTTTAGATACAGCATTATCTTCTGTTCCTGCCGTTAAGAAAAGCGGAGCCTGAGTATCGATAATGCGGCTTCTTAAATTATAACCCTCTCCAATCGGGCTGTCAAAATTGTGTATCCGGAATATGAGCCCCTCTTCACTACCTGAAGTGAGCCGCTGGGCTTTTTTGCCATTGGCTGCAAGTTCCCACACGTCATACCGGTCATAAACAAAAAGGGATACGCCATCGAAGGACCATCCGGCATAACCATAGGCAGGCTTACTGCCGGGCCTGTCATATTCCTGGTCGGAGAATTCGGAATCAAGTTTGCCCGTCAGGTTGATATGCCTGCCTGATGTAATGGAATAGGTCCACCAGTTTCCATCTTTATAATACGCAATGTACCGGCCTTCCGGGGAACATACCAAATTTTCCTGACGGCCTTCGAACCTGGGGAGTACCAAATCATACTTTCCCGTTTTAAGGTCTTTAATGTAAAGGTCCCTGTCCGCGTAATATTTTAAAGCCGGACGGTTTTCAGAAGGATCATAAATAAGGGCTTGCAACTGGCCGTCGAGCAGCAATGCACCCGTCCTGCACTGATCTCCTACCGAAGCTATATTGCCGCTATGAGGCTTCCACAAATAGAGCCTGCTATAGGAGCTAAAACTACCGTTAGCTTTCTTATACGGATAGAGCACCTTATCGTAAGCATTCCAAATTTGTGGGGTAGGTGGCTTGATTTTATTGGACTTGTGGGCCAATAACATAAATACTGTTGAACGGTCATCAGATACCAGTAATTCAGGATAGGCCGCAAGATCAAAATTTTCAGGCCAATTCATATTGGTGGTGCCGGTACTATATAATCTGTCCTCGGTTAGGCTGTAGAAATACAGGCTATAATCCCGCGCTGAAGCTGCACTGTTTGTGTCATCCTTAAAAACAAACGCGCCGCTATCTTTGTGCCAGACAAAATTTAAGTAGGCATTGGCGGTGCTGCTCAGCAGCAATCGGGGCTTATCCGGTTTGTCAATATCTAATAAACACACTTTATAGATAGAATCGTGTACGGTAGAGATGACTAATTTGCTTTTGTCAGGACTAAGGGAGATGCTGCTAACATTAGCTGTGCTATATTCCTGCCCAGTGTGTAGGTTCACAACTATAAGTTCACCCGTTTGCTTATGCAACAAGATGTGCCTGCCCGCAACAACATATGTATTTATGTCCCTGCGGCTGTAGGAATAGTTGCCTGTCAAACCCGTAAGGTGTACCGCGTGGTCGTTGTCAAGGTAGCAGAAAAGCGTGTCGTTGATAAAAGCTGGAAAGTGAGCCTTTGGAAAAGCAAATCTTTTAGGTATTACCGTACTGGCCAGGTACAGCGTGTCCATTCCTGAAGTATGGTCTACCGAAAAGGTCATCCAATCCCCTTTTGGGGATATGTTTACCTGGGAAAATGTCCCCCACTGTTCGTATTTGTCAGGCTCAAGGCTTTCTTGCCCCTGCCCAAAGAATGGGCAAGAGCAGAAAGCTACCATAAAATATTTTTTTATACTAAGGAGCATCAGTAACCTGGGTTTTGAGGAAGCATATTCGGGTTCAGGCTCAGTTCTGCTTCAGGTAAAGGAAAGTATTCCTCATACGATTCCCATCCGCTTTTAACCACTGATAATGTCCCGTTTATTACTCCGAAACGCCGCAGATCAAAGAAACGGTGGCCGAACTCGCTAAAAAATTCAAGTCTCCTCTCACTCAGAATTGCCTGCAATAAATCCTCTTGGGAAGCAGCGGGAGAATTCGTGAGGCCTGCTCTATTGCGTATTCTGTTCAGGTCTTCAGCACCAGCAACTAATTCCCCTAACCGCACTCTCGCTTCAGCCCTTATCAGGTACATTTCAGCAAGTCGTAAAACGACAGAGAATTCCATGGAACTCCCGGTATTACTGTTTTGTCTATACTTATAGGGATGGTACCATGAGGTTGTACCATCTGATATTTCCCGGGTCCAATACTCCCTGCGCAAATCACCGGGCTCAAATTCAGTAATAAGGCCTAAAGATAGAGCCGATAATGGCGGTGGGCCACTCTCGAAGATGAAGGTTACCGCCTCACGGGTATTGCCTCCGTTAGAGGATGGGCTTAGCTGCCAGATTGTAGAAGGGCTGTCAATAAGGAAAGTATCTTCAATCGGGATATCATCAGTATATAGAGCGTTGTTATTGATAACGGCGGAGGCATAGTCAGCTGCTGCATTCCAATCTCCGTTATACAAAGAAGCTCTTGATAAGAGGGCATAAGCCGCAAACTTATTGGGACGCGTGCGATCAGTGGAACTGTACTCGGTGGGCAACATCCCTGAAGCCTGCTCAAGATCCTGTATGACATAAGCATATACTTGAGCAGAAAGTGATTTTCCAATATGTGTGTTTTGCCTGTAGTCAGTAGTAGTCACATAGGGGACATCCGCGAAAAGGCCCGTCAAATAAAGATGCAACACTGCGCGTGCAAAAAGTGCTTCTCCCGTCAGCAATTGCTTGTCGATTTCGCTTAGGGACTGCGAGGCGGTAACACCTTCAATAACTGCATTAGCCATGTAGATCTGGCTATAGGTATCGTTCCATAATTGCCTGACATCGGAGTTTGATTGGACGAGCGCATTATTATAGAAACTGGCCGCCCCGTTCTGTGGGCTTCCGTAAAATACCAATTCGTCGGTGTAATTCCCTAAAAGAAAGGATAAGCCTGCGGCAGTCCCTGTCAGCATGCCCCTGTCTCGCATCCCGGCATAAATGTTTGCCATGGCTGCGTTAGCTGTTGCTTTATCATTAAATACGTCATCAGATACGAGTTGTGATGGGGGAAGGTCAACTTCCGTAAAATCACATGCACAACAAGTAAGGAAAATAAATGCCATATAACCCAATGCTGTAGCTTTAGGGCTGGCCAATAAGTTTTTTAAATACTTTTTCATAATGTAAGTTTTAGAATGATAATTGGATTCCGGCAGCAAAAACCTTGAGTGGTGGGAGATACCCTACAGCCCTAAATTCAGGGTCCGCTCCTCGATACGAAGTGAATGTCAGCAAGTTCTGGCCTTCAATAAATATTCTGCACTTAGCCTTTTCAAAGGGAAGTTCATAAGACACGGAAAGATTCTTAAGTCGTACAAAGGAAGCGTCGCTGATAGCTGCATCGCTTTCCATATATTTATAATAAGCGTCAACGGCCTGGCTGTCGCTGCCCGAGGTAAATCTTTGATATTTAGCAGTATCTCCCGGCTGTTGCCAGCGATTCATGACATCTGCAGGCTGATTAGACATTCCTCCCGGGTATCCAAAAAAAGCCGTTTCATTAAAGTTCTGCTGTTTTACGAATTGGAATAGAAAATCGAACTGCCAGCGCTTGTACCTAAGTGTATTCTGCAGCCCTCCAAAAAATTCAGGGTTCATATCCTTCACAGTTTGTTTGTCCGCACTGCTCAGTGCACCGTCAGCATTACTGTCTTCAAATCGGTAAATGCCCGTTTCCGGGTCTACCCCAAGACTGTGATAGACTTTACGGATATTCAGGGGATGCCCGATAACGTATTGCGTGGCATACGTTGATCCATCAAGGTTGGGGAAACTTATAAGTTTATTTCTTGCAGCTGAAAGGTTAAAGCTCGTGATCCAGCTGAAGTTCTCACGCTCAAAATTTACGGTACGTAAGGTAACCTCCAACCCGCTGTTTTCTACTGTAGCATCCAGATTGGCTTGTATTGAGCTAAACCCTGTAGTGCCGGGCAGCGGAATGCCTGCCAACTGGTTTGAGGATCTATTCTTGTACCATCCCAATGTCAGAAAGAGCCTGTCTTTAAGAAAGCCGGCCTCAATAGCTGCTTCAAATTTTCGATTAGTCTCCCAGCCAAAATCAGGATTGAATAGCCTTGCTGGCTGGAGCCCTATTACTCCGCCGTAACTTACGCCTGATGATGCATAGGTGTCAAGATACTGATAATCGCCAATCTGGTCATTTCCCGTAATACCATAACTTGCACGGAGCTTTCCAAAACTGAGCACCTTGCTATCTGAAAACCATTTTTCCTGCGAGAATAGCCATGCTGCGCCAACCGCGCCAAAATTTGCGAATTGCTTGCCCGGGCCAAACCTGCTCGATCCATCCCGCCTTCCGGTAAGGTTAAGAAAATATCGTTCCTTCCAGGTGAAATTCACGCGCCCAAAAATGGCATGGTAGCGGTATTCTGTAGCATCACTTGCCATAGTCATTAAAAAGCCTGCCGAGGCAAGGTTATAAATAAGGCTGTTACTTGAGAAACCAGATCCGTAGAGTACAAGCTGGTCACCCGTCTGTGACTGGAAAGTTGTACCTGCAAGAACATCTATCCTTCCCTCTCCCAGTTCCTTTTGCCAGTTCAGCTGCGGTTCGATTATCCAAGACCTGCGCGATGCGTCAGTGACTACAAGGCTAGAGTAATCGCCGGTCAAACCGTAAGCGGGGTCATATTGCGTAGAAGGCGAGGCATTCACCTCCTTGTGGCTGAGTGAAGAATATCCAAAATTAGATCGCACCTCAAGCCCTTTGGCGAGGCGATAGGACAGAACACTGCTTACAATCAGGTCATATGTCTTAGCATTGTACTCACCTTCCAGATTGCGGAGCGGATTGCCGAACGTGCTGTTTTCCCAATTAAGCGAGCCGTCAGCGTTTCGAAGGTTTGGCGCATTAGGTGGTAATGTAATGGCTTCCTGGGTCAGGTCAATCCTTGGCTGGTTGTTTTCCTGAAATGTATACTGCCCGGAAAACTTAACACTGAACCTGTCATCTTCCGAGGTATGCCCAAGATTGACATAGGCATTACCTTTATTATAATTAAAATCCTCCGGAAATACAGTAGACTGCCTATTCAAGCTGCCACCGAGTAAGAATTGCGTATGGGAAGAGCCGCCGGAAACAGAAGCCTGGGCATTGGTAATATAGGCTGTCTTACCCAAAATTTCCTCCTGCCAGTCTGTTGAGCGGTTTGTATCCCACGTGCCATTAATATCATATGCAGAATCAGGAATTTCGGCGATACCATCGTTGGCATAACCTTCACGACGCATCTCAATGTATTGTGCTGTACTCAGTAAATCCATTTTTCGGGTCAGGGAGCCCACGCCCTGATAAAGACGGGCAGAATATTTTGTTACCCCGGTCTTACCTTTTTTAGTTGTTATCAGGACTACCCCATTAGCGCCCCGGCTTCCATAAATTGATGTAGCGTCAGCATCTTTCAAAACTTCGATGCTCTCAATCTGCTCCGGATTTAGGCTGTTTAAGGGACTATAGCTGGAAGGCATAACAGTGGAGGCCACCTGGCTACCTATGGGCTCCGAGGAATAAGGCACCCCATCCACGATATACAAAGGGCTGTTGCCTCCGCTACGAAGGCTGTTCAGCCCCCTTATCTGTATATCAAAACCACCACCGGGCACACCAGTTGTCTGGGTGACGCTAACTCCCGCCATACGGCCCTGCATGGTGGCTAAAACATTAGTCACCGGTTGGTTCTCGATGTCTTTCGATGTGATTCTCGAAATGCTGCCAGTTCGCTCCTTATCCTTGACGCGATAATATCCAGCATTTATAACTACCTCCTGCAATTGGGCAACATCTTCCTGCAAGACAGCATCAAGCGATTCTGAAGTTACCACGTATTCAGAATCTTTGAAACCAAGAAACGAGAATACGAGGGTATCGCCGATTGCTGCATTAATTGTATAAGAGCCCTTCTCATCTGTAACGGCTGTGATTCCTGAGCCATTTACCGACACTGTTACGCCCGGAAGCGGACCATTAGCATCCCTTACTACACCAGATACTTTTGATTGCCAAAGATGATGTGTTAGGTCATTATTATAAGCAGCTGTATGGTTACACCATAACAAGAGCCCGAAAATAAAGGCAAAGCAGCCCTTATTCAATGAAATTATTTTCATAATTTTGAATTGTTAAATGAAACGAAAGTTTTGTTTTCTCAGGCCTTCTGCACGCACCGCCAAGTAGCAGCAGAGGGCTTTTTATTTGTGTCTAATTACTTTGGTCAGTTTCTCATCGGCGCACGTGTTTACTGGTGAATAATAGGTTAGTGATTATTTTACCAATACTGCCGAAGTCTGCTCCGGGTATTGCGGCATGGGGCGTGAGGCTCAAAGGATATGAACCTGAAAGGATAGAAAGGGCATTTTTCTTATACGCGTCCATTCTGAAGTTGTAATACTACGCGACACAAAAAGTATTGCTAAGAAACTGATGAGTAGGGACGGCCTCCTAAAAAAGGAGGCGTGGGTTTAAACTCAGCTTATCGACTTGAGGTACTGGAATACCTAGCAACAATAAGTGAGCCCACGCCGTATGGCGTGAGCATTTACACTTATCTACCCGTTGCTACAAAATTTCCAGTTTTCAAGTCGGGTTTCAAAGCGAATGCTTCAATAATTGCTATTTGAAGTATCGCAAATTTATTAATTCTGTGTAAATATAGTGAAAATAATATGTAATGCATATGCATTACAGTAAAAAAAATAAAAAAATAGAAATTGCCATATGGCAACATTACGTGAAGAGGATGAAATTTTACGAGATAAAATTAGACTAAGGCTTATTGAATTAAGAGAAATTCATGAGCAAAATAAATCTGCTTTAGCAAAGAATATAGAAGTTGATAGGCAAAATCTCCAGGCATGGGAAAAACCGAATACAAATAGGGGAATGACAATATATTCTATAAACAGAGTTTGTGCTTCTTTGGGTATAACAATCAAGGACTTCTTTGATTCACCTCACTTCAAATAATTGGATTGCTAGTGAATATATTTCCTGCATTTATATAATCAATTTTGATTGGCAACTTTATTATAATTTACGCAACCATGTTTAAATATGGACGGTACAGCCTTCGATAAGGTGCTCATTGGGCAATTTTTTAATGTATTGCATGAAACTCAAAAGGGAATAGATAAACACCCGGACTTCAGCTATTCTAAAAACAATCACCATCTTCTTTCAGAAAGAGGTAAATACGCGCAAAATGTATTTAAATATTATGCTCGAGTGTCAGAGGTCCAGGAAGATCTTGATCGGGTGTTAATATTTCTTCGCCGGTTTCCGCTGAAGAAGTTTTACGAAGAAAATAACGTTGATCTTATCAGCTATACAAAATATCACATTGAAGTGTTTTTCCACAAGATTAACACTTTATTGGATTTACTTAAGTTAATGGTAAATCAAGTTTATGAACTTGGTCTGACAGATAGGAAGTGCACGTGGGACAAGTTATGTAAACATACTAATGTAAAAGACTCTCCTTCTTTAAAAATTATTGAATATTTCCATAAAAGCTTCGAGCACATTATAGAAGCAAGAAATTTAAATACGCATAGGGGAATTTATAAAGATCCAGAAAGTGATGAAATCAAGATTCCAATGATGATTTATAGAGAATCTGAAAAGTTTAATATGGAGATCGGAGAAGATTTGCACATGGCAATGCCGAAATTTGTGCTTGACTATCGACTTAAGAAATTTAAAAAGGAAAAGCTTAAGTACATTGCGAACGCTAATGACGTTGTGACCCAATACGTAAATTTGTTTATGAATGTTACTTTACCAATAGTTATTCAAACTGCTGGTAAAAAATAGCTTTATTTGCATTTTGCTTTGGTAACTAAGTTTTGTACACAGAGTTGTATAGAAAATTTTTGTAATAATTTCTCTAAAATTAATGAACAGTAGTTTCCTGGAAAAATTAATTGATTGGAAGGACTTTGAGCTTTTCGTAGCTGATATCTATAAACAAGCCGACGAAGTTCTTGTAGAGCACGATGTAACATTAACCGGTAAATCAAATGCACGGAGGCAAATTGACGTACTGGTAACCCAAACCACAAAATTACATAAGTACACCACACTGATTGAATGTAAGCGTTGGAAAACTCCTGTAACTCGCCAAGTAATCGACGTGTTATCTGCATCAATTGAAGACCTAAATGCAAGTAAAGGCGTAATTTTTACCACAAAAGGTTATGAAGAGGGTGCTGTCGAATATGCCAAAAGTAAAAACATAGATATTTTTATTATCCGGGATATCTTAGAAAGCGAGTATGGTAAGCCAGGAAAAGCTTTTTCGTTATACATTCAGGAGTTTAATGCCAAGTTGGATAATTTTGATGTTCAATCAAACATTGGTAGTCTCTATGGAAAAGAGCTTTTAACGCCACCTAAGTTCAACGTCATTTTTTCAAAGAATCAGGAATATCCCAAGAATCAGAATTTATATAATGATAAAGGGGTAGCTGGTAGTCACCTTCTGAAGATACTAATTCAAGTTCGTAAGGCATTATTAGATAGTTTGTATAATTCCTTTGACCAGTACCTCACACCTGATGAAATTGGTTATAAAACGAGAGTAACTATTGAGTTCAAAGATTATGACTTTAGGCATATGATAGATGGAGATTACATAATTACATTAAATTCGCTTTCTTTTGATCTTTACAGGCAGATCAAGCAGTCGATAATTCATCAAGACAGAACAGAATCCATGGATTTTGCTCTGGTAGTAGAAAATTATGTAACTAAGCAACGTAATTTTGTTTCCAAGGAATGTGGTAATGATTCGGTACATTTATCGGCACCGATTGAAGATTCGGTGCATACAGATGATAATGTGTTAAAAGATAAAAGTATTATTAAAGTGGCATACGAACATTACATTCCTTTCACACTTCAGGAAGGTACTACAATAGAAAAAACCAAGGATATTGTGGTACAGTTGGAATAATACACTACATCCATTGTTTACTTAGAGATACGCAAATCCGTTGTTTGCAGCAATAGATATTAATGGCGAGATTGTTTCTTGAAACCTATTATACTCAAAATGTATTATGTTATTTTCGCTACTAAACAAAATTATATATTCCTCCATTAATTTTGAATGGGGCGTATGATGCGCCATGATTTCAAATGCTGATTTTTGCACCTGATAAAACCGGTCGAAGTGCAGCTCCATGCTGGGAAGCTTATCACTTTTAATAGAATTGAATCTAACATCAATGGGCACCAGATTCCATATCAGGTCATGTGAAACAAAGGCATGAGGTACAAAGTGATCAAGTGCATATTTGTGTGTTGTAAGTTTAGTATCAGTATAAATACAATCTACGCTGCCCAGTTCATATAGCACAATGTCCCAATAGTTTTTACGCTGATTAACTAAAGAACTCCTCATTGGAGGTTTAATAAGCTTTCCCGGAATATCGGGTATACTTGGATTGCGTTTTTGCAAGAACACAGAGAGGTTCCAGTAACAGAAATCTTTTAAGACCTTAGCATTGTTTTGAATATAAGTAAACCACTCAGGATTAATTTCAATCCTATCAGTGTACAAAGCATAAAATGACTGATTGTTATATGACTGTGATTGAATATAAATACTGTTGCGATAAGCTATGTCGCTTACCCCTTTATCACGCATTATCCAAGGCGTTAAAAACCAATGAGGTACGTTCTTATCAAAATGCTGTAGCAAATTCAGGGTAACGGGGTTATCTGAAGCTAATAACAGTTTCAGCAAGTTGTCCTTCCGAATTGAAACAGGAACATTTTCTACTTCTGCAATGGTTTTAATTGCCTGTTGTATTAAATCCTGGGATCCAAATGAAACGTGAAAGTAGTTAACTGTATACCACGCGCCACACAACATCCTCGCAAACATTTCTTTTTTACTGACTATAGCTGAACCTTCTTCGCAAGCTTCAATAAGTGAAATGAACCAGTAGTATTTGTAGGTAGCAGATGTGTTATTAAAAACAGACGCTAATTTTCTTACTTCTAAATTATTTGACAGTGGTAAGTTCATCCATCAAAAATAACTTATTCTACTTAAACTTAAGAGGTCGCTTCTTCTTCCAATTTATCGTATTCTTTGACAAAATATCCCGGTGAAATTTTCGTTCTTTTTTTAAATGCAGTTGTAAAATGCTGCGTCGTCTTAAAGCCTGCTTCAGCAGCAAGCGTGCTGTTAGTGTATCTTCGCAGCACAGGTTCTGTTTTCAGCCGTTCCACTATATAATCAATACGCAGGTCGTTGAGGTAATTCGTAAAGCCTTTATGCCTGTGAACCTTTATAACTTCACACAGGTATTTGTAATTTGTATTAAACTGCTCTGCCAGTCTTGTCGCGTTCAGGTCCTTTTTGAGGTAACTTTTTTTCCTTTCGAAGTCATTTATTTTTTCCAATATCTGATCAGCAATCATAGGATTAATGTTGCTGACTTTCTGCGGTTTTGGCTGTTCTTCCGCAGTTACTGGCTGTTCTTTATTAATGAGTTCCTGAAAATGTACCCTGTGTAGCTTTCTCAATTTTTTCTGCCTATAGATCAGGTAGGCTACCGTTGCAACAAGAAAAGCGATAGTGCCTTTGAATAATATACCTGAATAACGGCTTCTTTCAAGTTCGGCTTGAATCTTTTCTTTTTCAGCTAAAAGTTCCGCGGTATCATATTCTTTGTGGATCTTCTTTACCAAATAACGGAATTCCTTCCCTAAAAGGCTGTCAGCCCTGAGCAGCTGGTTCACATATTTAAGCTCTTCATCTCGCGACTCCGCATGGTGAAAATACTTTATGAGGTATTCATAACTCTGGCGAAGATCAGGGCGCAAATAATTTTTCCTCATAAATATATCATCCACTGCCTTAAAGCTCATAACTGCCTTTTCCTGTTGTGTGCTATCCCAATACGCCTTTCCCAGAAAAAAATGAGCAATAGCTTCATTTTGATAATCGCGGTCCTTCTTTATAAGCGGCAGCGCATACCTGAGGCTATTGATGGCTTTCTGATGGTCACCTTGCTTATAATGCAATATGCCTGATGAACTTTCAATGTAGGGCAGCATGTCTTTGATGCCTAATCGTGCGCTTTCATTTAAAGCCAGTTTATTGGTTTGTGAGGCAAGTGACAGATCATCAGTCAACAGGTAGCTTACAGTAAGGCCGTGCAGTGACTTGAGATAAGGAAGATGGTCTTCGGCCTTAAAATATTCCGTACAATCCCTGAACAGCGAGATGGCTTCCTGATAGTAGCCCAAGTAAAACTTAATCTGTGCGATGCTGTATTTCACCTTGTGTTTCAGGTACAGATCATCGGTGTTGACAACATATTTATTTGCATTAATGTAATTGTCAAGGGCAAGCTGGTGTTCATTGCGCTGGTAATGAAGAATGCCCTTTGTGAGGTAAGATGCACCTATAAGGTCATTTACTTTCGAATCTTTTGCTGCCGTAACCATACTGTCCGCATAGGCTAGCCGCTGCCCTTCCTCGCATTCATGAAGCATTTCCTTATAAGCAGCTACTATCTCAGTCTTATTGCCTTCACGTTTGGCGGTTTGAAGGTACTTATTAAGGTACGGCCAGACTTTTGGGGTTCCCTGATGCAATTCAATCTGTTTCTGTAACCTTCCATATGGACCTTTTTCGGTATAAGCCTGCGCATACAGGACTACCGGCAAAAGAAGGATTAGCAGCGCTCCCGCAATTGGTAATTTCATATTTTTTTATTGTAAGCCCTTAGGTAATCTGTAGGCAGTATTAAGGCGTAAAGTTGGGAGACATGTATTATCAAAAATAACCAAAAACCTCGTTAAGAAAATCTTAATGTCATTATAAAGTAGGAGGCAAAATTCTGGAAATACACACTTTCTATACCGGAACGGTGCTACCAAACAGTTGTAGGGCAGTGGGTTGCAGGATAGCTTTGTCCATGAATTCACGATGCAGGGAATTAAAAATTTCCTTGTTCTGCTCCCCGGGCGAATGGAACTGAAGAACTGATTCAGTAACATTAACACTTTACAACTATGAAGGCGTTAACTTCAATTCTTGTTATGCTTACAATTGCAGGCTGCTCAACTGATGATCTGCAGCCAGAGACTGCAATAGAGGAAACCCAGGTTTATAAAAAGACAGGGTTTAGAAATACCGATACAAAAGATCCGCATGCCCACGTAGGTTTGACGTATCAGAATATGCTCAATGCGTACTACCTGCTGCCATGCAATGCTACCGGCCTTAGACAGGTTATAGACAGAGCTGAATCCGTTGCATTCCTAAACCCGGATTTTGTCAACTTGAATAATGACTCTGCTTATGTACCAATATCACCTGACGATGTTATACCTTATTTGGGTGATGGCGCACTTAATGAACTGCTGTCAGAAGAGTACAGCCTACATGCGACCGGACTATTAACTGAAATTGCAGCACAGCTGGACCTTTTGAAAGCTCAAAATCTGCCCTTTCAGGACGTTGAAGCGTATTTTAAAATAGTCGATGCCGGTATAGCAAATGACACTACTTTGGAAGTAGAAGAACGGGATGCATTACTGACCACCACATCCATTGTTTGCAATGCATTAGACAATGACCGAAAAAGAAAGCGAAGAGACAGGGACTGGGAGTGGATGACAACACACTTAGCCGCAACTGCCAATGCGGCACTGGAATCGGTTCCTCAGGCTATGATGATGTCTTTTATCACCGATGTTTATCAGCAATAACTAAGATCCTGGAAGCAAACCTTCCAGGATTTTTTATTATATCAAATGGAAACGGAGAAAGAACATGTGCTTACGCGTCCGGGAATCTGGATCAGGTTAATTCATTTGACTGCACCTTTGTCGACCTATGCCTTTTTCTTTGATGATGCAGATTTCAAACACACCTTATTGACGCTTACGACGGGGAGTGTTGAACTTTCCTTTAAAGATCATTCTGACACAGCAAAGGTTTCTGAAATCCACTATCTTGATGATGATTGCCTTATAAAAGGCGCCGACAGTGATAGTGTTGTAAAGTTCTGGCTTTTGCGCTTTTCGGAAAGTTATGCGCAAGCTACTACCTATAAAGTAGTTGCAGAAGCATCAATTGAGTTGTTACAGGGGCAGCGATTTCCCATCCTCGCTGACAGTGATACCTTTAAAATTCTCAAAAGACTTCTCCAGCTCCTGCATAAGCATCAGGAGTACACTACTTCTGCGTACTCCGCTACAATTTGCGAATTGACATTTAATCTTCTTTTCAGCTGCTTTGCTGAATTGCACCAAATGATATCCATTGGCGGCTCCAAGCGTCTGTTAAGAAAAGAACTTGTAGCACTGCGGTTTTACAATTTATTAAACAGGTATGCGACCAAGCATCATGACGTGCGCTACTATGCCCAGGAGCTTTGCATGGCGCAGGGCAATTTGGCGAAAGTAATTAAAGAGGTGACCGGCAA
Organism: Flavobacterium sp.; assembly: GCF_052437795.1. Classification (GTDB taxonomy): domain Bacteria; phylum Bacteroidota; class Bacteroidia; order Flavobacteriales; family Flavobacteriaceae; genus Flavobacterium. The sequence continues at coordinate 49,304 of NZ_JBQVPA010000001.1, forward strand.
GGCGCCAAAGATAATTATCGAAGAGCACTTGATTCGTATTACTAAAGAGATGCTTGACAGTACAGTCGTAAGCATTTATATTATTGCTGAAGAAACGGGTTTTAAATCCTCTTCCGCATTTATCAGTTTCTTCAAGGCTCAAACCGGTAAATCGCCGAATGAGTACCGTAACAGAAATATTAGATAAGTATGAAATTCGTCCGCACATACTCACTGGAATGGCTGGACTCACTTATCTCCGTAACGCTGAACCCGGAAAAGCCATATCGGCAGAAATTACAGGATTTAGATATAACATCACTTCTTGAAAAGGTCCCTATGGAAGCCCTTCAGGTACAATCTGAACTCACAACACAAATTTTTGCCCTTAATAAGGACAGCCAGGTACAGCATCTTGTGAGGAAGTACTACAATGCTCTTACATCCCTTAAAGGAACCTTGCTGTCATACCAGTCAAATCCCCTTTTTATGGCGGAACAGCTTTCGGGGCTTGATGTCCTTATCCTTCACTGCCTGACTGATCTTGTATCCTTTGTCGGGACACGATTTGCTGCTTACATAAATCCCACCCTGCCAGACAGTCCTGAAGCAAAAGATAAACCCGCAGCTACAAATGCGACGTCGCCGGCAGACAAGTATAAAGTCCTGTGCACCCTATCAGCCGATCAAATTGCCCTTATACTCCGGGCAGCTGACGAGTCGCAAATTTTAAAGGCGCGTTCCATGAATGCCGTTTTCAAATTTATCATTCCCTACTTATCAACTCCCCACAAAGTAACCCTTTCAGCTGCCGCTGTCCGCAGCAAGGCTTATAATCCGGAGGAGGCAGACCGCGAAGCAGCGGTGGAAGCGCTCCAAAAAATTATAAAGAAAATCCAGGGTTACTGAGGAACAACTTGGGGAACAACATGAAGTTGTCCTTTTGCAGCATAATCAAAGCTACTAATTTCGTGAGTGTAAAATGAGTTTAGCGGTACTGCCGCAATGATGATTGATAAATGTTGAACGAAAAAAATGACGCTTATGTTTACAGAAATTACCTGGGCTACGTACCTTCGATTAGTTGCCGCCCTATTGTTTATCTACTACACCCTATTGATCCTGAAATTCTACTTCCCGCAAATCAGGACATCCTTTTCTTCAATCGCTCCCGGGCTGACAGCAGACGATTCTGTTACTGCCTACAATGATACCACAGAAGACAAAGGCCGCTTAACTTCATCAGGTTCCTTTACCGCTGTGGAAAGCGGCAACGATTACGAGATTATCGAAGAGATCGTTGAGAGGGTCAAATCCGTCTTGCAGCACGCCGCTGACAGTACGATGGCTACCGATGAAGTCCTGTCAAGCTTCAGGACAATATTGTCTGATTACCCGGTACTTGCCAAATCAACCTTCAGGCCGTCCATCAATGAATTTATCGCCTCCGAAAGCGGATTGAGCGGCTTCCCTGATATCACCCAGGAAATGGTTGCCCAATTATGGCAAACCGTATAAAACAGCGGAGGCTTTTCCCTGTTCATCCCGCAGCAGTAAAGATGGTGACAGAAAGAGGGGATCAGTTACAGCGGCCTGCCTCCGCTTATTTTCTTATTCAAAATCCAATATTATGAAAACTATAGTAAGCAAGACGATATGCGCCAGCATCGTTGTCCTTGCGGTGGCACTGCCATGGGCAGCTGCCGCGCAGGATGGACTGGCGGGCATTAACGAAGCCAACCAGCAGGTTCGCAGTTATTTTGACGCCGGGACTGACCTCATGTATGCCGTAGGCGCCATCCTTGGCCTGATAGGTGCTGTCAAGGTGTACCAAAAATGGAATGCAGGGGATCCAGACACTGGTAAGGTGGCAGCTGCGTGGTTCGGCAGCTGCGTTTTCCTTGTCGTGGTAGCCACTGTGATCCAGTCCTTCTTTGGGATTTAAGCAATGGCTACCGTCTACAAGGTTAATAAAGGAATTAACCAAAGCATAGAATTTAAGGGGCTGAAGGCGCAGTACATCTGGTACCTGGGCGGGGGCATTATTCTGCTGCTGATCTTATTTGCAGGGCTTTTCATTCTCGGGCTGCCCTCCTTTCTCTGCGTAGGGCTGATACTGATATTAGGGACACTATTGGTAGTTAAGACATACGCCCTCAGCCGCAAATATGGCGAATACGGTATGATGAAAGCCCTTGCAAGGCGACAATTGCCAAAGCATGTGAAATGCTACAGCAGGAGGGTATTTATGAAAAGGTAAATAGCATGATATGGAAAAGAAATTACACACAATACTGCCTATACTGGACGTGCAGCAGGGAATCATAGTTTCGAAACAGGGTGACGCAACGCTTGCGTTTGCCTTGGAACTGCCGGAAATATTTACCCTTTCCGATACTGAATATGAATCGTTCCACCATGCCTGGCTGAAAGCCATCCGGGTGCTGCCTAAACATACAGTGCTTCACAAGCAGGATTGGTTTATCCAAAAGGGGCACAAGCCAATTGTAAAAAAGGGAGGCACAAGCTTTCTTGACCGGAGCAGTGACCTGTTCTTTAATGAGCGGCCCTTCCTGGACCATAGCTGTTACCTGTTCCTGACCAAAAAGCCTAGTGGGCGTAAAAGTTCGACCTCACTATTCTCCACACTGTCCAGGACAACATTATTGCATAAGGATACCCTCAGCGCACAGGGCCTGCAGGATTTCAAGGATTCCGCCGGACAATTTCGAAGGATTTTGGAAGATAGCGGATTCATTAAAGCGCTGCCGCTTTCAGATAGCGATATTTATAGTGAAGGTAATAAGGCAGGCTTGCTAGAGCGTTACTGCTGCCTCAGCGAGAATCCGGATGAACTTATATTTGGCGACTTATCATTTGATGATGCCCTGCTGATCAATGGCAAATACGCACAGCTGTACACATTGGCCGATGCGGCAGACCTTCCCTCCCTATGCGGCCCGCGCATTACTTACGACCGCTATTCTACCGACCGCACCAGTTTCAGCGTTGGCTTTGCATCACCTTTAGGACAGCTGCTTTCGTGTAACCACATTTACAGCCAATATATCTTTATCGATGATGCTTCAAAGACATTGCAGCGGATGGAGAGCAAGCGCCTGCGCCTGCAATCCCTGTCTGCGTACAGCAGGGAAAACCTTATAGCGCGTGATGCAACCAATGATTTCCTTAACGAAGCGATCAGCAGGCAGCGCCTTCCGGTCAAGGGACATTTCAACCTGCTCGTATGGTCCGAGCGCAAAGAGGAACTGAATGACCTTAAAAATAAAGTATCATCAGCACTGGCACAGATGGATGCTACCACCAAGCTGGAGACGGTTGGGGCGCCACAGATCTATTGGGCCGGCATACCGGGCAATGCAGCGGACTTTCCGATGAATGACACTTTCGACAGCTTCGCTGAGCAGGCCTCGTGCTTCCTTAACCTGGAAACTGGTTACCGCTCGTCGCTTAGCCCCATGGGAATAAGGCTTGGGGACAGACTGACCGGGAAGCCCGTCCATGTTGACATTAGTGACGAGCCTATGAAGACCGGGATAATTACCAACCGTAACAAGTTCATCCTCGGCCCCTCGGGTAGCGGCAAGTCGTTTTTCACCAACCACATGGTACGCAGCTACTATGAGCAGGGGACCCATGTCGTGCTTGTTGATGTTGGGCACAGCTATAAAGGGCTATGTGATATGGTAAATGGCTATTACTTTACTTATGAAGAGCAAAACCCCATTCGGTTTAACCCTTTCTATATCGGCGAAGGTGATAGGCTGGATACGGAAAAGAAGGAAAGCATCAAGACATTGCTCCTCGCGCTTTGGAAAAAAGACAACGAGACATTCGGCCGCAGCGAATATGTTGCACTCTCCAATGCATTGCAGGGCTATTACGATAAGTTAGGTAAAGATGATAGCCTGTTCCCTTGTTTCAACACCTTCTATGACTTCCTTAAAAATGATTTTATAAAGGTGCTGGAAAGCGATAACGTGAAAGAGAAAGATTTTGATGTCAGCAATTTCCTGTATGTGCTTCGGCCCTACTATGAAGGCGGTGAATTTGACTACCTGCTCAATGCCACGGAAAACCTCGAACTGCTTCAGGAGCGCTTTATCGTTTTTGAACTCGACAATATCAAAGACCACCCCATACTGTTCCCGGTAGTTACAATAATTATTATGGAGGTGTTCATCAGCAAGATGCGGAAACTTAAAGGGATACGTAAGATGATCCTGATTGAGGAAGCGTGGAAAGCCATCGCCAAAGAAGGAATGGCCGAATACATCAAATACCTTTTCAAGACCGTACGTAAATTTTTTGGTGAGGCAATCGTGGTTACCCAGGAGATCGAAGACATCATCTCTTCACCGGTGGTAAAGCAAGCCATCATCAACAACAGCGATTGCAAGATCATGCTGGACCAAAGGAAATACCAGAACAAATTTGACCAGATCCAGGAACTCCTTGGGCTTACGGACAAAGAGAAAGCAATGGTGCTTTCGGTCAATAAAGCTAATGATCCGGATAAAAATTATAAAGAAGTGTTTATCTCCCTCGGGGGCGTATTATCCAAAGTGTACCGTACAGAGGTTTCTTTGGAAGAATACCTCGCCTATACCACGGAAGAGAGCGAGAAGGTAAAAGTCCAGGAATATGCTGCCCGCTATGGTGGCGATATAAGGAAAGGCATCGCAGCCCTGGCTCAGGATATCAGAGAAAAGAAATGATAAACGGACATTATGAAACTACACTTATCAATAGTATTAGCATGTTTCCTGCTATGCACCAGCGTAGAGGCAAAACCTATTGCAGCAGCGCCGCCAATAATCGGGCTTATAAAAGAGGCGGTAAAGAAAGTAATCAAAGCTATCGACCTTAAAATACAGAAGCTGCAGAATAAGACGATCCAACTGCAAAATGTGCAGAAGCAAATTGAGAATACCCTATCGAAACTCAAGCTTAATGAAATTTCAGATTGGGCGCAAAAGCAGAAAGACCTCTACAGCCAGTATTATAATGAACTGAAGGAAGTCAAGGCAATCGTCAGCCAGTACCAGCGCATAAGGGACATCACCACCAAACAGGCACGGCTGCTCTCCGACTATCAGCGCTCATGGGGATTGTTGCGCCAGGATGACCATTTCACGGATGATGAGCTCAGCTATATGGAGCAGGTGTATAAGGGTATCCTTGATGACAGCCTTGAAAATATGGAACACATCTTTATGATCGTTGAATCGTTCTCTACCAGCATGAGTGATGCAGAGCGCCTGGAACTCATCAATAAAGCGGCTGACCGCATTGACCGGAATTATGATGACCTGAAAACATTCAACCACCAGAACGTGGTGCTTTCGCTCCAAAGGGCAAAAGGCAGCAGGGAAGTGGAGCAGATGAGGCGATTGTATGGAATCGGTAACTAAATCAAAATCCCATGAAAAAGTTATTTATCGCCATAGCATTAGTTATAAGCTATTCGCTATGTGCACAGGCAAAGCAGGACAGGGTAATGCTGCAGCAGATCGTTCTGCTCAAGACCTATGGCGGCTACCTTAAAAAAGGCTATACCATTGCCAAGGACGGGCTATCCTTCATCGGCAGGATGAAGAGCGGTGAACTGAACCTGCACACCCTGTTCTTTGATGGCCTGCAACTTGTAAATCCAAAGCTTAGGGATTATGAGAATGTCTATACTACAATACGGCTTGGCACCCAAATTCTTGAGGTGAAGGCGAATGTAGAGCACTATCTTGCTGATGACCTGTTCTATGCCAATGAAAAGGAGTATATCCGCCGGGTCTTTACACGCGTTGCCGAACAAGCCGAAAGTGACCTTGAAACCCTCTACGACGTGATTACTGATAATGCCATAGTAGCTGATGATGCCCAGCGGATTGAAAGGATCGATGCCCTTAAAGCCGAAATGGAAGCACGCTATATTTTCACCCGCAGCTTCGCGGATGAGGCTTTGGGTGTGATTGCGGCAAGGAAGAGGGAACAAACTGAGGTTAAGGGATTGCGCCAATTGTATAACCTAAACACTGCGCCATGAAAACCAAAACCTACCTGATGCTCTTCGTCTTTCTAATGGCATCCATTCCGAGAGCCAATGCCCAGGCGCAGGAACTGAAGCAGCTCGCCTTAAATATCGAAAAGCTTAGCCAGTTCCGGGCTATCCTGCGCGATATGAAGAAGGGCTATGAAATCCTTACCGAAGGCTACAATACGGTTAAGGACTTAACCGAAGGCAATTTCAACCTGCACAAGACCTTTCTTGACAAATTATTGCAGGTCAGCCCGGCAGTCCGGAATTACAAGCGTGTAGCAGATATCATTGAGTACCAGATTAATTTGGTGCAGGAATACGGGCGGCATAAGAACCGCCTCACATCCAGTGGCCTGTTCAACAATAATGAACTTGCCTACTTCAACAACGTTTACGATAAGCTTTTTGACGACAGCCTAAAGGACCTTGACGAGCTGACCAATGTCATGACTGCCGGAAAGCTGCGCATGTCGGATGAGGAGCGGCTTGAAGCGATTGACAGGATTTATGTATCCATGCAGGAAAAGCTGCTTTTCCTGCGGGACTTCAATTCGGACACCACAGTCCTCGCTATACAGCGTGCCAGGGAAGCCCGCGATGTGGAGGCTATACGCCTATTGACAGGTACAAATCACTAAAAATTTCAGTTATGTACACGATAAATAAAAAGGCTGTATGCTACACAGCCATAGGATTGCTGTTACCGGCAATGGCCTATTGCCAATCGCTTGCCGATGACATGAGCAGCCTGCACGGCCTGCTGGAACAGCTCTATGATGAAATGATACCGCTTTGCAGCAACCTTATCGGTGTCTCTCAGGGAATAGCAGGATTTGCTGCCCTATGGTATATCGCTTCGCGCGTCTGGCGGCACCTTGCCAACGCGGAACCAATTGATTTCTATCCTTTGTTCCGCCCCTTTGTCATAGGATTCTGCATTATGATGTTTCCTCTTGTATTGGCCATGATCAATGGCATTATGAAGCCAACTGTCACCGCTACCGGGGCGATGGTCGAGAACTCCAACCGGGCTGTCGAGGAGTTGCTCCGGCAAAAAGAGGAAGCCATAAAGACTACGGATGCCTGGCAGATGTATGTCGGGGAGGACGGCAGCGGCGACCGGGAACAATGGTATAAGTATACGCACGATGGCGCGGAAGCATCTGATGAAGGGCTTATCGAAAGCATCGGCAATGATATCAAATTCGCGATGGCTAAAGCCTCGTACAATTTCCGGAATTCCGTAAAGGAATGGATGAGTGAGGTGCTTAGGGTACTCTTTGAGGCAGCTTCACTTTGTATTGATACCCTGCGCACCTTCCAACTTGTGGTGCTGGCAATACTTGGGCCACTTGTCTTCGGGCTTGCCGTATTTGACGGCTTCCAGCATACCCTAACCGTATGGCTGGCACGGTATATCAACATTTTCCTCTGGCTGCCCGTAGCGAATATCTTCGGCAGCATCATCGGCAAGATCCAGGAAAAAATGCTGGCGATGGACATCGCACAGGTCAACGAGCATGGCGACACTTTCTTCAGCAGGACGGACATGGCTTACCTGGTCTTTATGATCATCGGCATCGTAGGCTACTTCACAGTACCCTCCGTGGCCAACTATATTGTCCATGCAGGCGGTGGGGGCGCTCTGGGACAGAAAGTCACCAACCTATTCAGCACCACAACGACAACTGCGACTGCTTCTTCCATTTCCGGTGCAGGGATGGTCGCCGATTCCTACGGTGATATGGCACGCCAAATTTCCGGAAGCCTTTCCGGGTCTGCCAATTCATCACCCTACTTCGATGATAAGGATGGCTATATGAAAGATAAACTAAAAGGTAAGTAAGCCATGTTTAAGAAACTAGACAACATCGACACCGCATTCCGGCATGTAAGAACCTTTACTCTGGTGGTAGTGCTGGCCAGTGCCCTGATAAGCGGATTTGCGCTGTACAAGAGCTTTACTACGGTCAACCGTATGCAGGACAAGATCTATGTGCTTGCCAACGGCAAGGCCATTGAGGCTTATGCATCCGACCGCAGGGATAACATCCAGGTTGAGGGAAGGGACCATGTGAGGAACTTCCATCATTATTTCTTTACGCTCGACCCCGATGATAAGGTAATCCGCCAAAATATTACCAAAGCGCTATACCTCGCCGACAATTCTGCAAAAGGCGTGTATGATGACCTAAAAGAAAACGGCTATTACGCAGGTATCATCTCCGGCAATATCAGCCAAGCGATCACGATTGACAGTATCCAGGTGGATATAGGGAGTTACCCTTATCGCTTCCGCTGCCAGGCCACTCAACAGATCATCCGGCCGACAAGTGTCGTTACAAGAAGCTTAATCACTGAAGGGAGCCTCAGGAATGTTTCACGAAGCGATAACAATCCCCACGGATTCCTGATTGAGCGCTGGCGCACCATTGATAACCGTGACTTAAGCACCGAAAACAGGAACTGATATGGAAAAGAAAAAGACAACGCCGCCACCGGTTCTTGACAGCTACCTTCAACTCATATACCTGAAGGCAAAAGCCATGTGGGCTGAATGGATGGACAGGAACTCAGCCCGGCTGGGCGCAGGGAAAACAAAAATTCTCTTTATTGTTTTAACCGCCCTTTTTGGAACCTTATGCTTATTGTTAATCTTCTCGGGCGGGCAGCTATTCTATACCAAGCCAAACTTACGTCCGGATATTATCCAAACGATAAGGGCGCCCTCAGCAGCGATTACTACAGCATCTCCCTCCGATACCCTGTTGTCGAAGCAAATAAGGGCATTCCATAGCTATATGGATACTCTTTCGGTGACCGAAAGCGGAAGGAGAACAAGGGACAGCATTCTGGAAGCAAGGCCCGGCCTCATGGACAGCATCAGGATTTTAGAATCAATGTATAATTATAATAAAGATGAATAGTATGAAAATTAATTCACCAAAACAGAAGGGACGTGGCAGGAAATTTCTGCTGTTGCTTCCGCTCTTTATTTTACCATTCGTAACGCTGCTGTTCTATGCTATGGGTGGCGGCAGCGCCAGCCCATCCGGGGCTGTGAATAAAAAAGGGTTTAACCTAAAGTTGCCTTCTGCCCAATTCAAGGAAGATAAGGCGATGGATAAGCTTAACTATTACGACCAGGCGGCAATCGACTCCACCAAACTGGATGAACTTCGCAAGAAAGACCCAAATTACAGGTTTGCAGCCGTAGATTCTTCCAATACAGGTAAAGTTGCAGGCAACGGTTTAAGGATGGACAATTACCAGAGCCCGCAAGAAGAAAAAGTGTATGAGAAGCTTGCGGCATTACAGCGGACAATCAGCCAGCCTGCCCCATCTCCGGCGTCATCCTCAAGTGGCACCGTCAATGCACCGGCGCCTGCCCCTTCTAGTTATGAGGCAGAGCTTAAGCAGATGCTGCAGTCCATGGACAGCCCTTCCCAGCCGGACCCCGAAATGGAGCAAATCAGCGGGATGCTTGAAAACATCCTGAATTTGCAGTATCCGGAACGCATGGAGCAAAAGCTGAAAGAAGCATCAGCAAGGAACAGGGGCCGCATTTATGGTGTTGCCTTGCAGCAGGAAGAGGAAGTCATCGGATCGATCAGCAATCCGGAAAATTCAGGTACAGACCTATTTGGAATCAATGTCCGTCGCAATGGCTTCTACGGTCTGGATACACCGGCAGCCGCTTCACAGGACAATGCGGTACAGGCAGTAGTTGCGGAAAACCAAACAGTGGTCAATGGTTCAACCGTAAAGATGACCCTTGCCCAGGATATTTATATAAATGGAAGCAAGATCCCTAAAAACACTTATGTATATGGAACTGCTTCCCTGAAGGGTGAGCGATTAGCAATCGAGATCACTACCATCAGGCACGGCAATTCAATCTATCCCGTTGAACTTTCTGTATTTGACCTGGATGGTTTGGGCGGAATTTATATACCGGGAGCTATCAACAGGGACGTTGCCAAAGCTTCGGCTGACCGCTTGATGCAGACGCTGGGAGTGACCACCCTTAGCGATTCTTGGGGAGCCCAGGCGGCAGGTGCCGGAATTGAAGCGGCTAAAGGCCTGTTCAGCAAAAAGGTCAAGCTTGTAAAGGTTAACCTCAAAGCAGGGTATGCAATCTTACTTAAAGACGAAAAACAAAAAGACAACTAAATATAACTATTATGAAAATGCTACAATCAATTATTATAATGCTGCTGGGTCTGTCATGGCCAGTAGCAGCACAGGATAGGAGTTACGACCTGCCGGTTACCAGCTCGCTGGCCATTTCCGATGTGCATACAACAAGTTTGCTGTTTCCTTATCCCATTATAAGCGTGGACCGCGGAAGCCAGGATATTTTGGCACAAAAGCCAAAGGGAGTTGAGAACATCCTCCAGATCAAAGCGGCACAGCAGGATTTTACGGCATCAAACCTAACGGTTGTAACGAGTGATGGTAAACTCTACAACTTCCTGATCGGTTATGAACCGGAACCTTTCTCTTATGCCTATGATTTTTCAGCAGCAAAAGCAAAAGGCAGTGCTATTACTACCGATTACAATAGTGAACAGATCAATGCCCTGGCTTCGATGGCCTATCATGACAGAAGCCGTATTTCAATTTCTGAAGAAGCGTATGATATTACGCTCTCAGTAACAGGCATCTTCATAGCAGAAGATTATATCTTCTATAGGATAACGCTTGAAAACGAGACGGCTATCAGCTATGATATCGATCAACTACGATTTTTTGTCAGGGACCAAAAAAGAAGCCGTCGTACAGCTTCGCAGGAAGTGGAGTTAACACCTATCTCCATTTGGCAATCCGTCCTAAAAGTACCCGCCCAAAGCCTAAAAAGCTTCGTAGTAGTGCTTCCAAAGTTCACTATTCCCAATAAGAAGAACCTGTACCTGCAACTGACCGAGCGCTCAGGCGGGAGGCACCTGCAGATGAAAATCAGGAACACAAAGGCCGGCAGGGTAATACAACTGCCGACTATCAAGCAATAACTAAAAACCAGAAATCATGAACGAGAAAAATTTTGATTACCTGAAAGACCAGGTGAAATACACAGGATTTGGAGAAGCCCTTGAAGGCGATCTAAGACAAAATATTGAACAGCAACAACCAACCTTCAGCCTGAAGCATGATACTTTCTACGGCGATGACAGGGTGTCAGCGGAACTGAACTTCAAAAAGTCAGAGCAGACAGACATGTATTTTTTTAACTCCTATAATGTCAGTTTGCAGAAGGAAGGCAGGCCGGAAACCCTTGACCAAACATTTTATATCAACAGGGGCAATAACATAACGCTGAAGGAAGCGTACAACCTGATGGAAGGGCGTGCTGTCAACAAGGACCTGACTTCAAAGGAGGGTGAAGTCTATAATTCTTGGTTGCAGCTCGACTTCAAAGATGCCGATGCCAATGGCAGCTTCAAGATTAACCACTATCACGAAAATTATGGTTATGATCTGGAGGCAACTTTAGCCAAGCATCCTATTAAGGAACTTCAGAATGAGTCGCATAAGGAGGACCTGATGAACTCGCTGAAAAAAGGCAACCTCCAGTCCGCTACTTTTATAAAGGACGGCCAGGAAGTCAAGCAATATATTGAGGCAAATCCCCAGTTTAAAACGCTGACTGTTTATGATGCCCAGCAAAAGAGGATCGATACCAGGCAAAGTAATGTCCAGCAGCAGTCCCAGCAGGAAGGCAAAGGGCAAAAGGAGTCACAGAAAGCGAAAGCCGGAGATAGTGACGAAGAGGCTCCGGGTGAGGAAAAGCAGAAAAAGCAGCGCCGTAAATCCAGAAGCGTCTAGCCATGGATATGCTTGAGCCCCTTACCGCGTTTTTCGAGAGGACGCGAAACGACCAGCGTATCAGCAATACGCACATCGGCATATTCGCAGCGTTATTGCAGTACAGGCTGGAAAGGGGCTTTTGTAACCCGATCGATACAAACAGCTTCGAGATTATGGCCATTGCAAAGATCTCTGCGCTCAAGACGTATTACCGCTGCATAAAGGATATGAGTGACTATGGCTATCTCCGCTATGTACCGTCGAAGAAAAAAAACAGGGCCAGCAAAATCTATTTTTCGGACTGACTTATCACTTTAAAATTCAAAGCTATGGAAGAGGGTGTAACAAAGGAGGACCTGCGCCAGTTTGGAATGCTGCTAATCGGCACGATCCGAAAGATGCTGCAGGCTGGAAGCGATAATGAGAAGGATGCCGTGCATCCGGAGTGGCTTAAGAGCCGTGTGGTGCGTAAGCTTCTTGACATCTCTCCCGGCTCGTTACAGAACCTGAGGATTACCGGGAAGATCCGGTTCAAAAAAGTATTAGGGTCGTATTATTACAACCGGGCTGACTTGATGCAACTATTTAACGATGATCAAAGTTCGAATGCAACCAAATGAAATTACAGATTTTTTTAGGAAACTTGAGCAGGACAGCAGGCTTAACGTATGGCATCTCGCCATACTTATAGCCGTTGCTGTCCTTGCGCTGAACCAGGGCCGTTACCGTAGGATTAAAGTCAGCAGGAGTAAAATGATGGCGAAGTCTCATATCAACACCGTGCCCACTTATCATAAGTACTTTAAAGATTTACAGGATATGGGTTATATCTCTTACAGGCCATCATATCATCCTGGAGTGCGAAGTGAATTAGACCTTCTAAAGCAGCCGTAGCAATCGGCTGCTTTTCACTTAACGTTTACCATCTGGCGGTGCGCGAAAGACTGTAACAGTATCGTGGCACTATTAGATATAAAGCAGACTGGTTGTTGAACAACAGTAAATGATGGCTATAGTTAGACTCCTTTCCTCACCCGTTACACTTCAAACCTGACCAATTCCTAGCAAAGGAATCGAAAAATTATTTTATGTCTACAGCAAAATAATCCATAATATTCCTCTCGTCCTTATAAATGTTATCTAACATTTCAAAACAGTAATCTCGTATGTTGACTTTCTGGAGTTCAGTCAGAGTATTAGAAATTATATTGTTTGAATTCCCTGGATCTACAAACCTTAAAGTTGTAATGTTATTACCAATATAGTTGATTACTTCAAGTAGGCATTTGTCAATACCAACTGGCATTTTAGTACTATTAAAAGCTTTATGAACTAAATATTCCAGATGCATTGATTTGATGCTTATCCGATTTTCAATTTTCCATACCTTTAATAATTTGATTATTTTTTTTTGTTTGATTGTAAACTTGAATGCGGCTAATTGCTTTTTAGGATTTGTCTTTTTATAAGTCGGCGTGCCAAAAAAACTGCTGTTGCCAACAAATAAATAAGTGTCCCCACTCCCATTATTTACTTGTCTAAGAGGCACCACGTCAATCCTATGGTCTTTATCGGCAACCTTAAAAGATAATCCTACGGAATGCTTTTGTGATCTTACAGATGTAAGTGACCTATCTTCAAATTCCTCAGCACAAAAATCATTTACCATGTCATAAACGTTTGCAATTGTGCCAGAATTCTGCTTAAAAGCAACCTGAACATCTATATCTGATCCTTCTATTGAAAGTCCCTTTACAGCTGACCCGTGCAAACTGGGATATTCAACAAGCTGCGTACGAAATCTTTTATGTAGCTGCTCACGCAACTTATTAGCTTTCTTTAACGTATCTTTAGAAGATACATCTTCACAGGCCCTAAGCTTATGATTCAAATATCCCGAAAGACCGGCAGTCTTCTGTAAAACGGCAGTCATTTTTATATCTCGAAATACCCCGAATGAAAATCCTGTAGCACCACCAACTGCAGCACCTTTTGCAAAGGCTTCAAAAAACTTGCTCCAATCAAACTCCTCGTTTGAATCTATTTGATTTATTGCATAAAGTAAGGCATTTCCAGTTCCAAATAGTAATGCTCCGCCTGTTCCGTATTTTATGGATTTATTCATAGTCATTATTCATCTTGTTTTAAAGTTTCCACAAAGCTTAATGTTGTAAGGATATTGTGATATAGGGTGAATTTTGAATTTGCGAAATTTAGCCTCGGATTTCTGTCAAGCTGTTTCGAAGTATATGCAACGAAATAAGTATCCTCATCAGTAACGCTATTTATAAACTCATTTATATCTTGTTGTGTTAAACTATCATCACAATTATTAAAAATAACTAAATCGTGTTCCGGCATATTTTGAAAAGTTTTATTTATCCTAAATGTCAAATTTTTAAACTTGAAATTTGACATCATCCTTTTAATCTCTTCTTGGGCATCTTCATTTTCACTGATTACAAGCAGCTTTTTATTATTTTTTAAATTCTTCTCAAACTCCTGATTGTTAATTAATTTTATGATTTCTTCTCTCTTGTGCTCTACGATTGTTTCAATTTTTTCGTTGATTAAGTTTTTCATTTTCTTATTAAATCCCCAAAACATCATATATACAGTATATAAAGTGGCAGGAAGTCCGATACCCAATATCAGTGCTAGCAAATTTCTGACAGTTTCATAATCGGAATCAAACTCTTTTTTTAAATCTTCTTTAGCTGCTTGTACTTCTATTTTCGAAACATTATCTATGTTCTCTTTGTAATTTTCAAGATTACTTAATCTTTTTTCAATATCAGTTGAAGTTGTACTTGTCTGATTTTGAGATATCAAATAATTACTCTGTAAAAGGAACATGCAAACCAAGACATAAGCTCTAAATTTTTTCATATCGACACAATTTATTTTTAAACATAACATAAAATCCTAACTCGACCAATTTATTTTGATAGCCTACAATTAGAAGCAAGGGATTTTTAATCGCAACATTCTTATGGTTACTTATGGCAACCATAGCATTGTAATCAGTCGAACTGGGAATAGGGGAGTTCTGCGGATGTGTATGCCACTCTCCCACATAATATTTCTTCGGCTCTCCCTTAAAAAACCTCCGTAATCTCTCATTGACCCCTATAGTATCTCTTTCAAATAAGTAGGGTGTTGCCTTATACTTTTTAGGTAGGATTATATCAGTAATGTTTAGCTGCTTGCTGTCTTCTGAATAAAATCCGATTAGGAATCCACCGAACTCATTCGGACAATGCTGAATACCAACATCAATAATTTCCTTCAAGAGCAGATCACTAATCTCTAATGTCAACCCTGTACTTTCATTTTTGTATATCAAAACTCAACTAATTTTGCATGAAATCCATTCGTTTCATCTGTTTCTATCACAAAATTTCTTAACTGTGTTCCCTGTCTTAACTTGACATTAATATGTTTCAACGCATATTGTACTAAAACGGAGATATCATTATAGGAAGCCTTAAATGTCGGGCTCCAGCATCCTGTCGGATTGTAAACATCCTGAATGTCATTTTGCAGTACATTTTCAAATTGATTCATTACCCAAGTATAGTGATTGGGCTCTGCGCCACACACTAATGCCTGTGCATTATTTGTAATTGATAAAGTCATTAATTGGTTGTGCGATACCTGGCCTAAAATATGCATTAAGTCGTTGTCGGTAGAACAATCCAAAATTAGATCATATCCGCTCAGCGCATTCTGCAAGCTTTTTAAATCTCGGGCACTGTTGAAAATTTTGGTATGTAAATGAAAAAATTGACTATCCATAGCCCGCACTTCTACAAATGGCGAAATTGATGTGAGTATTTCTTTAAGCTCGTCCACTTTATTAGTGATTCCATTAGAGAAAGCATATTCCGATCTACACACATTTTCTGGCTCTTTAACATCAAAATCAAGTAAGTCAATATTTTGGCACCCACCTCGTACTAAAGTCGTTGCAACCATGCTGCCTATCGCGCCAGTTCCGATTATCAAAGTCTTAGCATCACTTATTTTACTTGTGAATTTTCCTCTTCCAAAAAAATATTTATAAGAGCTGTTTCTTGTCATCATCCAGTCAATTTTCTGGTCAATGAAGAAACCTTCCCATTTCTGATTTACCTTTTCGTGTCCTATCGGAAATTTACCAAATTCCAGCATTGTAGCTTGCCAATGTATTTCATCTTCAGAAATTTTATATCCAATTATTAATGGAATCGGTACTCCGTTCGATTTTTGATTATTTCGCTGCAATCCATGCAGGAAGACAAAGAATTCCGTGGGAACTTTATCTTCCAGGTCGCTCCAGTTGCTTATGATAAAACGGCTTTGAACTACTGGAGGCTGTTCAACATATATGTATAAGCCAAATCCAATACTAGCTGGAGGCAAATGAGTATAAGTAGAACTCCACTTTGCACCTGCTATTACTTTGTTGTGCTTGTTCTTGAAATTCAAGATGATACGGTTGTTTATTTTTGTATCGTAAAATATCCCTGAATGAATTTGAGTAAAGTCAAAAAATCCAAAGTCACCAGCTCGGAATGTATGCTCAATATCAGTAAAAATAAATGAGTGATGCTCCTCTTTAAATTTTACCGGCTGCATGATGATATGCTCATAATGGTCATCCTGCTCCTTATTCACAAAATATCGCTGAATCCATCTCTTTAATGAGGCAAAGTCTATTTCCAGTTTCTTTTTTACGTCAAAGCTATGTGAAGTGTGAATGCAGATTGACCCGTCGCCCATCACATGCCCATATTCTATTAATTCTTCATTATAAAAAGTAATAGCTTCCGCGTTTAATCTTTTAAGAGGATATTCAGGAAGAACTTTTACAGTAAAGCTCAAAGTATCTCCATTTTCATTATAAATCACCTTGACCTTTCCAACTGCATTTAAATCCTGGTCAACAACAAAAGGCTCTTCAATAAGAACCTTTTCGAGATCGCTGATAATGCGTTGAACTTTACTTAGCCTGTCTTCCATAATTATCCGAAACGTTCAGTTTTAGGTGGGGCAGAATAAAACCCGTTGCCTTTATTGTCATACTTATTCTCATGTTCTTCTTCCTCAACAAACTTTTGGTTTTCTGGAAAATAAGTTTTAATATTCTCATCATTATCCTCAATACGGTCTAAAATCAGTTTCATATCGGCAGACAGATTCTGCCTGTCGTATGAAGTTAAAGTATCTATAAGGTCGTTATTAGTGTTCCCCGGGTCTTTTAATGTAAATGCCTCTTTGGTTACTTCATCACGGATATATTCCAAAACACTTTCCAGCTTATCCCATAAATTCCCTGATATAACTTTGCTGTCAAAAGCCTTAATTGTAATCAATTCCAGGAAAAAGGACTTTGCCGGCGAGCTTAGTTTTGTGTTCTTCCAGACCTTTAGCAGACGGATAATCTTCCTGATGGAATCCTTTTCCTTCTCGGCCCTATTTTTAATATTATTTATCTGGGCCTTTACATTGGTTTTGATGCGCTCACTTCCGGCGTCAATAGTTCCGTATTTATTGTAAACATAAAGATTCAGGTCTTCAGTTTCATCATATTTATCCTGATTCAATTCCCTGCCTGGCACAACGTCGATTTTCACAATATCGCCATCGTCATCAGCATTGAACTCAATGCCGATGGAAACTTTTTGTTTTCGTACTTCTGCTACATCCTTGTATTTTTCATACAGAAAATCATATACGTCCTCATACATTTCCTTTAAGGTACCGTTAGAGCCAAAAGCATTCCTTTTAAAAGGAGCAACCATATCGAAATCAAATTTCAGATTCATTGCCGTGTTTTTGGCATAAGAACCTGAGTTGAATGGACTGTACATCTTGTCACCATAATTCTTCTGTAAAGCTTCTTTCACTTCTGTGTTCTTTTCTTTGTGCTTACTTAATAGCGATTCCTCTTTTGATATTTGGTGAGTTTTTATCACCGAATCTAAATGCGTAGTTTTATTCATAATAAGTTATTTAATTGCTTTCATTGATATTAAATTATCTAAATTGTCTTTTGTTGTGGCATTTGCATCACTTCTTAAGAATTCTTTACCGCTTCTTGTGACATACGTAACCTTTGATTTAATACCCCATCCAGGATATCCCCAGACAATCGTTCGGATGATGTTACCGTTTTTCAATAAAGTTATTGCCCTGCTTTCTGACGTTTTCTCTCCCATTGTCCATGTATCACCATCATTTACAGGATGCAACATTACATGTGTAATATTATCACTAGAATCTTTCCATACACCTGATATTACATAATTTGCTGACTTGCTCATTCTTTTATTTTTGAAGTTAATCACCTTGTATACATTGTAATGCTATAAAAATTTAATAAATTGCCACTGCTATGGAAATTTTTTTAAAAATTTAAGCATTACTATATAAATGGAGCCTAATAATAGAAATATTGCATCCTTTGATGAGATTTGCCGGGCAATTCAGGACGTGTACACTCCTGGATTCTACACCGACTTATTCAAGCATGCTGTGGTGAGGCTTTGGACAGTTTTTAAAATTAAGTACAATCCTGAAAAAGGTTTCAGGGGCATTATGGTGGAGGATATGATAAATGATACTATGGAAGCTTTCTTAAAAGAAGGAGGCCGTCAATGGTATATCGAGAAACACCCTGATTTCCGAAAGCAAGTGATCAGTGCGTTAGACAGTGTGATTTCTAATACATTAAGTGCCGAACTTGAAAAAGTAAAGGATACGTTTGAGATTTTAGATAATGATTCCGAGATGTCTTTTGACGACTCCGACTATCAGTCTTTGTTATCAGTGTGTCATGACGAATTGACTTCAATGGGTGCTACAGACGAAGAGTTGTTGCTATTCGAGCCTTATATAATTAATGGTATGAAGCGAAAGGACTTATCTGAGTTGCTCGGCATCAGCAATGAAGAACTAACAAATATTAAAAAGCGCTTAGATCGCAAACTACCTTTTATCAAGGAAAAATTGAAAGTTTTGAATTATGAAAAATAACTTCATAAAAAAAATAGACGAAGCTATTATCTCGCAATTGATTGAGGGAGATTCTGGTACGTACGATGAAATTCTTATGCAGCAAGGTCATAATATCAATGATATTGAAAATTACGCTCAAAAGAACTTCAAGAAGCATTCGTTTTTGCTTAAGGGAATAATTAATAAGAAGAAAGATTCAATCTTATTAGAAAAAGCATCAGTTATGCTGCAGAATGCAATTGAAAAAAATATTGATAGACCAATCAGCTATCTAAAAGGTCTAATTGCAAATAATCAATTTCAGGTTCAATATCGAAATCTTGAAAATCTTGGGATTGATGAAATCAAGGAAATTATCAAAGATCAAAATTTATTAGAGTTATTAGAGCAATTGGAAAATGATCAAAAATAAAAAAGGTTCTAATAAAGCTAAAGCATTACTTGAGGAAATAGGTTTTGATGAAATTACCGATATACCAATGGACATATTTGTTGCTGGACTTGGAGCAACATTAATAGAAGAATCTCTTCCTAATTCTGATGGTAAAATTATTAGGGGAAATACCAAAACTTTAATAAAAGTAAATTTGGATATTCAATTCGAGGAAAGACGCCGCTTCACAATTGCTCACGAGGTCGGCCATTATCTTTTGCATAGTAAGCTTGACCTCGAGGTACATAACGAAACTTCTAACTCATTAAACTGGTTCAATTCTGCCGAACAGCAAGCCAAGAAAGGAATTCAAGAATGGGAAGCAAATGATTTTGCAGCGGAATTACTAATGCCCGAAGCATTAATTAGAAAAGAAATTTTCAAAAAAAAATTTTCTCCGGATTTGGTTAAGCATTTATCCGCACGTTTCAAAACAAGTCTGACATCAATTATATATAGACTAGTTGCATTAGATATTTATCCTTTATTCGTTGTATTTATCAGCGGGGGAATGGTTAGGTATTGGAGTAAATCGAACAATTTTTGGGTAAGGGTACAAAATATAACAAAACTTCCACCGCCACAAAACTCAGTAGCTGAAGAATACGTTGAAGCGGGCTATGAATATCTTTACACAGGTAAAGATAAAGCTCAGACAATAGATAAATCAACTTGGTTCGAATTGAAAGATGACGAAGACGACAGCGATTTTTTTGAATATTGCATTCCAACAAAACAATATCAAACTATAATTTCAGTGGTATGGGAAGAATAAGCAGCTTGACTTTTGTAATAATTCAAATAATTCCTTATTCAACCTTCCGACCATAAGCCATAGTTTACCGGTAAGGCTATTTCAAATATGTGGCAAAATCATGGCAGATTGATCCAAGGTTGTACGAAAGCCAGAAATAGAGCGGCTTCCCAAATTATAGTTCGACTCTGTTCCCCTCCCACATCGCCGATATTATTTTTATGGTTTAACTAAAAGAAAACCCGCAATTGCGGGTTATTATTTATGCTATTCTTTCTGCTCTAAAACCTACTGCGTTGACAGCGGCAATTATTTTGTCCTGCTCCGCTACTTCAGCAGAGACCGACAGTATCTTATCGGGATTGTCGGTATCAACACTCCAGCAATTTTCACCCGCCTGTTCATTTAGCTTCGGCGTGACTTTGGCCAGGCAACCCCCGCAGTTAATGTTTGTTTTAAATTTTAGTGTTTCCATATATATATAAAATTTTAGTGTTAAAACGTTATTTAATATTGTCCATTCTTCGCATAGTGATTATAATGTTCGTTTGGCATTGGCTACGAAAGTGAGTATCGTGGTTGCATGGCTCCAACCCCTTATAATTATAGCTTTGCTTTCATGAGCCGAAGGCTGTTGAGCACAACTGAAACAGAACTGCATGCCATTGCTGCACCGGCAATCATGGGGTCCAGTAGGAAACCATTAAACCAGTATAAGGCGCCTGCGGCTAAAGGGATGCCTATAATATTGTAGATGAATGCCCAGAATAAATTTTGCCTGATGGTAATTACTGTTTTACGCGAAAGGTCTATTGCTTTAGGAATACTGTTAAGGTCTGACGTTATCAGGGTCATTTTTGCTACATCCATGGCAATGTCTGATCCGGTACCCATTGCTATGCTGACATCGGCCTGCGCGAGCGCCTGGCTGTCATTAATGCCATCTCCTACCATAGCCACTTTTTTTCCCCGCAATTGGAGCTCCCTGACAAAAGCTGCTTTGTCAGCTGGCATCACTTCTGCACGATAGTTTTTTATCTGTACCAAATCCGCGACTGCTTTGGCCGTCTGCTGGTTATCACCTGTCAGCATGTAAACTTCTATATTCGATGCCTGAAGCCGTGCAATTGCATAGGCAGATGTTTTTTTCACGGCATCTTCAATGGCGAGGGCGGCCAGTACCTGGTGCACGTTAAAAAAATAAATCACTGTCCGAGCCTGATTTTGCCACAGCTGTACATCCTCAAGGAGTTCTTCCTCTAAAGTAATGTTTAGCTCACTTAGAAGCTTTTTGCTGCCGATATAATATCTATTACCCTGAACTTCGGCCATCACGCCCTTTCCTGTGAGACTTTCAAATTGGGATATAACAGGCATTGACAAAGTATGATTCTCCATAAACTTCACCACAGCTCCTGCAAGGGGATGTTCCGACCGTGCTTCGATCGCTTTAATAATACCCCTGTTAATCGCGTTATCGTGAGTTTTAGATATCCATTTCATGGCAGTTACGGCAGGCTTTCCGGTTGTAATGGTTCCTGTCTTGTCCAGTATAACGGCATTCACTTTATGTAGTGTTTCGAGGCTTTCCGCATCCCTGACCAGGATGTTGTTTTCCGCCCCTTTACCCACCGCGACCATAATGGCTGTGGGAGTGGCAAGACCCAACGCACAGGGGCACGCAATTACTAAAACCGTTACTGCGGCCTGTAAAGCATGATTAAAGGCGTTTTCATGGCTCAGGAGCATCCATGCAAAGAATGTTACTATGGCAACTCCAATAACTACAGGTACAAAGATGCCAGCTATCTTATCAACCGTTTTCTGGACCGGGGCCTTGCTTCCTTGTGCCTGCTGGACCATTTTAATAATCTGGGCGAGTATAGTATCACTACCAACCTTTTCAGCCCTAAAAATAAAACTCCCTTTCTGATTGATTGTGCCGGCGTACACCTTGTCTCCTGGTGCTTTTGATACAGGAACCGGCTCGCCGGTGATCATACTTTCGTCAATGTAGGATTCTCCCTCTGTAATCTCGCCATCCACTGCTATCTTTTCACCGGGCTTTACAACAATGTCCTGTCCTGCGGAAACCTGTGCTATTGGTATTTCAACTTCCTGGCCATCAATTAGTATCTTAATTGTCTTGGGTTGCAAGCCAATAAGTTTTTTTATAGCAGATGATGTCTTTGATTTTGCTTTTTCTTCAAGGAGCTTGCCTAAGGAAATAAAAGCAATCACGACAGCGGCCGCCTCAAAGTATACATGGGCATGCAGCCCATTACGATGCCAGTATTCAGGGTAAATAGTATTAAACGCGCTATATGTAAAAGCGATGCCTGTACTTAATGCCACAAGTGTGTCCATATTGGCTTTCCGGTGCTTCGCCAGACGGTATGCGGTTATAAAAAAGGGGCTTCCAATATAAAAAACAACGGGTGCAGAAAAGAGCATCATTATCCAGTTGCCGTAAGGCATGTCCATAAAAAACATGCCTAAAATTACAACGGGAAATGAAAGAAGGCTGGCCAAGATAGTCCTTCTCTTTAATTTCTTATACTCGTTCCGCTGTGCATCTTCCTGCACCTGTTCGGGGTCTTCAGCATCAATAATGAGGTCGTAGCCAACAGCGCGCAGCAAATTCTGAAATTGCTCAGGCTTTGTGCCCTGCCTGTACTCAATCCAGGCCGATTGAGTAGCATAGTTTACCCCGGCGTTAATAACTTCGGGATTCTTTTTGAGGATATCCTCAACACTTACAGCACAGGCTGCGCAGCTCATGCCCAAAACCGCATAGGTATCCCTTAAGTTAGATGTGTTTGGCTGAATATTATTTTCCGTATCAATTATCATATCAAGAATATTATGGAGCAAAGTTATCATGCCGATAACTGCAATGCTTTCATAATTATTGATAAAAAGTATGGAATTATAGTACTAAAAGCTATCGAGGCAAACCCTGTGGTCTGCGCCGGTCTTTCTGAATGCCGTCGCCGTCAGACCAGTAATCTTACGGAATTGTGCCGAAAGGTGTTGGGGACTGCTATAGCCCAGCACATTTGCAATTTCTCCAAGGGTGAGATCATTATAAGTTAGCAGCTCCTTGGCCCGCTCAATGCGTTGTAATATTATGTACTTCTCGATTGTTACCCCCTCTGAGGCAGAAAACAATATGCTGGTTGCACTATAATCTGTCCCGGTTGCCGCACGTATCAGGCCGGAAAAGTTTTCTTTGATTTGTATACCCTTCTGATTATGGATGATCGAGATTATGCAATTTTTTACTTTTTCAACCAGTACTTCATTTGGTTTTGTAATTATGCTGAAACCGTAGCCGCTTAGCTTTTGGTCCAGTGCCTGCAGCTGTGCGGCGGATAATTCCTGTTTTAAGTTTATTGCACCAAGGGCTACGCCTGCATAATCAAGCTGCAGCGTCTCCAGTAGTTTCTCTACCGTAATGATGCAGCGCGGACAGACCATATTTTTAATGTGTAATTCCATATCAGATATACAGATGCTCAAAGGTGTCAGAGCTTATGCTTTATATTGCTTTTTATCTTCCCTGAGAGCCTTGTAGTAGGACGGGGTCAACCCCGTTACTTTTTTAAATTGGCTGCTTAGATGGGCTATACTGCTATAGCCCAATTTGCGGGCTATGTCACTAAGACTTAAATCAGTGTAGACTATATTTTCCTTCACCCTCTCAATTTTTTGGGAAATATAGTATTGCTCAATAGTACTATCTTCAAAATAAGAAAATAAGCTGCTGATGGCACTGTAGTCCTGATGCATAGTTGAGGACAGGTATTGAGATATACTGATGCTATGGTCAAACTCCCTGGCATCTAACAGCTCGTTTATCTGTTGCTTTATCTTTTCTACAAGCTTCGTCTTTTTATCATCATAGAGTTCAAACCCAAGGGACTGAAGTGCAACGGCCAGTTTCTCCATTTCTTTTTCCGGCACGCCGGCCACTGTCTCCACTTCTCCCAAAGCTATCGACATGGTACCAATCTTCAGCCTGTCCATTTCACTTTTTACCAGCATGATGCAACGCGAACAAACCATGTTCTTAATATAAATCTTCATGAATCAATAAGATTATCAGTGATTAAAGCAACTTCAAATATTGAAGCTACAATTTGCAAAGGTCATAAAACCAATATGAAAGGGCTTGCAGAATTATGGAAAAGAATTATAATTTTTTGGAATAATCGACAGGCTCTTAACCCCGTCAATCCCAAAATTATATACATTATATCCAAAATTCTATAAGCGGCGCTACATACCCCTTCACTATCTTTGCCCCGTAGAAGGCGCCCAGCAGATGTGGTCGCTATAAGAAATAACAACATTTTAACAAAGTGAGGAAGAGTGTATTGCATTTTTCTTTAATTTTGTAAATCAAATTCATGCGATTGAAGAAGTTTCATTTTATATTACTGATGACCCTGGGCCTGTTAATGAGCCCCGGTATTGCTTTTGCCTGTGGGCAAAAGGATAGAGGCCATCATAAAGAAGCTTCTGCAAAATCCTGTGGCAAAGAATGCTGCGAGAAAGAGAATAAGGAAACTGCGCCATGCGGCAAGGGCCATAAGGACTGCGACGGCAAATGCGGGCATTCCTCTTGCAACTGCCCGTCTTCTTCCGGCTTTGCATTCGCGATCTTCCCAACAGAGGAATATAAGCATGCATTTATAGAGTATTCTTACGAAAATGTCTTATTCGGATACACCGAAACATTTTTTAAATCTGCAATAGATTCCCTCCGGCTACCGCCAAAAATAAGCTAGACCCATTTTGTAACAGCCATAAGTGCGTCCTTTCGGGACAGCTGTTGTATTGCTTTGCATTTGCATACGCACCAGGCAAAGAATGCTGCACCCTATTGTCTATTATTTCAAAATCATATTAAGTCATGAGTTTACTTAGAAAGCTTGTGGTGCCAGCATTTGTATTGGCATCATTCCAATTGCATGCACAGATAAAAAATGCAGAAACTATAACGGCAAAGGTCTCCGGCAATTGCGGTATGTGTGAGGCCACCATCGAGAAAGCGGGTACTGTAAAAAAAGAATCCCAGGTAGAATGGGATAAGGATAAACAGGTTGCGACCATCACCTATGATCCCCAAAAAACCACTGCTGACCAGGTACTGAAACGTATTGCCCTTGCCGGCTACGATAATGAAAAGTTCCTCGCTCCCGAGGAGGCTTACAACAACCTTCATGGCTGCTGCCAGTACGAGCGTGTAGGCAGTGCCGCTGTTGAAGATAAAGCGGGCACTAATGGCGCCCATCCTATGGACGGTTCCGAACATGCAGGACATAATGCCAGTACAGCCGCTGATGCGCAGCCGACAGCTCTTGCTCCTGTAATGACAAATTATTTCAGGCTGCAACAGGCGCTTGTAAAATCGGATGCCAAGCAAGCAGCTTCCCTTGCCGGAGCGCTTGAGAAAACAATTGAAAGTGTGAATATGGCTTCCCTTCAGGCCGAAGAGCATACAGCCTGGATGAAAGCTAAAGAAAGACTTTCAAGCGATGCTGCGGGTATTGCCAGGTCACAGGACCTGAAGAAGCAGCGACAGCTTTTCTCAACATTATCAGAGAATCTATACCCGCTGGCCAAGGCGGCTGACCTGCCACAGCCAGTATACTATAACAATTGCCCAATGTTCAATGACGGCAAAGGCGCAAACTGGCTAAGTGAGGAAAAGGCGATCAAAAACCCGTATTACGGCTCACAGATGCTTACCTGCGGTAAAAACATTGAAACCATTGAATAAGATGAGACTAAATCTGGTACTGATCATGCTGATGAGCATGCTTTGCATCCCTGCTGCGGCGCAGCTAAGGACTGGTGTTTCACTTCCAAAGCTCACCCTTACATCCAGCGAGGGCCAGGCCATAGACCTTACGTCTTTTAAGGGCCAGGTTACCCTGATTGATTTTTGGGCATCGTGGTGCGGCCCCTGCAGGGTTGCCAATAAGAAATTGGTAAAGCTCTACAGCAAGTACAAAAAGCAGGGCTTTGAGATCGTGGGGGTTTCCCTTGATAAAGACAAGGCAAAATGGCGTGATGCCATAAAAAAAGATAAGATCGCGTATGTGCAGGTGAATGACCCTGCGGGCTTCGACGCCAAATCGGCTGTAACCTTCGGTGTTGAGAATATGCCAGCGAGCTATCTCTTCGATGCTTCAGGCACACTCATCGCCATAAATCCTTCAGAACAACAGATCATTAATGAAATCAATAAAGCTAAATAATATGAAAACTATATATCAAATGCTGCTGTTAACTTTTGCGGTATTTCTGCCTGCAGCTACCGTTTATGGGCAAATCCAAAAAGCGGAAATTGTGGCAACGGGCCTGACCTGTTCTATGTGCTCGAATGCCATTAACAAGCAGCTGAAGTCAATCGATGGGGTAGAAAAGGTAGAGACTGACCTTAACACCAATACGTTCACGGTCATTCTTAAGCCAGACAACACAATCACGCCGGCGACACTGAAGAACAGCGTGGAAAAGGCAGGATTCTTTGTAGGGTCGATGGTGATTACCCTCAGCCTGGACCAGGTTGTGCCAAAAGATAATGCCGCGGTAGAGGCGCAGGGCGCAACACTCGTGTTTGTCGATTCTAAGGAAAAAGTATTGAACGGGCAAACCAGGCTAAAGATACAGGACAAGGGCTATGTAACCCAAAAGGAATATAAGAAACTGCAGAAATCATACTCGAAATACCCAACTTATAGTGTTGAGAACGAAGGTGATTTTCATGTGAAGGTGATTTAAGAATGAGGAAGCTAACGATACTATGTTTGCTAATGGGAGGCTACTACGCCAGTGCCCAGGAATTGTTTGTGATGACCGAACCCGCCAGCAATGTGCCGGCAGGCTCCGTAAGTGCACGGATCGGGCAGTCCCTGATGAAGGAGCAATATGAATCAGGATATAACTACCACATGATGCCCGAGCTTACATGGGGTATTAATAAAAGCTGGATGGTAAGGGCCACAGCCTACATAAGCAACCGGAATACGGACCTTGTGGCTGAAGGTGGCGGGCTGTATGCCAAATACAGGTTCCTCTCAAGCGATGACCTGCAAAGCCATTTCAGGATGGCAGCCTTTGGGCGCTACAGCGTTAACAATGCCGATATCCACCAGGAAGAGATTGAGACTATGGGGCACAATACGGGTGTCGAAGCCGGCATCATTGCGACTAAGCTGATCAAAAAACTGGCAATCAGCTCCACTGTGAGCTACGAAAAGGCTTTTGATAACCGGCCCGATTATGATTTTCCTGCGGGACAGGCCAGTACTGCCATCAACTATTCGCTGTCGCTGGGCAGGCTCATGTACCCGAAGACCTATACCAGCTATAAGCAGACCAATATCAACCTGATGGTTGAATTGCTTGGGCAGACCCTGGCTGAGAACGGCAGGTCTTACATGGATGTTGTGCCTTCTGTCCAGTTCATCATAAACAGCCAGGCGAGGGTCGACCTGGCTTACAAGCAGGAATTGTACAGCTCGATGCTGCGCTCGGCCCCAAATGGAATTTACCTGAAACTGGAATATACATTTTTTAACGTGACAAACTAACAGCTTTGGACATATAATAAATTAATCATGAAAGCAATGAAACATACAATATACAGCCTGCTGGCAATATCGCTATTAACGATTTCCTGCGGCAAAAAAGAAAGTATTACCAGCGAAAGCGCTCCAGATGCGCAGCCAAACGAAATCAGCACTGCCCCTGAAGCTGCTGCTGCAGCACAAGACAGCACGGGAAGTGCGGATTCCCCGACAGCTGAAGCAAACACAGCCTCTTTTTCGACAAAAGGCGTCATAGGGGCCTACCTGAAGCTTCAGGACGCTTTGGCGCGTGATGACGCAAAGGGTGCTGCCGGCGCAGGAAAGACGCTACTTAATGAATTTAATAAGATTGACCCAAAAACGGTGGAGGATAAAAAGCGCGAGGATTACCTTGATATTATAGCAGATGCGAAAGAACATGCCGAACATATCAGCCACAATGCCTCGGACATCGCGCACCAACGGGAGCACATGGCAGTTCTGAGTAAGGATATGAGCGATTTAGTGACAGCCTTTGGATCAGAGACCAAACTGTACCAAGCCCATTGCCCTATGTACAACGGGGGTAAGGGAGCAGTCTGGCTCAGTGCAGGCAGGGACATCAGGAACCCTTATTACGGTGAAGAGATGCTTAGCTGCGGTTCGATAAAAAAAGAGTTTTAGCGTGGGTTGGCGGCCTGGTAAAGCTCCGACTGCCCTGCTAATTCTGTTTATACTCATGCAGTGCTACCAGCCAAAGCAGGGTGCAGGGGCGACTGAAGAGGAGCCTCAGAGCATTGAGGCTGTCTATAAGATACCCGGCCAGGTAGCAGGAATCCTTGAGCGCTCCTGCTACGATTGCCACAGCAACACGACGGATTACCCTTGGTATTCCTATGTCCAGCCCGTGGGATGGTGGCTGGAGAGGCACATCTCAGAGGGAAAGGAAGAATTAAATTTCAGCACTTTCGGCACCTATTCCAAGCGAAGGCAGGCCAGCAAGCTTGAATCCGTGGCAGGGCAGGTAAAGGCAGGCAGTATGCCTCCCGAATCGTACGCTCTGTTGCATAGGGATGCCAGGCTTACAGAAGAAGAAGTGCAAGTGTTGACGCAATGGGTGCAGGCTCTGCAGGACAGCCTGTCGGTGGAATAATTATTAACTTAAATCTTTGGGTTATGAAGCATACGTATGAAATTCATGGAATGAGCTGCGAGGGTTGCAGAAATGCAGTTGAAAAGGCTCTTAATTCCGTAGACGGAGTCACAGCTATGGTGTCCCTGGATCCGCCTGTGGCTGAAATCACTATGGATCGCCACATCCCCACGGAAAAGCTCCAGGAGGCATTAAGCACTGCGGGTGATTACCGTATTTCTATGCAGGGGCAAACTATGGGCACTAAAAACCATGCGCATCATGTGGATCACCACACGCCGCAGGCTCCTGTCAGCGGCGCCAGATATTACTGCCCAATGCATTGCGAAGGCGAAAAAACCTATGACCGGCCCGGCAGTTGCCCGGTCTGCGGGATGAACCTGGAGAAGGTACCGCAGCTGCAAAATACAGCGCGGCAATATACCTGCCCGATGCATCCCGAGATCGTAAAAGACGCCCCGGGCGCGTGCCCTATCTGTGGAATGGACCTTGTGCCACTGGCACCGGATGGCGATGACCAGCAACAAGCGTATAAAGTGCTGCGCAGGAAGTTTTGGGTAGCCGTTGGCTTTACCCTGCCGATCTTTGTCCTTGCCATGGGGGAAATGATTCCCGGAAACCCTATCGGGCGCGCCCTGGGGCAGGACGTGTCCAACTGGACCCAGTTTGCCTTTTCATTGCCTGTTGTTTTTTATGCTACGTGGATGTTCTTTCAAAGAGCCTGGGTTTCTTTTGCGACCCTGCGGCTCAATATGTTCAGCCTTATTGGGCTGGGCGCAGCGGCCGCTTTTATCTTCAGTATCATCGGGCTTTTGTTCCCGGGGGTTTTTCCTGAACAGTTCCGCAGCCACCATGGGGGCGTCCACCTCTATTTCGAGGCAGTTACTGTAATCCTTACCCTTGTGCTTTTAGGGCAGCTGCTTGAAGCGAAGGCCCACAGCCGCACCAGTGGCGCAATACGGGAACTTTTAAAGCTTTCCCCAACAGAAGCTGTGCTGGTAAAAGACGGCAGGGATACCGTCATACACATCAATGAAATCGTAAAAGGAGATATCCTGCGGGTAAAGCCAGGAGACAAGATACCTGTAGACGGCACCATCGCTGAAGGCTCAGGCAGCGTTGATGAGTCCATGATCACCGGCGAGCCAATTCCCGTTACCAAGCAACAGGGCGATAAGGTGAGTGCAGGAACGATCAACGGCACAAAAACATTCCTGATGTCTGCCGAGAGGGTCGGCGAAGAGACCTTGCTGGCGCAGATCATCGAAATGGTCAATTCGGCAAGCCGCTCGCGCGCGCCGATCCAGAAGCTTGCTGATAAGGTATCGGGCTATTTTGTGCCTGCTGTAATAGCAATAGCTGTCATTACATTTGCGGTCTGGGCCCTATACGGCCCGCAGCCTGCTTATATTTTTGCATTTGCCAATGCGCTTGCAGTACTGATAATTGCCTGCCCCTGCGCACTGGGGCTGGCGACACCTATGTCAATAATGGTAGGTGTGGGCAAGGGAGCCCAGCAAGGGGTGCTCATAAAAAATGCTGAAGCTATTGAAAAAATGGCAAAGCTTGATGTGCTCATTACCGATAAGACAGGCACCATTACCGAAGGCAAGCCTTCAGTGGAAAGCGTTGTGCCGATAGATGGAATACAGGAAAGTGAGATCATAACATTAATCAGCTCACTGAACCAGTACAGCGAGCATCCGCTGGCTAAGGCGGTCCTGGATTTTGCCAAAATCAAAGGCATTGCACCTGAAAAGGCTGAAGATTTCGAAGCTGTTACAGGCAAAGGCGTTACCGGGGTAGTAGCAGGGCAAAAGGCTGCACTGGGCAATAAGGGGCTTATGGAATCTGTAGGGGCTGCAATCCCGGCTGCCCTTGCTGATGAGGTATCCCTTGAACAGGCAAAAGGAAAGACGGTGTCCTACCTCAGCCGCGGCAAAAGCATCATTGGCTATATTACGATCAGCGATGCTATTAAGGCGACAAGCGCGGATGCCATCAAAGCCCTTCAGGCCAAAGGTATTGACGTTATAATGCTTACGGGGGATAACGCAGCGACTGCCAAAGCGGTAGCTGCGCAATTGGGGCTACAGCATTTCAGGGCAGAGGCCCTGCCACAGGATAAGCTGGAGGAGATAAAAAAATTGCAGTCGCAGGGCAAAGTGGTTGCCATGGCAGGGGACGGTATCAATGATGCGCCGGCCCTGGCACAGGCTGATATTGGTATTGCAATGGGCACAGGCACAGATGTGGCCATAGAAAGTGCAGGGGTTACCCTTCTGAAGGGTGACCTGCAGGGTATCGTCAAGGCCGTGGACCTGAGCCATAAGGTAATGGCCAACATCCGACAGAACCTCTTCCTGGCCTTCATATATAATATTATCGGCATACCGGTAGCCGCAGGGGTGCTGTATCCCTCATTCGGCATCCTGCTCTCACCGATGATAGCGGCAGGGGCCATGAGCCTTAGCTCTGTTTCTGTTATACTTAATTCCCTAAGAATAAGGAATATTTAAAAGATACGATTATGAAAAAACACCTAAAACATCTTATACTGGCACTTCTGCTGTCCTTTATCCCTGAATTGGTGCAGGCGCAGCATTCCGGCCATACAGCGCCAAAAACTACTGAAGCATCAAAAGCCACTGCGGCCACCTACACCTGCCCGATGCATCCTGAGGTGCATTCGGCTAAGCCGGGCAAATGCCCTAAATGCGGTATGGCCCTGGTAAAAGAAAAAGCAAAGCCAGCAAAAAAGAAAGCGGCCCAAAAGACGACTCCCGCAAAAAAAGAGCAGGTAAAGAAAGAGCCAAACACAACAGCTAACGAAATACAGCATCAGAGCCACGCGCAGGAGTCGGTGCCCGCCGCAACGCCTGCGCCTAAAAGCGCGCCAAAGACCAGGGCAAAGGCGGTGCGTTACGACTTATATATAACCGATACTATTGTAAATTATACAGGCAAGGCCGTGGAAGGAATTGCCATCAACGGCACCATCCCGGGGCCTGAGCTCCATTTCACTGAAGGGGATACCGCAGTGATCTATGTCCATAACAAGATGCACCATGAGACCTCCGTGCATTGGCACGGGCTGCTGCTTCCTAACGAGCAGGATGGCGTCCCGTACCTGACCACTGCTCCCATTAAGGCCATGTCGACCCATGTATTCACATTCCCGCTAATACAGTCAGGTACCTATTGGTACCATTCCCATACGATGCTCCAGGAACAGGTGGGCATGTACGGGGCCTTTATCATCCATAAGAGGGATGTGCCGCAAGCTCCGGAATATACTGTCCTTATCAGTGACTGGACCGATCAGGACCCCCACGATATAGAGCGCTCACTGCACAAGGCCAATGACTGGTATGGCATCCAAAAAGGCGCTACACAAAACTATCTGGAAGCCGCAAAGGAGGGCAAGCTGGCCACAAAGTTTACCAACGAGTGGAAGCGGATGCACGCGATGGATGTAAGCGATGTCTACTATGAAAGGTTCCTGATAAACGGGAAGAATGAAGACCACGCCCCGCAATTCAACGCAGGTGATAAAGTCCGGCTCCGGGTCATTAACGGTGGCGCTTCATCATATTTCTGGCTTACCTATTCGGGGGGGAAGATCACCGTTGTTGCCAGCGATGGCGAAGAGGTCGAGCCTGTTGAGGTAGACCGGCTTATTGTCGGCACATCCGAGACTTACGACGTTATAGTGACTATCCCTGACGACAAACGGGCCTTTGAATTTGTCGCTACTGCCGAAGACAGGACAGGGCAGGCCTCGCTTTGGCTTGGGCAGGGCATAAAGCAGCTCGAGCAGCCACTTGCGCGCCTGAACTACTTTGAAGGCATGAAAATGATGAACGACATGATGACGGTAGGCGGCAAAATGAAGGATATGGGTATGGATATGAGCCTGCAAACCATGGACATGAACGCGGTAATGTACCCTGAGATAACTGGCGGATCAGCAGATGCCGGGACTATGGATATGGGAATGGACGCAGGTATGGACCACAGTGCACATAGCGGTGCAGGCAGCGAAATCGTTACCCTAAACTACAATATGCTTAAATCGCCCAAGAAAACAACATTACCAGAGGGCCCGGTACGTACCATCCATTTCGAGCTGACAGGCAATATGAACCGCTACGTATGGACCATTGATGACAAAGTAGTATCAGAGACCGACAAAATACTGATAAAACAAGGGGAGAATATCCGCATCGTAATGACCAATAACTCCATGATGCGCCACCCGATGCACCTGCATGGGCATTACTTCAGGGTGGTAAACCAGCATGGTGATTACTCTCCCTTAAAGAATGTTATCGATGTTATGCCGATGGAAACTGATACCATCGAATTCCACGCCGATGCAAAATACGGCGACTGGTTTTTCCACTGCCACATCCTTTACCATATGATGTCCGGGATGGGAAGGATCTTTACCTACGAGGATTCGCCCCCTAACCCGCAGCTACCCGATCAGGAGGAAGCATTGGGGAAGGTATACGCTGATGACAGGCGCTACTACTTTTCAGCAGACATCGGCCTTGAAAGCAACGGCAGCGATGGAGAGCTTCGCCTTGACGGCACACGCAATTTTGCGGACCTGGAATGGAGGCTCGGTTACAACAATGAAGCAGGTTATGAGACCGAAGCGCACATAGGGCGGTATCTCGACAAGATGCAATTCCTGTCCGCTTATGTAGGTTTTGATTTCAGGTACCGTGATGCCAGCGATGCCGAGAAAAACCTCTTCGGGCAGATCAACACGCAGGACCAAAGGGCAGTAGCGTGCCTGGGATTAATATATGTGCTGCCGTGGTTTGTAGAAAGCGATTTGAGGGTCGACCATGAAGGCAGGGTTAGGCTTCAGTTCACAAGGGATGATATCCCGGTCACCTCGAGGCTCAGGCTGTGGGGGATGTGGAATACCGATTACGAGTATAGCGTTGGAAGCAGGTACATCCTGACCAAATTCTGGTCACTGTCAGCACACTACGACAGTGATATGGGTCTTGGTGGCGGCCTTGCCTTCACCTATTAAAAAGTATTAATTTTAAATTTATATACTATGTCACATCAAAGATTTATGGACTGTATCAGAGCCTGCCTGGCCTGTGCGGTCGCGTGCAATCATTGCGCAACAGAGTGTTTAAGTGAAGACCAGGTAAAGCATCTCGCTAGGTGCATCAAACTGGATCTGGAGTGTGCGGCTATCTGCAGGGCAGCTGCAGAAATGATGAGCCTGGGAAGTGATTACAGCATTGAGCTTTGCCGCTTATGTGCTGAGGTATGCAATGCATGCGCCGAGGAATGCGAAAAACATGCTGCGATGGGGATGGAGCACTGCGCGCAATGCGCAGAAGCCTGCAGGGCATGCGCCGATGCGTGCAACAATATGATTACAAACAACTAAACCGAAAATTATGAAAAGAACAATCGTTTTAATAACAGCCGCTGCCCTGTCATTCATGGTTTCATGTTCCGATGATGACAGCGCAGCCAATGATGGAGTGCAATTACAGGCCCATGATGACAACAAGATGATGGACACCATGCATGGCATGATGGACGCAATGGCAGCCATGGAAATGACCCATGACCCGGATGTGGATTTTGCCGCAATGATGATCATGCACCATCAAGGAGCGATCGCTATGGCTAACCTGGAGCTGCAGGAAGGCAGCAATGCAGCGATGAAGTCCATGGCGCAGGCTATAATTACCGAACAGCAGCAGGAGATACAGGAGCTTCAGGCTATCCTTTCGGGGCTAGCGGTTGATGATATGGATATGGAATTTATGGAGGAGCAGATGATGGGGATGGATAAAATGGACGCTATGGCTGACCAGCAGATGATCACCGGTGATATTGACAATGATTTTGCCAGCCTTATGATCATCCACCACCAGGCTGCGATAGACAGCGCATCATCCTATCTTCACCATGGGAACAACACTGAATTAATGGCAATGGCTACTGCTATTGTCGAGATGCAGTCACAGGAGATAATCGAAATGAGCAATTGGCTTATTGCTAACAAAAGGTAACAATTGGGACTGTATCGGACCACCTGTGCATCATTGCACCTGAACGAAAAAGCCCCTGCACAGCAGGGGCTTTTCACTATAACCTATTTTTTATTTATGCTGAGCCAGCCAATTTTGCAGTTCCTCAATTTCTTTTTGCTGGTCTGAAATCATCTTCTGCGCCATCTGTTTATATTTCGTATCTTTTGCATACCGCTGTATTGTCTTGCCCATCTTAATGCCATCCTGATGGTGCTTGATCATCATCGTTGCAAATGACTTGTCTACCGAACCCCCATCCATCTCCGGCATTTTCATCATAGCCTGCATGTTATCCATCATGGCCTTGCCTAATCCACTATCAGTGTTCATAGGGTCATAGTCCTTTGCTTTGTCATCGTAACCGTCAAGCATCTTGTCGATTTGGTCTACTTCTTTTTGCTGCGCGTCCTTTATCTTCTGTGCCATCTCTTTGAGCTGTGCATCCATACCGGAATCCAGCTGCGTTTGCGACATTGCTATTGCGCCCTTGTGGTGTTCTCTTAGTTCGGCGGCAAGGTCGTAGTCGGCAATTCCTTTTTTCTCCAAGGCGTGTACCTTGTCCATCATGTTATTCATGTCCGCCATCAGGTCGCCGGTCTCCTCTGCGGCTTTTGTCACATCAGAAGTGGCTTGTTGTACAGTATCAGTCGCGGTACCTTTATTATCGGCATCTTCTGCCGTTTTGTTTTTGCAGCCGCATAACAGCAGCACGGCAACAGCCGCACTTACCAGAATTTTATTTTTCATAATATAACAGGTTTAAAGTTAACTATCAAAGATAATTAATGCCTTCCGCATACCCTACGGGCTTTAGAGACCGTTAACATTTGAATATGCCCGGCAAGTTTACGAGCAGGATCTTACCCAGACGAAATTACCTTTCAAACATAATTACATTCTCGTATTAAACATAATTAAGCATGAAAGTATTATATTTGCTGAAATCATTTCACGATATGAAAAACTATAAGATTGACCGTATAGGAGTTGGGGCTATTTTCCTAACTGCATTGCTGTCACCATGCTGCTTTCCATTATTCGCTTTTGGCGCGTCTGCCTTAGGCCTTGGAGGCGTAGAGCTGCTAGGCAGTTGGACAATGCCGGTTTTTCTCGGCCTTATAGGCATTTTTTTAATTGGGTTATTCCTATCTTACAGGAGGCACCGATGCCTATATCCTTTATTGGTGGGTGTGCCAGGAGCCGCCATTATTTTATATGGGTATTTAAGCAACGAATTGCTTTTTATTTACGCAGGCATGTTTGTGCTGTTGGCATCAGCTATAGTGAATTTTTACCGTAACAGGCTATATGGAAAAGGAGATGCTATTGTCATGATGTCCACGATAACTTGCCCGCATTGCCATTTCAGCAAGGAAGAGCTGATGCCGGATAATGCCTGCACATTCTTCTACCAATGTACAAATTGTAAAGGAACAATAAAACCAAGGCAGGGTGACTGCTGCGTCTACTGCAGTTACGGTTCTGTGCCGTGCCCGCCCATTCAAAGCGGAAATAGCTGCTGCTCATAAACGCAGTTATTTATATTATACAAGACAAATTTTAGTCTTTTTGATTTTTAGCCTGTTGGATTATTTCTACATAAAATTTCCTTCTGAACCAAAAAGCAAGGTTAACCAGCGCGATAAGAGCAGGAACTTCGACAAGTGGGCCAATAACTCCAGCAAACGCCTGCCCGCTATTAATACCAAACACACCAATTGCCACCGCAATAGCCAGTTCAAAGTTATTTCCCGTTGCCGTAAATGCTATGGACGCGCTCTTAGAATAATCGGCACCAAAAAAGCGCCCTGTGAAAAAGCTTATCACAAACATAATCGTAAAGTAGATTACCAGGGGAATAGCTATACGTACCACATCCATAGGTATTTCTACTATTAATTCTCCTTTAAGGCTGAACATTATTACAATGGTGAACAGCAGGGCTATCAGGGTTATTGGGGAAATAATAGGCACATATTTTGTCTGGAACCACTCTATTCCTTTAAGCCTGATCAAAGCATATCTGCTTACAATGCCCAAAGCAAAGGGTATACCTAGATAGATGCCTACACTTTCAGCAATCTGCCCAATGCTGATGTCTACTGCAAAGCCATCGTACCCGAAATAGGGCGGAAGTATGGTTATAAAAATATACGCATATACGCTGTACAGGAATACCTGGAAAATACTGTTTAGTGCAATAAGCCCGGCAGCATATTCACGATTGCCATCAGCAAGGTCGTTCCATACAACCACCATCGCGATACAACGGGCCAGCCCGATGAGAATAACCCCAATCATATATTCTGGATAACCTTTCAGGAATAGCAAAGCAAGGGCAAACATCAGGATGGGACCAATAACCCAATTTAGGAGCAATGAAGCGCCCAAAACTTTAGTATTGGAGAAGACTTCACCCATTTTACTGTAATTCACCTTTGCCAACGGCGGGTACATCATCAGTATCAGGCCTATTGCAAGCGGAATATTGGTGGTGCCGCTTGAAAAGGAGTTGATGAAGTCACTGCTTGAAGGCAGCAGGTAGCCCAGTGATACGCCAAATGCCATGGCAAGAGAAATCCACAATGTCAGATAGCGGTCTAAGAAGCCAAGTTTCTTTCTATCGGCCGCAGGGGCACAATTGTTTGCAGACATACTTACTTTTTTATTTGGGAGAATACGTAAAACATTTCCTCAGCAATCTGAAGGCTGCGCTCATTGTACTTTTCAGTTTGCTGTGGCGAATTATCAAATGCCTTCGGGTCTTCATATGTTATGGCGATTCGCTTTTCAGCACCAGATATAAAAGGGCATCCTCCATCAGCTTGTGAACAGGTCATTATAGCTGCAAAACCACCATCGGGATTGAACTCATCATAATACGTTTTGGAAAACGCGATCACAGGGTGCTGGTTTTCTGAATATTTAACAGCATATACCGGATTATCTCCAATAGAGAGCGCTTGTACTCTGAAGCCTGACAGCTTTAGGGTTTCGGCCACAACCGGAAACATGGCCGTTGCCTCTGTTCCGCCTGAATAACAAATAACCTTCGGGATTTGGTAGTACTCCGCTGCTGCCTGTGCCCATATCTGAGCAAGGTGGCTCCTGCGTGAATTATGGGTACATATCAGGTTAAGCCTTATTTCTTCCTGAGCCAGCGCTTTTGACTGGATAAAATCAATTAAAGGCTTAAGCACCTCTTTACGTTGCTCTGATATATTTTCAGAACTGAAGCTGTTCACTACAGTTGTTATTTCCGGATAAAGCATATGTTTGTTGATATTGTTTATGATATTAGCAGCAGCCTCCGCCAGGGGTGCAGCTGTTGGGATTTCCGATAGCGATTTCCGAAAGTGCCACTTTTTTCTTCTCACTTGGAATCCCGCACTGGTCTGAGGCCAGGCATGCGGTTTGCTTGTTCAGAAGCAAAAAACCTTTGCCGTCGAAGTCGAGGTCATATTTCCCTATAGTCCTGTCTTGGTACTCTACTTCAATTTCATAATCGCCTATGCCCAGAACCTTTTCGGATAAGTCAATAATTTTTAACAGCTTTTCTGGTTTAAGCCTGTGGTCCTCGTCATTAGAATCTTCCCATAGCTGAAAGTTGACAACAGTTTCCTTTCGTATGGTACCCCCGCAGTCGATAAAATCTTTAGTTATCAATCCCACTTCTGTAACGTGGAAGTTTTCCGGCACAAATGCTCCATCAGGAAGCTGGAAGGACAATGTAGCTAGTCCATTAAGATGATTTTTAATTTCTGATAATTTCATAAGATTATAATTTAGTGTTAGCAGCAGTTTGCTTTTCTCTTTTCGGTATACTCGGTAATATGCTGGAAGAAACCTTTAATATTCTCGAATCCTTCTTCATTGATGCAGTAGCAAATTGCGGTGCCTTCAATATTTCCTTTGATAAGGCCTGCATTCTTAAGTTCTTTCAGGTGCTGTGAAACCGTTGGCTGGGCCAAAGGCATCTCATTCACGATATCGCCGCAGATGCACGTATCGACTTTCATCAGGTATTCGATGATTGCTATTCGTGCAGGATGTCCCAAAGCTTTGGCTAAGACAGCCAGTTCATTTTGGTTATCCGTAAAATGATCGGTTTTAGTTGCTCCCATTGTTTTATTATTATATTGCAATATTACGATATATAATTAAACTTTCTACATTTTATTTTTTTTTGCAGCATCAAACTTCAGGTTTTTATAGAATTTTTAATTCGAGCAATTATGACGAACTCTTAGATTAAATATGATAACCAAACAGTTATTATTTTATCACACTGGATAGAATAAGAAAAGTAACAGCGACATATTTAAAATATTTATTACTTGAAATACTTGAAGTATATATCTTCAGTGCAAAAAAGGGCGGTGTAGTTCCTGTTTTTCGAACATTTTCGACGTAGAATTATATATTTTATGTCGGTTAAGATAATGGTGGCACTTTGAGTTCTAAAATATAACGAGCCAGCGTTATGCGGTTTTCAGAGGTAAGTTTCGAATATGTTCCCTCCATAAAGATTACTAAACGTATATTTCGGCAGCTCTTTTGCTTTAAAAGGTGCTGATATACTTGATACAGTCCCTCCCTTATTCGTTAAAGGTATGTGTCTTTTTAAACTTTACTCTCTAATGGCTGCAGATTCATCAATAAAGCTACTAGTGGCTGGTTTATAAAGTAATATGTGTTTCCCAACTTTTGTTTTACTAGAAAACCATCTTCAACTAATTTATTAGCATAATTGGTGGCAGTAGGTCTGGAAATTCTAAGCTCTTGTTCTAAGAAGTTTATTTTAGTATAGGGGTGTTTAAAAAGATTATTTAGCAAATCCTGACTATAAAATTTATATTGATCTCTAATCTTAATCTTATAGTCCTGCATTAAAATTTTTATTTGCAATATTAGTTCTACTGTTTGTCTTGAAGTCTGTTCCACTGCATCTAACATGTAAAGAATAAAGGGTTCCCAGTCATTTGAATCTCGGACTAATTGAATATACTCGTAATATTTTGTTTTGTTTTGATTAATATATCGACTTAGATATAAAGTTGGTGCTTGCAACAAGTTTTGTAAAACCAGGTACATTATATTTATAATTCTCCCTGTTCTTCCATTTCCATCATAGAAGGGGTGAATGCTTTCAAATTGAAAATGTATTACTGCCATTTTAATTAAGGGATCTAATTCGGACATTTCATTGTTATTAATGAATTTCTCTAAGTTAGTCATTAAACTGACTATAGATGAATGGTCTTGTGGGGGAGTATATATTATTTGTCCTGTTTTTTCATTTTTTAAAGTAGTTCCCGGAACTTTTCTAAATCCTGCGTCGCTGTTTTCCAGTAGAGATTGGATTTGAATAATGTGATTACTATTTAAAAATCCAAAGTCCTTTACTAAATTAAAACCTCTCTTTAGTCCAGATATATAATTTTGAACTTCTTTAGCCGCCAGGGTTTGTATATTTTCCAGTTCAAGAGAAGCCTTATAAAGTTCATCATGGGTGGTAACAATATTTTCTACTTCACTACTGTCTTTTGCCTCCTGTATAGCTAACGTATTTAATAATATGTTTTGATTAGGCATTGTACTCGCAATTCCTTTTAATTCTGCTAGAGCTCTATGAACGGAAGGAAGTTTTTTTAAGACTTTCTTAGTTTCTAAATCGATATCAACTGGTAATGGTCCTAATTCCCACATAATGTAAAGTTTTTTCGTTTTTCTTTACAAAGGTAGTGTTATATGTAAAAGAATTGCCATTTCTTTTACATTATATTTTTGATATTTTTTATTTCTAACATTAGAAATTCTATTTGATGAATTTTATTTATTAGAATGTCTTTATTAATTATTCTATTTAAAAATATCTTCTGTTTCTTTTACATTGGATTTAATCTATTTAAAGTATTCGCTATTTTTTCTACATTAGAATTACTCCATTTAAAATATCTTCTATTTCTTTTACATTGGATTTAATCTATTTAAAGTATTCGCTATTTTTTTTACATTAGAATTACTCCATTTAAAATATCTTCTATTTCTTTTACATTGGATTTATTCTATTTAAAGTATTTTCTATTTTGTTTACATTAGAATTATTCTATTTAAAATATCTTCTATTTCTTTTACATTGGTTTATTCTATTTCTATTCTAACCTTAGAATTACATTTAATACTAGGCGCAATTTATCGGCTCAAATCAAAGTCAACAAAATCTCTAGTTATAAGTATCAGGCTGGAGCATTATAGTTATTAAAGGTAGACTGAAATAATATAGCCATGACGTTTTCACTCATGGCTATTTAATTAACTACAGATTTGATATAATATTAATGCTGATGGCCATCGCCTTCGGTATGCTCGTGATCGTGCGCCTCACCTGCCAAAGTATCTTTAGTGGACGTAGTGTCCGTGCTGTGATCGTGACCTTCATGCTGCTCGGTTCCATCGCTGTGGTCATGCCCCTCATGGCTGTCGGTCTTCTTGTCATTGCAGGCAACACACATCGCCACAGCAAAAAAAGGAATAATAATTTTTTTCATAGTTATAGATTAGTGGTTTGACTTATGGGGCTTAACCCCGATTTCCCAGTCGCTTATTTGAAAGCACTAAAGCAAATATAATAATATATTTCAAAGCCGCAGTAGTTCGCAAAAGCATTAGCAACAGCAAATAGGGCATAGAAAACGTGAGATTAAAAATAAGTGCTCAGCCCAAAACTAAAGCCTCTGGTCTGGCTTGGCGGATTCCCCAGTAGGTCAGTGGCCTCAAGGATTCGGTAATTGAGCCTGAGGACGGTCTGGGCCGAAGGGCGAAAGCTGATCGCGGGCATAATGCTCCAAAGCTCATCGCCAATATTGTGACCTGCTTCATTAAAAGTACCTACATTAAAATCAACGTATTCCAAACGACAGGCTACGTTAAGTATAGCATTATCCCAGTCCAGTACCTTGCGCTTCAGAACCGGCTGTACAATATCGATAAATCCACCTCTCTGCTTGCTGCCGTATTGTTGGCTAAAGGTGAGAGGTACATCCACGTGAACCCATGCCCATTCAGCAGTAATGAAGGTTTTGAGATAGGGAAGGATAGTATTATAGTCAACGGCGTATACCTCCACGCGTCTCTTTTCATCCAGTGCCAGACCGTCTTCCTCAAACTTATTAAAAACCCCTCCCATATAAGACAGCCCAAGCTCTCCATATTTAGAATTGCGTACTGAAGCTTTTCCTGTAAAAAGCGGCAGCCCGCTATTGATCTCTTCAAAGCGTTCAGGATTCTCCTTTGCCGCAGGAAGCGATGTCCTTCCTAAGCTATTATCTATAATGCCGTCATCGAAGTTACCGGAAAAATACAGTTCATACCCATACATCCAGTTTCCGGCGTATTCTTTTCCATACATCCCGAAGCCAGCATTGCTCCAGGTAGCCGGAAGCATTTCAGTTGCAGAAATAGGCCTGTCGGTGAATTCCCATTTCGGACCATCATGGTTCTGGTTAAACGCGCCAATGGGGTTCAGGATAATTCCTGCCCGCAGGTTGGCCAGCGGAAAGAGCTCCATGTCTATTGCCGCGAATTCTATGGCAACTTCCTTTCCGCCTTCCTCAAACTCAATTTCACTAAGGAATTTCAGGCGCTTTGATATTGTGGAGGATACAAACAATGTCATCCTTCTGAACTGGAACTGGTGCCCTTCGGAAACCCCGTCAGTACCCAGGTGCTGCCAGTTGATCTCGGCATATCCGCCCACCGATACCGGTAGCTTTCCCATACCGAGGAAAGGGCGGTTGTATACCGCATCCATATTCATTAGGTCTTTGACGGTATCTTTCGGGAACCTTCTCAACAGTGTGGGGTCTATCTGTGCCAAAAGTGGCATAGCACCACATAAAAACAGCAGTATAATTATTTTCCTCATTGCTTTTTCAGGGATATTTTTATAAGGTTCATTTCAATAGATATTGGAAAGCTTCGCAAGGCACGGTCGGCCGGACCGTTACGGACCACGCCCCTGTCGCTGAACTCGCTCCCATGAGCTGGGCATTGCAGGGTATCGCCGAAAACCTGCAGTTCCGCACCCATATGGGTGCACTCCATCCACAGGGCAGAATAGCTGTCGGCAGTATGCCTGAATACACAAATGGGGAACTTGAGCAAGTCATTATTGACCACAATAAACTTGCGGAAACCATGGGTTTCATTGCCGAAGTCAGACGTGGGGACGACCAGGTTGTCACCATCTATACTACTGTTCATTGATCTTGCGGATGAACAGCTGTTCAGCAGCGAAACGGCAGCTATACTGCCAAGGCATCCAAGCCCGCAGGTCTTGAGGAATTGTTTTCTATCCATTATAGTTAAAGGGAATTTAAAAATTTAAGTACGGCCTCTCTTTCCTGCTGACTCAAATTGTTATAGTTACTGCGGCTTGCAGCGGCTTCGCCGCCATGAAGCTGTATAGCCTGCTCAATCGAACGTGCACGCCCATCATGCATAAGAAAGAAGTTGCCGCCCTGCGAGTTTGGCGAAAGGCCTAATCCCCATAAGGGTGGTGTGCGCCATTCGTATGTTTTCGCGGAGCCTTCAGTGTACCCATCATCAAGGCCGGGGCCCATGTCGTGCAGCAAAAGGTCGGTATAGGGATAGAAGTTTTTATTGGACAGCGGTGACAAGGCAGAATACCCTGTCCGCAGTTCCGGCTTATGGCAGGCGGCGCATTGGATCTGGCTGAATAACGCTTTTCCCTGCTGTACCCTTGCATCATTCTGGTTACGCTGTATCGGCGCTTTCAGCGTTTGTAGGTAGAAAACGACATTGCGTACTGTGAGGTCGGTTATTTCCGGGTCTATACTAAGGCCTGTATAGGTATCAACAGGTTCGAAGCTGGAAGTTATCCCGATATCCTGGTTGTAGGCATTGGCAGTTTGGTGGAGCAGGTCGAAAGCGGCGCCCTTTCGACCAAATCGGCAGATATATTTGCCATTTTGGCTTACTGCGCCTTGTGGTAAGTTTAAGTAATCAGGAATGTAGTTCCAGTTTGGTACGCCGGATATGCCATCACCGTCGAGGTCGTCGGGGTCGGCCATCGCCAATAGATCGGTGTCTGAAACTAATTCTATAAAGCCGAGTCCTGTATTAGCCGGAGGAGTAAATCTTGCGAAGGTGGCCCCTGGCGGCACCACCTCTGGTGCGTAGCCCGGCAGTGCCCGGTTTTGTAACTGAGGTCCGCCCAGATGAAGGAAAGTATTGCCAGTCTCATTGATTTGCCCAAAGCGTGTCAGCGTGGTGAATGGAGTTCCCCGACCATCGCCAGCATGGCAGGCTACGCAGCTGGTCGCGACGAAGACGGGGCCGAGTCCCGTTCCCGAAGTGAATACTTCGTCATTAAAAGCCAC
The DNA here is from genome assembly GCF_052437795.1 of Flavobacterium sp. Taxonomy (GTDB): domain Bacteria; phylum Bacteroidota; class Bacteroidia; order Flavobacteriales; family Flavobacteriaceae; genus Flavobacterium. Next base: position 93,558 of record NZ_JBQVPA010000001.1, read on the forward strand.
ATCCCCCGCTAAAAATCTCCGGTTCTGTTCGTGTGTCAATCCATCAAGCGGACCGTCAAGGATGCTGTCGTCAGCAATTGCTTCGGGTTCAAAATTTGAACAGGATAGCAGTGAAGCAAAAATCACCAGTAAAAGGGCAGCATGCAACCTAATGCGATTATCATAGTTAAAGTTTAAAGCCATCTTAAATTATTTTTAGACAAAACTAAAAATAAAATACATACAACTTTAAAAATTTTATTAGAATCTTAAAAATATGTCGCGCGACATCTTTATGTTAGTCAGGAGCCTTAAAATATTCATAGTGCGTTGTCTGCTACCACTGCAAAACCCATTCATGGGCCTTGCTAAAAGATGCGCTGTCAGGGAATACTGTGCTACTTATAATAATGATATTATAAAAACATCGAGGGACTATAGATTAGCTAAATACCGTTGGACGAAAAAACCGCTAATGGCGAAATATCCAACTTTTATGGTCAGTGATATCTCTCAATACCGGTTCCATCTGGCAGGTGCCTTATGGTAGTTTACCAGGACGGCACAATAGGATGTTTGTAAATAAAACCTATTTTTGACTGCCCGTTTTTTTCATACCCGATGTCTTTTCCAGGCGTTTGTATATACTTAAAGCAATATTGGATGCGAAAGTAATAATCAGGACTATACTTAATAATTTGTTTAGTTGCGGTTTCCCATCAATCATTTCCGAGCAAAAGTCAAAGATAAAAAAGGCCAGGACGACATATGTAAACTGACTATTATCCTTCAGCACAGCTTTCCGCCAATTGAAGGATTGCGATTTTCTAAACAGCAAAATGTTTGGGATAAAGGCTGGTATTTTTTCAGTGATGTTCCGGTAATTTGAGGATAACTGATTCCTGATATGCATTTCCTCGGCAAACATGATTCGCTCAAAATACAGCCAGCAAAAAAGCCAGTAGGCTATTTCAAACCAAAGAAAGCCGGTCAAAAGTGCAGGTCCCATCCACATGATCACCATACCTATGAATTTGGGATGCCTGACGACAGAATATAGTCCGGTGCCGTGATAGCTTTCCGCTGCACGCCCTTTCATTTTCCTTCCTGATAGTGCTGTAGATGTGCCCAGCGCGTAGGTATATACCGCAAAGCCAAAAAAGCTGAACAGGAGACATAAATTTTCGTAGAGCTCTTCCGCACTGCTTTCCTGAAAGTAAAAGCTGTTGGGATAGATTTCACCTTTAATGAGCAGCGCGTAGCTTAATATCAAGGCAGTAAAGGGGATTGCTTTCCCATATTTTGAAAGCCCGCGGCCTTGCTTTTCAAATTCTTCAAGAAGTGCCATGTAAGAAATTGTAAATTTTCATTATGTCAGTACTAAGCGGTTCCCAGGAATTTCAGCCCGAAGGTTAATTACTGATGTTTGCAATCGTATTAATTGTCAAGGCCACAATTATGGTGTTAAATACAAATGATATGAGGCTGTGCATCAGTACGTAACGCCTGACCATTCGGGAGGACACGCTCACATCCGATACTTGGAACGTCATTCCGATGACAAATGAGAAATAGGCGAAATCGAGATAATCAGGCTGTTCTGAATCAGGAAAATCAATGCCACCCACTTCGGTACCAGTATTTAATTTGTTGTGATCATGATAAAGGTGCGCGTACCGAATGGTAAAGATACTATGAAGCAATACCCACGAGAGTGCTACAGCCGAAAGCGTAACGATAGTCCGTATATCCTTATCGGCTGAGGATTCCGTTGTCTTTACTATCAGGAGCAAGGTCCCGAGAAGGCTGACGCACACAGAGGTCAGCACGATTGCAAATATTACCTTAAGCCCGTCATCCTGTTTCCGCACTACTTCATGCTGTTCTTTTGCTGTGGTGGTTATGAATAATAGCCAGCTCAACCCGATGAGAGAGAGGGTAAAGATATCCCAGGCAACCATGATCCGTACAGTAGTGCCCAAATGCAGGAACATTGTGGCAATAAAAGCAAGGGCCGCCAGTAAAAGGGACAGTGCCAATTTCTGGTAGCCACTTGTATTCGCAACCCATTTTGAGCCAGCTAATTTATCTCTCATCGGTTATATTTTCATTCTTTGGATACGTACAGCATTTAGGATGGCAAGCAGTGCCACGCCAACGTCAGCAATCACTGCCTCCCAAAGCGTTGCAATCCCACCCGCACCCAGTGCAAGTACAATAATCTTTACCACCATAGCCAGGATGATGTTTTGCCAGACGATCTGTTTGGTAATCTTTCCTGCTTTTATAGCTGTTACAATCTTGGAAGGCTGGTCGTTCTGGATAACGATATCTGCTGTTTCAATAGTTGCATCGCTCCCCAGGCCTCCCATCGCAATACCTGCGTCTGCAAGCGCTACTACCGGTGCATCGTTAACGCCGTCGCCGACGAATGCTATCTTCTTGCCCTCATCCTTTAACGCCTGGACTTTCTCAACCTTATTTTCGGGTAGCAAGTCGCCATATGCGTTATCAATTCCAAGTTTTTTTGCTACTTCATCCACAACGCTCTGCTTATCACCCGAAAGCATAACGGTCTGTATTTTTAGGGCATGCAAATCTTTAATAGCATCAACTGCATCTTCCTTTATCTTATCGGCTATTGTAATGTGGCCTTTGTATTTTTTATCCACTGCGAGCACCACAATCGTATAGACAATACTATTAATTTCCTCAGGATATTCAATATCGAACTTCTTCATTAATTTGGTGTTACCGGCCAGTACTTCCTTGCCATCAATAACGCCCTTGAGGCCGTGCCCTGAAATCTCTTCTATTTCCTTAATGCTTATATCCCTAAAGGAATCTTTTCCGGCATGCTCAACCACTGCCATGCCTATAGGGTGGGTCGACTGGCTTTCGATTGCGGCTGCAAGCTTTAGCAATTCTTTTTCTTCGATGTCCGTGGCCTTTATCTCCTGGACTTTAAATATACCCTCTGTCAAGGTTCCTGTCTTATCCATCACCACAACATTGATGTCGGTCATCACATCGAGAAAATTGGATCCCTTGAACAGAATCCCGTTTCGTGAGGCCAGCCCAATTCCTCCAAAATAGCCCAGTGGAATCGATACCACGAGTGCACAGGGACAGCTTATAACAAGGAACACCAGTGCCCTGTAAAACCAGGTCGTGAAGACATAAGGGTCAGTAAAGAAGTAGGGTACAAAGCATACCGCTAGTGCCAGTGCAAAAACGATCGGCGTATAGATCTTGGCAAACCTGCTTATAAAAAGTTGTGTCTGTGATTTGCGGGCTGTGGCGTCCTGTACCATCTCCAATATGCGGCTCAGCTTGCTGTCCTTAAATAGCGAAGTGACCTTTACCTCGGCCACAGTATTCAGGTTGATCATGCCCGCATATATCTTTTCGCCTTTATTTTTTGTGTCCGGTTTGCTCTCTCCCGTAAGTGCAGCGGTGTTGAAGGATGCTTTTTCAGAAATCATTTCGCCGTCAAGCGCTACTTTCTCCCCAGGCTTCACCCTAATGGTCTCATCAATTTTTACATCTTTCGGGCTCACTATACTTTCCTGTCCCTCCCGTACCACTGTAACTTCTTCAGGCCTAATATCCAACAGCGCCTTTATGCTTCGTTTGGCACGGTTGACCGCCGCATCCTGGAACCATTCGCCGATGGAATAAAAAGCCATTACGGCTACTCCCTCACTATACGACCCAATTGAAAATGCCCCGATAGTCGCAACGCTCATTAGGAAAAATTCATTGAAAAAATCAAACCTTAAGGCTTTTCTATACGCCATATACAGAACATTATAACCTGCAAGAAGGTAAGCTACAGCAAATATGATAAGGTCAGCCGGAAAAGGGGGAACATAGCTAAACCCGAATTCGAGTGTTAACATGATGGCCAGTATGAAAATTGCGAGCAAGAGCTGCCAATGACTTTTCCAACCTGAAATTTCTTCGTCAGCCCCGTGGTTGTGCCCATCATCTTCTGAATGTGCATCTTCCACTTCAGTAACAGGTGTAGTAGCATTTTTAGAAGGCTCAATGTTTCTGTTTCCTGATTTAGGAGCGGTATTGTTTTCGTTGCTTTCAATCATAGTACAGTTTTTTTATTTATTAAATTTAAATTATCTATAGTTACGGTTTAATCGTAATTGGGTGAATTACTAGTTTACATAGTATGATTTGACCTGTGAGAGCGGTGGTATTGCCAGATCGGTACATATTTCTTTAATGTTGTTTTCTATTATCGCACATAATGCCGTCATAGGTATATCCGTAGGTTTGTTCTCAAAAGGATCCTGCATTATGATTGCCGTTTGTTCTACTGCTATAAACATCAGTGAAATTATGATGGTAAGTAAAATTTCAAGTGCCGGATAACCGTCGTCCAGGCCAAAAGGCAATATGGATGATAACATATAGATCAGGAAGTGGATCAGCAGGCTATATGATTTTGGAAACACCGTGTTTTTTATTCTTTCACATTTTCCCATAGCATCATTAAGCCGCGCAATTGTGGTATCAATTTGGACTTGCTTATTTTCGTTCATGTTGTACGTTTTTGAAAGCAATGCCAATTGATCAGCATGCCTGTTCAAAAGTTCAGCGGGAATATTATTAGCGGTAATTTTATGCCCGTTAATATAGGAACCTACATCTGTAGAGTAGGGCGTTTTTCTAAGACTTTCACTTAGGGAATAGCACCAAATTATTTGACGCTCCGCAAATTCCTTAAGCCCAGTTTCTGATGCTGTATCAGGAAGGAATTGTTTTACCTGCCTTATCAGCGTCCTGGAATCATTCACAATTTCTCCCCAAATTTTCCTTGCCTCCCACCATCGGTCATAGGACTGCGCTGTACGGAATGCTAAAAGTAGTGAGACTATGGTACCCATAACTGAGGTGATTGGTAGCGGAATTGAAATTTTCCTAAGTACCGTATTATGGTCAAGAGTTCCAATAACAATAGCGTACGTAACGATTGCAATGACATCAATCCATATTGATTTAATAAAATATAGGATAGAATTTTTGTTATTTTTTACTAACATAATGGGTATTTTTTTTAAATCACTTTGGTATTCATAAACAGGTATGCACATATCGTCATGGAATCAGTCAGGAGATTTATCCTTATGCTTAATATTTTTCTTCCAATTGAGATACCATTTTTGGTGGTGTAACGACAATAGGAAGTATAGGGCTGCTGCACTGGCAGAGGCGATGATAAACATATTAAGTGCGACAGCCACTCCAACGGCAGATGTGCACCATACCGTCGCGGCCGTGGTAAGGCCGTGGGAAGTATTTGCAGCGCTATTGCGGTAAATGATTCCTGCCCCAAGAAAACCGACCCCGGTCACAATGTTCGCTATTACCCTTGAAGCCGCAGCGGGATCGCTTGCCAGGTGCGTCGTTATTGCCGTAAAAAGTGTTGCCCCCAGGCATACAGCTCCATAGGTCCTTATTCCTGCATCATGTCCGTGGCGCTCCCTGTCTAATCCTATGAAGGCGCCCAGTATAAAGGAAACTATCAGCTTGATTAATATAATCAATTCCGTATTGATATCCATAGGTATGATTTAACGTGTGATTTTTGCAGCCTTTCCCTTGTGTCAGGAATCAGGCACGGCGGTTGCCATGCCTGAGCCTTAGCCCTCAACGCATGTTGTCACCCGCGTTGTGGGCAATTAAACACAAACCTAGAACTACTTACTAATGCTGGTGGCCCTCATGCTCATCGCTGGAATGCTTGTGGCCTTCATGATTTTCCTCAGTTACAGCTATCAGGTCCATTTTACAGACAGGGCATTTTCCCTTGGCCTCATACGTTTTTCCCTTTTCGCATTCCATCGGGCATTCATAGGCCGGCTTGTGCATGGTAGCCTCGCTATGGTCATGGCCTTCATGTTCGGTTGCTGCTGGCTTTTCCTCTTTCTTGCCGCAAGAAACGTTTGTGAGTGTTGCGATTGCTAAAGCAATAATTACTACTGATTTTTTCATGTGTCAATAATTTAAGGTTAAGAACTAATTTAATGGCTGTGCCCTCCACCGCCTTCGCTCTTAAGCAGGTGGCTCTGAATATAATAGGCGCCTTTAAGAACGATTTTGGCATTAGGGTCTATCTTTTGGAGCAGGGAAACCTGCACATATCCGAGCTGTGCGGTACCGGTCTTAACCTCAATCCTCTGGAAATGGTAGGACTTGCCGGTGTCTTCATCATGCTTGTCGCCATCTTCATGGTCATGGCCTTCTTTTTCGTCGTGGCTTTCTTCTTTATGGCCTTCTTCAAGAACGAAGATGAATTCGCGCCCGTCTGCTTTCACAATGGCTTCCAGTGGGAGCGCCGCGACAGCGTTTGTGCCGACATCAATAAGGGCATTTACATACATACCCGGGATCAGCTTTTGCTTGTCGTTTGTGATATCCGCATGGACCGCAACCGATTTTGTATCATTCTCGAAAGATTTGCCAATACTGAATATCCTGCCGGTTACCTCGGAATTGTCCTGGTTGGTAAGGGTGAAGCGGACATTCTGGCCTTCTTTGACACGCGGCAGGTCTTTTTCATATACCAACAGGTCGACGTGCAGCTTCGAGTTATCCACGATGCTTACAAGGGGTTTTCCTGCTTCGACATTGCTGCCAAGCTTAATATTGATATCGGTGATATAGCCTGAGATTGGTGCTTTAATCGCAACTGTTGACGTAGTGGGGCCCCCGGCGCTGATACCGAGGGTAGCGAGTTGGCGCTGCAATGAATTGAAACGCGCTTTTTCAATCTCATAGTTAGCTTTTGTCTGCTGGAATACTTTCTTTGAGTTCACTTCCTGTTCGCTTAGCAATTTCTGCCTTTGAAATTCAAGCTCAAGAAATGCGAGGTTGCTTTTTGAAGTCAGGTATGACTCCTGAATCCTGGTGAATTCAGGGCTTTCAATAGTTGCTATCGTTTGCCCTTTATTAACATGCTGCCCTTCTATGACAACAATGGTCCTGACTATGCCACTGGTGTAGACCGACACATCTGCCTGGTTCTGCGGCGGCAGTTCTGTATAGCCGTTGGCATTGATTACTTCACTGAGGTTCTTTTGGGAGAAAGTGCCCAATTCGATCTTAGAACCCGTAAATTGCGCTTCATTAAGTTCGACTTCTTTTGGCCCGCCTGCACTCTCCTCCGTGTGTGCCTCGCCTTCACCTTCAGCCTCGCCGTGGTTGTGCCCGTCACCCTCGGTGTGGCGGAGCGAAAAATATACTACAAGCGCAATACCCACTACTGCTGCAAGGATGAAATATATGATACTGGATTTTTTCATTTTCTTTTATTATTGATTGATTAAGTATTGGATATTGATTACAGTCTGGTTATAGTTGCTTATCGCGTCATTGTAGTTCAGCTGTATGGCTGAGGCGGTTTCAATCCCCTGAACATATTCCACGTAGGAGATATCACCGTTCTGGTATGCCCTTGTCGCATTACTTATAATTGAATTTGCATTAGGGATTGCTGTATTGCGGTAGTAGTCGATCAGCGACTGGTAGGTTCGCAATTGCTCCGAGAGCTGTTCGAACTGGCTCACCAGCTGTGCCTGAAGGTACTCCGTATTTTTTTTCTCGACTTCGATACCTGTAGCGGCTGCCTTTGACCGCGCAACGCTGCTGCCTGCAAAGATCGGAAGGGATATCCCCACCGAGAATCCCTGGAACTGCAGTGAGCTGCCGGCGATGTCCGGCCCGTTTGGGTCCTGGCTGCCCGTTATAGACTGTATGAAATAGCCGGCTGAAAAATCAGGATACAGCGCCGATTGCAACAGCTTTCGGTTAGCCTGCGCAATGCGTACCTGGCTATTAGCGAGCTCCAGGTTTGGATTTTGCTTTACCATAGAGGAATCGGCGGCGAGAACAAATGGGAGCTGTACAAATGCCGTGTCAGATACTGTGAAATCGGACTGTAGGCCCAGCAATACTTTAAGCCTGGATTTTGCGACCTGCGCTTGTGTCCTGTGTTCCTTAATCCGTTGTTCTAGTTCCTGCTGTTTTGCGGTAGCAACCGCCTTTTCCAGCGAATTGGTTTCCCCGGTCTCGAACTTCAATGCCGCTGACATTACAAATTTCTGGAGTATGGTATTCTGTTTTTCAAGAAGCTTGATCTGCTTTTCATAGTAGCGGAGCTCATTCCATGACTGGCGGATGTTAAATTTTATTTCTTGTTTGGTTACGCCAAGCCTTGATTGGCTGGCGTTGCTGTATTCTTGTAATAGCTTTCTTCTCGGGCCTATCTGGAATGGACTGAACCCCTGGCTCACCGAAAAGTTCTTATCATTGGCCTGCGAATTGGTATTGCCAAAGGTCCCCATAAATTCAGTTTTAGGCATCTCAAATGCCGAACGCAGCATCTGGGACTGCATTTTGGTATCCAGTTGGGAGGCCTGTATGCTTTTATTACTGCTGATGCCCATCTCAAGAGCCTGCTCAATATTAAGTTGCTGAGGCGTTTGGGCACTGGCACCGAATGTGGAAAGGGACAATAATGCAAGCGTTATGATTGTAGGGATGGGCTTCCTTTTCTTTTTGCCAATTCCCTTCTCAAAATATAGGTATAGGATCGGGAGCACTATAAGGGTTAGCAACGTAGCGGTTATAAGCCCGCCGATTACTACCGTAGCCAAAGGCTTTTGCACTTCTGCTCCTGCACTTGAGCTTATAGCCATCGGAAGGAATCCGAGCGATGCTACAGCGGCTGTCATGATAACAGGACGCAACCTTACTTTAGTACCTTCCCTGATCCGCTCGTAAACATCGGTCATGCCTTCCGCCTTTAGCTGGTTGAAATAGCCGATAAGAACGATACCGTTTAGTACCGCAACACCAAAGAGTGCGATAAAACCGACGCCTGCCGAGATGCTGAATGGCATGTCCCTTAGCCATAGTGCAAAAATACCACCAATAGCCGACAGCGGTATTGCTGTAAATATAAGAAGTGACTGCTTCATGGAATTAAAGGTAAAGTACAGTAGTACCAGTATAAGGCCAAGCGCGATAGGTACCGCAATAGAAAGGCGCCTGCTGGCATCTACTAGATTTTCGAACGAGCCTCCGTACGTAGTGTAATAGCCGTCCGGCAGCTTTAGCTTGGCATCCAGCTTCGCCTGTATCTCCTCAACAATGGTCTGTACATCGCCGCCGCGTACATTAAAGCCTACAACGATCCTTCGCTTGCCGTCTTCGCGGGAAATCTGCATCGGGCCGTCCTCATAATTCACATCTGCAATCTGCTCCAGTGGAATCTGGCTTCCTGATGGAAGGGTTACAAATAGTGCCCGAAGGTTTTCAATGTCTTTCCTGCTGTTGTTATCAAGGCGGACCACCAGGTCAAAGCGTTTTTCTCCTTCATAGACAACACCTGCCGATTCGCCCGCGAAGCCCATCCTGATCACTTTATTTAGGTCGCCAATCTTTAGTCCATATAGTGCCAGCTTGTCTTTGTTGTATCGTATCGTTATTTGGGGAAGCCCGGCCACACGCTCCGCTTTAGCATCCGCGACGCCATTGACGCCCTTGATAAGCTGCACCACTTCTTCCCCTTTGCTTACCAGCATGTCGATATCATCCCCGAAGATTTTGATGGCCACGTCACTACGTACACCAGTCATAAGTTCGTTGAATCGCATCTGTATCGGCTGGGAGAACTCTGTAAAGGCACCGGGGATCTCTTCGAGTGCCTCTTCCATTTTTTCCATCAGTTCTTCTTTCGTTTCCGCCGAGGTCCATTCGCTCCTGTCCTTAAGTAGGATAATCATATCCCCAGCCTCAATCGGCATCGGGTCGGTCGGTATTTCTGCGCTTCCTATCTTGGTCACGATCATCTTTATTTCAGGGAACCTTGCTTTAAGTATCTGCTCCGCCTTGGTCGTAGCCTCAATTTCCTGCGAGAGGGAACTTCCCGAGGCAATGATCAGGTGGGTCGCAATATCGCCCTCATCCAATTGCGGGATAAATTCGCCTCCAAGGGAATTGAAGATAAACAGCGCAACGATGAATAAGGCTATTGCGACACCTATTATTGCCGCTTTGGCACGAAGCGCCTTCTCCAGCAGCGGGTTGTACACGCGGTATATCGCCTCGATGATTTTATCACTTATATTTTTCTTATGGCCTGTCTCTTTTTTCAGAGCCAGGGCCGACATCATCGGTACATAGGTTAGTGAGAGTATAAAGGCACCCAGGATCGCAAACGACACGGTTTGAGCCATAGGACCGAACATCTTGCCTTCTATACCTACAAGTGCCAGTATCGGCAGGTACACTATAAGGATGATGATTTCCCCGAATGCTGCGCTGCTTCTTATTTTGGAAGATGCCTGATAAACCTCTTCATCCATCTCCTTGGTTGTGAGCTTGCCCTTTTTGCCCACCTGCAATCGGTGTATGATGGCCTCCACAATGATAACGGCACCATCGACGATAAGCCCGAAGTCTATAGCCCCCAGGCTCATAAGGTTCCCGCTGACCCCGAAAAGCTTCATCATAGAGATGGCAAATAGTAAGGCCAATGGTATCACTGATGCAACGACAAGGCCCGCCCTCCAGTTGCCCAAAAGCAGTACCAGAATAAAGATTACGATAAGTGCCCCTTCAATGAGGTTTGTCTGTACGGTCGAGATCGCTTTATCCACCAGGACTGTCCTGTCCATAAAGGCTTCAATCTCTACACCTTCAGGAAGCGATTTTTTAATCTGCTCCATTTTTTCTTTTACGATCTTTACAATCTCTCCGCTATTTTCTCCCTTGAGCATCATAACCATACCGGAAACTTCTTCACCTTTACCATCTTTGGTAACAGCGCCATACCTTACGCCGCTGCCAATCTGTACTGTTGCCACATCACGGATAAGTATCGGGATGCCGTTTTGATTTTTAACAACTATTTTCTTGATGTCCTCAATGCCGTTCACCATACCGATGCCGCGAATGAAATAGGCGTAAGGCTTTTTGTCGATATAGGCCCCACCCGTATTTTCATTATTGACCTCCAATGCTTCAAAAATCTCGGTTATGGTGGTGTTCATGCTCTTAAGCTTATCGGGCTGTACAGCAATTTCATATTGTTTCTGGATACCACCAAGAGTGTTCACCTCTGCAACCCCCTTTGTCCCGATTAGCTGCGGTTTTATTATCCAGTCTTGTATCGTCTTAAGCTGCGTGGCATCATATTTATCTTCATAGCCTTTTTTTGGGAACACCACGTATTGGTAGATCTCACCCAATCCGGTGCTGAGAGGAGACATTTCGGGAACGCCGACACCTTTGGGTATGGCGTTTTCCGCTTCTTTAATGCGTTCTGATATCTGGGCCCTTGCCCAATAGATGTCTGTTTTTTCCTCAAACACAACTGTTACTACGCTAAGGCCGAAGCGGCTGATGGAACGGAGTTCCACTATTTGCGGGATGGACTTAACGGACTGCTCAATCGGGTATGTGATGAATTGCTCCACTTCCTGGGTAGCCAGTGTAGGAGAACTTGTAATGATCTGTACCTGATTATTGGTAATATCAGGTAGCGCATCTATCGGAAGGGTGTAGAGGGAATAACTTCCGACCCCTATTAAGACTATTGTGAATAGGCCAATAATAAATTTATTATTGATACTAAATTGAATTATTTTGTCTAACATTTTTTAAATTATAATTGATGATAAATTGGCAGGCATCTTATCTGTGGATCCTAAATGCAAATCCCTTATCTTCGGATGCGGTCGCAGTAAGTAGATGGCGGCAGGAAAACGCTGGATTGCATCATGACGGCATGCATTACCTTCCACACCGGCAAATGATGGATAGAGAAGGCTCAACGGCATCGCTGAATTGATAATTCCCATGCAGTGCTTTGCGTTTGGTTGCAAATTATTTGTGATGTACAGTGAAATAATGCCAGGCCCGTAGTACAATACCAGCCAAAATTACTAAGCAGGCGAGTACTAGAAGCACAAACTTGAATATGTGGAGTACGCGATTGTCTTTTTTGACAGGTCTTTTGGGTTTTGCCATGGCATTGGATTAATTCATTGCGAATCCATTACAAAAAACGGTACGGAAAATCCGCCCAGTTTGTAAAAAAGGAAGTCTTATGAATTAATTTGGGGCGGCTGCCAGATGCTTCCGGAAAACGATGAAGCAAAAACGGGTGTGTAATGAGGTATTTGTGGAACCGGTTGTTCTATCAGAACAGGAAAATTTAGTGTAAGTACTGTAATATTGTTAACAATCTGGGCACCGCAGCAGGCGCAGCTGCAAAAAGGTGAGCACATATCACCTTCTTTATTATGGGAATGTGTGCCTTTCTGGTCATGTGCCAATTCAATACGTGAATTCGTCGCACTGCCGTGCATTTCCGCATCTGAACATGTAATCAGGGAAAGGCCGAGGAGGTAGATTGTTAATATGAAGTGTACAATTTTCAACGCGGTAAAAGTATAAAAAAATTTGAAACATATGAATGAATCGGAAAAAAAACTAATTTGCGCTCATCCTGAGTGCCCTACCAATTGAGTGTATCCCCAAAATATATCTTCTTTATTCTATGATGCTTAAACCCCAGGCGGTGCCGGGCACTTAGGCGCTTCATGCAGTCCCTGTGCAATTATTGCGCCATAAATACGTTTAAGCACAACCGCAGGCTCGCAATTTACGATTTACAAATAAATTCCCTTATATGCATTCATGAAAATTCTGCTGATAGAAGACGAGGAAATTTTAGCCAACAGCATCAGAGGCTATCTTACAGGCAACGGCTGGCTGTGCGAGTATGTCAGTTCTGCACGGCTCGCAATGGATAAAATTTCGAGTTATGAATACGATTGTATCCTGCTTGACATTGGCCTGCCTGACGGGAACGGGCTTGCCATACTGTCGGAACTGAAGAGAAAACGCAGGCAGGATGGCGTAATTATCATTACGGCAAAGGGGGGGCTTGAGCAGAAAATAGAGGGTTTCAGCATTGGCGCTGATGACTACCTGACCAAACCCTTTGACCTTCCCGAACTGGTTATGAGGATACATGCACTGGTACGCAGAAGGCAATTTCATGGGAGTGACATAATAACGTATAATGAGATTTCGGTCGATATTGCGGCAAAGAAAGTAAGCGTGAACGGTATTGCCGTAGACATAACCAGAAAAGAAATAGGCCTTTTACTTTACCTGATCGCCAATGAAAGTAAGGTGCTGTCGAAGAGCACGATTGCCGAACACCTATCCGGGGACATGGCCGATATGCTGGACAATCATCATTTTGTATACGCACACATCAAGAACCTTAAGCGCAAGCTTGGCGAAGCGGGGTATGGCGATTATATAAAAACAGTATACGGCATGGGTTATAAATGGGCTAATGACTAAAAGATTATTACATAAGACCTTACGCTACTATGTTTTCTACTCCCTGGTAATACTGGTTGTTGCGGCAGTGCTTTTCTTTTACCTGGCCAGGATGGTCTATCGGAGTGACGCAGACAGGGAACTCTCAGTGCTTCGGGAAGAATTTGTAAGGCTTACCATCCCGGGGCTTGAACAAGGGGAGATTGCAGCATGGAATAGCTATAACAGGGACATGAAAATTAAGGGCAATAGTAAAGGGTTCGAGAGGGATACCCTTTACTACCACAGCTATTACAATTGCCTGAGCGAAAAGTACGAAAGGTACCGAGTGCTTAATTCACCTGTGCGTATTGGGGATAGGGACTACATTTTCTCAGCTAAAATCAACGTGATAGGAAGCGATGAGCTTATAATGGGTATTGTTGGAGTATTTACGATTGTTATGGCTTTGCTCCTGGTAGGTCTCCTCTTTATCACCGGCCGCCTGTCACTGACGTTGTGGAAGCCTTTCTATACCACACTGAACCAGATCGAACGCTTCGAAATTGATAAGATGCAGGCACCGGAACTTGCCATAACTGGCATAGCGGAATTCGACCGGCTTAACCAGGCCATTACAAAACTTATTGCAAAAAATACGTTAATCTATGCCAGTCATGGTGAATTTGTAGAAAACGCTTCGCATGAGCTCCAAACCCCACTCGCCATCTTTAAGGCAATGCTCCAGACTTTGGTGCAGCGGCCCGATATAACGCCGGGGCAGTTCGAACTGCTTGAAAACATCAATATTGCAGCCTCGAGGCTTTCCAAAATCAATAAGAACCTCTTGCTGCTTTCCAAGCTGGAAAGTACACAGTTTGATGCGATGGAAACGCTTTCGGTCAATGCATTAGTGGAGCGCCATCTTCCTTTTTTCATTGAGCAGGCTTCCGCCCTTGATATCGATATACAGTATGGGTCTGAGGCCCCTATATCTGTACTGGCCAATCCTGTCCTGCTTGAGATAGCCATTAATAATCTTCTGCTCAACGCAGTGCGGCACAACCGTGTCAATGGCAGCATTGCCGTCACTATCGGAGAACGATTTATAAGGATTTCAAACACAGGCGCAACTGACGCACTGGACGGCCAGAGACTGTTTGAACGATTTTCGAAAGCGAATACCTCCGCTTCAGGCAGTGGCCTTGGTCTGTCAATTGTAAAAAGGATTACCGTCCTCAATCAGTGGAAAATCACCTATTATTTTTCAGGGAGTCTGCATTTTTTTCAGCTTGAGCTATAAAATTCTAAATGTTTTCTAAATCGTATCTGAACTTTGTTTTACAAATCTCAGGTATATGTTACACAATTTCAGGCCAGCGGGCAGGTTTGACGTGCTGGCCCATTTTTCAGTATGGTTCCTCACTACTTCCTTTCTGTTGCGGATTACCTTTCTTTGCCTTGAATATAAAGAGGCTTCTCTCGGCTTCGCCGACACGCTTTGGACCCTTCTCACAGGCCTTTTCTTTGATGCAGGTACGCTTAGTTTCATACTCGTTCCGGCAGCACTTTACTATGTACTACTGCCCAACCGGTTGGTGGGGTCCTATTTTGACAGGATCGTCGTGGTCTTCTTTACCTCGTTAGCTCTTTTTGTATTGGTGCTTACTTTTTTTGCAGAGATAATATTTTGGGACGAATTCAGTTCCCGATTCAATTTTATTGCGGTAGACTATCTAATTTATACCCATGAGGTGATTGCTAATATTGAGCAATCCTATCCGCTTCCAATGCTTATCAGCAGCATGCTCCTTACTACGGGTGTATTCCTTTACCTCTTTTATAAGAGGCGGGCATTTGCCCGTACGTTCGGCAGGGGCACCCGCCTAAGATCACGTTTCATTCTATTGGCGGGAGTGCTCTCAGTGGCGGTTATTTTTAGCTGCCTGGTAAGAAACGACAATGCTGAATGGTCTGCAAACCGGTACAATTCCGAAATATCGAAGTCGGGCATCTACTCTTTCTTTGCAGCGTTCAGAAACAATCGGATGGAGTATGTTGAGTTCTATACTTCCATTGACACGGGTAAGGCTTTCGAAATCGTAAGGAGCCGTCTGCAGGGCCTGAAGGGAGGAACGAAGCGGTCCGTAAAGCGGACGATCAGGGATACATGCGGCACTCCGGAAGTTAAGAAGAATGTTGTATTTATACTTGTGGAGAGCTTTAGCGCAAGCTTTATGAAAGAATTTGGCAACGGGAAAGGACTGACGCCTTTTCTGGACAGCCTCGCCCAGGAGAGCATCTTTTTTGAAGATATGTATGCCACAGGCACCAGGACGGTAAGGGGTATGGAGGCTGTTACCCTTTGCATACCGCCAACACCGGGGCAAAGCATTGTGAAAAGGCCGGAAAACAGCGATCTCTATACCATTTCCAGTGTCTTTAAATCTAAAGGCTATGCAACCAACTTCTTTTACGGAGGCGATGGCTACTTTGATAATATGAACGCCTACTTTGGCGGCAACGGCTTTACCATTTATGACAGGGGTCGGGGCAGCATTCTGAGCGATGAGATAAAGACGGCACGCAAGAATATAAGCGACAGCGAAGTCACTTTTGAAAATGCATGGGGCATTTGTGACGGCGACATCTATACCAAGATGCTTTCGAGTGCAGACAGCCACTATAAGCGAAATGAACCATTCTTCACTTTCGTAATGACTACCTCCAACCACAGGCCATACACCTATCCGGGAAACACTGTAGATATACCTTCGGGGACGGGACGCGATGGCGCTGTAAAATACACAGACTACGCTTTGGCTGAGCTCTTCAGGAAAGCACGGGCAAAGCCGTGGTTCAGTGATACCGTGTTTATCATAGTAGCTGACCACTGCGCCAGTAGTGCGGGCAGGGATGAGATCGACATAGCCAATTACCACATCCCTGCTTTTATTGTTAACCTACGGGAAAATAACAGGAAGGTCAGCAGACAATGCTCACAAATCGACCTCTTTCCCACGTTCTTCTCACTAATGCACTGGAACTATACTTCAAATTTTTTCGGCAACGATATTCTTGATGCGCATTATGAAGAGCGCGCGCTGCTTGGAACATACAGAAAGCTGGCACTTATGAAAAAGGAAAGGGTTACAATTCTGTCTGACCAAAAAAGGCATTCCACCTATAGATGGGAAAAGGATGGGAACAGGCTGGTACCGACACCAACGAATCACATGATGCTTGACGAAACCATTTCATGGTACCAAACGGCGGATTACCTTTTTACTAACAAACTTCTAAAGTAATACTTATGGCTTATATGCACTTTATTATTAATCCTGCCAGTGGAAATGGAAGGCATTCCCTGACCGAAGCGCAGCTGCGCGGCCATTTTCCGAGCGACACCATCAAGGTGGAGTTCACATCTTACAGGGGACATGCATCGGAGCTGGCAAAGCGCGCACTGGAGGATAAGCCGGATTATGTTATTGCCTGCGGCGGGGACGGTACGGTGAATGAGGTGGCATCCTGTCTTATCAGTACGGATGTCATCCTTGGCATTTTGCCGCTGGGCACGGGAAATGGCCTTGCATCAAGTCTGGGACTGCCGTTGGATTTACGGCAATCCATTGAACTGCTCAGAGGAGGAAAGGTATCGCCCATTGATGTGGGAACAGTCAATGGGCAGCCTTTTTTCAGCAACATGGGCATATCAGCTGACGCGCAGGTAGTAAAGAGGTACGACGCTATCAAAGGGCGGTCGCTGTGGGGATATGTAAAGTCATCGTTGCTGACAGCCTTTCAGTACAGGCCCTCGGAAACAATATTCGAATACAGGGGGCATCAGGAAAAATTGCTGCCATTCCTTTTTTTCATCTCCAATGCACAGGAAATGGGGCAAGGGCTCAGCCTTACACCCAGAGCAAGCCTTAATGACGGACTTCTGGATTTGTTTATCGTACCGGAAATAAATTTTATTGAAAAGGCTGCACTGGGAATTCATATCCTGTGCAGGACAGTCCCGAAATTTAAAAAGGGAAGGGCTATCCAGTTGCGATCGTTCCTGTTGGAATTGCCGCTGCGGATTTTTGTAGATGGTCAGATTGACGGTGACCACTATTATTTCAAGACAAATAAATTGGCCATATCCGTATTGGAGAACAGCCTTAGGGTAGCTATGCCTAATGACCCTAAATCACGTTAAGGCCGCGAACAATAGAAAGGTTTAACTATTAACTTTAGAATGAGTATTATTAACAACTATAAATTTACAATTATGATGACAGACGACCGCAAAAACAGTGAAAAGCATGACCATGCAGAACATCACAGCCATGAGGAGCACCACCCGCATCCTGAACACCATGAGGGCCCGGGCCACAAGAACGAGAAGGAGCACCATAAGGAAAAGGAACATCACAAAGAAACTGAACACCATGATGAGTCGGAGCACCACGATGATTTAAAGTAATCTCCTGTAATTATCCGGCAGCCCTGTAACAGGGCTGCCTTTTTTGATTAATGGCTTGTCGATGGGTCAACAGTTATTTTAAATATATCCAGACCCCGCTTAAAGTGTAATCATGCTGGGCTTTATTCATGGCTATTGTTTGGGGAAGAAAATTTGATCTAATAAGTATAATGCGCAACTTTTTGAAGAAAATTGACAAATACATGCGTTCGGTATTGCAACGTCTTACAAAGGAGCTCAGTACAGAAATAAAGGCAGTTTCAAGCCAATTAGATTAAAGCATTATAAGGTATTACCAATAGAAAATATATCGCAGTTAGCCTTCCGAGCGCCTTTTTACTATACTTTTGATTTAAGGGAATTAGCAACAGTTATTGCAATTATAAGCTATATGAGGTGCCGACAGCGGCGTTATGCATCTAGCGGCAGTATCCGGCGTCCAAGTGATAGGACTTTTCAAAGTTTCATCCCGGGGAGTATGCGCCCTGTGGCAACGTCAGCCTAGCATTCCACACAAATAACAGTAACGTTAACAAATTATTTTCCGTTGTTTCTGCGCTACAACGCGAACAGGAGCGAAATGAATGAAAATTGTCAGATTAATTATCATAATAAATCCAATCCAAATGAAACTATTTATTACAATTATAATATGCAGTATCATATCAGTTTCAGCATCAGCGCAGGAGCACCACGACGAGCCCAGGTATGGCGGTGTTGTAGAGGAAGCAGATGGTTACCATTTCGAGATGGTAAAGTCCGGCGACCAGTTGACAATATATTTTTTTGAGGCTGCAGGCACGTCATCGATACAATATAATGGTATTGAAGCTGAGTTCACATTTGCAAAAAAATCAGCGGAAAAGGCATTTTTAGTGAAGAGTGATAAAGGTTATTTTGTCACCAGTGTTCCTGCCTCGTCCATTTTCGAATATTGCACGGTATTGCTTAACATAGATGGGCGGAATGTGTCAATAGTTTTCAGAAACCCTGATCTCAGTAGGAAAAAGAAGCATGGTCATAGTCATTAAGTAGATGCTAATGGCAAAAGACAAGGATTGCGAGACAGCAGCAAAAGGCTGCGTCAATGGTATAGTACTTCTCCAGTGTGATTTAATTATCGTACCATATTCCGACAGCATGCAGTACAGCCCAGAGCAAACTGTTCTAAGAAAACAGACCTTGAAAAAATTAAAACTGCAATAAGCAAACTTAGCTAGATGCCGATGAGGTAAAGGCAGACTCAATTGCCTATGAAGGCTTGGACGGGTGTTGTAAAAAGCGTAAGTTCGAATTAAATATTCAGTCATTCTCCGCTAAACTACTATCTTTTACTATCTTTGTAGTGAAATTATACCGTTCTTTAAATCAGCAAGTTAAGCAGGTCAAGATTGTGGCAAAATCATGGCACATGAGACTAAGAGTTATAAGAAACCCAGCAATTACGTGGGTTTCAAGGCTGGGGTTCGACTCCCATCTTGTTTTTATATTTGTGACATATAATCATATATTTCTAAGTCGGTTAAGATAATTTAATAGTTGTGGCATTTTCGTGGCAATTGATTTTAAAACATAGCAATCCGCCAGTTATGCGGGTTTAAAGGAGCAGGTTCTTATCTCTACCCCCTCCAATTAGGATTTCCATTATAAATGCCATGATCTGACAGCAATCCTTAAAATAAGTGATTTATGTTTTAGTAAAATACTATTTAAAGTCGGAGATACGTTATGATTCAAATGTTTCGTTAGTAAAACACTTTTAACACTTGTATTATCGGGACTTTTGCGACGGCGCAGGAAAAATCAATTTTGTGGGAACTTATAGTGATGTCGTTATGCAGCTTACAATTAATGCTGGTAACACATTTGTCATAAATCAAGCGAGAGCAGGGGTACTTGGAAGATAGAGGGTAAAGAAGTCCTGCTGAATCCGCACCTGGAAAGAAGGATTCCTGTAATTGGTTTACAGAGAAGTATCTCGCTGACATAGATTCTGTCAGTGTTAGGATAAACTACATTATCGAAACGTACGATAATGAAAAGCTGATTAGCAGAACTCCGATGCCTTTTGAACGCTTTACTATTTACATCCAACAGATAGCGCAACTATCGGAATCTTTTACATAACCCCCAGGACATGGAATGCCTTTTCGGGCAAACAATTGCAAATGCTTATCTCCTGGATTCCCTTTCTAATACCTACGTCGCCAAAGCCGGAAAAGTTGAGACAATTGGCATTAATCCTATGGATTTGAAGACTATGCAAAACTTATTCCTAAGGATTTAAAATCCAATTATTTTGAAATAACGGTAGTCCAGTCCCTGGACGCTGACCGCAGGCCAGAAGGGAAGAAGATGCGGGTAAAAGGGTGAGAAGCTTATTATTATGAACATGCAGGCAAATTCAATCTCCTAACGCCACTATGCCGCGTAAAATAGCAAGGTGCAAACTATACCGCTGATAATCAAAATTGTACTTAGAGAAGTTAAGAGCGTTAACTATGGTTGCGATAGAAATACTTCTAGTTACCAAGATATCATGCTCTGTATTTTAATTGCCGGGCTCGCCAAGAATCCTGAAAAGTTCTGCGTTCGAACCTAAAAAGCGGTTCTGCAGCGCAATTTGCGACAATTTGGCGCTCACGACATTGTTTTCCCTTGCATTAATAAGAAAAATAGAGCTTTCGCCGAATGAAAACAAGCGTTCTTCAGACTGGAGCATACTAGTATAATCATTTACAAGTTCATCCGCAATTTTTCGCTGATCAGCCAGTGATGCTATTTCTGTACGTTGCGCAATTAGCTTATTTTTTATTTCAAGCCTTGCAAGGTCAAGGTCAAGCATGCCATCCTGAACTTTTATTTTAGCCAACTTCAATGCGCCGCGTTCCTTTCTGAGAAAAAGCGGGAAGCTGAAATTAAAACCTATCTTGTAATCTTCAAGCCTGTAGTTGTCAATATATGAGGGCTCTGAAAGGTAGTTGTAGCTTAGGTCAACCCTCGGCAGCAGGAGGTTTGCTTTGTAACGGCGGTCTATATCCAGAATGTCAACCTTTCCCTGCAGTGCAAGGACCTTAGGATGGCCATCAAGCGAGTCGGTCACCTCTAGGGCCGGGTCAATGCCAAGGGCTTGCGTTATGCCGGCCTCAATAACATCCTCAGGCACGACATCCTGCGACAGTTCCAACGGTACATCATCGAGCCAAAGGAAATTAGAAAGGTCAAGCCGTGCCTTGGCAAGCTTAAGTTGTGCCTCGGTAAGGGTAAGCCTTCTGTTCTTTACGGTTATACCTGCCTCTACGCTGTCAATTGCGGGCTTATCGCCGGCCTCAATGAGCTTTCGTATTCCGGAATAACGGTCAGAGGCAAATTTGAGGTAGGTATCGTAAAGCTGAACTTCGCTATATGCCCTCTTCCAGTTGAAATAAGCGATTGATGCTTCATAAATAGCATGGGTCACCTGTAGCTTGCGTTCGGCTTCACTGAGCTGTAGCTGCACTTTGGCTTTGCGCAGGTCAGCCATTCGGTTATTAATCAGCAGTCCCTGCGCCAGCGGAATGCTTATGCCAAGGGATGTAAGGCCACGGTTCGGCGTTGTATTTTGCGGATTCACGTAAATGCCTTCACTGTTGTCGAATGCGGCTTTGAGTTCTATGCCATACCAGGTGGGTATCTTGAAGCTGCTATTTAACAATGAATAGTATTCTGTACCCTTAAACTCCTTCTTGTCGTAATCTACTTCGATTTTCGGGTCAAATGCGCCTCGGGCGGCCATCAGTCCTGCCTGTGCGCCGCTTATCTGCAGGTTGGCCTGACGGACCACAGGATGGTATTTCTTTACGTAACCAAGGTATTCGTTAAAACTCAGCTGCTGCAACTGCTGTGAATGGGCTGTCTGCCACGCAATGGTTATAAGAATTATGTAGATAAAGTGTTTCATTTACCTTTTTCTTTAGTATTATCTTCGCCGGACTTATAGTAATTAGGGGGAAAGCCGTTCAGCGTCCTCCATATCTCAAACCAGACAGGAACTGTATCCAGGAGCGCTATGGTCTGTGCCCCTGCACCAATGCTGAGCTGTTTCGGCCATGGCGCCTCGTTCTTATCCGGTGCAATGAGCACCCGGTATTTCCCGTTAGGGCTGATGAAGTTTTCTATGGCAACAACGCGGCCGCCAAAAGTGCCGTAGGACATGTCCGGCCATCCTGAAAATACTATTGTTGGCCAGCCATCAAACCATACACGGATTTCATCTCCTTTTTTGAGCAGCGGCAAATCTATTGGCCGCACATAGGTTTCCACTGCTATATCATATGCCGAAGGCATAATGCTCACAATTGGTGTGCCTTCCTTAATAGTTTCTCCAAGGCCTGATTGCAGCGCCCTGTTTACATAGCCGCTTTGAGGCGCCTTAATATAATACATACCGTTGCGTATGCTATAATTTACATACTGGTTTTCCAGCTTATTTACCTGGGCTTCAGTATCAAATTGGCTGCTGAGCGCCGTAAATTTATCGCTGCTGGATTTTGAAATCTTTTCTGAATACTCAGCTGTGATTCTGTTAATCTCCACCTTTGCATTAATTAGTTCATTTCTGGCAGTAAGCAACTTGTTCTCCTGCGTTATGATTTTCGCTTGTGCATCTTGTAGCTTAAGCCTTTTTTCCTCGACATCGGTAAGCGGCTTGAGTCCTTCTTTGTTGAGCTGTACAGAACGTTCATATTGTGTAGTTGCTATCTTCAATTGAGTCTTAACCGCTTCAAGGTCAATGCTGTCACTCATTACCTTAAGCCGGGACTGACGGATCTTATTGCGGCCCTGCTGAATCTTAAGATTTTTTTCGTTATCAATTGCAGACATCTGAGATTCAAGGGCCTGAACCTTACTGTCATATGATTTAACCGCATTTTTTTTGGCATCTACCTGCTGTTTGGTGTTGCTTACCAAATTGGGGTCAAAATAATCTTCCTTTACTTCAGAAATGAACAATATTGTATCGCCTTTTTCTACATAATCGCCCTCATTCACATACCATTTCTCTATCCGGCCGGCAATAGCCGTATGAATGGTTTGGGGGCGTTGTTCCGGACTGAGTGTCGTAACAGCTCCTGTTCCTGATATATTTTGTGTCCAGGGAAGAAATAAGAATAAAAGGGCCAGCAGGCATAAGCAGGCTATAATCCTGTTCAGAATTTTATAGTGCGGCCTTTCTGACAACTGCTTTATGGTGCTGTAATGGGCTACGGCTTCCAGGCGTGCCTTTTTATTATTTGAGATATTGAGCATAGCTATTCGATTTTGTCTTCTATAATCTTTCCTTTATCCATCGTGATTTGTCGGGTAGACCTTACCTGCCAATGCGGATTGGCCGAAGACACTATGACTGTCCAGGGGTTTTTTTCGTCAAAAATAAAATCAATCAATGCACTTGCGGCATCAGCGTCCATCCTGTCAGTGGGATCCTCGTAAAAAAGTATCGATGGCCTGTGTACGATGCTGCGTGCCAGGAGAATCTTTTGGGCGTTGGACGAAGAGAGCTGCTTGCCTTCGGGAAATATCTTTGTATTGAGGCCATCAGGCAGCGTCTTGACGAAGTCGGTCAACTGCACCGAGTTTAGCGCCCACCTTATATCCTCCTGGTGTATAGCAGGATTGTTAAAGGTGATATTCTCCAAAATCGTACCCTCAAATGGTGTCTCGCCCTGGATAATGCTGCCGATTTTTGACCTGTAGCCCGCGTTGTCTATCTTAGTGAAGGTGTCGTCGTTGATGAAAATGCTTCCTGAGGTCGGCTGCAGCAAGCCTGAAAGCAGTCGGATCAATGTGGTTTTTCCGGATCCATTAAAGCCCTTGAGCACGATTTTTTCGCCGGGCGTTATCTTGAGGCTGATATTCCTGATTACATCTTTTTCTGCCCCTGGGTATCGGAACCTGATATTGTCAGCTTCGATAGTTACCTGCTGTTGATCTGCGGTGGT
Organism: Flavobacterium sp.; assembly: GCF_052437795.1. Taxonomy (GTDB): domain Bacteria; phylum Bacteroidota; class Bacteroidia; order Flavobacteriales; family Flavobacteriaceae; genus Flavobacterium. The sequence goes on from NZ_JBQVPA010000001.1 coordinate 117,354, forward strand.
TGCCGATGGGGTGCTATCCTCAATGTCCATATCCGCTACCTGTCCAATCTTTTCTGTGGCAGTCAGTACATCATAAAATGTTTCCAATCCTAGAATAATCTTTTCGACCGAGTTGATAACCAAAAGTATTATGATTTCTGCGGCAACAAACTGTCCGATGTTCATCTGTTGCCCCAGCACCAGGTAACCGCCGATAAGCAATAGCCCTGCTGTAATTATGACTTTAAAGATAATGAGTTGCGTAAATTGTCGCCTGATAATACTGAAATGCTTTTCACGGTATTCAAGGTAACTGCTTACGAGGGAGTTGTTTTTTTCCAGCGCGTAGTCAAAATTCACACGCGTCCGGAATGATGAATTGTTGCGTGCGATTTCCTGCAGCCAGTCTGCTGCCTGATATTTATACTTCGATTCGCTTAGGCTTGTCTCGAGGCCCGGCTTGTAGGAAAACCTGAATATCATATAAAGGAGTATTACCAGCAGGATACCGAATAATATAAAAAACGGATGGTATAGGGAGAGCAGTATGATGCCAAAGCCAATCTGCAGCAATGCGGCAGAGAAATCGATCAATAGCTTTGACACCCCCTTTTGTATGGTAAGAGTATCAAAGAAGCGGTTGGCGAGCTCCGGCGGATATACGTTGTTGTACAGCTCGTCAAAACGTATTTTCGGAAGGCGGTACGCAAATTCGAAAGAAGAGCGCACAAAAATCTTCTGTTGGAGGTTTTCAGTGATCCGCAGCTGCATCAGCGAAAGCAGTCCCACAAGCCCTACACCTGCTACAACCACTACAATGAGCACTATCCAGGAGACACTCACCCTTCCGCTTTGGATAAAGTTGATGATGGCCTGAATTCCTAAAGGAAGCGAGAGGCTTATCAGCCCTGCAAAAAGTGCATAGAAGAATATCTGATAGACATCTTTCCTGTCAAGCTTCAAAAGGCTGAAGAATCGTTTTGCGGGTGTCATGTTATTTGGTGATAAAGGTTGCTAGATGTAGGTAGAAATCGGTGGGGCTAACTTTCTCGCTGCAATCGGTAATCGTCTTGAAATGATCCTTGATGAAGTGCTGGTGCAGCGATCCTTCAACAATACCCGATGCGAAGCTTTTCGGGTAGGGAAAATCGGGGTTGATTTCTGTGATCATGTCCACGATGCGGTTCACGACTCGCTTGTAGATGAGGAAAAAACCTTCTTTATTCTCTTCGTCCACCTCTTTCGTAAGGAAGGTCTTAGTGAATTCGGCAATGATGATTCTATTGAGCACTGACTCGTCAATATAGTCGGTCGTGGCATCATCCTTAATTTTTTCAGTAACTAATGTGATCGCCTTGCGGAGCTTTTCAGACGGGTCGGCAATATTGGCCGTTGCGAACACGATACGGTATTCCATCCAGCTCCAGTACCATGAGGAAAGGTATACCAGTAGCTTATGCTTATTTTCAAAATACCGATATATGGAACTCTCGTTGGAACCTATGCGCTCGCCTAGCTTCTTGAAAGTAAAGCCGTCGAAACCGATATCGTCCATAAGGGCAATACTTTCCTTAATGATCTTTCGGCCCAGTGCGGAGGTTTCAGGGTCCTTGATATAGATTTTCGGGTTGACCTGTATCTTTATATTTGCAAGTAACGTCTTCATTTGATGAAATATTTAGCGCAAATATAATAGTAATACTATCAATTTTGAAATTATGTTTATTATTTAACGTTTGTTGAACCATTAAAATTTCTCATACCAATCAAAATTACTTCTGATTATAGTGTCTTTATAAACTGCGAGATGTTCAAGATATGCCGCTCCTACAGGTGAATGCTTTTTACCCTTCATCCAGATCAGGCTCCACATTGTCGTAATAGGCAATCCCTTCGCTGATATTACCTGCAGGTCTTTGTTAAACAATTCATTCTTAATCCCAATAAGAGGCATTATAGAATAACCTATGCCTGCAATGACTGCCTGCTTTACAGCCTCATTGGAGGTAAGCTCCAGTTTTTTAAGGTAGCGTATGTCGTTGCGCGCCAAAAACTCACTCATCGTGTGCCTTGTGCCTGAACCCTCCTCCCTGAAAATGAGCGGTAGTTCGCTAAATAGCTCTTTTGTAGTCTTTCCATGTATTTGTTTTTCGGCATTCCCTACCAGAAGAAGCTTATTTTTTAAAAGGTCAAGCTTTTCAATGTCCATTTTTTGGGGAAGTACCGAAACTAATGCGAAATCGACATCATTGCCTGCGAGGCTTCTCAGGACCTCCCTTTTGTTCGTAACATCCATAGTCAGCTCCACGCCAGGATTGGCTTTCAGAAAGTCGGATAGGAAATAGGGCATTACGTACTTACCTGTTGAAACGACCGAAAGGGTAAGCCGGCCGCTGAGCTGGCCTTTAAAAGCTGCTGCCTTGTAATTAATGGCATGCACCTGCGCAATTATTGCCCCGGCAGCTTGGGCTACTTCAGCGCCAAATGCAGTAATATAAATATTTCTTCCTATGGTTTCCGTTAGCGGTATGTCAAATTGGGCCTGGAAATTCTTCATCTGTATCGACACGGCGGGTTGTGTGAGGTGCAGTTCCTCGGCAGCCTTCGTTATGCTTTGGGTCTGGGAGACCTTAAGGAATATCTGCAATTGGTTGAGGGTATAATTCATAAAATATTTTTATGTATTTCATTTCAAATATAAATAAAAATATATGATTCAACCAAAATACATTTGTCCCTGAAAATCCTAAATAACTTTTTATGAAGAGAATTACTGTAGCGAAAGGAGACGGCATAGGCCCGGAAATCATGGATGCGACACTTTCAATTATTATGACGGCAGGTGCCAGGATTGAGGTGGATGAGATCGAAATCGGCGAGAAGGTTTACCTGAGCGGTAACACAGCCGGTATCGCTAAGGAGTCATGGGATGTGATACGCCGAAATAAGGTTTTCCTGAAGGCGCCAATCACCACGCCCCAGGGGGGCGGTTACAAGAGCCTGAATGTTACTACTCGTAAGTTTCTCGGCTTGTACGCAAATGTGCGCCCCTGCATAAGCCTGCATCCATTTGTTCAGACCAAACACCCGGTCATGGACGTAGTGATCATAAGGGAGAACGAAGAGGACCTTTACGCAGGCATCGAGCACCAGCAGACCGATGAGGTTGTGCAGTGCCTTAAGCTTATCAGCAGGCCGGGGTGCGAGAAGATCGTCCGTTACGCTTTTGAATATGCCAGGCAATACGGCAGGAAAAAGGTCACCTGCTTTACCAAGGATAATATCATGAAGCAGACTGACGGTCTTTTCCATAAAGTATTTGATGAGGTGGCCGCTGAATATCCGGAAATTGAGAACGAGCACTGGATTGTTGATATAGGTGCGGCGAAGATGGCCGATACGCCGGAAGCCTTTGACGTCATAGTGATGCCAAACCTTTACGGGGACATCCTCTCGGATGTTGCGGCCCAGATCGCCGGCTCCGTCGGCCTGGCAGGTTCTTCCAATATTGGCGCCGAATGCGCAATGTTTGAAGCCATACATGGTTCAGCCCCGCGAAGGGCAGGGCAAAATATGGCCAACCCATCCGGGCTGCTACAAGGTGCGGTATTGATGCTGACTCACATCGGGCAGACGGATATTGCCGAAAAAGTACAGAACGCATGGCTAAAGACCATAGAGGACGGTATCCACACTTATGACCTGTACAAGGAAGGCAGCAGCAAGAGGCTGGTGGGGACCAAGGAATTTGCTCAGGCCGTAATTGCCAATCTGGGACAGCAGCCCATGCAACTGCGGAAAGTTAATTACGCAAAAGACAAGGCGATTGTCCTTCCGGACTACAGGCGCAGGACACCAGCCATCAAAGATCTTTGCGGGGTTGACCTGTTCCTGCACTGGCTTGGAGCGGACCCCGACGAGCTCGCCGGTAAGGTCATGGCAATTGAGAACAATGGCATACAGCTGACAATGATCACAAATAGGGGAATCAAGGTTTGGCCGGAAGGGTTTAGTGAGACTTTCTGCACTGACCATTGGCGCTGCCGCTTTAAGCCTGCTGATGGTGGAAAGATGGCAAAGAGCGCCATAATCAGGCTGCTTGAGCTGGCAGAAAAAAACGAACTGGATGTTGTTAAAACTGAAAACCTGTACAGATTTGATGGAAAAGATGCTTACTCGCTCGGACAGGGGCAATAAGATAGCAGCCGCCCGCCGGAATCCGCTGACAGCCGCTATACTGCTATTGATCATTGGGACATCTTTGCTGGTGTCCCTCCCAGCGGGAAATTCCGCAGAGGCAGACGGCCTGTTACCATGTCTTTTGATCCTACATTGTTGTCTAATACGAAAATACTACACGAAAAATGTCAAAATTTAAACTTATAGAAGGCACTTTTACAGTTGCCGAAGCCAAAGAGCTCATACTTGCGCTCCTGGAATACAAGATCAATTTCCACAGCAGGGAAAGTTTTGGAAGCGAAATCCGTAAAGGCCATACCGATGAACGTTCCTTGAAGCGAAAAGAGGAACTGTTGAAAACCAGGAATCAATTTCTTGAAAAAATAGCCGCAATGGATCCAGCTGACACTGTTGCAATCACCGCTGATATAATGATTATCTGATGTTCAGGGGACGCAAGCTGCTTATCGTGACAAAACACGGGAAAGAAAAGGTCATAGCCCCGTTAGCCATGCAGAGGCTTGGCGTAAGCTGCATCGTAGCCCAAGCGTATGACACCGATACCCTTGGCACTTTCACCGGAGAAATTGAAAGGCAGCAGGATGCCCTGGCCACTCTCAGGCGGAAGTGCCACGAGGGTATGGCCTTATACGGGCTGGACCTTGCCATTGCAAGCGAAGGCTCCTTTGGCCCCCATCCCACATTGTTTATAGCGCCGGGTGACGATGAGCTCATCATGCTGGTAGACCTTGTTAACGGTCTGGAGATAGTGGCACGGGAACTGACCGTGGATACCAACTTCGGCGCATCGCGCATCACAAGTTTAGAGGAGCTCGACACCTTCCTTTCCCTGGCTAAGTTCCCAAGCCATTCAGTAATCTTGCGAAAGTCCGAAAAAAATCTTCACGGAATCGTAAAAGGTGTCAGCGACCCTGAAGAGATGGCAAGGCTGGGGAAGCAGTACCTGAACAAGTATGGAAGGTTTTACATTGAAACCGACATGCGAGCCATGCATAACCCCAGCCGGATGCAGGCCATCGCCCGTGCTGCCGGTAAACTTTTCGATAAAGCGCTGTCCCTGTGCCCGTCCTGCAGTGCGCCCGGATTTGGTGTTACCGATGTGCGGCCGGGGCTTCCCTGCAGCGCGTGCCGATTTCCCACGGCATCAACGCTGAGCCATGTCTATTGCTGCGCAAAATGCAGCCATACAGAAGAAGTCAGGTATCCCAAGGGGAAAGAAACCGAAGAACCAATGTATTGTGATATGTGCAACCCATGAGAAAAACTACTGTCACCACTGACATATCAGAAGCCGCAACGCAGCTTCTTGAAGGCGGGATAATCGGATTTCCGACTGAGACAGTCTATGGCCTTGCCGGCATTATCGATTCGGAGACTGCAATCAGCACCATTTTTAGAGTGAAAGGCCGTCCCTCTGACAATCCGTTGATAGTGCATATTGCCCATCCGTCCCAGCTTGATGATGTAGCTGCAGAAGTGCCGGAACTTGCATGGCAGCTCTCCTCTGCATTGTGGCCAGGGCCATTGACGATGCTGCTCAAAAAGCGCAGCTCCATTCCCGACGCAATTACCGCGGGGCGGGAAACTGTAGCAGTACGGATGCCGGCTCATCCGGCAGCATTGGCGTTGCTATCAGCTATCGGCCAGCCCGTTGCTGCCCCAAGCGCTAATCCTTTCGGCTGCATCAGCCCCAGCCAGGCGCAGCATGTGCTTAAATACTTTGACGGAAAAATCCCGCTCATCCTTGATGGTGGTCCCTGCCAAGTAGGCATAGAATCCACTATTGTGGGCTTTGATGGCCCTAATATTATCATATACCGGCATGGAAGTGTCACTGCTGCGCAAATTGCCGCCGTAACCGATGCCAGGTGCATTTATAAGCAATCAGGCCCAAAGGTGGTCGCCCCGGGGATGTTTCCAAGGCATTATGCGCCCGTAACGCCACTGCTTTTCTCCAATAACATCCAAGAGCTTGCTCAACTGCACAGCGGTAAGAAGATAGGGCTTTTGCATTATGGCGAGCACTTTTCCAGCAACGATATTGTGGCATCCTACTCGCTGAGCTCCTCTGACTCTATGGAGGAGGCTGCAGCCAACCTGTATAGCGCCCTTCATAAGCTGGATAATTATGGGCTGGACCTTATCCTGGTGAAGGAATTTCCAATGGAGGGTATCGGAATCGCGCTAAATGACAAACTGAAACGGGCATCATACCAACAATGATATGGATATAATAATCAAAGATGCCTGCATAATAAACGAAGGATCCCGGAAGGTAGCCGACCTCTATATCCGTAAAGGGAGAATAGAGGCTATCGGCGAGGGTATTTCACAAAGGCATAAGGTACGGGAGATTGCTGCTCCCGGCATGTATCTTCTGCCGGGGCTGATTGACGGCCATGTCCATTTTCGTGAGCCGGGTTTCCCTGAAAAGGGCACTATATATTCCGAATCACGGGCAGCAGTGGCAGGAGGGATAACATCCTTTATGGATATGCCCAATACCAATCCTGCAACCCTTACCACCGCGTTGCTTGAGGAAAAATATAAGCGGGCAGCGGAGTCATCGTTCTGCAATTACTCCTTTTTTATGGGCGTCTGCAAAGACAATCTTGACCAGGCGCTAAGGGTGGACAGCCAAAGAGTGTGCGGGATAAGCGACGATGGACTGTATTTCGGGATGAAAGATGGCATACTTGCCGGGGACCCCGAATTTGTCGACAGGCTATTCTCAAGGGCGGAAACGCTGGTTGCCTTGCATAGTGAAGACGACTGGGTAATCCGCCGGAATACTGAACAGTACCTGAGATTATATGGAAAGCAGATACCTATCGCGTGCCACCCGCTGATACGAAGCAGGGAAGCATGCCTCAAGGCGACGGAAATGCTGGTCGCTACTGCGACCCGGCACTCTACCCGGCTACACCTTCTGCATATATCGACTGCTGATGAGGCTGCCCTGTTCCCAAACACCATTCCCCTCAGGCAAAAGCGCATTACAGCTGAGGCCTGCACCCACCACCTTTACTTTAACGATGCCGATTACGGTACCCTTGGTGCCAGGATCAAATGGAACCCTGCTATTAAGTCAGAAAATGATAGGAAGGCGCTCCTGGCTGCCGTTGCCGACAGGCGGATCGATACCCTGGCAACCGACCATGCACCGCACAGCCTGAGGGAGAAGAGCGGTGATTATTTCGAGGCGCTGTCAGGCGGGCCGCTCGTGCAGCATTCCCTTGCTGCACTGCTGGAACTGGCGGGCCGGGGCGAGATCACGCTGGAGGATATCGTTACCGCGACCAGCCATAATGTTGCAGAGTCATACAGGATAGTGGATCGCGGCTATATCAGGGAAGGATATTTTGCAGATCTGGTACTGGTGAAACCTGATAGCCCTTGGTTAATACAAAAAAGCAATATTCACTACCAATGCGGCTGGTCACCATTTGAAGGCACGACATTTCGTAACCGGGTGCAGTACACCTTAGTCAACGGCAGGGCCATGTTTGATAACGGCAAATTTTGTCTGCCTCCACAAGGCGAACGCCTGATATTCGAAAAATACCGATAACTAAACTATATACCTATGAATCTAAACCTGCTTATTGAAAACCTTACTAACCCGGCATTGCTCTTTTTTGTCTTGGGCATCATTGCCGTTTATGTAAAGAGTGACCTTGAGATACCACCCAATTCCTCCAAATTCATATCGCTGTACCTGCTTTTTGCAATAGGGTTTAAAGGCGGGCAAGAACTTTCGCATGAGGCTTTCACTGCAGAGATACTCTGGTCAATGGCCTTTGGCCTGGCAATGGCCGTGATAGTACCGGTTTACCTGTTTTTTATATTGAAACAAAAATTTAATATAGCCGATTCTGGTGCCATTGCCGCTGCCTACGGCTCGGTAAGCGCCGTAACATTCGTAACGGCTGCCACGTTCCTGGAAATGAAAGGCATGGCTCTCAGCGGACACATGGTAGCGATTATGGCGCTGATGGAATCCCCTGCGATCATCGCCGGCCTGCTGCTGATATCCATTTTTAGCCAAAAGGAGCGTACCACAGGGAACAGGGCGGTGCTCCGCCACTCGTTGACCAATGGCAGCGTCCTGCTGATCCTGGGCAGCCTTTGCATCGGTTACCTGGCAAGTGCGGAGCAGGCCCAGGGTATTAAACCCTTCACCACAGACTTGTTTAAGGGCTTTTTAGCCATATTTTTATTAGATATGGGCATAGTAAGCGGAAAGAAGATAAATACGCTATTCAAGGAAGGGTGGTTTCCGTTCGCCTTCGGTATTCTGGTGCCCCTGGTTAACGGTTCCATAGTTGCAATTGCCAGCTCGTTAGTGACGGCAGATACTTCAAACCGGTTTATTTTCGCAGTATTGGGGGCAAGCGCATCCTATATCGCTGTTCCTGCGGCCATGAAAATTGCCGCGCCAAAAGCTAACCCGGGCATTTATCTCCCAATGGCACTAGGAGTCACCTTTCCGGTTAATATCACCATTGGTCTGCCACTGTATTTTTATTTGGCGGATAATTTTATGAGTTAAAATAATAGTAATCAGATAAACTATGCAGCTAATTCCCATTGACAAGATTAAAATGGATGAGAAGAAACTTTATCAGATTTCTCTAATAACAAAGTCTATTTACAGGCTGATAATTTATAGCCGCTACCATACAGATGATGACCTGCTTGATACCTATACTGAAGGTATCCACGACCTGAAAGAGTTGCTGGGTATAAAAAATGCGCAAATGGAAGCACAGGACGAAGAGGAAGCAGGAAGGTACCTCAAGGACTTGAAGATTGCGGTTGACTTTGTCATTAGTGAGATTACTGCCCATATAAATTTTACATCTCCAACGCAGATGTTCCAGTTATTGCGCCTGATTTCTCCGGAAACTAATGCCGTGCACCCTAACAGGTATAGAAGTTCTACTGTGCAGGTCGGCGCGCATCTGTGTCCCGAACCAATGCTACTGCCATATCTTATGGAGGAACTCTTTTACAGGATTGATACTATTTCAGACCCAGTCATCAGAGCAATTTACTTTCACCACGAAATGATCAGGATACATCCCTTTTCAGATGGAAATGGGCGAGTAGCCAGGATAGCAAAAAATTGGATGCTGATGTACGATTTGTATCCACCGATTTACATAAATGATCCGCACGAGAAAAAAGAGTATACTGAAACCCTCGCTAGTAGTTTTAAGGCACTGTCAACTGCTCCTGAACAATGGAATGATTATACTTCGAAATTTTTCAGGCAAGAGCTTGACCGCCTTTTGTCGAACTTATTATGGTTATACGATCAGATTAACGAAAAAGGTAATATCAGGTCCTCCCAAGCTGGGAGCGATACTACCTCTTTTATGTAGCATCGCAAGGTTCAAGTTAATTTTACTATCTTTGACAAAAATTATATCGTTCTTTAAATCAACTTGATACGCAGGTCGTAGTTGTGGCAATATCGTGGCACGGCTGTTCTAAAAAATAAAAAAACCAGCATTTATGCGGGTTTCAGAGGTGGGGTTCGACTCCCATCTTCTCCACACAATAAAAGCCTGTAATGCGAATTACAGGCTTTTCTATTTTACTAGACTAAGATGCTAACTGAACTATATCGTCTAATGCAGCCTTTGGTTTCGAAACCACTCGGTATTAGTCCGTAAACATAATTAGTATGACGTTTTTTGGATCGTGTCTTCGGTGGTAGTAGGAGAGGGCTTTTTTACGATCAGCATTCGCTCAGGAGGTGTAGATGACAGGTTTCCGTATTCATCAACATAAGCCATCATGCTGTCCAATCCCTTACCTTTATTATTTGTAAGCTTCCTTTCCTGCTTTTTTAGATCTTTTTGTTTTTTCCTTGTTGCATTTTTTTTATTGTTTTCTTTTTTATGAAAAGAGTCTGGCATATATGTATATAATTTTAAAGTGTACAATTTGAATAAGAGAAGCATGTGATCCTGCAGCCTGATATTGCTATGGATCCTAAACGTTCCCGATGTGTGGTGCTAAGCTTGAGTAATGCCTGGTGGAAGTGCTTATGGCATTAGGCCGGTTTAACCGATAGACCTGACAAAGGTACGAAATTATTTGAAACAATTGTCACTTAGCCTATTGATCCCGAATGTTTAGGATTACAAATGTCTATTAAGGTAAAGTTAATCCCGAATGCTTGAAGATATAGAATTTTTAATTTAGGGTAAGCCATTCGGAAACTTGCAGCAATTGATACGATCATGAATATAGTAAAGATAGCCATAGCCGCATTTTCAGCGACAAATATTATGACAACTTTCAGCTACCTGTTGTCGGCCGGCTTCAAAAAACTCTTCAGGGAACCCGTCATGATGACCTATATCCTAAAAGGTTTTGGCATCCGGCTTACAGGAAAATGGCATAAGGTTGGCGGATGGTTGGCGCATTATTTTATTGGATTGATAATGGTTCTTTGCTATGAGGCCCTATGGCGCTATACCGGGATCAGTTTCGGTTTTTTGTCCGGGATAATATTTGGTGTAGTGAGCGGCCTTATTGGCATAGCTATCTGGAGAGCCATTTACCTGACTTCGATACATGACGACGTTTCACGCCGATCCTATTACATCCAGCTGTTCTTCGGACACATTATTTTTGCATGTGCGGTTGTTATTGCTTTTAAAATATTTAAATATGACCCTGTATCAAAAATTGAGTCTTATTTATAAGACGCATTACAAGCTTTGCATGTACTACATCAAATGATCTCCAAGCTGCCCGAAAATATGTGCGAAAGGTACTTTTGTTTCGTAGCCTTGCAGCAGGGCAGGGTCGGTAACCTGCATTGTAATGGTGTATTGCGGCCACTTGTCAAAAGCATAATGCGAGATCACCTCTTCGTTGCTTAAGCCGCCGAGGTCCGGAAATGGAATGTCGAGCGATCTTTCGACGCTGAAGTTGGCGATCACCAGGTCGGCGAGGTCCTTATGTTTCATGTAAACATCCCAGGTGTGGCTTACTCCGCGCTCTTTCATTTTTGCATTCAGCAGATCGCTAAGCGGCAGGCCTTCTTCAAATTGGTTGCTTCTCCATGTTTCAAAAGGCCTCATCAGGAACTGTAGCGCGCTGATCTTCGAGAAGAGGAATACCTGGTCATCTTCTTCCATTACCATGATCTTGAAAGTAATGGTGTCGCTGGAAATGGCGGCCTCGAAAATAACAGGATCACTCCATTTCAGCAATTTGCCGGGTGTCATAGGATACGATAATTTCTTGCGGATATTGAGCACCATCGGAGTCAGTTCCTTGCCGTCAATGTAGGTAGAGCCACAGCTCCCGTTGCCGCTACTGAACATACCCCAGTCGGTTTCCCTCCGGAACAAAATGCCATATTCTTTCTCTGTCATTACAAGTGTGCCTTCGTGCGTGCGCAGGGATCCGTCGCTTAGGTCGGTTATAACATTTGCGGTGTCAGGCTTGTAGCAGGATCGGCTGTAGGCCGGCATCCACAGAATGTCTTTATGGCTGTGCAAAAGATAGGAGGGGAATATATATTTCCATACCGGAATGAAACCCTCTCGTGATAACACAGGCGTAGAAGGGGAAACATCGTCATCCATTTCAGGGGCTTTCGGTTCGCAGGCATCATAGATTGAACAAGGGTCAAATGCGGCAGAGTCCCACCACCCGATGCCCTCCAAATGGGATATCCATGCAGGATGCGTCACTTCAATGTCGAGTGTGCCGGTAAGGTAGCCGTTCCTTTTTGGTTTTCCCAATTGCGATATGACAGAGCGTATAAATCCCCGGGCGTTCTCCTGCATCCATGAAGCGTTGAGAAGCAGGTCGAGATCCACCTCACGGCCCAACGGTGTAATGAAGTCTGCATTATGATGCAGCAGCATTAATGCGAAGCCGGGTGAGCCCGAAATATAATTGCTGTCGGGATGGATGACCTCGATAGCTAATTTGATATTTGTTCCCTGGTACTTAAGCACACTGACGTTATAAAGTGATGACATGCAATGAATGTTTTTGGTTATGGACGGCTAATATACGAAGCTGTCGCAATGCAATATCATACAGATCAACATTCGTATGTAAGAACCTGAAATACGCAGATCAACCTTATCACCTTATAAAATGTGAGTCATTGCTATGCAATTCAATAATATCTTAATAAATACAGTTACTGATTATAATATGTAGGAAAAAATACCAACGAAAACGTTTCCGTCCGACTTAACATTACCACATCAAATCGCAAATTATGCCTTGTAAAATGGCGAAAAGCAAATCTGTGGCGATCGGCATATGTGTAGTTACCGTAAAAATTCGGATCGTATAGTTTTTATATAGCAAAAGTTAAATATTTATAAAAAACATCGAATATTTTTACAAGCTACAAATTGTATGATTATGAAAAGAAAATTGCAATACCTTTTTGGAAAAACACATGTGCTCCTTTTGCTGCTGATCATTGGCACTGCCGATCTGGGTGCCCAGATACTTACCAATGGCAACTTCGAAAGCGGCGGCAGTGGGAATGGTTTTTTTGTACACGACTATACGCTGATAAACCCTGTGAACGGCACTAGCGTTCCGGGCTCTTACGCAAGGACGACCAACCCCGCTTTGATGAACACATCGTATATAGCCGGGGGCGACCATACAACAGGCACTGGTAACATGCTGGTGTTTGACGGCGCCAACCTTGCTAACCGTTTTTTTTGGACAACAGGAAGCACAGGTGGGGCAATAGGCGGATTTACAGCAGGTACGACCTACACCTTCAGCTTTTGGATAAAGTCGGTTTCCAATGCGGTTACTGCAGATGAGGCTACCAGGGCCAGTATAGGTGTTTTCTTTGTGAATGCAAGCAACGTAAATCCTGCCAACCTTAATTTCTTGGCACCATTGCCATCGGAAGGATGGGTAAAGGTAGAATACTCTTTCGTGGCTACGGCCAATAACGCGATGGTGCGCCTGAAGACCAACAATCCCGGCCCGATAGGGCATGATTTTGCTGTTGATGATTTTTCGATAACCGTGGGCGGCCTTCCGTTCGTAGGCTCATACACCTATACCAACCCAACCTGCCCGGACAGCAATGACGGTACCATTACTGTGGGCCTTACAGGAGGGACGCTTCCTTATACTTCTTATGTTTTGAGCGGCAGTGCCAGCCAAAGCAATAGTACCGGTGTTTTTGCAGGTTTGGATGAAGGTACATATAGCGTAACGGTTTCTGATTCTGACGGTGAGACTTTTACGCAAACCGGCATTGTGCTCGAAGCGCCTAACAGCATGCAGGTGAGTGCGCCGGTGACGATATGTCCGGGTGATTCAACTACGTTGTCGGTAACGGGAGGTACGGGAGCTTATACCTGGACAGCAAGCCCTGCAGACGCGTCGTTAACCGACCCGAACAGTGCAACGCCAACCGTTAGCCCTACTGTGACGACGACGTATACTGTAAACTCAGGTTCGCCTTCCGACCCGGTTAACCTTATCGGGAATGGCGATTTTTCGCAAGGCAATTCGCTGTTCAATACAGGATACACGCAGGTCGCCAACCCAAACCCGTTCGGGGTGCAGACTTCCTACAATATCGTGACCAACCCGAATGCCTGGTTTACGGCTTTTGCTTCGTGTGGCGATAATACTACCGGCACCGGAAATATGATGGTTTTTGACGGTGCGACCGACCCGTCGGGCAATGTGATAGCTTGGGGCAACCAAAACGCTGTGACGGTCGTACCCAATACGGATTATACGTTTTCCTACTACGTAGCTTCAGTTTCACCGGATAGCCCGGCAAGGCTTGAGGTTACCATCAATGGCGTTTCGCAGGGCCTTCCGGTATCGGCTCCGGGAACGACCTGCCTTTGGACACAGGTTTCCTACAACTGGAACTCGGGGTCGAACACCACCGCTAACTTTATTATTTATAACAGGAACTTTACCGACTACGGCAATGACTTTGCTTTGGACGATATTTCATTCAGGGAAACCGTTACGTGCCAGTACCAGGGTACAGTGACCGTAACGGTATCTTCTGGCGCTGTGCCAACTTTCAATGCTGTAGCGCCTATTTGTGCCGGCGAAACGCTTAGCCCACTGCCAATTATCTCAAACGAAGGTATTACCGGAACATGGTCGCCTTCGCTTGATAATACAGATACTACGCAGTATACCTTTACACCAACTGCCGGGCAGTGTGCAACGACAGCTACGCTTACCATTGTGGTGAATCCGGGTGCGGTAGTGCCGGCGTTCAATGCTGTAGTTCCTATTTGTGCCGGTGACGCGCTAAGCCCGTTGCCAACGACATCGACCAACGGCATTACAGGTACATGGTCACCTGCATTGGACAACACTGCGACAACACAATATACCTTTACGCCTGACGGGGGGCAGTGTGCTTCGGTAACAACACTGACTATCGTGGTAAACCAAAATAACACCATACCAACCTTTAATGCGGTAAGCCCTATTTGCGAAGGCGATGCACTGATCCCCCTTCCGACAGTTTCGGGCAATGGCATTACCGGGACATGGTCGCCCGCGCCTGACAATACCGCCACTACCCAATATACCTTTACGCCGAATGGTGGACAATGTGCCGTACCAACTACCCTGACCGTCATTGTAACGCCGCTGGCAACGCCAGCCTTCAATTCCGTTGCGCCTGTGTGTGCGGGCGATGCGATAGCAGCCTTGCCAACGGTTTCTGTCGATGGGATCACCGGAACCTGGTCGCCTTTACTGAACAACACCGCGACTACCACCTATACCTTCACGCCGGATGGTGGGCAATGTGCTCTGCCAACAACGCTTACCATTACAGTGAACCCAACAACTACACCTACATTTGCCGCAGTTGACCCTATCTGTTCAGGAGGAGCATTGGCAGCATTGCCAACAACATCTAACGAAGGTGTTGTAGGAACGTGGTCTCCGGCTTTGAACAATACCGCCACTACGACCTACACGTTTACACCAAATGCGGGGCAGTGTGCTGCCACAACCTCATTGACCATTACCGTAAATGAACTGCCGAACTTTACCATTGCCCAGGGATGTGAAGACGGAGGCTACACGCTCACAGCCATGGAGGATAATAACCTCAATTCACTGTACGCATGGTACAGCCCGGCGGGCCCACAGATAAGTTCTGAGGCTTCGGTAGTGATCACGGCCCCGGGTGTGTACGAACTTGTTATTACCCAAAACGGATGCAGCAATACTGAGACCGTGAATGTACTGTCAGCATCGTGCGGCGGCCTGATACAGAGGGGGATCTCTCCGAATAACGATGGCAGGAACGACTTTTTTGACCTTGCGGGATATAATGTGAAGCAATTGCAGATCTTTAACCGGTACGGAATGACCGTATACACAAAGTCCGATTACCAGAATGAATGGTATGGCCAAAGCGACAAGGGCGATGACCTGCCTGATGGAACGTACTTCTACGTGATCGACTTCGCCGACTCGGAAACTAAGACCGGCTGGATATACAGCCTCAGGGAACGATAGTAGTTTTTTATTTATATGAGGGGACCGCGGCAGTGATGCCGCGGTTTTTTTTATTTTTGCGGTAATTAACCAAGTTATGAAACAACTTTTTTTGATCGTTCTTATTGCACTTTCCTTTCAGGCATCTGCCCAAAAAAAATTGCCCATTATAAAAGCTGCATCCCCAAAAGCAGGGATTTATGAGAAGGGGAAGCATGCTGTGGAATGGACCCTGACCCCGGAGGCAAAGCCGGACGTGTATGTTACCAATAAGTTAGCGGCCCCTGCGATGATCATGCTTAAAACCGATTCTGATTCCATAGCATTCCGCATGAAGCCGGGGCAGAGAAGGGACTTTATCGTATTGCTCAACGGTAAGGATAGTTGTTATACCTCCTTCCAAAGCCCGGTAAATAAAGATCTCTCCAAAATAAAGCCGGCAGTACATGATACCATTCCGTTTGTCATGAACAGCCAGAATACCATTTATGTGAAAGCAATACTCAATGCCACAGACACCCTAAGCCTCAATTTTGACACAGGGACAACTGAATTGGTTTTGACGAAGGAGACATTGAAAAACAAAATAAGATCGGGTGTAAAGCTTTATAATACGCCACAATCATTGAAGATCGGCAGCAGGGACTATAGTGTAAACGCATACGATGCCGAAAAAACGGGCCACGATACCGATGGCCGTTTTGGCTGGGACCTTTTTGACGGCATGATCGTTGAGCTGAACTATGACAGGCGGCTGATGATCGTGCATTCGGAAATGCCGAAAAGCATTAAAAAAAATAAGGGGTATGCAAAGTTGAACATTACGTATTTCAGCCATATATTTTTTGTGGAGGGTACGTTGATACAAAGCGGCCGGAAAAATACCGACCTGTTCCTTTTTGATACAGGATACCAACGGACAGCAATGCTCGACAACGACCTGCTGAAGCAAAATGGCTTCCCCGCGGAAAAGATGGAGGTAATTAAAAAAGTGGTCATGTACGGCGCGCAGGGTAATGAAGTGCCGGTGATCACATCAAACCTCGAAGCCCTGAAGCTTGGGAAATATACATTGCCTGACGTCCCGGCACAACTTCTAACCACCAATAAGCCTTTGCGTGGTGCGAATATCCATCTGTTGGGTAATGAAGTGCTGAAGCGTTTTAATATCGTGCTGGACTTTCAGGAGAATATCGTTTACCTGAAGCCCAATGTGCATTTTACGGATGTATATATCGAGAAGGGGTAGGGTTTGCTAATTGGTGATATATCGCTTTTTTGGATTAAACTAAACGGAATACGTAAATTGTATTCCAAAATGAAAAGAGATGCAAGAGGAAAACAGTCCGAAGGAAAAAGCAATGCTGCACCCGCGGAATAAGAACAGGGAGCGCTATGACCTTGATGCCTTAACGGCCTGCGTTCCCGAACTGGCAGGATACGTTAAGCCAAATAAATTCGGCGATGCTTCGGTGGATTTTTCAAGCCCTGTTGCGGTAAAGCTCCTTAACAAGGCATTACTCAACCACTATTACGGGATAAAGAACTGGGAATTCCCGGACCAAAACCTGTGCCCGCCTGTACCAGGAAGGGCCGATCACATTCACTATATAGCCGATCTGCTTATAGAAAGCAATTTTGGCAGGATGCCGCCTTCGGATAGAGTCACCGGCCTTGATATCGGGGTGGGTGCCAGCTGCATCTATCCGATCTTAGGCGTTACGGAATATGGCTGGAATTTTATCGCGTCAGATATTGATGCCAGGTCCATTGCGTCTTCAAAAGCGATCGTAGCTGCCGATCCATCATTAAAAGATAAAATTGAATGCAGGTTGCAGTCTAACCCCAAAGCCATTTTTAAGGGCATTGTAGGTGCAGATGAAAGGATCGATATCACGTTATGCAATCCGCCATTCCATGCCTCGGCAGATGATGCGCAAAAAGGTACGCGGCGAAAGGTAAAGAACCTTTCAGGGAAAAGGGATAACACACCCGAACTCAATTTCGCGGGATTGAGCAACGAGCTTATTTGCGAAGGAGGCGAGAGCAGGTTTATCCACAGCATGGTTACAGAGAGTCAAGCCTTTGGCAGGAATGTCTACTGGTTTACGACTTTGGTTTCCAAGGCTTCGAACCTGAAAGGTATTTATAAAACGCTGGCAGATGTCAAAGCCGTGCAGGTTAAAACCATACCCATGGGGACGGGCAATAAATCCACACGCATCGTGGCCTGGAGCTTTCTTGATAAGGAAGAGCAGAAAGTGTGGAGGGAAAGGTGGAGGAAATAATAGATCCCCTAATTTAAAATTCGTTTAAAATTCCCTAAACAACTTGCGCAACCAAATAATTGCATATATATTTGCAACTGAATGATTGCGTAAAATGAATCGTTATTATGAGAAGGGATATATTCCAAGCTATAGCCGACCCCACACGAAGGGCAATACTGACCCTGATTGCCGCGCAGGCCATGACCCCCAACGCCATTGCAGAGCATTTTGACAGCACAAGGCAGGCAGTGTCCAAGCACCTTAAGATACTGGCCGAATGCGACCTGTTGCAGCAGGAGCAGCGTGGCAGGGAGATCTATTATAAACTTGAGATTGACAAAATGAAGGAGATCGATAAATGGCTTGAGCAGTTCCGTAAGATCTGGGAAACAAGATTCGATCAGCTTGATGATTTATTAGACAAACTAAAAAACAATAGACCATGAAAAATTTGAATTTTGATTTTACCGTAAACAAGGAGACGAATACGGTTCATGTAACAAAAGATTTTAACGCCGGTTCGGCTTTGGTATGGGATGTTTTTACCAAGTCGGAACTGCTCGACCAGTGGTGGGCACCGCAGCCATGGAAGTCGGAAACAAAGTCAATGGACTTTACCGAAGGCGGCCGCAGGCTGTACGCGATGGTTGGCCCGGAAGGGGAGAGGCACTGGGCCATTGCTGATTTTACCTCCATCACGCCTAAGACCAACTTTAAATACCTTGACGCTTTTACCGATGCAGACGGCAACCTGAACGACGAAATGCCACGATCCGACTGGAACCTGGATTTCATCGACAAAGGCGAAACTTCCACGGTTGACATTCAGATCAGGCATAAAGATCTGGCCGACCTGGAAATGATCATCCAGTTGGGCTTCAAAGAAGGCTTCAGCATGACTATGAAAAGCCTTGACGAACTACTTGAGAAACTGAAAGAATAACCAGCCATGGAAAATTTGAATTTCGATCTTACCGTAAACAAGGAAACTTGTTCGGTGCACATAACGAGGGATTTTAATGCCGGTGCGGCTTTGGTGTGGGATGTTTTCACCAAGCCGGAACTGCTCGACCAGTGGTGGGCACCGCAGCCATGGAAGTCGGAAACAAAGTCAATGGACTTTACCGAAGGCGGCCGCAGGCTGTACGCGATGGTTGGCCCGGAAGGGCAGAAGCATTGGGGCGTGCAGGAATATACTTCGATCACACCAAAAACCAATTTCAGGCAGGTGAACGCTTTTAGTGATGAAGAGGGGAATGTAGGTGAGGATATGCCAAAGTCGGACTGGAACCTTGATTTTTCCGATAAAGGTAAAATGACTACCGTTGATATTGAAATTAAGCATAAAAACCTGGCCAACCTCGAAATGATGCTGCAAATGGGCTTTAAGGAAGGATTTACCATGACCCTCAACAGCCTTGATGAGCTATTGGACAAGCTTAAGAAGTAATTAGTGCCTCTGCAGAAATATTCAACTACATAGATACATAGGTTTAGCTACAAAGTTAAAGGTGGGGATAAGTTGCACAAAGCAGGAGCTTCGCTTCACTATGTGCGTATATGTTGCTTTTCTTATTAAAAAGTACCATGAGTCTATGTGCCTATGTGCCTATGTGGTTAATCTTAAAATGGCTAAAAATCCCCCTCCATTTGGCTGTAGCGCACCCTTTCGTTTCTAAAAGTTTGCCCTTGCTTTGTAATAACAAATAAACTAAAAACAATAAACTATGGGAAAGATAACCGTACAGGCTACCATAGCCGCAGACAGGGAAAAAGTTTGGGATCATTATACCGATCCTGGGCACATCGTGAACTGGAATTTCGCATCGCCCGACTGGCATTGCCCAAGCGCGGAGAATGATATGCGCACAGGCGGGACTTACAAAGCACGCATGGAGGCGAAGGACGGTAGTTTTGGCTTTGATTTTGAAGCCATCTATGATGAAATAGTTCCAAATGAAAAATTCACCTACTCGTTTGGTGGGAGGTCAAGCACCGTGACTTTTGAAGACGCGGATGGCAAAACATTGGTAACAGTTGTTTTCGATGCCGAGACCGAGCATCCGGAAGAATTCCAGAAACGGGGGTGGCAGGCGATACTGGATAATTTTAAGGATTACACAGAGAGCCATTAAGCTGACTGACATTAAAAGCAAAAAACCGCAACTGACACAGCTGCGGTTTTTTTATTGATGGTTGGTTTGGTTTATTGTTTAATGATCTTCACCGTTTTTGAAGCTTTGTCGGTGCTGATCTTCACGAAGTAGCTCCCATCCGGAAAGGCACCCATGTCGATCTGGCCTTCATTGCTGTTAATGGTTTTGGCAACTACGATCTGCCCAAGCATGTTATGCACTTCAACAGACGTAATGCTTTCACCTCCGCTGATGTTCAGTATGCCGCTTACAGGGTTAGGGTAGGCTTTGATATTGGAGAGGGTAAAGCTGCCTGAACCAAGGTTGCCTGTAATGGTGATGGTGATCTCATCGAACTTTGTAGGGTCGCTGACAGATGCTGCACGGATCACTATGGTGCCATCACCTGTCGCAGTAACGAGCCCGTCTGCGCCAAGAGTGGCAAATTCACTGCCGCTTACTATCGACCATACAACATCCTGGTCGGCACCTGACGGATTTACCACTGCCTCCAGCTGCAATGTTCCGCCATCGGTAGTGATGGTAGCGGGTACGCCGCCTTGTGTAGTTACGTCTACGCTTTCTGCGGCGATCACAAAGTTGACCACTACATCGATGATGTCGGTTTTCGTAGGGTCGGCTACCGATGTTGCCTGTATGGTCACAATGCCATTGGCAGTTCCGGTTACTACTCCTGTGGCGCTCACCGAAGCAAAAGCCGAACCGGCCACGACCGACCACGTAACTTCCTGGCTGGCCCCTGAAGGGTTTACAGTAGCTACAAGCTGAAGCGTGCCACCCTGTGTAGTGATCTCGGCAGGTACGTTGCCCTGGGTTGAAATTACCACATCGGTAACAGGTACTACAATGGCAATTATGATCGTTATATTGTCAAATTTCGTTGGGTCGGCCACCGAAGTCGCTCGGATGACAACCGTACCGTCCGCAACAGCCGTTACCAGTCCGTCAGCGCCTAATGTTGCAGAACTTCCGCCGCTTACCACCGACCATGTTACATCTTGGTCGGCTCCCGCCGGATTAACTACAGCTTCCAGTTGAAGTGTTCCGCCCTGGGTGGTGATCTCAGCCGGCACACCGCCTTCTGTAGTTACGTCCACGCCTGTTACAGCTATTTCAGCATTGATCAGTACATCGATGATGTCGTTTTTTGTTGGGTCGGCTACCGATGTTGCCTGCACGGTAACAATTCCGTTCGCAATGGCAGTTACTACTCCCGTTGCGCTTACCGAAGCAAAATCGCTCCCCGCAGCTACCGACCATGTTACAGCCTGGTTGGCGCCTGATGGGTTAACGGTGGCAACAAGCTGTAAGGTTCCGCCGATAGTGCTGATTTCTGCCGGTACGCTGCCCTGTGTGGTGATCACCACATCAGTCACTGCCGGAGGTATATTTACGGTAATTACAATGTCGTCAAACTTGGTCGGGTCCTCTACAGATGCAGCCCTTACAGTAACGGTCCCGTTCGCGGTGGCAGTTACTACTCCCGAAGCGTTCACTGAAGCCGGGCCGCTTACTACCGACCATGTTACTGCCTGGTTGGCATTGGCCGGGTTTACAGTGGCTACAAGCGGTAATGTACCTCCTATGGTAGTGATCGTTGCGGGAACGCCGCCTTGTGTAGTTACATCTACGCTGGTCACGGCAACTGTACCCGCCGTGCCACTTACCACGACCTGGTCTACCAGTGTAGAGTAGCCATAATCGGTACGGCACTGTATGGCGATCTGGTAGGTAGATGAAGGGTTGGGCAGGGCGATGCTTCCTGAAGGTGTCCAGGTAGTGATGTCACTGTGGTATTCCTGCAATTGCACCCACGCGCTTGCAGGCGAAGTGCGGTACCAAATGGTTAGCCAGTTTTGGTCAGGGCTCCAAAACGGATTTACGTAAACGAAGTTGAGCGTTACATTGCTCATCCCTGTCAGGTCCAGAGTAGGGCTTACTAGTTTTGTAGTGTCAAAATTGTGCGAATCTCCGGGAAAATTTGCAAAGTTGCCATCGTATGGGTCCAGGTTATAGCTTCCGGTCGATGCATCTTCGGTGAATGTCCACGACATATTGTTCACTTCATAGATCTGTGTCCAGTACTGTAATGTGGTGGAATTGGAGTTGAAAGTTTCCGTGAACGGAAAGGAAGTGATGATCTGTGCCTGCGATCCGGTCGCTGATAGCAGTAAGAGCGAAAGTACGACCAGCCGGTTGGCTAACTGACGTACAGCAATGGATAGTTGTAATTTTCTTTTCATGATTCAAATCTGTTTTAATTGGATGTATGAGCTCTTTAACAAATTCGATTAAATATTCAAAAATATTTAACAATAATGATACAACAGATTAAAAAACGAATACCCTACCTGTTTGGTAGATTTTTTTAATCTATTTCCTATAAAATTTAACTTTTAGCCTTCGAGATCAAATTCTCAACCAAAGCTTTCAAATTCTAAATAGAAGGTTCCATCTGCCCATATTTCATTTTACGCTTAGGCATGATAGGTAATTTTGCTAAAAATAGAAATGCCACGAATTAATATGTGCTGGTAATGAGGAAAAAGTCAGTAATTTTTTTGATAGTCCTGGCCTTAGCGCTTGCAGGGTTTGGTTTTTATAAATTTTACCTGTACAAGCCGGCAAGGGATGTGGGCAGCGAAGTAGCATCGTATGCTGTGGATGCGGGCCGGTTTGTTAAGGAGTATGCAAAAGACCCTGCAACAGCAGATACGAAATACCTGAATGAGGTCATAGAAATAAAAGGTAAGATAACTGCAGCCGCAGATTCGCTTGTTACGGTCGACTCGCTGGTAGTGTGCGGTTTTGACAGCCTCCCGGCCAAAAAGGAAGTCGGGGATGCTGTAATGATCAAGGGACGCTGCATAGGCTATGATGAGCTTTTTGGGGAAGTGAAGCTGGACCAATGCACTATTAAAGAATAACACACGATACATGAGAATATTTTTGCTTGCCATATGCCTTATGGGCATTACGATCTCCCGGGCGCAGGACGACGGCCTGCTTACCGAACTTGATTCGACCGCTGTCGATGATAATTATGCCACTGCCGTATTTAAGGGGCTGCAGGTAGTAACGCTGCAAACCACGAAGATGCCTGCCAAAAAAGAGTTTTATTTTGTGGTGTCGCACAGGTTCGGCTCGGTAAAGGACGGTATATCCGAGTTTTTCGGGTTCGATATGGCTACCACCAAGATAGGGGGGATTTACGGTGTTACCGACTGGCTGGCCGTGAGCGCGTCGAGGCATACCATGCTAAAAGTGTACGAAACAAGCCTCAAATACAGGCTGGCAAGGCAGGGTAACTCGTTCCCTGTAGACATTGTGGGGTACAATACAATAGATATCAATACTTTTCTTGATGAGGATGATTACCCTAAGCTGGAATTTGCCGACAGGCTTTCCTATATCAGCCAGGTAATTGTTTCGAGAAAGTTTTCGGACAGGTTTTCATTAGAGCTTGTGCCGTCGTTCATTCACAAAAACCTGTACGACCCAGCCATTGAGAACGATAACCAGTTTTCCCTTGGGTCCGGCGCAAGGATGAAGCTGACCAAAAGACTGGCGCTCAACCTGGAGTATGCGTATAATTTTGATAAGCCGGACTTTTATAAGAACCCGTTGTCAGTTGGGTTGGATGTAGAAACAGGAGGGCATATCTTTCAATTGCTGTTCACAAACTCGCAGTCGATGACCGAGGCTGGTTACCTTACACACGCGTCGGGCGACTGGGGTGATGGCGATTTTTTCTTTGGGTTTAACTTATACAGGGTCTTTTAACATGAAGAGGATAATGAAATATATGGCAGTCCCTGCATTGGCAATGGCGTTGCTCAGCTGCGAATCGAATACGTATGAAGACCTGCAGGACAACCCTGTGGTTGAGGGTAACGTGACCTACGAACAGCACGTAAAACCGATAATCGCGGCCAACTGCCTCAGCTGCCACGGCGATGGAGGCGTGTCATCTTTCAGGCCGCTGGGTACATATGCCGAGTTGAAGGATGCGATACAGAATACCAACCTGCTCGACAGGATACAACGCCAAAACGGCGAGCCCGGGCTAATGCCCCAAACGGGAAGGATGCCGCAGTCCAATATCAATATGATCGTGGAGTGGAACATGGACGGATTATTGGAAAATTAAAATATATACTGACCCAACCTGCAAGGTTTCAAAGATCTTGAAGGTTAAAAAACAAATCTGATGAAAAAGATCGAAACCTATATCATTTTGCTCCTGGTGATCATACCTGCCGTAGTTTTTGGGCAGAAATACAATACCCGTGCAGGCATATTAAAGTTTGAAGCCTCGGTGCCATCGTTTGAAGAAGTTGCTGCCGAGAATAAGACAGCTTCGGCGGCACTTGATGCTGCTACCGGCGAAATAGCAGTGCTGGCCCCTATGAAAGGCTTCCGTTTTAAGGTGGCGCTGATGGAAGAGCATTTTAACGAAAGCTATGCCGAAACCGGCAAATATCCAAAAGCAACGTTCAAAGGGAAGATCGAGGGATTTGACGCTGCAAAGTTGACCGCCACCCCACAGTCACTTACCATTACGGGCGACCTTACCCTTCATGGAAAGACAAAAAAGATAACCGATACGGCAAAAATTTCGAAGTCGGGCAATACCATTGTCATGACCGGTGACTTTGAGGTAAAGCCGGGTGATTTTGACATTGAGATACCAAGCGTGATCAGCAAAAAGATAGCTGATAAAGTGAGCATTTCTTATAACCTGTCATTAAACAAATAAAGATATGAGCCGAATGCTATTTTTCTTCGCCATGTGCATATGCACATTTTGCCATGCCCAGACACCGCCGGCCAAAGATGTGTTCGATACCGCACGCCGTGGTACCGTAGACGAAATGAAAGCGCTAATGATGGTAAATAAGGATACAATAAATGCCGTAAACAATATGGGATTTACCCCGCTTATCCTGGCCTGCTACAGGGGCAATACCGAGGTGGCAGAATTCCTTATCAAAACGGTCAGGAATGTGGATCATGATAGTTCCAGCGGAACGGCTTTGGCGGCGGTGGCAGTAAAAGGCAATGCACGCCTGGCAAAAGCCCTGCTTGAAAGGGGAGCCAACCCTAACGTTGCCGACCCGGGCGGAATGACACCGCTCATTTATGCCACACAGTTTGAAAATGTCGAGCTCATGAAATTGCTCATCAGCTACAAGGCCGATAAGAAAAAGACAGACAAGGAGGGAAAGACCCCATACGATTATGCAGTTTTTACCAAGAATGAAGAAGTCATTAACCTATTAAAAAAATAAGCATGAAAAAATTATTACTCTGCACTGCGTTCCTGCTGTCGGCAATGGGCCTTTTTGCCCAAAGCAAGACAACAGGTGTAGTGAACCTGACGGCAGGCATGACAGCTAAACTCGACCTGAACAATACTACTGCCACTGCCACGCTTACGCTTACCGGTCCGTCCGACAGGTGGTTCGCGCTGCAGTTCGGTTCATTTTCTAATGGCGGCGGAATGGGCAGCGGCCAGGACCTTGTATACTACAATGGGACTACGCTGGTAGACGCGGTGCACAATGGCATAGGCGTTACCCCTTCATCGGACGGCACGAACAACTGGACCGTGACATCGAATACGGTAGCTGGCGGCACCAGAACAGTTGTAGCGACAAGGGCATTTAACACCGGGGGCGCGGAAGATCATACCTTTGTTTACAGCAATAATGACATTGACTTTGCGTATGCAAAAAGTGCTTCGGCATCCTATGGACTAGCCTATCATGGCGCGGGCAACAGGGGTTATGCCCTGAACAGGACATTCAGCTGCATCCCGCCTTCCGATCCAACAGCTTCGGCACAATCATTTTGCGCGGGCGCAACAGTGGCCGATCTTACTGCTACAGGCGGCGCAGGCGCAACGTTCAAATGGTATGCGGCAGCAACTGGAGGATCTGTACTGGCAGGCACTACCGCGCTTACGAATACGACCTATTACGTTTCGCAAACCATTGATGCCTGCGAAAGCCCCAGGGTTGCAGTTGCGGTAACCATAAATACTGTAGCCCAGCCATCGGCGAATGCCACACAGCAGTTCTGCTCCGAATCTACCGTGGCCAACCTTGCTGCTACAGGTACAGGCACCATTAACTGGTATAATGTGTCTAACGGCGGATCTCCGCTCGCGGGAACAACTGTGCTTAGTGCCGGCAACTATTATGTATCGCAAACAGTTGGGTCGTGCGAAAGTGCCAGGTTTGCGGTTGCGGTTAGCTATACAACGCTTGCAATGCCTACCACGGACGATACCACACCGGAATATTGCGGAGGGTCGAATGTCTTTGATCTGTCAGCGAACACTGTTCCGGATGGTGCCATACATTGGTATGCGGACAGTACAGGGGGAATCGAACTGGATGGCTATACAGTGCTTGTGAACGGGACAACTTACTACGCAGAGCAGACGCTTGGCAACTGCGTAAGCAACAGGCTTGCCATAACAGTAACGGTAAACACGATCGCACCTCCGGCCACAGCAGATGATACACAGTCTTTTTGCGCGGGTACGACCCTTGCCGATCTTGAATTTGACAGCATGAACGGCGCAACGGTAAACCTTCGTGAAACCATTGGTGGGAACATTTTGCCAGCAACTACGGTTATGACCGATGGTGCTGTCTATAATGTATCGCAGGTCGTAGATGGCTGCGAGAGCGTGCCGCTTCAGATCACAGTAACTATCAATGCCATACCTGCAGCGCCGGGCGGTAATGAAGAACAGGATTTTACTACCGGTGAAACCATTGGCGACCTTCAAATTTCAGTATTGATAGGTGCAACGATAAAGTGGTACATGCTCGATGATGAAGGTGATATGGTCGAAGTGCCAATGAACACACCGCTTATGGATGGAGAAATGTACCATGTGACCCAAACCATTAACGGCTGCGAAAGCGAAATGCTGATGGTAGTGGTAAATGAGATATTGGGTAATTCGGAATTTGAATTGAAAAACCTTAAGGCATGGCCAAACCCTGTAAGCGATGTGCTGACGGTAAGTAATGCCGCGCCATTATCGGAAATTGGGGTGTATAATCTTTTAGGCCAGAAGCTCATTTCGCAGAAAGCGGAAGGCGAAAGCGCTGAGGTTAATGTATCCGCGCTACCGGCCGGAAGCTATATGGTAAAAGTCATTACTGCCAAAGGAAGTTCGGCCTTGCTGAAAATAATGAAGCAGTGATATTTAGATAACTAGTTGGTTTTTTTAGGAAAGGGGTTAGCTTCGACGTGAAGCGCCCCTTTCTGCTTATTTGTGGCTACAGTATTTTTCTATTGCCGCAGCGCTTTTTTTATCACCTAAATCATAGGCTTTATGGAGATCTTCGCAGCCTTCCTCTGTAAAACCTATTTTAATTTTGCTGATACCGCGATTGTTGTATGCTTCAGCAAGGCCGGGATTAATTTGTATCGCCAGGTTATAATCGGTTATCGCCTCTTCATGTTTACCCTGTATGCATTTACAGATACCCCTGTTGTTATAAGCATTGTCCTGTGAAGCATTTATACTAATTGCTTTGTCAAGATCCTTTATGGCTTCCGGAAACAACATGACCTCCATTTTTGAAAGTCCGCGGTTATAGTATGCTTTAAAATTAGCAGGGTCAAGGGCAATGTTTTTATCATAGTCGGAAATTGCCTCTTCAAAGTCAAAATGATCTTGCCTTATACCGCCACGCTTGTAGAAGAATTCTGCAGTCGTGGAGTCATTTGCCTTATTGAATTCCTCGATAGTTGTTTGATAGTCTTTACTGCTATTTTCATTTAGTGCCAACTGGCAATGAGCTGTTACTACAGTGAATAGTAAGGTTATTAAGCAGGCTGTTTTTGCATAAAAATTTAGTTTTTTATAAATGTAGAGATCATGCAAATAGGTTTAACCATCTCTTTAACATTTGTTGATGTAGGAAATTTAGATATAAACTGTAGGTTTGCATTTTAAACGCTTACAGATGAAGTTTTTGCCTTTCATAATTTTATTACTGTTCACAAAACCAGGCTCCGAATTGGTTTCCATCCGTCAACAATACATTGATGCCGCCACTTCCGAAAGCAGTGCCAATGAATTTCATGACGAAATGAAAGACCTGAAAGCCAACGGCAGCAATCATACCCTGATGGCTTATAAAGCAGCATCCATAGTGCTATTGGCAAAATACGAGAGCGGGCTCATTACCAAGACAAGGCTTTTTAACCGTGGTACTGACATGCTTGAAGAAACTATTGAAAAAGACCCCAACAACTACGAGGCCCGCCTGATACGCCTCAACATACAGGACAATGTGCCGTGGATCACCGGCTATACCTCCGACCTCAA
Source organism: Flavobacterium sp. (assembly GCF_052437795.1). Lineage (GTDB taxonomy): Bacteria > Bacteroidota > Bacteroidia > Flavobacteriales > Flavobacteriaceae > Flavobacterium. The sequence continues at coordinate 145,832 of NZ_JBQVPA010000001.1, forward strand.
AAAAGACAAGGCCTTCCTCATAAAAAATTATGCAAAGCAGGAAGCAGGACTTAAGGACTTCGCTAAAAAATATGCCCAGCGATCGGAAGCTTTTTCGAAAAAGGAAAAGGCGATGTTCGATTAACGGAATATAGTGCCTGTCATTTCTAGTTTTCGCTTCACGTATTAAAAATAAGCCCTCAACTGCACATTTCCGGTATGTATCGCCTTGCTTGTCTCACTTTTGCGTCCCTGGTAATTGACGTTGATATCAAGGAATTGTGTCAGGTTCTTTTGCAGGAGCAGGCGCCAGGTAAGGTTCTGTCCCGGCAATAATCCTTCGAGCATATTGTAGGCGGCAGGGGAGAGCTGGTTGCCCGTAAAGTCATTTTTATACAGTGAGAATTCCCCACTTGCGGTAAACTGCTTTTCCGAAGCGTAGTTGAAGGATGTTCCCAAGCGTTGCTGGTACAAGGTTTCAAGTTCGCCGATCCGGTTCTCTTTACTTCTATATTCATAGAACAGGTCCCAACTGGCATTGCGCGAAAAGATATACGACACTTTTGGACCTGCCAAATACCCCTCTATTTCAAAATTCTTGCTGCCATAGTTCTCCGAATAGGTATCACTTTTTATGGTTTGCCCGTTAAAGTTGAGCAGCCATGTTTTCTGGATGAGGTGCGTATATTGCAGCTGGTGCGAACTGTTGCTGTTTTCCTGCGAGCCGACCGTGAGCAGTGTTTTTGCCCTGTTGCTGAGGTACGTATAGGTAACCGAATGGTCCTGCTTGCCACGGTTGTAAAACAGGCTGTTCCTGATGCTTGAGGTAAGCCCGAGCAGATCCTCTTCGCTTGATGAGAACGGGTTGAGGTCGAAGTTACCATTATTCCGCTCTATCTTCCGGTCAATAAGATAAGAGGTTTGGTTATAAAAGTAAGAGATGAATTTCCGGAAGCCTTTTTCGTTTTGCCATTGCATAGGGTTTAGCGTGAGAGACTGCGAGAATTTGTTCTGGTGCGTGCGTACAAATACCTGATTGGGCAGGAACACTCTTACGAACGTTGCCTGGTCGGGGAACGGCGCGATCTCAAACTCCTGCAGTTCCTGTATGCCGTTGCCGTTGTAGTCATTCCAGGTATACACACCCTGCCCGGGTTCCACTTCCAAATAGGTAAATTCCTGCTGTGCGATGGTGCCCGATGTGGTTTCGTAGGCAGTGGTTACCTGTACGAGCTGGTTCCAGTAGCGGTCATTATAAAGTAAGCGCGAGTTGAGTGAAGGCTCGTCTTTAAAAGCCGGGTCTTCAAAAGTAAGGCGGCGGTAGTTGGCAAACAGGGTCAGGTCGCTTTTTTCGGTTTGCAGCAGGCGCGATCTCAGGTAATACGAGTTGGAGGTGTTCACCTTTTGCAGCATACCGTTCACGAGGCTGTCGTTCACGCGCCGCAGGTAGCCCAGTTCCACATATACCTTGGTGCTATCGCCACGCCCCACGAAAGCACCTGCCTCGCTAAATCTTTGGCTTAATGCCGTGTACTGGCCGGTTGCCTTTATCTTTTCCTGATTGTCTTCCAAACGTACGCTTCCGCCCACCCAGTTTTTCGAAAAATGATATTTGGCCAATGCCTCATTGCGAACGAACGTTGAGGTAGAATAGTCACTGTCGCTGTCCAGGATGCTCCCGCGGTTCAGCACCATAAGCCTGTTGAATTTAAATTGACCGTCGACCACATGGCGCGTACCGGTAAACATTCCGGAGAAGTCGAGTTTTTCCAGCTGGTAATTCACCTGCCCTTTTTTAGGAATGCGAAAAGTAGTTCCTGTTACGAGGTAGCTTTGGTTGGCGTTAGTGGTTATGATGTTGGCAAGGTTCCAGTCGCGCCCGAACTCGATGTTGAACAGGCGTTCTATCGTCCTGAAATCTTTTTGTATGAACTGGTAGTTGGCAAAGGCATCCACCTCAAATTTGCCTGTGTAAAGCCTTTGCTTCGCATCGATCTTTCCGGCAAGGCCTCTATTGTTGTCATCGTCGATGGGGGAGTAGAGGTTGAGGTCGTTGTTGCTTAATCCTGCTTCAAAGTCAACCAGTGTCTTTTCTGAAGGATTATATTTCCCCATTACGGTAGCGATTTGGATCTTGCTTGGTGGCGTTATGCGGATAATGGGTTCATAATTGCCTTGTGGAATGCCGTTTACCGGGGCAACATATTCATAAATGCGCCCTACTGCCGCGGCATTTGCCAAAATGTAGCTGCCCAGGTTATTGCCCAGCAGACTGAAGCGTACATTGTACAGTGTTTCCTCGGGATCATTAGAATATTCAAATACCTCCACACCATTTACGGTCACTTTGCGGTACAGTATCTTTTTCTCCGAATAGGTATCCACATACGCCGACGGTGCGGTCATCAGGTTGGCATTGTCACCGGCTTGCTGCAAGGTCGCCACCTGCTCCTCGGTAAGGTTTTGCTGGAGCGGCTGGTTCTTTACATCATTTTCCGAATATAAGTAGCCGCCAATGCTCCAGTCGTCACGTTCGTGCGTTACGCCGCCGTAGGTCACAAAGCGGGTATAGCTGCGTTCGGAATACTGGTATTCTACGTTGATGCGCATCTCTGAAGTAATAGGGAATAGCGATGTAAAGATGATCTCGCCCGCATTGTAATCGATGATGTAGTCATTGTTCTCGCCGCGTTCCAACAGGATGCCGTTGACAAAAACCCGCTCCGAACCGGAGATCACAAGCACATACAACTCATCGTTAGTGCCGCGCAGCTTGTACGGTCCCTGGTTGCCTTCCTGTCCGGTAAAGGTGCTGCGGGCATATTGGCCCCTTACTAATGCCGCCGCCGTAAATATTGATGTTTTCGCGCCTTCCTTGCCAAAAGTGAACGCTGTGGAAAGCCCCTGCACTTTTTTACTGAAGTTGAGGAAGCGTGACTGGCGGTTCTCCAGGAAGAGGTCGCCTGCGCGTATGTTCCAGGTATCGCTGAACATTTCGATGAATATCTGGTCGAACTCGTCGAGTTTTTGCGAGTAGCCGCCCTCCTGTAACGGTATGTTGGTATCTTGTATGGAAGCCCGGAGACTTACCTTGTCGGATAATTTTCCCGTGATCTGAAGGTCGAGGTTGGAGTTGACCACCGCACTCTGGTTGTTCCCTACTGTGATACCCCGTGTGATGCTCCCCGAAGTCGTAAGGCCATCAAACGGCCTGAAAGTGCTCAGCGGGTCACGGGTCACCTTGTAGCGGTTCTCCATACCGGCATCGTTGCTAACCACACGGCTCTGGTCGTAAATGCTGTATTTTTTTGTCAGATGCTCGGGATAGCTGAGGTAGCGCAGGGTAAGGGTATCGGAGGTGCGGAAACCGTTCCTGAAAACAAGCCGTGCTGTCCTGAAATCCACACTGTAATTGCTGGTGTCTATGTCTTTTCCCGCTGCGTCCTGTAATTTAAAGAACGCCTTATTGATGCTCACGCTGTCAATGGCAATGGTATCGCGGTCGGCGGTTATCCTGCGATTTTTATAAGGCGTAGTTATTTCCTGCCCGTAAAGCGCGGAAACACAACATAAAAGCACCAGTAAAAACCTCTTTTTCAGCATCACTACAGTATAACTCTAAAATGGCAAAAGTAGTGTATTCCTTTTAAAAGTTCCGGGTACCGCGTTTCCTCAAAGAGGTAATATTTACCCTTTTGTAATAGTGAGCAGGATGAATGATGAAGTTTATTCCTTTGATCGAGGGGCCTTTGTAACGATCTGCATCGTTTCCCGGCTCACCTGGCGCACCAGTACTTCTTTACCTTTGGCTACCGCATCGGCCGATCTTTCGTTAAAATGCCTGATAGTATACAGCGATACATTGTCATTATAAGTCACTTTGAAATTTTTGGACAGGATGCTCTTCAGTTCCCGGAAGTTGCCGAACTTATCATCTACACACACCGAGAAGCTGATGGCCGAATTCTGGATCAGGTGTACCTTCATTTTGTATTTGTGCAGCAGGGAAAATATCTCACTGATGTTCTCCTCCATGATGAAAGAGAAATCAAGCGATGACAACGATATGAGCAGCTGGTCTTTTTTCACGATAAAGCACGGCGCGTGCGGCTCGAGGTCGGCACCCTTACTTACAGAAGTGCCGGGCAACAACGGGTTCACGAATGATTTTACATATAATGGGATCTCTTTTTTCAGCAAGGGCTGCAATGTTTTAGGGTGGATCACTGTCGCGCCGTAAAACGCCAGCTCTATTGCCTCACGGTAGGAGATCTGGTTGAGCAGCACGGCATTCTCAAAATACCTTGGGTCGGCATTGAGTACGCCCGGCACATCCTTCCATATCGTTACGCTTTCCGCATTTAGGCAGTAAGCGAAAATGGCCGCCGTATAATCCGAGCCTTCACGGCCAAGGGTGGTGGTAAAATTATTTTCATCCGACCCCAAAAAGCCCTGTGTTATATTGAGGCTGTTCATTGTTACGTTTTTCGAAATGAGCTGCTGGGTTTGCTCCCAATCTACGATCGCATCACGATAGGTGGTATCTGTTTTGATGAGCTCACGAACGTCAAGCCACTGGTTCTTCAGGCCTCGGTAATTGAAATAATGGCTTACGATGGTTGTCGAGATCATCTCGCCCTGGCTCACGATCTGGTCGTACACAAAGTTATAGTTGGGCGACTTGTTGTTCTTCAGGAAGCTTTCAAGGTCGGCAAAAATATGGTTCACCGCAACAAACACCGGGTGCTTGTGATCCTCAAAAAGATCCATCAATATCTGGTTGTGGTACTTTTTCACTTCCTGCATGGCCGACTGCAGCTCCGGCGATCTCGAAACATAGTCCTTTATCACTACCTCCAGTGCATTGGTCGTTTTGCCCATAGCCGAAATGACAAGCAGCACATCATCATGCCCTACCTGCTGCAACACTTCGTACACATTTTTAATGCCGTCGGCATCTTTTACCGATGCGCCCCCAAATTTGAATACTTTCATCGTGAATATAATTTAATACTTCCTTTCAAATAAATTTTTTTATCACATAGATACATAGGTAAAATGTCCTAAAGATGTGGCAAATGCCTCATTATAGTACACAGAAGTCTAAGCGACGCTTCATCTGTGATTATTTATGACCCCTCTTGCCTCATTTCAACACTGCAATAACTATGTGCCTATGTGGTTAAATTTTTAAAAAATCTATTATAGATCCAACGTAAACTTTGTAATGCCCTCCTCATTCATTTGTACCGTCAGCCAGTCCTGCAATATTGCCGCGCCCGAGCGTTCGTAAAATTCGATGGCGTTGCTGTTCCAGTTGAGCACCACCCACTCTACACGCCGTACGCCTTCAGTTTTTGCGAACTTTATCACTTCCTTATACAGTGCGCTTCCGGCTCCTGTGCCGCGCTTCTCCTCTTTGACGATCAGGTCTTCCAGGTGGATGGTCTTGCCTTTCCATGTCGAATAGCGGTAATAAAACAGCGCCATAGCGATCACTTCACCATCGGCCTCAGCCACAAATGTATGGAACAATGGTATGTTGCCAAAGCCATCGCGCACCAATTCTTCCACGGTGACCACCACAGCATCGGGTTCCTTTTCAAATGTAGCAAGCTCTTTAATAAGGCCCAGTACAGCGGGCATATCGGTTATCGTTCCCTGGCGGATGATCATTGACTGTTACTGTAAAATTCGATCAAAAATACACTTAAAAAATGTTTAATGATAAGTTTCGGTTTCATATCACAAAAATTTCGATATTTGTGCCCTCAACACAACTATAACGTTTTCGTAATGGAAGAAAGAAATAAGACATTAGGCGAGTTCATCATCGAGAAGCAGGAAGACTTCAAATATTCTTCCGGCGAGCTGTCCAGGCTCATCAACTCCATAAGGCTTGCCGCTAAAGTGGTTAACTACAAGGTGAATAAAGCCGGATTGGTAGATATCATCGGTAAGTTCGGCGAGCAGAACGTGCAGGGCGAGGACCAGCAGAAACTGGATGTTTATGCCAATGAGATCTTCATGCAGACGCTCATTAACCGCGAGATCGTATGTGGCATCGCCTCCGAGGAGAATGACGACTTTCTTACCATTGAGGGACACGATGGCGCGCACAATAACAAATATGTGGTGCTTATCGACCCGCTCGACGGTTCTTCCAACATAGATGTGAACGTTTCGGTAGGTACTATCTTTTCCGTTTATCGCAGGGTAACACCTGTAGGGTCGCCGGTAACACTTGAGGATTTCCTGCAGACGGGTGATAACCAGGTAGCAGCGGGCTATGTAATATATGGCACATCAACCATGCTGGTGTACACGACCGGAAATGGAGTGAATGGCTTTACACTGAACCCTGCCATAGGTACGTTCTACCTTTCGCACCCTAACCTGACCTTCCCTAAAGACGGTACCATTTACTCTATTAACGAAGGCAACTACGTACATTTCCCGCAAGGGGTAAAAGACTATATCAAGTACTGCCAGCTTGAGGAAGGTGACAGGCCGTACACCTCACGCTACATAGGTAGCCTGGTAAGTGACATACACCGCAACATGATCAAGGGCGGCATCTATATTTATCCTACAAGTTCAAAAGCGCCAAACGGTAAGCTGAGGCTGCTGTACGAATGCAACCCGATGGCGTTCCTGGCCGAACAGGCAGGCGGAAAGGCATCTGACGGACATGGCCGGATCATGGAGATACAGCCTACAGAGCTTCACCAGCGCGTACCGTTCTTCTGCGGAAGCGCCAACATGGTGGAAAAAGCGGAGGAGTTCATGGGGAAATATAAATAGTTCAGGGTTCTGTGTTTGGGAGGCCTCACTCCAGCCCTCTGCAAGGGAGAGGGAGGAGCTTCACTCATACGGATCTATTTGCCGGATCATTAGCTATGATAATTAAGGGTCAATGAACTTTAAAGTCAACGTTCCTGCTCCCCGCTCCTTTGAAAAGGGGTTGCGGGTGAGGTCTGAAATAGATCAGAAAACAAAAAGTCCCATGCGCGAACATGGGACTTTCTGTATTTAAAACGTATTATATTACTTGTTCATGTGTTGCATTTCGTAAACGAAAGTGTCTCCGTCAACATTCATTACCAAAAGCGATAGCGCTTTATCTACGATATAGTTTACGTTGCCCGGTGTAAAGCCCAGAGCAAGCGCAAAGCGTGTAAGTATCTCTTTTTGTTTTGGTCCAAGTACATGGTCGGCATATACCATCCTCGAAAGGTCGTAAAGGCGCTCCAGGCGCTGCACATGCAGGTGCGGCGGGTTGATCGGGTATTTCAGCGGGCTTTCAAGGATTTCCGCGTATTCATCCGGGGTAATTTCCAGCTGTTTGGCAAGCTTGTCAAGGAACAGCCTTTCTTCAGTGCTAAGGTGCCCGTTCTCCATTGCAACCCTTACGATAGCAGAAAAGTGCCCTTTGTTCCTGTCTTTAAAGCCGCTATCAAATAGATCTGAAATTGACATATAGTATTTGTTAAAATTTGGTGCAAATATACTTCTATATTTCAGCCTGATATAATTTTTTATAAGATTTTTGACCGATCAGGCGTTATAGAGATATAACCCTAAAGATAGTTCATAAAAATGATGTAAGTTTACATTTTAAACGAAAATTACTACCCATGTCCGATCTTTGGCTGTACTTCAACATAGGCCTGAAGCACGTGCTCGACATCAACGGCTACGACCACGTACTGTTCCTCATGGCGCTTTCCCTGCCCTACACCTTCAGGGACTGGAAAAAGGTGCTCGTGCTGGCTACCCTGTTCACCATTGGGCATACGCTGTCGCTGGTACTCTCCGTGTTCGGGGTGGTAAAGGTAGACAGTGCCGTGATCGAATTCCTCATACCCATAACCATACTCATAACCGCACTATACAACATTTTTAAATGGGCCAGAAAGTCGGGTGGAAAGGACGATAACCTTACCTTCATTTCGGTGACCACGCTTTTTTTCGGGATCATCCATGGGTTGGGGTTTTCCAATTACTTCAAAGTGGTACTGCCGCCTACAGCCGATGAAAAATTGCTGCCGGTGCTCGAATTCGCCCTGGGCATAGAAGCCGCACAGATCATTGTGGTAGTGGCCATGCTGCTGCTGGGGTTCGTGGTGCAGGAATTCCTGAGGTTCGCCAAACGCGACTGGATACTTATCATTTCGGCCTTTGTGGCAGGTGTTGTGGTGCCAATGATCATTGGCAGTGAGATCTGGTAAAAATTTATTGTTAGACATTGACCGCGCTTACTTAGGCGGAATTACAGATGAAAGAAAAGAAACAGAACAAATACGACAGGGCCTATTTGAGGATAGCCCGCGAGTGGGGGCAGCTCTCCTACTGCCAGCGCAGGAAAGTTGGCGCAATTATTGTAAAAGACAGGATGATCATCTCCGACGGTTATAACGGGACGCCATCGGGGTTTGAGAATTGCTGCGAAGACGATGCCGGCCTTACCAAGTGGTATGTGCTGCACGCCGAAGCCAATGCTATACTAAAAGTGGCCCGTTCAACACAATCCTGCGAAGGCGCAACGCTCTATATTACCATGTCGCCCTGCAAAGACTGCAGCAAGCTGATCCACCAGTCGGGCATAAAGCGCGTGGTGTACAAGGAAGCTTACAAGGACAATTCGGGCATCGAATTCCTTGAAAAGGCAGGGGTAGAGGTGGCGCACCTTTCGGACCTTGAGCACATACAATGAACGTAAAGAAAATATACCTTCCCATAATACTGTCGCTAACGCTGGCGATAGGGCTGCTATTAGGCAGCTTCCTTAATTTTCCTGCCGAGAAGCGCGGGATGATCTCAGGCTCCAATAAGAGCAAGCTCAACAAGCTTATCGACTTCATCGAAAGCGAGTATATCGACCCTGTGGATACCGATTCTATCGTAGACCTGACGGTGAACAGCATCCTCGAGAAGCTCGACCCGCATTCGGTATACATCGCAAAGAACGAGATGGAACAGGTGGCCGAAAGCATGAAAGGCGACTTTGTAGGTATTGGCGTTAACTTTTACATGTATAAAGATTCGGTTGCCGTCATCAAACCCATACCGGGCGGGCCATCAGATAAGGTGGGCATAAGGCCGGGCGACCGCATACTTTTTGCCGGGAAGGATAAGCTTTTTGGGCGCAAGCTTCAAAATGACACACTGTTCTCCAAGTTAAAAGGAAAAGAAGGCTCTACTGTCGACCTTACCATTTTCAGGAAGAGTGAGAATAAGAAATTCAATGTGAGCGTGACCCGCGATGTAGTGCCTATAAAAAGCGTGGATGCCGCGGTAATGGTCAGCCCTGCTGCAGGATACATCAAGATCAATCGTTTTGCGGAGACTACTTATGACGAATTCAGGGCGGGACTGACCTCGCTGAAAAAACAGGGCGCGAGATCGCTCATCATCGACCTTCGGGACAATGGCGGGGGCTATCTTGAGAAAGCTGTGGAGATCGCCGATGACCTGCTGCCTGATGGGCGTGTCATTGTAAAAACACGCAACAAAAAGAACCGTGAAGACATAACCAAAGCTACCGCAGGCGGGCTGTTTGAAAGCGGACAGCTCTATGTACTGATCAATGAGAACAGCGCTTCGGCCAGCGAGATCCTTGCCGGGGCCATACAGGATAATGACCGTGGTACTATAGTAGGCAGGCGTTCTTTCGGAAAAGGCCTGGTGCAGCGCGAAATGCCATTAGGCGATGGCAGTGCCGTACGGCTTACCGTAGCGCGCTACTATACACCTTCAGGGCGCTCTATACAGCGCAGTTATGCGGATGGCGGCGAGAAATACTTCAGTGATTTTGAGAAGCGCTTTGAGAGCGGCGAGCTGTACAGTGCCGACAGCATTAAGGTGGCCGATACACTAAAGTTCAAAACGCTGAAAGGCCGGATCGTGTATGGCGGCGGCGGCATTATCCCCGACTTGTTCGTGGCTCAGGAAGGCAAGCATGGCGACGAGCAATTGGCCCTGCTGATGCAGAGTGGCATTGTGGGGTATTTTGTTTTCGAGCAATTGGACAGAGAGAGGGCGCGATACAAAGGACTTAGTTCAAACCAGATCACCGAAAAAGTTACCGCTACAGATAAGTATTTCACAGCTTATGATGCCTACCTCAGGAAGAATGGGCTTGTGTTTGACCTTTCAAAGCAAAAGGAAAGGGTTAAACGCTACCTTGCGGCAGAGTTTGCAAGGCAGTTATCAGGAGATAAGGAATATTATTCACTGTTGCTTAAGGAGGATAACATGGTAAAGGCTGTGCTGGAGAAGAAATAGCGGATACGGTTCGTGATGGATGGATTATGGGTTCTTGTCGAAATCTCTCACGACAATTGTCTTAGCCAATAGATCTCCGAGCCGTTGCCTTTTTGGGGTGTTCCTGATAAGTAGAATGCCCACTAATCCAAAAAAGAACATGTCTGCTATATCAGGCAAATGTCTTTTGAACGATTGTGCTATTGTCGGCTTGCTTTTGACTTCATTATCTGATACAGGCTTTAGTCCGACAATACCGTTGCCAATGGTTGCACCTAAGAACTGCTCTGTCAACACTGTCATTGTAAACCACAATAGTGGCGGAACTAAGCCCGGAAGTCCTGATACCGAATAGCTTCCATCGTCATTTGGTTCTCCATAATGTATAATGTAGGCGTAGGTGAAGCCTACTATCAGTGTGTAATCCAGTAAACCTGCGAAAATGCGTCTGCCGATATATATGGGATTAGTCATCATTTGAATTTCAACAAATATAACGATAATAAAATGTGGCCAACATTTTTCCTTTAGCGACGACACCCGTATACTTACAAACTCCTAACCACATACGTCACGATCCCCCAGATCGTAAAGTTATTATCATCGGTTACCCTTAGCGGCTTGTAGGCAGGGTTCTCAGGCATGAGGTATATGCAGTCAGTATCAACCTTCAGGCGTTTTACGGTAAATTCCCCATCGATCAGGCAAATAGCTATTTTTCCGTCAGAAGGCTCAAGGCTTCGGTCAGACACCAAGAGGTCGCCATCGCTTATCCCGGCATTGATCATGGAGTTGCCTGCCACCCTGATGTAAAAAGTGGTCAGCGGATTTTTGACCAGCTCCTTATTGAGGTCAATACGGTCCTGCAAAAAGTCCTGTGCCGGCGAGGCAAACCCCGCAGAAATGCCGTGCGTAATGAACGGCAGCCTACTATCGGTCTCTGTATCGGGACATATAAAATTAAGCGGCTGTACTTTTTTCATTCTTCACATTTTATAGTTAGCAGCTTTGCAAAATCGGTGGTATATCCGTTGGAAAGCATGTTTTGCTTCATGTCCCATGTTTTTTTCTCCTGTGCCCCAAGACGTATGATGCGCTCACCCATCTTGCGGTTCACTTTGTCCATGGTTTTCATAAGCTGCAAATGCTTAGGGTTTTCATCCAAAAAAAGGTTGAACTGCCTGTTGTCTTCTGGTATCAGCTCTGTGACTATTACACCTGCCTTTTTGAATAGTTTGGTTTCGGTGCTGTCCATAAGGTTTTTCAACAATTGTATGGATGCGTTACTTATCGTCAGTGCCGAGTTGGTCGCAAACGGTAGCGTTGCTGCCTGGCTGTAATGATATTTGGTGTCTTCTATCTTATGCTTGTCGGCTACGAGCATCACTATGACCGTGTGGCAGCACGAACCCTGCCGGCGCAGCTTCTCCGCGCACACGGTGGCAAATGTGGAAACCCTTTCGCGGATCAGGTCATAGTCGGTGAGCTGTTTGGGAAAGCTGCGTGTAGTGGCAATACTTTTCTTATCTATGTCAATCGGGTCAGGACCGAGTACTGATCGCCCTTCCAATTCACTTTTCAGGCGCAGGCCCACCACCCCCATCTCTTTACGGATCCACGGCTCTACCCATGGCTGTATGAATTCGTATGCAGTGAGAACATTCATGGCTTTGAGCTTGCGTGCCGTTCTGTAGCCAATGCCCCAAACATCACCTATCTTGAGCCACTTCAATGCCTTGATTCGTTTTTCTTCAGTATCTATCACATAGGCGCCCTTAGTATGATCCTGAAATTTTTTAGCGATACGATTGGCGGCTTTGGCGAGCACCCGGGTCGGTGCAATGCCCACACAAATGGGCAGGCTGAGCCAATTCCCGGCCCGTGTGCGCATCTGCATGCCATAGTCGTGGTAATCTTCCACCCGCATTCCTGTAAAGTCTAAAAAGGCCTCATCTATGCTGTATATTTCTACGTTGGGTGTAAAGTGCTCCATCAGTTTCATGAGTCGGTCGCTCAGGTCGCCATACAATGGGTAATTGGATGAGAATACACCCACGCCATGTTCTCTGAGCAATGGCCTGATCTTAAATTCCGGTACGGCCATGCCTATGCCTAGTCCTTTTGCCTCTTCACTCCTGGAAATGATGCAGCCATCGTTATTGGATAAGACCACGACCGGCTTTCCCTGCCATTGAGGCTGGAATACCCTCTCGCAGGATACGTAAAAGTTATTGCAGTCGATGAGTGCATACATAGGGCAAATTTAATCATTATATGAATATAATCTTTTAATGATTGAAAATAATTACACTGTATACTGCCATGGTTAAAAAAAGAAAGCGCATTACAGCCAAGTAATGCGCTTTCTTTTGTAATAGTGAACTATTATCGTATCAGCATAGTGACCATTGAAGGGCTCAATCCTATCCCGATGCTTACCAGCAGAGAGATCAGCGCGACCGCACCGTACAAAAACGGCAACGGCTCCCTTTTCTCAGTATCTTCTTTAGTGTACATGGCGAGTATAAGCTTAAAGTAATAGCCAACGCTTATTATTGAGTTAATGACAGCTATGATCACAATGGCGATATGACCTGTCTTCAGCACTTCTGTGAAAAGGAAAAGTTTTGCAAAGAAGCCCGAGAAGATCGGTATACCCGCCATTGACAGCAGCGCACAGGTTAGTATACCCGCCATCATGGGGTTCGACTTGCCCAGCCCGTTAAAGTTGAATATATTCTCATTGCCTTTCCCCTGGCATACATACAGCACGACCGCAAAGGCTGCGATACCGGTAAGCGAATAGGCAGCGGCATAGTAGAACAGCGTGCCTGAAGTAGCTATTGGGTTATACAGCACCATCAGCATGAAGCCGGCGTGCGATACACCCGAGAAAGCAAGCATACGCTTTACGTTGTCCTGTTTTAATGCCATGAGGTTACCAACGGTCATCGACAGTACGATCACAATGGTAAGCATGCTCATGTAGTGTCCCGGCAGTTGGTCGGTCATGCTCAATATCAGTTTAAAGAAAGCAGCAATAGAAGCTACTTTTGCAAGGGTGCTCATGGTTGCCGTAGACAGGGCAGGGGAGCCCTCATAAACATCCGGTGACCAAAAGTGGAACGGCACGATCGCCATTTTAAAAAGAAGGCCTATGGTAAGAAGTACCAAACCTATCAGGAAAAAGTCGGATACGTTTGCCATTTTGATGTCGCCAAGGTTACCGTCAACAACGGCTTTGTATATTTCTGCAGTATCAAATGAACCTGTTGCGCCATATATCAAAGCGATCCCGAAAAGGATGATACCCGATGCGAAAGCCCCCATCAGGAAGTATTTCATGCCGGCCTCGTTGCTCTTAAGGTTCTTCGGTTCGCTCGCCGCCAGTACGTACAATGATATGGATAGTATCTCAATGCCAAGGAAGAACATGGAAAGGTTGCCGAACGATACCATGGCGATAGCCCCCAGAAGAAGGAACAGCTTTATGGCAACAAAGTCGGATATTTTCGGTTTGTGCTCCTTGTGGAAATCGTGTGAAAGCGCGATCAGGAAAATTGCCAGAAGGATAAAGAGGCCCGAGAAGCTTAGCGAGTACCTGTCGGTAACGATCATGTTGTTGTAAAAGCCCTGTACCACGTCTCCGGATGATATAAGCTCCCTGTATTCAACCGCAGTAAGGCCAAGCGCACCCAGCAAACCGATGATGGTCACCGGTATGATCGCTTTCCTAAAATTGAAGATCTCAGCTATAAGGCATATAATCCCTAATCCTGCAATAGCTATTAATGTATTCATTCTCTACGGCTTAATTAAATCTGTTTTATGTATATCAAGGTCCTCTCCAGTTCGGGCGAAATAAAATCTACGATCGGTTTGGGGTACAGGCCGAAAAACAGCAGTACGCCAATGATGAGCACCATAACAAGTCCTTCACTGAAGTTAATGTCGGCAAATACTTTTGCATTTTGTTCGCCAAGCATTACCTGCTGGAACATGCGCAGCATATAAAATGCGCCGAGTATAATGGTAGTACCGCCTATAACTACCAGCCAGATATTTGTCTGGGCAAGGCTGTACAGCACTTCAAATTCACCCACGAAGTTGAATGTTCCCGGCAGCGCTACCGAAGCCAGCACCAGTATCATGAACATTGATGTGAACTTAGGCGCCTGTATCCTGATGCCACCCATTTCGCGGATGGTATCGGTATTGAACCTGCGGGAAATGATCTCTGAAGCAAAGAATAACCCAACAACCACAAAACCGTGCGCGATCATTTGCAGCATTGCACCACGCAATCCGTCGAGCGTCATGGTATATACACCGGCCGCAATGAGGCCAACGTGTGCGAGCGACGAATAAGCCAACAGCTTTTTAAGGCTGTCCTGTTTCAAGGCCAGGACCGAGCCGTAAATAACACCTGCGATACACAGGCCTACTATGATGTATTGGTACTGTATAGCCGGTATCGGGGCGATTGGCAGCTGCCACCTGATGATACTGTATATCGCCATTTTCAGCATGATGCCCGAAAGCAGCATGGTACCTGCGGCAGGGGCTTTTTGGTACACATTGGCCTGCCATGTGTGGAAAGGTATGATAGGTATCTTGATGGCATAGGCCAGGAAGAACGCCGCGAATATCCAGTTTTGTTCTGTCGAGGTCAGGCGCAGGTTGTATAGCGTTGTATAAAAGAACGAATATTGTTTTTGGTACAGGTAGATGAACGCCACCAGCATGAACAGTGATCCGGCAAAAGTGTAGATGAAGAATTTCACCACCGCCTTTTTACGCTCTTCGGTATTGCCGCCGCCCCAGATCAATGCTATGAAGTAGATAGGTATAAGCGCCAGTTCCCAGAAAATGTAGTATAGCAATCCGTCTCCGGCAAGAAAAGTACCTGCCATGGCAAATGCCATGAACATTATCAGCGCATAAAATGCCCTTGTTTTAGGGAACAGGTTGCCAAATGATGATGCCACAATGATAGGAGTAAGCGCTGTAGTAAGCAGCACCATGGTAAGCGATATCCTGTCGCCAATAAAGAACAGCGTTATTTTTGGCGATTTTATCCACGGATACATGAAGTTTACGGTTTCACCCACATAGTAACGATATGTAACATATATGGTAGCTGCCAATGCCGCTGTGCTGAAGATAAGCGCCGCTTTTGAAGCCCACTTATCGCCTACAAAGTACGTGGCCGCTGCCCCGAATAATAAAATAATGAGTATAAAAGATACGTCCATCAGTATGAATTATTTTACCAAAAATATATAACCTATTATTGAGCAGATCCCCGCAACGAAAACGAAAAGGTAAAAACCTACGCTGCCGTTCTGTATTGTTTTGCCTTCCGCGCTAAGCATATTGGCAACCCATCCAAGTCCGTATATGAACCCGGAAATGGCAGCTTCTGTAATGTTCTTAAAGAATGAGCCAATGGCGTATATCGGCTTTACGATGATCGCCATGTATATCTCGTCCACATAGTATTTGTTGTAAAGTACCTTCACTATACCGGTCTGCTTTCCATCCGGTGCAGGTACAGCGCCGTTCTTAATGTACTTAAAGTACGCGATGCCAATGCCTATAAGCGCTCCCGCTACCGCAATGCCCATAAGCATGTAGGTTGTGCTGTCAAGCTCATGATGATGAGCTGGTTTTGCCATTATCGGGGCAAGGTAGTGGTTCAGCCAGCTGTTGCCCGGCAGGCTTATCGCGCCGCCCACAAGGGCAAGTATCGCCAAAACGATAAGCGGTATCGTGATAAGAGATGGCGACTCGTGAAGGTGGTGTTTTTGCTCCTCTGTTCCCCTAAAATCTTTGTAGAATGTAAGGTACAGGAGGCGGAACATATAAAATGCCGTCATGATCGAAGCTACCGAACCGATAACCCAAAGTACCGGGTTTTGGTGGTAGGCCGTCATTAAAATTTCATCTTTAGAGAAGAAGCCTGAAAATGGCGGAAGGCCCGAAATGGCAAGTGTAGAGATAAGGAACGTAGCGAACGTTATCTTCATTACTTTGCGAAGGCCGCCCATGTTGCGCATGTCCTGCTCGCCGTGAAGTGCGTGTATAACCGAACCCGAGCCAAGGAACAGGCAAGCCTTAAAGAATGCGTGCGTGATCACGTGGAATACGGCTATCTCATAAGCGCCAAGCCCAAGGGCAAGGAACATAAGGCCCAATTGTGATACGGTGGAGTAGGCCAGTACTTTCTTAATGTCATTTTGCACAAGGCCGATGGATGCCGCGACCAATGCTGTAACAGCACCTACTATGGCAATAATGCTTTGCACATCCGGCGTAAGGTTGAACAGGAAGTTCATTCTCGTGATCATAAAGATACCCGCCGTTACCATCGTTGCCGCGTGTATCAATGCTGAGACCGGGGTAGGGCCCGCCATTGCATCCGGAAGCCAGGTATATAACGGTATCTGGGCGCTTTTACCACAAGCTCCTATGAAAAGGCATAATGCGGCAATGCTCAGCCATGTAGGGTCAAGGGTCCAGCCGTTATCGATCGCAGTTTTTATCTGGACATAATCCAGTGAATGGAAAAGGTAGCCGATGATGAAGATACCGATGAGGAAACCAAGGTCGCCAATACGGTTCATGATAAAAGCCTTTTTGGCGGCATCGTTATAATCCTGGTTCTTGTACCAGAAACCGATAAGAAGGTACGAGCAGAGCCCAACGCCTTCCCATCCGATGAACATGATAAGCAGGTTGCTGCCCATTACCAGGGTGATCATGAAGAACACGAACAGGTTCAGGTAGGCAAAGAATTTGTGGATGTTCTCATCATCATGCATGTAGCTGATGGAGTACATGTGGATGAGCGTACCGATACCGGTAACGAACATAAGCCACAGCAATGAAAGCTGATCCAGCTGGAAGCCAAAGTCAACCGAGAAGTTCGCCAGCCGCATCCATTCGAAAACGTTCACCATAATCGGTTCGCCTGTATTCACTACCTGCAAAAAGAAAGAAAGTGTTACGCCAAACGACACGGCAACTGCTACTGTCCCCAAGGTACCGGCCGCATTCCTGCTAAGCTTTTTCCCAAAGAAAACGTTGAACAGGAACCCTGCAAACGGCGCGAATAATAATAGTAAAGCCAAATTTGTATCCATCAGGCGCTATCCTTTTAAATTTTTCAAATTATCAATGTCAATGTTAGTCAGGTTCCTGTATACGGCTACCAATATAGCCAAGCCTACCGCAACCTCGGCAGCCGCGACCGCCATCGAGAAGAATACGAATACCTGCCCCTGCGCATCCTGGTGGTAGGTAGAGAACGCTACCAGCAACAGGTTAACGGCGTTGAGCATGATCTCTATCGACATGAACATAACAATGGCATTCCTCCTGTATAATACCCCGAACGCACCCACGCAAAACAACAGCGCTGAAAGGTAGACGTAATTTTCGAGGCCTATTTCCTGTAATATATTTTCCATACTAACCGTTAATATGTTCTTTTTTAGATAACAGTACCGCACCGATCATCGAAACCATCAATAGTATCGAAGCCGTTTCAAAGGGTACCATATATTCGTTGAGTAATACCTTTCCGAGTACTTTGATCGATTGGAAGTCTCCGGTAGCTGTTTTGTATTCCAGCTGCGGCTGGGCTTTCACGAAAGTGGCCAACAGTACGAACGCCACAAGGCCGAATGCCACTACTGCGGCTATCCGTGTGAGTACCGATTTGTTCTTCTCGTCCTCTTTATTGAGGTTCATGAGCATTATCGTAAAGAGCATAAGGATCATGATGGCACCCGAGTATACGATGATGTGTACAATGGCAAGGAACTGCGCGTTCAGTAACAGATAATGCCCTGCGATCGAAAAAAAGCAAATTACAAGATAAATGGCGCTGTGTATCGGGTTTTTGCTGAAAATAGTCAAAAACGCCGAGGCAAGTGTAATGGCCGATAAGATGTAGAATATAGTTGTCATCATGTTATTTCGCCATTTGTGGTTTTTTCGTGTTACTGATAGCCATGTCAAGCGGCATTACCAGTTTGTCTTTCCCAAAGATGAAATCTTCCCTGTCGTTGTTGGCGCGTACCATTGTCCTTGACTTGGTAAGGTAAATGGCCTGTTTAGGACACGCTTCCTCGCACAATCCGCAAAAAATGCAGCGCAGCATATTGATCTCATATATCGAAGCGTACTTCTCTTCCCTGTACAGGTGCATTTCGTCCGGCTTGCGCTCCTCGGCCTTCATCGTGATGGCCTCGGCAGGGCAGGAGAGGGCGCACAACCCGCAGGCAGTACAGCGCTCACGTCCTTCGTCGTCGCGCATCAGCATGTGCTGGCCGCGATATACCGGACTCATTTCGCGGGTCTCGTCCGGATATTTGATAGTTACTTTACGGGTGAATAAGTGCCTGATGGTGATCATTAGGCCCTTAAAAATAGCCACAAGGTATAGGCTTTCCCAAAAAGTCATCTTTTTGTTGGAAACCTCCTTCTTGCGTCCCGATAATGACATGGTTTCTATTGACATAATATTTCTTTTAACCTGGATAGTTTAGAATTTTAATGTACCGTCGCTTATCAATATAACGAGCCCGGTAATGATTATGTTGGCTATGGCCAATGGTATCAGCATCTGCCATCCAAGGCGCATCAGCTGGTCATAACGGAACCTCGGTATCGTCCAGCGCACCCACATGTAGAAGAAGATAAAGAAGCACAGCTTGGCGAATAGCGCGCCCATACCAATGATGTTGGCAAGGTTTACGCCCCAGTTGTCCTCCACCCACTGCATGCCCGGGTAGTTATACGCGCCAAAGTAAAGTACGGCCAGGATGGTCGATGATATGAACATACTCGCATATTCGGCGAACAGGTAAAAGCCCATTTTCATTGACGAATATTCGGTATGGTAACCCCCGATAAGCTCGGCCTCACACTCGGCAAGGTCAAACGGCGTACGGTTGGTCTCCGCGAACGAGCATACCAGGAAGATAAGGAAGCCAACTGGTTGGTAGAAAACGTTCCAGTTCATGCCTTCCTGTCCGGCGGCGATCTCTTTAAGGCTCAATGTTCCGGTCATCATTACTAACGCAATGATCGAAAGGCCCATCGCCACTTCGTAAGATATCATTTGCGATGAAGCACGCATGGCGCTCATCAGCGAGAATTTATTGTTGGAAGCCCATCCACCGATCATAATACCATACACACCTACTGACAGTACTCCAAATATGTACAGCATGGCGACGTCAATATCGGTAGCCTGAAGGATGATGTCGCGGCCAAAAAGGTGTAGTTTGTCGCCCCACGG
The DNA here is from genome assembly GCF_052437795.1 of Flavobacterium sp. Taxonomy (GTDB): domain Bacteria; phylum Bacteroidota; class Bacteroidia; order Flavobacteriales; family Flavobacteriaceae; genus Flavobacterium. Next base: position 165,387 of record NZ_JBQVPA010000001.1, read on the forward strand.
TATAACGGCACTGGTCATGAGCGCGGTACTCATCGAGATGAACGGTCCCGCGATGAACAGGAACCTGTTCGGGGTGTTCGGGAAGAATTCCTCTTTCGAGAAAAGCTTCAAACCGTCGGCAAGGGGCTGGAATAAACCTCCCGGGCCTGCACGGTTAGGGCCAATACGGTCCTGTAGCCATGCGGCAATTTTCCTTTCAGCCAATGTAGAGTACATTGCCATGAGCATCGTCAGTGCGAAAACCGCAATGATCACAACGCTTTTTTCTATGATAATAGCCTGATCCATTATATGTTCCCTTCTTTAAATGGCTGTAATTCGTCTGTTTTGAGCGGAATGGCCGTCATACTTATCTTCTTGCGGTCCTGGTCGCGCCCAAGAAGGATATTCTTCTCGGTCTCAATGGTAACCGTCTCCAGTTTCCTGGTATAGTTGTTCTGGTTGATAACTGAGTCCTTTTCGAATTTGCGAGGGCCTTCAATAACCCAGTCTTTTGTGTCCTTACGATCAAAGCGGCATTCGTTGCAAATGAATTCCTCTACTTCGTGGTATTCATCCTTGCGCGCCGTAACCCTTTGTATCTCTTCACCAAACATCCAAAGTGTGGTTTTGCCGCAGCACTTGTCGCAGTCCCTGTGAGCGTTATACGGCTTGTTGAACCATACCCTCTGCTTAAAGCGGAATGTCTTATCGGTCAACGCGCCTACCGGGCACACATCGATCATGTTTCCGGAGAATTCATTTGTCACCGCTTTAGAGATACAGGTGGATATCTGCGAGTGGTCGCCGCGGTTCATTACACCATGTACCCTTGTATCGGTAAGCTGGTCGGCTACCATTACGCAACGGTAGCACAGTATGCAGCGGTTCATATGAAGCTGGATGTTCGGGCCAATGTTTTCCGGCTCAAAAGTCCTTTTCTCCTCAATAAAGCGTGTTTTTGCTGAACCGTTCTTAAAGCTCAGGTTCTGCAGGTCGCACTCCCCGGCCTGGTCGCACACAGGGCAGTCCAGTGGGTGGTTGATAAGCAGGAATTCGGTTACCGACTTACGGGCATCCACAACCCTTTCGGATGTAATGCTCTTTACTTCCATGCCGTCCATACAGCCCGTTACGCACGATGCCATTAGTTTTGGCATTGGGCGCGGGTCGGCCTCGCTGCCTTTGGCAACTTCGACAAGGCAACAGCGGCATTTGCCTCCGCTTCCTTTCAGTTTGGAATAGTAGCACATGGCCGGCGGAACGGATTCGCCGCCTATCTTACGCGCAGCCTGCAGGATGGTGGTCCCCGGTTCTACGTCTATTTCCTGTCCGTCTATTGTTACTTTCATTTTTCTTATGTTGGAAAGTCGAAGGTCATAATGTTTTTCAAGTCATTGATACGACTTTATAACTTTCGGCTTTATAACTTTATAAACTCTTATACAACTTCTTTTGCTACCAAATGCCTCACCTTCTCAAAAGGCTCGGCTACAAAGTGGTCACGGTTCTTAACTTTTTCCGGGAAGCGAACATGGTATTCAAACTCCTCCCTGAAATGGCGTATCGCTGCTGCCACCGGCCATGCTGCCGCATCGCCAAGAGGGCAGATGGTATTGCCTTCTATTTTCCTCTGGATGTCCCAAAGCAGCTCGATGTCCTCTTCGCGGCCGTGGCCGTTCTCGATACGGTGCAATACTTTTTCCATCCAGCCTGTACCTTCGCGGCATGGCGAGCACTGCCCGCAGCTTTCGTGGTGGTAAAAGCGTGAGAAATTCCACGTGTTGCGCACGATGCAGGTAGTATCGTTGTATACGATGAACCCGCCCGAGCCCAGCATTGACCCTGATGCAAAGCCGCCCTCGCTAAGCGATTCGTAGCTCATCAGCCTGTCGCCGCCCTCAGCATTTTTGAATATCAGGTGCGCGGGAAGGATCGGCACCGAAGAACCTCCGGGAACCAGAGCCTTCAAAGGCCTGTCGTCCATCATGCCACCCAGGAACTCATCAGAGTTCATGAATTCGTCAACGCTCAGTCCTAAGTCTATTTCATATACGCCCGGGTTTTTACAATGGCCCGAAGCTGATATCAGTTTTGTACCTGTAGAGCGCCCTATGCCTATTTTGGCATATTCCGCGCCGGTGTTGTTCACGATCCACGGCACTGCCGCGATCGATTCCACGTTGTTCACTACGGTAGGATTGGCCCAAAGCCCGCTAACAGCAGGGAATGGCGGCTTTATCCTCGGGTTGCCCCTTTTGCCTTCCAGCGATTCGATAAGTGCGGTCTCTTCACCACAAATGTAAGCACCGGCACCACAGTGCACGTGAAGGTCAAGGTCAAAGCCCGAACCTAATATGTTTTTACCCAGCCATCCGGCGGCATAGGCTTCTTTAATAGCATTTTCCAATATCCGGAATACCCACATGTATTCGCCACGGATGTAGATGTATGAAAGGTTACAGCCCAGCGCGTAGCTCGATGTGATCATCCCCTCGATCAAAAGGTGCGGTATGTACTCCATGAGGTAGCGGTCCTTGAAGGTACCCGGCTCCGACTCGTCGGCATTACAAACCAAGTGTCTCGGCTTGCCCGATTTCTTGTCGATAAAGCTCCATTTCATCCCTGTAGGGAAACCCGCGCCACCGCGCCCGCGAAGGCCCGATGTTTTTACTTCCTCCACCACTTCGTCCGGGGTCATGCTTTTTATGGCTTTTTCCACAGAGCGGTAACCGCCTACTTTGCGGTATATCTCATAGGTTTTTATCCCCGGCACCTGTGCGTGCTCTAATAATATCTTTTGTCCCATACTTATTCTGTAATGGTCAGTTTATGTAAATCTATTTTCCCTGCCCTGCAATCCTCGATCAATGTATCGATCTTCTGCTTGTCAAGGTGCTCTTTATAATGATCGCCAAGCTGCATCATCGGGGCATAGCCGCAAGCGCCAAGGCACTCTACGCCGACTACCTGGAACATGCCGTCCGGCGTTACTTCGCCTTCCTTTACGCCCAGTTTTTCGCAGGTATAGTCCATCATGTTCTCGGCACCACGAACGGCACAGCATGATGTCCTGCAAAATTCGAACATGAATTTCCCAATAGGCTTTTGGTTGTACATGGTGTAGAACGATACCACCTCATATACCTCGATCGGCTTGATGCCAATGATCTCGGCAACCTTGTCCTGAAGCGGTATGCTCAGCCAGTTGTCGTGCGCGTCCTGCACATCATGAAGGATAGGCAGCAGTGCCGATTTCCTTTTGTCGGCAGGGTAGTGGCTAAGCAATTCATCGATCCTTGCCTGAAGCTCAGGAGTGATGTTTATGTTTTGTTTCGCGTTTGAGATCTCCATAGTCTTAAGCGTCTAATTCGCCTGCAATAACATTGAGGCTTGATAATGTTGCAATGGCATCGGAAAGCATCTGCCCCCTTACCATGTCGTTGAATGCCTGGTAATAAATAAAGCACGGCCTGCGGAAGTGCAGCCTGTATGGTGTACGGCTTCCGTCGGTTATAAGGTAAAAGCCCAGTTCCCCGTTGCCACCTTCTACCGCGTGGTATACTTCGGTCTTTGGCACAGGTATCTCGCCCATAACTATTTTAAAGTGGTAGATGAGGGCTTCCATATTGGTGTAAACATCTTCTTTTGGCGGAAGGTAATAATCCGGTACATTGGCGTGGAAAGGGCCTTCCGGCAACTTGGCCAATGCCTGTTTGATGATCTTGAGGCTTTCCCACACCTCGGCATTACGCACGCAGAAACGGTCGTAGGTATCGCCCGATTTCCCAACAGGTACGTCAAACTCAAAGTCTTCGTAGGAGCTGTACGGGGTCATTACACGTACGTCGTAGTCAATGCCGGCCGCACGTAGGTTCGGGCCGGTAAAGCCGTAGCTCATTGCTTTGTCTGCAGATATCGGGCCAACGTCAATAGTGCGGTCCATGAATATCCTGTTGCGTGTAAGCAGGTTCTCGAAGTCTGCCCATATAGCCGGGAATTCTTCAAGGAATTTGTCTATCTTTTTAAAGGTTTCCGGGCTCCAGTCCCTTTCAAAGCCTCCTATGCGGCCCATATTGGTCGTAAGGCGGGCGCCGCATATCTCCTCGTATATTTCGTAAATTTTCTCCCTGTACTGGAATACGTAAAGGAAGCCTGTCAGTGCGCCCGTATCCACACCCAGTACCGAGTTGCAGATGATGTGGTCGGCAATGCGCGCCAGCTCCATGATGATCACGCGAAGATATTGCACCCTTTTCGGCACCTCGATGTCAAGGGCTTTCTCCAGCGTCATCCACCAGCCCATATTGTTTATGGGCGAGGAGCAGTAATTCATCCTGTCTGTAAGCGGTGTTATCTGGTAAAATGGTCTGTTTTCGGCAATTTTCTCGAAAGCGCGGTGTATGTAGCCTACTGTTGGCTCGCCGTCTATTATCCTTTCGCCATCCATAAGCAGGATGTTCTGGAAAATACCATGCGTTGCCGGGTGCGTTGGCCCAAGGTTCAATATGGAAAGCTCGCTGCCGTCTTCATTCTTCCTTTGCTCGATCAGCTTGGCATAGCGGTGTTCCGGTGGTAATAACAGGTCTGACATTTATAAATGAATTATTCCTGGTTAATTATGAGCATTATCGGTTATCCTTCCAAAGAAACGGTCGTCCTTGTCGGTACGGCCCCCGTCTTCCATAGGGAACTCCTTCCGCATCGGGAACGAGGTCATCTCGTCCATGTTCAGGATCCTCTTCAATTGCGGATGGCCTTTAAAGATGATGCCGTAAAAATCATACGTTTCGCGCTCCTGCCAGTTGGCGCCCAGGAACATCCCGGTAGCCGTATCGATCTCAGGGTTCTCTCCGTTAAGGAAGCACTTGAAACGGATGCGCACATTATCCATCCAGTTGTGCATGTGGTAAGCCACCGCAAACTGCCTTTCAATGTCGTTATCAGGGTAATGGATGCCGCACACGTCGGTAAGAAAGTTGAAGCGCAGTAGAGGATCGTTCTTAAGGAAGCCCATCACTTCGGCCATTGAAGCAGAACCTACTTCAAATGACAATATATCGTTTTGCAGGATAAATCCGGTTACTTTGTCGCCGAATTTACCGGTAAGCTTTTCTTGTATTACAGATGTTTCTAAAGCCATTTGTACCTATGTAATGTTATAAGAAGCCATTAGTTCCTGGTATTCCGGTGAGCTTCTCCTTCTTACGGATTCCGATTTCACGATCTCCTGCAGTCTCATCACGCCATCCAGTATCTGCTCCGGCCTAGGCGGGCATCCGGGAACGTACACGTCGACCGGGATCACCTTATCAATACCCTGGAGTACTGAATATGTGTCGAATACGCCTCCTGAAGATGCACATGCTCCCACAGCGATCACCCAGCGTGGCTCGCTCATTTGCTCGTACACCTGGCGGAGTATAGGGGCCATCTTTTTAGCAATGGTTCCCATAACCAGCAGCATGTCGGCCTGGCGCGGCGAGAAACTCATACGCTCCGAGCCAAAACGCGCAACATCATAATGCGATGCCATGGTGGCCATGAATTCAATACCGCAGCACGATGTGGCGAACGGCAATGGCCAAAGCGAATTGGCTCGTGCGAGCCCTACCACAGCATCCAGCTTGGTGGCAAAAAAGCCCTGTCCTTCTACTCCTACGGGAGCGTCAACCAGTTTTATATCTTTTGAATTGCTCATGTGATTTTAAATTTTGATAATCAGGTATGTAATGCAAAATGCATGCCCAACTACCTTATTCCCACTCCAGTCCTTTTTTCTTAAGTACATAGAAGAAGCCTACTAAAAGCAGCAGCATGAAGATGCCCATTTTCAGGAAGCCTTCAAGACCCATTTCGCGGAAGTTCACGGCCCATGGGTACATGAAGATCACTTCGACGTCGAACAGTACGAACAATATGGCTACCAGGAAATATTTTACAGAGAACGGGATACGCGCGTTACCGATCGATTCGATACCGCACTCGAAGTTCTTGTCCTTGTTTACCGAGTTCCTCTTCGGGCCAAGCAGGTTCGATACGAAAATAGTGCCTGCTACAAAGCCCGTAGCCAGCAAAAGCTGCATAAAGATCGGGAAATAACTCATTTGGGTCGTGTCCATAAGTACTTGCAATTTATAAACAATCCACAAATATACATTCCGTAGCGGAACTAATTAAACGTTTTGGGGATAGAGAGAGGATTAGGGCTTAATTTTTACTCGTTCTAAATAAAGTGCAAAATACAAATTGTTTAACACTTGTGAATAATCATAAGCAGTTCATTTTCTTAATTATTTAATTGTTAAAACAATAGCTAAAAAAATGAATATTAGATGTCCCAAAATAAAAAACCGCCCTTAATTAAGGGCGGTCCATTGGTGGGTTTGAGGTAATCGGGTAATATAAATATATTAGTCGATAGCCGTAACTTGTGCGGCTACTTTACCTTTCTTTCCGTCTTCTTCTACGTAGCTCACTTTGTCGCCTTCACGTAGACCTTCTGCTCTTAGACCTGTAGCATGTACAAAAATGTCATTGCCTGTTTCGTCGTCTGTAATGAAGCCAAAACCTTTAGCTTCAATAAAAAATTTCACTTTGCCTGTACGCATTCTATAATAAAAAAATAATTAATAATGGGTCAAAGGTAAACTTATTTGTGACACTGCAAAGAGAAATGTTAAAAATTTTAAAAAAATAATTAATTTATGATCAAACGGTTAATGTTCTGTAATTTGTTACAGTTCGTGTGAATAATATGCAATAAAAATGCGCCAAAGGTTTAAAATCCTTAAAGCGCATTTTTATTGTTGCAATTGTATTATTTCAGCCTGATGTGCAATTCATCCAACTGTGCGTTGTCAATGGCTGAAGGCGCATCGATCATAACATCGCGGCCTGAGTTGTTCTTAGGAAATGCGATAAAATCGCGTATGGTTTCCTGCCCGCCCAATATTGCTACAAGCCTGTCGAAGCCGAATGCAAGCCCCCCGTGTGGTGGTGCGCCAAACTGGAACGCATCCATCAGGAAGCCGAACTGTGCTTTGGCCTGCTCTTCGGTAAAGCCAAGATATTTGAACATAAGCGACTGTGTAGCTTTGTCGTGTATCCTTATCGAACCGCCACCTATTTCGTTGCCGTTAAGCACAAGGTCATAGGCATTGGCGCGTACGGCCGCCGGGTTGGTTTCCAGTAATGGCATGTCCTCCGGTTTTGGCGAGGTGAACGGGTGGTGCATGGCGTGGAAGCGTGCGCTGTCCTCGTCCCATTCTAATAGCGGGAAGTCTACTACCCAAAGCGGCGCGAAAACTTCGGGGTCACGAAGGCCAAGGCGTGTAGCCAATTCCATACGCAGTGCGCTCATGCGGGTACGTGTTTTTTGCGCGTCGCCCGAAAGCACCAGGATAAGGTCGCCCGGTTTGGCGCCGGTTATCTCAGCCCACTTTTGCAGGTCGGCCTGGTCATAGAACTTATCTACTGATGATTTGATGGAGCCGTCGGCCTCATATTTAGCATACACCATGCCGCTTGCGCCTACCTGAGGGCGTTTTACCCAATCGATAAGCTCGTCGATCTGTTTCCTGGTATAGGCTCCGGCACCCGGAACGGCAATACCCACTACAAGCTCCGAAGTATTGAATACCGCGAAATCTTTATGCTGCGTCACTTCGTTCAGTTCGCCGAATTCCATCCCGAAACGGATGTCCGGCTTGTCGTTGCCATATTTTTTCATGGCTTCGTCGTAGGTCATTCGCGGGAACGGACCTGTCTCGATGCCTTTTACTTCTTTTAAAAGATGGCTCGCAAGGCCTTCAAATGTCTGGATGATGTCTTCCTGCTCTACAAAAGCCATTTCGCAGTCGATCTGCGTGAATTCCGGCTGGCGGTCCGCACGAAGGTCTTCATCGCGGAAACATTTCACGATCTGGAAGTATTTGTCCATGCCGCCCACCATGAGCAATTGCTTGAAGGTTTGCGGCGATTGCGGAAGTGCGTAGAACTGTCCTTCGTTCATGCGCGAAGGCACTACGAAGTCGCGCGCACCCTCGGGTGTTGATTTTATAAGCACAGGTGTTTCTACCTCAATGAACCCTTGTTTTGAAAGGTAGTTGCGTACCTCGATCCCTACCTTGTGGCGGAAGATAAGGCTGTTCTTTACCGGGTTCCTGCGAATGTCGAGGTAGCGGTACTTCATGCGGAGCTCCTCGCCGCCGTCGGTCTCATCCTCAATAGAGAAAGGAGGGATAATGGCTGCGTTGAGTATGGTAAGTTCGCTGACCAATATCTCGATCTCGCCGGTAGCCATGCCAGGGTTTTTCGATTCACGTTCTATAACGGTGCCCTTTACCTGGATAACGAATTCACGGCCAAGTGATGCTGCACGGTCAAAAACTTCTTTTTGTGTGCGGTCCGTGTCAAATATAAGCTGGGTTATGCCATAGCGGTCACGCAGGTCGACCCAGATCATGAATCCCTTGTTACGGGACTTTTGCACCCATCCGGCTAGTGTTACTTCCTGGTTTATCTTCATGGCGTTGAGTTCGCCGCAATTATGGCTTCTGTACATTGCTTTAAAAATTTTGAAGTGCAAATTTAGTATTATGCCACGAATTACACCAATGAAACGAATTTTTATTAAGAGGATGTGTCGCCTTTCCGCGAATTCTTTTCCGAAGATGAGGGAAGCAGCGATATACGTATCCAAACTTAAGGATAAGGGCGAAAAAAGCTTGTGTGTTTATGACGGGCTGACTGTTATTCCTTGCTTTTGCTAGTCTCCTTAAATGAGTTTACCATGTCCTGCATTGCCGCTTCATGTGTATCCTTACGGCTGGCAAGCGTCCACGTCATGATCTGGTAGTATTTCTTTTTGCCTTCAATGAAAGCGAATTTCCAGTAGATGTTTTGGCCTTCAACTGTGCCTTCAATTTTGAGCACCTTAGCTTTAAGGCCATTGATGGTCGTGTCTACAGGCTTTGGAAGCGTATCGCGCGAAAGCGTTGACAGGATGTTATTACCCACCAGGTCGTAGTAGCCCTGCAGGTCATTTGTATAATCGTACTGCAGGCCATTTTCATCGAGGGCTGTCTGTACTTCGGTTTTGGTTTCGTCGATAACGATCACATACAGTTCTTTTATTATATTTTGGTATTGGAGCGCCGCTTCTTCGTTCAGCTGGGTAGTACTCGACATCGATCCGGGGATCTGCAGGCTGTAGTCAGCGCCTTTTACGGTTTGTGTAGCTTCGGGGCCGCCGCCGCAGGATATGGTGATAAACAATACCAGTACGGCAATGAGGGACTTAGGTTTTGTATGCATGGCTAAAATAGGATATTAAGAATCTAAAGATAATAACTTAGTTGTAATAATAATGACGGATATCCGATAGAAATTTTATTTTTACGATACGATACAAATACAATGAAAAATATCCTCCTGTTGCTTTTCCTCACGGTACAAACGCTATGTGCCCAACATCAAATAAAGCTTTCTGTAACGATACAAGATCGCAAAAGCGATACATTATATGTCGGGCAAAATGACTTTAAGCAAATTTTAGTTGCCGGCAGTAAGGGCAATTTTAATGGTGTCTTTGCAGGCCCTGCGGGAAAATACTATCTTGTTAACGGGACAGATCATGTGGACGTGTACTTTGAAAATGGTTTTGACCTTACCATTACCGCTGACGGGAAAGATCTTAAAAAGAGTATGGCTTTTAAAGGAAGAGGAGCAAAAGAGAATATACTTTTTGCGAGGCAGAAAGCAAACAGCCTGGCTACTGAAATGGATATTGCTGATGGTATTGAGGATTTGGTATCTTTCACAAAGGGTTCGGAAAAAAGGCTTAAACAGCTTCGGGAAGCCGCTAAGGATAAAGCGCTAACGGCAGGTTTTCGCAAGTTGATAGCGGAAGATCTTTGGCATGATGAGCATAATTTCCCAACTATGTCACAATACCAGTTTAAAAGGCAGCACCTGAATGGTAAGCCGCTGCCCGATTTTAGCTATACCAACCACGATGGGGGTACGGCTACGAAACAGGATTTTCGGGGTAAGTATATCCTGATCGATATTTGGGCTACCTGGTCCAGAAGGTCCTATCCGGAAGGCGCTGCTTTTGACATGCTGGAATTAGAATACCGCAATAAGAACATTGCTTTTTTAAGCATATCCATCGACAGGATGGAAGATCTCCGGCGATGGAAAGAAACGGTTACCGCAAGAGAATTGGCGGGCGTACAGCTTATTTGCGATAAGGAGTTCGAGTCGGAAATGATGAAGGAACTCGCTGTTGATCTTGTGCCAAGGTTTATTATCGTAGGCCCTGACGGCATTATAATTGACGGAAATGCCCCAGGACCAAGCAGTCCGGCCCTGGCGGAAGAGCTTGATAAGCTGCTAAACTAAGACACTATAAATTCACTATCTTCGTTTCATATTACAATAACCAACAAATAAACGACATGAAAAAGATCTTTCTTCTTTTACTTTTCACCGCTACCGGACTTTTGGCCCAGGATAAAATGAAATTCGCTGCCAAAGTGCAAAACCGCAATTCCGACTCTATAACCATAAGGTCGAGAACATTCAATAAAGTAATGGTGGCCGATGCCAAGGGTAACTTTAAGGACAGCTTTTCAGTCGAGCCGGGGCTTTATGAGCTCAATGATGGCAGAGAGGTAGCAACATTATACCTAAAGAACGGCTACGATCTTTCAATGACACTGGATACCAAAATGTTCGACGAGACCATAGCTTACAAAGGAAAAGGAGAGAAGGAGAACAATTTCCTGGCTAAAAAATACCTTGCCATTGAAGTAGTGGGAGAAAAAGTAATGGCCGGTGGCGATAATGCATCTCTCAAGGCCGATGTGGAAAAGGTATTCAAAGACCTTGAGGCTAAACTTCAGGATAAGGGACTGGACGAAAATTTTAAAACGCTTATGATGAAACAGCTTCCTATGGAGAAGGCCGACCTTATCGGTTTTCTTGAAAAAGGAGAGAAGCTTGCTAAGCTAAACGGCCAGAAGTCACCGTCATTCGCTTATGAGAATTTTAAAGGGGGCACAACGTCGCTGGATGACCTGAAGGGCAAATATGTGTACATTGATGTATGGGCTACCTGGTGCGGCCCGTGCAGGCAGGAGATCCCACACCTGCAAAAGGTAGAGAAGGACTATCACGGCAAGAATATCGAATTCGTGAGCCTTTCCATCGACACCAAAAAAGACTATCAAAAATGGAGGAAAATGGTAACTGATAAGTCGCTTGGCGGCATACAGCTGTTCGCAGATAAGGACTGGAACTCCGATTTTACACAGGCTTATTTTGTAGACAGTATCCCAAGGTTCATACTCATTGACCCACAGGGCAATGTAGTATCTGCCGATGCTGCCCGCCCGTCTGACCCGGCGCTGAGGCAGCAGCTCGATAAGCTCCTTAAATAATTATACAGGCCCCGCAATGCGGGGTCTCTAATTTCATATCTTTAGCATCTTAAAAATAAGCGTTTATGAAAAAGAATATGCTCCTGCTTTTCCTTTTGGCATCAGCAGCACTGTTCGCCCAGGGGGAAATGAAATTCTCAGCCAAAATAGAGAACCGAAAGAACGATTCATTGGTTATCCGGTCGCAGGCAGGTGTGGTAAAAGTCCTGAAGTCGGATGCGAAAGGCAATTTCAAAGCTGAGTCGTTTGCGGTAAAGCCTGACTTTTACCAGGTGACCGACGGTACAGGTGTAGCAATATTGTACCTGCGCGAAGGAATTGACCTTAAAATGACCATGAATGCCAACGACATGATCGGTACAGTGGCCTTTACCGGCGCCGGAGAAAAAGAGAATGATCTTCTGGCCGCCTTCAACCGGAACAATAAGGAGTTGGGTGATAAAATGGCTGTGGTGACCGACCCCACCGAGCGCAACAAATTGATAGACGGGCTTCTTGCCGGCATGCAAAAGAAACTGGAAGACCCTGCGCTTGATCCTGGCTTTAAAAGCATCATAGGGCAGCAGGTGGCACAGCAGCGCCAACAGGTGGCACAGATGATCGGCCAGGCAGGCAAAGCCGACAAGTTTAAGGGTCAGCCTTCGCCATTATTCAATTATGAGAATTTTAAAGGAGGCACTACCAAGCTTGAGAGCCTGAAGGGCAAATACGTTTATGTTGATATTTGGGCAACCTGGTGCGGCCCTTGCAGGCAGCAGATACCATACCTGCAGCAACTGGAAAAAGACTACCATGGCAAGAACATTGAGTTCGTGAGCATTTCCATAGACGAGAAAAAGAACTATGATAAGTGGCGTAAGATGGTGGAGGAAAAGCAACTGGGCGGCATACAACTCATTGCCGATAATGCATGGAAGTCGGCATTCGTGCAGGCATTCGGCATCAACTCGATCCCAAGGTTCCTGCTCATCGACCCAAAAGGCAATGTGCTTAATGCCGATGCGCCAAGGCCCTCAGAACCGGGGTTGAGAGTGGAACTGGATAAGTTATTGAAATAGATCATAAAATTCAAAAAGCTTCCGGATCGGAAGCTTTTTTATTGCAGAGAGGAAGGGATTCGGATTATATCTTCTGCTTAGATCTTCCTCCTCTACCAAAACATCAAAACATTAGTTTTAACAAGGGTTCGCAAAGATAATATATATTTCTAATTTCAAATAGATTCAAGCAAATTGCAATTTGGTTGACTAAATGTTGTCTAAAGTTTATTACTTTAGCAGCCGCTAAATCCAAACAATATGGCTACGATTAAATTTTATGTGCAGAGCGCGAATGGTAACTCGCCGATTTATCTTCGCCTTTCTATTGGAAGGGGAAAAACCTTCAAGCAAAAAACTGGGCAATTTGTTGACGCAAAAAACTGGAGTAATGAGTCAGGTGCACCAAAGGGTAGGGACGAAAAATATAAAAAATTAAAATCTGACCTTATAAAGCTTGAAGGTCATGTCTTGGATACTTTGAATGTAGATAACTCTTCCGGCATTCTTCTTAATAGCAGTTGGCTTAAAACTACTATTGATGAGTTCTACCATAGGAAGGAAGAGGACGTGAAAGATTATATTGTAGATTATGGCGATTTTTATGTTGAATCTTTATCAAGCAAAAGATCTCCATCAGGAAAAGTAGGAGTTAGCAAGGATACGGTTTCTAAATACAAAACCATCGTTGATAAACTAAGAGCCTTCGAGAAATATAAAAAAAGAAGATATCTGATTAAGGAACTGAATAAGAACTTTCGTGATGATTTTGTCAATTATCTTAACACCGAAGGGAGGTTAAGTACAAATACAACTGGTAGGTATATAACATTTGTAAGGACTATAATCTTGGATGCACAAAAAAATGGATATGAGGTGAGTCGGCAGATTGTCGATTTTAAAGGGTTCACGGAGGATGCACCGATTATAACATTGTCATTTAATGAACTTGAAGCAATAAAAAATGCGGATTTAAAAGATTCAAAATTAGAAATAGCCCGTGATTGGCTTATTATAGGATGCTATGCTGGTCAGCGCGTAAGCGACTTATTAAGAATGAATAAAAAGATGATAATAAATCATGGCGGCTATCACTTTATCTCGCTTAAACAAGAGAAAACAGGCACGCTTGTCCAAGTACCGATTCATAACGAAGTCCTTACTATCCTCGACAAGAGAAATGGTGAGTTTCCTCCAGTATTTGCAAACACCCGAGACAGCAACAGTACGATGTTCAACCGCTATTTAAAAGAACTTTGTCAAGTTGCAGGTTTACATACATTGACTAAAGGAAATCTCACCGACCCAATAACGAAAGTTTATGGCCTTGGTGAATACCCAAAGTGGATGTTAGTTTCTTCTCACATTTGCCGTCGTAGCTTTGCAACCAACTTTTATGCCGAAGCAGAATATCCAACTCCATTACTTATGAATATTACCGGGCATGCTACTGAAACCATGTTCCTGAAATATATTGGGAAAAAACCAATGGATTATGGGTTGCAACTGGCAAGGATTTGGGAGAGGAAAGCGGAGGACAAGAAAGTTATGGTAGTCGAAGAGGCGAATTTATAATTAATCTTAAGCATCGCAGATAATTTACTCTGCGATGCTTTCAATCTAATAGGATATTGAACATAAGTCTTTTGTCTAAGATTTTCTAATATTCGTAATTTCATCAAAACCCAAATCTACAATACGCATTAAGTCAAAAGTTGAATTTGAATAATCAACTTCGTGTTGAAGATTAATAAAAAAATCTTTATTCGTAGAATAAGGTTTTGTTTTAGATAGCTTAACTAAAGCATTTGACAAATAATTTTTAACTTGTGTAAATTGTTTATCAAAAGAACCTAAATGCTTAGCGAAACTTTCTCCTTCTCCATACTCATTGCATTTTTCATAAAATTTACATCTGCACCATTTCTATTACCTCTTGCGCAATCGAATGCATTTCTTACTAAGAATTCATACCTGATTGCTCGCGTATAATCTTCTCCACTCATAACTATAATTGAACTTATTATTTGCTCTAAGATAAATGATATATTCGGTTTAGACATGTTGTCTTCATATTGTTTAGTAACTGATTGCATAACTTGTTAAGAAAAAGCAAATTAAAATAATAAAATTTTGTTACTTTGGTCATAGAAGTATAATGATAATAGAAAGTTACCACTAAAGATATGTCACTAAATATAAGCCATTTAGAAAATGAAATAATAGACCAGTTCCTGCTCGATGATTCTAATAGACCTTGGATAATAGGTTTTAGTGGAGGAAAAGACAGTACGATGTTACTACAAGTAGTATGGAGAGCTTTATTAAAAATTGACCCTCTTCTCCGACAATCAAGACGAATTTATGTTATCTGTAATGATACTTTAGTAGAAAATCCACGAATTGTAAAGTTTATTAACGCAACTCTAAAAAAAATTCAAGAAGCAGCAATTCATTATGAATTACCAATAACTGTGGATCAGACTACACCTCAGTTAGAAGATAGTTTTTGGGTAAAATTAATTGGTTTAGGATATCCTGCACCAAATAAGTTTTACAGATGGTGTACGGAAAGATTAAAAATCAACCCTACAACAAGATATATTACTGAAAAAATCACTCAAAATGGAGAAGTAATAATTTTGTTAGGAACACGTAGTGCTGAAAGTTCTAACAGAGCTGCCTCTATAAAGAAACATGAGATTAAGGGTCAACGCCTTAGAAAACATCAATTACAAAACGCATTCGTCTATGCACCCATAAAAGATGTCTCGACCAATGAATTATGGCAATATCTCAATCAAGTTTCTCCTCCTTGGGGTGGAACAAACAAAGAACTTATAACATTATACAGAAATGCAAATGCTGGAGATTGCCCACTTGTCATTGATGACACCACCCCAAGCTGTGGCAATAGCCGTTTTGGTTGTTGGACTTGCACCGTTGTAAATAAAGATAGAAGTATGGAAGGCTTGATTGATAATGGTGAAGAATGGATGTCTCCATTGATGGAAATACGAAACTTCCTTGTCACTACGCGAGACAACCCGGAAATTTACAGACAAAAGGAAAGAAGGAATAAAACAATATCTGATAATTTATGGGGACCTTACACTTTTGAAACCCGTGTTAAGATATTAACCCGAATACTTAAAGCTCAAAAAACTATCCAAGAAACAGAGGGGATTGAGTTAATCACTCATCAGGAGTTGGTTTTGATACAGTACCATTGGTTTAGGGATTGTTATTTTAAAACTAAAGTTTCTGACATATATAACACCATTTACAAAAACAGAATTGATATGAGCAAGCAGGAAGAAAAATTTAAGCAAGAATCAGACATGTTAAAACAGTCTTGTAAAAATGAGGTTAAAGACGTAGAATTAATCCAAGACCTTTTGGCTCTACAAAAGACAAAAACGTTGATGATTCGAAAAAGAGGCTTGCAGGCAGACATCGAAAATCGTTTAGACCAATATTTAGAAGCAGAAAAGAAATCAAAGAAGTAAGATGACGATTAAAGAAATTGAACTATATAATTTTAGGATCTATAAGGGCTCCAATATTATTGACTTATCTAATCAAGAAGATAAGAACATATTTGTTGTGAGTGGACGCAATGGCTTTGGTAAGACAACTTTCCTAATGTCTCTTGTTTGGTGCTTATATGGTCGACAAATGCAAGATGTGGATGATATCTACAAAAAGGAAATTGAAGATCAAGGAGGATATAGTAAATACATCGCAAATTCTCTTAATCGTTTAGCGAAATCTGAGACTGATTTTAAATTCAGTGTATCAATTACATTCCATAATGTAAATATTCCTGAAGTTCCTTGTAAAGAGATTGTAATTAGAAGAAGCTATAATACAAAAACAAGTACTTCAGAAGATGTGGAAGTGCTTATAGACGGATACCCAAGTGAATTGGCAAAAGAAGTTGGTCAGGAAATTTTTATTCGTGAATTTATAATGCCGATAGAGATTGCGAAATTCTT
The DNA here is from genome assembly GCF_052437795.1 of Flavobacterium sp. Lineage (GTDB taxonomy): Bacteria > Bacteroidota > Bacteroidia > Flavobacteriales > Flavobacteriaceae > Flavobacterium. Next base: position 181,848 of record NZ_JBQVPA010000001.1, read on the forward strand.
CTTCTTTGATGCTGAAAAAATTGTGAACCTTGCGGAAGTTAATACGCCTGAGCAAAAAAAGAATCTGAGCAAAGCTTATTCCGAAGTACTTGGAATAAAAAAGTATGAAGATATAAAAAGTGAACTTGAAGGACTTCAACTTAAAATTAGGCAAGACTCAGCAAGTACAAATGAAAAAAGCCAATTGCGGATTCTTGAGGCGGAAGTCGAAAATTGCGATGATAATATTAAAGCCAATGAGGAGAAGATTATCGATTTCCGTGAAAAAAGAAGTGAAAAAAATAAAGAATCCCGAGATATTCAGGAAAAGCTTATCAAGTCAGGTAGCCTTATTACTGTAGAAGAATTACATGAACTAAGGATTAATGAAGAAAATTTAGTTAAGAGACAGGGAGAATTACAAAACCAACTTAAAGACTCTTATGACATTATCCCGTTTGCAATAGCCGGCGGAAAATTATTAGACCTCAATAATCAGCTTGAAAATGAGGCAAACTATAAAGCAGCAAAATTTAAAGACGAGAATGTCAAAGGTGTAACAAATAAGATTTTAACTGACCTTATTAAAGAGCCTAAGCCATCGGATATTGTTATTGACTATCAAGTAGAAAAATACTTCGCAGAAACTTTTGAAAAACTTATTAGAAAACATTTCTTTTCTGATACACCTCAACTCCCTGAAGATTTTAAAACCCTGCATGAGTTTTCCGATTCGGAAAGGAATGAGCTTTTGGCGTTGTTTAATAACATAAGATATTCTTTCAAAGAGTCCTTTAAACGAATAACATCGGAATATAACCAAACACGAAATGACTTAAACTCTATTAGAAAGAAGATTCGTGATGCCGAAACTAATCAGGAAAGCCCAATGATTGCTGAATTTAGAAATCAAAAAGAGATTCTTGACAAAGAAATCATACATATAGATGATACTATAGATTCATTAAATAGGCAAATCGGCGAATTCATTAATGAAAAAACACAAAAAGGAAAACGTATAGAGGAGCTTTCAAAAAAATTAAATGTATCTGAAAAGAATAAAGCGAAAGATGAACTTATTACACGCAATATAAGTCATTTGAAAGACTTCATTGAAAAATTCAAGATTAAGAAAAAAGAATCTTTGGAAGAACAAATATTAGAAGGCTTAGAGACATTATTACATAAAAAAGGTTTTGTAAAAAAGGTTGAAGTCGAGATTATTGGTGAGACCATTGATATAATTTTGAAAAATGCCAGGGGTGAGGAAATAAAAAAGGAATCTCTGAGTAAAGGTGAACAACAAATGTATGCCACAGCATTGTTAAGGGCTTTAGTTGAAGAAAGTGACATTCAGTTCCCTGTTTTCATTGATTCTCCTATGCAAAAATTTGATGAACAGCATGCAGAAAACATTGTTAAGTATTTCTATCCTAATATTTCTGACCAAGTTGTTATATTCCCATTGATAAATAAAGAGTTAACTGAACGGGAATACAAAATCCTGTCAAACAATATCGCTAAAACTTTTCTTATCAACAACATTCATGAAGACAAGAGTGAGTTTTTACCATTAGACCCAAAAGATTTTATTTCCACTTACAATACGATGTATAACCATGCTGATTAATATAAGAACTTCCGAAGCCAATAAGCCTATTGTACAGGAACTAACAAGACGTTTAAATTTAGGTGCGGAGAATGTTGTCTCGCGGATAGCCTTTTCTTATTCTATATCTAAAAATGTTCGCCTTAGCCTCGAACATGATTTGTTTGACAGTAAGGGTAAGGAATATAAAGATGATATTTTGTTCGGTAAATATCGGGAATATTATATAGCATTAATATGTCAGCATTATGGTTTATACAAAACAGATAAAGACATCGCAAAATTTATCAAGATGCACATCGATCACGGCCTGATGCTGATGAATAAATTATTTGAGGAAAATAGAAATTATTCAGGATTAGACTTTCTCTTAGAAAACATTGAAAATGGTATAGAAAAACTGGAAGAAAGCCATGTCTCTAATGATGCCATATTGTATGATGAGCAAACGAGAAAGAGCAGGATTGCCAACAAAAACTATTTTGCTGAAGGTATAAAAATACTGGTTGGAAAATCTTTTGATAATGAAGAGATTTACTTTAATTTCAACGATACATCCATCCACAATAATGCACACATTGCAGTTGCCGGGAATTCCGGTACAGGAAAAACTTTCTTTGCCAATAATATACTGAAACAAATAGTAAAGGAAAGCAATAACCATGTTAACTTTATATTCTTAGACTTTAAAGGTATTTCAGAAGAGGATGAAAAGAAAAATAGCGAGTTCTTTAACTCCACAAGCTGCAAACTAATCAAAGCTCCGCATACACCTTTTCCCGTTAACCCATTATCATTCATCGACAACATTAATGATAAAAACAAGATAATGGGAATAAATAAGTTTGTAGATATTATAACAAGCTATAGTAATATTGGTAAAAATCAGCAGCAAACTTTAAAAGATGCTACCCGTGAAGTATTTGCAGAAGTTAAAGGTGCAAACTATCCTTCGTTGAAAGATATTTATGAAAAGGTTTTAGAACACGAGGGAGATAAAGCCAGTACTTTAAAGGAGATTCTTCAAAACCTTAGCGAATTAGATCTTTTTGATACTTCAGTAGACAGCAAAAATACTTTTTTAAATAGTAATTATTATCTTAGTTTATCGGGTGATTTACCTAAAAGCGTGAGGTTTGCATCTGTGTTTTTAATAATTAACTATATTTATAATACATTTATGAATATGGATAATGCTCCGATTGAAGGAGATTATCAAGGCATGAGATACGTTCTTCTGATTGATGAAGCACACACGATATTTAAAGAAAAGAAATCTCAGGATTTACTGGAAAAAATACTTCGTGAAATTCGTTCCAAAGGTGTTTCAGTTATATTACTATCACAAGGTATTGAGGAGTTTAATCAACCATCATTCGACTTCAGTAGTATGTGCGAAACAGCATTTCTCTTTGATATTAAAGATAAGACTAACCTCAAAATGATACAGAAGTTCATGGGAGTGGGTGAACGTGATGCTTTAAAGCTTAAATCAAGCATGGAGAAAATTCAAAAATATCAGTTGGTATCGAATCTAAAAGAGTTTAAAGTTGGTGAATTATTTAAGGCGTAAAGGATATGATAAATTTATTTATAGATAAAAAGTACAAGTCTTTACTAAAAGAATCTGAAAGTTCTAATCTTGATGAAATGTTATCTTGGAAACTTCCAAACTTGGCATTCCCTTTAGGAGCTGTGTTTTTTTCATGGGTAAGTTTTTTTCTTTTTAAAAATAATGACCAAATTACATTAGTAGGCTTTTTGAACATTCTGTTGAATGGAAGTTTGCCGATGCTTGCATTAAATAGACTTGGTTCATTGGGTGTTAATCTTTTTAAATTTGACAAGGAGAAGGAAAAACAGAATAGTGATAAAAATACATTTAATTTAAGATTGAAATTATTTTACTATACGTTCGCATTAGTTTTCGGAATTGCAATCTTTTACATATATCAGGTTATTAATAACCCATTTATATTAAATTATTGGACGATGGGATTCCAACTCGTTTTACTCGTACTTTTAATTCGGGAATCAATGCTTGTCTCGAAATACGGTTATTTATTACAAGAAAAACTTCTCGAAAAAACAATTGGCGATGATATTAAGGAAAATGCTTTAATTGCGAAAAAACATCTTAAAAACAAATACGGTAGATAATGATTAAAGATAATCTTATTATAGCACAACGTGTAAGACAAAATAATCAAGAATTTTTAGTCAGTGTTTTTTCTATTCGTCAAATATTAACATTCACTAAACATACCGAAAGAATTATTGATTATTTTGATGAGGATAACATGCCTCATTACAACAAACGTGTTCAAAGAAAAGTTAGTCCAACACGCGCTGAGGAAATTGCTGATTTTTTATTGGATGACCCTGATGCTATATTTCCTACTAATATAGTATTAGCAATTCCTAATGCAATTATAGAGTCGATAGATAACTTAGAAAATGGAAATGTCGCCGTTACGGTGAACAATAAAGTTTTTTCTGAAATAAGCAAAGATGATGGAGACGTATATATGACTATCATAGATGGTCAACATCGGATTAAAGGCATAGAAACAGCTATAAGTCGATTAAGAAATGAAATTAACAATTTTCGAATCGTCATAGGAAAGGCAAAGCAAAATGCTGACTTGGAGGCAAAATTAGATAGAAAAAATAAGCAGTTAAATAATTTACTAAATATAAACTTACTTGTTTCTTTTTTTATCGATCCAACATTAGAATTTCAGGCCATGATTTTCTCCACGATTAATCGTACACAAAAATCTGTGCCCCAAAGTTTAGTTACAAGTTTATTTGGTCTTACAGAAAGCGACACTCCCCAAAAAACTGCTCTTGAAGTTGTTCTTGCTTTAAATGGTTACGAATCTTCTCCATTTTATAATAGAATAAAGTTACATGGGGGAGCGTATGGCAGAAATCAAAACCCGCCTTTGACACAAGCTGCAATGGTCAAATCAATTGTAGATTTAATTTCTACAAATAATAGAGAACTCGAAAGAGATCGTTTCAGAGAACGGAAAGAGCTTCTTATCAATATTAATCCAGATTTACCTTTTAGAAAGTATTATGCAAATAATGAAGATTTATTTATTACTGATATTCTATTTTCCTTTTTTACAGCTGTAAGAGAAACCTTTAAAAAAGGAAACCTACCGCTATGGGATTTTGAAGAAAACACAAAACCAACCAATGTCCTACAAACCACGGTTGGCTACAATGCGTTATTGAAAATTCTGATTGACATCCTAAAGATCGAAATTAATGATTCAAGACGAGATAAAGTTGATACCTATAAAGAATACTTAGTAAAAACTACAGATTTAGAATTTGACAATCAGCAGCGTTATCCTTTCACAAGCGTTACAAAAACTATACTATATTTGGATATGAGTATAAAAATTTGGGTACCTACAAATTCAAATGATGACAGACTTCAGAAAAGAGACGATGCATTGAAAAAAAGAACTTAATTCTGCTATCTATATTTTGAGTTAATGAAAAAAAAGACAATCCCTGAAGCTATAATTGAGACTTTTAATAGGGTTCGTAAACCCCTTTCCCATATTGATGTATATGATTATATCGTGCTTCACGATTTATACAAATTTAATGCTGAAAAACCACAGGATATAGTAAGGGTGACGATTAGGAAGCACAGTGAAGGTATAGACTTTCCATCTGCAAGAAGGACAAAATATTTCCAAGCTTTAAAAGATGGCACTTATTGGTTGAAGGATCTTCCAGTGCCAGGTCAAACACAAACAGAACAGAAAGCCGAGATCGTTGCACGTAAAGATTCTGAAAATTTTAAGGCAATCGTTGAAGAGCTGAAATCAATACATTATAAACATGAGGAAGCTTTCAAACAACAAATTTTGAATCAGCTTAAGCAGATAGACCCGGCCTCGTTCGAAGTATTTTCAAAACAACTCTTAGAGGTTTATGGCTTTAAAAGGATGAAGGTGACTAATTATGTAAAGGATGGAGGGATTGATGGAAACGGGCAATTAAAGGTAGGAATTACACACTTAAATGTTGCTTTTCAATGTAAACGATGGAAAAACAATTCTGTAAGCAGAATCGAAATTGATAAATTCCGAGGTGCTATTCAGGGAGAATATGAGCAAGGAATTATATTTACAACTTCAAAATTTACCAAAGAAGCATTAGGGGCAACGAGGAAGCCGGGAGCTGTTCCTATAATTCTCATTGATGGAAATTCGTTAATTGACATTATGATAGAAAAAAGATTTGGTGTCGAAACAGAAAATATTCCGGTGTATATTAATGCATTAGATAACGTTTTGAATGAAAGCGAATAGAAATCCCCTCTAAAAAAAGCGATTTTTTTGTTGCTCTTTAACTAACCATTGCCCTCAAATTTTCAACCGCAGTCCGTACTTGTTGTACTACTATATCAATTTCATCCATGGTATTATATTTACCTAATGAAAATCTTATACTATTATAAGCTTCTGTTTCATCTAAGCCCATAGCCAATAAAACATGCGACGGCTCTATTGAAGATGATGTACATGCACTACCATTACTCACCGCTATCATTGGTAATTTACTGTCCGGGTCGCTGAGTGCCATAATCATAGCCTCACTGTCTGCATTTTTAAATGAAATATTGGTCACATTGTACAAACGGTATCTCGTATCACCATTTATAAAAGTGCTGGTTATTTTTAATAATTCATTTTCTAAGTGGTCTCTTAAATTCTGAATATACTCTTTATTAACGGCCATTTCTTCCTTCGCCAATTCACAGGCTTTACCCAAAGCTACAATTCCGGGTACGTTTAAAGTTCCACTTCTTAATCCTCTTTCATGACCGCCGCCATGCAACAAAGCAGGTAATTTTATTTTGTTTTGCCTTTGTCTTACATATAATGCACCAACACCTTTAGGGGCGTATAGTTTATGTCCACTGAATGTTAATAAATCTATTCCATCACTATCGACATCTATCTCAATTTTGCCTACAGCCTGAGTAGCATCTGTCATGAAAATCGCACCAACAGAATGCGCCAATTCAGAAATTTGCTTTATCGGCTGTATTACGCCAGTCTCATTATTAACATGCATAACTATCACTAAAACCGTATCATCTCTTAAAACGCTTCTTATGGCTTCAATGGAGATTATACCGTCCCGCTGAACCGGGAGATAAGTTATGTCATAACCCTTACTCTCTAAAAAGCTACAATTATCTAAAACAGCACTATGTTCTGTTGTAACTGTAACTATATGTTTTCCCTTTGAACTGTAATTTTCGGCAACTCCTTTGATTGCCAAATTTATTGCTTCCGTCGCCCCGCTTGTAAAAATTATTTCGTTTGTTTCTGCTCCTAATAATTCAGCAATAGAATTACGTGCATCTTTTACAGCATTGTGGGAATCAACCCCAAATTGATGAGTACTGTTCGCATTAGCGAAATTGGTAGTCAAAAAAGGCATCATTGCTTCTAACACCTTTTCATCTATTGGAGTGGTAGCATTGTTATCTAAATATATTAACCGTTTATTCATTGACATGTTTTAATAGCTTCTTATAGCAAAGTTAGTAATGGAATATTTAAGATATCCATTTATACCAACAATATTATAAGGATACTAATAAAATGAAAGAAAATTAATATTAAAAAATATATTTTTATATTTTTGAAAGAGCCTGTCTACTATCTTCCTTAATGTGGTAAAGAATAGATTAGAAAAGGGTGTATAATCATTTAAAAGATAAGTATGGTCAAAGATATACAAGTAACCAAGGATAACAGAAAAAACGTTTTCTCCCTTCCCGAAATAGCGGCATGGAGTGAAAATAGAAAAGTTTCACTTCCAACGATACAACGTGGTTTTGTGTGGAAACCTTTTCAGATAGAAAATCTTTGGGATTCGATTTTAAGAGGATACCCATTAGGGGCATTTGTTATGACTTCAAATGAGAATCAACCTTTAGAATTATTGGATGGGCAGCAACGTTCAACCGCAATCAGCCTTGGTTTCGGAAATGACACCTTCCGACATTCATTAGTAAATTACCGTGTATTTATCGACTTAGAAAAACCCGACCTGAATGATTCCCGGAAATTCATAGTACGTGTAATAACACGATCGCATCCTTGGGGCTACAGTAGGCAAAACAATACTGCGACATTAAGCGCAGAAGCTATTAGAAACGCAATGCAACATTATGATGAGGATGCAGATCCTTTAACTTCTGATTTGGAGAAATTTTTTCCTGCAGATGCTAAGTTCCCAGTACCTCTTTCATTTTTCATTAATGCGGCATCGAGCAATGAAAATATAGTGGGAATATATACTAAGCTTTCTAAATGGCAGCACTGGGATAAGATAAGAAGCAAATGGGCTGAAAACCAAAATTTATCCGAAGAAGTGCAATATAAGTCCGTACTGGAAAAGCTTGAGGTTGTTTTTCGGGCAGTTAAACGGGCTTATGAAATACAAAAAATTCCAGCATTATATCTTGACCTTGATGAATTTGCAGAAGATAATACTGTGCCAAATGATGAAGCGGCTGACGAAATAGAAACTATGTTTGTTCGCTTAAATGCCGGTGGCACTCCTTTGACAGGCGAAGAATTGAATTATTCTATTTTAAAGGCGCATATTTCTTCAGATGCACAAGAGAAAATTGAAGAGGCTTGTAAGTCTTTGTTTCGTCCGGCAAGATTTATAACTATCGCTTATAGGCTGTTTCAACATGAAGATAAAGATAGTACCAAAAGTGATGCCCTTACAATGCGCATACAAGCTAAGCAGTTTCAAAGAACAATCGTCAAGGAGAAGAAAGCGAAGGAATTTCAGGATTTTTTATTAAGGATAATAGAAGATAAAAATTATTCGGGCAAAACTTTACTTGAATATGTTCTTGAAGTTTTGCGATATGAAAGTAACCAAACTTACGCATTACCTTACCTGTTATATAGCAAGTTATCTGATGTTGCCCCAGAGCTAATGTTTCTTTTGTTATACAGGATTAAAAACAAAAAAGATACTTTTACGGCAGACACACGCGAGCATCGCCGTATGCTGGGATTAGTAACATTACTGTTGTGGTTTGGAAGGGGTACTAATCTGCGGGATCATTCGAAAGTTTTATTAAATATTTGGCCATCAGCAGAAACAGAATCATCTTCAGTTTTTTGGGGTTCAAAGACGATACAACGTGCGCAGATTAATGATGTATTGCTTCCATTTCCATACTTGTCAGGCGAACAGGGAATAAAATCTATTTTAAATTACAATGTTACTGAAAACCTCGATATAATTCAAAAATTCGGTGCATCGAGAAATTATATTCACTTTATTGCGAGAGCTTTCCACAATAAAGATTTATTACTTTATGTTCAAAGACACTTTTTAGAGCAGTTTTTTAAAACCGGACAATATCATCTTGAAGACACAAATCTGCCTTTTGACTGGGATCACATTTCAGCAAATAATTTAGTGAGAAACAAACAAAGAATTCAACAGGCTGTAAAGAACTGTTATCAAACGATTGGGAATTTTAGGGCATGGCCTTTCGCATTAAACAGAATGGATAGCGACAATACACCAGCAAGGAAATTTCGCCCATTTGATAAGGCTTATTATGGTGAACCAAGACTTTCACACGAACGAATTAAGTGGGAAAAGTTTGCCAATAAAAACAAGCATCTTGTTGAAGATATCAATAAATTAAATGAAAAATTGTTGGAATGGTCTTTTTGTGGAGACGGCTGGGCAAAATGCGATGATTCAAAACTTGCAGAAAAATGGAGACCAATCGTTGGTTTAATTCGTGCGCGAAATGTTGCTATCCTTGAAGAATGGTATGATAAACTTATGATTGATGAATTGCTGCCTGTTAACAAAGTTTCTATCGACAATTTACGTAAAGGGAAGTGGAGCGACGTAGCAGCAAAAGGAGCAGTAATTGACCTTACTGAGTTTAATGTTGAAAATGAAACCAACTGGCTTAGTGCAAAGATAGATACGGCGAAAGGAAAAGTGTATTTCTACTTATATTACGAAAAATCTGAAAATCCGGCAAATCTATTAAAGAAAGGCGGAGTTAAATTTGGGATTTACGACATGCAAGGTGACGTTATTAAGGAAGTAACTAATAGTGAAAACTCTTACTTGGACAAGAGTTGGATACAGCAAAGTTTCACATTAATATCACATGATGAGTCGTCGTATTGCGATTTGGTCTCTCAAATACGAATATGGCTACAGGAACTTGATTTTCCTAACGAAATACAATCAGCTTTGAGTGAAGCTTTCGATAAAAGCATAAGTAGTAAGTTTAATATAAAGAAAGTCTGACTTAATCATTATGATTTCTTATATCCAGCCCTCTAAGCAAGTCAATTATACTTATCTCTAAAGCGAAGCAAAACCTCAGCAGTAGGTTCACTGTAATTCCTTGCTCATTTTTGAAAATTCGTCGTACTGTTCCCTCAGTACAATTTGAAGCACGGGCAAATTGAGACTTATTGCCGTTGAATTTCACAAGGAACTCCTTGTAAATTCTTTGACTAAGTTCTTTTTCAATTTCCTCAAGTTGCTTCTGCATAAAGCAAAGGAAATAAACCGATACGCGAAAAATTAATTTACGATTCGTCTTATAAGACGAATTTGTATATATTTGGACTTGCTTAGAACTTATACAATTAGTCTATGGATTATTCAAAATTATTTATCCTTGCATTAGGTTGCATAGGTGGGTATATGGCCATTTCTTATTCAAGTATGGCAAGGTCGGGAGGATATCCAATCGGTAGTTTTTTCCGTGGCATGTCGATACCTGTTGTTACAGGATTTGTTTGCTGCTTAGGGACGATTGCTTTATCAGCTTTTGTTAACCCGTGGTGGTCGTCAATCATCGTTTTAATAATCGGTATTGTAACGGCGACCATATTTACCATGATATTTCGTGGGCTTAGCCAATATTTATGTATTGTCCTGATGTTAGTATCATTAGTGCTTATTCCAATCTATGTGTTTAATTAAGCAATAATAAATTATCTCTTAACACAATCCTTAATTATGAATGACTTTACAGCTTTGTAATTCTTTTCTTTTTTTATGCATGTAAATACTGATGATTATAAATCAATAATTTAACAACAGTTCATCGCGAATAAAACCTGACGTTTTCCCTGTTTTCTAAATTAATATAAAATTTATGATGCTCCTACATATTTCATTTTCAACTGCACCATAAATATGTTACAAATAATTTTACAATCTATATCAACACTATCGGAAGGGTATGGGTGAAAAAAGGAAAACCCCTCAATCAGAAAACCGGATTATTGAGGGGTATGGGGTGTCAATTTTAGGTATTGTCCTGGGAGTTTTGACTTTTTCTTGTCATATATCGAACAATTGGACTTGACCTTCGGGATATATTCTTCTTTGCTTTCTTACCTGATTCTTTTTTAAAGTTCGTATGTTATGTGCAATCTCCTTAATCTGAGTTTTTAGTTCTGCCTCGCTCCAATAAGCCGTAAGGTACAGCTGCTTTATTCTTTTAAAGACATCCGGCTGATGCTGCAAGTAGTAGTGTAAACCACTATAGCCTAAAAGATAACTGCTATCCTTCTGCATGGAAATGTCAAGGCCAGTTATGGGACAAATCCTATTCGTCTCCACAGTTTCCTTCCCTTCATTCCATAAATCCTTTTGCGTACTCTCTAACCCTATAATAGAAGTGTTATTTATTACACAATAGGCGTTTCCAGTACCCCGGTTATTTATTACACATTCCTTAGCTAAGAGTTTCCGAATCTGAAATTGCCTGTTATCCGAGTGCTTATTAATAATTTGCTTTAAAGCTACCTTATGGCGGTGTCTTCGGTTTGGCCGAAGGTCGCTAATCCAATAGTTAGCGTTAGAGTATTTAGGCAACATTAATAATTCTCGATGCGACAGCTCTTCTTTTCGAATGGTGTCGTCATAAGCCATAACTTCATCAAATTTCTCGACAAGTAGCAGGTGAGCTTTTTGCAAAGTCTCTTCGCCAACATCAGCAAAGGTAACTATGCCCAAAGGTTTTAAATCATGCATCTTAAGATACTTAAGCTCTACTCTTAAAACATGCTCTAACATTCCGTACTGAAACGACTTGTTGTAAATTTTTAAAATATATCTTGAATGCTTTACCTGAGCACTATTTCTACCATGCATATAGTCAAACAGCTTGTTGTTGTGGTACAGAAGCCATTTCAAAAATAGCATAGGGTCAAAGCCTATCGCAAGATTTGCCCCTATCTCAATATTTTGAAAAATCATTTGCTTTGAAGTACAACCGAATAGTTCCTCAAGGTGTTCTCTTACAGCTATTACCTCCTCCAAAGTAAATTCATTTCCATTAAAGCCTCTATCTATGTTTTCAGGAAGGTGGTTAGGTGCTTTAATGCTGTTTAAACTATTCCATAATTTATGGATACTTCCGGCAAACATTATATGTTGAACTATCTTGCTTGTTATTTTTCCATTTACAACAACGGATTTAGTTTGGGTTATAATAGTAATCTTACATGTGTGATAAGTTGCAACCATTTTCTCGTCACATATTTGTCCTGTTGTCGTATTAATATCACAATTGAACTCAAGGTTGCTGTTAGCCAACAACCTTGATACATCAATTTTAATTAGAGACAACTTAATAAAATCAATTAGTCCTCTTTTCATGGTAGATGTTGATTAACAAAGGATATATTATACCTCCGCCCATATCACTTTAATCTTTCTACCATTTGGGTTAAGCAGGGTTAGTGCCTCTTCCAGATCAGACTTTAGAAAGTAAACTCTGTTCCCAATTCCATACTGTTTTAACTTACCCGATTTAACCCAATTATTTATGGTAGATACATTAACCTTAAAAAGGGCTGCGACTTGCACGCGGGTAAGATACTCATCAGGCTGTTTTGACTCGAGACATGTAAGCAGTGCATCGAGTTGAGTCTTTAGAGTGTGGCTAATTTGTTGCAAAAGTTGTTCAGGATCCAACTGAATAAATTGAATAGTACTCATAATATGATGTTTAAATTATGAGGCAAAATTGTCGTTATTGCGAGATATGCAAAGGTGAGTTACTGGTCACTTACCTTTACTATTTTTATTTTGATCTTGTTTTAAGCTCAAAATAAGGGTATCAAGGAAAAGGGTTTCGCTACCGTTATTTCTGTTTTTAATCTTATTTATTGTTTGATCGGGATCTTTGATTTCAACATTAAAAAAAGTTGATAGTTTTTTAAAAATTTCTGATTGAATTCCCTTTAAATTCCCGTTTGCAATAAGGGCTTTTGTGAGTTCGGTAAGTTGTGTGGGAGTTCCGTGAAATTTAATTGCTTGGCTTGGGTGCATACTTGCCTCTTTCTCAGCAAAAACTTTCTCAAAAACATTTGCGTTATTCAAGATGTAATCCCATGCTCTGACAAATATCCCTACTTCTTTTCCATACGTCTGTACAGCTTGACGAGACATCCTGTAAATTGCACCATCCTCAGTCAACGGAAATTTGTTAAATATAGTAGAGCGATTATAAACCAAAGAAAATATTCGGTAGGCCTTTGTTTCTTCAACGGCTTCGAGAAACGGAATTGATGAAAGCATTTTTTCAAAATTGTTATAGCCTTCGGTAAAGCCGCTCTCATACCACTCGATGAAATTTCCCAAATCGGCATCACTAATTGAGTCATCATTTTCATCGTTTGTAATTAAGTAAATCATATCAAAGTGCTCGTAAGCATCCTTATTGCAGAGAACGAAAGGAGTTATTTCGAAAAATCGTCCGTATACGTTATCAAACTGCGATTTGATATGTCGTGGAAGAGCATCAAAATTTACATTTTTAAATAGTTCGATATTCATAATTTTTAATTTGAATTGAAAGGATTATATAAAAAAATTGAATTGTTGACTAAAGGTTGTCTAAATATGAAAACAGAAATCCGTATCTGATTAGTTACTAATCAGATACGGATTCTTAATGCAGAGAGGAAGGGATTCGAACCCTCGATACCCTTGTGGAGTATACACACTTTCCAGGCGTGCGCCTTCGACCACTCGGCCACCTCTCTAAAGTATTGCGGGTGCAAAAATAGGATTTAAAACGAATATTAAAAAATTATTACGATAATTCTCCGCGAAGCGAAGATTCGAAGCAGGTCTTGAATTCGGCGGGCGACAGATCTTGACCCAAAAGGTACATCATTTTGGTTATGGCGGCCTCGGTAGTAATGTCGGCACCCGATATTACGCCTATCTCCTTAAGCATGGTGCTGGTCTCATAATGCCCCATGTTCACACTGCCGCCGGAGCATTGTGTCACGTTAACTATCTGCACGCCTTTTTCTATCGCCCTTTGCAGGATAGAGATAAAGTAAATGTCGGTAGGTGCATTGCCCGATCCGTATGTTTCCAATACTACGCCCTTTAATCCGGGGGTATTGAGTATCGAGGAAAGTACCTGTTCGTTGATCCCGGGGAACATTTTTATAATGACCGCATTATCATCAAAGTTCTTGCGCACCTTCAGCTGTTTTTCAGGATCATGGGGCCACAGGAGCTCTTTGGTCACTTTGAGGTGTACGCCCGATTCGGCAAGGGCAGGGTAGTTAGGCGACTGGAAGGCATTAAAATGCTCTGCGCTTATCTTGGTGGTGCGGTTAGCCCGATAAAGCTTGTATTCAAAATAGAGGCAAACCTCGCGTATCACAGGGTCGTTGTTATTTCGTAAGGAAGCGACCTGTATGGCAGTAATGAGATTTTCCTTGGCATCGGTACGCAGGTCGCCAATGGGTAATTGGGATCCTGTAAATACCACCGGCTTGTCTACATTTTCCAGCATGAAGCTCATTGCCGATGCCGAGTAGCTCATGGTGTCTGACCCATGGAGGATAACGAAGCCGTCGAATTTGTCATAATTATCCTCTATCAGATCAGCCAGCTTAGCCCATTTAACCGTATTCATATTGGAGGAATCGATGGGCTTTTCAAAAGAGACCGTTTGTATATCGCAGTCCAGCAACTTTAACTCGGGAATGCGCTCCAGCAGGTTGCTGAAATCGAAAACCTTGAGTGCGCCGGTCTCAAAATCCTTGACCATGCCTATGGTGCCGCCTGTATAGATCAGTAAGATGGACGGCTTAGACATTCTGGTGCTTCATTTTATTGACTACCGGATTGGCATACAATGCAAGGAAGCCTTCACGCACGATCTTGTTCTCAATGTCTATGCGCATTTCCAGCCGCCTTTCAAACAGCTGTTTTTCCTTTTCGGTATACTGCCCGGCGAACTGGGTGGTATTGTTAAGCAGGTCGTACGCGATATAGTTGGTAGGCCACAGCTTGTAGCTGTTTTGGATCGAATCATCAATTACCTGGGCCAGCGCCTGTATCTGTTTGTTCTGGTTGTCATGTTCGCGGGCTATGGTGTCCAGTTCAGCATCCAGTATCTCGCCCATGTGGAGGTGAATGCGTTTTTTTTGCCCCATGATACCACTGATGAGTGTCATGAAATCTTCATTCTTTTCCTTGATATACACTTCGTCATTGGCTTCGGCCATGAGCCTCGGCATCTTTAGCATGTCGGTTGGGTCGTATTCATATGAAATAGAAACCGGTACGATCTTCGCCTTTTTGAAGTATTCCATCAGGTTCTCTTCGTCCGATGCCATTGCCAGCATTTTCAGTACACCCTGTTGGGTCACATCGTTCCCGTCCTTGGTGCGGCCTTCGCGTTGCGCGATCCATACGGAGCGGTTTTCACGGAACAGCATCTGGTAAATGTATTCCGACATTAGCTTTGAGCTTTGGAGCAGTTCCCTCGGCCCAAGATTGCGCTGCACCAGGAAGTTCCTGTTAAGCCTTGAAAGCGCGTGCAGGAACGACTTTTGCACCAGGTTATCGCCAATGGCCGATGCGGTCATGATCAGGCCGTGATCGTAAAGGCTTACGTTAATGAGCGAGGTGTCAAGGATTATGTCCCTGTGGTTGGATATGAAAAGGTATGGGGTATGCTTGTCAAGTTTTTCAAAGCCCGAGGTAGTAAGCCCTTCAGAGCTTTTCTTGAGAACCATCTGGATGGCCTGATAAATGAAATTGATCTGGAAATCTCTTTTGGAATGGGTTTTCTTTAGCTGCTCCATCCAAACCGACTCTTCCGTGTCCGGAAAAGTGAAGCTCATGAGCGCCTTCATCATGGGGTGGTTCGCTACGCTGCGTATCGCATCGTTAACCTCAGTATCATAATAAGGCCTTATTTGGTCAAATTTCGACATGTACTTCTTAAGGGTTAAAACAATTCACAAATGAACAAAAAAATTATGGAAT
Organism: Flavobacterium sp.; assembly: GCF_052437795.1. Classification (GTDB taxonomy): domain Bacteria; phylum Bacteroidota; class Bacteroidia; order Flavobacteriales; family Flavobacteriaceae; genus Flavobacterium. The sequence continues at coordinate 197,809 of NZ_JBQVPA010000001.1, forward strand.
TAAACCGAAATTCTTTGTTAAATACCATAAACATCTTTGGAATTCGCAGTCGTAACCGCCGCGACCTCTTCTACTGAAATGTCATAGATCAGGGCCAGCTTTTCGGCAACCAATTTGGTATAAGCGCTTTCATTGCGCTTGCCGCGAAAGGGCGCAGGGGCAAGGTAGGGCGCGTCGGTTTCGAGGACGATATGCTTTAGGGGAATGTCATTGAGGAATTGGTCGATTTTACCATTTTTGAAGGTCGCCACACCGCCAATGCCCAGTTTCATATTGTAGCCGATCGCCTTTTGTGCCTGTTCAAAGTCGCCGGTAAAGCAATGGAAGATGCCAAAAAGGCTGTCCGCTTTTTCCGATTCTAATACTTCAAACACTTCGTCAAACGCATCACGGCAATGGATGTTTATGGGCAGCTTATATTTTTTAGCCAGTTGTATCTGGTGTTTAAAAGCATGTTGCTGTTCGGCCAAACGGGTCTTGTCCCAATACAGGTCGATGCCTATCTCCCCCACGGCATAAAATGTATGGCTGGCCAGCTGTTCCTCAACATGAGCCAGTTCTTCAAGATAATCCTCCTTTACATATGTTGGATGAAGCCCCATCATCAGGAAAATATTTTCAGGATATTGCCTTTCAAGATCATACATTTGCTGTGTATAACCGGAGTCTATCGACGGAATAAAGAATCGAGTCACCCCCGCATCGATGGCACGCTGTATCATGGCATCGCGGTCATTGGCAAATTCTTCGCTGTATAAGTGCGTATGAGTATCGGTTAGTATCATCATAAAATGTTGAGGTGCAAAATTACGAACCAATTGCTTAACCGCAAGCGGTTTTTAGTTTTACCACAAAGATCTGCATCGATAGTAAGGCTTTGCGCGCTTTGTGCAGATCTTTGTAGGCCTTTTGGTAAAAAAGCCAGCGTAACTTTTACTATTTTTGAATAATGGAGAATTTATACGACACCCTCAAAAAAGGCGGATACAAACGCGTAAAGTTTAAGATCTCGAAAACCCAGCACCTGCTCATCAGGGCAAAGATCAATGGGGTAGAGGGGAAGTTCATACTCGATACCGGGGCTTCCAACAGCTGTGTCGATTTTCAGGGCATCGGCCATTTTAACCTTGCAGCCAGCGATTCGGACACCAAGGCCGCCGGGGCAGGAGGGATAGGGATGCTCACGCAGACCTCGGTAAAGAACAAGCTGATACTGGGGCGCTGGTCTACCAAAAAATTCGGATTGGTCATTTTCGATATGTCGCATGTCAACGAGGCGTTGCGCCAGTACAATGCCAAGCCGGTACATGGTATTATCGGGGCCGATGTGCTTATGAAAGGAAAGGCCATTATTGATTACTATAACAGTTGCTTCTACCTTAAATAATTTTGAATGCATAAAAGAAATTTTTATAGCTTTGGGAGCAAACCAATTAGCTATGAAAAAAACTTTACTCTCGGCGATATTATCAATGCCTCTCTTGGTGATCGCGCAATCTCCAATTACGACTTCGGGTACGCAGTATACCCCGCAACAGTTAGTGACAGATGTGCTTCTTGAAGGGACCGGTATCCAGGCGACGAACGTAACTTCCTCTACGGGTACTAATTATGGCACTGTGAATGGACTGGGTTATTTTACAAGCGGAAATGCCAACTTTCCGTTCGTAAATGGCGTTATCCTGTCTACGGGGAATATTGAACAGGCTCCGGGACCAAATAATACCCAAAACGGAGGCACCCTGGAATGGCTGGGCGATAATGATGTTTTAGCTATACTGCAACAATTAAGTCCGCAGGCATTCATTTCCTTAAACGCCACAAAGCTCGAATTCGATTTCATAGCCCCATCAGACCATATTGACATCAGCTATATTTTTGCATCAGATGAATACGGAGACTTTCAATGCAGTTTTTCCGATGCCTTTGTAATAATGCTCACAGACCTTGATACGGGTGTTACTTCGAATCTCGCAATAGTGCCGGGAACTACGATTCCTGTAACGGTCAACAGTGTGAGGAACAATCAGTATAATTCAAATTGCAATTCCCAAAATGCCCAATATTTTGGTGCATATTACAGCCCGACAAACATAAATGCCCCGATAAACTTTAATGGAAGGACGATGCCACTTACTGCGGGATCTACTTTGAACCCCGGTCATAACTACCATCTTAAAATAGCTATTGCCGAAAGGAATGACCAGTTATATGACTCAGCTTTATTCGTCGGGGAGATCGCCTTTAGTATGCCTATTGCTATAGGAACACCAAATGACCTGTACGGATGCGATTTTAACCTTGATGGTGTTGCTACATTTAACCTGCTTGAAAATAATGCTGCCGTACTTGATGGGCAGGATCCGGCTGGTCTTACCATCACTTATTTTGAAACTTTGTCAGACGCCGAAAATAATGCTGTGAACAATGCTATTGCCAGCCCGGGGGATTATACAAATATTATGGCAGGCACCACAAATTCACAAACCATTTATGCAAGGTTATCAAGCAACACAACCGAAGCCTATGATGTAGCTTCGTTCCAGATCATTGCAGCGCCACAGCCATATGCCGGCGATCCCGCGCCTGTGATAGTACTTGATGATGATACGGATGGACTTGCATTAGTCAACCTTACAGCACAGGAAGCAGTGATCCTTGATGGTCTTTCACCTGCATCTTTTGAAATAACGTATTATACGTCTGCAGGGAATGCGGATGCAGGCTCCCCTTCTGTTACCGTACCGTACAATTATTTTACGTCATCTGCAACAGTTTATTTCAGGTTGGAGAATAGTGAGAGTGGCTGCTATGACACAGGCGAGATCGAAGTGATCGTGCTTCCGTCTGACTATGAAACCCCCGCTCCAGATGGCAGTGAGGAACAGCAATTTGAAAACGGCGATACCCTTGCCGATATTGAAGTTGAAGGCGAGGACATTCAATGGTATGATAATGCCGGGCAGGCAGGGCCACCCAATACTACCGATACCGAAACTCCACTGCCACTAAACACTGTACTTGTTGATGGCGAAACCTATTATGCATCGCAAACTATTTACGGTATAGAAAGTGTACAACGTCGTGCCGTAACAGTACATACTACCATGGAGGCCGGGGAAAGCATTTTCAAAGGCTTTATTTCCTTTCCGAACCCGGTTAAAGATGTGCTGAACATCTCAAATAGGAATAACATCGATAAGGTAGAAATGTACAACCTTGTCGGTCAGTTGGTATTGAGCAGGACAGTGAATGCAGATAGCGCTGTCATAAGCCTGCAAAGCCTTGCGAAAGGTGTTTATATCCTTAAAGTACTATCGGGCAAAGCTGAAAAAGTGGTACGCATAGTAAAAGAATAGAGAATATGACCCCAGATCATATATCCGCTGATAAGCCATCAGCGGATCTTTTTATCATCTTTGGTCTTTTTCGAAACTTCATTAATGTGTGGTAGGGTTTTTATGTATCGAAATGTTTTAAGGTCAAAATGCGGTTGGCCGGCCTGCTTAAAACCTTATCAATAAACTTATGAAAAGAACGTACCTACTTGCAGCATCGCTAATGATGATGCTGTTCTCTGCCTGCGAAACGACCGAAACGGTTTATGACCCGCAGGATGGTCCCATAGTGCCGGAATTCCCCGCCCCGACCGCCCAGGAGTTTGGGGACCTGCAGGAACAGGCATTGGCCAACATTACACAGGAGTTTACTTTTATCAACGATCCCTCGGGTATGATGCAATTCATGTCAGAAAGCGGTGTTGAAATTACCATTTACGGGGGTTGCCTTACAGTTAACGGTGTGCCGGTTACAGGCGAAGTGACGCTCGAATATGTCGAGATCTTCAATAGTGGCAGTATGGTTGTAACGGGTATGCCTACAATGGGCATGATGCCCGATGGCGATATGGCGATGCTGATTTCCGGTGGTGAATTTTATGTGAACGCCACCCATAACGGGCAGCCGGTAGACCTTGCCTGTGGCTTCCAGTTACAGATACCAGGTTCGCTTACGGGAGGTACAGATGGCGACATGACGTTGTGGAACGGCCTGGTTGCAGAAGATGGCGATGTGGTATGGGAAGAAGTGGAAGAAGGCAACCAGGAAGAAGGCGGCGTATTTGTAGAAGGCGGGACCTACTATGCCTTCATCGGAAATTTTGGCTGGACCAATGTTGACCGTTTTTACAGCGACCCGAGACCCAAAACCACCGTTAATGTAGATGTACCGGACGGGTTTACAAATCAGAACAGCGCCGTGTACATTTCGTATAACGAAGAGGGCAATGCTTTGGCGATGCTCGACACATACGACCCTGCTACAGGTTACTTCAGCGAGCATTACGGACAGATCCCCATAGGACTCGAGTGTAATATTATATTCGTGTCTGAGAATGAGGACCAATGGACCTACGCCGTCAAGGCTGTGACGATAACCGACAATGGCGTGATCACCTTTACGGATGCCGATCTGGACAGCGTAACAGAAGCGGAGCTTATAGCACTGATAAACGCGCTACCGTAAAGATATGTCTTATTAAATTTTTATAACCGCTTCACTGTAAGCGGTTTTTTTGTATTTTCACTCCAACCAATCAACAGATCCATGAAAAAAAAATTACTGTTTTCCTTAGTCCTGTTCCCATTGCTCGCACTTGCCCAGCCTGCTAATGATGAATGTGGCAATGCTATCCAGGTCCCACTATCATGGTGGGGTTATGATGAGGTCACGGTCAGTAGCGACCTTCAGGGCGCGACTGCCTCCGGTGAGCCTTCGGGATGTATCGGTATTGCCGATGATGATATATGGTTTAAGTTCACTGCGGAGAACCCGAGGCACAGGATGACCTTTTATGGCAGCGGGAATACCAATACCATGGTGTATGTTGTGTACGAAGGCTCCTGTACAGGCAATGTTATCTCCTGCGGTACATGGGGAGTTTTTAGCTGGCGCTTACTTGAGGGGCTTACACCTGCGCAGGATTATTATGTGCGGTTCTACTCTGTCGGACCTGCTTCCGTTGGTAATACTGTCAACGTAAGTATTGCTGCTGATGCCGGGCCAATGGATATATTGACGCAGTATTCGGCTCAGGAGCTTGTTAACGATATGATATCCGGATCGATCCCGCCACATATTATCATAAGCAATGTATCTTCTTCAACAGGCAGTGATTTTGGGGATGTTAATGGCCTGGCAGGATATTGGGATGCATCTATGGACGATTTCCCTGTAGGCTATGGGATCGTCCTGACTACAGGGAATGCAGGGAATATTTCGGGGCCAAATTCTCAAGCACTGAGCGAAGGCACAAATTCGTGGCCAGGCGACCCCGATTTGCAGCAGATACTTGGCCCTTCTGATCCCGGCGGGTTTTTAAACGCATCATCGCTGCAGTTTGATTTTGTTGCTAACCATCCTTTACTGAATGTATTGGGCATAAGCTATGTTTTTGCCTCAGAAGATTATGGTGCAGGCCAATGCGGCCCTGCCGATGCATTTGCGATAATACTTACCAACCTTGATAGCGGCGAAAAAGTAAACCTCGGTGTTGTTCCGGGAACGGACATTCCTTTGAGTGCCACAACGGCCAGGGACAACGCCTTTAATTCCGATTGCCCTTCAGAGAACAGCACTTACTTTGGCGAATATTTTACTGCCGGCGATACCTTTGCCATGACCAATTTTAACGGACGTACCAAAGGAATGGATGTGTCCGTCCCCATCGAAACAGGTATTCCCTACCGTATTAAATTCATTGTTGCCGATCGGGATACTGCAGCTAATGATTCAGCATTATTTATAGGGGGCGGATGGTTTAACGTCGCCGAGCCACTATTGGGCCCAACGGCATCTTCTCCGCAGGGCTTCATTGAAGGTGAAACCCTTACCGATATCGAGATCGAAGGTGAGAATATTCAATGGTATGCTTCCGCAGATGGGGGAGAGCCCATTCCTGAAAATACGCTGTTGGAAGACGGGATAACGTACTACGCCTCGCAAACTGTAGGTAGCATCGAAAGTCAGGAACGTACGCCCATACAGGTGTTTTTGATGTTGGGGACTGCGGAAAATGCGATCTCAAAGTTATATGCCCATCCCAATCCGGTAAAAGAAGTGTTATATTTATCGGGCAATGAAATAGCAGGCAGTGCCACCATAAGTGATATTCTTGGCAATACGGTCATCCGACAGGAGATAAGCGGAACTTCGGCATCAATTGATGTGTCAGGATTGATGGGTGGAATTTATTTTGTGAAGCTAATTTCGGGTGATGCGCAAAAAACAATAAAAATTATCAAACTGTAACGCAACCTTATTACCCTTTGCTGCATCTATAGGATAGTCTGTCGCTTAGCGGCATCCCTATATAGAAAAAGTCCCGCTAATTGCGGGACTTTTTTGCTTTTATTCAATTGCAGGTCGTTATAGTTCCAGCGCTTTTTTAGGATTGTTGTCCATCAACAGCTCAGCAGGATTTTCAAGGCCCTCTTTCACTGCTACAAGGAAACCAACCGACTCGCGTCCGTCGATGATCCTGTGGTCGTAAGACAGTGCAACGTACATCATTGGGTGGATCTCGACCTTACCGTTCACCGCGATCGGGCGCTCGATAATATTGTGCATACCAAGGATACCTGACTGAGGAGGGTTGATGATAGGTGTTGAAAGCATTGAGCCGAATACACCGCCATTGGTAATGGTGAACGTACCTCCGGTCATGTCATCAACTGTGATCTGGCCATCACGCGCACGAAGCGCAAGACGCTTGATCTCAGCCTCAATACCACGGAACGTAAGTGCTTCAGCATTTCTCACTACCGGCACCATAAGCCCTTTAGGTCCTGATACTGCTATAGATACATCTACGAAGTCATACGATATTTTATAGTCCCCATCCATCATGGAATTTACATCCGGGAACAATTGCAAAGCCCTTACTACGGCCTTGGTAAAGAATGACATGTACCCAAGGCTAACACCACCGTGTTTCGCTTTAAACGCATCTTTATATTCGTTCCTTAACTGGTTGATAGGTGTCATGTTCACCTCGTTGAACGTGGTAAGCATGGCTGTTTCATTCTTTGCAGACACAAGGCGCTCAGCCACTTTCCTGCGCAGCATAGACAGCTTGGTTTTCTCCGAGCCACGGTTTCCGCCTGTCGGCGTACCCATAGACGGTACATGGTTTACCGCATCGTCTTTGGTTATCCTGCCACCTTTACCGGTTCCGGCAACGGTTGAAGAATCTATGTTTTTCTCGTCAAGTATTTTGCGTGCAGCCGGCGATGGCGTGCCTGTAGCATAGGTTTTCTCCGCTGCTTTAGGCTCTTCCTTCTTAGGCTCCTCTTTTTTAGGTTCTTCTTTCTTCTCCTCTGCCTTAGGGGCTTCTGCTGTTTTTTCTTCTTTTGCGGGTGCTGCGCCTCCGTCAGGTTTCGCTGCGCCTGTATCGATAAGGCAAACTACCTGCCCTACTTTTACCGCGTCGCCTTCTTCTGCCTTTAGGGTAATGATACCGCTGGCTTCGGCAGGAAGCTCAAGGGTCGCTTTATCTGAATCCACTTCGGCAATAGCCTGGTCCTTTTCTACATAGTCACCATCTTTTACCAGCCATGTTGCAATTTCTACTTCTGTGATCGACTCTCCCGGTGAAGGGACTTTCATTTCTAAAACCATATCAGTATGCTTTATTTGTGTTCCTTATATATTGAAAATCAAAAGTACGATTAATTAAATAAATTCTTGTCAAAAACCATGGCAATGGCTGCGGCATGGCGTTTTTTCGAACGGGTATAGCTACCTGCCGCAGGCGCGCTGTAGGCTTTAAGCGATGCAAGCCTTAGCTTTACTTCGTTAAAGTTCATCAGCATATGGCTGTAAGCACCCATGTTGCGCGGCTCTTCCTGTGCCCAAACGTAGTCGTCGGCATTAGGGTATTTTGCAATGATCTCTTTAAGCTGTTCTGTTGGCAACGGGAACAATTGCTCGATACGAACTACAGCTACATCATCACGTTTCAGGTTCTCCCTTTCGGCAATAAGGTCGTAATAGAACTTACCGGTACAGAATACCAGTGTCTTTACTTTTTTAGTATCTGCAGCCGGGTCGTCAAGCACTTCCTGGAAAGTACCGTTCGCAAATTCCTCTGCAGTAGAAACTACCAACGGGTGGCGCAGCAAGCTCTTCGGTGTGAACACGATGAGTGGCTTGCGGAATGTTGTTTTCATCTGCCTCCTCAACAGGTGGAAGAAGTTGGCAGGCGTAGTACAGTCGGCCACATACATGTTGTGGTTGGCGCAAAGCTGCAGGTAACGCTCCATGCGGGCCGATGAGTGTTCCGCACCCTGGCCTTCGTAGCCATGCGGCAGAAGGAACACAAGTCCGTTCTGGTTGTTCCATTTATCTTCGGCTGCCGAAATGTACTGGTCGATCATGATCTGGGCGCCGTTGGAGAAATCCCCGAACTGCGCTTCCCATATCGTTAGTGTTTTAGGGCTGGCAAGGGCATAACCATAGTCAAAGCCCACCACGCCGTATTCCGACAGTAGTGAATTGAATATATGGAATTTGCCTTTTTTGTCCTTCAGCGTGTCAAGCAGTATTACTTCTTCTTCAGAATCTTCCACTTTTATTACGGCATGGCGGTGCGAGAAGGTTCCCCTTTCTACATCCTGTCCTGATATCCGTATATCGTAGCCCTCGGTCATAAGGGAGCCGTAAGAAAGCATTTCGGCCATGGCCCAGTCCAGCTTATCGGTTTCAAAATACATCGCCTTCCTGTCGTTGATCAGCTTTTGTATCTTTTTGATAAATTTCTTATCCGCGGGAAGCTCTGTAATTGTTTTGGCAATTTCGTCAAGCATTTCTTTCGAGAATGCCGTGTTGACTTTCTTAAGCATCTCATCGGCATCTGCCTGGGCAAAGCCTTCCCACTCATTCTGCATGAAAGGGCTTATTATTGTAAGCTCTTTTTTCCTCGAAGCCTCAAGGTTTTCCTCAAGTACAGCCTTATAGTCAGCTTCCAGCTTGCTTGTGAATTTGTCATCTATTACTCCCGAAGCTATAAGCTTTTCAGCATAAAGGTCGCGCGGGTTCTTGTGTTTTGCAATTATTTTGTAAAGCTTCGGCTGCGTGAAGCTTGGCTCATCACCTTCGTTATGGCCATACTTCCTGTAACCTAAAAGATCGATGAAAACGTCGCCGCCAAATTCCATCCTGTAATCCAGGGCGAACAATACGGCGTGTACTACGGCTTCGGCATCGTCGGCATTCACATGAAGCACCGGCGACAGTGTTACTTTTGCAATATCAGTACAGTAGGTAGACGAACGTGCGTCGAGGTAGTTGGTCGTAAAGCCTACCTGGTTGTTCACCACCATGTGGATCGTACCGCCCGTTTTGTAACCATCAAGATTAGCCATCTGCACGATCTCATAAACAATGCCCTGGCCTGCCACTGCGGCGTCGCCATGAAGCGCTATAGGAAGCACTTTGGAGAAATCATCAGGAAAATATCTGTCCTGCTTCGCACGTGCGATACCTTCGATCACCGCACCAACGGTCTCGAGGTGCGATGGGTTTGGCGCAAGGTTGATGTTGATCTGCCTGCCGCTTTTTGTCTTCTTATCGGCAGTAAGGCCAAGGTGGTATTTTACGTCGCCGTCAAAAAGCGCATCATCGTCATAATCCTTACCGTCGAACTCGCTGAAGATATCCGATGTCGATTTTCCGAATACGTTGGCCAGCACGTTGAGGCGGCCCCTGTGTGCCATACCCATTACGAACTGTTCTACGCCTTTTTCGGCAGCGGATTCAATAAGCGCGTCAAGTGCAGGTATCAACGACTCACCCCCTTCAAGGGAAAAGCGCTTTTGGCCCACATATTTTGTATGAAGGAAGTTCTCGAAAGAAACCGCTTCATTTAGTTTTGAAAGGATGCCTTTTTTCTGATCAGCAGAAAAGTCCGGCTGGTTGTCGTTCCTGGTCAGCCTGTTCTGGATCCACTTCCTGATCTCCGGGTCGCGGATGTACATGTATTCGATACCAATGTGCTGGCAATACACCTTGCGCAGGTGGTCAACGATCTGCCTTAGGGTAGCCTGCTGAAGGCCTGCTTCTTTGGCGGCGTCGAATGTAGTGTCAAGGTCGGCATCACTAAGTCCAAAAGTCTCAAGTGAAAGGTTTGGCGTGAATATCCTCCTGTCCCTTACCGGATTGGTCTTTGTGAAAAGGTGGCCGCGGGTGCGGTAGCCCTCAATAAGGTTTAATACCTTGAATTCTTTCTGTAGTTTTTCAGGAATGCCCGAATAGTCGGATACCGGTTGGGCCGCAGGGCGTGGCTGCTCGACATCAAGGGTTTCGTAACCATTACCCTGCATCCCGAAATCAAATCCCTGGAAAAAGCTTCTCCAGCTTGGTTCTACACTGTCGGGATTTTCTATATATTGATCGTATAAATCTGCGAAAAATGCGGTATGTGCCGCGTTTAAGAAGGAAAACCTGTCCATAATATTGTGTTTACTACCTGGTTTTTAAAAAATCAATTGCAAAAGTACAATATTTGCAATAAATCTTTCAGTGTTTTTTATATATTTATGCATACTAATTACACCCCTGTGCATATGAAAAGATATATTAACATTTTATTGGCAAAAACCACCATGGCTATTCTCAGTTGCCTACTTTTCACTGCCGTTAACGCGCAGGATGATAGGGACTTTTGGAGCAGGGTACGCTTTGGCGGCGGCTTTGGGCTTGGCATAGGGAGTGGGTATACTGATATCACCATCGCGCCCGGTGCCATATACCAGTTCAATGATTACGTAGCGTTGGGTGTTGGTGTGGAGGGTACTTACATAAACCAAGATAATTTTTACAAGGCCTGGCTGTATGGCGGGTCCGTTGTAGGCCTGTTCAACCCGATTGAGGAGATACAGCTTTCGGCCGAACTGGAGCAGCTGCGGGTGAACCAGGAATTTGACAGGGACTATTTCGACCCCCTGGTTGACGGTGGGGGAACTTCACGGCACAGGGACTTTTGGAATACGGCATTGTTCCTTGGCGCAGGCTACCGAATGGACTATGTTACGATTGGAGTGCGCTATAATGTGTTGTATGATGAAGATGACATGGTGTACAGCAATTCGTGGATGCCGTTCGTGAGGGTTTATTTTTGATTGGGAACGCGAAAGAAAAAAGGAACGCGGATGACGCGGATTGGGCAGATCTTCACGGATTTTCTTCGATCTCGTAAACCGTTACCTCATAATTGTCGCCGTTGACAATATAATTGATGTCTAATGTGACTATTTCAGGATAGCCGCCCGGAATAACATCTGCAATGCAAAATTGTGTGTTAGGCGAGTTTGTTATGATGTCTTTTGAAATATCACCCTGTGTCAGTATGATCCTGAAGGCTTCATTGCGCGAGCCGCATTTGGCGCTGATTGTTTCGTCGTTATTCTGAAGTTCAAAATCACCACCATTATGATTGAACTTTTCGACCAGCAAACGGCCATGTTTTACGAGGCCTGCCTTTTTCAAACCCACATCTTCCATTTCAGGATCGAGCACTTTAACTGAGTCATATTGTTTTTCCGAAAGGTCTGCATAGGTTTTTCGGGATAGCGGCAGTTTAGTTTTTGTAATGACGATACCTTCCCGGACACAGGCGAAAGCGAATAAGAGAAATATGGAGAGTATCTTGTTCATTTAAGAAAATTTATTCCTAAACCATACCTTCTGCCATTCCCTTTTCAGCACCAAAAAAGCCACCTGTTCAGACAGTTCTGCAATGTCAGAGCCATCCAGTGATCTGATGTCCTTTTCTGGCACGTCGATAATGTATAGCAGGTTGAGGTACTCGGCGAATTTGTGCTGTATCAGCCGGTATATTTTATCCTGTACGCCCAGCTTCAGCTGTATGGGAGTAATGTCTGCATCAAGGTCCAGCGGCTCGTTGGCGAGGGTAAAATCTTTATTAAGTTGTTCTACCAGTTTGGTATACAGCTTTTCTTTTTGTGCTTCGCTCAGGAGCAGGTCGGTGTTTTGCGGGGCGGTAAATGTCATGTCGTCGTGCGGAGCTTTTTCTTTTCCCAAAGGTCAACAATTTTTGCCAATAGCACATCGCCCCCGGCATAAAAGAACACGGCTCCCATAGGCGGATTGGCAGTGGGCAGCGTGCCAAAAGTTTCAGGTTCCCATGCCCAGCATTTAAAGTAAGTACCGCCAATCTCTATGAAAATAACACAGACGGCAATGAAAAAATACATGTTCTGCCAGCGTTTCCTGCGGAGCAGTAAAAAGAACAGCAGCCCTGACAATACGGTAAGCAGGTCGTTAAGGAACACTCCTGCACACAGGAAAAGAAAAAAGAACCCCGGCGCAAAAAACCTGCGGAATTCCCTTTGGTGTGACTTTGCCAGGCGGGTATGGGCAAAAATATAACCCGAAGCGTAAACAATGGCATGGCCGAAAGGTACGTATAGCGGGATCACTTCGCCACGGTATTCATACATGCCCAAAAGTTTACAAAAGATAAGCTCACCGATATACGACAAAGGGACCATGACAACCATAAGCCTTTGGAGGCGGGTGGGCGAAACGATGAACAGGGCGATGAAGTAGGCTACTGCTAATATATTAACTATCTGCCGGTCGTTTAGGTAAGGTACTGGTACAGCTACCGAATCTATGCTTAGGGACAGCAGGGTAAAAACAGGAAATGCCAGGGCCAGCCACAATTGTCCCCTGCTTACAGAAAGCTCATTTTCCGGATGTATGTCGCGGAACAGGGTTAGCATTACACCTTACGCTGCATAAGGTTTTCGCCAAACTGCCGTAGCAGCTGTTTCTTTTCGGTAGCAATATCCATTTTCTCAAGAGTGGCGAATGCTTTTAGTGTAAATTGCTCGATGGCCTGGCGGGTAGCGGCATCGGCACCGGTGTGGGTGAAAATATTTTTTACCGCCACTATCTTATCCGATGGATCTTCGGGCTTTTCGGCAAACCAATGCATCAGGTTCTCCTTTTCGTATGGATCGCCTTGTGACAAAGCCTTGAGGTACAAATATGTTTTTTTATTCTCTATGATGTCGCCGCCAACCTGTTTGCCGAAGGTTGCCGGATCTCCAAAAGCGTCCAGGTAATCGTCCTGCAACTGGAAGGCAATGCCCAGGTTAAGCCCGAAATCGTATATCAGGTCACAGTTTTCCTGAGTGGTTTTCGCTACTATGGCACCCATTTTCATCGCGGCAGCTACAAGTACTGCTGTTTTGTATTCTATCATCTTCAGGTACTCCGGCTGGGTAACATCGTCCCTCTGCTCAAAGTCCACATCCCATTGCTGGCCTTCGCACACTTCGAGCGCCGTTTTGCTGAACAGCTTTGCCAGCGAGCGGAATACTTCCGGCTCATATTCTTCAAAATAGCGGTACGCGAGGATAAGCATGGCATCGCCTGAAAGGATCCCGGTGTTCAGGTCCCATTTTTCGTGCACGGTCTCGTGACCGCGGCGCAGGGGAGCTTCGTCCATGATGTCATCGTGAACCAATGAGAAATTGTGGAATACCTCAACAGCAACAGCGGCAGGCAGGGCCTCGCGGCAATCGGTACCGAATATTTCGGCTGACATCAGCGTGAGTACCGGGCGCATTCGCTTTCCGCCAAGCGACAATATGTATTGGATGGGAGCGTACAGATTTGCGGGTTGTTTTTCAAAGGAATGGCCGGCAAAATAGTCGGCTATGATCTGCTGGTAATGCCCGATGGACTGCATAAAGGATATTTTTTGCTAAGGTACTAAAAGTTACAGCCGCCTACCACACCATTTTTAACTTATCAGTCCAAGTGTTATTTTAATTTTTTAATTCATTGGAAGTCAACTGATACTGATAAAATTTTTGTGACCCGTGGCATAGTTGTGCTTACTCTTAACTTTATTATAAAACTTTGGAAACTTTTTTGGTTTTAAAAGTTTCCTGATCTACCTTTGCGGCGAATTTAAGGACGAATGAAAGAGACAATATTAAATAAGGCGAACGAAATGTTCTTAACGCTTGGCTTCAAGAGCGTTACTATGGATGATATTGCCGCTGAGCTTGGCATATCAAAAAAAACCATTTACCAGCATTATGCCAATAAGACCGATCTGGTAGAAGCGAGCACAATGCATCTTTTTGGGACAATATCGCAGGGCATTGATAATATAAGGGAGCAGAGGAACAATTCCATTGAAGAGATATTCCTCATCCGGAATTTTTTGATGCAGCATTTGCATAATGAGTCGGCATCGCCATTTTACCAACTCCAAAAGTTCTTCCCAAAAATATTCTCCTGCCTTCGCGAAAGGCAATTTGAAAAGATGAACGGGTGCATGATGGAGAATTTGCAGAAGGGCATTGATAGCGGATTGTTTAGGAGCGACATCAATATCAGTTTTATATCCCGCATCTACTTTACGGGACTCACAGGTATAAAGGACAGTGACATTTTTCCGTCTTCAATGTTTGAGATAAATGATGCAACGCGACAGTTTCTGGAATACCATGTCAGGGCGATAGCGACTCCTAAGGGACTTACCATACTCGAAAAGTTTATAATTTAAATTTAACTAAATATTAACATTTAACAATTCGAAAAACGAAGTAAATTTGCCTTGACAAAAATGTCAAACAAAAAAGTTAAACTAAAATGTCAGCTAAAGCAACAGACCAGGATACGGAGAGATTGATAAAGGAGACGGCGATGCAGATATTCTTTGCTGAAGGGCGATTTAATGCCACGACCCAGGAAATTGCCGATGCGGCAGGCGTGAACAGGACGTTGATCAACTATTATTTCCGTTCGCGAGATAAGCTCTTCGAGCGGGTGTTTGAAGAGGCACACAAGCATGAGCATGAACTGATGGAGCAGATATTTTACTCCGGACTGCCGTTTAAAGAGAAGATCGCGCGCCATCTTGACGTTTCATTCGAACAGTCGCAAAAATATCCTTATCTGGAAATTTACATGGTGACGCAGGTGAACCAGGGATGCAACCTGAAGGACCATGAGAATATGGGAGAACTGCTTAAAGACTTTTACAGGGAGATCGCGGCAGAAATGGAAAAAGGCACGATCGAAAAAATGAGGCCGGAACAATTTGCCCTTAATTTCATATCGCTAATGTCATTTCCGGTTTCAATGAGGCCACTACTACAGGAAACTATGGGCTTTAGTAATGAAGAATTTGACACGTTGCTTGCCGAACGCAAGGATATAATTATGAGAACCCTTTTTAAACAATAATCATTCAATCAATTAAATAACAGTTAACAAATGAAGATCATCAATGACCTGAAAAGCTACCTTCGCAAAGAATGGGCTTTTTTAATGGCACTTCTGGCAGTTGGCTCGGCGGCGGCCCAAACGGCCACGAAAGAACTTACGCTGAAGGATGCCATCAATTATGCTCTTGAGAATAAAGCTGAGGCAAAAAAGGCCAAGCTTTCTATTGAGAACAGCGAGTACCAGATACAGGAGGTTCGTGCAAGGGCGCTGCCTACCATTACAGCTAACGGTAACCTGACGTACAATCCCATACTGCAACTTAATGCGGTAGACTTTGGCGGTGGAACGCAGCTGCTCGCATTTGGGCAGGACTGGGTATCTACGGCCGGTGTGAACCTAAACCAGGCGATATTCGACATGTCGGTATTTACCGGCCTTAAGGCGGCACGCAGCACACGCGAGTTTTACCAGGTGAATGCGCAGCTTACCGAAGAACAGGTGATAGAACGTGTTGCGAACAATTATTACCAGGTATATGTACAGCGCCAGCAGCTTTCCATTATTGACAGTACTTATGCGAACACATCCAAAGTGCGGGATATTATCAAAGGGCAGTTCGAGAACGGCCTCGCGAGAAAGATAGACCTCGACCGTATGAATGTGAACCTGTCAAATATCAATACCCAGCGCCAGCAGCTTATCAATGCGGTACAGCTGCAGGAAAATGCGCTTAAATTTTACATGGGTATGCCGATAGCAACACCAATAATGCTTCCTAAAACAGAATTCAATGTAACACCGCTGGCTGTGAATGATTCGCCTGATGTGACCCAAAGGAGCGAATACCAGTTACTGAAAAAACAGGAGCAGTTGTTGTTCTACCAGAAGAAATCGATAGAGGCAGAGTATTATCCATCCCTGTCACTGACCGCAGGATACAACTACATTGGACAGGGCCCCCAGATCCCTTACTTCGCAAAGCCGGCTGACGGCGTTTATTGGTCGGACTTTTCCTCGATAGGGGTAAATTTGAAAGTGCCGATATTTAATGGTTTCGGAACGCGTGCCCGTGTAAGGCAGGCTACGATTGACCTGAAAGAAACAGAGGAAGACCTGAAAGATACCAGGCTGTCGCTCGACCTGGCGTTCGAGAACGCAAAAACGCAGATCAACAACAGCATTATAACCATCAATAACCAAAGGGAGAATGCGAAGCTGGCGCAGGAAGTCCTGGACAATACCCAGAACAACTACCAGAACGGACTTGCGACCCTTACCGACCTACTGGACGCTGAAAACTCATACATCGAGGCACAGAATAATTACACTTCGGCCCTGCTTGACTTTAAACTGGCGGAAGTACAGCTGATAAAAGCAAAAGGCGAATTAAGAACATTAACAAACTAATCATAATGAAAAAGATATTATATATAGTAATTGGAGTTGCGGTAGTAGGCCTCGGGTGGTACATACTGAACCAGAATAAAGAAAAGAACGAAGCCGAAACAGCAGTTGTTTCGCAAAAGAATACTGCCGTGATGGTAAGGACCGCTGTAGTAAAAAAGGAAGTGCCTAACACGGATTATGTGGCTAACGGTACATTTGAGCCGTTCCAGCAACTGGAATTCCCTGCGGAGAACAATGGCCGCGTGGTACGTGTTCTTGTAGACGAAGGAGACGTAGTGCGCAAAGGCCAGGTGCTGGCTGTAATAAAAGGCGACCAACTGAACATCCAGTTGCAAAACGCTCAGGCGGCTTACCAAAATGCCCTGACCGACAGCCAGCGTTATGAGAACGCCTTTAAGACGGGCGGTGTAACAAAACAGCAGCTGGACCAGGCGAAGCTTTCGCTTGTAAATGCAAAGGCAGCGCTGGACCAGGCAAGGATAACATTGGGCGATGCCAGCATTAAGTCGAGCATCAATGGCATCGTGAACAAGCGCAGCGTAGAGCCTGGAACGGTTGTAACTCCGGGTACGGTATTATTTGAGCTTGTAGACGTATCGAAGCTAAAGCTGAAAGTAACCGTGAACGAGCAGCAGGTAGCTACACTGAAGCAGGGTGCAATGGTACCGGTGAAGGCAAGTGTTTTCCCTGACAAAGAGTTTAAGGGCAAGGTAACGTTCATCGCGCCAAAGGCCGATGCATCGCTTAACTTCCCGGTGGAGATAGAGATAGCCAGCAATCCGGGTAATGAAGTTAAGGCCGGTATGTACGGATCTGTGGTATTCGGCTCGGGCAAGGCGCAGGCAGCTGTTACCATGATACCGCGCAACGCCTTTATAGGTGGTGTGGGTAACAACCAGGTGTTTGTAGTGAACGACAGCGTTGCCAAGCTTATCAAAGTAACATCAGGTCGTATCCTTGGCGAAGAAGTGGAAATACTAAGCGGCCTGAAAGAAGGCGATGTGGTGGTAACCAGTGGCCAGATCAACCTGCAGGACGGTACCAAAGTAAGCCCGGTAAAATAAGAAGTTTAAGACAGTAAGGTCCTACAGGACTTTAAACTTTTAAACCTTAAACTTTAAACTAAAGAAAATGAAATTAGCAGAAATATCCATAAAACGGCCAACGCTCATTATAGTGTTGTTCATTATACTTACCCTGGGAGGGCTCTTCAGCTACAGCAGCCTGAGCTATGAGCTTATCCCGAAATTCGAGATGAACGTGGTAACCATCTCCACTGTATATCCCGGTGCTTCGCCAGGAGAGATAGAGAACACGGTTACCAAAAAAATAGAAGACGCCGTATCATCGCTGGAGCTTGTGAAAAAAGTAGAATCAAAATCATACGAAAGCCTTTCGGTGGTAATGGTTACGCTGGAATCTGAAGCAGATGCCGACTACTCCCTAAACGATGCGCAGCGCAAGATCAACGCCATTGAGAAGGACCTACCGGAAGATGCCGATCCACCCGCACTTGTGAAATTCTCATTAAGCGACCTTCCGGTGATCACACTGGGGGCGACATCCAAAATGGATGAGGTAGAGTTTTATGACCTTTTGGATAAAAAGATAGAGCCGATACTGGCCCGTGTACCGGGTGTGGCGCAGGTGACCCTTGTGGGGGGGCAGGAGCGTGAGATCCAGGTAAACCTTGATGAAGAAAAATTGAAAGGCTATGGCCTATCGATACCTGCGGTACAGCAGGCGGTATTGGGCAGTAACCTCGACTTTCCTACGGGTAGCGTAAAAACGCGCGAAAGCAGCATGCTCGTGCGCCTTGCGGGTAAATATCGTTCGGTTGAAGAGATGCGAAACCTTGTGGTATCGTCTAAAGACGGTATACAGGTGCGCCTTGGTCAGATCGCCGATGTACAGGACAGCCAGAAAGAGGCCGACAAGATAGCCCGTGTTAACCAGGGGAGCGCGATAGCGATACAGATCACAAAACAAACCGAAGCCAATGCGGTACAGGTAAGTGAAGACGTGCACGCTGCGATCACTAAGATACAGAACGATTATAAAAAAGAGGGCTTAAAGCTTGAAGTGGCCAACGATACCTCTGAATTTACATTGGTTGCCGCCGATGCGGTTATCCATGACTTGTTCATCGCGATATTCCTTGTGGCATTCGTGATGTTGTTCTTCCTCCACAGTTTGAGGAACGCGCTTATCGTAATGGTATCGATCCCGGCATCGCTTATAGCAACGTTCATCGGTATTTACCTCATGGGCTATACCCTGAACCTGATGAGCCTTCTTGGGCTTTCCCTCGTGGTAGGTATCCTTGTGGATGATGCCATTGTGGTGCTTGAGAACATTTACCGCCACATGGAAATGGGCAAGAACCGTGTGCGTGCGGCTTATGACGGTACTGCGGAGATCGGGTTTACCGTATCTGCGATCACCCTGGTTATCGTGGTGGTTTTCCTTCCTATTGCCTTAAGTAGCGGACTTGTGAGTAATATCATTACCCAGTTCTGTGTGGTCGTGGTTATTGCAACGCTCCTGTCACTATTATCATCATTCACGCTGATCCCATGGCTTTCTTCCCGATTTGGGAAACTGGAGCACCTGACCAATAAGTCGTTCTTTGGGCGTATCATCCTTGGGTTTGAAAAAGGCCTTGACCGATTTACCGACTGGGTTACAGGCATCCTTAAATGGTCGCTTAAAAGCCGCATGACAAAACTTGCAAGCCTTGGTGTAGCAGTTGTCCTGTTCTTTGGTTCGCTTTTCATTGCGGGTGCGTTCGTAGGAGGGGAGTTCTTCGCGAAGCTTGACAGGGGGCAGTTCATTGTACAGATGGAACAGCCGAAAGATGCCTCGCTGGAGCAGACGAATTTCATGACCCAAAAGGCAGAGAAGTTCCTGATGGATAAGCCGGAGGTAAAGAGCATTATTACTACTGTAGGGCAAACGAGCGAAGGTTTTGCCGGAGGCGTGCAGGGTACGGCATACAAGGCTGAGATAACTGTAACATTAGTTGATGAAGAGCACCGTTCCGACAACTCATTCGTATATGCCGCAAAAACCAAGCGCGAGCTGGAAAAAGTATTGGTAGGCACAAAAATAAAGACAGTGCCGGTGAGTATTATGGGGGGGGCAGATGACGCACCTATCGCACTTACCGTAACCGCGAACGACCTCGAAAGCGCAATGGCCTATGCTAACAAGGCTGCAGCCGAACTGGCAAAGATCGATGGTGCGACAGAGATAAAATTGACTTCGGAATCTGGTTCGCCGGAAGTGAACGTACAGGTAGACAGGGATAAAATGGCAACACTTGGCCTTGATCTGCAAACGGTCGGCCTTACCATGCAGACTGCCTTTAATGGTAATACCGATGGTAAGTTCCGTGCCGGGCAGTACGAATATGACATCAACATCCGTTTTGGCGAGTACGACCGTATGAACATCAACGACGTGCGTAACCTTACCTTCGTAAATAGCATGGGGCAGGAAATAAAGCTGTCACAGTTCGCTTCAATTACCGAAGGCTCGGGTCCGTCATTGCTCGAAAGGCGCGACAAGAGTGCGTCGGTTACCGTACAGGGACAGTCGGTAGGGCGTCCTGTAGGATCAGTGATCGCCGACTGGCAGGCCTCATTCCTTAACAAAGAAACACCTGCGGGTGTGAGCTATGTATGGGGAGGTGACATGGAGATGCAGGGAGAAGGCTTCGGTACGCTGGGTATCGCGTTGCTTGCCGCCATCCTGTTGGTATATCTTGTAATGGTGGCATTGTATAACAGCTTTGTGTACCCGTTCGTAGTACTCTTCTCGGTACCGCTATCATTTATCGGTGCATTGCTGGCGCTGGCCCTTACAAACAACTCGCTCAACATATTCACGATACTGGGTATTATCATGCTTATCGGACTGGTATGTAAGAATGCGATCCTACTCGTAGACTTTACCAACCACCGTAAGGCTGAGGGCGAAACAACCCTTAATGCCCTTATCCAGGCCAACCACGCCCGTTTAAGGCCGATCCTCATGACGACGATCGCGATGGTTATCGGTATGATCCCGATCGCTTTGGCAAAAGGCGGCGCTGCGCAAATGAACAACGGCCTTGCATGGGTTGTTATCGGGGGGCTTATCTCCTCGCTGTTCCTTACTCTTGTGATTGTGCCGGTGGTATATTCGATATTCGACAGCCTTATTAGGAGGTTCTCCAAAGGTGAACCTGTTGACTATGATAAAGAAATGGTAGCCGACTATGAGCACCGCGAACTTAGCGAAGACGGGTTTACCGTGAAGCACTAAGGATCCACATCTTTATAAGAAAACTCCCGGTAGCCGAAAGGTGGCCGGGAGTTTTTGTTTAATAAATGGTTATTGGGATAGCAAGTTTTCTGGTTTACAATGAAATGCGGTTAACGATTTCTTGAACAAATGATAAAGTATTGTTTAATTAAACAGCATTTTTGATCAAACAAAATTTTCATAATTAAATTTGATATACAAGTTCGCAAAAACAACATTAGATCACAAAACAAAAAAACCATGAAAAAAGTAATTCTTACAAGAGCTGCCATTTTTGCTATGGCTTTATTACCGTTAGTGTCCTGTAGTGATGATGACAGTAATTCTATGTCCGACGACAACACCATTGCTGATATCGTTGATGATACGGCTAATTTTTCTATGCTTGAAGACGCATTGGAAAGGACCGGCCTCGAAGCAACTCTGGATGGTACTACCGACCTTACGGTATTCGCTCCAACAAACCAGGCTTTTACAGCATTCCTGGAGGCAAAAGGCTTTGCTAACCTTAATGCAGTACCGGTTGCCACTCTCAAAGAAATTTTGTTAAATCACGTAATTTCAGGAGAGAACATTTCCACTTCGCTTACAACAGGCTACGTAAAAACGATGGCAAAAGGTAGTGCATCATCTACTAATACGCTAAGTATGTTCATCAATACATCGAATGGCGTTACCCTAAACGGTGGTTCTGCCAATGGTGGTGCAAAGGTTACCAGTGCCGATATGATGGCGAGCAATGGCGTGATCCACGTTGTTGACAGTGTTATCGATCTGCCTACGATCGCGAGCCACGCTATGGCAAATCCTAATTTCTCGATCTTGGTTCAGGCACTGACGCGCAATGACCAGCCGGATTTCGCAGGTATCTTGTCAGGAACGCAAAATAGCCCGTTCACGGTATTTGCCCCGGTAAACACGGCGTTCACAAGCTTATTGACAGAGCTTAGCTTAACGGGCCTTTCTCAAGTTCCTCAGGCAACTCTTGAAAGTACATTAAAATACCACGTGGTCGCCGGGCAGAACGTATTGGCAGCTTCTCTGGTGGACAATATGAGCGTAACTACATTCCAGGGTGGTAATTTTACTGTAAACCTTGAAGGTGGAGCTTCAATTACCGATGCCAATGGCCGTGTTTCAAATGTCCTTACTACAGATGTACAGGCAAGTAACGGTGTGATCCATGCGATCGATAAAGTACTGCTTCCGCAAATGTAATATTTGGTTAGGTTAGTTTAGTTATTGTAAAAGTGGGCTTTGTGCCCACTTTTTTGTGTCATGAACTATCTGTATTTTTTAATAACTTAGCCATTCTAAGTAATATAAATACCTGTTATGTGCGAGACTGCCGATAAACTAAAATTTTGCACCTGCCTGAAAGATGGTGATGTTAATACAATTATCCATCATAAAAATTCACGGCGCAGCAGGCAGAAACAGGCCGCCTCATCCGGGCGTGTTTACAAATGGAGGTTGAGCAGTTATGCCGGCGATGCAAAGTGGCAAATGGAAGGAATGCTGATGGAGCCTTTGAAAAAGCTAAATAATGAAATGGGAGATAACGATGTTGCTACGGAGCTAAATGAGCGCGATTGTTTTGATTTCCAATACGACCCACAAGATGGCGATAACCTTGAGCTGTGGACAGAGCCCCGTAACTTTTATGCCCCCATGTCCTTTATTTTCAAGGGAGGTCAATGGGTCATCAGCCATTACAACGGCTTTACAGATAAGACTGAAGAGTTTAATAAAGGAATTATTAAGTTTGAATAGATATTGATCACTGCGTATAATACGCCGGAAATTCCCGGATGATCGAAAACAGGTCGCGTAACTCAAAATATCGCGGGCTGGCACCGCTCACGTGATCGAAACCACGTTTCCGGAACAGCATTTTTGTACGCGTTATATGAAAATACTGTGATACTATAATAACGCTTTTAATATTCAGGCTGTCCTTTAGTTTCACTACGTTATCGGCAGTGGCACGGGTATTGTTTCCATCATTGTCAATAATAATGTCTTTGATCGGCACGCCTTTCTGTACAAGATACTCAGCCATTTTATCGCCTTCGTAATGTCCCTCTTTGCCCAGGCCTCCGCTTACGATTAATAGTCCTGCCCTTTGGGTAGTATATAAATGAAGTCCACGGTCCACACGTTGCTTAAGCCTTTCAGACAAAGTGCCATCTTCATTTACCGTTGTACCAAGTATAACCACGGCATCAGCAATTGTCCCATCATCATTAAGGCCATCATTTATAATGTAAACAGAATGTATCAAAAACCAACCTGTCAATATACAGAACAGGATCTTAAAAACGCGTGACCACTTCATTAGCGTTGCGGGATAAAATTAAATAGTGAACCCATCCGGCAGCAAAGCCCCTTTTTTTACAACGATGATGCCATCTTTTACTGTGTACAGGTCGGTATTGGTATCTTCAAGATGAGCCCCTCCATTTAAGGTCACGTCCTTCCCAATGCGGCAATTCTTGTCTACAATAGCATTGTTGATGATGCAGCGTTCGCCAATGCCCAGGTTTACGATGTTGTTCTCGTAATTATGGGTCATTTCGTCAAGGTTTTGGTAAAAGTCGTTACCCATGAGGTAGGAGTTGGAAATTTTAGAGCCTTTCCCGATCCTGTTGCGGATGCCGATCACCGAATGTTCTATGGAAGTCCCGTCAATGATGCATCCCTCGGCGATAATGGAGCGGTCAATGGTCGACGACCCGGTGATCTTGGATGGCGGAAGCACTCTTGCGCGGGTGAATATCTTGCTGAGGTTGTCGAACAGGTTAAATTTGGGAATGTCGTCTGTAAGCCCAAGGTTGGCCTCAAAGAACGAATCGATGTTCCCTATGTCGGTCCAGTAGCCTTCATACTGGTAGCTGAGTACTTTTTGCTTGCCAATGGCCTGCGGGATGATCTCCTTGCCAAAATCCTTTGGTTCAGGGTCAGACATCAGGTCGATGAGAAGCTGGCGGTTAAAGATATAAATACCCATTGATGCCAGGTAATGCTTGCCCTCTGCCTTCGATCCCTCGCTCACTTCCGATGTCCATTGCGGCAGCAGGTCTTTATGTGGTTTTTCTATGAAGGAGGTTATGAGGCTTTCGTTATCGGTTTTTAATATACCGAATTCCGGCGCTTCTTTGGTGGTAACAGGCAATGTCGCAATGGTTATGCCGGCACCGGTCGCTTCGTGGGCCTCGACCATGGCATTGAAATCCATTTGGTACAGCTGGTCTCCCGATAGTATCAGTGCATACTCAAACTCGTGGTTGAGGAAATGCTGCATGCACTGGCGCACCGCATCGGCGGTGCCTTGGAACCACGTAGGATTGTCTGGCGTCTGCTCGGCGGCGAGGATGTCTACGAACGCCGTACTGAAATGCCCGAACTGGAATGTATTCTTTATATGCTGGTTGAGTGAAGCCGAGTTGAACTGCGTGAGCACGAACATCCGGTGGATGTTCGAGTTGATGCAGTTGGAAATGGGGATATCCACCAGGCGGTACTTGCCCGCTATAGGTACGGCAGGCTTTGAGCGCCTGTGCGTTAACGGAAATAACCTGGAACCCTGCCCGCCACCAAGGATGATGGCCAATGTGCTTTTACTCATCGTATACCGTATTTAAGTTGTTATGCTTTTTCTTTTTCGAACCGTGCTATCACTTCCTCATAATAATTATAAGTCGTCTTGGCGATAGACTCCCAACTGAACTTCTCCAAAACACGCTTTCTGCCTGCCTTACCCATTTGGACAGCGAGGTTCTCATCCTCAAGCAGCAGGTTGATCTTTTCTGCGAATGCCTGTTGGAATGCTTTCGGGTCTTTCGGGTTGAGGTCAGTGCGCGAAATGCCTTCCAACGGAATTAGGAAGCCTGTCCCGCCTTCAGTAAGTATCTCTGGAATCCCTCCTACTGCGCTGCCCACCACAGGTGTTTCGCACGACAAAGCCTCCAGGTTAATGATGCCGAACGGCTCATACAGCGACGGGCACGCAAATACACGCGCATGGCTGTACAGTACGCGTACTTTGTCCCTCGGCAACATTTCCGATATCAGGATCACACCATCCCGTTTTGCTTTCAGTGTATTTATGAGTCCTTCGGTCTCTCCGGCGATCTCCGGAGTGTCGGGCGCTCCCGCACACAGCACGATCTGGCAGTTTGGGATGAAATAATGTGCTGCTTCTATCAGTTGCGAAATGCCCTTTTGACGGGTTATCCTTCCCACGAATAGCACAAATGGGATCTGTGGGTCAATGCCGTATTCGTTCAGAACGTTCACGTCGAATGTTGGCTTGTAAAACTCAGGGTCAATGCCATTGTGTATAACGGTCACTTTTGCAGGATCGATGCCGTAAGCCTCCACAACATCCTGCTTCATCTGTTCGCTCACAGCGATCACGCCATCAGCCTGGTCATATGCCGACCGCTCTATCCATCGCGACAGGAAATACCCATTGCCCAATTGTTCTATTTTCCATGGGCGATGCGTCTCAAGGCTGTGGGTGGTAAGGATGAGGGGCACCTGCAGCAATTCCCTCGAATAGATACCGGCCAAATGCGTGTACCACGTATGGCAATGAACTACATCGGCCTGCAATGTATGCTGCGACATCTCCACATTCCGGCTTAGGTTCCTGAACATATTGATATGCGGGTTGGCAGGGTCATCGGGACGGTTAAGTGATGGCTGTATCCCCATCACATTCATGCCATCCTCCTGCAATTGCCGGTCGCCGAAACAGCGTACTTCCACATCGGCAAGCTTTGCCAGTTCATGGCTCAAAAAATCGATATGTACGCCGGCACCGCCGTATATGTTGGGCGGGAACTCATTGGTAAAGAGGGCGATCTTCATGGTAGGCACAATGATTTTTGGTAGTGGGTACTAAAGATAGCGAATTAATTCGTTGCCTTAACAGAGTGGTATATTATGTGTAAATTTTTTTGAGATCCATGCTTACTATGGGTCTTTGATAGGCAATGGTAAGTTCAGAACAGAAAACTAAAGTGCCACGTAAAATTACCTGTTTCATTAATGAGATAAAAAACAGGTAAAAACTACCGTTGCTGGGTGGACTACAATATATACATTTACTACATGTTAAAAAAAACTTAACGATCCAACCATTACCGATCCACTACTAAAACCTTACTACCATGGCAAATTATGATTACACTGTTGTTACCGCACAGGGAGATGTGCGGATCACCACCACCTCACACCATTCAGAACACGACTCGATAAACAAATGGATCTCGGCGCACAGGCCCACCATCAATGCTACACTGGCGGCAAAACGGGTACAGGTGCTGGCTGTATACAGCGACCATTCCAAGAAATAGAGCAAGCTACTTAAAGTATTTTTCGTATTCCTTCGGCATCGCGTCAAGCTGTTTTATCATCAGTTCCTTATAAAAGGTTTCGGCAGCCTCGCTTTGCAACTGTATCTTTCCTTTGGTTAACGGTATGGGTTTACCCTTGTCTATGTATCTGGAGTTTTGCAGCACCATGACCACCTTTCCGTTTACGATGTGCAGGCTTTTATCGCCGTAGCAAATGAGTTCCACCTCGGTCCATTCCCCTTTCGGGCTTTCATGATTTTCGCCACGAAGGCAAAATCCGCCATTAGGGCTGCCGGCACCTATGGGCAGGAAGGGCTGTTTTTCGCTGGCTATGGGGTTCATAACGCCCTCGGGCATAAAGGCACGTATATCTATGGCCGAGTTGGCAATTTTCCAGTAATCGCCCATGTGGCCCTCCATAAGTTGGAATTCCTGCGACAGCATCCATGCCCGCCAATAGTCTTTGCCGGCTTCACCGATCGAATGGTATAGTATGCCTGAATCCATGAGCTTATCGGTACGTGGGTCCCACTTTTTGCTGCCCCATTTTACTTTGGCCTTCAGGTGGTAATCCTCATATTCGGCTTTGGTGAATACGCAGCCGTATATCTCACCGCTCACCCGGAGTACAGGCTCGCCATTTTCTGTAGTGACCGAAAAGACGTTGGCTTCATTTTTATTATAGCCTATGGGTGGTATTTCTTTTCCGTTGATATCCAAAGGCACCTGCCCATTGTATTTTGGCGAATGCCGGTAACTGAGGTACATTTCCCATTGCGACAGGTTTTTGTCCAGTAGTGGCTTCCATTGGTGTCCGGGAGTGAATCCTGTAAGCAGCAGTACTGTTAACATCGAAATTATGCCTCTAAAAGATCGTTTGCCCATGATTGTTCGCTTTAGGCTATAAAAATAACATTTCCCGGTAAGCCCCGGTTATACGATTTGACAGTTTGCCAATACTAAAACTACAATGCGGCAGGAAAATTTTTATATTTATTGTCTATTTCAACACCAATGGACAATTTTCCTTTTTACCTGATATTGATCCTCATTATCCTGCTCCTGATAATGCTGGCCAACCGTATTAAAGTAGCCTATCCCGTACTGCTGGTTTTGGCGGGGCTGTGCATTAGCTTCATTCCGGGCATACCGGTGCTGCACATCGAATCGGAACTCATTTTCGTGCTCTTCCTTCCTCCGCTGCTTTATGAAGCCGCATGGCAGATCTCATGGAAAGAAATGTGGAAATGGCGGCGCATAATAGGGAGCTTTGCGTTTGTAGTGGTTTTCTTTTCGGCGCTATCGGTGGCTTTTGTTGCCAATTATTTCATTCCAGGGTTCTCACTGGCATTAGGGCTGCTCTTGGGCGGTATCGTATCGCCGCCTGACGCCGTGAGCGCAGGCGCTATTTTGCGGTTCGTAAAAGTGCCGCGCCGCATTAAGTCGATACTGGAGGGGGAAAGCCTTCTTAACGACGCCTCATCGCTCATCATATTCCGTTTTGCTTTCATAGCAGTAGCCACAGGGCAATTCGTGTGGCATGAAGCCGCCCTTAGCTTTGTATGGATGGTGGCAGGCGGTGTTGGCATAGGTGTCGCGCTCGGATATTTTTTCATGAAGATGCACAAACTGCTGCCCACGGATGCTAATATTGATATTGTGCTTACCATACTTGCACCTTACCTCATGTACATCGCGGCAGAGGAGGTGCATAGTTCGGGCGTGCTTGCGGTGGTTAGCGGTGGGCTGTTGCTGTCTAACAACAGGCTGCGTTTCCTTAGCAGTTCCTCAAGGCTGCGGGGTTATAATGTGTGGGAAAGCCTTGTGTTCGTACTGAACGGATTAATATTCATGTTCATTGGCCTCGACCTGCCCCAGATCACTTCAGGACTTGGCAATGTAAGCCTTAGCGATGCAGTGGGCTATGGCCTTCTGATAACGGCAGTACTTATCATCGGGCGTATTTTGGCTGCCTATGGCGCAGTGGTAACTACACTCATAGCGCGTAACTTCATTACTGTTGCCGATAGCAGCAACCCGGGGATCAAAGGGCCTTTCCTTATAGGGTGGTCGGGTATGCGTGGGGTTGTATCACTGGCGGCGGCATTATCCATTCCGGAAATGGTCAATGGCGAGCCTTTCCCGCAGCGCAACCTGATATTATTTATCACGTTCGTAGTGATATTGGCAACGCTGCTATTGCAGGGGCTCACGCTGCCTTACTTAATACGTAGGCTGCACGTAAAGGATCCCGATCACACTATGCCCGAGGAGGAATTATATAACAAGCTTCGCAACATGATGTCGCAGCACGCGCTGGAACACCTGCGGTCAAATTATGAGCGGGAGCTCGATGCCTATCCTGTATTGCAGCAGATCGCACAAAAGCTTGATACGAGCAGCCTGGTCGTAAAGGAGTCGTCGATGAATGAAGGATCCAAGGCCGTTTACCGCGAATTACTGAACCACCAGCGCAAGTGGCTGCATGAAAAGAATGCCGAAAAGCAAAGCCTCGATGAGGAGATCGTACGAAGGCTGTTGGTATACCTTGATCTGGAGGAAGAGAAGCTGCACTATTTTTGATCCTTACAGGTAACCCGATTCCAGCATCCATTCCTTAAGCCGGTCCATCCACTTGTCGGTGGTCGATGTATTCTCCATACCATACCCATGCCCACCGTGCGGATACAGAAGCATTTCGCTAAAAATTCCAAAGCTCTGCAAAGCTTCATAGTATTTAATGCTGTTGCCGACCGGAACCAGATCGTCGTCAGAAGAGTGTACTAGGAAAGCAGGCGGCGTTTTGGCAGTTACCTGCAACTCGTTAGAGAATTGCATTATGCGATCAGGCGGGGCGAACTTTCCTATAAGGTTTTCACGGCTGCCCAAATGCGTCAGGCTGTTGGAAAAGCTGATGACCGGATATATCAGCATAGAAAAGTCAGGGCGGAGCGATGTGTTTTTCGGATTATCGATAACTGCTTTATCAAAGTGTGTGGATGCCGTAGCAGCAAGGTGCCCGCCGGCAGAAAAGCCCATGATGCCCACCTTTGCGGGGTCGATGTTCCATTCGGTGGCATGTTCGCGCACCATTTGCATGGCCCTTTGCGCATCCTGCAACGGGCCAATGGACCTGTCTTTCATGATAGCATCATTGGGCAGGCGGTATTTTAGTACAAAAGCCGTCACGCCCCATCTGTTGAACACCTTCGCTACATCGGCACCTTCATGGCTCATGGCAAGTATGCCGTAGCCACCACCGGGACAAATGATGACCGCACTGCGCGCCATACAAGGCTTGGCCGCTTTATATACAGTAAGTGTAGGCACCGACACATTACTGACAATGGTTATATTACCGTCCCGTACTTTCGACTTTTCGCCGTCGGCAGAAGGCTTGCTGTTGGGTATGCTTTTTTCATATAACGGAAGCACCTGTTGGGCATTTGCAGTAACAACTACCGTCAAAACCAATGACATTATAATGGATATCCTCATGATCGAACAACTATCTTAGTGAATATTTATGTTTTTCCCCAAATATGTGGAGATTAGCGAAAACATCAGTAAATACTGAATATACAGGCAATTTAGCAAGACTTCCAATGTTAAGTTTTCATTCTGTGTTACCAAATTGTTAAGCGAACGTATCTTTTGTGTAAAATTATCAATATCTTTGATATATAATAAAGTATAATTAAACACAAAGAACTGACATGAAAAAGATTATGATCGCTGCGGTATTATTATCTGCAGGTGTGTTATCAGCCCAGGAAGCTAAGCCAAAACATGAGATACAAGATCAAATGGTGAGATCCACCTACTACTATGAAAATGGTAAGGTGAAGCAGGAAGGCTTTTATAAAGATGGAAAAGTACACGGCACATGGACCGCATACAATGCGGACGGTACGAAGAGTGCTATGGGAGAATATAACAACGGCGTGAAGACCGGTAAATGGTTCTTCTGGACCGGATCTGAATTAAACGAAGTGGATTATGCTGACAGCAGGATCGCAGAAGTTAAGAAATGGTCTCACAATGCCGTAGTTTCGAATAAATAAGCTCGTTTTATTTATTTGAGGAAAAGGCTGTAATTTAATTTACAGCCTTTTTTGTTTTTCCTTGTTTGGGTTTCTTGTTGCGGCGCCCCCACCAGATCACGAATCCTGTAACAGGTATCGCGGCGGCGAGCAGGCTGGCAATAAAGGCGATGATCTTTCCGGTAAGCCCAAAGTACTGCCCGGTATGCAGGCCATAGTTCATTTCCTGCAGCTTCATGCCGGCACTTTTGTCATCATACATCAGCTCTTTTACCAGCTCGCCCGTTACCGGATGGAACTGGAGATTAGACTGGTGGTGATATTCCAATGCGTTGGGGTAGGAACCGGCAATAATGGCATTTTTAGGCCCCTGGTCCCATATAAAGTACATTCCGCGTGTTGGGGCCATCTTCAGGGTTTGGGCAAAAGCCTTATCCATTACCGATACAGGACCTTTCGTAACCGTGGTATCGATCACAGGCTCAGCGCGCTCTTCCGGATAGTTCCTGCCAAGGTTGCCGCCATAGTACATGGCGTCGCCCATCCATTCATAGGTAAAGGTCAACCCTGTTGCGGCGATCACCAATGCCACTATCGAAATATAAAAGCCCGATACATTGTGCCAGTCGTAGTTCACACGGCGCCATTTGGCACTCCACTTTACCTGCAGCCTGTCTTTAAGCTGCTTCCTCTTTTTGGGCCACCATTGGATGATGCCGGTTATGAGCAGGAATATGAAGATGATGGTAGCCACGCCCACAATGTGCTTACCGATCTCCGGTGGGAGCAGGAGGTAAAGGTGTATGTGCTCTACAATATGGAAAAAATCTTCCTCGAGGTTCTCCATATGCATGAAATCGCCGGAGTACGGATCGAAATAGATAAAATAGCCATCCTCACCTTTTATCCCATACACAAATGCCGGCCTCGCCTCGCCACCGTATATCACCATCGACTGGATGATATCGGGGTACAGCTCCTTTGCCTTTTTTTGCAGGACAGACGGGGCTATGTAAGGCTTTGCCTGTACAGGGACAGTTCGCCACTCGCGGGTCATGTCTTTTATCTCATCGTGAAAGCAATAGATGCAGCCGGTAATGCTCACTATAAACACAATGAGCCCGGAGGTGAGTCCGAGCCATTTGTGTATAAACCGTATTTTCTTTTTAAAGCTCATTAAAACTTATACGTTAGGCTGCCCATAAAGTTGCGTGGAGCCTGCACGTTGATGGTCGTGTAGCCGTTGAAGTAAAGCTCATCGGTAAAGTTATTAGCCTTAAGCGCGATCCTGTATTTAGGCTTGTCATAGAATAATGACGCGTTCAGCACTGTGTATGATGGCAGTACGAATTTCTCAGAACCGTTTACATCGCCGTTAGCATCAAAAGTGTTGCTGTTGTATATAGCGCTTTCGCTGGCATAATTCCCGCCGAATCCAATTCCCAAGCCATCTATTGTCGTAGAAGGCAGCCTGTAGCTGATCCAGAAGTTGGCCAGGTTTTGCGGGCCTGCAGTAGTTGGGCGAAGGCCGTTCACTCCTGCATCCGACTTTGTATACTTGCTGTCATTATAAGCGTAGCCCACCAAAAGGTTAAGTCCTTTTATTGGCGAAGCGGTTATCTCTGCCTCAAAACCGGTACTCTTTTGCGTACCATCCTGGATAGAAGAGTTGGGCACCGATGGATCGGCCCTTACAATGTCATCCACTTTAATATTGTAATAGCTGATGTTGGCGCCGAGCCTGTTGTTAAAGGCATCGAGCTTGATGCCTGCTTCAAACTGGTTAGCCTGTTCCGGCCTGAATGTTTCAGTATTTATGCCCGGCGCGCTGCTGCCTGCATTGCTGTTGATTACGTTCTTAAAGCTGTTCTGGTAGTTGGCAAATACCGATACCTGATCTTGGATCACCTGATAAACTACGCCAAATTTTGGCGACCATGCATTTTGCGAAAATCCGCCCGATGTAGTGTTGGAAGCGGCATCATAGCTGCCCCTGTTCTCAAAATTGTCAAAACGTACACCTGCAGAAACCAATAGCTTCGGTGTGATGTTCAGTACATCATTAACGTAAAGGCTGTGTGTGCTCAGGTTAGTACTGCTATGGAAAACGCTGGTCGAGCTGTCCAATTGGTTTTGGATGTTCCTTGGGTTAAATGCGTAGTAATCAGGTATAGCGCCTGAGTAGTCTATTTCGTCGAATTCCCATCCACCGCCCGGCAGGTAGGTAATATCGGTATAGCCTTTGGTATGGTAAATGTCGCCGCCGATCACTATGCGGTTCCTCATGTTGCCTATGTTAAGATCGCCCATAAAGTTTTGCTGGAATTCTATGGCATTCGATGAACCGCCAAAGCCCCATGCATTACGCGACACTTTGTTGTCAGGACGCAGGTAGAACCAAAAGCCCGGGCCGTTGGCCTCGTTGCTTGCCGATGTGATCACCGATTGCGAGGTCCATGCGTCGGATATTTTGTAGGTTACTGTACCATAAATGTTACGGCTCTTTGTTTTGGTGATAAAGTTACCACCTACCATTGAGCGCTTAAAGTCAAGGTCAAGGTCGGCAGCATTATTTACGCCAAGGCTTGACGGTGTGTGCATAAAGTCAAGGTAGATAAGGTGCAGGCCTGTAGCATCCTGGTCAAAAAACTCCCCTTCGATAGTGGCCGTGAGCCTGTCGCTGAATTTATAAGTGAACGATGGCGCAACAAAAATGCTCTTGCTCATCCCGAGATCCTGGAAGGTTTCTGTAGATGTAGTAGCGGCATTCAGCCTGAAAAGTGCAGTTTTATCGTCATTGATCGGCGTGTTCACATCTACTGTGCCACGGTTAAAGCCAAAGCTTCCGGTTTGGTAGGTCACTTCGCCGCCAAATGTTTCGTAAGGTTTTTTGGTTACACGGTTCACTAATCCGCCGTAGGATGTAAGTATGCTACCGAAAAGCGTTGCAGATGGCCCTTTAATAGCCTCGAGTGTTTCCATATTAGCCGCATCGCTGTTGGCAATAACAGTACCCGCAACACCATTGCGAACCTGTGCTTGCGTAACAAAACCGCGTGATGCAAAGTACGAGCCACCGTCGCCGGCACGGCCTGTAGCGCCCCAAAGCTGGTAAAGGCCTGTTACGTTCTTAAGGGCATCGTCCTGGTTGGTAACAAGCTGGTCGGCCATAAGTTCTTTAGTAACCACATTGGATACCTGTGCATTTTCAAGCGCTTTTAGCGGCATCCTGCCCGAACCTGTAGTTTCTTGCTTTTTGTAACGGTTCACATTGCCTTCAATGATAACCTCATCAAGCTGGTCACGGCTTTCGGTAAGAACTATATTCTTCGTTACCACTTCGCCTGCGCCCACAGCGACCTGCTCCTCAACGGTAGCAATTCCAATAGACGAAATGCGAAGCGTATATGTTCCCGGCTTTACATTTTTTATTTCGTACGATCCCTCAGAGTTCGTGGTAGTACCAAATGATGTGCCTTTAAGGACTATCGAAATATTTTCGGCGCCTGAATTGTCGTTTAGTGTCACTTTACCGTTTATCCTGCCCCTGTCTTGTGCATTGATCGCCATTGTACAAATTAAGACAGTACAGAACAATAATTTTTTGAATAATAATTTGTGCATTGTATTGGGTGTTTTTTTCGGGTGCAAAAGTAGTTCCCAGATCAATAACAGCCAAACTATTTTTAATTATTCTAAATAAAAATTTTATGATCCTGATGCGGCTTTTATCAACAACTCCTTGGTTGCTTTAATGCCCTCTTCTTCGCCCAGCCTGTTCCCTTCATACTCTATCCCGATGTATCCCTTGTAACCGGCATCCTTCACGATCTTCAGCATCCTTTTATAGTCGATGGTCGTTTCGTTGCCGTTGGCGTCAAAGTCGTAGGTTTTCGCACTTACACCGTGGGCAAACGGCATCAGTTCCAGCACGCCTTTATATTTGTCGTATTCGTCAATACACGGTGCACCCCATCGTTCGCCGCCCTGCCGCTTTACGCAGAAATTCCCAAAGTCGGGCAGCGTACCGCAGTTCTTCAGCCCGATGGTTTTGATCACATCCGTCAGCTTTCCGGCATCCGATGACAGTCCGCCATGGTTCTCAACGATCACGTTAATATTGCTCTTCTTAGCGTATGCCGCAAGCCTGCCAAGCCCGTCGACCGAGGTTTCCTTCCAAACGTTGAAGTCATTTTCCGCTCCGGCGCCAAACAGGTTCACGCGTATCGATCCACAGCCCAGCTCTGCCGCTGCATCTATCCATTTGGAGTGTTTGGCAATGGCATCATCCCGTTCCGTTTTAGATAGTGCCGCCAGTTCGCCCTCACCGTCGATCATGATAAGCACATTCTTCACGCCATTATCTTTGCTGCGTTCCTTCAATTCTTTTACCAGCTTGTCAAGGCCCATATTTTCGAGTTCCGGACCATAAAGCTGGTTGACATACTCTACTGCCTCAAATCCTAGTGAACGTGCTTTTTTAGCAAAGTCGAGCGCAGGCAGGGTTTTGGTCTCGAGGATGGCCTTATGCAGTGACCATTGGGCCAGCGATAGCTTAAAGAAAGGTTTTATGTCCGGTAACAGGGTGTTTTCCATAAGCCAGGAAGTTACAGGCCCGGCCACAGTTATGCCTGCTCCGGCTAGCCCGGTATTTTTTAAGAATAGTCGACGGTTCATTTCAGTTCGTTTTTTGGAGTTTTAAAAGTAGGAATAAAATTTCTATCCATCCACGTTATTTTCCTTTGCAAAACTTTGGGGCATCTTTGCGGAATAGCCTATTTTTATTTTCCGAAAAACAAAGCCATGAACCAAACCATTATCCGCTGGGGCATCATTGGCTGTGGCGATGTGACAGAACGGAAGAGCGGCCCTGCCTACCAGAAAACCGAAGGATTCGAACTCCATGCTGTAATGCGCCGCGATGCCGAAAAGGCCGCCGACTATGCCCGCCGCCACAATGTGCCAAAATGGTATGATGATGCCGATGCGCTCATCAACGATCCGCAAGTAGATGCCGTATACATTGCCACCCCGCCGGACACCCATACATTTTATGCTTTGAAAGTTGCCGCTGCCGGGAAGCCGTGTTGCATCGAAAAGCCCATGGCTCCATCCTATGCCGAATGTGAAGCGATCTGCAATGCATTTGAAGCAAAAGGCCTGCCCTTGTTCGTGGCCTATTACCGCCGTTCGCTGCCCAGGTTTTTACATGTAAAGCAATGGCTCGAGAATGGGCAGATAGGGGAGGTGCGCCATGTAAGCTGGCATTTGGGCCGCACACCGTCACCTATGGACCTGTCAGGGCAATATTTTTGGCGTACCGATGCCAACATTGCCCCGGCGGGTTATTTTGATGATCTTGCCAGCCACGGTCTCGACCTGTTCACATATTTGTTCGGGAAAGTAAAGTCAGCATCCGGGCACAGCCTCAACCAGCATGGATGGTATACCGCAAAGGATGCAGTAGCCGGTTCGTGGCTTCACGAAAGTGGCGTAACGGGTGTAGGCACATGGAATTCGGGCCTTTCTGAACGCGCCGATGATGTGATCATTTACGGCAGTAAAGGGAAGATCGAGTTCGCCGTTTTCGATGAGCTGCCGTTGGTATTGACCAATGGCGCTGGCAGACAGGAAGCAGTGATAGACCACCCCGAAAATATCCAGCTGTACCATGTCAGGAATATGCGGGAGCATTTGTCAGGTAACAGTATCCATCCTTCCACGGGACGGACGGGAGCGCATACCAGTTGGGTCATGGATAAAATATTGGAGACGCTATAGTTTGCGTTAACTGCAAGGTTCTCATAAAAGTAAATGCCCTTTGCAAATATTGCAAAGGGCATTTAAAATATAAGGGATCAGATGCCTACCAGAAATAGGCGTACAGTGCCGCGACCATCACTACAAGTACCGCAGTACCTATCATGAATGAGCGGTCAACGCGGAACATCGATGTATCTACCTCAAGGCCGTTCAGATCGTCGCCTTTGCCGGTCTCTTTCCTGCTGATATAGAACATGCCAAGGATACAAAGCGCGAACACGATGCCCATCCTGTCGAGGAACGGTATTTCGTAAACGCCCGTCTCAGGGTGTGGTACGGCAAAGCCTATTTCGTACAACGGTTGCAGGTTGACAAATTCCGGCATGAATTTCAGGATCACTGAGAACACAAATCCGCCGATCATGCTGTACATTGCCGCATTGGCCGTAGTTTTCTTCCAGAAGAAGCCCAGCAGGAACATCGCAAACACGCCCGGGCTAAGGAAGCCCGAGAACTCCTGTATGAACTTGAAGCCGCCTTTTTCAATGCCCAGGAACGGTGCAATGATAATCGCCGTAAGGATAGACAATACCACTGTTATCTTACCGATGGTGACCTGTTTTTTCTCACTGGCGTCCTTGTCTATCTTCTGCTTGTAGATGTCGAGGGTAAATATCGTTGCAATACTGTTGGCCTTACCGGCAAGCGATGCCACAATGGCCGCTGTAAGCGCTGCAAACGCGAGTCCTTTCAGTCCCGAAGGCAGCAGGTTGAGCAGCACGGGGTACGCGCTGTCGTGATGCAGTTTGCCATCCAGTATCATCTCCGTCTGGAAATGGCCCTGCTGGTACAGCACAAATGCGGCAATGCCCGGAATTACCACGATAAGCGGCATCAAAAGCTTTAAGAACGCGGCGAAAAGTATGCCGCTGCGGGCTGTTTTCAGGTCGGCGCCAAGCGCACGCTGGGTAATGTACTGGTTGCAGCCCCAGTAGTATAAGTTGGTAATGAGCATGCCGCCAATGAGTACCGAGATACCCGGAAGCTCATTGTAGTTGGGATTGTCTTTGGTAAATATCATGTCGAAGTGGCTGCCCGCCTTTTCGCTCATGAAGGCAAAACCGTCGAACACGCCGCTGCCGCCAAATTCATCGGCGACAAGGTTAAGCGCGAGGTAGGTAGTCACAAGCCCGCCCAGTATAAGGAAGAACACCTGTACCACATCGGTATACCCGATCACCTTCATCCCGCCAAGGGTAATGAATATGGAGAAGATGCCCAGGAACACCATGCAGGCCGTAATGTCGAAGCCCGATATGCTGCTGATCGCCAATGCGCCAAGGTAGAGTATCGAAGTGAGGTTGATGACAATGTATAATGCCAACCAAAACACCGCCATGATCATGGCTACCGTGCCGTTGTACCGCTGCATGAGGAACTGCGGCATGGTGAATATCCTGTTCTTGAGGTACACCGGGATAAAGAATACCGCCACAATGATGAGCACGATGGCCGCCATCCATTCGTAGGTGGCAATGGCGAGGCCCAGCTTGAATCCGCTGCCGCTCATGGCAACAAACTGCTCGGCGCTGATGTTGCTGGCTATGAGCGATGCCCCAATGGCCCACCACGTGAGGGAGCCTTCGGCCAGAAAGTAATCGTTGCTGGTGGTGGCTTCCTTCTTTTTGCGGTAGTATATCCACAGGCCGTAGCTAACGATCAATACGAAGTAGCACAGGAATACTATATAATCGGGAGTTGATAATGCTTTCATTGAGGTTCGGTTATTTTTGTTTGTAATGTATTTCAGGAAGTTCCCTAAGCACCGCGGCGCTTTTTTCGGGGGATATGTCGCGCTGCGCCTCGGCCATCATCTCGTAGCCCACCATAAATTTTTTCACCGTAGCCGAACGTAACAGCGGCGGGTAAAAATGCATATGAAAATGCCATTCCGGGTGTTCCTGTCCATCGGTTGGCGACTGGTGGATACCGGAGGAGTAGGGGAACGATGTTTCGAACAGGTTGTCGTATTTTACGGTAATGGTTTTTAGCATTGCTGCAAATGCCGTCCGCTCTTCAGCATTCATTTGGGTAATGTTGCTAAAATGCCGCTTGCTGATGATAAGCGTTTCATACGGCCATGTTGCCCAAAAAGGCACCATTACCGCGAAGTGGTCATTCTCCGAAATGATACGTTCCTTACGGTTAAGTTCTTCTGTCAGGTAATCGGCTAAAAGGCTCCTGCCATTCGTGTCATGGTAGGCTTTCATGTTAGCCTGTGTTTTTTCCACATTCGTAGGAAGCGACGACTGCGCCCAAATTTGCCCGTGCGGATGCGGGTTGCTGCAGCCCATCACTGCGCCCTTGTTCTCAAATATCTGCACGTGGTTGATGAAGTCCTTGCTGCCCAGTTCAATGTATTGCTGCTTCCAGGCGTCCACCACTTTTTCTATGGCTTCCAGTTCCATTTCCGGGAGGGTCAGGTCGTGGCGTGGCGAAAAGCAGATCACTTTATTGATGCCGCGCTCGGGCTTGAGCTGGAACAGCGGATTACTCTCTGCCTGGGGGGCAACTTCTTCCTGCAATAATGATGGGAAGTCGTTGTTAAAAACATACACATCGGTATATTCTTCGTTTTTCGTCCCATCCGAACGCTCGTTGCCGGCACACAGGTAGCACGCCGGGTCATATTGCGGCAGGCTTACGGTATTAGCACTTTCCTTCTGTCCCTGCCACGGTCTTTTTGCACGGTGTGGCGATACGAGTATCCACTCGCCTGTAAGCGGGTTAAACCTCCTGTGCGGATGCTCGTTATTGTCAAATGGCTGCATGTTATTCGGTATAAAGGGTAGTCCCTTTGGCTATTTTTATTTTATACGGTTCCAGCGCAATATGGAATTTTTCTTTGTATTCACTGCCTACGCGTTCGATCAGCGCATCCACGGCATCTTTTTTTACCAGTGAAATGGAGCATCCGCCAAAGCCGCCGCCCATCATACGCGACCCCAGTACGTTTTCATCATTACGTACGGCATCCACCAAAAAGTCGATCTCCTCACAGCTCACCTCATAGTCTTTCGAAAGTCCGTCATGCGTTTCCAGCATTAATGCCCCTAATGTAGCAAAATCCTGCTTCTCCAATGCGCTTACTGCGTCTAAAACGCGTTGTATCTCTTTCACAACAAACAGGCAGCGCTTAAAATTTACCTCGCCTAACTGCTCTTTTACTGCCAAAACCATCTCCTCCGTGCAATCACGAAAGGTAGTTATTTCCGGGTAATGCTGCTTCAGTACGGCAAAGCCTTGTTCCACTTCGCACCTGCGGTCGTTGTAGCCCGAGGTAAGGTGGGTGTGCTTTACGCGGCTGTCGAGCAGTAACAGGGCATATTCCTTAAAGTCGGCTTTGTGGTAATTGTGCTCCAGCGTGTTGCAGTCAAGTTTTATTACACGGTTCTTTTTGCCGAATACGCTGGCAAACTGGTCCATGATGCCGCATTTCACGCCAACAAAGGTGTGCTCCGATTTCTGCCCGATCAATGCGATCTCTTCTTTGGAAAGTCCAAAGCCGAACATTTCATTCAATGCAAAAGCAAACCCGCATTCTACAGCGGCTGAGGATGATAATCCTGCTCCCATAGGCACCGTGCTGCTGAATACAATATTAAAACCTTTAATTCCTTCCCTGTCCTGTAGCTGGTGCAGCACACCCAGGAAGTAGTTGACCCACATTTTGTCGACCGGCTTCAGTTCGTCGGTCACGTTGAACTCATAATGCCCATCGATGTCCTTGGCAACTATGGCGCACTTGCTATCTTCGTTGGGCGATACAGCAAAGCAAACATATTTGTTGATCGCGGCAGGGAGTACATAGCCGTCATTATAATCCACATGCTCACCGATGATGTTGATGCGGCCCGGCGATAAAATGATGTGTTGTGGCGTTTCGCCAAAGCATTCCTTATAAAAAGCAGTAACCTGCTTTACTAATTTCTTTTTCATACTATTTCTTTTTTTAACCACATAGAGACAGGTTGGACAACATAAAAAATTTATAGTTGCACACTAGTTTGAAGCGTCGCTTCAACTCTGTGAATTAATGCCCTAACTTTTTTACAGGCCTTCGATCCTATGTATCTATGTGGTTAAATTTTTTTACTTGATCTTATATGTTGTAGGAGTAAGTCCCGGTGTACTTGCCTTGATAAGCACTGCCCCTTCTGCCTTTTCTGTTCGTAAAACTATGGTGGCTATGCCCTCCTCGGCGGTCACTGTATTTCCACCTATGATCTCTGCATTTTCGGCAATGACTTCAAAGGTCACTGCAAGGTTGGAATCATGAACGAGTGTACCTTTATCATCCGTAATTTTAGCATATACAAACACTACATCCGGCTTGGATGCATTGATACTTTTTCCGGAATGGTCCAGCGACACTTGCAACCGGGCGGGCGCTCCAGGTGTCGAAACTTTATGCTCGCTTACCGGCTTTCCTTCAATGAATCCTTCCGCCCTCAGGGTGCCGGGCGTAAATTTGCCCAGACTGAAAACGAACGGCGGATGCTGTAACTGGTCGGTAAAGGTATTGCGGGTTGGTTTTTGCTTCGCTATCAAAACATCGTTCAGGTAAAGTGCCACCTCATCGCAATTGCTGTATACTGTAACATCGGTTGGCGATTTAGCATCCCAGTAGGTGGCAATGTGTACCATCGGACCGGAAACGAGTTCCGGTGCCAGCTTCTCTTTTGGCGAACGCTGGCTTTGGTAAAAATAATAAGCGAATTTCGGGATACGGAAAATATCGCTGATACCCGAACTTTCAATATCGGGGCTGTACCCGCGATTGTAGTCGAACATTAGCCAGTTGGCTTGGCCTATCGTGCTTTTATCCTTTCCTTTCAGGTTGGAGTTGAACGCTTCCATAAAGTTGAACGCCTGCTGCAGCAAACGTTTTTCGCCTGCACTGCGCAACTGGCGGCTGGTGCGTTCCTCTTCTTTAAGATTGGCAAACGCGGTTTGGTTCAAGCCGGCGTTTTGCGCATAGTATTCCCAGTCGCCATACTCGGCAATAAATATCTTACGATCGCCTTTGGTGTAGTTGTTCCAGTAATCGGGTGCTTTCCCGTGCTGCCTTGCGGGGATGAAAAGATCATAATTAGCGTTATCCATCCATCCCGCGGTGTAAATACCCTTGTGCGGAAGTTCGGCACGCAGTATTTCGTTGGCCTTTTTCATGTATTCCTCGCTCATTTCACTTTCGTTAAGCGATACTTCCCATGCAAAAACACTTGGATGATTGCGGTCACGGCGGGCCAGGTCGCGTATTTCCTGGTGCGAGTTCTTCACAAATTCCTCATTACCGAAAAACTGCCAGCCCGAAATGCAGTTCATGACCAATACGCCCAACTCATCGCAGGCATTCATGAAGGCTTCCGACTGCGGGTAGTGCGACAGGCGGACCATGTCGAAACCTGCATTTTTTATCCTTACGGCATCGCGGTATTGTGCCTCGTCAGATATGGCATAGCCCACATACGGGTATTCCTGGTGGCGGTTGGTACCGTTAATGAACATCTTTTTTCCATTCAGGAAAAAGCCCTTATCGGTT
The DNA here is from genome assembly GCF_052437795.1 of Flavobacterium sp. GTDB lineage: Bacteria > Bacteroidota > Bacteroidia > Flavobacteriales > Flavobacteriaceae > Flavobacterium. Next base: position 239,568 of record NZ_JBQVPA010000001.1, read on the forward strand.
ATTTCTATTTTACGGATGCCCGTTTTAGTGGTATAGCTGTCAACCAATTTTTTGCCTGAAAAGAGCTGTACCTCTAATGTGTACAGGTTAGGATCTGTGACCGACCACAAAAGAGGCTTGTCAATTTTAAGTTCAATAAGCCCGGTCCCGTAAGTACCCGGCTGCATTGTCGTTCCGGGGTTTGTAAACTCGTGCTTTTTACCGGCGGCATCTGTAAGGATGGCTTTGATAGAAAAGGTTTTAGCAATATCAAAGTCGTTTTGTACATTTATTGTCAACGTCCCTTCTGCACTTTCAGGGGTAATGTCATTAAATTTAATGAACAGGCCCCCGCCGCCAGCTATTTGCGCATTAACGGCATCGGTTATGTACAGTTTGTTGGTACGGATGAGGTAAGCATTACGATAGATGCCCCCGAAATAATTGAAGTCGAGCGTCTTTATCGTCTTCCCTGGTGGGATCATGGGGTTATCCTCATTGTTGACCTTTACTTCAACCACATTACTGCCCACTTTTGCGACAGAGGTAATGTCTACGGTAAATGGGGTGTAGCCGCCCTTATGGTGCGCCAGCTGCTGGCCGTTTACCACTATGATCGACTCGTGCATCACGCCTTCAAAGTACAGGAACAGCTTTTCGTCTGCCGAGGGACTGACATCAAATGTCTTCGTGTATACGCAGTCGCCCTGCCATTGGTTTATGGGTATGAGTTTTTCTATCCTTGGCGTGTGTGGCAGGTTTACGGATGTTGCTGTTGCAGGGTCGTTGTCGCGCATGAACTGCCAGTTGCTGCCGAAATCCTTTTTCGTCCTTGTAGCCGAAGCGGGCTTATGGCAGGCGATGAACTGTGCCGCGATGATGATCGCTAAAAGTGTTTTTTTCATTTTCCCTTGATGAGATTCAGACCTCACCCCCAACCCCCTCTCCCAAGGAGAGGGGGCAGCTACACTCAAGTGTACTTACTCCAAACCTTTTTTCATTTATGTAAATCGGCAAGAGTTCCCCTCTCCAAAGGAGAGGGGGAAGGGGTGAGTTTTATTTGTAATTATCCTGGTTATAAAAATCAAATCCTGGCAATGCCTCGTTGTTGTTCGCGGCATCAAAGAGCGTGGCGTTGTCCCAGTGCGAGCCGTCGCCCCACAGCGTTTTGCAGGAAGACGTTACCCATGCCGGTTCCCAATAGATGACACCGCTGCCGCCGCCTTTCAGGGTAAGTTTTACCAGGTCGATCATGTATTTTTTCTGGCCTTCCGGTGAGGCGGGATACCCTTCAATAAGTGCTTTTTTATCGAGGATGTTGTTGGCCTTATCCACGTTGTTCATGGTGTAAGGATAGGATGTTTCCACAATGATGACTTTCTTTTTGTAAGTGTTCTTCAGCGTGCTGATGGCTTCCGGCAGGCGGTCAAATTTGTACTCGGACCACAATGGGTAGTATGAAAGCCCAATGTAGTCATAATCGGTAATGCCATTTTCGGTCGCTGGCTTAAACCATTTAAGTGCATTCTCGGGCTGGGCAATGTGAAGCATCGACTCCACTTTCTTACCTGTTTTTGCCGACACATCGCGCACTGCCTTTAATCCCCTATTCAGCAGGTGGCTGTTGCGCTTCCAGTCGATAGTATCTTTTATGGTCCCTTTCGGCTGCAATATCTCGTTGTTGGTTTCGTTGCCCACCTGGACCATTTCGGGCAGCAGGTTTTCCTTTTCCAGTTTCATCAGTGTGTTGTAGGTGTAGTTGTACAGGCTGTCGCCCAGTACTTTTACATCGGTGATCGCAGCCCACGCTTTCGGGATGTCCTGCCTTCCCGGATCGGCCCAGGTGTCGGAGTAGTGGAAGTCAAGCAATACTTCCATGCCGTTGTCCTTCGCGCGCCTGATGCTCTTTTTCACATCGGCATAGTTGGAGTAAGGCGATGCTTCGGGCGCATTCCACAAGCGGATGCGTACCAGGTTGCAGCCTTTCTCCTCAAAAAGTTTGTAGGGGTCCACTTTCTTACCGCCGTTCTGGTAGTATGCGCCGCAGTCCTCTATTTCGTTAACATACGAAAGGTCGGCGCCAAGATAGATCTTTTCTTTTTCGCTGCCGCAGCCCATGGCAAGTGCCGAGATGGCGATGATGGAGAGATGTTTTAGGGTCATGCTCATTAGTTCTATATTAAAGGGTATGATCGTTTTTGTAAAACCACCCCGGCTTTCGGTAGCCGGGGGTAGTTTACTCACCAATTAAACCAAACTTATTTATTTTTCAAACCTTACCCATCTCTTTTGTAGAGGGCGGGGGTGAGGCCTATTTATTAAAAGCCTCCACTGCTGGCAGTGCTTTTCCATCAAAGTCCCATAGCGCCTGGTTCTCCCAGGTAGAGCCATTAGTAGCCTCCGGACCGCGGAAGGCGGTCCATTCCGCACCCCAGTAGCAGAAGCCGATCCCGGTGCCGCTGTTCTTTACTACACTGCGGATGGCATTGATAAAAGCCTTTTGACCTTCTGCAGATGCCGGGTAAGCTGGGATCAGCTGGTCGCTCTGGCCCACCACATTGTTGGTCCAGTCGTTCCAGCCGAGGGTAAACGGATAGGCCGTTTCGGCAATGAGCACTTTTTTGTTATGGGCAGTACCCAGTTGCTGCATCTTTATTTGCAGGCTGCCTGTGTTTTTGCCATGCCAGATAGGGTAGTAGGAAAGGCCTATGTAATCGTAATCCACAGCGGCGACCTTATTGAAGAACCAGTCGGCACTGTCAGCAATGCCAGCATAGTGTATCATGATCTTGGTATCAGGTGCATTTTGGCGTATGGTCGCACTGATGCCATTCACCAGTTGCAGGTAGCCGGCCTCATTGGTTGAAATGTTGCCAATAGGGTACATGAAACCGGTGTTGGTCTCGTTGCCTATCTGGAAAATATCGGGGTCAATTTCCGCCAAAATGTTAGCGGTATACAGCATGGCCTGGTCGGTCAATTGCTGTAGGTTAAGTCCTGTCCACTCTGCCGGGGTTTCCTGTGCGCCCGGGTCTGCCCAGGTATCAGAGTAGTGTACCGTAAGCCACACTTTCATTCCCGCTGCCTTAACCCTTTGGGCAAGTGCTTTCACCTCTGCCATGCCCGAATGCCCGTTGGCCGGGTTTTTCCAAAGGCGTATGCGGATGGTGTTCACGCCGGCAGCCTTCAGTGTTGCCAGTGCGTCCTCTGTTTGGCCGGCAGCATTTTTATAGGTATAGCCCGCTGCTTCGATCTCGGGAAGGAATGACATATCAACTCCGCGGACGAAGGCATCCTCTTCTATAATAGGCCCATCGTCGCTATTGCCCTTGCTATCATCGCTTCCGCAGGAGATGGTCAGTGAAAGCAGGCTTCCGAAAAGTAGTATCCAAAATTTCTTCATAACTGTATAATTATAGCTGTTCGAATTTAAAACTTGTTTTTTGGTGGTATTCTTCTCCCTTTTTCAGCAGGGTAGAGGGGAAGTGCGGGTGATTGGGCGCGTCAGGATAATGCTGTGCCTCAAAGCAAATACCGCTTAAGGTATTGTATTGTGTATCTTCCTTTCCTTTTATCTTTCCAAAGCAATTGCCTCCTACATATACGTGTACTGATGGCTGATTGGTGCGAACCGTCATTTTTAGACCGGTCTCTTCGCTTGTTAATGACGCTACCGGAACCGTATTATCATCAATTATAAAAGTAGTATCTATTTTTGTTGGGCAGTACTTTGGGGTAGTGAGATCGAAAGGGCAATTGTCTACTTTTAGTATGAGCCCGGTAGGAATTCCATTGGGCTTGGTCTCCAATATCTTGTGGGAGTTGATAAACAATTTTTGCTTTTCGATCGTTTGCGAATGCCCTGCTAAATTAAAATAGCTGTGCTGGGTCAAATTAAGTACAGTATCTTTGGTCGATGTTGCCCAATATTGCATTACAAGCTTATTGTCTTCAGATATGGTATAGGTTACGTGCAGGGTTATCTCTCCGGGAAATCCCTCCTCACCGTCGGCAGAGGTATAGCTTAGAGTAATGGCATTCGCCGAAACATTTTCTACCTGCCACACCTTTTGCCCAAAACCTTCAAAACCGCCGTGCAGTGTGTGCTCACCGTGGTTGGATGCTGCCTGGTATTTTTCTCCATCAATGGTGAATTTTCCTTTCTTTATCCGTCCTGAATACCTCCCTATGATGGCTCCGAAGTAGGGGGCGCTCGGCAGGCTGTAGGAGTCAATATAGCTTTGCAGGGAGTCAAATCCCAATACAACATCTACTTTGCCGCCTTGTGCAGGAATTTGCAGGGAAGTTATAGTGGCGCCGTATGTTATTACCGATGCTTCCATGCCGCGCATATTGGAAATGGTATGGCATAGAACCGCCTTGCCATCAGTCAGTATACCGAAAGTTTTAGCATCTAAGGTGTCAACAAAATGAGAAATCTGATTTTTTTCCATGATTTTATTATCATATCATTACCAAAAGTAGAAGTTAAAATGAAATGACCATACCAGTACCTACCAGTTTTTGTATATTAGCTACCAGTTTATAAAATGTGCAAATGCGTCAAGGATGAAAATAATATCCCTCGATACCCGCAGCAGCCTCCCTAAATACAAGCAGATCATCCTGTCTGTAGAAACTGCTATTGCCGAAAAACGGCTTAACCGTGGCGACAGGCTGCCTTCGGTAAACAAAATAGCTTTGGAATTCTCATTGTCGCGGGATACCGTACTCCAGGCGTATGACGAGTTGAAAAAACGTGGCATCATTTATTCCAGGCTTGGAAAAGGCTATTACATAAAGAGTGTGGAGTTCAGCTTTGAGCAACGCATTTTCCTGTTGTTCGATGAGTTCAATACTTTTAAGGAAGACCTCTACAATTCCTTTATGGAAACTATGGACAGCAATGCGCAGATCGATATTTTCTTCCATTACTTCAGCATTGAGGTGTTCAAAAAGCTCGTCAACGAAAATAATGGCGACTATTCCAAATACATCATCATGCCAACTACGCTTAAAGGCGCGGCATCTTTAATAAAAGCCTTGCCGAAAAACGATGTGTATATTCTTGACCAGGTCAACACCGACCTGCATGATTATCCGTCCATCCATCAAAATTTTGTGAAGGATATGTATAACGGATTACTTTCGGCGAAAGCCAGACTGGTAAAATACGAACGGCTGATCCTCATTTTCCCTGCTTTTAAGCAGCCCCCCGGTATGGCTGAAGGCTTTACCAATTTTTGTAAAGACCATGCCTTTGACTGTGAAGTGATCCCGGATCTCGAAGGGCGTACGATTATAAAAGGTGATGTGTTTGTAATACCGAACGACCGCCACCTTGTTAGTGTCATCGAGCAGGCCAATGGGCAGGGGCTGGAAATGGGCAGGGATATCGGAATCATTTCCTATAACGATACGCCGCTCAAAAAAGTGGTGGGCAACGGTATCACGACCATATCTACCGACTTCAGGGCAATGGGCCGCATATTGGCCGAAATGGTATTGCAGCAGCAAAAGGTCCGGGTGGAAAATGAAAGCAGGCTGATAATGAGAAGATCATTGTGATTTGTAGGCTAATACGCTTAAATTTGTACTATTATTTTACTAAATAACATTTATATGACAAAGAAGACCGATGTAAAGTCTACAGATATTTTTGAAACTTTTGCCGCAAAAGTGACCAAGGCCTCAGGAAGCACCTCCATGTTCGCCACGGCATTCCTGATCGTTGTGGTATGGGCGATATGCGGTCCGATATTCGATTATTCCGAAACGTGGCAGTTGGTGATCAACACTGGCACGACGATCATTACCTTCCTTATGGTATTCCTTATCCAGAAATCGCAAAATAAAGATTCACTTGCTATCCAGCTCAAACTGAATGAGCTTGTAGCGTGCAATGAATTTGCAAGTAACCGCCTCATCGACATTGAGGACATGACCGAGCAGGAAATGGAAGTTGTTAAAAAATATTACGCTAAGCTTGCCGATCTGAGCAAGCAGGCACAAAACCTGCACGAATCGCATTCGCTGGACGAAGCACAGGAAAACCATAAGGACAAGATAGAAGCGAAAAGTAAATAAAAAAAAGCCTTCAGAATTAATTATTCTGAAGGCTTCCCGGTTTAAGCATAATGTATGTTAATGCGTGCGCATCTTGTCAAAAGTATGCTCCAAAAGATGCTTCATTTTGGTTGCTGCACCTTTAACGGCCAGCTCAACAGAATCTGCATGGTTTGTAACTGCTAAGGGGTTAAGTCCATTTGCACGGGCCTCGATCGTACATCGCTTATCATCTGTCCCAAACTTATCGCCATTTTCATCGCCAATGTGAACTTCAAGGCTTGTTATCTTGTCCTCAAAGCGTTTCAGTGTATTGTGTAAAACTTCAGAAAAATAATTTTCATGTCTCTCTCCCGCATCGACATGGTTATCGGTGTTTATGTTGATCTGCATAGTGTTTGTGTTTAATTATAAACATAAAATTACACATTATATAAAGCTTTTCCTTGCCATTTAGCATAAGATTAGGATTTGTAGGCCTTAAAATAGTTTGGATTTTATTTTTTTAATAATACCGTTTGGTATAATTTTGTAAATGAAATTATATACGAATGACCAAAGCGGATAAAACAAGGCAGTTCATTATAGAGAAGACAGCGCCCATTTTCAACAGAAAGGGGTATGCCGGAACTTCCATTGCCGATATTACAGCGGCTACCGGCCTGACCAAGGGAAGTGTTTACGGAAATTTCCAAAATAAGGATGAAGTGGCACTGGCGGTTTTTGACTATAATTTCGGGGTAATGTCATCAATTGTTAAAAAGAATATGGCTGAACAGGCTAATGCCGCGGACAAGCTTAGGGTTTACCTCACACTTTATTCAGAATTTATTAAGATCCCCGCACTGGATGGAGGCTGCCCTGTGCTGAATACTTCGGTAGAGTCGGATGATACCCATGAAGGGTTAAAACAAAAAGCCGGTAACGCTATTGATGCCTGGTACAAAACGATCATATCAGTCGTAAAGGTTGGCCGGGAGAAAAAGGAGATCCGCCAGAAGTTTGATGAAAAGGAATTTGCGGGTGCGCTCATCGCGCTGATAGAAGGCGGAGTGATGCTTGCTAAAGTAACCGGGAAAATGGGTGGACTTAAAGCAGCCATGAAACAGGCCGGGAAAATGATCGATGAAATAGCAAAATGATCTTCTTAAACAGAAAAATACCGAAAGGTATTTATTTTTACACTATTAAATATACCATTTGGTATTTAAATTAAAAACCATGGATCCAAAAGCAAAAGAGTTTTTACAAAGTTTCGTAGGCAAAGAAGTGCAAAACTCACCCTCGCCCTTTATGAACTGGTTGCGACCGGTAATGAGGGCAGTAGAAGAGGGCAGCCTTACATTTGAATATGTGATACGTAAAGAAATGACCAACCCGTTCGGTACACTGCATGGCGGTGTTACGGCCGCTATGATTGATGATGCCATAGGCGCCACACTGATATCTTATGGCGAACCTTATTTTTATGTTTCGGTCAACCTGGCCGTTGATTATTTCTCGTCCGCGCGCGAAGGTGATATGGTAGTAGCTAAAACTGCCATATTAAAAAAAGGGAGTCAGATCACCAACGCGCAATGCGAGATCTGGAATAAAGAAATGACAAAGCTGGTGGCTAAAGGATATACCAACCTGCTGCGTACAGACATTAAAAAATAAATTTATGAAAAGAGTAGCAATTACAGGCCTGGGCGCCATAACACCATTGGGCAATTCTGTGCCGGAATTCTGGGCGAATATCCTTGCCGGGAAAAGTGGGGCAGGGCCCATTACTAAATTTGATGCGTCTAAATTCAAAACACGATTTGCCTGCGAGGTGAAGGATTTCGATATTGAGAAATACGTAGATAGGAAAGAAGCCCGCAAGTATGACCTCTTTACACAATACGCCATAGCCGCAACAGAAGAAGCCGTTAAAGATTCCGGGCTGGATCTTGAAACTATGACACAGGAGGAGCGCTTTGAGGTTGGCGTGATATGGGCATCGGGTAATGGCGGCATCAGTACCTTTGAAGAACAGATGACAGAATTTAATTCGGGTGATGGTACACCACGGTTCAATCCTTTCTTTATCCCGAAAATGATCGTAGACATTGCGGCGGGTGTGCTTTCCATACGGTATGGATTGCATGGTCCGAATTATGCCACGGTATCGGCCTGTGCTTCATCTAATACCGCGATCATTTCTGCATTCGATACCATTCGCCTGGGCAAGGCCAACGTAATGATCGCAGGCGGAAGCGAGGCTGCCATCACGCAGTCGTCGATCGGGGGGTTCAATGCTTCGCATGCTTTATCTAAAAATAATGATGACCCGCAGGGTGCCTCCAGGCCTTTTGATGCTCGTCGTGACGGATTTGTAGCAGGAGAAGGTGCAGGTGCGCTCATCCTGGAGGAGTGGGATCATGCTGTAGCCCGCGGCGCAGCTATTTATGCCGAGATAGTAGGGGGTGGCATGGCGGCTGATGCGTACCATTTAACAGGGACCCCTGCTGATGGGCTTGGCGCAGCTCTCGGAATGCGAAAAGCTTTGGCGGATGCCGGACTGCAGCCATCAGAAATTGGTTATATAAATGCGCACGCAACCTCCACACCACAGGGTGACCTGAGTGAATTGACCGCGATAGCTACCGTGTTCAGTGGTTTTAATGTCCCGGTAAGCGCTACCAAATCGATGACAGGGCATTTGCTTGGCGCGGCAGGTGCGATCGAGAGCATCATCAGCATTTTGACAATAAAGCACAATGTTATCCCGCCAACCATCAATACACAAAACTTAGACCCTGCAATACCTGCGGGGGTTTGTATAGTGCTGGGTAAGCCGCTTGAGCGTGAAGTGAATTATGTGCTTAATAATACATTCGGTTTTGGAGGGCACACTGCGAGTACGATCTTTAAGAAAGTATAATTCGTGTCCTTGTGGTGAAAAAACCGAACTATCTTCAAATTCCTGACAGAGTACAATTCATAGCAAACAAAACTTTTCGCATCTTTGTATCACTAAGATCAAAACCGTATGCGCTACATTTATGTCTTTTTGATGGGTTTGTGTTTCCTGCCGCTTTCGGCGCAGGTAAATGAATTGGAACGTGCCCGCGACACGGTAGAGATGGACAGCGTACCGGCTTTTAACGACCCTAAGTACAGGGAAGACCAGTTCTATGCCACGATCTCGTATAACCTGATGCAGGGCAAGCCGGTAGGGTACAGGCAGTACTCTTTTTCAACGAGCCTTTCTGCAGGCTTTCTAAGGGATATGCCCATTAATGAACGCAGGAACCATTCTATAGCGCTCGGCCTGGGATATTCTTACAGTAATATAAAGCATAACCTTGTGGTGACCGATCTTGGCGGAGGCAACAATAACTACGCCGTGGCGGATGAGGGAAGCTTTGATAAAAATAAGCTGGTGCTCCATTATCTCGAAGTGCCGTTAGAATTGCGTTGGCGTAATTCCAATTCTGTTGACCATAAGTTTTGGCGTGTATACGCGGGTGCCAAGGTAAGTATGCTCCTGTATGATAAAGCCCAATATGAACCCAATGGCGGTACAAAAACAAAGATACGCAACGACAGCAATATGAACCGTTTCGTATACAGTGCCTATCTTTCCGCCGGATGGAATACGTGGAATTTTTACGCGTGCTATGCCATAACTCCGTTATATAAAAATGCCTATATGGAAAGCGGCGAGGAGCTGAAAATGCAGTCACTTAATCTCGGGCTGATATTTTATATATTGTAAATGTTGATATGAGCCGATATAATGATCACATTAAGGCTGTCGTTCGAGCGCAATAGAGAAGCGTAAAGAAGAATATATCTCTCATTTGATATGTGCGCCTGACTATATCGATGGCAGCAGCCAGAAGTACCAAAGCCCAATCTGCGGCAATATACCCAACAGTGTTCCCAGCACAATTTCACTTAGCCCGTTAGTGCCTGATTGCAGTCTTGATGAGGCTACAAAGCCCGAGCACAACACCAGGAAAATTATAATGTATAAGAAAGTAATGTGGTAGTAGGCTGATATGCTGATGATAAACAATGTGAGCGATGCCATGGCGATCATGTGAAGGCTGGCCTTAAACCCAAAAAGCAGGAAGATGAGTGCCAGCATCGCGCTGAGCAGCATCCCCAAAAAATAATAATACAGCTCGGGTACCACAATCGTAGAAAAGCTGTTGCGTATCAGTATGAGCAACAATATGCAGTAGAAGGCAAGCGGCAGGCGTCGTTCCTTAGTATCGTTCATTATGCGGGTCTTTACCTTACCAAGCGATTTGAGCAGGTAAAATGACGACATGGGCAGCAGCAGCGTAAGTATCAATACCTGTAAAAACACAAGGTAGATCTCATGCTGGTAAAAGAAGTTCCTGGTGATGAAAAAATAGAAAAGCGTGGCATACGCCGGAATGAAAAGCGGATGGAATAAATAGGAGAAAATAGGCAACAGCTTTTTCATGCCGCTTTATATTTTCTTCCTCATCCTCGCCACCGGAATATCCAGCTGCTCGCGATATTTGGCAATGGTCCGGCGCGCTATCGGATAGCCCTTATCTTTCAGTATGTCGGCCAGTTTGTCATCGGGTAACGGCTTGCGCTTGTCTTCGTCCTCGATAACCGTTTTGAGGATCTTCTTTATCTCTATGGTCGATACGTCCTCGCCCTGGTCATTCTTCATCGCTTCCGAGAAGAAATCCTTGATCAGCTTGGTCCCGTAAGGCGTTTCCACATACTTACTGTTGGCCACGCGTGAAACGGTCGAAATGTCCAATCCTACCATGTCCGCAATGTCTTTCAGAATCATTGGTTTCAGTTTGCCTTCATCGCCATCAAGGAAAAATTCTTCCTGATAATGCATAATGGCGTTCATGGTCACGAACAGCGTTTCCTGCCTTTGGCGTATAGCATCGATGAACCATTTGGCTGAGTCCAGCTTTTGCTTAATGAATTGCACGGCATCCTTTTGTTGGGACGACTTATCCCTACTGTCTTTATACGTTTGCAGCATTTCCTGGTAATCTTTAGAAACGTGCAGTTCGGGAGCATTACGCCCGTTGAGGCTCAGTTCCAGTTCACCGTCCACTATCTTTATGGCAAAATCCGGCACCACGTGCTCCACGGTTCGCGAACTGTTATCGTAGGATCCGCCCGGCTTAGGGTTTAGGTGCTCGATCTCGTCTATGGCTTTGCGCAGCTGTTCCTGCGAAATGTCGTATTTCTGCAGCAGCTTGTCATAATGTTTTTTGGTAAAAGCATCAAATTGATGCTCGATTATATCCGTCGCAAGCTCTACAGAACTTGTAGGCGTTTTGCTTTTCAGCTGCAGCATAAGGCATTCCTGAAGATCGCGCGCGCCAACACCCGCAGGCTCCAGCTGGTGAATGATATGCAGTATGTGTTCTACAGTTTTTTCGTCGGTATAAATGCCTTGGGTAAAAGCCATGTCATCAACTATATCCGGTATGCTGCGGCGAATGTAGCCCATATCGTCAATGCTGCCCACGAGGAATTCGGCAATGTCACGCTCATTGTCGTTCAGGATAAAAGTATTCAGCTGGTCGATAAGGCTTTGGTGGAAGCTAACTGATGCGGCAAAGGGCATGGAACGCTCTTCGTCGTCATCGCTGTAATTGTTGGCCTGCAGCTTGTAATCGGGTGTCTCGTCGTTACTCAGGTATTCGTCTATGTTTATATCTTCAGCATCGATCCTTTCGCCTTCATGATCATCATAGTCATCATAATCTTCGTTGTTGTCGAACTCATCCTTTTCATATTCGTACTCATCCTCCTTACTGCTTTCTTCCAACGCCGGATTTTCTACCATTTCCTCCTTCAGGCGCTGTTCAAAGGCCTGCGTAGGTAGCTGGATCAGCTTCATGAGCTGTATCTGCTGCGGGGATAGTTTTTGCGATAGTCGTAACTGTAAGTTCTGCTTGAGCATAATAGGGCTGTAATTTATACAGGATAAAATTACAAAAAACAGGCATACTAATTGATGCGTTTTTGGATAAAATTATAAAACACTGGTTTTGCCACAAGCCGAAAAAGGTTCCCTCGGTCACGATACATAAAATTTGTTATATAAATAATTTTAATAAAAAAGCCTCCCGGTCAGGAAGGCTTCATGTTTTTAAAACTCCGCGTTCTGCGGTGTCCTTGGGAAAGGTATCACATCGCGAATGTTGGTCATGCCGGTCACGAACAGCACCAGTCGCTCAAAGCCAAGCCCGAAGCCGCTGTGTACAGCTGTCCCGAAACGGCGCGTATCCAGGTACCACCATAATTCTTTCTCGTCAATGCCAAGTTCGGCAATTTTTTGCTGCAATACATCTAAGCGTTCTTCCCTTTGCGAGCCGCCTACGATCTCACCAATGCCCGGGAACAAGATGTCCATGGCGCGTACAGTTTTATTGTCATCGTTCAGCCTCATGTAGAAAGCCTTGATCTTAGCAGGGTAATCGTAAAGGATCACCGGGCATTTAAAGTGCTTTTCAACAAGGAAGCGTTCGTGCTCACTTTGCAGGTCGGCACCCCATTCTTCTATAATATAGCTGAATTTCTTGTTCTTGTTCGGCTTACTGTTTTTCAGGATGTCGATAGCTTCGGTGTAGCTGACACGTTTGAAGTTATTGTCCAAAACGAACTGCAATTTATCCAAGAGTCCCATTTCGCTGCGCTCGGCCTGTGGCTTTTGCTTCTCTTCATCGGCAAGGCGCTGGTTCAGGAATGCAAGGTCGTCCTGGCAGCGGTCTAATGCATATTTCACAACATATTGGATAAAATCTTCTGCAAGGTCCATGTTAGCATCCAGGTCATTAAATGCTACTTCCGGCTCGATCATCCAGAATTCCGCAAGGTGGCGGCTTGTGTTCGAATTCTCAGCACGGAAAGTTGGTCCAAAGGTGTAGATCTGCCCAAGTGCCATGGCATACGTCTCGCCTTCAAGCTGGCCCGATACGGTAAGGTTGGTTTCTTTCCCGAAGAAATCCTGCTTGTAGTCTATTTTTCCTTCTTCATTTAGTGGCGCACCAGTTGGTGGCAATGCCGTTACGCGGAACATTTCGCCCGCACCCTCGGCATCACTGCCGGTGATGATTGGCGTGTTAACGTATACAAAACCTTTCTCCTGAAAGTATTGATGAATAGCGAATGACAACACCGAACGCACACGCATGATCGCACCAAATACATTGGTACGTACGCGAAGGTGGGCATTCTCGCGAAGGAATTCAAGAGAGTGCTTCTTAGGCTGCATTGGGAATTTTTCCGGGTCGCTATCACCAAGTATCTCAAAGCTTTTAGCTTGTACCTCATACTTTTGGCCGGCACCCTGGCTTGGTGCAAGGTTGCCTTTTATGGCAATGGCAGCACCGGTGGTAATCCTCTTTAGCTGGTCTGCAGGCGTATTTTCAAAGTCTATAACGCACTGTATGTTATTTATGGTCGAGCCGTCATTTAGGGCTACGAACTGGTTATTCCTGAAAGTCCTTACCCATCCTTTTACTAATACATCATCCAGCGGCTTAGCGCTGTCCAGCAAGTCTTTTACTTTTGTGTGCTTCATTTTAAAAAAATTAGTCTGTTTTTGGGATAGATGCGCCACAATGCGCAAATGCCTGCAAATGTAATGAAAAGAGGAAAAACGTAAAGATGTTTTGATATGAATTCCATGAATTTTCACAAATAATATGCTTCAATTTTTCTAATGGCGGTATCTTTGTAAAAAACGGATCACCATGAATTGGACATTACTCATTATCGCCGGATTGTTTGAAGTAGGTTTTGCTTCCTGCCTTGGAAAAGCCAAAGAGGCCACGGGCAACAACTACTATTGGTGGATGGGCGGATTCCTGTTTTGCCTGACCGTAAGCATGATATTGCTGTATAAGGCTACACAGACCCTGCCTATCGGTACGGCCTATGCGGTATGGACAGGCGTTGGCGCTGTAGGTACTGTGCTCGTGGGAATATTTGTCTTTAAGGAGCCCTCCGATTTCTGGAGGCTGTTCTTTATCACGACTTTAATTGCTTCGATAATAGGATTGAAGTTTGTCACGCATTAGTATTGGATGGCCTCACCCTATTATATTTGCCATCTTCTTCCATCCCTAAAACAAATTCAGCACATACGATACCTTTACCGAAATATTCCTGTCGAAATACGATAGGTGGTAAGGCCCGTAACGGTAGAATGCAGACAAGCCCAAGCCTTTGAAGATCTCATTGAATTCCAGGCCGCTTTCGTAATAACCTTTTTCCAGCGTATTGTATCGCAGTCCGATGTGTTCCTCTTTTTTCTCCATGTTGCCCCATGCAAAACGCGTTACCAGCATTGGCGAGAGTTTCAGGGAGCGGAAGATCGTGAATCGTGTAAGTCCATGCTTTAGCTGCACCATCATGTATTGGCTCGAAAAGAACTCATTAAAGTACATGGTCTCAAAACTGTTTTTGCCGGCAAGGGTAATGCGCTCGAGTACGCCATCTTTATCCAGGTTGTTGGGAGAGGTAGAGTAGAGGTGGGTAAGCGGGGTATTACCTACCGCGACACCGGTCTGTATGAGGGCAGAGGTCTTTTGCCCGTTCAGGTATTTTTGCTCAAATTCTGCCCTGAAGTCGAGCTTGCCAAAGGTCAGGTCGCTGTCCAGCAATCCTGATACCGACTGTGTGTACTGGAAGGCGAACTTCGGGAAGCGCTTTTCGGTCTCGAGCCTTCCGGTCGGGGTTTGCATAAAATCGCTGAAAGGGTTCCATTGCAGGGCCACAGATGCTGTTGTAAGGTGAAAGACCGTTAATGGATCGCCGTTAGGGGCATAGGTGTAATCGAACTTAGGGTCGATGCGGCTGCGTGTCACCTGCCACATGCTCTCGGTCTTTGGGATTATCTTTGTTTCGATGTAGCCCTGCCAGGTTTGGTGGTTGTAAAAAGTCGAAATGTTGATAGGGCGGGGATCATAGATCTTGAACACTCTTTTATCGGTTGCGAACGATGTGCTGCCGATCTCTTTCACATCATCCGTATAGGAGACCCCAATCCATGAGTTGGAAAAATTCCCCAACCGCAACGCACCGCCAAAACTGTATTTGAACTGCCCGTCTTTAGTACCATAAGCTCCGTAACCGTTAAGCCTGAATGTCTCAAGAAAGCGGTCATTGGTGACACCGCCAATGCCTACGCGGAAACCTTCATAGTTATTGTATTTCACAATCTGCCGCAGGTCGATGTCTACAGCACCGACCGGTAGGTAACCGTTGACTATTTTCCTGCCCAGGATGATGCGTTGTTCCCAGTTGTCCTTTGCTACGATACTGTCAAGGGCAATGTAGGTTTTATGGCTCCGCGCATCAAGGGTATCAGTGCGGAACTTATTCCAATATTCTTCAGGGCGATCGGTGGCCTCGTCGCGTATTTCTATGGCAACAGCCGTCCGCCTTATGGTAAGCGGTATATTGAATTCCTTGTCAAAATTGGACGATTCCGAAAGCAGGTACACATAGTCTGACGATTCCCTTTTGCGCTTATCATTGGTCATGGCATCAAACTTTATGGTCTCTCCCAATATTTTGATGTCTTCTTTGTTGTTGCCCTTTACGATTTGTAACGTCTTCTTGTCAGGGAACCACAATTGCTGGTCTTTTTCGTAGGTAAAATTATGGGTCGAGGTAATATCGAGCATGTTCTTTACCCGTAGTACTGCCTTGGCTACCCCATAATTATTTATGTCGATGTACAGTAACCCCTTCAGCCTTTTCTTGCTTTTACGCTTGGGTACGAAATAGATCATGTACGTACTCCGGTTATCTACCATTACGGTATCCAGTATCGAGTAGTTGTAGTATTGCAAAGCGTCATAGGCCAGCGGACCGGCATATTTGGTCTCGAAAAGGTCGATTTTATTGGAATACACAGAATAGGATTGCAGCTTTAGCCCAATGAACTCATACAGTGGCTTTTTAAAACCGGCCATGCGGGTGGCCAGTACATCTTCCTTCAGTCCCTGTTCTTTATTGAACTTGAATTCCGATACCTTTTCCGTTTGGTAGAGGTGTTGCTTATCGATTATCTTTTTGAATTTATAGCCCGATGAGTCGACTTTCTGGAAGCGTCGCCCGGCCCTTTCATAGGTGAACACTGAGTCGATCTTACCGCTTATTGAATCCGGGTTAGCTGTAACAATGAGCCTGTCGTAGGTTTTGTATCTAAAGCTCTGCAGTTTTTGCTGCGGGTCGTTCATCGGCTTCCGCCTGATGGCACGGCCAATGATCTCGTTAGCGGGATCAGACGAGTTAATAATGACCTCTTTAAGTTCTTCGGTATGAGGCTGTAATTTGATCGTGTAAAACCTTTTGCCGTTCTCTGTTGTAAGCTTCTGCGGGCTGTACCCGGTATAGCTTATAGTAATGGTCTTTCCCGGATCGTCGAGTACCAGCTTGCCATCTACATCGGTTATGAAATTTTTTTTGCCCGATCCGATGGTAGCGAAAGGTAACGGTGCATTGTTTTCGGCATCTTTTACTTTTATGGTAATGGCGGTTTGCGCTTGTAAGGAAAGCGTAAGGAATAAAAGCAAAAGGGTAAGGATTCTCATGGATGTGTCCTAAAGAAAAGAATCTTTAGATTTGGTGTATTTTTTAAAGAATTACCAGGTTTCAATATCTTACAACAACTCTTCTTCTGTCAGATAACGTCCTTCCTGTTTTCGCATCGTTCTGGTCACGAGTTAGAGATCCTCCTAAAACTGCGATTTCGGTTTCGTTTTTCATAGAAAGTGATTTTTCCAAAACAGACACGTCTTCCAGATGCATTATCCAGTCCGGCGATCCCGATTTTTTTACGGCTACAGCCATGATAATTTTGATCGAGATGTAAAGATAACGGATTTTCTGCAAATTTATGGTGCACAAAAAAGCCCCCGTTACAGTGGGGGCCTTCATTATACTTTCATGATCTCTGCTTCTTTTTGTACCAGTAGTTCATCTATCTTTTTTATGTAACTGTCGGTAAGCTTCTGCACATCTTCCTCGGCGCCTTTGCAAACATCTTCGCTCATGCCGTCTTTCTCCAGCTTCTTGATGTCAGTATTCGCATCCTTGCGGGCATTGCGCACACCAATCTTTGCATCTTCTGCTTCAACTTTTGCCTGTTTTACAAGGTCACGCCTTCTTTCCTCAGTAAGCGCCGGAACGTTTATGATGATGTTATCACCATTATTCATCGGGTTAAAGCCAAGGTTAGCTACCATGATGGCCTTCTCGATAGGCTGCAGCATGTTCTTTTCCCATGGGGTAATGGTTATCGTCCTTGCGTCAGGTGTATTTACGTTGGCTACCTGCGAAAGCGGGGTCGGGGCGCCATAGTAATCTACTTTCACACCGCCAAGCATGGCAGGGCTTGCCTTGCCGGCACGAATGTTCAGGAACTCCTTTTCAAGGTGCGACAAAGAACCGTCCATCGATTCTTTTGTGCTATCTAATATGAAATCAATTTCTTCCATGATAATTCTTATGATTTAAAAATTAAACATTTACCGTAGTTCCCACTACTTCGCCTTTGCATACTCTTACCAGGTTGCCTTCCTTGTTCATGTCGAATACGATGATAGGCAGCTCATTTTCCTGGCTCAGGGTAAATGCAGTGGTATCCATTACGTTAAGGCCTTTGCTCAACACATCCTCAAACGTAAGGGTGTCATATTTTGTTGCATTAGCGTCTTTTTCAGGGTCGGCAGTATAAATGCCATCTACACGTGTACCTTTCAGTATCACGTCGGCATTCACTTCCACACCCCTAAGGACTGCGGCGGTATCAGTAGTAAAATACGGATTGCCCGTTCCGGCGCCAAAGATCACGATACGGCCTTTTTCAAGGTGGCGCACGGCCCTCCTTTTTATATATGGTTCGGCTATGGCTTCTATTTTAAGGGCTGTCTGCAGGCGGGTTGGCATACCGGCATCCTCAAGCGCGCCCTGAAGCGCCATCCCGTTGATAACCGTGGCAAGCATACCCATGTAGTCGCCCTGTACCCTGTCCATGCCGTTGCTGGCCCCGGCCACACCCCGGAAGATGTTGCCCCCGCCAATAACGATGGCGATCTGTACACCCATGTCGTGTATCTCTTTTATTTGCTGGGCATATTCGGCAAGCCTTTTAGGGTCAATGCCATATTGCCTGTCTCCCATAAGGGCTTCGCCGCTTAGCTTCAACAGGATCCTTTTATATTTCATAGGGTACGAATTTGGTGCAAATATAGCAATTAAACTTTTTCGGAAAATAGAATTTTAACAAACTGAAAACGGTTGATCACATTTATTAGGCATGAGTAAAGCTGGTGCCGCTCTCCTCTGCTTTTGACTAACAGGCATGAGCGTAGCTGCTACCCTCCTTCGGAAGGGCTGGGGATGCTTATACTATCAACTCCCCATACGACTTCTTTGCCGCTTCATAACCAATGCGGAAGATCTCGTCCATCTTATGCCTGTTTGTCTCAAATGTACGATATAATGCAAGTTCATCCGGGCTGATGACCCAATCGCACAGCGTGAACTTCTGCATGTTGCTGTTGGCCGAAAGCAGGTCATAAGCCCGTGTTGCCACCGCTTTTATCGACTTCATGTCAGCCGCTTCGATCTTCTGTATCGGGCTCACATAGACCCCGATGAGTGTTTCGCAGCGCCCCTGCAAAATGTCGGTGGGGAAGTGGTTTATGATGCCGCCATCGCTATACAGCCTGCCGTCTATTTCATAAGGCGATATAATGCCCGGGAATGCCGAGGAAGCCAGCACGGCATCGGCAACTTTTGTTTCTGGCCCGAAGATCTTCAGCTTGCCCGAAACGAGGTCGGTCGCGGTGAGGTGCATTTTATAAGGAAGGTCGCCCAATGTAGCCTCGCCAAAGATCTGGTGAAAATAGTCACGGAAAGCATCGGAATCGATAAACCCTGCCTTACGAAAGGTAAAATGCTTCCAGTGGAAAAAATAAATAGATTTGAAAAATTCCAGTATTTCCTCCGGTTTTTTGCCACCTGCAAATAAAGCCGACACAATGGCACCCGAACTAGTTCCCGCAATGTGCTGTGGAACAATGCCTTGTTCGGTGAAAAATTTAAGAACCCCCGCATGTGCAATGCCTTTAGACCCGCCGCCCGAAAGGATGAGGCCTATAGTGCTTCCGTCAAATTTCATTTTGTAGGTATTAACCTGACTAAATTACAGTTTTTTGCGGCATGGCTTCCTTTTTGATTGGTTAAAATGCAAAACAGACAGAATAACGATCATGACAGTAATCATCGAACAAAGCCTGGCCAATAGCCACAGCTATACCGAATACCGCGGCCACATGTCGCAATTGCTTAAAGAGGGGCTTTCTACAGGCGATACCCAAAGTGAGGACCTGACCCACTACAGCACGCTGAACGAGGTGCGGATGAACCGCCTCGACAAGACCCTGCATATCCCTCAGGAAATACAGGACAGGCTGGATAAATTGAAAACAAAGAATACGCTTTTAGTCATTTCAGAAGGATGGTGCGGTGATGCGGCGCAAATTTTACCTGTGATCGACAAACTGGCAAAAGCTACAGATAAACTGGATCTGCGCATTGTACTTCGGGACCAAAACCCGCAACTGATGGATGCCTACCTGACCAATGGCGCGCGTTCCATTCCTAAACTGGTATTGGTGGAACCCCATACGCTTACCATACGTGGCAGCTGGGGGCCACGCCCGCATGATGCCGCAAAGCTGATCCTGGATGCAAAGGAAAAATTCGGCCATATCCCGGACGAGGCCAAAGCCGATCTGCAGAAATGGTATTTGCAGGATAAAGGGATCAGTACAATGCAGGAGATCCTGCTGTTGTTGGAACAGGCCCCCTAGCCCCCCAAAGGGGGAATTCCACTCAATCACTGAATTGCGGATTATCCGTTAAGTTTATCCGGTTATTCCCCCTTTGGGGGTAAGGGGGCGATTATCTCGATCTTATCCGATACCGACATTCCACCCGGATTGCAGCCCGGCAACCCTTCGGGTATCGGTTTGCCAATGGCTTTATAATATTCTACCCAAGCCGGGAAAAATTCATCGGTACCGGGCTGTTTGTACGTCATAGGGAAAAGTTCAAAGAAAGGCTTATTTTTATTGGCCGACTTAAAAGCATCGTATATCAGTTCCGAGCAATAATAGCTGCCGTTATCGTATACATACTCATCGTCATAAGGCACTCCGACCTGCTTCAGCGAAAAAGCGATGGCTGTGGGTATCAGCTTACTGTATTTCTTTTTCAGGCGCATTACCGGCATCTCCTTTTTGGTGTTTTTAGAGAATTTTTCCAATGTGGTAAGCCGTACGGCGCTGCCTGCCGCTTCAATTACATAAACGGTATCATTGCGGTGGTACACCATGCCCATGTGGCTGAAATCCTTTCCACCATACCCTTCGGTCACGGCTTCAATAGCATCGCACAGCGGCCCGCAGTCCATGTCCTGGAAAATGAGGTCGCCATCCAGTAAGGGTAACTTTTGCTTTTCCTGGGCGGTAAGCGAAGTTGTAACGAATATGAAAAAGGCTATAAAATATCTCATAGCCCAAAGTTAGTGATCGCAACGCCAAGGCTGATGCTTCCTGCATATTTATATTCATAAATAGGGAAATCGCTCGCGCTGAAGTCGAGGAAAATAGAGCCTGTGTTGTCAAATATCATTCCCAGGCGGTACTTTTGGTAAAAACCTGAAAGGTTACCCCTGCCCAGCGCATAGCTCCAGCCATAGCCCGCCTGCATATAGATATTGATCTCGTCCCACAGCTGCGGTGTGAAGAGTATGCTGCCGTACACCGGCGCGTAAACCAGCTTCTCGGTAGCCAGCCAATCAATCCCGGTATTGGCGCTGATGCCTACCCACGACTTGTAATGCACGCCGAATCCGATGTTGGCGCTAAGTCCGTTGGGAATAATATAGTCCAGTACACTTGGTTTATATTCCTGGCCGGTTTCCGCATAATAATCCTGTATCTCGTCTGAATACGGGTTGGCACGGATGGGTACTGAAACCGATAATTGCCCAAAAATAAATTCCGCCGCAGGCTTGTCATCCGGTTCAGAATGGGT
Organism: Flavobacterium sp.; assembly: GCF_052437795.1. Classification (GTDB taxonomy): domain Bacteria; phylum Bacteroidota; class Bacteroidia; order Flavobacteriales; family Flavobacteriaceae; genus Flavobacterium. Next base: position 260,721 of record NZ_JBQVPA010000001.1, read on the forward strand.
AATGAAAATCGTTTCTTTCTTTTCCTCATCATCTTGGCTAAAGCAGAAGAGCGGGATGATCAGTAAAAGTGAAGTAATAGTTGATCTGAAAGTTGGCAAAAGCATATAAAACATATTTTTTTATCGATAATGATCAGTTGCCAAAGCTAAGCAGTATGGTCTTCAAGTCGATTTTCAAAAGCTTCGGGTGATATAGCATCTTCAACTGAAAATGTGCCTATTTTCGTACGCCGCAGTGCCGTTAAATGCGCGCCTGAATTAAGCGCTGCCCCAAAGTCGTAAGCCAGTGAGCGTATATAAGTGCCTTTACTGCACACCACCCTGAAATCCACTTCGGGCAGAGCAATGCGCGTGATCTCAAATTCGTGTATGGTGGTCTTGCGGGTGGCGATCTCTACTTCCTCGCCTTTGCGTGCGTGTTCATAAAGGCGTTTTCCGTCTTTTTTAATGGCAGAAAATACAGGAGGCTTCTGGTCGATCTCGCCGATGAACTGAGGGAGTGTATCGTGAATGAGTTTTTCATCGATATGTCCTGTCGGGAAAGTAGCGTTCACTTCGGTCTCCAGATCGTAGGATGGCGTGGTCGCGCCAAGATGGAATGTACCCGTATACTCCTTTTCCATGCCCTGAAGTTCGGAGATGCGCTTTGTGAATTTCCCTGTGCATACGATAAGCAGGCCAGTAGCCAACGGGTCTAGGGTGCCGGCATGGCCCACTTTTATCTTTTTGAGGCCGAGGTGCTTCTTGAGGCTCCACTTCACTTTATTCACCGCCTGGAACGAGCTCCATTGCAGTGGCTTGTCGATAAGGACAACTTTTCCTTCGAGGAATTCTTCGGGTGTGGCCAAGGGAAATTATTTATACATTGTAAAATAAGCCAAAAGCAGTGCTCCGGCTATGATGCGGTACCAGCCCCATGGCTTGAAACCGTATTTTTTGATAACGCCGATAAAGCCTTTTATGGCAATTATGGCTACTACGAACGCGATAATGCTGCCTATGGCGAAAAGCTTCAGGTTGTCGCCCTCCATCATCAGTTCATAGCCCTTGGTCTCGGCGGTGCCATATTCTTTTATCAGGATGGAATAAGTTGTTACGGCCAGCATAGTTGGCACAGCAAGGAAGAATGAGAACTCGGCCGCGGCCTGTCGCGTAAGCCCCTGCTGCATACCCCCGATGATGGATGCTGCCGCACGGCTCGTACCCGGCATCATGGCCAGGCATTGCCAAATGCCTATGGTTACCGCTTTCTTTACAGTAATATCCTCTTCTTTAAATACGGTAGGATCTTTAAAGTAATTGTCTACGAATAGCAGCACAACTCCTCCAACGATAAGTACAATTGCGATGGGGATAGGGTTGCCTAAAACTTCCTCTATCATTTCATCGAACAGCTTGCCAAGCAACAATGCGGGGATCACAGCTAAAGCCAGCTTCATGTAAAAATCGAGTTTAGTGAAATCGAAGAACTTTTTCCAGTACAGTGCTACTACGGCGAGTATGGCCCCCAACTGGATGGATACCTGGAATAGCTTTACAAAATCGTCCTCCTGGATGCCATAGTAGGAACTGGCAAAAACCATGTGCGCGGTGGAGGAAATAGGCAAATACTCGGTAAGGCCTTCAATGATGGCAATGATGATCGCTTGGATAAGATCCATTTATTTCTTCTTTTTATTGGTAAAGTTCTTGATCGGCTGTTCTTCCACAAGCCTGTCCGAAGCAGTTGCGGGCGCTCCTGCCTTGCTGTCTTCGCGAAGTTCGGCCACAGGTGTACCGGGGTCTTTCAGGATGGCATAAATGGTAACGCCAAAACCTATGAGCACCACTGTTGGCGCAAGCCTGATCCTCCTCCAGCTGAAAATATCCTCGCTGAACACATTCGGGTCATCGCTGCCTCCACCGGCCATAAGGATAAACCCAAGCGCAATTACGCCAAGGCCTATTAGCAGTATCGTATAATTTACCTTTTCAAAAAGGAAAGTGGTTTTTATCTCGTTATTCATTTTTATTTGTTTCAGGTTTAAAGTTTTCTGCCTGTTATGTATATTGTTATTTGGAATTTTTAATACAGGTCATCTGTCCTCAGGTTCAGGAAGCGCTGTGTGGCAAAGAACGTGCTTATCGCGGCTATGATGATGCCAAATACCAGTACCCCGCCAAGCACTATTGCTGTTGGCATCCAGTCTTCCCAGATGTTAAGTACCGGATATTCGCCGTCCAGCCAGTATACAATGTATACCAGTGCCAGTATGGCCAGTATAGACCCGATGAAACCCAGCCTCATGCCTTTCCATACATACGGCTTGCGGATGAACGATTTGGTGGCTCCAACCATCTGCATGGTTTTGATGGTAAAGCGGTGCGAGTAGATGGACAGCCTCAATGCGCTGTTGATGAGTAGCATGGCAATGACCACCAGCACCCCACTCAGGACCAATATCCAGAACGTGATTTTTTCGATGTTCTCATTGGCAAGGCCTACCAGCGCCGAGTCGTAGCTCACATCGCCCACAATAGGATTGGAACGCAGCTCTACCTCAATAGCCTTAATACTGTCCGGCTGTACGAAACCGCCTTTAAGGTGCACATCGTATGAATCCAAAAGCGGATTGTTATCCAAAAGCGTTTCATAATCGCCTACGATATCCGGGTTATTTTTGGCGGCATCTTCTTTTGAAACGTATACAAAATCCTTGATGTAGGCCGATGTTTTGAGCTCATTGCCAAAAGCCTCCTTAAGGCTGTCGGGCGAATCGCGCTTAAAATAAACCGTCATGGGGATGTTCTCCTTAACGTGGCTTGATATCTTTTCGGTATTGATGACGAAAAGCCCCAGTGCTCCTAAAAGGGTAAGCACAATGAAAATGCAGAGTATTACCGAAAAATAGGAGGTGATAACGCGCCTTTTCTGGAATTTTTCGAAAGATGATGCCATTGGTTCTGTTTTAGCGGTAAAAATAAATAAAGAATTTGTTTATCCATAGTTTATAACGGTCAAAGTTTTGGCTTTCGTACAATAAGCGTATTTTTGCGGTGCTTTGTCCTGTTTTGGGACTTAGGAACTTTGAAACTTTGCGACTTATCATGAGATACAATCCCAACGAAATTGAAGCCCGCTGGCAAAAATACTGGGCGGAAGAAGATACTTTCCGCGCCGAAGACATAAGCGATAAACCCAAATACTATGTGTTGGATATGTTCCCGTACCCATCGGGGGCGGGGCTGCACGTAGGCCACCCGCTGGGTTACATTGCCAGCGACATATACGCACGCTACAAACGCCACAAAGGCTTTAACGTGCTGCACCCGCAGGGCTACGATAGCTTTGGGCTTCCGGCAGAGCAGTATGCCATCCAGACCGGGCAGCACCCGGCCATCACGACCGAAACGAACATCAACAGATATCGTGAGCAGCTTGACAAGATAGGCTTCTCGTTCGATTGGGACCGTGAGGTGCGCACCTCCAACCCGGAATACTACAAGTGGACACAGTGGATCTTCATCCAGCTGTTCAACTCATGGTATAATAAAGATACCGATAAAGCAGAGAGCATCTGTACTCTTATCCAAAAATTTGAGGAGAAGGGTAACGCCGGCATCAATGCCGTGAGCGATGACAACATACCTGCCTTTACAGCCGATGCATGGAAAGGCTACAGCAAGAAGGACCAGGAGCGCATACTGCTGAAGTACCGCCTTACCTACCTTGCGGAGACCGAAGTGAACTGGTGTGCCGCGCTGGGTACCGTACTTGCCAACGATGAGATCGTGAACGGCGTATCCGAACGTGGCGGCTATCCCGTGACCCGCAAGAAAATGACCCAGTGGAGCATGAGGATCTCCGCCTATGCCGAACGGCTGTTGCAGGGCCTCGAAACCATCGACTGGACCGACTCGCTAAAAGAAAGCCAGAGGAACTGGATAGGGAAGTCGGTTGGGGCGAGTGTGAGTTTTAATGTAATAGCATCAGACCTCAACCCCGACCCCTCTCCAAAGGAGAGGGGGGCAGCTTCCGGTACGAAAGGAGATCCGGGATATTTAACGGCCGATGGGATCAATGCAAAACTCCTTGTTGCCAACGCAAGGGAAAACAGGAAAGAGCCAACTAAAGCTGAATTGATGCTTTGGGAGGAACTGCGCGATAAAAAACTTGGGGTTAAAATCAGAAGGCAACATTACATAGGCAACTACATTGCTGATTTTGCGTCTCTTGAAAAGCGATTGGTAGTAGAAATCGATGGTGGCTATCACGATGGTCCTGAGCAAACAGAACTTGATGAGGCACGCACACTGGAACTTAAGCAGAAGCATTTGTTCAAAGTAATCCGCTTTAGCAATGAAGAGGTTTTGGACGATATTGAAAGTGTACTTTCCCAGATCAGGATTGCGCTATCCAATAGGAAATCATATAAAGACACCGACGAATCCGGCACGAGTGAAGCTGCTCCCCTCTCCTTTGGAGAGGGGCCGGGGGTGAGGTCTGAAGAGGGAACCGGAGGGAGGATACAACCAAGGGTGAGGACTAAAGAGCCAGACGGTCTCGGCATCCGCTCCTTCTTCTCCGACATATTCTCTGAAATAGGCGACGACGAGAACGAGTACAAGATAGAAGTGTTCACTACACGGCCTGATACCATATTTGGGGTGTCGTTCATGACGCTGGCACCGGAGCATGAACTGGTGGCAAAGATCACTACGCCGGAGCAGAAAGCTGCTGTTGACGCCTATGTAGAGGCTACGGCAAAACGCAGCGAGCGCGATCGTATGGCCGATGTGAAGACCATTTCGGGGGTGTTTACGGGAGCGTATGCAGAACATCCGTTTACTAAAGAGCCGATCCCGGTTTGGATAGGCGACTACGTACTGGCCGGTTACGGTACGGGCGCGGTAATGGCCGTTCCTGCGGGTGACCAGAGGGATTACGACTTTGCGAAGCACTTCGGCATTGAGATAAAGAACATATTCGACGATGTGGACATTTCGGAAGAGGCGTATGGGTCGAAGGACAATGTAAAGCTGATGAATTCCGACTTCCTTGACGGGATGAATTACAAGCAGGCTACAAAAGCTGTGATAGAAGCATTGGAAGGCATCGAGCAGGGCAGGGGCAAGACCAATTACCGCCTGCGCGATGCCGTGTTTAGCCGTCAGAGGTACTGGGGTGAACCGTTCCCGGTATATTACGTGAACGGCATGCCGCAGATGATCGACAAGGCACACTTGCCGGTACGCCTTCCTGAAGTAGAGAAATATTTACCAACGGAAGACGGGCAGCCGCCATTGGGCAACTCCCGCGAGTGGGCATGGAGCACTGCTGAGAATAAAGTAGTGCCTAACGACCTGATAGACGATGTAACTGTATTCCCATTGGAACTGAACACCATGCCGGGATGGGCAGGCAGCTCATGGTACTGGCTGCGCTACATGGACCCGCACAATGACGACGAATTCATCTCGGACAAAGCGGAAGCCTACTGGCAGGACGTAGACCTGTACATTGGCGGAAGCGAGCATGCTACAGGCCACCTGCTGTACAGCCGTTTCTGGAACAAATTCTTAAAGGACAGGGGATTCATTACTAAGGAAGAGCCGTTTAAAAAGCTGATCAACCAGGGGATGATTTTGGGGATGAGTGCTTTTGTTTATCGATATACTTTACAAGGCACATTAATTAAACATCATGTTTCGGATGCAATTACTAAACAAACTTTTTCTCAAAGTTTTTTGGTTTCTAAAAATTTCACTAAAAAGTTTGAATTAGGAGGATTTTTACCATCAGACAATTTATTTAAAATAGTAAGTGAGTTAATAAGTAGTGATGTAAAAAGCAATGATGCAAATATTCAGAAAGTTGAATTTGAAAATTGGGGTGAGTCAATAGTTCCATTACATGCAGACGTTTCTTTAGTAAATGCATCTGATGAATTAGATATTGAAGGTTTTAAAAACCATTCTTTAAATCAGGATTATAAAGATGCAGTTTTCATAACGGAAGACAACGGAAAATACATCGTCGGGCGCGAAGTCGAGAAAATGTCTAAATCCAAGTACAACGTAGTAACTCCGGACGACATCTGCGAACAATACGGTGCCGATACACTGCGCCTGTACGAAATGTTCCTTGGGCCACTCGAACAGGCCAAGCCATGGAATACTGCAGGCATCACCGGTGTTTTTGGATTCCTGAAAAAGCTATGGAAACTGTATTTTGACGATAACGGGCTTATCGTAACGGCTAACCCGGGCAGTAAGGAAGCGTACAAAACGTTGCACAAAACGATCAAGAAAACGCAGGATGATATCGAGAACTTCTCGTTCAATACTTCGGTGAGTTCCTTTATGATCGCCGTCAACGAACTTACCGCCATGAACTGCCACGAGCGTGTGATATTGGAGCCATTGACCATACTGATATCGCCTTACGCACCTCACATTGCCGAGGAGCTTTGGCACCGATTGGGACATCAGGGCAGCATCTCGCAGGTGCCGTTCCCGATATTCAATCCGGAATACCTGGTCGAAAGCAGCAAGGAATACCCGGTGTCGTTCAATGGCAAGACCCGCTTTACCATCGAATTGCCGATGGATATGAGCGTAGCCGACATTGAGAAAACCATACTCGCCGATGAGCGTACGCAGCAGCAGCTTGGCGGCCAGTCCCCTAAAAAGGTGATCGTGGTGCCGGGCAGGATCATTAATATTGTGGGATAGGTATACCTCACCCCTAACCACTCTCCAAAGGAAAGGAGAAAGCATGCAAAACTCCGGAAAGGATTTACCTTTCCGGAGTTTCTGTTTTACAAAACCTGCAATTTCGTCACAATAACCCGTCAAAAAGGCATTAACCTTTTCTTAGCAAAGATCGGTTTATAATTTGATTAGCTTTATAAATATCAATAAAAAACGAATTGAATTATGTATGTAGATATTTGGTACTGGATCATAATTGGCGCAATAGCGCTGGTAAGTTTTGCTGTAAGCGCAAAGTTGAAGAGTAAGTTTGAACATTATTCAAAGGTGCACCTTCGCAACGGGATGAGTGGTGCCGAGATAGCACAGAAAATGCTGAACGATAACGGGATTTATGATGTCCGCGTCATCTCGACGCCCGGCCGACTTACCGACCACTACAACCCCGCGGATAAGACCGTAAACCTCAGCGAGGCGGTATATAACCAACGCAATGCTGCTGCAGCTGCCGTTGCCGCACACGAAGTAGGCCACGCCGTACAGCACGCAACAGCTTATAGCATGCTGGAGTTCCGCTCTAAGATGGTGCCGATGGTCAATGTGGCGTCGAACCTCTCACAGGTATTGCTGGTAATAGGCATTCTGCTTGGCGCTGCCGCGCAAATGGGGTTCGGTTTTTACATCGCCATAGCAGGATTGGTTCTCTACGCCATTACAACGCTGTTCACTTTCATCACACTTCCGGTAGAATATGATGCGAGCAACCGTGCCCTTGCCTGGCTGAAAAATAAGAACATGCTGACACAGCAGGAATATTCCGGCGCCGAAGATTCCCTTAAATGGGCGGCACGTACATACGTTGTGGCTGCTTTAGGATCGCTGGCGATGCTGGTGTATTTCGGAATGAAAATATTTGGAGGATCAAGGGATTAATTTCCCTTTCTATATATTTTCCCAAAAAACCGTTCGGATCTCCGGCGGTTTTTTTTTAGCATAGGGCGTTGCCCTATGCTATGAGGTTTGCCCCTTTCGGGGGTCTTTCAATACAGGACAATACTCATCCGGCTGAATGTAGCTCAATCTAAAATATACCCTCTAAGATCTGAAATTACAACTGTATCTGCCGCTCGATCTGCTGGTCTAATGAAATGAAAGTCTCTGTTCGTGATACGCCTTGTATGGGCTGTATCTTGTTGTTGAGCAATTGCATCAGGTGCTCATTATCCCGGCAGATGATCTTGATGAGGATGGACCAGTTACCGGTGGTATAATGGCATTCCAGCACCTCGGGGATCTTACGGAGGTCTTTTACCGCCTCGGAATTGATGGATGCTTTTTCCAGGTAGATGCCTACAAATGCCATGGTGCTGTAGCCAAGTACTTTGGTATCAACAATAAATCGGGAACCGGATATAACCCCGGCCTGTTCCAGCTTGCGCAGGCGTTGGTGGATCGCCGCTCCGGATATACCTATCTTAGAGGCTATCTGTAAGATGGGTTTGCGGGCATCTTCCATTAGGTAGCGTAGTATCTCCTTGTCAATGCCGTCAATTTCTATTTGAAGCGAATTTATCTTCATGAGTTGTGATTTGTAAGTAAATATAAAAGATTCGACTCTAATTAAATAGGAACTGGCCTTAAAAAGTGAAACCTCCCGTAGTTAGCGGGAGGTTTCGGAGTTTGGGTTAGTTAAGTGGGGTTAGCTTGCTACGTTATCAGGATTGTAGCCTTGGTACGGAACATGCTTTTCATTAAAGACAACCCCAAATTCTTCGAGCTCATTTAATATTGGCAGATACACTTCCTTTTTAAGCGGAAGCTGTACGCCCGGTGTGGTAATGTTGCCGTTGAGTATCTGCAATGCAGCCATGGCAACAGGCAGCCCTACGGTTTTGGCCATTGCGGTATAGGTTTGGTCGTCGCCAATGCAAACCATGGTAGCATCGATCTGATGTTCTTTGCCATCAAGCTCATAGCCAATCTTATGGTACATCACGATCATGTCCTTATCGTCCTGCTTGAGGGTCCATTTGTCAGATAATATTTTTTCAAGTATCTGTGCCGGCGTGGCATTTCGAAGCCCTACGATCTTATCGTCATTAAACAGGTCGAGCTCTACCAGCTTGTCCCACTGTATGTCGTCCTGGTCAATTTTGAGGCTGTGCCTTAATTTCAGTTCTACCGAATCGGTGGGGTGGTAAGGGAGGAACGAGTTGATAAACTCGCGGTAGCTCATAGTTTCGGAATCTTCCATAATATAGGTGTCATCTGTCATTCCTAACTGGATGAACATATTCCATGATTTCGAAAAGCCTACCCTTCGGAGTGTGCCACGGTATAGTGTAAGCGCGTCGTCGAGACCGTATACGCTGCGGTATTTCAGAGAGTCACGGTTGGCATAGCCTTCAAACCTGCCGTAGCCTTCCACTTCCATGAACTCCGTGCGACGGAAGAGTTTATTGTAAGGTATGTATTTATATGTGCCTTCCTGAACGAACTTAGCCGCGCCGCCCTGACCTGCCAACACTACATTGCGTGGGTTCCAGGTGAACTTGTAGTTCCAAAGGTTGTTGTCGCTTTCGGGGGCAACGAGGCCGCCGCAAAACGATTCGAACAACAATACCTTGCCGCCTTTATCGCGAATGTCTTCGATGATCTTCATGGCGCTCATGTGGTCGATGCCCGGATCCAGGCCTATCTCGTTCATGAAGATAAGGTTGTTCGCCCTTACCTGTTCGTCAAGGTCCTGCATGGCCGGACTGATGTACGATGCCGTAACCATGTGCTTTTTGAAGGTGATGCAGTCTTTGGCTACTTCGTAGTGCAGGTGGGCCGGAAGCATGGATATTACGACATCGGCTTTGCCAATCTCTTCCCTCCGTTGTTCTTCGTCAAAAATGTCGAAAGTGATAGCCGAGGCCCTTGGGTGTCCTTTGGTCTTTCGCTGTGCCAGCTCTGCCGAAAGGTCGCCTATCGTTATTTGGAGGTTCTCTGCCTCCGCCTTATTCAACAGGTATTCTATTAGTGACGAGGCGGACCTTCCTGCGCCAATAATCAAGATATTCCTCATTATTCGTGTTTTCCCAATTATAACACGAAAGTAATCAAATGTTATAATCCTGAAAACTTTTTGCGTGTTAATTGCTTAAAAACTTTTTAACTTTACCTCAAAATTAAACATCAATGGACAGGAAGATCATAGCAACGGCAGGGGTTTTGGGGGCAGTAGCCATTATATTCGGAGCATTTGGCGCTCATACCCTGGAAAAGCTTCTGGGTCCAACAGAACTTGCGACATTTGAGACCGGTGTGCGCTACCAAATGTATCATGCCTTGTTCCTGCTTTTCGTAGGCAGTACGGCCCTGGTCTCTGAAAAGGCTAAAAAGGCCATTTTATGGCTGGTAAGTATAGGTGTGCTGTTCTTTTCATTTTCCATCTATTTTTTGGCCTGCAGGTCGCTTTTTACAGTTGATCTGAAAGTCCTGGGACCAATAACCCCCGTTGGAGGATTGTTATTAATATCGGCATGGATAGTGTTATTATTGAATATAGTGAGACGAAAAGGATAGTTTTTTTTCAAATTCTTATTTTGTAATAAATTATTTTTTACATTTGCCCTTTCAAACAACTCAACTCATTCTAAAAAGTATGGATAATTACGGCCTTTTCACGAAATCGATTTCGTTAGAAAACTTAGGGATTGAAGATGCTAACATAAGATATCAGCTGTCTCCGGATGAGCTGCACGATATCACGATCGAAAAAGGCCAGGGTGTTGAGAACTCTACAGGAGCGCTTGCAATTAACACGGGTGAGTTTACCGGAAGGTCGCCGCAAGACCGTTTTATCGTAAAGGATAGCATTACTGAAGATAAAGTATGGTGGGGTAATGTGAACCTCCCTTTTGATAGTGACAAATTCGATGCGCTTTATAAAAAAGTTACTGCCTACCTCTCAGGAAAAGAGATATTTGTGCGCGACAGCTATGTTTGTTCTGATGCCAATTACCGTATGAACGTAAGGGTAGTTACAGAAACGGCATGGTCTAACCTGTTTTGCTACAATATGTTCCTGCGTCCGGAGGAATCGGAGCTTGAAGATTTCACTGCCGAATGGCATGTAGTGTGTGCGCCGGGCTTTATGGCAGATCCTGCTGTAGACGGTACACGCTCTCACAATTTCGCGATACTTGATTTTACCAGGAAGATAGCACTTGTTGGCGGAACCGGATATACCGGCGAAATGAAGAAAGGCATTTTCTCTGCGCTAAACTTTATCCTTCCTGTGTTTAAAGATACTTTCCCGATGCACTGTAGTGCCAACGTAGGTGCTGAAGGTGACACTGCTATCTTTTTCGGGCTTTCGGGTACTGGAAAAACAACCCTTTCTGCCGACCCTAAGCGCAAGCTGATCGGTGATGATGAGCACGGATGGACTAACGAAAATACCGTATTCAACTTTGAAGGCGGATGCTATGCGAAAGTGATCAACCTTACCGAAGAGACCGAACCGGATATCTTCAGGGCAATAAAGCGCGGTGCCATCCTTGAGAACGTAATTTTCAAGCCGGGTACTAATGAAGTAGATTATACGGATAACTCCATTACACCGAATACGCGGGTAAGCTATCCTATCTACCATATCGATAATATACAGCCGGGCTCAATAGGGCATAACCCTAAAAATATATTTTTCCTTAGTGCCGACTCGTTCGGTATCCTGCCTCCGATCTCTAAACTGACCCCGGGACAGGCTGCCTACTACTTTATTTCGGGATACACGGCAAAAGTTGCCGGTACCGAAGCGGGAGTTAACGAGCCGCAGCCTAACTTCTCGGCCTGCTTTGGTGCGCCTTTCATGCCGCTGCACCCTGCAAAATATGCCGAGATGCTGATCGAAAAAATGAGGAATGCCGGCGTAAATGTTTGGCTTATCAATACCGGATGGTCGGGTGGCGCTTATGGTACCGGCCAAAGGATGAAATTAAAATATACCAGGGCAATGATAACTGCCGCCCTGAATGGCGAACTTGATAATGTTGAGTATAAGGACCACACGGTATTTGGCCTGGCCAAGCCGCAAAGCTGTCCGGATGTTCCTGCTGAGATCCTTAACCCAAGGAACACATGGGCTGATAAGGAGGCTTATGATGCCAAGGCGCTTGAGCTTGCCGCGGCATTCAGGAAAAACTTTGCAAAATTCGAGGAATTTGCCAGTGACGAAATTATGGCCGGCGGACCGTTGGCATAATGTGAATTTTAGAATAGATGTTTTTTGGAAAGAAGGCCGCCCTGTAAAAGGGGCGGTTTTTTTTACTATTGTGGATATTGCTATTAATTGACGTCTGCAATTTATTTTTTATTGAAAACACATTTGCAGACGAATGGCTTAAAAACAATAAGTAAAAGGGACATTATTAACGTGTTGTTTGTGAATTTTCTTTTTGTGCCAATTCTATTAGTTATCAGGAAACGGCTTCAGCATAATAAAGCATAAAAAAATCCGCCATCGGCGGATTTCTGATATAATGTGATTGTTTATTTCTCTTTATTCGCTTTCACAATGTATTTCTCTAAAGCCATTGTCATCGATGGTGTTTCCGGTGTCGGTGCCATGATGTCTACGCGAAGTCCATGCTCTACTGCTTCCTTTTGGGTTGTTAGTCCAAAAACAGCAATGCGTGTATTATTCTGTTCGAAATCAGGGAAGTTCTTGAATAGTGACTTGATACCTGTCGGGCTAAAAAAAGCCAGTACATCATAGTACACATCCTTAAGATCGCTAAGGTCGCTCATTACGGTCTTGTAGAACGTGCCCGGTATCCAGTCTACCTTAAGGTTGTTCAGGGTTTGAGGGATGTCAAAGTTGAGCTGGTCAGATGATGGCAGGAGGAATTTTTCATCCTTGTATTTCTTGATTAGCGGCGACAGGTCGGCAAAATCCTTTTGGCCTACATAGATCTTCCTTTTTCTGTACACCACATATTTCTGCAGGTAGAAGGCAATGGCTTCGCTTTGGCAAAAATACTTCAGGGTTTCCGGTACTTTAAAGCGCATTTCCTCAGCCACGCGGAAAAAATGGTCTATCGAGTTCTTGCTTGTCAGTATTATCGCGGTGAAGTTGTTCAGGTCGATCTTTTGGGCCCTTACGTCTTTTGCGCTAACACCCTCCACATGGATAAATGGCCTGAAGTCAACTTTTACCTTTAGCTTTTGTTGTATCTCGAAGTAGGGAGAATTCTCTACTTTCGGTTCAGGCTGCGAAACCAGAATAGTTTTCACTTTCATATAATAGCAATTCTTTACTAACTTTTTGTAAACCAATAATACATGAAATAATAGGGTGCTATTTCAAGTGCGCAAAGATACAAAATAAAATAAAACAATTTGCCAAGTATCAAATTTTGATATATCCTTAATGAAATAAGGTATGAAATAATACTGGCGGCTAATATTACGGTAATAATTACGTATAATACAACCGGATGGATGCTGTCGTTGTAGAATAAAATGACATTGACAGGAAGCAGCAGCAACCCGATATAGGTGCGGTAATTTACCTTCTGGAGGTTGAACTGCTCATTGAACTCCTCAATATTGAACGACGTGGCAATGATCTTCTCGATGAGGAACTTAGCCAGTATGAACACTGCTATGAAGGTGAAGAGCTGAATGAACGATACCCAACTGGTCTTATCGGCAAGGTGAAAGTAGCTCAGCAGGAATTGCAGGAGAAAAGTGAACGAAATTACCTGTATGAAGAAAAGGGATATGGTGAACCAGCTCAGCAGGTTGCCGCTGTCTTTGTATATCTTGGTGTATTTGTCCGATACGGCCAGCTTGATGAACTCGGCAAAACGCGTCTCAAAAACGGCCCTGTTAATTGCAATGAGGCCAAAGCACAGCACGAACAGGATGGTTGCCCAATCCTTGCCGCCTGCTTCCCGCGCATGTAAAACCAAATCGTTCATGGATGCAAAATTACTATTTTTTACATACCCATATTTTAATTATACTTTATTTGTATACCACACGTTAGAAATACGTTATTTTTGCACAAAAATCCAGCAGACCATATGAGCGATGGCATAGTTATAATCCCCACTTATAACGAGATCGAGAATATAGAACCGATCATTAGGGCGGTGTTCTTGCTTGCTACTGAATTTGATGTCCTGATCGTTGATGATAATTCGCCGGATGGGACCGCTCAAAAAGTAAAGGAACTCCAGGGAGAATTCGGCGTAAGGCTTCATCTGGAGGTAAGGGCAGGCAAATCGGGCCTTGGTACAGCTTATGTACATGGATTTAAATGGGCTATCGCTAAAAAGTACGAATATATTTTCGAGATGGATGCCGATTTTTCGCATAATCCTGCTGATCTTGAGAAGTTGTATGACGCCTGCAAAAAAGGGGCGGATATGTCTATAGGGTCACGCTATGTGACCGGTGTGAATGTCGTGAACTGGCCGCTGAGCCGCGTGCTGATGTCTTATTATGCGTCGTCGTATGTGCGTACGATCACAGGGATGACGATACGCGATACTACCGCAGGATTTGTATGCTATAAGCGAAAGGTTCTGGAAAGCGTAAACCTCGACAGGATAAAGTTCGTGGGGTATGCCTTCCAGATAGAGATGAAGTACAGGGCCTATGCCAACGGCTTCAATATTGTGGAAGTGCCGATAATATTTACCGACCGCACAAGGGGCGAATCGAAAATGAGCGGGGCCATCTTTAAAGAAGCTATCTTTGGGGTGATCTCGCTACGAATGAAAAAAATGCTTAACAGACTATAAAAGATCAATGAACAGGATTTTAATTAAGAATGCCAAAATTGTAAATGAAGGAGCCATTTTTGAAGGCGATCTTTTAATTGAAGACAAGTTTATTAAAGAAATTGCTGAAAGCATCAGCGCCAAGCCGGATGTAAAGGTAATTGATGCCGAGGGGAATTTCCTGATACCGGGTGCCATTGACGATCAGGTACACTTCCGGGAGCCGGGGCTTACGCACAAAGGCAATATCGAATCAGAATCGCGCGCTGCCGTGGCCGGGGGGATCACCTCGTTCATAGAGCAGCCCAATACCGTTCCGAATGCCATAACGCAGGAGCTTTTGGAAGACAAATATAAGATAGCAGCCGAAACATCATACGCCAACTACGGCTTCATGATGGGCGGCACGAACGATAACCTTGAAGAGGTACTGAAAACCAACCCGAAAAATGTACCGGGCATTAAGTTGTTCTTAGGCTCGTCTACAGGAAATATGCTGGTGGATAATGAGGCCGTGCTGGAAAAGATCTTCAGCAGTACAAAAATGCTCATCGCGGCACATTGTGAAGATGAAGCTACGATCCGTGAAAACCTTGCGAAATATAAAGAAGAATACGGAGACAATATACCAGTAAAGTTCCATCCGCTTATACGCAGTGCCGAAGCGTGCTACATTTCCTCATCAAGGGCAATAGAGCTGGCAAAAAAAACAGGAGCCAGGCTACACGTATTCCATGTGTCTACGGCGAAAGAAACAGAATTGTTCACGAATAAGGTCCCGCTTGAGGATAAGATGATAACGGCCGAAGTATGCATCCATCACCTATGGTTCAGCGATGCCGATTACGATACTAAAGGCTCGCTGATAAAGTGGAACCCGGCCGTGAAAACTGCCGAAGACCGCCAGGCACTTTGGGATGCATTGCTTGATGACAGGATAGATGTTGTGGCGACAGATCATGCCCCCCATACATTGGAAGAAAAGAAAAATCCCTATACGAGCTCACCATCAGGAGGGCCGTTGGTACAGCATGCTGTTGTGGCGATGTTCGAGGCGTACCATCAAAACAAGATATCGGTAGAGAAGATCGTTGAGAAGATGGCACACAACCCTGCAAAGCTGTTCCGTATCGAAAAGCGGGGGTTTATCAAGGAAGGCTACTATGCCGACCTGGCGATCGTCAACCCACATTTGCCATGGAGCGTGAAGAAGGAGAATATCCTTTACAAATGCGGATGGTCACCGCTGGAAGGCGTTAATTTCAAGTCGAGGATAAGCCATACCTTTGTAAATGGGAACCTTGTATACAGCAATAATAAAGTTAAGGATGTACGCCTTGGCGAAAGGCTTTTATTTGACAGATAGATCATGAAAAAACTTGCTTGCTTATTCTTGTCATTGCTGCTGTTCTCCTGTGGGGAGCAGGCGGCAGAAAAACCTAAAAACCTTTTGCCTGAAGACAAAATGGTGAATATGCTTTATGATATAACGATGCTGCAGGCGATCAATTCTTTTAAGCCGCAGGTGCTTGACAGTAATAAAGTGGAGGCTAAGAACTATATCTACAAAAAGTACAAGACCGATAGCCTCACCTTCGCGCAAAGCCATACTTATTATGCTTCTGATCTTGACAGGTATGGAAAAATGCAGAAAAAAGTTGCCGACAGGATAGAGAAGGATAAAGTAAAAGCAGGTATCATCAAGAAAGGTGCGGAGGGAACGACTGTGAAAGGCGGGTCATCTTCGGGTGGGCCAAAGATCAGGCCGCGCACACGCACGGTCAATGCTTCTGATAAAACTGACTAAGCGTTTTAACGTAAGGTAGTATTGGTGTAAAAGCATATTCCGTTACGGCGGTGATCTTTTCATTCGAATATTTATCAGTAGCGTAAGATGAGCGGGCCATGCCACGGGTCAACATCCGTTTACGCATCAGCAATTTCGACAGAAGCCAATCCATTCGCCATCCAAACGCTGTCATGAATTTTGTAGCATAGATCGAAGGGCGTTTTTTCTGCATTCCGTCAGCAATGGCATCCAGCAATTCTTTATAGGAAAGGTTATCGCTGACTAATGTATATCTTTCCCCTGAGATGTCTTTTTCCATCAAATGTAGCATCACGTTAACTACATCTTCAACAGCGATCATCCCGCAGGTGCCATGAGTATAAAAGTACTGGTCACTGTCTACCGCGCGAAATATCGCACCACTGCCCTGGTCCCAAAACCCATAGCCGAATATCAGCCCGGGGTTTACGACAACTACTTTGAGTCCTTCCTGCCAGGCACGCCAAACTTCCATTTCGGCACCGTATTTAGCCAAGGCATAATCGCCATGACGCACTTCGGGGTTCCATTCGGTCTCTTCGGTAATGGTGTCGCCATCTTCTTTGGTGTCGCCCAAAGCGGCTATAGAACTTACATGGCAGAATTTTTTTATGCCGTAAGCCAAAGACAGGTTGACCATATTGGCCGTACCTTCAA
Organism: Flavobacterium sp.; assembly: GCF_052437795.1. Lineage (GTDB taxonomy): Bacteria > Bacteroidota > Bacteroidia > Flavobacteriales > Flavobacteriaceae > Flavobacterium. The sequence continues at coordinate 277,677 of NZ_JBQVPA010000001.1, forward strand.
TGTTGGTCTTGCGTATTTGTTCTTCATCGCGCGGGTCGAATGATATGAATGCGGCACAGTGGTATACATGGTCCACACCCGCAAAAGCGTCTTCAAGCGAAGGTATATCAAGGATGTCGCCTTTTACCCATTCAATAGTATGAAACACGTCCTGCTTTTTATTATGAGTAAAAAGCTTCTTGGTTTTTTCGATGGAGGCAGTGCTGCGGTACAATGCGCGAATGGGTTCGCCTTTGCCTGTAAGCTGCAAAAGCAAATGAGCACCAACCAATCCTGTACCGCCGGTTACTAAGATCATAGCTGCAAATGTACTTTTTACTGCGCATTTATCCTTATTTGTTCCTGTTTTTTCACACAGGTTTGTATTTTTGCAATTCATTAAAAAGCAGACATGAAAAATTTTGTAGAAGAACTGAAATGGAGGGGTATGGTACACGACATCATGCCGGGGACCGAAGAGCAACTGAATAAGGAAATGACCACGGCCTATATAGGCTTTGATCCTACTTCCGACTCGCTGCACATCGGAAGCCTTGTGCCCATCATCATTTTGGTACACCTGCAAAAGAGCGGCCATAAACCAATTGCCCTTGTAGGCGGGGCTACCGGTATGATCGGCGACCCATCGGGCAAATCGGATGAGCGTAACCTGCTTGACGAAGCGGCTTTGGAAAAGAACGTAGCCGGCATTAAGCGCGTGCTGTCGCGTTTCCTTGATTTTAATTCTGCGGATGCCAATGCACCGGTATTGGTAAACAACTACGACTGGATGAAGAAATTCTCATTCATCGGCTTTGTACGCGATGTGGGCAAGCGCATTACGGTGAACTACATGATGGCGAAGGAGTCGGTAAAAAAACGCCTTACGGGAGAAGCAGGGTCGGGCATGTCATTCACCGAATTTACGTACCAGCTGATCCAGGGCTACGATTTTTACCACCTGCATAAAGAATACAACTGCCTGCTGCAACTGGGCGGCAGTGACCAGTGGGGTAACATTACTACGGGTACTGAGCTGGTACGCCGTATGAACGACGAAGGCGCCAAGGCTTATGCAATGACCTGCCCACTGATCACAAAGGCGGATGGTTCTAAATTCGGAAAATCCGAAGGTGGCAACATATGGCTGGATGCCGATAAGACTTCGGTCTACAAATTCTATCAGTTTTGGCTAAACACCAGTGATGCTGATGCTGAGAAATATATAAAGATATTTACATTCCTTTCTAAAGAAGAGGTTGAGGCCCTGCTCGCTGAGCATGCTACAGCGCCTCACCTTAGGGTGCTTCAAAAGAAACTTGCTGAAGAGGTAACTACATTCGTGCACTCAAAAGAAGACTTTGAAGAAGCAGTAAAGAAGTCGGTTTTTGCATTCTCAAACTTTAGCCGTGAGGATCTGGAGAATGAAAATGAAGAATTCTTTACCGATATCTTTGGGGAGTTCATGGGCACTGAAATTTCGCGTGCAGCATTGCAGGAAGGTATCGATGTTGTACTTGCACTATCTGATGTAACTAATATATTCCCGTCACGCGGTAAGGCGAGAGAAGCTGTTACAGCCAATGCGATCTCTGTCAATAAAGAAAAAGTGAGTGAAGGCTATCAACTGACAGAAAAGGATATTATCATTGGGAAATACATCCTGGTACAGCACGGTAAAAAGAAATACTTTGTAGTTACAGTAAAATAATGAAAGGAGTCGAAAGACTCGTTTTTTATTGAATTTGGCTATAGGCTTTGGTAATAGAATCCGTGCTAATCCAAAAAGATCTGCGTCATCCGCGTTCCTTTTTCTTCATGAGATCTGAAATTATATAACCATCAAATTACAACCCCTGACATCCGAATTGTCAAACCGTCCCAGTACTTCAAACGACTGGTTAGGGTATTTTTTGCCGAGGTCCTGCGTGGCAATGAACGAGCAGGAATTGATATTAGCAAGGTCGATCACATTGATGCCTCCGGTTTTGCCATAGTCAACATAGGTTAGCGCGTCCTCCGTATCGCGGATGAGGATATCCATCCATGGCGGGCATTCAAAAATGCCATCGCCAAGGGAATACGCTTGTGAGAGGAGTTCGGTCATGCCGTATTCGGAATGTATTTTACTTACGCCAAAGCCTTTGCATAATACTTCATGCAGCTCTTCGCGGATCATTTCGCGGCGGCGGCCCTTCATGCCCCCGGTTTCCATAATGATGGTGTTCTTCAGTTTAAAATCCTCTTTTTCGATGAGGTCCAGCAGTGCGTAAGTTACTCCGATGAGCAGTACATTCTGGCCTTCGGTATCGAGTGCTGTCAATTTTGCTATCAGCTCGTCATAATTGTGTAGGTAAAAGCCGCTGTGGGGATTATTCGAGCCTTGTATGAGGTCTTCGACCATATATATTAGTGATGAGCCTTCTCTCTCCAGATAGGAGGGTAGGAGGGCTAAAACAGCATAGTCTTCGATGTTGCCATAGAATTGTGAGAATGCCAGCCGAAAACTTTGTTCGTAATAATTGAGTTCGGTGACCAAATGCCTGCTCGTAGCCATGCCTGTGGTGCCACTGCTGGTAAAAGTGATCTGCACAGGGTCCTGCGAACTCACAACCTCATGTGTCTTGAAGAACTGTATGGGCAGGAACGGTATCTCCTTGATCGACTTTACATTCTGCTTGTCCTTACCTAAGAAGCCACAAAAATCCTTATACACTGCATTATTGTCGAATTGATGGCGAAACACTTTGAGGGTTATCTTCTCAAACTCTTTTTTGGAGGCAATGGTAAATATATCGGAAGCGCTGATCACGGCAGAAGTTTTGGCAAAAGTACAAATAAAAAAGCATCCGCCGCGGCGGATGCTTTTGAGGTATGTTTTAAAGAAGCTTACTGTACTACCAATTTCTTAGTAGCTGTTTTTCCTTCTTCAGTGATCTTTACGATGTATACACCGCTTGTAAGGTTACTTACGTTGATGCTGTTGTTAGCTGTTGTTGTATTTACAACCTGCTTTCCAAGAACGTCGAATATCGCAACTGTTTTTGTAGCATTAGCATCAGAAGTGATGTTAAGTACATTGCCTTTTAGCGGGTTAGGGAATAATTTCAGGCCAGCGATAGCACTTTCTTTAACACCGGCTGTAGTTTGGTCAACAAATGAGAAATCATCTAAATAAACTAGCCCTGAATCAGCACCTGTAGCTTCCTGGAATACCCTGTAATCGATCCTGAAGGCTGTTGCACTTGCAGGGGCGGTCATAGTATAAGTAACCTGTTGCCAGCCATTAGAGTTTGCGTAATAAGCAGGCTGAAGGATATCTAAGTTATCAGTCAGTTGATTAGTTCCTGATCTCCAAGATCCCCAATGCCTGGCTTTTGCATTGTCACTCTCATCCTTGAACCAGTAAGAGAACATATAGCTGTGTCCTGGTGTAACAGGGATGTCAGTTACTGATACCCTTATATGGCCTGTACCTACCGGAGCTGTGAATTTAGCTGAACTTGTGCCTCCGTGAACATTGGCTGCACCTGTTTCCTGTGTCACACTTCCTGTAGTAGTATTAGCTTGAAAAGGAGTGAATCCCTCTGGTGCGCCATCGGTCCAGGCTTCAAAACCTCCATTCGATATTAGGTTCTGTGCATTTGCGGAAAAAGCAGTAAGTGCAATAGCCGCTAAAGTAAAGTAGATTTTTTTCATGTCTATAGTTTTTATTGAGTTTTATTCAGTTACAAATATAACACAATTTTTTACGAAACGAAATTTACGTAGTAAAATTAAGACGGTTTTAGCAACTGGTTAATAGGGTGTTAATTACTTAACGATCAGCTTCCTGGTTGCCGATGCATCGCCTTCCTTTACCTTTATGATATACACACCCGGTGTAAGACTGGTTATGTTAAGCTCCTTGCCCGTAAGGGTTGCCTGAAGTATCTTCTTACCAAGTACGTCAAATATCTCCACTTCCTTGCTCTGTGCCGACTTGGATGTGATATAGATCCTGTCCGAAGTGGCCGGGTTAGGGTAGATGTTAAGCCCTTCTATGGTTTCCTTATTAGATGCAGGGAACCCTTTGTTCTCCTGGGCTGCGGCGCCAAGCGAAAACAAGAAGAAGCTAAGTAAAGTGATATAAAAGTATTTTTTTGCCATTGGTGAAAATGATGTTGTAAATATATAAAAATATTTTCAAATATTATACCAAAAATAGATTTGGGTAAAATTTATTAAAATATTGCGGACTATATCGTTTTTTGTAAAATTTTGGCTTGATCATGTCTGCATTTTAACCTGTTATGAAAAGCAAATTGGCATTAATTGTATAAGTTATTTCGAAAATGATAATGACATACTAAATATAGCCATTATTAAAATGACATGTGGGTAGATGTGAGGTCCACATCATCCTGTCTGCATAGTTCAGCGGCTAATTACAAAAGATCACCCCCTCAATGCAAAAGCATGAGGGGTGATCTAAATATACTAAACTAACTTAATCCTATGCGATTATAGTCCAAGAGTCCAGCCCTGCGCCCAAGTTGGGGTATTTTCGCCGTTACCTGCACCTGTAGCTGTAGTGCTTTCAGTATAGATGGCGCTTACGTCAGGAGTTGTACCTGCTGTAGTGCCTGTGCCTTTAGATTTTGTAGTCACGTTCACAAATTTCACGTTCGTAGCTTTTAGGTCGCCTGTACCAACATAACCTACGCTTTCGTCGTGCTGTACGTCAAAACCTGTTTTCCAGTTAGCAAGAACTACGTTGTCAAATTTAGCTTTAGTACCTACCCTTAGCTTCATTGCTTGTGCTTCACCGCTTGTGTCATCAGGGCCTGCACCTACAAGAGTAAGGTTCTTGATGATAGGGAAAGAGATAGGAGTTGCAAGGTGGTTGTTTGAGTTGTTGTCAGCCTCAATACCCCTGTTGCCGGCATTCGACCTTTTTCCGTACCAGTTCTCGTTACTACCGTTCCAACCTTCGGTCCAGTCGAAAAGATCGTCACCTACAGCTGATGGGTTAATGTTCGTTACAACAAGGTTCTTAGTGTTCACAGTACCTCCAAAGAATTCGAAACCGTCGTCAGAACCTTCGTAGATCTGTACATTCTCAACCGTTGTTCCGTTACCAACACCGAAGAAAGAAATTCCATTGAATTCTTTATCCTGGTTGTATGAATATCCTGAATACTCAACCCTTAGGAATTTGATCGATCCTGATGAGTCACCAGTTTCTGTACCGCCATAAGTAAGGTTGTCGCCAACCTCAGCCTGGGCAGAAGCACCTTTGTTGATCGGAGCGCGGCCGCAGATAACAAGGCCACCCCACTTACCTGGAGCTTTAGTTGTAGATGTCATTACTACAGGGTTTGAAGAAGATCCCTGAACATTGATCTCTGCATCCTGAGAGATGGCAATGTAACGGATATCAGAAGTTCCGGGAGCAACGTCTGTAGCTTCGATGATAACACCAGGCTTAATTGTTAGCTTGGCACCGGCGTTAACAACCAGTTTGCCTGTTAGCTTGTAAGTTCCTGATTCAAGGATCACTTCGCCATCGTTGATGTTACCTTTCAGGTTGTCGCGGTCAAGTACGAACGATGATGGGTTAGACGGTGTACCTTTGTCGTCGTCCGAGCAAGATACGGTTAGAGCAGCAAAAGATAGCGATGCTACTGCGAATAATGTTAGAACTGATTTTTTCATTTTGTGTTATTTATTTAAAGTGCAAATTTCTGTTTTAGAACTTTATAGTAGGTTAACTTAATGTGAGCAAATTGTTGTTTTTGCCTGATGTTTACAGCTTGTATGTTACGCCAAGACCTATGTAAGCTCCCCTTTTAAAGGTAACTACAGGTACATGACCGCCGGCATTCTCTTGTATCCTTTCAAACTCAGGATTTAAAAGGTTGCGGCCCACCACGTCGATCCCAATATGCCTGCCCAAACGTGTTTTTAAAACCATGTCAAGCGCGCCCATCCCTTTGTCTACCTGGTTTCCTTTTCCTTCAATGCCCAGGGCGTACAGCCTGTCAGAATATTGCGAATACATCAGGGTAGCTGTAAACCCTTTGTCAGCATCCCAATCTTTACTATAAGATATGTCAGCATTCAAAAGCAGGTCAGAAGCTCCGGTAAAGGCTGATGATGAATCATTGATATTGAGGTTGAATGTCCCGTTCGTCTCTTCAAGCACTTTCTCCCTGTCAATGTCCTGCTTTGTCTTCATGTAAGCAACATTAAGCCCGGCAGAGATTTTATTAGTAAATTCGCTGTCGAAAGTAAAGAGGTTTTTCTTGATCTCTACTTCAACACCAACAGCCGTACCTTTATCACCAATGTTTACCCAAGAAATGTCATTGGTAGAAGAGGCAACGTTTACTTCCGCGATTGGGTCAACGATCATTTTTCCAAATAATGTAGCCGAAATAAGCTCATCGTTTTTCGGGAAATATTCCCACTTAAGGTCAATATTATAATCCTGGGAGGAGTACAGGAATTGGTTACCGTACTTGATCTCGTTCACATCTTCGTAGATAAAAGGCGACCTTTCCTTAAACTGTGGCAGCGTATAGGTTTTGCTCGCGGCAAAGCGTAGGTTTTGCTTGTCGTTCAGTTCGTATTTTACTATAAGGTTTGGCAAAAATTCATTACGGTCCATGGTGTTGGTTCCGCCATCGGTGTCAAACTGGGTAACCCAGTCTACGATCTGCTCAACTTTTTCATACCTAAGCCCAAGGCTTGCGGTTAGCTTTTCTGTCAGTTTATAATCAGCGTTTACATAACCTGCATGTATATTTTGCTCACCACTATAGGTTTGCGGAGTCATACCCGCATAGGCGGTAATGCTGTAAAAGCCATTGGCAAAGTTCGTTGGGTTATAAAACGCGTCCAGGTTATTAAGGTCTATTGGTGTAGCGTTCCTTATGGTCGCATCATGATTATAATTGAACTGGATCGCCTCAAAGTCACGTTTCTTGAAACGCCCTGCATATCCTGCGGTCACGCTTCCCCTTGTAAGGCCGTCCTCGGTTTGGCCGAATTTCCTTGTAGCAGAAATGTTGGCGGCAAGTTCATGTTCTTTAAGGTTCTGGAAATAGCGGTGGTTGTCGGTCGCGCTGTTTTGTGCGATCACCGGAAAGCTGCCCGGTACATTTTTTATAATGTTTTGTGTTCTGTCCGGCATGTCGCTGGTAACGGTATTGAAAGATGTTCCCCAGTCAACAGTGGTCAGGCTGTCGATCTTATGGTTACCCAAAAGCTGGTTTATCATAAGGGTGTTTTTTGTGTACGTACTCCTTAGTACCGTACCACCGTCTTCGGCAACGTCCCTCAGGAATCCGGTATAGGTATCGCGTGTCTGGTCAGATGTGTTTACGAACAGGAAGTTGTATGACAGTTTATTCTTGTCATTAATTCGGTATGCGGCATTAAGCATTCCTGTTGTATTTGTATTATACTGGAAACGCTCCTGGTAAAATGATTTCAGCGGTGCACCCTGTGCGCTCACACTCCTGTTATCGCCTTCCCTCTGCTCATAGCCATTGCTGAAGTTGGCTGTGCCAAAAAGGCTTAGCCTGCCCTGTTCGCCAATATTGAAGGCATCTCCGGCCTTGAAGCCAAAGTTGTAAGGGGCTACGCTTTGCTTTTGCGGATTAAGCTTGTTGTCAAAAGTGTAGCTTGTAAGTGCGTCTTTAGAATAATCGTAGTTGGTAAAGCCCATTTTGCCCGGCCCGTCCTGGAGGAAAAACTTGTCCGATTTGTTAAGGGCGTTGGTGTTCACTTTTGAGCCTACAGATACTTCCAGCATCCCGTCGCCGCGATATTCTTTAGATATGATATCCACGTTACCCCCGGCAAAATCACCAAAGATCCTTGTGCTGTACACTTTGTCGATAGATATGTAGTCAACGATGTCGGTAGTGAATATGTCAAGGAATATGTTTTTCTTCTCAGGATCGTTCGATGGTATCGGCAGCCCGTTTATGGTAGTAGAGTTATAGCGGTCGCCAAGTCCTCTTACATATACGTTGTTACTGCCTTCCTGCTTTGAGATGCCCGATGTTTTTGCCACAGCGGTCGCAACGTCGCCAATACCTTTACGGCTCAGCTCCTGCGCGCCTATATTCTGTTTTATCTCAATGGCATCTTTCTGCACCTGTAACAGCGCTGTTTCCTTTTCCCGGGCCATTACTTTTTCAATGATCACCTCGTCCATTTGTACGCTGTCCGATTTAAGCTGCTGGTTAAGGGTTACGGTCTCGCCCGCGGCAACTTTTACGGTCGCACTTTTATCCATGTAACCAAGGAACGAGAAAACAACGGTGTGCTCGCCGGCCGGTACGGTAAGGGTGTAGTTCCCGTCAATGTCGGTAGATGTGTTAATGGTCGTCCCTTTTACAGAAACGGTAGCGAAAGGCAAAGTCTCACCGTTAGCGTCCAGATCGGTAACGTTACCGGTTACTGTCCCTGTGCCCTGGGCAAAGCCGATCAGGCAGGTGAACAGTGTGATTACTAAAAATTTAAGTCTCATGTCGTGTTGTTAAAATTTTGACGCAAAGTAACCGCCGCTTTTTAAATGCTATGTTACCTAAAAGTTACCTTTGGATTTAGTATTTATTACTAAACTGTTAAGACATTAAATAATGGTTAACACGTTTAAACATTTTGTATTATCTTTACCTTTACAGCCGCAAAACACTCATATATCTGTAATGAAGAAAAAAGACATTAAGATCTTGTTGGTTGATGATGAGCAGGATATCCTGGAGATCGTAGGCTACAACCTTACACAGGAAGGCTATCATGTAGTAACGGCTACTAATGGCCGGGAGGCTGTAGCTAAAGCTAAGAAGGAGTTGCCCCATCTTATTATAATTGACGTGATGATGCCCGAGATGGATGGCATGGAAGCGGTAGAGAATATAAGGAGGGTGCCGGAGCTTAGTAATGTTATCATTACATTCCTTACGGCCCGAAGCGAAGATTATTCGCAGGTCGCAGGGTTCGATGCCGGGGCAGATGATTACATAGCCAAGCCCATCAAGCCGAAATTGCTGGTTAGCAAGGTTAAGGCATTGCTGAGGAGGCTTAAAGATGACGAAGCGAAAGAAGATGTTTTGAGGGTTGGCAATATTGAAATAAACCGCGAAGAATATAAGATCGTGATCGAAGACCAGGAGATCGTGCTGCCGCGAAAGGAATTCGAGCTTTTCTACCTGCTGGCATCAAAGCCTGGCAAGGTGTTCAAGAGGGAGGAGATCCTTGATAAAGTGTGGGGCAACGAAGTGGTAGTTGGAGGAAGGACAATAGATGTGCATATTCGCAAGCTTCGTGAAAAGATAGGAGAAGAATTATTTAAAACAATAAAGGGAGTGGGCTATAAGCTCGAGGTTTAGTGGCAATAAATTTTAAGAAGTCATATAAGTTCGCGTTAAAATCATCGCTGTACATCATGCTGTTCTCGGCAGCATTCCTTGCGGTCATGATGTACTTTTTTATGGAACTTCATTGGGACTTCATCATTATTTTTGCCATATCGCTTTTCATATTTTCATTCTTTGTGCTTCAGTACCGCGTGGAGCACTTCATTTACCGCAGGGTAAAGAAAATTTACGACGATGTGTCGCTGCTCGAGTCGAGCACTTTTCGGAATAAATCGATCACTACAGACATGGCCACGCTTACCCGCGAAGTGCAAAAATTCGCCCAGGACAAAAAGTTTGAGATCGAAGCCTTAAAGATCCGTGAAGAATACCGTCGTGAATTCCTGGGCAATGTGTCGCATGAACTAAAAACACCTCTGTTTACCGTACAGGGCTACCTGCTAACGCTGCTGGATGGCGCCATGAATGACAAAGTGCTCCGTAAAAAATACCTGCAGCGTGCCGAAAAAGGTGTTGAAAGGCTTATCTATATCGTGCAGGACCTCGATATGATCACAAAGCTCGAGATCGGCGACCTGAACCTGAACTATACCCGCTTTAACATTGTGGAGGTCGTGCAGAACGTGTTCGACCTGCTAGAAATGAAGGCCGATAAAAAAGGCATCATGCTGATGTTCGACATGAAGTACATCAAGCCCATAATGGTGTACGCCGACCGCGAAAAGATACAGCAGGTAGTAACCAACCTGGTAGTGAACTCCATAAAATATGGCCGAGAGAACGGTACTACCGAAGTTGCCATCGAAGACCTTATTGATAACAAGATCATTATACGTGTAAAAGACAATGGCGAAGGTATCGAGAAAAAGCACATTCCGCGGCTGTTCGAACGCTTTTACCGTGTAGACAAAAGCGGCGCCCGCACCGAAGGTGGTTCCGGCCTTGGCCTGTCCATAGTCAAACACGTTGTGGAAGGCCACGACGAAAAGATCTATGTTGAGAGCAAGGTGGGGCAGGGGTCGGAGTTTTCTTTTACTTTGGAGAAAACAAAGTAACATTCAGGAATTCGTCATTTTGAGCACATCACAGCGGGGGTCTAAAGACCTCGTGATCTTAAATATCACCCTTCGTAAAGTCTCCGGGCTTTCAAGACCAGGACCGACCGGCGGTAAGGAGTTTAAAACTATTTTGATAACTGCTTCTTCAAAATAATCCCCATTCCCGCAGATTTCCATATTTTTACCGAAATATTTTTATAACGTGGGAAGCAAGAATAAATTAAAGCGATTCAGGGAAAACGAGACTTTTGGCAACGTGCTCCAACCCTCGAGGGATGAGGCTATGGCCGGCAAGTTTGAGTTGAAGGGAAAATGGAAAACGGATTTCTTTAAGAACGATAAGCCTATAGTGCTCGAACTGGGCTGCGGTAAAGGGGAATATACCATTGGCATGGCCGAAAGGTATCCCGCTAACAACTACATAGGGATCGATATAAAAGGCGCACGCTTTTGGAGAGGTGCAAAGACAGCTGTTGAAGGCGGGCTGGACAATGTAGCGTTCCTTCGCACACAGATAGAGCTTATCGAACATTTCTTTGCCGAAGGCGAGGTGGCCGAAATATGGATCACCTTCCCCGACCCGCAGATAAAATACAAGCGTACCAAACACAGGCTTACGAATACTGAATTCCTGCAGCGCTATAAAAAGATACTTGAGCCGGGCGGCATTGTTAACCTGAAGACCGATAGCGAGTTCATGCATGGCTACACATTAGGCCTGTTGCACGGCGAAGGCCACCAGGTGCTGTATGCCAACCATAATGTGTATGTTAATGAAGGTGCTCCCGAGATCGTGACCGCGATACAAACCTTTTATGAGCAGCAGTACCTCGAGCACAACAAAGCCATAACCTATATCAAATTCAGGATAAAATAGTATGAATGTCGTCCTTCCGCTTATTTTGGGCATCGGCCTGTCTGCCATTGGTGTAGTCCTTCCGGGGCTCATTAATATGACGGCAGCCAAAATAAGCCTGAAGGAGGGTAGGCAGCGTGCCGTGATATTTGCATTGGGGGCGACGACCGTAGTGTTTTTCCAAACCTACATTGCCGTTTCATTTGCCAAGTACCTATACAGCCGTCCTGATATCATTCATTTCCTGGAGGAGACCGGGCTCATCATTTTTACGCTCCTTACCATATATTTCCTGCTTTTTGCCAAAAAAAAAAAAAGAGGAAAGAACAAGGAGATCGTGAAGATGAAAAGCCGCGCCAGCAATTTTTTCCTTGGTGCGCTGCTTTCTGTGCTTAATTTTTTCCCGATCCCGTATTATGTATTCATAAGCATTTCCTTATCGGCCTACAAGTACTTTTATTTCACGAACCTGTTTGTCTTTCTTTTTGTGATAGGCGTAGTGGCAGGTTCGTTCGGGGTCTTTTACCTGTATATAGTATCATTCAAAAAGTTTGAGCATAAAACCGAATTTTTCATGCGCAACATCAACTACTTCCTTGGTGGGGTAACCGGCTTTATTTCGATACTTACATTAATAAAAATACTCCGCAGCCAATAACATTGTCATGCCTGCTAAAAACGACAATTTTTTCGAACGTGTTCACGAAGTGGCCAGGCAGGTGCCCTACGGCAGGGTCACATCCTATGGCGCCATTGCGAAATACCTTGGTGCAGCCCGCTCGGCACGCATGGTAGGATGGGCCATGAACGCCTGTCCGGACGATGTCGCTGCGCACCGTGTGGTTAACCGTGTAGGCCTGCTCTCAGGTAAGCACCATTTTGGCGGTACTAACCTCATGCAGCAGCTTTTGGAAAGCGAAGGCGTGAAAGTAAAGGAAAACAAGGTCGTAAAATTCGAGAAGCTCTTTTGGGACCCGGTAGTGGAGTTGGGGTTTTGATCTGAGGTCGGACTTCGGATAAAAATTGCTTTCCCATATCACCTTTTCACACTATCTTTGTTGTTTGAAGCCAGTCTTAATAAGAGGCTGTTATAATTATCATGAAATTAGACAGGAAAGAAATACTCAATGCCCTCGAAACCATTACCCTGGCCGGAGAAGGCCAGAATATGGTAGAGAGCGGGGCTGTTAGGAATGTACTTACTTTTGGTGACGAAGTGGTGGTAGAGCTGGTAATGCACACACCGGCCATGCACATCCGCAAGCGTGCCGAGGCAGACATTATAAAAACGATACAGGAAAAGGTGTATGCCGATGCGAAAGTAAAGGTAAACGTGAAAATGGAAACGCCTGAAAAGCCCGAGATCAAAGGCAAAGGCATACCGGGAATATCGAACATCATTGCCGTGTCGTCCGGTAAAGGCGGCGTAGGCAAATCGACCATTACGGCCAATCTTGCCGTAGCACTTGCCAAAATGGGCTTTAAAGTTGGTGTACTGGATGCCGACGTGTATGGCCCTTCGATGCCCATCATGTTCGATGTAGAACGCGAAAAGCCGATATCCGTGCAGGTAGACGGAAGATCGAAAATGAAGCCTATCGAGAATTATGGAGTTAAAATATTATCTATTGGTTTCTTTACCAGCCCTGAACAGGCGGTAATATGGCGCGGGCCAATGGCCGGAAAAGCGCTCAATCAAATGATATTTGATGCTGACTGGGGTGAACTTGACTTCATGCTTGTCGACCTGCCGCCGGGAACGGGTGACATCCACCTTTCCATCATGCAGGCCTTGCCGATAACCGGCGCGGTCGTAGTAAGTACGCCACAGGCTGTTGCATTGGCCGATGCCAAAAAAGGCGTGGCGATGTTCCGCCAGGAAAGCATTAATGTGCCGGTGCTGGGCATCATAGAGAATATGGCTTACTTTACGCCGGAGGAGCTTCCCGGGAATAAATACTATATCTTTGGTAAGGAAGGTGCGCGCAACCTGGCAGAAGACCTTGATGTGCCGTTCCTTGGCGAAGTGCCTATAGTGCAAAGCATACGTGAGGCCGGCGATTATGGCCGTCCTGCCGCATTGCAGACCGCGACACCCCTTGAGACCGTATTTGAGGAACTGGCGCGTGAGGTGGTTCAGGAGACCGTGAACAGGAATGAGAACCTGCCAATGACCGAAGCGATCAAAATAACGACGATGGCTGGCTGTTCAGCAGTTAAAAAGAAATAAAATGACAACAGAAGAGATTAGAAGCAGTGTAGAAAGGGCCCTTGATGAAATACGCCCGTTCCTTGAGTCTGACGGTGGTAACATTTCACTTATCAGCATAGAGGATGACAAGCACGTGCAGGTGCGCCTTGAGGGTGCCTGCGTGGGCTGCAGCGTAAACCAGATGACACTGAAGGCCGGCGTGGAAACGACTATCAAAAAGTACGCGCCGCAAATTGAAACGGTCGTTAACGTAGCTTAAAATTATTCGGCGAAAGCTGATAACCATCATATTTTAAGAAAGCTGTTTTTGGGACATTTGTTCCTGAATAGCTTTTTTACCATTACAGAATGATCACAACAGACATACTTATAATCGGTGCGGGTCCGACAGGGCTTTTTACCGTATTTGAAGCGGGGCTGCTAAAGCTGAAATGCCATATCATAGACGGATTGCCGCAGCCGGGCGGGCAGCTTACCGAGCTTTATCCTAAAAAACCGATCTTCGACATTCCCGGTTTTCCGTCCGTACTGGCAGGTGACCTGGTAACCAACCTGATGGAGCAGGTAAAGCAATTCCAGCCGGGTTTTACCCTTAATGAGAAGGCCGAAACTGTACAAAAGCTGGAAGACGGCACTTTTATTGTCATTACTAACAAAGGCACGGAACACCACGCCAAAGCCATTGCCATTGCCGGAGGGTTGGGCAGCTTCGAACCGCGCAAGCCGCTGATCGAAGACATTGCTTTTTATGAAGATAAAGGCGTTGAATATTTTGTGAAAGACCCCGAGCTCTTCCGAGATAAGCGCATTGTGATCGCGGGTGGTGGAGACTCTGCATTGGACTGGAGTATTTTCCTTGCTGATGTGGCTTCGGAGGTGACACTTGTGCACAGGCGCAATGAATTCAGGGGTGCCCTCGACTCTGTAGAAAAAGTGCAGGAACTTAAAAAAGCCGGAAAGATAAAACTGATCACGCCCGCCGAGGTAACCGGGATACACGGTGCCGAAAGGGTAGAGGCGCTGGACATTGAGGTCGATGGCGCGCATACAAAGGTTGAGACCGACTATTTCATCCCGTTGTTCGGGCTTACGCCTAAGCTGGGTGCATTAGCCAATTGGGGCCTCGAGATCGAAAAGAATGCCATTAAGGTGAACAACGCGTTGGATTACCAGACGAACATTGAAGGCATCTACGCGATAGGCGACATCAATACGTATCCAGGTAAACTGAAGCTGATATTGTGTGGATTCCATGAGGCCACACTGATGTGCCAAAGCGTATACAACAAGCTGAACCCCGGCAAAAAATACGTGCTTAAATACACCACCGTAAGCGGTGTGGACGGCTTTGACGGTACCCGTAAGGAAGCAGAGAAGCAGGTTGTTAAAGCGATTGAATAGTTTTACTTGTTTCAGGTTTAAAGTTTCAGGTTACCACTCTTGCCGTAAAGATGTTAGAGTATGAGTAAGCAACCTGAAACTTTAAACCTGAAACTTTAAACCTGAAACTTTAAACCTTGAAAGAAAATGGAAGTAACCCTTAAGATAACCGACCGCGAAGGCATTGTGCATGAAGTGCAGGCTCCTACAGATATGGCGATGAACATAATGGAGGTTTGTCGTGCTTATGAGCTTGCTCCCGAAGGTACCATTGGTATTTGCGGAGGGATGGCTATGTGTGCCTCCTGTCAGTGCTATGTGCTGAATGATGTGGAATTGCCTGAAATGGGGCCTGATGAAGAGGCTATGCTGTCGGAGGCGTTTAATGTAAAGCCTAACAGCCGCCTGGGTTGCCAGATACCGGTCACAGCAGAGCTGGAAGGGTTGGAAATCGAGTTGGCTCCCGAGGAGTAGTTTTGTTTTTAATTGGAGGTTTTACCGCGTTTAAACTTGTGATAGTTTTGAGATATTGTATCCTGAATGACCGCAAATAACTCAGCATTGTCTTTCTGTGGCACACCATTTAAAAGTGTTTGGCCAAAATTGTTCATGCATAGAGTGTCTACCCTGTTTTCTACATAAAAATATACCTGCGCTTTAGTGTCGAAGTATGTTTTGCCGTTAGGGTCGTGTCGCAATTTTTTATAATTTTCATAAAAATCATTCACTATTTTTTTATCACTAATTTTAAGATTGTAATAAATACTTCCCTTCTCTTCTGGTACAGGAAACTTAGCGTTGGGGCAGCCTATAGTCATTGGTAAAAGGGCGCCGGGGTTACGATAAATTATCTCAAGGTACATGTTGTCAGATCCTTTAGGGATCTCTGTGCTTTTGGCGCAACTGTAACAGATAATTGATATAAATAATAGTAGGATAGCGCGGATAGGATATAGCATTTGGTAAAAATAAAAAATTTATTAGGTATACGCGAATTTAGAAAGAAGTGGATAAATAAAAAAGCGGGACATTTTTAAGTGTCCCGCTTTCTTGTTAAGTAAAGTATCAATCATTAGTTCTTGATGAACTTGATGGTCTTAGATTGGCTGCCTTTGTCGAGCTTGATGAAGTAAAGCCCATTAGCATAAGCAGAAGTATTCACATTAAGGTTTGACGTGCCTGATACTTTTACGCTTGCCATAGTTTGCCCAAGGCTGTTATAAATGGTAAAGCTATCCGGCAGGTTGCCATTATCTGAAGCTATACTCAGTTCTCCCTGTGTTGGGTTAGGATATACGTTAAAGCCGTTCAGTAACTCAAAATCATCCCTTCCAGATGTAACCTGGCATACGGTCGATGTTTTTAACGAAGCCCTGCGCGCGCCATATTGCATTACGGCAACTATCCTTGTCTTTTGGTTTTGTGTAAAGATGTTCATACAGCCATCCGGAGTATAGTCCATATAATTCTCGATCATATCGTTACCGGGACTGCCCGGGCATGAATCTATTGTCTCACACTCGTAGTTGAGCTCGTAAATTACAGGAGTGTCGGGACAATAATCTTTAGCCGAATCCGAAGTATTGGTCGTACAGGTAGCATTATCGCCATCAATATGGAATAACCCAAGCGCGTGCCCTATCTCGTGTGTTGTCGTACGGCCTTTGTCATAAGGGAATTGATAATTCCCTTGAGGATAAATGTTCCTTGAACCGAAATAACGATAGCCAATTACAACACCATCAGTATCTGCGCCGCCGTTATTATTTCCTACTCCCGGTACCTGTTGCGCATTAGGGAACTGAGCATAGCCTAAGATACCGGTCATGTTGCCGCCAAAACTACAAACCCAAATGTTGAAATATTGTGTAGGGTCCCAAATAGTACTTGGTTTTAATGTGTTCTCAATGCTGTTCTCGCTGTTCCAGCTTGCAACGCCCAGGTTTACACGATCTATCCCTGTAGTCGCATTGCCTTCCGGGTCGATTTTGGCGAGGCAAAATTCAATTTCCACATCCGCACCTACAGCATTACTGTTGAAGCCCGGCGTTCCTGCCATTCTCCTGTAATCCTGGTTAAGCACGGTAATTTGAGATAATACCTGTGCGTCGGCAATATTCTCACCGCTGCCTACTGCATCGCCGTTATGGATAACGTGAACAACGACAGGTATGGTAATAATTGCTGTCGTACCTTCCGGCGAAGCCATTCTTTGCGCTTTCACAGCTTGTATCTTAACAGCCATCCATTCTTCGAACTGTCCGCGTGATTGCCTGCCTGGGTCGTTTTCCTGCAGGTATGCTTCATATTCTGTGCTCACGCATCGTATTAGCCCGTTCTTTGGGTTAGGCGCCTGCTTTAATGGCCTTCCAAAGGCTTTTGGTCCTTGCTGCGCATTGGCAGCGAACCCAAAAATAAGAAGCATCGCCATTAGTGAAGCCCTAATATAAATAGTTTTTTTCATCGTTCAGGGGGTAAAAAATTATGTTAAAAAAGTTTCGCAAGGTATTAAAGAACAATGTGATTATAAAATAAAAACCGTTAATTTTATTAATCGATATTCAGTGTGTAAACTTAATGCTGAAAGCAGGATGTTGCAAATAATTGAGGTGAATCCCTCAAGAAGAGAGGCAAATTCACGTTAAATGTTAAAGGAACTTGCTAATTTCCTCTTTATATGTCTCCCCGATAGGAATAACAAAATCATCTATCTGGATGGTCTTATTGTAAATTGTTTTAATTTTTCGCAATGGGACTATATACGACCTGTGTACCCTTAAAAAAGTATTTTGAGGAAGCTTTTCCAATATGTTCTTCATGGATAGCCTTGTTGTTATCGTGCTTTTTTCCTTTAGATGGATACGGATATAGTCGTCCAGGCCTTCAATGAGTGTTATATCATCAAATTCTATACGGTGCAGCTTGTAATCGGCGCGGATGAGCAGGTGGTTTTGTTCACCTGTCGCGTGACGGGCCCGGATCTCTTTTGACGCTTTGTCTATAGCCGTTAGGAAGCGTTCAAAGGAGAAAGGCTTGAGCAGATAATCCACGGCATTTACATTGAAGCCCTCCACCGCATACTCACTATAGGCTGTGGTGAAGATAACCATGATGTCAGTGTCCAGCTGACGGTAAAAATCGATGCCGTTCTTTCCCGGCATCTGTATGTCTAAAAAAAGCAGGTCGACAGGGAACTTCTTCAGGTGTCGCAGGGCTTCGGCCGTATTGGTAAAGGTCTTTTCCAGTTCAATGGAGCCAGTTTGCCTGCTAAAGTGCTCGATCACCTTCAAGGCTAGCGGTTCGTCGTCTATGGCAATTGCTTTTATCATGACAGGCTAAGTGTTAGTTTTACCTCAAACGATCCATCGGTATCGAATATAGCCAATTTATGCTTTTGCGGATAAAGGTATTCCAGTCGTTGCTTTGTGTTGTCAATGCCCTGTTCGCTTTTCTCTTCAAGCGGGATCGATACTGTTACCTTGTTATTCTTAACGGTCATTTCGAGTTCGCTTTGCCTAATGTCGATACTTACCGAAATAAAGCTGTCCTCTTCGGGGTTCAGGCCATGTTTAAAGGCATTCTCAATGAAGGGGATCAGCAGCATCGGAGAAATGCTTTTGCCTGCAGGGTTGCCGGTAATGATGAAAGAGAAAGGTGTGCTGTCGTCCATTCGCAATTGCTGCAGGCTGACGTAATTTTTTATGTAGCTTATCTCATTTTCCAGGGGTACGATATCGCGGCTGCTTTCGGTCACCACATATCGCATCATGGATGAAAGTTTCAGAACAGCCTCGGGTGCGGCATCCGATCTCTCCAGGGTTAGAGCATAGAGGCTGTTCAGGGTGTTGAACAGGAAGTGCGGATTGATCTGGGCCTTGAGGTATGAAACTTCGGTTTTCAGCTTTTCGCTTTGAATGGTGTTGAGGCGTTGGTTCACACGCATGAGGAATGATAGGAAAAACACCAAAAGGAACTGGAATATCGAGCCTCCTCTCAGGAACATCATTACGGGGAATGTGATCCCTGGGTTTTGCATATCCGGAAGTGGAGGGGCTTGCATATGCCGCGGCATGTCCTCATGGCCAAGCAAAATGCCCGGCAGGCTTGCTATTATGATGTAACAGGCGATGATAGCCAAAAAGAAAAATAGCCGCTGCTGCTTAAAATATAGTTTTGGAATAAAATATAGATAGTTGGCGTAAAAAAAGAGGAGCAACAGGATGTAGCTTATAAAGTGGCGGCGGAATGGCATTACGTGGAGCAGGTGTCCTGACGTACGGTCCGGCGATGCGAGTATAGGGATGCTCAGGAAGAGCAACGCACCTAATATGTGCAGTAAGTTGGTCTGTGCTTTTTTTGTCATGGCGATCATCGTTCAGGTAAAACTACCAAGAAAAAACCATGCATGCGAATTTATGAGGTAAAACGATGGATTATGGCGGTTAACATGTAAAGCTTGTTCAAGTGTGTGTGATACAGATCTGTTTGCTTTTCCGGCAAAAAAAAATACCCCAAAGATCCTTGCGATCTTTGGGGTATTTTTTTTTTTTTGATATTTACTCGATTACAGCTCCATACATAAGGGTGCCGCCTCCCAATTCTTCGTCCACTGATGTTAAGAATATCATGTTAGTTCCCGCTTTAGCCCACTGTTTACTCACTATTTCAACATCTCCAAGATCAGTTGTTACGTCTGTAGAGCTATACCCTGCGTCCCTGATTTTTCCCTCTATGAAAGTATTGTTAACGGCTCCTACATAAGTATCGTTCACACCTATGATCTTATTTGTTGTGGTATAATATACCTCAACACGACTAAAGTCCGCTTTAAAGTAATGCATAGATCCATCTTCATCTTTTTCAACACCATCTGTAGTAAAACCATTTTTTTCCATAAAAGAATTCAGGTCCTTCGGTGTGGTTTTATGGAATATATCCTGGACCAGTTTAAAATGATCGTTGTTAAATTTGCTGGTTTGGCTGAAAGTTAAAGTTGCCTGCAGGCAAAAAAGGAAAAGTACCAAGTTTTTCATATAAGATTTTTTATTTATATTATTAATGTCATATTGCTCAATAACCCGTGTAGGTATATATTAGACAAATAAAGAGTATTTTTAAATGCAAAACATACCTATAAATAGGTATTTTTAAGGAATTTAAAAATTGGCATTCTAAAAATAAAGTATGCCGAATTGACGATCGCATTGCTGAGATTCGTTTTATATATAATAAAGGGCTTTTGGAATAACATCAAAGTGTAGCATCACACGCAGAACAGATTTGTTGCCTGTTTGTAATAGGGTCTTAAAGCTTAGGGGCCAACTTTGTTTATACTTGCATTACGGAATTACAAAAGTGTATAAAATCAAAAAAGCCCTCCAAACAAATGGAAAGCTTTTCATTGGTCTAACTACTAAACCTACCGCTCGCGCGGCATAAACAACACAACTGCGTTCTGGCTTTTACAAAAACCTCATTGGGCAAAAAAGCCTTTCTTTACGAAAGGCTTTCCCAATTTAAGCGGTCTGGACGGGACTCGAACCCGCGACCCCGTGCGTGACAGGCACGTATTCTAACCAACTGAACTACCAAACCAGCGCTTGATTGCGAGTGCAAATATACAACTCATTTTTACTTTCGCAAGTGTTTTTCAAATAAAATTCAAATTATTTTTGACCCAATTATCCAAACTTTTGTTTTTCAACAAGGTACGTGACCAATATTTTTTCAAATTTTTCGTCCACCGAAACCGGGACATACTTGATCCTGTACTGGATGCAGGTGTCGACGATCTTTTTGAAATAGTCGTCAACCAGTTTTTCGTACTCGGCTTTTACATTTTCGGCAAAAAGGTTGACCTCTTCACCGCTTTCAAGATCAATAAATTTGCGCGGCGCGTTGTCAAAGTCAAAGCTCAACTCCGTTTTTTTATCGATAACATGGAACAAAACTACCTTATGCTTGTTATGCTTCAGGTGCTGCAATGCATTGAACAGCGCTTCGTCATTACCCGGCTGGAACATGTCGGTGAATAATATGATCATTGACCTACGGTGCATTTTCTGTGCGATCTGGTGCAAAAATGTAATGGTGTCTGTAGCTTTGGCCTGTCCGGGCGCCGAAAGTATCCCTTCAAGCTTGTTCAGGAGCATCCTGTGGTGCCTGCCGCTGCCTTTTTCAGGCGCGTAGAACTCATAGGTGTCCGAATACACACTAAGTCCCACCGCGTCCCTCTGGCGCTTTAGCAGGTCCATCAGCACTGCTGAAGCCAGTACCGAAAAGCCGATCTTGTTCTCATAAAACAACTGCCCGTCCTTTAGCTTTGGATAATGCATCGATGAGGAGTTGTCTACAATAATATGGCATCGCAGGTTCGTTTCCTCTTCATAACGCTTTGTGTACAGCCTGTCGGTGCGGGCAAACAGCTTCCAGTCAATGTGCTTGGTGCTTTCCCCCTGGTTGTACACCTTATGCTCGGCAAATTCCGAAGAGAACCCATGGAACGGGCTCTTGTGCATTCCCGAGATAAAACCTTCCACGATCTGGTTGGCCAGCAGCTCCAGGTGTGAAAAAGCCGATATCTTTTCTAATTGTCCTTCTATCTTCATAATTCCAAATGTAGCGAATTTGGAGAGATCCTGCCACGAATTACACCAATTCTATATTGGAACGCTGATAATGACAAATTATTTGAAGCAGCCATCGAAACGCTTCTTTTGGGAGGCATGGTCCCGTTGTCCGCTTTATCCCTCCTCAGTCGGGGATGTCGCTATCACCGGGGCTATGTGGAAATGTCTTTTTTTTGTTTTACTATAAAGCTCATTAAGAGAGAAAATACAGGTAGTACAAAGCCTCAGTGTTTTGACCGGTACCTGGTGAATTATTTTACTTCAATTAATTACACTCACCGAGTCAAACATAAAAGGTAACTTTTAAAACTAGCCCTCCTTAATTTTGAGAAATTTTTGTTAGCAGCGATTATTGTTATAATTTTAGCGCTTTAATCAATATATTAACCATATTTAAAACCATGAAACAATTTAGGATTTTAATTTTAGCAAGTGCAGTGATCCTGACATCTTGTAAGAATGAACAAACAACGGAACAAACTAAAGAAAGCACTGTTGCTATTGTAAGACCGGAACCAAAAACAACTGTATCCGGCACCTCATTTATAGATGAAAGCGAGAATACTTACGATAAACAATATCAAACAGGAAGTTATACAAAAGAAAAATATACTGTTGTAAGTTATACTACAAATGCTAAATTCTCTGAAACAGATATCGAACATGGTGCGCCAAATGAAGAACAACAATTATTAGCTGTAAACATTGGCCTTGAAAGTCTTGAATGTAATGGAGCATATTCCGGAATGAATACAAGTTTATCTATTCATACAGATGATAAATCTGAAGGTATACAAAAGTTTACTTCTTTTACGCCTGAATTTTATAAAGCAAATCCTAATGTTGTAAGTCTTGATACAAGCAATGATCTGGTTGTAAAAAAAGGTGAGAAAGCTGAAAGAGTATTTTATTTCATAATACCTAAAGATTCAGATCTGTCTAAAGCATATTTGACCCTGTATAGAGGAAGTGATAGAGACGAACTTAAAGTACAATTAAATCCATAATTTTTGGAAAAGTTATATTATGTGAATAATGGTTTAACAAATTAAGTATTCACCATAAATTGCACAGGATAAGATGAAATATTTTATCCTGTTTTTTTTACCTAAATTTTGAGGTGATTTTAAATATTTTAACCGTTGGGCCAGCTATAAGTTTTAATCTGAAATTAATTACCACATAGAAACATATAAAATAAAAAAAGAGTTTAGATATGTTTGTTTCTATGTGGTAAAAAAAAATTATACCAAGCGGATTAATATAATTTCGCAGTACTCGCAGCTTCAAAGGCCTTCAGGTCTTCAAAACGCCCGTCTTTCACTTTTTGTACCCACTCCGGATCCTGCAGCAGCGAGCGTCCCACCGCCACAAGGTCGAAGTCACCGCGCTCATAACGGCGCAGCAGATCGCTCATGTCGGCTATTCCTGCAC
The DNA here is from genome assembly GCF_052437795.1 of Flavobacterium sp. Taxonomy (GTDB): domain Bacteria; phylum Bacteroidota; class Bacteroidia; order Flavobacteriales; family Flavobacteriaceae; genus Flavobacterium. The sequence goes on from NZ_JBQVPA010000001.1 coordinate 300,602, forward strand.
CCGCACCATTACTGAACAGTTCCATGAACTCACCTGTAAGCCCGACGGATCCTACTGTTATTGTTGGCTGCCCGCTTACCTTCTTCAGCCATCCTGCGAAGTTGAGGTCACTGCCTTCAAATTCATTTTCCCAGTACCTGCGTTGCGACCCGTGAAAAATGTCTACGCCGGCATCCACAAGCGGCAGTACCCATTCTTCAAGCTCCTGAGGTGTTTGGGCGAGCTTTACAGTGTAATCCTGTTGTTTCCATTGCGACAGGCGCAGTATGATCACCATGTCCGGGCCAACGGCCGCGCGCATTGCTTTCACTACCTCCACAGCAAAGCGGCTGCGCTCTTTTAATGTCTTTCCTCCATATGCATCGGTGCGGTGGTTGGTGCCGTCCCAAAAGAACTGGTCTATGAGGTAGCCGTGCGCACCGTGTATCTCGAATGCGTCAAAGCCAAGGTTCTTTGCGTCAAGCGCTGCATCGGCAAAGGCTTTTATAGTGGCTTCAATATCATCAGTGGTCATGGTGTCAGGGCTTTCAAAAAGGACCGGTGGCTCCCATCCGGAAGGGGTATTACCCACATGCCATAGCTGAGGCGCGATCTTACCGCCTGCCGCGTGAACGCTGTCTGCTATTTTTTTCCAGCCGTCAAGGGCAGCATCGCCATGAAAAAAAGGTATGTCTTTCATGTTTTTGGATGATGGACGGTTCACTACCGTGCCTTCAGTTAGTATTAATCCCACGCCGCCTGCTGCACGCCGCGTATAGTAGTCGGCGTTGAGTTGGGTGGGTATTCCGTCTGCGGTAATGGCACGCGTCATTGGGGCCATTACAAAGCGGTTGGCCAGGGTCAGGTTCTTATATTGAAAGGGTTGGAACAAGGGGCTTAAGTCCATCTTGATATGATTTTTAAAATTAGTGATACAAAGTTACGGTATAATGGTTTACTTTTGTAACCAATGATAGTTTATTGAGGTAACCTTAACGTAACCACCTTATGAAAAATGATGTTTTTCGATACAGCGATTGCCCCGTACACCGCTCTATGGCGATTATCGGCACCAAGTGGAAGCCCATAATTATCTATGCACTGCGGGAGCGGAAGGCACGTTTTGGGCAGATCTGTGCTGTGGTGGCTGCCATCTCTAAAAAGGTGCTGACCACAACGCTACGCGAACTCGAAGCGGATGGCGTTCTCCTGCGTGAAGAGTTTAAAGAATTGCCACCCCGCGTTGAGTACAGCCTTACCGAAAAAGGCCAGGCGCTTATTCCTATCATTCTGCAATTGGCAGAATGGGACCATATTTACCATGAAGTAAATGTAGTTGCCTGCGAAAAGCATTGATCCCAAAGAAACACAGTCCTAACATCTTTCTTGAGAAGGGGATAGGGGTGTATCTTAAGAATGATCACATTAAACTCTTTTGGCACTTGGCTTTACGCAATTCATTACAAACAAAAAGCCCCAACATTACGTCAGGGCTTTCAAATATCCAAAATGGATCAATATTATAGTAATGCGTCAATGGCATTAGTGTACGTTTGCTTTGGCGCAACGCCTACCTGCCTCCCTACGACTTCGCCGTTCTGGAAAACAAGTACTGTAGGGATGTTCCTTACACCATATTTAGCGGCAAACTCCTGGTTTGAATCCACATCAACTTTACCAACAACTGCTTTTCCTTCATATTCGCTGCTGATCTCATCGATGATCGGGCCTACCATACGGCAAGGTCCACACCATGCTGCCCAAAAATCCACTAATACCGGTTTATCTGATCTCAATACTACTTCGTCAAAAGTAGCATCTGTTATTGCTTGTGCCATAGTATATTTATGCTAAGAATGTTATTATTTGATACAAATTTACACATTAATAAACCAATGGATGTTAAACTTATATTAGATTTAGCTATGGCATCATAGACAAAATTTATTAGGAAATTTAATTCAGCCTGAAGGTCAGTTCCAGCTTGTCAAGTTCCTGTAATAACTCATTCGATATCTTTACTTTCAGCTTGCGGCTGGGCATTGTCAGCTTTGTAACGACCTGTATTTCCTCAACATCGGTTTCAATAAGGGCATTGATCTCCGGTGCGTCAAACTCGTCGTCGCCGTCTTCTCCGGTCACTTCAGCCAATACCGGTGCGGCAGCAGCTATCTCTACTTTTTTCTTAACTTTTTCCAGTTCCATTACTTCAAAGGTTACTGTATTGTCTCCCGAATTTTGGCGGAATATCTGGTTGAGCGTTTCAATGAGCTGTTCCTGCAATTCAACTACGTTAAATTGTATGATCAGCTTTTTGGCAAATGTTGTCAGTACGTCCTGCAGGTATTGGATCGCAATGAACTGCACCCTTGGGTCACCTTTTTTGCCTTCCTGATTTGTCCAGCCTTCTTTTACCAACACACGTATATAAGTAAAATTGTTCCCGATAAGGAAATGCCTGAATTTCAGGTATTCTTCGCCATAAATACGGAACTCATAGTTCTCGTCATACCCTTCCAGCACGAACGATGCCCAGCCTTTGCCGTTCTTGGCAACCTTATGCTGTACGTTCGATATGATCCCACCAAAGCTAAGGTTCTTGCCTACGTGCAGTTCCAGGCTTTTTAGCGCGTCAAGCCTCGTGTTGCAGAAGTACTTCATCTCGAACTTATAATCGTCCAGCGGATGCCCGGATATGTAGATACCTACTACTTCGCGTTCCTTGGCAAGCTTTTCCATAGTGGTCCATTCTTCACATGGCGGTACAACAGGTTCGGGTATCTGTACCTCACTGGTCTCCCCAAAAAGGCTTACCTGCGATGAGTTTTCATTCTCCTGGTATTTCGATCCATATCGCATTGCCTTTTCCAGGAAGGAAATGTTCTCGCTTACATCGGTATGGAAGTACTGCGCCCTGTGTGTGGTGTCAAACCCGTCAAACCCTCCCGCAAGGGCAAGGTTTTCAAATGCTTTTTTGTTGGCCGAACGCAGGTCAATGCGCTTAGCCATGTCGAATATTGATCTGTACCTGCCGTTCTTGCGGTTTTCTACAATAGTCTCTACCGCACCGGAACCTACGCCTTTTATGGCACCCATCCCGAAGCGTACCGCGCCTTGGTCGTTTACAGTAAATTTATAGTAGGATTCGTTCACGTCCGGCCCCAGTACCTGCAAGCCCATGCGTTTACACTCCTCCATAAAAAAGGATACCTGCTTGATGTCGTTCATGTTGTTCGACAGTACTGCCGCCATGTATTCGGCAGGGTAGTGGGCTTTCAGGTAAGCCGTCTGGTAGGCGATCCACGCATAGCACGTAGAGTGCGACTTGTTAAAGGCATAACTTGCAAAAGCCTCCCAGTCCTTCCATATCTTTTCCAGCGTGGCAGGGTTATGGCCCTTTTCGGCAGCCTGTGCTACGAATTTGGGCTTCATCTTATCGAGTACGTCCTTTTGCTTTTTACCCATCGCCTTACGCAATACGTCGGCCTCGCCCTTGGTAAAGCCGGCCAGCTTTTGCGACAACAACATCACCTGCTCCTGGTATACCGTAATGCCATACGTTTCTTTCAGGTATTCCTCGCAGGCATCAAGATCATATTTTATTTCTTCCTCGCCATTTTTCCTTCGAACGAAGCTCGGTATATATTCTAAAGGTCCCGGACGGTACAGCGCGTTCATGGCGATAAGGTCGCCAAACACTGTAGGCTTCAGGTCCTTCATGTATTTTTGCATACCGGGCGATTCGTACTGGAATATCCCCACCGTTTCCCCGCGCTGGAAAAGTTCGTATGTTTCCACATCGTCAATAGGGAAAGTGTCCGGGTCGAGGTCTATGTTAAAGCGGTATTTTACCAGCTTTACGGTATCTTTTATAAGGGTAAGCGTTTTCAGTCCGAGGAAATCCATCTTCAGCAATCCGGCACTTTCCACCACCGAGTTGTCAAACTGCGTAACATACAGGTCGGAATCCTTTGCCACCGAGACCGGGACAAAGTTGGTGATGTCCGATGGTGTAATTATTACCCCGCACGCGTGTATACCCGTATTGCGGAGCGAACCCTCAAGCACTTTAGCCTGCTGTATGGTTTCCGATGTAAGGTCGCCTGCATCGGCCATGCCGATGAGTTCCTGTACTTTTTCATATTCATCACTCCGAAGCGCGCCACGGAGGGCATTGCCATCGAGCGTGAATATTTTTGCCAGCTTCATGTTGGGTATGAGCTTGGCTATCTTGTCGGCTTCAAACAAGGGAAGGTCAAGTACCCTTGCGGTATCGCGTATGGATGATTTGGCCGCCATGGTACCGTAGGTAATGATCTGTGCCACCTGGCTGGAGCCGTATTTTTTTATCACGTAATCCATTACACGCCCGCGGCCCTCATCGTCGAAGTCGATGTCAATATCGGGCATCGATACACGGTCAGGGTTTAAGAAGCGCTCAAAAAGCAGGTCGTATGCAATGGGGTCAATGTTGGTAATGCCCAAACAGTATGCCACTGCCGATCCAGCTGCCGATCCACGGCCCGGCCCTACCGAAACGTCAAGTTCCCGCGCTTTGGCAATGAAATCCTGAACGATAAGGAAGTAGCCCGGGTATCCGGTGTTCTCGATGGTCTTTAATTCGAAGTCAAGGCGTTCCCTGATCGCATCGGTAATTACGCCATAGCGTTTTTCTGCACCTTTATAGGTGAGGTAGGCCAGGAATTTGTTCTCTCCTCGCTTACCTCCGTCGGCATCATCTTCAGCCACGACAAACTCTTCAGGAATGTCAAATTTCGGAAGGAGTACGTCGCGGTACAGGGAGTAGATCTCTATTTTGTCTACGATCTCCTGTATGCTCATTATCGCTTCCGGCAGATCTTTAAAGAGGTTCTTCATCTCCTCGCCCGGCTTGAAATAGTATTCCTTATTTGGTAGCCCGTAACGGAAACCCCGCCCGCGGCCTACCGGCGTTGCCAGCTTCTCGCCGTCCTTCACACAAAGTAAAATGTCGTGTGCGTGCGAGTCTTCCTTATTTACATAATAGGTGTTGTTGGTCGCTACAAGCTTCACGTCGTGTTTTCGTGCCAATGATATGAGTGACTGGTTCACGCGGTTCTCATCTTCCTGGCCGTGGCGCATGAGCTCGATGTAAAGGTCGTCGCCAAAAAGGTTTTTCCACCAAAGCAGCGCTTCTTCGGCCTGGTTCTCACCTATGTTCAGTATCTTGTTGGGGATCTCGCCATAAAGGTTGCCCGATAGCACGATGATGTCGTCCTTATATTGTTCAATGATCTTCTTGTCGATCCTCGGTACGTAATAAAAACCGGCTGTATATGCGATCGATGACATCTTAGCCAGGTTATGGTAGCCCTTTTTGTTCCTGGCCAGTAGCACGATCTGGTAACCGTTGTCTTTTCGGGTCTTGTCCTTATGGTCTTCGCAAACAAAGAACTCGCAGCCTACTATGGGCTTCATGATCACTTCGGAAGGCTCCTCGCCATTCTCGACAGCCGCCTTATTCTTTGCCTCGGCAGCCTTGTTGTGGTTGAGCACATTGCTCACAAAGTGGAATGCCCCCATCATGTTACCGTGGTCGGTCATGGCAACGGCGGGCATCTTGTATTTGGCAGCAGCCTTTACCAGGTCGGGTACGCTAATGGTGCTTTGGAGTACCGAAAATTGCGTGTGGTTGTGCAGGTGTACGAAATCGACATCTGCAATGTTATGGTGCTGTTGAGGTGTGGCGACTTGTGTCGTGTCGGCAGCCTTTAATTTTTCAAGCCTTAACCGTACCTCTTCCGAAGCTTTTTTCAGGTTGATGTGCTTCAGACCGATGAGCTGTATCGGCTGCGGGTTGGTTTCGCGGAATTCGTGAAAGTAGGTAGGGCGTACATCGAGTTCCTCCTGCCTGAAGGTTTCCCTTTTCAGCAATTCGAGGAAGCAGCGCGTGGTGGCCTCAACGTCGGCGGTGGCATTGTGCGCTTCGGAGAAAGGTTCGCCAAAAAGGTATTCGTGCAGCTCGGTAAGCGTAGGCAGCTTGAACCTGCCGCCACGCCCTCCCGGCAGTTTCAGCATGTCTGCAGTTATCTCGGTACAGGTATCGAGCACCTTCATCCCGGCCATGCTGTTCTCCATGCCAAAGCGATGGAATTCGCAGCCCATGATGTTCACGTCGAAGCCCACGTTCTGGCCCACGATGAACTTTGACCTGGATAAAGCGATGTTGAATTTGCCGAGTATTTCCCTCAGGTCATGCCCCTGCTCAAGAGCAAGGTCGGTCGAAATACCGTGTATGCGCTCGGCATCATAAGGTATGTTGAAGCCCTCAGGCTTAATGATATAATCCTGGTGCTCAATAAGGCGCCCCATGTCATCATGAAGCTGCCAGGCGATCTGTATGCAGCGTGGCCAGTTGTCGGTATCGGTAATTGGCGCGTCCCAGCGCTTGGGTAATCCGGTGGTTTCAGTGTCAAATATCAGGTACATAACCGGCAGGGATTTTAGTTGGAGAAACCCGTTTTGGGCAGATGTCCCAAAAATACGTTATTTGCGGGGAATGAAAAAATGGATTTATCAACAGGTGGCCCACCTGACCCCGATCCCTGTCCAAAGGAGAACGGATAAGTTCCACTCGTGCTAAATATTATTGCTTTAGGCTGGGCGAATACTTTAAGTATTCATTATTTTAAAGAGGGGTTCACGTTGAGGCAAAAAAAAACCACCCCGAAGGATGGTTTCTTGTGAATGCTTTATGCTTATTAGTAGCCGCCGCCACGGTTATAACCACCACGGTCTCCACCGCCACGGTTAAATCCGCCGCCACCACCACTACGGTTGTTGTCCCTGTTGAAACCACCACCACCGCTTGGACGGCTGTTGTTAAAGCTCCTTCTCTCACCTTCCGGTCTTGGCTCAGACTTGTTTACAACAATAGCCCTTCCCGATACGGTTGCACCATTCAGCTCGTCGATAGCTTTTTGGCCTTCTTCTTCGTTTGGCATCTCTACGAAACCAAAACCTTTACTCCTGCCTGTAAATTTATCAGTAATGATCTTTACTGAATCTACAGCACCATAAGCCTCAAAAGACTCTCTTAAATCTGCCTCCTCTAAACTGAATGGAAGGCTTCCAACGAATATGTTCATACAAAAATTAATTAATTTATTTTCTATTAGTGGTTTGTATCTCTACAAATATAATGTTATTTAGTTATAAATAGCACCAATATTTCAATTTAATAAAAATTTAATATATTGACTTAAAATCTATTGTGTAAAAATCGTGTTACGGAACTGCTGTTATTGGCACCCTGAAGAATACGCCCTCCTGGAAGTTTACAACGTCTCCGTCTTCATTCTCTGCGTTAAAATGGAAGAATCCAGTAATGTATCCTGCAGTAATGTTCGTTTCTGTCGGGTCAGCGCTTATGGTTATTTCGCCGTCGCCAATGCCTGCGCCTGTGCTGTAAAACATTTCTATCCCATCTACAGATAATGTATACGAAGCCTTGCTGCTATTGTCCGCACCAAGCTGGTAAACCCCCGGATTGATGTTCTGTGTCTTCAGCATAAGGGTTTCAAATCCGTTGTCAGCAGTTATGGTCAGGGTGTTATCCGCCCCTTTAACGGCTGTAAAATCGGTGGCTTTCCATAAGTCATTATCTTTAAGTGCCTGTACGGCAGGATTGTTGAATTTCACATCCTCTTCACACGAGGTAAAAGCGACCAACAGCACTATGAGTGATAAAATCTTTTTCATTATTAAATAGTTAGAAGGGGTAACTCAAATTTTACAACGACAAAAATAGTTTTTTATAGAATATATCCTAATCAAAATAGAATAAATCACAATAAAATTTAATATTTTTAAAATGACAACCAACAAAAGTTCAAAAAAGATCGGCGCTATTGTAATTGAATACTAAAGTTTTATATCTTTGCACCCTCAATTAACAGAGGTCGGGAACCTCAAAATTAATCTAAAGATCATGCCTGTAAAGATCAGACTACAAAGACACGGTAAAAAAGGAAAACCATTTTACTGGGTAGTAGCAGCGGACAGCCGCTCTAAAAGGGACGGTAAATTCCTTGAAAAACTAGGAACTTACAATCCGAACACCAACCCTGCGACCATCGAGCTTAACCTGGACAGCACTGTAGAGTGGCTGTGGAACGGTGCACAGCCTACGGATACTGCAAGGGCCATCCTTTCTTATAAAGGAGCACTATTGAAGCACCACCTTGAAGGAGGCGTACGCAAAGGCGCGCTTACCCAGGAGCAGGCTGACGAGAAGCTTACTAAATGGCAGGATGAGAAAGCAGGAAAAGTAGATGCTAAAGTATCTGGCCTTTCTAACGCTAAGGCTGATGCTAAAGCAAAAGCTTTTGAAGCTGAGAAAAAAGTGAACGAAGACCGTATTGCTGCTGCAAAACAGGCTGAAGCCGATATCATTGCTGCTGCTTCTCAGGAAGAGGCTGCTGCTGAAGGCGAAGAAACTGCTGCGGAAGCTTCTGCGGAAGAGAACACAGAAGAAACACAAGCTTAATTTTTTTGGTGTAATGCGTAAAGAGGATTGTTTCTATTTAGGCAAGATCGCCAAAAAATTTAGCTACAAGGGAGAGGTGCTGGCATGGCTGGATACCGATGACCCTGAGTTTTTCGAAAATATGGAATCAGTGTTTGTTGAACTCAACAATCATCTGGTTCCATTTTTTATTTTAGAGTCGCGCATCCATAAAAATGAATTCCTGCGTATCCGCTTTGAGGATATGACCAGTGAAGAGGAAGCCGACAGGATCATGGGCTGCGGAATTTACCTTCCGATCACCATGCTGCCGCAATTGGAGGGTAATAAATTCTACTTCCACGAAATTATAGGTTTTGATGCCGAAGACGAAAGGCTTGGCAACATAGGCAAGATCGTTGGTGTGAACGATACCTCCGCACAGGCGCTTTTCGAAATAAAGAAAGGCGACATCGAGATATTGGTCCCCATGATCGATGACTTTATTATTAAGGTAGACCGCGAGAATAAAAAGATCGTCCTGAATACTCCCGAAGGGCTCGTAGATCTTTACCTTAATAGTTAAAAAGTTTAAAGTTTCAAGTTGCCGATCGTTGAGGTAAATTATTGTTTCTTATTAGTCTATCATCTCTCACTTTATTCTCTCTCATCGTCTAACTATCGAATATCTAATAATCTTTCGGAATGTTCTCCTTCAAGCAATTCAATATACAGCAGGATAAGTGTGCCATGAAAGTGGGCACCGATGGCGTATTATTGGGGGCATGGGCACCGTTGGAGCATAACCCTTTTTCTGTTTTAGATATTGGTGCAGGTACGGGGCTTATCGCATTGATGCTCGCACAGCGCAGCCATGCTGAACAGATAGATGCGGTCGAAATTGATGATGAGGCTTATGAGCAGTGTGTCGACAATTTTGAGGATTCTCCTTGGGGCGACAGGCTGTTTTGCTACCATGCAGGCCTGGACGAGTTCATGGACGAGCCGGAAGATGAGTATGACCTTATTGTTTCCAATCCGCCATTTTACACCGAAGACTATACTTCGGGCGACGAACAACGCGATAAGGCACGTTTTGAAGCCTCACTGCCATTCGAGGACCTAGCGGAAGCAGCATCCTTGTTATTATCCGATATCGGGATCTTTGCCGTCATAATGCCTTATAAGGAAGAAGCACGCTTTTTGGCGATCGCCAAAGAGAATGAATTGTATCCTGTAAAAATTACCCGCATAAAGGGAACTCCGGGATCAGGGACCAAACGCAGCCTGATGGCATTCTCAAGGGCTCAAGGTGCCGATATAGCTATTGATGAGCTGGTCATTGAGACCGCACGCCACGTTTATACCCGTGAGTACATTGCCCTCACGCAGGACTTTTACCTGAAGATGTAATGAAGTCCTTTTGGCACATCGACAGATCTGCAGAACCTGAAAATTCCGTGCTATTTGCATTTTCCTTTAAATTAAATTCAAAAAAGAGAAAATAAGGTCCTGAACTCTAACGTTTTCGCGTTTTTTTGGATTGATTTTTGGAGTGAAACAGTTGTTTATTCCTAAATCCTTCCTAATTTTGTCCCTATGAAAAATAACCTGTTGCGATTTTACTTATGGCTTTCCATTATCCTCATAGGGGGATATGGCCAGTTATACGCGCATCAGGATGTTTCAGTTGCAGCGGCTAAAACCGCAGCAAACCAGGAGGGTGTTGTGGCTGCTTCACTTCACTGCCACGCGGCACTCATCAACTATGCTAAAGTCCATTTTGAAAAGCAGCAGGAAACCATCGAGTTGTCCCAAAATGAAAATGAAGAGGAGGAACTGTCTATCGGTAAGCTCCACTTTGTAAAAAAACAAATCACGCTTAACGATCATCGCCTAAGCGCTTATTATGCAAATGCTCCGGGCATCTTTACCGAAGATCCTGTAAGGCCTGCAATTTGCATACACCCTTTCCATTCCCTTTCTTCCAGGCAGTACCTACTGTTCAGGGTGATCAGGATTTGATCTGAACCGTGGCGACCCGCCGCGCATTCCCGTTCCCATTCATTCGTAGTTGAGGTTTTCCTCCGGATGGATCCAGTGCATACCCTTGCACATCCCCTTAAATCAAATCTAAACAAAATCGTATTATTTCAAATATGAAGAAGATCATCATGCTTTTCAGTGCATGCGGGCTATTGGCGCTTGCATCATGCCACTCAGAGAAAGAGCACAAAGAAGAACAGACCGAATTCCTTGCTACACAGCCTGTAGTAATGGATACCATAATAAACAAAGAGTATGTAGCCCAGGTTAAGTCGATACAGCACATTGAGCTTAGGGCACAGGAACGCGGCTACCTTGAGAAAATATATGTAGACGAAGGCCAGTATGTAAAGAAAGGGCAGCTTCTGTTCCAGATCATGCCAAAGCTGTATGAAGCTGAAAATGCACGTGCAAAAGCCGAAGCCAATTTTGCAGAGATAGAATATAAGAACACCAAACGCCTTGCAGAGAGCAATGTGGTGGCGCCGAACGAGCTTGCTATGGCAAAAGCCAAACTGGACAAGGCTAAGGCCGAACTTTCCTTAACTAATGCCCACTTGCAATTCACTCAGATACGTGCGCCTTTCGATGGTATCATCGACCGCTTCCATGTAAGGCTGGGAAGCCTTGTGGACGAGGGCGACCTGCTAACCGAACTTTCGGACAATAGCAAGATGTGGGTGTATTACAATGTGCCCGAAGCAGAGTACCTGGACATCCAGTCGAAGCTTAATACCGGCAAGAAAGTGAATGTGAACCTGATGATGGCAAACAACAAGATGTTCGATCATCCGGGTGTTGTGGAGACTATCGAAGCTGATTTCAATAATGAAACCGGTAACATTGCGTTCAGGGCTACTTTCCCGAACCCGAAAAGCCTGCTAAGGCACGGCGAGACCGGCAATATCGTTATGACCCAGCCATACAAAGCCGCAATGCTTATCCCTCAGAAAGCTACTTTTGAAGTGCTTGAGAAGAAATATGTATATGTGATCGATAAGAATAATGAGATCAAGTCGCGCGAGATAACCCTTGCAGGCGAACTGCCGCATATCTTCATCATAAGCAAAGGCTTGTCGACAGGTGACAAGATCCTCTTGGAAGGCCTCCGTCTCGTTAAAGAGAACGAAAAGATCAAATACAAGCTGGAAGACCCTAAGCATGTGCTGTCGCATTTAGAGCTGTACGCAGAATAATCAACACTTTAAATCCGAAACACAATGTTTAGCAAGTTTATACACAGGCCTGTATTTGCAATCGTTATATCTATTATGATCGTATTCATGGGTACGCTGTCCATCTTCAGCCTGCCTACCTCGCAATTCCCCGAAATTGCGCCTACCACAGTAAATATATTTATCGCTTATCCGGGCGCGAGTGCGGATGTATTGGTAAAATCGACGCTTATTACCTTAGAGAATGCTATCAACGGTGTGCAGGACGCACGTTATGTTGCCACCGATGCCACCAGTGCCGGTGAGGCCACGCTAAGGGTTATTTTTGAACCGGGCACCGACCCTAACCAGGCCGTTATACGGGTAAAGACAAGGGTAGACCAGGTAATGCCCCTCCTCCCTGAACTCGTACAGAAGGAAGGAGTGGTTATCACGCCTATCCAGCCGAGTATGCTTATGTACGTGAACCTCTATGCCAAAGACAAAAGCATGGACGAGAAGTTCCTGTACAACTATGCCAACGTGAACATGATCCCCGAGATCAACCGTATAAAAGGTGTAGGGCGTACGCAGATATTGGGTAGCCGTACCTACGCGATGCGTATCTGGCTGAACCCTGACAGGATGAGGGCCTACAACATATCTGTTGATGAGGTAATGAAAGCCCTTGGCGAGCAGAGCATCGTTGGCCGTCCGGGCCGTATCGGGCAGAGTTCGGGCATACAGGCGCAATCGCTTGAATATGTACTGACCTATAAAGGCCGTTTCAGTGAGCCTAAAGAATATGAGAATGTAATTATCAGGGCCAACTCCAGTGGTGAGGCCATACGCCTGAAAGACATAGGTAAGGCCGAGTTGGGCAGTGAGTTCTTCGATATCTATTCGAATCTCGATGGCCACCCGTCGGCATCCATTGTATTGAAGCAGAATTACGGCAGTAACGCGACCGATGTGATCGCGGCAGTTAAAGCAAGGCTTGAGGAAATGAAGGAAACCTTTCCGCCGGGAATGGATTATAAGATCAGTTATGACGTATCGCAGTTCCTTGATGCCTCGATAGAGCAGGTGATCCACACGCTCAGGGATGCGTTCATCCTTGTGGCCATCGTGGTGTTCATCTTCCTGGGTGACTGGCGATCAACGCTTATTCCGATATTGGCGGTTCCGGTATCATTGATCGGGGCGTTCTTCGCTATGCAGATGTTCGGGTTGTCAATAAACCTTGTTACGCTGTTCGCATTGGTACTTGCCATTGGTATCGTGGTGGATGACGCGATAGTCGTCGTCGAGGCGGTGCACGCCAAGTTTGAGGAAGATCCGCACATCACGCCTTACCAGGCCGTTAAAAAAGTATTGGGCGAGATCAGTGGCGCTATCATTGCGATCACCGCAGTAATGGTTTCGGTATTCCTGCCTATCTCGTTCATGTCGGGTCCTGTGGGTACGTTCTACCGCCAGTTCTCGATCACCATGGCGAGCTCGATCGTTATTTCGGCTATTGTTGCACTAACGCTTACGCCTGTTTTGTGTGCCATATTGCTTAAGAACCATCACGGCCACGAGCGCAAAAAGAACATCCTTACCAAAGGTTTGGACAAATTCAACCAGGGCTTTGATAAGATGACCGGTAAATATGTAGGCTTGCTGAGGCTTATTGTGAACAGGAAAGTAGTAACGTTCGGAGTATTGCTGGTTTTCTGTGCAGGTACGTTCTATATGAGTAAAATACTTCCGTCCGGGTTCATACCAAGTGAAGACCAGGGTACGATATATGCGATCATCCAGACACCTCCGGGATCTACACTGGAAACGACCAACCAGGTTTCGCAAAGGCTGCAGAAAATATGTGAGAAGACAGATGGCGTAGAATCGGTTTCGTCACTTGCGGGTTATGAGATCATGACAGAAGGCCGCGGATCGAACGCCGGTACCTGCCTTATCAACCTGAAGCCGTGGTCCGACAGGGAACATACCGTTGTCGAAGTTATGGAAGAGCTGGAAGAAAAAACACGTGGGCTTGGTGCCAAGATCGAGTTTTTCGAACCACCGGCCATCCCGGGATTTGGTTCGTCGGGTGGTTTCTCAATGCGTCTTTTGGACAAGAACACTACTACGGACTATGCCGACTTTGATAAGATCAACAAGAAGTTTATGGACGAGTTGGGCAAACGTAAGGAACTTACAGGCCTATTCACCTTCTTCGCGGCGAATTATCCGCAGTATGAGCTTGAGATAGATAACGACCTTGCGATGCAGAAAGGCGTATCTATTGGCGATGCCATGGAGAACCTTAACATTATGGTGGGTAGTACCTATGAGCAGGGCTTTATTAAGTTCAACCGCTTCTTTAAAGTGTATGTGCAGTCAGATCCTAAGTTCAGGAGATTGCCATCAGACATCCTTAATATGTTCGTGAAGAACGACAAGGGCGAAATGGTGCCGTATTCGGCTTTCATGAAACTGGTGAAAGGACAGGGCCCCAACGAGATCACACGCTATAATATGTATAATTCAGCCGCTATACAAGGCCTTCCGGCGAAAGGCTATACTACTGCTGATGCCATTGCTGCCGTAAAAGAGGTTGCCGAAAAACTGCCTAAGGGCTACGATATTGCATGGGAGGGCCTTTCGTATGACGAAGCCAACCGCGGTAACGAGTCGGTATATATCTTCCTTATCGTACTTGCGTTCGTGTACTTTGTACTTGCGGCGCAATATGAAAGCTTCATCATTCCGCTGGCGGTGGTATTCTCGCTTCCGGTCGGCGTATTCGGTACGTTCCTGGTACTCCAGTTAATGGGACTGGAAAACAACATCTACGCGCAGATCGGCCTCATCATGCTCGTCGGCCTCCTCGGTAAGAACGCGGTGCTTATCGTCGAATTTGCCGTCCAGAAGCGGCACGAGGGCTTCACGATATTCGAAGCCGCCATTGAGGGTGCCAAGGTGCGTTTCCGCCCGATCTTGATGACATCGTTCGCGTTCATTGCAGGGCTTATCCCGCTTATCATTGCGCATGGCGCGGGAGCCATAGGTAACAAGACCATTGGTGGCGCAGCGCTCGGTGGTATGCTTTTCGGGACCGTGTTCGGGGTGATCATCGTGCCGGGCTTGTACTACATCTTTGGCTCGCTGGCCGATGGCAGGAAGCTCATCAAGTACGAAGAGGATAGTTCGCTATCCGAATCACTGGTGCACCAGATAGATGATTTCTCACACAAAGAAGAACCCGATCAACCCAAAGACATAAAGTAATGATGGTTAAAAAGATAATATATACAGGCTTTTTTGCCGCATTAGTGGCAATGAGCGTAACATCGTGCAAAACGCCGGGCCTGACGCAGCGCGAGGAGAATAAGAACGTACCTGCGGGTTATGCGAACAACTCGCAGGACAGCACCAACATCGCGAAGATGAAGTGGAAGGAATATTTTACTGACCCGAACCTTGCATCCCTCATAGATGGTGCCCTGAAGAACAACCAGGAGCTGAACATCACGATGCAGGAGATCGAGATCTCTAAGAACGAGATCCGTGCTAAAAAAGGGGAGTACCTTCCGTTCGTAGGCCTTGGCGCCGGTGCCGGGGTAGATAAAGTTGCACGCTACACTAATATAGGTGCGATGGAAGCCACTACAGATATCAGGCCCGGCAAAGAAATGCCCGAGCCGTTGCAGGATTACAGGCTCGGTTTACAGGCCAACTGGGAGTTGGACATCTGGAAGAAGCTGCGTAATTCCAAAAAAGCGGCGGTAAACCGTTACCTGGCTTCTATCGAAGGAAGGAATTTCATGGTGACAAACCTTATTGGGGAAATAGCAAGCTCCTATTATGAACTGCTGGCCCTGGATAACCAATTGGCCATTGTACAGCAGAACATCGGCATACAGAACAATGCTTTGGAGATAGTAAAGCTGCAAAAGGAATCGGCAAGGGTAACCGAGTTGGCCGTGCAAAGGTTCCGCGCACAGGTGCTCAACACGCAAAGCCTGCAATATGACATACAGCAGAAGATCGTGGAAACAGAGAACAGGATAAACTTCCTGGTGGGCCGTTTCCCGCAGCGTGTGGAACGCAGCACGGGTGCTTTCACCGACCTTGTTCCCGCGGCAGTAAGAACAGGATTGCCATCGCAGCTGCTTGCCAACAGGCCGGACATCCGCCAGGCAGAGCTTGACCTAATGGCAGCCAAGCTGGATGTGAAAGTAGCGAGGGCGAGGTTCTATCCGTCGATAGGCATTTCGGCAGGGATAGGGTACCAGGCGTTTAATCCGTCGTACATTTTCAAGCCGCAATCGCTGATGTACAACCTTGCGGGCGACCTTATGGCGCCACTCATCAACAGGAATGCGATAAAGGCAGAATACTACAGCGCGAACAACAAGCAGGTGCAGGCGGTATACAACTACGAGAAAGCCATACTGAACTCCTATATAGAGGTAGCCAACCAGCTTTCGCGCGTTGGTAACCTCGAAAAGAGCTATGGGCTAAAGGCACAGGAAGTAGAGGCACTGAACCAGTCGGTGAACATATCCAACGACCTGTTCAAGTCGGCCAGGGCAGACTACATGGAAGTCCTGATGACACAGCGCGACGCACTGGAATCGAAGTTCGACCTGATAGAAACAAAATTACAACAGATGGAAGCGATGGTTGCCATCTACCGCTCACTGGGCGGCGGATGGAACTAAACCCTTTTGTTTAGTTGGTTTGAGGGTGAAGCCTCCGCGTTTGCGGGGGCTTCTTTTTTAATTTAGTGGTATGTCTAAGAGTAATCTGTTTACTATAGACTTTGGCAGGTTTTAAAAACAATGTTCGGAAAAATATAAAGCCATCTAAATGAATTAAATTGTACTTACTGATTTATACATTAAGCTTGTAATGTTTATATGCCGCTCCTCCGGAGCTAAAGAGGGGTTGGTTGACATTCATGCTATAAACATACCGTCCCTCCGGGACTCATCAGTGGCAGCCCCAGCGGGGCGGTATGTTTATATAAATGTTGAACATCAGTGGTTTAGAGCTCCGGAGGAGCGGCATATAAATTATTAAAAACCCTTCC
Organism: Flavobacterium sp.; assembly: GCF_052437795.1. Classification (GTDB taxonomy): domain Bacteria; phylum Bacteroidota; class Bacteroidia; order Flavobacteriales; family Flavobacteriaceae; genus Flavobacterium. Next base: position 317,349 of record NZ_JBQVPA010000001.1, read on the forward strand.
GAATATTTATGTTTTAAATACCTGTCTTGTTAGGGATTATATTTGAAAGGAATAGTGAATCATTTAATTATCACTAAAAATCGCAACATAATTTTATTGATTTGTTAGAATACTTCGCTACTTTTGCCTGCAACAAAACAAATTATCATGAAACCTGATCTTTTCCAGGCACCTGACTACTACCTGTTGGACGAATTACTGACAGACGAGCATAAAATGGTGCGCGACGCTGCCCGTGAGTGGGTTAAGCGCGAAGTTTCCCCAATAATAGAGGACTATGCCCAAAAAGCGGAATTCCCGACACAGATCATTAAAGGCCTTGCCGACATTGGCGCATTTGGCCCATACATCCCTGAGGAGTATGGCGGAGCAGGCCTTGACCAGATATCCTACGGGCTTATCATGCAGGAGATCGAAAGGGGTGACAGCGGTGTGCGCTCAACGGCATCGGTACAGTCGTCACTGGTAATGTACCCTATCTGGAAATACGGCAACGAGGAGCAGCGTATGAAGTATCTGCCTAAGCTTGCTTCGGGTGAATTCATGGGCTGTTTTGGCCTTACCGAGCCGGATCATGGTTCTAATCCGGGCGGAATGGTGACCAATTTTAAAGATAAAGGTGATCACTACCTGCTGAATGGCGCCAAGATGTGGATATCTAACGCTCCGTTCGCCGACATTGCGGTAGTATGGGCTAAAGATGAGAGCGGCCGTATCCACGGGCTTATCGTAGAGCGTGGCATGGAAGGCTTCACTACTCCTGAAACACATAATAAATGGTCGCTTAGGGCTTCGGCTACCGGCGAGCTTATATTCGATAACGTAAAAGTACCTAAGGAAAACCTGCTTCCTAACAAATCAGGCCTTGGCGGTCCGCTTGGCTGCCTTGACTCTGCGCGTTACGGAATTGCCTGGGGAGCCATTGGTGCTGCTATGGACTGCTATGATACTGCGCTACGCTACTCAAAGGAACGTATCCAGTTCGACAAGCCTATCGGGGCTACACAGCTGCAGCAGAAAAAGCTTGCCGAAATGATCACCGAGATCACCAAGGCGCAACTGCTAACGTGGAGGCTGGGTGTTCTTCGCAATGAAGGCAAGGCAACATCGGCACAAATATCAATGGCAAAGCGTAACAATGTAGACATGGCGCTTACCATAGCCCGCGACGCACGCCAGATGCTCGGCGGTATGGGTATTACCGGAGAGTACTCGATCATGCGCCACATGATGAACCTGGAAAGTGTGGTTACTTACGAAGGTACACACGACATACACCTGCTTATTACCGGTATGGATGTGACAGGTTTCGCGGCATTCAAATAAAAAGGTATTATTATTCATAAAAAGGGGATGCAATTCAGTTTGTGTCCCCTTTTTAATTTTGTGAATATTCCACTTGTAGCAATAACTTATTAACAATAACATTTTCGTTATATTTATTTTCTTAAACCAGGTATTCGTGATCCAATAATTTAAGAAAATTCCCGTTAGTTTGAAATACGCAGGCATTATTTTTGCGTAGGTTTAATATGAAGGCGGCGTTGCGATATGGGCCGTGCTTCGTAAATTTGTAAAAACTATTGCTATGAACATTTCTACTATCAACAGCAGCATCCTGCCCCAAAGGGAACTGCTTCTACAGCACTCGCTATACAACAAAGTTAGGACCATTGACGACCTGAGGCACTTTCTTGAAGGGCACGTATATGCGGTTTGGGATTTTATGTCGCTGCTTAAAGCGCTGCAATCTAAACTTACCTGTACCACCACGCCGTGGCTGCCCGTTGGCAATCCCGAAATACGCTACCTTATCAATGAGATCGTACTTGCTGAGGAAACCGACCTGAATGTCGAAGGACATCGCCAAAGCCATTACGAAATGTACCTTGATGCTATGAAGGCATGCGGTGCCGATACTAACGCGGTTGAAACTTTCCTTGACGATGTCGTGGAGACGCAGAATATCTTTGTTTCCATCAGGAAAAGCAGCCTGCACGAAGATATTAAAGCCTTCCTTGATTTCACCTTCAGGGTCATCGACGAAGGGAAGCCGCACGAGATAGCGGCCGCGTTCACTTTTGGGCGTGAAGACCTTATTCCGTCGATGTTCACAGAGATATTGAGGAACTTTAAGCAGAATTTTCCGGAGATAAACCTTGACAAGCTTATTTACTATTTTGAAAGGCACATAGAGCTGGATGCCGATGAGCACGGCCCGATGGCAATGCAAATGATAAGCGAGCTTTGCGGCAATGATGCCCGCAAATGGAAAGAGGTCGAAGAAATTTCGCTGATGGCCCTCGATAAAAGGATCGCGCTTTGGGGTGCCATTGAAGATAACATACTCCATCAGGACCTTGCGTCCATATGATCTGATCCCGCTCATGCGGGATCTTTTATTGGCTAACTGTTTCTCTTTAACATATTTTTAGTTATTTTCGGCGCACTATAAATCATCGATCAATGAAACACATTTTTACTTTTTCAGCGTTGGCGGCAGCGTTAATTTTATTCTCGCCTGAAGCAGATGCACAACAGCAACCTGCCAAAAGATTTGGCAGGCCTGTAGAATTCGCAAAATGCGGCACTGCCGAATATGAAGCGCTCCTTAAGCGTAAGCAGCCGCAAAGGGCTACAACGGCACAGTTTGAGCAATGGATGGCTCCGAAAGCACAGCATGCTGCAGCAAGCCGCATTTGGAATAACCTTTTTACCAATAGCAGTACGTTCAGCACTAACGCAATTGTGACGATCCCTGTGGTCGTACACGTGATACACAATGGCGATGCAGTGGGGAGCAGTGAGAACATTGCCGAAGGACAGGTGCTTTCGCAAATTACGGTGCTCAACCAGGATTTTAGGAAAATGCTTAATACTCCCGGACATAACACCAACCCTGTAGGAGCAGATGCCGAGATACAGTTTTGCCTTGCGCAACGTGACCCGGCAGGCCTTAGCACTTCGGGCATCATCCGTTACGATCTGGGTTCGGAAGATGGCTGGGAAATGGAAGATGTTGAGGTGATGAAGACCCAGACACAATGGGACCCTACAAAGTACCTGAATATTTGGGTAGTAGATGAAATATTCATCGGAGGCTTTTTTCAATTGGCAGGATATGCACAATTCCCGCAGGATTCCGGCCTTGAAGGCCTTGAAGGCGGAAGTATTTCTGAGGCTGCCAATACCGATGGAGTTGTGATCGCTGCCAATTGTTTTGGTTCGTCGGTCCTATATCCCGGAGGCTTTTATATGGAAGGAAGGGACAGGGGAAGGACGGCAACCCATGAGATCGGCCACTTTTTTGGATTAAGGCATATTTGGGGTGATGAGCAGGAATGTATAGGTAACGACTTTTGCGCCGATACCCCTGTTGCCGCCGATGCCAACCAGGGATGCCCGGATGCAGGGTGGGATTCATGCCCGGATAACGATGGTGAGGACATGATCCAAAACTACATGGACTATACTGACGATACCTGCCAGAATATATTCACGCTTGGCCAAAAGGACAGGATGATGGCCGTATTGGCCAATTCGCCAAGAAGAGCCTCGCTAACCACATCTAACGGATGCGTACCGGGAGAAGTATTCGACCTTGACGGGTCTTTGAACATTCAGGGCGTGAATCCTGAATGTGCTACGACGATCACGCCATCATTGTCGTTTACCAACAGCGGAAATGTAACCATTACGACCGCAGCCATAAGTTACCGCATTGACGAGGGAACACCGGTGGTCTACAACTGGTCGGGCTCACTGGCGGCAGGCCAGCAGGAGACTATAGCGCTCCCGGAGATCGCTGTGCCCGATGGTGACCATACTTTCAACGTAGCCATTGTAACACTTAACGGAGGTGTCGACCAGGCTCCGGCAAATGATACCAAGACGCAGGCGTTCACCATTGTTACCGCTTACAATACTACGTCAGTTACCTTAACGATCCTGACAGACGATTGGGGTGATGATATCGTATGGCTGCTAATGGATGAAAATGAGGATCCGATACAAGGGAATATTAATATGAATACGGGTCAAATTGACTGGCTTAATGATAATGAGCTAAGTACATATGCGATACCTGTAGTTAATGGCCAATGCTATATGCTTGGAATATTGGATATAGGTGGCGACGGGCTTTGCTGTGCTAATGGTGAGGGCTATTACAGGCTCGAGACCGCTAACGGTACCATTATTGCCGAGGGTGGGGAGTTTGGCCAGCAGGTAATGCATCCTTTCAGGATCGATACCAGTATGGGTACGGGTGATGTGGCCAAAGCCCTTAATAACATAAAGCTATACCCTAATCCGGCCAACAGCGTACTTAATATCGCCCTTCCCGTAACGATGGCCCTTCCTGGCGGTTATACTGTATACAACAGCCTTGGCCAGGTAATGGATGCCGGCAGGTTCACATCAGCATCTCGATCGATCAATATTGCACAATATGCGAACGGAGTGTATTTTGTTAAAGTAGCTTCGGGCGAAAATTCAAAAACGATCCAGTTCATCAAATATTAAATAATGATCTGATGATACAAGAACCCCGCCAATGGCGGGGTTCTTCTATTTTATTCCAAAGAGAAAATTACAGGTGGCTCAGTATCTCTTTTTTAAATGCATCATATTCACCCTGGAGTATAAGCCCGTTATCAAGCAGTTTCTTATAGTTCTGCAGCTTGTCGAAAAGTTCTTCCTTGCTTAGTGCTGCGAGGCCTTCAGGCTTTGGTGCCGGTCTTTCTTCTTCTACCGGGGCCGGCATTTCATTATAAACTGGTACCGATGGCCGCGATCCGGGTGTGATGATCTCTGCATAGTCGTTTACCTCTTCAGTCTCCACTTCCTCAATTTCTTCAACAGCATTTACAGGCTCAGCGATAATGGCAGGTTCCGGCTCTGTTTGCGCAACGGGTTGAGGATTAGATGGCATGTTGCTTTCCTTCAAAAGCTCCAGTTGCTCTTTGGCAAAGGTGTTGATCTTGCGGGCCTGTATCTTTGGGATATAGTCTATCGAAACGGTAAGGTCGGTGTTGGTGTTGAATGAGAATTCAGAGCCAAGTATATTTTCTTTTACAAAACTTCCGGTAACCGCTGTCCACGGATGATCGGTAAAATCCATGGAAAGTCCCAGGTTCTTCGGTTTGCAGATAATGATCCTTTTGTTGGTAAGGACAATGCTGTCAGGGAAAACATTGATGGCGGGCTTTTTCTGCACGCCAATGTAGCCTATCTCCTCATTACGCATAAGTATGTCGCTTATCTTAGAAGTGATCTTCTCTACTGCTTTAGGATCCTGCTCTTCGTTAAGGAAGTTTTTGATATGTTCTTTCATGAATAAAATATTGAAGTCTCAAAGTTACAAAGTCAGCCGGAAAAAACTAATTATCTTTTTGCAATATTTCTGCCTGCGCCTTTTTAGTCAGGCTATTAAATATAAGCTCATACGAGTGGCTTATCAGTTCCAGCAGGAGCTTTTGCGGCACATCGCCATTTACATTTACAGTGTTCCAGTGTACCTTGCTCATGTGGTAGCCGGGATTTATGGCATCGTATTGTGCGCGGAGTTCCAGTGCCCTTTCCGAATCACACTTCAGGTTGACGGATGGCTCACTTTTTTCCCACTGCGAAAGCGAGGAGAGGGCGAACATCTTGCCACCAACTTTAAATACCAGTGTGTCTTCATCAAATGGAAAGTGCTCGGTAACGCCTTTTTTGGAGAGGCAGTAGTCGTAAAAGTCTTGTATGGTCATTTATTTAATATTTTTAACCACATAGTAACATAGGATTTATGAGATTTATTATCCTGAATAATACAGTCAAACATAGTGAAGCGAAGCTTCAGGCTTTGTGTTGCTCATTGATGCTCTATACCCGGTATCTAAAAGCTATGTATCTATGTAGTTAGGGTCTACCTCAAAATTTATAAAGTTATTTAAGTATTGGTTATCTTATACAAAACCGGCTTGCTCGGGCTGGCATCGTTTTCAAAAGAAGCGATCTGGAGGTTTAGGAGGTATGCGCCGTCGGCAACCGTATCGGGCACATAGGTCATCTCCGTTATCGTGGCATCGTGGTGGGCATCGGTGTTGAGGTGATTCACGTCGATTACATTCCAGAATGCCTTGTGCGAAACCAGCCTGCCTTCATCGTTTTCCCTATCCACGCTGGGCAGGTCGATGAGCAGGTGCTTGATCCCGCATTCGCGGAGGAACAGTGCCGCCGCTTCCTCAAGGTACGGCGGATTGGTATTGCTGTAGTTCTTCGACTTTTTTTCAGCATCATTTGGCAGGGTTCGGATGACGATGGCTTCCGGCTGCTTGCCGTCCAATGCGTTTTCGGTCTGCGCTTTTGTAATGACAAGATCCCCGCCCTGCGCTTCCGGCCGTATCGAGATCACTTCCGCCAAAAAGAAGAATTGCTTCAGCGTCTTGTTGATGCTGTAAAAGTCTTTGGTGATATGCCCAAGGCATTCGGTGTGTGTGCCATGTCCGTGCGGATTAAAAAAAATATTGTTGAAGTTGGTCGACGCTCCTTCGCTTACCTTACCGATCCAGTCGCCCATTTTTACAGGCTCTATCGCGGGTTTGTCCAGGTACCACGCAATGGGATTACTGTCGCTGTTGGTGAGCGGTATGGAAATGTCGATGGGTTGTGCGAGGTCAACTTCGTAGGTCGCGTTGTTGTGGGATAGGGTTGCTTTCATTTTTGTCCTCACCTTCTCCCTCTAAAGGAGAGGGGAGAAGGTACGTTATTTGGTTCAATCCAAATTTAGGAAAAACAGGTCACTTGCAATGCCGTCGGCCAAAAACTTTCCGCTCTTTGTGGTTTTAAGGATGCCGTTGTCGTAGGAAAGCAGTCCCTGCGCAATGAATTTAACGGACTCTTTTTCTAAATAGTTGCAGTACAGGGTTCCGAGCTCATTTTCTACACGCTCCAATGATACACCCCATATTGTGCGCAATCCCGTCATTACATATTCGTTGTAGCGGTCGGCAGGCGTGAGTTTTTCCGTTTCCGACGGGAGGTTGCCTTCACCGATGCCTTTCAGGTAAAGGGAGTTGTTGGCAATGTTCCAGCTGCGGTGCGTGCCGTTATAGCTGTGCGCCGAAGGGCCTATGCCAATATATTTTTTACCAAGCCAATATGCGGTGTTGTTCTTTGAGAAGTAGCCTTCTTTGCCAAAATTAGACAGTTCATAATGCATAAAACCATGTGCTTCCAGCTTATCTGTCAACAATAAGAATTGCTCCTGTGCGGCTTCATCGCTGGGTTGTGGTATAATGCCTTTTTGCACCATCGAATGCAGTGCTGTTTTAGATTCCACCGTCAGCGCATAACTCGAAATGTGCGGTATGCCGAAGGATAATGCCTTATCCACATTCTCCAGCCAACGGTCGTTGCCCATTCCGGGAGTTCCGTAGATCAGGTCGATCGAAATGTTGTCGAAATGTTTCACGGCTTCGGCAATGCAGGTTTCGGCCTGCTTAGCATTGTGGGCACGGTTCATCAGCCTGAGGTCTTCCTCAAAAAAAGACTGTACACCAATGCTCAGGCGGTTGACTTTGCTTTTTGAAATTTGTACGATACGTTCTGCTGATAAATCGTCAGGATTGGCTTCAAGGGTAATTTCCGGACTTTCAGATAGGACATAGTTTTCATAAACTGTATCGATAAGCAGATCGATCTCCTCATTTGAAAGCACTGAGGGTGTCCCTCCGCCAAAATAAATGGTTTCAACAGTTTCATTGGCAAACTCCCCTTTGCGCATAACTATCTCTTTGGCAAGAGCCACAACCATATCGTCCCGCTTTTTCATCGAAGTCGAAAAATGGAAGTCGCAGTAGTGGCATGCCTGCCTGCAAAAAGGTATATGGATATAAATGCCGCCAGCCCCCCTGCCTCCAAGGGGGGATATATCGTGTGGATCTTCTTGATGTATAGCTTTATTTTCCATTCCAGGTGATCTCTTACTTCCCCTTCGGGGGTAGGGGGCTTTTCGATTTAGGGGGCTTTCTTTATCCTCTCCTCATTTTGCTTTACAAAAGCATCCCAGCCCGAGTAGCTTTTGCCTGCAGTGATCTTGCCCGAATTGAAGAAATGGCACACGGCGGCTGCAAGCCCGTCGGTACTGTCGAGGTTCTTAGGGAGCTCTTTAAGCCCCAAAAGCTGCTGGAGCATTTTGGCCACCTGTTCCTTACTGGCCGCGCCATTGCCGGTTATGGCCATCTTTATTTTCTTTGGCTCGTATTCGGTAATGGGGATCTGGCGCGAAAGCCCTGCTGCCATGGCAACGCCCTGCGCACGCCCCAGCTTGAGCATCGACTGCACATTTTTCCCGAAAAAGGGCGCCTCGATGGCGATCTCGTCGGGCAGGTGGGTGTCTATGAGTTCTATGGTACGCTCAAAAATGAGGCGCAGCTTTACGTAATGGTCGTCGTATTTGCTGAGCTGCAATTCGTTGAGCTGGAGGAATTCCATTTTTTTGTTCACGATCTTAATCAGCCCGAAACCCATGATGGTCGTGCCCGGATCGATGCCTAATATTATGCGTTCGGTTGCCAAATTTAAATGCTTACTTTTGCGGTGATGCCCGCACTATCGCACAAAGCTAAGGAATTCCTCGTACTTACGGCCAAACTTTTGATCGTTGGCGGGGCGTTTTATTTCATCTACAGCCGTATTTCGGACGAGGGCCAACTCGACTGGTCGCGCATTACCGATGCCATTTCCCGCAAAGGTGCGAACCTGCTGGTCTTCCTCATCCTGATGCTCACATTACTCAACCGTTCTCTGGAAATAGTCAAATGGCAAAACCTCGTGTCGTGGTTGCAGCCGCTCTCATTAGGCAAAGCGGCCGCACAAGTACTCGCAGCTATGACTGCCGCCCTTTTTACGCCCAACGGGATAGGGGAGTATGCCGCAAAAGCATTGTATTACAAAAAGGAGCAGGCCGGCGACATCATTTTCCTGAACCTGGTGTGCAACGGCATACAGCTCATCATCGCGGTACTGGTCGGCATAGCAGGGTTGGTTATTTTCAACGGGATGTATGATGTCATAACCACCGGTACATTGCTGCTTATATTGGGAGGGATAGTTACGGTCTGCGTATTGGTATTCGCCTCGCGCAATATCACTATAAAAGGCTACTCGCTGCAACGGCTGTTCGCCAAAGTCGGCGAAATGCCCAAAGCTATCCACCGTAAAAATATGGCGTTAGCCATAAGCCGTTACCTGTGCCTCATCCACCAGCATTATTTTTTGTTCCTCCTGTTTGGTGTAGATCTTCCCTATTTTGTAATGATAAGCGCCATTGCTGGCGTGTATTTCCTCGGCTCATCATTGCCAACGTTCCAATTGCTGGACTTTGCTGTTAGAGGCAGTGTGGCAGTGTATTTCTTCGGGATACTGGGTGTAAATGAATGGATCGTGGTATTTGCCGCGACATTGCAATGGCTGCTGAATATCGTGCTGCCGGTCTCGATCGGGAGTTATTTTGTTTTCCGCTTTAGAGCCTCTCCCCAGCCCTCTCCAAAGGAGAGGGAGTAGCTTCACTCAAACGTCCTGCTTCCAACTTTGGACTTTTTAACTTTCGACTACAGACAACTTATTCCACATCCAGGACCACCGGCAATATGAATTGCGTAGTAACAGGTACACCTTCTTTTTGGGCAGGCTCGATCTTTGGGAAATCGACCAGGCGGGCTTTAAGGATGCTGTCGATCGCGGTACGGTCATACGAAACACTGTCCTGTGGTATCTCGGGTTCGAATTTTAGTGTTGCATCAGAGAATAAGGTAACTTTTACCTGTATAGTATCCAGTTCGGGATAGAGCATTGTAATGGTGTCAACGCCCAACTTTTGTTGTACCAGGCGCGCCATCTGCTCAAAAAAGCATTCCTTTTTTAGCTGTTTGTCCATGATCGCGTCGCATTCGGCCATAGAGGGGTAGCTGCTCACTTCCTTCCAGTTGATCTCCTTCAGGCGTTTTTGCAGCAGGGCATCCTCATCCGGCACCTGCTTGTCAAAGTACTGGCAGGAGCTTAAAAAGGCTAATAAAAAAAAGGCAATAGCTTTCTTCATCTGCCCAAAAATAAGGAAAAATTATTTAGCCGTGCAATTGTGCCTGTCCGGGTTATTCATCATCTTCTACAAAGTCTTGCAGCAGCACCATACCGCACCATTTTTTTATGGCTTTTTTTATGACGCTTTTCGGTACGGGCGAGGTAAGGTCGTCGGTAAAATGCGTAAAGTTGGAAATGAAGTCTTCTAGTGGGTCGGTATCGACTTCAAATGTTTTCAGGAAGGATTCATTACATAAAAGCTTTATGAGCGCATCGTATGCTTCGTCGCTAAGCCGGTGATGGTCGGTTATATCGGTGATTAAATCAAGGATGTTCCGGTTGTTATCAGGGTCATCATTAGTGCCCTCAACATATCTTTTTACTACCGATGACGGCGTATGGTAATCGTCGGTAGCCACCATCTCTTTGATCTCCAGTTCGCAGGAAAGCTCAAACGGCACATCGATATTATAATCACTATCAAAGCCCAGTTCTTCTATTATGCCTTTCCAATAGACAATCACTTTATTACCCTCAATTTTCCCGAATGTGATCTCATTATCCTTCACGCCGTTGTGTGTGAGCATGTAGAAGGTGAAAAGGTGCTCTTTGGTCACGTGATCATAAGCATCATTAATGTGTATAGTAGTACCACTGATCGATTGCAGGTTTCCTTTTTTGGCGATCATCTTTTCGCAACGGATATTGCCGCTAAATATCCCTTCGCCGGCAAATGGCGCTTCTTTACTTTGTATCCATACATCCCATACAGTATAAGCTTCATCAAAATCTTCATTGTTGTATTCTTTTATAAAGGACTTTTCTAAGTTGATTGGGAATGTATAGTCTTTAATTTTTAAGGTGTTCATTGTATTGGTTTAGTTCATTTGGTTTACGTAAAAAATAATAAAAAGCCGTTCTGTATGAAGTGGCATTGTTGGTAATAAATGTTATTTTTACTGATGTGCAATTCTTTGTTCAGGTAGTTCCGTTTTGGAACTAACTGAACAGAAATTCTGAACTGTTCAAAGAAAAATAAATGAACATCGACCCCACAGCCAAAATATTTGCCCACTTTGAAAAGTACATCCTGTTGAAGGATGCGCTTAAAAATGAACTTACTAATAAGCTAAAGCCTGTATATTTCAAAAAGGGCGAGCTTGTGCTGGATGCCTCCAAAACATGCACCTATAGCTACTTTATCGTTTCGGGCATGTTCCGAACGTATTTCCTGAAAGATGGTAAAGAAATATCCGAATATTTTTCGGCAGAGGAGGAATGGTGCAATTCACCAAAAAGCTTCATGGCCCGCCGCCCCGACATTTATTACATTGATGCCATCGAAAGCACTCAAGCCTATAGCCTGCATGTCGATGATCTTGTGTCGCTATTCAATAAATTTCCCGAAATGGAGCGTTATTCCCGGCTTTCCATGGGTACGGTCTTCGGGCATTTCATCGAACGTATTACATCGCTGCGGTTTACGACCGCGAAAGAAAAGCACGATCATTTCCTTGAAGTCTACCATGACATCCACCACCGCATTCCGTTAGGTATGGTCGCATCATACCTGGGCATTACACAGGAGACTTTGAGCCGCCTTCGCTCTGCTAAGTGATTTTTTGATCTGCATCAAAAGACAGGCCACAACAAAGCATCACCTTTGTAAAAAACAATGATGATGAACTATTTAAGCACACTATTACCTGCTTTCTTTTCCCTGATCCCTTTATTGTCGTCCTCCCAGGAAAAGGTCCCGGCAAAAAATATTGAAGCGATCCTCTATACCGGCGAAGGCACTGATCAGCCGTTGGTTGTCGGCCTTGGAGGCTCGGAGGGAGGCAATGCATGGACAAGCGATCATTGGAAGCTAACCCGCGATGAATTCATTGCCAAAGGCTATGCCTTCCTGGCAGTTGGCTATTTTGGCTGCGAGGGTACGCCGGCCATCCTCGATAAGATCGCAATTGACGATGTGCATAATGCCATTAAAGTAGCGGCAAAGCATTCTAAGATCAATGGTAATAAAATTGCTGTTTTGGGAGGTTCGCGCGGTGCCGACCTTGCCCTGCTGCTGGGCAGTTATTACAGCGATATTTCCTGTGTTATAGGTATGTCGGCCAGCCATGCGGTTTTCCCCGGGCATACACAGGAATTCAATTCCTCCTGCTGGACGTATCAAGGGAAGGAGCTTCCGTTCATCCCGATAAATGATGAGGCTGTTCCTTTCCTGATGAAGCGTGACCTGCGGGGTACTTTTGAAGCCATGCTGAAAGATACGGATGCCGAACAAGTCGCCCTTATAAAAGTCGAAAATATCAAAGGGGCTGTACTGCTCCTTTCCGGCGATGCCGATGAAATTATCCCGGCGGTTTCCATGGGCGATAAAATGATGGCGCGCCTAAGGATAAATAATTTTAAATATCCTATTGAACATGTCATTTACAATGGCGGACATGCAGAACCGACAAAGCACTTTAATAAGGTGTTTGATTTTTTAAGGCAACATTTTTAATGAGTCAGAGATTACCACTGAATATTATAGCTTTAAAATATGTCATAAAGGATGTTTATGATATAATAAGAACAAACGATCACATTCCATTTTTAAATAAAGGTTCCTGATAGATATTTGCATCAGAAAAAAATCGAATAGTAACTCAAATTATGAAGGCAATAGTATTCTTTTTATTGATCGCGATCCCCGCTTTGGCACAAGACGGCTTCAGAGCCGAGAAAGGCAAGATGGTGTGGGAACATTTTTATACAGAAGATGGAGCGATAATCAAAGCAGCTATTGAGAGCAGGGATAAAATGAAGCTTGATGTTATGGATACCGCTGCAATGTCCGGCAAAGCTGACGGCATCAAGAGCACGCTCGACATTAACAGCGCACGACTTGAGTCGGATGCAGACTTTGACTTTACCGTAACTAAAGTAAATGGCGGTTATAAAGCCGTGGTGACCAACTATACGCTTCTTGAAAAATACGGCCCGTTGCAAATGCGCATTATACCGGCTTCTCTTGGTAAGTATTACATGGATAATAATAAGATACGCACTTCTGAAAAAACGAAAACCGACCTGGCCTATATGGATGCATTCCTTACCAGCGTGTTCCTCCCTAAAGTGGAAGAATCAGCTCCGGTAGCCGAAGGTTCAATAGCAATAAATAGTGCTCCTGTAGCAAAGTAGTCCCCGAAATATGATGCTTGATGATGATGGTCCCGGAAGTGAAAGCTTCCGGGATTTGTGATTTAGGGAAACAAAACTGCCCACAGAAAAATTTCCTGTGGGCAGCTAACCAACTTTTTTTTTATTGTTACGACACAATGAACAGGCTGGCAATGCTTGTTGCCTGTGCGCCTGTCAATGGCTCGTCAAAAGATTCTGATCCTGCAATGGCCGGGATGTTCGGTACCGTAGCGGTGTTGAAACCTGCCTGATCAGTAACATTCTCGCCTGCGTACACCGCATTTACCGCATCAGGATGCCCACCTTCGTCGTTTCCTGGGATCCAACCCTTCAATCCGCGCAGCCTGCGTATTTGCGATGCGTGCCTTGCCTCAACTGAGTGTATCTGCAATGCAGCCTGTAACAGATCAGGTTTTGACATCAGGTTCCCGGCTTGTCCTTTGTAGGCACGTACTCCTGTATCTTCAAAGGCTTGAGACATAACAAGGAATACCTGATAATCCTGAAAAGGATTAAATGGCCCGCCAGGGTTGCCTTGTCCGCCTGTAAAGTCAAATGTTGGTTTTTCCGGCGCGTCATTGCCCAATGCCTGCCTTAGGAAGTCAACGTGTGCTGCCTCATGCTGGCTTATCTGTGCTATGATATCACGATCAGCCTGTGGTATAAGGCCATTGGTATCGAGCGCTATCTGGTAAAATTCGTCTTCCAGGTATTCCAGTGTCAGTGCCAGTTGCAATGCCTGTGTAGGTGTTTCGGCCGCCGCGGCAAAAAATGCCGCTGATGAAGCTGATGCAGCCCTTGTTTTGTTAGGTGTAAGCAATGCCGCTATGCCTAATGGTGCAGCTGCAAATGCCGCCATTTTACCCATGTTGCCAAATTGCGTAAAGCTTTCCCTGCGGGAGTGTTTTTCGCCAAGGCTTTTTATCACGCCTTCGTTAGTGAACGACTCTATAAATTTTAAAATATTCATGATCTCGAAGTTTAAGGATTAAGGAAGATAATTTGCGGTAAATGGTGTCTGGATGAAATCGAGTGCAGCTACCAATGGTATAACAGTTGATGGCTTTGCCGCCAGGTCAAGCCCGTTGGCGTCTACTACGTCATTTCCTGCAAAGGATGCCGATCCCGGGTCGATAAGGTCCCTGATCGCTGCCGCATGCCTGGCTTCAACCGAAACGATCTTTCCGGCTATCAGCAGGTATTCAGCACTTTCAATATACTTCCCTGCGCCATTGTAGGCTTTTACGCCTGTATCTTCAAGTGCTTTGGCTGTGCCCAAAACGCTCGCCCTGTTATTAAAGTTTACCGATTCGTAAGCGAAATTCAATGTTGGCAAAACGCGGGCATTGTCCTGTAAAGCCCCTGTAAGTGCGGCTTTAAAAAATTCCCTGTGGATCACTTCATGGCGGTACAGGTCTACCAAAATGGCCTGTTCTTCATTGTTGAAGATCGCGCCAAACTGGCTGCCGTTAACTACACGTGTGTAAAAATCAGCTTCAAGCTGCTCAAGTGCATACGCATAGGTCAGTATGCCAAGATCACCGCCTCCAAGGTCGAATTTATCGCCCCTTACTCCCGGAAGCTGTTGCGAGTCGGGTGTGCCGCCGCTGTTGTCGTCGCTACTGCAGCCTGCTAACAATAGGCCTGTTCCTGCAATGGTAAGCCCGCTCAGTTTAAGGAAGCTTCGCCTGTTCGACAACGTTCCGATGCCGACTTCCTTTACTTCTACTTTTTTCATAATTGAGAATTTATAGGTTAATAAGTGGTGGGTGTGGTTTCCCAAAGTTCTCTTTTATTTACGCTAAGTAAATGTTAAGGGTTTTATATGAAAAACAGTAATATCAATAATTTAAGAATAATTTATGAATTTTATTAACGGAATAATAAGTTATTATTTGAGTGTGGCAAAGGGATAGGGAGAGATTTAGGGGCATTTACCCAGTGGCTTGAAAAACTGCATATTTAGCAAACTTTACATAACTGTTAACAAGTGTGCGGCAGGATTGATTTTGCTTTTGTAAGTACTTTCCCCGTAAATCAATCAATATTTGGGATGGTTTTATTTTGGATAGAGTGATTTACGGACTTTTAGCAAGTACAGAATTCATTTTTTTTCGTTTCTTTACATTTAAAACAATCCCCGATCGGCCATGAAACAAAAAGCGACCCTGAAGCAGATAGCGAAAGAACTTAACGTATCTGTTTCTACCGTTTCCAAAGCACTAAGCAACAGCCCTGAGATAAGCGAACCGACAAAGATCAAGGTGCAGGAGTTTGCCAAACTTAAAAACTACAAGCCCAATAATATCGCGGTCAACCTGAAAAGCAAGCGTTCCAAAACTATAGGCGTGATAATCCCCAATATACTGAACCCTTTCTTTGCGAAGGTATTCAGCGGTATAGAAAGCACAGCCAACGAAAGGGGATATAATGTGATCACCTGTATTTCTAATGAGTCGCTAAAGAAAGAGATCCACACCATGGATATGCTTTCTAATGGTACTATTGACGGGTTCATTCTCTCCATTTCGGAAGAGACACAAAAGGAGCAGGAATTTAAGCACTTTAAGGAAGCTATTTCTGACGACCTGCCGATCGTGATGTTCGACAGGATATCCGATGAGGTAAATTGTGATAAGGTGATCGTGGATGATTTCGATTCATCAGTGAACGGGGTGAACCACCTTATAAAACTAAAATGTAAAAACATAGCGCTGGTATCCAGCATCGATAACCTGAGCGTAGGCAAGCTAAGGGCAGAGGGATATGAGAAGGCATTGAAGGACAATGGCTACGCCATAGATCACGACCTGATTATCCGTACAGATACCCCGGATGATTTTGACGAAAAACTAATAACATTGTTCGATAAGCCGGTCGACGGGATCTTTGCGCTGGACGAGCATGCCTCGGTAATGGCAATGAAAGCCGCCATCAAAAAAGGGATAAAAATACCTGAGGAACTCAACATAATAGGTTTTGCCGATGGTGTATGGTCAAGGAGATTAACGCCAAGCCTTTCTACCATCAGCCAGCACGGTCCTGAAATTGGGGAGGCAGCTGCCGAAATGCTGATAAAAAGGCTTGAGGCCAAAGAAGGCGAAGAGCCACAATACGAAACCCGCGTTATCAAGACCGAACTGAGACAAAGGGAGTCTACACGTAAATTATAATGAAAGCCTCCATACGGAGGTTCCTTAGTTTTAATGGTAGCTATGTAGTGATCACCAGTGCCATATTCGGCATGAGTGAAGCTACTCCTTTTCTTTTGGAGAGGGTTGGGGAGAGGCTTCTTTCCTAAACTCCGTTACCTGCCCACCCTGCTTCAGCGTAAAGCCTTTAGCGCTAAAGATCATGTGCAGGTTGGCCGGGTCATAATTGAACTCTGTTTCACTGAGCGGGTTGAGCTCGAACATACCCTGTCCCGGTTCCATGGCAATGGCAACAAGCTTGCCTTCACGGGCAACTATCTTTACCTTATAGGGCAACGATGCAGTAGAGTAAAGGCCCTCATAGCTTTTCAGGACGGTGTCATCAACAGCCGTGGTAGCAAAATTGGGAAAACGGTACGGCAGTTTGTAATAGCAGCTGAATATGCCTATCATCATATCATCGATCTCAGTATTCACGCCATTCAGCGTAAGTGATATCGCCAGGTCTTCTTTTGGATAATAGCCCAGCACGGTAGCAAAGCCCTCAATGTCGCCATTATGCCCCAAAAATTTACGTTCCCCAAATGGAAAAGCGAACAACCCCCGGCCAAAGCCCATTTCTATTTTGGTCATTTCGGCCAGCGATTCCTTGCTGATCAGTGTACCGCTCCACAATGCCTTAGCAAAAAGCGTCAGGTCCGATGCGGTAGATTGCAGCCCGCCCGCACCCCCGGCGGTCGACTCATGGTATTCGTCCTGCCTCACCCATTTGCCATCAATGAACTTGTATGAGTAGGCCTCTTTTTTCTTTGGATTGATCTTCGAAAAGTAATACGTATTCTTTAATCCGGCCCTTTTTACGATACGCTCGAACACGGCCTCCTTGTAAGTCTTGCTGGTGATGTCCTGGATGATGTAACCTAAAAGCAGGTAGTTGGTGTTGCTGTATTCGGCTTTCAACCCGGGCTCGAATACAGGGCTGTATGACTCGATGCGGTCGAGTAGCTGTTTCCTGTTTTGAAGCTTCATTTTGACATCATCAAAGGCCTTATCATCACTAATATTATAGATGCCGCTGGTATGACCCAAAAGGTCTGATATCTTTATTTTTTCAGCATTTTTTATTTTTGGATAGAAGTCGGAAAGCTTCATGTCGAGCTTCAGTTTTTTCTCGTCCACAAGCTGGAAGATCATGGCAGAGGTAAACATTTTAGTAACCGACCCGATCTTGTATTTTGTGTCGGGAGTGGCTTTTACTTTGGCTTCAACATCAGCATAACCGTATGCTTTATCAAATACAGGCTTGCCTTTTTCACGTATGCTGATCACCCCCATGAACTTATCATTCCTGCTGAAGTGGTTAAGGAGGCTATCTATTTTGCGGTATTTGGCCTCGCTTTGCGCTATTGCCGAAAATGTGGTCGCTAAAACAAATAAGGATAAAAAAAGTCTCTTCATGATTATTTGGTTAGGCTATTATAACGTAAGTATCGTTGAAATGTTATGCACTGTCTGTCATTCTGACCAAGGAAGGACCTCAGGCCGTAATTGAAATTCTTCCTTGATCAGAATGACAGGCGGGCTTTAATGTGCCTCCAGCCAGTTCCTTCCCGTACCCATGTCCACTTCCAGCGGTACATCCAGTTTAAAGGCATTTTCCATTTCTTCTTTTATCAATGGCTTAATGCGGTCCATTTCACTGTTATGTACATCGAATACCAATTCGTCATGCACCTGCAGCAGCATCCTGCTTTTAAAGTCCTCATTCACTAAACGCTTTTGGATATTGATCATCGCGATCTTAATAATGTCTGCTGCGCTGCCCTGGATCGGGGCATTTACGGCATTTCGTTCAGCTGCGCCCCGCACCACCTGGTTTTGGGAGTTGATGTCTTTGAGGTAGCGCCTGCGTCCGGAGATCGTCTGTACAAAACCACGCTCCCTTGCCGATTCCACCTGCTCATTGATGTATTGTTTCAGCGTGGGATACGTTTGGTAATAGGCATCGATAAGGTCTTTCGATTCGGATCGGCTCAGTGAGGTCTGGTTACTCAACCCGAATGCCGAAACGCCATAAACGATACCGAAGTTTACCGTTTTTGCATGGCTCCGCTGTTCGCGGGTCACTTCTGCCAAAGCTACATTGAACACTTTTGCCGCTGTAGACGCGTGAATATCCTCCTTGTTTTGAAATGCTTTCACCATCTCAGGGTCGCCGCTCAATGCCGCGATTATGCGTAGTTCGATCTGCGAGTAGTCGGCAGAAAGTATCGTATGCTCCTCATCGCGAGCTATGAAAGCCTTGCGTATCTGCCTGCCACGCTCTGTGCGTATCGGTATGTTTTGAAGGTTAGGATTGTTGGAGCTTAGTCGTCCCGTAGCGGCAACGGCCTGCATGTAATCGGTATGAACGCGACCGGTTTTTGGCTCTACCTGCAAGGGCAATGCATCTACATACGTATTCTGAAGCTTAACCACCTGCCTCCACTCTAATATGTCCTGTACGATAGGATTTTCTAAAGCAAGGTAGGAAAGCACTTCCTCGCCGGTTGCATATTGCCCTGTCTTGGTCTTCTTTTGCCTGGCGCCGCCAATTTTCAGTTTGTCGAACAATATCTCGCCCAACTGTTTCGGTGAACCGAGGTTGAACGACTGCCCGGCGGCTTCGTATATTTTCTGCTCCAGCATTTTTGCATCTGCCGAAAGCTCTGCCGAAAGTTCTTTTAAATACGGCACATCAAGATTAATGCCTTCGGTCTCCATGCTTGCCAGAACAGGCATTAAAGGGACTTCTATCTCATCGAATAGTTTTCTCGTGCCTGTTTGTTCAAGTTTGGGTGCGAATATTTCTTTTAGCTGTAAAGTAATGTCGGCATCTTCCACAGCATATTCTTTTGCCAGTTCCAGTTCCACGTCGCGCATGGTTTTTTGGCCTTTGCCTTTTTTACCAATGAGCGCCTCAATAGGCATTGGCGAATATTTCAGGTATGTTTCTGCCAAAATATCCATACCATGCCTCATGTCGGGGTTAATAAGGTAGTGCGCCAGCATCGTATCGAAAAATTTCCCCTTCACCGTAACGCCGTAATTAGCAAGTATTTCAAGGTCATACTTCAGGTTTTGACCCACTTTTTCAATGTTCTCATCTTCATAAAAGGGAATGAACTTATCCACGATCTCCTGTGCTTCGGCACGGTCGGCGGGGATCGGCACATAAAAACCTTTGCCCTTTTCCCACGAGAACGATATGCCCACAAGCTCTGCGGTAAGTGCGCAAATGCCCGTGGTCTCCGTGTCAAAGCTTACAACGGGCTGTTTCATCAGGTCGCGCAGCAGAAAGCTTATGGCCATGTTGCCCTGTACCAGTTGGTAATGGTGGTCGGTATTGTCTAATGTATCGTAAAACCCGGGTGCGGTGAGCGCGTTCTCGTCAGCAGCGCCTTCATCAAAGAGCGAAAATTGCTGGTCGCCACCGGTAATGGTCTTGGTAGGGGAGTAGCCCTGCGACTGTATAGTATCGAATTCCTGGCCTTCGCCAAAAAGCTTTTGGAACTGCTCTGCCATGCGGCGGAATTCCAGTTCGTTGAACAGCGCCTCCACCTTTTCGGCATCCGGCTTGGTCAGCTCATAGTCCGTTTCATTAAAGTTCACGTTGCAGTCGGTTATGATCGTCGCCAATTTTTTCGACATGATGCCTTTTTCCTTATTGGCCTCAATATTCTCACGAAGCTTGCCTTTCAGCTGGTGCGTGTTTTCCAGAAGGTTCTCCATTGACCCGAAATCTTTCAGCAATTTCTTGGCGGTCTTTTCGCCCACGCCCGGCAGTCCGGGAATGTTATCTACAGCATCGCCCATCATCCCAAGGTAGTCGATCACCTGTTCCGGCCTTTCGATCTCAAACCGCTCCAGTACTTCGGGCACGCCCCAGATCTCTATCCCGTTGCCCAATCGTGCAGGACGGTACATGAAGATGTTCTCGCTTACCAGCTGCGCAAAGTCCTTATCGGGCGTCACCATAAATACCTTGTAGCCCTCCTTTTCGGCCTGCTTGGCAACGGTGCCTATAAGGTCGTCCGCCTCACAGCCTGCCTCCTCGATCACGGGAATGTGCATGGCTTTTAGTATATCCTGTATATACGGTATGGCTACCTTAATGGCTTCGGGCGTTGCATCGCGGTTGGCTTTGTAGTCCACATACATCTCAGTACGCGCGGCACTGCCGTCTTTGTCGAACGCCACAGCAAGATGGTCGGGCTTTTCGCGCTTGATGACATCCAGCAGCGAGTTGGTAAAGCCAAATATCGCCGAGGTATCCATCCCTTTAGAGTTGATGCGCGGGTTCTTGATGAAGGCATAATACCCACGGAATATGAGCGCATAGGCATCGAGCAGGAAAAGTCGTTTTTGCTGTGACATGAAAAAAAAATTTAGCCGTAAAAATAATCAAACCGATGCATACCCGAAAGGGCAGGAGCTGTTTTGTCGGCCTGTAAGTGATCCAAATTTAAATTCCGTGCCAAAAAGCATTTTTTTTCTGTAACAAACAGTACCTTTATTCGTTTATTCGAAAAACATATACAATGCTTCGTTGGATCCTATTCATTGTTTTTATGCTATTGGTCGAGATCTACGCGTTCCAGGCAATAAGGACAATTACAAAAATAAAGTGGGTACAGTACACCTATCTTATCGTTTCACTTCTTATAATCATTTACATCATTTATGCCTTTACGCAGTTTGACCGTAGTGTAGGGCAGAATAAAATGACCCTCTTTACGTTCGGCCTGCTCCTAATTACGTATATCCCAAAGCTGATCATTCTTTTGGTAATGTTCGGCGAGGATATTACAAGGGTTATTACAGGGTGCATCCGTGCATTTTTGGGTAACAGCGACCAGTCGTTCCTGCCCGAAAGGCGAAAGTTCGTAAGCCAGGCAGCTTTGGGCCTGGCGGCTATACCATTCCTTTCGTTGCTGTACGGAATGACAAAAGGGAAGTACAATTTTAAGGTTCGAAAGGAAACATTGTACTTTTCCGACCTGCCTGAAAATTTCGACGGCTTTACGATCACCCAAATATCAGATATACACAGTGGTAGTTTTGACGACCCGGAAGAGATCGCTCATGCGGTTGGCCTGATAAATGAGCAGCACAGTGATATTGTACTGTTTACGGGCGATATCGTGAACACCCATGCTGAAGAGATGTATAAATGGATCGATACCTTTAAAAAGATCGAAACCCCGGCATTTGGAAAATATTCTGTTTTGGGCAACCATGACTATGGAGAATATGTGAACTGGCCGTCGCAGGCAGAAAAGAACAAGAATTTTGAGGACATAAAAGGCCTGCACAAGCAGATCGACTTTAAGCTGTTGCTGAATGAGCACATAAAACTTGAAAAAGGCGGACAGGAGATAGCGCTTGTAGGGGTAGAGAACTGGGGCCATAACTTTAAAAAGGCCGGTGACCTTGGCAAAGCGTCGGAAGGATTAAAGACTGAAGATTTTAAAATATTAATGAGCCATGACCCGTCGCACTGGGAGTATGAAGTAAAGAACAATGCCACCAATTACCACCTTACGTTAAGCGGCCACACGCACGGACTCCAGTTTGGCATCGAGATACCCGGATTCTTTAAATGGAGTCCCGTACAATATGTGTACAAGCAGTGGGCAGGTCTGTATGAAAACCTTGGCCGCTATATTTATGTTAACCGTGGTTTTGGGTTCCATGCTTATCCTGGAAGGGTGGGTATATGGCCTGAAATTACAGTGATCGAACTAAAAAAAGGCCAAAAGGCAGCGTAATATGGTAAAAATGTTATATTTGTATCTGAAATAATGCATATATAACGATTTTA
Source organism: Flavobacterium sp. (assembly GCF_052437795.1). Classification (GTDB taxonomy): domain Bacteria; phylum Bacteroidota; class Bacteroidia; order Flavobacteriales; family Flavobacteriaceae; genus Flavobacterium. The sequence goes on from NZ_JBQVPA010000001.1 coordinate 339,627, forward strand.
GGCAGCTTAAAATTTAATTTTTATGTCAAAATTTGGAGAACTTATAAACTCCCATGTACCTGTACTGATCGATTTTTACACTGAGTGGAATGAGCCTTCGGTATCCATGCACCCTGTCATAAGGGATGTGGCCGCCGCTCTTGGCGACAGGGCAAAAGTGATCAAAATTGATGTGGACAAAAATCAGGAACTGGCTGACGCGCTCAGGATCAAAGGCCTTCCGACCCTTATGATCTATAAGGACGGGCACATGGTATGGAGGCAAAGCGGCGAGCTGGATGCTAACACCATCATTGGCCTGGTGCAGGAGCAGATCTAACGGATAGCCGAGAACGTAAATCCCTTTTCTTTTAAGACCCCTATCGCTTTTGGCAATGCATGGCGCAGGTTATCTTGTGCCTTGATACTGTCATGGAAAATGACCACACTGCCATCGGCAGTATTCCGTAGTACGTTCTGTAAACATTTTTCAGGAGAGATCGATGTGTCAAAGTCGGCGCTAAGCACATCCCACATTATTATCCGGTAGCCTTTTTTCAAAATTTCTTTTTTCTGCGAACGACTTATTTTGCCATAGGGCGGACGGAATAGCCTTGCGGTATTGCTTCCTTGCATCACATTTTCGCAGGCTTCGATATTTTCAAAATACTTTTCGTTATCCGTATTCCATCCATTGAGGTGGTTAAAGGTATGATTGGCAACAGTATGGCCACCTTCAATCAGTTTCCTGAAAATATCCGGGTGCTTTTCAATGTTATTGCCTATGCAAAAAAATGTGGCTTTAATGTCGTGTTGGGCCAGGATGTCCAGCACCCATTCGGTCACTTCTGGTGTTGGGCCGTCATCAAAAGTAAGGTAGATGGTTTTGGATGCGTTGGGTATGTTCCATACAAAGCCGGGGAACAGCTTCCGTATAAACCACCTTGTCTTTACCCAATAGAATTTCATTGGGCAAAGATACGGTGTTTTCCATTTCGACGCCAGGAGGGGTCCGGAGTTGAATTATATTTCCACTCATGCTAAAAAAGGGGTTACATGGGATCCCTGATCCATTTTTCAAATACCGATACCCTTACCCAATTCATTGACTGCCCATAATAGCCAACCTTCATGAGCTTATCGATATTTATTTCAGACCCGGAGCAGATCCCAATGAGTTCCCATTTACCTTTATTTTTCGGGAACAGTCCGCCCCCACTGTCACCGCCGGCAACAGTATACTCCAGTGGCAGCGGTTTTGAAGAACCCATCATGTTGCAGTCGCTCCGGGTGGGGTGGTCAAAGTCGGCGTATAATTGCGCATAGTGGCCATTCACTTTTTTGCCGCCCAGGCTGTCGATAGTATTTTCGCCCGCGATGCCGTATACCGATTGTTTTTCGCTTGCTGCGAAGATCCGCCATGCCGACACCCGGATCCCAATGATGTTCCTGACTGCCAGATCGGACATCCGCGACATTCGTGAAGGTTATGCCAGTGGGGGCAATGACTACCTGCGTAAGCCTTTCAGCCTTGACGAATTATTTTTGAGGGTGGAAGAACTTTTGCGACGTAATAACGAAACTCCCGGAACAGGTAATGGCGACTCCATTGGGAGTTATGCCTTTTACTACAACCGCCAGGAACTTGCCGCGAGCGATGGCAGCATTGTAAAGCTTTCGCACAAAGAAGCCGAATTACTCTCCCTGCTCCTGCAGCACCGCAACCGTATACTGGGCCGTAAGGCCGCGTTGCTCAAGCTATGGGGCGACGACAGCTACTTCAACACCCGTAACATGGATGTGTACATTACCCGCCTGCGTGCAAAGCTCAAAACTGACCCTTCGGTAGAGATCGTGAACATAAGGGGTTATGGGTATAAGCTGATCTGCTGATCTGTCAGTTGGATATTATTTCACAAAGTTTCACAAAGATTTGAAGCTGTGGTTCTTTACCCCGGCCCAGTATGCCTTTGCGAGGTTTTGTTCCTGATTTGTCCATCTTTGCGGTACAGTTTCTGAGCTAAAAAGAAAACCGTTAAAAATTTCACAGTTCCGTTCATAGGCTTACCTTTGTGGGTTGAGTTACCAAAAATCACAAAATGAACCAATACAGTAAAAGAAGGGAAGCATTGTTGTATCACGCCAAGCCGCACCCCGGAAAGATCCAGGTAGTGCCTACAAAGCCTTACGCGACCCAAAGGGACCTGTCACTGGCCTATTCGCCCGGTGTTGCCGAACCCTGCCTCGAGATCGCAAAAGATGTGAACAACGTATATAAATATACTGCCAAAGGGAACTTAGTCGCCGTAATATCCAACGGTACTGCCGTACTTGGGCTGGGTGATATTGGCCCCGAAGCTTCTAAGCCGGTAATGGAAGGCAAAGGCTTGCTGTTTAAGATATTTGCCGATATCGATGTTTTCGATATTGAAGTCGGCACCAAGGATGTCGATGCTTTTATTGAAACCGTAAAAAATATTGCCCCTACATTTGGAGGCATCAACCTCGAGGATATCAAGGCGCCGGAGTCGTTCGAAATTGAGCGCAGGCTGGTAGAAGAACTCAACATCCCGGTGATGCATGACGACCAGCACGGTACTGCCATCATATCTTCGGCAGCGCTGCTTAATGCGATCGAATTGGCCGAAAAATACATCGACAGCATAAAAATCGTGGTATCCGGGGCCGGCTCGGCAGCGCTTGCCTGTGCCAACCTGTATCTCCTGTTAGGTGTAAAGGTGGAGAATATCATCATGTTCGATAAGGATGGTATGCTGGTGAACAGCCGTACCGACCTTTCGGACCTGCAACGGAAATATGCTAAGGACGGCGGAACACTATCTTTGGCGGAAGCCATAAAAGGGGCGGACGTATTTCTGGGGCTTTCGGTGGGTAATATCCTTACGCCCGAAATGCTGCTTGATATGAATGCCAACCCCATTGTATTTGCAATGGCCAACCCTATTCCTGAGATAGATTATGACCTTGCCATGGCTACCCGCGAAGATATCATTATGGCAACAGGCCGCTCCGATCATCCTAACCAGGTAAATAATGTACTTGGGTTTCCGTATATTTTCCGTGGGGCGCTCGATGTGAGGGCTACCAAGATAAATGAGGAAATGAAAATGGCTGCCGTTGTCGCCCTTGCCGAACTGGCCAAAGCGCCGGTGCCGGAACAGGTGAACATTGCCTATGGCGAGACCAAGCTCAACTTTGGCCGCGAGTACATCATCCCGAAACCGTTTGATCCAAGGCTTATCGCGGTAGTGCCGCCGGCCGTGGCCAAAGCGGCTATGGACAGTGGCGTAGCGGATCACCCGATACACGACTGGGACAAGTATACTGAGGAATTGCTGGAACGACTTGGCAGCGATAATAAAATGGTACGCCTGCTTACCAACAGGGCCAAAACCGACCCGAAACGCATTGTTTTTGCCGAAGCCGACCATCTCTCGGTATTAAAGGCAGCACAGATCGTGCTCGAAGAAAAGATAGGTTTCCCGATACTTTTGGGTAATCGTGAAAAAATAAACCTGCTGAAGGAAGAACTGGGCTTTGAAGCCGAAGTGACTATCATTGACCCTAAAACCGATGCAGAGGATGAAAGGCGCTATCGTTATGCGGAGGCATTTTGGAAAAGCAAGCAACGCAGGGGCGTAAACCTGCTGGATGCGCAAAAGTGGATGCGTGAGCGCAACTACTTTGCCGCCATGATGGTAAATGAGGGCGAGGCCGATGCCATGGTAACAGGTTATTCGAGAAGTTATCCTTCTACAGTGAAGCCTATCATGCAGCTTATCGATAAGGCGCCGGGAGTGACCCGTATTGCCACTACGAACATGATGCTTACCAAGCGCGGCCCCATATTCCTGTCGGATACGGCAATAAACCCGAACCCTAACGCCGATGACCTTGCGAGGATCGCCCTGATGACAGCACGTACAGTACGTATGTTCGGTATGGAGCCGGTAATAGCCATGCTGGCATTTTCCAACTTTGGCTCCTCTACCGATCCGGCAGCCGTAAAGGTACGCCAGGCGGTGGCGCACCTGCATGAAAATTATCCTGACCTGATCGTAGATGGTGAGATACAGGCCGACTTTGCCCTGAACCCTGAAATGCTGATGGATAAGTTCCCGTTCTCTAAACTTGCAGGTAAAAAGGTGAATACGCTCATATTCCCAAATCTTGAATCGGCTAACATTACGTATAAGATATTAAAGGAACTGAATAAGGCAGTTTCCATAGGACCGATAATGCTGGGCATGGACAAGCCGGTACACATTTTCCAGTTGGGTGCCAGCGTTGAGGAAATGGTCAACATGGCGGCTGTTGCAGTAGTTGATGCACAGGAAAAAGAAAAGCGCATTAAAATGGCTAAGAAGTAAATGGCATTTATGTATCAGAAGGTTATTGCAGATCGTTCAAATGAAGATCTTGCTGATAATTCCCGGGACCTGACATGTTTTCAAAACCTGTCAGGTCTTAGTGGTTAATTACGGAACATATTATATTGTGGTTGGGGATTAAAGAATTTTACTATTTTTGGGACTCGTTAAAAAAATGTTATGATAGCACATCTTCAGGGGAGAATGGTGGAGAAAACGCCTACGGGTGTAGTAATAGACTGCAATGGCGTGGGTTATGATGTGAACATTTCGCTGCATACATATTCGCTCTTACCCGATTCAGAAAATGTAAAACTCTACATTTTTCTTCAGGTAAAGGAGGATTCGCATACTCTTTTCGGATTTGTTGAAAAGGCTGAGAAGGAACTTTTCAAGCTGCTCCTGTCGGTGTCGGGCGTAGGTGCGGGCACGGCAAGGACAATGCTGTCATCGCTGGAGCCAAAGCATATCATTAATTCTATTGCTTCGGGTGATGTGGGCACGATACAGTCCATTAAAGGGATAGGCACCAAAACTGCTCAGCGCGTAATACTTGATCTGAAGGATAAAGTGTTAAAACTATATGATCTGGGCGAAGTTTCGGTTCCGGGCTACAATACAAATAAAGATGAGGCGTTATCTGCCTTGGAGGTATTGGGCTTTAACAAAAAATTAGCGGAAAAGGTGATCGAGAAGATCGTTAAGGACGATTCTGCGGCCGGTGTGGAGACAATAATAAAACAAGCATTAAAAAATTTATAGTCCTTGAAAACAGAATACTCTAAAGATCTATATATCAGGATAAAATATACGTTTTCGGTACTTTTTTTCATTTTCAGCATCGCGGCCCAGGCCCAGGTGGATGAAGAAGAAGAGAGTGAAAAGTCACGGGATACCATTAAAGGATATAACACCGGAAAGGTAGAGATCGAGAACCCGAAAAGCATTGTCGAGGCCTATATGTATGACCCCGCGACCGATCGCTATATTTATACCAATAAATTTGACGGGTTCAACATCAATTACCCGATAATACTTACGCCCGACCAGTACCAGGAACTCGTATTGCGGGAGTCGATGCGCCAGTATTACCAGGAAAAATCGAAAGCTGTAGATGGCAAAGGGACGGAAGAGGAAAAACGCAACCTGCTGCCCCGCTACTATGTGAACTCCAGCTTTTTTGAAACCATTTTTGGTGGAAATACGATCGACATAAAACCGCAGGGATCGGTAGAGCTCGATCTTGGTGTACGCTATACCAAGCAGGATAACCCCTCGCTTTCGCCAAGGAACAGGAGCACCTTCACCTTCGATTTTGATCAGCGCATTTCCATGAGCCTTCAGGGAAAAGTGGGTACAAGGCTGGCTGTGAATGCCAACTACGATACGGAATCTACCTTTGCTTTCCAAAACCTTATCAAGCTGGAATATACACCAACGGAAGACGACATTATCCAGAAGATAGAGGTAGGTAATGTAAGCTTCCCGCTGTCCAACTCATTGGTACGCGGGGCACAGAGCCTTTTTGGTGTAAAGATGGCATTGCAATTTGGGAAAACCACCTTAACAGGTATATTCTCCGAGCAAAAATCGCAAACCAAGACCGTAACGGCACAAGGCGGAGGAACCATTCAGGAATTTGAATTATTCGGGCTTGATTATGACGCCGACAGGCACTTTTTCCTTTCGCAGTATTTCCGCAACCAGTACAACAACTCGCTGCGCAGGTACCCACTTGTAGACAGCCGTGTACAGATAACCCGCATGGAGGTTTGGGTGACCAACAGGCAAAACAGGATCAATGCGCAGGAGAACAACTCCAGGAACATTGTAGCGATACAGGATCTTGGTGAGTCGCAGGTGCAGGAAGTGGGTGTTGCCAATCCACGTGATATTACTGACGAAGCAGTAGGCTTTCCGAACAACGGAGGCTTTTTCCTGGTGCCATTTAACAGCCCGCCGGATAACGGCAACAACCAGCTGAACCCGGAGATAATACCGGCAGGTTACCTTGCACAGAACGTGAGGGAGATCGTAACCCTTGGCAGCAACAGCTTTCAGGGCGGACTTGTAGCCAGCGAAGGCCGCGACTATGCCAAACTGGAAAATGCAAGGAAACTGAACCCTAACGAATATACCTTCCACGAGCAATTGGGATATTTATCCCTTAATCAAAAGCTGAATAACGATGAGGTGCTTGCGGTAGCCTACCAATATACCATTGGGGACCAGGTATACCAGGTGGGAGAATTTGGTACAGATGGTGTGGCCGCGACCGTGGTAGATGATACGACCACTCCCGGGCAGCCGATACCGGCCACGCAGTCGCTTATACTTAAGATGCTTAAGAGCAACCTTGTGAGCGTGGAGGAGCCGGTGTGGGACCTTATGATGAAAAACGTATACCAGATCCCGGGAGGCTTCCAGCTTACGCAGGAAGATTTCCGCTTTAATATATTATATACCGACCCTTCGCCGCTGAACTACATCACTCCTGCGACCGACCCCGTGACCGGTGCACCATATCCCTTCCCTTCTCCTGAGAACATGGAAGGCCCGGTTGCCGATACACCTTTGATGCGTGTATTTAACCTTGACAGGCTTACCTATGCCAATGACCCGCAGGAAGGTGGTGACGGTTTCTTCGACTTTGTGCCGGGACTTACCATAGACGCGCAGAACGGTCGTATCTTTTTTACCACGGTAGAGCCTTTTGGTGAATACCTGTATGACAAGCTTGGCGATGCTACCAATATCGAAGACTATCATGACGATGACGATGAAAGTACCTACAATGCCAACCAGAAGCGCTATGTGTACCGCAAAATGTATAAGAGCACCCAGGCCGATGCGTTGCAGGAGAGCCAAAAGAACAAGTTCCAGCTGAGAGGGCGCTTTAAGTCGACCGGAGGCGATGGCATACCGATCGGTGCGTTCAACGTACCGCAGGGTTCGGTCGTAGTGACCGCGGGAGGGCGTGTGCTTGTAGAAGGGCAGGACTATACCGTGAACTATCAGGCAGGGCGCGTACAGATAATGGACCCGTCATTGGCGGCATCCAATACCCCGATCGAGGTCTCGGTAGAGAACAATGCTGTGTTCGGGCAGCAGACAAGGCGCTTTGCGGGTTTCAATATCGAACATAAATTTACCGATAAATTCCTTGTAGGCGCTACGGTGCTCAACATGTCCGAGAGGCCGTTCACCACAAAGACCAACTACGGGCAGGAATCGGTTAACAATACCATATTCGGGCTTAACACGACGTATTCTACAGAAGTGCCGTTCTTTACCCGACTGGTGAACAAGCTGCCTAATATAGATACGGATGTGCCGTCGAACTTCTCCTTTAGGGGTGAGGTAGCAGTGCTGAAGCCGGGCGCATCGAAAGCTGACCAGTTTAACGGCGAGGCTACGACCTATGTAGACGACTTCGAAGGTTCTCAAACCAACATAGACATGCGTGGCGCGCAGGGATGGTCGCTTGCCAGTGCTCCGGTAGGGCTGGGAGGCGAAGCTCCGGTCAACGATATAACGGGGGGGTACCGCAGGGCAAGGCTTGCATGGTACAGCATTGACCCTACCTTTTATGCGGACGGGTCGCGTCCGTCTGGCATCTCTGCCGCAGACATATCCCAAAACAGGACAAGGCGCGTATATTTTGACGAGCTTTATCCGGTTACCGATGTGGTGCCGGGCCAGACCAGGGTAGTGAACACACTCGACCTTAGCTACTACCCGCAGGAGAGGGGGCCGTATAACTACAACCCTATCGCACAGGCTACCAACGGTTTTACGCAAGCTGAGGCTGCCAATAACTGGGGGGGTATCATGCGGGCCATTAACTCGACCAATTTTGAGCAGACCAATGTGGAATACATCCAGTTCTGGATAATGGACCCGTATCAGGGTTCTGACCAAATACCACAAACTAATACCGGTGTGCTGGAGATCAACCTGGGTGAAATATCTGAAGATATACTAAAAGATAACAGGAAACAGTACGAGAACGGGCTTCCTGGTACTAATGGCAACGACCCTACCTTTACCTCTGCATGGGGTAAAGTGCCGGTATCGCAGTCGCTCATTTATGCCTTTGATACCAACACGGCCAACCGTAACCTGCAGGATGTGGGGCTTGACGGATTGGGTGATGAAGAAGAGGCAATGATGTTCCCGGGATGGGGCGATGACCCTTCGGCAGATAACTACCAGTTCTTCCTTAGTGCCAATGGTAACGTTCTGGACAGGTATAAAAGATATAACGGCACCGAAGGCAATTCGCCGGTAGATGTTGGCAACAACAACAGGGGCAGCACTACGCTTCCGGATACCGAGGACATCAACAGGGACAATACAATGAACACCATTGATGCCTATTTCCAGTATACCATTCCCATCCAGCCGGGTGTGCAGCCTGGCGAGGGCTATGTGGTAGACCAAAGGCCTTTCGACGGAAGGACGGCATCAGATGGGACCACACTACAAGGAAGGTGGCTACTGTATAAAGTTCCCGTACAAGGTGCCGGGGCCACAGCGATCGGCGGCATCAGCAGTGTGCGTTCTATCCGATTCATGAGGATGATCATGAAGGGCTTCAGCAGCGATGTTACGCTTCGTTTTGGTGCGCTCGACCTTGTAAGGGGCGAGTGGAGAAGGTATACCAACTCAATGGACCAGGACCTGACCAATGAGCAGAACGATGTTCTTGACGACCGCACAGGCTTTGACGTAGTGGCACTTAACATTCAGGAGAACGGCGAAAGGTCGCCAATAAAATATGTTTCGCCTCCGGGTGTGCAAAGAGAGCAATTGTATAATAACAATGCGGTCATAAACCAAAATGAGCAGTCGCTTTCGCTTAGGGTGTATGCTACAGACGGGTCAACTTCAGATACCAAAGGACTTGAGCCGGGTGATGCCCGCGCTGTGTTCAAGAGCGTGAACGTTGATATGCGCCAGTATAAAAAGATCAGGATGTTCCTGCATGCAGAGCCGCTTCCTGCCAACAATGGCGGCGGAAACCCGACCGCGAATCCGCTGCCGGAGGTAAATGCGCTGCTGGACGGTGAAATGAAAGGGTTTTTGCGTTTTGGTAATGACTTTACCGATAACTTTTATCAAATAGAAAAGAGGCTTAAGCTGTCGCCTTTCGGCACCAGGTCAGAAGATGAAGTTTGGCCGAAGGATAATGAGATCAACGTATCTATAGACGCGCTGACACGATTGAAGATCGATGTGCTTAACGGCACCGCAGGCGACCCGGATATTTATGGGGTTTATTATCGTGATATAGACGAAACAACGACCATTGGTATAAAAGGTAACCCTAACTTTGGTTATGTGCGTACGCTTATGCTGGGAGTTAAGAACGCCACGCCGTATCCTACTGAGAACAGCCCTGTAAGGCACCTTAGGGGTGAAGTGTGGTTCAATGAGCTTCGCCTTTCGGACATGGACAGCAAGGGCGGTATGGCAGCGATCGCCAGTATGGATACCAACATGGCCGACTTTATGACATTCTCAGGAACGGGAAGGATGAGCACCATAGGTTTTGGTACCATTGAACAAAGCCCTAACGAAAGGAGCAGGGAGGATGTGAAGCAGTATGACCTTGTGACCAACTTTTCGCTGGGCAAGCTGTTGCCAAAGAACTGGCGCATCAACCTGCCGTTCAACTACGGTGTGGGTGAGGAGATCATTACGCCCGAATATGACCCATTCCAGCAGGATATCCGCCTGGAGCAATTAATGGACGAGACCGACGACCAGGCCACAAGGGACAACCTGCGCGACAGGGCGATAGATTATACCAAGCGGACAAGCATCAACTTCATTGGGGTTAAGAAAGAAAGGGCGCCCGAGGCGAAACCTCATATCTATGACCCTGAGAACGTAACGCTGTCCTACTCTTACAATAAGACAGAGCACCATGATTATGAGGTGGAAGACATGCTTGATCAACAGGTAAGGGTGTCCGCCGATTATAACTATAATTTCCAGAACAAGCCTTTGGAGCCGTTCAAGAATACGGCGTTCATGAAAAAAAGCAACTACTGGAAGCTATTGAGCGACTTCAACTTCAACTACCTCCCGTCGAGCATTTCATTCAGCTCCAACATTATCAGGCAGTTCAACAGGCAGCAGTACCGTAATGTAGATGTCGAGGGTATTCCTATCAATCCACTATACAGGAGGAATTATTTCTTCAACTACCAGTACGGGTTCAATTATAACATTACCAGGTCGCTTAAGTTCAACTACCAGGTGTCTACCAGCAATATTGTAAGGAACTACCTGGATGAAGAGAATATGCCGATACAGGACCTTACCGTGTGGAATGATTTCTGGAATACAGGGGAGGCCAACTCGCATACACAGAATTTTGTAGTGAATTATGATCTGCCGCTAAACAAGGTCCCGGCGCTTAGCTTTGTTAAGTCGACGTACCAGTATAAAGGCACATTTATGTGGCAGCGTTCGTCCGATGCGCTTTCTACCATCAATGCGCTTGCGGACCCGGATAGCCCTGAACTTGGCTACAGGGATTTCAGTTTAGGTAATACTATCCAGAATTCCAATATGCATACGCTGAACACTACCCTCAGCATGGACCAGTTTTATAAGTACCTGGGGCTTGGCAAGAAGAAGCCGGCCGCTAAAAATGCAGCGCCAAAGCCTGCCCCTAAACCGGGCGAAAAAGTTGCAGCTGCCCCAAAACCGGCAAGCAATGGCAATGTGTTTGTTGATGGACTGATAGGGGTACTTACCAGTGTGAAGACAATACAGATAAACTATACTGAAACTAATGCAACCGCATTGCCGGGGTATGTGCCGGGGATAGGGTTCCTGGGTACTACAAAGCCGGGCCTCGACTTTGTATTCGGGAGCCAGAGCGATATACGTTATGAAATGGCAAAGAAAGGCTACCTGACGGATTATTATGGCTATAACCAAAACTATACACAGGTAAATTCAAAAGACCTGAGGCTTTCGGCGAATATGGACCTTTTCCCTGACTTTAAGATCGACCTTACTGCCAACAGGGTGTATTCTGAAAACTATTCGGAACAGTATGACGTGAGTCCGAACGGCGTGTACAACCCGCGTTCGCCATATACATTCGGTAACTTCGAGATATCGACCATCCTGATAAAAACAGCCTTCAGCCAAAGCGATGTGAACGGCTCGGAAGCTTTCGATTCCTTTAGGGAGAACAGGCTCGTGATAGCCAACAGGCTTGCGGAGCAGCATTATGGCAGTTCAACTTTCCCAAGGTACCAGCCCACAGGAGGCAATACATTTGCTGATGCCAACGTGGGCTACCCCGTAGGCTTTGGTAAGAACAGCCAGGCGGTATTGCTGCCGGCGTTCCTTGCAGCCTATTCCGGCCAGGATGCAGAGAAGGTTTCTACCGGTACCTTCAGGAACGTGCCGCTGCCTAACTGGGTGATAAAATATACCGGCCTTATGCGCTACAAGTTCTTTAAGGACAGGTTTAAGCGATTCTCGCTGCAGCATGGCTATACCGCATCGTACAACATTAATGCCTACAGGTCGAACTTTGAATACAGGCCGGTTAACAACGGGCAGGATAATGGTGGAGCGGGTAACTTTTATACAAGGAATATTATCTCTAATATTAACCTTTCCGAAAACTTCAGCCCCCTTATCCGCATCGACATGGAGATGAAGAACTCGGTAAAGGTATTGGCGGAGATAAGAAAAGACCGTGTGCTTAACATGAGTTTTGACAATAACCTTCTTACCGAAGTAAAAGGTAATGAGTACATACTCGGGCTTGGCTACCGAATTAAGGACGTGACCATCAACTCGAGCCTTGCCGATAATCCGCAAAACGTTATAAAGAGCGACATCAACCTTAAGGCTGACTTCTCCATGAGGAAAAATGAAACCATTGTGCGCTACCTGGATTATGATAACAACCAGCTTGGGGGTGGACAGAATATGTGGTCGGTGAAGCTTTCGGCAGATTATGCCTTCAGCAAGAACCTAACGGCAATATTCTATTACGACCACTCGTTCTCGAAGGCGGTAATATCTACAGCATACCCTTTGACCAACATTCGCTCGTGGATCACACTGCGCTACAACTTCGGAAATTAACACAAAAAAACATTTTATAGTTCACACGATAAAACATACATTTGCTAAAACAAAACAAACTACACACATGAATATTCCTGCAGAATTAAAGTACACGAAAGACCACGAATGGGTGAAAATTGATGGCGATACCGCTACAGTAGGCATTACTGAATTTGCCCAGAAAGAGCTTGGCGACATTGTGTATGTTGAAGTAGAAACTGTGGACCAGACACTTGATAAAGACGAGGTTTTTGGTACGGTGGAAGCTGTAAAAACAGTATCTGACCTTTTTCTTCCGCTTTCAGGAGAGATCATAGAATTCAATGAGTCGCTTGAAACGGCTCCGGAAACAGTGAACAGCGATCCTTACGGCGACGGATGGATGGTAAAAGTGAAGATATCTGACGCTTCTGAAATAGAAGGCCTGCTTACCAGCGAACAATACAAGGAGCTTATTGGTGCGTAATAAATACTTTTGGGCGGCTATATTCTGGACAGTGCTTATTACTGTTGCCTGCCTTGTAAGTTCTGATAACTTCAGTGACCTTGAAAAGGTTGAGATGCCTGCGAAGGATAAACTGCTTCATGGCCTCTTTTATTTTGTATTTACCATTCTTTGGAGCTTTGGATTGAAGACGGTAAAAGTTTCTGATCCCGCATGGCAAAGGCGTATCGCATTTTCAATAGCAGTGGGTTATGGCATACTGATGGAGATCTTTCAGTGGTCCATGGACAACCACCGGTCGGCAGAAGTATACGACGCATTAGCCAACAGTGTTGGGGCCGCGATAGCGGTACTGGCACTCTGGTACTACCAAAAGAAAAAAATAAACAGGCGATCCCCGGCATATTAGCTGGGGATCTTTTATTTTAGTGGTTATGGATATAAAACAATATTTAGATTCGACTTATTTAAAGACCGCGGATCAGGCCGGCCTTACTGAGGCTGAGAACAGGGGTGTGGTGCGTAATGCCGTTCGGGAAGCCATTGATGAAAATTTTAAGCTGGTAATGTTGCGCCCCGATATGGTGGCAATGGCCCGGCAGATGATAAGTGACGCGCGCTCAACGGTCACTATCGGGACAGTTATCGATTTTCCGGCAGGCAAAGGTTCGCTTGAGGCAAAACTGGAAGAGGCCGTAAAGGCAATTGAAGACGGTGCTGACGACCTGGACTTCGTGCTGGACCATGAAGGATTTAGAGCCGGGAATGCCGAGGGAGTAAGAAAGCAGGTGTTGGAATGTACCCGCCTTGGCCTCTCGCATGGTAAGATAGTAAAATGGATCATAGAGATCGCGGCACTTAACGACCACGAGATCGTGCAGCTAAGCGCTTTAGTGAAAAATACCGTGATGATGCATTTTGAAGAGACTGCCTATAGCCGTGTTTTTGTAAAATCATCTACAGGCTTTTATGTTACTGCTGATGGAAAACCGAACGGGGCTACGGTCCCGGCGATAAAATTAATGCTTGAAAATGCCTATCCGCTCCCGGTAAAAGCTGCCGGGGGTGTACGTACCTATGAAGAGGCGGTAGAAATGATAGCGCTTGGCGTAAAGCGCATAGGGACCTCCTCGGCTAAAGCCATTGCAGAAGGCGGGGCTGCAGATCCGGGCTACTGACCTGCCGTTGAAGTGGAATTCCCCTTTTTGGGTTAGGTGCTAACAAAAGAACCTTCCCGTTTCGGGGAAGGCTCTCTCTTTCATAGCAATTTAACGACTTTTTCTTTTTCGTAGTAACAATTTAAACAACCTTATGAAGTCATTGCTTTTATAAGATGCAATGGAATTAGAAAGGTTGCGTGTTAATTTGTTTTTTATTTTCAGGGTAAAATTTCTTTTACCGCATTCCTTTTGAGGAAACGTATTTTTTGGACTATCTTTGCGCCAGTTTTTTAATACCAATGAAAATCACTTTGAACGCTTCGCAAACACAGGTTTCATTAAGATCGGTCTTTTCTGACTTTACAGCGATCACTAAGGCAAGGCTTGCCATAAGTGTTGTTTTTTCTTCAGTTGCAGGTTACCTGCTTGGCGTATCAGATGTTTTTCCTTTTAGCTGGACGACACTCGTTCTGCTTACCCTTGGCGGCTACTGCATGGTAGGCGCTTCCAATGTCTTCAACCAGATCATAGAAAAAGACCTTGATGCACTAATGGACCGTACTAAGAACCGTCCGATCCCATCGGGTAAGATAACTGTGCGCAATGCGTTTATATTGGGTTCAGTACTTACTATCCTGGGTATTGGGATCCTGTACAGCATCAACCCTAAGACCGCCATGTTCGGCGCCATTTCGATTTTCCTTTACACAAGTATATATACGCCTTTAAAAACCATAACTCCCCTTGCTGTATTCGTAGGGGCCTTCCCGGGTGCCATACCATTCATGCTTGGCTGGGTGGCCGCCACGAATGATTTTGGTATTGAGGCGGGTACGCTGTTCCTGATACAGTTCTTTTGGCAGTTCCCGCATTTTTGGGCCATTGGCTGGTTTTTGTTCGAGGATTACGAAAAGGCAGGTTTCTTTATGCTTCCTACGGGTAAAAGGGATAAAAAAACAGCGATCCAGACCATTATGTACACTGTTTGGCTCATTGCTGCGTCACTTCTTCCGGTCACAGGATTTACGGGTGAACTGAAACTTAGTATTGTTTCGGCTGTTATCGTTTTCCTTCTTGGCATATGGATGCTGGTGTATGCGGTAAAGCTGTATAACAAAATGGATGGCCCTGCTGCCAAAAAACTGATGCTGGTGAGTGTATCGTACATATCGCTGATGCAGGTAATATTAGTCGCCGATAAATTTTTGAGGTAAATTATGATGACAATTGAAGAGTATAACGAAAGGAGCGCGAAGTCTAAAAAGATGCTTCTTTGGTTTGGTATGGTGAGTATGTTCATGATGTTCGCCGGGTTAACAAGCGCCTATGTGGTGAGCGCTTCGAGGAAAGACTGGCTGAAGGATTTTAAAATGCCCGATGCTTTTATCATTAGCACGGCTGTGATAGTTGCCAGCAGCATTACATTCTACCTTGCTAAAATGGCAACAAAAAAAGGCGACAGGAACGGAGCTTCGCTGTGGCTTTTGGTAACGTTGGTGCTGGGCATTTCCTTTGTGGCGCTGCAGTTTTACGGATTTAGCCAGATCATCAGTATGGACCTGTATTTTACCGGCCCTAAGAGTACGGTAACTACATCGTTCGTTTACATCGTTACCATTGCGCACCTTGCCCACCTTTTTGCCGGGATCATTGTGCTTTTGGTGGTAATTTATAATCATTTTAAACAAAAATACGATAAGTCTCAAACCCTTGGATTAGAGTTGGGTGCAATGTTTTGGCACTTTCTCGATATTTTATGGGTTTACTTGTTTTTATTTTTCTATTTCTATTAATAGAAAAAAACTGTACATTTGAAAACTTTTTAACCTAACAATTTTATATGGCAGCGACAGTTACTACAACAGCTACTACAGGTAAAACATGGGACGGCGGAAATGAGCCGATGGGCGCTAGCTACGGCAAACTGATGATGTGGTTCTTCATCGTTTCCGATGCGCTTACGTTCTCAGGATTTCTTGCCGCTTATGGCTTTTCGAGGTTTAAATTCATTGAGACCTGGCCTATCGCGGACGAGGTGTTCAACCACTTCCCGTTCATGCATGGTGTGGATGCGCCGATGTATTATGTGGCGTTCATGACATTTATCCTTATCTTCTCATCTGTAACCATGGTACTTGCTGTTGACGCGGGCCACCACCTGCAAAAAACAAAGGTTGCTGTGTATATGGTGCTGACCATTATCGGTGGTTTTATCTTCCTTGGGTCACAGGCATGGGAATGGAAGAACTTCATCAAAGGCGAATATGGTGCTATTGAGACAAAAGGCGGTGCCATCCTTCAGTTCGTAGATACTGAAGGCAAGCGTGTAGCCCTTGCAGATTTTGCTGCTGATATCCCTACTGACCGCGTATCTAAAAAGAAAAGTGAAGGCATCTGGTTCCGGGAAGGTGCACAGCTGTCAACATATTCTGTTGAAGAGGTGGTAGAAGGCTTCAAGGCACATCCTAACCTTTTGGTAAGGACTGAACTGATCACTAAGGAGAAAAAGAAAACCGTACTGACAAGGGAAGAGTCGATAAAAAGGCTTGCCGATGCACAGATCGTTGTTGAAGGCGCTAACCTTGTAAGGAATGAGTACGGGCATAAACTATTTGCTAACTTCTTCTTCTTCATTACAGGTTTCCACGGTTTCCACGTATTTACGGGTGTAATGCTTAATGTCCTTATTTTCTTTAACGTGATCTTGGGTACATATGAAAAGAGGAGGAGCTACGAGATGGTTGAGAAGATCGGTTTGTACTGGCACTTTGTAGACCTTGTTTGGGTATTCGTATTTACATTCTTCTACCTGGTTTAATTATTTAAAACTTAAGCACAATGGCACACGCACACGAATCTAATACAAAAAGGATATGGTTTGTTTTCGGACTTCTATCATTGGTAACCATAGTTGAGGTTATACTTGGTATAGCAAAGCCGGAAGCACTATTTATGAATAACTTCCTGTACATGAACCTCCTTAACTGGATCTTCATCATACTAACCATCGTAAAGGCTTACTACATTGTTTGGGCATTCATGCACATCGAAGGCGAAAAAGGCAGTCTCAGGTGGTCGGTGGTAGCGCCGTTGGTATTCCTGGTGCTTTACCTGTTGTTCATCATACTTATAGAAGGTGATTATATCTTTGAAGTGTTCAAGGATGCGAACAACTACAAATGGTTGTTCTAAAAATATATTATTCATAAAAAGGCGGTTATTTCAACCGCCTTTTTTTATTTTTGCACAGGAAATTCCTTTATCATGAAACGTAAGATCGTTCTCCTTAGCCTGCTTGTTTTGCCACTTGCCATGTATGTTTATTTTTCGATGGCGAAGCACAATTCCCTTTACCTGCCAGTAATAACAAAGAACGTTGATGAAGCCCCGGCCGGAAAGACTTTAAACAATAAACCCGTACAGTTGAAAGGCAGTATTTCCATCATTGGCTTTTTAGGAAAGGATATCAGGAAGAAGAAGGAGACCATCTTTAATATCAACCAAAAGCTGAACAGCAAATACAAAGAGTTTAAAGATTTCCAGATCGTAATGGTGGTGCCCGATGGGGCACAGCAGGAAGTACAGGACGTTGCCGCTGAGCTTAAGACCATGGCCGACATTACTAACTGGAAATTCATATTTGCGCAGCCTGCCGATATTATAGCCTTTTATAATTCCCTTAAAGTACGCGAGCCACTAAGTGAAGACCTTTCTACGTACAATATTTTCATAGTAGATAAGGAGCGCAGCCTTAGGGGCAGGAAGGGCGAAAATAAAAAGACAGGTAAGGACGAGTATAAAGATGCCTACAATTCATTCTCTGCTGCCGAACTGCATAATGACATGACCGACGATGTTAAGATCGTACTTAGGGAATACCGACTGGCACTGAAAAAGAACGATACGCTCAAAGGCGCTAAAAGAAAGATATAATGAAAAAGAATACATATTCTTATATTGGTATTTCATTCATAGTACTCATATTCGGTATATGGGTGGTAAATGAATTGGGGGTGAAATTCGGGAAGTCTGACCTGGTGGAAATTGGCCCTGTGCCAAAGTTTGAACTTACCGACCAGGATGGTAAAAAAATCACGGATAAGGATTATTTGGGTAAAGCTTATGTGGTAGAGTTTTTCTTTTCTACCTGCCCATCCATTTGCCCGATAATGAACCGTAACATGCTAACACTTCAGGATGAGTATTACGGCAACCCTGAATTCGGTGTGGCATCCATTACCATCAATCCGGAATACGATACCTCAAAAGTCCTTAAGGAGCACGCTGATAAGCTGGGTGTAAAGCACTACAACTGGCATTTCCTAACCGGCAAAAGGGATTATATCTTTAACCTTGCAAAAGAGTTTAAACTGTATGCGGGCCAGGATCCAAATGCGCCCGGTGGGTTTGAGCATTCGGGTATGTTCGCGCTGGTAGATAAGGAAGGGAACATCCGCTGCAGGAAGGATAGCCTGGGCAACCCGATCATGTACTATGACGGCCTTAGTGATGATGGTGTTAAAGCCATAAAAGAAGATATTAAAAAATTACTTGAAGAATAATGGAGACTGTAAATAATAACGTTGAGGCAAAATATAATAAGTGGATATGGATACTATCCATAGCTATACCTCTTGTCGTAGCATTACTTTTCAGAGTTAACCTCAGAAAGCTAGGATATGATGTGCAGCCGCTGTCGTTCCTGCCGCCTATATATGCCGGGATCAACGGGCTTACGGCCATTGTGCTTGTAGTCGCGGTATGGGCTATAAAGAACAAAAAGCAAACCCTGCACGAAAACCTTATGAAGTTTGCCATCGGCCTTTCGGTATGCTTCCTTGCCATGTATGTAGCCTACCACATGACCTCCGATTCTACTTCCTATGGTGGTGAAGGCGCAATGAGGTATGTATACTTTTTCATATTGATCACGCACATCTGCCTCTCGGTTATCATTATCCCGTTTGTGCTGATCACGTATGTAAGGGCTTTGGCAGGCAATTTCGCAAGGCATCGCAAGATCGCACGCATTACCTATCCGTTGTGGCTTTACGTAGCGGTTACGGGCGTGATCGTTTACCTGATGATATCACCTTATTACGCACACTAACATGAAAACCTATAAATACATATTTGCTGCAATACTAATGGTTTTGCCTGTTTTGGCAAATGCCCAGTGCGCCATGTGCCGTGCCGCCCTCGAAAGCAGCGATGGCAACATAAAGGCCGAAGCTGTAAATGATGGCATCGTTTACCTTATGATATTACCCTACCTGCTTGTTGGACTTGTAGGCTATGCAGTATATAAGCTAAGAAAAAAGAAAAGGGCTGCGGCTCAGTAGTTTTCATTCGTAAGCATTACGATCAAACTGTAAACCATTAGAGCCGATGCAATTGAATCGGCTCTAATGGTTTACCGCGTCATACGCGCTGCATCTTCGAACTGAAATTATTTCATACCATCTATCTTCAGGTCCATTTTGCCTGTGCCTTTAATGAAGGCGATGATAGCATTGTTGGTAAGTTCTACCTTCTGGAACTCAAAGTCATTTAGCGTTCCATTTATGAATACGCCCGGTATAGGGGAGTAGTTGTTAAAGTAAGGCTGCATGTTTTTCTTGCCGTCCTCCAGGTTTTGTTTGATCGAGTAGCGGCAGCTCTCCTGGATCTTCCTGAGGATAAAGCCTTCGGCCAGCCAGTTTGCTGTTTTCATCAGGATGCTTTTGGTGTTCAGTACATAATCCATCTGGTCGAAATAGATCTCCTTCGTAACAGCATTATAGTTAGGATATCCTGTCAGATAGATCGTACCGTTGATGCTTCCCGACATGTCGAGTGCTATGATCATTTTGCCGTCCTTGCTCCAAAGGTCGACTTTTTGTACGGTCACCTTTCTTTTTCCGTCGCCAAATTCCTGTCCCTGGAAGTTTTTGGTAATGATCTTCGAGGCGCTTTCGTATGTTGAAACGGCAGCTACTACCACATCGATCTTGTCGGGCATGGTTTTCACCGCTTTGAGTACGACTTTCTCTTTTTTAAAGGTCTTTTTCGGTGCCTGTCCTACACGCGTCTCCATCGAACATTTGAGGCCCATGTTCATCGTGATCTGTTTTTTGTTAAGCACTGCATCAGTAACGTACAGCTCTTCCGGGTTCAGGGCGAACCAGGTCTCGAACTGCTCACTGGTCAGGAAGGGCGTGGTAAGCTTTTCAAGCGCATCCAGGACCTGTGGTTTGAAGTCGGCTACTTTTCCAAGCGAGTTATCGATCTCTTTTTCTATGCGCGACTTGAACATTTTTATCGCAGGATTGATCAGGTAAGTAACGGCCACTTTTTTGCCGGCAATGGTGATTGAAGGGCTTTCTTTCCATTCCAGCGACTCTATGGTGGTATCAGTTGTCATTTTCCAGTTTGAAAGTCCTATTTTGCTGTTAAAGGTAATTACAGCATCCATGTTCACCTCGCGTGTATCGTGTAGGTCCATGCCCAGTGCCGTAGTGCCGTAGCGTACATTGGCAGTGACTTTTATCGGAACGACCGATCGCAACTTTCCTTTATCTTCGGAGAATTTTATCGGGGCGGTTTTCCATACCTTTACCATGATGTCATCGTCCTTGATGTTGTTGTCTTCATAAATGAGTCCGGTCATCAGCTTGTTTATCTGCGTTTCCACATCGGCAATGGTAATGCTCACCGGCAGGTTAATGAACGACGTTGCCGACTGGTAGACTACATCGGTCGTGTTTCCGGGTTCCGGTTTGAGCGCCTCGATCTTTTTTGTGGTAGAGCATCCGGTAAATAATAGTGCGGCAGAAAGCAGTACGGCAGGCAGAAAAGTCCTCATAATAAGTAGAGTGTGATTTTTGCGGCAAAAGTACCATTATTTTTCGTAACAATTTTAACAGGAAAGCGTCTGATAAAAATATAATACGAATGGTAGCGTTAGATATTTTAATAAATTTGTAACCAATTCCCAAACCCGATATATGAAAAGCAGATTATATGCTGTGTTCCTTTTTGTTTTCGCCTTTTTTGTGACGGAAGCCAGCGGGCAGGCCAAAAAGTGGTCGTTGCAGGAATGCGTGGAGTATGCCTTAAAAAATAACATTTCCATAAAGCTGGCCGCGCTTGATGCCGAGGTAGTGAACATTGCCCGCAAGGATGCCTGGGGCGCTTTCTTGCCAACTGCCAATGCACAGGGCTCGCATTCATGGAACATAGGCCTTAACCAGAACATTACAACGGGACTATTAGAGAACCAGACCACGCAGTTTACCTCGGTAGGGCTGAATGTGGGAGTGGATATTTACAAAGGCCTTCAAAACCTTAACCGCTACCGCAGGGCTAACCTCGCGATTATTTCGGCGCAATATACGACCCTGAAAATGCAGGAGGACGTGGCGCTGAACGTGGCCAATGCATACCTGCAGGTGCTTTTCAATAAAGAGAACCTTAAAGTGCAGGAGCAGCAGTTAGCTTATGACAATAAGCAGATGGAACGGGTGCAGGAGCTTGTAGAAGGCGGTGCCGTGCCACGCGGTGACCTGCTGGATGTAAAAGCGACCGTAGCCGCCGACTATCAAAGAAAGGTAGCTGCCGAAAATACATTACTGATATCAAAGCTGAGCCTCGCGCAATTGATGCAGCTGGAAGACTTTCAGAATTTTGATACCCAGGACGGGGATTATGAAGTGGAAGCCGACCCGATACTGCTCGAGCAGCCTTCGACAATTTACAATAAGGCAAAGGAGCTAAGGACAGAGATAAAGATCGCAAAAGCCAATGTTGAGATAGCTGAAAAGGACGTGAAGATAGCCCGTGGCGCTTACCAGCCGACAATTACAGGGTTTTACAGCCTTACTACAAGGGCAGCATATTCTGACAGGATACTGGGCTCGATACTTGATCCTAACAATCCCACGACTTCAATAGGCTTTGTTGACGGGACCAATCAATTGGTATTTACGAATAACTATGTTCCTGTACTGGGCAGGTATGCGCCTATAATGGACCAGTTCAATGATAATAAAGGGCACTCATTCGGGATTGGTGTAAGCGTGCCGATACTTAACGGCTTTGCAGTTAGGAATAATGTGGAAAGGTCGAAAGTAGAGCTTGAACGCTCAAGGATAACACTGGAGCAAAGGGAGCAGGACCTGGAAAAGAACGTTTACACGGCCTACACCGATGCTATGGGCGCACTGAAAGCGTATGATGCTGCCGTGTCTGCTTCAGGTGCCAGGGAAGAATCACTCAACTACGCCAAAGAGCGGTATGAAGTAGGGCTGATCAATGTGTTCGACCTGAACCAGGCGCAAACGCTTGCTGTTAACGCACAATCTGAAGTACTGCGTACTAAGTACGATTATATCTTCAGGGTCAAGATACTTGAATTTTACTTTGGGGTACCTATCTCTCAAATTTCTCAAAAATAAACACCATGTCAAAAAAAACGATCTATTTTTTATTAGGCGGAGTTATACTGATCATCGTATTGTTGGTTGTACTGAAAAAAACAGGTGCCGTTGGCAATAAAGATGAAGGCAAAGAAGTAGAAACGGCATTGGTCAAAGAGATCACCCTGACCGAAACCGTTTCGGCAACAGGGAAAGTGCAGCCCGAAGTTGAAGTGAAAATATCATCGGAAGTTTCGGGAGAGATCATTGAGCTTCCTATAAAAGAAGGACAGGCTATAAAAAAAGGCGACCTCTTAGTCCGCATTAACCCGGATCTGTACGAATCGGGGGTGAGCAGGAGCTCGGCTTCGTTATCTACTGCACGCGCAGGGGTTGCACAGGCTGATGCACAGCTGAAAGAAGCCAAAGCCAATTATGACCGTAACAAGCGCCTGTTCGACAAGGGGGTTATTTCTAAGTCGGAATGGGATAAGATCGTTTCGGCGTATGAAGTGGCACAGGCAGGCAGGCAGTCGGCCTATTTTAACATGCAAAGTGCGGGCGCGACCGTGACCGAAGCCAGGGATAACCTGAACAGGACCACGATCTATTCGCCGGTAGACGGTACTATTTCAAAGCTGGACGCTGAACTGGGCGAGCGCGTGGTGGGTACACAGCAAATGACAGGTACAGAGATACTAAGGGTGGCCAACCTGAATAATATGGAAGTGGAAGTAGATGTGAACGAGAATGATATCGTGAAGATCGAGATAGGTGATGAGGCCAATATTGAAGTGGATGCTTACCTGAAAAAGAAATTTAAAGGAGTAGTTACCAGTATATCCAACTCGGCAAGCAGCACGCTTACCGCTGACCAGGTAACTAATTTTAAGGTGAAAGTAAGGATATTGAAAGAGTCGTATGAAGACATGACCAAAGGTAAGCCTTCGAACTACTCTCCATTCAGGCCGGGGATGACGGCTACGGTTGACATTATTACCGAAAGTAAGGAGAATATCCTTTCAGTGCCTATTAGCTCGGTAGTGGTAAAGGCTGATACTACATCCACAAAAAAAGATGTTGTAAAAGAACTGGAGCAAAAAGAGAAAGAACAAAAAACAGGCGTGGTTGAGAAAAAATACGAGTGCGTATTTGTAAAAGTAGGCGATAAAGCCGTACTAAGGCCAATAACTACAGGTATACAGGATGATACCAATATCGAGATCATCAAAGGGCTTAAAAAAGGCGATGAAGTGATCACAGGGCCCTATGCACTGGTCACAAAAGACCTTAACCCCGATGATAAAGTGAAAACCAAGCCCAAAGATAAAGACCAAAAATAAACAATGGCTTATATCTTAAATATCGAGACCGCCACAAAAAACTGCTCTGTTTGCGTGGCCAAGGATGGCGTGGTGGTGTCATTGAAAGAATATGCAGGCGAAGGGTACGCACATGCCGAAAAGCTTCACGTATTTATTGATGAAGCTTTGAGGGAAGCAGGTATTGACTACAAAAGTTTGGATGCGGTTGCTGTCAGTATGGGGCCGGGATCATATACGGGGCTGCGCATAGGCGTTTCTGCGGCAAAGGGGCTGTGCTATGCACTGTCGCTGCCATTGATCGCTATAGATACATTAGAACTGCTTGCCAGGCGACTTAAAATCGATGAAGGCCGGATCATCCCGATGATCGATGCGCGCCGAATGGAGGCGTATACGGCGGTTTTTGACGCAGGCTATCATAAGCTAAAGGAGACCAAAGCTCAGATAATCACCGAAGATCCATTTAACGAAATTGAAGGTACATTACATCTTGTTGGAGATGGTGCGGAAAAATGCCGTCCTGTGCTCAATTCTGCCAGGTTCGTGTATCATGAGGATATCGTATATCCGTCTTCCTCTGAGATGGCGATCGTATCGTACGATAAGCACAAAAAAAGCGACACCGTAGATGTCGCTTATTTCGAACCCTTTTATTTAAAGGATTTCCTTATTTCTAAATAGAAAAGTTTACAGGATCGTTTCAATGTAGCCTGAAAGCTCCTGAAGATCTGTTTCTTTTTCTACGTCAATTTTGTTTTTCTTGATAAAATCAAGTACTTCCTTGCTTTTACCCGGTACCAGGTTGGCAATATCTTTTTTGCCTGATACGAATACGATGTCGCCATTGTTTATTTGTACATAAAATTCATCGTCAGCCCTTTTGTATGTGGCAGGCTTAGATGTTGAATAGCTGTTTACAGCAGTGCTCCCCGGCTGAAGGTAGATCCTTTCCCTCTTGTAGATCTTAACTTTTGAGTTGTCGCTAACTACATTAAGGTAGCCGTTAACCTGCTCGCCATCTTCGGTCTTATAACTTTGTAATGAATAGACATCGCCTGTATTAGAAAGGGTTACGTTTATCCCCGGCTGTTTTGGTAAAGCCTGGGTCCTTTCGCCATTGTTCATTTCAAAATAATCAGAATAAGCATTATATTTTACAAGGATAACTTTATCGTTGCCTGCTATTTTAGCTGGTGTAAAATTCTCGCTCAGGTACATTGTTCCGGTAGCCGGAAGCGCCTTCTCGCCAGTAGCCATTATCTGGCCGCGTGCACCGCCGCTATGCACCGGGGTCTGGTTGATCTGCGCATTTATGAATAATGGCGAAAAGGCCAGTAGGATCGCAGGGATCAGATTGAATTTTTTCATTAGATCGATGTTTTAAAAAATTAGAGTGCCAAATATACTTTGTTTTTGTAAAATTGTTGCATACAATGCATCAAAAAAACTCAAATAGTATGCCACAAGAAGGTTGAACGCAATTTTTTATTGCATATTGTTTATTTTGGCAATTTATTTTTTTGTAATAATGTCTTTCTGTGGATAGGAGATCTGTATGCCCGCTTTCTCGAACGAAGGCTTAATGTTTTCGTAAAAGTCGGATACCATACGCCCATATTTAGCTCTTTCGGACCAGATATATACAGCAAGTTCAATGGAGTCATCCGAAAGTGACTTCACATCAATTGACGGTGCGGGCTCCCGAAGGATATTTGGGTCGCCCCCGATAACGTTCAGGATCTCCTGCTTTACCTGTTTCAGGTCGCTATTGTACCCAACTCCTAATACGATCTCGGCACGTCGTAGCGGTTCCTGCGAAAAGTTCTTTATTGTCCCGTTGGAAAGTGCGCCGTTGGGCATATAAATTACCTGGTTATTGCCTGTTATGATCTTGGTGCTGAATATCTGTATGCTGTTCACGGTCCCTGCCTGGCCCTGTGCTTCGATATAATCGCCTACGCGGAAAGGCTTGAACATTATAATGAGCAATCCTCCAGCAAAGTTGGATAGCGATCCCTGAAGCGCGAGGCCGATAGCGATACCCGCGGCACCGAGGGCGGCCATGAGCGAAGTGGTCTTAACACCCAGCTGATCGATCACTGTTACGAATAAAATTACCCGGAATACCCAGGTGAAAACATCGAGTACGAATTTTAAAAGCGTGGGGTCGAGGTTTTTTTTGGTCATGAGGTTCTTTACGATCCTCCTGAATAATTTAATGATAAGCAATCCAAGTATAAGTACAATAACTGCCGAAATTAGGCTTGGCACATAATCTACAAGATTGCTGTAAAAACGGGCGAGGTAAACATCGATGTTCTCGATGGCAAAAAGGGCTTTCATTATAGTATTACTTCTGTTAATGCATCCTCCAGATGGGAGTGCGGCAAGTTACACGCGTTGTTACGGCAAACATAAAACATTAAACTATCTTTAACAAGGCGGCCCTGAAGGAATGGCACCGATGATCCCTTAGCGCTGCCTGCTATGATAACATGCGGCAGGTATAAAGCGTTTACCTGTTTTACGGCCTCTTTGGCCCCATCGCCGCAAATTGCCAATTCCCTGTTCTGCGATGAGAGTTCCAGCCAAAGGTTGAGCCAGTTAGAAAATGCAGAAGGGTGGTCGAGGTTGGGGATGATGTGGTAAAGCATTTGCAGCGCGACCTTCTCATAATATTGGTTGTGGAACAAAAGGCTCAGCTTGTACAGGACATTGCCCATGACCGAATTGGATGCAGGAATGACATTGTCCTCTGTTTCATAATGCGGAGTTATGAGCTGTTCACCGTTTTTAGGGACATAAGCAAAGAACTGCCTTTGCTGATCATAAAAATTCTCAAGGCAATAGTCGGTAAGCTGTTTGGCATAGAGCAGCCATTTCTCTTCGAGCGTGGCTTCGTACAGCGTAATGAACGCGTCAGCCGTGTGGGCGTGATCTTCCAGGAACCCGTTGATCTTGGCAATGCCGTTCTTGTAGGTGCGCCACAAATGCCCGTCGCTGTCCCACATAATCTCGGCAATGAATTGGGCATTTCTTAAGGCTGCGTCCAAATAGTCTTCGTTACCAAGTGCTTTATAAGCATCGGCGTAGCCTTTTAGCATCAGGGCATTCCATGAAGTGAGCGTCTTGTCGTCAAGGCGGGGCTTTTCGCGGTACTCGCGGGCTTCGTACAGCAATTGCTCCCATTCTGTTTTCTTGTCGCAAAGTTCTTCAACAGTGATCCCTGCTTTTGATGCCTGCTCTTCGATGCCTTCATTTTGTATCAGCACGAATTTGCCATCTTCCCAAAAGCCGAATTCGTTAATGTTGTAAATTGAAGCGAAAATTTCAAAATCGCCTTCAAGCAGTTCTTTGAGTTCATCTTTTTCCCAGACATAAAATGCGCCTTCTTCCAAATGGCCTCGGGCGTCAAGGCTATCGGCATCAAGGGCGCTATAGAAAGCCCCGCTTTCATGAGTGAGTTCAGTTTTAATGAAGAAATGGGTTTTCTCAATGACTTCCTTGTACAGCGGGTCCTTGGTCCGTTTATATGCCTCAGCACACAGGCTCATCAGCTGGCCGTTATCATACAGCATCTTTTCAAAATGTGGTACGTGCCATTTGACGTCGACCGAATATCGCGAAAAGCCTCCGCCCAAAGTATCGAACAATCCGCCCCATGCCATGCGGGTAAGTGTAAGGTCGACGAAATCGAGCAATTCTTTATTTTTCGTTTGGTAGCCGTAGCGTTGCAGGAAGAGATAGTTGTTCGGCATCATGAATTTTGGGGCACGGGCATACCCGCCAAACTCGTGATCGAAGCTTCGGGCCCATTTTTCGGCGATGGCCTTTATGCCGGATGGGTCAGGGATAGCGCCTTCTTCTTCGGGCGTCACCAACCCGATGTGGCCGATGCCAAGCATGAGCTTATCGGCATAGCCGAACATTTTTTCAGGCTCAGTGGCAAAAATATCCTGTAGCTGTTGCAGCGCCTCGATCCAGTTGTTCTTACGAAAGTAGGTGCCGCCCCATACCGGCCTGCCATCGGGCAGCAATACCACGTTCATGGGCCACCCGCCCTGGCCGGTCATCAACTGTACTGCCTTCATGTAGGTGGCATCCACATCGGGCCTTTCCTCTCGGTCAACCTTTATAGGAACATAATAGAGGTTCATTACGTCAGCGACCTCATTATCCTCAAAGCTTTCGTGCTCCATCACGTGGCACCAGTGGCACGCCGAGTAACCTACGCTTACTATTATCAGCTTGTTTTCTTCTTTCGCCTGCGCCAATGACCTTTCGTTCCACGCCTTCCAGTGAATGGGATTGTTGGCATGCTGCAGTAGATAGGGGCTTGTTTCGAGGTGGAGTTCGTTCATTAGGGAAAATTTGAAGTGTAAAGTTAGGTAAAGGGTGATCGGCAGGCAAGCAGTTTATAAAAAGAGAATGATCAGTCGTGTAATAAAAAAAAACCACTCTTAGGTGAGTGGTTCTTGTGTCTTATTCCTGATCGTGTGAAAAAAAGGTTATTTTTTACCAAACAATTTTATTACCTGCTTTTTGGTAAGAAAGTTGCTTTCGGCAGCAAAGTCATAATTTTTTTCGGCAGAATATTTTATTTTAAGGCTGGTAATGCCCATGTTCTTTTCAAAATGCAGCCAGGCGGTACCTTCGGTAAGTTCAACGACCAGTTCATCTTTTGGTAAGCTATCAAAGCCCGCCATTATAAGTGAGTAAAGGTTCTCAAATTCTTTTTCCGATATCGAAAAACGGACTATTTTTTCAAGCTCTTTAAATTTTTGGTCTTTTAAGATTACCATGTAGCTTTCCGGATACTTGTCGATGGATATTGCAAATGCTCCCAAAGGCGCGATCTTTCCTATCTGGACGTATTCGCCTGTTTTAGTTTGAGCGTTCGCAAATTGCGCTACTACCAGCGCCAGGAGTAAAATGATCTTTTTCATAAATGTGTATAAGTTATATAAATGGTTTTAATGATTATTATTTGGATGCGTTCCGTGTGGTCTCATTTTCCTCACTAACAAAGTAAAACATGTTTTAATTGTGTCGTTAGTGGTAACCTTGTAAACATGGACCGGATAGGATTTTTTTTCTTTGTTTTTTCTGTGCTGTTCAATATGCTTGCTCTTTCTTTTAACAGATCTCCTGCTGCTGCATGGTCCTGATATCTTCCATGCAGTCGATCCTTCGGAATACTCCTTTGCAATAGCGCCATATATTTCATTGGCATAATATCCATATACGTCGTGATCAAAAGCATCGGGATCATTAGACGTTGCGTAGGGCTTTATTTTTTCCTTTACCTCGTCAATTTGTCAGGCTTTTTAGAGCAAGAGAAAAGAGTTAGAAACCCGGGTAGTAAAATTATTCATTTCATAAGTTCGTTCGGTTGATTTTTTTCAAATATCTGAAAATATTTTAATTATTAACTATCGCTATGATATTTTGCCGATATTTTATTTTCTAACAGATTTGAATGCTTAGGAAAAAAAAGAAACCCACTCGTTTTGAGTGGGTTTCTTTATGTGGTACCTCCAGGAATCGAACCAGGGACACATGGATTTTCAGTCCATTGCTCTACCAACTGAGCTAAGGTACCATTATGTTTGCAATGTTAGGGCAGTGTTTGCTGTGCTTCATTGCGGGTGCAAATATAGAACCATTTTTATATTATCCAAAACAAAAGATAAAAAAAATCAATCGCTATCTTTGCCTTTCTAATCAGGAGAAAATGCTTTTAGCGGTTGATATAGGCAATACGAAAATTAAAGCGGCTGTGTTTGAGGGTGCTGCGCTCATTTCAAAATTTACTTTCGATAAAAATGAGGCGGCTGAAGAAACAGAAAAAATCTTTAAAAAACATCGTGCTATCACCCACAGCATACTTGCATCGGTAGGGAAAGAGGAGGAAAAGCTGTTTTTACTGCTTAAGGAAAAAACGCAGATGCTGGAGGTGGACCGGGATTTTGTGTTTCCGTTCGAAAATAAATATGGCACGCCCGAAACCCTGGGGATCGACAGGATGGTGCTCGCGGCGGGGGCCGTGCTGCGATTTCCCGGTCGTCACAGGCTGGTGATCGATGCCGGTACCTGTGTGACCTATGATTTTATTGATTGTAGTAATGCCTATCTGGGCGGGGCGATTTCGCCGGGATTGCAAATGCGCTTCAATGCCATGCATACTTTTACGGCAAAACTTCCGTTGTTATATCCGGAAATGCCGGAAAGCTTTATTGGCAGCTCTACCACAACGTCTATGAACTCAGGCGCTGTAAACGGGCTGGCCTTTGAACTGGAAGGCTTTATTGAGCGGTATGTGGAACAGTATCAGGATGTAATGATAATATTGACAGGGGGAGATGCTGATTTTTTGGCTAAACCATTAAAAAGCACCATATTTGCCAATTCAAATTTTCTGCTGGAAAGTCTGAATCTTTTATATTTATATACGAACAGGAAATGATCAAAAAAATTATTGCGGGCTTTTGCCTCCTTATGTCCACTGTTGCTTTTTCTCAGGAAAACAATGCGTCGCCTTATTCTTATTACGGCATTGGTGATGTGAAATTCAAAGGGACCGTAGAAAACAGGTCGATGGGAGGATTGGGTATAATTCCCGACAGTATCCACCTGAACCTGCAAAACCCTGCAACATATTCTTCGCTCAAGTGGACTACTTTTACCCTTGGCGCAAGCAATACGCAAACACGTTTTAAAACCGAATCTGAATCAGATAAGGCCCAAAGGACTACGCTTGACTACATTGCCGTGGCTATACCGGTAAAGAATTTTGGGTTTGCTTTCGGGCTCATGCCATATACGTCAGTTGGCTACAGGATAGAGAATGAAGTTGGAGGCTCGGACGGCTTTACGCGTTTCAGGCGCTTTCAGGGCAATGGCGGCCTGAACCGTGTTTTTGCAGGAGGGTCATACAGGATAAATTCAAAGTTCAGCGTGGGTGCCGACTTCCAGTATAACTTTGGACAGGTGGAGACCAAGAGTATTACAGGGATACCGCAAGCCGGGATACAATATCCTACCAGGGAAATAAACAGTTCTGATTTCAGTGGGGCATCGTTTAATATAGGTGCGGTATACCAAACCAGGATCAATGGTAAGTATGAGTGGGTCACAAGTGCGACCTATACACCACAAAGCACGTTAAAAAGCAGTACGGAGAGAGAGACCGCTACGATCACGATCACAAGTTCTAATCGTGAGATCGTTATGGACCAGATCGATCAGTCGATCTCTGAAGAAGAATTAAAAATGCCGTCAAAATTCACTTTCGGTTCAGGTTTTGGTGAAGCACGTAAATGGTTCGTAGGTGCAGAATATACTTTTCAGGAAAGCAATGAATTGGGTAACCGTTTTGATGCGGTGACCGATGCGGGCTTTGAGACAGCGCATAAATTTTCATTGGGTGGTTACTATATTCCCAAATACTTCTCATTTAATAGCTATCTTAGCAGGGTGACCTACAGGGCAGGATTGAGGTACGAGAAAACGGGCCTAGTCGTAAATGGGGAATCTATAAATGATATGGGTTTGAGCCTTGGGTTCGGGTTACCGCTCTTGGGTGGGTCTAACCTGAACATAGGTGCCGAATATGGCCAGCGGGGCACTACCACGGCCGATCTTGTGAAAGAAAATTATTTCAACATAATGGTGAGCCTCTCTATAAGCGACAGATGGTTTGTAAAGAGGAAGTATGACTAATTAAACCTGACAGCATGAAAACAGCACGACTCTTATCAGTATTCGCAGTAAGTTTATTTACCCTGACGCTTGCTGCGCAGGGAACATCAAAATGTGAAGCGGCTTTTAAGGTGTTTGAGCAGGCTGTGAGTACCCTCAATTATAACGATGCCTATGGGCAGCTGCCAGATCTGAGGAAAAAGTGCCCCGAGTATAACGATAAGCTTTATATTTATGGGCAAAAGGTGCTGGAATACAAGATTGAAACGGCTGCCAACCCTGCAGACAGGCAAAAATATGTGGACGAACTCGCGGTGTTTTATACCGAGTATGCCCGTTACTTTCCTAAAAACGATGGCGCTGTAAAGAAGGCCCTGCTGCAAAAAGAACACAAGCTGGCCACAGATGATGAAGTGTATAAGCTATTGGATGCTGTTTTTACTTCCAACAAAGCCGCATTTACTAATTACAATGCCCTCGAAACGTATTTCAACCTGTATCTTATCCAGTATGATGCCGGTAAAGGTATCACCCAGGACCAGTTCATAGAAAAGTATGGTGCGATAGCGTCGCAGGTGGCTTATGCTAAAAATAAGATAGAGGGCGACAGGCTGATATTGCTGAAAAAACAGGAGACGGAGAAACTTTCGGCTGCCGAATCGCAACTGATCGCTGATGCGGCAACTACTTCCGATGCGTTGAATGCCGTGGCCGAGAACATGGCAAGGCAGTCGTCCAGGCATTTTACCTGCGAAAAGCTGGATGCCTATTACGAAAAGAACTACGAAAAGAATAAAGCCGACATTGCATGGCTCGAAGGCCTGGCTACGGGTTTGTACAGTAACAAATGCTACAATTCGGCGGTGTTGCATAAAGGCGCCCTAGCCGTACATACGGCGAAGCCTACTGCCCAAACAGCTTACATGTTGGGTAACATCGAGCTGAAAAGGCGTAACCAAAAGCAGGCGATCGTTTATTTTGAACAGTCGGCAGCGCTTGAAACATCCATAGATAAAAAGGCTAACCTGTATTATGACATTGCGTCCATATTCAGGAATTCGGATAAGGCTAAAGCCAAGGAATTCGCGTTGAAAGCTATTGCCATAAATGCTAAATTCGGTAAGCCTTACATACTACTGGCAGAGATGTACAGTTCTGTCG
The DNA here is from genome assembly GCF_052437795.1 of Flavobacterium sp. Classification (GTDB taxonomy): domain Bacteria; phylum Bacteroidota; class Bacteroidia; order Flavobacteriales; family Flavobacteriaceae; genus Flavobacterium. The sequence continues at coordinate 372,294 of NZ_JBQVPA010000001.1, forward strand.
GAAAGGAATGCGGCATTTCGGAATTCGACCGGAAAGCCTTGTCGTGGCTGGCGATAGAAACCGTTAAGAAAGCTGAGATCGCCGAGCCAAGGTACAAGACTACCGTAGCATCGCTCATAAAGAACTTCGAAAAAGGCAAGCCGACGAAAGAAGAGGCTAAGGTCGCAAAGCGCAAAAAGGGCGATGTGATCACCTATGCCTGCTGGATCAATGAAACCGTTACTGTTCCTACACTATAATTTGATGAAGGGATATTCGATATATATAATTGTTGTCGCCATTATGGCACTGTCATTTTCCTGCGAAAGCAACCTGAAGGAGGTGCAGCGCATTAACAGTGTTACGTTTAACCCGGTGGGGCAGACGGAGAACATTAACCTGAAATATACCGACTCAGGTAAAGTCAAGGCGATCCTTGTAAGCCCGCTGATGATGGATTATTCCAACCTGCAGTATGGCTTTAGTGAATTTCCCAAAGGTGTTCATGTTACCCTGCTCGACAATTCGCAAAAGAAAAGCTATGTGGTGTCAGACTATGCCATTCAGTATAGCAATCCCGACAATATCATCGACTTGCAGGGCAATGTAAAGATCACTTCGGACGACGGCAAGGTGCTGGAAACCTCGCAATTGTATTACGACCAGAAAAACGAGTGGTTTTATACCGAAAAACACTTTAAATTTACAGACGAGAAGGGCAGCTATATCGAAGGGCCGGGCGTTGACTTCAGTAAAGACTTTAAAATATTCAACGCACAGCGCAATAGTGCCCAGATTAATAATGTTGACTAACAGGATATGAACATGTATTGGAAATATGCACCTTATTTATTTTTGATCTTTGCGGCGCTTTTTTTGTATGACGCGATCACCAACCTTATGGACGGAAAAGATGCCGTAATTAGTTTTGTTTTTACAGGTGTAGCTATTTTCATGTTCTTCTTCAGGAGGAATTATTATAAGAGGTTCGACAACAAGAAATAGATCTTTACACTATGGAAACTGCAGTTATTATCATTTGCCTGCTGCTTTCCGCCTTCTTTTCGGGTATGGAGATCGCCTACGTGTCCTCGAACAAAGTGTATCTAGAGGTAGAAAAAAAACAACAGGGCTTCATCTCTAAAATACTTACCCGCCTTACCGAAAAGCCTACGCTTTTCATGGTTTCCATGCTTGTTGGTAACAGTATCGTGCTTGTGGTTTATGGATACTACATGGGCAGTAATGTGCTTCGTTGGGTTTATCCCGATCATGGCGAAATGCATATTTTTTACCAGTTGCTGCTCCAGATCGTAATATCTTCGTTCATCATTCTGCTCACGGCAGAGTTCATCCCAAAAATATTTTTCCAGCTATATGCCAACAGGCTTATAAAGCTTTTCGCCCTGCCGGCTTATGTTTTTTACTGCCTGTTCGCCGGTGTGTCAAAGGTTGTCATCGCGGTATCTGACCTTATCCTGGTAAAACTGCTGGGGACAAAAGGCGATACGCAGCGTGCTTTTTTCAGCCAGGGCGAATTGGGGAATTATGTAAACGAACAGCTTGCCGGGGCGAAAGACCATGAAGTGACAGATCCTGAGATACAGATATTCCGTAATGCCCTGGATTTTTCGGGAGTAAAGGCCAGGGCCATTATGACACCCCGCACAGAGATCGCTGCTGTGGAAATAAATGATGAAGTTGCCGAATTGAAGCAGCTCTTCATTGATACGGGCTTTTCAAAAATTGTGGTATATGAAAGTTCACTCGATTCGATAATTGGTTATGTCAATGCTTTTGAGATATTCAAATATCCAAGAACCATCGGTTTGGCCATGACACAAATAGAGCATGCTCAGGGTGATGTGCTGATAAAAGACCTTTTGGACCAACTTACCCGGAAAAGGAAAAGTATGGCGGTCATTTGCAATGAAGATGGCGGTACCGCTGGCATCGTAACGGTAGAGGATATCATTGAGGAGCTTTTTGGCGAAATTGAGGACGAGCATGATCTTGATGAAACCGAACGCGTAGAAACCTTACTGCTGGATGGCAGGTGGCTGTTCTCGGCAAGCCTGGAGATCGATCATCTAAATGAGAAGTTCAGCCTTGGGATCCCGGAGTCTGAGGCCTATAATTCGCTGGGAGGGTTTGTGGTCTTCCATGCGGGAGGCATTCCAAAAAAAAGCGAAAAAATAATAGCCGGAGGTTTTGAGGTGGAGGTTGAACAGGCCTCTGCCAAAATAATCACGCTGGTAAAAGTGGCGCGTTCGCAGGAGGGATAAAAAAAATTACGGGAGCGGCAAAAATATAAGCCCATTCTTTTTATTATTAAACAGATAATTGTATTTTCGCCCACTGAAATAAAATTTAACAACATTAAAAATGGCGGTTTTATCAAAAATTAGGCAGCGTTCGCTCCTTCTGATACTTGTTATCGGATTCTGTTTATTGGCCTTTATCATTGGCGATATCATAAACAGCGGCGGTTTCGGCGTTACCAAAGAGGTGGGAAGTGTTAATGGCAAAGACATCATGGCACAGGAATTTTTCCAGAAAGTGAACGAATTCCAGTCCAGGCAGCAGGGCATTAGCGGTACTCAGGCAGCAAATGCGGTGTGGAACCAGGAAGTGGATAATATACTTTTTGAGCAACGTTTCGAAAATACAGGACTTAGGGTAGGCAGGGACCACGTGTTCAATATGTACGCCCAAGATCCAAGTGTTGCCCAAAACCCTCAGTTTTTGAACGCGCTTGGAAAATTTGACAAGGCAAAATTCAATGAATTCCTTGTTAACATGAAAACCACGAATCCGCAGCAGTGGCAAATGATCGAAAAGAACATGCCACTTGTTGAGAATATGGCCAAAAGACAGCTTTATGTTACCATGCTAAAAGCGGGTATGTACACTACTGATGCAGAAGCTAAGGCTAAATACAAAATGGAAAGTGACAGGGCTGCATTTGACTATGTATTCGTTCCGTTCACGACGATCAATGATGATCAGGTAAAAGTCTCAGACGATGAGATCATCGCTTTCATGAAAAAGAACGAAAAGAAATACAAGTCGGAAGAGTCTCGCGAGATCGAGTACGTTAAGTTCGACGGCAAGCCATCTGCGGCTGACGAGGCTGAAATGAGAACGGGCATCAACGCGCTTTTGGCCCCAAGTGTAAAATACAACGAAAAAACAGGTGTTAATGATACGCTTCCTGGCTTCGGACAGGCTGCAGATGTTGCTGAATTTGTTAGCATCAACTCTGAAATGCCTTTCGATTCTACTTTCGTAACGAAAGAAAGGCTGCCGATAGAGCACGCTGAGCAGATATTCAACCTGCCTGTAGGTGGTGTTTATGGCCCTTACATTGATAATGGCTACTACAAGCTTACAAGGATGATGAGGAAAGGCGGAAGCGTTACTGCAAGCCACATCCTTATAGGTTTTGAAGGAAGCGGCATGCCGGGGGCTACAAGGAGCAAGGAAGAAGCCAAACTAAAGGCGGACGACCTTATGAAGCAGGCAGTAGCAAATCCTGGAGGTTTTGCCCAATTAGCTAAAGACAATACTGAAGACCCGGGGTCAAAAGAGAATGGCGGCGAATACAAAGACATCGTGCCGAACCAGATGGTAAAGCCATTCAACGATTTCATCTTCAACAACCCTGTTGGAAAGATAGGTGTGGTTGAAACACAGTTCGGTTACCACGTGATCAAGATCACAGGTAAGAATGATGCCGCAAAAGCGGTTCAGGTAGCTACAGTAGCACAAAAGATACAGCCGTCTGAAAAGACAACGGATGAATTGTTCACAAAAGCATCTAAAATGGAAATGGATGCGGCCGACAAACCGTTCGCTGATCTTGCAAAACAGTACAACCTTACCGTTACTCCTGTGAACAAATTGCTTGCTAATGACGAAAATGTTATGGGGCTTGGCAATAACAGGGATATGGTAAAGTGGGCATTCAACAAAGACACGAAAGTGGGCGATGTTAAGAAGTTCGACCTTCCTATGGGCCAGGGCCATGTAGTGGCAAGGCTTAAGGCTGCTAACGAAAAAGGCCTTCTTCCGCTTGAAGAAGCTAAAATGGTCGTAGCGCCTCTTATCCGTAACGAGAAGAAAGCTGAGCTTATCAAGAAGAAAATGGTTGGCACAACACTGGAAGAAGTAGCACAGAAGTCAGGTTCAAGTGTGGCTGTAGCTTCAGACGTGACACTTGCCGCGCCAATGATACCTAACGTAGGCGGTGAGCCTAAAGTAGTTGGAAAAGCATTTGCACTTCCTGCAGGAAAAACTTCAGGGCTTATTACAGGCCAGGCAGGTGTATTCATGATAAGGACCAATACTGTGGTTAAAGCTCCTGAGCTTCCTAATTACAGTGCTTTCACAACAAGGATGAAAGCGGAAAGCAGAGGTAGCGTTACCAACAGGATCTCTACAGCGCTTAAAGAGAAAGCTGATATCGTAGATAACAGGGCTGAGTTCAACTAATCAGTTTACTGCATAATATAGGAATCCCCGGTCATTTTGGCTGGGGATTTTGTTTTATAGGCTTGGAACGCGGATGATAGGAGCCAGTCATTGCGAGGAGGTACGACGAAGCAATCTTTCTACCTCAACAAAAAGTGGGTTAAGGAAAGATTGCCGCGCTCCGTAAACTGCGCTCACAATGACAAACTGCATAAAATTCGCGTTCCCTTATAATATCATCTCCTTATACGGCACGACCACCCCAAACCCTTTTTGCCTGAAGTAATTTGTCGGGTCACTTTCCGCGGCCGCCATTACGAAATCTCCACCCCAGGCCCCAAGGCTTTTTACGGCACCGGTAAAATCGGGGAACCAAGTTTCTTTTACTGTTGGTGTCCTCAATAGGACTGACATAACGTCTTCGTGCTGTTCAATGACAAATGCGAATGAAGCAACATTATTAGCATTTATCAAAGCATCGGTAAGGCTGTCGATCTGGGAGATCACTGGCGCGATCTCATTCCTTTGCTCACGGTAGGCAGCTATCGCCTCGCGGCTGTTCTGCTTGCGGTTGAGGTAAACGAAATAAATGTTATCGGTGAATGCCGGGTGAAATTCTATTGGCGTAACTACCGGGCTGCCATTTTCCAGTCGGTAAAGCACAGCTGTATCGTTTTGAGCGCAGGCAATGTCGTACCCGCTGCCGCCAAAGCTGTTGTTGAGCAGTTGGAAGGCATCGATGCTGAACCATTGCGCGATGTTATTTATGAGGGTAGAGGAACTCCCGAGTCCCCAATGGCGCGGAAAGGTAAGCCGGGTAATGATGGTGAACCCTTTTGCGTTCTTAAGTATGTCGGTATTTGCCACATGTGCATGGTGCAGGATCCCAATGAGGGTATCTGCCTCGGGGCTGCCCCAGTGCTGCCTGTTACCGATGATGCCCGCGAATGGCAGCTTGTCCCTGTACCATTCTGTATCATCGGCATCAAGGCTGATCCATGTCAGCCATCCGTTGTCACCTGTTTCCTCAACTTCGAGATACTGCCCCATTTTCGTGGGCAATGCCAGGGCCGTCGCCCCGTCGAGCACAGTATATTCGCCGGTGATCAGCAGTTTGCCGTTACTGTAAAAAGTCTTTTTCAAGGTTTGCAGGGTGAAAGTTACGCAAATGGTTGATATAGTCATTCACCGCCGAGTGGCTCACGGTGTTGCTTTCGAAATGCTTCACAGCCTGCATTTTTTCGCTCTCGGATGCCTGAAGCTGGTTCAGTATGTTCATAAGGTGCATTTTCATGTGCCCCTGCTGGATCCCGGTAGTTGTCAGCGAGCGTAGTGCGGCGAAGTTCTGTGCCAAGCCTGCTACGGCAACGATCTGCATCAATTCTTCCGCATTCGGGCTGCCCAGCATTTCGTGCGATAATTTTACCAATGGGTGCAGCGACGTAAGCCCGCCAACCGTACCCAAAGCCAATGGTATCTCAAGCCAGAAAGTAAAAATGCCATCCTCGATCTTCGCGTGTGAAAGGCTGCTGTACTGCCCGCCCCTGGACGCATATGCATGTACACCCGCCTCGACGGCGCGGAAGTCGTTGCCGGTAGCCACGACCACTGCATCAATGCCGTTCATAATGCCTTTGTTGTGCGTCACGGCCCTGTAGGGCTCGATCTCGGCGATCCAAACCGCGGTAAGGAATTTTGAGGCGAACTCTTCAGGGTCTATGCCCTTGTCTTCGCACAGTTCGTTTACAGGGCAGGAAACCTCGGCACGTACGGTGCAGTTGGGTACATAGTTGGAAAGGATGCTCATGACCACCTGCAGGTTTTTCTCTTCTTGGGTAAAGGCATCATGGCCGATCGCTTCTTCCTTTAAGGTTTTTGAGAACTGCTCAAGGCACGAATTGATGAAATTGGCACCCATGCTGTCTTTTGTGTTGAAAGTCGCATGCAGTTGGAAGTAACCCGGCAATTCTGCGGTTTTATTTCGGAGTTGTATGTCGAGTATGCCCCCGCCACGCTTTTGCATATTGGCGGTAAGAGAGGCTGTGCCGGAGATCAGTTTGGGTTTGATCGCATCGAAAAAAGCATGCAGTTTTTCAGCACTGCCTTTGTAGATGAAGTGTACCTGGCCTATTTTCTCGGTATTCATGACAGTGGCTTTGAAACCGCCACGCGCCGACCAGAATTTTGCCGCCTTCGAAGCCGCAGCTACCACCGAACTTTCTTCGGTCGCCATAGGAATGATATAGTCGCGCCCGTTGATCGTAAAATTGGGTGCTACACCAAGGGGCAAATAGAAGTTGGTGATGGTGTTTTCTATGAATTCGTCATGCAATTGCTGTAAAGCGTTGTCGGCGTTCCAGTATTTTCTTATTAATTCGGCAGCGCCTTCGGGGTTTGAAAAGTAATTTTCGGCTATCCAGCCTATCTTTTCGTCTTTTGAAAGTTTCGAGAACCCCGATATTCCTTTACTCATTTTCAGTAGCTTAAAATAGTATTCGCCTGCAAAGATACGGGTTTACCGAATGTAGATGACTATTTATAAATAGCCCCGCTTAACTATTTCTTCATTTTGCAGAAAAAAGGCCCGATAATTCATAAAAATTTACTAAAATTGGAAGTTTTTTACTATCTGCAAAATGAAATACATCAAACGTTCGATCTTCTTGTTTTTACTGGCTGCATTACCGGCAGTCGCACAGCAAAAATTAACGCTTCAGGAAATATGGTCGGGCAGCTTCCGCACCCAGGGAATGGATGACCTCCAGGCCATGAAGAACACCAACCAGTATACTGTGCTCAACGTGAATTACAGTTCGGGCGCAGGACAGATCGATCTGTACGATTTTGCTACGCTGACAAAGGTGAGCACCATTGTTGCTTCAAAAGACCATAAAGAACTTGTTGGGGGAATTGACAGCTATACTTTCAGTGCTGATGAGAAGAAATTGCTTTTGGCGACCAACTCCGAGCCGATATTCAGGCATTCGTTTACTGCCGATTTCTACATTTACGACATTGCATCGAAGTCGCTCACAAAGCTTTCCGATAAAAAGATGCAGGAACCTACATTCTCGGCAGACAATTCAAAGGTTGCTTATGCATCGGAGAATAACCTTTATGTATATGACATTGCCGCTAAAACAGCGAAGCAGATCACTACAGATGGGAAAAAGAACAGCATTATCAATGGTGTTACCGACTGGGTTTATGAGGAAGAGTTCTCATTTGTAAAAGCCTATGACTGGAATGCTTCCGGTGACAAGATCGCTTACATTCGTTTTGATGAAACCGATGTGCCTGAATTCTCTATGGATGTATATGGTACTAACCTATACCCGAGCCAATATGAGTTCAAGTATCCAAAAGCAGGAGAGAAGAATTCGCTGGTATCACTACACATATACGATGTAAAGACAAATTCTACTAAACAGGTCAAACTGGGCAACTACGCGGATTTTTACATACCTCGCATCAAATGGACCAAAGAGGCACAAACCCTTAGCGTACAGGTGATCAATCGCCACCAGAATAACTTAGACCTTATTTTTGTTGATGCCAATAGCGGTACGCCCAAAGTGATCCTAAATGAAACCGACAAGGCTTATGTGGACATTACAGATAACCTGACGTTCCTTAAAGATAACAGCTTTATCTGGACCAGCGAAAAGGACGGCTTCAATCACATATACCACTATAACAAAGCGGGTAAGCTCATCAACCAAGTAACCAAAGGCTCGTGGGAAGTCACCGCTTATTACGGTTTCGACGAAAAAACAAGTAATATTTTTTACCAGTCGGTGGAGAATGGCTCCATCAACCGCGATGTGTACCGTGTTGCCCTTAACGGAAAGAACAAAACAAGGCTGACCCCACAAACGGGTACTAATGCCGCTACCTTTAGCCCGAACTACGAGTATTTCATAAATACATTTTCGAGCGCAACGCAACCAACAGTGTATGCTCTAAACAACGCGAAGGATGGTAAACTGGTAAAGGAGATAAAGAACAACGACCAACTTAAGACCAAACTCGAGAAATACAGCCTCCCTGCAAAAGAGTTCATGGAGATCACAACCGAAAAAGGCCACAAGCTGAACGCGTGGATGATCAAGCCAAAGGATTTTGACCCGAACAAAAAATACCCCGTGTTCATGTACCAGTACAGCGGCCCCGGCTCGCAGCAGGTGAACAACGAGTGGCACAGCATTGACGACTACTGGTTCATGATGCTGTCGCAACAGGGCTACATCGTGGCTTGTGTTGACGGGCGCGGTACGGGTTACAAAGGCGCTGCCTTCAAAAAAGTGACGTATAAAGAACTGGGCAAGTACGAAGTGGAAGACCAGATCGATGCAGCGAAGGTGTTTGGCAAATACAATTATGTAGATGCATCTCGCATTGGTATCTTTGGGTGGAGCTACGGCGGTTTCATGTCGTCCAACTGCATCCTGAAGGGCAACGACGTGTTTAAAATGGCAATTGCCGTGGCACCGGTGACCAACTGGCGTTTTTACGATTCGGTATACACCGAGCGCTACATGCAGACCCCACAGGAGAACGCATCAGGCTACGACGATAACTCGCCAATAAACCACGTAAGCAAGCTGAAAGGGCCTTTCCTCCTGGTTCACGGTACGGCCGATGACAACGTGCATGTTCAAAACACTATGCGCATGGTCGAGGCGCTGGTACAGGCCAACAAGCAGTTCGACTGGGCCATTTACCCGGACAAGAACCATGGCATATACGGCGGGGCGACAAGGCTGCAGCTGTATACTAAAATGACTAACTTTATTAAAGCGAATCTATAATGAGCAAAACTACACAATTATCTTTGGAAGAGATCCAAAGCTTTGAGGGCAAGTACCCAAAACAGCTTTGGGGATTGTTTTTTTCAGAAATGTGGGAACGTTTCTGTTTTTACGGAATGAGGGGTGTCCTTACCTATTTCATGGTAACGCACCTTATCCTGAATACCGGCGGCCACATGACCGACAGCCAGGCCAACCTTCAGTATGGCGCGACACAGGCTTTCGTGTATGCTTTTACCTTTATAGGCGGGTTATTCGCGGATAAGATACTGGGTTTCCGCAAGTCGCTTTTTTGGGGAGGTATCCTGATGATCATCGGTAGTGCCATTCTGGCATTTGACCCGTTCCCTGAAAATAATTTCTTCCTTGGGATAAGCTTTACCGTGATTGGTACCGGTTTCTTCAAGCCGAACATTTCGACCATGGTAGGTACACTATACAAAAAAGGCGATGCCCGCAGGGATGCAGGATTCTCTATGTTCTACTCGGGTATCAACATCGGTGCGCTATTGGGCGGTTACGCTTGTATCGCGATAGGTAAGGGGCAGCTATTCAGCAGCTTCATTCCGGCCGAATATACCTGGAACGTGGCATTTGGACTTGCAGGCGTTGTAATGACCATCAGCCTTGTAACATTTTTGTTTACACAAAAGAGCCTTGGCCCTATTGGCCTGTCGCCATTCAGGGTACAGAATAATACGGATAGGACCGTGAGCCATCTGGAAGGGGTCGCTACTGTTACTCCGGAAGATACTGCGAAAGTTACAGTTGAAGTGAGATCAGGCAAGGCATGGTATGATTACGCCGTGTATGCGTTTACGCTTTTGCTTATCCCTGTGGTAATGACCATGGTTGCCAAAACGGAGTATACCGATTATTTTATGTACACAATAGGACCGGCTACCTTGCTGTACCTGGGTTACGAAATGACCAAGCATACATGGGAGGAAAGCAAAAAGCTTATAGCGGCCCTTGTGTTCATCGTGTTCTCGATCATCTTCTGGGCGTTCTTTGAACAAAGTGGAGGGTCATTAAGCCTTTTTGCTGCAAAAAACCTTGATAATATTGTAGCCGGCAGCCTTACGCTTGACCCTAACGGTGTGAACAATGCAGCCAACTCGGTATTCGTTATCGTCTTTGCACCGATAGTAGGCCTTGTATGGATAGCATTGGCTAAAAAGAAAATAGAGCCTAATACAGTAGTTAAATTCGGACTAGGTTTCCTTTTCCTTGCCGGAGGTTTTTACGTGTTCTATGCCACGAGGTTCTTTGAGGTTATTGCAGGCTCTGGCGTTGCAAGTCTTGATGTTTTCGTTATCGCGTATTTCGTGATAACCTTTGGCGAGCTGTGCCTGTCTCCAATTGGCCTTTCCATCATGACCAAGCTGTCGCCGCAAAGGCTGCAGGGGATGATGATGGGTATGTGGTTCCTTGCAAGCGCATACGGCCAGTACGTAGCCGGTATACTCGGCGCGGGGCTTTCGGAAGCAGGCGAGAACGATTCGCTGGCGCAAAAACTCATTACCTATACCGACGGATACAAACAACTTGCCATTTATGCGCTTATCGCGGGTGTGGTGCTCATCATCATTTCACCATTGGTAAGGAAGCTGATGCAGGACGTTAAATAATTAAAATTAAAACTGACTATGTACAAAGAAGAAGCTGTATCGAACGACTTTTTTAAATCCAAGGTATTAGGACACCCCGCGGGGCTTTTCATCCTGTTTTTTACCGAAATGTGGGAACGCTTTTCATTCTACGGAATGCGGTCGCTTCTCATACTTTTCTTCACGTCATCGCTTATCAACGGCGGGTGGGAGTGGCCGCGCGAAAATGCTTCGGCGCTCTTTGGATCTTACGTTGGCTTGGTGTACCTTTCTACAATGCTTGGCGGGTACTTTGCCGACAGGGTCATCGGCTTCCGGTGGGCTGTTGTGGTAGGGGCAACCCTCATGACGCTAGGCCATGCTGCAATGGCTGTAGAAACTCCATTCTCCATATATCTTGGCCTTGGACTATTGGTTTTTGGTAATGGTTTCTTCAAGCCGAACATGACATCCATCATTTCTGAAATGTATAAAGACCATCCTGAGAAAAAAGACGGCGCTTATACCTTGTTTTATATGGGAGTTAATGCCGGCGCTTTCTTCGGGATACTTCTCTGCGGATATTTGGGTGAAAAAGTAGGATGGAGTTACGGTTTCGGTCTTGCGGGTATCTTCATGTTCTTTGGTACGCTGCAATTCTGGCTTTCACAAAATATCTTCGGCACTATTGGCCTTAAGCCTACTAAAGAAAGTAAGGCTAAAGCAGAGGCTTTGGATACAGATAAAAGAAACCCGTTCACGCCATGGCAATTGGTACTGATATTTCTTTCTGCAGGATTGGGATTGCTTTGGATCATCAATGACCCGGCAACAAAAATTTCGGGGGGAGAGGTGAACGTGTTCAGTTTCCTGGGCGAGAATGGTAATACCATTGCCATTGTTACGGCGCTGGTACTTTTCCTGATACTTTTAGCCTACAGGATGACGCAGTATTCTGAAATAACCAGGGATAAGCTTATGGCGGTTACGTTCTTTGCATTCCTTACGATATTCTTCTGGGCGATATTCGAGCAGTCACCTAACAGCCTTACCATCTTTGCCAGCGATTACACCAACCGTGTGCTCGAAGGAAATTGGAGTGTGGGCTTCCTTATTATGAACTCGCTCATCACGATACTTCCTCTTGCGATCATTACATGGGTACTGACACTATTGTTCAGGCAAACATTTAAAGACTATGCTGTAGCCAATATCATATTGAGCATCAGTTTCGTGATCGTATGGGCTATTGCGATATGGATGCTGGTAAAAGATTATTATATGGCAGGCTATCTTGAGCTTTCAGACTCGACCCTTGCGATGCTTAAGATCGAAAAGGTAACCGAGGCAATTACAGAAGTTCCGGCTACGTGGTTCTCTACTCTTAACTCTTTGTTCATTATTACTTTAGCACCATTGTTCTCAAAATGGTGGGAAAGTAAATATAACCCTACTGCCAACGCAAAATATGCTATTGGGATGTTCCTGCTGGCATTGGGTATGGCCTGTGTGGCTTATGGTGCAAAAGACATTGCTCCGGGTGCCAAAACTGCTTCTGTCAGCATGGTTTGGCTTATTTTAGTTTATCTGTTCCATACAATGGGCGAACTGTGCATCTCCCCGGTAGGCCTGTCTTACGTAAGCAAGTTGGTTCCGGGAAGGATGATCGCGTTTATGTTCGGTGTATGGTACCTTGCGGTAGCAATAGGTATGAAAGGTGCAGGTATGTTTGGCGAGCAGATCGATAAGGTTGCCGACGAAAAAGGCCTTGCCTATTTCTTTTCAATGCTTGCCATAATAGCAATAATTGTTGGAGTGCTGTCGATCGCTGCGCGTCCGGTTATTAAAAAACTTATGCACGGCGTACGCTAATTTTCGGCATTGTTTTTGTCTATCTCTACAAAATGAATTTACAATTATGAAAAAAATACTTTTAGCATTATTCATTGGCCTTGGTACGCTTGCGGTGCAGGCACAGGAAATAAAATGGATGACCATGGATGAGGCGCTTGCCGCCCAAAAGAAAAAGGCCAAGCCGATCTTCATGGATGTGTATACCGACTGGTGCGGTCCTTGCAAGATGCTTGACAAGAACACCTTTCAGGATCCGGCTGTAGCGAAATACATCTCTGAAAATTACTATGCGGTAAAATTCAATGCCGAAGGTAAGTCTGATATTATGTTCAAAGGTAAAAAATACAGCAACCCCGGCTTTGTAGAAGGCCGCAAAGGTAGGAACGCAGTGCATGAATTTACGGTTTTCCTTCAGGTGCAGGGCTACCCGTCGATGATAGTATTTGATAAAAAAGGCAATATCGAAAACACGATCGTGGGCTATCATACTCCGGACCAGTTGTTCGGGGCGCTTAATAAGAAATAATAAAATCATTTAACCACATAGGAACATAGGCTTCATAGTGGTTAGTGAGGGCTAAAGGTGACATACCTACACATAGAGGAAGCAGGCTTCCCTTTATGTAACTCATTTTGACTCATGCATATCAACCCTTACGACGATATTCCTATTTAGTTAAAATAAGACGTTAATTACTCAATTCTGAAAGATCCCTTTTCTGCAGTAGCGTGAAAAGGGATCTTTTGCTTTTGACAGGTAGCGGCCCAGCGCGCAATGTACAATCTGTAGTTGGTGGCATCGGCGATGACCTGTTTCGGCTTTAGTTCTGCAAGCATTCTTTCAAAATTCACTTTTGGCGAATGCACTAACACTAATAAGTGAGGCTTCATCGCAGGGCTATAGGAAGCGCTGCTGTCAATAACCAATACCTTGGCGCCATTGTGCCATAAAACGTCGTGCAGCGGCTTTAAGTCAATTTCATTTGCAAAGCTACCCTTGCAGTAGGACCTTACTACGGGGCTTTCCAGTGCGAGGCTGTCATCGCTGTAAATGGTTATCTTGCTATCTTGCTTAACGGCAAGCAGTGAAGTGTTCCGGTTATTGAATACCACAAGCTCATCGTGGCTTTTGCTGTTCCAAACCGTCAGGGTGTAGATGCCTTGGAATACTAACACCGAAACCAGCAAAGCCGCCGTACGTGTATAGCTTTTTTTGAACATCCACAACACCATCAGGATGAGTACGGCATAAAGCGAAATGTTGAGCAGGAGAGTAAAGGGGATGTCCTTAAGTACCAGTCTGTCAAACGAAGCCACCCAGGCGATAAAGCCGTTCATGACCATTATGAGCAATTCCAGGGCTTGTCCGAAGAATACGGCCACAGGCGGCGCAATGAAGTTAAGCATGAGCACAAGCAGTCCCAGGACTAAAATGACGTTCGACAATGGTATCACTACCAGGTTGGCTACAAGGAAAAGCAATGGGAATTGGTTAAAATAATACAGGCTTAGCGATAGCACCCCGATCTGTGCGGCAAGGGATATGAGTACTGTGTCGATGGCGTAGTTAATGGCGAGGTATCTGGATACCCGTGCTTTCTTGTACAGCGGCTGTAGCCATACAATGGCAAATACGGCGATGTAGCTCAGCTGGAAACCAACATCGAAGAGGAACATTGGCTTAGCGAGGAGCAGTATGAGCATTGACAACGCTAAAGAATTGTAGATGTTAGTAGTACGGTTGGCATATTGCCCAAGCAGTATGATGCTGAACATTACTACCGATCTAACCACTGATGCTGACAGGCCTGTGATGAACGCAAAGCCCCACAACAGTGCCAGTATGACGAACAGCTGGAGTAATTCACCCTTGCGGCGGAAACGGCTAAGCGGTTTCAATAACAGTGTTAGTAGATAAAAAAGCAAGGAAAAGTGCAGCCCCGATATGGCGAGTATGTGCAGTACTCCGGCATTTGCATAGCTGTCAGACGTTTCCTTGTCCATGTCCTGACGCTGGCCGAGCAGGAGCGCATTAATAACATTGCGGGTCTTGGCATCAAAATCATGGATGTCAAAACTTCGGATGAGCTTTTCGCGAAGGCTGCCTACACAAGAATCGAATGTGTTGATGTGCCCTGCCTTTACAAAGTTGTCTTTTAGCCGTACCTGTTGGAAAACGCCCTGTTTTTCCATGTAGGCGGCATAGTCGAACTGGTAAGGGTTGAATGCGCCCTGTATGGGTTTTAGGTCGCCCGCGATGAAATAGGCATCACCGGGTGTAAGCAATTTGTGCAGGCTGTCTTTAGGTACGGTCACCAGCAGCTTGCCAGTAGCAGGTTTCCCATCTGCTGCAAGCACTTCAAAATAATATTTTTCGGAGAAGTCGTTGGGCTTGAGGCGCTCGGAAACTACGGTTTTTAGTACAGGGGTTTCATCCTCTTCTATCAGGTGGGTATAATGCAGCTGTTGGTTGGGCGGGTAGTGGAGGTGCTGTACCAGCATCCCCAGGGCGAATGTAAGCAACCATGTTGCCATCCCGAACCGGTTATTTTGGAGGAGCTGCTTTTTTGAGATGAAATATGTAATGATAGTGGCCGTCGCTGTAACTCCGGTAAAAATATACAGCAATTCCTTAGATGGAGTAAGGGAATATCCGGCAAGGATGCCCAGCGCTAAAAAAAACGTGATGCTTACAACGGGAAATTTCAATACTTTCATCTTGTGGGCATAGTGAAACAAACATACGGAAAAATGTTTTCAACTAAGCGGCCACTTGTGACAGCGTGCAAAAAAAATAGCCACGAATATCTAAATTTCATTGACTTATGAAGTTTGAATATTCGTGGCTAAAATGTTTAACCTTTATCGTAAATGGAAGTTAATCTTCAATAACCCTGTTGGCCTGTACGAAAGTACGTGAATGGTAGGCTTCGTTCATGGAAGAAACAATAACGCCCGAACTGGTAGAAGAGTGTACAAATAAAACTTCGCCTTCCTCCGTTACTTCAGATACTATGCCTACGTGGTTGATGCTTCTCCTGTTGTGGCTGTTCTTGAATAGCAGCAGGTCACCCTTCCTCACTTCAGACAGCTTCACTTCACGCCCTGCACCCGCCATGCTTGCTGAACTGCGTGGCAACGTGATGTCAAATATCTTGAATGTGGCAAATACCATCCCGGAGCAATCCATGCCATCTCTTGTTGTACCGCCCGCACGGTAACGAACGCCCACAAAATCCAAGGCGTTATTTACAATTTGCATCGCAAGGTAATTATCGGTTTCCGGTTCAAAATCCGGATCGGGAGTGTCGGTAAGTAGTTTGGTGAAATCTTTTTTCCCCTTTTTAGGTTTCGGGTTCTCGATCTCAGGCTTGTTCGGCCCCTTTGCTATTTCTCTTTTCTGGACCGGCTCATAAGCAACAATCTCTTTGTTGTCAAGAGAGGCGACTTCTTTTACAATGACAGGCTTTTTAGGAGCTGCGGCAGAAGGAGCTGCGGTCTTTTCAGTATAAGAATAGATACCCTTTTTTTGGGCTTCTTTTTTGGAAGTTACAATTTGTGCAGATGCGGTAAATGACGCGATCAGGAACAAAACAAGGGTTATGGGGCGGAGGTTTCTCAAATCTTTGATCTTATAATTCTACTTCGTTTTGAGCAAATATAGGAAAAAAATTTTAATGAAATTTTAAGGAATCATGTTAAATGTTTGATTATGAGACTTGCTGTTTTTTCACTGGCACCTTCTCCACCCAGTTTCTTCTCCAGTAAATCGTACTGTTCCAGCAGGTTTTGACGGTAAGCAGGTGTTAATAACTTTTGCAGTTCTTCCCTTATGTTTTTTTTGTTAAATTCACTTTGAATAAGTTCTTTCACCACTTCTTTGTCCATGATCAGATTGACCAACGAAATGTATTTCAGGGTAATAATGCGTTTTGCGATCTGGTACGAGATCCACCCTCCCTTATAGCAAACCACTTCCGGGACCTTGAACAGTGCGGTTTCCAGTGTGGCGGTGCCCGAAGTTACCAGTGCAGCGCGGGCAATGACTAACAGGTCATACGTTTTGTTCGAAATGAACTTTACATTGCTGCTGCCCAAAAATTGCTGATAGAATGCATATTCCTGTGATGGCGCTCCGGCAATGACAAATTGGTGTTCAGGGAAATCATTTACCACCGAAAGCATTACTTCGAGCATTTTGGATATCTCCTGTTTCCTGCTTCCGGGCAGTAGTGCAATGATCGGTCTGCCGTCCAGCCCATGCTCTTTCTTAAAGGTTTCTGGGTCGGCTTTTTTACGGTTACGGATAGCATCGATCAACGGGTGGCCTACAAACTCAACAGGGAAGTTGTGCTTTTTTTCGTAGAAGTCCTTCTCAAACGGGAGTATGATGTACATGTGGTCAACATCACGCCGGATAGACTTGATCCGGTTCTCTTTCCATGCCCATATCTGTGGGGAAATGTAGTAATGTGTCGCAATGCCGCGTTGTTTGGCCCATTTGGCAATGCGCATATTGAATCCCGGATAGTCAATAAAGATAATGGCATCTGGTCGAAAGGCTAAAATATCCTGCTTGCAGCGTTTTATGTTATTCAGGATGGTACCGAGATTTTGCACCACCTCTGCAAAACCCATGAAGGCAAGGTCACGGTAGTGCTTTACCAACGTGCCGCCAACTGCCTGCATGAGGTCGCCTCCCCAAAATCGGATGTCAGCGTGCGGATCTTTTTTGAAAAGTTCCTTCATCAGGTTCGACCCGTGCAGATCGCCCGAAGCCTCGCCGGCTATAATGTAATATTTCATTGCCTGTTGTTTACAAGCCCAAAAATACTATTTATTGATAAGAGGAACACGGTGGTGGGGACATTTTTGATCTTAGGGGTAAGTTATATATAGAATATAAATTTTTGTTAGTGTTGCAGTTTTTTGATCAGGAGTAATGCCTTTTCAAATTTTTTATCAAAACCGCCACCGATCTCTGTGAATGAAATGCCATGACCAAGCAGTATTTCCCTGTGCGAAATGTCCAGCAGCTTTGCCTGTTCCTCACTAAGCCGCGACCCGTCCTGATAGTACCCGCTGTCATTGGTAAGGTAAATGTAAAGATGGGATAGGTTGGCACGATGATCATCATTGCTTACTTGAAGGTCGGAATTGAAAACAAAGCGTGCGTAGGATCTGGTAATGTGTACATCGGTATCGATAATAATAAGCTTATTGCCGCCTTTTTCAGCTTCCCGTATCCTTCTTGCATGTTCGGTAATGGTTTCCCTGAGATCCTCCATTGTAAAATGATCGGAGTTCGGGATAATGTCACGTCCCGCCTCGTTTACCAAGGTAGCATCAAGATGTGCCGAAAGCCGCTGTGCCAGTGTGGTCTTGCCTGAAGATTCCGTTCCTAGGATGACGACTTTAAAACAGTAAAATGGCTTCACGCTGTCGGGCAGGTATCCCCACCAGGCCGCGGCGTCGTTACGGATAAGCGTTGCAGAAACGGGGTATAGCTTCTTCGGCATGTCGAACGGGATGTGTATTATCCCCATGAAATCCGCAACATAGTCCCCATAGGGTTCGGAAGTAATGAGCACCGAATGGCCCGGGAACAATTCGCTAAGAACCTTCGACCATATTTTCGAAACTTCCCGCGAAGATGCCGAGCTGTTGGGGAACTGCGATTCGTTATAATCAAATATGAGCACTTCGATGTTTTCGATCCCTGCAAATGTTTGATCGATCCAGCTTTTGCGGACACTTCCAGGGATCGTCTCCTTGTCGCTGCTGCAAACTAAAACGGATACAAGGTCGGCCTGCGCCAATGCGAAGCGTATCATTGCCTCGTGTCCTTTGTGGAAAGGCAGGAACTTGCCAAAAAGGAATGCCTTAACCATTCCGCATTTTTTTATGCCAGTTAAACAACCCATAAGAGGCCAGCCCAAAGAAAATGACATACTCGAACGAAAGGAAATATACCTCTTTAGCATAGTACACTATAATGCTTGCAATGTTCACCATAAGCCATAAGTACCAGTTCTCTATCTTTTTTTGTGCAAGCAGCGTTGTTGCCGTTATACTTGCCACCATGATAAATGAATCGGCGTAAGGCCAGGCTGCAGGGATCGTAAAATATTCGGGCAGGTATTCGTGAATGTGCGAAAAGCCATAACCTGCCAGCAATGTCCCTGTGATCACGATGATAAATGTTGTAAGCCTCTTCTGTGGTCCCATTGTGGTAATGGCTTTGTCATCCGGCTTTTTATTCCAAAAATACCAGCCGTACAATGTTATAATGAAAAAATACACCTGCAGGAACATATCCGCGTATAGCTGTACCTGGTAAAACAGGATAAAAAGCAATGCAGCATTAATCGATCCTGTAGGCCAGGTAAGTATATTGGCCCTTGATGCGTAATATACCGATACCAGCCCCGTAAGCGTACCCAATAGTTCAATATAGCTTACACGGTAGCCATGAACATCGAATGCAATATGGGTTATGTCGAAAAATTCCGTCACAGGTGGTATACTAAGGATGCATAGAAATTGATAGGCGCCTGCACAAAATATTTCCGTGTGCCATCGGTCTCTACATAGCCGTTGTTAAAATATTTGGAATTGGTAAGGTTGTTGGCGAACACCGCCGCCTCAAGCTTCCCGAGATCATATCCTACCCGCGCGTTCAGCAGGAAATAGCCATCCACCTGTGCGCTGTTGGCAAAATCAATATACGACTTATCCTGATAACGGCCTGCGAACGACAGTGATAGTTTGTCTTTAACATAGGCCGCTTCCTGGTTGATGATGAACCGCGGGCTCAGTATCGGGCTGAACGATTCGTCCTGCTCCTTTATCCGGCTGTGGTTCCATGAGGAATTATTCGTAAGAGTAAAATTACCAATTGCCCAGGAAGCAGTCACTTCCGCCCCGGTTCGTATGCTCTGCTCTACGTTGTTAGTTAGCGCGAGCCCGTTGGGGCCAAATTTCCCGTCGAGTACGATCTCGTTCTTAAAATCCATGTAGTAGACATTGGCATCAATACGCCAGTTGTTCTTACTGAAACGTATGCCGAGTTCATGGTCGGTAACCTGTTCTGCATCTTTAATGAATAGCAGGGCGTTGCCATTTTCATCGGGAAGGAGGTCGTCATTTCCTCCAAAAATATCGTTGCGCGTAGGTTCCCTCTCTGTCCTGCCTACGCTGTAATATAATAAGGCATTCGCCGAAGCGCGATAACTCAAGCCAGCCTTCGGGTTAAAGAAATCCCACTTCATCGCTTCGAAAGGCACAGCGCCATCATAGCTGAACGATACATGGCGGTATTGCAGGTCGGCAAAAAGGCTAAAACTTCCCAAATTATAATTTGCCTTGGTAAAAATACTGCCTTCCTGCTTGCGTCCTGTGTTTTCGTATAGCTCGCCGATCGTCTTTTCGCTCCCTGTATGCCTGCGGCTGTACGCATTGGCATGGATGCCGGTTGTCCAGCTGAAATTATCTTCAGCAAAAGTATAATTGGAAAATATCCCTGCGAGGTTAGTAAGGAAAGCGTAGTTATATAATTCGTCCGATGGCGGATAGCCGTAATTGTCAGGGTCAAGATCATAATCGCCTTTCAGGAAGGTATAATATAAGGAAGACTGCAGGGTTGAGGAGGAGCTTATCCGCCATGTGTTGAGTACCTGTGACATGGCCTGTACAAAGCGGTCATCCTCGTTATTGTTCGCGTTGGTGCGGCGGTCTTTTGCTATGAGCGAGTCGGCCACGCCCAGCCACGCCAGTTGGTTTTTCTGCTGCCCTGCAAGCAGGTTGATCTTCCAGTCGGACCTCTTGCCAAATAAACCGCCGCTCAGGAACACCGACTGCGATTTGTTGGATGAATGGTATTTATAACCATCCGAGTAAATTTGCGATGCCCTTGCGTAGAGCGCTTTGTTATTTTTGATGCCGCTGCTGTATTCGGCAAATGCCCTTGCGCTGTTAAACGAGCCGTAGCCCAGGCCAAAGCTTGTCTTTTTTTCTGAAAGGTCTGTCGAAAAAAGCTGCACGCTGCCGCCGTAGCTTGCGGTTCCATTCTTGGATGTGCCCACGCCACGCTGCACCTGCACGCCGCTCACCGAATTAAAAATGTCCGGATAATTGGAAAAATAAGCGCCCTGGTCTTCGGGGTCGTTGAGTGGTACACCATCAAGGGTCATGTTAATGCGGGTCTGGTCAATGCCACGCATCCTGAAGTAGGAATAGCCCTGTGTATTGCCGCCATCGGAATATACGGTAATCGACGGTGTCTCAGATAGTAAAAATGACGGCTCCTGGCCCACCGATCTTTTGTCAATATCATCGGCAGTTATGTTTTTGAAGGTTACGGGGGTGTTGGTGCCTGCACGGTAGGTAAGCTGGACTTCAGGCAGCCGCGCTATCGAATCGGTTCGGATGGTATCCTGGGCATTGGAAGTATAAAAAGCAAGCAGGCTTAAAAGCAGCCATTGGTAATTTTTGGTCATTGGTTCATCGCGCTGTGATTAGGATGGCAGGCAAGCCAAAAATACGATTTTAGTTTGGGCCTGTAATAAAAAATGCCCCCGCTTTCGCAGGGGCATAACCCAAAAATAACGTGTGTGGCAATTATTGTTTTGTGAATTCCAGTGTGGCAGCAACAGAAACTACTTGCGTTTCGCCACCCACTGTAACTTCTACTTCGTAAAAATCGGGCACATAAGTTTTCAGCTTGTTCCCGGTCTTAGTCAGTTCAAGTTCGCTGCTTTCACCCTCTTCGTCCATTGCGGTTACGACTACAGAATTTCCATCAACGGCGTAGCTGCCTTCGGTTTCTGCTGTGTAGCATTCGTTGCCCAGCCATGGTGTGCTGATGAAATTTATAGCCTCATTGTTAGCTAAGAATTCGAAATATGTATCTTTCCAGCATTGGCCTGTTTCGGCAATAAGGTCTTTGGTGGCTGTACCGTCCTCATTACCGTCAAAAGCCTGATCCGTCGTGATCTTGGTAAGTTTCCATTTTCCGCTAAGGGCTACACTGTTTGAGCTGTCGTCGTCTGAACATGACATTGCCATAAGGGCTGTTGCTGCGAAAGCAACCATCGAAATTTTTTTCATTGTGATTGATTTGATTGATGATTAAAAAATTTATTAGCGAAAAACGATTTTGCAAGATGCGTGCCAAAAACTAAATTTACTTTAACTCTTTTACAAATATTTTTCTTGTTAATTCATACAGTACTGAATTTCAAATAATTGATTCGTTATTTAAATTTATTCTTTTTAAGCTCGGGTTTATTGCTTTGTATAAGTGAATGTTGCACCCCTGAAAAAAGAATCAGTATCGCCATTTTCACCATCTCCGGGAATATAAGGGTAAGTTCCACCCTCGGTTTCTTCCAATATTGCTGTAAGCGTATTGCCTGAACGTATATAAATAGCATCTTTATAGCCTCCCGGTTGTGAGATGGCATAATATGTAAAGGTAACCGTACTGCCTGCACCCTCATATTCGGTGGTTTCGGGTGTATTGGGTGTCTCAGACATGCAATTTGATGAAAACACAGCGTTTTCATCACTTTCAAAAACAATTGTTGAATTTTGGAGGCAGTCGCTTTCGTCAAGATAATTTTCGGATGCGGTACCATCGCCATTAAGGTCTTCAGGCTCACGGTTCAGGTTTACATAAGTAAGCCTCCACGTGCCGTCTAATGAGGCGGGAGTGTTGGAATTATCATGATCAGAACAGGAAATAGCCATAATAGCTGCAAAGGCGAGAAATGTAAATTTTTTCATGAGATTTTATATAGGTTATACCAAATCCAAACAAAATTTATACCAGTAATTTTCTTACTTATTCAGCTCCCAGCCATTTAATGCCTGTATCGCGTGGTGTGCCGTAAGGTCGAATTGGACCGGCACCATCGAGATATAGCCGTTGGCCAGCGCCCATTCGTCGGTATCCTCTCCATTGTCAAGGTTGACGAACTTGCCGCCCAGCCAGTAGTATTCGCGCCCCATCGGGTTGGTGCGCTTGTCGAAGCTCTCTACCCACATGGCCTTTGCCTGACGGCACACTTTTATCCCCCTGATGTCTTTTTCGCTGAGTTTGGGGAAGTTTACATTTAAGATAACACCTTCGGGCAGGCCATTTTCCAGTACCTGCTGCGCGATCTTTTTTATGAACGGCTTTACAGGCTCAAAATCGGCGTTCCAGTTGTAATCCAAAAGCGAGAACCCGATCGCGGGTATGCCTTCTATGCCCGCCTCTACCGCCGCGCTCATCGTTCCTGAATAGATCACATTGATCGAGGAATTCGACCCGTGGTTCACACCGCTCACACACAGGTCGGGCTTGCGCTTCAGTATCTCATTCACGGCAAACTTCACACAGTCTACGGGTGTGCCGCTGCAGGCGTATTCCTGGTCCACGTCGGGGTCAATGTCTATTTTATTGATGAAAAGCGTGCTGTTGATGGTTATGGCGTGGCCGGTCGCCGACTGCGGGCTGTCTGGAGCTACCACTACCACCTCGCCCAGTTCCTTCATTACGGCAATGAGCGCACGGATCCCCGGGGCAGAAATGCCGTCGTCGTTCGTAACTAATATCAGTGGTTTTTTCTTCACGGTGTGGCTAAATTAAAAATAAGTATCGTACTTTTACATTTGCTAAATTACGCAATTTCACAAAGAGTCACCAATGAAGTTTTTTGGCGATGAAGGAGGTTTGGCACGCTTTTTAATGTAGATTGTAATACGATAAAACTAATGAATGCCGTTATAAAGTTTATGAAGAGAAATTATAAAATACTGTTGTTCGTAGCGATACTGTCGGTAGCGCTATGGAGTTTCATGCCCGGAAAGCAGAAAAGTGTAAATGATCCTGAAAGGGACAGGGTGCTGTTGGAGCTTTTAACGTATGTGATCGAAAAGGGGCATTATGATCCTGCCAAAATAGATGATGCATTTTCAAAAGGTGTTTATAAAAGCTACCTGGAGCAGATCGACCCGTCTAAAAGATTCTTCATACAGTCTGATATCGACGAGTTCGCGAAATATGAAGACAAGATCGATGACATGATATTGGCGAAGGACCTTACATTCTTCGACCTTACCAATGCCCGTTTGCTGGAAAGGATCAAAGAAGCCGAAGGTTTCTACAAAGAGATACTTGCAAAGCCGTTCGACTTTAAAAAGGATGAGCAGTTCAGCGTTGATTATGAAAAGATGCCATATGTAAAGAGCGATAATGAACTGAAGGAGCGCTGGGAAAAACAGCTTAAATTATCAGTACTTTCTACCGTTACCGATAAAGAAAAGCTTCAGGAAGAGGTTGCTAAGAAAGATGCCGATAAAGGCAAAGCATTCGAGCCAAAGAAAAATTTTACCGAACTCGAGAAAGAAGCCCGTGAGTCGACCCTGAAGTCGCTTAACGATTATTTTTCTTTCATAAAAGACTTCAAGCGCGATGAGTGGTTCAGCATTTACCTGAATGCCATTGCCGAGCGTTTCGACCCGCATACCTACTATTTTGCGCCGGACGACAAGCAGAAATTTGATGATGGCATGAGGGGATCTATTGAAGGTATCGGCGCAAGGCTGCAAAAAAAAGGCGACTACATTGAGCTATCAGAGCTGATCCCGGGCGGACCTGCCTGGAGGGGCAAGGAGCTTGAACAGGGCGACCTGATCATGAAAGTAGCTCAGGGAACGGGAGACCCGGTTGACATTGCCGGTATGCGACTTGACGATGTGGTGAAGAAGATCAAAGGTAAAAAGGGTACCGAAGTACGCCTTACCGTGAAGAAAGTGGATGGCACGATAAAAGTAATACCAATCATCAGGGAGGTTGTGGAGTTAGAAGAGACTTACGCAAAATCGAGCGTGGTAAACAAGGATGGCAAGCTTTATGGCATCATCAACCTGCCAAAATTCTACATCGACTTCGAGAATAAAGACAGCCGCGATGCTGCCAAAGACGTTGCCATTGAGGTGGAAAGGCTGAAGCAGCAGGGTGTGGAAGGCATCATCATGGACCTTCGTGATAATGGAGGCGGTGCATTAAGGACCGTGGTAGACATGGCCGGGCTATTCATACAGGATGGGCCTATGGTACAGGTAAAATCGAGCGGCAAGAAAAAAGAAGTACTGGACGATAAAGATCCAAGGGTTCAGTGGGACGGCCCGCTGGTAGTGTTGGTAAACAATTTTTCGGCTTCGGCTTCAGAGATATTTGCCGCAGCCATACAGGATTACAACCGCGGCCTTATCCTTGGGAGCAAGCATACCTATGGTAAAGGAACGGTACAGAACATCATCGACCTGAACCAATTCGTACGCGACGACAGCTTTGGCGACCTTGGCGCATTAAAGACCACTACCCAAAAATACTACAGGGTTAATGGGGGTTCAGTACAAAGGGAAGGTGTTTACAGCGACATCATCATGCCCGACAGGTTCACCTACATCGACATGGGCGAGCGTGACACTGACAACGCCATGCCGTATGATAAGATCGATCCTGCAAACTACAAGCAGGTAAGGAACAACTTTGCAGGTGTTATTGCCAGCAGTAAAAAAAGGATCGCAGCCAACGCACAGTTTAAGCTGATGGATGATAATGCCAAGTGGGTAAATGCCAAAAAGGATGAAAATACCTTTAGCCTTAATGCGGATAAGTTCAAGGCTGAGGTCGTTAAGAACGAAGCAGCTACCAAGAAATTCAAGGCGCTTAACGATTATAAGAACAGCCTGAAGTTTGAAGCGCTTCCGTACGAAAAGGAGATCTTCAAAAAAGACCCATCGCTTGCTGAGAAAAAAGAAAGGTGGTACGAAAGCCTTTCAAAAGATATATATGTGGAAGAAGCGCTGAACATACTAAACGACATGCAGCCAAAGTCTTCAGGCAAGGCTGCTGCCAATGTGCAAAAGGCATCTCCTCAAAAAACTAAGTAACGGTTGATGGATAAGACAGATCAATCGCTTACAGGCTTAGCGCTCCAAAAGTTCAAACGGAACTTTTGGGGCGTTTTAAGTTTAGGGTTCATAGCGGTGCTTCTTTTCATTTCCATATTCGCCTACGTGCTGGCCCCCGATAAAACAAGGAATGCCAATTGGGGCGACCTTTCCATACATTCCCAGTCGCCGGGCTTCACAGTAACTATGCTGCATTTTCCTTCAGGACCCACAACATTTTCAGAATACTTTACCGGCAGGGAAACTACCGAGCAAAAGATACCTATCCTGGACTATGAACTTAAGGGCGATAGCCTGACCTACTACGAGTATACCGATGAGCCATCACTGGCGGTTTCCAAAACCATTCCGCTTTCATCATTCGGTAAAGGTGCAAAGGCTGAAACCTTTACCGATCGCTATATAAAGGAGCAAAAGTTCATACTTGGTACCGACAGCCAGGGGCGCGACCTGCTGAGCCGGCTTATCATCGGATCGAGGGTGTCTATTGCCATAGGTTTTGTGGCCGTATTCATCTCACTTGTAGTGGGGATATTCTTCGGGGCGATCGCAGGCTATTATGGCGGCAAGGTCGATGCCTTCGTTATGTGGCTGGTCAACATCATTTGGTCCATCCCTACGCTGCTGTTGGTCATAGCCATTACGCTTGCATTGGGCAAAGGCTTTTGGCAGGTATTCGTAGCGGTAGGATTAACCATGTGGGTTGAGGTGGCACGTGTGGTTCGCGGACAGGTGATGAGCATAAAACAAATGCAGTTCGTAACCGCCGCACGGGCTTTGGGCTATCGCAATTCGCGCATTATTTTTAACCACATACTTCCTAATAGCATGGCGCCGGTCATCGTGATATCAGCAGCCAATTTCGCTTCGGCCATTCTTGTAGAAAGCGGCCTGAGCTTCCTCGGCCTTGGCGCGCAGCCACCCATCCCAAGTTGGGGAGGCATGATAAAGGACCATTACAATTACATTATCCTCGGGAAGCCTTATCTCGCATTAGCTCCGGGAGTCGCGATGCTATTGCTGGTGCTTGCCTTCATGATGGTTGGTAATGCGCTGCGGGATGCGCTGGATGTGAAATCGGAATAATCAATGGGTAAATATTCAGAAATTGAACAGCAAACCCTTGATTTAGATTGGTTTTTTACCGATGGCAGTTACATTGGTTTTATAGCATCTGCCGGTGGATTACTGCCGAATGCAATTAATAAAGTAGATGATATGGACAGACTGGTGAAATTTTTCAGAAGTCTTCCCGACATTTCAGAAACCGACATTGTGGCAGAAGAAGAGAAATATCTTCAGGATTTTATTGGAATGTCCCGAAAAGGACTTTATTCATTTGATAAGGTAATACTTAACCAATTCGGTGATCCAAATTACCAGTTAGTAGTCAGGCCAAGGCAACAACTCCTACTTAAAGATTTGCCATTCGAAATAGCAGAAATTATTGGCCATACACTTAAATTCGTGCATATGAGCGAAATCGTAAGTATAAATGCATCACAGGATTTTTCCTGATTTCTTGAATAAATTTATTGCAATATGTGAGTCCTGCGCCTCTACGAAATGTTGATCAAGGGGATTTACGATATCCATAAGAAATCCGCGTCAAATCCGCCCAATCAGCGTCATCCGCGTTCCAAACTGAAAACTGCGACTGTGACTCTCAACTAAACTACCACTCATTCACCTTATTGGCATCCATTTTAATGAAAATGAACAGTAATATGGTAAATGCCCAAAGGCTTGAACCGCCATATGAGAAGAACGGCAGCGGTACACCAATGGTAGGGAACAGCTTTATAAGCATGGTGATGTTCACAAAAAAGTGCATGAACAGTATGGCCGCCACGCAATACCCATACGTACGGCTGAATTTGGATTTTTGCCGTTCGGCGAGGTAAATTATGCGGAGTAGTAACGTAATGAAAACCGCGATCACGACCAACGCTCCGGTAAAACCCCACTCTTCACCCACTGTGGTAAAAATGTAGTCGGTGTGCTGCTCGGGCACGAAGCCGCCCTTGGTTTGCGTACCCTCCAGCCAACCTTTTCCAAACCATCCGCCGGAGCCGATGGCTATCATCGACTGGTTGAGGTTATAGCCTTCGGCCTGTACATTTACGTCTTTATCAAAAAGTACATTGATACGGTCTTTCTGGTGATCTTCAAGCACGTTCTCATATACATAATCCACCGAAAATACGAAGCCGGATATTGCGACAAAGATAAGCGCCGAAAGGATGGGATTGCGATAGGCCCGGCGTGTAAGGATGTATTGTACAATAATGACTACAAAAGCTGCACCTACTATGAAATAGGGTTTTATGAGCAGGGACAGGAAGAACAGCAAAATGGCCACTGCACCTGTAAGCAGGTACCAGCCCGGCAATCCTTCGCGATAAAGCACCAGGAAGAAAGCCCCAAATATCATGGCGCTACCCGCATCAGGCTGCATCATGATAAGCATTACCGGGAAGATGATTATGGCAAAAGCAAGCAGCTGATGATTGACTTTGGAAAGGTTGATCTGTACGTCGCTGAGGTATTTTGAAAGTATCAGCGCAGTGCCGATCTTGGCAAATTCTGAAGGCTGCATACTGAAACCGCCAAACGAGTACCAGTTGGTTTGTCCTTTAATGGTCTTACCTGCCACAAAAAGCCCTGCAAGGAGCACTATGCCCAACCCATAGAATATGAGTGAGTACTTTTCGTATATCTTGGCATCCATGGTAAGCATGACAATGATTAGCGGTATGCCCGTAAGGATGAACATGATCTGCTTGCCGTAAATTTGGGTGATGTCAAACAGGGAGGTGGTCTTTTCAGGCAGGGAAGCCGAATAGATCGTCATCCACCCCATGATAACCAGTACAGCATATAGCAGTATGGTTATCCAGTCCAGATTATTGGTGACACCCTGATTTTTCATTTAATTGTTGATGCTAAATGGCTGCCCGCTAATTACCTTGGCATATTCGTCTTTCAGACCCTGCGTAAGCATTTTAGTTTCAAGGTCGGTACGCGTTATCGTGCCTTTGAGGTATTTTTCGATCATAAGGCTGGCGATAGGCCCTGCCCAGCGTGCGCCCCAGTAGCCATTTTCAACAAATACCGCAATAGCGATCTTAGGGTCATGGCGCGGTGCGAATGCCACAAATATAGAGTGGTCAGTAAGCTGCGTGCGCACACCATTGATCTTTGTAAAGTTCTCAGCCGTACCCGTTTTTCCACATATTTCGATGCCTTCCACGCGAACGCCACGGGCAGTACCCAGGTTGTATACATCGAATAATCCGTCGATAACGGGCTTAAAGTACTGCTTGTCAATGGTGGTGTAATGCTTTGTGGTAAACTTTTTGTCAATTGGCTTACCTTCGATCTTCTTAATGATGTGAGGCGTAAAATAATACCCTTCGTTAGCTATGGTAGCCATCATGTTCGCCAGTTGTATCGGTGTCATAGAGACCTCGCCCTGCCCAATGGAATTGGAAATTATGGTCGAACTCCTCCAACCACCATTGGGGTAAAAGCGCTTGTAGAATTTTGATGTGGGGATGTGGCCTCTCCTTCCCGGAGGAAGGTCATAACCCATGAAATCACCCAGCCCGAAACTTTTTAGGTGGTTGGCCCATGCATCTACACCAAATTCCGGTTTAGGGTATTTGTCGATCGAAAGCTTAAATACATTGGCAAAGTAAGCATTGCACGATTTGTAAATGCCGTTATGCAGTTGTATGGCGCCGCCCGGGCAGTGGCACTTCATGAATGCGCCGCGCCCGTACGAAAATCCGTGATGGCACATAAAAGTGCTGTTCTCATCGATAACCTCTTCCTGCAGGCCAATAAGTCCTGAAAGGATCTTAAAGGGTGACCCCGGCGGATATTCTGCCAAAAGCCCGCGATCGAACAATGGCTTGGCAATAGAGTCGTTGTATAGTGCCGTATAATTTTTTGAACGGTCTCGCCCCACAAGGACTGAAGGGTCATACGATGGTGCGGTGACCAGTGCCAGTATTTCCCCGGTTTTTGGTTCGATAGCCACGATGCCACCGCGCTTTTCAAACATGAGGGCTTCGCCATATTTCTGGAGTTCCCTGTCCAGTGTAAGGGTAATATCCTGTCCCTGTACCGCTATGGTATCATATATCCCTTCTTTGAACGAGCCTATCTCGCGGTTATCACGGTCTTTCTGGATATATTTTACGCCCTTTACGCCGCGCAGGTACTCTTCATACATTTCTTCCACGCCCTGCTTGCCAATGAGGTCGCCGCTTTTGTAATATGGATTTTTTTTGATAATGGCATCGTTTACCTGTGCGATGTACCCAAATACATTGGCACCCACATTGACCTGATAATCCCTTAGTGAACGCTTAACTATAGAGAAGCCCTTAAATCGTCGTATCTGTTCCTGGAAAGCAGCAAATTCACGCTTGCTCAGCTGTGGTAAAAAAATGGATGGAAGCTTAGGGCTGTAGGTCTTTGCCTTTTTAATGCGTTCGATGAAGTATTCTTTAGATACGTTCAGCAGCTTGCATACCTGTAGGGTGTCTGTACCGTTCTCCTTGTCCATTTCGCCGGGCGTGACCATGATGTCATAAGACGGCTGGTTGGCTACGAGCAGTTCACCCTTACGGTCGTAAATGTATCCCCTTTCCGGATATTCATAAACGATCTTAATGGCATTATTCTCTGACTTCTTGATGTAGGAGTCGTCGAGTATCTGCAGATAAAAAAGCCTTGCCACGATCAGCAGGGTTGCGGCAACTATCAGGGATGGCAATAATATCTTTCTCATTGTTTGGCCGGCTTAATGAGGTAAATTATAATGATGCAGGTTAGTAATGTAAATACGGTCGTTGCCAGTACACGGATCAAAGCATCCAGAATAAGGCTGAACCGGAATATCTCCAAAAGGTACAAAATTAAATGATGTGTTATGATACTGATCAGTATGAATGAGAACCTTTCGGGCGACATGCGGTCGTTTATCTTTACAGTTTGGTATTCGTAACTGACACCGAATGAGAATTTAAAGAATACCGGCCTCAGGTAAGCAAGGGTAACACAAGCTGTGGCATGCGCGCCTCCAGAATCCATGAACATGTCGAGTATCAGTCCCAGGAAAAATGATGAGACGAGTAATCCGGCCCTGTTGCCGTTTACCGGATACAGGAGGATGAACAGGATGTAAGGGTAGGGGTCTATATACCCGAACAGGTTAATGTTCTTGCATACCACCACCTGTAGCGCAAGCAAAAGGATAAACCTTACGATATTTATTATCACAGTACTATTCATCTACTTTTGTAGTCTCCTCCAGCTGTTTTATCTGTGCGCGGTCTTTGTTCTCTATTACATAAATGTGGCCAAGGCTGGTCATGTCGTTGAAGAGCTTTATTTCCAGTGTGTAGTAATTGGTCTTTTTATCCACATACACCTTTTCGATCTTCCCTACCGGTATGTTCTCCGGGAAAATGGTCGATTCGGCGCCGGTTACAATAGTGTCCCCTTTTACCACGGTTGCCAGTCTCGGTACGTCTACGAGTTGTGCAAATCCTGTATTTTTTCCGTTCCAGGTCAGCGTACCGAAGTGGTCGTTCTTCTTGATCTTTACAGGCAGCTTTAGCTTGCGGTTAAGGATGCTGATAACTGTAGCGTAATCCCTTGAAGTATTTTCTATTACGCCTATTATCCCAAGGCTGCTCACAACACCCATGTCTTTGGTGATGCCATCTTTACTGCCGCTGTTTATGGTCAGGTAGTTCTCTTTCTCGGTGTAGGAATTTTTGATGACTTTTGACTGGATCACCCTGTAGGGGCCTACGCCTGCCGGTACTTTTACCGGAGGTATGTTGGCTGTGTCCTGGGTATTGTACAAGAGTCTTTTCAGCTCGGCATTCTCAGAGGCAAGGGCTTCGTTTTGCGAACGGAGGTTCAGGTATTCTTCTACTTTGTTTATTTGCTCATACACGTAGCCTGTCATGGCGTTCGCCGAAGAGACCGCACGGCTCCTGTGGTAAGAATGTGACTGTATCGTCAGTGTTAAGGATATGCCCAAAAGCAGCAAAAACAGTAATAAGATACTGTTTTTAAATAAAAAATTAATTATTTGCTGCATGGATTACTACCTTTATTTTATGAGTATGCTCCTGAATTTTTGTATGTTTTTTAGTGCCATTCCCGTTCCCCTTACCACGGCCCTCAATGGGTCTTCTGCGATGTATACGGGAAGGTCGGTCTTTTGCGAGATCCTCTTGTCAAGGCCCCTTAGCATCGACCCACCGCCTGCAAGGTAAATACCTGTGTTGTAAATGTCGGCAGCGAGTTCGGGCGGGGTTTGAGAGAGTGTTTCCATTACTGCGTCCTCGATCCTCTGTATCGATTTGTCGAGCGCTTTAGCGATCTCGCGGTAGGATACGTCCACCTGCTTCGGCTTTCCTGTAAGCAGGTCACGCCCCTGTACCGACATTTCCTCCGGGGGCGACTCAAGGTCTTCTATGGCTGCCCCTATGGTGATCTTTATTTTTTCTGCAGTGCTTTCCCCAACAAAAAGGTTGTGCTGGGTCCTCATGTAGTATACAATGTCATTGGTAAACACGTCACCGGCGATCTTGACCGACTTGTCGCACACGATACCACCCAGTGCGATAACGGCGATCTCTGTAGTACCGCCGCCTATGTCTACGATCATGTTCCCTTTCGGCTGCATGATGTCTACGCCGATGCCAATGGCAGCTGCCATAGGTTCGTGGATAAGGTATACCTCCTTGCCATTCACCCTTTCGGCCGATTCCTTAACCGCGCGCATCTCCACTTCGGTAATGCCCGAAGGTATGCATATAACCATACGCAGGGCAGGGGTGAACAGTTTTTTCTTCAGTGCCGGGATGCTCTTGATGAACATGCTTATCATCTTTTCAGACGCGTCGAAGTCGGCAATAACACCATCCTTCAGCGGACGTATGGTCTTTATGTTTTCATGGGTCTTGCCCTGCATCATGTTGGCTTCCTTACCCACGGCAATTATCTTGCCGCTAACGCGGTCGCGTGCAACGATAGACGGGCTGTCTATCACTACTTTATCGTTATGGATGATGAGGGTATTTGCGGTACCAAGGTCGATCGCAATGTCCTCGGTCATGAAATCAAAAAATCCCATAATTGGTATACAGTATTAAGCGTTTGGGTATCTAATTAGTTTAAGCCTACAAAAGTAATAAAATTAATGTTTAAAATGACGGACACCCGTAAATACCATTGCAACATTATTTTCGTTGCAGTAGTTGATGCTCAGCTCGTCCTTTATCGACCCTCCCGGCTGTATTACGGCTGTGATCCCTGCCTGTTTGGCAATTTCCACGCAATCCGGGAACGGGAAAAAAGCATCGCTGGCCATTACGGCGCCGGTAAGGTCAAAACCAAAAGAATGTGCCTTCTCGATAGCCTGTTTCAGGGCATCCACGCGCGATGTCTGGCCGGTGCCCGAGGCAATGAGCTGCCCGTTCTTTGCAAATACTATCGTGTTCGATTTGGTATTCTTGCAGATCTTCGAGGCGAACAGCAGGTCTTCGGTCTCTTGTGTAGTAGGTGAAGTTATGGTAACGATAGTTAAGTGCTCTTTATTGTCGGTCACGTTGTCTTTATCCTGGACAAGCACTCCGTTCAGGCAGGTGCGCACGTTTTTTTGCGGAAGTTCCACATCATGCTGTACAAGGATGATCCTGTTCTTCTTTTCCTGCAGGATGGCTGTTGCGTCATCGTCATAGGCAGGGGCGATCACCACTTCGCAGAAAAGCTTAGTGATCTCTTCGGCAGCAGCCTTATCGATTTTCGCGTTCGAGATCAATACACCGCCAAAAGCCGAGGTCGGGTCGGCAGCAAGCGCGTCAAGATAAGCCTCTTTTACAGTTGGCCTTGTAGCCAGTCCGCAGGCGTTGTTGTGCTTTAGTATCGCAAAAGTAGGCCCATCATTCCTAAATTCGTTCACAAGGTTAACAGCAGCGTCCACGTCCAGTAAATTGTTGTACGAAAGTTCCTTGCCGTGCAGCTTGGTGAACATTTTATCGAAATCGCCAAAGAACCAGCCTTTTTGGTGCGGGTTCTCGCCATAGCGAAGGGTTTGCCCATTGGCAACACTTTGCTTATAAATGGCTTCGTCAGTATTGAAATAGTTGAAGATGGCAGTGTCATAATGCGACGAGGTGTGGAATGCCTTAGTAGCGAACATCCTGCGTTCTTCTAAAGTGGTACCGCCATTATTAGTATTGAAAGTATCAAGGAAAAGGGAATAATCCTCTACAGAAGATACGATCACAGTGTCTTTAAAATTCTTTGCTGCGGCACGGATCAGCGATATGCCCCCGATGTCGATCTTCTCAATAATGTCGGCTTGTGATGCGCCCGAAGCTACCGTTTTTTCGAAAGGATAAAGATCAACGATAACCAGGTCGATCTGCGGGATCGCATATTCTTTCATTTCCTGAACATCGCTTTCGTTGTCCTGGCGGTTCAGTATGCCGCCAAATACTTTCGGGTGGAGTGTCTTTACCCTTCCACCCAGGATAGAAGGATAGGATGTGATGTCTTCAACAGGCACTACGGGTATGCCAAGGTCTTTTATGAATGATTCGGTACCTCCTGTAGAATAGAGTGTTACCCCATATTCGTGTAGCTGTTTTACAATAGGCTCAAGTCCTTCTTTGTCAAATACTGATATCAGTGCCGATGAAATTTTTTTTGTGCTCATGTAGTTGTGTGTTTTTGAAGTTGCAAAAGTAGCTATTGTACACGGTACATTAAATGCGTAGTTACCCAAAATTTCATCATTTTTTAAAAATTTATTGGTATTGGCACACGGGGTTTTTAAAAAATTGCAGAATTTTACACAAGCCAATATTTTAAGTATGCTGCTCTACCTCCGATTGCTCAAAGAAAGCCTTGCCTTCGCTATGAACGCGCTAAGGAATAACATGCTACGCACCTTCCTTTCGCTGCTTGGCGTAACTGTAGGTATATTCTCCATCATTGCCGTATTGGCCGCGGTGGATTCCCTTGACAGGAAGATCAAGGAAGACATGAGCAGTGTAGATAAAAATACCATGTACCTAAAGCGGTTCTCCTTCGGGCCCTCAGATGTGCCGAGGTGGAAGCGTGAGCAATTCCCTGATGTAACATACGAGGAATACCAATATTTAAAAGGGGCTGTACCATCAGCGCAGGCCATGGCGTTCCAGATCTTTACAAAAACTGAGACGGTACGCTACAACGACCAGTCGGCAAGCAATATCAATATGGTACCGGTATCGTACGAATTCGTCGATATCCAAAGCGTAAAGATAGGGGAGGGCCGTTTTTATACCGAATCAGAATCGAATGCGGGCAGTGCTGTGGTGGTCATTGGTTACGAGGTCGCACAGAAGCTTTTTGGCAACGATAATCCTTTGGAGAAG
Source organism: Flavobacterium sp. (assembly GCF_052437795.1). GTDB lineage: Bacteria > Bacteroidota > Bacteroidia > Flavobacteriales > Flavobacteriaceae > Flavobacterium. Next base: position 407,421 of record NZ_JBQVPA010000001.1, read on the forward strand.
CAGGTGCGCATTTACGGACGGAAAATGACCGTGATAGGTGTGATGGAAAAGCAGGGTTCGGGATCGCTGGGTATGCCAAGCAATGATACTACCATATTTTTTCCTGTGAATTTTTTACGAAAAATGTATGGTGACCATAATGATTTCATGACCCCGGTCATTATCATCAAGCCACAGCCGGGCGAGGAGGCCGAAGCTGTAAAAGCCGATGTGACGCAAAAGCTAAGGAGCCACAGGGGCGTAAAAAGCGGCGAGATCGATAATTTCAGCATCGACATCCTTTCGGGCTTTACCGAAATGATCGATCAGATGATAGGCATGATGAATATGATCGGCTGGATCATCAGTGGGTTTTCGTTGCTTGTGGGTGGTTTTGGCATAGCCAATATCATGTTCGTTTCTGTAAAAGAACGTACCAATCTTATAGGTATCCAAAAAGCGTTGGGAGCAAAAAACAAGTTCATCCTTTTCCAATTCCTTTTTGAGGCGGTTATCCTGTCGGTCATAGGCGGCCTTTTGGGGATGGCAATGGTTTGGGGTATTACGGTAGTGCTAAGCAAGGCGCTCGATTTTGAGTTTGTGCTCGGGTTGGGCAATATCCTTATCGGTACGGGAGTGTCAACACTTATCGGGCTCATATCAGGTATCCTTCCTGCCATCGCTGCTTCAAGGCTGGATCCGGTAGAAGCTATCCGGAGCGGGATGTAAAAAATGGCGATACGGCAATGCCCCCAATACCGTATCGCCGGATAAAATTAAAAACAATTACAAAATGTAATTGACATAAAAAGAATATACCTATTGCATCATATATTCATATACAAATGAACTTCATTTTACAGGCTGTAATGCAATTTCAGGTATAGACAAACCATCGACAAAAGATCCGTTCACGTTGTTTTTTATACATTTCACGACATGCTATATAGATATAGTGTTGATCTTCTTCCTGTGAGAAAGTAATTGTTTGTAGGAATGTTTTTATATAAAACGATAGTATAATAAAAGATCCCATGGTTTTACTTCCATGGGATCTTTTATTTGAATAACTCTTTACTTAACGTATCGGCCCGTTCTGTATCAGGTCAAGGTACAGGTTAATCTTGTCCTTCAGCTCTTTCCTTGGGGTAATAAAATCCAGGAAGCCGTGCTCCAAAACGAATTCGGCTGTTTGGAAACCTTCAGGTAGCTCTTTACCGGTAGTGTCTTTTACAACCCTTGGGCCTGCAAAACCTATCAGTGCTCCCGGCTCTGAAATGTTCACATCGCCCAGCATTGCATACGAAGCCGTTGTGCCACCCGTTGTCGGGTCGGTACATAGTGAAATGTATGGTATGCCCGCGTCTGCCAGCTGTGCTAGCTTAGCCGAAGTTTTGGCCAGCTGCATTAATGAGTAAGCAGCCTCCATCATCCTTGCGCCTCCGGATTTTGATATCATCAGGAAGGGTATCCTATTCTTTATAGAGTGATCGATCGCACGCGCGATCTTTTCGCCCACCACGGCACCCATCGATCCGCCGATGAACGCGAAGTCCATACAGGCGATAACAATGTCTTTACCTTTTGATTTGCCTACAGCTGTCCTTACGGCATCTTTTAGCTTTGTCTTCTCCATGGCATCCTTAAGGCGATCACCATATTTTTTCGTGTCAACAAACTTCAGGGTATCCTTGGAGGTAATGTCCTTGTCCAGTTCCTTAAACTCGTTATCGTCAAAAAGGATGTTGAAATATTCCTTGCTGCCTATCCTTACGTGGTAGCCATCTTCGGGGCTAACGTAAAAGTTGCGGGCAAGCTCATCTGCATCTACGATCTTGCCCGTAGGCGATTTGTACCATAATCCTTTGGGAACGTCCTTTTTATCTTCAGTCGCTGTCGTGATCCCTTTTTCCGTTCTTTTAAACCAGGCCATATCTATTTGGATTTATTGGTTGTCGGTTGTCGGTTGCCGGACATCAAAGCCATCAACTGTCAACCAGCAACCATCAACTATAATGTATTAACGTTGTTCAGGTCGGCAAAAGCCTGCTCGAGCCTCTTGTTGAAAGTCACCTCGCCTTCACGGACCCATTTCCTTGGGTCGTAGTGCTTTTTGTTCGGCGACTCAGCACCATCAGGGCTGCCTATCTGTGTTTTAAGGTAATCTATTTTGCCCACCATATAATCACGGATACCCTCCGTAAAAGCGAACTGCAGGTCGGTATCGATGTTCATTTTGATAACACCATAAGAGATGGCTTCCCTGATCTCCTCAAGCGTTGAACCTGATCCGCCGTGGAATACAAAATCTACAGGGTTAGGGCCGGTGCCGAATTTCTGCTGTACATACTCCTGTGAGTTTTTCAGGATCTTCGGTGTAAGCTTCACGTTACCCGGCTTGTAAACACCGTGTACGTTCCCAAATGCTGCCGCAATGGTAAATTTGTCAGATACTTTACTAAGTTCTTCGTACGTATGTGCTACTTCTTCCGGCTGAGTGTATAGTTTTGAGCTGTCAACATCAGAGTTGTCCACACCGTCTTCCTCACCACCTGTAATGCCCAGTTCTATCTCAAGGGTCATGCCCATTTTGCTCATCCTCTTGAGGTACTCCACGCATATCTCGATGTTCTCTTCAAGTGGCTCTTCCGAAAGGTCCAACATGTGAGAACTGAACAGTGGCTTACCTGTTTCTGCAAAGTGCTTTTCGCTGGCATCAAGAAGGCCGTCTACCCACGGAAGCAGGTTTTTGGCACAGTGGTCAGTATGTAAGATAACAGTCGCGCCATAGGCTTCTGCTAATGTATGGATGTGTTTCGCACCTGCAATGGCCCCAAGGATGGAAGCCTGCTGGCCGTCGTTGCTAAGGCCTTTACCCGCGTTAAAAGCCGCACCGCCGTTAGAGAACTGGATGATAACAGGGGCTTTAAGCTTTGCCGCTGTTTCAAGAACGCCATTGATAGTGCTCGATCCGGTAACGTTTACTGCCGGAAGGGCAAAACCTTTCTCCTTGGCATATTTGAATATCTCCTGAACCTGGTCTCCGGTGGCTACCCCGGGCTTAATGTTATGGGCCATTGTTTTTGGGTTTAAAAAATTGATTTACAAAAATAGTGTTTTTATTTTGAGACAATTGAAATTTTGGAGAAATATGAAGGCGGGGTATATGCAGCGATATTTTTAAATGAATCTGTCAGGACATTATTTCTTATAAATCCGGTCTTTTATGAGTTTTAAAAGTTTTGGAGAATCCTCTTTTTGCTGTCCATTTACCATAATTCCAAAATATTCACCCATGCAAATGGTGTCGCTCTGAGCACCGTGATGATATAGAATTCTGATTCTCGTATCGATTGTGTTATTTTTTTCAGGCTCTTGAAGATTATTGTATAATAATGAAAATTCTTCAGTGAAGCCGATATCATCAATGACAACTTTTTCTACGCTGACTGAGCCGTTTTCCATCAGCGCGTGGCATGGAATACTCATTGCGGTCATACTATTCTGTTTCATATGATATATAAGAAGATGTCTTTCCTCTTTTTTACATGAAAAGAGAAATAACATTGTTACTATCGCCAATAGCCATTTCATCTTAAAAAGGATAATTTATCCCCACATTAAATACGCTTTTACTGAAATTGTATTCCTTAAACCAGCGTTCCCCTTCCTCTTTGCCCGGATTATAAGTCTTGAAGCCGACATCAAATCGAAGTACGAAGAAATTAAAGTCGTAGCGGAAGCCAACGCCCGTTCCCAATGCCAGGTCTTCAAAAGATTTGAGCCCGTTGAAAGTGTAATCAGAATCGTCCACCTCGTCCCAAATGTTCCAGATGTTACCAACGTCGCCAAATATTGCCCCGTTCAGTTTCCCGAAAATATTAAAGCGGAGTTCAGCGCTATAGGCCATTTTAAGGTTGGCTTCGTTAAAGTCGTTGAGCCCGCCACTTCGTCCCGGCCCGAGTGAATACGACTGCCACGCACGGTTGTCGTTAGATCCACCCGCAAAATAGCTTCGGGCGAACGGTATGGAGGTCGAGTTGCCATACGGCACAGCCAACCCGAAGAATGCACGCATGGCCAATACCTTGCCGCGGCGCAGGTCGAAGTGTTTTATGAAATCTAGCTCACCCTTTATGTATTGCGAATACTGCACATCAAAGATCGTCCTGTTGCCAACCGGTATATCCTTATTTTCAGTCATTAGCGGCGAAAGGAGCGACAGTAGCCCGCCGGCACTTTCTGCTTTCGTTTTAAAAATGAAAAAAGTGTTGTCGGTAAGCCCTTCTTTGGTGCTTGTGGTGTAGGTAAAGTTGGTCGAGAAAATAAGGTTGTTCTCGGTAAGCCTGTCGCGACGTTCCTCGATACGGCTGATGTTGCGTTCGTCTTCCGGTGATACGGTAACTATCGCGGGTGTTGCCAATACATCGTTGATGAATCCGTTGGTGCCCGATTCTATGATCAGTTCCCCATTTGTGCCAGGGGTGGACTGATCCCTAAAATAGACCGGGTTTACCTGCGAGGCATATTCATTGGCATAACCGTTCAGTCTTTCGTACGATGACTGGTATACGTTGAAGTAGTTCTCGGCATTTACATTGCGAATGTATTGAATATTAAACAGGTCGAGCTTTGCCGAACGCGATCTCCAGCGATCTGTCCTTTTGGGAGTCCAGTTGTAAGTAAGGACACCTGTAAAATTTTCTTTGTCAAGGCCAATATTACGCTGTCTGCTGATGCCAAAGCTCATTAGGGTAGACGGGATCATTTCCTTCGGGATGATCTTCTCGGTATTGAATGGGAAAAAGATGCGCGGGAAGGTTAGCTTCACGTCGGCACCATACTCCAGTATGTTAAAGAACGAGCGATCCTGAATGGCCTGGTCGCGCGACGAACCGATGTTGCCCCTCGTAGTAAGCTCAAGTATCTCCGCACCCTTAAAGATGTTCCGGATGGACAGCCCGAGGCTTCCCTGAATACCAAAGTCCTGTATGTTAGAATGTGTAAAGTCGGCGCTGGGTGTGAATCGGAATTTCTTCCTGGGGTTCAGGTAAATATTACTTATAAGTGATGAACCTGTCGGGTCGTCAGGATCTTCTACATACTGTATCGTTGGGTAGTTGAATACCCTAAGGTTACTCAGGTATCGCGATGTGAGGACCCTGCGATAATCGGCAAACGTACTTCCTGGAGTAATGAATATCGCATCGGTAAGCGCTTCCGGCCTGTAGTTCAGCTTGCCCATGCTGTACAGGTTAAAGCCATTGTAGCTCACACTGTCCACTGCCTGGTCGGCACTCGTAGGGTTCTTGGTATATATGTTTACCTTACTGATCTTATAAAGCCTGAACGGCCTCACAAAAGTGGAGTCGCCACGCCGCACGGTCTCGTTGTCAATGATGAGGTCTACATTGGCTTTGTAATTGTTCCCCACAGTGTCGAGAACATACGAAATATTATTCTGCTGGAAAGTATAAGCCCCGTTATTACGGAACAAACTGGTAATGCGTTCCCTCTCTGCGGTGAAATTGGTTTCCGTATACTGGTCGCCTTTCCTGATCTGAGATTTCGCGCGGTTAGTTGTATAAAGGGTGTCGAGTGCCGGAGTTTCTATAAACGTGGCTATCGAATCGAGTATGTAGGGTTTACCGGTCACTACATTGTAGTTTACCTGTGCTTTTTTGTTTTCCAGTGTATCGATGGTGTAGGTGACCTTCGATCTGAAATACCCTTTTTTGTAATAGTAGGCGAAAAGACGGTTGCGTGATTTTTTTACGCGGTTGAGGTCAACGATAACTGGCGGCTCCCCGGTTTTCTTGGCAAAATTACTAAAGCCTGATACGAAAAAGGAGTTGCCCAGCCGCTGTACCTGCTTTTCCGATAATGTCCTGGTCAGGAAATTATGCCATCCCGGGTTTTTAACCAGCCATGCCTGGTAGGAGGAGTCGGCATCCTTATTGGCGAGGTTGTAAATGTTCAGCCTGATGTGCCATCCCAGAACGTCGGTGTTGGGCAGCTGGTACATTTGCGCCTTGTGGTCGTCGTCATTATTTTCCTCGCCGTTTACGTTAATATCGTTTTTCTTTAAAAGGTGCTTGCCGTCCGGAACGTTCTTTACGAGCGAACACGAATACAAAACCCAACCCGATAAGATAATTAATGCTATTTTTGTTGTTATATTTTTCAAGGCTCTTGCGGCAAATGGTAATTCAAAAATACATTTTTTATGGTTAGCAAAAACCAAATTAAAACAATAACGGGCTTACAGCAAAAAAAATACAGAAAGCTGCACAATTTGTTCTTTGCCGAAGGCATAAAGGTAGTACAGGAATTGCTGAATTCCAATTTTGAATTGCAGCAGCTTTTTACCACAGAAGACATTTTTAAGGGTATAGCAAAGAATAAGATCGAGATCATTACCGATGCCGAGCTCAAAAAGATAAGCGCACTCACTACACCAAATACCTGTCTGGCATTATTTTCAATACCTGAAGAGAAGCCAATTGCACGAACCGGCCTTATTGTTGCGCTTGACGACATACGTGATCCCGGCAATCTCGGTACCATCATTCGCCTGTGCGACTGGTTTGGCATTGCGCACCTGGTATGTTCCGAAAATTGTGTAGATGCCTATAATCCAAAAGTTGTCCAGGCAACTATGGGTTCATTGAGCCGTGTGAATGTGGTTTATACCAATCTGGCTGATCATTTGTCGAAAACAAAACTTCCTGTTTTCGGCACCTTCATGGATGGTGAGAATATTTATGCAGGAACACTCCCTAAAGACGGCATTATCGTAATGGGTAATGAAGCCAACGGAATTTCTGAAGCAATTGAGCAATTGGTCACCAATAAGATCGCGATCCCCCGTTTTGGCAACCTCCAGCTTACCGAAAGTCTCAATGTAGCTACAGCGGCAGCCATTACACTAAGTGAGTTCAGAAGAGGTTTGTCATCCTGACGGAGAACAATGTATGAAGGGTGATCGGTAGGGCTTTGAAATTCTTCCTGCGTCAGAATGAAATATCTGCTTAATCCAGGTTTTTGTTTTAGTGGAAAGTAAAGTTCACGAAGATCCCCCTTGTTTTCATAGACGCCACATTCCCGGTATAAGGGCTATCAGGATCTTTGTCCCTTACAAGCTCATCATCAAGGCTAAATACCCCGCGTATGGAAGGTGAGAATTTGAAATATTCAAAGTACAGGTCAACGCCTACACCAAGCTCATAATTGTTCGTCCAGGTTTTCATCCTGAAGTTACCACCCGTGATGTTGTCATCCTGTGCATCTTCGTTACTGCCAAGGTTCCATGAGCGCGAAAAACCGCCCACCAGGTACGGCCTTACGTTCCCTGTCCTTTTAGAAGAGAATTTTAGCAGCAGTGGAAAATGGATATAGGTCGACTTTACTTCCCTCTCATTATCTACAAGCCCCTCCTGATGGTATTTCAGGTTGCGCTGCGTGTAATACAGTCCGGGCTCAAACCTAAGGTCGATATATTCGAACAGGCGCAGGTTGCCCACGAGGCCTACATTGAAGCCGGTAGTGCGCTGTACTTCGATATCTATGCCTGGGTTGGCTTTATAGTCAAATTTAAAGTCATAGCTGTTAAAGCCAAGGAAATAGCCCCAGTGCACGCGCTGCTTGTCAAAGTTCTCCAGGTTGATGATCGGGTCGCTGCCAAACACGTTGGTGCCGAACTGGGCATGGCTTGCAAGGCCCGAAAAAAGGAGTATGTATAAAAAGAGTTTCTTCATTTTAATGTTTTGAAGCCGAATAAATGGTTGCCACACCCATGGTCTGTGGCAGATCTTTAACCTCTATAAACCCAACTTTTCGTAAAATATTGTTCAGTGCCTCGCCGTGAGGGAAAACTGATGCCGATTCGCTAAGGTAGGCATACGCCGAACGGTCTTTTGAGAACAGCCTGCCGATAGCCGGAAGGATGAATTTACTGTAAAATTTATAACCCTGTTTAAATGGGAATTTCGTGGGCACCGATGTTTCCAGTATTACGAAAATGCCGCCCGGCTTAAGTACGCGCAGTATCTCGGCAATGCCTTTTTCGAGGGTCTCGAAATTACGCACGCCAAAAGCAACGGTTATCGCATCGAAATGGTTTTCTGCAAAAGGAAGGTTCTCACTGTCGCCATATACCAGCTTTATCCTGCCATCAAGGTTTTTTTCGGCCACTTTCTTACGGCCTACCTCCATCATGCCTTCGGATATGTCGGCACCGATTATTTCGTTAGCATTGGTTTGCGCCATCAGTATGGCAAGGTCGCCCGTCCCGGTGGCAATGTCCAATATGCGTTGTGGGTTTTTGGCGGCAACCATCTTCAGGACCTTTTTCCTCCATTTTACGTCGATGCCAAAGGAGATAACGCGGTTAAGCCCATCGTAATTACCCGATATGGTATCAAACATCTGCGCGACCTGCTCCTTCTTCCCGAGGCCCGAATCTTTGTATGGCGTAACTTCTTGTGACATTGCTTTTATTTACGGCGCAAAGATAGAATAAGTTTTGTTAATGGGGAGTTATAGTTGACTTAGTGTATATGTCATTTGAATTCAGGAAATATAATTTTTACTATTTCTTCAAATTCAGCATCTTGAATGGGTTTGTTTTTTAGGTATTCGTCCCATTTCTTAATGAATGTACCTTTCGTGTCTAACTTTCTAATTTCTACATATCGATTATAAAAAGTCATTGCATGCAAGATTATATCACCACTTTCACGATAATGTTGAATTGCATTATTTATAACTCCCAATAGATTTGGAAAGTTGAAGTGGTACGGTTTACCTTGCTTAAAAGATAAAATGGTAAATATTTCCCTGTTTTTTGATAAAGCTTTTTCAAATAATTTTTCATCATTAAGTATAACAGCTAATCTTAAATATGTCCATTTATCAAGATCTGAAACCTGTTTTACTTTTTTATGTAAGTCTAAAACAAACCTATTGTCTTCAGGTTTAATTTTATATCCTCTTGAGAACAAACTTCTGATGTTTTCAATGAAAAAAATTTTATTATCTTCAAAATATCTTCTCGCTAATTCAATAAATATAGTTGATTGGGATTTGTCATATGAATTGACTTCGCATTCAAGTTGCCTTGTATTTATAAGATAAAGCGAAAAATTATCTTTAGAGTGATCTTTTAGTAAATCATTTATTAGCGTTGATTTATTAGAGCCAACCACTTCAGAAATATTAAGATTATCTTTCAAATATCTTAATTCATCCTGATTTAATTTACTCGGAACACTCATTCCTGTAAAATAATTTACAGAACAATCAATATAATACTTTTTAAATTCAACTATATATTTATCAATTTGCTCTTTTTTCCAAATGTTCATAGACTTGATAAATGAATTAACTTTTCAAATTTAAAATAAATTATGAAAGAGCCATATCATACAAATCAAATCCCTCCGCCCAGTAATCTTTCACAACCGGGACTTTAAGCTTAAATCCCAACTTCTCATAAAATGGATAAACAAGTTGTGTGGTACGCACGCCAATTTCGGTCACGCCCAATTTTTGCATCTCTGCGATCCTGAATTTCGCTAAAGCGCTGCCAATACCCTTGCCCTGTGCTTCAGGATGGATGATATCCCACGACAACACACCGCGCTTGCCATTAGGTGTGCGGTTAAACCCGCCGCAGCCCATAATAGTGCCATCGATCTCCACGACATAATAATGGTCGATGTGGTTGGCCAGGTAATCCATGAGGTCGGCTTCTTCGCTTTCCGCGAAATATTGGGGTGTATTGAGTCGCAGCAGTTCCAGAATTGCAGGGTCATCGGAAGGAGAGTAGGAATAGATTCTCATGGTTCTTCAACTTCTGCCGGAGGGTCTTCAAATTGACTAAATTTTTTAATGAATGCTCTCAATTTGTCATTGTCAAGTTCGAAGTCTTTTGTAATAACATTATTCTCGCATAATGCAAAAATCAGCTCGTCGCGGCCAGCGATTTTTTCATTATAAAACTGCTGTTCGATACTATCTTTTATTGTAAGGAACCGTATCCTGCAGGTAAAATCTGCTGCACTTGAAGGTGTAATTTCCCCATAGATTAGATAGTTGCCTTTACGATCCTGTATAACAAATTTATTTTCTTTTCGGGCATAATTAAAAGCATGCTGATTGTTAAGGATTATCTTGTTTGCTTCAAACTTTATTTCTGTTATAATTTTCGTTTCCTTTTGTTGTGCTTTTGCAGAATTAACTCCCACAGCAAGGAATAACACAGTGATAATAAATTTTATAGCTTTCATATTAATTGTTATATATGTTTTATCCACGTTTGAAACGCCATAACATACGCATGCTTTTCATCTTTCGGATGAAAAATTTCCTCTGCCAGCTCCCATTTAGCCAAATCGATTTCCGGAAAAAAAGCATCGGCCTCGGGAGATATGCCATACACGCGGGTCAGCTCCACTTTGTCTGCCCTCTCAATGGATTGCTTATAGATCTCCCCGCCTCCTATCACAAAAACCTCTTCATCCTGTGGGCAGGAAGCAATGGCTTCGTCAAGGCTGTTAACGATAATACAGCCTTCGGCGGTAAAATCCTTTTGGCGCGTAATGATGACGTGCGTACGGTTGGGTAGCATTCCGGGCAGGCTTTCAAAGGTCTTGCGGCCCATGACCATGTAGTGGCCGGTGGTAAGCTGCTTAAAACGCTTAAAGTCGTCCGGCAGGTGCCATATCATTTGGTTGTCTTTGCCAAGTGCATTGTTCTCCGCAGCGGCGGCAATGAGGGTAAGGGTCATTATTGGGGAATATTGTTATCTTTTTCTATCTTCTTTTCGAGTTGGGCAATGCGACGCTCCTGGCGGGCTACCAATTTGGTGATCTGTTCCTGTTCCCATTTTTTGTTGATGAAGCTCTCGGTGACGAATACCTTGATGAAATGCATCACAAAAATGAATGCCCATGCGGTTATCGCCCAAAGGTACCAGTCGTCCTGCGGGTCAACATCCAGGCATTTGTTGATGATATAAAAGAAGATACTGCATACAAAAAACAGTATGAAGTGGAAGTACACGCGTTTTTTGTCCCTAACACGTTTCCGGGCATATTCATAAAGTTCCTGCTGACTTGGTTCCATAGATCCTGTTTTAGGAAACTAAAGATAGCAAAATATTTTAAACTGCCACTGCTCCTTTAATATGTGGATGCGGATCGTAGTTCTCCAGTGTGAAATCCTCAAATTTAAAATCGAAGATATTCTTCACTTCCGGGTTAAGCCTCATCACAGGCAATGGCCTTGGGTCACGGCTGAGCTGCAGTTCCAGCTGCTCGATGTGGTTATTGTAAATGTGCGCATCCCCGAACGTATGTACGAAATCACCGGGCTGCAGATCACAAACCTGTGCGATCATCAGTGTTAGCAACGCGTAGGAGGCAATATTGAACGGAACACCCAAAAAGATGTCCGCACTCCTTTGGTAGAGTTGACAGGAAAGTTTGCCATCGGCAACATAGAATTGGAAAAACGCATGGCACGGCGGCAGTGCTACCTTTCCATTGGCTACATTATCGGCAAATGATATGGAAGTGTCCGGCAGCACGCTTGGGTTCCATGCCGAAATGAGCATCCTGCGGCTGTTGGGGTTGGTTTTCAGGGTTTCGATGAGTTCGGTGATCTGGTCGATCTCCTTGTCGTCCCAATTGCGCCATTGGTGGCCGTACACCGGACCAAGGTTTCCATCCTCGTCGGCCCAGTCGTCCCATATCTTAACGCCATTCTCTTTGAGGTAGCCGATGTTGGTCTCGCCTTTCAGGAACCAAAGCAATTCATGTATTATCGACTTAAGGTGCAGTTTTTTGGTAGTGACCAATGGGAATCCCTCACTAAGATCAAATCGCATCTGGTACCCGAACACACTTATCGTGCCCGTACCCGTGCGGTCGCCTTTTTGGTTACCATTCTCTAAAACGTGCTTTACTAAGTCTAAATACTGCTTCATATCGGCCCCCTAACCCCCAAAAGGGGGAATTTTATCGTTAAAAATAATATTTTTCGTTCTCAAAATCTCAGCGCTCCAATTGGATTCTCCCTTTGGGGGTTAGGCGGCTGTTAACTTTCCCTCTTCGATATCTCATCGCGGATGCTTGCTGCCTTCTCATAATCTTCGTTCTGTACGGCGTTTTCCAGCTGTTCGTGCAGTTCCTGAAGGCTGTATTGTGAATAGCCTCCTGTAGGAGCGCTTTCGGTGCCAAAGGTTTGCGGTGGTGTAAGTACGTCGTCGATCTCGTGTTCGCCGCCTTCCTGTTCTTCGGGGTTTATCTTCAGGTAGATTCCGGCTTTGTCTAAAATATTCTTATAGGTGAATATAGGGGCGTTAAAACGTAGTGCCAGTGCAATGGCATCCGATGTTCGGGCATCAATGATCTCCTCGATGCGGTCGCGTTCGCAAATAATGCTCGAAAAAAATACACCATCAACCAATTTGTGGATGATCACCTGTTTTACCACAATGTCAAAACGGTCGGCAAAGTTCTTGAACAGGTCGTGGGTAAGCGGCCTTGGCGGCTTTATTTCTTTCTCCAGGGCAATAGCGATGGACTGGGCTTCAAATGCGCCTATCACGATCGGCAATTTCCGTTCACCGTCCACTTCATTAAGTATCAGGGCATACGCGCCATTTTGTGTCTGGCTGTAGGAGATCCCTTTAATAGTAAGTTTTACTAGGCTCATATATCTCTTGCGTGTAACAAAAAAAGGCTATCCGGCAAAGATAAAACTATCACGTGCCGGATAGCCCTTTAGAGGGCACAATTTAAAATAAAATTATGAGTTTTGAGCCTTGAAAGCTTTAATTTTTTCAGTCAGTTTCGGGAGTATATCAAACGCGTCTCCCACAACTCCGTAATCCGCTACCTTAAAGAAAGGAGCATCGGCATCAGGGTTGATCACCACTTTTACCTTCGAGGAGTTGATACCCGCAATGTGCTGTATCGCACCCGAAATACCTACAGCAATGTATAGGTTAGATGCTACCGGCTTACCTGTCTGGCCAACGTGCTCGCTGTGAGGTCTCCAGCCAAGGTCAGATACCGGCTTTGAGCAGGCCGTGGCCGCACCCAGCGCTGCCGCAAGGTCTTCGATAAGGTGCCAGTTTTCAGGGCCTTTAAGTCCGCGGCCACCCGACACTACTACTTCAGCATCTGCGATGGTTACTTTTCCTGTTACTTTTTCTGACGACTCTACTTTCACTGAGAAGTCATTATCGTTAAGTGATGGGCTGAATTCTTCTGAAGCCGCAGCCCCGTTAGATTCTGTCAGGCCGTATGAGTTTTTACCGATAGCAATAACTTTTACGTCTGTGTTTATCTCGGTAAAGTTGAACGCTTTGTTAGAGAACGCATTCCTTTTCACGCGGAAAGGAGTAAGGCTTTCAGGAAGCGCTACTACGTTGGATGCATAACCGGCCTCAAGTGCTACGGCTACAAGCGGGGCAATGTAAAGGCTGTCAGTAGTAGAAGAGAACACTACTATTTTAGCGCTTTCTTTTTGGGCTGCCTGCTTAATCGCGTCTGCGTAAGCCTTTGCGTTGAATGCAGTAAGCTTATCCGATTTCACGTTAAGCACTTTGTCCACACCGTACTGTCCAAGTGCAGATGCCTCAGGGCCGTTGATGGTGATGGCGGTAACTGAAGTTCCGGTCTCGCCGGCTATTTTTTTTGCGTAGGAAGCAAGCTCAAAAGCTGTTTTCTTGAATTTGCCCTCTGCTGATTCAGCATATATTAAGATCGACATAGTCTATTGTTTATTTGTGGATTCGTTAATTCGTTTATCTGATAGTGCGGTATCCGTAGTGTTTGGTGACAAATCAACAAATCCACGAATTACCAAATTGACAGTTAAATAACTTTAGCCTCGTTATGCAACAGGTTAATAAGTTCATCAAGGTTATCAGGCCTTATCAGTTTTACGGCTGATTTAGGAGCAGGTTTCTCAAATTTCACTGCTTTTGTGGCAGGAGCAACGTCTGTTGGCTCAACTACAGCAAGGGCTTTCTGCCTCGCCATCATGATACCGCGCATATTCGGTATCCTCAGGTCTTTCTCTTCAACAAGTCCTTTTTGCCCGCCGATTACCAATGGAAGCTTAGCGCTAAGCGTTTCTTTTCCGCCATCGATCTCGCGTACCGCTTTGGCATCCGTACCTGTAACTTCAAGCTTTAGGCATGAGTTCACAAAGTCGAAACCAAGCAGGCCTGCAAGCATTCCCGGAACCATTCCGCCATTGTAGTCAAGCGATTCCTTACCAGCGATCACTAGATCATAGCCGCCTTGTTTTACCACTTCGGCAAGCTGCTTTGCAACAAAAAATCCGTCGGTTGGATTAGCGTTCACACGGATGGCCTCATCTGCACCAATAGCAAGAGCTTTCCTTAGTGTCGCTTCAGCATCCGGTCCGCCCACGTTCACCACTGTAACGTTTGCGCCCTGTTGTTCTTTAAACCATATTGCCCTTGTTAATCCGAATTCATCGTTAGGGTTTATTACAAATTGTACACCGTTGGCATCAAACTCGCTGTCGCCATTGGTGAAATTAATTTTGGAAGTAGTATCAGGTACGTGGCTGATGCAAACTAATATTTTCATATTTTAATGGTATGAAGTTGATTATTTTCTGGTTACGAAAATAATACTTTTATCGAAATAAAAAACTATGCATGCATAATAAATAGTGTTTTTCCAAAAATTACAACTTTAAAATCTGATAATCATAAAAAATAACCTGATAAGCTCTTATTATTGCGAATATTGTTCGGATTGTGATAAACCTTTGCCTTTGCCATTAATTTGGTAAAAGGCACCCGATAAATAATTTAAAATTTTTATTTTTGCCATTCATTTAATCCGAAAAACATTTACATGAGAACGATACAATTCAGGGAAGCCGTTTGCGAAGCTATGAGCGAAGAAATGCGCCGTGATGAAACCATATACCTAATGGGTGAAGAGGTAGCCGAGTATAACGGTGCCTATAAAGCTTCAAAAGGAATGCTTGATGAGTTTGGGGCAAAGAGGGTAATTGACACGCCTATTGCCGAACTTGGCTTTGCCGGCATCGCGGTAGGAAGCGCCATGAACGGGTGCAGGCCTATTGTTGAATTCATGACATTCAACTTCTCACTGGTTGGTATCGACCAGATCATTAATAACGCTGCTAAAATGCGCCAAATGTCGGCTGGCCAGTTCAGCATGCCGATGGTGTTCCGTGGGCCTACCGCTTCTGCGGGCCAGCTTGCAGCAACGCACTCCCAGGCTTTTGAGAACTGGTTTGCCAATACACCGGGGCTTAAAGTTGTAGTGCCGTCGAACGTTTATGATTGTAAAGGGCTTTTAAAGTCGGCTATCCGTGACAACGATCCGGTCATCTTCATGGAATCGGAACAGATGTATGGTGATAAAGGCGAAGTGCCCGATGGTGAGTACACTATCCCCCTTGGTGTTGCCGATATAAAGCGTGAAGGCAAGGATGTGACCATCGTATCTTTCGGAAAAATATTAAAGGAGGCGTTCATTGCTGCAGATGAGCTTGAAAAAGAAGGTATCAGCTGCGAGATCATCGACCTTAGGACCATCCGTCCTATGGACCATGACACTATCCTGAATTCGGTTAAGAAAACCAACCGCCTTGTGGTACTTGAAGAGGCGTGGCCTTTCGGAAGCGTGGCTTCTGAGATCACGTATATCGTACAGGAAAGGGCATTCGATCACCTTGATGCGCCTATCCAGCGTATCACTACTGCCGATACACCTGCGCCATACTCTCCGGCCTTGCTGAAAGAGTGGCTTCCGAACGCAACAGATGTTATAAAAGCAGTGAAAAAAGTTATGTATAAATAATCCGATAATTCGATTATATTTGAAACTTCATCATACTATTTGATGAAGTTTTTTGTTTAAGCCTATATGAAAAGAAAAATACTGTTTTTACTGGGGGCATTCCTGCTCCTTTCGACATCGCTTTTTGCGCAAACCAAGGTAGGTGGCATCGTTTTAGACGATAAGGAACAGCCACTGCCTTTTGCTAATGTCTCCTTTAAAGGTACCAGCAAGGGTACCATCACCGATGAGAACGGTAAATTTTACCTGGAGTCGCCCGATACGCAGGGGGCGCTTCTCGTTTCGTCCATGGGTTATGGGAATAAAGAGATTACTCTTGATAAGGCTGTGAACTATGATATGAGTATCGTCTTGAGCGAAGTTCAGGAGCTTAAGGAAGTAGTGCTTTATACCGGTAAAACTTCTAAAAAGAACAATCCCGCCATCGACATACTCCGCAAGATATGGGAACGCCGCAGAAAGAACGGACTTAAAATGTTCAAGCAGTATGAATACGATAAGTATGAAAAGGTGGAGTTTGATATGAACAGTATTGACAGTGCTTTCATGAAGAGCAAAATATTCCGCGGCATGGAATTTATCTTCGACCATGTAGATACCTCAAGCGTTACCGGAAAAACCTACCTGCCGATCTTCATTAACGAAGCGTTGAGCAATGTGTATGGCGATAACACCCGCAACAGGAAAAAAGAGATCGTTCGTGCTAACAAAAATTCCGGTTTTAGCAACAATCAGCAGATCATAGCTTTTGTAAAAGACTTATATGCCGACTATGACATCTACGATAACTACCTCAAATTTTTTGACAAGGATTTCGTGAGCCCGCTGTCGCGCACGGGTATTAATGTGTACAATTATGTGTTGGCCGACAGTACTTATATCGATAAGAAGTGGTGCTACAATATTGTATTTTATCCCAGGCGAAAGGGCGAGCTGACATTTAAAGGTAACTTTTGGGTGAACGATACCACTTTTGCCATCAAGAAGATAGCGATGGCGGCCAGTAAGAGCGCAAACATCAACTGGGTGAAGGATATTTATATAGAGCAGGAATTCGAGGTGCTCAATGATTCGGTTTTCCTGTTGAGCCGCGACCACATGATGAGCGACTTTGCACTTAATAAGAAAGATGAGTCAAAAGGGGTTTACGGCAAGCGTACTACCTTGTTCAGGGATTATGTTTTCGATAAAAAGAAAGAAGATAATTTTTATGCTGCTGAGGTAAATTATTATGATGACGAGATCCATCGACGATCCGACGAATATTGGGAGGAGAATCGGTTCGAGTCGCTCAATAATGATGAACGGGGTGTGTATAAAATGCTTGATACCCTTAAAACCGTCCCTAAATTTAAGCGATTGTACAGTTTAGTCGCAACCTTGGGCAGCGGTTATTACCAGATGGGCAACTTTGACTATGGACCAATTTTCTCCTCTTTTGGATATAATGATGTGGAAGGCATACGGCTACGGACCGGTGGGCGGACCTATTTTGGGCAAAATGACCCTTGGCGGATCGAAGGGTATACCGCTTATGGCTTCAAAGACAATAAATTTAAGTACGGAATATCGGGTAAGTGGATGCTTGATAAAAAGAAACGCCTGATCATATCGGCGGGCAACAGGCGCGATGTTGAACAGATAGGGGTCAGCCTTACAGCGACCAGCGATGTGCTTGGCAGGAGTTTTGCATCATCGTCGCTTTTTGCAAGTGGTGATAATAGTAAGCTAACGTCTGTCAACTTCAGTACTGTTGGTGTCGAGATAGAGCCGGTTAAAAATTTTACGCTTCGCACCAGCATTAATTATCGTACTCTGGAATCGGCATCGCCTACTTTCAGCCTGGATTATTACAAAGACCCATGGGATCCCTCAAAAGGCACTAAAGGCTTTGTTAAGCAATATGAGTATAATGCCCAGATAGATTACACACCCGGCCGCAGGACTATTGGCTATGGTGTGGAACGATCGGATGTTGACCTTAACTATGCGCGTCTGTTCCTGAACTTCTCTCAGGGAGTGAAAGGCATTTTCGATAGCGACTTCGACTACCAAAAGCTTCAGTTCTTCTACAGGCAGCCGGTATTGGTAGGTGGTTTTGGCCGATTGTTCACTACTCTTGAAGCAGGCAAGATATTTGGGGAGGTGCCGCTTGGCCTGATGGGCGTTGTACCGGGTAACCAGTCATGGTTCATAATCGAGAATACGTATAACCTGATGAACTACTACGAATTCGTAGCCGATGAATATGTCTCGCTGCATTTTGAGCACAATTTCAACGGAAGGCTGTTTTCGAGGATCCCAGGGCTACGTGACCTGAACCTGCGCGAGATCATTGGAGTAAAAGGTGTATACGGAACTGTAAGTGATGACAATGTGAGGCTGAACGCTTCGAACATCCAGTACCGTGCTCCTGAAGATGTGTATTGGGAGTATCATGCCGGTATCGGCAATATCTTTAAGGTGTTCAGGCTCGACTTTGCCTGGAGGGGAAGCTACCTGAACCTTCCTGATGCTAATAAATTTGCGATAAAAGGTTCGTTTGGCTTCTACTTTTAATTTTGTGATTATTAACAAAAAATTTGTAAATTCGTTCCGCAACCAACCTATATGATCAAGTTTATGAAGCATCTGTTCGCTGTGTTATTCGTCTTTGCGTTAATCTCCTGTAAACAAGGATCCGGTACCGACATTACAGGAAATGCTGATCCTGAACAGGCCGTTGCTGTAAATAAGAACGGAGTGCTCAGTATGGTCGATGAGGCCAGCATAGCAAGTTCCTGGGAAAGTAATATGGGTGATGGCTCCAGGCTTACTGCATTTGAAGTGGTAAAAGGGAAAACAGAAGGAGATACACAAGAGGAGTTTTACATGTTAGTTGCCCGCACCGATAAAGGAACGGCAATGGTAGCATCGCTGCTTGAGCTTAAAGAAGATAAATTTTACTTTTCATCCGGTAAGGATACCGGCTCTTATGTGTTGGTGATCTGTAAGGGCGAATGCGAGGGTGGTTGTCTTCCGGTCGCCAAAAATGCGAACGGCACTACGAGGTTAATATGTTCATCGTGTGCAGATTGTGAAAAAAATGAAATCGGCGTACGCTAATGTGACCTGGTAAAACAATTAACATTTCATTGGGCGGCGCACTGTGTTTTATGAATTACTTTCGTAATAGGATACTAAACTCAACCGCCATGAAAAAATCATTACTAAAAACTGCTGCCTGCCTTTTATTTGTTGGATCCCTAATTTCTTGTTCCAGCGAATCGGACATAGACCTTACTACAGATGCATCCGCTATAGTTCCTGAAAGAGAGAACAGGTCATCGGTATGGAATGGCATTATCGGTGAAGATGTTGGAGGAGGTGATTATGTGATAACTGCTGATAGTAATTCTCTTCTTGCCGATCTTCAGGATATCATTAATAAAGAGGCCGTGTCTTTTCCTACAACTCTGGAAACGATCAAGATCGAAGTAAGGACTGCTTTAAACGATCCCGGCCATGCATCACATATGCTGATAGCGACTGACAGGAGGGGTACCTCTATTGGCGTGATGCTTACAAGAGGTTCTACAGGTCTTCTTAAGCTTGATGAAAGTTTTGGGGTAACACCAAAAACGGTGAGCTGCAGAGGATGTGCGTCAGGCTGCAACCTTGAGTATTTATACATTGATGGTAAAAAAGTCCCTATTTGTAATGAGAATGGGTGTATCTCTGATTGTACCAAGTCAGAAACAGAACTGTGATCAATACTATACTATAATATAAGTAAGCCCTCTTTTGAGGGCTTTTTCATTTTAGCCAAAAGATGCCTGTTGTGACGTATTCAAATTTTCGGCTTAGGTTTTTTGTGTTAAGTGAAATAATATTATTAAAATTTTGACAACCCTTAAAATTCAGCATTTCCAGTCTCATTTTTATTGTCATTAAGTTTTTGTAAAGTATTGATCTTGCTGGATCTTTAGCGGATAAAACTTTGCTCGTCAACAATTTTTACAGTACTTTCGCACCCGCTAAATAAGAAAAAACAGTAAAGATATGACAGCTGCAAAATTAAAATCATTCGATGTGCTGATCGAGATCCCAAAGGGGAGCAGGAATAAATATGAATACGATTTCAAATTAAAGAAGATACGATACGACAGGATGCTTTTTTCATCGATGATGTACCCTGCCGATTACGGTTTCATTCCTGAAACGCTTGCCCTGGACGGCGACCCTCTCGATGTTCTGGTGCTGGTTCATGAAGCTACCTTTCCCGGATGTGTTGTGGAAGTAAAGCCTATCGGTGTTTTCCACATGGCTGATGAGAAAGGGCCGGATGAGAAAATAATATGCGTACCGGTATCAGACCCTATATGGAACAAGTACAATGACCTTAGCGACCTTAACCCACACCGCATAAAGGAGATCGAACACTTCTTCCAGGTATATAAAGACCTTGAAAATAAAAAGGTTGATGTAGAAGGCTGGGGAGACGTTAATGAGGCTTACGATATCATCGATGCCTGCATTGAGCGTTTCGAGGCGCTTGAAAACAAGCCTGAAGAGCTTTTCAGTATAAAATAAGGTATTCCTTTATAAATACTCCATTAAAAAGCAACATTCTTTAAAAGAGTGTTGCTTTTTTTGTTTTGCTTTTGTTACATTTACAAGATATTAACAAATTCAAAACCAAATAAACCTTTATTTTATGGAGTCAATTATGATTTACGTGCCGATCATTATGGCCGTTGTAGGGCTGCTCTTTATGGCAGTTAAAAGATCATGGGTGCTTAAACAGGATGCCGGGGACGGGAAAATGAAAGAGATCTCGGATTACATCTATGAAGGAGCCCTTGCCTTTTTGAAGGCAGAATATAAATTGCTGACCATCTTCGTTATCATAGCGAGTATCGCGCTTGCCGTTATAGCCTATATAGTGCCTACTACAGATATGCTTATCGTAGTGGCCTTTATCTTCGGGGCCATTTTCTCCGCGCTGGCAGGGAATATGGGTATGAAGATAGCTACAAAAACCAACGTTCGTACCACACAGGCCGCACGCACCAGCCTTCCGCAGGCACTAAAAGTATCTTTTGGAGGTGGAACGGTTATGGGCCTTGGCGTTGCCGGGCTTGCCGTATTGGGCCTTACAGGTTTCTTTATTTTCTTCTTCCATTATTTTATGGGTGGCGTTTGGACCAATACCATGGACATGACCATAGTGCTGGAGACACTTGCGGGATTCTCGCTGGGTGCTGAATCTATCGCATTGTTTGCCCGTGTTGGCGGGGGTATTTATACCAAGGCTGCGGACGTAGGTGCCGACCTTGTAGGTAAAGTGGAAGCGGGCATTCCTGAAGATGACCCGCGTAACCCTGCGACCATTGCTGATAACGTGGGCGATAACGTAGGCGATGTTGCCGGTATGGGTGCCGACCTTTTCGGTTCGTATGTAGCGACCGTGCTTGCCGCGATGGTATTGGGTAATTATGTGTTGAGGGATATATTAGCATCCAACCCTTCGTGGACCGATGCTTTCGGTGGCATAGGGCCGATCCTTTTACCAATGGCGATCGCCGGTTTCGGTATCCTGTTCTCCATAATAGGGACATTGCTTGTGCGCATTAAAGATAATAATGCTAAGGAAGCAGAGGTACAGGGCGCGCTTAATGTGGGTAACTGGGTATCGATCATTCTTGTGGCGATATCTTGTTTCTTCCTGGTAAAATATATGCTTCCTGAAATTATGGAAATGGAATTTTATGGTGAAGGTGTACAGAAAATAGCATCTATGAGGGTATTCTATGCAACACTTGTGGGCCTTTTTGTGGGCGGTGTTATTTCATCAGTGACAGAGTATTATACAGGCCTTGGAAAAAAACCTATACTCGCCATCGTACAAAAATCGAGTACGGGAGCAGGGACCAATATTATTGCCGGTTTGGCTACAGGTATGATCTCTACCTTTCCAACCGTATTGCTTTTCGCCGGAGCCATTTGGGCCTCATATGCCTTTGCAGGATTCTACGGTGTGGCACTGGCAGCTTCGGCAATGATGGCTACAACCGCCATGCAGCTGGCTATCGATGCTTTCGGGCCAATATCTGATAACGCAGGGGGTATTGCCGAAATGAGCGAACTCCCTAAAGAAGTGCGTACACGTACCGATATTTTGGACTCAGTAGGTAACACCACTGCTGCTACGGGTAAAGGCTTCGCCATTGCTTCTGCGGCCCTGACATCGCTGGCACTTTTTGCTGCTTATGTAACGTTTACAGGAATTGATGGTATCAACATCTTTAAGGCGCCGGTACTGGCAATGCTTTTTGTGGGTGGCATGATCCCGGTAGTGTTCTCAGCTTTGGCAATGAACTCTGTAGGCAAGGCAGCGATGGATATGGTATATGAAGTAAGGAGGCAGTTCCGTGAGATACCTGGAATCATGGAAGGTACGGGTAAGCCCGAGTATGGCAAATGCGTAGAGATCTCTACTAAAGCCGCACTTCGCGAAATGATGCTTCCGGGCATCCTTACCATAGGTTTCCCTATCGCTATAGTTCTTTTAGGAATGCTTATTTATCCTGATAACTATCAGTTGGTCGCCGAAATGCTTGGTGGCTACATGGCGGGTGTAACGGTATCGGGTGTGCTTTGGGCAGTGTTCCAGAACAATGCCGGAGGCGCATGGGACAATGCAAAGAAATCATTTGAGGCCGGTGTAATGATCAACGGCGAAATGACCTATAAAGGTTCTGACGCGCACAAGGCAGCCGTGACAGGCGATACGGTGGGTGACCCGTTCAAGGATACTTCGGGTCCGTCAATGAACATCCTTATCAAGCTTACCTGCCTTATAGGGCTGGTGATCGCGCCGATATTGGGTGGGCATGCAACAGCCGAACATTCTGCAACACCTGCCGCGCAAAATACGGAAGTGGTTGCTAATGAGCCGGCACTGGTATCGCAGACAAAAAGTGAGGAGATCTCCATTGAGCGCCAAAAAGATGAAAGCGGGAAAGTTACGGCTACGGTTGTGATCTCTACTTTGGCAGAGAATAATGAGATAAAGACAGAAGAGAAAACTTTCCAGGGCACTTCTGCCGAAGTTGACGCGCAGATCGAAGCTTTTAAAAAGGAACGAAAAGGATAACATATCCACTAATAAATGAAGATCCCACGTCAATTACGGCGTGGGATCTTTTATTTTATAAGCAGCGTTACGGGCATTGCGGCTCTTCTGACTATTTTTTTGACTTAAAACAGCCCGTTCACTTCGGCATTAATGCGGTTGATTATCTGGCCCAGGTCTTCCGGGTTATTTACAAAGTCCAGCTTATCTACATCGATGATGAGCAACTTGCCTTTGTCATATCCTTGTATCCAGGCTTCGTAACGCTCGTTAAGGCGGCTCAGGTAATCTATGGAAATGGAGTTTTCATAATCACGCCCACGGCTGTGTATTTGTTTTACAAGATTTGGTATTGAGCTGCGCAGGTAGATCAGCAGGTCGGGTGCGCCAACGAATTTCTCCATCAGCTCAAATAGTGACTTGTAATTATTAAAATCGCGATTGGTCATCAGCCCCATGGCATGGAGGTTGGGCGCAAAAATGTGCGAGTCCTCATATATGGTACGGTCCTGTATGATGTTCTTGCCGCTTTCACGGATCTGCATGATCTGGCTGAAACGGCTGTTGAGGAAGTATATTTGCAGGTTGAACGACCAGCGCTCCATCTGGTGGTAAAAATCATCAAGGTAGGGGTTATCCACCACATCTTCATAATGCGGTTCCCATTTGAAATGTTTTGCCAAAAGGCCTGTAAGCGTGGTCTTTCCGGCACCAATATTCCCGGCTACTGCTATGTGCATTATTTTAGTAAAGTTATTTTATAGTGGATAATCTCGGAATGGGTAAAAATAGACAAAATTTCCCCTGCGTAATAGAAACTGCGGAAGCTTTTTTCCACAATGGTAACTATCGTCCGTGTTCCGGTTACCGGGTCAAAGTGATACATGATGCCGTCTTTGCTGTAAATGACCGATCCGGGCGACACTATCTGCACTTGGTCAAATTCAGGCAATTTCCCTAATGAATTTACTTTCCCGAACAGGTTAACGGCATACCAGTTATTGGCATTATCCACCCAATAGAAGTAGTTATAATCATTTTGATAATAACGGATCCCGTCGTTAAAAGGCGATGCCAGCGTGCGGAAGCTCCCCTTCGCAAGGTCATACAGCCCGACCTGCTGTGTAGTGATATCATAAACCCACAGGCGGTTTTGCGATGCTAAACCGACGGCTTCAGCTATGACAGGCTGCGGTATGTCGGAAAAGTTGATTCGGGAGGTTTCGTTCATCTGGTTATCCAAAAGCACAACAGTATTGAACTTCCGGTAAAACAATACTACCTGTAAAGGGTTCTGGAGGTCGGCGCGGTAAATGTCCCCCAATGAAAGCGCCCTGAATTTTAGTACTCTTCCGTCCTTTTCCTTTCTGATCTCATTGTCAAGAACAGTGTATTGCCAACCATAGCTGTCAGCCCCGAGGTAGCGCTCCGGCCCGGCTTTGGAACTGTTGAGCAACTTTACCGGAATGACGGCATCCTGCGCCATTGCGATAGTAGCAATTAAAAGTAATAGGAAAGGGACCAGCTTTTTCATCAGGACAAAGTACGGAAAAATAACGATGCTGCCGGTGGTCGAATTTTAGGCTATGATCTAATAAGGAATCTTTGTAACAAACGCACTTTCCATTCGTCTAACATTCAAACCAAAAAATAGTATGAAACATATCGTTTATTTATTTGCCGCATTACTTATGATGCTGAGCGCGACAGCACAGGATTTTCAGGGTATAGCTACTTATGAGTCAAAGACCAGTATGGAGGACATGAAGAAATTCAGTGCCCAAAACAAAGAGATCACCCCCGAGATGCAAAAGATGATAGAAGAACGGGTTAAAAAGATGTTCGAAAAAACCTTTATATTGAAGTTTGACCGCACTGCATCTATCTATGAAGAAGATGAAAAGCTGGACAGCCCGAATGACCCTATGTCACAGGGTTTTAAAATGATGGGCTCCATGATGGGCGGCGGCGGTAAGCACTATAAAAATGTGAAGACGAAAGCGATGCTGCAGGAAAAGGACATTTTTGGGAAAGAGTTTTTGGTGAGCGACTCCCTCCCGGGTATTAAGTGGATCATGGTGAATGAATCTAAAAAGATAGGCAACTATACCTGTTACAAAGCGACTGCGGAAGTTCCGGTTGATAAATCGAACATGATGAATTACCGCCCAAAGAAAGGTGCTGAAGAAGAAATGAAGAAAAAAAGCGAGGATGAGCTAAAAAAAACCAACTTCATGGAGATGGTCGAAATGCCCGACACGAAAACCATTACCGCATGGTACACGCCTGAAATACCGGTAAGCCAGGGGCCGGGCAACTACTGGGGACTGCCCGGGTTGATACTGGAAGTGGCCGATGACAAGACCGTACTGCTTTGCTCTAAGGTAGTGCTTAACCCCAAAGAAAAAGCGGAGATAAAAGCGCCTAAGAAAGGGGAAAAGGTTACGCAGGCCGAGTTTACAGATATCATGACCAAAAAGATCCAGGAGTTGCAGGAAATGGGCGGTGGGCCTGGGGGAGGCAGAAGGATGCGTTTTGGCGGATAAGCGGTGCTTTTTGCAGATCTTTCTTTCATGATCATACTAAAACCGGTGAATTTGTTGTTTTCTTAGCTACAACCTAAACCAACCATCATGAAAAAATTACTGCTCTGCTGTGCTGTTCTGGCTACAGCTGCTTTATCTGCACAGGATCTTAAAGGCATTGCCGAGTACAAAATGCTTTTTACTTTCAAAAATATGTCATTTACGGTTACTTCATCAGGCGGCAATAGCCCTGCCGATGAGGCAAAGCTGAAAGAAATATTCGAAAAGCCTATTGAGGACCAGTACCGCCTGTACTTTACCAAAACAGAATCGGTATACGAAGAACTGCCCAAGCTTAACGATCCACACGGCGGCGATTTTTCAGCATCCGGCAGCTTTGCGATGGGAAAGAAATACAGGAATATTAAGGAGGATCTCAGTATTAGTGAGAATGATATGTATGGCAAAGAGTTCCTGGTAACCGATACGCTTACCAAATATGACTGGAAGCTGGAGAATGAAACCAAAAAAATAGGTAATTATACCTGCTATAAAGCAACCCATACTATAAAAGCCGTTCCGCTTACCGAAGAAGAGAAGAAGCGCAGGGAGGAGAAGAAGGTAAATATTTTAGGAGATGCTGAGCCAAAGGACCTTGTAATAACCGCATGGTACGCCCCGGAGATCCCTGTAAGCCATGGCCCCGGGAACTATTGGGGGCTGCCCGGGCTGATACTGGAGGTAAGCGACAATAACAGGCAGATATTGTGCACGAAAGTAATATTGAACCCAAAGGAAAAATTTGAAGTAAAGGCACCAAAAAAAGGGCAGAAGGTAACACAAAAGGAGTTTACTGAAATAATGAATAAAAAGGGTGAGGAGATGAGGGATATGCATTCGCCTGCCCCCGGAAGCAAGACAACGACTATAACCTTTGGCAACTAAATTCAGCTATCGTGAAAAAGTATTTGTATTTTCTGACAATGACAGTTGGACTTACTGCCGTAGCACAGGAATTTAAGGGGGTTGCTGTTTATGGATCGGTATCCACACATAAGAATGCGGCAGCAAGGGTATCGGAAAAATTTGATCCCGCAATGCAGGAGCGAATGAAAGAAGCGCTTTCAAAACCGGTGGAAAGGCAATATACCCTTTACTTTGACAAGACAATTTCGGTGTTCGAAGAAGATCAAAAGCTCAGTATGGATTCCCCAAATAGAAGGGTGTCAGCAGGAATAGTGTCGGGGAAAACGTATCATGATCTTAAAAACAATTTTGAGATCGAGGAAAGAGAAATTTTCGGCAAGGAATTTTTGGTGACAGATACACTTCAAAAGCGGGAATGGAAGCTGGAAAATGAAACCAAAAAGATAGGCAGTTATACCTGCTACAAAGCAACCTACACGATAAAGCGGCTTCCCTCCAAAACAGAAGGCGTGCAGGATAAGGCAATAAACCTCACAGGATCCCCTGAAGAAATGATAGTGACGGCGTGGTATGCCCCAGAAATACCAGTGAACCATGGTCCTGGCGGTTACTGGGGGCTTCCGGGACTGATATTGAGCGTTAGCAATGACAACATTACACTGTTGTGTTCCAAGCTGACCCTCAATCCGAAGGAAGTGGTAGAACTCAAAATGCCGAACAAAGGGGAAAAGATAACTGAAAAGGAGTTCAGAGTGATAATGGCTAAGAAACTTGAGGAGATGAAAGAAATGCGAAGTCCAGATCGCAGGCATTAACACTTATTAAATAGCAAAAAAGATTAAACTGATATATGGCCTGCACGGTCCAGGCAAAGTATTAATGACAATACTAATATAATAACTAAACTATTTTATTAGTTTTTAAACTATAAAAATAGTTTTATAACTAAAAATTTAGTTTATTTGTTCTGAACTGAAAAACAAACAGTATGAAAAAGTATTTTTATTGCATTTTGGCATTGATGCCGATAACATCATTTGCACAGAACTTCCAAGGGATAGCGGTTTATGAATCTAAAACAAGCTTCAACTTTGACGATGCGGAAACAGAGACGGAAGGGGATGCGCTCCCGCCGGAAATTAATGCCCAGATACAGGAGCAACTGAAAAAGGCATTCGAAAAAACATATATCCTGAAATTTGACAAATCAACCTCTGTATATAAAGAAGAGGAAAAACTGAATAAGCCTTCAGGAGACGGAACCGTTATGGTATCGGTCAGCTTTAATGGCGGAGGCACATTGTTCAAAAACCTGAAAGACCAAACTTCGCTTACCGAAACGGAAATATTCGGCAAGGAATTTTTGGTTACCAATAAACTTGATAAGCTGGAATGGAAAATGACCGGTGACACCAAGAAAATAGGGAACTATACCTGCTTTAAAGCCACTGCTGTCGTTAAGGCTAAACAAAACGATGAAGGCGACAAGGCTATCACCCTGACATCGGCCCCGCCAAGAGATATGACGATAACAGCATGGTACACACCGGATATCCCCATAGGTAACGGCCCTGGTGATTACTGGGGACTTCCTGGCCTCATACTTGAGGTGAACGACGGCCAAACTACATTGTTATGTTCAAAAATAACATTGAACCCGAAAGAGAAATTTGAAATTAAAGCGCCGAAGAAGGGAAGTAAAGTAACGCGGGAAGAGTTTGATAAGATAATGGAGGAAAAATCTAACGAAATGATGGAGATGAATGATGTAGGTCCCGACAGGCCCGGAACAACTACGACTACGCGTACCATTCGTATTGGCGGCTAATGATCTCACGACCAATAAACCAACAAACACACAATGAAAAAATTATTACTTGCCTTAGTTTTATTGCTATCTGCCATTTCATATTCCCAAAATATCCGCTATGAAGGTGTGCTGCGTGACTCGCTTGGCGCACCGCTCGAAATGGGGAATGTCATGGCTGTTAATAAAGCTACCAATGCCATGGATTCCTATGCCATTACCAATGATAAAGGTAAGTTCCAGCTGGTACTCAGCGCCAACACCCAGTATATCATAAAGGCAAGCTACATCGGCTTTGCGCCTTATGAGGAAACCATTACAACTGGAACGGAGAATACAGTAAAGCTCATTACCATG
Source organism: Flavobacterium sp. (assembly GCF_052437795.1). Classification (GTDB taxonomy): domain Bacteria; phylum Bacteroidota; class Bacteroidia; order Flavobacteriales; family Flavobacteriaceae; genus Flavobacterium. The sequence goes on from NZ_JBQVPA010000001.1 coordinate 436,017, forward strand.
AAAGCCGGTATCGAATTGGATGCCGTGGAAATCGTACACGAAATGCCGGTCACTATTAAAGGAGATACCATTGTATATAATTCCGATTCATTTACCAACGGGAGCGAGCGTAAATTGGAAGATGTGCTCAAAAAGCTCCCAGGAATAGAGGTGGATGCCGACGGGAATGTGAAGGTGGAGGGCAAGAGCGTCTCCAAGCTGATGGTGGAAGGCAAAGATTTTTTTGACGGCGACACCAAGCTGGGCGTAAAGAATATTCCTGCCGATGCCGTGAGCAAGGTGGAGGTGCTTCGTAATTATAATGAGGTAAGCCAGCTGCGCGGTGTGCAGAACAATGAGGACAACGTAGCCATGAACATCAAGCTGAAGGACGGCAAAAAGAATTTCTGGTTTGGCGACATGGCAGCCGGGGCAAGCATTGGCGAAGGCGAACGCTACATCCTCAATCCAAAGATATTTTATTATAACCCGAAGTACAGCCTTAACTTTATTAGTAACTTTAACAATACGGGCGAGCTACCGCTAACGATGTCAGACTATTTTAAGTTTACCGGCGGCTTCCGTAACCTCATGCGAAAGAGTGGTACCTCCTTTAATATAGGTTCTAATGACCTGGGGCTTTCGCTAATGCGGAATAACAGGGCAAAGGAGATCGAGACCAAATTTGGGGCGGGCAACTTTAGCTACAATGTTACTGACAAATGGAACCTTAGCGGATTTGCCATCATTAACTCCAATCGTACCGAGATGGAAACGGTAAGCCGAAGCGTACTTCTCGACCCATTAACAGGCGAACCCGAAACGACGCAGGATACGGAGTCGGCTTCACAGCAAAAAAGCGAGTTTGCGGTATTCAAGCTGAGTTCCAGCTACAAGCCGAATGCCAACCTGCACTTTGACTACGATGCCTTTATGAAGACATCAAATCAACAGGAGGATAACACATTGCTGTCGCAGGTGTTTCCCGAAACATCGCAAAGCCAGGATATTTATACAGGCAAGAGGCAAAAGCCTTTATCATTCAATCAAAACCTGAACTTATATTACACGCTGAACGATAAGAACATTTTTGCTTTTGAGGCACAGCACCTGTACCAGGATGAAGACCCGCTGTACAATGCCAACCTGGCTAATAATCCATTCCCGTCTGTTCCCGGTTCTGACCCTGATCTTTCATTGGGACTCATGCCGGCCGCACGGTTCGATATTTCGCAGGAGCGCTTCATTAGAACTAATAAGGCAGATGCCAAGCTCGACTACTATTATATGGTAACGCCAAAGAGCAACATCAACCTGACGCTTGGTAACACCTACTCTTTCCAGAACTTTAACTCGGCACTTTTCCAAACAATGGACGACGGAACGGTGAATGACCTGAACGATAGCACTAAGAACGATGTGGATTATGTGTTTAACGACCTGTTCCTCGGCGTGCACTATCGCTGGCTTACGGGAAGCTTTGAATTCAATCCTGGCTTTACCGTACATAAGTATAATGTATGGAACGAACAGTTGGGGTCAAAAGTTGATAATAACTTTATGAGGGTATTGCCCGATGTTTTTGCCCAATACAATATCCGCAAGTCGGAGAGGCTTATCTACAACTATAGTATGACGACGAATTTTACCGATGTGGCCGATTTTGCCCGCGGCCTTGTGATGACAAGCTACAAATCGCTTTTTCAGGGGAACAGGAACCTGGATAACGGTATTTACCAAAACCACTCATTAATGTATTCCAAATACAACATGTTCAACTTTACCCAGATATTTGGAGCGATAAATTATACACATATGGCCGAGGCTATGAAAAGCCTTTCGGCATTTAGCGGCATCAATCAGGTAGGCACGCTGGAAAATTCTCCATATGCCGACGAAATGCTTAGTGCTAATGTTGGGTACAATAGAAGTTTTGCGCGGTATTACAAAGCGGGCGCCAACGTTTCGATAAACTGGAGCAAGTTCAATAACTTCCGTTTCGACCCTGAATTTGCCGGTGGTGAAGCGACTATTAACAACTCCATCCGACAGGTGAACGAACAGTTGTCGCAAAGTTATACCGGAACATTTGGTACAAATTACAAGACCATACCTAATGTTGAGCTGGGATATACTTTTACTGTTAACGATTACGGTACGAATAATTACTACAACCATAAGCCGTTTGCCAGTATGAACTATTATTTTTGGGATTCATTCACTATCAGGGCAGAATACGAATACAACCATTATTATAATAGTGATAAGACCAGTGACAACGAGTACGACTTCCTGAGTGCCGATATCATGTATCGCAAAAAGAACAGCCATTGGGAATTTAAAGTAGGAGGGACTAACCTGCTCAACACCACATCCCTGAATGATGACAGCTTCAACCAGTTCTCGACCTATACATCACGATACAGGGTGCAGCCAAGGTATTTGCTGTTAACGGTAAGATATGATCTGTAATGTTCCGGTATGAAAATAGCTGAATTTATGTTATAGCTAAATTTTATAAATCGACACCATATCCATAGGTAATGACTATATTTGTTGCAGTTAATTTAAAATCAATAAAATGGCAACAGATTTCCAGGTTAAAAAAGAAAAATTCAGTTCCCTTGCATGCCAGATACGGGAAGATAACAAGGATTTCTTTAGAGGTAAAACGCTTTCCAAAGTTTACATTATCGGCAAGTCGGCCGATGATAAGCCTGCTCTTTTGTATCCTAAAAATGTGCCTGAAGACATTAAGGAAAAACTGAACGGCGCGTTCACATCAGTTTTTGGTTAAGATATATACAGTGTATATATTAGGGTTGTAGCGATACAGCCCTTTTTTATTTAATTTTCGCAGAGCAAATGGCTGGGCATTTTTGCCGTCAGTTTTCCTGCTCTCGCCTCTATCCCTCCGTTCCAATGCGGGGATACGGGCTCCGTCAGGGCTAATGTCCGGATTTTCAATTGCTTGCGATGTAGCGATGCAATGTTTGCATACTTGCCTATGGCTTGCAAAAGAACGTTAGGTACCTATTATATATAAATGAGTGCTTTTTTTGCTGCCGCAAGATCCTTTGTACCCTTTTGAAAACCTTTGTACCGGTCGTGGTAAATCCATCAAAAAAACTTTTCTTTGCAAGTTATGTCTTATCAGTAAGTTAAGTAAAAGTTAATTAAAAAAGTAAAAAAAGGTTGTTCAAAAGTTTGGAAAAGCGGAAAAGGTTAGTACTTTTGCACCCGCATTCAAGGCAAAGTTCATAGACAGACTGATACGCAGCAAATACCTATAAACAGGGGCTTTCTTCTATCAGGGGAGGGTTAATTGTTAAAAAGGGGGAGGCTTAAAAAAAAGTAAAAAAAGATTTGGATTGTAAAGGGAAAAGAAATTATCTTTGCCCTCCCTAACCGAGAGGAAAGGGAAGCGAAACAAGTTCTGGAAATACTGATTGATAAGCCGGAGAAAATAAATTAAAAAAAGTTTTCAAAATGCTTGCGGGTTTGAAAAGAAGTTGTACTTTTGCACCCGCTAACACAGAGAGCCGCTACGGCGATCGGAGTTAGCGAAATATAAAAGATTGACACGTTCATAGACATATTGGATTGACAGCATAAGAGAGAGTAAGAGACTCTTAGCGAATTATTGAAAGACCTGAATAAAGATCGTAAAATATTAAAAACATACGATGAAGAGTTTGATCCTGGCTCAGGATGAACGCTAGCGGCAGGCCTAACACATGCAAGTCGAGGGGTATAGGCTTTCGGGCCTAGAGACCGGCGCACGGGTGCGTAACGCGTATGCAATCTGCCTTACACTAAGGGATAGCCCAGAGAAATTTGGATTAATACCTTATAGTATATAGGAGGGACATCCCTTCTTTATTAAAGATTTATCGGTGTAAGATGAGCATGCGTCCCATTAGCTAGTTGGTATGGTAACGGCATACCAAGGCTATGATGGGTAGGGGTCCTGAGAGGGAGATCCCCCACACTGGTACTGAGACACGGACCAGACTCCTACGGGAGGCAGCAGTGAGGAATATTGGTCAATGGGCGCAAGCCTGAACCAGCCATGCCGCGTGCAGGATGAAGCATCTATGGTGTGTAAACTGCTTTTGTACGGGAAGAAACACCTCTACGTGTAGAGGCTTGACGGTACCGTAAGAATAAGGATCGGCTAACTCCGTGCCAGCAGCCGCGGTAATACGGAGGATCCAAGCGTTATCCGGAATCATTGGGTTTAAAGGGTCCGTAGGCGGTTTTATAAGTCAGTGGTGAAATCCGGCAGCTCAACTGTCGAACTGCCATTGATACTGTAGAACTTGAATTATTGTGAAGTAACTAGAATATGTAGTGTAGCGGTGAAATGCTTAGATATTACATGGAATACCCATTGCGAAGGCAGGTTACTAACAATGGATTGACGCTGATGGACGAAAGCGTGGGGAGCGAACAGGATTAGATACCCTGGTAGTCCACGCCGTAAACGATGGATACTAGCTGTTCGGACGCAAGTTTGAGTGGCTAAGCGAAAGTGATAAGTATCCCACCTGGGGAGTACGGGCGCAAGCCTGAAACTCAAAGGAATTGACGGGGGCCCGCACAAGCGGTGGAGCATGTGGTTTAATTCGATGATACGCGAGGAACCTTACCAGGGCTTAAATGTAGGTTGACAGGCTTGGAAACAGGTTTTTCTTCGGACAACTTACAAGGTGCTGCATGGTTGTCGTCAGCTCGTGCCGTGAGGTGTCAGGTTAAGTCCTATAACGAGCGCAACCCCTGTCGTTAGTTGCCAGCGAGTCATGTCGGGAACTCTAACGAGACTGCCGGTGCAAACCGTGAGGAAGGTGGGGATGACGTCAAATCATCACGGCCCTTACGTCCTGGGCTACACACGTGCTACAATGGCCGGTACAGAGAGCAGCCACCTCGCGAGGGGGAGCGAATCTATAAAGCCGGTCACAGTTCGGATCGGAGTCTGCAACCCGACTCCGTGAAGCTGGAATCGCTAGTAATCGGATATCAGCCATGATCCGGTGAATACGTTCCCGGGCCTTGTACACACCGCCCGTCAAGCCATGGAAGCTGGGGGTACCTGAAGTCGGTGACCGCAAGGAGCTGCCTAGGGTAAAACTGGTAACTGGGGCTAAGTCGTAACAAGGTAGCCGTACCGGAAGGTGCGGCTGGAACACCTCCTTTCTAGAGACACGGTCTCAGGTCTTATATAGTAGGTAAGAAACACTTACTCTCGCTGTTAGTTCAAAATAATACAAGAAGAAGAGAGCTGAAAAAGTTTATTTTGAATGGTGAATTATAAATTTTGAATGTCTGCGCGCTTAACAGCGTCGATTGAAACAATTTAGAATATAAAATTCAACATTTAAAATAATAAAAATAGTCTCGTAGCTCAGCTGGTTAGAGTACTACACTGATAATGTAGGGGTCGGCAGTTCGAGTCTGCCCGGGACTACTAATTTAAGTTTACGGTCAATAGTTTACAGTTGACGGTAAAAAAGCACTTAGATATCTTGTTTAAAAGGAAATTTTAGAAGTTGAGTTGCACTTTTAGTGACGAACCGCATAGGACTGTTAACTGAAAACTGTTAGCTGTCAACTATAAAACGGGGGATTAGCTCAGCTGGCTAGAGCGCCTGCCTTGCACGCAGGAGGTCATCGGTTCGACTCCGATATTCTCCACGAATCTGTTGATTCGTTTGTTTGTTGATTTGGTGATTTGTTTTTAAACGAATACCCGAAAAGACGAATAACCGTATCCACACAGATAAAAGTTCATTGACATATTGAGATAAAATTCAAAAAGTAGAAAAATATAGAAAGCACAAGTAGTCTATAAAGTTTGAAAGTTGAAAGTTGTAAAGCCGCAGGGTTTTATGACCTTAGGCCTTTGACTTTAAGACTGAAAAAGTACAATAAGCAAAATAAGGGCGTATGGGGGATGCCTGTGGCTCTCAGAGGCGAAGAAGGACGTGATAAGCTGCGAAAAGCTACGGGGATCGGCACACACGAATTGATCCGTAGATATCCGAATGGGGCAACCCACTACATTGAAGATGTAGTACTCCGATAGGAGGGCAAACCCGCTGAACTGAAACATCTAAGTAGGCGGAGGAGAAGAAAACAAAAGTGATTCCGTAAGTAGTGGCGAGCGAACGCGGATTAGCCCAAACCGTTGTTGTTACGGCAATGACGGGGTTGTAGGACCACGATATTTCATGCAGGAAGAACTGGAACCATCTGGAAAGTTGGGCGATACAGGGTGATAGCCCCGTACAGGTAATGAATGTAATGGATAGTGGTATCCTGAGTAGGGCGGGGCACGTGAAACCCTGTCTGAATCTGGCGGGACCATCCGCTAAGGCTAAATACTCCTGAGAGACCGATAGTGAACCAGTACCGTGAGGGAAAGGTGAAAAGAACCGTGAATAACGGAGTGAAATAGATCCTGAAACCATACGCCTACAAGCGGTCGGAGCAGACTTGTTCT
>NZ_JBQVPA010000001.1:447500-1379329 GCF_052437795.1 Flavobacterium sp.
CCGAATTTCTTCTCGAACATCCGTATCATCAGTTCTCCTGTTGCAACATTCATGCCTAATTTTTGCGAAAAATCATCCATAATGTCTTTGATAATATCACCGCTTCCTATGATCACCGCTTTCTTTACTCTCAGCCCTTGTTTTATAGAATTAAGCACTGACATTGCGCCAAGAGAATGCCCGATCGCATACTCAAACGGCCCGGATCGCTGTTCCAATTCCAAAATACATTTTATGAACTCCGTCATGTCGCTTGTCTTGCCTTCCGATTTTCCGTGTCCCGGCGCATCAAAGCTAATGGTTGAATAACCGCACTTTAATAGTTTGTCGGCGATGGAATGCAACTGTGTGCCGCGCCCGCTCCAGCCGTGTACCAAAAGTACTTTACGTTCGCTATCCCCATAATGGTACACATTGATGCTTTTCTTCAATGCTGGGACCTCTACCTTTTGCTGGCGGCTGTTCCTGTCCATTTCTTCTTCTCTCTTGGGAAGGCTGAATTTCATTGGGGTTGTGAACAGCTTTATGGCAAATTTAGCAGCCAGCTTAGGCGACGTGACCTCCAAAATTTTAGCAGTTACCAGTATTGGCTTAGGAATTCTCAACGACGACTGGTGTTTCTTATTTATTTCTGACATTTCGCTAAAACTTTAAGGCAAGTTATTAATTAAATATTTTTTGGCTATTTTTAGAAGTCTTAAAATTACAATAAAATGCAGGATCAACGCAGGGTACACATTGAAAACATACAACCACAGCTCAACAATGGGCAAAATTTCATAAAACGCATTACCGGCCAAAAAGTTAATGTCACTGCCGATATCCTTTCGGATGGGCATGACGTGATGGCTGCCGTGGTGAAATTCCGTCATGAAAAAGAGAAGAACTGGAAGGAGGACCGGATGCACGAAACGGGCAACGATGCCTGGGCAGGAGAGTTTGTCGTAGAGAAACAGGGCTTTTACAGCTACTGCGTGGAGAGTTGGGTAGATTACGCCCTCAACTGGCAGTATGGTACGCTGCGGAAAATAAAAGACAACCAAAGTGTAACTTCCGAATTGCTGGAAGGTGCCGAATATGTGAAGGCACTTTACGGCAAAGCTACCAAGCCCGAGAAGGACTATCTGCAAAAATTGGAGAAGCTATTTTCGAATGATGCTTCTTATGATACGGCCATTGCCGAAGCGATGTCGGACAAATTAAAAGACATCTTTAAAAAATACCCGGCAAAGATCTTATCACACCAGTCGGCGGAATTAAGGGTTTATGTGGACAGGCAGAAGGCATTATTCAGTACCTGGTATGAGTTTTTCCCGAGGTCGGCATCGTCCGAACCCGGAAAGCACGGTACTTTCAAAGACTGTGAAGCCTTGCTGCCGCGTGTTGCCGCGATGGGGTTTGATACATTATATTTCCCTCCGGTACACCCGATAGGCGAAGTGAACCGTAAGGGTAAGAACAATGCGACTACCGCCATGCCTGGGGACGTGGGTTCGCCGTGGGGCATAGGTTCGCAATATGGCGGTCATAAGAGTACGCATCCCGAACTTGGAACGATAGAAGAATTCAAATCGCTTGTGAATGCCGCTAAAGCGCAGGGGATAGAGGTGGCTATGGATTTCGCGTTGCAGGCCGCGCCGGATCATCCGTATGTAAAGGAATTCCCGCAGTGGTTCAAATGGAGGCCGGACGGTACCGTGCAATATGCCGAGAACCCACCGAAAAAATATCAGGACATACTGCCGATATATTATGAATCGGCCGACTGGAAAAACCTTTGGAAGGAATTGCTAAGCGCTGCGCTATTTTGGGTCGAAGAGTGTGGTGTTCGCGTATTCCGGGTGGATAACCCGCATACCAAGCCTTTTTATTTCTGGGAGTGGCTGATAGCCGAAGTAAAGAAGAAATACCCTGACGTCCTGTTTTTGGCGGAAGCCTTCACGCGCCCGAAAATAATGGATGAGCTGGCCAAAGTGGGCTTTACACAATCCTACACCTATTTTACCTGGCGTAACAGCAAGGCAGAATTGACCGAATATGTTACTGAGCTGACAAGGTCCCGGCAAAAGGAATTCTTCCGACCGAACTTTTGGCCCAATACACCAGACATCAACCCGTTCCCATTGCAGGGCGCTAATGAAGCTACGCATTTACAGAAGTATTTCCTTGCCGCGACCCTGAGTTCGAGCGTGGGCATATATGGCCCGGTATTCGAATACATGGTAAGTGATGCCATTCCGGGACGCGAGGAGTATATGGATTCTGAAAAATATGAAGTGCGTCACTGGGACTGGAAAAAGGAGAACAAGATCACAACGCTCATTGGTAAGATCAACAAGATACGCAGGGAGAACCCATCACTTCAGCAAACAAATAATATTGAGTTTTGCGATACGGATAATGACCAACTGATAGCCTATTACAAATATGACGACGATCGTGAAAACGAAACCCTCATGATCGTGAGCCTTGATGCCTATTATTCCAAACAGGGGCATGTAAAGATCCCGTTGCACTCACTGGGGATCAACCAGGGTCATAACATTGTAGTGACCGATCTCATTACCGGCAACAGTTATCATTGGGACAAAGAGTGGTGCTACATCGAGTTGCACCCGGCGCTTCCGTTCCACTTATTTAAAATCCAGAAGTAGCCATGGGAACTTTACAGGACACGTTCAACGCGCCTTTCATCTTCTGGGCCGACTGGAAAGCGGCGTTTGAGGATGAGGAATTCGTTAAGGTATTCTCATCGGACATCCTTGAGAATTACATCCTCAAGAAACGATGGTATGGCGGTAAGGCCAGTACGCTTAAGTACATCGAGGTTGTCGACTATTTCAAAATCGCTTCCGAAAAGAACACGTATTACGGTGTACTGATAGAGGTTAATTATAAAGAGGCGTTCCTGCAGCATTACTTTATGCCGGTAGCTTTCATGGCGGAAGATGAACTTGACACCAAGACATTAATTGCCCCGGTAACACTCAATGGGCAGGAGGGCTATCTGGTAGATGCCCTTCATCAGGAGGACTTCCGCAAGCTGGTGTTCGAGAGCATTGTGAACGGTTCCAAAAACGAAGCGTTCAATGTAAAATACCACAGGGGCAGATCGCTGCCGAAAGACACAAAATATATTTCATCCCGTTTCATGGGAATTGAGCAAAGCAACACGTCCATCATTTATAATGACAACCTGGTGCTGAAGTTCTTCAGGAGGATCTATGTAAGCACCAATCCCGATTATGAGATAAGCCGCTTCCTTACCGAGCGTATGAAATTTAAGCATACGCCATCATATAAGGGCAGCGTGAATGTTGCTATGGCCGATGATAACATAACTCTTGCGCTAATGCAGGAACTGGTACCTAATCAGGGCGATGCATGGAAATACATGCTCGAAGCGGTAGATGGCGTTTTTGACAACCTGAATGCCAAGAAAATAAAGATCGATAAGCTGCCCGACCTGGAGCTTTTCAAAACCATAAAAATAAACAGCATTCCGCCCGAGATCATTGACTGGGCGGGGCTGACCTTATTCCTGAGGATAAGGACCCTGGCACAGCGAACAGCAGAAATGCACATTGCCCTTGGCGGCGACACCACCGATACATCGTTCACGCCTACGACCTACAACGGCGATTATACCGTATGGCTTAAGAACCGCCTGATATACCAGTTCCAGAACAGGCTGAATACCATTGAGAATAACCTCCACAAGCTGGATGGATTTGCATTGGAACTCGCACACCAATTCCTCGATAAAAAGAAAGAGATACGAAAGCACTTCCTAAATTTCGACTGGACGCAGCTGAAGAGTGAACGCATTCGCATACATGGTGATTACCACTTAGGGCAGGTACTGGTAAACGGCGATGATTTTTACCTTCTCGATTTTGAAGGCGAACCCGAAAGCACCATCCGCGACCGCAAGGTAAAGCAGCCGCCGCTAAAGGATGTGGCGGGGTTGTTCCGCTCGTTCCATTATGCGATATATGCGACCATTTTTAATAATAAGGACAAATACCCGTTTGAACAGGAAGACCTGTTTAAGGCAGGGGAGCTGCTGTTCAATTACATGGTAGGCGTGTACCTTGATACCTACGTCGAAAAGGCGCAGGAAGGCAATCTGAACATTGGCTACAACAAAGAGATAGCGTTCCTTTTAAAATACTGCATCCTCGAGAAAGCAGTGTACGAACTGGGCTATGAGCTTAATTCACGTCCACGTTGGGCAGTGATACCGTTGAGAGGGATAGCGAGTATAATGGGGTATTGAGTTCAGACGTAAATTGGTATGTATAGTTGTCACATCGAGCGCAGTCAAGAACAGTATAGTTACGATAAACTCAATTGGAATTATAAGGCATCTCGACTGCGCTCGATGTGACACCGGGTTGCAACTATTTAAACGTAAATAATGTTATATACGTTGTCAGTTCGAGCGCAGTCGAGAACACTTAAGAAACAAAATTATCATGAAATTTTACTATGTATATATGCTTCGATGCAGGGATGGAACTTTCTATACAGGAATTACAAATAATGTTGATATAAGAGTTGATCAGCATAATGCAGGGATTAAACCTGATTCGTATACCTATTCCAGAAGGCCTGTTACGCTTGCTTTTGTACAAGAATTTATGGATCCGGTTCAGGCGATCGCTTTTGAAAAGAGGCTTAAAAAATGGAGTAAGGCAAAAAAAGAAGCATTGATAAGAGGAGATTTTGATCTGATACAAATTTTGGCAGAATGCCGGAATGCGACCCATAGCAAGTACAAACCTGATTAACGCATCTCGACTTCGCTCGATGTGACAACGGTAACCGACAATGTAAACGTAAATAAAGTTATATACGTTGTCAGTTCGAGCACAGTCGAGTACAAATAATAATAGAACATAGAAAACAATGAATAAAGTACAAGCCCATTCCTTTTTTACCGATGTTGATATCGACCTCTTTAAAGCCGGCAAACACTACCGCCTGTATGAAAAGCTGGGTGCGCACCTTACAGAAATTGACGGGAAGAAAGGCGTTTACTTTGCCGTATGGGCGCCATCGGCCAAGGTTGTATCAGTAGTTGGTGACTTTAATTACTGGCTCGAGGGTGAGCACGCGCTCAACGTACGTTGGGACGGCTCCGGGATCTGGGAAGGGTTCATTCCGGATATTGACAAGGGTACCAAATACAAGTACAAGATACATTCCAGCCACAACGATATCATGACGGAGAAGGCCGATCCGTTCGCTTTTTACTGCGAAACGCCGCCCCATACCGCATCAGTGGTTTGGGACACGAAACATGCATGGAAAGATACCAAATGGATGGATAACAGGCAGGATAAGAACGGCCTGGACAAACCCTATTCTGTATACGAGGTACATTTGGGCTCATGGCGCAGGGCAGAAGGGGGCAGGTTCCTGAGCTATATCGAGTTGGCCGACCAGCTTGTGGACTACGTTAAGGAAATGAGCTTTACCCACGTGGAGTTCATGCCTATAATGGAGTACCCATATGACCCGTCTTGGGGATACCAACTGGTGGGGTATTTCGCGCCAACCTCGCGTTTCGGAAAGCCGGAAGACTTTATGGTTTTAGTAGACAAACTGCACCAGGCAGGTATAGGAGTGATACTCGACTGGGTGCCGTCGCATTTCCCGAGCGATGCGCACGGGTTGGGTTTTTTTGATGGCACACACCTTTACGAACACCCGGATATCCGCAAGGGCTACCATCCCGACTGGAAAAGCCTTATTTTTAACTATGGCAGGAATGAAGTCCGCTCGTTCCTGATAAGCAATGCTATTTTTTGGCTCGACAAATATCATATCGACGGACTGCGTGTGGATGCTGTTGCCTCCATGCTATACCTCGATTATTCGCGCAATGATGGCGAGTGGGAGCCGAATATATACGGTGGACGGGAAAACCTCGATACCATTAGCTTCCTGAAAGATATGAACGAGGAAGTGTATCGAAGCTTTGAAGGCGTGCAGACTATTGCCGAGGAAAGTACCTCATTCCCCATGGTATCGCGTCCAACGTATATTGGCGGATTAGGTTTCGGTATGAAATGGATGATGGGCTGGATGCACGATACACTCGAATATTTCAAGAAGGAAGCCATATACCGCAGGCACCACCAAAACGACCTGACCTTCAGCATGACGTATGCCTTTACCGAGAATTTTATGCTGCCGCTGTCGCATGACGAAGTAGTCTATGGCAAGCACTCCATCCTCGGGCGTATGCCGGGGGACGAATGGCAGCGTTTTGCCAACCTGCGCCTGCTGTACAGCTTTATGTTCACGCATCCGGGCGCCAAGCTGCTATTTATGGGCAGTGAATTTGGGCAAAGCGCGGAGTGGAATTTTGAGCAGAGCCTGGACTGGCATTTGCTGGAATACGACCACCATAAAGGCATCAAAAATACCATTACGGCGCTAAACAAATTATACAGGAAACAACCGGCACTGTACGAAAAGCAGTTCACTGCGGAGGGATTCGAATGGATCAACTATGGGGATAATGAGAACTCGGTCATATCCTACATCCGCAAAGGCAATGACCCCGAGGAGAACCTAATCGTGGTTTGCAACATGACCCCGGTTATCAGGGAAGACTACCGTATCGGTATCCCGGTTAGCGGCAAGCTGAAGGAGATATTCAACAGCGATGCTACGGAATTTGGCGGAAGCGGTGTTACCAATAAAAAGTTGAAAGTCGAAGCTATCACATGGAATGGCAGGGAGTTTTCTGCCGCGATGACACTGCCCCCTCTTGGGGTAATAGTGTTTTCTGTGAAATAATTTTTTTGGCATCTATTGCGCTCGATGTGACAATGGTATCCAACATATGATCGTAAATAAAGTTATGTACGGTGTCAGTTCGGGCGCAGTCGAGAACATTTTAGGTCAATACTTATCAACAGGCAACGTTTTCGTAGGAACTAACATTCTTAAAATCGCCGACAAACTTATATATTTGATGTTTTGCACTTTATACAGCATTTATGATAATAAATACCGAGCTTGAACGCAAGGGGGACCTTTACCCCTCCAAAATAATAAAATTCAGCAAAGAGGTCGACAGTGCCTTTTTCCATACCGATAATAATGTCATCCTTAAAGTGACCGTATTCCGCGACAGCCTTCTGCGTTTCCGCTTCACGACCAAAGGCTACTTTAGCGATGACTTTTCATATGCCATAGATGAAAATCATTCGAGGGGCTTCAATAAATTTGAGGTGACCGAAGAAGAGGAATATTATAAGATACTGACTAGCAAGCTGGAATGCCACATCCATAAAAGCGACCTTCGTACAGGCATTTATGACATTAACGGCAATGTGCTGATGGAAGATGAACTGGGCTTTCATTGGGAAGAAATATACGAGTACGGCGGCAATGTTGTAAAAATGAGCAAGGTTTCGTCCGATGGCGAGAATTTCTACGGCCTTGGCGACAAAGCTACCCACATGAACCTGAAGGGCAAGCGCCTGGAGAACTGGGCCACTGATCAGTATGCCTATCAAAAAGATCAGGAGCCACTTTATAAGGCCGTGCCTTTTTACATAGGCCTGCGTGGCAAGGATGCTTATGGCGTGTTTTTCGACAATACCTTCAGGAGCTTTTTCGACTTTTGCCATGAACGCCGCAACGTTGCCAGCTTTTGGGCCGATGGCGGCGAAATGAATTATTACTTTTTCTACGGGCCGCAAATGCAGGAGGTGGTTACATCGTACACCGACCTTACCGGCAAGCCTGAGCTTCCGCCTTTATGGGCTTTGGGCTACCACCAGTGTAAATGGAGCTATTACCCGGAAAGCAAGGTGAAAGAAGTTGCCGCTAAATTCAGGGAACTACAAATACCGTGCGATGCTATTTACCTTGATATTGATTATATGGAAGGCTTCCGCTGCTTCACCTGGAATAAGGAATATTTTCCCGACCCGAAGCGCATGGTAGCCGAACTGGCCGGGGATGGTTTCAAGACGATCGTGATCATTGACCCGGGCATTAAGATAGATCCGGAATATTCGGTTTATAAAGAGGGAATAGAAAACGACTATTTTTGCAAACGCGCCGATGGTCCTTACATGAAAGGGAAGGTTTGGCCTGGCGAATGTAATTTCCCCGACTATACTAACCCCGCGGTACGCGAATGGTGGGCAGGGCTCTTCAAGGAACTTATTGCTGACTTCGGCGTAAAAGGCGTGTGGAATGATATGAACGAGCCGGCAGTAATGGAAGTGCCTACCAAGACCTTCCCGCTGGATGTGCGCCACGATTACGACGGACACCCATGCAGCCACCGCAAGGCACACAACATATACGGTACCCAGATGGCACGTGCAACATACGAGGGTGTGAAACGCTTCTCTTACCCTAAGCGGCCGTTCATAATAACGCGCTCGGCATACTCGGGGGCACAGCGTTACACATCTTCCTGGACAGGAGATAATGTTGCTACGTGGGAACATCTCTGGATAGCCAACGTGCAGGTACAGCGCATGAGCCTTAGCGGCATGGGCTTTACAGGAAGTGACATTGGCGGTTTTGCTGAACAGCCTACAGGAGAGCTGTATGCACGATGGATCCAGTTGGGCGTGTTCCATCCGTTTTGCCGTACGCACTCGTCAGGCCATCACGGAGAGCAGGAGCCGTGGGCGTTTGGGGAAGAAGTGATCAACGTGACCCGAAAATTTATCGAACTGCGCTACCAGCTTTTACCATACTTATATACCATGTTCTGGCAGTATATCGACGAAGGCCTGCCAATGCTGAAACCACTGTTCTACTACGACCAGGAAGATACGCAGACGCATTACAGGACCGACGAGTTCATCTTCGGGAACCATATACTCGTTTGCCCGATACTGGAACCTAATGCCCTGGGCCGAAGGATGTACATCCCAAAAGGGCAATGGTATAACTACTGGACCAATGAATTGGTGACCGGCGGTAAGGAAATGTGGGTAGATACGGCCTTTGATCAGATACCCGTATTCGTCAAGGCCGGTGCTATCATCCCTAAATACCCCGTACAGCAATATGTAGGCGAAAAAGAGATAGAAGAGCTTACGCTTGATGTATATTATAAGGAAGGTAAGGAGACATCTGTAGTGTTCGAGGACGCTCAGGATGGTTATGACTATACAAAAGGCAGGTATTCGCTAAGGACGTTCACGCTTACCGGGAAAGAGAATGATCTGGTTATCCGTCAGCATAAGGAAGGTAAGTATGTGACACCATATTCTAATTTTAAGATAAACCTTACAGGGTTGCCATTCAGGGTACAAAGTGTTGAAATTGACAACGAAGCAGTTTCTTTGGAAGAGCTTCAATTAAATATTCACAATAGTTTAACTATAAGCAAGGATTTTTCTGAATTACATATCAAAGGGATTTAGTAAATTTGAATAAAATTAAAGATTTTAAGATATGAAACGAAGCTTGCTAACCGTATCGGGCATCCTCTTCATTTTGGTTTGCGCGTGCACCACGAATCCTTTTACAGGGAAAAAGGACCTGAACTTTGTGTCGAACGACCAGATATTCCCCAGCGCTTTTGCGCAGTACGACCAGTTCCTTAAGGAAAATAAGGTTGTTACGGGCACCAGCCAGGCGGCTATGGTAACATCGGTTGGCCAAAAGATAAGGGCTGCTGCAGAAAAATACCTTAATGCCAACGGCTACCAGGGATACCTTGAGGGTTACCAGTGGGAATACAAGCTTGTACAGGACCCTGCTGTGAACGCATGGTGCATGCCGGGCGGAAAGATCGTGGTATATACGGGGATCCTGCCAATAACAAAAGACGAGGCCGGCCTTGCTACTGTAATGGGTCATGAGGTGGCACACGCATTGGTAAACCACGGCGCGCAGCGCATGAGCGCCGGACAATTGCAACAGCTTGGCGCGGTGGGCGTAGGTGTTGCGGCAGGCGGCAAGAGTGAGACCACACAGCAGATCATCATGCAGGCATACGGCCTTGGTACCGAATTTGGCGCAATGCTGCCATTTAGCAGGAAGCACGAAACAGAGGCTGATGACATAGGGCTTATCCTAATGGCAATAGCAGGCTATAATCCTGATAAGGCGATCGATTTTTGGCAAAGGATGTCGGCAAATTCAGGTGGCGGGGCACCACCGGAATTCATGAGTACGCACCCGTCTGACAATACACGTATATCCAACATAAAAAGCCAGATACCCAAGGCTAAGAAAGAGGCCGCTAAATTTGGTATAAAATATTAATTGGTTTGTAATATCGTAAGGAGCCGCCTGAAAGGGCGGCTTTTGCTTTTTATAAGCTTAATGCGATAGAGTGTAAAAGTTCCAAAAAATATGTTAGCTTTGGTTACCAAACCAAAAACTATGGCACACCCTGAAAAAGGCAGCAAAAAGCTCCTTAACGCCTGGGCTTTTTATGACTGGGCGAACTCTGTTTACAGCCTTGTCATCGCTTCGGCTGTATTTCCAATATTCTATAATAAACTGATACCTGAAGGCGAGATGCTCGATGTATTCGGCACCTCGATGAAGGGTACGGCGCTCATCAGCTTTGTAACAGCATTTGCTTTCCTCATTGTAGCCTTCATTTCCCCATTGCTGTCGGGTATTGCCGATTATGCAGGCAACAAGAAGTCATTCCTTAAAGCGTTCTGTTACATAGGCGCATTGTCGTGCATCGGTCTGTACTGGTTTGACCGCGACAACCTGTACTGGAGCCTGGTGTGTTACCTTTTCGGATTAGTAGGTTTTTGGGGAAGCCTTGTGTTTTACAACTCCTACCTGCCCGATATCGCTTATCCGGAACAACAGGATGCCGTGAGTGCCAAAGGATATTCCCTCGGCTACATAGGCAGTATGATATTGCTCATCTTTAACCTCGGTATGATCATGTACCCTGAAGTTTTTGGGATAGATGAAGGAGACGGTCTTAAGACCGCGGTCATGGCCATGCGATATTCCTTCGTATCGGTGGGGATCTGGTGGATACTGTTCAGCCAGTACAGCTACTACCATTTGCCGAAAGGTGTACGCAGGAATAAAGTGACCCGCGACGTACTGCTCAATGGATTTCGCGAGCTCCGCAAGGTTTGGCTCCAGTTAAAAGAAAATATCGAATTGAAACGATACCTCGGCGCATTTTTCGTGTACAGTATGGCGGTACAAACGGTAATGCTCGCGGCGACCTATTTTGGAGCGGAAGAGATCAACTGGCCCAATGAGGACGCCAAGAGCATGGGGCTCATCATCAGTATCTTACTTATACAGTTGATCGCTGTAGCGGGAGCGTTGCTTACCTCAAAGCTATCGGCCAGGATAGGCAACATAAAGGCACTCATATATATTAACGCTGTATGGGCTGTCATTTGCATAGGTGCCTGGTTCGTTACCGAGCCGGCCCATTTTTACGTTACCGCAGCATTCGTTGGCCTTGTAATGGGGGGCATACAGTCGCTATCCCGAAGCACATACTCTAAATTGCTTCCCGAAACTAAAGATACCGCTTCCTTTTTCAGCTTTTATGATGTTACTGAGAAGATCGGCATTGTGATCGGGATGCTTTTATATGGCGCGATCGATCAGGCACTGAACAGCCAAAGGTATTCTGTCGTATTTCTTACAGTGTTCTTTGTAGTGGGGATCGTATTGCTTTTAAGGGTCCCAAAGCGAAAGACAACTTCATAGATCAGGCGTTAACATTAAATTTACTATTAACAAAATAAGGGTTTTGATATTAATTTAATTCCATTATATTTGAAACCTTAAAAATAAATTGATCCTGCTATGAAAAAATTAAGCTTTTTATCAGCTTTTATAGTATTATTCGCTGCTATCGGCTTCACGTCATGTGACTCTGAGCCTGTAGATCCGCTGCTTATAGGTAATGAACCAACGGAGCCGACCGGCCCGGCTATCTTTAAGGTAGATTTTAGCGGTGAGACATTCACTGCCGATCAGGTACAGGCTGTTATGGCCGACGGTATGATCGTTATTGGCGGTGTTCAGGGCAATGAGCAGGTAAGCATTGCGATCCCGGCCACTACAACAGGTACATATAGCGGTAATGAGGTGCTTATGGCTTACCATCCTACCCTTACTTCGGAATACCAGTACTGGAATGTTGATGATGAGCTAAATTCTACAGGCAGTGTAACGATCACATCCATCAATACAACGAACCACACTATTTCGGGTACATTTAACTTTGTAGGCCATTGGTCAAATTCAGAGGAAAACCACCCATCTATAGCATTTACGAATGGCTCGTTCCAAAACATACCTTACACAGGGAACATTGTTAATCCGACAGATGATGAGTATGTAAAGGCAAAAGTGGATGGCGTGCAGAAAAACTATAGCATCATAGCTTCGCTTGAGGCAGGCAACAATGTGTCCTTCAGTGGTAATATCATTAGCCCTGCAAGCTCTGTACAGGTCCTTGTCCCTACGAACGTTACTCCGGGAACTTATGCCTTTGTTGATGCCCCTATGGCAGTACCATCGGCAACATACAGCGACGACAGCAACGAATGGGGATACGATGCCGTTTCGGGCAGCGTGACCATTATCAGCAACACTGGTGGATGGATGAAAGGTACGTTCCAGTTTACCGGCGATGACGGTGAGGGTAATACGGTTCAGATAACCGAGGGTGAATTTAATATCGAGTTGCCGTAAATACGGCAACTATAAAATATAAGATCCGCTACGGCGGATTTTTTTATGGCATAATGATTGGAATAAAGTGATAGCAATTTTGGCTGAATTTACAGGCCTTTGCTGAAATAGAGGGTGTAAGGTGGAATATCGGTCAATAGGCCATTCCACCGTTAACTGATTTTTAATGACAAAATGACTGACCTAAACTATGTCGAATCGTAAACTAATGAATATTGACAATTTGTCACTCCAGGAAATAGATACAGATGCGGACCTGATCCCGCTAATGACATCCGAAGATGAGGAGGAGATGAATAATGAACAAATACCTGCAGCCCTTCCGATACTTCCGTTGCGCAACATGGTCCTTTTCCCGGGAGTGGTAATACCTATTACCGCCGGGCGTGATAAGTCGATCAGGCTCATCAACGATGCCAATGCCGGCAGTAAGATCATAGGTGTGGTGGCGCAAAAAGATGAAGCGGTAGAGGAACCGGGCGCTGAGGATATCAACACCGTTGGTACCGTAGCAAGGATACTTCGCGTGCTGAAGATGCCCGATGGTAATACCACTGTGATCCTTCAGGGCAAGAAGCGATTTGAAGTGGATACGGTAACTACCGACCAGCCCTACCTGCAAGCCACAACTAAAGAGGTAAGCGAGGAAAGGCCGGGCAAAAAGGATGCTGAATTCAATACCATAATCGAGTCCATCAAGGAACTTGCCATCCAGATCATCAAGGAAAGCCCCAACATCCCTACCGAAGCGACTTTTGCCATAAAGAACATTGAGAGCGATTCATTCCTGGTGAATTTCGTGTCTTCCAATATGAACCTTTCGGTAAAGGAAAAGCAGGACCTTCTTGCCATCAACAACCTTAAGGACCGTGCGCTGGAAACCCTGCGCTACATGAACCTTGAGCTGCAGAAGCTTGAATTGAAGAACGACATACAAAGCAAGGTCCGTTTTGACCTTGACCAGCAACAACGTGAGTATTTCCTGCACCAGCAGATGAAGACCATCCAGGAAGAGCTGGGCGGTGTATCGCATGATCAGGAAATCGACGATATGCGCCAAAAAGGGCGGTCTAAAAAATGGAATGACAAAGTAAGGGCGCAATTTGATAAAGAGGTTGCAAAGCTGCAACGCACTAATCCGCAGGCAGCAGAATATGGTACACAGCGCAATTACCTCGAGCTGATGCTCGACCTGCCGTGGAACGAGTTCTCCAAAGATAACTTCGACCTGAAGCGTGCCGAAAAGATACTTCACCGTGACCACTATGGCCTTGATGATGTTAAGAAACGTATCATAGAATACTTAGCGGTACTTAAGCTGCGTAACGATATGAAGTCGCCTATCCTGTGCCTTTATGGGCCTCCGGGAGTAGGTAAGACCTCAATAGGCAAATCTGTCGCAGAGGCGCTTGGCAGGGAGTATGTGCGCATATCCCTTGGCGGACTTCGTGATGAGGCTGAGATAAGGGGACATAGGAAAACCTACATCGGCGCAATGCCGGGCAGGATCCTCCAGAGCCTTAAAAAAGCAGGAACATCTAACCCTGTATTTGTTCTGGATGAGATCGATAAATTGAGTTCAGGTAACCAGGGCGATCCATCTTCGGCATTGCTGGAGGTACTCGACCCGGAACAGAACAAGGAGTTTTATGATAACTTCCTCGAAATGGGCTTTGACCTTTCAAAAGTGATGTTCATTGCTACGTCAAACAACCTGAGCACTATACAGCCTGCTCTTCGTGACAGGATGGAGATCATCCACATGACAGGTTACACTATTGAAGAGAAGATCGAGATCGCTAAAAAGCACCTGCTACCAAAGCAGATAAAAGAACACGGGCTTACACCAAAGGATATACAGTTGGGTAAAAAACAATTGGAAAAGATCGTAACAGGCTACACACGTGAATCGGGTGTGCGCGGGCTGGAGAAGCAGATCGCCAAAACCGTGCGCCACATTGCCAAATCGGTAGCGATGGAAGAGGAGTACGAACCTAAAGTTAGTGAAGAGGAAGTGGTAAAAATACTTGGTGCGCCAAAAATGGAGCGTGACAAGTATGAAAATAACGATGTAGCCGGTGTAGTTACAGGTCTTGCTTGGACCAGCGTGGGTGGTGATATCCTTTTCATTGAGTCGATACTGTCTAAAGGTAAAGGGAACATGACCATGACGGGTAACCTGGGTACAGTAATGAAAGAGTCGGCAACCATCGCTTTGGAATATATAAAATCGAATGCCGAGAGACTGGGCATTAGCCCTGAAGTGATCACGAATTATAACGTACACATCCACGTACCCGAGGGCGCAACTCCAAAAGACGGCCCAAGTGCCGGGGTGGCAATGCTTACCTCCCTAATATCTACCTATACGCAGAAAAGGGTGAAAAAACACTTGGCAATGACGGGAGAGATCACGCTTCGCGGACGTGTATTACCTGTGGGAGGTATAAAAGAAAAGATACTTGCAGCCAAGCGTGCCAATATTAAAGAGATCATCCTGTGCGAGGAAAACAAACAGGATATAGAGGAGATCAAGCAGGATTATCTTGAAGGGCTTACTTTCCATTATGTAAAGGAAATGGCCGATGTGGTAAAATTTGCCATCACCGATCAAAAGGCGAAGAACGCAAAAGTGCTTTAATACGTACATATATCATGAAAAACGGCTAAAATTCTTAGCCGTTTTTTTATTTAAAAAATAATATCTTCGCACCTGCGTTATAGTATGCACAAAACGTATTGCTAACAATGTTTAAGAACGGGCTCTTATTTCTTCTTTTATGCTGCACCAGTTTGTCTTTTAGCCAGATAGGAGGGAAGCATACCTACCAGTTTTTGAACCTTGTCACCTCGCCGCGCCAGTCGGCCCTTGGCGGAAAGATCATCACGCTTTACGATTACGATGTCAATCAGGGTATTTACAACCCCGCCACCATCAATCCCGAAATGGACAACCACCTGACTGTAAATTACGGCAGTTATTTTGGCGAGGTCACTTACGGTACCGCTGCCTATGCCTATACCTACGACAGGCACCTGCAAACCTTTCATGCCGGGGTGAACTATGTTAACTACGGCACATTTGAAGGCCGTGACGAAATGGGCATGCTTACCGGAGATTTTACCGGCAGCGAGATCGCCCTTTCATTCGGCTACGCCTATAATATCCCTTACACCAGTATTTATGTGGGTGCCAATGGTAAGCTGATATCATCAACGCTCGAAAGCTATAATTCTTTCGGTGGTGCGATAGACCTCGGTGCCATTTACATTGACGAAGATAATGACATCAACATAGCGCTCGCCATCCGCAATGCCGGGATGCAGTTTACCACCTATGCGGGTTTGCGCGAATCGCTGCCCCTGGAAGTGATCGCAGGCATTTCGCAGGAGCTTGAAAATGTGCCGTTGAGGTGGCACATAACCCTTGAGAACCTGCAACAGTGGAACATCGCCTTTTCCAACCCTAACAGGGCAGAGGAAGGCATAGATGGCGGCAGCAGCGAGGAGAAGGTGTCCTTTATGAACAATGCCCTGCGCCACGTGATAATGGGGGCAGAATTGTTCCCTGGCAAAAGCTTCAATATCAGGGTTGGCTATAACTTCAGGAGGGCTGAGGAACTGCGCATTGAGGACAGGCGAAATTTTTCGGGAATTTCGGCGGGCGTAGGCTTAAGATTTAATAAATTGCGGTTCGATTATTCGTACTCACGTTATACCCTTGCGGCCAATACCAGCCTGTTCGGGTTAACCATAAACCTGCAATAGCTTGGACAAAAAAATCACAATTGCCATAGACGGCTTTTCTTCTACCGGGAAAAGTACCCTCGCCAAACAGATCGCTGCCCATATGGGCTATGTGTATGTAGACAGTGGGGCCATGTACCGTGCCGTAACGCTATATGCCATGGAAAATGGGCTTGTATCCCCGGATCACCTCGACAGGGAAGCACTGATACGTAACCTCCCGGATGTAAAACTGGAATTCCGTTTTAACCCTGAGCTTGGTTTTGGCGAAATGTTCCTGAACGGGATCAATGTAGAAAAGAAGATCCGCACACTTGAAGTTTCCAACCTTGTTAGCCGCGTTGCCGAAGTATCCGAAGTGCGGGCTAAACTCGTGGAGCAGCAGCAGCACATGGGCGAAAATAAAGGCGTGGTAATGGATGGCCGTGATATAGGCACCGTGGTATTCCCTAATGCCGAACTGAAGGTATTTATGGTCGCCAGCGCCGAGACCCGTGCACAGCGCCGTTTTGATGAGCTGACACAAAAAGGTGAAGAGGTAACTTACGATGCCGTGCTTGAAAATGTGCAAAAGCGTGACCACATCGATTCCAACCGTGATGACTCTCCGCTCATACAGGCTATAGATGCCATAGCCATTGATAATTCGCATCTTTCCAAAGAGGAGCAGTTCGAATTAGTGCTTGGCCTTGTGAAAGAAGCGGCACAACTTTAACGATGTAGCTGTTTACAAATCCTATTTTTTTCATAGATTTACCGCCGTTAAGAAAATGTTAATATAGCATACATAATTTTATGGGCATAAAGAACCGTCTTGTGGTAATGAGTTTCCTCCAGTTTTTTGTCTGGGGGGCGTGGCTGATAACAATTGCAAATTATTGGTTTGGTACAAAACACTGGGATGGTACCCAGTTCGGCTTAGTGTTCAGTACCATGGGGTTCGCCTCGCTGTTCATGCCAACGCTAACGGGGATCATTGCCGACAGGTGGATCAATGCCGAAAAGCTGTATGCGGCCATGCACATACTGTATGCGGGAACGCTGTTCTGCCTGCCGATGGTAGAAGATCCGACAACATTCATCTACGTGATGTTCGTGGCTATGTGTTTTTACATGCCAACCATATCCCTCAGCAATTCCATTTCCTATACATCCCTGAAAATGAACAATGGCGACGTGGTAAAGGATTTCCCGCCGATACGTGTATTCGGAACGATAGGCTTTATAATTGCCATGTGGATAACCAACCTCACAGGGAGTAAAGCTACCGAATACCAGTTTTACATAGCCGGTATAGCCGCAGTGGCCCTTGCGATCTATGCGCTTACATTGCCAAAGTGTGTGCCTCAGGGTAAGACCAAAGACACTTCTTCCGTGTCGGAAACACTGGGACTAGGCGCCTTTAAACTGTTTGGAGATTACAAGATCATGCTGTTCTTCATCTTCTCCATGTTCCTGGGCGGGGCTTTACAGCTTACCAATGCCTATGGTGATGTTTTCCTTAGTGAATTTGAGAATTTCCCTAAATATGCCGACTCATTCGTGGTGGAATATTCTACGATCATCATGTCGATATCGCAGATCAGCGAAACATTGTTCATCCTTGCCATACCCTTCTTCCTGAAGCGTTTTGGCATCAAGCAGGTAATGCTCATCAGCATGCTGGCATGGGTGCTTCGTTTTGGCCTTTTCGCGTATGGTGACCCTGTGAACGGCCTTTGGATGATCATCCTTTCGTGTATCGTTTACGGTATGGCGTTCGATTTTTTTAATATATCAGGTTCACTATTCGTTGAGACCACTACAAGTGCTAAGATACGCTCATCGGCACAGGGATTGTTCATGATGATGACCAACGGTATAGGGGCTGTATTAGGCTCTGTTACTTCTGGCTGGGTCATTGATAAATATTTTACCAGGTCATTTGCCAATACGACCGAATTGTCCGCTTATCTGGACACTACGTCTGACAATGCCCACATGATGTCATTCGTCAAAAAAAGCGGCGCTGCTGTAGATGCTCAGGGAATGTTTGACAAAGCCGTTACCATGCGGGAATGGCACGACATCTGGCTCTCGTTCGCTGCCTATGCACTGGTTATCGCCATAGCCTTTGCCGTGATGTTCAAGCACAAGCACGACCCTTCTCTAATAAACGAGGTAAAGCACTAAGGATCTTCAGGATTTAAAATATATACAGGCTGTCTTTTATAGGTGGCCTGTTTTGTTTTATTTGGGCGTGGCGGCTCCGTGCCTACGCCGTCGCGCTCTTCGCTGTATCCCTCCGCTGCGCTACAGGGATGCCGCTGCGATCGCTCACGCGGAGAACGTTGTGTACCTTACTTGCGGATCAAATAATATTACCTATAGGATAGGTGAGAGCTAAGGTGTAGCTTGATCTGAGGTCTGAAATATTACCGGATCATCGAGAAATGCCCTTTCATCTCCTGGCCATTCTGCCTTTTCACTACGAACCAATAGTCGGTAGCAGGTAGCGGAACTCCATTAAGCGTGCCATCCCAGCCGATGCTGTCGGTGCCAAAGCCGGTGATCAGCTTGCCGTAGCGGTCGTAAATATAAATGAGCATGTCAGGTTCCATTATGGAGAATTGTATGCGCCAGTTCTCGTTAATGCCATCGCCATTTGGTGTAAAGAATTTTGGGTATGTGAGTACGAAAGCAGGCATTGTAACCCTGCCGCATTCAAATATATCCCTTACATATACCAAATAAGGGCCTGGCGCAAGTCTTGTAAAAACGGGGCTATCCTGGTAATTGACACCGTCCAGGGAGTACTCAAAGCTGGCGGCCGACTGGTTTTGCATGATCACAGTGATCACATTGCTGCTGTCTGTCCAGTCATCCACATCGATGCGGCTTACTACAGGCAGTGGGGATAGTACGACACTTATGGTTTTCTCGGCTTCACAGCCATATTGATTCGTTACTTTTACGGTATGGCTCCCGGCTTCGGATACTGTTATCGACTGCGTGGTCTCACCACCCGACCAATGGTAAAAGTCAAAACCGGCATCGGCAATTACTTCGATATCTTCGCCTTCGCACACAACCCATACGGTCTCCATATCCAGTTCCGGCGCTCCGTCGGCATTAATAGTGAACGATGTCGTGGCAATGCAGGCAGTATTGTTATTGTAAACCAGGCGGGCGTATATCGTTGCTGTGGCAGAATCGTACAGAGTGGGCAACGGGCCTGTGCCTGTATCGGCATCGGCCTGCGAAGTGTGGTAAGTGATCGCGACCATTGCAGGGTCCTGCCCGTTGAGTATGGCGCTGTTTTGCTGCGACAGGTCAAACTGCTCTGTACCGTTGTTGTCGGTATCGCACAGGTGCATATCTGCAGGCTGTGTAGCAGTTACCAGCGACGGGAGGTCGGCCACATTGAATATTTCGGTCTTGAAGTTGCCGCACGGGTCGGCCACCCTTACCTTATAAAATGCGGAGTCGAGAGCATTAAAGATATTGTTCTGCCCATTGTTGAGGTAAAAGGAGTCATCGCCATTTTTACTGATGAGCTCATAGGTCGTAGGAGATACACCCTCTACATCTACCTGTACGTCGCCTATGGCACCGGAACAGGTAAGGCTCGTGATGCCGATTATTTTCAGGTCGTCGAGGAATTCGAACTCCTCTATAACTTCGGTACAGAATTTCTTGGTACTTACGCTCCCGTTGGGAAAGCTCTGGAACACTTTTACGATACGGAACTGGCCGGTATAATTAAGGCTGTAAACGGCGGTGTTATTGGTCAGCGGATACCCGTTATCAGGGTCAACAGGTGTATTCCCTGCGGGTATGGATACACCGGTGTCAGGATGGCCCCAGGTATCGGTCCCTGGGTCATATCGCTGCAGCCAGAAGGAAAGGAACGCTATGGCGTTGCTCGTATGCTGGAAGCTTATGTCGAACGAACCGCAATGCCGCGTTAAGGTGGAACTGTTTGCCGTGACAGTATAACCCGTGAGCGTTGCTGTTTTCGTGACCCCCGTTTCGCAGGTGGTGTCTATCAGGAAGGTATATTGTCCGGGAGGCAGGTTATCCATGTAAAAGGCACCGTCGAGAGCGGCAATGTTAAATGAAGCATCATAGGGCAACTGCTCAGGGAATCCGGGTGGTGCGGCTATTATTTTTACCATGGTCAATACACCTCCGGATGCGTTCATGTAAACCGTCGCCTTTCCGGGGGTACAGTCCGGGCGGCTAAGCGGCGTGCCTACATTGCCGGGTGCCTGCTGTATAATAAAATCTACAGGTGGCCATGTGGTACCACAGGTGTCTATTAGAGTTACGGTATATTCACCGGGTGGGAGGTCGTTGATTTTAAGCGCTCCCTCTTCGTCCACAAACCCCGAAACATCATGCGGCAGTTCATTTTCATCTTCATACGCCTGTGGTGCAACGGTTACTGTGCCAATGCCAATAAAGTATCCCGGTATCCCGATCTCGACTTTACCAGGATTCCCGAGGCAGTCGGCAGCAAAAGGGGATGCAATGGGTTCGATATCCGGCTCTGTAAGCTCGGTTTCATAAGTTGAGGTATGTCCGCAGGCATCGGTAACACTATACGCATAGGTCCCGACAGGAACGGTATCATCCGGATCCCCATAATAAATCGTGTTCTCGCTGAATGGCCCCGGGTGCGTGGCATTCACCGCGGCAGGGTCAAAACCGTCGGGTACCGAGGTGAACGTTACCATATATGGAGGGACGTACTTACTAATGTTTATCATGAACTGGTAATTGCCGCACCCCAAATTATTAAATCCGGGCATGGCGGAAAGCTTTTGGTTTACCGGGCAGTTGGCATTATATACCGTGCCACAGGGGTCTGTGACCTGCAGTGTATAGTGGTAGGGTGTGGCATGGAAAAAAGGTATGACCTGAGAGACCGTTGCCACTTCTTCTCCACCAGTGGCAATGGTTTGTGTATTTGTGAAAACGACATTGCCTGCAGGGTCGTAAACGGTGAACACAGCTGTGAGGGGATAAGCGATAGGCACTCCGTTAGACGAAGCTATTGCATTGCTAACAGTGATCTGGTCGCATGCCGGGAGGATCGAGTCTGGGAATGACGGAAGGTCTATGGCCAGCACCGGGCCGTCAGTAAATAAGGAATAGGTAACAACTTCTGCCGATCCGCAATTATCGGTAACCCTCACCTGGTAGCTGCCGGGCAGGAGGTTGTTGAAAACGTTCGACGCCTGGGCCGGCCTGGTCATTGGGCCGGTAATGATCTCGTAGGATGCTGACGTTCCGCTATTTACATTTACAGTAATGCTGCCGTCCGCGCCGCAATAGGCATTAACGCTTGTTAAAGTATAGGACAGGGGAACCGTCAGGTCATCAATAGTTACCTGTTCCTGATCGGTAACTGTGTTGCCGCCTATGACCTGTGTCGCTACAACTAAATAATCGCCGTCTATCAATCCGGAGACAGAGGTATTGGAATTATTGGATATGGGCGTGGCCGTATTGGGCAGCTTGTACACTTTGTAATTTACAGGCACATTCGGGTCAGCGTTGCTTACTGTAAATGAAAGGGCACCGCCGCCGGGGCATAATTCGTCTGTAACGGTAACGTCTACGGTTAGCTGTGCAGCCGCCGGGGTGAGCCAAAGCAGGAGTAGTATCACTTTAAAATTACTCCATAGCCAAAACTCAGGCGTTTGCCCGTAAGGTATTTTTAGGTTGGTTCTCATAGCAGAAATTAAGGCTTGGCAACTTAATTATTCCGCTAAAGATAACATTAATAAGAATTCGTTAACATTATTTTTTAGTTTTTAACATAAAACATTCATTTTGTTTATTATACAAAATAATGTTGAGTAACAGTATATTGGATAGTTACCTTTTGATAGAAAAGTGCCCTTTGAGTTCCCTGCCGTCGCCGCGTTTTACTATGAACCAATAGTCATCCGCAGGCATTGCCCGTCCGTTAAAGGTGCCATCCCATCCCTCGCTGGTAGCCCCAAAATTCGTAATGGGCTTGCCATAGCGGTCAAATATCTGTACCGTGAGTCCCGGCTCAAGCACGGCGAACTTTATCCGCCAGGTGTCATTACTGCCATCACCGTTAGGAGAGAAGAATTTTGGATAAGTAGCTATCATTATGTCCTCAGAATCGGGTGGGTAGCAGCCAAATTTGTCGCGCACATATACTGTGATCATGCCCGCAGGTACACCGGTAAGTTCGGAGCTGTCATAGTAATTTATCCCATCAAATGAATATTCATACCCCGAGGTATCGCTATCACCTGTAATTACGGTCACACTGTTGTCGTCATCGGTCCAGTCCTCAATTTCAACCTGGGTTATAAGCGGTTGGCTTATTACAAGGGCCGTTACGGTTTTTGAAACCTCGCAGCCGCCTTCATTTGTTACCGTCACCGTATATTCTCCCGGTACAGCTACGTTTATACTTTCGGTAGTTTCGCCGGTTGACCAGCTGTAAGACTCGTATCCGGCATCAGCCGAAATGGTTACGGGCTGCCCGTTGCACATGCCCCATGTTTCGGCCATGGCCAGTTCAAATGTAGGACTGGCTACTATGTTAAAAGAACTTGTGCTGTAACATAGCGGGTTTACGATCCATTCTACCCTCGCATAGATCGTGGCTGTCCCCGAACTGTAATTTGATGGTAGTGGATCGATGTCCTGGTCGGCATCCTGCTGGCTGGCGTGGTACGTGATCACTGCGATATCCGGGTCAACATCGCCTAAAATGGCATCGTCCTGAAGTGAGAGGTCAAAGGTACCGCCATTTCCTGTCTCATCGCAAAAGTACATATCTTCGGCTGCGCTGGCAGTAATCAGGGGAGGGAGTTCGGCAATGTTGAACTGCTCAACGCGCACTTCGCCGCAGGCATCGGTCACCTGCAAAACATACAATCCTGATACGAGTCCTGTAAAAATGCTATTAGTGCCGTTGTCTACATAAAATGAAGTATCGCCATCCCTGCTTATGAGCTCATATTGCGGCGTTATGCCTGTTGCCTGTACTTCTATCTCAAAGTCTTCGCCTACACAGGTGCGGTTATAAATACCGGTAATGCCTAAAAGGTTATAAAACTCGAACTCCTGAACCTCCTCAATGCAGTTCTTTTCTGTTCTGCCCAGTGAGCCCATGCAATACGATGTTTGCTGCCTGAGGATGCGGAACTCCCCAGTGGCGGTAAACCCGGTATTAGACTGTGATAGTGGCAGGGCATTATCTCCTGTAAGGACATCATTTGCTACATAAGCAGTTCCGTTACCAGGATGTTCCCATGAATCGGTGGCATCATTATACCGCTGCAGCCAGAAATTGACCGAATCGCCGGCATTGGACTCATAAGTAGTATAAATACTGAAATCATTGCATGTGGGCTGTACCTCTATCGAGTTGGCCGTAACCGATAGGGGAAGTATTTCTACCGTTTGGGTATAGCCATTCTCACATTCCGTATCTACGCTAAAGGTATAATTGCCGGGAGGCAGTGCATCCATGCTAAAGTCGCCTTCAAAAATGTTAGAAGTAGCGTTGAATGGTAATGCACTTCCAAATGACGATGGCGCGCTCGTGATCGTCACGGCAGTGATCGATGGTGTTATTTTTATCGATCCCATTCCTTCGGTACAGTCCGGTATTGGAAGATATTCAGGTTCCTGCGGTGCGAACTGTGGCACGGTGCCAACAATACCTGTATAGGAGTTGCCACAGGAGTCGGTTAGGTTAAATGTATAATTTCCGGGGTTTAGGCCGCTAATTGTGAACACCCCGCCATTGTTGATCTCAGCAGTTGCGTCATAAGGTGTTGCCTGGCCATATCCCGACGGTGCCGCTGTCATAATGACCGACGTCAGATCCGCGTTAGGTACCCTTAATAGCACCCTGCCAAGCTGTGTCTGGCAGTTATTATTGGTAGCCTGCACTACAGGCTCGGGTGGGGTTAGCGGGATTACCTGGCGTGTAAAATCGTCTGTGCGCCCGCAGGCATCGGTTATGGTACCCGCATAGTTACCCAGCGGAACGGGGTTGCTTTCGCTGCCAAAGACCGTAGGGCCGGTGTATGAGCCGGGATAG
Source organism: Flavobacterium sp. (assembly GCF_052437795.1). Classification (GTDB taxonomy): domain Bacteria; phylum Bacteroidota; class Bacteroidia; order Flavobacteriales; family Flavobacteriaceae; genus Flavobacterium. The sequence goes on from NZ_JBQVPA010000001.1 coordinate 472,027, forward strand.
TTCCCGTTGAAAGATGCCGGGTCGAACCCTGCCGGTACCGAAGTGAAACTGATGGTATAAGGGGCTACAAGATTGGTGGCATTTACCGTAAGGCTCTGGCCATTGCACGATACCTGAGAAGCTGAAGCGCTTGCATTGAGCACGCGGTTCACTGTGTTCTCTAACTCATAAACGTTGCCGCAGGGGTCGGTTACTGATATGTCCACGGTATAAGCCTCAGGATGATAGTCGATAAGGCGGTTTATGGTAAGCAGCGACGGATTGCCGGAATTTATTGTTTGGTTATATACTTGCGGCGTACCTCCGTTGGGTGGTGTGACGGTCATTTGCACCGTTAGCGGATAAATAATACCTGATGAGCTTGAAGTGCTAATTGTGTAGCTGATATTCATGCTGTTGCAGGAAGGAAAAGTGCTGTCAGGGTACTCTGGGCCTGCCAGTGTAAGCACAGTGGGTTCGGCCACGGTAAAAGTATGGTTGGCAGTAAAGCCATTGCCGCATTCGTCGGTTACGCGTACCTCATACGTTCCTGACGGGACATTGGTAAATACGTTCGATGCCTGGGGGGCAACGGTAACAGGCCCGTTTATAATTTCGTACGTAGAAGGATCGCCGGCAGTTACGGTAACGGTCATGTCAGTACCGCTGCTGCACGTAGCTACCGAATTGCTTATGTAAAATTCAACCGGTACATACAACGACCCTATGGTAGCATTGGCCTGCCCTGTTGAGGTATTGCCATCGCCAAGTTCCTGTGTGGCGACAACAAGGTAATCTCCATCGCCCAGGGCGGGCACATTGGTTTGTGTGCTGTTCCAGATCGGTATGGTATCCTCAGGCAGAAGGTACACCTTATAAACCACAGGTATAGAAGGATTGGCATTGGACACGGAAAGCGAAAGTGCGCCATAGCCGGGACAGGTCTCATTGGTCACGGCAACATTGACCGTAAGCTGCGCGCCTGCCATCCAGCTGAACAGCAAAAAGCATAGTATGGTAAGGTGTTTTTTTTGCGGGAGGGTAAAATTGTTCATTTATAGGTGTTGAATTTCAGCAGGTTATAGTTCTTCTTTAGCAATGCATAAAATAACTCATTATTGAACCGCCACGCTGTTAAGGGCATGGTAAAGAGTGTTAACCAAATCCTATATTTTCCGTTAGGATAACTTTAAGACTAATGTTTTGCAAATCAAAAAAATATCTTACCTTTGCGCACCTTTTGGCAGGACGGGTTTCCTGAAGGTATTAATCATTTTTTTGTAAAACGCTTCTGCTGTTTTGCGCTGCTAGGAACCCACGCACGGCACAGGATACAAATTTTTATATCAGCATGTCTGAACAAACAAAATCAAAAGAGGAATTTCTACAGGAGTTTAACTGGCACAACTTTGAAGAAGGTATCGATCCGGTAGACGAGCAAAACCTTAGGGAATTTGAAAGCCTTGTTGAAAAGACTTTCATTTCAACTGACAGCGACGAAGTAGTAGAAGGTACAGTAGTACGCATCACTGACCGTGATGCTATCGTTGACATCAACGCAAAATCCGAAGGTGTTATCTCCCTTAACGAATTCCGTTACAACCCGAACCTTAAAGTAGGTGACAAAGTTGAAGTACTTATCGACGTTCGCGAAGACAAGTCAGGACAGCTTGTACTTTCTCACAAGAAAGCACGTACCATCAAGGCTTGGGACAGGGTTATCAATGCTAATGAAACAGGCGAGATCGTTAACGGTTTCGTTAAGTGCAGGACTAAAGGCGGTATGATCGTTGACGTATTCGGCATCGAGGCATTCCTTCCTGGTTCGCAGATAGACGTAAAACCTATCAGGGATTACGACCAGTACGTAAACAAGACTATGGAGTTCAAAGTTGTAAAGATCAACCACGAGTTCAAGAACGTAGTAGTTTCGCACAAAGCCCTTATCGAGGCTGATATCGAAGTACAGAAAAAAGAGATCATCGGGCAGCTTGAAAAAGGCCAGGTACTTGAAGGTGTTGTTAAGAACATCACTTCATACGGTGTATTCATCGACCTTGGAGGTGTTGACGGACTTATCCACATCACTGACCTTTCATGGAGCCGTATCAACCACCCAAGCGAAGTGCTTGAGCTTGACCAGAAGCTTAATGTGGTTATCCTTGACTTCGATGATGAGAAAACAAGGATCCAGCTTGGTCTTAAGCAGCTTAACGCCCACCCGTGGGATGCGCTTGACTCTAAGCTTGCTGTAGGTGACAAAGTGAAAGGTAAAGTAGTGGTTATTGCTGACTACGGCGCGTTCATCGAAGTTGCTGAAGGTGTAGAAGGCCTTATCCACGTTTCTGAAATGTCATGGTCTACGCACCTGCGTTCTGCCCAGGACTTCGTAAAAGTTGGTGATGAGGTTGAAGCAGTTATCCTGACCCTTGACAGGGAAGACCGCAAAATGTCTCTTGGCATCAAGCAGCTTTCTCAAGATCCATGGACTGACATCACGTCTAAATACCCTGTAGGTTCACGCCACACAGGTATCGTAAGGAACTTTACTAACTTTGGTGTATTCGTTGAGCTTGAAGAGGGCATCGACGGACTTATCTATATCTCAGACCTTTCATGGACTAAGAAGATCAAACACCCATCTGAGTTCGTGAACGTAGGCGACAAGCTTGACGTTGTAGTTCTTGAGCTTGATGTTGACGGACGCAAACTGTCTCTTGGACACAAGCAGACTCAGGCTAACCCATGGGATAAGTATGAGGATTCTTTCGGTGTAGGTTCAGTTCATAACGGAACTATCGCTGAGATCGTTGACAAAGGCGCTACTGTAGAGTTTGGTGACGATATCGTTGCTTTCATCCCTACACGTCACCTTGAGAAAGAAGATGGCAAGAAACTTAAGAAAGGTGAAGTTGCCGACTTCAAAGTGATCGAGTTCAACAAAGAGTTCAAAAGGGTAGTAGCTTCTCACACTGCTACATTCCGTGATGAGGAAGAGAAAAATGTTAGGTCACAACAAGACAATAACAACAATAACATGTCTTCATCGTCAAACAATGCAGAGAAAACCACCCTTGGTGATATCGACGTATTGTCACAGCTTAAAGAAAGAATGGAAAAAGGAGAGCAGAAGTAATCCTCATCCGCTTTAGATATGAAACCCCTTCCGGAAACGGAGGGGGTTTTTGATTTGGGGATAAAATGTGTATTTTGGATTAGATAAAAGTAGCGCGACGGTCTTTCCGGATTAGGGATTTTTTTTTGATATAATGGAAATACTCGAAAGGTGTGTGTTTAAAACGTATGTTAACTCATGTCCAACACTTCTTCATCTGAAGTTAACGAATTAAAACTTGTCAACAATTCCCTTCCAAAAATATTTTTCCTATCCATAAAATTTGATAGATTTGGCACGGCCAAAATTACAGTGCGGCCAGGGGGAAATGAGCCGAACAGAAACCTGAATACTATAGTAGGCATTAACCAATAAAACAACCTATAAATGAAACTTTCAAAACTTGTGGTACTCGCCGCAGTACTTATGACGATGAGCGTAAGCGCACAGAAAAAAGCCGCTGCAAAACCTGCTGCCAAGCCTGCCGCGGCTAAAGCAGCAAGCTCAAAAGCGACCAAAGCCGAGACCATGGACTGGATCGGAGGCAAAATGCAGGAGAACCTTGCTTCGCCAAGGAAATTCGTTTCCTATTCCAACGGCCTTTTTGTGTATACTAAGGAAATGTACGGTGGCGAAATTTGCACTACTACAATCGACCTTAATAAAGTGACCGGCCTGAGCAATGAGTACTCTGAAGATTTTTTCATGTCTGGAAAAGGCATGGGACTTACAACATGCGTACAGGATACTAAACCGAACGTTTTCGAATACATTTCGATCGCGGGCCCTAACTATAAGGATTACAGTTCGCCATTCAACTTTACCCCGGACCAGACACTGGTAGAGAGGATGAGGAAAGCGCTTAACACCCTTGTAGAATACAACGGAGCATCAAAAAAAGGCGCTGACGAGAAATTCTAATCAGCCAGGATTAATAGACGAAACCACCTCATGCAGGTGGTTTTTGTTTTAGGATCAGGACTCACACAAAAATGTGCATTATCCGTCACCCTTTTATTTGAGCAGGGGTGGGGATAAATAAACCATTGTAGAATTTAACCTACGTTCAAATAAAAGAATTTGCTATCTTAGTGATTTAAACCAACTAGCTATGAAACGTTTACTACTATCCGCGGCATTATTTGTCAGTATTACAGCCTTTGCTCAAACATACCCAAAGTATACTAATGAGGCAGGTACTCCAAAGTCAACCTCAAAGCCTCCTGCTGCCAGGCTCAAGAGCGACGGTACCGAAATGAGATCGGAAACCGTAATGCCTTCCCGTATTACGGGCGACTTCCAGGAGATCATGGAAAGGGCGGTGATACAGAATAAAGAACATAATTACGCCGCCGCCATAAGCCTGTACACCCAGGCGCTGAATGTCGCCAATGAGGAGCAGGCCTGGAGGGCGCTGGTATCGCGCGCGACGACCTACCAAACAATGGATAAGCCTAACCTTGATAAAGCTATACGCGACCTGACCACAATTATCGATGCACAAAATGCACCACAAAAGCAACTCGCTTATATTTATACCTGCCGGGGAAGGATATTACAGGAAATGGGCGATATAGCCGGCGGCTGTGCGGATGCACTGAAAGCAAAAGAACTCGGCCTTCCTGTAGCGCTTATGGCAGGGTTGGAGGGGTGTAAGTAGTTTTTGGTTGTCGGTCGAGTATGGGTTCAAAACAGCCTTTCCCTTCAGCCCCGATCGCAGCGGCATCCCCGACGATAGGAGGGATAAAGCGGAAAGCGGGAACAGTGTTTAGCAATTGCACTACCGCCTACTGCTCCTAAAAAGAAAATTATCAGGATCGTCCTGCGAAATGGAATAGCCGCAAGAGTAAGAACGCTCCGTCACCCTCCCCTTGGGGGAGGGCTGGGGAGGGGAATTTAAAAGGGTCATAAAAAACAAACCCCGACGAAATACTCCGCCGGGGCCACATTTTTATAGCTTACCTTAATGAATGGCAGGCTGCCTAATTCTTCAACAGCGAATTGTCTACAATATTCAGGATGGCATCAAAGTCACCCATTAGCGTAGCCTTTATGGTAGGGTTCTTTGTATTGGAGATATAGCGGTCGCTATTGTAGTTCCACATATACATAGCATCCTCAACGGTATTTCGGTCATTGGAAGACATGGGAAGCTGTATGATCTCCACGTATATGAGGTTCCGCAGGCGCGTAAGGCTCATCATGTCTTTAGCCTCTAAAAACTCTTTTATCATCCCCTTCAGTTGATCCTTCTTTTCAGTTTTTGTCATTATACATGGTTTAAGTCATGTAAGGTACGACAATAAAGTGGTTATCGGTTGCCGATAATTGGTTTCCAGACTTTTACTCATAGATCGATAATCAAGGATCAGCAAGCCAAGCCTAAAAGCAGGAGTAAGCATCTGACGGCCGTTAACCATCAATCGGCAATATTTACGAGTTACCGTATAAATTCGACTCCCCACCATCTATGGCTATGGTTTGCCCGTTCACATACTGGCAGTCGTCGCTTAGCAGAAAGGCTACAAGATTGCCCACTTCCTCAGGCTTGCCTAATCGGCGTGTCGGGTTGCGTTGGGCATATTCTTTCTCAGCCGCGGCAGGGTCGGCGGCATTTACCTGCTTAAAAGCTTCGGCCACCATAGGTGTAAGTATCGCACCCGGCGCTATGGCATTGGTGAAGATGTTGTCCTTTCCGTACTCAATGGCGGCGTTCTTGGTCATTCCCGATACGGCATGCTTACTGGCTACATAAGGCATTTGGTTCACAACACCTCTTATACCGCCTACAGATGCTACGTTAACGATCTTTCCGCCACCGTTCTTCTGCATGGCCGGGATCACATAGCGTAGTCCGTAGTAAACCCCCATCAGGTTGATGTCGATCACCTTCTTAAATACTTCAATATCATATTCGGTGATCGGGGCCTGCTTGCCCTCTATACCCGCATTATTGTAAAAGCCATCGATCTGGCCAAACTCCGAGATCGTTCTATCTACATAGTTTTTCACGGCATCCTCATTCGAAACATCGGCTGAAATGGTCAGTATTTTTGCCTTCGGTGCAATGCCAAGCAGTTCTGTTTTGGCTTTAGTTAAAGCATCCTCATTGTAATCTACAAGTGTCAGGTTAGCGCCGCGTTCGGCAACTACTTTTGCGGTCGCAAGGCCAAGCCCCATGGCAGCCCCTGTTATGATTATCGTTTTTCCCTGAAATGTGCTCATAATTTAATAGTTTTAATTTTACTAAAATTACGAAGACATTAATTCTGCAAAAGTTAACTGCCCGTTAATTAACGGAATAACTGATTTGAGCGTAGGAAAATTATATTTGTTTTGCGATAACTGAAGCATAACAGCTAATACTGTAACGATTTTGTTTTCAGTTATCCCCCTAATCCCCAAAGGGAGAACTGCACACAGGCGTGTAGTCCCCTCCCAGTCCTCCCCCAAGGGGAGGCTACGGGACGTGCTTACTCCTGCCGAATATTTCAGAGTTCACATGCTTATGGCCAGGGAGGAGACTATCAGGTATGAGTAAGCAGCTGTCAACCGTCAACTGTCAACCGACAACTAAGAGATATAATTCCAGATATTCTTCTTTTTACCCATCTCGATGAACGCGTGCCTGAGTGCTGCATGTTCTGGTTTGCTGAGCGGGGCATCGTCCTGTAGCAGGCGAATGGCGTGGTGGCGCGCAAGTTGGAGTATGTCTTTGTCCCTAACGATGTCGGCGATCTGCAGGTTGAGTACACCGCTTTGCTGTGTCCCCATGATATCGCCCGGGCCTCGCAGCTTTAAGTCGACCTCTGCTATCTCGAAGCCGTCGTTTGTGCGGCACATCGTTTCAAGGCGGGTCTTGCTGTCGTTGCTCAGCTTTTGGCCGGTCATCATGATGCAGTAGCTTTGGTCGGCGCCACGGCCTACACGTCCCCGTAACTGGTGTAGCTGCGACAAGCCGAAACGCTCGGCGCTCTCTATCACCATTACGCTGGCATTGGGTACGTTCACGCCGACCTCGATCACGGTAGTAGCTACCATCAGGTTGGTCTTTCCGGCGGCAAAACGGGCCATTTCGCTGTCCTTTTCGGATGGCTTCATCTGGCCGTGTACAATGCTGACCGAATATTGTGGCAGCGGGAAGTCGCGCGAAATGCTTTCATAGCCATCCATCAGGTCTTTGTAATCCATCTTCTCGCTCTCCTGTATTAGTGGGTAGACAATGTAGACCTGGCGACCTTTTGCAATTTCATCCTTAAGGAATTTCCATACTTTCAGTCGGTTGCTGTCATAGCGGTGTACGGTCTGTATGGGCTTGCGGCCCGGCGGCAGCTCATCGATCACCGATATGTCCAGGTCCCCATACAGGCTCATGGCAAGCGTTCGCGGAATAGGGGTGGCGGTCATGACCAGTACGTGTGGCGGGATGTCGTTCTTGCGCCACAGCCTGCTGCGCTGCTCCACCCCGAAACGGTGTTGCTCGTCGATAACGGCAAGGCCGAGGTTTTTGAACCGCACCTTGTCTTCCAGCAGCGCGTGCGTACCTATGATGATATGCAATGTGCCATTCTCCAGTTCCTCATGTATGATCCTGCGCTCGGCCGTTTTGGTAGACCCGGTAAGTATCTTGATATTGATGCCCAAAGGTTGGGCGAGTTCGCTAAGCCCTATAAAATGTTGGTTGGCGAGTATTTCCGTCGGGGCCATTAGGCAGGCCTGGAAACCATTATCCAATGCTAAAAGCATGCTCATCAACGCGACTATGGTTTTCCCCGATCCTACATCGCCCTGCAAAAGGCGGTTCATCTGTGCGGGCTGGCCCATGTCGTGGCGGATCTCTTTTATCACACGCTTTTGCGCGCCTGTCAGTTCAAAGGGAAGATGGTTTTGGTAAAGATCATTAAAGTAAATACCTACCTTATCGAACACGTGACCTTTTATCTTATGCTTGCGGATGAGGTTCTTGGTAATGAGCTGCAGCTGGATGAAGAACAATTCTTCAAACTTGAGCCGGAACTGCGCCCGTGCCAGCAACTCGGGGCTTTTAGGGAAGTGGATGTTGAACAGCGCCGCATTCTTCGGGATCAGCTGCACCTCATTGATGATGGATGGCGGCAGCACGTCGCTATATAGCGCCTGCGTTTCGCGGAACAGCTGCTGCATGATGTTGTTTATCACCTTATTGGTAATGCCGCGTTGCGTAAGCTTTTCTGTACTAGGGTAGATGGGCTGCATGGCGCTGCGAAGGCTTTGCTCATGATCGCTCAGCAGTTCCATCTCGGGGTGTGCCATATTGAACATGCCATTAAACGCACTTGCCTTACCAAATACAACATACGGAATGTTGATCTTGATGTTCTCCCGTATCCATTTCTGGCCCTGGAACCATACGAGCTCCATTTCGCCGGTGCCGTCTGAAAATGTGGCTACAAGCCGTGTCTTCTTTTCGCCAACGGTCTTCAGGTTCATGACCTTGCCCACCACCTGTACTTCGGCATTGTTGTTGATCAGCTCATTGACCTTATAATACCGTGTCCGGTCAATGTACCGATTTGGGAACAGGTGCAGCAGGTCGCCATACTTATGGATGCCGAGTTCTTTGCGTAGCAGTTCGCCACGCGCCGGGCCTACACCCTTGAGGTATTCTATGGGAGTTTCGAGCAGGTTATTCATCCCTGCGAAGATAATAAATTTACAGGGATGAGTGAGTGGCTCTGTCGTCGCAGGGGAAGAATGGCTGAGCGATCTTTCTCCCGGCAGGAGTGTAGCTCATTCCCCCTTCGGGGAGTGGGGGGCTCGTAGCGAAAGGCAAGTCTACTTTTGCCGTCGTCTTTCCCGCTATCGCCTTTATCTGCTCCGTGCCTCCGCAGGATACCGGCTCTATCGGGGCTATCGGGGAAACTATCTTTTTATCCGCGATCTCCATCCCATTGGCAACCCGGAACTATAAACCCTGAACCCCATAAAGGAACAATCCCCAACGCAATGTTAATCCCTTTCGCCATTGGCGCGGCTTAGCGTAATTTAGTATCCACAAAGGATATCATGCAAATGGAGACGAAAACCACGCTATTTCTCATACCGGGCGGCCGCGAGCTTGCGCTTCCCGAACATTCCGATAAATTCAGGTCAGCCATGAGGCAGGCCATTGCCGGACATACTGCAAAGCTGCTCATGCTGGCAGATACACCACTCGTTCCTGAAGCCGAAATGCAGGCTGTTGCCAAATACAAGAATGTGCTCGCTATAGAATCCGACGAAATAGTTACCGAAGAAGATGCCTGGGCCATAGCCTACGAGGAACAGGCAGACAATTACCTGCCCGTGGTAGCCGATTCAGGTTATGACTTCCAGGTGGTGCAAATGCAGCCTGTCGCGGTCAAGTATGAGGATTTTGAGTTTTTGGAGAAATATATAAGCTAATTTCGGAACCTTAAGTGTACTGTAAAAATTAGTGATAGAAGTATGACCGATAGTATCAAGACATATTTTAGTGTCGGGCCCTTAACCACCATCTCCGGATATTGTGTTTCATGTTTAAAGAAAAATTCAGTGATCCTGCGGTGATCTGATAGTATCAGGAATAATAATCCCGTCGTAAGTGTTACCGACTGTATCAATGCGCCGGCATTCATGCTGTAGCAAATATTGATAAGCAAAAGGTTAAGCATGACCCCAAATAGCAGGATGCTTCCAAAAAGGGTGGTACGGCGGAAGAGCAGCAGTATCGCGCCCCCGATTTGCATGCCCGCGATGATAGTGCCGTAAAGAGCGCTGTACCCAAAATAATACCACGTTAGCCACTCTCCGTCCTGCTTGTTCATTGGCAGCGATGCGATCTCTTCCGGAACTATGAATTGAAGCCCGAAGATCTTCTTCCACCCAAAACATGCAATACTAAAGGCAATGCCATAGCGGATAACAGAACAAAGAAACGCATAAGTGCTTTCGGAATTTATCGTGTTATTCTTTTCCTTGTGGTGCCAAACAAATGGATACACCAATGCAGTGACCAGGGACATACCTGTCAATGGGAAAATAACAGTGGGTGGCAGCCATGGTATAGTTCCGCCATTGCCAAGCAGCAGCAGGGTGCCTGCTATTGTGGATCCCGCTATTGAGCAGGTAAGCAGTTTTCTAAGTAACGATGATCTTTCAGGTGTTGTTCGCAGCATGATATTAATTTTTATATGCTGCAAATATGTTGTAATACAATTGATTAAAGTGTGCCTGTGTACATCCGCACCTATTTATGCGGTTATATGGGTATTTTGTTTTACAAATTGTGTCGGTGTCATACCTGTACACTTCTTAAATGTGGCATTAAAGGTGCTTTTCGAAGTGAAGCCTGAACGGTATGCGATGCCAAGTATATTCAGTTTCTTGAATTGGCCGGAAAGCAGCAATAATTTTGCGGCTTCCACACGATGCCTGTTAATGAAGTTGTAGAAGTTCTCATTATAAGCTTCATTAATAAGGTAAGAAGCTTCATTAGTAGTTATTTCCAGCATTTCGGCCAGTGCTGGCAGTGTAAGTTCGTTATCAAGATGAACTTCCTGTTCATCAATAAGCCTTCGTAGTTTTTCGGTCAATATGTTTAAACGCGCCTCCGATAAACGCTTTTGCCTCTGCACGGGGCCAGGCTTTCCCATTATCTCAGTGAGGCCGGATCTTTCCGCATCTGTAAGATCATATATTTCCTTTTGCTGTAGTGAAAAGTAAGCGAGGAAAAATAAGCAGGCCAAGTACAGAAAAGGAGTATAAGGTATCAGTATGTCAATATGGAAATACAGGATGTTGAGCCATGTTGCGGCAATAACGCCCACGATGAGTAAAAAATTCTTTAGCCATGCCAACCCGCTACTTTCTGTCGACGACGAAAATAACCTGAGAGCTTTGTTATGATCCTCCAGCCTTTGTAAAGACAATGACCAATATAGGATACTTTGCAGTGGAAGCGCCGAGGCTAAAATAATAAAGACTATTTTGGCAATGTCAGGGCTAAGCGCTATATTTTCTCCGGTGACGAAAAAAGGAATGCGGAACCCTAAGAAGAACAGGAACGGTGTAAAGTGCAGCAAGTGTTTCCGCTTAAAGGCAGGAGTGAGGGAAGTAAATGAAATAACTGCCAGGTATAATGCAGGCGCAGTGAGAAAACGCAGCAGGCCGATGAGCTCAAACAGTCTTGGATGGCCGTACTGGAAATTTTGCTTAGCAAGGGCCATTTCAAGCATCGCCAGGCCAAAAGTGATAACAAACACAGCCAACCATTTATTGGCAATAGTATTTGCCCTCCGGCTATTGAGCATGCACTCAAATCCCAGCAAAAAGGCTGCTCCACCGGCCATGCAGGTTACAAAGTTAATATCCATATAAATGTAATGCGATCGCTAAGATAGCCAATAAACCATAATGCTGTTGCCTGCCGACAATAAAGCCGTATCATTGCTCATGGAATATAAGGAATACGAACTTTCATCTAATGCCAGTCTTACCGTTTTCGGGTTTATATCCACCGGCAGTAACGGGACTGTTCCCATGGCTATCAAGTATACGGCTACATTAAATGAACACGTATGCAATCTTGGCTATGGCAGTATCATTTCCATTAACGAACGAACGGGAGAAACAGAAATAGACGATATTTCGCCATCCGGAAATAATGACACCTTTGCGGTGCTGGCAACTGTGTTCCGCTCGGTGTATGCCTTCACAGAGCGCCATCCGGATGCGTATGTGCTCTTTGGCAGCAGCGATCCCGTTAAGCTGCGCCTCTACCGAATGGCGCTCACTAAAAATTATAGTTTAGTGACCGAAACTTTCGACCTTTTTGGTGCAGAGCATAATGCATCGGGGCAATTATCTAATGTTGCCTTTGATCCGGGTGCTGTTGTTAAGGGCTATTTTCTTAAAAGAACGAAATTGGGAACATGAAAATACAAATGATCTATATTCAGGATCGTACAATTTACTCCGTCACCTTCACCCAGTCCACATATACCTTGGCATTCCCTTTCCTAATATCATCCACTGTGCTTTGCGGCAGGCCATTATAAGGAGTTTTCACACCATTGATCTTGGCAGGGTAAGCGCCGCCGAGGGCAAAGTTCAGTATCAGGAAGTGCGGTTTGTCGAATACCCACGGGCCGTAGTTATCCACGACCGGGCGGGTAACGCGGTAAAACAGCTTTCCATCCACTTTAAAGAGTAGCGAATCCTTAGTCCAGTCCACCGAGTATACATGCCATTCAGACACATCCGTACCTTCTAAATACACCTTATTCACCAGGTGCGTATCGCCATAATAGCCTGGCCCGTGCAGCGCGCAACCTATCCAGTCGGGTTCGCCTACGTACTCCATGATGTCGATCTCGCCGCATTCGGGCCAGTCGCCCTGCGCGCCCAATGCCCAGAATGCAGGCCAGTATCCGCTACCGGGAGGCATTTTCATGCGTGCGGCCATCGAACCATAGGTAAACTGCTTCTTACCCCGCGAATCCATACGGCCCGATATGAAGTCGTATTTTTTGCCGTTCTCAGCGAGATACCCCGGACTGTAATGCGCCTGTATCACTAATGCGCCGTTCTCTGCGCCTGCAACATTTTTATCAAGATAAAGCGTGGCGGTCGAATCGGCGTAAGCCTGCTGCTCGTTGTTCACGAACACATCAGTGCGTGGTGTCCAGTTGGCGGTGTCGATCGTCGTTACGGAAAAATCATCGAAGAACAATACGTTTTCTTTAGCGTCGGATTTTTCTTCCGCTTTTGCAGGTTCTTCTTTTTTCGCGCAGGAGGCAGAAAGGAGGATGAGCATTGCACCCAACGGCAATGCCTTGAATGATCGGGTCATAACGGTGGTTGTTTGTTATGACCGAAGATAATATAATTTTATCTACTGTGGCTGTTGTGTTACCCGGTTTTTCATGGGTCTTCCTTCACCACACTTCCTTCCGGCGGGTATTTTATCGTTGCCTTCAGCTTCTCCACTTGTGCGTGGTCAAACTTCGGCAGCGGCATTTCGTTGTTGTCGCGCCATTCTTTTACGGTTTCTGCGGCAGCATTGGCACGGTCAAAATCATAAAGGTCATTTGGGGTATAGCCCATTTGCGAAGGCAGGGCAAAATAAGTCCCGCTGCTTATCACCACGTCCATCATGAGTAACAATAGGTCTTCATGGATCTCCTGCGCCGTGTCCCAGTTAGGCGCTTCCACATAGGCAGTGACATCCATTTTCAGTGAGCTCGAAACAATGCCCGTAAACCGTACGATAGGAGGGGAGTCCAGTACCTTAGGATGGGCATAGAGCACTTTGCGCAATTCCACCAGCAGGTAGCGTATCTGGTCGGGCGTGGTCTCCAGCCTGAAATAGAATATGGGATTGAACAGGAAACGGTCACGGAACGCATAATTCTCTATCCGGCTCGAAGAGAATTCCCCATTCGGTATGGTCACTATGGTACGTGCCGATGTGCGCAGGCGTGTGCTCCGCATCCCTATCGACTCCACCGTACCCGATATGTCGCCTATCTTACACCAGTCGCCTACACGTATGGGCTGATCTGCAATAAGGGTCACGCTGCCCACAAAGTTCTCCATGGTCTTTTGCGCCCCCAGCGCCAGTGCGATACCACCTATTCCCAGTGCGGCAAGCCCCGCGGTAACGTCTACGCCCAGCGCACCCAACACCGCAATGATGCCGAATATTACGATGGCTATCTTGGCCGTCCGCCTCAGGAACATAATGATTGATATTGCCGAAACGCGCTTGCGTACCGTCATTCGGTCTTTTGTGTAAATGCTCACCAGATCGGCAATGCGCCACAACAGCATAAGGATCGCCACAATGCCTACGGTAACGCTGATCACGCTGAAACGCTGCCTGACAATGATAGAAATGCCCACCTGCTGCGATACCTCCACAAATATCCATACCGTGAGGTACAGGCGGAACGGCAATTCAAAAGCCCTGATGATCGGCGCTGTGTTCTCTTCCCGTGCTTTTTTCCATACCGCGCGTATCAGCAGGCTTATGATTGAGATGGCTGCCCACGCTGCCAGGTAGGCCAGCATGATGAGTACCACAAGGGCCAGCCAATGCCCAACGGGTACCCCGCCCAACCGCTGCTCCTTAAGTACATCAGGAAGTATTCTATCGACCAAAAGGTCATTATCCACATTGATGCTGAGAACGTCATCGACCGTTTCGGCCGAAAAAAGCCATACCGCCGGCTCTCCTGCTTTTGCCGTATTTTTTACGATGAGGTCTACCGTTTCACCCGCCGCGGTAATGTTGCCCACCAGATCGGTACCCTCGGCAAGTTTTTCCTCGTCAGTGCGCCCGGTCTCTTTGTTGCTTATGAACCCGTAGGCCTGTATATCGCCGCTCTGGTCCAGCAGCCTTTGAAAAATGGTCACTATGCGTATGCGCTCGGCCTCTTTGCGGTAAGCCCTTTTATTGAGCTCAAGGTAGTGGCTGGCAAGCACATAATCTGATTCTCCTATGGCTGTTATAAACCCCTCAACGGTACCGCGCGGTGTGCGGCGGCCCAGTGTATCCTTTGGCGCTTCGGCTACAGCCTCTTCGGTTTTTCCTGTACCGGGTATCAGCTGTGCCTGGGCAGTGACCGCAAAAAACAGGACGATCAGTAAATAATATTTTTTGAAGATGTGCTTCATGGTTGTATTCTTTTGGCGTGCCGCCTTCGCTGCGCTGCGGCGTCGGGCTTTCCGCTCTATCTGCTCCGTTGCACTTCGCAGGATACCGCTGCATTCCCTCACGCGGACCTCACCCCCGGCCCCTCTCCAAAGGAGAGGGGAGTCGTAAGGAACTGAATTTACGTTTTATGCACATGTTTTCGTGTAAAAACGCCGCACTGCAACGCACCTGAATTCGGATTACATAAAAGTAAAAAATCCTACAATCCTACAAGTCCTATTTAACGTTATTTTCTGAAAATAAGATCGCTCCAAATGCTTAGTTTTGTGCAAACAACCCATACATGAAATATTTGTTTTTCCTGTTCCTTTCTACCATCGCCTTTGCCCAGCAAACAAAAAAGGTTGACTTTAAAACGGCGAATGCCCACCTGTCCTTCGATGTGCCGAACAAGAAAGTTATGGGCAGGATAGTGTATACCTTTGAAGTGCTTGACAAAAAAGTCGATACCATCTACATTGATGCCCGGAACATGAAGTTTACCGATGTAAAAGTAAATGGCAAAAAGAAAACGGGATGGATAGCTTCGGCGAATGCCTTAAAGCTGTACAAAGGTTTTAAAAAAGGGAAAAATACGGTGGAGTTCCGGTATGAGGCGCAACCGAAACAGACGCTATACTTTGTAAAAGATGGCAATGACGACCAGGTATGGACACAAGGCCAGGGGAAGTACACCAGCCACTGGCTGCCCAGCTTTGATGATGTGAACGAGAAGGTGATCTTTAATATGTCTGCAACCTTTGACGCCAATTACACCGTCTTGTCCAATGGGGAACTCAGCAAAAAGGGGTTGCTCGGTAAAGATACTTCCTGGTATTACGAAATGGAGAAACCTATGAGCAGCTACCTTGTAATGCTTGCCATCGGAAAATTCGATATGCGATCAGAAACATCCGCATCCGATACGCCTCTGGAATATTACCTTCGCCCGGAGGATAAGGACAAATTCGGACCAACCTACCGTGACAGCAAACGGATGTTCGATTTCCTTGAAAAAGAAATCGGTGTAAAGTACCCATGGGGCATCTACCGCCAGGTGCCTGTGCTCGACTTCCTGTATGCCGGTATGGAGAATACTACGTCCACCATTTTCGCGCAGGATTTCGTGGTCGATGAAACCGGCTTTAACGACCGCACCTACATTAATGTCAATGCCCACGAGTTGGCGCACCAGTGGTTCGGCGACCTTGTTACCGCCGAAAGCAGTACCCACCACTGGCTGCAGGAGGGCTTTGCGACCTACTATGCGCTGCTGTGCGAAAAGGAACTGTATGGCGACGACCATTTCAACTACGAACTCTACCAAATGGCCGAACGACTGCAGCAGGCCGCCAAAACCGATACCATTCCTGTAATGAACGAAAAGGCAAGCACACTCACCTTCTACCAAAAGGGGGCGTGGGCGCTACATGTATTGCGAAATGGTGTGGGCGAGGAGGCTTTCCGAAAGGCTGTTAAGGCCTACCTTGAAAAGTATGCCTGCAAAAATGTTGATACCGATGATTTTTTTGCGGAGATCAATAAAGTCTCCAACTATGATACTAACAGCTTCCGCAAACGCTGGCTTGAAAAAGGCGGGTTCGAGGTTCAGGAGGCATTAGAACTGCTCAACAAGAACGAATTCATGCAGCTTTACCTGAAACTGGGTGACCTGGCCGACAAGCGTTTTACCGAAAAGAAGCCCATCTACATGCAGATCTTGCAGTCGGACCAGTTCTACCCGGTAAAAGAGGAGGTGCTGTTCCAGATCGCTGAGGTACCTTTTGAGGAAAAAGCGGAACTTATTCGTTATGCCATGCAGTCGGGCGACATCATGCTGCGGCAGGCCGTGGCGCGTACGGTGACATCTATACCGCCATCGTTCACCAATGAATATATTACACTTCTCGAAGATAACTCCTATATTACAAAGGAGATCGCACTTAACGTGCTGTGCAGCAAACTTCCTGACAGGCAGCCGGAATTTCTCGATAAAGCCGATGGGTGGATAGGCTTCAACGATAAGAACCTGCGCATACTATGGCTCACGCTGTCCTATAATGCGGTGGGCTACCGCGCTACTGAAAAAGATAAAATGTACGCGGAGCTGTTGGAATACTCTTCTTCCAAATATGAAAGCACTGTACGCCAAAATGCCCTGGCCAACCTGCTCTATATTGGGAAATTTGATATGATAATGCTGCAAAACCTTGTCAATGCCGCCGGCCACCACAAATGGCAGTTCGTAAAGTTCGCAAAGGACAATATCAGAAAAATGCTTAAGAAAGATGTTTTAAGGGCGCAATTCGAAAGCCTGCTGCCGTCATTGCCGGAAAGCGACAGGAAGAGGCTTGAGGGGCTGCTGGGGGAGAGGTAATGTTTAGATTTTAGATATGAGATCATTAGATTTTTAGATGTAAGACTTGGGGCGACAAGCTTATATCTGATCAGGCAGTCTAGGATCCTGTATCGAATAATCCAACATCCAACGATCCTATTTCTTAATTTTAATGCTGTCTATCAAGTCCTCAAAAAGCTTTGAACAATCTTCGGTTACCACACCATCTGTCAGTACGATCTGGAAGTAGAAGTCGCCGTGGGGTATCACATATGTCCGGCTGCGAACCCGATAGATCTCGCCCATTTGGGTCTTCATCGTAAATTTTCCACTAAAGTAAACGCTCTTAATGCGGTTAACCCTGACCTCTTTCGGCTCATCAATAAATTCATAATCGGGGTAAAGGTCCTTGAAGCTATTGGCGCTTTTGACAATATATGACTTAAAGATACTGAAATCCTTGTTGCGCATTTCCCTCACGTTCACCTGCACGGCTGGAATGAGCCCTGCTTTGGTCATGGGGTCATATTTGTAATAGGACATTAGCAGCAGCGATCCCTTGTGGTCCAGTATGATCTTGAGCAGCTTTGCATTGTCCAGATCAAGCTTGCCCAGGTTTTGCTTCAGGTCGTCATTGTTGGCCCACAGCCATCCCTCCGGCTCATCCATCGCAAAGCCATATTCCTTATTCTGGTACCGCTGTTTTTGGGCATGAACGGCAACGCAGAATAATAAAACGCTTAGGGACAGCAGCTTTTTCATAGTCTTGGTTTTTGTTACGCAAACATAGCCAAAAAATAGTATTGTTAAAAGGAACTTAAAACAGGAAGTATGAATTTGCGTTTATATACCGATCGAATAATGGAAAATGATCAGCAGCATTGTTACGTGACGTTAAATATTACTTCATGACACAGATCGGATGCGCCAAATGTGATAAATTTACTTAAGATAGCCTGTATGGCAGGCGCTAAAGCCGGAGATTAATCACTATCGATCATTACATATGAAAATTTTTGGGGCAGGTAAAATAAAGGAAGCTGACGAAACCACGATTTCCCGGCAGGGCATTACCTCGGGTGAATTGATGGAAAGGGCGGGTACCGAAGTGTTTTTGTGGCTAAAAAGGAAGTTTCCCGATAAGGAGACCGTTTTCCATATATTTTGCGGGAGGGGGAACAATGGCGGCGACGGCCTTGTTGTGGCGCGACTGCTCCACCGTGATAATTACAAGGCGGTCGTAGACATCGTAGAAGATACAGGCAACCCCTCGGCCGATTTTACCTCTAACCTGGAAAAGCTGAAAGAATGCAGCCTGCATTGCAATACGAATGAGGTATATGCTTATAAAAAGCATAAGATCGTTTATATCGATGCGATATTCGGCATTGGGCTGAACCGGGAAGTGGGGCAGGAAGTACGCGATGTTATTGAAAAGATCAACAACAGCAAGGCGAAAGTCATTTCCATAGATGTACCATCAGGAATGTTCATGGACCGCAAGACAGTATCGGCCGTACGATCTGACATTGTGCTTACCTTTCAATTCCCCAAACTTGCCTTTTACCTTGCTGGCAATTGTCATTTTATCAATGAGATCAAGATACTCGATATCGGCCTTGATAAAGAATTCATTGATGCCGAAGCTACGCACTACCATCTCACCGACAAGACCGAAGCCCACCGCCGCTACCGCCCTGTGCCGCACCACGCGCACAAAGGGACGCAGGGGCACGCGCTAATTATTGGCGGCAGTTACGGCAAGGTAGGGGCGGCACTCCTGTCTGCAAAGGCGGCGCTCATATCGGGTTGCGGGCTTGTTACAGCCTACATTCCCAAATGCGGTTACAACATCCTGCAAACAGCCTTTCCCGAAGCCATGGCACTTACCGATGGCGAAGAGCACATAACGAGCATCAGCTTTGACCTGCAGCCGAAAGCGATCGGGCTGGGACCGGGCATTGGGCAGCATCCCGAAACGCAGCAGGCTGTATTGGAATTCCTCAAAAGGCAGCAATTACCAATGGTTATCGATGCCGATGCGCTCAACATATTGTCGTATAACAAGGAATGGTTTAAATTCCTTCCTGAAAATACGATACTTACCCCGCACCCAAAAGAGTTGGAGCGCTTAGTGGGGTTCTGGCAGGATGATCTTGAAAAGGTGGAGAAAATAAGGGCATTCGCCAAAGAGCATAGTATTATCCTCGTGGCAAAGGATGCCTTTACCATAATTGCGTTCGACGATGTGGTATACATCAATCCCACTGGCAATTCCGGTCTGGCAACAGGCGGGAGCGGTGATGTGTTAACAGGCATCATTACAGGGCTGCTGGCGCAGTCCTACCCACCTGCAGATGCGGCCGTATTTGGTGTTTATCTGCATGGACTTTCGGCCGACATTGGCGTATGCGATGTGAGCAGGCAGGCATTCACAGCTTCAGACATTATCAGTTATCTTGGTAAGGCCTATTTGAAGATTGAGGCAGAGAAGGCGCAAAAATAGTATAGGAGGAAAAGCTTTGGAAGCATAAGATCTAAAAACCGGCCTGCTTTACTATTGTAAAATTTGCCTGATTGCGCTTGGAAGACCCCGATGTCATGAAAAGCAGCATACTTTATGGCTGTGTTTTTTTGCAGGCCGGCATTTTTTAGATCTGTATCAAAAATAGCCAGAGTAGTTGTTCATTATAAATTTTTGTTGCGAAATGCAGGAGTTTGTATGCGGGATGCACAAGCATTGCAGATCTGACATGGTATATGCCAAAAAAAGCGCTTCGGGAAGAAGCGCTTTGGCAATTAATGAACAATTGGTATAAAATTGGTGGTTTGTCCGATATTTTATGAGCAACGGATCGCTTCATTTTAGTAAAAATGCCCAGCCTGCGGAGGGAGGGTAGGAATATCTGAATTTGCCGGTTATGTGCTTAAGAAGACCCCGATGTCGAAAAAGCTACAACTTTAAAATACAACAAATTATTTACGATACTTGCAGACTGGGTTTTTACTAAAATTCATTTCAAATGTAGCCACTCTTTCCGTTCGATTTAACATTTTGTTGTGAAATGCAGGAATATGTATGCGAAGTGCACTACAGGTCCAGAGAGTAGTTCCTCGAGAGTGGTATTTCTATATCTCCAATGTATATGGCTTTGCTGCTTTTTCCTGTAACAGCCGCACGATTCACAATGTAGGAACGATGTGTTTTGGCAAAAGCGGCCGCGTCAAGCCCAAGCAT
This sequence comes from Flavobacterium sp., assembly GCF_052437795.1. Classification (GTDB taxonomy): domain Bacteria; phylum Bacteroidota; class Bacteroidia; order Flavobacteriales; family Flavobacteriaceae; genus Flavobacterium. Next base: position 492,392 of record NZ_JBQVPA010000001.1, read on the forward strand.
GAATTTCTCGAGTGTCTGTCTTATGGTAAAATTCTTCTTTATAGTATATATGTCCAGGTATACATTGTCAGCCTTGATGTATAGTATGTCATCCTGCGCTATCTTCACTGTGCCATAACCATCTTTTATGGTAACGAAACGATCCTTTTTATTTTGCAGGACCAACTGGATCGCCGCCATGAGATCGGTCTTCCTGATGGGTTTTGTCAGGTAGGAACTGGGGCCTGTCGCCAGCGCCTTCTGCATGGTAGCCATGTCGCTTTGGGCTGTTACGAAAATAATGTCGGCCTCAGTGTTTTTGGTACCGGCCAGGTCAATGCCCGTGTCGCGGCCGTGGATGTTGATGTCCATCAGGATGATATCCGGGCAATAGGTGCGGAACATCATAACGGCATCATCGCGGTCATGTGCCATTTTTACCGCGGTAAACCCATCATCTGCCAGCATTTCCTTTACATACTCGGCGATCAGCACTTCGTCTTCTACAATTAATATCTTAACCGTTTCGGGAATTATCATAGTATCTTATTTTTCGAAATAGAACAAAAATCCGTCATCATTACCCGTACTGCAATTCACTTTCAACTGTTTGCAAAGGCGTTGTGCCAGTTTTGGGATTATTTCCTTCCCGGCACTTCTCTTTCCGTTATCCCTAAAGCTAAAAATGAGTTTATCTTTCCTGATAGCAAGTTCAAAATCTATCAGTTTATCCTGTTGGTCGGTAAATGCATGCTTTATTGAGTTGATGCACAGTTCAGTAACAAGCAGTCCCATATATATTGCCTCTTCATTTGGGATGTATATATCTTCTTTCCTAAAGCGTGTCTTTATGCCCTGCTCGGCGAACACCTCCGAAAAATTGCTCAACACTTCCCTAAGGTATTTGCCGGCATTAACGATGCGTTTGTCGTCAGCCTTATACAGATGCCTGTGAAGCAGCGCGATAGAGTTCACTTTTGACATAATCTTATTGAGGGCGTCGTGCTTGTCCACATCTGTTTTTCGCATCTCATCGCTGATCATTATGGTTATCAGCTGCAGGTTATTGTTTATGCGATGGTTGGCTTCGCTCAGCAGGAACTCATTCTCTTTGGAAAGCTGCTCCAGGATGTTGTTGTTGTTTTTGGTCTTCCTGTAAAAGTAGACCATTATGAATAGGACTATCACAGCGAGCGCGGCAATGATCACCGTAAGTATCATGGTCTTTTCGGCACTATGCACTTCGGAGTTCTTATGGCGCAGGTCCTCCTGTGCTTTGCTGAGGTTGTATTTACGCTCTATTTCGGCTGTCCTTGCCAGCGCTCTGGAATCGTACATTTTTTCCTCCATATACAAGGCAAGGTAGCAATATTCAAATGCTTTTTTATAATCGCCTTTTTCCTTATACGGCCAAAAAAGCAGGTTCGCTATCTTGAACTGCATGTCAAGGTTGTCAGTTCTTTTGCTTAGGTCAAATGCTTCCTCGAGCAGCTTTATCCTGCCATCGATATCAGGTGTCCTGCTTAAGTTCACAAGCACATTGGCTTTTGGTATGAGCAGGTTATAGGTGTCGGCAAGCCTCAGTGCGGCCATGTAATAGGCATTAGCTTTTTCGGGCTCAACCCTGTATTCATAAATGGCTCCAAGCTCATTGTAACTGTACACGACCGTTTCCTTATCTGCCACACGGTCCTGCATGGCGATCACCTTTTCTGATAATTTTTGGGCATAAACATTATTAGAGAACATGTTCTCGATCCCGGCGCGCCTGTTATAATAGTAGGCCATAATATTGGGCGCGGTCTCTGGTGTAAGCAGTGTTTCGGCTTCTTTTATGTATTCCAGTGCTTTATGCTTGTTATCACGGAACCTGAATACCTCGGCAATGGATGCCTTTACAAACAGTATGCTGTCGCTATTGTTTTGCTTACTATAAGTATCCAGCGCTTTGTTGAAATATACGAATGAGCTGTCGGTCTTTTCTTTTAGCTTTAACAGCTTGCCATATTGAAGGTAGATCAATGCCTTTGCGCCCTCGGAAGACTTACGGCTGAGCTTTACTGCCTTCTGTAAATGATGGTATGCGGTATCTATTTGGTAGCGTGCGGCAAAAGCCCTTCCGGTGCGGTACTCATCCATTGCCGTTTGCGAATAGCCTGCTGATACCCATAATAGTAAAAGAGCGGGTATTGTTGTCCATTTCAGCGGGCGTGTGTAACAGGAGGAAGGCATTGGGCGAAAATTTGTTGGCAATGGCGAAGTTACTAAAATTACCTTTCGTTAAGCTATTTCGTATCTATAAATGGTAAATTGCTGAATATCGGCATACCAATGAATAATTGCCAAAAATCTTGTTTTTTAATTATTGTTTCGTGAATTTTGGGGCTTCAAACACACCTCCAATATGGAAACCATACATTATATCAGCAGTGAAAGCCTGTCCCTTGAGATCGTGAACACTATCCTTTCGCAGGATATGAAGCTGGCTTTGTCCGAAGAGGCAAGGGCGAACATCGAAAGATGCCGTATGTACCTTGATGAGAAAATGAAGTCGCATGACGATGCCATTTACGGTATTAATACAGGTTTTGGGTCGCTGTATAATGTAAAGATCTCCAATGAGAACCTTACAAAGCTTCAGGAGAACCTGGTAATGTCGCACGCCTGCGGCACAGGGGATGAGGTCCCGGCCGAGATCGTAAAGATCATGCTGCTCCTCAAGATACAGTCGCTCAGCTACGGGCATTCTGGCGTACAGCTGGAAACGGTGGAGCGGCTTGTTGACTTTTATAATAATGACATACTTCCTGTAGTATATGAGCAGGGCTCTTTGGGCGCATCGGGCGATCTGGCGCCATTGGCTCACCTGTCATTGCCGCTGCTCGGAATGGGTGAGGTATATGCTGATGGTTTCCGCCAGCCTGCCGACAAAGTCCTTGATAAAATGGGATGGAAGCCTATAGAGCTCAGATCGAAGGAAGGACTTGCATTGCTCAACGGTACACAGTTCATGAGCGCCTATGGAGTTCACATCCTGCTGAGGTCTGTAAAATACAGCTATCTTGCCGATGTTATTGGTGCGATATCGTTAGAAGGCTTTGATGGCCGCATAGAGCCGTTCAATGAGCTTATCCATATCGTTCGCCCGCACAAGGGACAGATCGTTACCGCAAGGCGTTATAATGAACTGCTGGAGGATAGCGAGATCATTGCCCAGCCTAAAAAGCACGTACAGGACCCCTATTCGTTCCGCTGCATACCACAGGTGCATGGCGCTACAAAAGATACCATAGACTATGTAAAAAAGGTTTTCCGTACTGAGATCAACTCGGTTACTGATAACCCAAATATATTTGCTGAAAGCGACCAGATCATTTCCGGCGGCAACTTTCATGGGCAGCCACTGGCGCTCACACTTGATTTTCTCGGGATCGCACTGGCAGAACTGGGCAGCATTTCAGAGAGGCGTACCTACCAGCTTATTTCCGGCCTGCGCGGCCTGCCGCCATTTTTGGTAAGCAACCCTGGGCTTAACTCGGGCTTCATGATACCGCAATATACCGCCGCGAGCATTGTGAGCCAAAATAAACAGCTTGCAACGCCTGCCAGCGTAGACAGCATTGTTTCATCCAACGGACAGGAAGACCACGTGAGCATGGGGGCTAATGCGGCTACCAAAGCGCTTAGGATCATTAAGAACCTCGAGCGGATCCTTGCCATAGAGCTGATGAACGCCTCACAGGCCATCGAGTTCAGGAGGCCGCTCAAGTCGAGCGATTTCATCGAAATGTTCCTTAAGTCATATAGGGAAGAAGTACCGCTTGTTACCGAAGACCGCATACTGCATTATGATATTGAGAGCACTATCGCATTCCTTCATAACATGCAGATAGACGAGACAGTGTTCGAATAATGACCTGTTATATATATTAGAGAGCCCAAAGGTTTTAAAAACCTTTGGGCTCTGTTATTTTGTCTCCGGAATGAGACTCTCAAATAGATAACTGAACTGTAAGATCAATCCGATAATGTTACCTCCGCAAAGAAATTGTAGTACTTTTTATTGTGCATGTTGTACTTGTTCGTCCAGGCGCCTCTTTCATATAGCCATTGTGAGCCCAGCCTGTCAGTATATGCGCATTGGAACGGCGGGTCATAGCAAATGTTGTACTGCTTATCCTTTCGGTCAAGCGCCTTGCCATATTTTAGTGATACCAGATCAAAGCGGTTGCTGTCAATGATAAGCCATTCTATTGCTACAAAAAAACCTTTTTCGGGCATCCTTATGTTGTATGATGAGAGGTCTATGGTGGTAATTCGCTTGTTTTTCTTTACAGTGCAGATCAGGTTTTTACCATAAAGTAATTCTCCGGGACCGCCATCTTCGGCAACCGAATAAAGCCTCAGGTTGAATTTGGGATCGGGTGAGCGGCTAACGGTAATGAAAGTTACATCTTTAATGAAAGGGGTAGGTAAATATTCTTTGCGGTTGGGTATCAGCCTTGCGATCATGCGCGGCCTTACCGTTGATGATGAAGCAAAGTAAGTTTCCTCCTCATCTTCTAATGCATTAATGGTACGAAAGCTTTTATTTTGTCTCTTGCCTAGTATCACTTCTTCGAGCTCTATTGGCCTGGGCGACATTACGATCACATCCTTAATGTCCGAAACCTTTATCCAAACGTCCCCGTAGCCAACCGCGCTGAACAGCACTGTTTTTGAAGGATCGGCTATTGGCAGGCTGAAGTTCCCCTGCTCATCGGCCGTGATGCCTTTATCCTCACCAACTACCCAAATGTTTACAAGCGTATGGGCTGCTTTGTCTCGCTGTCTCTCATCGTGCTTTCTATCTGGGCGAAAGTGTTGAAGCTGATCAGTAAGGCGACAAGGAGTAGTTTTATTGGCATCATTTAGTACTATTATAATTTTTAAATGCCATCTGTGTTTTGTTCAGGTTTACAATATGCAGCTGTTTCGAAATATTGCCACGCCAATTCAGGTATTCAAGGCGTACAACAGAGTCGTTCACGACTTCCCATTTTCCTTCAACGGTATGATAATGGATGGGCGGAGTGCCGCACCAGCCGGAATTTTGCTTAACCAAAAGCACGCCATTTTCCCTGAACTCAAAACTTCCTTTGTCGTGTGGCACATCTTTGACCTTCATATAAATATCTACATCCCTTTCAGAGTTATATTCTTTATAAGTCCACTTGCCTTTTAAAAGTTCCAGGTCTATTTTCTTTGGTGTCAAAAATGACGAGAGCACCATTACAGTAAAGAAACAGGTCACTATCTTACGTATCATTATTTCTCAATTTTATCGAGCCAATCCGTTATTACTGTTCTTAGCGGATCTTTTTTATGGTTAAGATCCTCCATGCTTTTTATCGTAACCATGCGGCGGCCATCGGCATACTTGCCTTCAAGTATCCCCAGATCATTTTTTACTATCGCGCCGGTGGGAAAAACAAGGAGTATCTCTCCGGGTTTCCTCAAATGGAGAACGGCAATATCGCGCTTATATTCTTTTGGGTCAAAATCAGCCATTTCGCCATTGTAGTAAAACGCGGGCGAGTTCCACTTGATGTGCTCGCTGATCTCCGTGCTTATCTCTAATATAAATTCGCGCAGTGCCTGGATCACATCCTTTAGCGGATGGGTAGAGGTAGTAATGAATTCCGTAACCTGCTCTTCAGGGGAAAGTTTTGTTTTAGCCATTTTCTATAAAATTTTTGCAGCACGCAGCCCGCCTGCCGATCTGCTGTAATATATCCTGCCTGTTACCCTTTGGCATGCTTTAGGCATCGTTTTGCGAGGTGTTCTTTTCATGTCCACGTAAATGGCGTGCTGGTGCGCCCAGGAGGGATCGTGGAAGAAAACCACCAGGCTGTCATTACCCTTGCCAAACATATCGTCGTAAACCAATAATGCTTCGGTATATCTCAGTTTGACCCCCAACAGTTTTTTTTCATCGTCACTTAACGCAAGTTCATCAATGGCTTTCGTGGGGAGCCTCCAGCCATAATTTCCCTGTTCGAACAGCTTTTTAGCTATGGCTGTTATTTCATCGGCATGCATTGCGGCACCGTCTATAGTGTGGTATCCGGCAGAGCAGCCCGTAAAAGCAACTATGGAAAGCAGGAAAGGAAACTTTTTCATGTTACGGCTTTTTAAATTCGTGCTTCAACAGCGAGTACATCACCGAATCCTCCATTACCCCGCCTACATTGTAATGCTCCCGCAGTGTCCCTTCAAATTTAAATCCGAACTTATTCAATATCTTAAGGGATGGCTCATTGTATTCCGCTGCCAGCGCTTCCACACGGTGCAGTTCCATCTCGGTAAATCCATAATCCAGCACGGCCGCTACGGCTTCTGCCATAAGGCCTTTGCGCTTGTCCTCTTCATATCTCAGGTCGTAGCCTATCTCGGCACGGTCGTGCTTAGGGAACCAGGTGTGGTAGCCGCATCCGCCAATGATCTTACCTGTAGCATTATCGATCAATTGGAAAAGCATAAACGTACGGTTATGTGTGGCATAGCCCTTACTGTACTTTTCTTTCTCCATAGCGAGGTCTTCGGCTGATGCCAAGCCGAGGAACTCCATCAGCTCTGTGTTGCCGAAGTTGTTGTGAATGTAGTCGTACACTTCGGGCGTAATGGCGCGGAGGATCAGGCGTTCGGTATGGATCTCTTTAAACTGCATCTTCAACTCTTTTATTTATTACAATAATAGCTATTGTGTTGATCATGAATAAATAAAAACCAAACTTTATTTGTGAAAAGTGTTCGGGCAAAATGCTGAGGGCAGTCCCTTCAGTCTATAGGTAGCCTAACAGCCGGTGCCATTGCTAATGTCCGGTTTTGAAGTTGGTTCTTTGCTGCTTTTCAGGCTCCATGTCTTGCCGCCTTCGATGAATCTGACAATGCCTTTCCCTTTTTCAAAAAACACCCTGCCTTCAACACTAAATTCTTTATCAGCAGGGGAAACTTCAGGGTGTTGCATTTCAAGGTAAGAATTTTTAAAGTTGACCTGCACCATTTCCCCAAGGCAGTTTTCAGGGTTGTCAAAATTATCATATGTCACCTCGATACGGTCCTTTCCTGATACCATCACTACATGCACCTTATCTTCGCAGCACCCGCACTTTGTATTATTTTGGTATGAATTGGTATGGTGTACATTAACAGTTTCAACTATATAGGCCTTACTGCTGTACCCGTCACTAAATACAATTTCCTGCTTTTCGCTGTAAGGCAACCACGCAAAATACCCTGCGTTGAACTTCGGGCAGCTGACGGTCGATGGGAAAACGAAGATCAGGTACAATCCAATAGCAAGTACAATTATAGTACCTGCAAGAATGCCCGTATATTTTATAAGCCGTTTTACATTTTTGTTCATCTGCTTATGGAATATCATTAAGTAAAATAATCCCAATCAGTTTCTCCTCCCTGAAGAACAGCGTAACGTAATGTCCAAAACTGTCCCGGGCTACCGGCTTTCCGTCTGCTTTGCTGTATCCTTCAGATATGGAAATATCACCGGCGAACGACCATTCATATTTTTCAACGCCGTAAGTGTTTGTAATATTGTCCGGCTTGCTGTTATAGATAGCGAGCGCTTTCTCTTTAGTATCCCCGAGTCCAAGCCCTTTTAGGGTTTCAAAATAATTTTCAGGAATGCTTACGGCTATTTTAGTGAATTTCTGAAGTGCCGCTGCAACTTGCTTATTTTCCGCAAGCTCTCCGCTCTCTAAATGCATTTCGATAGTTTCTGCCAATGCTGCGGGTATATCATTGTTATAAAAGTGCCAGGTAATAAAGCGATGGCCATCAGTATAAAGTTCAAAAATTAATGTTTGCCCGATTGCCTTATTGCCAAACCACACTTTTTCGAATGAGAAAACATCGCCAACATTTTTGCGGTTACTGTCTTTACCATAATTGTCGCGAATCATTTTGTCTGTAACAGGATATCCGTCAGCCTCAAAAAGGTTTTCCTGGGCATTAGTTGTTAAAGAGAAAAGCACTGCCAGTAGAAAGAAGTGTTTCATAGCTTACTTGCTTTCCACCAAAAACACTTCATCCACCCGCCTGAATTTCGGATTGGTGGCCACCGTTACACGCTGTGTATAGGAGTTATCCTTTGCCTTGATTATCCTGACGGTCATCGTTCCGGCTTTCAGTACTGCCTTGTTGCGTGCTGCCGTTGCAGGGGTAGGGGATACGGTATAGGTACAGTCGTCTATCCATACCAGGTCGAAGTCGTACACCTCCTCACTCTCTTCCATTTTTTCGGTTTGGATGTTGCCTTCGCGGGTAATAATGCAGACCTTTTTCGAAGCCGGATCCGTTACCTTAAACGTACCGTTTTTAAATTTAGAGCAGCCGGATTGCTGGGCAAACGCCGAAAGTGATAGTAGGAGGCTGAAGAGTAAGGGTAAAGTAATTTTTTTTATCATAAGTTATTGTTTTAATAGCGAATTACTGTTCCTTGCCATTACAACTTTGATCAAAAGCAATAGTATTCCCAGTGCTTTCAAACCCATTCCCACGATCAGCATTAAGCTGGCTCCCGGCCAGTGCATTATCTTGAATAATGCCCCAACAATGGTTATCATTAGCCCGATCAGCACTATTACAATAATTACCCAATATTTCATTATTATCTATTATCTATTATCTATTATCTATTATATTTTAAAATAAACAGCCAACAGCCCCAGTAGCGCCGGTACCGCCTGCACATACAATATTGTTTTCTGTACCGTTACAGCGCCATACACGCCTGCTACGAATACGCACCCCAAAAAGAACATCGCCACGTTGGCGCTCCATTCGGCATTACAGCAAATGAGCAGCGACCATATAAGGCCCGCGGCCAAAAAGCCGTTGTACAGCCCCTGGTTGCCCGCCATCGACTTTGTTTTTTCAAACATGTCAGGCGGCAGCTTTCGGAAAACCTTGCGCGCCCTTGTCATCCAGCCGAACATTTCCAGCCACATAATGTAAAGGTGGATCAGGGCCACCAGCCCGATCAATATTTTTGCGATAATGCCCATAACTATTTGCTATAGCTTGTATTTAAAATTCTTCTCGATAGCCTTTATCATCTCCCCGGCAATGTCTTTGTTGGTTGCGCCCTCAATGCCTTCAAGGCCGGGGGAGGAGTTCACCTCCAATAGGAGCGGCCCTTTGTCCGAGCGGATAATGTCGACACCTGCAACTTTAAGGTTCATGGCCTTTGCAGCTTTTACCGCTATCCTTTTCTCGTCCGGGGTTGCCCTTATTACTGAAGCCGTCCCGCCCAAGTGGATATTCGCCCTGAATTCTCCCGGAAGCGCTTCCCGTTGTATCGTAGCCACAACTTTTCCGTCTATTACGAACAGCCTGAGGTCTTTGCCATTCGCTTCTTTTATGAATTCCTGTACAAGTATATTGGCATTCAGGCTTTTGAATGCATTGATAACGCTTTCCGCCGCCTTTTTGGTCTCTGCCAAAACAACGCCTTTGCCCTGCGTGCCTTCCAGCAGTTTCACGATAAGTGGCGACCCGCCTACCATTTTAATAAGCTCGTTAGTGTCAAGCGGTGAATTTGCAAATCCTGTGGTTGGTATATCGACCCCGTTATTTAGCAGTAATTGCAGGGAGTAGAGTTTGTCGCGCGACTGGCTTATCGCCATTGAGGAATTAAGGCAAAATACCTTTAATGCTTCAAAATGGCGTGTCAGGGCACAGCCGTAAAATGTCATACTTGGGCGTATGCGCGGTATCACGGCATCAAAGTCATTCAGTACCCTGCCGCCGCGGTAATGTATCTCGGGCGTATTGGCATCCAGTTTCATGTAGCAGTCCTTAAGGCTCAAAAAGTGCATTTCATGGCCGCGCTGTTCGCCTGCTTCCATGATGCGCTTATTGCTGTACAGTGAAGGGTTGCTTGCCAAAAGGCCGATACGGAGACCACGCTTCGGCTCTTCGCCTTTATCGTAATACTCATGTAATTTTTCCCTTGTAGGCTGCCCTAATACATATTTTTGTTCCGGGTCGACCAGTATACGTCCGCTCATCGCCTCGCGGCCCAGCAGCATCCGGAAACCCATCGAGTCACGGTTGGTCAGTGTGAGTTCTACCTCCCAGCGTGTTTCACCAACCTGCGTTTCGGCACGGATGACATAGCGCTGCTCACGGAAACCGCTCGAGCTTTTCACCACACGCTTGTCCACAAGGGGGGCCTGGCAGTGTATGACCGTCTTTATATTTTTCTGGATGGGGTTGATGTCGAATTTTACCCAGTTCTCGCCTTCCTTTTCAAAGGGAACGATGTTCACGGCATGGAGGGCCGAGGTCTTCGCACCCGAGTCTACGCGTGCCTTAATGGCGTGAATGCCAAGCTGTGGGAACGAGCACCATTCTTCACTGCCCACAATTACTTTTTCAAGCATTATCTGATCTGTTTAATAACCTAAATTACTACTTTTTTTAATAGTGGCGCGGCGTTGGGAGTTATTTATCAAAAAATAATGTTGGCAGGAAGACCCACCCTCCCGATAGCTATCGGGACTCTCCAAAGGAGAGGGGAGCAGCTGCACCCGAACCCGATATAGTTGCCTAAATATTTTAGGCTCTGCCATTCGAGCATGAGTTCCCCACTTCCCTGGATAGCGGCTGGAGTTGAGGTTTTTTTAATAGTTATTGCTGAAAGAACGTTCCGTATACCTCTCGTTTGTAGAGGGTTAACGGTGAGGTTTTATGAAGAGGATAAAAAAATCCCCAAAGCTTATGCGCCTTGGGGATCCCTCATTTAAAACCAATAATTATTCCTTATTCAGGGCTTGAGGTATTCTCAGCCTTTTTTACCGTAACCGTAAGTTCGGTAGCATTTTCCTCAAGGTCCATGAAGATCTCATCGCCGCCGGCTATTTTGGACGTGATGATCTCTTCTGCAAGGGCATCCTCCACATATTTTTGGATGGCCCTGTTCAGCGGCCTTGCGCCATATTGCTTGTCAAAGCCTTTCTCTGCAATGAAAGCCTTTGCTTTGTCTGATAGCGTTACATTGTAGCCAAGGTCTTTTACCCTTGAGTACAGCCTTGCAAGCTCAATTTCGATGATCTGGTCGATGTGCTCTTTTTCAAGCGCGTTGAACACGATGATGTCATCGATCCTGTTGATGAACTCCGGCGCGAAGGTTTTCTTCAATGCCGCTTCTATAACGCCTTTTGTGTGCTCATCTGCCTGAAGTTTTTTAGCCGAAGTGCCAAACCCTACGCCTTGTCCGAAATCTTTCAGCTGGCGTGCGCCAACGTTGGATGTCATGATGATGATCGTATTGCGGAAATCGATCTTGCGCCCAAGGCTGTCTGTCAAATATCCGTCATCCAGCACCTGCAAAAGCATATTGAATACGTCCGGGTGAGCCTTTTCTATCTCATCAAGAAGCACTACGCAGTACGGTTTGCGGCGAACCTTTTCGGTAAGCTGCCCGCCTTCTTCGTAGCCTACATATCCCGGAGGCGCTCCTACAAGCCTAGATATGGCGAATTTCTCCATGTACTCGCTCATGTCTATGCGCACTAGGGCGTCCTCACTATCAAAAAGCTCTTTAGCGATAACCTTGGCCAGCTGTGTTTTACCCACACCCGTCTGTCCCAGGAAGATGAACGAGCCTATTGGCTTATTGGGATCCTTAAGGCCTGCACGGTTGCGCTGTATCGACTTGGCGATCTTTGCCACCGCTTCGTCCTGCCCGATCACCTTGCCCTTGATAAGTTCAGGAAGCTTAGCCAGCTTGTTGCTTTCGGTCTGTGCGATACGGTTCACAGGTATTCCTGTCATCATTGATACTACATCGGCTACATTGTCTTCGGTTACAAGTATGCGGTTGGATTTTGACTCTTCTTCCCACTGCTCCTGTGCAATGGCAAGGTCTTTCTCTATCCGTTTCTCATCATCGCGAAGCTTGGCAGCCTCTTCATATTTTTGTTTTTTAACCACGCTATTTTTAAGCTCGCGTACTTCTTCAAGCTGCCTTTCCAGGTCAAGGATCTGCTTAGGTACATCAATATTGGTAATGTGTACGCGGGAACCTGCCTCATCCAGCGCATCGATAGCCTTGTCCGGAAGGAAACGTTCGCTCATGTAACGGTTGGTCAGCTTTACGCAAGCCTCTATTGCTTCCTGGCTGTAGGTCACGCTGTGGTGGTCTTCGTACTTATTCTTGATATTGTTCAGTATGGTAATGGTTTCCTCTACCGATGTAGGTTCTACGATCACCTTCTGGAAACGACGCTCAAGCGCACCGTCCTTCTCAATGTACTGGCGGTATTCGTCAAGCGTGGTCGCGCCGATGCATTGTATCTCTCCGCGTGCCAGTGCCGGCTTGAACATATTGCTGGCGTCGAGCGAGCCAGTAGCGCCACCTGCACCCACAATGGTGTGTATCTCGTCAATGAAAAGGATGATGTCATCATTCTTCTCCAGTTCGTTCATTACGGCCTTCATACGCTCCTCGAACTGCCCGCGGTATTTTGTACCGGCGACCAGGCTGGCAAGGTCGAGCGTTACCACGCGCTTGTTGAATAGTATGCGCGATACCTTCTTTTGGATGATGCGCAGTGCAAGGCCTTCGGCAATGGCCGATTTACCTACCCCGGGCTCACCTATAAGCAGCGGGTTGTTCTTTTTTCGGCGGCTCAATATCTGTGAAACGCGCTCAATTTCCTTTTCACGGCCTACCACAGGGTCCAGTTTGCCTTCTTCGGCAAGTTCGGTCAGGTCGCGGCCGAAGTTGTCAAGTACTGGCGTTTTGGATTTCTTGTTGGCCTTAGCCCCCGAAGAAGGATTGTTGAAGGTGCTTTCGCGCAGGCTGTCATCTTGTCCTGCATCGTCGTTATACGACTCTGCTTTAGGCAGATTTTCCAGGTATTCTTCTTCGTTTGATGTCATGCTGATAAATTGTTCTTTAACTGTTTCGTAATCGATCTGTAGTTTGTTAAGCAACTTTGTAGTGGGGTCATTCTCATTACGTAAAATGCACAGCAGCAGGTGCGCGGTGCTTATCGATGTGCTCTGGAACACCTTGGCCTCGAGGAAGGTGGTCCTCAGGGCGCGTTCTGCCTGGCGGGTAAGGTGAAGGTTCTTCTTCTCGTTGCTGCGCTCGGCATTCGGGTTCGCAGGGCTTAGTATCTCTACCTTTCTGCGTAAATGATCCAGGTCTACGGATATGCTGTTCAGTATAGATATAGCCTTGCCGTTCCCGTCCCGCAAAATTCCTAACATTAAGTGCTCGGTACCAATGAAGTCATGGCCTAAGCGCAGGGCTTCCTCCTTGCTGTAGGTTATAACGTCCTTGACCCTTGGTGAAAAATTATCATCCATAATGTTATTGCTGATATGTAAATTTAATCAATTAAACAGGATTTTGCAAAAATCATACCTCACTGCGATACTGTCAGTCCCCAAAATCTGCTGTCAGGCTAAATGACGAAAAAAATCCCGAAAATAAAAACGATTTAATATTACTTTATTAACTATTCCGTTGGCGAATGATGTTGATAAAACACGAAAAAAATCTCCCGAAAGGCCTTTAGTTCCTGTTTAAATTGCGTATATTGGCACGTTTTGTATTAACTATAATTAATAACGTAATTACTTATGTCTGAAGGAGAAAAGTTAATTCCCATTAACATAGAGGACGAAATGAAATCAGCCTACATTGACTATTCAATGTCGGTGATCGTATCCAGGGCGCTGCCCGATGTGAGGGATGGATTGAAACCGGTTCACAGGAGGGTGCTCTTCGGAATGTATGAATTAGGTGTCCTTTCCAACAGGGCGCACAAAAAATCCGCAAGGATCGTAGGAGAAGTATTAGGTAAGTATCACCCGCATGGTGACTCTTCAGTATATGATGCCATGGTACGTATGGCCCAGGAATGGAGCCTTCGTTACCTCTTGGTAGACGGGCAGGGTAACTTTGGTTCGGTAGACGGCGACAGCCCCGCGGCAATGCGTTATACCGAGGCAAGGCTAAGGAAGATATCCGAAGAGATAATGGCCGACCTTGACAAGGAAACAGTAGACTTCCAGCTTAACTTTGACGACACCCTTGAGGAGCCAACAGTAATGCCGACAAAGGTGCCTAACCTTTTGGTGAACGGCGCTTCGGGTATCGCGGTAGGTATGGCGACCAATATGGCCCCGCATAACCTTACAGAGGTTGTGAACGGTACGCTGGCCTACATAGACAATACAGAGATCGAGATCGACGAACTGATGACGCACGTTAAAGCGCCCGATTTCCCAACAGGGGGTATCATTTACGGCTACGAAGGCGTGCGCGAGGCATTCAAGACAGGCCGCGGCCGTGTTGTAATGAGGGCCAAAACGAGCTTTGAAGAAGTGGATGGCCGTGAGTGCATCATTGTGACCGAGATACCGTACCAGGTGAACAAGGCCGATATGATCAAGAAGACGGCCGACATGGTTAACGAGAAAAGGATCGAGGGCATAGCCAACATCCGCGATGAGTCTGACCGTAACGGTATGCGCATCGTCTACATCCTTAAAAGGGAAGCGGTGCCCAATGTGGTGCTAAATACGCTTTTCAAATTCACGCAGCTCCAGTCATCGTTCAGTGTAAACAACATTGCGCTTGTTGCCGGAAGGCCGCAAATGCTAAACCTGAAAGACCTTATCCACTATTTTGTCGAGCACAGGCACGATGTGGTGGTACGCAGGACGCAATACGATCTTCGTAAAGCCGAGGAGCGTGCGCACATATTGGAAGGATTGATCATTGCTTCGGACAATATCGACGAAGTGATCCGGATAATACGAAGCTCAAAAGATGGCGACCAGGCGCGTTCACGATTGATAGAACGTTTCAGCCTGAGCGAGATCCAGGCACGCGCCATCGTAGAGATGCGACTAAGGCAGCTTACAGGACTGGAGCAGGACAAATTAAGGGCCGAATATGCCGATATCATGAAATTGATAGCCGAATTGAAAGCGCTATTGGCAAGCAAAGAACTGAGGATGGAACTCATTAAGCAGGAGCTTACCGAAATACGCGATAAATATGGCGATGCGCGCCGTTCGCAGATCGAATATGCAGGTGGCGATGTGAGCATCGAAGACCTTATTGCCGATGAAAGCGTTGTGGTCACCATATCGCACGCAGGCTATATTAAGCGTACTTCACTATCTGAATATAAGACACAAAACAGGGGAGGCGTAGGCCAAAAAGGCGTTGCCACCCGCGACCAGGACTTCCTTGAGCACCTCTATGTGGCCACCAATCACCAGTATATGCTGTTCTTTACCCAAAAAGGGAAATGTTTCTGGATGCGCGTTTACGAAATTCCGGAAGGCAGCAAGACCAGCAAAGGCCGTGCGATACAAAACCTTATCAACATCGAGAATGACGATAAGGTAAAGGCGTTCATCTGTACGCAGGACCTGAAAGACCAGGACTACATCAACAGCCATTATGTGATCATGGCGACCAGGCAGGGTATCGTGAAGAAAACCCTGCTGGAGCAGTATTCACGCCCAAGGCTCAACGGTATCGCTGCGATCACCATCCGCGAAGACGATGAGCTATTGGAAGCAAAGCTGACCACAGGCGAAAGCCAGGTGCTTATCGCGGTGAAGTCGGGGAAGCTGGTGCGCTTTGAAGAAGGCAAGACCCGCCCGATGGGCAGGAGCGCTTCGGGAGTGCGTGGTATCACACTCGCTGATGAGAAGGATGAAGTGATCGGCATGGTTTCTGTAAATGACATGAACAGCGAGATACTTGTGGTGTCCGAGAACGGATATGGCAAGCGCTCGAGCCTTGAGGATTACAGGATCACCAATCGTGGCGGTAAGGGTGTGAAAACATTAAGCATTACGGAAAAGACCGGTAGCTTAGTGTCTATCAACAGTGTTACCGATGCGGATGACCTTATGATCATCAACAAATCGGGGCTTACGATCAGGATGATGGTGTCCGACCTTAGGGTTATGGGACGTGCCACGCAGGGTGTACGCCTTATCAATATCAAGGGCAACGATTCTATCGCGGCGGTTACAAAAGTACTTCGTGAGGAAGATGCCATTGAAGAAGCGATCGAAGAGAACATTGAGGAGCTTGGCGCTGAAAACCTTCCGCAGGACATGAAGGAAATAGCTGAAGAAGGCCTTGAGGATTCCGGAACTGAAGAAGAACAGAACGAAGAATAATATTTAAATATATCAATATGAAAATTAAATATGCCATTGCTGCGTCGCTATTGTTATCCCTAAGTGCGTTCGCACAAAAGGATGAGCTGAAAGGCCTCAAGAAGATAGTGGACAAAGATACTCCTCCAACAAAAGAGGATATGACAAAATTTAAAGAGCTTATCGCTGCCGCCGAACCCAAAATGAGCGCGGCTACACCTGAGCAGCAGTCAGATTTTTATTATTATAGGGCTTCGGGCGGTGTAATGGAATTGATGACCAATCCTATGCTCATGGCTGACATTAAAAAGGCATCGGCTGTGCTTAGTAGTTCGATAGACGATTTCAATAAAGTGCTTGAAGTTGAAAAGAACGCTAAAAAAACACATACCAAAGAGATCCAGGAGGAGATATTCCCTGAAGTGAAAACAATGGTTGGTAATATTGCCAACCAATTGGCAGAAGGGAAAATGTATAAGGAGGCTGCCGCTTTGTACGGGCTGGTATATAAGCTTGACCCAAAAGACCATGCCCAACTTTACAATGCTGCGGCAATGGCTGTAAATGGTCAGGATTATGACAACGCGCTTAACTATTACCTTACGCTTGACAAGTCAGGTTTTACAGGTGAAGGCACTGCCTATGTTGCTAAGAACAAAAAGAGCGGACAGGTAGAGGGCTTTCCAAATAGGGAGACCCGCGACATTGCTATTAAGACGGGCGAATATCTTGAGCCGAAAGATGAAAAACTGCCTTCGCTAAAAGGTGAGATCACTAAGAACATTGCGTTGATCTATGTTCAGAAAGGTGAGAACGATAAGGCAAAAGCTGCCATGACCGCTGCCAGGAAAAACAATCCTGAGGATGTTAACCTTATTGTGGCCGAAGCGAATATCTATTACCAGGCAAAAGATATGGAAGGTTATAAGAGGCTTATCAATGAAGCCGCGGCTAAGAACCCTAACAATCCTGAATTGTTTTACAACCTTGGCGTAGTAGCCTCTGAGACTGATAAAGCTGAGGCTAAGAACCATTACAGCAAAGCGCTTCAGATCGATCCTAACTACGAGCCTGCGCTTGTGGGCATGGCTTCGCTTATCCTTGGTGATGAAGAGAAGATCGTTAATGAAATGAACAGCATTACCGGTACCAGCAAAAAGGAGAACGACCGTTATGATGCCCTCAAAAAGAAAAAGGACGCTATATATACCGAATCGCTTACCTATCTTGAAAAGGCACATAAGATAAAGCCCGACAACCAGTATACCATATCGCTTCTTACAAGCATTTACCAGGCACTTGAAAGGGATGCCGACTACAAAGCGATGAAAGCTAAACTAAAGGGGTAATTTAGGCCTTCCTTATAAAAAAGATCCACCGTGAAAGCGGTGGATCTTTTTTATTCGGTCGTAAGATTACATTTCGTTACTCTGCAAAGTACTCTATTTTCCTTTCTACTATGAAAGCCGGTTTGTTATTAAGGCTTACGTTTTTTTTCGTCCAGTTGCCTTTTGCGTCATATTCATAAGTGTAAGTGCGGCTGTCAATTATCTCCCCTTTTGCGTTCGCTGTTTTGGTCGCGGTAAGGTTGTTGTGGCTATCATAAATATTGATCAGTTCCTGCTCTTTACTGCCATTGCGTGAGATCACATAGCTAAGCATATTGCCATTATTATCATATTTGTATGCCTCATGCGTTACCGACCTGTCATAAGTATCGGTAATATAGCGCTCCAACAGGTTCCCCCTTTTATCATAGTTGCTTTTTTCTGTCATGGTCACGGCGCCGTCGGGGCCTGTAGTTTCCTTTTTTGTGATGTTCTTCCCGTTGTATTCAAAAGTGGTCTTATACAAAGTCTTGACTTTGCTGTACCTTGTTTCAGAGATCTTTCTGTTTTGCGTGTCATACTCATAAAGGTTCTTTACCTGTATGTACTCCGTGTTCAGGTACAGGTTTTCGCCTTTCAGGTTGCCTTTATTGTCGTAAACGTAGGTTGTCCTTCCATTCGGGTTA
This sequence comes from Flavobacterium sp., assembly GCF_052437795.1. GTDB lineage: Bacteria > Bacteroidota > Bacteroidia > Flavobacteriales > Flavobacteriaceae > Flavobacterium. The sequence goes on from NZ_JBQVPA010000001.1 coordinate 510,594, forward strand.
TCCTGGTTGGAAAAAGTCTTCATTTCGGTTAGCGATTTGCCGTTGTAGGTCATTGCAGTACGGTCAAGCTGGGTATTATCGCCATTGCGGCGGATGATCGCCGTAACATTCCCGGCCTTGTCGCGGCTATGCTCGGTCTTGATCCCCGGCTCCCCATTGATATATTGCATTTTGCTTATCTCCTTTTCCCTGCCCCTGAATTTTGATTCCTCAAAAGGCGTTGTTCCGTTAAGCCATTTTTTTTCTGAAATAAGCTGGCCTCCTTCATTAAAGGCAAGGTCGGTATCATGCGCGCTGGCAATTTCCTGCTTTGGGCTTCCTTTTTGCCAGTCGCCAACTGCTTCATGCGATCTCTCAAATACGGACTTCACATGGCCTTCCAGCTTGTAAAAAGACCATTCGGCTTTGCTTAGGTCTGCAGGTTTTTTCTTTTCTTCTTCCTTGCACGATGCCAAGAACAGCAGTAACGCTATCGGGTATAAATATCTCATTTATGTGTTTGGTTTAGTAATTCCCAAAAATCATCCTTTTTTTTGAAACTGGCAAGGTCAGGGAAACACTCATGATGTAGATCTTGAAGTATTTCACACATTCCCTGATCATAGTGAATAAAAGATCCGCCCGAAGGCGGATCAATTATGCAAATGCTTTTATTCGTTGCAGGAAGATCATTTTTTTATCGCAGCATCATACTTTTTGCCTACTGCATCCCAGTTGATCACGTTGTAAAAAGCTGTGATGTAATCCGGCCTTTTGTTTTGGTACTCCAGGTAATAAGCGTGTTCCCATACGTCAAGCCCAAGTATAGGCTTTCCGGCCACAGCAGCGCCCGGCATTAGCGGGTTATCCTGGTTTGCGGTGCCTGTAACAGCCAGTTTTCCGTCTTTTGTCACCACAAGCCATGCCCAGCCCGAACCGAATTGCTTGGTAGCAGCTTCAGTAAATTGGGTTTTGAACGCATCGAATGAACCAAAGTCTTTTGTGATCGCTTCCGCCAAAGCGCCTTTGGGCTCACCGCCGGCTTTTGGTGCCATGATCTCCCAGAAAAGGGTGTGGTTATAATAGCCGCCGCCATTGTTGCGTACAGCTTTATTATCCGGTGCAAGGGTGGCCAATATCTCTTCGATGGTCTTCTTCTCAAGGTCGGTGCCTTTGATGGCCTTATTCAGCTCATCGGTATATTTTTTATAATGCTTCGAGTAGTGCACCTCCATTGTCCTTGCATCAATGTGTGGTGCAAGCGCGTCATAGGCAAAACCCAGCTTCGCTATGGCGAACGGCCCTCCTTCGGCTTTCACGTCGTCAGGGTTGCCCTGCGCGGCAGCCGGTTTGGCTTCCTCTTTGTCCGGTGCCGGAACTTCTACTACTTCTTCAAGCTCATTTTTGTCCTTGCACGATTGCAGCGATGCTATCACCACAAGTGCCGAAAGGAAGATCTTTACTTTTTTCATATTGTAATATTATTTAGTTAAGGAATTTATGGTCTCTATGTAAAGCTGCTTGGCCTCGTTGGGCGAAAGGTGCTGCACCTGGATCCACGCGTTCATTTTAAAGGCATTCCTCAGGTCAAAGTTTTGGTAAAGCCCTTTTGGCTCGCCTGATGTTGCCTGCTTGTAATAGGCATAAATGCGGAGCATAACGTCCTGCGGCAGCGAGTCGGTCATTTGGGAGGCTTTTTCGTAAGCCTCCTGAAAAAGGGTATCGAGGTCCTTTTCGGCCATGTATTATGCTTTTATTGCTATTACCGTTTTTCCGCCAACCGCTTTCTGGTTCAGCTTTACATTCACTTCTGTTCCCAATGGCAGGAACAGGTCGACCCTCGAGCCGAACTTGATGAACCCTGCATCGGTACCCTGCGCTGCCTGCATGCCTTCGCGGGCATAGTTCACGATACGCCTTGCCAGTGCTCCGGCGATCTGCCTGTACAGTATCTCGCCAAAATGGCTGTTCTCGATCACGACCGTTGTACGTTCGTTCTCTTCACTTGCTTTCGGGTGCCAGGCCACAAGGTACTTGCCCGGATGGTATTTGCTGAACTTTACCAGGCCGTTTACCGGATAGCGTGTTACGTGTACATTGATGGGCGACATAAAGATGGAAACCTGCAGGCGCTTGTCCTTAAAATATTCCGGCTCGTAAACCTCTTCGATCACCACTACTTTGCCGTCTACAGGCGCAATGATGCTGTGGTCGGCCGCATCGGTATAACGCTTGGGATTCCTGAAGAACTGCAATATCAGGATCAGGAAAATGAGCGCGAAGACCTGAATGGTCTTCAGTAGCCAGAAATTGTGGATGAACTGTTCGGTGAGGATCACAACCCCAACGGTTATCGCAAGCGCGATAAAAATAATTTTTGCTCCTTCTTTATGAAACATAGTGTATGATTTGGTAATACAAAAATAGGAAAGGTATCGCAAATATGATACTATCGAGCCTGTCTAAAATTCCGCCATGGCCCGGCATTATATTCCCGCTGTCCTTTACGCCCGCGACGCGCTTGAATTTAGATTCTACAAGGTCGCCTAAAGTCCCGAATATCACAAGGATTGCCGCTGATGCCATCCAGTGTAACGGGCTCAGGACTTTGAAATAAATGCTCAGTATATATCCTGCCGCTATGGCGAAGACCATCCCGCCCAGGAAACCCTCAATGGTTTTCTTCGGGGAAATACGCTCGAAAAGCTTATGCCTGCCAATGGCTTTGCCGACAATGTAGGCGAAGGTGTCGTTGGTCCAAATGATGACGAAGCAGCCTATTACAATAATTGGTGCATAGGTGTCTCCAATATTGTAGCCGCTTTTATTTAGTGAGAATACAGATAATTTGATGATCAGTATGAAAGGAAGTATAACATAGCCGATCAACTGTGCATATTTCACAATGTCATTTTTCTGTGCTGATGGCCTTGTGCTAAAAAGGTCTTCGAGCAATAAAATGGAAATTAGCACCGATCCAAGGGAAGGCATCAAATTTCCGGAAAAACTATGATTTGGGATCATAAAGACGAACAGGCCGAAAAAAGCAGTGCCTACAAGTATAGGAACAATGTAATTAAGATCAACCAGCCTGCAGAATTCTGTAATGGCTATCAGCATGAAGATGCTGAATAATGCCATAAAGCTAATTGGGGAGTAGAGCGTTGCGCCCAGCAATAATGCAATGTATACGATGCCCGACAGTGCCCTGACTATGCTTTCATTCATCTTACAGGTCCTCTAAAAGCAGCAGGTACAGGTTTTTCGCGGCACTGCCATAGTGCATGAAATCTTCTTCCTTGGCTTTTTCGAAATATTTTATGGTGGTGATGTTCGTAGGGTAGTCTTTGTCGTACTTGCGCTTTATTTCGCGCAGGCCGTCGCTCTTCGTGCCCAGTATCTGGCTGGTAGTGGCATATACCACGATGTTGGCAGGAAGCTCATGCGGCTTCTTTTGCTTGATCTGGTTGGATGAAAAAAGGATGGAGCCTTCGTCGGCCACAAGGTTCTCGCAGGTCGCCAAAATGAATTTAGGCTGTTGCGGATTGTTATAATTTAGCCTGTTCTCGTCGAGCAGGGGGTATAGGCGCGGCTCAAAACACAGGGCTTCGCACTCAAACCAGTCATTCTCCTCAAGTACATTAAGGAACTGCTCGTGCACTTCACCAAGGTTATCGCAATAGATGAACTTACCTCCATTTTTACGGAAGTTGACCATGAACATCTCATCTATAGGAAGTTGTTGTTCCGGTAGGTAAGGGTGCCCGTCCTGCCCGTGTTCTTCACCGGATACATCATTTGCGGCACCAAAGATTTTTTTAAAAAGACTCATAGAGATTTCCCCCGTTTTTACCTTACATACCCAAAGATAAAAAAATCTTAATTCAATTTAACGATCGAATTAAGATTTTTGGTTTTATTTAGTAAATGTAAGTTTACGCTTCTGTAACTGCTTCATGCCCATGCTTGTCGAAAGGCCTTTTTCCGAAGATCTCCTCAAGGTCGTCCTTAAAGATCACTTCCCTTTCGATAAGGATGTCGGCCAGCTTGTTCAGCTTGTCTTTATTTTCGGCAAGAATGTTTATAGCACGCCTGTATTGTTCTTCGATAAGCGCTGATATCTCCTTGTCGATGATCTGTGCCGTATCTTCAGAATAAGGTTTGGAAAAATTATACTCGCTCTGTCCTGACGAATCGTAGTAAGTTACGTTCCCTACTTTTTCATTAAGGCCATATATCGTTACCATTGCACGTGCCTGTTTGGTCACTTTTTCAAGGTCGCTAAGGGCGCCGGTCGATATTTTGTCAAAGGTCACCTTTTCAGCAGCGCGGCCTCCCATAGTGGCACACATTTCGTCGAGCATCTGTTCCGGTCTCACGATCAGCCTTTCTTCAGGAAGGTACCATGCGGCCCCAAGGCTTTGCCCACGAGGAACGATAGTTACCTTCACCAGGGGCGCGGCATGTTCCAGCATCCAGCTTACAGTGGCGTGACCTGCTTCGTGTATGGCGATCGCGCGTTTTTCTTCCGGCGATATGATCTTGTTCTTCTTTTCCAGTCCGCCTACGATACGGTCTACCGCATCAAGGAAATCCTGCTTGTCCACTGCTTTTTTGTCGTTACGGGCGGCAATAAGCGCTGCTTCGTTACATACGTTGGCAATGTCCGCGCCCGAGAAGCCGGGGGTTTGTTTGGCAAGGAATTCGGTATCCAAGTCTTCCGACTTTTTAAGGGGCTTAAGGTGTACCTCGAATATCTCACGGCGCTCACGGATGTCCGGAAGGTCAACATATATCTGCCTGTCAAAACGTCCGGCTCTCATAAGGGCTTTGTCAAGCACATCGGCGCGGTTGGTCGCTGCAAGGACGATAACGTTGGTATTGGTGCCGAAACCATCCATCTCAGTAAGGAGCTGGTTCAGTGTATTCTCGCGCTCATCGTTAGAGCCTGAGAAGTTATTCTTGCCACGGGCACGCCCTACAGCGTCAATTTCGTCGATGAATATGATAGCCGGGGATTTCTCCTTCGCCTGCTTGAAAAGGTCGCGTACCCTTGAAGCACCCACACCTACGAACATCTCTACGAAATCAGAACCCGAAAGCGAGAAGAACGGTACTTTGGCCTCGCCTGCAACGGCTTTCGCCAAAAGGGTCTTACCCGTTCCCGGAGGGCCTACCAGCAATGCGCCTTTTGGTATCTTACCACCAATGCTGGTATATTTTTCAGGATTTTTAAGGAACTCAACGATTTCCTGTATCTCTTCCTTGGCGCCTTCAAGTCCTGCTACGTCCTTAAATGTCACCTTAATATCGTTCTTTTCGTCGAACAATTTGGCTTTGGACTTGCCGATATTGAATATCTGGCCACCGCCACCGCCAGCACCGCCGCCTGACATCCTGCGCATCATGAAGATCCACAATGCTACCAGGATAAGGATAGGGAGGATGCCGATGAGCAGGTCGCCCCAAATGCTGTCCGGTTCCGAAGCATACTCGGCAAGTTTGCCTTCCTGATAAGCTTTGTCAAGCTTTTCATTGAACAGCTCATTCTTATCGCCAATATTTACCGAATAATGAGGCCCTTTGACCGCGTTGCCGAGCATGTCTTTTTGCTGCAGCTTCGAGTGCTCCTTGTTTTTAAGGAACTCATCTTTAATATAAACTTCGGCATTTGTCTTGTTGTAAACCACCTTGCTTACCTGTCCGGCATCAAGGTATTTATAGAATGTGGAAAGCGACGTAGGCTTGGGGTCGCTCCATGATGAACCGCCAACAACGTAATTGATGGCAAGGAACATCAGCAGTATACCGCCGTATATAAGCCACGGGCTTACTTTTACCTTATTCGGTTTGTTATCTTTTGACATGAAATTTCGTTGGATTAGTAGTTGCTTGGGATCGATGTTATGTTGGCATCACCCCACAGGCTTTCTATGTTGTAATACTCACGGATATGCTTCTGGAAAACGTGAACCACAATGTTCACATAGTCCATAAGTACCCACTCGCCATTTTCCGTGCCTTCCACGTGCCATGGCTTGTCTTTCAATTCCTTTGAAACTATTTTCTGGATAGAGTGAACTATCGCGTTCACCTGAGTATTTGAAGTACCGTTGCAGATCACGAAATAATCGCACACGGTGTTATCTATCGCCCTGAGGTCTAGGATATCAATATCATTTCCTTTTACTTCTTCGATCCCTTTAATGATGTTGGCTAAAAGAGCATCATTACTTACATTTTTTTTCGCCATCTAAAAATTTATATTTTAGCAAAGTTACCATTTTTTGTATTTACTTTTGAACCTTAACACAAGATTAAAAAGATAAATCCGTCTTATTTTGTAATGAATATCATCAAACTCAGTGCCATTAGCTCGACCAACGACTACCTTAAGCAGCTGCTTGCCGAAAGGTATGTAGAAAACTTTACCGTAGTCGTGGCCGAAAACCAAACACAGGGAAAGGGGCAGATGGGGGCGAAGTGGGATGCGGAGCCGGGCAAAAACCTAACCTTTAGTGTGTTAGTGAAAGACCTGCTTTTGGGTATCGCCGAGATCTTTACCCTTAATGCAGCAGTTGCCCTGAGCATTGCACAGGCTTTGGAAGGATTTACAAAAAAGGAAATTTGCATTAAATGGCCTAACGACATTTTGGCAGGCAATTACAAAATTGGCGGGATATTAATAGAGAACAGCATCAGGACTGATGGCGAGATCTATTCCATCATAGGTATTGGTCTGAATGTCAATCAAAAGGATTTTTCGGGACTGCCAAAAGCATCATCACTGTCAGTAATTGATGGCGCCGACTTCGATAACGAAGCAATAATGCTGGTAATAACAGAAAAGCTCAGGCGTAATACATCGCGGATCCTGAATAAGGATATTGATATGATATGGTCAATGTACCACGACAGGCTCTTTAAAAAAGATGTCCCCATGCCGTTTGAAAAAAAAGGCCACAGGTTTATGGGTATTATCAGGGGAGTGAGCCGTAATGGCGATCTTGAAGTGTTGTTGGAAGATGACACGATCGCATCTTTTGGGTTGAAGGAAGTTACTTTATTATATTAGTCGCAGCCGCATATTTCTAAAAATGCAGCTGCGACTGAAGCTTTTAATCTTCAGTATCCTCATCTTCAAAATCACTAATAAGGAAGTCGATAGTAAGCTCTATGGTTTCGCCATTTTCGCCAAGGCCCCAGTAGGCAGGGTAGTACCCGTCACCCCAGCCAGAGGCGAACATGATGGCATTGTTGTCTGATCCGGCATTAGGGTGGTGGTCGTTCCAGTCGCCCAACTGCCTCGAAAAGTTATTCTTGCCCGAATATTGCATGAACTCTTCTGCCAGCACTTCATCATAATAGTTGGATTCCGGTTTGCCATCCTGCACGCTGTCGATCTTTGCGATAAGTTCCGCGTTTGTTTCCTCGTCAAGAAAACATGCCAGCCCCGATTCTACAGGGAAGCCATAGAATTCGTCGTCTCCCAGGTCGTTAAGCTCTTCAGGGGTCAGGTCGTCAGTAAGCGCGAGTATCCATCGTGATGCGGTCTCAGGGCGGAATTTAATCTTCGCATATGCGATCCTGTGGTGCAGCTCATCCATTTTTGCCACGTAAATGTAAACAGGATATTTATCAGGCTCCACGGTTCTTGAAAAAGGCCGTTGCTCTTCGGTAAAAAATGGGTCGGCGGCGATGATCCTTCCGGTAGGCAGGTTTACATCGCCAATATGTATCTCTACAAGTTCCTCCGCCTGCATGGCTTCATCCAGGCCATACGGTAGTTCGAATTCGTTATTATCTTTCATGGTGTGTTTTGTTTTGGGTATTAAAAGTACTCAAAACATCTGTGACAGTGCTTACTTTATAAAATCTTTAACCCGTGAGCGAATTTCTAGATCCCAGAGCTAGCTACAATGTATCCTCGTCTTCAATAAAGCCGTTGCCGCTATTCATAAAAAGTGATGTGCTGATGGTCTCGCCAATATCAATGATCCTATATCCGAAAGAATCTACATTGATATCTATAACCTGTGATGCTTTATTTACCTGGAAGGAAACAGCCGGGGTAATGTACTGCGTGATATTGCCTTCCCGCCGTGCGTCGGGCATGTGGTAATGGCCGCAAAAAACAGTTACAGGTTTTTGGCACTGCTGCAATAAGGCATTGATGCGTTCCCGTCCCTGCAGCGGGTAAATATGGTCCATGCCGGTATCGAGGCCAAGCACCGGGTGGTGGATAAAGATGATGAATTCCTTGTCTGTCCCAACTTCCTTGATAAGCCAGCTGAATTGCGCATCGCTGATGTGGGCTGATGAGGAATCGAGATAAATGAACTTGTACTCCACGTCTTCGTAGGAATAGTACAGTTCCGTATCACTCGCTGACGGATGTGTAAAATGCTTCACGACTTCATCGTGGTCATCATGGTTACCCAATATCGCTTTGTGATCGGGACAAAGATCAGCCAGTTTACTAAAGAATTCAGGGTAATGGCCCGGTTCGGTAATGTCGCCGGCAAAAACAAGCAGGTCGGCATCTTTTTCGGCGATGTCACTCAATACGGTGTCAAGGTTCTTTTGAGGGTCGATTCCCCTGGACATGGGGGTAGTATCACCCAGATGGGTGTCGGTAATAAGGGCTATGCGCATTAAGGCTTTGGATTAGTGTCTTCTTCATATGATGCCTCCATATGCTCCGGCAGTTCGAGGTCGGGGTGGAGGGAAGGAATGATCTTCCGCATCATTTCTATAGGGTGGTCGGTAGAGTCTATAAAGTACCAGTGCGCCCCGTTGTCTTTGGATAATGCTATCACTTTGGCGTAGGCCGTCAGTTTGCCGCCGGGTATGCGCATTTCTATTATTTCGGTAAAAGTGGTTTGCAATTCGCCTTCCGACTCCAGTATTTTCGAGGGTGCTGAAAACGTCACGTTAATAAAGCTGACGCCCTGCTCTTCAAAAGACCTGAAGCTTTCCTGCGTGTCGGAAAGCATTTTATCGCGCCCACCCATCATCGATACCACAACAGGATGGCTGTACTTTATAAAGGCCGCATAGTCCTTACTGACAAACGCCTTGCCCATGGCATTAGCCTGCGTAAGCAATGCAGTATCCAGCGCGCCATTTACCCCCTGGGAGCGGCCCATGACGCCTACGAGGATACAGAGGGCCAGCAAAAACTTTTTCATAACTGTCATATCTCCGATAAAAATATAAAAAAGCCTTTTAGTTTTTGCTAAAAGGCTTAAAATTTAACGCGTCATGCAGTGTTTATCTTATAATTTATGCATATTATTTGCTAATGTCTCGATGAACTTGCTTATCGGCCCTTTTACCATCATCGCCATCATAGCATTGAACTCTCCTTCAAAAAGCAACTGCACCTCGCTCGAACTGTCTGAAATGCTGCTGATGTTCCCTGTAAGCGTGAATGGGAGCTTGTCGCTCGCGGCTCCTAATACAAGTTTGTTTGGAGCCTGCCTGTCCTTCATTTTCAATTTGATCTCAGGCATTCCTTTTAATGCGAATATGAAAGACTCCTCGCCGGTCACTTCGAACTTTGAAATGTTATCCGGCATCAGCTTCTCGAAGTTCTTTACATCGCTCAGCTGGTCGAATATATAGTGTGCCGGTTGGCTTACAGTTACTTTTGGGCTTTCTAAGTTCATTTATTTCAGATTTTAAATCTTTAAATATTTTAATTTTCAATAATTACTGTCCCCACGTCGAAGGGTTTTTCCTCCACTCCTTCAGGGTTTCCTGCTCTTTTTCGGTAATATATTGTTTTGCCGCGGCTTCTTCAAGCAAGGTGTCATAGTTACCTAGCGTATGCAGCGTTATATTTGCTTTTTTGAAATTCTCCACAGAAACATCAAACCCATAAGTGAATATCGCCACCATCCCTTTTACGTTAGCACCGGCGGCTTTTAGCGCATCAACGGCCAAAAGGCTGCTGTTTCCGGTCGATATCAGGTCTTCTACCACAACTACGTTCTGGCCTTTTTGCAAAAAGCCCTCCACCTGGTTCTGGCGGCCGTGTTTTTTAGGCTCAGGACGCACGTATACGAACGGCAGTCCCATGTACTCTGCCACAAGCATCCCTATACCGATAGCGCCTGTAGCTACCCCGGCAATAACGTCGGGCTTGCCAAATTCCTTCTCAATATGCTTGGAAAACTCCTCACGGATGTAATTGCGTATCGGTGGAAATGAAAGAGTTATCCTGTTATCGCAATAAATAGGCGACTTCCAACCCGAAGCCCATGTAAATGGTGTTTGCGGATTTAATTTAATTGCGTTTATTTGTAAAAGCAATTCGGCTGTTTTTTTAGCGGTGTCTGTATTGAAAATCATACTGCAAATGTATAAAGTTTTTGTAAACGATAAGCCACTTTTTTTGACCAACCAAGTTGAAAAAGAAACCGATTTCCAGATGTTCTTACTGGAAACCGTTGATATTGAGCAGCTGATAAAAAAGATGTTCAATAACAAGGTGCAGAAAGCCTTTTTATATTACCCTGACGAGAAGGAGATCCTCAAAAAGCTGAAGGAGAAGATACCTGTAGCAAAAGCTGGCGGAGGACTGGTGTATAATGCCAATGGCGAGGTGCTTTTCATTTTCCGTAACGGTAAGTGGGACCTGCCGAAAGGCGGCATAGAAAAAGGGGAGGAGATCGAGGATACGGCCATGCGCGAGGTAGAGGAGGAGACCGGTGTTAGCGGCCTGAAGATCATCAATAAATTGCAAAAAACGTATCACGTTTTCAAACGTAACGGTGTGTATAAGCTCAAGGTGACGCACTGGTTCGAAATGAAGACCAATTATAACGGCCCGCTTACCGGACAGGCTAATGAAGGCATCGAAAAAGTGGCCTGGCTAAAGCCGGATGAGATCAAAGATGCATTGCAGAATTCTTACGACAATATAAAGCTGTTGTTTGAGAATGCGGAAGTGGAAAGGTAATAATTTCAGATTTTAGATTGTAGATTTCAGATTGAGCTTCACTCTTGCTGTAGATGCTACATTTATGGAGCAGCAGTGGAAAAATCTACAATCTGAATCTGAAATAATTCAAGGCAACAACCTCGGCCCCAGCCAGTACATCCAGATAAACCACCCGAAAGCACTTCCGGCCAACCCTGATAGCAGGAAAGTGAACCTCTGTTGTTTTATGATGGCTTTAAAAACTACCCACCACAGGATAAGTACCGCTGGGATGAATGTTGCCAATCCGAACGACCAGTCCGGCCATCCGAAGTAGCGTGAAATGCGGGGTTCATCGCTGGCTAAACTTTGCGACGAATAAAATTCAGGAAGCGACATTATGAAGTTGAACACTTGCCGCGACCAGAAGAAGGCCAGTAATACTCCAATCCAGTGCTTTACTTTTAAAGGATCGATAAGCACTCCCTTTTTGCGCCAGCGCCATAACAGCCAAAAGCCAAGCATCCCGGTAAGCATGGTTTGTGCCGGCCCGCCCAGCACAATCAGCAGTGAGTGTTGTTTCGGGTGTTCCTTAAACTTGCCGCTTAGCTGCTCGCGGTATTCGAGATAGTATTTCTTTTCAGGCGAATCTTCTTTTGCGTGTATCTTAACTTTGTCTGCTTTATATAAAGAATCAAAAACCGCCATCTCCCGCTCGCTGATGCCGGACCTTGTCCCCGAAGAAGCATAGCTGATGTAGGCATCATAGCCAAGTGCTTTACTTACTGCATAATGGCCGCCTTCATGGCTTACAGTGCCTATGATGGTTGCCAGTACGAACGCGAATGTGAGCAGGGCAAACAGGCGCGGATCAAGGGTGAGGGGGAGGTGTTTCATTTTAAATGTGTTAGCTTATCCACCAAGAGAGCGTCCGGACTGGTTCCCATTTTTTATTTTTCTTTGTAAAGAGCATTATAGAGCCCCCGCCTGACAGAGGGCCGTAAGAGCTTGAAACATAAAATGCTGCTGTCTTACCATCTTTAGAAAATATCGGTTTGGCATACACCAGCATTATCCCTTTTCCAAACTTTTTCCTGTAACCATCCCAAAAGGCAGAAAATTTCTCAGTCTTTATCGCATCATTAAACATTCTTTTAAGCGTATCGTCTGAAATCAGACGCACTTTTTCTGACAATAATAGTTTTTTGCCTTTGAGTGTAAAAGCTGTTGTGTCTCTCAATTGCTTACGCACAAATTCAAGATCTTCCTTTGGGAAAGCGTTTTCAATTTTACTCAAAATGTGGTCATTCTCATGAAATGGCTCAATAAACAACTTGTCAGGCAGATTAGCTTCCTGATATTCTGCTTGCGACAAATTAAGGTTGATAAGTTCATAGGTTTCCTTTTCAAAGGGCACGTTATCAGTCAATTTCAGTGCTTTCTCTTCGCACGAAAAGAGGGTACCTGAGGCGAGTAATAAAAAGAAAAACTTCGATACTGTCCGTATCATAGCGATCTCATCTTCCTGTAAACAGGATATTCCATGTGTGTTTTCTCGTAATATTCCGACTGCGTATAGATCCAGTCCAGCTGGGCATCACCATCATTCGCAAAGGCCCTGTCCTGCTTTTTTTTGGCGTCGAATTCCGTTTTGAGTTTCGGGTTATCCTTCAGTAGCTTAGCAGCAGTATCTTCGAATACATAGGCCGAAAAATACTCTTTCTGTTGTAGTATCGCATCAAAAAAGTTCCAGTTAAAGTACGAGTCGTTGGCCTGTGGCTCAAGTGTTTCCAACAGGTATTTCACGCCCGGCTGGTTTGTCGGGATCACAAAGTCCCCTTTGCGGAAAAGCACTTTGCGGGTAGTAGCTTTTACTTGTGTGCCGTAGTGCGGGTAATGCCCCTCATATGGCGATCTCGAAGTTTTATGGTCAACGATGCGGTAGCTTTCCACCTCGATCTCAGTATCCTGTGCCAAGGGTTCCATTCTGATGTTGTTGATTTGAAGCAGTTCGACGGCATTCCACCACGATCGCGGAATGATATAGGCTTCCGGGATGGTCACTTCCAGGGTTGGGTTATAGCGCTGGTAGTAAGGCACGGTCTTGCTGAACGGCTTTTTGCGGTCGTAATACAGCCTTGGCTTGCCCGATACCTCGCTGGTTTTGAAACCGCCTTCGTAACCCAGGAAAGGCAGTAGTGTCACTTCCGTAGAATCGATCTCCCACAGCAGCGGGTACTGCATACCGGCCTTGTAATGCCTGTCATTTTCTGAGCGAAGCTCTTTTATGCGCTTATGGTTTTGCTCGATGTAGGCAAGGGTTTCGGCCATGTATTCATAGGTAACCTTTACACGGTCGGCATAGTTTTTCAGCATGTGTGTTTCGGGCATCGACCCAGGTACGTTGAACATCGAGGCATACCCCGTGGAGTACCTCGGGTAGTCCATGAACTGCGCAAATCCGCCGTCAGGTTTTTCGTCGTGTATATTCACGTAAGGAGTCGCCTCAATGCCTTTGGCTTTCATTGCTGCCAGTATCTTCGGCAGCATTTCGGCCTTATAGAAAGTGCCCAAATTGCCGCCCAGCTTTTGGTGGTGAGTGGCGATATAGGTGAATACATATTGGTAGTCGGCGCCGTTGCTCACGTGATTGTCTATAAAGATGTCCGGCTGTACCTTGTGGAATATCTCCGCAAAGCTGCGGGCATTTTTGGTATCGCTTTTCAGGAAATCGCGGTTAAGATCGTAGTTGCGCTCATTGCCGCGGAAGCCATAACTTTCCGGCCCGTTCTGGTTGGCCCGGCTGTGCGAATTGCGGTTGAGCGCCCCGCCGATGTTGTAAATAGGGATCATTACGATAACCGTATTCTTCGGTGCCGGTACCTTGCCTGTAGCAAGGTCGCGGTACAACATCATTGTTGCGTCGATGCCGTCAGGTTCGCCGGGGTGAATGCCATTGTTAACGAACAGCACTGCCTTGTTATCGTGCATTTTTGCTAGATCGAACACCTTATCGGGATTGTAAATGACGATGTGCAATGGGATGCCACTGTCGGTCGGGCCCATTTCGAGCAGTTGTACGGACTCAAAATCCCTGTCCAGCAGCCTGAAAAAGTCGATGGTCTCCTGGTAGGTAGCGGTTTGGTTGCGGTTGCCTTTTTCGTAAGGTGTTGTGTACATATTTTTTTGTGCCGACAGGGTCGCCGTAAACAGCAACAATGCTAAAAGTTTCTTCATAGTCTTATTTCACGCGTACCGAATTGGGTACTAGTACTGTGTAGTCGCCACCGTGGCGCAGTACGTCCCTCACAATGCTCGAACTGATGTACGATGTGCTGGCCGCGGTAAGCAGGAATACGGTCTCGATCTGCGACAGCTTGCGATTAGTATGCGCGATGGCTTTTTCGAACTCGAAGTCGGCCGGGTTGCGCAGGCCGCGCAGTATGAATCCGGCCCCGACTTTTTTGCACAGGTCGATGGTAAGGCCCTGGTAGGTGATCACTTCGATCTTTGGCTCATCGGCGAATGCCTCTTTTATGAACTTTAGTCGCTCCTCCAGAGGGAACATGTATTTTTTCTCGGCATTCACGCCTATGGCCACCACGATCTTATCAAATAACGGCACGCCACGTTTGATGATGTCGTAATGTCCAAGGGTTATGGGGTCGAAAGACCCGGGGAATACAGCTATTCTCATCTTTTTTTGTTTCAGGTTTAAAGTTTCAGGTTTTGAGTGAAGTTGCTCCCTCTCCTTTGGAGAGGGCTGGGGAGAGGACTACCTCTTCCACAATACTTTTCTTTTCATCGCCTGCTGTATCTCGCTGTCCAGCAGATCGCTCATTGCTACCCCGGCATGTGCGGCCTGCTGCGGAAAGATGCTGGCAGGCGACAGTCCCGGATTGGTATTGATCTCTATGAAATGCGGCTCGCCATCCATCACGATGAAGTCAGTTCGGCTAAACCCGCTCATTCCCAGCGCCTCATAGGCTTTGGCGGCCGTTTCGCGTATCTTCTGTTCGGTTGCGGCATCCACGCGGGCAGGGGTTATCTCCTCCGATTTGCCCAAATATTTCGCTTCATAATCAAAAAAGTCATTGTGCGACACGATTTCGGTCAGACCCAAAACCGTAGTCTTACCGTTGTAATTCAGGACACCTACCGATACTTCCGTACCTTTAAGATACGATTCGATAAGGATGTCGCTGTCTTCCGCGAAAGCGAATCCCAATGCCTTATCAAATTCGGCCAGGTCATTTACTTTCGAAACACCCAGGCTGCTGCCGCTCTGGTTTGGCTTTACCATGAAGGGGAGGCCCAAAGTGGCTTCTACCTCTTCAGCGGTAATACTGTCCCCTTTGGACAGGTATATCGACTTCGCCCTGGGAATGTTGAACTTCGCGAGTACGCTTAACGTATCCCGCTTGTTGAACGTTAGCGCGCTTTGGTAAAAGCCACAGCCGGTATACGGGATCTCCAGCAGTTCCCAGTAGGATTGCATGTGGCCATCCTCGCCCGGTGTACCGTGGATAGTATTGGCAATGACATTAAAAGTGGTTTTCTGCCCGTCCTTCTCAAAAGAAAAATCGCCTTTGTTAATGGGATATTTTTGTCCGTCAATGAGTACGTCCCAGCCTTCTGGGAGGATGTGCACTTCATACGGCGTATATTTAGTACGGTCAAGGTTGTTGAGTATCAGCTGCCCGCTGCGTATCGATATGACGGACTCATCTGAATATCCGCCCATTACCACTGCTATGTTCATTTATTTATAAGTATTGGTTGTAAGCCGGCGTGTGTACCGGTACTTACACAAAATTATCATTATTTGCGTTATATTGATAGTCTGTCGGGAATTTATGCTAACCGTGGGGGAACTTTCTTGCAAGCAGTTGGTTTTTCTGCTTTGCAGAATTGTTTTTACCACACTGGACACAAATTAAGGCCGCACAAAGCACAAGGCGAAGCGTACCTTTGTGATCTTTTAGCAGGCAAAATAGTATTTGTGTCCTTTGTGAAAGATCTTTGTGCTTGGTAAAAAGCACCCCACAGAGGTTACCGTCCTTATCCATCGCAAAAGTTTAGTATTATTCATATCTTTGCCAAAATTGATTTTGTATGAGCCTTAAAAATTTCCTGACGAGTAAAGTATTCTTCAAGCACCTCGCGATAGCCATCGGCATTGTGATCGTAGTGGTTTTCCTTGTACTGCAATGGTTGGGATTTGCCACCAACCACGACCAGAAGATACCGGTGCCGGACCTTCGTAAAATGAAGGTGGAGCAGGCTGCCGAAGCGCTTGAGAACATTGATCTGGAATATGTAGTCCTCGATACGGTGGATTTCCGCCCGGAGTTCCCTCCTTACAGCATTGTAGAGCAGGATCCGTTACCGAACGTGAATGTTAAGGAAGACCGTAAAGTATATATCAAGGTGAACGCGGGAAAATTCAGCACTATTGCGCTTCCCGACCTGATACAGAAAACCTATCGTGCTGCTATTCCGACATTAAAGGCTAACGGGCTTGAGGAAGGCAAGAAGACGTATAAACCGTATTTGGCAAAAGATGTAGTTCTTGAAATGTGGCAGAACGGCAAAAAGCTTAAAGGAGGCGATAAAGTAATGAAAGCCTCGAAGATCGATCTGGTATTGGGCGACGGAAAGACAGGTTATGAAGAGCCGGACAGCACAGGGACACAGGATATTAATATTGATGACGAAGAATAAATGACGACACGACCTATTATTGAAAACGACTCGGAAGACGAACTATACGAACACCACAGGTTTGAGGCAGGAAAAGGACAGGCCCCGCTAAGGGTAGACAAATTCCTGATGAACCTTATAGAGAACATCACCCGGAATAAGATACAGAAGGCTGCCGATTCAGGGAACATTTTTGTGAATGATATCCCTGTTAAGTCGAACCACAAGGTAAAGGCCAGTGACATAGTGAGCATGAAGCTCGAACACCCGCCTTATGAACACCTGCTGGAACCGGAAAACATTCCCCTGGACATTGTGTATGAAGACGACCAACTATTGGTAGTTAACAAACCCGCGGGGCTTGTGGTGCACCCGGGGCATGGCAATTATTCAGGTACACTAGTGAACGCGCTGGCTTACCATTTCGAGAACCTGCCTATGAACAGCAGCGAAAGGCCGGGACTGGTACACCGCATTGATAAGGATACTTCGGGTCTTTTGGTGATCGCCAAGACCGAACTAGCCATGGCCGGACTTACAAAACAATTCTCCGAAAAAACTTCCGAAAGGGAGTATATTGCATTGGTTTGGGGCAACTTAAAAGAAGATGAAGGTACGATCGAGGGCAACATCGGCCGAAATCCCAAAGACCGTATGCAGAATATGGTGTACCCTGATGGCAGCGAAGGCAAGCCCGCAGTAACCCACTATAAGGTCATTGAGCGATTGGGTTATGTTACGCTCGTATCCTGCCGACTTGAAACAGGACGCACCCACCAGATACGCGTACACATGAAGTACATAGGGCATACGCTCTTTAACGACGCACGCTATGGTGGCGACCTAATACTGAAGGGCACTACCTTTACCAAGTACAAACAATTTATAGACAACTGCTTCAAGATATTGCCAAGACAGGCGCTGCACGCACGCACGCTGGGCTTTGAGCACCCTGTGACCAAAGAGTTCCTGCGTTTTGAAGCTCCAATTCCGGCAGATATGACCGAATGCGTTGAAAAATGGAGAGTGTATTCCAAATCGCATACGGCGGAAGAGGAGGAGGATTAAATTCCACCACTATTTTGAGACGCAGGCCTGGACTGCGTCTCGCGTACTGATTTGCCTCTTTTACGTAAGACTAAGGCACTGCGTCTATACAATACAAATTTCGGGAATACAATACAAAACCCTGTAACGCTTAGCAGGGGTTGTCATTGATGGAAAAATACGTAACTCATTTCACAGTCCCTTATCAGTCCAGAAAATGTAGGGTGCATCCATTTTACATTTTTTATGAATTTTGCTACTTCGGCCTCGAAGTAAGCCCTGAATTTCTCATTCTCAGGATTCTGGAATGTGGACTCAATTATAAGGTCTTTAACGGAGCCATTTTTCATAAGTACAAAATCAACATCTGTATATGAAGATTTTTTTCCGCTCTTCTTTAGGTAACCCACAGGATACACGAATGATTTTTTTAATTCTGTATCCGTTCCGTCGATGAAATCCTCATATTCCTTTTTACTCTCTTTTGGAATATGGTCTTTTTCATGCAAATGAAATATGCGGTCAGGATTATCGGTTACGTATTGCTGTTCCGCTTTACTGGTAATTGAATCGATAAAATTCCCCCCATGCCTTTTCCGGATCTCAGTCCGCATCCGACCCTCGTAACAATTTTTTACGAAAAAGTGGTCGTGCGGAAATACCACATCGCTTATCATAACAGCATTCGTATCAAGAGTGATATTATATTGTGCAAGTTGGGGCCTTATGTAATGCTCGATATTAAGCTCAAGGTATTTTGCACGGAATTCAGGAGCCATAAAGGAGGAGTAGGGCCTTATTACCAGTCTGTCTAAAGCAATGTCATTTTCAGCCCTTTTCGTTTCATTTATGCAGGCGGTATCTATGATGACAACTTTTTTGGAAAAGTCATCGCTGCTGTAAATCTCTATAGGTGTTTCCAGAGATGATTGCCTGTATCCCGAACAGGAGCATAAAAATGCTGAAAAGAAGAATAGTAAATATGACTTCATAACTTGTTTTACTGGCAAACGCTTAAAAGATATATTTCGTATAAAAAGAAAACCCCGCAGCACTCACTGCTACGGGGTTTCAAAACAAACCAATTACCAAACTTATGCTCTTACGAACTGGACATCTATTACCAGTTTTACTTCTTCGCTAACCAATACACCGCCGGTTTCAAGTGCCGCATTCCAGGTAAGGCCAAAATCTTTACGGTTTAGCTTGCCTGTAGCGCTAAAGCCTGCCTTGGTGTTGCCCCATGGGTCTTTTGCGATACCGCCGAATTCCACATCAAGGGTGACAGGTTTTGTATTCCCTTTGATGGAAAGGTCGCCGATTAGGGTGTAGTCGTCATCGCTGTTCTTTTTGAAAGATGTTGATCTGAACGTGATCTTAGCATCCTCTTCAACGCCAAAAAAATCAGCTGTCTTAAGGTGGTTGTCACGGTCGGCATTACCTGTATTTACAGATGATGCTTCAGCACTGAAATCAAATTCAGCATTCTCGAAATCATCGCCTTCTGTTATGGCTTCAGCGGTAAAGTCGTCAAACTTGCCCGATACGTTGCTGAACATCATGTGTTTTACTTTAAATCCGATCTCTGAGTGTGTTGGGTCAATTGCCCATTTTGTTGTTGCCATGTTCTTAAAATTTTAAATGTTGTTATATTTAATATAATAGATGTATCTACAAAATTTGTATATACAAATGTATTAAATTATTTTTAGTTACGAAATTTATTTGCAAATATTTAGCGTAATGCCATCGGAACTTCCATGAGCAGGATTTCTGCATCCTGCGAATTGGCGGTGATTAATATCTCATCAGTATCCCATATCCCCAGGCCATCGCGCTGGTTTAGTTCAATAGTGCCAATGGTAAAGTCGCCTTTTATGACAAACGCATAAATGCCGTTGCCTTTTTTCTTAAGTGAATAATTGGCCTGCTTGTCGGTATCAAAAGTGCCGAGGTGGAACCAGGCATCCTGGTGGATCCATACGCCCTCGTCATCCGGGTTAGGGGAAAGTACCTGCTGCAGGTTATTGCGCCTTGCAGTTTCATCAAGCGTGATCTGGCCATAGCGGGGCGTTACGTTCCGTTTGTTGGGGTACACCCATATCTGAAGGAATTTGGTCAGCTTGTCCTTATTCTTATTGTATTCGCTATGGTATATCCCTATACCGGCGCTCATAACCTGTATGTCGCCTTTGCGGATCACCGCAGTATTGTTCATGCTGTCCTTGTGCTCCAGGTCGCCCTCCAGCGGAATGGAAATGATCTCCATGTTATCATGCGGGTGCGTACCGAAACCCATCCCGGGATCAACCCTGTCATCGTTCAGCACTCTCAAAACCCCAAAATGCATCCTGTCGGGGTTGTGATAATTAGCGAAGCTAAAGGTATGGTGCGAGTCGAGCCATCCGTGGTTGGCGTGGCCGCGGGTTCCCGCTTTGTGCAGGACAGTATTTTCCAGTACCAGCGAGCCCGGGTTGGGCAGGTGGTTGAAGCCTATAGGTTCCAAAGGGGTTATTTCGTCAATGTCGTTTTTAAGCGCGTCGCCCACAGCGGCCGAAGTGATGAACATCCCTGTCCCCATTAGGCCTTTTTTTATAAAATCTTTCCGGTTCATAATTGCTGTTGTTTAATTACATGACAAAGTTGAGCCATAAAAAACGGTTGGGCATTGAACTGGGACAAGAAATTATTTCAGATTTCAGATCGTAGATTTCAGATTGAGCTACACTCTTGCCGTTGACCTTTAAAGAGTATGAGTGGAAAATCTGAAATCTACGATCTGAAATCTGAAATTTTCGCTGCTTTCGCTCTCGTCTTGCTTAGGAACTCTGCCGAGATGCCCAGATAGGAAGCGATGTAGTGTTGCGCCACGCGCTGGGGCAGGGTAGGGTATTGCTCCAGGAATTCCAGGTATTTTTCGAGCGCGGTTTTGGATATGGCATTGAACAGCCTGTTCTGGGTGTGGGCCAGGTTGCGCTGTAACAGTATGCGGAAAGCCCGCTCAAATTTTGGGGCTTTTGCGAAAAGTTGTTCCTTGGTGTCGGGAGTGAAAACGAGGAATTCACAATCCTCCATGGTCTCAATGAAAATGCGGCTGGGCTTGTCTTCATAAATGCTGAAGGAAATGTCGCTTACCCAGGCATCCTCAATGGCAAAATGCAATATCACCTCAAAGCCGTTGGGGTCGATATAATACCTGCGTACACAACCCTTTATCACAAAGGCTTCAAAGTCACACATTTCGCCTTCCCGAAGCATGATGGTTTTTTTAGGGACTTTGCGGTGTTCCAGCAGCGAGTTGAAAATATCCAGTTCTTCCTCTGAAAAGTTTACATACCGGCTGATGCTTTTATTTATCTGCGAAATATCCATGATGTGAGGTTTTACACAAATATAATTAAAAGAGAGGTATTTGTCATTTCGAAGATAGGAGAGATCTCATATACTGCGGGATTTCTCCTATCGTCCAAATGACAAAAGGGACTTTTACCCGTTGACCGGTTCCCAAAGCTCGATCTTGTTGTCTTCAGGATCGTATATCCATGCGAAACGTCCATACGATTCGTCCATCCTGTTGTCGTCTATGCGAACACCTTTGGCCGCAAGATCTGCCAGCAACTCATCCAGCCCCTCTACACGGAAGTTGATCATGAATTGCTGCTCCGCGCTGCCAAAATAGTCGGTATCCTGCTTGAAAGGCGAGAACACCGTTGGCCCCGCTTCCTGCATCCAGATGTATCCGCTCGTGGCTGAATTGATGCCCAGGTTTTCCTCATACCATTGTGCTTGTGCCTTGCTGTCTTTGGAACGGAAGAATAATCCGCCCAGTCCTGTTACTTTTCCCATTATTGTAGTTTTGGTTTACGTTTTAAAATGGCCGCGCTTATCAAAGATACGATGATCCCTATTGGAAGTATCTCGGTATATGTCATCCCGATCACGAACCATGGTTTTTTGTAGTTGGTAATAAGTTCGTTCATTTTGGCAGTCTCCGCTTTTATAACATCTGCCGATTTTCCCGCCGCCTTCAGGCCTTCGAGATATTCTGCCGCATACTTGGGCGCAAAGTCCGGGTAGACATTATACAAGTAATACAGCCACACCAATACATATATGGTAGAGGCGATAAGCGATATGTATAGACCAATAAGGAACGCGTTGCCAAAGCTCACGGTGTCCTCATGCTCCTTACGGTATTTTACGGTAGCCACAAAAATAAGCGAGAAGGCCGCCAGCATAGAGGCAAAGCCTATAAGCATGGCAAAGTCATTATGAGGTGCTCCGGTAACCATTGTGATAAGGTAACCGATCACTGAGATCCCACCCCCAAGGAGGCCATAGGTAAGTACAAGTTTTTTCATAAAGTTTTTGTTTTAGATCTATGGGCCAAAATTGGCGGAATGCCCTGTAAATGCGGTCATACTTTCGGGTGATTTTTGGTGTTTATAGGCGTTGCCATACTTTCGGGTAATGAATTACCTATCAATCCCAACCTTTTCCCAACCTCGACCGCTTGGGTTCTCCGTTTTACCTCCAGTTTTTCAAATATTTTAGAGGTATGGCTCTTAACCGTGTTGAGCGATACGAACAGCCGCTCGGCGATCTCGGCATTGCTCAGCCCTTCAGAGAGCAATTGCAGCACTTCCAGTTCGCGTTTGCTCAGTCCTAAGCGCTCTGCTTCCGCTACGTTAAAAATAAATTTTGTTTGCGCAGGAATGTGGACCTCCTTTTCAATAATGATGGTCTCTTTTTTTGGTCTGGCCAATTTCAAAGCCAGCCAGATGCCAAGCCCCATGAACAGCAGTGCTATCAGGCCGATGTAAACCTCCATCGAATGGCTCAGCACCAGGAAACGGAATTCCAGCCACCGCAGCAATAGCAGCAGCAAAGCCAGGCACACGCCATATGCTATGACCTCTTTGTTTTTTATTAATGCCGAACGGAACCCCATAGGGCAAAGATAAATTATTTTATCCTGAAGCACATATCGGACCTTATACTTCCTACTAAAAACCATTTGCACTTCTCCCATACTGTCACTACTTTTGAAATATAAACACGACCCAAATGAAAATCGTCATATCGCCTGCAAAAACACTCGATTACGAAACCAAACTGCCTACACGCAAACATACCCAGCCTGCCTTTTTGGCGAATGCCGAGACCGTGCACGAAACGCTGAAAGAAAAAACACCTGCCCAACTGAGGGAATTGATGGACATTTCCGATAAGCTGGCCGACCTCAACTGGGAGCGCAACCAGGAATGGAGCACGCCGTTTACGACAAAAAATGCCCGCCCGGCAGTATATGCCTTTAATGGCGATGTATACACAGGGCTGGAAGCCTATACCATTCCAACGGCTAAAGTGGGTAAATTGCAGGATACGCTCAGGATACTGTCCGGACTGTACGGTCTTTTAAAACCGCTCGACCTCATTCAGCCCTACAGGCTTGAAATGGGCACGCAGATGCCCGTTGGGGAGAATAAGAATTTGTATGAATTCTGGAAGCCTATCGTTACACAGGCGTTGAATGACGAATTGAAAGAGGGCGAACTATTCGTCAACCTTGCCAGTAAGGAGTATTTTGACGCGGTTGATGCCAAAGCCCTCAAAGTCCCTGTAATTACTCCCGAATTCAGGGATTACAAAGATGGGCAGCTGCGCATGGTGAGCTTTTATGCCAAAAAGGCGAGGGGCATGATGGTGCGCTATATTATCGACAAAAATGTAAAGACACTGAAAGGCCTGAAGGGTTTTAACTATGATGGTTATGCTTTTGATGCAAAGCTTTCGACAAAAGATATACTGGTGTTTACCCGGTAGAAGCCAAGCCCCCTAACCCCCGAAGGGGAATGCCCCCCCGATCGCTAAAAGCCAATTGGATATAATAAAAAATGCTCCGAAAATTATCCGGAGTATTTTTTATGGGTTTGAGTGGAGTTCCCCCTTCGGGGGTTAGGGGGCCTAATGCATCGCCTCGCTCATATCTACTTTTGTTTTGCCTCTTCTTACCAAAAGAATGAATGGTATGCATATTAGGAATAGTATCCCGAGGTACAGGAATACATCCATGTAGGACAGCACAGTAGCCTGTTTGGTAACGCCAAAGTCAATGATCTGGTGCGCTTTCGCCAATGCCTCATTAGCACTAAAGCCTTTCGACATGAAGCCCTGCTGCAATTGCGTTACGCGCTGCTGCACTTCAAAGCTTGCACTATCCAGATGCGCAATGGCATCTACCCTGTGCTGTTGTGCAAAACGTGATATGAATGTCGTGATGATCGCGATCCCGAACGAGCCGCCCAACTGGCGCATCATGCCTGTAAAGGCCGCGCCCTCACCAATGCTTTTCCCTTTAAGGGACGACAGCGACATGGTTGTTATCGGTACGAACAGCAAGCCAAGGCCCACACCGCGTAGGATAAGCGGCCAAAAGAAGTGCTCAGCCCCTGTATCAGGTGTCATGACATTGAACATCCAGAAGGTGAACAGGAAGAATACCAGGAAGCCAACTGCCACCATATAGGTTTGCGGCACGCCCCGCTGTATCATCTGCCCGATGAACGGCATCATAAAAGCTGTCATTATTGAGCTTGGCACCAGCAATAATCCGGCATCCAGCGCCGTCCACCCTAAGATCGACTGCGTATAAAGCGGTATAATGAATGTTGACCCGTATAGGCCGAAACCGAGCATGAAACACATGATAGTACCAATGCGCAGGTTACTGTCTTTCAAAACCCTTAAGTTTACTATGGGGTGCTCATAGGTAAGTTCCCTCCAAATGAAGCCCAGTAACCCAAAAACGGTCACTACACTCAGCGTGACGATCGTACCGTCGGCAAACCAATCGTCCTGCTGCCCGTGCTCCAGCACATATTGCAGGGACCCGATAAACGATGCCAGCAATACGATTCCCCACCAGTCCACCTGGTTGGCCTTCAGTTTCTCGCCATATTTAGGGCTTTTCACATACATCAGGGTTAGCAGTGTTGCAATGATGCCTATCGGAATATTGATATAAAAGATGTACGGCCAGCTCCAGTTGTCCACGATCCAGCCACCCAATGGCGGCCCGAGTGTAGGTCCAACGATAACGCCCATACCGTATATTGCCTGCGCCATCCCGCGTTTTTCGGGAGGATAGCTCTCGGTTATGATGGTCTGTGCCGTTACCAGGAGCGCGCCACCGCCAAGCCCCTGTATGAAGCGGAAAGCGACAAGTTCCCAAATGTTGCCGGCATTTCCGCAAAGGAATGAGGCAACGGTAAATATGACAATAGAGACGGCAAAATAATTCCTGCGGCCAAATTGCTGGGATAGCCAGCTTGTCATTGGGATCACGATCACGTTTGCGATCGCGTAGGCGGTGATCACCCAGGCTACATCGGTAAGGGTGGCGCCAAGTGTACCGCGCATGTCGTTAAGGGCCACGTTCACGATGGTGGTGTCCACAATTTCGAGCAGGGCGCAGAGTACTGCCGTTACCGTGATGATAACCCGCCTGAAGCCGTGTTCGACCAGATCCTCCTGAACGATCGCTGTTGCTGCCATATTATTTTACGTGTACGTCCACCTCCACGTTCATGCCGGGGCGGAGCAGTTTTACTTTTTCCTTGTCGTTCGCTGGGGTCAGGCTTATTTTTACCGGAAGCCTTTGTATCGTTTTCACGAAATTGCCCGTAGCATTATCCGGTGGCAGCAGCGAGAAACGTGAACCTGTAGCAGGGGAGAAAGAGGTGATTTCGCCTTCAAACTCGGTATCAGGGAAGGCATCGGCCTTGATGGTCACTTTCTGGCCTTCCTTCATCTTATTGAGCTGTGTTTCCTTAAAGTTGGCCACCACCCATGTTTCCTGGCTGCCGATGATGTAAAACAGCGACTGTCCCGGCTGTACCAGTTGTCCGGGCTGTATGTCGATAGCAGAGACTTGCCCATCCACCTGTGCGGTAACTACGGTATACCCCAGGTTGAGGTTGGCGGCATCCAGCGTGGCCTTCGCCCTTTTAATATTGGCAGAAGCCACTTCGGTCTGCTTGCCGGAAACATTGGAACGCGATACGCTCACACTTTTCTGGTAGTTGCTGGCGGCCTGTTGCTGCTGTAGTACTTTCAGCTGTGCCTCGGCCTCCTGCTTGGTGGCCTGTGCCTGCTCGAACTGCTGCTTTGTTATCGAATGGTTCTTGTACAGGTTCTCAAAACGCTTAAAGTCATTGTCGGCCCTCCACAGTCGTACTTTAGCGGCTTCAATGTTCCCTTTAGATGACTGCAGGTTCGCTTCGGACACCGATACATTCGCGCTTGACGTACCAATGTCGGCTTTTGCAACTTCATAATTGCCTTCGGCGGCGGCAAGGGCGGCTTTGGCATCTTCCACACGCACCACATAATCTTTATCATCGATCACAAAAAGCGTATCGCCTTTTTTCACGATGTCGTTATCCTTCACATACACTTTGGTCACATATCCCGTAACGCGTGGTATGATGGGGTTCATGTTGCGTTCCACCTGGGCATCGTCAGTTTCTTCGTGCGCCTGGGCATGCATGTACTTGAATGTCCCGTAAACACCACCCAGCACCACAAGGACGATCAGGATGATGAGGAATTTTTTATTCGTTTTTTTCTTTTCGTTTTTTTCCATGGTGATTAGTTTTGATTTGATTGAAGATCGAACGATCCGGTGAGTTTGCCTGAGGCGTTAAGCAGTTCGTAGTAACGCTGTGTTATGTCGGCTTTGGAAAATGTCTGGTTAAGCTGTGCCTGCAGCTGCTCTACATCAGCCTCCAGCAGGTCATTGGTGTCTACAAGGCCATTGTCGTACTTGTCCTTTACGATCCTGTAGTTCTCAGCCGCCTGTGCAAGCGCTTCGTCATACACTTTGCTCTGCTTTAGCGAAAGGTCATAGTTCTCCTGTGCTTCCTTTACCTGTATCTTCACACGGTCAGAGAGCAGGTCTACCTGGTATTGCGTTTCCTTTGCACGGCTCTGGGCAGCCTTCACTTTTTTATCGTTCTTGAAGATGCTCGAAATGTCATACGACACGCCCACCCCAAAGTTCACGGCATTGTATACCTGAACCACATTCTGTATGTCAAGCGCTACATAACCTGCCGATAGTGCTATCGAAGGATAATAATCGCCTCTTGCCACCTTTATTTCCGACTCAGCTGCCTTTTGCTGCCACCTTGCCGCCTCTAGGTCACTGCGCTGTGCCATCGCATCTGTAGCCGACGATGGGGGCGTAATACTGCCTGAATTCCTGAAATAAGCCCCGTCAGGCTGTATTTCGGTGTTCTCGGGTAGCCTAAGCAGGGTCACAAGCTGATAATTGATCACAGCGGCTTTTTTACGGGCATCGTCTAATGTCAATTGGATGTTGCTCACCTGCAGCTGCGCCTTCAACAGGTCGTTGCGGGCAAGCAGGCCGTTCTGCTCCATGGCCGAGAAGTCGGCCACACGCTGGTTGGCGCTCTTCAGGTTCTCCTGTATCAGGGCGATGGACTCCTGTGCCTTGTACAGGTTCACATACAGCACGATCGCCTGCATGGCAAGCTGCTCCTTGGTGCTGGCCGCATTGAACGTTTGTGCCTTGTAAATGTTCTCCGAGGCATCAATGCTGTTCTTCAGCTTAAAGCCCGAGAATAGCGGCATGCTCAGGCTTGCCTGCCCGAACATGATACGGTTCACTTCGGGCGATGCCGAGCTTCCGGTCTCCTCGCCCGGTTCAGCAGGTTCGCTGCTGCCGGTAGGGATCCTGAACTTCACGGTCGGGTTAGTGATCCTCATGTACTGCGCGGATACCTTGAATTCGGGGTAAACATTGTTCTTCACGTTATCCACATCCAGTTTGGATGTAGCCACGCGGGTGTTGGCGAGGCCTGCCTCGGTGCTGTTGTTCACCACGAGCGCGATGGCCTCCTCCAGCGGGAGCGGCTTCTTTTGCTGGGCATGCGCTGCGACACCCAGGAAGAGGAGGCTTCCCATTGCTAAATTTCTAATTTTCATGTAATAAAAGCGCTTTAATGGTTCGTTTTATGTGGGTCGTAAGCTCATTTTCAATATAAGCCTCAAAGGCTTCGTCGGTATCCAGCCCGAGAAGCGGGGCCATGAACGAGCGGTTCATACGGAAGTGCACCAGCGTGCCTAAGATGGTAGGAGGGATAAGTGCGACATTCACATCTTTCACAAATACACCTGTATCCTGGCCTTCACGAATGATTTTCTTAAACGCCTCAAAGTTGGCCCGTTTTATATCGGTAAAGGCATTCATATCCACCCCGCGCTTCCGCGAAGAAAGTTCAAAATGCAGGATCTGGTACATGCATTTGTTCTTGTTTATGCGCGAAATGTAAAGGTCGATAAGGCGGTCTGCTTTCTCAAGCGGGGAGAGGTCTTCGTGGGAGATATGCTCCAACTGCATCCTCATGCCTGATATGCGGTGAACGATAAGGGCTTCGAGGAGTTTTTCCTTTGAGCCGAAATAGTACGAGATCATCGCAATATTCACATTGGCTTCTTTGGCTATGTTACGGATGGAAGCACCGTCAAAACCTTCTTCGGCAAACAGCTTTTCAGCTGCCTGCAAAATGTCGAGTTGCTTGTCGTTAAAATCTGTCATTGCCTGTATGTTTGGATCACGGCGCAAAGTTAAACACTTGTTTAAATTAAACGTTTGTTTAAAATAAATATTAACAATATGTTAACAGAAAACGGTTTCGAAAAGTCTAATAGATAATTTCTATTAAGTTAATTTAATATATTTATAATCAAAATATTAAATTACATTATATGAAGTTATTGTTCCATTACTTGATTTAAGTTAGCCAGTTGGCCAGTATGGTTTTTCCAAAGGGTGTGAGTATGGATTCGGGGTGGAATTGCACTCCTTTTACATCTAAAAACTTATGGCGTATTGACATTACCTGCCCTCTTCCATCTACCGAAGTCACTTCCAGGACATCGGGTAAAGTGTCTGGGTCAACGCTCCAGGAATGGTAGCGCCCTACTTCAATTTCGGGAGGCAGTCCCGCATAAAGCAGCTCGTCATCCGCGGTTATCGTTATGGTTGCGGCCACCCCGTGGTACACTTCTTCCAGATTGATAAGGCTTCCGCCGAAAACCTCGCCAATTGCCTGTTGCCCAAGGCATATACCGAGAATGCTTTTGGTCGGGGCATATTTTTTTATAATGTCCTTCAGCAGTCCGGCCTCATCTGGGACCCCCGGGCCGGGCGAGAGCAGTATCTTGTCGTAGTCCGCAGGTTCGTCTATCAGAACCTCGTCATTGCGCAGTACGGTTACTTTGGCATCTAATGCCTCAAGGTAATGCACCAGGTTATAGGTGAAACTGTCATAATTATCGATAACAAGGATCTTTTTCATAAAAAAAGTGAGATAGTTGCCTGCAAATGTAAGCATTCTGCCCGTTTTTTTGATAAACTTATAAATCTACTAATTTAGTAGACTAATAAAATATTTTTGCTTAAGTTTGTACCGCATCCAATTAAAATAATTATGACATTGCTGCAAAAAACCATGTTCTCCGGTTGTTGTCCTTTTGTAAAGGAAGGGTTTTTTGTGGCATGATGCATCAAATGTAAGTTTAGTTTCCACACAAGCTCCTCCCGCAAGAGGGGCTTTTATTTTATATTATGAAACACCCCGTATATACCGCGAATTACCTCCGCTCCGGCGTGCTCCCCGATAAGGGAAGGACCATTTATTGGGTAGAGGAATTCTTCCAGTGGATGTTTTGCATCGGCCCTAAATATGCTGATCATAACTATTTCCTGACGAAGGAAAAGGAACTGGAAGAACTGCTATCCGAGCTGCTTGATACGTCGGGAATGGACATAATTACTATTGATGCATTTATCTTGTATTTAAAAGATAAGGTATTTTTACTTCATCAAAAACTTGAAGATGATTTAAAAGCTATTTTCGAGTTTGATCCGGCCGCAAGATCCAGAGGCGAGGTACTGGTTTCGTATCCCGGATTTTTTGCCATAACCGTATACCGCATAGCGCACGAATTCTGGCTCAACCGCATACCTATCCTGCCCCGAATGCTCAGTGAATATGTGCATGGTAAGACGGGTATCGACATCCATCCCGGCGCGCAGATAGGCGAGCGCTTCTTCATCGACCACGGCACGGGCATCGTCATTGGCGAAACGGCTATCATTGGTAACGATGTAAAAATGTACCAAGGCGTGACCCTCGGCGCGTTAAGCGTAAGCAAGGCCGAAGCTTCTGTACAACGCCACCCAACCATTGGTGATAACGTAACCATTTATGCTAATGCCACGATACTCGGCGGGAGTACCGTGATAGGAGAGGGGTCGGTCATTGGCGGGAATGTATGGATCACTCACTCCATCCCGCCTAACTCTATGGTGTACCACAAGAGCGAGGTCACCATAAAAACAAAGGAGCTATTCCCTGAACCGTTAAACTTTGTAATATAAATTTTGAAATATATGAAAGCAGATTCAATACTGAAGACGATAGGAGGCACGCCGCACGTGCAGTTAAGCAGGCTCTATAGCGGGCGCAACGTATGGATAAAGCTGGAGCGCAACAACCCGGGCAACAGCATAAAGGACAGGATCGCCCTGGCCATGATCGAGGATGCCGAGGCGAAGGGCCTGCTCAATAAGGATAGCGTTATCATTGAGCCGACCTCGGGCAACACAGGGATAGGTCTTGCGTTGGTGGCGGCGGTTAAAGGCTACAAGCTAATTTTGGTAATGCCCGAATCGATGAGCGTGGAGCGCCGCAAACTGATGTCGATATACGGTGCGGAGTTCGAGCTGACCCCACGCGAAAAGGGCATGAAAGGCGCGATCGAAAAAGCGGCAGAGCTGACGGCCTCAACCCCGAATGCATGGTCACCGCGCCAGTTTGACAATCCGGCTAATGTAGCTGTACACGAGCGTACGACCGCACAGGAGATCCTGGCCGACTTTCCCGATGGGGTCAATTACATCATTACCGGTGTGGGTACGGGAGGGCATATAACAGGTATAGCGTCCGTTTTAAAGAAAGAATGGCCCGACCTGAAGGTATTCGCTGTTGAGCCCGAATTATCACCTGTATTGAGCGGCGGAACTCCGGGACTGCACCCTATACAGGGCATAGGAGCAGGGTTTGTGCCTTCCATCTACCAAAGCAACCTTATTGATGGCGTGATACAGGTAGGTAAGGATGAAGCGTTTGACTTTGCACGCCGTGCCGCAAAAGAGGAGGGACTGCTGGGCGGGATATCCACAGGTGCTTCACTAGCGGCGGTTAATAAAAAGCTGGCCGAAATACCTCAAGATGCCGTGGTGCTGACATTTAATTACGATACGGGCGAAAGGTACTTGTCTATCGAGGGGTTGTTTTAGCCTCACCCCGGCCCTCTCCAAAGAAGAAGGAGAAACTTCACTCAGATGGAATTTCGGAATGGGAATTATCCGAAATATTCATTTGTTAGGGGATTCTTCCTTTGTCAGAATAACAACGTGCTTTTATTCAATACATAAAAAAGCCCCTCTCATTACTGAAAGGGGCTTTTACATTTTCAATTTAAATACTAATTAGAACTTAAGGTTTACGGTAAGCTCGAATTCGTCATAGATGGCTTTATCGCCAATTCCTTCAACGAAGCTTTTTGAACCGTACTTAATGTCATATTTCGTCCTGTCAACTTTAAAGGTAGTTGTTGCAGAGTTCTTGCCTACCGTAAGGTCGAATGTTACCGGCTTTGTAATGTTTTTGATGGTAAGGTCGGCAGTCACAGTGTAAACATCTGCAGATTTAGCTTTGATCGTTTTGAAAAGGATCTTTGCGGTTGGGTGTGTTGCCGTACCGAAGAAGTCATCAGCTTTCAGGTGGCCTTCCAGTTTCTCTTTGCCTTCACCTGCTTTAAGGTCGGTTACCTGTAGTGAGTTCATATCGGCAGTGAACGAACCACCTGTAAGTTTTCCTTTACGGATGATGATAACACCTTCTTTAAAGTCGATGGTCCCTGAGTGAGTGCCGGTAAGTTTTTCACCTACCCATACGATCTTACTTGTTTTTGTATCGATCTTTTTTTCCTGTGCTGTAGCTGCAAATGTTGAAAGGGCTGCTACGAAAGCGATAGCGATTGTCTTTAGGTTTTTCATGTTCAAAAATTATTTATTTAGTTTAAAAGATTAAAGGTACTATTGTTATTGTTCCCCGCGGTATTTCTCAAGCAGGAGGTTAAATGTTGTTAGTTCATCTTCGCTAAGGTTATCGGCGTAAGCCTGTTCATGCCTGTCCACCTCAGGGTCCAGCGCGGCAAGCACTTCGATGCCCTTTTCAGTAATGGCAATATCCATTTTGCGGCGGTTCTCGGGGCAAACTTCGCGGGTAACGAGTTCTTTCAGCAACAGCTTGTCTACCAGGCGGGTAGTGTTGCTTGTTTTGGATATCATACGTTCCTGGATAAGGCCCATGTTGGCAGGCTTCCCTTTTTGTCCGCGTAATATCCTCAAGACGTTGAATTGCTCCGTAGAAAGGTCATGGGGTTTGAGCACCTCATTAAATGTCTCGGACAAAACGATCTGTGTGTACATGATATTAAGTATCGTCCTTTTGCTTGGGGACAATGCTGTTGTCGACTTTATTGCATCTTCTATCTTCATAGTTACAACTACAAAATTTGTATATACAAATTTATAAAAGTTTTTAATTGTATATATAATAGTTATGTTAAATTTTACGAAAATAAGTCAGGAGGGTAATTTTTGCCTAATTTTAGCTTCCTTAAAAATTGAAGATAGTGCGATATACAAGAAATTCTATCATTGCAGCTTTGTCAGCCTTTGCATTATTCTCCTGCGGAAAGAAAGAGGAGAAGGCTGTGATAGCGGAAGATCCAGCCCCGAAACCGCTGAAAGTATACAGTGCCAATGGCGTTTCGGTCAAAGCTTACGACTTTAACGGGTTGGAGCATTTCCTCAAAAAGCAAAACGACACGACCTATGTGGTTAACTTTTGGGCAACGTGGTGCGTACCATGTGTGGAAGAACTTCCGCATTTTGAAAAACTGAATGAAAAGTATAAGGAAGATAAGGTGAAAGTAGTACTGGTAAGCCTTGATATGTCAAAGCATGTAGAAAGCAAACTGCTCCCATTCATAAAGGAAAGGCAATTGAAAAGTGAGGTGCTGTTCCTGCAGGACCCCGACCAGAATACCTGGCTGCCGAAAGTAGATACCACGTGGACCGGCGCTATTCCGGCAACAGTAATATATAGTAAGGACAAGCGCAAGTTCTTCGAAAGATCATTCACATACGAAGAACTCGAAAAAGAAGTAAGCAATTTTAAATAACAAGCATATATGAAGACAATAAAGTTCGTAGGATTATTTTTGGCCGTAGGGCTCATAGCTGCCTTTACAGTGAAACCTGTTGCAGGATATAAAGTGGGCGATGTTGCCACCGACTTCAGCCTGAAGAATGTGAACAACAAAATGGTCTCGTTGAAAGACATTAAGGATGCCAAAGGCTACATTGTGGTGTTTACATGCAACCACTGCCCGTATGCGGTGGCTTATGAAGACAGGATCGTAGCGCTGGATGCCAAATATAAAAAACTGGGCTACCCGGTAGTTGCCATCAATCCGAACAACCCTGAAAAGCAAAAAGACGACAGCTTCGCCAAAATGCAGCAAAGGGCAAAAGAGAAAAAATTCACATTTCCATACCTGCTTGATGACGGCCAGAAGATCTACCCACAGTATGGCGCTACCAAGACCCCGCACGTTTATCTGTTGCAAAAAACTGCCAAGGGCAATGTGGTGAAATATATTGGCGCTATCGATGATAATTATGAAGATGCCAAAGCCGTAAAGACAAAATATGTAGAGAATGCCGTGGATGCACTTCTTAAGAACAAAGAAGTTCCGGTTAAAGAAACAAAAGCTATTGGCTGTTCGATAAAAGCATAATACTTTTGCATAAAATTTATAACCAATGAACATTTCACAAGAAGAATGGTGGAGCAAGCTGCAGGAAGACGGTAATGCCGTTATCCTGGATGTGCGCACTGCCGACGAATGGAGCCGCGGCATCATACCCGGCGCTATTAATATCGATATTTACAAAGGGCAGGGCTTTATTTACAGCCTTGAAGAACTGGACAAGTCAAAGAATTACTATGTATACTGCGCCGCAGGGGCGAGGAGTGGCCAGGCGTGCAACATCATGGGGCAACTGGGCTTTGAGGCTACCTACAACCTTGTGGGCGGCATGAATGGTTGGGGCGGCCCGGTCGTTGCACCGGAGGAGTAGAAAAGTTAGCCTTTAATTACACAAATTCCATCAATTTTTATTTGTGTTAATTCATGGCAAAAATAAAACGGGCTGTTTATCGCAGCCCGTTCTTTATTGTCTTTTTGAAGAAAAACTATTCACATTCACTTTCCAGTAGTCAATGAGGTTCTTTATTTTCTCCTTGTATTTGTTGTAATCGTTCCCTTTGTGGATGTAACCCTGTATCGAAAGCTTATTGGCCTGCTTTAGCGAATGCTCATCCTGCGCGTTCGAAATAAAGATGTAGGGAATGTCCTTGTCAAGTATCAACTCTTCGTTCAATATAATATTACGGAGCTCAAAACCGCCCAATTTGGGCATGTTAATATCGGAAATGATAATGAAAGGCTCAATTTCCGGCTTTCGGATGTAGTCAAGAGCTTCTGTACTATCAGAAAAAAATACGATCTTATTCTTGTAACCAAGGTCACGGAATATCTCCCTCAAAATATCCCTGTCATCTTCATCATCCTCGATCACAAGTATATCCCTGTGCATTTTCATAAATAGGTGCGGGTTTTTTAAATTTAGTTTTGTTCGGGTGTGTTGGCGTGCAAAATAGAAATTATTTTGAAACTCAATTTATGTTTGAAGCAGAATTATTTGTAAAATTTAACAATTAGTAAGTTTTTACAGATACAAAAATTCTAAAGTCATAAAAACTATTTTCATTACCTTGGCACTACTAAAAAAATAGTAGCAATGAAAATTAAAATAGCAGCCATGATCCTGTTCGTGCTGGCAGGATTCGCATCGGCATCAGCACAGGAAAATGCGACCACCATTTTGGATAAAGCATCGGCCCAGGCAAAAAAAGAGAATAAAAAAGTATTCCTGATGTTCCATGCCTCATGGTGCAGCTGGTGCAAGAAAATGGACAACAATATGAATAGTGATGCCTGCAAAAAACTGTTCGATGATAATTATGTCACAGCGCACATCACGGTACAGGAATCGCCTAAGAATAAAGCCCTCGAAACTCCGGGTGGCGCGGAGGTGCTTAAAAAATATAAAGGAGAGAGATCTGGGCTGCCTTATTGGGTGATACTTGACGATAAAGGTACGTTGCTGGCCGACTCCAATAACGACAAGGGCGAGAACCTTGGCTGTCCGGCAAGCCCGGAAGAAGTTGCGGTGTTTATCGAAAAGCTCAAAAAGACTTCAAAGCTATCAAAAAAAGAGCTTGCTGTGATCACAGGAACATTTACCATTAAAAAATAAGTGATGAAGAAGTTACTATTCCTTTTTTTAGCCACATTCTCGTTACTTTCATGCGAAGCCCAGGAGAAGAAAGGGGTTGAACTGGTACCACCCGCACAATTCGAGAAGCAGATGGCAGCTGAGAAAGGCCAACTTATCGATGTGCGCACGCCAAAGGAATTTGGCGCCGGGCATCTGGAAGGCGCGCAGAACATCCATTTGTATGATAAGGACTTCAGCCAGCGCGTGGATAAGCTTGACAAGAAGAAAACAGTGTATGTGTACTGCAAGGCGGGAGGGCGCAGCTCTGAAGCGGTTGACACGCTAAAGGCAAAAGGCTTTACACACATTGTGGAGCTACAGGGCGGCACCGATGCGTGGACCGAAGCAGGCAAACCCGTTAAATAATAATTTCAGATCTCAGATCGTAGATTTCAGATTGCCACTCATACTCAATTGGACTCAGTTAGATTGAAAGGGGATTTAAGGCAAGAGTGAAGCTCAATCTGAAATATGAAATCTACAATCTGAAATAAAATGGCCACCCCACTCAACATCATACTCATCGTCATACTGGGACTGTTCTCGGTAATGATCGGTGTGCTCATATTTCGACTGTACCGTTCCGAAAGGGTCAGGAAAAAGCTGGAGACACGCTTTGTAGAGATGGAGAACAAAGCGAATACCCTACAGCTCCAAACGCTGGAGGCACGGCTCAATCCGCACCTGTTCAAGAACATCCTCAACTCCATACAGTCGCACGCGTATCAAACATATTTTGCTATGGATAAGCTGTCGAACGTGCTCGACTTCATTTTATATGAAAGCCAAAACCGCTTCGTCAGCCCAAAGGAGGAGATCGAGTTCGCGCTTAACCTTATCGAGATCAACAAGATCAAGATAAGTCCGCTTTTTTCCATCAACATTAAAAAGAAGATCGATGAGCAGGACCCGTTGTATACAGAAAAGATCATGGCGCCGCTCATTTCCATCGACCTGATCGAGAACGCCTTTAAGCATGCCGACCTGCAAAGCCCAGATGCGTTCATATCGATAGTTATCGAATTCAGGGACAATTATTTCTCGATGACGGTAACCAATAAAATATCGGGTAGATCGGCATTCCTTAAAGAACACGGCGGCATAGGTGCGGCGACTTTGGAACAGCGCCTAAAGATAATCTATAAATCATGCTACAAGCTGGAACGCCACGTAGAGGAAGACCTGTATGTAGCCCATTTAAAAATAAACCTGCTTGAATACAAAAATAAAATGCTTACTGCTGGATGATGAGTTGCCCGGGCTGGCTTACCTTAAAATGATATGCGAGCAGATGGACGCACTGGAGGTGGTAAAAGCCTTTAACAGCCCTGAGACACTCCTGCGCGAGTGGGAGTCACTGGACTTCGACCTGCTTATTACCGATATCGAAATGCCGGGTATGAACGGCCTTCAGGTGGCTGATGTGGTAAAGGGCAAGGCAATCATATTTACCACTGCTTACAAGGAATTTGCTGTTGATGCGTTCGACAGGGATGCTGCCGATTATGTGGTGAAACCCGTAAAGCCGGAACGCCTGCACCAGGCTGTAGAAAAGGTTATTGCCAGGATGAACAAGCCCCGGCAAGCCCCGAAGCAGATACAGCTGAATACCGACAGGGGCAAGGCGCAGATAAGCACCGCAAAGATATTCTGCGCGCTTACATCAGACATTGACAGCCGCGACAAGATATTGCTGATGGGCGACGGGACAAAGATCACGGCCAAGAACTGTTCGTTCGAGAAGCTGCTTGAGATGCTTCCTGCCGATCAGTTCGCACGCATCAATAAGAAAGCCGTGATAGCGCTCAGGCACGTACAGTACTACTCGCATGACGAGATACGCGCCGATATGCTGCTGCCCGACGGTAGGCATTACACCTTCCCGCTCAGCGAGATCTACAGGAGCGACTTTACTGCCAAACTGAAGAAGTAGTTTCATTACATAATTCTCCCTCTTTACTACAAAACCTTTTTCTGAGATCCTTAATGTGGTGTTAACATAATTTTTCTGTGTAATATTGTGGCACTTTTAGCCAATAACACGTATGAAAAACTTAAGGAATACCGTTTTTTACATTGCGGTCGTAGTCTTTTTTTCTGTATTGATATACCTGACGCTCCAAAATGGCAAAAGCCTTGAGGATGGCCGGGAGATAGTATCTCAGGCATCTGGTGTAGGGCAGTGGGAAGATTTCCTGGCATCATTGCAGCACAACCTTAAGCACCCGCTTGCCATCCTGCTGGTACAGATCGTGACCATTATTTTCGTAGCCCGTTTCTTTGGCTGGATATGCAAAAAGATCGGGCAGCCTACTGTTATTGGCGAAATGATAGCCGGTATAGTTTTGGGCCCATCATTGGTAGGAACATACCTCCCTGAATATTCAGCGCTTCTATTTCCCGATGGGTCTAAAGGCAACCTCCAATTCCTGAGCCAGATAGGGCTTATCCTCTTTATGTACGTAGTGGGCATGGAACTCGATCTGAGCGCCCTTAAAAACAAGGCCAAAGATGCAGTGATCATCAGCCATGCCAGTATCATAATACCTTTTACCCTGGGGCTTGGGCTGGCCTATTTCATTTACACGCAATTCGCCCCTGAAGGTGTGGAGTTCATGGCATTCGGGCTTTTCATGGGTATCGCCATGAGTATAACCGCATTTCCGGTACTGGCAAGGATAGTGCAGGAACGTGGCCTGCACCGCACCCGCATAGGTGCCATGGTAATTACCTGCGCCGCGGCTGACGACGTTACAGCATGGTGCATTCTGGCGGCGGTCATTGCGATAGTAAAGGCGGGCAGTTTTGTAAGTTCCCTATACATTATCGGATTGTCAATAGCTTACGTATTCCTGATGCTTTTGGTCGTAAAGCCGTTCCTCAAAAAAATAGGCGAATTGTTCAGCAACCGCGAAAATATAACCAAGCCTGTTGTTGCGATATTTTTCCTTACGCTGCTCATTTCTGCCTACACTACAGAGATCATTGGTATCCACGCATTGTTCGGTGCGTTCATGGCGGGTGCCATCATGCCCGAGAATATGCGTTTCCGCAGCATATTCATCGAAAAGGTCGAAGATGTTTCGCAGGTAATGCTTTTGCCGCTGTTTTTTGTTTTTACAGGGCTTAACACCAATATCGGCCTGCTGAACGATCCCTATATGTGGAAAGTCTGCGGGCTTATCATTGCCGTCGCGGTAGTGGGTAAGTTCGTAGGCAGCGCGCTCACGGCAAGGTTCGTCGGGCAAAACTGGCGTGACAGCCTTACCATAGGCGCGCTAATGAATACGCGAGGCCTTATGGAGCTTATCGTACTTAACATAGGCCTGGAGCTTGGCGTTCTTTCTACAGAGATATTCTCGATGATGGTGATCATGGCACTGGCGACCACATTTATGACCGGCCCTGCGCTCGACCTCATAGGATATATTTACAACCGTAAGAAAAACTATATTCCGGCAGAGATACGCCAGGTGAGCAAGTTTAAGGTGCTGGTATCCTTTGACAGCCCCGAAGGAGGTAAGACACTGCTAAAGCTCGCAAACGCCTTTGTAAGGAAGATGAATGGCAATGCCATGGTAACGGCCATGCATACATCGCCCAGCAGCGAGATACATACCTTTAACCTTGAGGAGTATGAAAAGGAAAGCTTTAAGCCTGTTTTGGCCGAAGCTGAAGCCCTGAACCAAAAAGTAACCACGCTGTTCAAGGCTACTACCGATATGGACAGCGATATCACCATCGTGGCCAACAAAGGTGAGTTCGACCTGGTATTGATCGACATAGGCCGATCGATATTTGAGGGGACATTATTAGGAAAGATATTAGGCTTTACCACACGTATCATCAACCCGGAGAGCCTGCTGAATACCTTTACCGGTAAGGAAAAGCTATTTGAAAACTCACCTTTCGATGACAAGACACAACATATCCTGAGTAAAACTGAAGCGCCTGTGGGTATTTTGGTCGATAAGGAATTTAAAAGTACCGACAGGGTTTTTGTGACCATTTTCGATCCGGCCGATGCATTCCTAATCAATTTCGTCCAAAGGCTAATCAGCAATGCGGGATCTCAGGTTACCGTACTGGATGCTGATGGAATGGTAAAGAACAATGCCGAAATAAAAGAAAGCATACGTGCGATAGAGCATAATGTACCCAATCATATCAAGCTGCTGAGCCAGAGAAAGATAGAGAAGGAATTCCTTGAAGAGCAGGACCTGATGATCATCAGCGTGGACAGTTGGAAAAAACTGGTAGAATCGCGCAGTACATGGCTCAATAATACCCCTTCACTTTTAATAATAAAGGAATAATGATAAGGGAGGCGTTTTTGTTATCCTGCATGTTATTTCTGGTAAAAGGCTTCGCTCAGGAAGCATCTAAAGCCCCGGAGGAAAAAAAACCGGAGGAAAAGAAATTCGAAGCCGGTTTTGACGGCATGCTGGCTGTATCGTACGGAAGTAAAACTTTAGGGATCAACGTGGGCGGTCCCAGCCTTAAGTACAAGTTCACTAATAGTTTTAAGGTAGGGGTAGGGGCATTCCCATCATTGATATTGGTAGATGAAAGGGCTTATCCAAGGCTTGCGGTATCGCCCATAATAGAATATAAGAACTGGATGGCCATTACTTCATATTATGGTTACGATGCAAAAGACGAACCGATATGGACATTCGGGATAGGATATAAATTCCTGTAAAATAAGGCTAATTCGATCTGAGTCAAAAAAAGGATGGCACTCTATTTACGGGCTATCCTTTTTTTATTGCTTCACTACCTGCAGCCATTCATAAATATAGTCGGCCTCTTCCTGCCATGTGGGCAGTGCCAGCACAAAGTGGTTACGGTCCTTAAATTCTTTATAGTCGGTTACCGAGTGTAAAGGGTCGTACTTTACAAAGTTGTTGTAAATTACAGGTTCAGGGGTCATGTGGTCGCCCGTTCCTGTAATGAACAATAGCGGAGGGTGTACCTTTTTAAAGTCTATTTTCGTATCCCTTGTCAGTGCGTCCCTAAGTACAAGTTTGGATGCGGGTATGGCAAAGTTTTGGTAAGAATCTTTTTGTTCGTGGTGGTCCATCCCGTTAGCAATGGCATAATTCCATTCTTTTTGGTCCATGAGGTAAGCCTTTTTAGACAATGAAAGGAATCCAAGTGGTTTCCAGATCGATCTTACTGATGACCATTCTAAAGAAAGCGAGCCATATGCAGGCGCGGAATGTATGGCAATTCCGGCCGCAACGAGTTCTCTGTTAACCAATAGCTGTACAATTAGCCCTCCCAGCGAATGCCCGATCACAATGGGCTTTACGGGAAGCTTTTCTATGATGGCTATGTAGTGGTTTATCACATCCTTCAGGTGTGTCCCTGCAAGCCCCATATCATTGGGCAGGCGGTCGCGCAGTTCTTCTGCCGTACCTTCCTTATGCGGCCAGGCAGGCGCGATACACTTGTAGCCTCTGGACTCAAACCATTCTGTCCAGGGTTTCCAGATGGTGTGGCTTATAAACGCGCCGGTTATAAAAACAATAGTATTTTTGGTAATAGCATTCATTCGGGGTCTTCTTTTTCATAGCAGTTTTACGTTATGCCAGCACGTCGCGTATCTCTTCTTTCCTGTCGAACATCTTTTTTGCAAAAGGGCACAAAGGGATGATCTTCACGTTTTTTTCGCGGGCAAATGCCACGGCTTTATCCAGCAGCTTTATGCCCACACCCTTAAATTCGGGATTCCCTACCGTGTGCTCTATGATGAATTTGTCTTCGCCGGCCCATACGTAGGTCATGATCCCTGCCTCTGTATCGCCTTCCACAGCCCTGAATTGGCCTTTCTTTCCGTCGTCAGTATGTTGTATTTCCATTTTGATGTATTATTTTTTAATGTTGAAACCGCTTTTTTGCTCGGGCAGCGGTACAAATGTTGTTTCGCCAGGCACTTTAGGGAATCCCTGTTTTACCCAACGCTCTTTGGCTTCTTCGATCAGCTCGGGCGACGAAGCAACAAAGTTCCAGTAAATGTGCCTCGCCTCCGGGAACGGCTCCCCACCGAATATATATACGGTAGAATTTTCATTCAGGATGAACTCGCACAGCGATGCATCTTTGGCGACCAGCAATTGCTTGGGTAAAAATGTGTTTCCTTCGGTCTCAATGCTACCTTCCAGTATATATAGTCCGCTTTCACCAAAAAGGTTGCGTCCGATCGAGAGCTTTTGTTTGTGTGTGCTTTTCAGTTCAAGAAAATAGAGCGGACTGTATACCGGCACGGGTGACTTTTTACCGAATGCTTCGCCTGCGATGAGCTTGGCAGCCACGCCGTCAATATCCCACTCAGGCAGTTCATCTTCAGTAACGTGCGCAAAGGAAGGCTCCATCTGCTCCAGGTGTTTGGGCAGTGCTACCCATATTTGCAGGCCGTGCAGGTTTTTGTCGGAATGGCGCAAGTGGTCGGGCGTACGTTCAGAATGGGTGATGCCCTTACCTGCGGTCATCCAGTTCACCTGTCCGGGGGTTATTTCTATTTCGGTACCCAGGCTATCACGGTGCATGATGCTGCCTTCAAATAGGTAGGTGAGGGTAGACAGCCCTATATGCGGATGCGGCCCTACATCCATGTTCTCATTGTCGTGCAGTGCCACCGGCCCCATGTGGTCGATAAATGCAAAAGGGCCTACAGTACGCTTTTCGCGAAACGGCAGCAGCCTGCCTACGAGGAAATTACCAATATCGCTTGGGCGTTCTTCTATGATCAGGTTTATGTTGGACATCGGGAGATGTTTTTAAAAGGTTAAGGTACTAATTTCCGTGCTAATATTAAGGTTTCTTTAGTGGAAATTCTCTGACAACCACTTTTTCGATAACGTTATATCTGCCTGCGTGAGGTTGTGCCCTGTGGGGAATTCATGAAATTCTACATCCGATCCACTGGATTTAAGGATGTCAATATAGCCCTGTGTTGCTTCTCTATTTACCGTTGGGTCCAGTTGCCCGCTGCTGAAAAAGACCCTGGCTTTGCTGTTGGCACCTTTATTTTCAATGGTCTTGAAGGGCTGCATTGGCCTGTACAGTATCGCGCCCGCAAGGAAACCGGGATATTTAACAAGGGTAGCCCCTGCTATGTTCGCTCCGTTCGAATAGCCCAACGCAATGACCTTGGTTGGGTCGAATCCTTCTGTTCCGGCCAGTTCTTTTATGAATGCCACCATTTCATTGGTACGGAAATGCAGGTCGGCTTCGTCAAATATGCCCATGCCCAAACGTTTGAAGAAGCGTGGCATGCCGTTCTCGGAAACGTTGCCGCGAAGGCTAAGGATATTATAGCTGTCCCCAAAGTTTTGCACCAGAGGGATAAGGTCGGTTTCATCGCCCCCTGTGCCGTGCAGCAGGAGCAGGGTATAGGCATCAGGGTTGCCCGATGGCTTGTAAATGTATTTTAAAGGTTGAAAGTCCATAGTAATAGGTTTTAAAGTTAAAAGCTCATCCTTGCCGTGTAGTCCTCTCCCCAGCCCTCTCCGAAGGAGAGGGAGACGTGGCGTAACACTCTTGCCGGATTGAGAGGAAGATCAATTTATCTGTATCAAATGCGCTTCGATATCCTCGCGCCGTGACTCATATTGTGCGGGCAGTTTCAGGCCTTTGCCCAGATCCTCGAGCGTTTCATCGACCATGAATCCGGGATTGTCGGTAGCGATCTCGAAAAGTACACCACCCGGTTCCCTGAAATACAGGCTATGGAAGTAATTGCGGTCGATCTGTGGGGTAATGCTCAGCCCGGCGGCGGCTACTTTTTCCCTGAAATGCATCAGCACTTCGTCATTAAGTACCCTGAAGGCTACGTGATGCACGGTACCATTTGCCACATGGCCTCGTTTTTCGTCCTTAAGTTCTACAATGTCTACAATAGCGGCATTTTCTACGGCATCGGTTACAAAGCGGTGGCGTGTAACCTCGGTGGCGGCAAGGCGGTAGCCAAATACATCGGTCAATATTCTTGCTGTGCCCTCAAGGCTGTTCAAAGTCAGCGTTATGTGGTGGAACCCACGCAATGCAGCATCGGCTCCCACTTCATCGGTAGTCCAGGGTTTGCGGGTATCGGCTTCCACTTCAGTAAGTTCGAGCTTCAGACCGTCGGGGTCGATGAACGTAAGATAACGTTCCCCAAATTTCTCCGCAGGCTTATTATAAATGACGTTGTACTTCTCAAACCTTTCCATCCAGAACTCCAGGCTGCCTTTTGGTACAGAATATCCTATCTCTGTTGCCATTCCTGCTCCGCGGCGTCCCTGTGGTATGCCATCGCCCCAAGGGAAGAAAGTGAGTATGGTACCGGCGCTGCCCACCTCGTCGCCAAAGTAAAAGTGGTAGGTGCCCGGGTCGTCGAAGTTCACCGTTTTTTTGATGAATCGCAGCCCCAGTATTTTAGAATAGAAGTTGAAATTCTTTTGCGCGTCGCCTGCAATGGCTGTGATGTGGTGCAGGCCTAAGATAGTATTTTCCATGATATTGTTTTTTTTAAATTTGATAGTGTAAAATTAGTTCGATCAGTACTCCAAAACATTGAACTGGGACAAGAACGTAAATAACCCCATTACCATAAATGATCTTATGACCGCGCGTGAGGGATGGCAGTGGAAAGCCTTTATGGAGCCTGCGGAATAAAGCTTGCAACGCACAGCACGACGCGTAACGGAGTGAAGCGGCACGCCCAAAAATTTAAGAAACCTGAAACATAACTTTACTATTTCGTTGGGAGTGTGTCGGTTGGCAATGGTTTAATTTTGAACTTACAAAAGCAACCACCCATGAAAGCAAAGAACACACTGATCATTTTTGCCGCTGCCGCCTCGATGGCGCTTATGTCGTGCAAAGAAAAAACAGAGGAAACCACTACAACTGAAACTGACGTGACCACTAGAACTACGGATACCAATGCTATGGACCGTGATGTAGACACTTCGGATTCTACCACTACGGTAAACCCCGATACAATAATGGGCCCATAAGGCCACCTAAAGATACGACTATGAAAAAGACGATAGTAAGGAGCGCTGTATTCAGCTCACTGCTTGTGGCAGCGCTCTCATTTTCTTCCTGCAAAAAGGAAGCGGATGCCGAAACGACTACTGAGACTACCGA
The DNA here is from genome assembly GCF_052437795.1 of Flavobacterium sp. GTDB lineage: Bacteria > Bacteroidota > Bacteroidia > Flavobacteriales > Flavobacteriaceae > Flavobacterium. The sequence goes on from NZ_JBQVPA010000001.1 coordinate 554,960, forward strand.
CAGCAAGGGAATTGTTCCTGAATCGGAAGCACCTGACGATCCTGTGATGGATACCGTAACGGAAAAGGATGGTGATACCATTGTAAGGACCGGTGGCGGAAAGAACGAGAACCCCGTTGGCACACAAGTGCCATAATTATATACCGCTTATATATGCGCAAAAGCAGCCTCTTACCGGGCTGCTTTTGTATTTTAGATCTATCAGATCGAAAATTGCATCCTGTACCTTTCATACATGGCCGCTGATGGTCGCGGCCAGAAGAAGCTGCCTACAGTATCGGCAACTGTTGCCTCGGCAGGGTCAGATAGTGCTGGATTTATGTTGAATACTGAGTTATCCTTCGTAATTACATTCGAAGCAACCTCACTAGTTTGCCCGGGATCTTCGAATTCATGGCCTTTAAAAGCACGCATTTTTTTTAACCGCCTTATCCAGTCGGGGCCGGATATTCCCAGTATACTTTTCGGGAAGGCAAATTTTATCTTTTTCATTATTTGGGTTAATTATCTCCCCGGCTTTCAGGGAAATTGATGATTGATGATAATTGACGCAGGGATCGCTTCCTGCCGGCTGATCATATGTAGGACGAGTCAGACAAAGAAATGTTACCGCTATGAGATACTATTTTTAACTTTCAGGTAGTCAATATATATTATATTGATTTGATCCCCATGATCTTCTCTTCAAATACCTCTTTGTGATCAGATCTGCTCTTGATACGGGTTTTGTAAGAATAGATGGTAGTCACCGAAAGCTCAAGGAAATCGGCGATCTGGCTGGAATCCTGTATGCCCAGGCGGTACAGGGCAAAAATGCGCATCTCGGTATTGAGGAGCTCGCCTTTTTTGACAACGCTGCGGTGGTCTTCGGAAAAAAGGCTGTTGAAATCGGTAATATAGGTAGGGAATAATTTCAGGAAGATAGCATCAAACTGGTGGAACAGGTCTTCACGCTCTTTCTTTACATCGTAGCGTTTCAGCAATGACAGCAACTCATCCGTTTTTTTAGAGATTACCTTTTGGATGCTGCTCTTTTGCAAATGGTCCAGCTTATTGATAAGGTCGGATGTCGCCTTGATAAAGTAAGTGATATATTCCTCTTTGATCGTATTAGCCTCGCTCAGGCTTTTATTCATTTCCTGTAATTGCGCGTAGGAGGCTGCCATGGCTTTACGCGAGGCATTGCGTTCCTTCAATTGCCTGAAGATGATAATGAGGAACAGTATGATGATGACCGCCAGTACCGTAAGCAGTATCACGATCTTCTCAAGCATGTCGTTTTTCTCATTTACCTTGTTGAGCTGTGCTTTTTCTATTATGGGCAGTATGGTCGATATCTCGATCTTGCGGTGGCGTGCGTCATAAAAGGTAGCATCGTCCATTGCCAGGTTTATGTAGTGGTTGGCCTTGTCAAGCTGCCCCATTTTAAAAAGCTCGTTAGCAAGGTTGCGAAGCGCTACGGTCTCTTTTGTGGCGTTCTTTACATCGGCAATGGCGGCCATGGTCAGGTAGTGTATGGCTTTTTGCGTATCGCCCCGTTCAGAATAAATGTATCCCAGTGACGATGTTGCAATGCCATAGTATTCGGCAGGAAGATCAAATTTATCCAGCCAGTGGGTAAACGACTTCTCAGCATTTTTCCAATCCTGCTGCTTCATCTGCATCAGGCTTCGGGTGGTCCAGTACTGGTTCGTATTGGGCTGTACCAGCGCCAGTGCCTTTTCGAGATAAGCGGTTCCCTGCTGAATGTAGGTAATATTATAGCGCTTATCGTGATTATAATCGGCCAGATCATAATAAGCACGCGCCTTTACGGAAAAATAATCGTACCGGCCTTCCTGATCCAGCGCAGCCTCATTGACCACATTTAGCGTATCGATGGCTTCTTTGAACAGGCCGGATGAGAGCAGTACAAACCCCTCTTTAATACGGGTCCTGTCCAGTACCTGGCGGTCTTTTAATAAGAATGCCGTTGATTTTGCTTCTTCAAGGTAGTAATAGGCCGAATCGTACTTGAATGATTTATATTCATTGAAAAGGAATATGTAATTTTCATATAACCCCTTGTTGTCTTTGCTTAGGGTGAATTTCCTGATGTTCTTTTTAAAGGTATTTATCCGGCTGTATTTCTGCTTTACGTAGGTTTCCTTGTTTGACAATGCTCCGTCCAGTTCTTTAAGCAAAGGGTCGACGGCCTGGGCCGCTAAAAGGGCAGGGGCGAGCAGCAATAATAAGGAAATTATAAAACGCATCGGGTGTATGTGCTTAAAGATCAATGCCGTGAATAATGGTTCGGATAATGATTTTAAAGGCTAAATATAGGATAAAATTTCACTATCGCCTAAATCATGTCTAAAAACTAAATTATTCTGAATTATTTTCTTATAAAAATTACAATTCATCATTTTACACTGTGATAGTAGCGATCTTTTGACCTGTATAGCTACTTGATTTTATCCATTTTAATCATTTTATAATTGCTTGTTATATAAGTGTTTAATTTAAAATATAACGTTATAGTACCTTGATTTTTAATGTATTTCTTTATTTAGTTTTTTTTAACATATAGCTTCGCTTAAAAGTTTCACGAAAACGATTTTACCAAACTTAACTGACAAAATTTATGAGACGCAAAATTACGTATGGGTTAGCGGCCATTTTATGCTCGCTGGCGTTCATCGGATGTGATGAGCAGGACGATGGCAGCAGCGTAGACCCGATCACTGTTTATGAGAAGATGAATGGCGACTGGGGGCTGATGAACCTGAAGATGGTGGACGAGTATGCTAAGGCGAACAACATCCAGCCAAATGAGCAGAGCCTGAGCACGCTGTTCAATTATGAGAATTTCCAGATCAACTTTAGTGTTGATGGCAACATGGACCCTACCACCTATCAGGTGACAGGGGAAGTACCGCCACTATTCGCTCCGAACGGCTATTGGGAACTGAGCACTCCTTTTCAGCCGACGAATAACGGGGGCATCCGCATATTCCTTTACAGCGATGCCGCCAAAACACAAAAAACCGATGAGTTGAGGCTTACCTCGGTACCGGGGAGCAATGACGAAATGGAGATACAACTGGTAAGGACTGCCGATGGCACACCTTTCGTATCGTATGTATTCAGGTTAAATTCTTTAAACTAACAGCAAATGAAAAAAATCCTACCTATACTTTTTTTCGCCCTGATGCTGGCGCCTTCTGCAATGAAGGCCCAAACCGCGGCAGGGTCGATAAACAGGATGTGGTCGTACCCTGTGGTATATAAATACGACGAGCAGGTTACCTGGTACTTTGACCTTTCTACCACCACATTCGCACCCAACCAGGACGTTTACCTTTGGATATGGTCACCATCCGAGCCGGATGCGGGCAATTTCAATAACTCTTCCGATTTTGCCAAATTGACCTATGTAGACAACATGGTATGGAGCTTTACGCTTACTCCAACTACTTATTTTTCTAAAACCCCGGCAGAGATCGCGGCCAGCGCGGGCTTTTGGTTCCGTTTAAAAGATGATGCCGGTACGATGCAGAGCGAAGTAGGCAACATGCCGTATACCGATTTCTCTTCATTCTACACAGCCAACCAGATCATTCGGTCGTACCCTGAAGAGCCAACGCTTGATGGTGGTGTGAGCATATTGTTCAATGCCAACCTGGTTCCCGGATTTGAAGATGCCACCAGCGTTCATTTCCACAGCGGGCTCAACAACTGGGCGCTGCCGCAGGAATACCAGGCATGGCTTACGGAGATCGTTGAAAAAACAAGGCTTAAGAATTTGGGTAACGGCTTCTGGAAAATGGACCTTGTGCCGAAAACCTACTACAACGCCCCTGATGGTTTTGTGATGGAAAATATCACCTTCCTTTTTGTGAAGGGCGATTGGGCAGGAACTTCGCCGGACCAGATCATCTATGCTGCCGAATATGTAGCGCCACCACCGCCGGACTTCCGCTTTTTCCCAATGCAATTGACCAAAAGGGATTTCCTGGGGATCATCCGCAAAAATAATGAAGTAGGTGTGAACAAGCTGTTATATACCGTAACGGGCGGCGCAACTACGATATCGGGCGAGATCGTTGGCAACATGACCGAGATAAAAGGGTTTGTAAACCTTGTGTCGGCATTCCAGAATGAGGCCAACCTGACCGGGATACACGTTCTGGTAAAGGACAATCTTGGCCACACGATATCCGACACTACCATCCCGCTAAAAACGGCAGACTAACAACCACCAATTAAAACCAGATCTGATGAATAATACAGGCACAAATAAGGCCCCCGGAAGGTGGGCAGCATCAATGGTACTCATGGTGTTCATGCTTTTACTGTCGGGCACGGCAATCGCGCAGGGCAAAAAGCTGGTATCGGGTACTATAAATGACACAAGCGGAATGCCGGTACCCGGCGTTTCGGTTAAGGAGACCAATGCTTCCAATTTTACCGCTACAGATGCAGACGGTAAGTTTGCTATCCAGGTGACCCTTGGCAGCAGCATAGAGATATCCGCAATAGGATTTACTACACAAACCATTTTGGTAGACGCTTCTACAAGCGATACGCTAACCATAAGCCTTGAGGAAAGCACTACAGAGCTTGAAGGTGTGGAGATCGTATCAGTAGGTTATGGTACCATGCGCAGATCGGACCTTACGGGTTCCATTTCCACTGTATCTGAAAAGAACCTTGTAAAAGGCAACATCCCGTCTACAGAGCTTGTCCTTCAGGGTAAGGTAGCGGGTTTGACCGTGGTGCGGGGTAGCGGTGATCCTGCCAATGGCGGTTCGGTGCGCCTTCGCGGAGGTACATCGCTTACCGCAAGCAACAACCCGCTTGTGGTGGTAGATGGTATCGCGGGCGTAGACATTAATGTGGTGCAGCCGGCAGACATCAAAACGATAGACATCCTTAAAGATGCTTCGGCAACGGCCATCTACGGTTCGAGGGGTGCCAATGGTGTCATCATCATAACGACCAAGGGCGGTAAGGGCGCGCAGGGATTATCTGTAAACTACAACGGCTTTATGGGTGTAGGCAAGGCGGCCAACAACCTCGACATGCTTTCGGGCAACCAGTGGAGGCAGTACGTACGCGATAATGGCATTGCCGATGCCATAGACTATGGTGGCAATACCAACTGGCAAAAGGAATTGCAGCAGAACAGCTTTATGCAAAACCATACCCTTGGGATTACCTCCAATACAGAGAACGGCGGCCTTCGCGCTTCGCTTTCGTACCTCAATAACGAAGGTATCGTAAAGACATCGGGCCTTGAAAGGACCAACATCAACGTAAGCAACTACCAGTATGCCTGGGACAGGAAACTGAAGTTCGACGTAGGCGTATTTGCCAACATGGACAAGTGGCACCCGCTGGACTATAGGATATTCGAGCGTTCCTTCAACCTGAACCCTACCATACCGGTAAGGGATGCCAATGGCGATTTTACATCGGTAGGCGGTACATTGTACGAGAACCCGGTGGAAATACTCACCAACAGGACTGCCGACAGTAAGCGCCACAGGGTGCTGGGCTACTTTAAGACGGAACTGAACCTGTTTGATGGTTTTCAGGCGGTTGTAAATACTTCGGTAGAGCACAATGCGCTTCAGGGTAATACCTATAAGCCATCGTATGCGGTGCTTGAAGGCAGGACTGAAAATGGCTATGGACAAAAGACGTATGGTGAATACATGACCACGCAGCTTGAGGCATTCCTTAGCTACAATAAGGTGTTCGATAAGCACAGCTTTGGCGCGCTGGCAGGATATTCTTACCTTGAAAATATGTACGAAGGCTTTGGCGCGCAGCGCAGCGGTTTTGAAACCGACCTTTTCGGCTATAACAACCTTGGCGCGGGCTACAGCTACCGCCTTGGCGATGTGTATTCGTATAAAGGCAAGTCGAACCTGGTCTCTTTCTTTGGCCGTGCGAATTATGCTTATGACGGTAAATATATGGTTACCGGTACGATACGCCGCGACGGTTCCAGCCGTTTTGGGGCCAACAATAAGTGGGGTGTATTCCCTTCGGCTGCTGTGGCATGGAACATCAGCAACGAAGGTTTCTTCAGCTATGTAAAAGAGAACTGGAAAGTTAACAACCTGAAACTACGCGTAGGCTACGGTGTTACCGGTAACCAGGACGGCATAGGCGAATACAGATCGCTTTCCATCCTCGGCGTAGGCCAGGACAGCTATTATGATCCTGCTACAGGAACATGGAGCCTTGCCTACTCGCCAACACAAAACCCGAACCCCGACCTGAAGTGGGAACAGACAACACAGCTGAACTTTGGCGTTGACTTTGGCGTGGGCGATTTCCTTACCGGTACTTTTGAAGTATATAACAAGAACACAAAAGACCTGCTATACACGTACCAAGTGCCGCAACCGCCATATCTTGTAGGGACGATGCTGGCCAACGTAGGCGAGCTTTCCAACAAAGGGGTAGAGCTTACGCTGAACGCGAACATTATCAACAACGATAAGTTTACATGGGATGCTAACTTTGTATTTGCCAAGAACAAGCAAAAGATAGAGAAGCTGAGCAACCAGGTGTATGAGACCGACCGTATTTACAGTGGTTCACTGCACGGCCTTGCGGGTATGTCTAACCAATTCTCGCAGATCATTGATGAAGGATATGCGGTTGGAACTTTCTACGGCAAGCAGTACCTGGGACAGGACGAGGATGGCGCGCAGATACTTAGCGAGGATGACAGGGTGCTGGGCGATGTACAGCCTGACTTTACCGTTGGCTTCGGCATGAACTTTACCTATAAGAGCTTCGACTTTGGCTTTACGAGCTATGGTATGTTCGGGCAGGATGTACTGAATGCTACCGAAATGATGCTGAACGACCCTAACAGGATGCCGGCTTACAACATTCCGGATAGTTTTGTGGGCAGTACGCTTACATCGGCACCGGCTTTTTCAAGCTACTGGATAGAAGACGCATCATTCTTCAGGCTGCAAACGGTAACATTGGGGTATACGGTCCCGATGAAGGATTCAAAGCTAAGGCTGTACGTAATGGGTGAGAACCTGTTCGTAATTACCAATTACAGCGGCGTAGACCCTGAGATAGACAATACAGGCCTTGCTAATCCGGGCATTGACAGGTTCAACAACTATCCGCGCCCAAGGACTTTCTCACTGGGACTGAACTTTATGCTGAACCACTAAGAATTGCTAATTTATAAATAAAGAAAAATGAGAACCAAGATAACAGCAGCATTACTTTTCAGCATGCTATTTACCTTTTCCTGTACCGACCTGGAAGAGGACCTCTACGACAGGGTGCCCGATGACAACTTTGGGCAGACACCGAGCGAGATACAGGCGCTTGTGGGCGGGGCTTATTCCTCGCTTAGGGGATTTGCCGATGCGATATCCAACTCGTACCCAACCTGCGAATATGTGTTTTTCCTTAACGAGGTAGCTTCGGATGAGGCTACGATACCTACACGTGGCACTGACTGGTTTGACGGCGGGCGCTACCAGCAGGTACAGCGCCACGAGTGGACTGCCGACAATGGTATGCTGCTTTCGGCGTGGAGGTATTGCTACACCGGCATTGCGAAGGTAAATGCCATCATCTACCAGGTAGAGAGATCGGGCCTTACAGAAGATGCTAAGGTGCCTATTTATGCAGAACTACGGTCGGTAAGGGCATATTACTACTACATGCTTTTGGATATGTTCGGGAATGTGCCGATCGTGACCGACTTTGAAGACCAGTCGCTGCCTACAAACTCTACCCGCCAGGAGGTGTACGATTTTGTCGAGACCGAACTATTGGAGTCACTGCCACACCTTCCGTCGCAGGTGATCTACTCTAAGTTCACACAAAATGTGGCTTATGGCATGCTGGCGAGGCTGTACCTCAACTCTGAGGCTTTTATAGGCGTGGCCCGCTGGCAGGATTGCATTGATATGTGCCAGAACATTTCGGGCTACTCACTGACACCTGATTATTTTGCCAGCTTTAAAACGGAGAACCAGACATCGCCGGAGATCATCTTCGCGATACCTTATGACCAACAGGCCGGTACGGTGGGCAACTACATGTCATCGATGAGCTGCCACTACCTGCACAGGTTCACGGTTTCTGCAACAGGCGATTATCCTTGGAGCGGTAACGGTATGTGCGCGCAGCCGGGTGTATATTCATCATTCGATGATACCGACAGGAGGAAGAGGGCAATGATCCACGGCGACCAGATCAACCTTGCTACAGGCCAGGTGATCATTATGGATAGTGGGCAGCCGCTTAGCTATACCGAAGAGGTGAACCTTACCGATGCCCGCCAGAACGAAGGCGTAAGGCTTGGCAAATATGAAATGAAGGCTGGTGAGCAATGGGAACGCGACCACGACTTTGTAGTATTGCGCTACGCCGAGATACTGATGATGCAGGCTGAATGCTACGTGCGCCTTGGCTCGCCGGGACTGGCGCAGCCATTTGTACAGCAGGTAAGGGAGCGTGCGGGGCTTGAAACGCCGGGTACCATAGACCTTGCTTTCATTGACAAGGAACTGCTGCGCGAATTCATCTTTGAAGGCAGGAGAAGGACAGATAACATCAGGTTCGGGACATTCTTCCAGCCATGGTGGGAAAAAGGGTCTACGGCGCCGCATAAAGCCATTTACCCTATACCGGCAACGGTTTTGGCTACCAATACAAATTTGGTGCAAAATCCGGGATATTAAGCTAGTTTTGGCCGGTCCTCCAATGTTTGGGTTAGTTCATGGGAGGGCCGGTATTTTTTCAGTAAGAACATCCCCATAAAATCTATTCAAAAAATGAACAGTTTAAAAACATTGTTACTTGTCGGGATACTGGGTGTTTCGGCCATGGAGTGCAGCAAGGATGACTCCGGAAAAAGCGGCACGCCTGCCGAAACGTTCGATCCTGTACCGGTAGCAAAGACCAACACGACAAAAATTTACATGCACTACATGCCATGGTTCGAGACGAAAGAAAGCAGTCCCGACGGCCAATGGGGCTTTCACTGGAAAATGGGCAACAAAAACCCCGATAATATGGATGCCAATGGCAGAAGGGAGATCGCGGCGCATTATTATCCCCTGATAGGGCCTTACCATTCAGGCGATAAGGATGTGGTAGAGAACCACCTGCTCATGATGAAGTATGCGGGCGTAGATGGTGTGCTCATCAACTGGTACGGCACATATGACCTGAACGATTACCGCATTAACAGGGACAACTCCGAAGCGCTGATAGCCATGCTGGATGAGGTAGGACTGGAGTATGCCATAGTGTATGAAGACCGTTTTCTTCAGAATATTGTAGATGCTGGCCTGGCACCGGCAACGGTTACTGCCGCAAAGGCCGACATGGCCTACATGCAGAACAACTATTTTAACGACGCGGAATACATAAAGATCGATGGTAAGCCTTTATTGCTCAACTTTGGGCCGATAACACTTACCAACCCGGATAACTGGACCAACGCGTTTGCCAACCTGAACCCGAAGCCGCATTTCCTTACGCTGTGGTATGAGTCGGCAGAGGCAGGTGCCAATGCCGCGGGCGAGTACTCGTGGGTGTACCAGGACAACACGCACCTGTCGAATTTTTATGCCAACAGGGTGCCCACACTCGGATTTTCTATGGGCAGCGCTTACCCGGGATTTAACGATTACTACGTGCAGGGCGGCGGCGGTGCGGCGATAGGCTGGACCATTCCGCATGGCAGCACGCTGGACCAGACTTTGGCCATGGCGACAGCATCGGGCACAGACTACCTGCAACTGATCACGTGGAACGACTTTGGCGAAGGTACCATGATCGAGCCGACCGTTGAATTCGGTTACAGCTATGTTGAGAAGATAAAAACTTTTGCAGGCGTATCGGGAAGCAATGTGTTCGACGAAATAAGCAGGCTCTTTGAGCTGAGAAAACAATACAAAGGCAATGCTTCGGTACAAAGCAAGCTGGACAGGGCCTTTGGATTTTTCGCATCGATGCAGCCGGATAAGGCGATCGAACAGCTGAACGAGATAGAATAAATTAATGCCAATACTACTAATGAAAAAAATACCATTCAGGCAATGTATCGCGGCCATAATGCTGGTAATACTGTCGTGCAGCGCCCAAAAGTCCTATAAAGTTGCCTCTCCGGGGAAAACCAACGAAATTACCTTTAGCCTGACCAAAACCGGGCAACCACAATACACACTTTCGTCAGGGAAAACAAAAGTGCTGCAGCCTTCGCTAATGGGCTTTGAGTTTGACGGCATTCCGAAAATGGCCGACGGCTTTAAAGTGCTTTCGACAGAAAAAAATACGGTGAACACCACATGGGACCAGCCTTGGGGCGAGTTCAAAAAGATAAAAGACCATCATAACGAGCTGACCATCCACCTTGAAGAGACCGGTGGGCAAAAGCGTAAAATGGACATCATCTTCCGTGTGTTTGATGATGGTGTGGGGTTTAGGTACTCATTCCCGAAACAGCCCAACATGGATAAGGTTAAAATTTCCAATGAGCTGACACAGTTCGTGTTCCCCGCAGATGAGAATGTGTGGTGGACACCCGTACACAGGGAGAACAGCTACTACGAGAGCCATTACCGCAAAACGGCTATGAGCCGAACCGATACCATCAACACGCCGGCGACTTTTGAGGCTAAAAGCGGGCTGTTCATGGCATTGCACGAAGCCGCACTTACGGACTATGCCTCGATGACATTACTGAAAGGCAAAGGCAATACCTACACGAGCGAGCTTGTGCCATGGGCAGATGGGACGAAAGTATATGCGCAGGTGCCGTTCGCTACTCCCTGGCGTACGGTAATTGTAGCTAAAAAACCGGGTGACCTGGTTACGTCCACATTGATGCTGAACCTTAATGAACCATCTAAAATTACCGATACCTCGTGGATCGAACCATCCAAGTACATCGGTATCTGGTGGGGTATGCACTTGGAAAAATTCTCGTGGGGCCAAGGGCCAAAGCATGGCGCGACTACGAAAATTACCAAAGAATACATCGACTTTGCCGCTAAGCACGGCCTAAACGGTGTTTTGGTAGAAGGATGGAACGTGGGTTGGGATGGCGACTGGACCGCAGACGGACGTGCCTTCAGCTTTACGCAGGCTTATCCTGATTTTGACATTGAGGAAATTACCCGCTACGGAAGATCTAAAAACGTACGCCTCATTGGGCACCACGAAACAGCAGGGGCTTCGCAGCATTATGAAACCCAGTTAGAAGATGCATTCAAACTATACAATAAGCTGGGTGTGAACTCTGTGAAAACGGGCTATGTGAACAAGTACCTCGATAAAAAGGAATGGCACGACAGCCAGTACGGTGTGCGCCATTACCGCAAGGTGGTGAAAACTGCCGCGAAATACAAGATCATGATCGACAACCACGAGCCTGTAAAAGGTACAGGGCTGCAACGCAGCTACCCGAACCTTATGACCTGGGAAGGCGGCAGGGGGCAGGAGTACAATGCATGGTCTGACGATGGGGGCAATACTACCGAGCATACAGTGCTGCTTCCGTTCACCCGTATGCTTTCGGGGCCTATGGACTACACGCCGGGCAACTTTGGCTTCGATTACAAGCTTCCTCAGGGCGCTAAGGTGAATACTACGCTGGCGCACCAATTGGCGTTGTATGTGGTACTATTCAGCCCGCTGCAAATGGCCTCTGACCTGCCTGAGAACTACGAAGGCAGGCGTGAGTTCGAATTCGTAAAGCAGGTGCCGTGCATTTGGTCGGAAACTACTGTGCCTGATGCCAAGCTGGCCGAATACACTGTGATAGCACGAAAGGATTGGAACAGCAGCGACTGGTACATGGGGGCGATCACTAACAAGGATGCGCGCAAGCTGAGCGTACCGTTAAAATTCCTTGAGGCAGGGAAGTCGTACAAGGCAGAGATCTATGCTGATGGGGCGGGAGCCGACTATAAGACCGATCCGTATCCTGTAACCATCGAAAGCAGAACGGTATCCAACAAAACCGTGCTTGACGTTAACCTTGCTCCGGGTGGAGGTACGGCGATACGCTTTACAGAAGTGAAATAGTTTTGATCACGTTTTCATATAAGTGGGAAGAGGCAGCTGTAATGGCTGCCTTTTTTGGAATGTTATGTGTGTTTATGTAGTTAGGCGCTTTTGCGTGCTTTACTTATCGCGACTAATGCAATGCCAATACCCAGCCCCGCCACTAATGCAAGTCCGATAGTATTTGCGGTCGACGATGGTGTTTTTCCATATACCCGTAAAGGCTCTTTGGAATTTTCCAACACATTCCCCGGATCGCCCGGTTTGGGCCTGTTGCGCTTCATCGTTACCCTTACCGCCGCCGAAGCAGCGTTGATCACCAGCTTTGGGAAAAGCCTGTACATGTTGGTAATTGCCGCGGACGTTAGATCGGGGAACAGGTCCTTCTGCGGATGCCTGGCCAGACGGACCATCTTTGCCGCCGTGTCGCGTGGGTCGGAAGCAATGGGCGGAATGGACATGGTAAAGCCCGAATATTTGGCAGAATGAAGGTTGCCTGTAGAATTTTGCAGCTGAGGATAGAGGTTGCAGACGTGGATATGCCTACGGTTCGAAATTTCGCCCTGAAGGCACACCATCATTCCCCTAATGCCATATTTGGTAGCCGAATATACCGCACTGTACGGTGCGGGCATGAAGCCGCCGATCGATACATTGTTGATGAGTATCCCGTGATCCTGGTCCTTGAAAATCCTTATGGCCTGATAGGCCCCGTGCATGTACCCGAACAGGTTGGTTTTAATTACCTGCTCATGGATCTCCATGGGTATCTCCTCAAATTTACCGCTGGCCATTACCCCGGCATTATTTATCCATACATCGATCTTACCGCTGATCTTCAGCGCTTCATTGGCGACCCTTTCTACATCTTCATTTACAGACATATCGGCGGCTATACCAATAACCCTGGCATTCATGTCCCTGCAGGCTTGCACAACTTCGTCGATTCCTTTTTGGCCTCGGGCCACGATAACCACATTGGCACCCTGTATTGCAAAAGCTTCGGCTGCCGCACGGCCAACGCCGCTGCTTGCTCCGGTAATGACCACCGTTTTTCCGTTAAGGCTTCCTTTTTTTCTTACTGCATCCTTCATGTTCTCAGCTTTACTGTTTTATCTCAGAATTAAATTACTAAGAATATCCTTTGACCGGAACGGGTTTATGATAACTTTAATCCGGAAGGGCGTATGTGCCAATAGGGGCAAAAGATGGTAATTTGCCTATATTTGCAATATCACCTACAGGCTATTTAAGTAAATGAAGAAGTTATTCATGTTGTGCCTCATTGCGCTGGCAGCATCGTTGCAGGCACAGGACCTGCAAAATGTCACCAATGAGCTGGGGCGGGCTATTACGGACAAAAATAGTTTTGTGGTAAAAAAAAATCACCGTATTGCGGCTTACCGTAAAAAGCTGGCAGGCATTTCCGGCCCGGAGCGTGAATATGCCATCAACCAGCAGCTGTATGAAGAGTACAGGAAGTTTAAGATCGATTCGGCTTTGTATTTTGTGAGGCAGAACATCGACCTCTCCGCAAATCTTAAGGAAAGCCATTACCTTGACCGTTCTAAGATCCAGCTGGCCAACCTTTATTCCTCCAACGGCAACTTTTTAGAGTCGGAGACACTGCTGAAGGGCATCCGCGCCAAAAAGCTGGGCAACGACCTTAAGGCGCTGTACTATGAGTTTTACAGCCAGTTCTATGAGCATTATACCACCAACAACCCCGGCAGGCAGTACGAAGCGATGATCGAGACCTACAGGGATTCGCTGCTAGGAGTGCTGAATCCCTCCGGCGAAAAATACCGCATCAACCTTGCCCAGCACTACATGTACCATGGTAAGGATGCCGGGGCGAAGGTTATTTTAAAAGGGGTGGAGCAAAACAGTAAGGGAAGGACGCCTGCTTATGCCATGGCGGTTTACTTGCAGGGTGACATTGCAGCCAAAGAGGGCCGGGAGCAGGAGAGCGTAAGATACTACAGCCTTGCGGCGATAACCGACATTGAAAATTCGATAAAAGACAATGCAGCCCTGCAGCAGCTTGCCATTTACTATTATAACAAGGGTAAGATAGACCTGGCTTATAAATACGCACAGTCGGCACTGGAAGATGCTGTTTTTTGCAATGTAAAGTTCCGTACGCTGATGATGTCGGAATTCAATTCGATCATAAATGCGGCCTATCGTGAGAAGGAGAATAATGCGAAGGTGAAGCTGGAAACCTACCTGCTACTGATAAGCTTACTATCTTTTTTCCTGATCGTTGCTGTGGTGTATGTGTACCGCCAGATGCGTAAGGTCTCTAAGACAAGGGAAGAACTCTTGCTGTCGGGGCAGCAGTTGGAATACCTCAACAGTGAGCTTCAGCAGGCCAATGTACAGCTCCACGAATCGAACCGGGTAAAGGAAGAATACATAGCCCAGTTTTTTGACATTTGTTCGTCGTATATCGGTAAGTTGGATGACTATCGTAAAAAGCTCAATAAAAAGGCGATGACCAAACAGTACGAAGAACTCTCTGCCATACTCAGGTCCGACAGTTTTATTGATGAAGAACTGCATAGCCTTTATGCGAGGTTCGATATGCTGTTCATCAACCTGTACCCGAATTTTGTTTCCGACTTTAATAAATTATTGTTGCCTGAAGAACAGATCGAAGTAAGGGAAGGCGAAATACTAAATAATGAATTAAGGATATTCGCCCTCGAAAGACTTGGTATTACCGATGGTGTAAAGATCGCGGCATTTCTGCGTTATTCAATCAGCACTATCTACAATTACCGCACAAGGGTACGCAATAAAGCAGCCGTGAGCAGAGAAGAATTTGAAAGAAAGCTCAAAACAATAGGATAGCCGCAAAGTGCTGTAGGGTGCCGTCATTACAAGTGGTTTGGCTTGTGTTGAGGGAATGATGTGGTAGATCAATACCCTGTACAAATTAATTCGTGGTCAGTTTTTAAGTAATTTTAAGCTACAAATTTATATATACTAATAGATGTTAATATATTGTAAATCAATATTTTGAATTTTTAATCAATCTACATTTTACTTTTTGCCGCCTAATTATTTCGCTATAACGTTTTAGCTTTGCCTTGAAAGTATCTGCCGGTGCAGGTTCTGTAAAAAGTAAAACCATGAAGCGAATAATTTTGTTACTCCTTTCTGCCAGTGCGGTGCTGCAGGCCAATGCCCAGCAGAGGGACCCTAAAATGGATAGTTTTATCGACGGCCTGATGGCCAAGATGACCCTTGAGGAAAAGATAGGCCAGCTGAACCTGCCTAGCGAAGGCGATATCATAACCGGCCTTGGGAGCAACAGCAACATAGCAGGTAAGATCCGCAAAGGACAGGTAGGCGGAATGTTTAACATCAAGGGAGCCGACAAGATAAAGAACATACAGAAAATAGCCGTTGAGGAGAGCAGGATGAAAATACCGATGCTTTTCGGGATGGACGTGATACACGGATATGAGACCGTTTTCCCGATCCCATTAGGGATCGCGTGCAGCTGGGACATGCAGGCCATCGAGCGGTCGGCAAGGATAGCTGCCATAGAGGCAAGCGCGGATGGCATCAACTGGACCTTTAGCCCCATGGTTGACATTGCACGTGACCCGCGATGGGGTCGCGTATCTGAAGGCAGCGGCGAAGACCCATTCCTTGGCGGTGCAATAGCCAAAGCCATGGTAAGGGGGTACCAGGGTAAGGATAACAGCTTTTCAGAAAAAACGAACATACTGGCGTGTGTGAAGCACTTTGCGCTATACGGCGCAGGGGAGGCAGGACGGGATTACAATACCGCCGATATGAGCCATATACGTATGTACAACGACTATTTCTATCCGTACAAAGCGGCGGTAGAACAGGGAGTGGGAAGCGTAATGGCATCATTCAATGTTGTCGACATGGTGCCTGCCCATGCCAACAAGTGGCTGCTTACCGAAGTATTGCGAAACCAGTGGGGCTTTAATGGCTTTGTTGTGGCCGACTACGGCGGAATAGCCGAAGTTACAAGCCATGGGCTGGGCGACCTGAAACAGGCCTCTATGCTTGCCATGAACGCCGGGCTTGATATGGATATGGTAGCTGAAGGTTACCTGAATACACTTGTTGCTTCTGTAAAGGAAGGAAAAGTTCCTGAAGAAGAGATAAATAAAGCATGCCGCCGTATCCTTGAAGCCAAATACAAGCTGGGGCTATTCAAAGACCCGTATAAATTCTGCGACAGCAAAAGGGCAAAAAAAGAGATATATACTGCAGAGCACCGCGCCATTGCCAAGAAAACAGCGTCGGAAAGTTTTGTATTGCTAAAGAACGAAGGCAATGTACTCCCGCTTGATAAGTCAAAAACCATTGCTGTTATTGGGCCATTGGCGAATACCCGATCGAATATGGTTGGTACCTGGAGCGTGGCCGCCAAGCTCGAAAAACCGCTTAGCCTTATTGAAGGGTTAAAGGATGTTGCTGGCAAAAAGACTAACATATTATATGCGGTTGGCTCCAATCTCATAGAAGATGCGAAAATGCAGCAGGATGCCACGATGTTCGGCAGGGACATACCAAGGGATAACAGGAGCGAGGAAGAACTTACGGCAGAAGCGCTCAAAATTGCCTCACAGGCCGATGTGATCGTTGCTGCCATGGGCGAAGCTTCAGAGATGAGCGGGGAATCCAGCAGCCGTACGGACATTGGCATACCGGCGGTGCAAAAAAGACTTTTGGAAAAGCTGGTAGCTACAGGAAAGCCTGTTGTGCTTGTATTGTTTGCAGGTCGCCCCATGACCTTGGTTTGGGAACAGGAGAACGTGCCCGCGATACTTAATGTATGGTTTGGCGGTACAGAGGCCGCACAGGCCATAGGCGATGTCCTTTTTGGCGACGTGAACCCAAGCGGCAAACTTGTTTCTACCTTCCCAAGGAATGTAGCGCAGATCCCGCTGTACTATAACCATCTTATGACGGGAAGGCCTGCGTCTGACAAAGGTTTTGAAAAGTTCAGGAGCAACTATATGGACGAAAAGAACGCGCCGTTGTATCCGTTTGGCTTCGGACTTAGCTATACAACATTTGAATACAGCGACATTAAACTGAGCGCAAGTGACATGAATGCATCGGGAAGCATCACGGCAACGGTAACGGTTAAAAATACAGGAGCTAGGCAGGGTGCCGAAGTCGTGCAGCTTTACATCAGGGATATGGTAGGGAGCGTGTCAAGGCCTGTAAAAGAACTGAAAGGGTTTGAAAAAATACTCCTGAAACCGGGCGAGTCGAAAACGGTAACGTTCACCATTACCAACGACCTGCTTAAATTTTACAACACCGAATTGGAACATGCCAGCGAACCGGGAGCTTTCGAGGTCATGATCGGCGGCAGCAGCGATGCGGTAAGAACGGCATCATTCAACCTTAAATAATCACCAACTACCATGACACGAAAAATAATTACGGCCTGCTTAATCCTGTTGGCGTTCAACGCCAATGCACAGCAGTCGCTCCCGCTCTACCTTGACGATGCCAAACCGGTAGAGCAGCGCATTGAGGACGCGCTTTCCAGGATGACTACCGAAGAGAAAATAGCGATGATACATGCCCAGTCCAAATTCAGCTCACCGGGTGTAAAAAGGCTGGGCATTCCCGAAAACTGGATGACCGACGGCCCACACGGCATACGCTCGGAAGTCCGTTGGGACGAATGGGAGCAGGCAGGATGGACAAATGATTCCTGCATAGCCTTTCCGGCGCTTACAGCGCTTTCTTCTACATGGAACAGGGATCTGGCTACTTTGTATGGGAAAAGCCTTGGTGAGGAAGCGCGCTACCGTAACAAAAATGTACTGTTAGGTCCCGGCATTAATATGTACCGCAGCCCACTAAACGGCAGGAACTTTGAATACATGGGCGAAGACCCGTTCCTGGCAGGGGAGATGGTGGTCCCTTACATTAAAGCCGTACAGCTGAACGGTGTGGCGGCGTGCGTAAAGCATTTTGCCCTGAACAACCAGGAAACCAACAGGCACGGTGTAAATGTGATCGTGGACGACCGTGCACTCTACGAAATATACCTCCCGGCCTTTAAGGCAGCCGTGCAAAAAGGCGGCGCGTGGGCGATAATGGGCGCTTATAATAAATATAAAGGCCAGCAAGCGTGCCACAACGAATACCTGCTTCAGGACATTTTGCGTAAGGAATGGGGCTTTGACGGCGTTGTGGTGGCCGACTGGGGCGGGGTGCATAATACCAAAGAAGCAATCTTCAACGGGCTGGACATGGAGTTCGGTACCTGGACCGATGGGCTTACCTGGGGCAAGAGCAATGCGTATGACAACTATTACCTCGCAGTGCCGTATTTGAAAATGATAGAGTCGGGTGAGGTAGGGACAAAAGAACTGGATGAAAAAGTACGCAACATACTGCGCCTTACTTTCAGGACAACGATGAACAGGAGCAGGCCTTTCGGTTCTTTCGCGACGGAGGAACACGCATTGGCAGGCCGTAAAATTGCCGAAGAAGGCATTGTACTGCTTAAGAATAAAAACGCACTGCTACCGATAGATGCAAAGAAGCACAAGCGCATAGCTGTAATTGGCGAGAATGCCATAAAAATGATGACAGTGGGCGGAGGAAGCTCTTCGCTGAAGGCACTGTATGAAGTGTCCCCGCTTGACGGTATTAAGAAAAGGGCCGGGAAGGACTTTGAGGTTGTTTATGCAAGGGGCTATGTAGGCGATGCCAGCGGCGACTATAACGGCGTGGTATCGGGGCAGAACCTGAAAGACAGCCGTAGTGCGGCAGAGCTTAAAGCCGAAGCGCTGAAAGTTGCAAAAGATGCGGATATCGTTATCTTCATCGGTGGACTTAACAAGAGCGATCTCCAGGATAGTGAGGGCAACGACCGCAAAGGCCTGGAGCTTCCGTATGGACAGGACGAGTTGATAAGTGCCATAGCGAAAGCGAACACTAATATCATTTTCCTTAATATTTCAGGTAACGCGGTAGCCATGCCATGGGAAAAACAGGTTCCGGCGATCGTTCAGGGATGGTTTTTGGGCACTGAGGCAGGAAATGCCATTGCATCTGTACTGTTTGGGGATGCGAATCCTTCGGGCAAGCTGACGTTCACTTTCCCAATAGCATTGAAAGATAATGCAGCCCATGCCAATAATGCTTTTCCCGGGGGAGATGAAGTGATCTACACAGAAAGTATTTTCACAGGCTACAGGTGGCATGAAAAGCAAAACATCAAGCCGCTGTTCCCTTTTGGCCACGGACTGAGCTATACAACGTTTAAATACAGCGATATTAAGGCAGATAAGGCATCTATAGGACAAAACGAAACCGTTACAGTTTCGGTCAAAGTAAAAAATACAGGCAAACGCAGTGGGGCAGAGGTAGTACAGTTATATGTCGCCGACCTTAAGTCATCATTGCCAAGGCCGGTAAAAGAATTAAAAGGCTTTGATAAGGTGTACCTTAAAGCAGGGGAGGAAAAGACAGTTACGATCACCATTGATAAAGAAGACCTCAGCTATTTTGATGATAAAAAACACGATTGGGTTGCCGAGGCAGGTGATTTTGAGTTGCTTGTTGGCGCGTCGTCGCAGGATATAAAAGGTAAAGTAAAGATCACGCTCAGATAATAAATTGGTTGGTTTGGTTCTGTTTTTTAAACAGAGGATCGATGGCTGCCCCGTGCTCGTGGGGCGGCCTCTTTCTTTTTATGGAGTTACGGTTGGATCTAAAACGCCGATTAATAATGGATTGCACCATGAAGATCTCTGCCGTTACAGCCAAATGAAATAGCTCAATGCATGTGATCTGAAGATAACGATCTTGTCCGGGTAAAAAGGTTATAATGCTTATTTAAGTAGTACTAGGCACGGAAAACGGCACTTATCATATTTCCGATCTCTGCAAAATCCTGATGGTTGCTAACGGCGCGCCTCTCCACCTCCGTATCCTGTACTGTCGAGAAAGGATAGATCAGGATATAGTTGTTTCCGCTAAACGACTTATTGAGCATATCCGGCACATTTTGCATTTTTTCAGAGTAAGTGTCCATTCCCCTGTTCGCCATCATCAGGATCAGGCCGGTATCTTCACCCACTTTTTCCGCAGCCATCTCTGCCTCATCCCAGGATGCGATCTCCATGAATGACGCCTCGATATTAACCTTGCTTTTTATGCTTTTCAAGATCTCGGTGATCTCCCTGCTCGCATAGAAATTCATTTTTGCACCAGAGTTTCTGCTAATGTTCCAAATGCGGAGAAGCGAATGAAAGAAACCTGCTTCTTTTTCGGCATGGGCAGGTATAAGTACCGTATAGTCCTTAACCGTAGCGATCGGCTGGGCTGCATGGTAAACCAATACATTGATGTGCCTGTTCTTAAGGTAGCCCTTATGGAGGTTATAAACGAACGAGGCGGAGAAGCCTTTTTTCCGCTCCAAGCCTATGATCAGGTCGGTAACGTTCTGTTCCTTTACTACATTGCTTATACCACTTACCACATCATTATCATGCCTGGTTATCGGCTTGAGGATAGTATCCGCGGCGGCAGCAAGCCGTACGGCCGAACCAAGCAGCATTTCGGCATTTTTTGCTGACGATTCATTCAGTCCCTCGGCTATTATGTTCAGGCCGTAAAGGCGGTCCTTATTGGAATGGGTCTTTACCAGCAAACCGAGATTGACAATGTTCTCTACAGTGCTTTGGTGGTTGATCGCTAACAGGATATTTTCTTTTTCCTCACTCTTTCCAGATACTGTATTTTCTTTTTCGGCCCTGGCAATGCGTTGGGCACTCGCCATTGATATGAAAGAAGATATGGTACAGGATATAAGTATGAGCAGGATGCTGCCATTAAGTACATGCTCATTGAGCAGCCTTACCGGCTCTCCCAGTTCATTCTCTGAAAGGATTATATTGTAGCCTACCATTACCGATGCAAGTGTGGCCGCCGCCGATGCAGCGCTCATCCCAAATATTAATTTACCCTCATCAGCAGTAAGCCGGAACGTTTTTTGCGTTGCGATCGCTGCGGCATATTTTCCACCAATAGACGCGACGAGCATGATCATTGCTACCCCAAGGGTTTCCCAACTTTTTATAAAGGCCGCAAAGTCGATAAGCATACCTACGCTGATAAGGAAGAAAGGGATGAATATTGCGTTCCCGATAAATTCTACACGGTTCATTAAAGAAGAAGAGTGGGGTATGAGCTTGTTAAGGGCAAGCCCGGCAAAGAATGCCCCGATGATCGCTTCGATGCCTGCAAGTTCTGCCAATAAGGCAGCCATGTAGATCATTACCAGAACAAATATGTATTGTGAGATCTTATCGCTCACATTTTTGAAGAACCACCGGCCTATAATGGGAAATAACAGCAGTACTATCAGCGCGAACACTACCATTGATACCGACAGTCTTGCCCAAAATGATGGCCCAACTTCACCCTGCGACATACCTACGACCACGGCGAGGACCACAAGTGAAAGCACATCGGTGATCATCGTGCCTCCAACAGTAAGGTTCACGGCAAGGTTGCGTGTAATGCCCAGGCTGCTTACCATAGGGTAGACGATCAGCGTATGGGAAGAGAACAGGCTTGCAAAGAGTACCGATGTAAGCAGGCTGAACCCTAAGATATAATATCCGCCCACAAAACCGAGAACGAATGGCGCCGCAAAGGTGTAAAGTGAAAATGTAATGCTTTTCCATTTGTTCTTCTTAAAGTCACCCATGTTGATCTCAAGCCCCGCAAGGAACATTATATATAGTAGCCCTGTCGTGCCGGTGACCACAATACTGGAGTCGCGGGACAAAAGGTGAAAACCGTTAGGGCCAACCACTGCGCCCGCAATGAGCAACCCAAGGATATGGGGCACCTTGATCTTATTGAGGAATAGCGGGATGCATAAAATGATGATAAGCTCCAGGAGGAACTTCAAAAGGGGGTCTTCTATGGGAAGTGTAAGGTGCTGGATGCTTAGGGCCATGATCTTATTTTTTGACGGGGGTTAGTTCCACTGAAAATTTAGCGGTGCAGTCATCTTTTCCTTTTAATGACTGGCTGCCCCTGATCAATTTTGACCTTACATCATCCAGGGTGGCTTCAATGCTTAACCTGTTGATCGTTGTAGTGTCAGCTGCCATTGAGAGGCGGATGGTTTTGCCTGTCATTTCCGCACGCAGCTGTCTTTTAAACTTTTCATTGTCCATTACTTTTACAACAAGTCCTAGTGAATCGTTGCTGAAAAGCCATTTTTCAGTCCGTTGGTCACCTATTACATAATTTTTGCAGGATGATTCCCTGCAAAGCATCTTTCCGCTCCATTCCCCGGCAAGGCTGTCGGGCCAAACTTTTGGTACAATGACTTCGTTGACACTACTTAGTGAGTCGGCATGCCTTATGCTGTCCCGTAATGCGATAAGTTCGGCATAGTCCTGCTCCTTTGCCTTAAAAGCATCCTCACGCGCACGGAGGTTCTCTTCCCTGGCTTTAAGCTGCTCTTCTTTTTTTCCGGCGCAGGAGCATAGTGATATCACTAATAATGCCACTGCCCCGATCCTTTGTAAGACCATAATAAAGTGATTTAACCTTCAAGATATTAAAAAAGCAAAAACTCATTGCGCCCTTTACACGATTTTATGAAGGTTTTTAACTTTTCCTCATTAAAAATTTTGGTTTCACGGCATTACAGTAGTTGTAAGGGACCCTGTTCGTTGCAACACCTGTATCACGATACATTAACATCAAAGAAGTACCCAACTAAGGCAGATGCCGCCATAGCGATCGTTCCCCACACGCATATCCGGACGATCGACCTTAGCTTGTTCGAACCTCCCGCCCCGGCTGCTAGTGTCCCTGATATAGCAAGAAAAATGATAGCGCAGCAATATTGATATAATACCATATGCTGCACGGGTGCGAACAGGGCTACCAAAAGGGGCAGCGCACCCCCACACAAAAATGCCAGGGCAGAGGCTATAGCCGCCTGTAGCGGTTTTGCCTGAGTCATGTCATTGATCCCAAGCTCATCCCGGGCGTGGGCTTCCAGTGCGTTATGTGCTGTGAGTTGTGTGGCAACTTCCCTTGCGAGATCGGGCTTAAGCCCTCTGGAAATATATATTTGGGACAATTCCTCATGTTCCGCCCCTGGCATTTCATCAAGTTCTTTTTTTTCGCGCTCAAGGTCTGACCTTTCAATATCACTTTGGGAACTTACCGAAACATATTCCCCGGCTGCCATGGATAAAGCACCTGCGACCACGCCCGCAACGGCAGCAAGTACGATGGGCGCCCTTGTTTCGCTCGCAGCGGCAATACCTATTGCCAGGCTGGTAGTTGATAAAATACCGTCATTCGCGCCAAGGACCGCAGCCCTGAGCCATCCGCTCCTGTTTATGAAATGTGTCTCGTTCTGCATATTCGTTATTTTAGATCGTGATCATAAAATTAATCATAACTATCATATCCTTCAAGCCGGTTCAAATTTATCCCTGCTTTGATGCCCGTTCAAAGCCTTCCGGTCGGATGTCTTTAACACTAAATTCCGATCTGTTCAGTAAACTGGTCTGATCCGATCAACAAAAGCAAATATACCAGGGCCTGAACACCATCAAATTTCCAATATCAGTTCAACGATCTGTAAATACTTTGCCAATTATCTTTTTTACAACATAATGCCTCGTATTTACAGGATAACTTTATACAAAAAGCCAAATGATATGAAAAAAGAGCATACAAAGATCGCTCTGATAGGGGGAGGGCCGGCAGCAATGTTCATGTATAAAGAAATAATTGCACAAAATTCCGCTGTTCACGTTACCATTTTCGAAAGGTCTGAACGTCTTGGTGCAGGTATGCCTTACAGCAAATGCGGCGCCGAGGCTGAGCATGTGACCAATGTTTCGGCGAATGAGATCCCTGAATTGCCACAAACGCCGATGGAGTGGTGGGAAGCACGAAATGCTGACATAGCCGATAGTACTACAAATTACAGTCCTTACAAGGTCTTTCCCCGCCGTATTTTTGGCGATTACCTGGAATCTCAATTCAATATCCTTATAAGTAACGGCCGGGAAAAAGGCATAAAAACGGATATATGTACGGGTACTATGGTAAATGATATCAACTATTTGGGCAGGAGTGTCATAGTAAGTGTAGAAGGCAGTAAGAGCTATTTATTCGACAAGGTAGTGATATGTACAGGCCATCGGTTCCCAACGGATAAGGATGAGGCAGCTACCGGAGTTTACAAGAGCCCTTATCCACCCCAAAAGCTATCATTGCAGCTTAACCATGCTGTAGCCATAAAAGGAGCATCATTGACCGCGGTAGATGCTATTAAAACGTTGGCACGTGCTAATGGAGCGTTCTCGGCCAGGAAGAACGATGAGCTGGTTTACAAGCCGGACACCGATAGCCCCGATTTTAAGATCGTGCTCCATTGCCGCAGCGGTATGCTCCCAGCTGTACGATTTCACCTTGCCGATCCCCACCTGAAAAACCCCTCGCTGCTGACAGAAGTTAAGATAGAGGAACATAAGAGAAGGAACGATGGCTTCCTGTCATTGGACTATATATTCGAAAAGGACTTCCTGGAGCCCCTCCGGCAATCATCACCCGACCTTTATAACAAGGTCAAGGATATGAACATGGAGAGATTTGTTGATTCTATGCTTGAAGTAAGGCACCGTGTCGATCCTTTTGTGATGATGAGGTCGGAATGTAATGAAGCCGCGAAGTCCATCAGGCGTAAAGAGTCTGTATACTGGAAGGAAATGCTGGGTGTACTGAGCTTTGCCATGAATTACCCGGCCAAATACTTTTCGGCCGAAGACATGCTCCGATTCAAGGCCACGCTCCATCCGCTCATCTCGCTCGTTATCGCCTACATTCCACAGTCTTCATGCCGAGAGCTCCTGGCCCTCCATAAAGCAGGCTCCCTTGATCTGGTAAATGTTGGGAATGACAGTTCTATAGAGCAACGTCCCGGTGGCGGCATCACCTATCACTATACTGATGAAGCCGGTAAAGACCTTGAAATAAATTATAATACTTTTATAGACTGTACAGGGCAGCCGCATATCGATCTAAGTGATTTCCCTTTTAAAGGGCTGGCAAATGCGGGAACTGTGTCGCAGGCCAGGCTGGCCTTTCGCAGTGAGGAAGCCGCGCTGCGCTACAAAGCGGACCACCCTGCAGATGTAGAAATTGTGGCAGGCACCTATTACCTTAACGTCTCAGGTGTCGCTGTGGACGATCGTTTCCGTATCGTGGATGAAGAAGGAAGGGCCAATGACGCGATCTATATGATGGCGGTGCCTTTGATGGGAGGATATAACCCTGACTATTCAGGCTTGGACTTTTGCGAGGAAGCGTCAAAGCGCATTGCAGAAAGCCTGCTTAAAGGTAAGGAGCACGCCGTAATGCAATTATCAGGGCGTCCTGTGCTACGGCCAATGGATAGCGTAGCATAAAATAAAATATATACAGCTTATGAAGATCCTTTTAACCGGTGCAACAGGATATATCGCCCAAAGGCTGCTGCCTGTGTTGCTTGAGCAGAGCCACGAGGTGGTGTGCTGTGTACGGGATGCTTCAAGGTTCAATGCTAAAAAGTACGGCAAGAGAGATAATCTCCGGGTCATTGAAGCTGATCTTCTTGATAAAGGCAGCCTTGAGGCATTTCCTGACGATATTGATGCTGCCTACTACTTAGTGCATTCAATGAGTGCCTCAGGGGAATTCAGCAGTAAGGAGGAAGCCTCGGCCCTGAATTTTGTCGACGCGATCGGCAAGACCGGCGCCAGGCAGGTTATCTACCTCAGCGGGATCGTGAACGACCATGAACTTTCAAAACACCTGGCTTCACGCAAAAAGGTAGAGGAGGTACTAAACTCCGGCAACGTGCCGGTCACCACATTAAGGGCAGGAATAATCGTAGGTTCAGGAAGCGCGTCGTTCGAAATTATCCGTGACCTGGTAGAAAAGTTGCCTGTTATGGTCGCGCCCCGCTGGATAAAGACAAAGTGCCAGCCGATATCCATCCGCAATGTCATCGAATTCCTGTCGGGAGTCCTGGACAGGGAATTTACTTTCGGGCAGCATTATGATATTTACGGGCCAGACATTTTAACGTATAAAGAAATGCTCCTGGAATTCGCTGCCGAACGCGGGTTGAAGAGGCGTATCATCACGGTCCCGGTAATGACGCCAAAGCTTTCCTCGTACTGGTTATATTTCGTGACCACAACTTCGTACGCGCTGGCTAAAAACCTTGTAGACAGCATGAGCGTTGACGTAGTGGCGGAGCCTAATGACCTGAAAGACCGTTTGGGCATCCAGCCCGTCCCGTACAGGGAGGCCATCAGGATCGCCTTCGACAAGATCGAGCAAAACCTTGTGTTGTCAAGCTGGAAGGATGCCATGGGCGGAACGTATTCAAAGCAGATGGTAAAGAAGCAGCTTAGAGTCCCTGAGTTTGGCGTATTTACAGATAAAAAAGTCCGTACAGCCGAAAATACCGAAAAGGCATTGAACCGCATATTCGCTATTGGCGGATCATCGGGATGGTATTATGGCAACTGGCTATGGGAATTTAGGGGTTTTCTCGACAAGCTGTTCGGGGGAGTTGGCCTTAACCGCGGACGTACGAACAAGGCTTCAATAACCACAGGCAACACCGTCGACTTCTGGCGGGTGATCTATGCCAGCCAGGAAGATAAGAGGCTCCTGTTATATGCTGAGATGAAAATGCCCGGCGAAGCATGGCTGGAATTCAGGATAAAAGGAGATAAAGTGTACCAGACCGCCACCTTCAGGCCGCTGGGACTTGCCGGCAGGCTGTACTGGTATGCCGTCCTGCCTTTCCATTACTTCATTTTTAACGGAATGATCAATAAGATAGTGGCTAACGACTGATGAAAGGCATAAAGAAGCAACATCTTCCTGAAAAGACCTGCCCTGTCTGCAAGCGGCCTTTCGCGTGGCGAAAAAAATGGGAACGATGCTGGGATGAGGTGATCTATTGCAGTAAGAAATGCAGCAGCTTAAAACCATGACAGGTAAATATAGAGGAGACGGTTAGTTTTCGATCACGTTCTTCGTTTGGCGCGCTTTTTGTTGTATAATGCTACAACAATAAATAGTATTCCGGCTTATTACGATCTCAGATCAGGTAAAGGAATAGTATAAGATCATGACACCATGGATTTTTATGTATCTGATAATGGTTTGACGCGACTGGTATGCACATTAAGATATCTGCATGATGACGCGTTCTTAAGGAGTTCGAAGGAGTTCGTTCATTAAGCCCTGTCTCAACTCTGGACAGGGACCCCCCCACCTAAATAGCTTTATATAATTATTAACCGGTTTCATTAGTGTCAGGCGGTCATTGTAGCCAAATGAGCTAGTGGCATTCAATGGAGAGTTATGCTTCATGCCTAATGAAACTTGGAGATACAGGAAAGATATGTCACAAAATATAATTTTAACAACAGGATTGTACGACCTGATAAAGGATCATGTAAGAAGAAAAAAAGTAACGGCGCAGGAGGAAATATTACTTTTAGGTGAGCTTAAAAAAGCTTCGCAGGTATTACGGAAGGACCTGCCTGAAGATGTGGTCTCGGTAAACCGGAAAGTAACCTACAGGGACCATTCCAACAACGAAGAAAAAACGGTATTGTTCGTTGGCCCTAAAAGATCTAAGCCGGGCAAGAACAGGATCAGTATCCTTTCTGATAAGGGGATCGCGATGGTAGGCTACA
Source organism: Flavobacterium sp. (assembly GCF_052437795.1). Lineage (GTDB taxonomy): Bacteria > Bacteroidota > Bacteroidia > Flavobacteriales > Flavobacteriaceae > Flavobacterium. The sequence continues at coordinate 582,793 of NZ_JBQVPA010000001.1, forward strand.
AAGTAGGCGATCTGATAGAATGGCCATCGGCCAAAGGTGACCTAAAACTTGAGATCCTAAATGTAGAAGAGGCAGAGTAGCTGTTGGCCTGCTGAAAATGACACATCCCTGAATTTTTTCAGGGATGTTTTTTTATGTCCTGTCCATAAAGTTTGTTAAACACAAATACACAACAATGCACTAATATTAACGACTATATGCTTTGCTGCGATCAAATATTAGGGTAATTTGTTTAGTATACCCCGGATTCAGGGGGTTGTTATTTTGCTATGCCCGCTTTTATTGTTATATTTAGCTACCTAAAGAAAACATAAATGCTATTTGCTATATTATCCGGTTTTTTTGCTGCATGTATGTTACTCCCTGCAGGGAAGTTTATAAAAGAGCGGCTACGTTACCTGCTTAGCCTGTTACCGCTGTCCCTGTTCATGTATTTTGCATCATACATACCTCAGGTAATGAACGGGAATGTAGTTTTAGAGTCGACCGAATGGATACCGTCGTTAGGTGTAAATGCCAGTTTCAGGCTCGACGGGCTTTCACTATTATTCACGCTGCTTATTACCGGTATCGGGTTCCTTGTTTTTCTATATTCCGCGTCCTATTTAAAAGGGCATAACTACTTAGATCGTTTTTATGCCTACCTGTGCCTTTTCATGTCGGCAATGCTTGGAATGGTGCTGTCGGATAATATCTTATTGCTGTTTGTTTTCTGGGAGTTGACCAGTATAAGTTCTTTTTTCCTTATCGGGTTCAATAATGATAGTAAAGAGTCCAGGAAAAGCGCCCTGACCGCGTTGAGCGTTACAGGGCTGGGAGGTTTTTTCCTAATGGCGGGAATAATTATCATCAGTCACATTACCGGAACCTATTCCATGCAGGAACTGCTTGGATCACCCGAAATTAAAGATCACGCCTTATATCCTCTTGTCCTTGTTCTTATTTTTATTGGGGCTTTTACAAAATCCGCACAGTTCCCATTCCATTTTTGGCTGCCCGGCGCTATGAAAGCCCCAACACCTGTCTCTGCCTACCTGCATTCTGCCACAATGGTTAAAGCGGGCATATTCCTGCTTGCACGCTTTTCGCCGATACTGGGCGGCACTACAGAATGGTCGTATACCTTAATGGGCATTGGAGGGTTCACAATGCTATATGCCGCAGTACATTCATTGTTCAGGACAGATCTGAAAGCTGTTTTGGCCTACTCTACGATATCCGCATTGGGGATCATGGTTTTCCTGATAGGTATTGGTACCAAAGAGGCTTTCATTGCATTGGCTACATTTATAGTAGTACATGCACTCTATAAAGCTGCATTGTTCCTCATTACAGGGATCATTGACCACGAAGCCGGCACAAGGGATATTACAAAGCTTGCCGGCCTGAAAAAGGTACTCCTGCCGGTTTATATTGCGGGCGTACTGGCTGCACTGTCAAGCGCGGGCCTGCCGCTCACTTTTGGGTTTATCGGGAAAGACCTTATATACGAAGCGACTTTAAATACAGCTTCCTTCATTGCTATCTATCTTACAATACTGGCAGTAGCTACGAATTTTTGCCTGGTGGCGGCAGGTTTTATGGCCGGCATCAAACCTTTTACAGGTAAATTACCCCAGGAGTTCAGTGCCATACGTTTACCTCATGCTGCAATGTGGCTTCCTCCCTTATTTTTAGGAATAGTAGGGTTTGTCTTTGGCTGCTTTCCTGCTGTGATCGGTGATGCGGTTATTTCTCCCGCAGTGAATTCGATCGCAGGCAATAGTGTAGAGCTACAACTGAAAATATGGCATGGCTTTAATTTGGTGCTCATTTTAAGCATAGCAACACTGGCCCTGGGAAGTATCATATACTATGTAAACAGGCCATCAGCAGGGAAATTCTCATTTATAGCAAATTATCATAAGGTATCGCCACAATATGCCTATGACTGGCTCGCAAAAAAGTTTTATAGCCTTTCAGAGTGGTACACCGGTATAATGCACAATGGCTTCCTGAGATCGTACATACTGAAAATAATAATTTTTGCGCAATTGCTTTTTATTTATGAACTGTTGCAGGGCGGGCCAATTTACCTGGACTATTCCAGGCTATCGCCCATAAGCGTTTACGAAGGTGCAACGGTACTGTTCCTTATTGCAGGGCTTTATGTCACATTGACCACTTCATCCCGGCTGACTGCGGTAATAGGTACAAGTGTGACAGGCTATGCTTTATGTCTCCTGTTCTTATATTTTAGCGCACCCGACCTTGCCATTACACAATTTACCATTGACACATTGACTGTTGTCCTGTTCGTATTGGTATTATTCAATCTACCGCCGTTCATAAAATTTCCGGGTGTAAATAAGCCTATTATAATTCGGGATACGCTGGTGTCTTTATCCTTCGGCCTCATAATGGCAATTGTGGCCATTAAAGTGCTGCAGGTACCTACAGACATTGAAAGCAGCGATTTTTATGGTACATACGCGTATACCCTGGCTAAGGGGAAAAATGTTGTTAACGTGATATTGGTAGATTTCAGGGGCTTTGACACCATGTTTGAAATAGTGGTTTTAGCCATTGCCGCACTTGGAGTGTACAGCCTTTTAAAATTACGATTAAAATCATCTGAAAAAGAATAGCTATGCGAAGTATATTGTTACAGGCGGCCTCAAGATATTTACTGCCGATCCTGCTTATATTTTCAATATTCCTCCTGCTAAGGGGCCACTACTATCCGGGAGGAGGGTTCGTAGGCGGGCTGGTGGCAGCTATTGCTTTTGTGCTGCACAGCTTTGCTTTTGGAACGACGGCTACAATGCAGATCTTAAAATACAAGCCATTGTCACTCATACCTATCGGTTTGGGTATAGCCGCACTAAGCATGTTCGTACCGCTACTGTTCGGTTTGCCTGTAATGACAGGCCTTTGGTATGAGGAGTCGATACCTGTGATAGGTATGGTGGGTACGGCGCTATTTTTTGACATAGGCGTTTACTTAGTGGTCGTAGGCGTAGTGTTGACTATATTATTCACCATTTCATTAGATACGCATTAAATGGAATTACTGTTAGTTATCTTAATAGGCATATTGTATGCGGCGGGGATCTACTTCATGCTTAGAAGAAGCATGGTCCGTTTGCTATTGGGGATATTGATCTTAGGGAATGCCACGAATTTGCTCATCTTCCTGCTCGGTAACCTTACTCAGGGCAAACCTCCCATAATCGATGCCGGGCTCAAAACATTTGCCGACGCTTATGCCGACCCTATACCGCAGGCTTTGATATTAACAGCTATTGTGATCAGCTTTGGCCTCACATCTTTTGCGATCGTACTTTTAAAAAGGGTATATGCATTAATAGGATCTGATGATCTGGACGATCTGAATACCCCTGAAGAAGAAGACTTATGATAGATAATAATATAATAGCCCCGGTCCTCATTCACCTTTTTACCGCGCTGCTACAGCTGGTGTTTTGGCGACGTACAGTAACGCACCGTATTCTCAGTGTAGCAGGCTCTCTGTTTGGGCTTGCCGTTTCACTAAACCTTTTCATAAAAGTTTTTAATGGAGAGATACTGACAATGAATGCGGGTAACTGGGCAGCGCCTTTTGGTATCGTTTTCGTGGCAGATACCTTTAGTACGGCCTTCGTCCTGCTCACATCGATCGTGGCGCTGGCAGTTTCATTGTTCTCTGCCGTTGGAGTAGGGCGGGCGCGTATGCTTTACGGCTATTTCCCGATATTCCATTTTCTGGTCATGGGTCTGAACGGCGCGTTCCTTACGGGCGACATTTTTAATTTATATGTATGGTTCGAAGTTGTGATCATTTCTTCTTTCGTCCTGCTGACCCTTGGCGGGCGGAAGGCACAGCTGGAAGGGGCGGTAAAATACATGGCGCTTAATATTTTAGCCTCGACTTTTTTTCTTACAGGTATCGGCATCCTGTATGGTATAACCGGCACCTTGAACATGGCCGATCTTTCGGGTAAGATACCATTGGTGGAAAACCAGACGATCGTTAATCTTACGGCTATTTTTTTCCTGGTAGGTTTCGGCATTAAGTCGGCGGTCTTTCCGCTGTATTTCTGGCTGCCTTCGTCTTACCATACGCCACCGTCCGCAGTGGCGGCCATATTTGGCGGGTTGCTTACAAAATTGGGGCTGTATGCGATGTTCAGGATCTTTACACTGGTGTTCGAGCCTACAGATCTTATAAAGGCGATGTTCGTGGTCATGGCGGTTTTAACCATTATTACAGGTGCGTTCGGGGCAATTATAAAGTCAAACATCCGAAGGCTTTTCTCTTACCTCATCGTATGCCATATCGGCTTTGTTGTAGGAGGGTTGGGTTTATACACCAAGGTTGCCATTACCGGGGCGGTATTTTATTTGATACATGACATTATTGTGAAGACGAACCTGTTCCTCATATCAGGCCTTATACGCCAGTTAAGGGGGACAATGGATATGGACAGGCTGGGAGGGATCTATGATGAATACCCGAAACTATCCCTTTTGATCGCGATAGTACTTTTCTCCCTGGTGGGCATACCGCCGCTCTCCGGATCTTGGCCGAAAATATACCTGATAGAAGGAGCTCTCGAAGCAAACAATCATATCTTCATCGGGGCTATCATTCTTGGTAGTTTTGTAACTTTATATGTCATAGCGAAGCTTTGGGCAAAAGTATTTTGGAAAACTGCTTCGCAAGATGCAATAATTGAGGATAGTTTTAAGTCACTTAAGCCGCATAATAAGGCGCTTTTGGTGACCCCTATAGCACTACTTGCGGCGTGCTCACTTTTTATAGGCCTTAATGCTGAAACGGTCATTACTATTTCTTCGAAGATAGCGGGAGAACTATTAGACCCTTCATTGTATATCAAAGCCGTACTGGGTAAATAAGAATATTATGGCAAAGCAATTTTTAATGAACCTTTTGTTATCCTTTATCTGGGTGGCGTTAACAGGTGAAATGTACTATACGAATTTGTTATTCGGCTTCATACTTGGATTTTTCATCCTTTGGATAATGAACCTTAAAGGTGACGACAAGCGGTACTTTACGCATATCCCGAAGGCGGTGCTTTTTGCATTTTACTTTTTGTATAAATTGCTGATGGCGAACATTCAGGTTGCTTATGATGTAGTTACGCCAAAATATTTTTTTAAGCCGGGTATCGTACGATTTCCTATGGAGGCTGCTACCGATACCGAGATTAACCTGCTCTCAACAGTTATATCACTAACACCGGGAACACTGATCCTGGATATTAGCGACGATCGTAAAGTTTTATTTATACATGTAATGTACCTGAAGGACAGGGAGCATTTTATTTCTGAGATAAGGAACGGGCTTGAAAAGAAACTTTTAGAACTACTGCGATGACATTAACAGAATATTTTAATTACATAATTTTCCCAATACTCACACTGTCGGTGTGCCTTGCGCTTATCCGCCTGCTCAAAGGCCCCGACATTGTAGACAGGGTAATGGCCCTCGATCTTGTGATCACTATTGGTATTGCCGCAATAACGGCCTTTAGCATCACTTCGTCACAGGCTGTTTTCCTCGATGTTGCCATAATACTTGCCCTCATCGCTTTTTTGGGCACAATAGCTTTTTCATATTATATAGATAAAAAGAACAAGGATGACTGATATACTGCTGATGATATTAAGTACGATAGGCGCGCTCGCTATTTTGATCGCCTCAATAGGCGTTCTGAGGATGCCTGACTTTTATTTACGCCTGTCGGTAACGGTAAAGGCATCTACGCTGGGTGTAGGTTTATTGCTTATCTGTGCGGCTATTATATTTCCCGATGTGTCGGTCACCACAAAGGCTATAGCAATAATATTTTTTTTGGTATTAACGGCTCCCATTGCCGCCCACATGATCGGAAGGGTGGCCTACCATACCGGGGTTTTGCGTTGGAAGGATACCTATGTCGATAAAGAAGTCGATGAGCCATCACCTGATGGCGATAAAGATGCGCCTAAAACATAAGACGATGTTCCACAAAACTTTTAAGGCTATTATATATGCTGATAGAAGCGAATAGTAACAAAAAAACCTGCAAGTAATTTGCAGGTTTTGTTTGTGGGGAGAGCAGGATTCGAACCTGCGAAGGTTTCCCAACGGATTTACAGTCCGTCCTCGTTGGCCGCTTGAGTATCTCCCCATAAGGCGGTCAGCCTTTCGCTTATTGCGGTTGCAAATATAGGGTTGTTTTTCAAGTAAGCAAACATATTTACCGCTATTTTGACAACTATTTTTTAATGCCCTGTAGATTAATCCAATAAAAAGATCTCCCGAAGGAAATCTTTAGTATTTCTAATGAGATAGAACGTTATTTTGAAAGTAGTTCCTTTACCTTGGCCTTCAGTTCTTCGCCCCTGAGGTTCTTAGCAACGATTTTTCCCGATGCATCCAGAAGGAAAGTTGCCGGTATGCCCTGTACGCCATATTGCTTGGCTATCGGGTCCTGCCACTCTTTCAGGTTAGATACATGCGTCCAGGTAAGTTTGTCGTCAGCGATCGCTTTTTTCCAGTCGGCATCCTTTCCGGGCCTGTCCAGCGATACGCCAATAATGTTTAGCCCTTTGCTGTGCAGTTCATTATACATAGCTACTACATTAGGGTTCTCCTGCCTGCATGGTCCGCACCATGACGCCCAAAAGTCGATCAGGGTCACTTTGCCCATGGCATCCTTAAGAGAAACTGTTTTCCCATCAGGGCCCGGGGCGCTGAATTGCGGTGCAACTTTACCTACTTCGGTATTCGTAGCATTGGCTTTCATGCTTTCACGCTGCTGCTCCATTGCCTTTAGTTTTTCAAGTGCCTGGGCAAGCTCTTTTCCATCGGTGCTGTTCACAAGTTCTGCATCAAGCGCCTCATACATTTTCTTAAGCTCCGCATGGGTGTTTTTTCCCATAGCTACCTGCTGCTTCAATAGCAGTACGCTGATAAATGCCTTCGGGTTCTTCTTTATGAATTCTGTAGATGAGGTCCTCATCTCACCGCTTATTGCGTTGTAAGTCTTGTTCAGCTTATTCATTACAACTGTATCGTTCGCTTTATAAGCAGCCATCATTGCCTGCTCATTATTCTTTTGGAAAGAGATAAGCTTCCTTCTTATTGCATTTATTTCCGTGTAATATTCACTAAGCTTCTCGTTGTTGTACGTGCCCGACTGCGTTGATTTAAAAATAGAGTCTTTATCTACATTAACTTCAATTTCGCCATGCTCAAGTACGATCTCTGCTTTTCCGTTCACGCCCTCTACTTGTATGAAATGAAGCGCCGGCCCTTTAGCGATGCCTTTAAAAACGAATTTTCCATCTTCAACCTTCACGGTATCTTTAGCTGTAAAGCCCATTACGCCACCTTGTATCTCGAGCATTACGTTCTTGCCGTTAAGCGAAGGATCTACCTTACCAGTGATCTCGTACTCATTATCCTTTAGCCTGCTGCACGATGCCAACAGGGCAGCTGCCGAAAGAAATAAAAGAATTTTTTTCATATTTGTTTTTATATTAAAAATAATGGTGCAAAAGTATGAAAACTATTGCACCATTCCGATCTTAATTTATATTTAAAGCTTACGAGCAGGCAGGCTGGATCACACTGGTCCTTACCGATGTATTCTTAATGCCGCCAAAGCCTTTTTCCACATTGATCATGTTGTGGTAGCCCCTTGCTTTCAGTATCGAAGCCATGATCACCGAACGGTACCCGCCCGCGCAATGCAGGTAAAAATCTTCCTCTTTTGGCACTTCGGCAAGCTGCTGGTTCACAAAGTCAAGCGGAATGTTCACCGCATCGGCCACGTGCCCGTTCGCAAACTCGCCCGGCTTCCTCGAATCTACCACGATCTTCTGCTCATTGGCAAGCCCTTCGGCAAATGTTTCCGGCGAAACGGAGCGTATGCTGTCAGTTTCATGACCGGCAGCTTTCCAGGCTTCCAGGCCTCCGTTCAGGTAGCCCAGCGTCTTATCAAAGCCCACGCGTGCCAGCCTGGTAACGGTCTCGGCTTCTTTGCCTTCAGGTGTAACTAATACCAGCGGCTGCTTCACATCCATGATAAGGGCGCCTACCCACGGGGCGAACTGTCCGTTGAGGCCAATGAAGATCGATCCGGGTATGTGCTCTTTTACAAATTCATCCTCGTGCCTTACATCCAGCACCAATGCCTCGTTCTCTTTGGCAGCAGCCAGGAACGCATCGGCAGAAAGTGGCATCGATCCTTTTTCCAGTACGGTATCAAGGCTTTCGTATCCTTTAATGTTCATCAGTACATTTTGTGGGAAATAGGCGGGAGGAGCGCCCAGGCCGTCAAGCAGCTCTTTTGTGAATTCTTCTTTGGTCATGTCGGACCTCAGGGCATAGTTGGTCTTCTTCTGGTTGCCTAGCAGGTCGGTGGTCTCCTTGCTCATGTTCTTTCCGCAAGCACTGCCCGCACCATGGCTTGGGTACACGATAAGGCTGTCCGGCAGGGTCATGATCTTGTTGCGCAGTGAGTCATACAGATGCGAAGCCAAAACCTCCTGTGTAAGTTCAGACGTGAGTGCTTGGGCAAGGTCAGGCCTGCCCACATCGCCTATAAATAGCGTGTCACCGGTAATTATGCCCGTCATCTCCACATTTTCCATAAGCAGGTAGCAGGTGCTTTCCAGCGTGTGTCCGGGAGTGTGTATGGCGCGAATGGTGTAGCTGCCAACGGTAAACTCTTCGCCGTCTGCGGCTATATGTGATTCAAAATCAGGGTTGGCAGTTGGGCCGTATACGATCTGGGCACCCGTCTTTTTTGCCAGGTCAAGGTGGCCCGATACAAAATCGGCATGGAAATGCGTTTCGAAAATGTATTTTATTTTGGCATTGTCTTTTGCCGCACGATCTATGTAGGGCTGTACTTCCCTTAGCGGGTCAAAAATGGCTGCCTCGCCATTGCTTTCAAGGTAGTAGGCTGCCTGTGCTATGCAGCCGGTGTATATCTGTTCGATCTTCATGATAGTATATTTGACTTGTGTTGTTATTCGGGTGGGTCAGGTTAATAACCCATTATCTCTTTCGAAAGTATGAAAATGGCCATGGCAAGTACAAAAAAGCCAAAACCTTTTTTCAGTTGCTTTTCATTTACAAATTTATGCAAATAAGTTCCGGCAAAGATACCAAAAACCGAAATGATAGTTAAAGGCAGCAGGAATGCCCAGTCGACAGTAATGCGCTGCAGATCGCCCGAAAAGCCAGTGAGCGCATTAAGTGTAATGATGAACAGCGAAGTACCTACGGCTTTCTTTATGGGCAGGCCGCCAAAAAACACCAGCATGGGTATGATGAGGAAACCGCCGCCGGCACCTACAAGCCCCATGATAACGCCAATGAAGGCAATATAGGGGAGTACCACGATATACTTCATTTTCTTTTCGGTACAGGGTGCCTCGTCATCGATCTTGCGCAATAGCATCGATGCTGCAGCCAGTGCCATGACAATGGCAAAAAGGAGCATGATGAAGGTATCCCTTTGCAGCGAAAAACCGTCCCACTCAAATACTGCGGGTAATTGCGGTACGATGTATTTGCGGGTAAGGTATACAGAAATAAAGGATGGTACGGCTACGATAAGCCCTGTCCTGAAGGCTACGTTATCGTTAAGGTGATTTTTGAAGGTGCCGAAAGCCGAGGTCGTACCCACAATGAAAAGCGAGTAGGCGGTGGCAATAACAGGGTCTATGCCAAATACATATACCAGCAGGGGTACGGTCAGTATAGAGCCTCCGCTTCCCATGAGCCCTAAGGTAAGTCCTATTATGAATGCACCGCAATATCCTGCAACTAATTCCATTATAAAATTTAAGCGCATAAATGTATGACAAAAACCCTTATTACACCTGACGATCAGGCTTAAAAAAGTTGGAGCGGCATGTATGTCATTGATTACTAAAACGTTATAGTTGTAAAATTACCTTAAAAATTATCAAATGCGTATTTTGGCGGGCTTTTTGATGAGTAATATTATAGCAATCATAAATTTATGATTTATTTTTTGTGTATTTTGTAATTCAGTTACCTTGTTTGCGTTATATTTGTGACGCTTTTTTTAAAAGAAAGTAAATTATTTAGTATAATACAGTTGTAAAAAATATGGCAACAAAAGCAAAGCCCAGATTGGGCATGTATGAGAACGTGCAAAACCAGTTTGAAAAAGCTGCAGCCGTAATGGGGCTGGATGAAAGCGTTAAAAAGATCCTTTCTATAACCAATAATGAGATCGTGGTCCATTTTCCGGTGAAAATGGATAATGGTCAGGTAGAGGTATTTACCGGCTACAGGGTACAGCACAACAATGCGCTTGGCCCGTACAAAGGCGGCCTGAGGTATCACCACACAGTTGATATCGATGCCGCAAGGGCACTGGCTACCTGGATGACATGGAAAACGTCGCTGGCAGGGCTTCCTTACGGAGGCGGCAAAGGCGGTATCCAGATCGACCCGAAACTGTACTCGCAATCGGAGCTTGAGAGGATCACGAGGAGGTTTACTTTTGCTTTGGGCGATAACATCGGCCCGGAGCACGACATCCCAGCGCCGGACGTGAACACCAACGCGCAAATGATGGCGTGGATCGCCGATACGTATATGTCGACAAAATCTCCTGCCGAGCGTTCCAAGAACCAGCACGTGGTTACCGGTAAGCCGGTAGGTTCGGGAGGCCTGGAAGGGCGCGACAGGGCTACAGGATTTGGCGTTGTAGTGACGCTGGAATCGTGGGCAAAAGTTAAGGGCACCACACTTGAAGGTAAAAAATACATCGTTCAGGGCTTTGGTAACGTAGGCTACTGGGCGGCCCATTTCATGAACAAGAATGGCGCTATCCTTGTTGGCGTACAGGATGCGACAGGTACCATATACAATCCTGAGGGCATTGACCCAGAGGCATTGCTGCGCTACCAGGCAGAGAACAACACCATAACTGGCTATAAAGGCACGCAGGACTATACGTCGGCCGATTTCTTTGGCATCGACTGTGATATCGTGATCCCTGCAGCACTTGGCAACCAGATCACCTCAGAAAATGCCGGTACTATCAAGGCGCAGGTTATTGCTGAGGGCGCTAACGGCCCAACTGACACCGATGGTGAAGAGATCCTGCTGGCTAACGGCGTAGACATCATCCCGGACATCCTTTGTAATTCAGGCGGGGTTATCGGCAGCTACTTCGAATGGCTTCAGAACCGTAACGGCGAGATATGGACGATGGACGATGTGATCGTCAAGCTTAGGAAGAAAGTGGAAGAAGCTTTCGGTAAAGTAATTACCTCATCGGTACAATATAAAACCGACTGGAGGACCGCGGCTTATATAGTGGCACTGACCAGGATCGAACTGGCATACAAGCAAAGGGGTATATTCCCTTAATGGCTATACAGAACAATTTCAAAAGCGCCGGTTTTTCCGGCGCTTTTTGTTTTTAAATTTAACGGATCACCACTGGATATATTATGTAAAGACGCAGGCACTGCGTCTCTACATTATTGTCTACAATGAAATTACCGTTTCACCAAAAGTATAATTCCCTATATTTGGGATACTAAACAACCACGCCATGAAAAAATATCTTTTGTTTTTCGTTTTGACAGTTGGTTTTACTGCTCAGGCACAGGTTCCGGACAGGTTGGGCGCCATCAGCATTAATGATCCCCTTGCGTTTGAAAGGCCCAATTTTACTTTCTATTCCAAAAACTACAACAAGGTATTCGACTACTACCAGTATACTTTCGACGCTCAGAAGATCTCGCAGCGCAGTGTGTATGTCAGTTCCGACAATAAATTCTTTTTTGGGCAGAACGCGGGTTTTGTGATGGATATGTCGCAGCCGGCCTACAATTCTTCAAGAATTAATTGCGGCTACGCGTACGACTTGGGCGGATTATACCACGGGCTGAAGAATATTTTTGAGATGGAGAAGGATTATTCGGTAAAGAGGAAGGCGGATGATGCGCCGGCAGGTTACTAAAAATAGATAGAATGCATAAAACAGCCCTGATACTCCTAATTATAGCAAGTGGCTTTTTTGGGTCAACCCAAAATAAAATTAATCTTTACAAGGCTGACAAGCCTGAAGTGTCCAAAAATAAGATCAGGTTCGACGGTGTTTACACACTGTACGATCTTTTTAAAGGAAATTGTGATACGCCGGCTTATGAACGGTATGAATATATAAGCCCCATAATGTTTTTTCAAGACGGTGCCGTCATACAATCGCCACATTGCAACTGGCGCAGGCAGGATTTTATTACCGGGTTAAGAAGTAATAATGAAAGGACTGATAGCGGAATATTCACTTATAATGGCAATGAAATGGTTTTAGAGGGTGATTTCACATTTTTTGCGCCTGGACATGATCGTAAGCACTATAAAGCAAAGTATGAAGGGTATTTAGATCCTTCTGGTGATACACTCTTTTTGAGGTTAGCAAAACCTTATCCGCCTGTTAAATTAAAATTCAATAAAAATCTGGCACGACAGATAGAAAATGGTGTCTATGAGAAATACATTTTTAAGCCCCTGCCAAAACATGACCTTCAAAATATTGACAGAGATTTTTTAGACACAAAAAGGAATAGATACCCTTAAAAAAGAGGCCTGTCTCCAAGCCTCTTACTATCTAAATCTAACAATCTAATAATCCCAAAACATTATCCCCCCATATATTCTTCTCCGCCGCCGTCCTGCTGCCTTTGCTGGTTTTCTTTCTGCCTGTCAGCTTTCGACATGTTGAAGCGGTAGGTGAAAGAAAGGGTGACCTGACGCTGCCTCCACTGCATTTCGTTGTACGACCTCAGCTCGCCCGGAATGTAAGTGTCATTCTTCATTTTCCTTGAGTTAAAGATATCCTGTACGTTCAGGCCTATGGTAGCCTTATCTTTTAGAACGTCCTTGCTTAGTGAAGTATTGGCGCTAGCCACACCCACACGGCGGCCCTGTGCGGTATTTTGCGGAGCTTCATAGTTACCGTTCAGCTGCCAGTCGATCTTGTACGGCAGGTTGATCTTGGAGTTCACCCTTGTCGTCCAGCTATAGGCCGAGCGATTAAAATCCTGGAAGTCGTTGAATACTACATCATCCACTGTATACGTAAAGGTATAATCGCCTTTGGTCTCATTCCTGTAAAAGTTGAAGTTGCTGTTGATCCTCCACCACTTGAACGGATTATAATTTACGTTGAACTCAAAGCCAAAGCGGTATTCTTTTGAAAGGTTGATCGGCGTAGTGATGGTCACCGGAGTACCGTCTGCGCTTACGCCATTATTCCTCCTTACGAACTGGAAGTTGTCATCGGTAATGTTCATGTAGGCCGAAGTGCTTAACGTTACGCGGTTCCATTTGTGCAGGTAGCCGAGGTCGAACGAGTTGGTCATCGCAGGGTTCAGCTCGGGGTTACCCACAAAAATGTTGATGTTACTCTCAAGGCCGGAGAACGGGTTGAGGAACCTTCCGCGCGGGCGGTTGATGCGTCGGCTGTAGCTGATGCTGGCGCTGCTGTTCTCGGAGAATTCATACCCAAAGAAAGCCGACGGGAAAAAGTTGTTGTAGCGCTTGTTGTTGTATTCGCCCCTGTTCGGCAGGTTCACGTCGATGTTGCTGTCTTCCCATCGCAGGCCGAAAAGGTAGGAGAACTTGCCCAGCTTAGAGCCGTATTGTGTGTAAAGCGCGTTCACATATTCGTTGTATTGGAGCAAATTGGTATAGTTGCCGTTGTTTTCCCACACGCCATCGGTAAGGGTTTCGGCACGGGCATCGTTTTCCAGTTTGGTAAAGCTTCCGCGGTAACCGGCCTCAAAACGGCTGTCTTTGCCGAAAGGAAGAACATAATCGGCCTGTACCAGTCCACGGTTCTCATTTTCTAAGTTGAAGGTACGCTCGTTGCTGTTGGTAATGTTGGGGCTGCCCAGGGTAATGTCATTAATGATAGCGTTCTCATCGTCCTTGCTTTTCGATACTGAGGCATCGATCTTCAGTTCGTGCCCTTCTTTATCGAATTTCTTTATAAGGTTGGTCGAGTACCTGAAATTGGTATCCTTCTCATCCTCATAGTTATAACGGAAACGGGTGTTCAGGAAGTTCCTGCCGGCATCGAAGTTGTCAAAATAGGTTTCTGTAGGATTGCTGCCGCTGCTCCTGCGCCCGGAAATGGAGTTGGTCCATGTAAGGGTGCTGTCAATGAACCACTCAAAGCCAAAACTGGCATTGAAAGCCCTTTGCAGGCGGTCGTTCTCCCTGCGCTCGTTCACGTAGCGCGTAGGGTTGTCATCATCGTCAAGGTACTGCGAGTTGTTCAGCGAGTTACCGGGGTTATTCCTGTAGTTGTAGCCAAGGTTCGAAAATACATTGTAGTTCTCGCTCCTGTAGTTCAGGTTGGCCGAAATGCCGTGGTTGTCGGGTATACCCGTATTGGCCGCGATAGAGCCGTTAAAGCCGCCCGCGCTTCCTTTTTTCAGTATGATGTTCACGATACCGCCACCGCCTTCGGCGTCATAGCGCGCCGATGGGTTGGTAATTACTTCCACTTTATCAACGGAGTCGGCAGGGAGGAGGCGCAGCACGTCTGCCACGTTGCTACCCGCCATGGTAGAAGGCCTGCCATCGATAAGGATGGTAACGCTCTGGTTGCCCCTCAGGGCTACGTTGCCCTCGGCATCTACCGATAATGAAGGTACATTGTCGAGCACATCGCTCACGCTGCCGCCTTTTACCATCATGTCGTTGCCAATATTGTATACACGCTTGTCCAGCTTGATGTCGACAGTGGTGCGCTCGGCTGTTATCTCCACGCCCTCCAGCACGGTAGTGTCAGGAGCGAGCAGGGTAACGCCCAGGTTGGTATTTTCGGTAATGGGCTTTGCCGGAATTACCTGCGACTTGAATGAAATGAAATCGAACTTGATATTGTAGGTGCCCGCCGGAACAGAGATGTTGTATTCCCCGTTGGCATCGGTCATGCCGCCATTCACGGTAACGTTGTCGGTAGTCTGTACGGTTACGGTAGCAAATTCAAGCGGCAGCTGTGTATCCTGTTCAATGAGCTTACCGCTTATCTTTACGTTTCCGGGCTTATCCTGGGCAAATGATAAGAACGTAGTAAATAGGAATAATAATAAGACGGATGTCCTGGAATTTTTGAAGTAATGCATTATAGGTTTTTTGAAAAGATGATCTAGGTGATATGACGCTCAATGCGCCAAAAGGTTTAATGTTTAATGCTTAAAGTTTTGTTAAATCGGTTAAAGGACCTCCTTTATCCTTTCGGCAGGGCGGGCTATTACGGCCTTGTCGCCGTTTACCACCACGGGTCGTTCCATAAGGTTTGGATGTTTTGCAAGCGCGGCGATCACCTGAGAGCCCGTAAGTTTCCGGCCGGCATACTTTTCTCTCCAAAGGTCTTCTTTGGTGCGTACCAGTTCAATAGGCTTAATGCCGAGCTTTTTAATGAGTTCCTTCAGTTCTTCTCTGGAAAGCGGGGTGTCGAGGTATTTTACAGTTGCAAAAGGTATGTCAAGTCCCTCCAGCAGTTGCAGCCCTTCGCGCGACTTACTGCATTGGGGCTTATGGTAAATGGTGATCATTAAATTCTTTTTGCAAAGAAAGCCATTATTAACCGAAATTCGGCTAACTTAGTGCAAACCTAATCTTAAAATTTAACCCTTACTGCTTATGTTTATAGCACAGGCTTTTAAGCCGGGAAATGAATTCTGGAAATACATTGTGGGATCATTGATCGTTATTGCGGCTTCCTTTGTCGGGCAGCTTCCTTTCGTGATCGCTATAGCGATGAAAGCCATGTCCAAAGGCGAGATCCCTACCGATGAGGCAGAAATGCTCCGTTACCTCGACCTTAACCTGACATTGTTCCTCATACTTTTATCATTCGCTTTCGCTTTGGCCGGACTGTGGATCGTGGTAAAGAAGATGCATCACCAGGAGTTTAGGGAAATAATAACCTCCCGCCCAAAGATCGACTGGAAACGGGTATTATTTGCTTTTGTCATTTGGGGTATTTTCTCCGTGGCGATGATACTGCTTGTCTATTTTACCGAACCCGGCAAATACATACTGCAGTTCAACCCCAGCAAGTTCATCATTCTCGCGATCATAGCCATACTGCTGGTCCCTGTACAAACCAGCGTAGAAGAGCTCATATTCCGGGGCTACCTCATACAGGGCTTCGGGCTGTTGGCAAAGAACCGTTGGTTCCCGCTCATTATGACATCGGTGATCTTTGGGGTAATGCACATCGCTAATCCCGAGATAAAGCAAATGGGCTACATCGCATTGGTATATTATATAGGTACCGGTTTTGCCCTGGGCATTATGACACTTATGGACGAAGGCACAGAACTTGCCCTCGGGTTCCACGCGGCCAATAACCTTACTGCCGCATTGCTCGTTACTGCCGACTGGACCGCTTTCCAGACGCACTCTATATTTAAGGACGTATCTGATCCTAGCGCCGGCCTTGACATCATACTTCCGGTAGTAGTTATTTATCCTTTGCTGCTGCTGCTCTTTAGCTATAAATACAAATGGAAAGGCTGGAAAGAAAAGCTTACTGGCAATATCTATCCGCAAAAAGAAATCGAAATAAACCAAACAGGACATACCCATGAATGATCCGGACTACCACTATGTGCACCCCCATTTTAAACTGAATGGCTTCCACCTGAGCGAAGACGACCTCTGCCGCATTGCCTACAGCTTCATTAAGGAAGGCGAGGCGTATGAAAGGGCGGTCGGCGATTTCGTCCTGGACTGGTTCGACCAAAACAGCTTTATCGAAATGCAGACCTCGGGTACCACGGGCGCGCCTAAACGCATCAGGGTAGATAAGCAAGCCATGGTCAACTCGGCAATAGCTACAGGGGAGTTCTTCGGCCTGCGCTCAGGCATTAAGGTGCTGCACTGCCTGCCCACGCAATATGTGGCGGGCAAGATGATGCTGGTAAGGGCCTTCATACTCGGTTGGGACATGGACCTGGTGGCGCCGGGCTCGAACCCTTTGGAGCGCAACGAAACTGAATATGATTTTGCCGCGATGGTGCCACTGCAGGCGGAGCATTCGCTGGGCAAATTACACATGGTAAAAAAGCTGATACTCGGCGGGGCCAAGGTGAGCCAGGCGCTGAGCGAAAAGCTATCGGCATTGTCTACCGAAATATACGAGACCTACGGCATGACCGAGACGATAACCCACATTGCCGCAAAAAGGGTAGGCGAGGAGGCATTTACGGTTTTGCCGAATGTGAACATCAGTAAGGATGAGCGCAATTGCCTGGTGATCGATCCATACAAAATATGCGATGAGCCGGTGGTAACCAATGATGTGGTGGATATCGTGGATGAGTCGCACTTTATTTGGCTGGGCAGGCATGATAACGTGATCAACAGCGGAGGCGTGAAATTGTTCCCCGAGCAGATAGAGGAAAAGCTGTCGGGTAAGATCGACAGGCGCTTTTATGTGAAGGGCATTGCCGACGAGGTACTTGGCGAAAAGCTTGTACTCGTTGTAGAGGGCGAGGCATTCGATATTGATAAGGCAGCATTCAAAGGGCTGGGCAAATTTGAGAAGCCTAAAGACATCCTGTTTGTTGAAAAATTTGAGGAAACCGGTTCGGGTAAGATCAAGCGCGATTAAAATTTTAAAATAATTTACAGTTTCGCAAGATCTTTAGTTTTGTATAGGCGTTGGCATTTACCAAAGATTCGAAGGCAATGAATGAAAGCCCGTATATCTAGGGTACACCTGCAGGTCCGGAGCTTGTGTGGCACCGTGTGTAAGTAATAAAAGTAAGAAAAATAATAGTATCTTCGGCCTGTGATCGATCGACCATTCCCTTAATGAAGATGCTATACATTCCTGCCGGCTATCCGGACATTCTTCCTTTTTCTGTAGACAGTCCTTCCGATGAGGGCTTTGGTAGATCGGCACGTAAACACCAGCGGTCATAGCATTCGCCGGGAAACTTTGTATGATAAATAAACTGATGCTTGCCGGGACAAAAGTGATCCGGAAATAATAATAACCAAAACAACCAATAAGACAATTCCTAATGAAGGCATTTTTTACGTTCACCTTATCTTTTTTATTTTCCATAGCATCGATGGCGCAGTGCGCGGACAGCGACAAGATGCTTTTTCCGGTTAAAGAACAGATCAGTGAAAGCATGGTGTTTTTCGCTGTCAATAATGAATACAGCAGTGTTAAACACTATGCTTCAAGTATCAGCGAATATGCCAATAAAGCCATGGCCGTGGCCAAAGATCACATTGTGCAGCGTTCGGGTGCCGCTTTCGCAAAAAAGTGCAGGGTAAAATATCTTTACGTGCGTTATCCTGATGGTATGAGTGAGGATTCCGCACCTTCTGACTTATATAATATATCTGATCACAAGGTCATGTACATTGTTGCTTACGTTATGAAGCAGGGAGGATTTGATTATGATTTTGAGGTAGTTGTGGGTAATGATCTTAACCTGCTATCAGGAGATCTGTTTCCGTCGATAAAAAATAATCCTTCGTTCGATAAATTCATCGATGTCTGCAAGGCATTGAAAACAGTGAAGGCGGATAAGCGTTACAAAGGTGTAGTTTCGGGGATCGGGATTGCCTACCATGCCGATTCAGATTCGTTCTGCTGGCAGGTGCAGGAACATCCCGCATCGGTAAAGGAGGAAGGGGAATATCCTGTCAGGGATTACTACGTTAATGCCAACACCGGCAAACTGGTCAATGTAGTTGAATCTGAGAGTTATTTCTTCCCATAACAGCATTTGCCATGAGAAAAATAATAAGTGGAGCTGCCTTCATGATGCTCATGTTTTCAGGGTTTAACGGCCATGCCCAAAAGTACTGCCAGCAGGTGACCGCCGCATTTTCCGACACCAATGCCCCCGAAGACCTTAAAAAGCTTACGGTAGAAAGGCTCATTCAAAATGTAAAGAATAAAAAGCGGCAGGCTGATATAAAGCTTGAGGATGGTTTAATCATCGCAAAAATACCATGTAATGGCAATGAGGTGTTGTCGCATTACTTCCCCAGTGAAAAATTTGCGATCTGCGAGACCTATGAAGTCGCTGAGATCCGGGACGCGGTCGCGGGAATGGCGGCCATCAGCGAAAGTTGGGGAGTACCTTTTGACAATTTGATCAATAACCGTTTTGCTTACGGCGCATCCATTGGCACCTGCCCAATAAACCGCATTGTGCAATTCAGGACGCTCGCAGATATGCCGGAGTGTAAAAAACTACTGCCTGCCGATTTAGCCTTTGTATTCGGCATGCCTGAAAAAGATGCTAACGCTGTGCCGGTGTTCGCGGTCAAGGTTGTAAAGGATCCGTCGATCACCATTAATATGATGAAAGACGCACGTACATCGCTTTCTTTCAACAAAGTTCACCATGATGTACAATTGGAATTTAAAAAAGAGTACAAAACCACCTGGGAAGCATTCACTAAAAAGAATTCAGGCAGGTGCGTTGCCATTATGTTAGGCGATGCCGTACTCAGCTGCCCAATGCTCATGGCTCCCATAGCCAACGGTAAAGCGGCTATCAGCGCCAATATGGATAAGTGGCAAGCCGAAGAAATGGCGCAACGCATCAACTTCAGCTTACCATTGGAAGTGCTTATTACAGAAGTAAAGATGTTAGATTAGGTTCTTCCATTTCGACGACAGGAGAAATCTCAGATAAACAAAACGCTTTTTGAGATCTCACCTGTCGTCGAAATGACACACTGGAACTGTAAACTGAGCCCTGAAAACTACAGCTTCTGCACCTTCACATAATATTTCTGCTTTTGCAAAATAACATCTTTCAGGTCGGCTGCTTCCGTAGCTACTGACTGCCAGTCGTTCGTTGCGTTCAGGCGCACTTCTTTGCCGTTGGCAGTTATCCCTACAGGCAGCTTGAAATTGGCTTCATCGGTTTGCCAGCGGTAGTTCAGTTTGCCCGCATTCAGCTTTAATTGAAGGATGGGAGGGCTTTTGTAGCGCAGGTACTGGTTAAAGAACGGTGTAAGCTCCATGCCTGTCTCAGTGTTAAAGAAGTCCACGACCGTTTGCGTATCGATCACTTTCTTCTTATAAGTCTCCGAATATTTCAGCAGCATTTTCCACCATTTGTCATCGTCATTTACCACGTGCCTTAACGTATTCAGCATTAGTGCCCCTTTGGAATACATATCGCCCGAACCTTCCCTGTTCACGCCAAAAATACCGATCACCGGCTTGTCGTTCGAAACGTTCATTTGTGAGCCGGTAATATATTTCATTGCCTTTTCATACCCGAACTGGCATTCCACAAAAACACATTCGGTATAGGTGGTAAAGCCTTCGTGTATCCACATGTCGGCAATGTCCTTTGAGGTAATGCTGTTACCGAACCACTCATGTCCCGTTTCGTGTATCGTGATATAGTCAAACAGCATCCCGATGCCCGTACCGCTCATGTCGCCACCCAGGTAGCCTTTTTTATACTTGTTACCGTAGGCAACGGCACTTTGGTGCTCCATACCCAGGTAAGGCGTTTCAACAAGTTTATAGCCGTCCTCCCAAAACGGGTATTTGCCAAATTTCGCCTGGAAGCATTCCATCATGGGCTTTACTTCCTCAAAATGCTTTCGGGCTTTTTCCTCATTTGCCTTTAACACATAATAGTCAAGGTCGAGGCCGTCGAGATTATCGTGTATATGCGCGTAATCGGCAACGTTAAGGGTTATTGTGTAATTGTTAATTGGGTTCTTCACTTCCCAGTCCCAGCGTGTGTAGCCGTTCTTCAGGTCGGTACTGCCCAAAAAACGCCCGTTCGATACGTTCATCAGGCCATTCGGTACTGCGACTTTTACTGAGGCACCTCGTTCGGGTTCGTCGGTTTGGTGGTCCTTTACGGGGAACCAAAGGCTAGCGCCGGTGCCCTGTACGGCAACGCCTACCCAAGGCTTTCCGTTACCATCTTTAGAGAATACAAAGCCGCCGTCCCAGGGTGCGTTTCTTGCCACGGTAGGATTGCCCGAGTAGTTGAAGCGCAGTGTTTCCTCACTGCCTTTTTTCAGCTCTTTGGGGAAAGTGATGAAAACGGCATCATTGTCCCGCTTGTATTCCAGCTTTTTGCCTTTCAGCTCAATGCTCTCCACCTTCATGTTCTCAAACAGGTCGAGCTGTATCTTTTTGGTATTCTCCACCACTTTAAAAGTAATGTCGTTATAGCCTTTAATGTGCTTTTTTTCGGGGTCGAGGGTAATGTTGAGGTCGTAGCGCTGCACGTCGAAGTTGGTGCGTTCAGGCCTCAGTCCGCCCTGCAGGCTGTCGCGTCGGGTAAAATTTTGCGCGGAAGCCGCGATCCCGAAAAGGGCAGTAGCGATCAGAAAGATGTTTTTCATGTCTGGTGTGTTTGGCTAATTGGTCACTAAATATATGAAATTGTTACAATACCAGTAACTGACTGAAAACTTATTTAACCACATAGGGACATAGATTTCATGGCCTTTTATCTGTTGAGTGCAATGCGAATGTAGTTAAACATAGTGAAGCGAAGCTTCAAGATCTGTGTTGCTCAGTACACCTTTATATCCATCATTTTAAAGCTATGTATCTATATGGTTAAAAAAGTTTTACGGCTCATCGCATTCCGAGTCCACTTTTATGAACAGCTTCTCAAATTCACCAAAATAGCTGATATTGTTGTCGGGATCCTTTATCTGGTGGTTCGCGCAATTGTACCATGCGTAGGTAGAAAGGTCGGCAATGGCATAGCGCACCCTGTCGGGCGAATTGTATTTTTCTTCAAAATAAGTACGCGAATCGGGGTGCATTTTACCCGCGGTTATTTTCTCATCGTAAAAATCCTTCCATGCCGCCACGATAGCCTCATGATCTCCGGAAGCTAATGCCTCACCATATTCGCGGCATTGATAGGCAAATCGGTTATCCAATAATATCTGTGGGTTGTCATAGCTTTCCAGCATTATCTTTTTCAGCTCATAGCGCAAATCCAGCGCCGCGAGCAGCTGTTTCCTGAGGTTTTGCCAAAAAGGCTGTGGCACGATGTCGAGGCTCTTATATTTCTCTTTCCACTCCTTGTATCTTTCGTCAAGCTCGGTTGCCAAAGCTTCTTTATCAAAAGTATAAAAACCTTTTGGCGATGAAATATTGGTGGTCACATCGAGGTCGAGCGAGCCGGCACAGCCTGACAGGAAACGCGTGTCCTCCAGTTGGCTTACAGTGTATTTTCGATAGTCGTAGGTACCTTTATTATCACAAAGATCATCCTGCCAGCGGAACACAGCGGTGGTGTCTTTTGGCTTTTGGGTTTCAGCCTCCACAGTTAACGGCTTTTCTTCTTTTTTGCATGAAAAGAGTAGTGGGAGCAGTGCAAAGGCCAGGTATTTTCTCATCAGGATAGTTAGTTTACTATTCATCACATTCTTCCTCAACAGAAAGGAACAGCTTTTCGAATTCCCCACTGTAGGGTATATTAGGAAGATCATGATGGATCTGACTGTTGGCACAGTTGTACCATCCAAAGGTCAGGAGGTCGGTCCTTGCAGCCGCTATCTTCATCTCTTGTGTAAGGCTGTTTTTATAGTTGTTGAAGCCGCTTTCCGTAAAACTGCCAGTATCCTTTTTGGCTTTCAGCCTTTGCCACGCCGCCATCAGGAGTTCCGTGTCTTCCGATGCAAGCGCTTCAATATATTCCGGGCAATGCTGTGCAAACCGGTTTTTTAATAGTACTGATGGATTAGAATGCGCTTTGAGGCTAAGCATGGCCAGTTCATATGTTTCATCGAGATCCTTTATCCTGTTTTGCAGTAAGTCGCTCCATATCCTGCCCGGAGGGACCTTCATTGCCGCATAGCCTGCTTTCTTTCCGGCATATTCTTTTTCCAGCTTCAGTAATTGGCCCTTGCTGTCAAAGCTGTAATATTCTTTGGCATTTAATACCACATGCCTCGTGCTTATCTGGAGCGCATTGTTGGTAAACCAAAGCCTGAAAGCACCCCTCAATTGTTCCTTTTTGTATTTCGATCTGTCAAATGTACCAATGTAGTGGCAGGTCTCGGTATCCCAATGCAGTGTATCGGTCGCGATCGCAGGAGAGTGCATCACAGCATTGTCAGGTCGCTGCGAAAGTAATGGGAGTAAAGGGATGATCAGTAACGAAAGTAGTGTTGGCTTCATGGTTTTTTGGCTGTGAACAATACGAATTCCCTCTCTATCTGCTGGCCGCTATTGCTCATGACCAATTCTTTTTCGGTCACGGCCGATATCACTTCCAGTCCTGCGGTTTCCATTATTGCCGATACTTTTTCAATGCTGTACAGCGTAAAGCCGTATTTGGCAAAAGGAATGTGCTGCATCGTACTTTCAGGAATAAACCCTATCGTTACGGTGCCTTCCCTGGCCAGTACACGGGCAATTTCATTGGCATAGTCCTGTGGATCCGGCCAAAAGTAAATGGTATTGGTGGTGAGTATCTTATCAAACCGGCCTTCACCAAAAGGGATACTGCTGCTGTTCGTAACTTCGAAAGAAACATTCTCAAGTCCGGCATTCAGCTCCCTAGCCTGTTCAACCATCAATGGCGAAATGTCGATGCCGGTGTAGGTAATGCTCTCGTCCTTGCTGATAATATCCCTGGCGTGCCTGCCGTTACCCGGTCCTATCTCGAGCACGCTGTTGGCAAAGGCCAGGTTAAGGCTATCTATGGCTTTGGCGATCATGTTGCCATTGGTAAAATTCATCATTTCGCCTACCTTCACACCATCCTCGCCATCTGGGCAGCGGAGCTGGGCGGCAAATTCCCGTAATTGCGTTTCGGTAAGTTGGGGAGGCTTATTTTCCATATAAGAACTCCAGTATTACATCCATGCGGTTTTGCCAGGACTGTTCGTTATGCTCTGCTCCTTCAAACTTACGGGTTACCCAATTCTTACCTTCATTAAAACCCTTGGCACGCATGATCTCGTCCACCAACTTTTGGTGTGGCTCATAGTATTGGTCCAGCGTGGCGGTACCGTAGTCAAAATACACCCGGTGGTCTTTTGGCGAAGGGAAATGGTCTTTCATGTAGCTGCGCACCGCCTCCGATGGCTTCATGTTGTTATTATCGAAAAGCAGCGGCCAGTGGGTAGAAACGCAGGCCGCCTGCCCAAAAACCTCGGGATATTCGCAAATGGCATACATTGATATCAATCCACCCATCGAGCTGCCGCAAACCGAGGTATTCGCATTGTTGCGCAGTGTCCTGTAATTCTTGTCAATATAAGGCTTCAGCTCCTTTACCAAAAATTGCAGGTACTCGTCGGCCAGCCAGTTCACTTTTACGTTCATTTGTTTTGCAAGGTCTTTAAACACGACCATATCATCTTCCGTAAAATACTGTTTTGCGGCTTGTTCCGGAAAATACTCCATGTAGCGGAGGTTGTTGCCATGGGCTGCCGTTACTATAATAAAGGGTTTTACCTTGCCTTCTTTAATGAGTTTATCGGCCATATCATCGGCTTCCCACGCCACGCCTAAGCCTGCACTGCCCTTATCGAACACATTCTGCCCGTCGTGCATGTACAGCACAGGATACATTTCTTTGCTGTTCTCGTCGTACCCGGGCGGCAGCCAGACCTGTACGTCGCGGGCGTTGACATATTTGGACTGGAAGTTATCTACCTTTATAATGCGGCTTTCGGACTGGGCGGCTATCGTAATGCTGAACCCGAATAGCAGGAGTGTTATAATTTGTTTCATTGGCTCATTTGCTTTGACAGGTATAAGGAAATGCCCATCGTGTTTATATCAATAAATATACGATAATAGTTGTAAGGGCAAAATTTAAAAAACAAAGCGGCACTGATCAAGGTGCCGCTTTCTACTTATTATAAGATGTGATCCATCACACCTGTATCACCCCAAGGTTAAACTGCTTTTCAATAGGCGCGTGGTTTGCAGCCTCGATACCCATCGATATCCATTTTCGGGTATCCAGCGGGTCGATTATGGCATCCGTCCATAGCCTTGATGCCGCATAGTAAGGCGACACCTGCGCATCGTAACGCGCCTTTATCTTGTTGAAGAGTTCTTCTTCTTTTTCCGGAGTAATGGTCTCGCCTTTTGCCTTAAGTGATGACGCTTCTATCTGCATCAGTACCTTGGCAGCCTGTGTTCCGCCCATTACGGCGAGTTCAGCGCTTGGCCAGGCGAATATCAGCCTTGGGTCGTAGGCCTTGCCACACATAGCGTAGTTGCCGGCTCCGTAAGAGTTGCCAACCACTACGGTAAACTTCGGTACGACCGAGTTGCTCACGGCATTGACCATCTTGGCGCCATCTTTAATGATGCCGCCGTGCTCCGACTTTGAACCCACCATGAACCCTGTAACATCCTGCAGGAATACAAGCGGGATCTTCTTTTGGTTGCAGTTGGCTATAAAGCGTGTGGCCTTATCAGCACTATCTGAATAGATCACGCCGCCAAACTGCATTTCGCCTTTTTTAGACTTTACCACCTTGCGCTGGTTGGCAACAATGCCCACTGCCCAGCCGTCTATGCGGGCGTACCCCGTTATTATCGTTTGGCCGTAGCCCGCTTTGTATTCGTCAAATTCGCTGTTGTCGACAAGTCGTTTGATAACTTCCATCATGTCATACTGCTCACTCCTCGACTTCGGGACAATGCCGTAGATGTCTTTTTCAGGAAGGGCAGGTTTTTCGGCTTTAACGCGGTTGTACCCGGCTTTGTCATAATCGCCTATCTTGCTTACTATATTTCGTATTGTATCAAGGGCATCCTTATCGTCTTTTGCCTTATAATCTGTCACACCCGATATTTCGCAGTGCGTGGTAGCGCCTCCAAGGGTTTCATTGTCGATGCTCTCGCCAATGGCCGCCTTAACGAGGTAGCTTCCGGCAAGGAAAATGCTTCCGGTCTTGTCTACGATCAGGGCTTCATCACTCATTATGGGCAAATAAGCCCCGCCCGCCACACAACTTCCCATCACGGCGGCTATTTGGGTAATACCCATGCTGCTCATAATGGCATTATTGCGGAAGATGCGCCCGAAATGCTCCTTATCAGGGAATATCTCATCCTGTAGTGGCAGATATACACCGGCACTGTCAACAAGGTAAATGATCGGCAGTCGGTTCTCCATGGCTATTTCCTGCGCACGGAGGTTCTTCTTACCTGTTATGGGGAACCATGCGCCCGCCTTTACGGTAGCGTCGTTAGCTACCACCATGCACTGCTTGCCGCTCACGTAGCCTATCTTCACTACAACGCCGCCGCTGGGGCACCCGCCATGCTCGGCATACATTCCATCGCCGGTAAAGGCGCCGATCTCAATGCTTTTGCTATCTTTGTCCAAAAGGTATTCAATGCGCTCTCGGGCTGTCATTTTGCCTTCGGCGTGCAGTTTTTCGATTCGTTTCTCGCCGCCGCCCAGTTTTACTTTGGCAAGGCGCTGCTTCATTTCGGAAAGGAGAAGTTTATTATGGTCTTCGTTCTTGTTGAAGTTAATATCCATTATATTTGCAGTCGGTTATAATTTAAGCCGCTAAAATACGAAAACGTTTGAAAGTAAGGGAAAATATTACGGATCTTCTATGATCTTCAATTGTTCATAAATTTCAATTTCGTAACCTCAAATTCATATCAGCTTAACTATTTCTTAACATTACTAAAATACCTTTGTCGCGTAAAAATTAGTATATGTCTATAAACAGTATTTTTCAGTTCCTTGTACCGAAAGACAAGAAATTTTTCCCGCTATTTGAGCAGGCAGCACTAAACCTTGTAATGCTTGCCGAAACGCTCCACGAAGCCGTTAATGCCCCGAAAGAGCAGAGGGAAGCCTATTACAGGAAAATTGAGGAATTGGAGAACATCATAGAAGATATTGCCCACAAGACCAACCTGGAGCTGAGCAGGAACTTCATCACGCCATTTGACAGGGAGGACATCCACGCGCTCATCTCAGCCATCGACGATGTAGCCGACTACCTTTACGGCGCTGCCAGCAGGATGAGGCTGTACCAGGTGGAGAAGATCACCAAGTCGATTAGGAAAATGACCGAGATCACCCTGGAAAGCTGCCAGCTGATACAGGTAGCCGTTTCTGACCTAAAGGATATGAAGAACCTGAAAGGGATCGCAGAAGCCTGTAAAAGGATCAACAAGCTTGAAAATAAGTCGGATAACGTTTTTGATAAGGCAGTAGCCGATATCTTTGAGAACGAGACCGATGTTAAGAACATCATCAAATATAAGGAAGTGCTATCGGCGCTTGAGTCGGCTTCAGACAAGTGCAAAGGCGTTGCCAACGTACTGGAATCAGTGACTGTTAAGTATTCATAACCCCTAGCTTCCTAACGTATGTTCACGCTTCTTATAGTAATTATAGTACTGGCGCTCGTATTTGACTACATAAATGGTTTCCATGATGCGGCAAATGCCATCGCGACAGTTGTGGCTACCAAGGTGCTTACGCCGTTCCAGGCGGTGCTTTGGGCTGCGTTCTTTAACTTTTTGGCCTATTGGGTGTTCGGTTTCGGTGTAGCCGATACGGTTGCCAAGACCGCCCACACCATGGACATCAACCTCGTAGTGATACTCGCCGGGGTCATTGCTGCCATCATCTGGAACCTCCTTACATGGTGGCTGGGCATACCATCAAGTTCGTCGCATACGCTCATCGGTGGTTTTGCGGGCGCTGCCATTGCACACGCGGGCTTTGATGTAGTGTCCTGGTACACTCCGGGTAAAGACGGCGGTTTCCCATCGGGAGTACTTATCATTGTTGCCTTTATCGTACTCGCGCCGCTTATCGGGGCGTTGGTTTCATATTTAATTTCCATCTGGTTCCTTAACTCTTCAAGGAAAGACACACCTTACCCTAAAATTTTTACAGTGCTTTTGATGATCGCTACTATAGCATTCGTCTATTTCAATATGGTAAGTTTTGAGGATATCAAAAAACCGCGCTTTGAGTCGGAATTCTGGTCGGTGGCTTTCGAGCCGCACAACATCAAGTGGTTCCTTGTTGCGTTCATCATATTATCAATAAGCACGTTCTGCCTGTTCTTCAGTACGCTAAGCCTTGGCAGGGCAGAAGCGTGGCTCAAGAAAATGCAGTTGCTTTCATCGGCGGCATTCAGCCTTGGCCATGGTGGTAACGATTCTCAAAAGGTAATGGGTATCATTGCCGCAGCAGTTGCGGTATACATCCATACCAGCGGGGTTACGCACATGGACCCATGGCTCGACGTTGTATTGCCAAAGGATGGGGTCGATGGCAAAATGCCTGAGTGGATCCCGCTCGCATGTTATTCTGCCATTGCGATAGGTACACTTAGCGGCGGCTGGAAGATCGTAAAGACGATGGGTTCCAAGATCACAAAAGTATCAGCATTCGAAGGTGTAACCGCAGAGACCGCCGGTGCACTTACATTATACGTTACAGAGCACTTTAAAGTACCTGTAAGTACCACGCACACCATTACAGGTTCCATCATCGGGGTTGGCCTTACCAAGCGTGTTTCAGCGGTTCGCTGGGGCGTTACGGTAAACCTCATCTGGGCATGGGTGCTTACAATACCTGTATCAGCATTGCTTGCCGCGATCATCTATTGGATATTGAGTATTTTCATATAAAAAATATACTATTGTACTAAAAAAGCCTTTGGCTGTGCGAAAGGCTTTTTTATTGAGAAGTGGCGTTATCAGTTCGAAATGAATTCCGGCGTATGGTCTTTAGCATATTTCAGCGGAAGCGTGACAATGAACGACGTACCTTTGTCCTTGCCTTCGCTCACCGCCTTAATGGAGCCGTTGTGCAGCTCCACGAACGATTTGGTTATCGAAAGCCCCAATCCGTTAGATGTTTCCTTTCCTGTTGGCTTCGAGCTGAGCTTGGCAAATTTGGTGAACAGTCTTTCAGTGTCATCCTCATTAAGACCCTGACCGTTATCTTTTACCTCGATCTCAATGCTTTCCCTATCTGCCATACGCGCCATGATATGGATATTGGCATCGGTATACGAATATTTGATCGCGTTGCTTACCAGGTTGTGCAGTATGTCGAGTACTTTTACCCTGTCGGCAAAAAAGTGTGGCAGACCTTCCTCAATTTCAAAATGGAGCGTCTGCCCTTTGCGGGATGCCAGCAGGTCGAAGCTGTTCTTTAGCCTTATAAAGATGTCGGCCATGTCGATCTCTTCAATTGAGAGTACGATCTGCGCCTCATCTGCCTCCGAATATTTTAGCAGGTCCGACAGTTTTGATTTGATGCGCGCCACCGACGATTTGATCATCTCGGTCATGTTCTCTTTCCTGCTGCTGTCTTTGGCCATCACCTCGTTGGCAAGCTTTATGGAGGCCAGCGGATTTTTTATCTCATGAAGCGCGATGTTCATCAGGTCGATCTGCGACTCGATGGTCTTACGGTAGCGCAGCCTGTTCTCCAGCTTGTCCACTACTATCCTTGCCAGGCTTTTTATCATGTCAATTTGCAGCGGGGTAGCTTCGCCGGGTTCGGGGCTGCTAACGATTATAGCGCCCACTTTATAGCCTTCCGGGGTTTTTAGCGGTGCGGCTACATAAAACCGTGCGCCATTGGGTCCTTTTGTGTACGGATTTTCACGGTATTGAGGGTGGTCATTAAGGTCACTTATTACTACTACCTCATCCTGCTCTATAACATTGGCTACAGCACTTTGTTCCCTTGGTATCTCGTTAAAAGTAGTATTACTGAGATTTGACTTTATGAATACCCTTCTTTCATCAACAAATACGATAAACGCGCTTGGAGCGCTAAATATCTGCGATGCCATGAGCGCGATCTTGTCGAACGTATCTTCCGAATGGGTATCAAGTATCCTGTAGTCCCGAAGCTTTTCGAGGCGGTGCTGCTCATTTTGGGCAAATTTTTCAGGTGTGGATCTTGACATCGGCTATTATTTTGTTCTTAGGTTTGGGTACGCGCTCTGATCTGTGGTTAATGCTATTTAACCTCAAAGTCAGGCTCGCGTTCGGGTATGTACCGTATGGGTAGTGAGACGATGAATGTCGTACCCTTATCTTTACCGGGGCTCATTGCGTAAATGGTGCCTTTGTGCAGTTCTACGAACGATTTGGCTATTGATAGCCCAAGCCCTGTAGAGGTTTCTTTTCCGGTAGGCTTGGAACTGAGATGGGCAAACTTCATGAACAGCTTTTGTACGTCGTTGCGGTCCAGTCCCTGGCCTTCGTCGCGTACTTCTATGTGCAGGTTATAGCCAGCCTCACGGGCCTCGATCTTTATTTTCGAGTCGGGATAGGAGTATTTAATGGCATTGCTCACCAGGTTGTGCAGTACATCGGATATTTTCCCTTTGTCCGCATCGATCCTTGGCAGCGAATCGTTGTATTTCAGTTCAATGAACTGTTTTTTACGGCGTGCCAACAGGTCAAAATTATTGTATAGCCTTGTTAATATCTCATTAATGTCAATTTCCTCTATCTTCAGCAAAAGGTCGGTCTCTTCCAGTTCGGATTGCTTAAGCAGTTCGGAGAGCCTCTTTTCAATGCTTTTTACTGATGTTTTTATGACCTCGTTCATCCTGGCGTTATCATTGGTATCGCCTCTCAGCATGTCATTGGCGAGATTGATGGATGCCAATGGGTTTTTGATATCGTGCAGGGTAATGTTCATCAGGTTCACCTGCGCCTCGATCGATCTGCGGTAGCGCAGCCTGTTCTCCAATTTGTCGATGACCATCTTTGAAAGTGTACGCAGCATTTCCACCTGTTGTTCGGTCACTTCGCCCGGCTTGTCGTCGGTCACACAAATGGTGCCCATATTATAGCCTTCAGGGGTCTTTAAAGTAGCCCCCGCATAAAACCTGATGCCGCCCTTTTGCGCGATGTAGGGATTATCGACCAGTTCAGCATAGTTGTGCGTATCGTTTAGGACGTATACATCATCCTGCAATATGGCGCGGGAACAAAGGCTGTCTTTCCTGGGTATCTCTGTAGCGGCAAGGGCGCTTAAATTGGATTTAAAAAAAACACGGTCCTTGTCTACAAAGTTGATGAAAGCGCCCGATGTGCCGAAAAGTTTCTGTGCCATCGACGCGATAATGTCGAACACATCTTCAGGATGGGTATCAAGTATATTATAATCCCGCAGCTTTTCGAGCCTTAAGGCATCATTCTCAGGGATAAAATGATCAATGGTTTGATTCATACTTGCTTCAGATACAGTGTACTACTTCTTTGGGTTAGGCCGACAAATAAAATCCTAAATTACAATTATTTTGTTAAGAATAACCGCAATTCAGGATGTTAAAGTTAGGTTAAATACAAGTACTGCGCAATAAATGCATGGTCCGTATTAACTAAATAAGATTTATTCGCATATAGCATGCGAAGAAGATATTAACTCTCCTCCGCCTTTTGACCCATCATCATGAGGTAAGCTTTTAAAAATTCGTCGATCTCGCCGTTCATTACGCCTTCGGCATTGCTGGTCTCATGCCCTGTCCGCACATCTTTTACCAGCTTGTACGGGTGCAATACATAGTTGCGTATCTGCGAGCCCCATTCGATCTTCATCTTGTTGGCCTCGATCTCATCGCGCATGGCCTGCTGTTTTTTCAGCTCAATTTCGTAGAGCTGCGATTTCAGCAACTGCATGGCCTTAGTCTTGTTATCCAGCTGTGAGCGTGTCTCGGAGTTCTCAATGATGATACCGGTAGGGTGGTGGCGCAGGCGCACTGCCGTTTCTACCTTGTTCACGTTCTGGCCTCCCGCACCGCTGGAACGCATGGTTTCCCACGATATGTCGGCCGGGTTGATCTCGATCTCGAT
Organism: Flavobacterium sp.; assembly: GCF_052437795.1. Classification (GTDB taxonomy): domain Bacteria; phylum Bacteroidota; class Bacteroidia; order Flavobacteriales; family Flavobacteriaceae; genus Flavobacterium. The sequence continues at coordinate 614,682 of NZ_JBQVPA010000001.1, forward strand.
GGTATCGTCGGCAAGCGGGTATACGTATACCGACGCGAACGATGTATGGCGCTTGGCATTTGAGTCGAAAGGGGAGATGCGCACCAATCGGTGTACACCGTTCTCACCCTTCAGGTAGCCGAAGGAATAATCGCCTTCAAACTCCAGCGTTACGGTCTTGATCCCCGCGACCTCGCCGGCCTGGAAATTGAGCTCCCGTATCTTATAGCCTTCCTTTTCGCCCCACATCATGTACATGCGCATCAGCATCGAAGCCCAGTCGCAGCTTTCGGTACCACCGGCACCTGCTGTGATCTGTACTACGGCGCTCATGCTGTCGCCTTCATCGGATAGCATATTGCGGAATTCCAGGTTCTCGATATGGGCAATGGTCAGTCGGTGCTGTTCGTCTAGTTCTTCTTCAGAGACATCGCCTTCCTTATAGAACTCGTACATCACCTGCAGCTCTTCGGCCATGGCGTTGCCCTTTTCATAATCCTCCACCCATTTCTTTTTCGAGCGAAGGTTCTTTACAATGATTTCTGCCTCTTTTGCGTTGTTCCAAAAGTCGGGTGCGAAGGTTTTCTCCTCCTCGTTGGTTATTTCGATCTGCTTCCTGTCGATGTCAAAGATACCTCCTCAGTGCTCCCAGGCGCTCTATAATACCTTTGATTTGTTCGGTATTTGTCATAAATTAATGTAGTTTTGTAATACAAAAGTAAGGCATCCTTTTCAATATATGGAAATAAATTTAGTAAGCGACACGGTAACCCGTCCCGGCCACGAGATGATGCAGCAGATGTTCAGGGCCAAAGTGGGCGACGATGTTTTTAAGCAGGACCCAACGGTAAACGAGCTCGAGGACACCGTAGCCAGGCTTTTCGGGATGGAAGCCGCCTTATTTTTCCCCTCCGGCACCATGGCCAACCAAACGGCCATAAAGCTGCATACCAACCCCGGCGATGAGCTTATTTGCGACAAGTGGGCGCACATTTTCAATTATGAAGGTGGGGGTGTGGCGGTGAACAGCGGCGTTTCCAGCAGGCTTATCGACGGCAACCGCGGCATGATCACGGCGCAACAGGTAGCCGAAGCCATCAACCCGCCCGACTTTTACCACAGCCCGCTTACCACATTAGTATGCCTTGAAAACACGACCAACAAAGGCGGAGGCGCCTGCTATGACCTGCAAACCCTACTGGAAATACACGAGGTGTGCCGTGCCAACAACCTGAAATACCACCTCGACGGCGCCAGGCTGTGGAATGCCCTGGTGGCCAAGCGCCAGCATCCAAAACAGTTCGGCGAAATGTTCGATACCATATCGGTCTGCCTGTCCAAAGGGTTGGGCGCTCCTGTGGGCTCGCTGCTCATTGGCAGTAAAAAGGATATGAATAAAGCCCTGCGCATCCGCAAGATATTCGGAGGCGGCATGCGCCAGGCAGGCTACCTTGCAGCGGCGGGGCTGTATGCGCTTCAAAACAACGTGGGCCGCCTTGAGGAAGATCACAGGCGCGCCAAACAACTCGGTAACCTACTGCAACAATTGCCGTGGATTGACAGGGTAGAGCCGGTAGAAACCAATATCCTTATTTTCTCGCTAAAGCCGCAATATGACGAAAAGGCTTTCATCGAAAAGCTAAAGCAGAAGAACATTTTCATTTCATCGTTAGGCAAGAACAAGCTCCGAATTGTGACACACCTTGATTACAAAGAGGTGATGCATAATTATGTGGTGGAGACTTTAACGAAGTTATCTCTTTAGTTTAAGGTTTCAGGTTTAAAGTTGCTGACTATGATGCTTAATATAAAATGTTGCTTCCATTTCATTATTTTGAAGCAATTATCATCAACTAATTTATTATGACTGCAAAGCAACGATTAGAATCCATTCTTGGTAATCAATACGAATCTGAAGATGGAGATTTGTATGAGGTAGAATTGATGGGTGGAATGGATGATGATGAAATGGTAAATTTTAAAAGGCAACTTCCTAATAATTTTTTACCTGACGAAATTGAACAATTACTTAGATTTAGCAGGGGATTTGAATTTTATGGTCTTGAGGAAATACGTTTTGATGCTTATGGCACTTTTGGTATTGATGGACTATTTCCCAGATCGATAGAGCTTGCGGGTGATGGATTCGGTAATTTTTGGATTTTGGATATTGATTCTTTAGGTGTTTGGAATTCAGTGTATTATGTGTGCAATGACCCGGCAGTTATTGTTAAGCACTCTGAAAATCTGGGTGACTTCATTAAGCACATTGATGAATTTGGAAAAAAAGGCAATGCTTCGCACCTTGATAAAATTCATGAAAAAGTTGTCTTTGAAATTTGGGATGGCGATTTAGGAATAAGTGAGCCATATAAGAAAGATTATGATTTCACTAGTGTAACCGGATTTCCTGAAATGTATATCGTTGCTGACCTCATTAACAAACCAGTAAACGCCGGATTTCCTTGGGCAAAGCAGAATAAAAATCCTAAGATTGTCAGGCCATCAGATGCGCCATTGTGGATTATAGAGAAAAAAGTAAAACAAAACTTTTGGACTTCCCTCTTTAGTAAAAGTAAATAGAGGTACATGATCAAATTAATTATGAACTCACAAAAACAAAAAATGATAGCCGGCGAGCTGTACCTTGCTTCAGATGAAGAATTAGTAAAGGACCGAATCAACGCACGCCTGCTGCTCAGGAAACTCAATACCGCCATGCCTGATACAGGGAGGCGATGCTTTCGGCACTACGCGAACTGATCCCGAGTGCAGGCGAAAACCTTTGGATAGAGCCGCCGTTCCAGTGCGATTATGGCTATAACATTGAGGCGGGGGATAATGTGTACTTTAACTTCAATTGCGTTTTTCTGGATGTGACCAAAGTGACCATCGGCAGCCGCACGATGTTTGGCCCCAACGTACAGATTTACATCGCCATGCACCCCATGGATACCGTGGAAAGGGCTTCCGGGGCCGAGTATGCCAAACCCATTACCATAGGCGAAGATGTGTGGGTAGGCGGCAGTGCTGTCATTTGTCCGGGCGTGACTATCGGGAACCGAAGCATTATCGGTGCCGGGAACGTGGTAACGAGGGATATCCCGGATGATGTATTTGCGGCAGGGAATCCTTGCAGGGTTATAAAAGGGATAGAGTAATAGCCCAATTTTTCTAAATCTAATAAAAAAGCACGGCTGGTGCCGTGCTTATACTGTCTAAATCTAAGAGTCCAATATCCAACAATCCAAAACTAAAACAACCCCGGAATATCCGGCATTCCATCCTTCGCTACAGCCGCAAGTTCGGCCTCATTGATGGCGGTGGCTTTTTCTATGGCTTTGTTCATTACCAGAACAAGGTAATCCTCAAGCTGTTCCTTGTCTTCCAAAAGCGCATCGTCAACGGTTATGGCGCGTACCTGCCTGTTGGCTGTCAGCGTCACTTTCAGGAGGCCGTCGGTGCTTTGCTCGTCAACCAGCACGGTATCAAGCCTTTTCTTCGTTTCTTCTATCTTTTGCTGGGTTTCTTTCAGCTTACCCATCATTCCCATTAAGTCTCCAAACATTTTTACGGATTTTGTTATTTATATATATTACAAATGTATTAAATTGCATGGTTATATTCCAATTCTTAAATCTATGAAAAAACACGCACTGTTAAGTTGTGTTTGTGTTATTTTTGCAGCGGCGAACGCCCAGACAAATAAAACTAAAATGACCGAAAACCACACGCCGCCACTTGCCGCGGTAAAGCCAAAGAAACTCGAAAAGCACGGCGATGTGCGTATAGATAACTACTACTGGCTTAACGAAAGGGAAAACCCCGAAGTTATTGACTACCTGAACAAAGAGAACGCCTACTACAATGCCATGACGGCGGATACGAAAAACTTCCAGAAAGAGCTTTTCGACGAAATGAAGGCCCGCATAAAGGAAGATGACAGTTCGGTGCCGTATTTTTACAATGGCTATTACTATATAACCCGCTATGAGAAAGGCAAGGATTACCCCATACATACCCGCAGGAAAGGCAGCCTTGACGCGAAGGAGGAGATCATGTTCGACTGTAACGAAATGGCAAAAGGTCATTCATACTTCAGCCTGGGTGGACTTAACGTGAGCGAGGATAACGAGTGGGCAGCCTTTGCTATTGACACCGTTTCACGCAGGCAGTATACCATGCAGGTAAAGAACCTGAAGACAGGCGAGATACTTCCGTTCAAAATAGAGAATACCACCGGCGGCTCAACATGGGCAGGCGATAATAAAACGTTGTTCTATAGTCGCAAAGATCCTGTTACGCTGCGTTCGGAGAAGATCTACAAGCATAAAATGGGTACCGATGTAGCTTCGGACGCGCTCATTTACCATGAAAAAGACGAGACTTTTGATACCTTCATCTATAAGGAGAAATCTAAGAAATACCTTGTGATAGGGTCGACCAGTACGCTGACATCCGAATTCAGGATACTTGACGCGAAAAAACCGGACGGCGAATTTAAGATATTCCAGCCAAGGACACGCGGCCTGGAGTACAGCATTGCCCACTACGGCGACAAGTGGTACATCGTGACCAATAAGGACAAGGCGACCAACTTTAAGCTGATGACAACGTCGGAAACCGCTACGGGCAAAGACAATTGGAAAGACCTTATCCCGCACCGTAAGGACGTCTTGCTCGAGGATATCGAGATATTCAAAAATTATCTTGTTATCGAGGAACGGGCCAACGGACTTAACACCATCAGGATACGTCCGTGGGACGGCAAAGGGGAATATTACCTGCCTTTCGCAATTGAGACCTATACCGCTGGCGTGAGCACCAACCCTGATTTTGACACCGATGTGCTGCGCTACAGCTACCAATCGCTTGCCACGCCATCTTCGGTTATCGACTTCAACATGAAAACGAAGGAGAAGACCGTATTGAAAGAGCAGGAAGTGCTCGGCGGAAAATTCGACAAGAATAATTACGTAGAGGAAAGGGTATGGGCTACTGCCAAAGACGGCACCAAAGTACCTATCTCGATGGTATACCGCAAGGGCATTACCAAGAACGGCAACAATCCGATGCTGCTGTATGCCTATGGTTCGTATGGCGCGTCTATGGACCCGTATTTCTCATCCATACGCCTTAGCCTGCTCGACAGGGGCTTTATATTCGCCATTGCCCATATAAGGGGCGGGGAGGACCTTGGCCGCGAATGGTACGAGAACGGCAAGCTGCTTAAAAAGAAGAATACTTTTACCGACTATATCGACTGTTCGGAATATGTTATCGCGCAGAAATATACCTCAGCCAAACACCTGTATGCCGAAGGCGGCTCTGCCGGTGGATTGCTTATGGGCGCTGTCGTTAATATGGCACCACAGCTGTACAACGGCGTTATCGCGCAGGTGGCGTTCGTGGATGTGATCACCACAATGCTCGATGATACCATTCCGCTAACAACAGGTGAATATGACGAGTGGGGCAATCCGAATGACAAAACATATTACGATTACATGAGATCGTACTCGCCGTATGATAATGTGACCGCTCAGGCGTACCCGAACATGCTGGTGACGACCGGCCTCCACGATTCGCAGGTGCAGTACTGGGAACCCGCCAAGTGGGTAGCAAAATTAAGGGTTACAAAAACCGGCAACAACCTTTTATACCTGGATACCAACATGGAAGCAGGCCACGGCGGCGCTTCGGGACGATTTGAAGCACTCAAGCAGGTAGCTAAGGAATATAGTTTTTTATTAGATTTGGAAGGAATTAAAAAGTAATTAATATTTTTTTGTTAGATTTGCAGGGTTTTGAGGTCATTAAACTCTGTACCGGTTTTACCTTACTAACTTATTTTTTATGAAAGAACGAATAGCAGCCTATAATAATGTATTGGAATTAATCGGGAATACACCCCTAATTAAGCTCAATAAGATTACTGAAGGATTAAAAGGGAATTTCTACGCTAAAGTAGAAGCTTTTAATCCGGGCCATTCAACAAAAGACAGGATCGCACTATATATAATCGAAGAAGCTGAAAAGAAAGGTATCCTCAAACCGGGCGATACCATTATAGAAACGACTTCGGGCAATACTGGCTTTAGCGTGGCAATGGTAAGCATCATTAAAGGTTATGACTGTGTGCTGGCGGTAAGCTCAAAATCATCAAAGGACAAGATCGACATGCTTCGTGCCATGGGCGCGAAGGTATATGTATGCCCTGCCAATGTTTCGGCAGACGACCCGCGCTCATACTACTGCGTTGCCCAAAGGCTTCACGAAGAGATAAAAGGTTCGGTATACATCAACCAGTATTTTAACGACCTTAACGTAGACGCCCATTACAAGACCACCGGCCCCGAAATATGGGAGCAAAGCGCTGGGCAGATCACACACCTTGTGGCCTGCAGCGGCACAGGAGGGACCATATCTGGCGCGGCGCGTTTCCTTAAAGAAAAAAATCCTGCCATCAGGGTGCTTGGGGTCGATGCTTACGGCTCAGTCCTAAAAAAATACCACGAGACAAAAGAGTTCGATAGTGAGGAGATCTATCCCTACCGCATAGAGGGGCTTGGGAAGAACCTTATCCCTACCGCTACCGATTTTGACGTGATCGACCAGTTCATCAAAGTTTCCGATGAGGAGAGTGCCCACGCGGCCAGGAGCATTGCCAAGACCGAAGGCCTTTTTGTAGGCTACACCAGCGGCGCTACGCTGCAGGCGGTAAGGCAGTATGCCGAAGCAGGCGAATTTGACGAGAACAGCAACGTTATCCTTATTTTCCCTGACCACGGTTCACGCTATATGAGCAAGGTATTCAGCGATGAATGGATGAGCGAGCAGGGCTTCTTTGACAGCGTGAACCTGGAAGAGGCACAAAAGATAGAGTTTATCAAATAGTATATAATTTTGGTTCAGATAAAAAAGCTTCCCGCATCACGGGAAGCTTTTTCTTTTATTCCCCAAACGATATCTGTAAGATGATCTGTTGCTAAGGTATTGGGATCAGGAATGTGAAACAATACCTATAAGTGGGGATTTGTAATTTAGGGGGAGAATCCCTCTTTCTCCGCACATACTGATATAATTTTTGACTTTCAGATAGTTGTGATCTTGAATTTTGTAGTTGTTACAAAACGTGTTACAAACGCAAAGGGCCCATCCGTTTCCGGACAGGCCCAACCTAAATAACGAGTATGAAACGTTATTTTAAATTTTTATTGATGGAGTGTGAATTTTCCTGTACCCGAGTGCTTCAGGTCGGTTTCAGAGGGCTGGCCTGCAAAGGCGATGTTACCAGCACCGCTTATCCTGCCCTTAAGGCTTTTGGAGCTGTTGGTCTCTACATTCCCGGAGCCTGATACCACCGCGCTTACGATCGGGGCTTTCAGGTCATATGCCTTGACCGAACCCGAGCCAACCACACGGCAGTCAAAGCTTTGTGCCTGACCGTTGATCTTTATCTCCCCGGAGCCAAGCACGCAGGCCTTTACCCTGTCGGCAACCACGTAGGCTTCAATAGAGCCGCACCCGTCTATCATCAGGTCTACATCGGTGCGTATCCTGTTCCGCACATCGATATTGCCGCTGCCTTTCAGTACGATCTCGCTAAGTTCGCCCACAGGTACTTTAACCGTGATGTTCTTGTTTTTGGATGGTGCAAGGAATTTGTCGCCCGAGCTGATGGCCAGTGCGCCATCTGCCACTTCGGTAGTAATTTGAGAGATAAGGTTTTCTTCGCCTTCCAGCGTGATCGTACCGGTTGTGCCCTTTACGAGCACTACATCAAAGTTGCCTGTTACCCTTACTTTTTCAAATTGGGCAGATAGTTCCCTTTTTTCTTTGGCGATGTCGCCATTACCCTGTACACGTTCTTTTTTCCCCTGGGCCGTTGCCGTAAGGGCAAAGCATAGCCCGGCGAAAAACATTGCTGCTTTTTTCATGATGGTTCGTTTTTTGTTCGCCATGCGGCGAGGTTGATGATTGATTGAATTAACTTCCCTGTGATGAGCAGGTGTTTTTTTTGATGATTGAACTCCTTTGTGGGAGGTGATACTACCTAGACGCATTCACGCCCGCAATGGTTGTATCAGTATATTTTTTATTTTGGCCTCACCCCAACCCTCTCCTTTTGGAGAGGGAGGAGCTTCACTCGGACCGTCTATCTATTTAAGGGTTTGAGCGTCCTCTCCTTTGGAGAGGGGTAGGGAGAGGCTTTACCCTTTAGTAAGGTTGATGTCGCCGTATTCTGTTCTCACGAATATCTTATTCACGCCGCTGCTTTTGTAATAGCCTTTATAATATATCTTGTTGTCCTTTTCCTTTTTGTCTGTGAATTTAAACCCGTTCACGCCCCTTATGCCGCCATATACCGAGCTTAGCTCAAAGTCGAAGGGTGCAGCCTCACAGTAAGTGATGTTCACCGCCGAATAGGTCGCGTTCACCGCTATGTTCTTCACATCGGTATCCATACCGCCGATCTTTACTTCGCCATAGTTGCACGTGGCATTCAGCTGCTTGCCAACATACCCGAAGCGCAGGCTGGAATAGTCGCCGGAACCTGTAATGCTGCCTCCCTTTTTAATACTCAGGTCACCATACTCTGTTCTATAGGTAATGTCGTTCACTTCGCCGATCGTCATGCCGGTATATTGCCCCTTGAGGTTAAGCGACCCCGCTTTGGTACAATTAAATCCGGAATATTGAAGGTTCACCGCGCCCGACCTGATGTAGTTGATCTTCGATGTACCGCTGTATTGCAGGTTAATGGTATTGCTGTCGCTGTTGAGCTCATCAACGTTCAGGTCGCCATACTGGCATTTGATGACGCTTTTGCCGTATATCTTCCCAACAATGGTATTTCCATATTGGTTGTTAAGGTCGATCGTGCCTTTCTTCGGGACCTTTATGGTATAGTTGATCTCCATATTGATGTTCCTGCCCGAAAAGTTCCCTATTTCCGTTACCGCTGATACCAGTGAGGCTGTAGCGCCAAACTTCACGTCGATGCTGTTGAGCCTTTTCACCACAAGGTCCTCTTTGTCGCCGTTCACGCGGATCACCACATCAATTACGGTCTGGTTCTCATCCCACGTTGTTACGTATATGCTGCCGAACTTATTGTTAACATCCAGGCCGGCTGTGCTGTTTACGGAAAATGACCTGTTTATTTTCTTTTCCTTTGTGATCTTTCCCTTCATGCACCCGTTGCCATCGCCGTTCGCAAAAATAAGCGAGGGGCAGGTAAGGAGCAGGAGTATTAAATTAAGTTTGAGTGTTCTCATGATAGTTTTCTTTCAGTTTTTTGATGTTTTCGATCTTGGTGAGCACGTCCTCCAGGAATGATATCCTTGTCTGCAGATTGGTTATCATGGCGTGGATGATCTGTTTGTTCTCGCCTTTGCTAAGGGCTTCTTTGGTAAGCTTTTCGTAATCCTTTTCAAGGGCGTCCATTCTTAAGAGGGCGCTCTTTACAAGCATTTTCGTTTCGGGGCTGTCTTCTTTTTCCACTTTAGCCAGCTCCTTTTGTATGATACCGGTAAAATACGTTTGTGTTTCCTGCACTTTTGGAGAAAGCTTCACGGCTGTCTGGTTGCCGTTGAAAGCACCTCCGTCCGGCCTGAACATCGTCCATAGCCCGAACATGATCAGTATCGCCGCCGCGGTTGGCATTGCCAGCCTGAAGAGCAGTCCTTTCTTTTTCCTTTTGCCCTCAAGCCTGTCTAAAAAGCGGTCCTCATGGCCCATTACGGGTTCTGCGGTATCCCACTGCCCGTCAAAATGGGCGAACAGGTCGTTAAGGTCTTGTTCCTCGTTCTTCATTATGCATTCAGTTTTTTCAGCAGGCTCTCCTTTGCCCGGCTGATGGTTGTACGGCAATTGCCGTGTGTAATTCCCATTATCTCACTGATCTCCTCCTGATCGTAGCCTTCGATGAAGAAGAGCGTGAGCGCCACCCTGTAATTGTCCTTTAGCGACTGTATGGCACTCATTACCTGCTGCACCTGCATGTTCCGGAAGTCGATCGTTGCCTCTTCCTTGTGGCCTTCATCTTCCACCTTATACAGTATGTTGTCCAGCGGGTCTTCAGCATATTTATTAATCTTTTTATAATTGTCAATGCTGTGGTTCACTACGATCCGCTTTAGCCAGGCCCCAAAGGTTACTTCTCCCTTAAAGGAATCCAGTTTGGTAAACGCCTTCAGGAAAGCCTCCTGCATCACGTCTTCTGCCCAGTGGCTGTCCTTAACAATGCGCAGTGCGGTGTTGTACATGGTCTTGTAATACCTGTTGTACACCTCAAACTGTGCGTTGCGGCTGCCCTCCCTGCAGAGTGCGATCAAAGTATCGATATCCTGGTTCGCGTTTGCCAATTTGGTTGCTTGGTTTGATATAATGACGGGGGAGTAAGTTAAAATGTTACAGTAGGGAAGAAATTTTAATTTTTAATTTTTGATCTTTTTATTTAAAAAGTAATTATTGTGCTGTTTGTCAGTTATTTATGTGCTTTTTCTTTTGTGTTTTTTTAATTGAAAATTTATACTTCCTGACTATCTTAGCTGTAAACATACTTATAAATAATGAAAGCTTTACTTACAATGTTGGTTTTACTGATAGCCCAACAGCCCGTATTTGTAAAGGGAAAGGGTTTTAAGGGATATATTTTTAGTGAAGATGTTGAGATGTATGTTCACTTTAAAGAAAAGCCTGGAAGGTTTACACCAACAAGAGCTGAAGTTATTCTTTGCGAAAAATTATTGAAGGAACAACTCAGGAATATCAAACAGAGTAGAGCTGCCCAATGCGCCGGAAGCCTCGTAATACATGAAAATTTGCAAAGGTACATTCGCCAGTATGTGGGTTATATAAATGAAAAGGGAGAAAAAATATTATGGATCAATATGCTTTGGGATGAAAGCAGTTATCTTGAAGATGTCGATAAGCGAATTATTATGGTAGATGATGGAGGGAATTCTTATTGGAATGTAAAAGTGAGTTTAAAATCGGCTAAGATCTATGATCTGCAAATTAACGGACATGGCTGACATAAAAAAAACATCCCGAAGGATGCCTTTATATTGTATAGCAAGTAAACAATAGATTACTCCTGCATGGTGTGGTATACGTTCATCACGTCATCATCTTCTTCGATCTTTTCAAGGAGTTTCTCCACATCGGCGACCTGCGCTTCGGTAAGTTCTTTAGTTACCTGCGGGATGCGCTCAAATCCTGATGAAAGTATCTCGATGCCGCGGTGCTCCAGTTCTTTCTGGATCGCCCCAAAGCTTTCGAATGGCGCGTACATAACGATGCCGTCCTCATCAGCAAAGATCTCCTCTACGCCAAAGTCGATCATCTCAAGTTCCAGTTCCTCCACGTCACGCCCTTCGGCAGGGATGCGGAAGTTGCAGGTATGATCGAACATAAATTCTACCGATCCCTGCGTGCCCATTGTACCATTGCACTTGTTGAAATAGCTGCGGATATTGGCTACTGTTCGGTTGTTGTTATCGGTGGCAGTTTCAATAAGGATCGCGATACCGTGCGGCGCATAGCCTTCGAACAATACCTCCTTAAAGTTGGCCGTATCTTTGTCCGACGCTTTCTTGATGGCGCGCTCCACATTTTCCTTCGGCATGTTGGCTGCCTTGGCATTTTGTATCACGGCCCTCAGGCGCGCGTTGGCCTCCGGGTTGCCTCCGCCTTCCTTTACGGCCATTACAATGTCCTTGCCTATCCTTGTGAACGTTTTGGCCATAGCCGACCAACGTTTCATTTTCCTTGCTTTCCTGAATTCAAACGCTCTTCCCATAATTAATTTGTTTGGAGGGACAAAAATAAACTTATTCCGTGTTTTTGCAAAAAATAGAGGGTTGGATTTTAGCCACGAATTAGAATTCGTTATCGCAGTCGAGTAGTCATTGCGAGGAGGAACGACGAAGCGATCTTTTACATTTCAAAATTGCCAGGAAAGATTGCCACGCTCCGTGCCTCCGCTCGCAATGACAGTCGCATAAACTTTCCGGTCGTTTAATCCTTCGGCACATGCTTCGACACAAAACCATCGCTCGCCGCATTCCAGGCGGTAATGGCATTGTTCCTGTCGTTATGGAATTTCGTCGTAAGTTTGTTATAAGCATCCACCGCCTTGTTCAGGTCGGCTACTGTTTTATTATAAGCGTCAATTTCTGCTTTCGACGGCTTACCCTTTGCATCCATCGCCTTTTTGGTTTCCTCGGCCTTTTGGTTCAGCATCAGGAAGTCGGTTACGGCAGGGGCGAACTCCAATGCTTCTTTTTTATAGAATTCCAATGCTTTTTTAGAGCCGTTCACCAGCATCATGTCGTTCTTGAATGGTTTGGCAGCCTTCAGTTTTTCAAGCCCTTCGGCAACGAAGGATTCCAGCGCCGACGCATTTTGCTGTATGGTATTGATGTTCTTATCCTGCACCGCCTTCATCAGGTTGGCATCGGTAATGTACACCTTAAAGAATATCAGGTACATATCGCTCTGGTGCCTGAATACCTGGTTGGAAATTTCCATTTTCTTGCCCAGTTCGGTCTCGTCGTCCGTAATGGCAATGTTGTATTTGTTGGCAAACTCCTTTTGGTTGGTGTTCAGTTTTTCAATTTCGGCATTGATCTTCTCATTTACCATATCGCGCGTCAGGATGTATGCTTCCATCAGGTCATATGACTGCTCGGCCACTTCCTGCATGTCGATGATCTTGTCGTATTCATCGTTAATGTACTTTTCAGAGATCGAATAGTAGGCGAGGAGTTGGTCGCGGTACACCACATCGCCCTTGTAGCCGTTGGTGGCACCTATTTTCTTAGAGGCAGCCTGTATCGACTTGATGAGGTTCTTACGCGTAGCATCGATCTTACGGGCGCTTTTGCTGTGGGCAACGGCCTTAGTGTACTTCCACGTGTTGGCAGTGATGGACTTACTTTCCTTCCCTATAAAGTTAAGGTAATCAATAGGTGTCTTAAATTCCTGTGCGGCACAGGTAAGCGATACTATCAATAGTATGCCGAGTAAAATTCGTTTCATTTGGTGGTTGGTTATTGGTTAAGGTCTTTCAATATGTTCACCGCTTCGTTTATATACATATCGGTTTTTATGGATCTTATTTTAAAGTCATTGGCGTTTTTAAGGTATTCGTCATACCCGGTCACTTCTTCGGTAAAAGCGGTGTTGCGTACGGTAAAGGCCTGTTCTTTTTCCGAGGCGGTAGTAATGTCCTTCCATATCTGGTCCATGGAGTGCACATCGTCATAAACATTGTCAAATGTCACGTTCAGTGGTTTTTTGGCGTTGTTGTATATGGCGTTTATCCTGTCGTTGACCGAGCTTACCAGCATGAACCCGGCATCGGATGCTATGCGTATCTTGCTCAGCTCAGCGGCCTTTTTTATAGGCTCCTGCGGCATTTTACTAAACCTCAGGTTGAGCCCCGGGATGCTGTCGTTTTTGATGGCAGTCGGCATGCCGCTTTCCCTTGGCAGCATCTTATCAAAAAAAGTAGGCAGCTCCACATCGGGTACAATACCTATGTACTGGCTGCTGTGGCCGGTAATGCGGTAAAATTTATCGATGGTCACCTTTACAAAATCGGTCGGGTTCTCATCTTCCAGCGGAAGTATCGTTTGCATGGTAGCTTTGCCCACGGTAGTATTGCCAACTATGATGCCGCGGTTGTAATCCTGCATCACACCGGCAAAGAATTCGCTGGCAGACGCCGAAAAGCCATTCACCAGCACCACTATCGGGCCATTGAAGACCATGCCACGGTTAAAGTCCTTGATCACGTTGTAGTCCATATCCTTGTCGGTCACCACCGCCACGGGGCCAAAGTTGATGAACATCCCCGCCATACGTATCACCTCGTCCATAGAGCCGCCGCCATTATACTGCAGGTCGATGATAAGGCCCTTGATATTCTCTTTTTTAAGTTTTACGACTTCTTTGGCTACATCGTCCGCGCAGCCCATATTATTATCCGAATCGAATGCGGTGTAAAAGCTTGGTACCTTAATGTAGCCCACGGGGTTCTTATCGCCCAGCACAAAGCTGTACACACTGTGGTCTTCGGCCTTCATCACCTTTTTTTCAAGGCTAACGGAATATACCGAGCCATCTTTTTTGCGAAGCGTAAGCACGACGGTCCTATAGGTGTCCGAATTCACGATGTTGCTGATGGTCTCCATCGAGGCGCACGATACGGTGTATTCGGTATTATTGGCTGCAAGCTTTATGATCTGGTCGCCTTTATCGATCTTATCGGCTTTGTAAGCCGGCCCGCCCGGCACGATCTCCTCCACAATGATCTGCTCCTTGTCATTTTGCGAAACATACAGTCCGAGCGAATAATTCTCTGTCGAAATGGAAGAAACGAACGATGCCTTCTCACTATAATTGAAATAGGTGGAATGCGGGTCGAAATACGAGCAGAAAACCGAGTAGAACTGGTTGTAAATGCTGTTGTCAAACCCTTCCGAGGGGTTTAGCAGCGCATTGACCTTGCACAGGTAGCTGTCCAGTACTTTTGCCCTCGATGCTTTTCCTAAAACCTCAACATACACTTTTAGCGAGTCCTTGTTCTTGCTTTGCTGGGCAATGTCCTCAAGGATGTCGTAGGTGATCTTTTTACGAAGGAAACTCTTGATCTTCTCTGCCTTTGTGTGAAAAGGGAAGGTATTTTTAGAGTAGTATATCGTGTCTTTGGTATTAAAGGGGAGTGGCTCTCGGCCAACTTCCTCTATATAGCCTTTGCTGCGTTCTAGCGCTTTTTTATAGATGGAGATAAAGTCAGAAAAAAAAGCGCAATCCTTGTTCCTGATGTAATCGTCGATAGAATGGCGGTGGCGCGCCAGCTGTTCATATTCGTCCTTCAGGAACAGCACTCGGTTGTCGTCCAGGTTCTCCATCACCTTATCAAAAACATAAACCGATAAACTGTCGTCTACCGGTTTAGGCTTGTAGTGCCTCGATTGAAGCACGGTATTCACTTTCGAAAAAACTTCGCATGCCTTATCATTATTTTGGGCTCCCACAGCAAATGGAAGCAGTAAAGCGATAGCGAAGAGTTTTTTCATGTTAGTCTATTTTTTTATAGAACGGCAATTTCACCACCTTAGCGGGGATGTCGTTCTTCCTTATGCGGATAAAGATCTCGCTGTCCGGCGCCGCAAATGCTGTGGGCACATAACCCAAACCGATGCCTTTGCCAAGCGATGGCGACTGCGTACCCGATGTTACAACACCTATCACGTTGCCCACTTTATCCGTGATCTCATAATCGTGCCTTGGTATGCCTCTGTCGGTAAGCTCAAAGCCAACCAGCTTGCGGGTCACACCGGCTTCCTTCTGCGATTTCAGTGCTTCAGAGTTGGTAAAGTCCTTATTGAACTTCGTGATCCAGCCCAGCCCGGCCTCAAGCGGCGAGGTAAGATCGTTGATGTCGTTCCCGTAAAGGCAAAAACCCATCTCCAGGCGAAGCGTGTCGCGTGCGGCAAGGCCAATAGGCTTGATCCCGTAGGCTTCCCCAGCCTCAAATACCCTGTTCCATATCTGTTCGATCTCGCTGTTCTTGGCATAGATCTCAAAGCCACCGCTTCCGGTATAGCCTGTCGCAGAGATGATCACGTTCTCGACACCTGCAAAATCGGCCACTTCAAAATGGTAATATTTAATAGCGGCAAGGTCGATCGATGTCAGCTCCTGCATGGCTTCCATGGCCATAGGCCCCTGTATCGCCAATAACGAATAATCGTCCGAAACATTGCGCATGTCCACGCCCAAGTCATTTTTAGATGCTATCCATGCCCAGTCCTTTTCAATGTTTGATGCATTTACCACCAACAGGTATTGCTCCTCCTTCATCTTGTATATGATAAGGTCGTCTACGATACCGCCTTCCTCATTTGGCAGGCACGAATATTGAGCACGGCCTACAGTAAGGGCAGAAGCATCGTTGCTGGTCACTTTTTGTATCAGGTCAAGGGCTTTCGGTCCGCTCAGCAGGAATTCCCCCATGTGCGATACATCAAATACCCCAACGCCGTTGCGCACGGTTTCGTGTTCGGCATTCACCCCTTCATATTGAACAGGCATGTTATAGCCCGCGAACGGGACCATTTTGGCACCAAGGCCCTCATGAATATGCGTAAGCGCAGTATTTCTCATTGTAAGCTAAAAATTTGAAATGTGTTTGTTGTTTGATCCTGCTAATATATTGAAAAAAACCGCAGTATCCGTAGGAAAACGGCAACAATTAAGAATTATTTGGCGGATATATCCCATCATTCCGTGAATGCGATATCGAAACGGATCGGTAGAGGCGTAATGCCTTGCGAGTCACGCTAGCTATAAAAAAGTGAGGCGCATTCAATGCGCCTCCTGTATCCTGCGAGATGCAAGCATTGCATCGCTATTGTATCGTTAAAAAAGAAAACCCACGTAAATCCGTTTCATCGGCATGAGTGCAGTTCGATCTGAGATCTGAAATGATCAAGACCACATCTCCCCGACCTCGTTCTTCAAATACGCCACGGCCACACTGCTCGGGCTTTGCTTATCGAACAGGTCGGTCAGGATAGCCTCCCGCATTTTGTCGGCAGAATCAGAACCCATGGAAGCTTTGCGGATCGTTTGTATCGTAGCGTTCTTGGCTGTCATGATCACATCCCACGCCTCGCCCGAAATGTAGATCTGCTGGGTAAGGTTGTGCTCGTATTCCTGCTCTATCTGGGCGATCAGGTATTCTTCGTAGTCTTTTTTGTCGGAAGAGTGAGGTGCCACGCGGATCAGCAGCTTGGCAGGGTTAATGCGCTCCAGGAAAAGCACCAGCCTTTCATAAGCCTGCAGGCGTATGGGCAGGGCGTTCTTTTGTGCTTCCTTGTGGATGAGGTAGCGGCGGCGGCCCTCCTCGTTTTTGGTATGTTGTGCAAAAAAGTAGTAAGCCACCAGTCCGGTAATAATGGCAGGCAGCGTATAGGCAAGAAGCTCGATGATCTTACTGAAGTCCATTTTCGTAAATTGTTTTTGAATGAGCGAAAATAAGGAATTATTCGAATACCATTCAGTTTTTTATTTAACCACATAGTGACATAGGAAGGATAGTCTCTTTATTTAAGTAGGCATACCTTCACATAGATGAAGCAACGCTTCAAACTTTGTGGGGCTAAAACCGGACTCTATCCCGACAATAATGGCTATGTATCTATGTATAAATTTAAACATATAGCATTTCACATCTTTAGCACATACTTTGATAAAATACTATTACCCCACACCGTCCAAAATCGATATTTTTATCCCATCGATCGTTATATTACCCTATGAATGCTATATTACACCGCCTGCTTTTAATCTGCTTTCTAGTGATCACCGGCCTTGCTTCCGCCCAAAACCCGAGTGAGCGGATCCGCATCGATGCCGGATGGCGGTTCTCGTTCGGGCATCCGTCGAATACTGAAAAAGACTTCGACCATGGTACTGAATATTTCTCCTACCTCGCGAAAACGGGCAATGGCGACGGCCCTGCCGCATCTGGTTTTGATGACCGTGCATGGCGGTTGCTCGACCTCCCGCACGACTGGGCGGTGGAACAATCATTTTCCGAAAAAGGCAGCCCAAGCCACGGCTTCAAGGCATCGGGCAAGGGCTTTCCGGAACGCAGCATCGGATGGTACCGCAAAAAGATAACCGTTCCGCAATCGGATCTTGGGAAGATCATTTCCCTGCAATTTGACGGCGTATACCGCAACTGCAAGGTGTGGTTCAACGGGCATTTCCTCGGGACGTGGGAGAGCGGCTACATGGGTTTCCAATATGATGTTTCGGCTTACGTGAATTACGGCATTGAAAATACCATTGCTGTACGTGTAGATGCTTCGATGGAGGAGGGCTGGTACTATGAGGGTGCGGGCATTTACAGGCATGTGCATCTACTCAAGACCGACCCCTTGCACGTGGCGCAAAATGGCACCAGCATAACATCTGATATCAAGAATGACTTTGCCGATATTACCGCACAGGCCACCATAGAGAATAAAGGCCATTACACAGGCAATATCGAAATTATGCAAACGGCTTATGATGCCGCAGGAAAAGTCGTGGCATCAGCAACTGAAAAAGGCAATGCCCCCGGTTTTTACAAAAGCGCGTTGTTCACCTCAGCATTCAGAATAAGCAACCCAAAGCTTTGGCATGTCGATACACCCAACCTCTACCGTATGGTAACGCAGGTAAGGCAGGAAGGCAGGATAGTAGATAGTTATGAAACCACTTTTGGCATCCGCAGCATACGGTTCGATGCCGAAGAGGGCTTTTTGCTTAACGGCAAGCCATTGAAGCTGAAAGGCACCAACAACCACCAGGACCATGCCGGGGTAGGGACAGCCCTGCCCGACGGTCTGCAGTATTTCCGCATACAAAAGCTAAAGGAAATGGGCAGCAACGCCTACCGCTGCTCACACCACCCGCCCACACCCGAACTGCTGGAGGCCTGCGACAGGCTTGGCATGCTCGTGATCGACGAGACCAGGCTGATGGGCATCAACGACTACCATCTCGAGACCGTGAGGCAAATGATAGAGCGCGACCGTAACCACCCCTCAGTGTTCTGCTGGTCTGTGGGCAATGAGGAATGGAAGATAGAGGGCAATATAACAGGGGAACGCATTACCCACATTATGCAGGACTTTCCCAAAAGCATCGACCCTACGAGGCCGGTGACCGTAGGCATCAGCAGTGGGTTCAGGAGCGGTATATCCTCGATGGTCGAAGTGATGGGCTACAACTACATGGGCAACGGCGACATTGACGCGCACAGGAAGCAATTCCCGCAACAGCCGGGAATGGGTACAGAGGAGGGTTCAACATTTGCTACCCGGGGCATTTACTTTGACGACGAGGCCAAACACTATAAAAGTGCCTATGACCGCAAGCCGCGCCCTAGTTTCTACAGCATAGAGGAAGGCTGGAAATTTTATGCGGAGAGGCCGTACCTGGCGGGGATGTTCATCTGGACAGGGTTCGACTATCGCGGGGAACCTACGCCGTATGGGTGGCCTTCGGTCACTTCCTATTTTGGGATGATGGACGTGTGCGGTTTCCCGAAAGACAATGTATATTACCTGAAGTCGTGGTGGGGCGACAAGCCTGTCCTGCACATCCTGCCACACTGGAACTGGCAGGGCATGGAAGGTAAGGAAATTGATGTGTGGGTACATTCCAATTGTGATGAGGTGGAACTGTTCCTCAACAAAAAAAGCCTCGGCAAAAAGAAGATGGAAAAGCTGGGCCATTTGGAATGGAAAGTGAAATACCAGCCGGGTACTTTGGAGGCCGTGGGCTATAAGGATGGCAGGAAGCAACTGTCGGAAGTGCGTAAAACTACCGGCGTTCCTGCAAATATCCGGCTTACACAAAACAAGATCCCCCATGCCAATGATGTGGCTGTATTTACTGTAGAAGTTACCGACAAGAATAGCCTGCACGTGCCTACAGCCAATAATGAAGTTTCATTTTCTGTAAAGGGAGGAAAGATATTGGGCGTAGGGAATGGCGACCCAACATCTTTGGAAAAAGATAGATTTGTTGAGGATATTTCGCTTATCAAAATAACAGGCTTGCAGGAGCAGGCGTTGGCTACAGCCGAATTGCTACAGCAATTGCCATCGTACCCTGAAAATAACTGGAAACCCGCCTTTGAAATCAGGGATTATAAGAACCCGAAGCCGGCTTATGTGTATCGCGGAAGTTTTGAGATCAAGGATTTTCCTGAAAATGCAGTGGTGACATTCTTTTACCAAAAGATAGGCCCGGATGCCGTAGTTTTTATCAATGGTAAAAAAGCAACGCCGACAAAAGAGGATGCACAAAAGTATGTGCTTAGCGCGGATCTCCTCAAAAATGGGAACAACACGCTGCACATCATCGCCACTCCACTGCGCAAAGTGAACGACTGGGACGCGGCCAATACCGATCCGGGGATGATACAGGTACTTACTCCTGCCGGGCAATGGAGAAGAAAGCTGTTTAATGGCTATGCGCAGGTGATAGTCCAGCCTGACGGTAGTGGTAATGATATGCAATTAACAGCCACAACTGTCGGTTTGAAGTCGGCAACATCTGTTATTCCGCCAAAGTAGTAAGAAAACATGATAAAATTCAAGTCGCCCTGATTTGCTGGCGAAAACGTGATAGCTGTAGTGCTGTTGTATAGGCAAATGTGTTTAATGTTGCGTTTCTTTGGGGTGCTGTATGGTTTTAATATGGTATTCAAATTATAGCTATTCTATTCATTCGTGATATTTTAGCCGAAAACCGAATATCAAATGAATTATTACCAGAAATGCATTAAAGCGCTGGCAGCTGTATTTTGCCTTGTGGCAGTACAGCAGGCAAGTGCCCAATTTACCCCTGTAGGCAGCGGGAGTTACCGCACTACCTTTCCCGGCACCGACCAGGCAGGCCGCAACGCCTTCCCGTCCGGCTCGCCACTGGTTAGCGGCAACGCCGTGGGCAAACCTGTACCTACGAACGACTGGTGGTCAAAAAAAATAAAAGAAAACCACGTAAATAATCTTTTCAACTATCCGCTGGCGATGCGTACGGTGAACCAGGGGTTGGTGGTAAGCTATATAGTGGCCGCCTCAACGGGCAACGGCGCCACCCAGCCTATGGATGACATCCTACCGATAACTGTGGGTGTAACGGGACTCAATGCGGGCCAGGCGACCGTATGTGATCATTCCGACTGGACGGTAAGCATGAACTGGGCCAACGGTACGAGATCGTTTACCGCGACAATGGGCATCGGGATGCCGTTCATTTACTTCACCAAAAATACATCGGATGTTGCCGAAGTGAAGATTATCGAGGGCAGTGTGGTCATAAATAATGAAATGCTTGTGGTGACCAACTCTCACCAGGGCGCTGACTTTGCCGTATATGCCCCTGTAGGCAGTACATGGACGCAAACCGGAACTACGTATACCTCAACCCTTAATGGCAAAAATTACTGGTCGATGGCCTACCTGCCGCCATCGGCACCCAACCTTAACACTGTAGCGGAACAATACAAGCAGCACGCCTATGTGTTCCCCACAAATACCACAGCCACATGGAATTACAATGAAGGCAACTCGAAGCTGACAACCACTTTCAATGTAACTACCGAGGTTAAAGAGGGTACGGGGACCACTGTGTTGCTTGGATTGCTCCCACATCAATGGGCGCACCTTGCATCGTCTTCTGTACAGCCAACAGGGGCGACCTACAGCTCCATCAGGGGCGACCTGAAGCTGCTGGCAGGCAATACATTTACCGTAGAGAACACATTTAAAGGCATACTTACTACATTGCCTTATGTGGATAATTACAGCGACGGCTTTAGCCCGGCGGCACTGGCATCGAAAATTAACCTTATCAAGAATGACCAGCTGGATACATGGACGGACTCCTACAACGAGGGCCAGCTGATGAACCGCCTGATACAGACCGCCCGCATTGCTGACGAAATGGGTAATGTGGAAGCCCGCAACACTATAAAAGCCACCATTAAGCAAAGGCTTGAGAATTGGCTCAAGGCCGAATCTGGCGAGGTAGCGTTCCTTTTTTATTACAATAATAACTGGTCGGCGCTATTAGGCTATCCGGCGGGCCACGGACAGGACAGCAACCTCAACGACCATCATTTCCACTGGGGGTATTTCATCCACGCCGCAGCCTTTATGGAGCAGTACGAACCGGGCTGGGCCGCACAATGGGGCCCAATGATCGACCTTTTGGTGCGCGATGCGGCCTCTCCCAACAGGAATGACACACTTTTCCCATACCTAAGGAACTTCAGCCCCTACGCGGGGCACAGCTGGGCCAATGGCTTTGCGACCTTTCCATTCGGCAACGACCAGGAATCGACCTCTGAAAGCATGCAGTTCGCGTCATCGCTTATCCATTGGGGTGCTGTGACCGAGAATGATGCCGTAAGGGACCTGGGTATTTATATTTACACGACAGAGCAAACGGCTACCGAGGAATATTGGTTCGACATGCACAACCGTACCTTCAAGCCCGGCTATGGCTACAGCCTTGCCTCGAGGATATGGGGTAATGGCTACGACAACCAGACCTTCTGGACATCGGATATTGCGGCGGCTTACGGCATCGAGATGTACCCGATACATGGCGGATCACTGTACATGGGCCACAACCTTGGTTACGTGGAAGAGCTGTGGAGTGAAATAGCTGCCAACACCGGCATCATGAACAACCAGGTGAATGCCAACCTTTGGCACGATACCTACTGGCAGTACCTTGCCTTTATTGATGCGCCCGCGGCGATAGAACTGTACGATTCTTATCCGGACAGGGCATTGAAATTCGGTATCTCCGATGCGCAAACCTATCATTGGCTGCATGCCATGAACGCCTTGGGACCTGTAAATGCCGAGGTTACGGCCAACTATCCCATAGCGGCAGTATTTACAAATAATGGCGACAATATTTATGTTGCCCATAATTACGGCGATGCGCCCATTACCGTAACATTCTCTGACGGATCTACGCTGAATGTCCCTGCGAACGATATGGTTACAAGCCTTGACGTGAACGTTGCCGGACAGCTTTCGGCCGATTTTTACCAGGCGTACCCGAACGGCAGCGTGAACCTTGCGGTTGAGGTAACGGGTACAGGAATTACCGGCGTTTCCTTTTACGATGGTAATACACTCATAGGTACTGATAACGAAGCGCCTTACCAAATGCCGGCCCCTAACCTTGCTTTGGGTATACACAACATAGTGGCAAGGGTACACGTGGGCGCCGGCTTCAGTATGACCAATGCCATACAGGTAACGGTAGGGGAGCAGGTGCCGTATTCCGGCACACCTTTCCAGGTACCGGGCACGATACAGGCAGGGAATTATGATGTTTTCCAGGCTGGGATAGGGCAGAATATCGCTTATTATGATTCTTCCGCCAATAACGAGGGTACCTACAGGCCAACCGAATATGTAGATGCCAATGTGGTACCGAACGAAGGCCCAACTGTGGGCTGGATAACTTCGGGTGAATGGCTGGAATACACCATTGACGTTCAGGCTTCGGGACTTTATACCGCGACGGTGCGCTATGCTTCTGGCAATGGCGGTGGGGGCGGGCCGTTCCGTTTTGAGATCGACGGTGTAGCCATAAGCGCCGATGCTGCCGTAGCCGCTACGGGCGACTGGGGTGCGTGGGCTAACAAAGTGGTAAACAACGTCGCCCTGACACAGGGGCAGCACGTGCTTCGCTTTGTAGCTGTGGGCGGCGGGTTTAACCTTGGGAACATGACCTTTGCATTGGCAGGGCCGCTGCCGTATGTTCCGCCTATGGCAAATGCAGGGGACAATGTAACGGTAACACTGCCTGCGACTACAGCAACACTTGATGGCTCGGCGAGCAACGACCCCGAAGGGCAGGCGATAACGTATAGCTGGTTACAGGTCTATGGCCCATCCATAATAACATTCAATTCCGCGACAAGCGCATCGCCAACGGTTTCCAACCTTGTTGCGGGCATTTACAAAGTAGCGCTTACCGTGAGCGACGGAACCTACACTTCGACCGATGAGGTACTTATCATTGTTACGACGGGTGGGAACGCGGCGCCTACGGTAACGATCACATCACCGGCTAATGGGGCTTCGTACCTGTTGGGCCAAACGATAAGCCTTGGTGCGGGAGCTGCCGACATCGACGGGACTGTCGCATTGGTACGATTCTACAGCGGCACTACCCTAATTGGCGAAGATACCACGGCTCCGTATAGCTTTGACTGGGCCAATGCACCGGCGGGCACGCATACCATAACTGCGGTAGCTACCGATAATAGCGATGCGGAAACCACATCGGCTGGAATAACGATTAACGTCACTCAGGTGGCTATTTGTACCGAAACTTCAAGTACCGCACAGCAGGGAGCGTTTACTACCGGATATGAGATCAAATTTGAAACTTCAGGAAATAATGTCATCATCACGGCAACCTTGCTTGATACCGATAAGACAGGCGTTGTGGCCTTCCTGTGGAGGGAGACGCCTTTTGCCGAAACGGAGATGCAAAATACATCAGGGCTTAGTTATACTTCAACTGTTGGCGGGCTTACGGCCGGGCAGACCATAACTTATGCTATTAAATTCGCGTATGCTGGCGGTATGTCGGTAACGGAATACTTTACGTATGAAGTAGGGGAGAACTGTGCTTTGGATATTGACAGGCCAGACTTTGGAAATTCGGTAAAAATGTATCCTAATCCTGCGACGGGCATGGTTTACATCGAATCGGAGCAAATTGACATCACCAAAGTTGAGGTATATTCCGTATTAGGCAGTAAAGTATTGGAGGGTTCAGGAAAGGAGATCAACATTGAGAGCCTTACCGACGGATTATATTTGGTAAAGCTATACTCCGGCACCAATTCTATTACCAAAAAGTTAGTTGTAAAATAGTAGTTAATAGTTTGTTTGTTTACTGAGGCAGGGCTTAACGGTCCTGCCTTTATTTTTTATACCTATTCGATACCGATGACAATTACAGTTCCTGATCTACATCTCGTGTTACTTTTCTCTATCACATACACATGACCTTATGCGATGTGCCTGCAATTTCGCTGAATGATGTAGGCCGATCATATGTAATGATTTTGGCAGTCCCAGTGTTTTGTTAAGGATGTCTAAAAATACTGTTTTGAGGATGTGTTACGAAAACGGTGTAGTTGTAGTGTTGATGTATAGGTGCAATTGCAATGTTGTAGCATCAAATCGTGTGCGTGTATGGTTTGTATATACTTAAAGCCGGGTAACATAATAGTTATTTAGGCATATATTAGCTGAAAATATAAAATTTATGAAGAAAAATTATCAAAAATGTATTAAGGTACTATTACTGATGGTTTGTGTGGCTTTTACACATTACTCGGGTTACAGTACTGGTAAAACGACCGGCACATCGTTCGATACGCCCTGCTCAGGAACAGGCAGTGCTGCATCTGAGGGTACATTCTCTACAGGCTACAGCTATGTATTCTCTACAATAGGCACTACTGTGAATGTTTCTGTAACATTGTTGGACACCGATAAAACAGGTGTTGTTGCTTATGTAAGGACACAAATGCCATTTACTGAAGCACCTATGACCGGTACTGCACCTACATTTACAGGTACGATCCCTGCGCAGACACCCGGTGCTACGATAGGCATAGCGGTTAAGTTCGCCTACGCCGGCGGAATGGCCGTAACACAATACATCAATTATGTGGTAGGTGAGAACTGTACAGGTGGCGGCGGTGATACCCAGGCCCCTACAGGCTTTACAGCGACAGCGGGTACGGTTACGGCCAATTCGGTACAACTGCTGCTCAACGGCACTGACGATTCGGGAAGTGTGGTATATACCATAACTTATGGCTCATCAACAAATACGGTAACAGGCACTTCGGGAACCCAGTTGCCGGTCGTTATCAATAACCTTTCGGCAGGTACCGCTTATTCGTTCAGCATTACTGCGGCCGATGCTGCCGGCAATACAGCGGCCAACAACCCTATCGTGGTACAGGCTACCACATCGGCAGCCCCAGCCAACACGCCTTGTGCGGGAACGGGCAATGCAGCATCTGAGGGCACATTCTCTACGGGGTACAGCTATACTTTTTCTACAACAGGCACTACCGTAAATGTTTCGGTATCGCTTTTAGATACAGACAAAACGGGTGTTGTTGCATATTTAAGGACGCAAATGCCATTTTCAGAAGTACCAATGGGTGGGACCGCACCTACATTTACAGGCACGATACCGGGCCAGACACCCGGCGCTACGATAGGCATAGCTGTTAAGTTCGCCTATGCCGGCGGCCTGGTGGTCACGCAGTACATCAATTATGTTGTGGGCGAGAACTGTACAGGCGGCGGTAGCGATACTCAGGCCCCTACCGGCTTTACAGCTACAGCGGGTACGGTTACGGCCAACTCGGTACAATTGCTGCTTAACGGTACGGATAATTCGGGCACTGTTGTGTACACCATTACTTATGGAGGTATGACTGCTACGGTAACAGGTAACTCTGGCGAGCAGACCGCTTATGTTATAACTGACCTTACGGCAGCGACCGCTTATACATTTACCGTAACTGCTGCCGATGGCGCAGGCAACGCCGCGGCAAATAATCCTGTTACGGTAAATGCGACCACACTTTCGAACATGAGCAGTGTGCCGTGTACGGGTACAGGTACTGCGGCGCAGGATGGTACTTTTAATACGGGGTACAGCTATTCGATACAAACGGTTAACGGCAATGTGAATGTTAGCATGACAATGCTTGATACCGACAAAGAAGGCGTAGTGGCCTACCTATGGATACAAACACCATTTGCCGAGGTACAAATGCAAAGTGCGGGGAACCTTACTTTTACAGGTACCATTGCAGGGCAGGCAGCAGGCAGTACAATAAATATCGCTGTAAAATTTGCTTATGCAGGCGGATTGGCAGTTACCCAATACATTCCGTATATAGTTGGACAGGACTGCGCGCCAACAGCAGATACCCAGGCCCCGACCGGTTTTACGGCTACGCTCGGTACTGTAACGGCGAACACGGTTGAACTGGTGCTTAACGGTACAGACAATTCAGGTTCGGTAACCTATACCATTACTTACGGTATGGAAACAGAGACGGTTACTGTGGCTTCGGGCCAGCAGACAGTAGTGATCGAAGGGCTTTCTCCTGAGACTGCCTACAGCTTTAGCATTACGGCTTCGGACGCTGCGGGCAACATGGCGGCGAATAACCCAATAGTGGTTATGGCTACGACGCCTGAAGAAGGTGGCGGCAACGAGAACACGCCATGTGCGGGTACGAGCAATGCAGCACAGGACGGAACCTTCTCTACAGGATATACCTATGAGTTTGAAACAGTGGGCAACAGCGTAAATGTCACTATTACATTGCTGGATACCGACAAAGAAGGTGTAGTGGCCTACCTATGGCAGCAGGCACCGTTCGCAGAGTCGGGCATGGATGCTGAAGGGAATTTAACCTTTACAGGTACGCTTACAGGGCAAACCATGGGTAATACCATTGGCATTGCGGTTAAGTTCGCCTACGCGGGCGGATTGGTCGTGACACAATACATCAACTATCAAGTTGGCGAGGATTGCGGCACAGGTGAAGAAGATACGGAAGCGCCGGCCGGCCTTGAAGTAAACACAGGAGCGGTTACGGCAACTTCCATTGAGCTACTGCTTACCGCTACAGATAATTCAGGCGATGTGATCTATACCATTACCTACGATGGCGGAACTGCCATTACCGTTACCGGCGAGTCCGGTGAAATGGGATCGGTAGTGATAAACAACCTATTGCCGGAAACACAATATATATTTACCATTACGGTTACCGATGCTGCAGGGAACATGGCAGTGAGCGTTGTAACATTACAGGCAGGAACGGAAGAAGATACCAATACGGAGTGTGAGGGTATGAGCAATGTAGCACAGCAGGGAACTTTCTCTACAGGATATACCTACCATTTTGAAACAGTGGGTAACGATGTAGTGGTAACATTCGAGCTTTTGGATACCGATAAAGAAGGCGTTGTAGCTTATGTATGGCAGGAAACACCTTTTGCCGAAATTGCTATGGCACAAGGCACAGGGCTTTCGTTCTCGGCAACAGTTACGGGACTTACTGCAGGACAGGACTACAACTTCGCAGTTAAGTTCGCCTATGCAGGCGGTCTGTCGGTGACTAAGTATTTTACCTATACAGTAGGCGAGGAATGCGAACTGGGTGTAGGCAGGCCAGATCTTGATCAGGTTGTAAAAATGTATCCTAACCCGTCTAACGGAGTAGTGAATTTTGACCTGGGCACTGAAACATTATCTAAAGTTGAAATGTTCTCTGTCCTTGGGGCAAAAGTTCTGGAAAGCAGTGATAACACTATGAATGTTGAGAGCCTTCCTGCGGGACTGTATATAGTAAAGATACTTTCCGGCAACAAAACAGCTACTAAAAAACTACTGGTGGAATAAGCAAAACATAAATATCCATTCTGAAAGGACTGCCCCGACCGGGCGGTCCTTTTTGTTTAAACATAGTGAGGATGATCTGTGATCAGAATAAGCATATAAATGTTTTAAAGATCACAATGCCGAAGAGGTTGTTTCTATATCGATTTCGTAATCATCAAGAAAACGGTACAGTTACATTGTTAATGTATTGTTAATGTATAGGCGGAACCGGTACGTTGTGGTAAAAAACAATGTGTTGTATGGTTTGTGTATACTAATGTTTTAATTATTATATAAATAATTAGGACTAATTTGGCTGAAAATATAAAGTTTATGAAACAAAATTATCAAATACGCATCGGGAGGTTTTTGCTGGTGCTTATGGCAGTCCTTTCGCAATATGCTTTTGGGAGAGGGGCGTATGATGCCGGTTGTACTGATTCATTGGACAACTCCACTTCTGGTGCTGCAACTTTTACCGGCTGTTCGGGCACAGGTACAGCGGCATCTGAAGGTACATTTACCACAGGCTACAATTATACGTTCTCAACTACGGGATCTACGGTAAATGTAGCGATCACCCTGTTGGATAACAAATCTGGTGTTGTTGCTTATGTAAGGACACAGACCCCTTTCACCGAAACGTCTATGGCCAACGCCGGAGGGTTGAATTTTACGGGCACCATACCTAACCAACAGCCCGGTGCGACGATAGGCATAGCTGTAAAGTTTGCCTATGCTGGGGGGATGGTAGTAACACAATGGATAAATTATGTAGTTGGCAATAACTGCAGCGCAGTGACAGATACCCAGGCGCCTACAGCTTTTACGGCCACAGCGGGTGCGGTAACATTTTCATCGGTAGAGCTTTTGCTCAATGCCACAGATGATTCCGGATCGGTAACATATACTATAACGTATGGATCCAATACAACTACCGTTTCCGGAACATCAGGTGTACAAAAGTCAAAGGTGATCAGTGGCCTCAACCCAAGTACGGCATATACCTTTAACGTGACTGCAAAAGATGCTGCCAACAATACGGCGGCAAATGCTCCTGTCAGCGTGGCTGCAACTACTACGGCCGATACCAGCACAGCTTGCTCCGGTACCAGCGCTCAGGCAGCAGAGGGGACTTTTTCTACCGGATATAATTATAACTTTCAAAGCAATGGTGGCAGTGTTACCGCAACCTTTACTTTACTGGATACCGACAAGACAGGTATAAATGCTTATTTATGGCTACAGTCACCATTTACAGAAGCTGGCATGACCAATACATCCGGCCTTACATATACAAAAACCATGTCCGGGCTTACTCCGGGGCAGACCTACAACTTTTGTGTAAAGTTTGCCTATGCGAACGGTTTGGTAAGGACAAAATATTTTGCTTATACTGTAGGCGATACCTGCGCGCCACCTGTTACCGATACCCAGGCGCCTACAGCCTTTACGGCCACGGCAGGAACGATCACGTCAACATCAATACAGCTGCTGCTTAACGCGACAGATAATTCGGGCACAGTAAATTATACGATCACCTATGGCTCGGCAACGGTAAATGCCACAGGTTCATCGGGTGTACAAAAGTCAGTAGTGATCAACAACCTTACACAAAATACTCCTTATACATTCAGCATTACTGCCAAAGACGCGGCCAACAACGTAGCGGCCAACAACCCGCTAAGTGTACAGGCCACAACTGCTGTAGATACTAACACAGCCTGTTCGGGCACCAGCGCGCAGGCACAGGGTACGCCGGGCTTTACCACCGGCTACAATTATAATTTTGTGACCAATGGCAGCACTGTTACCGCTACCTTTACATTATTAGATACAGATAAAACAGGTGTTGTAGCGTATCTGTGGACCGTTGTAAATGGCGCCTTTGCAGAAAGCCCGCAGATACAGGCAGGTTCAGGGCTTACTTTTAGCCGTACGATCACAGGGCAAACTCCGGGGGCTGTCATCCAGATCGCCATGAAATTCGCCTACGCGGGCAATGCTTCTACAACAAAGTATTTTAGTTATACCGTGGGCGATACCTGCGGCGTAGTCCCTGCTGATACCCAGGCGCCAACGGCTTTTACAGCAACAGAAGGCGCGGTAACGACCTCATCGGTAGAGTTATTGCTTAACGCAACAGATAATTCGGGCACAATAAATTATACGATCACCTATGGCTCGACAACGGTAAATGCCACAGGTTCATCGGGTGTACAAAAGTCAGTAATGATCAACAACCTTACACAAAATACTCCTTATACATTCAGCATTACTGCCAAAGACGCGGCCAACAACGTAGCAGCCAACAACCCGCTAAGTGTACAGGCCACTACGGCTATAGATACCAACACGGCCTGTTCGGGCACCAGTGCGCAGGCACAGGGTACGCCGGGTTTTACGACGGGCTACAATTATAATTTTGTGACCAACGGCAGCACTGTTACCGCTACCTTTACATTATTAGATACAGATAAGACGGGTGTTGTGGCTTACCTTTGGACCGTTGTGAATGGCGCTTTTGCAGAAAGCCCGCAGATTCAGGCAGGTTCCGGCCTTACTTTTAGCCGTACGATCACAGGGCAAACTCCGGGGGCTGTCATCCAGATCGCCATGAAATTCGCCTATGCGGGCAATGCTTCTACAACAAAGTATTTTAGTTACACTGTTGGCGATACATGCGCACCTCCGGTGGTAGATACACAAGCACCAACTGCCTTTACCGCTACAGCTGGTACAATTACGGCAACATCAATACAGCTGCTGCTAAATGCTACTGATAATTCAGGTTCGGTAAATTATGCCATTACCTACGGCGCTACGACCGTAAATGCTACGGGTGTATCAGGCGAGCAAAAGTCAGTTATCATCAGCAACCTTACTCCCGAGACGGCTTACACGTTTAGCATTACTGCCAAAGATGCGGCCAACAACGTAGCAGCCAATAACCCGCTGAGTGTACAGGCCACTACGGCTATAGATACCAACACGGCCTGTTCGGGCACCAGCGCGCAGGCACAGGGGACGCCGGGCTTTACCACCGGCTACAATTATAATTTTGTGACCAACGGCAGCACTGTTACCGCAACATTTACATTATTAGATACAGATAAGACAGGCGTGGTAGCTTACCTTTGGACCGTTGTGAATGGCGCTTTTGCAGAAAGCCCGCAGATACAGGCAGGTTCAGGGCTTACCTTTAGCCGTACGATAACCGGGCAAACGCCGGGATCTGTCATCCAGATCGCAATGAAATTCGCCTACGCGGGGAATGCTTCTACAACTAAGTATTTTACCTATACTGTGGGTGATACATGCGTGCCGCCGGTACTCGATACCGAAGCCCCGGAAAACTTTACAGCTACAACGGGCCAGGTGACTTCAACATCGGTAGAATTATTACTGAATGCTACGGATGATTCCGGCGAAGTTACCTACAACATCACGTATGGCGGAACTACGATCGCCATTTCAGGTATCTCAGGAGAGCAGCTTTCACATGTCATTACTCCGCTATCTCCTGAAACAGCTTATAGCTTTAGCATAGCCGCCAGCGACGATTACGGTAACCAGGCGGCCAACAATGCCATAGTAGTACCTGTAACTACCCCGGCGCACAATAATACGCCTTGTGCCGGTATTGATTCAGAGGCTACGGATGGCGGATTTTCAATAGGTTACAATTATGATTTTGCGACCAATGGCACCGATGTTACCGTTACATTTACGCTTCTTGATAGTGATAAAACGGGCGTGGTCGCGTACCTGAGGCAGCAAAGCCCCCTTTTAGAAACGCCGATGGCGCATGTTTCGGGTCTCACTTATTCAGTTACGCTCCAGGGGCTTACTCAGGGAACGCTGCTTACATACGCGGTGAAGTTCGCCTATGCGGGCGGGCAGTCTGTCACAAAATATTTTGACTATATAGTGGGTGATACCTGCGCCGGTGGTACGGGCGACGTATTTACCACCGTTTGGGAAAATGGCACCTGGAGCAACGGCATCCCGGTCTCTTATCAATATGCTGCTGTCATTAATGATGATTATAATTCAGCTTCGAACGGGGAGATCATTGCGGCATCGCTCTCTGTTGCTGGTGGGGAGGTTGTTGTTGCCGATGGCGATAACTTTACCATACTGGGCGCGATCGATGTGGATAATGAAGCGACTTTTACATTACAGAACAATGCCAACCTGATACAGGAAAATAATGAGCAGAACACAGGTGAAATATCGGTCGTTAAAGACAGTGCACCAATGTACAGGCTCGATTATGCCCTGTGGGGTTCGCCTGTAAGCGGACAGAACCTGCAGCTGTTTTCAGAAAACACGCTTAGCAACAGGTTCTATACCTACAATCCTGTAACCGATACCTACAATTCCATCGCTCCTGACACAAATGATTTCGCAACCGGAAAAGGCTACCTCATACGTGTTGCCAATAACCACCTGGATTTTGTGAGCAATGATATCGCCCCTGTAAGTTGGACAGGTACATTTAAAGGCGTGCCTAACAATGGGGATATCAACGTTCCTGTTACAGCTGCCCTTGATGCGGAAGGAGACGAAAATGACATTAAAGGTTTTAATGCCATAAGCAACCCGTATCCTTCGGCTATTAATATCGCTGCCTTCTTTGAGGAGAATCAAGCCAACCTTGCAAGTAATACCCCTATATTCTTCTGGAGGAAGAAGAATGGTGCGGGTACGTCAAGCTACTGTTCGTTAACCCTTGCCGGCTATAATGCCAACTCGGGCAATGCATTTGGCGACAGCAGCAACGGGTTGTTCACCAACCCTAACAACAGCGACGACTGGGTTATCAATTCAGGCCAGGGGTTTATCGTGCGTGCAACATCGGGAACGGTATCGTTTAAGAATAGTATGCGCAGGGCGGTAAATAACAACCAGATGTTCCGTAATGCCATGGATACCCAGGTTGAAAAGTCGCGACTATGGCTTAATATCACTAATGCGGAAGGAACTTTTGGACAAACCACCATAGCGTATACGCCTACTACTACCACAGGCCTTGATTATGGCTGGGACGGAACCGCTATAACCGATGGCGAGCTGGCTATCTATTCGCTTGCGGGCCAATCGAAGCTGGGCATCCAGGCAAGGGCAGCATTTGATGCGGCTGATGTAGTGCCTGTTGAATATAAAGTGAACGCTGCGGGTGAATATACCATCTCGCTTGACCATTTTGATGGTGTGTTTGACCAGGGGCAGGATATTTTCCTAAGGGATAACCTGCTTGGAATTACGCACGACCTGAAACTGTCGCCATATAGCTTTACATCAAACACAGGCGTTGTAACAGCAAGGTTCGATGTGGTATATGCCGAAGCGCTAAATACCGCTACTCCAGAATTTGACAGCAACAGCCTGATAGTATACAAACAGGGCAACGCCATCAATATCACCACCGGAGCTACCGATATGAAGTCGGTAGCTGTTTATGATGTGCATGGCAGGCTGCTGTACAGCGCGGCGAATGTAAATGCTGCGACAACTTCAATAACAACATTGCAGGCCCAGGGCCAAATGCTTATTGTGCAGGTAGGGACCACACAGGGCATGAAGGCAAGCCGTAAAATAGTTTTCTAAGTTTCATATTTTAGCAACAGAAAAGCCCCGCCAATTTTGGTGGGGCTTTGAATTTTATAGGGGTCAGGGATTATTTTTCCTTGTTATCTTCATTAAAGCTCATCATCCAGTTAATGCCGAACTTATCTGTAAGCATCCCGAAATAATCGCCCCAAAAGGTGTTCTCAAGCGGCATTGTTATTTTTCCGCCTTCGGCAAGTCCGTTGAAAATGATGTCTGCTTCCTCTTTGCTTTCAGCAGTGACAGATACCGAAAAGTTGTTGCCCTGCACAAATGACGGTGCCCAGTCGCCTCCGGTATCACTGCCCATTAATACCGATGTGCCGATCGGGAGCGAAACGTGCATGATCTTATTATTGTCGCTTTCAGGCATGGTGTACTCATCGCTTGGCGGCATGTCGCCAAACCGGCCGATGTAAGCGAACTCGCCGCCGAACACACTTTTGTAAAAGTTGAATGCCTGTTCGCAGTCACCGTTAAAATTCAGGTAGGTGTTTGTTGTTGCCATAGTTTTTGTTTGTTTGGATTTGGTAACTATTTATGGTAGATCGTCTACTACATATTTTTCCCGAAGATAGGCAATGCTCGCATCCATCACCTTTTTGAACTGGTCGATGTTGATCTCGGAGAGCTTCTTTACATAAATGCACGCCTTGCCCATTTTGAATTTGCCAAGGCCTTCCAGCAGGTGCTCATGCTCTTTATCTCCTGTGTAGATATATAACGAAATAGCCGATCGGCGTGGTGAAAATCCAACCAGCGGCATTATGCCTCCGTGCCCGCTATCGTATTTATACTCATAGCTCCCAAAGCCAATGATGCTCGGACCCCACATTTTTGGCGGATGCCCGGTATGCTCCTGTATTATCTTTACAAGTTCAAAACTGTCCTGCTTCTTTTGTTCGGTATCGGCGAACGAGTTGATGAAATCTTCCACACTTGCCTCGCTCACTTTGGTTTTTATCTCTGCCATTAAACTGGATCTTAGGACAGCTAAGTTAATTAAAAAGGCAATAAGTTAGTTTTCCAAAATGTCAATACTATCAGGTTCACGCCTTCGTCTGAATATCCGGCAACATAATGCTGAGGTATTGCTGCAATGATACCGAAGGAAGTTCCTGTGTCGACTTTTGTGTCAATATATGGTTGGCCGTCAAAATGTTTTTGAATTTCCTAAAACCCTGCTGCCTTATCATCACCACGATGATCGGCCCCGCCTTCCATTTTGCCATCCGGTAAGATCAATATAGCATCTACCTTACCGATCACAGGCGTAGTTTTTTCGTTGATCTTATAGCCCTTTTTCCTCAGCTCGTCCAGCAATTCCGGACTAAAGCCGTTAGGGTCAAAAACCACCTCATCGGGAAGCCATTGGTGGTGGAAACGTGCCGCATTTACCGCATCCTGCATCGACATGCCGAATTCATATACATTCAGTATCGTTTGCAGTACCGATGTTATGATCGTCGATCCGCCGGGTGTACCCACTACCATGAACAGTTCGCCGTTTTTCTCAACTATCGTAGGTGTCATCGAGCTTAGCATACGTTTGCCGGGTGCTATGCTGTTGGCTTTCGCGCCAATAAGCCCGAACATGTTAGGCGTTCCCGGCTTGGCACTAAAGTCGTCCATCTCGTTGTTCAGGAAAAAGCCCAGCTCATCGCAATACAGCTTCGATCCGAAAGCATCGTTGATCGTTGTTGTCGCAGAGACAGCATTCCCGAATTGGTCCACGATAGAGTAGTGGGTCGTCTCCATACTCTCAGGGAACTGCAGGCTGCCATGCGATACGGTAGCGGAAGGCGTGGCTTTTTCAAATGAGAAAGTACCCATCCTTTTCTTCAGGTACTTGCTGTCGAGTAATTTCTTAACCGGGATGTCCACAAAGTCCGGGTCGCCCAAAAAGTGGTTTCGGTCGGCGTATGCCCTGCGCTCGGCTTCAGTAATTAGCCGAATGGCCTTCGCCGAATTATGCCCCATCCCCGAAATATCGTACGGCTCGATCATCTTTATGATCTGTGCCAGGCAAATACCCCCGCTGCTGGGCGGCGCCATCGATATCACTTTCAGGCCTTTATAGTCAAAAACGATCGGGTCACGCCATTTTGCTTCATAACCCGCAAGGTCGTCAAGCGTAATGATGCCTCCATTCTTGCTGAGGAATTCCACCAGCTTTTGCGCCGTTTCGCCTTTGTAAAATTCAGGCCGCCCGTTCTTTTGTATGCGCCTCAGCGTTTTTGCGAAAGCCAGATATCGTATGGTGTCACCCGCTTTATAAGGATGCGCAAGCAAAGTGTTCGGGCCGCTTACCTCAACAATGGCATTGCGGTATTTATCCATCTGTGCCTGTTGTTTTTCGGTCACTACGACACCGTGCTCGGCCAGGCGTATCGCGGGTTCCATGATATCGCCGATCGGCAGGGAACCGAATTTTTCATGCACCGCGAATATTCCCGCTATAGTACCGGGGATACCGCTTGCCGTTGCGCCTTTGATGCTCCTGCCTTGTATCACGTTGCCATTGGCATCCTGGTACATTTTTTCATGGGCTGCCATTGGGGCTTTCTCCCGGTAGTCCAGCGAGCCGGTTTTGCCATCGGCTGTCCGGTAAACCATGAACCCGCCGCCGCCAATATTCCCGGCATAAGGGTAGGCCACAGCCAAGGCCAGCTCGGTAGCCGCCATGGCATCAAAGGCATTGCCGCCTTTACGCATAATCTCTACCCCGATCTCAGAGGCTTCGATACGCGCCGATACTACCATGGTCTTATTAGCTACAAGCCCTGTTGGTTTTACCGAAGGATGTTGCGTTGGTTTGCAGGCTGCCGCCAAAGTGAGGATCAACAGCAATTTCCTGGTCATAGCTCTGCCATTTTTTCCTTTACATGCTGCTGGATGTCGGCAAAGAATTCGCGGAACTCCCTGTCGTATTCGTCATAGAATTCTTCCAGTTCCTTTACCGATCTCCCCATGCCCGACCGGTATTTGGTACGATGGTCCATTTGTGCGAGAATGCGCCCGATGCCTTCCACCGTGGCATAGCTGCCCAGCCAGTCGTGCTGTATCATGTAGGGCATCATACCTTTGGCGCGGTCGGTCAGCAGATCGTGATTATCGTTAAGGTTCCGGTAAAAGTCGGACACATAATCGGCCAGCGGGATCTCGCTGTATTCCTTAAAATTTTTCGCCAGAAAATGGTCGTAAAAAATATCCATGATCACCCCGGCGTAGTGGTGGTAGGCCGCGTGCAGGCGTTTTGTCCCCTGCCGGAAAATGGGGTGTGCATCGGTATAGGTATCAATATGGCGGTGCAGGATAATGCCTTTCTGCACATCGGGCGGAAAATTTTCGGGTTTGCCGTGAATGCCGTCGGCTATGAAGTTACCGATCTTTATAAGGTCATTATCGCCGGAAAGGTATATGTGTGCCAGGAAATTCATATCCCGAATTTAGGCATTTGTTTTTGGGCTGCAAAATTTGATTTACATAAACTTGAATCCGTCAAGAGTGTTACGTCACGTCACCCTCTCTTTGGAGAAGGCCGGGGTGAGGACTTTGCGGCAAAAGTGAAGCTTCTCCCTTCTCCTTTGCAGAGGGGCCGGGGGTGAGGTCTGAAAAAAATAACCCTATCCCAACACATAAACCTATACGGATGAATTGGTAAAAGTTTATCTTTGTTCCACCAAAAATACAACCAATGACATTGATCAAATCTATTTCGGGCATCCGCGGCACGATCGGCGGAAAAACAGGCGACAACCTTACGCCCGTTGATGCAGTAAAATTCGCATCGGCTTACGGTATATGGCTAAAGGGCCATGCCGGCAAGGAAAAACTAACCGTAGTAATAGGCCGTGACGCACGCATTTCGGGCCCTATGATACATAACCTTGTGGTAAATACATTGATCGGGCTGGGCATCGATGTGATCGACCTGGGCCTTTCGACCACGCCAACAGTAGAGGTGGCCGTACCGCTTGAAAAAGCCGATGGCGGTATCATCCTTACCGCGAGCCATAACCCAAAACAATGGAACGCCCTGAAGCTGCTTAACGAAAAAGGCGAATTCCTTAGCGGTGCCGATGGTGCTAAGATACTGGAGATCGCCGAAAACGAGGCATTCGATTTCTCGGATGTGGACAGCCTGGGCGAAATTACCGTGAACGATGCCTATATGGACATACATATCGATGAAGTGCTCGAACTGCCTCTTGTTGATGCTGAGGCCGTTAAAAAGGCAGGCTTTAAGGTAGTGGTAGATGGCGTGAACTCATCGGGCGGCATCATCATCCCCAAACTGCTGGAGCAGATGGGGGTAGAGGTAGTGAAATTATACTGCGAGCCGAACGGGCATTTCCCGCACAACCCGGAACCGCTGAAGGAACACCTTGGCGATATTTGCGAACTTGTTATTAAGGAAAAAGCGCACTTCGGGATCGTGGTCGATCCGGATGTGGACCGCCTTGCGTTCATATCTGAAGATGGTGAAATGTTCGGTGAAGAATATACGCTGGTAGCCTGTGCCGATTATGTACTAAGCAAAACGCCCGGCAATGCCGTAAGCAATATGTCGTCATCGCGTGCATTGCGCGATATCACCCAAAAACATGGCGGTACGTATGAGGCCAGCGCTGTGGGCGAAGTGAACGTGGTTGAACTGATGAAGAAAAACAATGCCATCATTGGCGGCGAAGGCAATGGCGGCATCATTTACCCTGAGCTGCACTATGGCCGCGACTCACTCGTGGGTGTGGCGCTGTTCCTTACGTATTTGGCAGAGAACAACATTACTTCGGTAGCCGCGTTGAGGGCTTCGTACCCCCAATACTACATGAGCAAAAACAAGATCGAGCTTACACCGCAGATCAATGTGGATGCCATTCTTGAAGGCATGGCCGCAAAATATAAGGATGAAGAAATTTCGACGATCGACGGCGTGAAGATCGACTTTGCCGAAGAGTGGGTACACCTCAGGAAATCGAACACCGAACCCATCATCCGCATCTATACTGAAGCGCAGACGCAGGACAAAGCTGATGCCCTTGCCATACGCATCATTGATGAGATAAAGGCAGTAGCGGGAATATAACTACTTGTGAATATATAATTTATGAAAATTCCTCCGTTGTATGACGGGGGAATTTTTATTTTAGCCGATATGAAAAACTACATTCTCATTCTTATTTGTTTCCTAAGTTTAGCAGGATTTGCGCAGGAGGCGAAGTGCGGCTACTATGGAAAAAAAACAGTGGCAGAACGTAATAAAATATTCCCGTTCAATAAAACGAAAAGAGTGGTATTGATCGCATACTGTAATAAGCAGTTAGTTCTTCCTGAGGACGAATTAGCTGATAGCCTTACTGTGGACGAAGCGAAAGCCATTAATCCTGAGGTAATAAAAAAATATGTCGTCCAGCCTGAAGGTTCAGCTCGTCCAACGGTCTATTTTGTTACGGAAGAAAAAGAATTTGGTGTTTCCGCTAAAAATGAGTTGAGCAATATTCTGTGCAATTATACGGTAGATAGACCGGGGGATAAGATCTCGTTTTCGGGGACTCTTTGTAGATCCCCACGAAATTCCGTATTATTTTTTGATGAAGAAAATAATGTGATATGCTGTTTTCAGATAGATTTCGAATGCGACCGAACTGCTTTATGGCCCGACCCTGATTGGTTGGATCAATATCGGAGGCTACGATATGCTATGGCCGCTTTGAAGAATTAAAAAAGCTTTTCAGGGAAAATGGGATTGTTTATGGTATCCCCAGATAACTTCAACCCAGAACTCCGAACCCGAAACACCGAAGTTACTTAAACCACTTATAATACCACATCCCCACATATTCGTGCATTGCCATTTCGGTATAGATCAGCTTATTGCCCGATGGCTTCCAGCCGTAAACGCTTTTCCCGGCTTCGGGCTTTATTTGCTGGAATGCCGGTGCCGGAATGGGGTCCAGCCCAGCATTCCTG
Source organism: Flavobacterium sp. (assembly GCF_052437795.1). Classification (GTDB taxonomy): domain Bacteria; phylum Bacteroidota; class Bacteroidia; order Flavobacteriales; family Flavobacteriaceae; genus Flavobacterium. Next base: position 654,300 of record NZ_JBQVPA010000001.1, read on the forward strand.
AAAGCTTCCATGGCCCTGGGCATGTGCGAGGCGCTCGTCACCAAAATGAATTTGCCCTTTGTCCCAAACCGTTTTTTATATTCCTGTGCTTCTTCCAACGTGGTACCGGGCTTTGTCATCATCAGAGTATCTTTTGGGCTTATGCCTAACGATACTGCAGTTAATGCCATTGTTTCGGCTACTGAGGTATTGCCCGATGCTGAATATCCTGATAATACCAGCTTTCCGCCATGACTTAGGCGGTGCTGCCTGATGCCCTCGCAGAGCCTTGCCAGTGCCGGGGCTGAGAGCCGCTGGACAGGTTCGAGGCTTTTATCGTTGGTATGCCCTCCTCCCAGTACTAATACAGGAAGGTCGGTATCATTTGCTGCCGCATTGTATACGGGATATTGCCGCTCCAGCCGTTCCAGCATCCAAATAGGCAATGGGGTTACGGAAAAGAGGAATAACTCGGTAAACGCGATCACTGCCAGCACCCTGCAGGTACGCCTGTATTTTATTTTATATGCTGCCAGTGCAAGTATTAGCAATATCCAGAATAATGGCAGCGGACTACAAAAAGCACCCATTGTTTTTTTGCTTAAATATAGGGATTATCATAAAAAAATCCTGCCTCCGAAGGGAGGCAGGATAAAAAATTAAAATCGCAACAACAACTACTATTTAACCAGTAATTTTTTTGTAATGCCTTCAGAAGTCTTCACCAGGTAAAGGCCCGTAGCCAGGCTGGAGGTATCTATCGTAAGGGCTTGTTTTTCCGTTAGTATCAGCTTGCCGCTGTAGTCGTACACCTCAATGTCGGCAGCGCGGTTAAAGTAGGCAATGCCATCTTCCACCGGGTTAGGGAACACAACGAATGTCTTAGGGCTGTTGCCGTGTTCGCCTGTGCCAAGGTTCTCCATGTTTATCTCGAAGATGGAAAGCGTACCGCTTATCTCGTTGGCTATAATGATGTACGGCTTGGTGTCAGGGCTGTCGGCCGCGCTGATGAAAGTGATGCCTTCAGGGCCGTGGTCGCCTGTCCATGCAGATGTGCTCCTGCTGTTCTTGTAGTCAACAAATTTCACATCTTCCGGGTTGGTCACATCATAAACCATTACACCGCCTATGCGCTCAAGGCCGATGAATGCGAATGTCTTATCCATGATCGTAGCAACGGTCACACCTTCCGGCTCAGGGCCTTTGGCGCGGCTCCTTGATTTTGGTGTGTTGCTTTCGCTGTCAGCATTAAAGATCGATGGCAGGGCAGAGGATGTATACATTTCAAAGTCATCGCCGCTGTCGTAAGCAATGGCTTTCGTATCAGTATTAAAGATAGAGAACGAACGCGTACCTACCGAGTAGATCTGCTCAAATTCAGCATCACCATCCGTGTTGCCGTTCAGGTTGGTTACCCTCATCCTTCCGGCATTGTGGCTCTTTTTAAGCATTGCCGCCTGCGGGTAGTTCGCCGCGTCAAGCAGGTAGGATGAAGCACCTATGGTCGTCCTTTCTTCAAAGCCTGTATATTCTTTTTCGTCACCTTCGTTGGCCGTGATGATAAAGTTGGTGCCGTTCACGCTGTACGAAGCAACCGCGTCAGGGATATAGTACGACCGTATCGGCCAGTTGGCGATAAGCACCTCGTTATTATTGTCAGAGACGTCGAAACCGTTGCCCGGCTCGTTCATGTCTTTCGTGCCAAGCGCCCATACATCGGCAATTGTGTTGTTGGCAAGGTCGATCTCCGCTATCGCGTTATTCTCCTGAAGCGTAACCCAAGCCTTTTCTGAATTGGCAGCGGTAGTGATGTATTCCGGCTCAAAGTCCTGCGACAATGTGCTCGTCAGCTTCAGCTTCCTGACACCCGAAGCGATAAGCGCCGTCTCCTGTGCATTGTAAGCGGTAAACAATAATGTAGTCACATCATCCTGGGTAAGTTCGGCAACGCCGCCCGATATGTCGATGATGCTTACCGATCCTTCCGGGTCAACACTGTAATCGCTGTTCGGCTGGCCTTCATTGGCTGTAAGCACTTTATTCCCATCAGGAGTGAAGGAAATATTATCCGGCAGTGCGCCAACGGTCACCTGTTTAAGGAAAACGCCGTTCATGTCAAAGAATACCACTTTACCGTTCTCTTCAGCAACAGCGCTAGGAGCGGCAACGGCAACGATACCATTCTTTACCGCCACGCTGGTCACGCCGCCATAAATGTTCATGTCGATGGAGCTGATCGTTACAGGCGACTGTGGGTTTTGGAAATTTACGATGTCAAGCCTTCCTTCTACGGCGCTTGTCGCGAAGAGCTTTTTGCTTGCAGGGTCGTAAGCTACTATTTCGCAGGTGCTGTTATTAGCGCCCGATGGGTCAAAGCTGGTAATGAAATCCAGTTGGATGTCCTGGTTTGGCACCGGGGCAACACGGTCATTATCTTTAATGTAAATCGTAGCCAGTGTTTGTCCTGAAACAGTAAGGCCTACAGCATTCTCAAGGCTTAGTACAAAGTATTCTGCCTGCTGCTCTCCTTCGATATCATCAATGATGGGGATGTTGATGGTTTGCGTAAGCTGGCTCGATCCTGTAAAAGTAAGCGTCTGTGTGGCAAGGGTAAAGTCTTCACCAGCCGTGGCTGTGCTAAAAGGCGCCGGTTTTACCACAAGGTCAACCGACCCTGCTGATGGGCTGGTAAGGTTAAGCACAAAGCTCAGCGAACCTGCATCTTCGTTCACTACCACAAAGTCGGTAGCAAAAGCGATGGTCGTGTTATAGTCAAAACTGAAGGTATAGGCACAAGCCATGGTAAGGCCATTCTCGTCCTCGACGTTGTTCACAGTAAGTACATAGTCAGTACCTGCTGCGAACGGGGTAGTATAGGTAAGGGTTACGGTGCTGCCGTTAAGCACAGCGGCAGCAAGGCCGGCAATGCCGGTATAGTTGGCTGTTGCGGCAGCCGATGCAGCATCAAGTTCATTGTTGAATACCAGCTGTATCGTAGTGTTGTTAACGACAGTAGCCGATTGTACCGTTGGCGAGCTTGGGAAAGCCCACGTTGGCCATGTTTGTGGGGCAGTGCCACCGGCTATACCTGTCCAGTTGGCAGGGTTAAGTATAAGGGTCCTTAGTTCGGCAGGAGTACCCACCATTATTCCGTTATAAAAACCGTTCACAGTATTGCCTGCAACGTTTCCGGCTATCGTGCTCCCGTTGAAAGCGCTGATACCGTCGGCAAGGCCTGCAGGGATCATTGAGTCGTTGCCCGAGCAGTTGGTATTGGCAGCCACCCATCCTTTAGAAGTAAGGGCTGTGATGAATGTTGGTGCCGCGGCAGTACCGGCATACACAACAACCTGGTCGCCATCTGAACTAAGGCCAAAGCCACTGCCTGTTACTACGCCTGTGCTGGCGGTAAGGGCGCTCGTCTGTATCGTAATTACCGAACCGGCAGGCACGCAGGTCGTAGCGGTCCATACCATGCCGCCGGCACACATGGGCTGGGCATTGGTAGTATATTTGTTATCGGCAAGATTGATGAATGTTCCCGGCGCGATGTCTACAAAGGTAACCAGTGCAACCTCATCCTCAGTACCGGTAGCATTCATCCTGTAAGCGGTGAAAACCATATCGCCCGCACCGATCACGGTCTGTACGGCTATCGTGGTAAACGTAGACGCATGGGCTGCGGTAACGGCATTTCCGCTCATATCTTCCACAACGTTAGGCAATAACGCCACATAATATTGCTGGTTGTTAAGCAAGGCGATCGCAGGAACTATAGTAATAGTATTTCCTGATATTGTAGCATCGAACAGAACGACCATGCCTGTAGCATTGTTAAGCCGGAGCTCAACGAGCGCATCAACATTGGTGTTATTTATGGCTGAATCATTGATAAGCCTTACCGCTTCGTTGAAAGTGATCGTCGGCTGTACCAAGATCGCAGTATTTACCGTATTGTTAGCCGGAGCCATGGTCACGGTCGGGGCCGTAGTATCCTGGGTACCTTCCATGGCAACACCGTTTACCGTAATATTGTCAAAGCGGTTGTTCCCGCTTGTGCCCGATGCCGTTGTTCCGCCAAAGTTTACCTTTACGATAAAGTTCGGGTTGTTGTTAGCACCGGCGATAGCTGAAAAGTCAAGTGTTACCAGTCCGTAGGTATCTACCGTAGGGGAAAATGTGGCAACAGGAAGCCCTGTAGTAATAAATGTCGTACCACCATCTATACTGTAAGAATATAGCTGCTCCGATGCGCCCTGGTTGGTCCTCGTCGTAGCAAATCTCACAACAATATCCTCATAGCCTGTCGTAGGGAATGCGATCAGCAGGTCGCGTGTATTGCTCGGGTTGCGCGGACGAAGGCCTTTTCCGGCTGCTTCAGATGCCTGCGCGTTAAGGGCATCACCGGCCACATCGTCAAGATAGCCCGCACCTGTACCCGGATATGTGATGGACTTTGTGCCTTCTACAATTGAAAAGTCTGTAGAAAGCGCGGCAGTGATCGTGCCTGTAGTGAGTGTGTTGAAGTGCCAGTAGTGCAGCAATTGCGGCGTGGCGATCTCGTTGCCTTCAACAGTAATATTGTCAAAACGGTTATTCCCGCTGTCGCCGGAAGCTGTTGTTCCGCCAAAGTTGATCTTCACAACAAAGTTAGGGTTGTTGGCAGCCCCGGCGATCAATGAAAAGTCCAGAGTTACCAGTCCGTACGTGTCAACCGTCGGGGTAAAGGTAGTTACGGGAAGCCCGGCAGTAATAAATGTGGTTCCGCCGTCTATACTGTACAAGTATAATTGCTCGGAAGCGCCCTGGTTGGTCCTTGTTGTGGCGAATTTCACCATGATGTCTTCATGACCTGTGGTAGGGAATGCGATAAGCAGGTCGCGGGTGTTGCTCGGATTGCGCGGGCGAAGTCCTTTGCCTGCAAGTACACCCTCTTCGGCGTTCAGGATGTTCCCGGCAACATCATCAAGGTAGCCTGCACCTGTTCCCGGATAGGTAATGGAGGTGGTGCCTGCGATCTCAGATTGGTCGGCTGCAAGAGGCGCTGTAATGGTAGCCGTGGGCAGCGTGTTGAAATGCCAGTAATGAAGGAGCTCCTGTGCTCCGACGAGCTGTGATACCAGGCCAAGGCCCAATAGCAACAACCCCTTTTTAGCATAGTTGTGTAACATAGTTGTGTAGTTTTTATAATAGCTACAAAAGTCTATGTTGTGTTTTATGCAGAAATTACCTTAACAATAAAGAACCATTACTATGAAGGCGCCGGATGTATTTTAAATGTAAAATGCATCCGGCGCGCTTAATGATAAATTAATCCGGTGAACTTAGTAAGCCCTTTTGATCACCTTCCATACCTGCCTTACCTCGTTAAGGTTTATGGTAAAATCGGGGTGCTGTGGCAGTCCGCTGCGGGAATGGCACACGATATCGCCCGTCTCGGAATTAAGCTCGGTTATATCCTTATATATTACGGTATCCTTGTGTACTATAACCCAGCCGTACACGCTGTTGCGGAAACCGTCCTTCCAGTGCTGTCGGCCCAGTTCACGGCAAAGCAGTTCGGCACCTTCGGGGGCATCATTGATATTGCCTCCGTCCATCGAATCGCCCTGCACCTCAAAGCAGATGTAGCGGCCCTTGGCAAAATGGTCTACCGTAAAGGATACGTCCTCCAGTTCTTCAAAAAAATCAGGGTCCTGGTAGTCGCTCAGGTAGGACCCGAAGGCTTTCACGGGGACTTTCTTCACGTAGATCCTGAATTTCCCACCCTTCAGTTCAAATACATTGCCATTCGTATTGGCGAACTGCTCTGAAGGATCTGAAACAGAAAGTGAATTAATTTCACTTCCTATCGCCTGGACAGGCTTTACATTTCTCGCCAGGATAATATCGATAAGCTTGGCTTTCGACTCCGGTATGCTTTCGCCTTTTTCATAATTAATGATCGTACGGCGGTCTACACCTAACTCTATCGCAAGCTGTTGCTGCGTTAGGCCGGCTTCCTTCCTGCGTGTCTTTAAATCTAAATTACTCATATTGAGTCAACTATAAATTTTAACGAATAAAAGTGAATATTTTTCACTTAATTTATTTGTATGTGAAATTATTTCACATGATCTTTTGTACCATCAAATTGAAAGATGTACACAAAGATATGGAAAGTTTCACATTAAAAACAAGTGCCTTGCGAAAATTCTCCCAAATGACAGTGATAGAGTTGAATCAGGCAATTAAAAACCTGTCTGATCTTAATGTAAATGGCTGTTATAATGAACGTATTGCTCTGTATTATGAGCAACTTTCACATATAGAGAAAAAAGAGATGAAGAAAAGTGAAAATTTTTCAGCACCCCCTTTGGAAGTTGCCGCTATTATGAAATTCAATGCCGACAAGCGCTTTACCATAACAGAGTGATGGGAGCAGGATTTACAGTACAGCATAAAAACACAGGTGCCGCCAACTGGCCCGGGATCATACTGGTCTCCAATTACGATTCGGACAATGAGGTGGTCAACTGGCTCTCGGACGAAAGGGAAGGCAGGACAAAGAGCGACATCGGGCTTTGGAAAATAAGATATAAAAAGTTGACAGCAGATAGACCAACCAACAACCAAATAAAGAATAATAACAAATAAATTTTAGATCATGACAACAATTAAAGGAACTATCGAACACATTGAGTACAGGGACATGGCAGGCCACAAAAAGAAAGTGGTAACGCTGGTGCCCGACCACAGGCAACGCGCCTTTGTGGAATTCCGCGGCTTTATGATGGATGAGCTCGCGCCGTACAAGGAGAACGACGAGATACAGGTAAGCGTGGTGCTGGAGGGTAAGATCTCTAAAAATTCCGGCATACAGTACAACAATCTGGTAGCGAAAGAGGTAAAAGCTTGCTAATCCGGTTATAAGTGGATCTGGTTATTTGTACGAAACCATACCGGCACATGACAAATAACCGATCCCCGAATCAACAAATCAACTTAAAGGTTATGAACTTCAAAATTAAAGGCATCATAGTAGCCATAGGCGAACTGAAGACCACAAGATCGGGCATAGGTGTCCGGCAGCTGCACTTTGAGCAGGAAATGAACGGCAGGATATTTTACCCCTCAGCCCTTGGTAATAAGACCGAACTGCTCAATGACTTTTACCCCGGCGACGTGGCCGAGGTGGAATTCCATATCAACGGATCGAAAGGGACATATAACAACGTGATCATCGACAGCGTGATGAGGATATGAGGGAGGAGATAATAGACGAGAGACGAGAGATGAGGATAATAGATGGGAGATAGGTAGGGTGGTTCAATTAAGGAATGCTTTTTGCTGTTACCTATTAAAACCTTACACCATGAAAATACTTTTACCCTGCTTACTGTTCCTTTCGGCTTTTGCAAATGCACAGAACATCAATGGCAGACCCCTTGAAAGCCTTGATTCCAAATACATCGAGATCATGATCGAAGGCAAGCTTTTTTCAAGCAGGCTAAGGGCTATGGTCGACTACGGGCAGCCTGTTAAAGGCTTCACCGCAGCCTCTGAAAGATATGTGAAGAACGACGAAGGAAAGCCCATGGAGTTCAACTCTGTTGCCCATATCCTTAACTTTTTTAGTCCTTACGGCTATAAGCTGCAGGAAGTATATACTGTACGTGAGGATGAAGCAACGGATAAGGTGGTGTATGTAATGGGGAGGGAGTAGCTCAAAACCCGTAAGCTATTCGAGATCCCGCAAAGAAAGAATTGCGTGAACAGGCTCATTTGTATTTCCCTAAGAAAAAATAGTTTGTAAGGTAATCGAATTAAAGATTAGCTTCACCCCAATATTTCCCAAAACCATTCCCAATGAAAGAGACCGGAGCACAGGCTTCCGTTTCCCAAACCCGAAGGGGCCAGTACAGCGATGGATATGCCACCCAGGCGTACAAGCTGTGCCTGCTGGGCGCTACCGACCGTGAACTGGGGTCGTTCTTCAAGGTGTCGGCGACGACCATTGGCCGATGGCGGAAGGCTCATCCCGATTTTGGCGATGCCATAGCCCGTGGCAAGCACGCCGCCGACATGGAGGTGGCTGAGTCGCTGTACCGTGCCACGCTCGACAGGGTCGTGACCACTAAGCAGGCCATTAAATGCAAAGAGGTATATTATGACGATAACGGCAAGCGTGTAGAAAAGGAGCGCATTGAGGTGGTGGAGGTGGAAAAGCACCTGCCCGCATGCTTCCGCTCGCAGCAATTCTGGCTGCGTAGCCGCAACCCCCGGCTTTGGAATGCCAAATATGACGAAGCCGACGATAACCCAACGCGCGCAGTGACCATAAATTTGGGCCCCGGCCACGATCCCGATGGCGATGAAGCTCCTTGCTAAGCAGCAGCACGCCGTATTTTTCCTGAAAGACAAACGTACTGAGGAGGTGCTTTATGGCGGCGCGGCTGGCGGCGGCAAGAGCGCTCTTGGATGCCTGTGGCTTATGGAAATGTGCGGTCGCTATCCCGGCACACGCTGGCTGATGGGCCGCAGCAAGCTCAAGACCCTCAAGGAGACCACGCTCAACACGTTTTTTGAGGTGGCAAAGGAGGTAAAGCTCTCAGGTCAATTCAGGTACAAGCCTGCCGAGAATGTCATCCTTTGGAAAAATGGTAGCCAGATATTGCTTAAGGACCTGTTCCATTACCCGGCCGACCCCAACTACGATAGCCTCGGATCGCTTGAGATCACAGGTGCTTTCATTGACGAATGCAACCAGGTGGGCTACCTCGCATGGCAAATGGTTAAGTCGCGCATACGCTACCGCCTTACGGAACATGGGCTGACACCAAAGCTGCTGGGAACCTGCAATCCCGCCAAGAACTGGGTGTACAAGGAGTTTTACAAACCCTCCCGCGACGGGCAGCTGCAACAGCACCGGCGTTTTGTACGGTCGCTGCCAACCGATAACCCGCACCTGCACGCAGGCTATTTGCAGTCGCTGCTGCGGCTCGACAGCAACCGCCGGGAGAGGCTGTACTATGGTAACTGGGAATATGACGACGACCCTGCCGCGCTCATTGACAGGGACAGCATTGCCGACTATTTCGATCCGGTGCACCTGCAACGGTCGGGACAAAAGTATATGACCATCGACGTGGCACGCAAAGGCAGGGACCGCACCGTGATACGGATATGGCAAGGGTGGCTTTGCATAGCCCGGGAGGCCATGGAGATTTCGCTCATTACCCAAATAATAAAGCGGGCAAAAGAATTACAATTGAAGCACAGCATCCCCGCAAGCCAAGTAATAGCTGATGAAGACGGTGTAGGCGGCGGCGTGGTAGACGGGCTGGGCTGCAAACAAAGCACTGGCCGCCTACCCACCGCCGTTCAGTTATATTGCCGCGGGAGCTGCTGTAGCTTCGGGTTGGCGAACGTAAAGAAGATCGTTTCTACTAAAACGCCCAAGGCAGAGAAAGGCGCACTATTCTCCATTGGCGGGAACAGGCACAGCGTGGGCGGTACGCTTTTTACCGGGCCGACGGCACGCGGTTCGAAGCCGAACAGGGTGAGCTGATAGGAGTTATGAACCGTAATGCGGCACGGCATTTCATGGCTTTCAACAATGCCTTCCCGGCGGCAGGGTCATCGGCACCGAATTACTTTGCGGGTGGCGGTATCGTATCACGGGAAATAACGCAACCCGGCATGAACCTCGATGAGCTGGCTTTCAGGATCGCAGAAGCCAACAGATCAATGCCTGCCCCCGTTGTGGCTGTGCAGGATATTGTAGATGCTGGAAGGAAAGTGGCCGTGGTTAGGGATAGCGCACAGTTTTAAAACAAAAAAGGCTGTCTTTGGACAGCCCTGATCAAATTATTTTTTTGTTATTAGGCATTTGAGGATACCTTTCAGTTCTTCAGAGTAAGGCGCAAGGTCGGCCATCCATTTATCAAAGTAAACTTCTTTAATATTACTTTCTGTAAGGGCTTTAATGTCGGCTTTGCTAAGGTCAACGATTGAACTGTATGCTATACCGACATGATATGAAAATTTAATTTTTGGGTACGATAGTTTCTTACCATTATCCAATACGAACGTCACAGTGCCTGATTCAGGGGCCATGCCTTGTATCTGTACATACGTTCTGAGTTGGTAATTATCACTTTCACCTTTATCAATATATTTGTAAAGGACAAAGCGATTTGTAGATTTACTTGTATTATAAAGAATATTAGGTTCATCTCCCCACTTTTCAATAAAGTTGCAATAGTAGTCATCGGGGAGAGTGAAATTAACAGGCTCAAGGTAACTTATGCTATATACACCATATTTATAGTAAATGATCTCATCGTTTTTCTGCAAAGTGATCTTATAGTAGGAAGGACTACCGTCTCGATCAGCCTCTACACCGATCACTTTAAAAGTATGGCCTTGAAGAGCATCAATTCTTGTCCTTGCTCCATTTCCACCCGGCATATATACATAGCTCGCGAGCATTTTGCTACTGGTGTAAAAATTAGAATATTCATTTGTTATTTGTATCTCATAGTCAAATAACGGCCTCACTTTGACCTCATGCCCAATGAGCAGTTCGGGGTTTTTACTTGGGAATTGCGCTAAAGCGGCGACGGAAATAAGTAAGGCAAAAAATAAAATGGTGTTTTTCATGGCGTATAAATTAAATTGTTAATGAAGCAAATATAATAAAAACCTGATACGATAGTAATATACTATAAGAATATTTGCTACTATTTTTTTATGCTGAAAGAAATACTCACCGGTTGGAAAAACTACATCAGCAAAAGCGAAGTGCCAGATAGCATTGCAAAGCAGCGCGCCGCCATCTGCGCTGCCTGTCCCGAGGCCAAATATGGAAAACTGCTGGCCTTTATAAAAGACTCGCTCAAAGAGATACAGGGGCATTACTGCGGCCAATGCGGCTGCCCGCTGAGCGCCAAGATACGCTCGAACGATATTTGCTCAAAACACAAATGGCTATGACACGCTATGAAACTATTAGAGGAATGGGGGACAGGCTTACCGCGCTGGTAAGCCTGGGCGTGATCCCCATCCACATTGCATATTGGAAAATTTACTATGAAGAATATGTAAAAGAGTTGGATGCCGGCATAAAGAGCGGCAGGGCGGAAAAAAGCATGATCGCCGATGTGGTCGCCGATAAATACGGAATAACCAGGCGCACCGTCTACAACATAATTGCTTTCATGGAAGGAAAATAACGATGTGAATGCCCGTAATAAAGGAAATTTTTGTGAAAAAGCGGTTTCCTTCAGGTCCCAAAATACCGCCGTACCTTTGTACTGTAAAAATGAAGCATCAAAATACAATATTCTTCAATACAACACATTTCATTTTATGGCAGCTGCCCAATAAATATTCAACCACATAGATACATTGGTTTTATAAGTAATTACTTCTCAGAGCGAAGATAGCCAGTTTCAGACAGTTATTCAAACTATAGTTGCTATAACCACAAGTACTTCCTTTGCTATAACGAATTATAATTATGTATACTCTTTCACCGGCTCCACTACAAGCACAGGTACATTACCAGCTTTGAACACGACCAACAAAGGAAGGTCATATACTATTATAAACAGCGGGACTGTACCCTTTACCGTTAACTCAAATACTGGAGGTAATGATATTCGTTTCAGAGGGGCAGATTATGCATCATTCATAATTCAACCCGGTGGTCAGGCTACTTTTATTTTGGATGCCACTAAGGCCATAGTTTATGAACCAGTTGGCATATCAAACATAATTACCAACGGAGATACCTACAGTGCCGTAACAAGTGGAGCAGTTCATGCAGCACTAAATTCAAAGGCTGATAAAACCGGAACGGCAGATATTGAGATTACTGATCCGGCAAAAGGTATTATACTCAGGTCTCCTAATGGCAGCCGATGGAGGACTACCATTAGTAATTCAGGGGTATTAACTACTGTATTGATTCCTTAGTAACATTTTTGGATTGATCAATTTATATTATGCTATGCAGATTTCAAAATTATACTTACAATGCCAAAAGTAACCCATCGTGCTTTTTCAAAAAAAGCTTTTGCAAATACAACACCTCTTTGGGCTAAAAACATGTTCAGGGTGACATTTGTCCTCACTTCAGCGATCACCATTTTTATTGCAGGGACCAACCTTTTTGCTGAAGAAATAAAGTATGAGCTAATGCTCGGGATAAAATCACTCGATGCCATAATTTATGGCCTTTCAAAAATGTTTGGCGTCGAAATACAGGAAGAATAACATGCCACCAATAGCTGAAATTATAAATTACCTCGTAAGTGCAGGAGGTGCTTACGCGTGGTTTGCCGCGGGTAGGTTACGCAAAGCTGGCATCAGGAAGGCCGAAGTCGATGCGGATAATGCCTGGCGGCAGTTTTATAAAGACTTGGTTTCCGACATGAAAACAGAGATCGGGCAACTGAAGCATGAAGTATTCATGCTGAGGGCTACAGTTGAAAAATACAGGCAAACTTGTGATAATTGCCCAACGAGAAACGGGTCATGAATCACATAACTGAATTCCAGAAAAAAAATGGGCTTAAAGAAGATGGCGTTATTGGAATTAAAACCCTCCAGAAGATGATGGAAGTTTTTGGGTTGCTAACTAATTTGCAGTTGGTGCACCTGTTAGCGAACGTACATCATGAGTCTGGCGGCTTTATTGCCGACACCGAAAACCTTAACTATAGCGCCGCAACCCTTGCTAATACCTGGCCCAAACGCTATAAAAACCCGGTTACAGGCAAACCTAATGCACTTGCATTATCTCTTGCGGGAAATCCTGAAAAGATAGCCAATAACGTCTATGCGAACCGTATGGGTAATGGAAGTGGATCTTCAGGAGATGGCTGGAAATACCGGGGGCGGGGGGCGCTTCAACTTACAGGGAAGGACAATTATCGCCTTTTCGCTAGCTTTATTGATGATGCAGAAATTTTAAGCAATCCCGATTTAGTTGCTATAAAATACTTTTGGGAAAGTGCCCTGTTCTATTTCACGGCAAATAAGCTATGGAATAAAATGAAGGGTAAAACTTCGGCAGACATAAAAGCCATTCGAAAGGCTGTCAATGGAGGATACATCGGATTGAAGGATGTAGAAAATAAATTTAAATATTATTATAACCTGATGACAAGATGAAAAAGCTAATTTACCCGTCGATCATCATAGTGCTCTTAGCATTGCTGTTCGTTGCTGTGACGCAGTGTAGGCGGAATGCAACTGTGGCAGTACAAAATTATGGTGCGCTTACAGATACTATCGATTATTACTTCAATAGCTTGGGTCAGCGAACAGCAAGCATTCGTACGTTACAATTTGATAAGTCGCAACTGAAGGATATCATTCTCGAAAAAGATAAGGAACTCCAGGCACTTTCTAAAGAGTTCTCAAGAATAAGTTCGGCTGTGAAATTCAGGACAGTCACAGAATTCGACACCATCAGGATAGCCTATGCCGATAACGTGCCGTGCATTTTTGATCGTAACGGAAGTATTGCGAATGATTGGTATAAATTCAACTATAGATCAGATCAAACAGGCATTCAGATCGATTCGTTCAAAACATGGACTTCTGCCAATATAATTACCGGGGCAAAGCGAAAGTGGTTTTTGGGGAAGGAGACGCTCAAAACGGACATTACGCTCTCAAATCCGCATATGGCCGTTACAAATGCCGCGGCTATCGAAGTCACTATCCCTTCCCCCTGGTACCGCAAATGGTATGTATGGGTAGCGATAGGGGCTGTGGGGGGATTCGTCATTGCCAAGTAGCAGTTGCTGGGAACAAAAAAGCACTGATAATATCAGTGCTTTTCATTTAGCGGAGAAAGAGGGATTCGAACCCCCGGACCTGTTACAGTCAACAGTTTTCAAGACTGCCGCAATCGACCACTCTGCCATTTCTCCAATAAGTCGCAAATCATTTCCTCATTGCGGTTGCAAATATAGCAACCTTTTCCGATTTTCCAAAAACAAATTTAACTTAATTGCTAAATTATTTAGTAATGATCTCTAAATATTTAATTACCTTTAATTTAGGTGCCGAAATATTTTTAAAATTCTACGTATTCGGTTATTTCAAGGCCATATCCTATCATTCCAACGCGCCTTGTTTGGCCCGAATTGGTCAGAAGGCGTATGTTGCAAATATCAATATCATGCAGTATCTGGGCACCGATCCCAAAATCCCTTTCGTCCATTTTTATCTGCGGGGCCTTGCATAGACCGTTCTCAGCCTGCTGCTCCTTCAGTTCCTTAATGCGGGTGAGAAGTTCAGAAGGGGAAACTTCCTGGTTGATGAAGAGTATCGCACCCTTACCTTCTTCATTGATACGCCTGAACATATTGTCCAGCTTCCTGTCGGCATTACTGGTAAGCGTGCCTAAAATATCGTTGTTTACCTGTGTGGAGTTGATCCTGGTAAGCACAGGGTCACCAATGTTCCAGCTGCCTTTCGTCAACGCAATGTGGACCTGCTTGTTAGTCGTTTGTACATACGCCCTCAGCCTGAACGTACCAAAACGCGTTTCCATCTCAAAGTCTTCTTTTTTCTGGATAAGGCTGTCGTGCTGCATCCTGTAGGCCACAAGATCTTCTATCGAAACAAGCTTAAGGTCAAATTTCTTAGCCACCTCATAGAGTTCCGGTAATCTTGCCATGCTGCCGTCTTCATTCATTATTTCACAGATCACTCCGGCAGGCTTAGATCCGGCAAGTCTTGCAAAGTCGATAGCTGCCTCCGTATGGCCTGTACGTCTCAATACGCCTCCTTCTTTTGCTATAAGTGGGAAAATATGTCCCGGCCTTGCAAGGTCATCCGGCTTGAGGTTCGGATCCATCAGCGCTTCTACGGTCTTTGACCTGTCATGGGCTGAAATTCCTGTGGTAACCCCGTTGCCGAGAAGATCGACCGATACGGTAAATGCGGTTTGCATCGAGTCGGTATTACGAACGACCATTACATTAAGTTCGAGTTCCTTGCAGCGTTTTTCGGTCAGTGGTGTACATATAAGCCCCCTGCCATGGGTAGCCATGAAGTTGATCATTTCAGGTGTGACTTTATCGGCAGCGGCAAGAAAATCACCTTCATTCTCGCGGTCTTCATCATCTACCACAATGATGATCTTACCCTGGCGGATGTCTTCGATCGCTTCTTCTATGGTGTTGAGCTGTATACGGTCTTCAGCGATTATATTAAGCATTTTTAGGTTTAATTTTAAATACTTTATTGAATACCTTTTGTATAGGTACCACCAAAGGATCCCAATTGATGGTCACGTTCATGTCGTTCGTCGCCCTATAGGTAAGGAATATAGCAAGTGGTGTGAGTACGAACGATGACATCCACGAGCCCAGGAATGGCGTAATGCCGTTCTCCTGTGCCAGCTTTTTGCCAAAGGTATTTATAAAGTGGAATGTTATGAATATAAGTACGGCAAACACGATAGGAAGCCCTAATCCGCCCTTGCGGATGATAGCCCCCAGTGGTGCGCCAATGAAAAACATGAGAAGGCAGGCATAGGCAATTACGAACTTGTCATAAAATGCGAGCCAGTGGCTGTTAATAGCCTTTATCCTTTCGAACAGGCTGCCTTTACCCGATTCGAGCACACTTTCTGTGCTTTTAACACTTGAAGCTGCAATATCCAGTATACGGGCCTTATCATCTTTAGATGCAACAAGGTCGATAAGTTTTGCGGGTAGACTGTCTTTTTTAACGGCAGGAACAGAGTCCTTTCCGGGCAGGTTGATCAACGGCTTTGTTGCCGTCAAAATATTATTTGGCCTCTGCGTGATATTTTGCGCGATGTTCTTTGCCTCGCGGGTGTAATTATTTTCAAGCGAATCAAGTGTGTAAGTCAGTTCGCTAAGATTAAGCATATTGTTGGTCTGCGCGATCTGTTCCTCATCCGTACTGGCATTGTTCAGCATACTCAGGTCAATGTTCATGATCTGTTTGGTAAAGCTGCTCTTTGCGAAAGGCATCTTTTTCCGGTCAGCAGGGTTTTTCGCTGCAACATCTTCATAATAATAGCCGTCAAATAGTTCCAGTTGCAAAACGTTAGAGGTTTCGCTGCTTTTCAGTAGGCCTTTTTTAGAGCGAATGATCGTTGCATTGAGATTGCCGGGTATTCTTTTGTGTATGGTCACCCCGGTAAGCTTCTCGCCATTCTCGCCCGATTTTTTATCTACCTTTATGTTGTAGCTGCCAATCGAGTTGAACTGGCCTTCTACAATGGCCATCGCAGGCTTGCGCTTTACAATGTTGGCCCTCAGGTTGATGAATTTGTATTCGGCTTTTGGAATGATGTCGTTGGCAAAGAAAAAAGCTACGATGCTCAGCCCGAAAATAAATATCATAAGGCTGCGCATGGCACGGCTCAGCGATATGCCCGACGATTTCATGGCGGCAAATTCATAATTTTCGGCGAAGTTGCCAAAAGTCATGATGGAAGCCAGCAATATCGAAAGCGGCAATACAAGCGGTACCACCTTAGGTGCGTAAAAAACAAGGAATTTGGCAATGATCCCCGCGTCCAGGTCCTTGCCGGCAAGTTCGGCAATGAACAGCCATATCGCCTGTAAAATAAAGATAAAGAACAGGATGACGAATACCGACGCGAAGGTCTTAATGAATGAGGTAAGGATGTAGCGGTCTAGTATCTTCACCGGAAATTAATCTAATCTATTAATATAGTAATTGGGATATTTACTTTCGGTAAAGGTAAAGTGATTTTTTGACAAAGGCTGGTTTGTTTTGAAAGAATTTATAGTAATGATGGTTTTCGTACCATCCTTGTCGGTCCTGATATAATTGTAAATGTGCTTAGTTTGGGTATCAACACCTATTAATACTTCTTTAGTAGCATCTTTCGTGTCAAGCGGGTTCAGCTTTACATACTGTATTTTCCTGCCTTTAACATTCTGGAGTATGTCCCACGAGTATTTGTAACCTGAACTAAAAAATGTAAGCATTTTAGACGGCGTTAGTTCATCCGACTTCTCATCATCATATTTTGAGATAGAGATCTCTTCGTCCTCAGGAACAATATTATAAACTTTCTTGCCATCGAATATGCGGGTCATTCCCATAAAGTTCAACACGTACTGGTTGCCTTTTTGTACAACAGTGCCTTTACTTTCCTGGTTGAGGTTTTTCTTAGGGTTGCTTACGGAGAATTTAAAATCAATAGTGATGTTCTGGTAGCTTTTCACTTTCGCACTTACCTGGTCGAGCAGCACTTTAGCCTTGGCAGCATCCTGCGCCTGGGCCGGCATGGAGACGATTAGTAAAAAAAGCGCAATTACCCTGATGATCCTTTGCATGTCTAAAGATTGTTTTCTTCGTTTTTAAAAAATTGCTCAAGGGACACAAGGTCGGGGATAAGAACGCTGCGGGCTTTACTGCCTTCGAACGGGCCAACGATACCAGCCGCCTCCATCTGATCGATGAGCCTTCCGGCGCGGTTGTAACCCAGTTTTAACTTTCGCTGCAGTAATGATGCCGATCCCTGCTGGGCCGTAACGATCACTTCTGCCGCATCCCTGAACATTGAGTCTCTTTCAGATATGTCTATATCAAGATTGATGCCACTTTCCTCACCATAGTATTCAGGCAGCAAATAAGCCTCAGGATAAGCCTTTTGCGAGCCTATGAATTCTGTTATCCTTTCCACTTCAGGTGTATCCACAAAGGCACACTGCACCCTTACAAGGTCATTGCCCTGCGTGTACAATAAATCACCGCGTCCTATCAGCTGGTCGGCTCCCTGACTGTCCAAAATAGTTCTGGAGTCAATTTTCGATGTAACCCTAAAAGCTATCCTTGCCGGGAAGTTAGCCTTGATAATACCAGTTATTACGTTAACCGATGGCCTTTGTGTGGCAATGATCAGGTGAATGCCTATAGCCCTTGCCAATTGCGCCAAACGCGCGATAGGGGTCTCTACTTCCTTACCGGCGGTCATGATGAGGTCGGCAAATTCATCCACGACCAAAACGATGTATGGGAGGAAACGGTGGCCATTTTCCGGGTTCAGTTTCCTGTGGCGGAATTTCTCATTATATTCCTTAATATTCCTTACCGATGCATCCTTCAGCAGGTTGTAACGGTTGTCCATCTCCACGCAAAGTGAATTAAGCGTATTAATTACTTTAGTATTATCTGTAATGATGGCATCGCCGCCGTCAGGCAGTTTTGCAAGATAATGCCTTTCGATTTTATTGAACAGTGTAAGTTCCACCTTTTTTGGGTCAACAAGTACGAATTTTACTTCCGCGGGGTGCTTTTTGTACAGGAGCGAGGTTAGTACTGCATTGAGGCCTACCGATTTACCCTGTCCCGTAGCTCCCGCCATTAAAAGGTGCGGCATTTTGGCAAGGTCTACCACAAAGGTTTCATTCGAAATAGTCTTGCCCAAGGCTATAGGCAGTTCCATTTCGGCCGTCTGGAATTTCGGTGAGCCTATGACCGACTTCATCGAAACGGTCGTAGGATTTTGGTTGGGAACTTCTATACCGATCGTTCCCTTACCCGGTATGGGCGCAATGATACGGATGCCCAGTGCTGCCAGCGACAGTGCAATGTCATCTTCAAGGCTTTTGATCTTGGAAATGCGTATACCGGCTTCCGGCACGATCTCGTATAATGTAACGCTCGGGCCTACGGTCGCCTTTATCTGCGCGATGTCGATCTTGTAGTTGCGAAGCGTTTCAACAATGCGGTTCTTGTTATCTTCCAGTTCTTCCTGGTTAATGGTGATCCCACCCGATGCATAATCCTTTAGCAATTCTATCGATGGGAACTGGTAATTGGAAAGCTCCAGCGTAGGGTCAAATTCGCCAAAATCTTTGACAAGGCGTGCGGCAAGGTTCTCCTCAACAACATCTTCCTCGGCAAACTTCTCGATAACAAAGCTTTCATCATCCGTTTCAATGACTTCGTGGAATGAGGTTGTAGGCTCCACGATCTTTGGCTTAACGGCCGGATCCAGGTTAAGTTCGGATGAATGCTCAATGGTTGGCTTCAGCGCCTCGCGGTTGACCTCGAACTGCGATGGAGCAGGAGGGGTTGGCGGAACGGTCCTTAAGACCATTTCAGGTTCTTCCTCATCTTCCTCGTTGGCTGGTGCACTTTTATCCTGATGTGCCGGGCTGTCGGTTATTGAGTAGGGAGCGGCTTCAGGTGTAGGGATGTTAGCGGTATCTGCCACAGGCTGTGGTTCGTCTTCCAATTCTTCCTCGATCTCTTTACGCCTTTTCTCAAAGAATAATTTGATGGCATCGGGCGACATTTTCACACGGAAGATAAGGAACAGGAACAACCCGAAGATCAGCACCAGTAAAGTCCCGGTACTGGCAAGGTAATCCTGCATGAAAAGGTTCATTTCATACCCGATCACACCGCCAAGTTCAGGAAGGTAGTTGTTGAAAAACCCGAACATGACGCAAACGATCACCACAAGGTAAAGGTCCCAGAATAAGGTCTTTTTTAATTTCCCTATGGGAAGGTCCAATACAAGGTAGGCACCCATCAGGAAAAAGAAGCGTATCAGGATGAACGAAGCTACGCCAAAACCATCGTATAAAAAGAGGTTGGCAAGCCATGCGCCAAATTTGCCCAGCCAGTTGTTTACTGATTCCTGCCTGTTGCCAAATGACGAGAGCCCGCTTTGGTCGGCATCCCAATAGAGGAAATAAGAAATGAACGATAGCAGCAATGCTATGGAGAAGAGGAAAAAAAGCACACCCAGCAATACCTTATGCTGGCGGGAAAATCCCCATTTCTTTTTTTCGGTCGAAGGTTTTGCTGCTGTGCCGGTCTCTTTTTTGCTTTTTGCCATTTATGTATTTTTCCTGACCGTAAAAATATCAATAAATTTACTAACTGGCTAAAAAAATAACCACACACGTACATAGTTTTTTTACCCATTCATTGGTGCCTGCAAACATATTAAAGCGAAGCTTCAGGCTTTGCGCCGCATGGAGCGGCTGTGTAGCAGGATATTTAAAAATAAGTACTTGTGTGGTTAAATTACCTTATTCGCGAACTAAAAAAGCAAAGCTACTTTTGGGTAATAAATTATCGTGCCTACCGCTATCGCTGCCAGCGCCGCAAAACATACGGCGCCCGAAGCAATGTCTTTTATGAACCCGATCCTCTCGTGGTAATCGGGGTGGATGAAATCGCATATCTTCTCTACGGCGGTGTTGGCGCCCTCAATTGCCAGCACCAGCCCTATGGCAAATATCTGCAGCATCCATTCGGTAGCGGATATAGTAAAGAAAAATCCGGCAATGGTCATGGCAATACCCAAAAAAAACTGCACCATGATGCTGTGTTCGCTCGTTATGAGCTTGTAGGCACCTTTAACCGAATAACCGAGGCTTTTCAGCCTTCCTTTTACAAACCTGTTGTCTTTCATTAGTTGAGTGCGGCAAGCGCTTTGTCATAGTCCGGCTCGTCCTTAAGTTCGGCCACCTGCTCCGTATATTTTACAATGCCATTTTCATCAATGACCACGATAGCCCTCGAGTGCAGCCCGGAAAGCTTGCTGCCATTGATCATTACGCCATAGTTCTCACCAAAGTTATCGTTCCTGTAGTCTGAAAGGGTAACTACGTTCTCAAGGCCTTCAGCAGCACAAAAACGGCCCTGTGCGAATGGAAGGTCGCGCGATACGCAAAGGATCTTCGTGTTTTCCAGGCCGGTGCCTTTTTCATTGAAACGCCTTACCGACAATGCGCAGGTGCTGGTATCTATGCTCGGGAAGATGTTAATGATAAGGTTAACTCCTTTAAAATCCGAAAGGGATACGGTTTCAAGATCGTTGGTAACAAGGGTAAAACCAGGTGCTGTAGTACCTATTTCCGGTAGTTCGCCCCACGTTCGTATCGGGTCTCCAAATAGAGTGATGTCTGCCATTTTAACAAAATTTTAGTAGTTTTTTGCAAATGTACGATTACTTATCAAATTTGCAAGTTAATTGTTCTCTAAGCTGTTAAGTGCTGCTTCATAATCAGGTTCGTCCTTAATATCAGGGACTTGCTCTGTATACGTTATATTGCCTTCAGCATCAAGCACGATCACAGAACGCGAAAGGAAACCTTCAAGCGGTCCCGAAGTGATGATAAGCCCGTACGATCTTCCAAAGCTTCCATCTTTATGGTCTGACAGGGTCATGACATCGGCAAGGCCTTCAGCGCCGCAAAAACGGTTCAGGGCAAATGGTGTATCGCGCGATATACATAATACTTTTGTATTTTCAAGAGAAGCAGCTTTTTCGTTGAATTTGCGAACCGATGTTGCGCATGTTCCCGTGTCAATGCTCGGGAAGATGTTCAGTACCAGCTTGCTGCCTTTAAACTCGGCCAAAGATGCTTTTGAAAGGTCGCCTTTTACAAGGGTAAAGTCAGGGGCTTTTGTGCCGATCGCAGGCAGCTCGCCAATAGTTGTTATAGGGTTTCCGCCTAATGTGATGTTAGCCATTATGTGTTTTTTTACAGAAACACAAAAGTAGGGATTTATCAAAGCAAAAACCAATTTCCTGCATTATCATTAATCAAAGAGCGCTTTCTATATAGGGTGCGGTTCTCTTTGTTGCGAATTATTCATTTACCTGCGCTCATTATCAAATGCTAAATATACATCGCCAGCATCCCCAGGCTCATCGCGATCATCAGCCCATCCTCGATGATGGTCACGGTGCTCATAGGCAGGTTGAACACTGCGCCCAGGCAGGCGCATTGTATCGTCTTTTTGTTTAACACGCTCTGCAACACTCCGATAAGGCTTACCGACATTACCACAGCTGTAAAGGAATTGGTGTATACCGGCTCAAATTCGAGCGCAAAGGCGATGCCGAGTGCCAATTCGATAAAAGCATACACATAGCCCCATGCAGGGAATTTCATCGCTACCACATCATACATGGCATAGCTTTCGGCAAAGGCTTTCAGATTGAGCATCTTGAAGAAGGAGAACGCCAGGAAGAATCCCGCCATGAATACCCTCATAAACAGCATCAGGCTGAAACTTTCCGTAGAATATCCGGCGATCAGGGATACTACGGTAATGTAGCCAAACAGCAGTAATATTGGCTTATAAGTTTCTGCCCAGCTTCTTTTTTCCTCTTCAGGCGGGTTGCCAAAAACATCTAATACGGGTTCATGCCCGTGCTCGTGGCCTGTGAGCTGGTATTTGGGATAGTCCTTCAATGCATCCTGAAGTGTTGGGGTAGGGATGTGGCTATGCATAGTCACATCGGCGGTGCCCTTTTCGAGGTCGATCGCCACATCAGCCACGTCTGGCACTTTTTTAAGGAGGAAGCTAACTTTAGCGGAACAGCCGTCGCAGGTCATCCCGGAAATTTTATAGGTATGTCGCATTTTTGTCGTATTTAAATTATACTACAAAGTTCGCTATAAACGATCAATATGGGGTTATGCAATTTTTGGAAATAGCTATGACTTTTACAGAACGGGTAAGCGATGAAGCTATTCGCGCTGATCTCATACAGATGTATATCACCTTATAACTCATCGATCTTCCTGCGCTTGTTCTCCTTTATCGATCTGTAAAAAGTAGGGGTAAGGCCTGTCACCTTTTTAAATTGCGAGGAGAGGTACGCCGCGCTGCTGTAACCAAGCTTATCGGCAATCTCGGCTAAAGATAGCTCGTCATATACCAGCAGTTCCTTTACTTTTTCGATGCGCTGGGCAATATGGTATTTCTCAATGGTCGTACCTTCCACTTCAGAGAAGAGGTTGCTCAGGTAGGTGTACTCGTAATGCAGCTTATCGGCCAGCCAGACCGAAAGGTTGGTGCTGAGTATTTCTCCTGAATGGTGGATGAGGTATACTATTTCTGTCTTTATCTGCTCTATAATGCGGCTTTTGCGGTCGCCGATAAGTTCAAAACCCAGTGCCTGCAGGGATCGTTCGGTATGGCCGACTTCTTCAGGTGTAAGCTCGTTCTTTATTTCCGCTTCGCCCAATTCAACAGACAGCACTGTAATGCCGGAGTTCTCCAGTTCGTTGCATACCGCTGTAATACAGCGTGGGCAAACCATATTTTTGATATATAGTTTCATCAATTGTGTGTTTTTACCCACTCGGTTATAGCATTCAGTGCCTGTTGTTCCGTAATAGGGTCATTCATTCCGGCATCATGGTCTTTGCCCTTCATGGTCAGTAACTTTGATCGAACATTCCTTTCCTGAAGGAACATATAGAGTGATAGTGACTGTTGATACGGTACCAAATGATCATTGTCCCCATGAATTAACAAAGTCGGTATCCGTGTAATGCGGTGGCAAGGACTAACCAGTGTGAATTTTTCGTCCTGCATGCCTTCCGGCTTATATTTCGCATCTGCCAATAGCTCTACTACCGGATCAAGTTTTACTTTTTTTAAATGATTGATCATTTCGACTTCATCTAGTTCTGTCGGAGGGCATATCGCGTTTATCGATTTCACAATTCTTTTTGTAGTATATCCATATAGCAAAGACAAATGCCCGCCGGCGCTTATGCCGGCCATGTGTACCTCTATTGTATTGTAGCCGTACTTATTGCCTTCTTTTTGCACATACGCTACAGCATTATCCACATCTTCCAGCAGGTCTTTGCAGTGTACTGTTTCGCTCACGTACCGGTAGTCGATGTTGGCCACAATAAAACCTCGATCCCTCAGGTCTTTGGAAGTCTTATCTGTATATTCCTTACCACCCATCATCCATGCACCGCCGTGTATCATTATAATCACAGGTGTTTTCTCATCGAAATTTTTTGGAAGGAAAAGGTCGAGTGTCTGTTGCGCGTGGTCACCATACGCCAGGTTGATGAGGTCTTTCTGGGCAAGGCAGTTTGCCGTAAAAGTGATGAAGGTAAGTATAGAAAGGATTGCACTTTTCATGTTATGGAATATTTAGCTACTAAAGTATCACATTTGCCTGACGGTAGCAAAACAAAAAAACGCCCCCGTTATCCGGAGGCGTTTTTCAATTCAAACCCGATCATGAAAAATTATTCTTTATCTATGGCACCCAGTACGCGCATCATGAATGCGTTCAGCGCTTCCTTTTTTGTCATGCCTTCCTTTATCATTTTGTTTACCTCCAGCGCGCCATACATATTGGAGATGAGCTCCCCGACCACATCCAGCTCTTCATCCTTCAGCGAAGGCACTTCGGTAAGCGCTTCAAGAACTTCGAGCGTCTCGATGATGTAATCCTGGTCGTTGTCCTCTATGAACTGCGTTAAGTGCTTAATTACTGGTAACTTCATTGACTAAGTCGGTTAAGATTTCTACTTTATTCGTTTGTACCTGGTTTACCAGCTGCCCTTTCCTGAAAACGGCAAAGGTAGGCAGGTTGTCAACTTTGGCAAGCTTCCTCGATTCAGGGAAATTTTCGGCATCGGCGATCACAAACGTGACATTTTCATTCTCCGAAGCCATTTTTTTGAATTTAGGCTTCATGATCCTGCAGTTGCCGCACCAGCCTGCCGAATATTGCACCACTACCACCGGTTCACCGGCAACGATCTCCGCTAAATTATCTCTTTCCAGTTCCTGTAACATCATGGGTAAGGTGTTTAGTTAATAATTAGTTTGAGGCAAGGTATGACGCAACGCCTTTCCTGTCGGCAGTCATGGCGTCTTTTCCTTCTTCCCAGTTAGCCGGGCAAACCTCGCCTTTTGTCTGTACGTGCGTGTAAGCATCGATAAGCCTAAGGTATTCGGCAACATTACGGCCAAGTGGCATATCGTTCACACTTTCGTGGAAGATCTTGCCGGTCTCGTCTACAAGGTAAGTAGCACGGTAAGTAACGTTAGAGCCTGTAAGGATAACCGAGTCAGTCTCTTCGCTGTATTCTGTAGATTCGATATCCAGGATACCAAGTATGTTGGCAAGGTTCCTGTTGGTATCGGCAAGGATAGGGTAGGTAACGCCTTCGATCCCGCCATTGTCTTTTGCAGTGTTAAGCCATGCGAAGTGAACTTCGTTCGTATCACATGAAGCACCTATTACTATAGTATTCCTTTTTTCAAACTCACCAAGGGCGGCCTGGAAAGCGTGAAGCTCCGTTGGGCAAACAAATGTAAAATCTTTAGGATACCAAAACAAAAGTACTTTCTTGTTGTTATTAACTGCTTCTTCGAAAATATTGATGCTCAGGTTATCGCCCATTTCAGACATTGCGTCTACCGAAATATTTGGGAATTTTTTTCCTACTAATGACATATTGCTGTATTATTTAATGATTAATTAATTCTCTATTGCAAATATACTTTAGATAGCTTTTGTTTATAGATAACGCTCATTGTTATTACTTATGGCAGTATAGAAAGATCCTATCTATATTGTAATTAACAAATTTTTAAGAAATAACCAAATTATCAGCAAATTTTTTTTCAATTAAATCCTATATTTGTTTTTATCAATAAAACAGAATGAACTCCAAATGGGATTGAACAGCTTATTTCGCAAGAAGAACGTACAGGATATACTTAACCAGGTAGAAAATAACGAACACGGAAATTCCCTTGGCAGGCACCTTACCGTACGAGACCTTGCTGCATTTGGTATCGCGGCGATCATAGGTGCGGGTATCTTTAGTACAATAGGCAAAGCCAGCGCCGATGGAGGTCCTGCGGTGATATTTCTGTTCCTGTTTACGGCACTTGCCTGCGGTTTTGCCGCTTTTGCATACGCTGAGTTCGCCTCTATGGTGCCGGTATCGGGCAGTGCGTACACTTATTCCTATGTAGCTTTTGGAGAGATAGTAGCCTGGATCATTGGGTGGGCGCTCATAATGGAATATGCCATTGGCAATATTACAGTAGCCATATCCTGGAGCGATTACTTTACAGGGCTCCTCAGTAGCGGGGGCATCAACCTGCCCCAGTGGGTGCAAATGGATTACCTTACGGCATCTAACGGATTTGAACACGCCACAGCCTTAATGCAGGGCGGCAAAACTTTCGAGAACCTTGACAAAGGCCTGCAGGCAGCCTATACCGCATGGACTACCGCACCTACACTGGGTTCGTTCCACTTTGTGGCCGACCTTCCCGCGCTGCTTATCATTATTATCATAACCGCACTTGTTTACAGGGGAATGAAGGAGTCACGCAACGCCAGCAACCTTATGGTGGTGGTTAAATTGTGCATTATATTATTGGTAATTGCGGTCGGTGTATTTTATGTAGATACGGCCAACTGGGACCCGTTCGCGCCAAATGGTGCTGCCGGGGTGCTAAAGGGAGTATCTGCGGTTTTCTTTGCCTATATTGGTTTTGATGCGATATCGACAACTGCCGAGGAGTGTAAAAACCCACAGCGCGACCTGCCGAAAGGGATGATGTATGCCATAGTGATATGTACCATTTTATATGTGATCATCGCACTTGTTCTTACCGGGATGGTACGTTATAACGAGCTGAATGTGGGCGACCCGCTGGCATTCGTGTTCGAAAAGCTTGACCTTAGGTGGATGAGCGGCATCATTGCCGTGAGTGCCGTGGTTGCCATGGCCAGCGTGCTTTTGGTATTCCAGATGGGCCAGCCAAGGATATGGATGAGCATGAGCCGCGACGGACTGTTGCCAAAGCGCTATTCACGCGTACACCCTAAGTTCAAAACACCATCGTATGCTACCGTAGTTACAGGATTTGTAGTGGCCGTTCCTGCCTTGTTCCTGAACCTGACCATGGTAACCGACCTTTGTTCGATAGGTACGCTTTTCGCCTTTGTGCTGGTTTGCGCGGGGGTATTGGTACTGCAAAACCGTAAAGATGTGCCAAGGGGCAAGTTCCGTACACCTTACGTAAATGCTAAATTCATCATGCCGGTAGCGCTTATCGCAGGGATAGTCTTTTCCTTCACGTATAATAAAGAGGCTACTATGTCTTTCCTTAATAACGATAAGCAGATCAATACACCGGCTACGATAGTGACATCGCTGACAAAAGAGCAGGCCGATGCCGTATACAACTCGCTGCTTGCCCGCGATGTAGCCAACGGAACGCAGGACCTTGAGCAGATACTTGGCATGTATGAAAAGAACGAAGTCGATTATAAAAGGCTGGTAGACGAATTGCCTATCGCTGAGGACCTGAAATATGAGAGCGGCTTCCAACTGTTCAAGCACAAGATACCGATGTACATTTTCCTTATCACACTGGTATTACTAACCATTTGGGCTTTCCGCAAAAACCTGTCGCTGATACCGCTGCTGGGCCTTATCTGCTGCCTGTACATGATGGCAGAGCTGAGCGTCTGGAACTGGATCTATTTCTCGGCATGGCTGCTGATAGGGCTTACCATTTATTTTGGCTTTAGCCGAAGGAACAGTAAGCTGAATGGGGTGGAGGTTTAGACGTACGTAATATTGTCAGGCTGTCATTGCGAGGAGGAACGACGAAGCAATCTTTCTACTTCAACCTAACAATTACTAAATACATTTATGAAACCTGGTTTTGTATACATTATGACGAATCAAAATAACACAGTATTGTATGTTGGTGTTACATCTGATTTGCATGAACGTGTTGCCAACCATCGATCCAAAAGATATCCGGATTCTTTTTCGGCAAAATATAACATCAGTAAATTAGTTTATTTTGAAACCTTCATGATGATTGGAGATGCGATTGGAAGGGAAAAACAAATAAAAGCAGGCTCTAGAAAGAAGAAACTGGATTTGATCAAGTCGATGAATCCCGAATGGAATGACCTTACTTATTCGATCAATAGCTGTCTATGATAAGGAAAGATTGCTTCGTCGTTCCTCCTCGCAATGACGGAGACGGGTATTTTTCGTAATTGTTTGATTATTATGTTTTTAATGTTTTTAAAGTCTTTGGAATCACAATGACCCCCAGAATAAGATCTCTCAAGCCTAAAAAACTCATTGGTAAACATCTGACCATGTCGCATGCCCATAACCGTACGTTCGAATTATGGAGCAGCTTCATGCCCCACAGAAAGGAGATCGTGAACGCCATAGGTACCGATCTGTTCTCATTGCAGATCTGTCCCGAAGGCTTTTATGTGAATTTCGATCCTGCAAATGAGTTTGAAAAATGGGCTGCTGTTGAGGTGGCCGGCGTTGATGTAATTCCGGATGGAATGAAATTTCTGGAACTGCCCGAAGGGCTGTATGCTGTTTTTGTTTACAAAGGCTCACCGGAGAATGCAGACTCTTTTTTCAACTATATTTTTTGCCAATGGCTGCCTGCATCGGGGTATGTTTTGGATAACCGTCCGCATTTTGAGCTGTTAGGGGAGAAGTACAGGCATGGCGATCCGGCATCTGAGGAAGAGGTTTGGATACCGATAAAATAGGGTTAAGATAAGTAAGATTAGAAGCTTATATGTACGTCCCGTTTCACTCAACTTTGGACAGGATCGGGTAAGGAAGTACGGGCATAGATCACACAAAAAAATCCCGCCATCTAAACGTGAGATGACGGGACTTAACAAACCAACCAACCAATTATTATAAACCTCATGAAAAGAGATTCATGATGTTATGTTTAATGCAACTTGCGTGCCAAACCGCAAATATATTGTAATTATTTTTATTACAATTTGTTTTTCTGTGAAATTACTTACCTTTTTTGTGATTTGGATGCGTCGAACTTTTTCAGATCTGTCATAGAACGTGTTGTGGCTTGCCAAAAATAATTCACTTTTTATGTAACCTCACTCTTTCCATGATAAGTACAATTACTATGCCCAAAGTATACATAACGAGGTCCATCCAAACGAATGAGGTTCCTATCACGGTTCGGAAAAATGCAGAATCCTGCAAACCAAGCACCTCCACTATTTTAAAGTATTGCAACGTTTCTACCACATAGGAAAAAATGAGCACACCGATCGCGGTGGGAACCACCGTCCATTTAAAAAACGTTCTTACAAAGCAATAAATGAGTATTACCACCAGCATATCGCCAATATAGGGCCTTACGATCTTGTCATGGACATATAATGCTATAAGTACTTCTGTAATGAAAAGCAGGATGGTAAGGATGAAATAATTTCGTTTAAAGGTTAGCATGTTTAACGGTGTTTACAGGGTAACGGCAGGTTACTACAAAAAGTATAGGCGTGTAAAAATAAGAAAAGCCGCTCCTAAAAGCGGCCCTTCGGCAATTGATTTGCAGATCTATCCTTTTGTACCTTCGGCAGGCTTGCGGTAATACCTGTCGTCGTTATCATCATCATAGTGTGTAGTTCCGCCGCCACTGCTATTCCCGTTGCCGTAGCCTCCGCTATAATACGGTTCATAAGTGTAGGCACGGTTGTAGGCGTTAACGTATCCTGTAGCATCTACCAGTTGGCCTGACCTGTTGTATATCAGCCTCAGGTTGCCTATTTGTGCCAGTGCAAAGCTGTTGTAGCTCATATACACGGTACCTATGCGTTTTACACGGCCCCTTGCGTCATAGTTGATAAACACGTTGCCTACCCTGCGTACACGACCGTTGTAGTCGTGCTCTACTTTTACGCCCCTGTTGTTGCCGGGAGCACCGTAGGTACTGTTTTGTCCTCGCCTGTTGCTGCGGTAGTAAGAGTTATCATCACTTGTGGCCGGCTCTGTATTAAAATCGAACTCACCGTCAGGGAAAACCAGGAACTCAATGCCGCGCTCCATGAATATTACGGGTTCGGCTTCGCGATAGTCTATTCCGTAATTTGTGGGCCTGCCAGAAAAAATAGTTATTTCTGACGCCAGGGCCAGGCTACCGCTCATCAGTAATCCGGCAACTAAAAAGGTAATTTTTTTCATGACATTTAAAATTTAATGTGGCGCCTACTCTGTGCTTTTCGGCTTCCGCAGGAACTTTTAATTTGTGTTCCTGTTTAGGATAATCCAAATGCCGTGCCAAAATACGAAAACGATTTAGCTTAAAATTTATCTTACATTTTTGTGCCTGATTTTCAGCGAGATATTGTTTTTATTTTCTACCACGATGGAGCACAAAAATCTTTTCAGTTTCTGAGTTTTAATTGCACTGCTTTGTGGGCTTCGTGTAATTCTTAAGAACCCTGTGGTAAAAAAAACCAGCAGCAAATCAACGCTTATCCTACAAAACCCAACGAATGTTCATTTGTTGATGTAATATTTAACTTCATAATCTATTCTTAAAACCAAATTCATTAAATTCGGCCCAATAACCGATAATACCATAGAATGAACCCATCTGCAGAACATTTGGAACTAATGCAGCGCATCACCGCGCACCTTGAGCCACACCTTAGGGAAGGCCGGACTTACCACCAGGAATTTTATAAGTCGGAATACGGAAGCAGCGGCGGCAGCGTATTCCTCTTGCATGAAGGAAAAAGCTACACCGCGTGGTATGCCGAACAAAATCCCGATGATGCCGTTACCCAGGGATTAAAAGAGATCGATGAGGTGATCGATAATATGAGGGGCGACCTCGATATTAGTGATCTTTACTATGGATTGCCTGCCGATACCAAA
This sequence comes from Flavobacterium sp., assembly GCF_052437795.1. Taxonomy (GTDB): domain Bacteria; phylum Bacteroidota; class Bacteroidia; order Flavobacteriales; family Flavobacteriaceae; genus Flavobacterium. The sequence goes on from NZ_JBQVPA010000001.1 coordinate 684,800, forward strand.
ATACGTTTTACTTATGTAAAAGGGCAGCCCATGGAGAGGCTTGTGATGGATGTGCCACATCTTTTGGCCGACCTGAAAAGGGAGATCAGGGAAGATGCCGTGCGCTATACTACCGACAACCCGGAGTTCATAAAGGCCGAAGCCATCATCAGATTTGTGCAGCAGGCCGATGAGCTCGGTGTTTATACCGATGAGACCACCGTGCTTTCTACACGTACGAATTCGGGTTCTTCACCTGCCGATACCAATCTTATCAAGTGCCTTTACAAAGCATTGGGCGGCAATGTCGAAAAGCTGTATTATAAGCTGGAAGGAGATGACTTTGTGATCCAGTCTAAACCCGGCTTCCCACAATTTGGCATTGCTGAGTTGGAGCCTGCCAATGAGACCATCGAGCTTACCCCCGAATATAAAAAGCGCCGTGATGCCCAGGATGAGGCCATCCGTATCAGGACTGCCTTTTACAAAACATTAGGTACGGTGCTTCCGGTGCCGATCTACCTTAGCGTAGGCGGTTTCCGCAGCAACAGCTGGCCCGAAGGCAGCCATTACCATACATCCGAAGTGCTGCGTGTTATTTATACCAAAGATTCTACAATTGTTATTACAGACGGTTTGAGCGATGTGTATACGTCCGAGCGTTCTGATGCCAATCTGGAATATAACGGCATAGGCGCGGAAATGTACATCGAATTCGACGGCCACGTGACCTACGATGATATATACGACCATTTTTGCGTGGCGCTGCTCAACAGTGTAACGCAGATCGCCATTGAGCACAGCGACATTAAAGCCCACATCAAAAAGAACGAGCACCTGACCATTGAGTTCAGGCAGGATAATGTAGAGCTATGGTGCGTGAAAGGCATGATGGGTGCGAGCAATGACATCAGCACGTTCTTCAGGCATGGGCAATACGCGCCTGATGATTTTGGAGCGTTCATTAATATGCCGTCCAAAAACGTCCCTGCAAAATTGCAAATGAACCTTGAAGAGATACTGTTGGTAAATGTGAAGCCGTTCTCAAATGAGTGGCTTACTTCGTACAAACTCCGTACAGAAGAAGGGGAAGATGCAATAAAAGAGGTGCGGATCGAAATGATGGCGAAATTTGAAGCATCGGGCGAGGGCAACAGGATACCGCTTACCTATGTTGAGGAAGGTGCTGATAACAAGCTTGCACAACTTTTCCCGATGTCGGATGTAGCGCCAAGGGAGGATGAAATTGACAAGGAATTGATAGAGAGCCTCGCAAAGAATGAAGAACTTAGCAATGAAGCTATTACAGAGATGATCAATGGACATAGTAAATTCCTGGAAGCAGGTGGTGCAAACGGACATTTTGAGCAATTGTACACTGCCAGCCTGCCGCTCAATATTTACTCAACGCGTGCTAAAGCAGGGAAACAGTTCAAACCGGGGATGGTAACATTACCTAAAGGTTTCAGCTTTGGGGCTGACGACCTTCGTGCGTCTGAATTTACGGCCTGCATTGCCGACGGTGTCGATCTTAGCGGTACTGATCTTAAAGGTTCATTATTTACAAATGGATTTTTTCGGGGTGCTAATTTTGAAGGTGCGAACCTTACAAATGTCGATTTTACCGGGGCTGATGTAAGTGGTGCTAATTTCAGGGATGCCAACCTCACCGGTGCCGATTTTGAGATCGTAAACTGTACCGGCGCCGACTTTACCGGTGCTAATACAACGGATGCTACCTTTAAAGGTGCCAATATTACAGATGTAAAATATTAAAGTAACTTTCTGATTTTTTTAACCACATAGGAACATAGTATTTCAGCCGTCTATTTTCAGTTGAAGAAGCATAGTGAAGCGAAGCTTAAGATTGTGTTCCTCTATTACATTCTATAGTAAACGTACAAAAGCTATGCATCTATGTGGTTAAAATTAATCACCATAAGATTTAGATAGACTAGCTATTCTATAAAAAATAAAAATTATAACTTGCCTGTTTAATGGCATAAAACCTAAATACAATGAATTATCTGTACATCGGAGGGGGCGTAGTCGTACTCTTCATTATTTATTCGCTTTTTGCTGCAAAGAACAACCTGAAAAAGGCACCTGAAAAACTTATCGACGCACAGAAGAAATTCGACGCGGGCGAGACTAATGCAGCCCTCAGGGCTTTGGGAGAGGCGTTTGTCATTCCGCTTAACGACCATGTGAACGCTGAGCAAAAAGTACACCTCCTTGCTGTGCTCGACCTGTTGCGTAAAGTACTTGCCGAGATGAACATATCGGGCAGTAAGCTGATCGACCCATTGTATGACAAGCTGAAAAACTCGGTTAACGCTTCAGTGGTGCTGAACGAAGGCAACTACAAGCCGCTTCAGGACTTCTTCGAGGAAACGGATAGCGATGCCAAGTTGGTAAAATACCTTAAGAACTCTGTTTTTGGCGGGGAGATAAGCGTGGAAAATTCGGCATCGTCAGACAGGCCGGCATTCCCCGAAACAAGCAGCAGGACAACAGAATACATCAATAGGGCAGGGAAGCTCATTATGGGGCGCAAGTACCAGGAAGCAATTGATGTGTACAATGATGCACTTAACCAGCAGTGGGACGATACCGACAAAGCCTTCCTGCACGACCAGCTGGGTTCCTGCTACCTGATGAATAAAGACCTTGCTAATGCCGAAGCCAACTATAAAGAGAGCATCGCCATCAAATCCTACTTCCTGAATAACTGGAACTATGCCGACTTCCTTATCTACCACAAACGTAAGGACGATGCCGCTGTTCAGCTGCCTAAGGTAGAGGCGCTTGTAGCATCACCATCGGACAGAAAGGAATTCAACAAGCTGCAGAAAGGTTTTGACGCGCTGAAGTAAAAATATTTCACAGAAAGTGAAAGCCAGTCAGGTATAATGCCTGGCGGGCTTTTAATTTTGAGACAAGCATTGATCTTTTTTTGAAGACCTGAATAACGTCAGCATAAAAATGATTCAGCGAAAGCGTGAACATATTGACAATGTTGGCAAACGGTGGTGCGCCTTCGGACCATGCGAGTCCCAACAGTACCATCAAATTTAGAAGCAGCAAATGGACGAGTAATAATTTGTTTGGTTCCATGCATTTAAAGCCCACTAGCTGCCAAAGGGGAAAATCAGTGATCAATATTTAATGTGTATGAGTGGAATTCCCCCTTTGGGGGTTAGGGGGCTATTTCTATCCAAACCGGAGCATGGTCGCTTGTCTTTTCCCAGCCGCGCACGTGTTTGTCCACGCCTCCCGCTTTCAGCTTACCCTTCAGTTCGTTGCTCAGCAGGAAATGGTCGATCCTAAGGCCGGCATTGCGTCCATACGCATTTCTGAAATAGTCAAAAAAGGTATAGATGACTTCGCCGGGATAAAGGGTGCGTATCGCATCGGTCCATCCCTGAGCCACAAGCTTGTGGAAAGCTGCGCGTGTTTCGGGGCGGAAAAGAGCGTCGTCTGTCCAGCGCTCGGGTTTGTAAACGTCGAGTTCGGTAGGCATTACGTTGAAGTCGCCCATGAGTACTACGGGTATCTTAAATTCCAATAGCTGCTTAGCCCTTGCGGTGAGGCGCTCGAACCATTTGAGCTTATAATCGTATTTAGGCCCCGGCGCGGGATTGCCGTTGGGAAGGTACAGGCAGCAAATGAGGACACCGTTCACCAGTGTTTCAATGTAGCGGCTTTGAACGTCTTCAGGATCTCCCGGCAGGCCGCGGCCCACTTCCTTCATCTCAAGTCCGTTCCGGGCAAGGACCGCTACGCCGTTCCATTGCTTTTGCCCGTGCCATATCGCCTGGTAGCCCGCGGCTTCAATAGCCTCAATAGGGAATTTCTCCTGCGGGGCCTTAAGCTCCTGCAGGCAGGCTACGTCGGGTTTTGCCTCATCCAGCCATTGCAGCAGTACGGGAAGCCTGCCGTTTATGCCATTTACATTATAGGTTGCAAGTTTCATAATGTTAAGGTACGAAGAGTTCTTGATAGCGGTACAGAGGTTAACAGATCTTTTATTCAGGGCTCACACACAACTTAGTTCCCGAGATCAGAACGCCTGAACTTAAGAACGCACCAGCTTTTTAACCAAAACTACCTGCCCTAAATGGTAGTGCGTATGCTCGATAACCCCAAAAAGATTACGGAAATAGATGCCGTATTTCGGATCGGCAAAGTCCTGCCACAGTTTTTCTTCGGGCAATTGCACGATCAATGCCGCAAGGGCTTCTACTTCGCCCCAAAGCCTTTGCTGCAATTCCTGCCAGTCCTCTTCCGATCCCACCGCCGGATGGTCGAAGCTGAACTTATCGTGCGCGTCCAGTGGCCCTCCCTTCATGACTTTCAGTATGGCGGTAATGTAATAGCCCATGTGGTAGGTAAGCGCAAGCATGCTGTTGAAATTGTGTGCTTTGGTTTCCGCCTCGGTATGGGTAACGTCTTTTAGAACGTCCTTTAGGCTAACGGTGCACCAGTTGCCTCCGAAAAATACTTCGCGCAGGTGTTTTGCCAGTTGGTTAGATGGTGTCATGGGATGGATATCGTTTGCCCTTCGAAGATACTAAAAATAGAAGTTATCCCGCCAGCAGCCCCAAAATTATCAGCACGATGACAAGGGCTATGAAAAAATACGCATATTTTCCAGATGGTGGCTCTTCTTCGGTTTGTCGCGGTTGGCGGTCGGAGCTGTGGGTCAGTACCGAGATCTTCTCCCGCATCTGCGCGTCGCCGTGGGCAAGGCGTACCAGCTTGCGGTAAAGTATTGTTTTAGAGGTATCGCTGAGGAAAATGGCAGAGATCAGTATCTCGTCGATGATCATGCTATTGGTACGTACATCAGCCGAAAGCACCAGGAAGTTGAGGTTCTCTGTAGAAAGTACATTATTGATGACATTGAAGAGCGCTTCTTCCTTTACATACCCGCCCGCGTTGAACACCTTATCACGGATGGTCCTGAACGTGATGAGGAACGTGACCGGCGTAACCTGTTTCGATGCATAGTCAAACTCAGGGTTTTCCTTTCGGAAGCGCCTGTCGTCATACGCCTGCCGTTTGGAGGTATCGCCCACAACAAGATAAGCTTCCGATATTTCCTTGAACAATGCTTCCGATGCCTTGTCGCCGCCATTACGGTCGGGGTGGTGGCGCAGGGCCAGCATGCGGTAGGCTTTTTTTATCGCGTCCTGTGTGGATCCGGGCTCCACACCCAGTATTTTGTAATGGTCCTTCATTCAGGGAAATTGTTCGGAACCCTCAAAATAACGGAATATAATTCAGAAGGCAAAATACCAACATTGTGAAATACTCCGGATCATGCTATCGGCAATATATAACTCATAGCCGATCAATTCCTTTTCCCGATCTCGATCACCGAGCTGCCATAGACCCTGATGGTCGATCTGATGAAATCCTCCTCATTAGCCTTGTAAATGTTGTCCACATACTTTTGCGGGTTGCGGTCGATGTACGGGAACCATGTGCTGTGTACCTGTATCATGATGCGGTGGCCTTTTTTAAAGGTGTGGAGGATGTCCTGGAGGGGCACGTTGACCCTGGTTACCTGGTTGGGCACGAACGGTTCGGGCTTTTCAAAACTATTCCTGAAACGCCCGCGGAACACCTCCGAGCGCACCAGCTGCTGGTAGTTGCCCATCACGATATTTTTAGGGTTGCCTTCGTAATTCGGCTCATTGTCAGGGTACACATCGATGAGCTTCACTATGAAGTCGGCATCGGTACCGGTCATCGATACGTCCAGCTTCGCCAGTATCTCACCGGCAAGGGTCATGTCGTCCGTCAGTAGTTCCGACTCAAATGTCAGCACATCCGGACGGCGGGAAGCGTTGCGCTGGTCATCCGACATGAAGTTGCGAGGGGTAAAGGTAAGCCCTTCGATCTGCGAGGTATAGGGCACGGGCTTCGCAGGGTCGCTTAGATATTCGAAAACCGCCTTGCCATTTTGTGGCTTGTTGATGGCGAGCTTACCTTTTTCGCCAAAATAGAGTTGGGTATTCGCCGTGGCTTTCGGTGGCCATACATCAAAGGTTTTCCATTCTTTTTTGCCGGTATCATACAAGTAGGCTTCGGGCAGGTTGGGGTTGGCGCCATCCTTCAGGTAATGCGCGAAGAATTTCCGCTCGATCTCCTTTTGGTAAAAGGTCGAAATGCTGTCGCCAAAATAAATGTGGTTGTGGGTAAGCTTACCTTCTTCGTGTGCCCATCCCCCATGCGACCAGGGGCCCATAACGATAGTGTTCCTGGCTTTCGGGGTCGATCTTTCAATGGCTTTGTAAATGTTCAGCGGACCGTACAGGTCTTCGGCATCAAACCATCCGCCTACGGTCATCACGGCAGGGGTAATGTTCTTCAGGTGGGGGAGGATGCTCCTTTTTTGCCAGAATTCGTCATAGTTGGGATGCTCAACAAATTGCTGCCAAAAGAAGTTATCATAGTGGTACTTTTCTGTAATGTTCTTCAACGGCCCGAGGCGCAGGTAAAAGTCGTAGGCATCGTGCGGTGCGTTGGCAAACATACGCATGAGCGCTCCCTCGAACCAGTCGTCTTTGGTCAACCCAGGCTTTTGGATGCCAAATACAGGGAATGCCGGGGTGTAGCTCTCAAGGTAGGCACCCATGTGGTGGAAATCGTCAAAAAAGAAATCGGATACCGGGGCCTGTGGCGAAACGGCTTTCAGGGCGGGATGCGCATCGGGCAATGCCGCGGCGGAGTAGAAGCCGGGATAGGATATGCCGTAAATGCCCGCCTTGCCGTTGTTGCCTTTTACATTCTTAAGCAGCCAGTCGATGGTGTCGTAGGTATCCGAACTTTCGTCGATGGCCTTCTTGTTCTTTTTATCATTGCCGGGAATGTTAGGCGTCATGTTGTCGAAAACCCCTTCGGACATGTAGCGGCCCCGCACGTCCTGGAATACTAAGATGTACTTGTCCTGGACCAAATAGTTGGACGGATGCCCGTAGGTATTATAATTACCATACCCCGAAGCGTTGTAGCAAGTGCGGTTCATCAGGAACGGGTAGGTCTTCGACTTGTCCTTTGGCACGTATGCAATGGTAAACAGCTTTACGCCATCGCGCATCGGAATGTTGTACTCAAACTTCTCATAGTTTTGGCGCATATAGAGCGAGTCGGCATTTTGGCCTTGCGCGAATGCGGTAAGGGAGAGGAGGAATAGGAGGAGGTGTAGTTTTTTCATGTATATTCCTGTGATTTTGTTGTGTATTATCTTCGGTATTTTTCCATCAAATCTATGCTTGCTTTTTCCATAGAGTCGATGCGTGCCCTGCCATATTTCTTTTCAAATTCTTCTTTAGCAGTTGTTACATAACAATGTCTTCCGAATTCCCCTTCGGCCGGAGCCCCACCAATACAGCTCGTGATGTAGAAATCTATTGTAATGCCCTTCTTTGAAAATGCTTTTTTCAGGTATGCCATTTTACTTTCATTAAAACCCAGCCCGGCACCGTAATGAAATGTATAGATTCCTCTGGCAGCTTCTTCCTTTGCACGCTTTTTTCCGTTAATGCACGCGGTATCGATGAGCTTGTATTTTATCTTATTTTCAGGGTTTTGTGCACACAGCATCTGATATTTTTTGTGATCATAAACCACCAAAGTATCGCTTTCCTTTTCAGCCAATACTTCGTTTTGCTTTTGCTTACAGGAAAGCAGTAGTAATGTTATGATTATGATGGAAATTAATTTCATATTTTTATTTATCTGCCATAGTATTTTTTAGTCAACTCTTCAAATGCTATGCGCATGGAGTCGATTCGAGTCTTGCCATATTTTTTTTCAAATTCAATTTTTGCGGTCTTCATATAGCTGTGATTTCCAAAGTCATCTCCTAAAGGGCCGCCGCCACGACAACTTACATAATAAAAATCGACCCTGATGCCTTTTGCCCCAAAAGCGCTCTTGATATATTTTATGTATCGTTCTGTAGTTCCATGTCCTGCTCCGAAATAGTATGAATACATACCTTTACGGGCATCCATTATCGCGCGCTTTTCTCCATTAATACGTGCAGTGTCTATCAGTTTGACCTTTCCGCCATTAAAATTATCATGACGCATGGTATTATACCTAAGAGTATCATAAACAATGATAGTATCGTTCTGGACATCCCAGATTGTCGCTTCTCTTTTGCACGAAAAGAAAGCTATTAGTGGCAGGAGAAGAATGAAATATTTCAAGCGCTGCATTGCAATAGAAAATAATCAATAATAAATCATCAATTAAAAAACTCCCCAAAATGCCATAATACCCCTGATGGGTCGTGTACAAAGCATTCCTTGCCCCAGTCCATCGTACGGATGGGAACAATGCGTACGGCATCATATTTATCTTCCAGTTTTAGTGCCATCAGTTCATTGTAAAAACGCTGTGTGTCATCCACTTCCATGAAAACCATGGTGTTGTCTACCCATTCCTTTACATAATAGGCCTGCAGGTAAAATGAGAAAGCCCCACTGTGGAATACCGAAAAGTCCTGTGCTATGGCGTTTTCCTCAAATCCGAGGTCACGGTAGAACCGGCGTGAGGTTTCAAAATTCTTCGCCCCTATGAACGGGCGTATAGATCTGGCATTGTGCTTCATTGTATTAACTGATTGTTTTAGGTAAATGTAGGGATAAATAAAGCAGTTTGCTTACGGCCATTTAATTTATACCGGAAATAACCGCAAACAGCAACAACGCTATCAGCATCGCGATGAAAAAATAAACATAATCGGAAATATCCTCATTCTCTTCTTTTTCCTTCACCTTTTCAGAGCGTGGCACAAATTCAAACCCGCTTAATTCCGATGCTTTCCTCCGGAGGCCTTCATCGCCATGGGCCAGTCGTATAAGCTTCCGGTAAATGACCATTCTGGAGGGATCGGGCAGGTAGGCCGAAGTCGCAACGATCTCATCGATGATAAGCCCGTTGGTAAAAATGTCTGCTTCGCCCACCAGGAAGTTGAGGTTATCGGTGGTAAGCACATTGTTGATGGTGTCGAACAGCCATGACTCGCTGATGTAGATGTCGGCATTCACTACTTTTTCCTTTATCGTCCTGAAAATACGCAGGAACTTTGCGGGAGTGACCGTATCAGAGGCAATGTCTTCCTCCATTGGGGTTTCCCTGGGGGTACGCCAATAATCGTACGACCTGCGTGCCGATAAGTCGCTAAGCACTTTATATGATCCCACGATCTCCTTAAATACTTCCTCGCTGTGCACAGTGCCGCCATTCCTGTCCGGATGGTAGCGCAGGGCGAGCAGGCGGTAGGCCTTTTTGATCTCGTCCTGTGTCGATGCGGGGCTGATTCCAAGTATCTGGTAGTGGTCCTTCATGCGGGTGAAATGCCCAAAATGCCCGGGCGGATTATAAAGTAACGTAAAAAATGTAAGAATAATATGTTCTTTGGTAATAACCTGGATACAAATATCAGGCAGGCAACGCTTTACTGGCTTGCCACGATCTTATCCAGCCTTATTTTGATGACCAGCGTAGAGTCGGGCGATACGTTGGGCGGATACCCTTTTCGCTTTACCAGATGCGGCGGCGCGGTAAGCTCGCGTACCTCGCCCACACGCATTCCCCTGAGGCCTTCGTCTACTGCCGCTGTAGCCTGGTTGCCGCCAATGAGCACTTTTACAGGCGATGCAGCATTGTAATTCGAATACAGGACCGTGCCGTTGCGGTAGCTCGTGGTCTCAAAAATGAGGACTTCGTCTCCGGCCTTTGCAGGGGTCCCCGAACCTTTTTCCAGTATTTGGTACTGCAGTCCCGATGCGGTTACGGCCTTATTTGGCGCACAGGAGGCACACAGTGCTATAGCTAAGATGATCAAGGTGTTTTTCATTTGCCTAAATTACAGATCAATTCATTACAATTCCATAGTTTCAAAAAAATGCTTCGTGTTCGCTTCTCCGCTCTTTATCAGTGCCTGCTTTTGCTTTTCAGACATTTTTTTGACCTTCGGTCCTATACCGGCATCTGAGACCGAGATCGTCCTGTCCCAGTCTTCCGGTATCAGTTGGTTGCGGTTGAGGTTTTCCAACGTAAGGATGTAAAACGCCTGCATGTAATCGCTTAGGTCGTCAATGTCAATTTCGGCCAGCTCTTTATCGCAGTTGTCGTTTGCTATCTGTGAGTCAGAGTCGATGCGCACGCCCAGTGTCTTCGGGTTTGGGAGCCTTATTTCTTTTCCTGATGCATCTGTGGCTATGCTGTCGAACAGGAAGATAGGGAAGTTGCCGGTAATGCCGCCATCTACAACAATGTCCAGTCCTTTTTGTTGTTTCAGGTTTTTGTATACCTTGCCATCGCCGTCAATGAAAATCGCCTCAAAATACAGCGGAACCGACATCGATATCCGTACAGCGTCCTTTATTTTCATATTGGGATACGTTTCCGCCGAGAATACTACCAGCTTTTGCCTGTTAAGGCAGGTGCCGGTAACATACAACTGTTTAGAGCCTCTTAGCACAAGCTCTTTGAAAGTGATATCAGAATTGCCTGTTTTGGCTGCGATCAGCTTTTCAAGCCAACGGTTAAAGGCATCGCCACGATACCAGCCAAACCTATGGCAAAGCCTGTATATCCCGCCCGCGAACATCATTTCGCCATCATTTAACTTTTGGAATTTGGTTTCTGAAATGATGCTGTATATCTCATCCGAATTGTACCCAAGCGAAACCATCATTGCAGTTATCGCCCCTGCAGAGGTACCGCCCACTTTTTGGATGCCGCCCATAATGCCACGGCCTTCCAATTCCTTTATCACACCCGAATAGGCAATGCCCCGTATGCCCGCCCCTTCAAACACAAGGTTTTCTATGGATTGGCTTTCGGTTTTTTGGGCGAAAGCGCTGAGGGATAGCAATAGGATGAGCACTATTTTTTTCATGGCTTGATCAATATTAGTTATTTTATAGGTGATTGTCACTTCGAGCGCAGTCGTGAAGCAAAACTAAGGAAATGTCGCATTTCGACTCCGCTCAATATGACATTTGCGTTGTTTTTACAGAACGACCATTATTTACTTACCCATTCCCCCAACAGTTTTTTATTCCCCGTTAAACTCCCGATCATAAAGAATTTGTTCTTTGCCAATGCCGCTGATTCGCCTATCTTCTCTTTGATCACACCTTTTCTCTTAATGTAATTGGAGTGGAAGAACCAGCTACCTTCAGCATCTTTCACAATATAGCCGGTGTGGAAGTCCAGTCCCACGATATACACCGAATTAACCGGCTGCCTGTCCATATACGCTTCAAAACTTTTTATGCCGTTACAGGTTTTTATGTCGGTACACAGCACCTTTATCATGTCGCCTGAAGCCACCTGTGCCAGCTTTACCCGTTGTATATTAAATCCGAGGTCGGCCAGCGTATTGGTCACGAAATACCCGCATGCGATGTCGCCTTTTTGTGGTGTACGTGTCATGCCGTAAAAATCCCAGGGGGTGCCGTTCCAGTAAGCAGGGAGGCTGTCATTGACCAAATGGAAAAAGTACCAGGAAACCTCCTTGTGCGGCTTTCCGGTAAGTTCAGCTTTATGCTTAGTGACCGAGGTTTTAAAGGCTTCGTACGAGTCGGGGTCTTTTATAGCGGCTTGGGCAGGCCGGGCTTTATCCCATTGGCATGCCATGAGGGCAATAGCCACAAGCAGGGCGGGTAGCAGTCGTTTCATAGTCAGGTGGTTTGGTACTACCTATAACTTGTAACAGGTAATTATATTGCATAAAAAAGCCCGTCATTCCTGACAGGCTTTCTAAAGATATTTTTCTTAGTTACGTATGAATTTCTGCGTTACCGCACGGCCATCCTTAGTGAAGCTTAATAAGTATATCCCGCTTCGCAGGCTGCTTACACCAATGCTGTTGCCTTTAGCGGTATTCTGTTCAACTATCCTTCCGTTGAGGTCGGTGATCGTGTAGTCGCCAATGGCTTCGATATTGCTTACGGACAGGTTGTCGGTGGCAGGATTGGGGTACACAGCAATAGATGCGATATCGAACTGCTCATTACCCATGGTACCTGAGGTAAAACGTATAATGCGGTTTTTGGCATTGCCGTCAAAAGTGGTAAAGTTACCGCCCAAAAGCAACTTGCCATCCGTTTGCCTTTCTATCGAATTCACCCAGTTGTCAAAGCCGGTGCCTATGGTAAAGCTGGTGTCAAGTGTAGCATCGGCATTGATCCTCGCGAAATTGCTGCGTCCTACATTACCATACGCATTGAATGAACCGCCAATTATAATTTGCCCGTTATTCTCCACAAAGATGGTCATTACAGTGCTGTTCGCCGCGTTGGCTGTGTTGAAGGCCGCATTCTCAAGCAAGCCGTTAGTGTTAAGGCGTGCGATCCTTTTGGCCGCCGTGCCATTGTAGGCCTGGAACTCTCCCCCGATCAGGATCTTGTTATCCGGCTGCAGCTTAACCGTCCATATTTTAGACAGTGCACCCGAGCCGCCGCTGTTAAAGGTGGTGTCCACGCTTCCATTGGCGTTAAGGCGAACGATGCGGCCTACGGTCACACCACTATATTCCGTAAAATCGCCTACTACGATGATCTTGCCATCGGGCTGCAATGCTACCTCGCGTATGCGTTCGTTAGCGCCCACACCTACTGTAAACGTATTATCAAGCGTGCCGTTCGCGTTGATCCTGCAGATCCTGTTGACCGCCGTACCGTTGTAGCTGGTAAAACGCCCGCCCAATATCATTTTACCGTCGGGCTGTACTACTGCGGTTTCCACATAATCGCTTGGGCCTGTGCCGATGGCGAACGAAGTATCTTTCGTCCCGTTGGCATTAAGGCGAACGATCCTGTTGGAAGCCACGCCGTTGTAAGCGGTAAATCCGCCATGTATCAGGATCTTTCCGTCAGATAGCACTTTGCAGCCCCAAATGCCGGCGTTCGTCCCTGTGCCGGGCGTAAAAGTGTTGTCGAGCGTTCCGTTGCTGTTAAGCCTTACGATGCAGTTTACGGCATTGCCGTTGTAGTTGATGTACTGGCCTGCAACGAGTATTTTCCCATCAGGCTGTAATGTGGCCTTGTTAACGGTAACGCTGCCGAAGCCACTCCAGTTGGTAAATCCGGTGCCCATGTTGAACGTAGTGTCCTCAACGAGTGCCTGCCCGAAAGAGAGGGAAGTGAATAGCAGCAACGCCGCTATCGTAATTTTTTTCATGGTGATTGTGAATAGTTGGTTATAATGGCGAATGTAAGAAAATGTGTGATAGGTAGTATGGAGAATTTAAAAAATTGCGGGAGTAATTTTTTTATGCTGTAGATATTATAAATTTGATTGGTAATCAGATTGTAATTTACGAAAAAAACGAATGTTTTATTGATATCGTGCTTTTAAGCCAAAACAACTTGGAGATCGCGCCAGACTGAAATCTTTTGACTTATGTTTCAACATCCCGGCTTTCCACCTCGTCATCGCTTCCTCAAAAAACGCTTTTACATCTGCCTTTTCACCATCTGCACAGACCTTGAATGTTGTGCCATCCTTTTTGGTGACTTTCAGGTAAGGGCAGTACGTCAGGCCGGGATTGTAAAAGGTATCGATGGCTTTGATGTCGGCGTAATAAGCAAAGGAAGCTTTGCTCCTTGCGGGGTCATGCTTATCGAGCCAATAGCTTGCCAGCCGCTTTTCCGTAAAAAAATTTCCCGCTTCGTCATCTGACTCCGAATAGAACCGGATAATGGTTTCGCCTTTATCCAGCAGGCCAATTTCTTCGATTCGTTTTATTTCTTTATCGGGTATGGTGGAGCCAGGGGTGATATGGTTGCAGGAGAGGAATATTAGGGAGAGGAGGATGAGTTTTTTCATATTGATTGACGACGCGAGCTTCCAGCTCGTGCTGTACGGATTGGTTTATAGTTGCCTATGAGCTTGACATAGCGCTAGCGGGACGCTGGCACTAGTAGAGGAAATACTTATATCACAATTTTGATTGTTTGAAAGGTTGACTTCTTATTCATAGCCAATTCTTTTACGTATTATTGCATAATTAAATTCTTTACGGATGACGACAAAGGAAGTGTGGACACATGCTAGAAATTCAGTTTGCCAAATAATACATCGTGACATTAATAATAAGGTCATTTCAGTTGGAACGGGGTTTAAAATTAAAAATTATATTATTACTAATAATCATGTTTACAATCCTTTACAATCGCATGCGATTTTGATTCAATTTAAAGATGATGATGGAAAAACAATTAAAATTGAAAAGCAATATTCTAAAGAGGAATTCATTTCAACTTTAGAATATGGCATGCCACAAGATTCTTGGGATTTCGCACTTCTAAAAGACAATTATTTTGAGGAAATTGATTGTCTAGAATTATCAACAGATAGTGATTTTGAAATTGGCGGTGATTGTTGCTTTCTTGGATACCCTTTAAGTTCAAACTTTTTATCAATCCATAATGCAATTATATCTGCATGTTACACTAATGTAAGAAATAACGTAAGGTATATTCAACTTGATGCAAGTGTAAATAGAGGTAATTCTGGTGGTCCGTTATTGGAAAAAGAAACGGGAAAGGTAATAGGAATCATAACTCTAAAAAATACTGGTTTTTCAGAAAAATACAAAGAACTTAAACAGAGCTATTCTAATAATATCAAACAAATTGAGCAAGCTCAAAAAACAGTTAGTATGAACTTGGGAGGTATTGATACATTAGAAACTTTTAAAATAATTCAAAGACAAATGGACGCTTTTGGTAATGAACTCGAACGCTCTTCAAATGTAGGGATTGCTTATGCTTTTCAATTAGATGAAATTCTCAAGCACATTTAGAGTTATATAAGAACCCCCGCTAACTATCGGGAGCAAAGCCGCAGTTTACAACTTCCCCCTCAAATACTCCCCCGTAACACTTTTACTATTCTTCGCAACCTCCTCCGGTGTGCCGAACGCCACTAAATGCCCGCCGTTCTCACCGCCTTCGGGGCCAATGTCGATGATATAGTCGGCGCACTTGATGAGGTCGAGATTGTGCTCGATCACGATGATGGAATGCCCTTTGTCGAGCAACGCTTCAAAGGAGGCCAGCAGCTTGCGGATATCGTGGAAATGCAGCCCTGTGGTAGGTTCGTCGAAAACGAAAAGCACCTTATCCTTTGTCGCGCCTTTTACGAGGAACGATGCCAGCTTGATACGCTGTGCCTCACCGCCCGAAAGGGTAGAGGAGGACTGCCCCAGCTGCACATACCCCAGTCCGACATCCTGCAGCGGCTGGAGCTTGGTCATGATCTTCGACTGCTTGTGCTCACTGAAGAATGCCACGGCATCGTCTACGGTCATGGTCAGCACATCGTCGATGTTCTTGCCTTCGTAGGTAATTTCGAGGACTTCTTTTTTAAAGCGCTTGCCGTTGCAGGCTTCGCATTCCAGGTGCACATCGGCCATGAACTGCATTTCGATAGTCACTTCGCCTTCACCCTTGCAGGTATCGCAGCGCCCACCGTCGACGTTAAACGAGAAGTGCTTGCTCTGGTAGCCACGGTTTTGCGATAATTTTTGCTTCGAGAACAGGTCACGGATATCGTCATACGCCTTGATGTACGTCACCGGATTGGAACGCGAACTGCGCCCTATCGGATTCTGGTCCACGTACTCAATATGTTTTATATGGCTATAGCTGCCGCGCAATTCGGTGAACTGCCCGGCCTTTTCGCCCACGCCTTCCAGTTTCTTCTGAAGGGCCGGGAATAATATTTTTTTCACGAGCGTACTCTTGCCGCTCCCAGAAACCCCCGTGATCACGGTAAGGCAGTCCAACGGAAATGTCACGTCGATGTTTTGCAGGTTATTCTCCCGCGCGCCAACTACGTCAATATGGTTCTTGAACTTGCGGCGTTTTTTTGGCACCGAAATTTCCATGTCACCGTTAAGGTATTTTGCGGTAAGCGAATCGGATCTCAGGATTTCCTCATACGTCCCCTGTGCAACAAGCTCACCACCCAGCGAACCCGCTTCGGGGCCGATGTCAATGATCATGTCAGCGGCCTTCATGATGTCCTCGTCGTGCTCCACCACGATAACGGTATTGCCCAAATTGCGCAGGCCTTCGAGTACGGTAATAAGCCGTTCGGTATCTTTAGGATGGAGGCCGATGCTCGGTTCGTCAAGGATGTACATCGACCCTACCAGGCTGCTGCCCAGCGATGTCGCCAGGTTAATGCGTTGCGACTCCCCACCCGATAGCGTATTCGAACGGCGGTTCAGCGTAAGGTAGCTGAGGCCGACCTCCTGCAAAAAGCTCAGGCGGCTGTTGATCTCGACCAAAAGGCGTTTGGCCACTGTGGTATCGTATTCGTTGAGTTCCAGCCCGCTGAAAAACTCAGCGAGGTTCTTTATTGGCAGGTCTACGAGGTCACTAATAGTACGACCGCCTATCTTGATATAATTGGCTTCCGGCCTCAGGCGCTTGCCTTTACAGTCGGGGCATTTGGTCTTGCCACGGTAGCGCGACAGCATCACGCGGTTCTGTATCTTGTAGTTCTTTTCTTCCAGTTCAGTAAAGAAATCATTGAGCCCGGTAAAGTACTTATTGCCGTTCCAAACCAACTGCCTGTCGCTTTCCGATAACTGGAAATACGGCTTGTGTACAGGAAAATCGAACTTGTGGCCGTTATTCACCAACTGGTCGCGGTACCAGCCCATGCTCTCGCCGCGCCACGGGAAAATGGCATTCTCGTAAATGGACAGCGCGGTATTGGGCACTACCAATTCCTCATCGATGCCAATGATGCTGCCGTAACCTTCGCAGGCAGGGCAGGCACCGTAGGGATTGTTGAAGCTGAACAGGTGTACGTTCGGTTCCGGGAATGTGAGTCCGTCAAGCTCAAAATTATTACTGAAAACAAGGCGGTTGCCTGTAGTGACATCCTGCAGGTATGCTTCACCCTTACCTTCGTAAAAAGCGGTCTGTACGGCGTCGGCAAGTCGGTTGTAAAATTCCTCCTCGTCCTTTACCACGATACGGTCGACCACTAAAAGGACTTCCTTATTGGCGAGGTCGGCGCCGGCAAGTTCGTCCAGGCGCAGGGTCTCGTTATCAACCAAAACACGGGCAAAACCCTGTTGCAGGAGTACGCCCAATTTTTCCTCGATGGTGCGGCCTTTTTCGGTATGTACCGGGGCAAGCAGCAGCCAGCGGCTATCGGGCTCAAAAGTCTTAACTTCGTTGGTTATGTCGGTAACGGTATGCTTTCGCACCTCGCGCCCTGAAACGGGAGAATAGGTGCGCCCCACGCGGGCAAAAAGCAGCTTAAGGTAGTCGTATATTTCGGTACTGGTACCCACGGTCGAACGGGCATTTGTGGTGTTGACCTTCTGCTCAATGGCGATGGCGGGGGCAATGCCCTTTATGTACTCCACCTTGGGCTTGTCGAGGCGGCCGAGGAACTGGCGCGCATAGGAAGAAAGGCTCTCCACGTAGCGGCGCTGGCCTTCGGCGTAAAGCGTATCAAAGGCGAGGCTCGACTTCCCGGAGCCAGAAAGCCCGGTAACCACCACCAGCTTGTTGCGCGGAATGGCTACATCCAGGTTCTTGAGGTTGTGCAGTTGCGCGCCTTTTATGAGTATGTTCTTCTTTGGCTCTAATGTCGAAAGATCGGTCTTTATCATGGCAAAAATTGAATGGGTAAAGATACGGGTTTTGGGGGAGATTTTTGTTAAGGGAATGAGAAGGAGAATTGTTATATTTGGATAAATGAAAAACTTATGACGGTAGAGAAATTTGAGGAAATATTAGATCGCTCAGAATCTGAAATATTAGATTTTAAGAAAGCAAATTATGACTTTTCGAATGATAATGATAGAAGTAAGACAATAGATTTTGTTAAAGATATTGTCTGTTTTGCTAATACAGTTAGAACTGAAACGGCATATATAATACTTGGCGTCAAAGAACAGAATGGAATTAAAACATTATTTGGAATTGAAAATGTTGTCGATGAGGCTATCTTGCAAGAAAAAGTTAAAGATAAAGTTTTTCCAA
The DNA here is from genome assembly GCF_052437795.1 of Flavobacterium sp. Taxonomy (GTDB): domain Bacteria; phylum Bacteroidota; class Bacteroidia; order Flavobacteriales; family Flavobacteriaceae; genus Flavobacterium. The sequence goes on from NZ_JBQVPA010000001.1 coordinate 702,829, forward strand.
TACCTAAATTTTCGTTTTCAACAATAAAATATCAGGGCAAGATTTTTGGAATTATAAGCATACCAATATCTAAATATGAAACTCCTATAACCCCTACCAAAAAATTGAAAGGTTTAGAGCCAGGTAAATATTACACAAGACGAGGCACGAGTAATTCGGAAGCCAATGGTCACGAATGTGTTAGTATCTATAATTGGTTTAGTTCTATACCTTCCATAGCAAAAAATACGTATTTAATTGAAGAAGTAAATAATCTGATGAAAAAAATTTCAGAACCTCAATTAAAATTATCATTATGTCTTTCAGAATCATTAACTCTTGCAAAGAAATATGATTTAGAAAATCTTAAGACATTTTGTTTTAATGAACTTTCAGGTTATGGTTTTATGTCTGGAATAATTGATAATAGTTCTGAAGTTAAATTTAGAATAAGTACAGTTGCAGTTACGTATCTTGATTTTCAATTTCGACAATATTCAACTTGGGATTCAAGAATGGTTTTTAATGAATTAAAAAACCATAAAGATGTTTTCGAAGTTAAAATGTTTTTCCCAGATTCAATATATAAAATTGAGGAGATAATTCAAGAATTGTCAATAAAGCCTACCTTATGTTCTTTTAAATCTACAGCACGAAAATTTTTAGGGGATTCTAAAGAAAATGATTACGAGGTAACTGTTTATGCAGACAAGGACGTTTATGATGGAATATATAGCAGTATAAAACAAAGATTGATTGATAACCTTATTAATATTGTATGATTACCCCCGCCTGCAGCACCTCACCACCACCATCCCCGGAAAGTTCCTCGCTATTCTTCGTGAATCTTATTAATTTGTAAAAAATGCACAAAGAATCCCGATCCATAACCACCGCCCCGCTCACCTCACACGACATCCAGCTGCTCAAAGACAGCTACAGCTTCATGATGCGAAGGTTTGTCAAGGTGGCGCTGTATATGCTTGGGGCGATGGCAATAGTATATTTGTTGCCTATCCTTTTTGGCGATGATAAGTTTAATCCCTATACCCTGAAAGTTTTTTTGCTATTCTTTGTGTTGCTGCCATTTATCATTTACGCGGGCGTATTCGTTTATTTCGCGCCGTATAAATTGTGGCTCGACATCAGGCGTAACGAGAAGAAGGTAGGCATAGTGCAGGTCAAAAAAGTAGAAGGACTGGATGCGCAGGCACGAAGGGACCTTTTCGGGATGTTCGACTTTGAGGTGACTTTTGAAAAGGAACCATTTGGCATTAAGCCGGTAATATTCGGAAGCACAATCCAGCCCGATTTGCTTAATTACAAAAAGTTTAGGGTAGAAATTGCGCCGCTTTCCAAAAAAGAACTGAAGTTTGAACCGGTAAAATAATTGTATGTACAACCTTACTCTTGAAATAGGATCCAACAAACAATTACTTGACATCATCGGGAATAGCCCCGATTATTTTTTGTTACACAAACATATGCCCCAGCCCGCACTTCGGTGGGAAAAGGCCGATATACATATCAACGGACTGGTTTTAGACAACGTAGATATCAGATGCCTTCAATTTGACGTGAAGACCAATTTTCAAGAGTTGAACCGGATTATCAGGCATAGCATCTACAACATTTCCATATACCAGTTTGAAAAGCCCATTGCCGATACGCTTGTGATAGAATACCTTCCGGAAAATGCTAAAGAGCATATACTAAGAAAAAACGGGCTGAAGCACATATTCAGCTTGGAATATGAGTTTCTGACTGTTAGCAGTTTTGACGAAAGCTTTATAGATAATATTCGAATGCATCATGTGTATTCCAAAAGCATAATAGAAAAGAAATGACCACACCACCCTTTCTAAAAACCAACGATAAAGTCGGGATCATCAGCACTGCCAAGCGCACCGAGCCCCACGAAATAGAACAGGGTATAGCCACCCTGAAAAGATGGGGAGTTGAGCCTGTAATTGGCCGGAATGCATTCAACGAATACGGGTTCCTTGCGGGCACCGATGCCGAAAGGTTATCCGACCTTCAACAGATGCTGGACGATGAAACCATCAAAGCGATCTTTTTTATCAAGGGCGGCTACGGTACACTGCGCATCATCGACGGCATCGACTGGACGAAATTCAGGGAGGACCCTAAGTGGCTGGTGGGGTACAGCGACATAACGCTGCTGCATTGCCATGTGCATAATTTCGGGATCGAAAGCCTGCATGCGGTGATGCTTCAGGCGTATCCGAAAAGCACTCCCGAATCGACACTAACCATCCGCACGGCACTTTTCGGCGAAAGCCTGCATTATGAAATACCGGCACATCCGCAAAACCGATATACCGGAGAAGTTATTGAAGGCACACTTGTTGGTGGCAATTTATCCATGCTGTATGCGATAGTAGGTTCGGAGTCCGATATCGAAATGGACGGCAAGATCCTTTTCATTGAGGATATTGATGAATACTTATACCACTACGACCGGATGCTGGTGTCGCTGAAACGCGCCGGTAAGTTCAAAGGGCTTAAGGCGGTCATAGTAGGGCAAATGGTGGATATAAAGGAATCGACACTGCCGTGGGGTAAAAATGACTTTGAGATCACGCTGGAGCACTTCGACTGCCCTGTGATCTTTGATATTCCTGCCGGGCACGTTCCCGACAACAGGGCATTGATCATGGGAAGGGACATCCGTATATCAGGAAGAGGAACCATCAAAACATACTTTTTATAATGGATGAGCTGCTGACCGATAAGCAATACGTCCTCGAGCGCTTTGCCGGAAAAGGCGGGTGGACCTATGTTCTATTGCCCGAAATACAGGCTGACAAAGATGCCCCATTTGGCATCGTAAAAGTAAAAGGCACAATAGATGGCTACCAGATAAACAACTACAGCCTGATGCCCTACGGCAAAGGCGCGCTCATAATGGCCGTAAAAGCAGAGATACGAAAGAAAATAGGCAAGGAGGAAGGTGATCGCGTTCACGTAGTTTTGTACCGCGACAACTCAGTTTTTGAGATACCTGAAAATTTCAGATCAAGGCTTGAAGAATATCCCGGACTGTTCTCTGCATTCAGCAAACACCGCAGTTGGGAGCAGAAAATGTGCATTAACTGGATATATTCGGCAAAAAGGCCTGAAACTGTGAACGAAAGGATACTTAAAACGATCGGCAGGCTGCAAAGACGTGAAAAAATAGTTTAAGTATTAATAATCATATATTTACAAAAATTTAATGTATTTCAAAATGTTCAGTAATATGGGAGGGTTTACTATATGATTAGTGATCTTATTGTATTTTATATGTTAAAATTTCAATGTTCTGTTGTTTTTTATAATTTTATTATATTATATTTGGCTTATAATTAATTCAAAATTAACAAGCCTATACACGAAAAATACTTTTTAGGAACGTAAGTTCAAGATTACCAAAATCAATCAAAAACGCTAAAAAGTAAGTGCTATGGCTAATGTTGCAATCCCAGACGCTGTTCTTGTTAGTAATTATGTTGGTGGAGACGAAAACGCTCTTGCCATACTAATCAACAGGCACCAATCGAAAATTTACGGTTTTATCTACTCAAAAGTATCCGACAGGGACATCTCTGATGATATCTTCCAGGACACTTTCATCAAAGTGATAAAAACGCTAAGGTCCAACTCCTACAACGAAGAAGGTAAGTTCCTGCCATGGGTAATGCGCATTTCGCACAACCTTATCGTAGACCATTTCCGCAGGAACAAGAAAATGCCGATGTATCGTGAAACTGAAGAATTTTCCATTTTCTCTATAATGACGGATAACAGCCCGAACATTGAGAACAGGATCATTACCGAACAAGTGGAGAGCGACCTGCAGAGGCTTATTGAGGAACTTCCCGATGACCAAAAGGAAGTACTGCAAATGCGCATCTACCAGGACCTTTCTTTTAAGGAAATAGCCGACCTTACGGGGGTTAGCATCAACACCGCACTTGGCAGGATGCGATACGCCCTGATGAACTTAAGGAAGGTCATCGATAAAAATAAAATTATTTTGACCAATTAGGCAATATAATGAAGCTGCTTTGCGTTGTATAGAAAAATAAACGATCTATATGGCAAAAATCTACTCTGAAGAAAAATTAGCAGCTCCAACAATGTTACCTAAAAAAGAGACAGTCGACTTTATACTTAACTACTCCAAAGCACTTAAAATAGTTAAGACAGTTAACGGAACGTACGAGAATATTGCTAATTAATTCGAAAAACCTCCCGCAGTAATTTACGGGAGGTTTTTTTATGCTTTGTTTTTTGGGCGTGCCGCTCCACTGCGTTGCGCGTCAGGCTCTCGGCTCTATCTGCTCCGTTGCACTGCGCAGGATGCCGCCTCTATCCTTCACGCGATCTACGATCGGGGCCACTTTATGACGCGGTATTGTTCGTCATTGCTAGCGCAGTTTACGGAGCGCGGCAATCTTTCCTTAGGTACTGTTGTCGAAGTGGAAAGATTGCTTCGTCATTCTTCCTCGCAATGACGGAATCAACAGGATTCTCGTTTATCTCACCTTCTTTTTTCCATACTCCTCCAGCACTTCTTTCCGTCCGATAGTTGCTGTAATGATATCCTTTTTTAGGTCCCAGCCGCGTGCGGGGGAGTACTGCCTTCCGTACCAAATGATCTGTAGGTGCAGGTCATTCCACTTGTCTTCGGGAAAAAGTTTTTTAGCATCCTTTTCGGTCTGCACTACGTTCTTTCCATCACTCAGTCCCCAACGGTACATCAGCCTGTGAATGTGGGTATCTACCGGAAAAGCCGGTACGCCAAATGCCTGGCTCATTACCACGCTGGCCGTTTTATGGCCTACAGCAGGCAGTTCTTCAAGGGCCTCAAAACTTTGCGGTACCTTGCCCCCGTGCTTATCAATGAGTATCTGCGACAGTCCGTGAATGCCTTTAGCTTTAGCAGGGGAGAGGCCTACAGGTTTAATGATTTCGCGTATCTCATCTATCGATAGCTTTACCATATCATAAGGATTGTCGGCCTTTGCGAAAAGCAGCGGTGTGATCAGGTTCACGCGAACATCGGTACTTTGCGCGCTCATGAGTACGGCGATCAGTAGTGTATACGGATCTTTATGGTCAAGCGGGATGGGGATCTCCGGATATATTTCTGCTAATGTATCGATCACGAACCTGGCTTTTTGTGATTTGGTCATTTTAAAGTAGCTTTGTAGTACAAATATACACTTATGACACCACTAAAAAAAGGAGACAAGGCGCCCGTATTTTCGGGTATTGACCAGGACGGGAATACCCATAAACTATCCGACTACCAAGGCAAAAAGCTGGTAGTTTTCTTTTACCCCGGCGCCAGCACGCCTACCTGCACCGTGGAAGCCTGCAATCTCCGTGATAACTTTGAACGTTTTAAAGCCCTTAACTATGAGCTCCTTGGCGTAAGTGCCGATAGCCAAAAGAAGCAGGGCAATTTCCGTACTAAGTACAGCCTGCCATTCCCACTGATCGCCGATACCGACAAGTCGGTCATCAATGCCTTTGGAGTGTGGGGTCCCAAAAAGTTCATGGGGAGGCTGTTCGACGGCATCAACCGCACCACGTTTGTGATAGATGAAAATGGTATCATCGATGAAGTAATTACCGATGTAAAGAGCAAAATGCACGCGGAGCAACTATTGAAGTAAGCTATTTATTGATCACTTGATCATCACTTGGCGCAGCTTTAGGCAATGAATACATATCCATAAAATATACCCATTTATAGGTATGTTCCGCCTTTTTCCCCTTAGCTATTTTTGCAATGAAGTTAATGCCGAATTCCTCTATTTTGTAAATGCCAACTAAAAAAGTGAACCATGCTTACAGACGTGTATTCTGAGCTTAGGAAAATATGGGCCAGGATAAATACTGATGAAAATGTAACCGACCTTAATTTTGATATAAGGCTACATAAAAAACTCCTTGATATTTTCCAGGTGGGCAATTACTATTATATGGTGAATAATGTCCGGCAGTCGCGCCTGGAACTTGTGAGCCCCGAAATAGAACAGGTGCTGGGCTACCCTACGGGCAGTTTTGACCTGGCCTTGTTCAGTGATCTCGTGCATCCGGCCGATATGCCTTATTTCCTGAATTTTGAAGCTGCGGTCGAACGTTTTTTTGCCTCCGTATCAGGCGAGCAGCTTTTCAGGTATAAGGTGCAGTATGACCACCGCATACGCCATGCCAACGGGCATTATATAAGGATACTCAACCAATACATTATCATTCAGCACGATGCCAAAAATGTGCGCACCTTTGTCGTGCAGACCGACATTTCGCATATAAAGCAAGACCTTAAGCCGGTACTGTCGTTCATTGGTATCGATGGGGAACCGTCTTATATGGATGTAGATGTACAGGATATATTCAGGATAAACGGCCCTGTGCTTACCGGAAGGGAAAGGGATGTGCTCAGGGAACTCGCCAATGGGCACAACAGCCTCGAAGTAAGCAGGATATTAAGTATAAGTAAGCATACCGTCGATTCGCACCGCAAGAACATGCTCAGGAAAACCAACGCAGGTTCTACAGGAGAAATGATCCGTATGGCTTATGACAAGGGTTGGATATGACCTCTGTACAGATGCTGGACGATAAGAAGAGAGTATTGGCTGGATACCTTTGAAATGAAGCGCGGAAAATCTACATGGGACTTCTCATCGGCGGTGTCGGATATGGTCCGGATAACCGTAAAAGGGATGCTGTGCTCGTAGCATACCTGTGCCACTGCCGCGCCTTCCATTTCTACGCAAAGTACGGTTGGCAGCGCCGCGTTCAGTTGTTTTTTTTGGGCTTCAGCGGCGAAGAACTGGTCGCCGCTGGCAATGTCGCCAATATGGAGGTTGGGTGTATTGATGCCGAATTCCGCCAAAACATTTTCCCCGATGCTTTCCTGCAATATTCCATTAGTGAACAGAGGAGCTATGGTCTCTTTCAGTATACCGATCGTTTCTTCAGGGACTTCAAGATAGGTCATTCCCAATAGCGGTATCTCAAACCGCCCCATCAATGGCCTGGCATCAAGGTCGTGCTGTATAAGTCTTTTAGCCAATACCACATCACCTATCTTCAGGGTAGAGTCTATGGCGCCTGCAACACCGGTAAAGATTAGTTCGGTGATATTGAAAATGTGGATAAGCGTTGCTGCTGTAGCCGATGCCGCAACCTTTCCCCAACGGGAAAAAACAACTACAGTATTAATACCGTTTATCGTACCCGATGTGTAGGCCCGCATACCGATGACGGTACGCTTTGGTTTATCCATTAATGATATGACACCATCGATCTCCTCGGGCATGGCGCCCATAATGCCTATTGTAGGGTTGGTCATTAGTTATTCAATGTACGCAACAGCCTCACCAACTTTATATTTAAGCTTTTTTAAGCCTTCACCGGAAGAAGTCAATTCTACACTTCCGTCAATGGTAAAATCGAATGGGCCGGTAGCGATGAGTTCTTTAGTGGCCTGGTCAAAAATTATTTCGCTTGCACCTGAAATTTCGATGATAGCATCTTTATACGATGCATCTTCGGTCAGGGTAAGTACCCTGCATTCGTTGTCGATCGTCATCACATCTTTACAACTAAATACAGGATCGCCCGCTGGCTTTTGATCCTGGGCATAAGCGCCAAACGATACGATCGCAACAATAGCTAATAACATCTTTTTCATCTTAATTGGTTTTAGTTCACTAAGATAACGTAAATATCTGACAGAAATTGCTTACTCCTGTTGGGCGACCAGTTTTTTGGGGTCGTACCCAAAAAGATGGTTTTCCTTGATAACATCGGCAATACCTGCAGGCAGCATGGCTTCCCATCCTGTTTTTCCTTTGCTTATCATTTTAAGCACTTCGCGCGAGAAGATGTCCAGGTGCTCTTGGTTCACGTCACTTATGTCGACCACCTTGCCGTTGAATTTAAAGAACTTGTAGAGTTCTTTCATACGTGGGTGCACTTTCAGGTTTTCGGAGTCGATCACATTGCCTTCTTCATCCTTCATAGGGTAGAGGAACACTTTCAGGTCACGGTAAAACAATTTACCAAAGGCTTCTAATATACCCCCGCTGAGGTGGCGGTAGTACTTCTCGTCGAATATGTCTACAAGATTGCTCACGCCCATGGCAAGTCCCATACGGGCTTTGGTATAGGCAGAGAAGTATTCTACCACTTTGTAATATTCCTGGAAATTGGATATCATAACCGTTTGCCCCAGGGAGCAAAGCAGTTCGGCACGGTCCATGAAGTCACGTTCGTCAATTTCGCCTTCCGATCTGAGGTTGGAGAGCGTTATCTCAAAAACCACAAGGGCTTTGTCTTTATCTACTTTATTCTCTTCAAGGAACATTTTGTATGACTTCTCATACATGTCCATGTTTACCTTGGTCACAGGGCGGAAACTTCCGCGCAATGCCAAAATATTCTTTTTATACAATACGGCAGCTGGCAGTACATTGTGGCCGCTCGGGTCGAACATCACCGCGTCGGTCATGCCGTTCTTTACCAATTGCAGGCTCATGAGCCTGTTGTCTACATCGGCAAAGCGGGGCCCCGAGAAGTTGATGGTATCTATCTCAAGCTGGTCCTTGTCGAGGTGGTCGTACAGGTAACGCAGCAGTTTTTTTGGTTCGTTATATTTGTAAAAAGCACCGTATATAAGGTTTACACCCAGTATGCCCAGGGTTTCCTGCTGCAGGCGCGCGTCGGTCTCCTTAAAGCGGATGTGCAGGATGATCTCGTTATAATCTTCATCAGGTTCTACCTGGTATTTTAAGCCTACCCATCCGTGCCCCTTGAATTGCTTGGCAAAATCGATGGTGGCAACTGTATTGGCATAGCTGAAAAATAATTTATTGGGATGTTTGTCACGGCTAAGGCGCTGCTCGATGATGCGAACCTCGTGGCCAAGCATTTTTTTGAGGCGGCTTTCGGTAACATAACGCCCGTCATCCTCAACACCATATATCGCATCGCTGAAATCCTTATCGTAGGCCGACATCGCCTTTGCTATGGTCCCGGATGACCCGCCCGACCTGAAGAAGTGGCGAACGGTTTCCTGGCCGGCGCCGATCTCAGAGAATGTACCGTAAATGTTTTCATTAAGGTTGATCCGTAATGCCTTATCTTTTACAGAGGGCACGTGCTCAATGATCCTGTCGCCTTTTAGGGTAATATCCGATTCTGTTAATTTCATAGCGGGGTTCGATATGTTGCAAAGTTAGCAAAACAAAGAGGCTTTTTAAAACAAATAGTATTATTTTTGTAAAAAATTACCTCTTTTGAAAGTACGGTTTTTAGGTACGGGAACCTCCCAGGGCATCCCGGTAATAGGGTGTAGCGAGCCTGTTTGCCACAGCTCCGATCCGCGGGACAAACGCCTGCGTGTATCGGTATGGGTGCATTGGGGCGGACATTCGTATGTGATCGACTGCGGCCCCGATTTCCGGCAGCAGATGCTTACTTCGCAATGCCAAAAGGTGGACGGTATCCTGTATACCCATGAGCATGCCGACCATACTGCCGGGCTTGACGATATACGGCCTTTTTTTTTCAGGCAAGGCGATATCCCCATCTATGCTCACGAAAGGGTACTAAAAAACCTGCGGAAGCGTTTTGATTATGTATTTGCCGAAGAGGACAGATACCCCGGCGCGCCATCGGTCACGGTGAACGAGGTGGTTAGCGGGCAGCCGTTCCCATTGGGCGACATGATGGCTGAGCCAATAAGCATAAAGCACGGTGAGCTTGATGTGTTCGGCTACAGGATCGGCGACTTTGCCTATATTACCGATATAAAATACATCGCACCCGAAGAAGCCGAAAAGCTGAAAGGCCTTAAAGTTTTGGTGGTAAGCGCACTAAGGCACGAGCCGCACGACACACACTATACCCTTGAAGAGGCGTTACGGCTTATCGCTGTTTTGAAGCCGGAAAGGGCCTATCTTACACACATCAGCCACCACATGGGCTTTCATGCCGAAGTGCAGGAAACCCTGCCGCCCAACGTATTTTTAGCTTACGATAACTTAGAGATAACCTTGTAACATACCATGAAAAAGAACCTTTTTTTATACCTGTTCATTTTTGCATTGCTCATCAATGTCTTTACCTACATGTACTTTTCGAACAAGCAAAAGTTCGGGGATGACAGGATCGCTAAACTTGAAGCTTCGCGCAAGTCGCTAAAAGACAGTATTGAAGCGGAAAAGGAAAAGGTTGTTGATGCCAATTATTTTACCCTGGCGACAAATGATTATGCCCTCGACTATTTTGCCGAAAGCATGGACGTTACCTCGCTTGAGAAAAAGATACAGGACGGCATACTGGACCAGAACTCTAACCCTAAAGGCAACCCGCTTGTTGGGTATGACGCGCTTAACGGCAGCAACTTCCTGATAAACAAAGTGCAGGTGCTCAACCACAGGTGGATCGTTGCCGACTTTAGCAATGGTACGGCCTGGGGCGAAGTGCTTATAAAGTATTTTGTGAACCCCGACGGTACTTTTGAGTATAAGACCATGGAAACGCTGTTGCATACCGGTACGGTTAAGTAGTTTTCAGTCGCAGTTAACAATAACTACTTAGAGATGGGGATTAAAAATCGTATTTCTTTTCCATGGAGTAGCGCAGCAATTCGCTCTTGCCATGCAGGCTCAGCTTTTTCAGGATGTTCTTGCGGTGTGTATCTACCGTGGTCTTGCCAATAAAGAGCAAGTCGGCGATCTCCTGAGATGTTCTGCCTTCGCCAATGAGTTTTACGATCTCATGCTCCCTTTTACTCAGCGGCACATCGCTGTTATCTTTTTTTGCTGTGTGGCTGTTTTTGAGCGAACTGTCAAAAAAAGTATCCCCGGCAGCTACGGTGCGTATCGCGGCAAGTACAGTTTTTAGCGAAGAGTTTTTCAGGATGTAGCCCGATGCACCTGCTTCTTCCATCTGCGATATGGCCTCATCCTGTTCGAACATGCTAAAGGCGATCACCTTTATGGCGGGAAATTCCTTTTTTATAAGCCGCGTGGCGGTTATCCCGTCCATCTTGGGCATCCTTATGTCGGTAAGTACAACATCCGGCCTTTTAAGGCGCACTATCTCCAGCAGCCTTTCACCGTCGTTCGCCTCACCGGTCACGCGAATGCCGTCTTCATATTCAAGGAATAATTTAATGCCGTCTATGAGCGACTGGTGGTCTTCTGCGATCGCTATCGTTATCATAATGGTAAGTCTATTATTATGGTTGCTCCGTTGCCGGGTGTAGAATCAATAGTGAACTGCCCGCCCATCTGGCGTATCTTTTTACGTATGGAATCCAGTCCCATACCGTCGGCACTGCTGCTTTCTTCGGTAGTAAAACCTATCCCGTTATCCTCGATCATCAGGTTGATGTTGTCATCATGGTCGGTAAGGTGAATAGTGGCCTCTGTAGCCTGCGAATGTTTTACGATGTTGGTGGCAAGTTCCTGCACCATCCTGAAAACGGCTATTTCCAGTGAGTTTTCCATGCGGTCTTCAAAACCAAAGGCCGCCACATGGATAGTAAGCTTGCCGGGCACCGATATTTTTTCGGCCAGTTTTTTTATAGCCGGTATCAGCCCCTCGTTGGCAAAGACCCCTGCATTCTTGGCATGGGCCATACCGCGTACTTTTTGATAGGCTTCTTCGATCAGCTCATCGGTTTTGTCGTAAAGGCGGTTCTCTTCATCCCTGAGCTCATTTTTCCGTATCCTCAGGTTCTCAAAATTTATCTTTAACGTGGCCAGCATGCTCCCCAGGTTATCGTGCAGGTCGTTGGCAATGCGCTGCCTTTCTTTGTCCTGTCCTTCCAACATCATGTCAATGCTTTGCAGTTCATAGTTCTTCAGGGCTTTTTCAAGCTTTTGCTGTTCAATAAGCTTTTCCTGGCGTGATATCTTTTCGCGGCGGCGTGCATTTTTAACAATGAGCCATCCTATGGTAATGCCTGCGAGCAACAGCCCTGTAAACGTATACAGCAAAATAGTCTTTGTTTTGTTCTTATCCTTTAACTTTATGTTCTCCAGTTCTTTTTCCTTGGTACGGTATTTTACCTGGATGTCATTTATGGCAACGTTCTGTGCTTCGGTCTTTGCACTATCCGAAAATCGCTTGTTGAGCAGCAGGTAATTGTAGGCATTGGCATGATCGCCGGCGGCTTCATAGTTCTTGTAAAGGAACTCGTAAATGAACTGCTTCGTTTTTAAAACATTGTCCTTTATGGGTACGGCATCGGCTTTTTTCAAAAAGGTGATCGCGTTATTATAATCTTCCAGGTAATAAAATGCCGCGGCCTGGTTCACGTAGTTGTAGCATATCTGTGTGGTATTCTTCCTGTTCGCTTTTTGGCTTGTAAGATAGTCGAGGTTCTTTCTCAGGTGATACAAAGCCGAATCCGGTTTGTTAAGGTCATTGATGTACAACGTCGCGAGGTTCATGTCCATCATTGCCCTCAATTCGGGGTTAGGGGCGATCTTCAGGTAGTGCTTTGCGGCTTTAAAATATCCCAACGACTTTTCGGGATCTCCTGATGCTGTTTCAAAAGCTCCCATGCGCGAATAGAATTCCGCAAGTTCCTTCGGGTCGCTGCTCTTTTTATAATAGGCGGCATATTCGTCAATATATCTTTTGTAGTCGTTAATGTTCTTTTCCTGTGCCTTTAGCAGGTAGGCCAGGTCATAGTTGATCTCCATTGCTCTTTTGATGCTGTCTGCGCTGAGGTACAGTTTTTTAGAGGCAAGGTATTCTGCATAGGCAAGCTCTTCCTGGTTATTGCCCTCGTAGCATTGTGCGAGCAGCAAATGATAGTATGCCTTGTCGGGTGTTGAAAAGTTCCCGGTCCTGATCTTGCTCAGTGATGATCCTGCCTTTTGGTACTCACCTTCGGCAATATTCTCTGCTATGGCCCGCAAACTGGCCGAATGCTGAGGGTAGGCGCTGCCGGTGAACAATAAAGCTACCGCCAGCGCTACTAATAAATTTATGATCAGGTTCCTTGTTCTCACAGTTTTGATATGATCGTCATACCTGCTTTTCTTGGTTTCACTATCGGGTTATCCCAGTCTTCTGTATCCATCACATTTTTGTTTGACCAGGTCGCAGAGAACGGCCCGATAAGCTTGACTTCGTTATACTTGGTCCTTACTTTCTTTTGCATGTCATCTACAATGGCCTGATCAAAAGGTTCGTGAAAAATGAATATTAGTGCGTCGGCAGCGTTCCAGTTAAATCCGGGCGAATCAGCATGGACGGTTTTTGGTGTTGAAGGCGTAATTATGGGTACAGCCACATCTGCGTCGGTGCCGTTCCAGGATAATGGATCGTCATCTCCGCTGTCACGTTTCATGTGTATGAGCAGGGCGTTCGTCACTGTGCCATTGCCGTCTTTGTGCGTAATGTCGTGGACCTCATGGAATGTGTATGTGTCATTTTTAAGGGCCGGCAGGTGCGCTCCGAGCTCTATCATCGAAGTTGTGAATTTTCCGGTCACGGTGTAGGTAAGGTCATTAGTTGGCATAAGTATTTGGATTAAGTGGTTACATAAGCAAATTTCAGGAATTTAAGGTAAAAAAAAATCCCCATTACTGGGGATTTATGAGGTATAATTATTAAGAAAATTTTAAGAATTGTCTTTGACATAGTATTTTATGAAGAACAGCACCCCGATGAACGCAATAAAAGCTACGAGCACCCAATAGCTGCCCTTATAATACTTTTTATGCAATGCAAGGTCCTTTCGGTATACATAGATCATAGTGATCACGAATGCGACTAAAAAACATGCGGCAAAAATCCACTGGCCTGTTGTAAACATGTTGAGATCTTTTTGCAAAGCTAAGGCTTTACCACATCATTTCTGATTAATTTGGCAATATAAATTTAGTAGTACAATGAAAAAACAACTCGACTCCGTAAAGCTGTTCCATAGTTCATTTGGCCTTGGCATCAGCGAAATGCCCAAAGCCAGCCTGGGAGAGGCCGTGAACATGCTGCGCTATAACCTTATGAAGGAAGAGAATGAAGAATATCTTGAAGCAGTACAGAACAATGACATTGTAGAGATCGCTGACGCGCTGGGCGATATGCTTTATATTTTGTGCGGTACCATTATCGAGCATGGCCTGCAGTATAAGATAGAGGAGGTTTTCGATGAGATACAGCGCAGTAATATGAGTAAGCTGGGCGCGAACGGACTGCCAATATACCGTGAGGATGGCAAAGTGATGAAAGGGCCTGATTACTTTAAGCCCGATCTCACGAAGGTACTGGAATATTAGTGTTGGTCTAACGGTTTACAGTTCATGTATCCTTCAACTGTAAACCGTTAACTGTAAACTAGATCTTCACCGTCCAGCCAAAAGTATCTTCACCCAGCTTGTACTGGATGTTGGTGAGCTTTTCTTTAAGTTCTGATGCGAATGAATTTTCCATCTTTGGCAGTTCATGGTACTTATCCTGATAGCAGAAACCTACTATCGGATTGATCACTGCCGCTGTACCTGCACCGAATATTTCTTTCAGGGACCCGTTACCCGCGGCTTCCATAAGTTCGGAAACAAGGACAGACCGCACTTCGACCTTAATGTTCTCTCTTGCTGCAAGGTCAATTATGCTCTTACGGGTAACACCATCCAGTATCCTTTCGCTGGTTGGCGCTGTATATAACGTGTCGTTTATCCGGAAGAAAACGTTCATGGTACCTGCTTCCTCAAGTTTAGTATGCGTGGCATCATCCGTCCAGATGATCTGCTGGTAGCCCATGTCGTTAGCCAGCCTGGTGGGGTAGAACTGTGCCGAATAATTACCGGCCGCCTTTGCCGCACCAATGCCTCCATTGGCCGCACGGCTGTAATGCTCGGCGATGATCACTTTCACTTCGCCCGAATAGTAAGAGCGGGCAGGGGAGAGAATGATCATGAAACGGTATTGTGTAGACGGCGCCGCTATAACGCCAGGTCCGATCGCGATCATGAACGGCCTTATATATAAGGAGTTGCCTCTGCCTTTTTTAACCCATTCCTTTTCAAGGCCGATGAGCGTTTTCATACCCCCGATGAAGATCTCCTCAGGAACGGATGGCATGGCAAGCCTTTCGGCTGACTTATTAAAACGGTCATGGTTCTGGTCAGGGCGGAAAAGCCATATATCATCGTGCTCATCCTTATAAGCTTTCATACCTTCAAAAATGGCCTGACCGTAGTGGAAAACCTTCGCAGAAGGGTCTATCAGGAATGGTTCGTACGGCTTGATCACAGGTGTCTCCCATTTTCCGTTCCTGAAATCGCACATGAGCATATGGTCGGTAAAAGTATTGCCAAAAGAAAGGTTGTCAAAATCAACAGCGCCAATATGGCTGGAAGGGGCCCTGTTTATGATAATATCAGTAGAGTTTTCGCCCATTATATGTCGGATTGTTTAGGTTAGTCGTGTTTAACAAATTTAGTAAAAAAACATAGCACGGGCAGTTTTCGTAAAAATAATAGCATTTAAAAAAATTAATATGCTGAATAAAAGAAGAATAAGCAAAATTGTGACCTGTATGGGTTGCAGGGTTGAACTTTTACCATAAATTTGCCATTGCATAAATTCCAATCGATAATGAAAAAAACCATCGTTATGGCTGCCGCGCTGATAGCATTCGCAGCCTGCCAAAAAAATAAGGAGACCGAAATAAAGACCGGATCAACTGTAATTGAAACGGGTAAGGATACCGTTCATGTTGATACCGATACCATCTCTGAAGTTAAAACGGAAGATGCTCCGGAAACTCCCGCTGCACCCACAGCAGATAAGGCCGATCCTGTAAAGAAGATCGAGGTTGTTGAACCGGCAAAACCCGTAAAGGTTGATTATGCTGCTTTTGGCGCTAAAATATCTGCCGATAAGGCTTTGACCAAAGAACAGATGATCGCGAAATATAAAAACCTGAAGCCGGGCGATACGGTTGCGGTTAAATTCAAGTCGAAAATTAAGGATGTATGCCAAAAGAAAGGCTGCTGGATGGCAATGGAGCTGCCGAACGGCAAGGAATCTTTTGTGAAATTCAAGGATTATGCCTTTTTCGTGCCACTTAATGCTGCCGACTCTGACGCCATTATAAGCGGAAAGGCTTTTGTAAGTGAAACTTCTGTGACCCAATTAAGGCATTATGCCAAGGATGGCGGGCAGTCTGAAGCCGAGATCGCAAAGATCACTGAGCCTAAGGTAGAGTACAAATTCATGGCCGACGGCGTGCTTATCAGTAAATAATGGGGAAGGCATCGTTACTTTTGGCCGCGTGCCTGCTGATACTCGCTTCATGCAAAAAAGAAACCGAGGCACAACCCGTAAAAACGACGGAAGTACCGGCTGAAAAAGCTCCTGCGAAAAAGGAAAAGGAGTTTGAAATGTACGAGATGTCCGAAATGGCCAGCCTCATGGAGCAGATGTATGCCGAGAACATGCAGCTGAAGGATCGCATTGTGAAAGGAGATACCCTTGGCAATTTTCCAAAGAAATTCCTTAAGATACATGCTTCGGCAATGACCGATGAAAGTGAGAACGACGCTTTTTTCAAAGCCCAGGCCGCGATCTTCATCAAAGCCCAGGGACTTATTTATAAAGACCAGCTGAATGCCAAAAAGCATTTTAATGATGCGGTATCTGCCTGTGTAAAATGCCATGAGCAAAAATGTGAAGGCCCTATACCGAGGATAAAAAAGCTTTACATTAAATAACTGTTTAAATTCGTTTTAACCACATAGATACATAGGTTTTATAGCCGAATGAATTTTAAGGGGACATATTCACACATAGTGAAGCAAAGCTTCAGCCTTTGTGGGACTATTTAAACTTATGGCCCGGATATGTAGCTATTTTCCTATGTGGTTAAATTAATAAGATAATAATTGGAACGCCAGATCATAACTACGGACGACGGGTCGGTAACCATATACCTTCCCGAAATGAAGGAAACCTACCATTCAAAATTCGGGGCGATACAGGAGGCGAACCATGTATTCATACAAAACGGACTGGCGCTCACTGAAGGCCGGCCTGTTGCTATTTTGGAGATAGGCTTTGGCACAGGCCTGAATGCCTTCATCACTTTCCTTGAAGCGGCCAAAAGTGGCCAGCAGGTCGATTATACCGGTGTCGAAGCCTATCCGGTAGGCCCTGCCGAGGCCGCACTGCTGAATTATGTAGGCGAACTGAAGGCTGATAGATATTCGGGGGTATTTACGCAGTTGCATGCCTCAGAATGGGAGGAAAAAGTGGTGCTCACTGCTAATTTTTCGTTAACAAAACGGCAGCAGTTCTTTAATGACATCACAGATACGGAGTGTTTCGATCTCATTTATTTCGATGCTTTCGGCTACCCTTCGCAACCGGAGCTATGGAGTGTGGAGATCTTTCAAAAAATGTACAACGCACTTAGAAAAGACGGGATATTAGTGACTTATGCATGCAGGACAGTGATTAAAAAAGCCATGCAGGAGGCGGGATTTGTGACCGAAAAGCTACCCGGCCCACCCGGGAAGCGCGAAATACTTCGTGCAATAAAGCTTTAAATAATTGTTAAATCCTTAACAAATTTTCAAGCTATAACGTTTCAATAAAATGGTATTTTTACTTGCGTGTCGTTTTTTTTGATATATTTGCATATTCGTTCTTATCACCTTATAACTATAAACTTTAAAACGATCATGCCCAGACCTATGTTTAGCTATACAAAGAAAGTCTTGGAGAGCGTAAGTTTTGACCCCAAGCTATTTTGTAAAGAAGTTGAAAAGGCAATAAAGATCTTGCTGCCTTATGAGATTGAACAACTGGTAGACTGGCTACATAATTTTACGACTGAAAAGCCTGAGTTGAAAGCTTGTCTGATCTACGTTCAACAATAAAAACTAAAGGAGCCCGACACGGCTCTTTTTTTATTTACCGGATAGGTATTTTCGCATCATTATGTCAGTTTGTTCGTCGCTGCCCATTTTAAAAATATGTTTGTCAAAAGCAGAAAATCCGTTCTTTTCGTAAAAGCGTATTGCCCGTGGATTTTTCTCCCAAACCCCAAGCCATATAAAAGTTTTCTTTTGGTCGTATGCGATCTCCAGTGCTTTTTCATAAAGCTGCTGCCCGGCTTTTTTACCGAAATACGCGCTTCGCACATAAATACGCTCGATCTCAAGTGAATCATCACGCTTTACTTCAGTTTGGGCATTCCCTGAATTTACTTTCAGGTATCCCGCGGGATAACCGCCATCCCATAGGATGTAAAACCCGGAACCGGGATCACCTAATTCTTCTTTTATCTTTTCCGGGCTAAAGTTTTTATCAAGGTATTCCTGCATGTCATGTGGGGAATTGCTGTCAGCAAACGTTTCAAAAAAAGTTTCCCTGCCAATTTTTTCCAGCACATCAAGGTCCTTGTCGGAAGCTTGGGAAATTATAAGTTCGTTCATTGTTATTTCTTATGCAACGGGCTGGTAATGTCTACATTCTGGAAGGTAATAGCACCTTTTATCACTCCTGCTATCGTGCTGCGCAACGCTTCGATAATGTGCAGTTTCAGCTCCTTTTTAGAATAGATAAGGCTCACTTCGCGCGATGGCCTAGGGTCTTTAAAATGGCGCAATTTTTTGATCGATCTGTCATTCATGTCCAGCGTGTTGAGGTAGGGAAGGAGTGTCATGCCCAATCCTTCATCGGCCAGCTTTATCATGGTCTCAAAGCTTCCGCTCTCGATCTGGAACTTGCTGTCGTGTGGCATCACCGATGTTTTACAGATGTTGAGCACGTTATTGGTAAAGCAGTGCCCATCCTGCAGTAGCAGTATGTTATCAAGGTTCTCTTCCAGGTCCTCAACACCAAAATCCTTCTTTTGGTAGGCAGCATAGTTTTCCGGCACATAAGCTACAAAGGGTTCGTAGTACAACACGATCTCCTTTATGCTTTCCTCCTCCAGCGGTGTCGCGGCAATGGCGGCATCAAGCTGGCCGTTCTTGAGCATGCGGATGATCTCTTCCGTAGTGCGTTCCTCTACAATAAGGTTGACCTTCGGGTATTTATTGATGAAATTGCTCATGAACATTGGCAGCAGCGTAGGCATTACCGTTGGTATGATACCGATCTTGAATTCACCGCCAATATAGCCTTTTTGCTGGTCTACTATATCTTTTATCCTGCCCGATTCGCTCACGATGTTCTTGGCCTGGGATACGATCTTCTGACCCACTTCGGTTAGCTGGATCGGCTTTTTACCCCTGTCGAAGATCTGTACATCAAGCTCTTCCTCAAGCTTTTGTATCTGCATGCTCAGCGTAGGCTGGGTGACAAAGCATTTTTCGGCGGCCAGGGTAAAATTCTTATGTTCGGCAACTGCCAGGACATAGTATAGCTGTGTGATCGTCATAAATAGATATTTATGATAAAATTATAAAAATGATTGATATTAACTATCAATTTTATGGTTAAATTTACTCTACTTTTATAGATGTAAAAACTTACAAATAGCTAATTATCATGAAAACCAAACAGAAACAGGAAGATACGAATATTCTGGGACTGCCCGTAAAAGAAGCTGAAGTTATCGCTGCAGAACTGAATATCCTATTGTCGAACTTCCAGGTGTATTACCAAAACCTCAGGGGCATTCACTGGAATATCCGCGGCAAGCGCTTTTTTGACCTCCATGTAAAATTTGAGGAGCTGTATAACGATGCGCAGCTGAAAATAGACATGGTCGCAGAAAGAGTGCTCACGCTTGGCTTTACCCCGCTGCATACCTTTGAAGACTACATAGCCAACAACAGGCTTGAGGTGGGCAAGAACATTTCAAAAGATACCGAAGCCGTACACCTGATCATGGCATCATTGGCCGACCTGCTTAAGATAGAGAGGGTTATCCTTGGCGAAACTGAAAAGATCAGTGATGAAGGTACCAACTCAATGATGAGCGATTTTATCAAGGAGCAGGAAAAGACCATGTGGATGATGAAGGCGTGGAGCGAGGAGGAAATATAATATTATTTGTAACAGTTATAAATTATAAATAAAAATCCCTATCTTCGCCGCAATGAAAGTGTTCGTGAACATAGTACTTTTCTTATTTGTTTCATTTCTCGCCACGCCAACCATTGTGAGCATGGTCGAGGATGATGCTGATGTATCTATGGTTTACAGCCTTACTGAAGAAGAGATACAAAAAGAGATCAAGGAAGTAAAAGCAGCGCCGCATACAGAGTTCGGTGTTGCTTTTATTCCCCAGATCAGGACATCCTCACTTATAAAGTCGGCAAATCTCGAAAGGCATGATAACATAGCCGGTGAGATATGCTCGCCCCCTCCCGAATTGATATAATACAGATCGTAAAGCCAGTGTGGCAGCTATCAGGCAGTGGATCGCCCGATGGTATCATTGTATTATATATTTAAATTCGGTATGACAAAAAAAACAAATGTTTTTGGCAGCCTCAAGGCCGATGTCCCTTCGGGCCTCGTGGTTTTCCTGGTGGCTTTGCCATTGTGCCTGGGTATAGCCCTGGCTTCGGGCGCGCCGCCGCTTTCAGGCATTATTGCCGGTGTGATAGGAGGTATCATCATCGGCTCGCTCAGCAATTCGCACATTAGTGTATCCGGCCCTGCTGCCGGGCTTATTTCCATAGTACTCACCGCAGTAGCCACGCTCGGCTCATTCGAGGCATTCCTGCTGGCAGTATGCCTTGCAGGTGCCATACAGCTTATCCTTGGCTTTATAAAGGCAGGGAGCATTTCCAATTATTTTCCCAGTAATGTTATCGAGGGTATGCTTGCTGGTATAGGGTTGATCATCATTATCAACCAGCTTGAGCATGCCGTAGGGTATGATAAAGGCAACGAAGGCGACGAATCGCTGCTCAGGCACGACGGCGGGAACTTTTTTTCGGACATCCCAGAGCTTATCAGCCGCTTTGAAGGCGGTGCCGTGATCATCTCGCTCGTTTCGCTGGCAATACTCATTATGTGGGATAAGGTCCCTGCTCTAAAAAGGCTTAAGGTATTACCGGGAGCATTGGTGGCCGTTGCAGCAGGCATAGTTATTAACCAGGTATTCATTTCCACAGGAAGCCATCTGGCACTTGAGTCCACACACCTGGTGACGTTGCCAGTGGCCACTTCATTTGGCGACATACAAAGCTTTATGGTAATGCCCGACTTTTCGGCGATCTCCAACCCCCAAGTATGGGTAGTGGCCGGTACCATTGCTGTCGTTGCTTCCATCGAAACATTATTGTGTATTGAAGCATCTGACAGGATGGACGTGCAAAAACGCTATACCGATACCAATAACGAATTGAGGGCGCAGGGTATAGGCAACATCCTTAGCGGACTGGTAGGCGGGCTTCCCATTACATCGGTAGTGGTGCGCTCATCGGCGAATGCCAATGCCGGTGCAAAAACTAAAATGTCGGCTATAATACATGGTTCATTGCTGCTGATATGCGTTTTGGCAATACCTGTCGTACTGAATAAGATACCGTTGGCTACGCTCGCCGCGGTGCTGCTCTTGGTAGGGTACAAGCTTGCAAATCCCGCGAAGCTGAAGCATTTTTGGGACAAAGGCAAGTACCAGTTCATACCGTTCATTGCAACGCTGGTGGCTGTTGTGGCGACCGACCTGCTGAAAGGTGTTGCATTGGGTATGGTGATTAGTATTATATTCGTACTGCGGGGCAACCTGAAAAGGGCGTACAACTTCAGGAAAGAGGAATATAAGGACGGCGACATTATCCATATCGACCTGGCCCAGGAAGTATCGTTCCTGAACAAGGCCGCCATAAAGTCGACGCTGAATGACCTGCCCGAAAACTCCGAAGTAGTTATCGACGCGTCTGACACAGAATACATTGCCCACGATGTGCTCGACCTGATACAGGAATTCAGGGATATTAAAGCGATGGAGATGAATATCAAAGTAAAGCTGGTAGGCTTCAAGGATGCCTATGAGCTAGAGAACACAGATGCAAGCAATGTATTTGTGGAACATAAAATAAAAGAATAACAAAACATAAATCAATTCCCATTTGGGACTAAACATAAAAACAGTTTTATTATGAAAATGAATGATGATTTTTATAAGAAGATATTAGACAACAACAGGATATGGTCTGAAACCAAGCTGGCTAAGGACCCTGAATATTTCAATAATTTATCAAAAGGCCAGTCACCGCCACTATTGTGGATCGGTTGTTCGGACAGCCGCGTACCTGCAAACGAGGTTATTGGCGCGCAGCCGGGCGAGGTTTTCGTGCACAGGAACATTGCCAACATGGTGGTGCATACCGACATGAACATGCTCAGCGTACTGGATTATGCTGTGAACGTACTAAAAGTGAAGCACGTTATCGTGTGCGGCCACTATGGCTGTGGTGGTGTTAAGGCAGCTATGGGCAATGACTCTATAGGCCTTATTGACAACTGGATCAGGCACATTAAGGATGTGTACAGGCACCACAAGCAATACCTTGACTCTATTATCGATGAGCACGACAGGTTCAATGCTTTTGTGGAGCTGAACGTAAAGGAGCAGGTACTGGACCTCGCGAAGACCTCGATCGTACAAAATGCCTGGAGGAATGGCCAGGAGCTATGCCTGCATGGGTGGGTATACGGCCTGGATACTGGTATCGTAAAAGACCTTGAAGTGAACTATTGTGACAATACGGAACTTGAAAAGGTAAGCCGCTTAGAGTTTTAACATTTTTATATTGCTAAATGGCCGCCTTTCCCTGGGCGGCCATTTTTTTTGCCCTTTAGTTTGTGAATAGGGATAGTATTTCCAGCAGGATCTCTGCGATCCAAAATATCCCGTACCCATCATAGTCTTTCTTTGTCTTACTCATTTTCCTCAAGATTTTCATTAAACATAGCGGGAAGCAGCTGCGGTATGAATTTTATCAGCAAAGGCAGCAACAGGCTTCCGCCCGGCAAAAGGAAAATGGTAAGCGATGGTACGGTCTTGCAGATCTCCAAGAGTTGTTTTTTTATTTTCTTCTTCTCCTTTGCATCCAGGTTGCGGTGGGTGGAATGGGTAAGTAGCAGCACCAGTTCGCCATTGTTGGAAAGCTCTTTTGCGAAACGCGCTTTGTTACGCTTGATCAGCAGCTTTACATTATTTGCCGCATGGTCATAAAAGTGCTTAACAGGGTTGGAATAATTAAAGTAGGGAATGTTCTTTTTATTTTTCCTGATGAAAACATCGAACGAGGCGATGCTTTCGGCGGCAATTTCATCGTCCAGCCCAAGCTCGGCCGCCAGTCGGTACAGGAAGTCCACTTCGCTTTGTTCGGCGGCACCATCGGTCCATATCGCCATACCTGCCATATCGAGGAGGTAATTCTTTTCCGACTTGGAATGAAAATAATTGAGTTCCAGCTTGCTGAGGTCATCGTCCTTTATAGCCGAAAATTTTGTGTAGCGCACCGATGATCCGAAGAGCTTGATAAGCAGGTCATCAAATTCGGTAGTCTTATTTTTGCTCTTCAGTGCCAGCGATACAATGCTTAAAACCGCTTCTTCGAGTTTCCTCAAATATTCATTCGGTATTTCCTTATTGAGAAGGTATTGGCGAAAAGCCAATACATCCATAACAAGCAGTGCATTGGTGAGTATATGTGAAAAGCTACGGCTGAACACATTGTCGTTGGTCTTAATGCGCTCTTCCAGTATCTCTTCAAGCTGCTGGCTGCGCGGCGAAGTCGGCAACACCTTTTTGAGCAGGCTGAAACCTTCGGGTGTCATTTGCTTATAAAAGGCGATGGCCCTGCTGATGAAGGCCTTCGGATCCGTCTCGTTGGTGATCAGTATATGTACGTCATACAGCGTATTGAGCAGGGCGGCCTTGGTGGTCTCCTCGGTGGTCCAGCCCTTGGTTTCATTTTTATCAAGGTTGTTAAAGGAGACCACATGCCCGTAAATGAACCCTGTGTCGCGTACTGCCCTGTAAAATTCGTGCGAATTTTGGGCTATGGGCTGCCTGTGCGCAAGCTGCCCCAGGAACTTATCTATCCAGCCACTGGCAGAAGGGTTGATCATCGTTTGGGTTAATTACCCACAAAGCTATGCATTTTTTTGGGTTTAGGACAAGAGTTGAATTATTCGTATAATTGAATGATAGATGTGCAGGCAAGATTAAATTATTAGATGATCGATACAACAGTTCAATGTCCAATTAGTATTTCGCTAACACTTATTGTGATAACACTAACATCTATAAGAATTTATATGCTTTACCTTAGCTAAATAACAAATTTAAACAGACTTATCATGAAAAAGACCTCATTTTTTAGTAAAGCGCTTTTAGGTGCAGCAGTTGTAACAATGTCGATAGGAGCCGTATCCTGTAAGGATGAGAACAAGGCCGAAGACCCTAAAGAAGTAGCCGAAGAGGAGAACGAAGCAAAGTTTGACGATGTAAATGACGATAAGGAAGAAGATTCTGATTATCTGGTGGCGGCTGCCGAAACAGACATGAAGGAAATAGAGCTGGGCAAGCTGGCACAGCAAAAAAGCACCAATGCCGATGTTCAGGCACTTGGCAAAATGATGGTAGAGCAGCATACCAAAGCCCTTGCGGACCTAAAAGCTGCCGCTGCCAAGAAAAACATTTCGATCCCTGCGGCCCTAACCGATAAAGGACAGGATGCCTACAAGGACCTGAATGACAAGACCGGACATGATTTCGATAAAGCCTATGCCGACAAAATGGTTGACGGCCATGAGAAAATGATCAAGAAAATGGAAAAAGCATCTGAAAAAGCTGCCGATGCCGACATCAGGATGTGGGCTGCCAATATGCTGCCAACATTAAGGACACACCTTGAGCATGCTAAAATGACCAAGGAAAAGGTAGATGCTGTAAAGTAACGGTAGTTTATTTAAATGGAAACTCCGGAGTTAGCGCTCCGGAGTTTTTATTTTATTTCGGTTTTTATTTATCCGATGAAGGTTTCTTTTTAATGAGCTGGATCAGGGCAAACACCAAAGCCGCTACTAATAAAAGATGGATCAGCGCACTGGTAATGTACCATACAAAATGCCCCAATACCCAAAAGATAAGGAACAGTACCGCTACTATGTAAAGGAGGTTCTTCATTTAAAGGCTAAGTATAAAACTGTCTTTGCTAAGGCCATCGGTAATGTACTGCCAGTTGATGTGTACCACATCGCTCAGGATCTTCTTCAGCATGTTGAAGTCGTTAGGCTTTTTGATATACACGTTGGCTCCGGTCACAAAGGTATCTTCAATATCCTGCTCTGAGGATGAAGTGGAATAGATGGCTACCGATATCTTTTTCAGCCTTTCATCATCACGAATTTCCTTTAAACACTCAAGGCCCGACTTTCGGGGCATGTTAAGGTCAAGGAAAATGATATCCGGCAGGGGGTTATCTTCTTTATTTAAGTAATCCATCAGCTGTTCGCCATCGTTAAAGGCGGTATACTGGTAATTTATTTTGACTTCTTCAAAAGCTTCCCTGAAAAATAAGCGGTCATCTTCATCATCATCAGCAAGCATTATGTGTAGGGAGTTCGTCTGCATTTATCTCTTTCTTCTAAATTGATTCGGCGTAGCGCTTCTGCTTCATTATCTTTTGGAAAGCAGTTGGCGTTACACCTGTTATGTTTTTGAATTGCTGCGAAAGATAGGCAACGCTGCTGTAGTTCATCATGAACGATATTTCCGTTAAGGATAAATTCTCCGTCATCAGCAACTGCTTCACCCGCTCAATTTTGTGCAAAATAATGAAATTTTCTATAGATATGAAAGTCACTTCCGAAAATACCTGCGATAGCGTCCTGTAGCTTTCACCCAGCTTTTCCGAAAGATAGGTGGATATCTTTAAGGATTGCACACCTTTACCGGCATAAAGCATTTCTATTATGGCATTCTTTATCTTTTGTACCAGTATGCTTTTTTGGTTGTCTACGATCTCAATGCCGAAGTTCTTTAGCGAATCTACGAACATGTCATAGGTATCCATCGGTATGTTCTCCTTAAATTTCACATAACCCGGCTCAGTAACCCTGCAGTCGATATCAAATTTATCGAGCTGCTGCTGCAGGAGCACTTTACACATTTTATCGATGTTGTACTTTATGTAAAGGTCCATTCTTTGTGTTTTATATTCGTTAGTAAAAATAGGAAAATATCCCTAAAATACAGAATACCCTACAAAAAATGTAGAATTGTAGGGAAAGCGCTATGTTGTGAAGGAAATTTTCATGCCATGAACGCTATATAGGGCCTCCAAACCCTAAAAATTCATTAATTATGCTATTTGTGTATGGCTAAATCCCTAATTTTATAAATATAGATCTGACCAATGACATTACAAGATCCTCCCGATGGCGGCATGCTTTATGCCGAGACCAACTTGCACAATGCTTTTCCCGAACCGCTCAATGCCGTTACTTCCTGCTTTTTTCTTGCCATTGCGATATACTGGACGTTTAAATTACGCGGACAATGGAGGCAGCACCTTTTTTTAACCTGTGCTTTGCTGCTGCTGTATATAGGAGGCGTCGGGGGCACCATATACCATGGCCTTCGCCAATGGGGCTTTTTCATCATGATGGACTGGCTGCCTATAATGCTGCTATGCGTTCTTGCGGGCGTATATTTTTTAAGCAGGCTTACGCGATGGTATTTTGCTGTTGCATTTGTTGCCCTGTATATTGCGTTCCAATTCTTTGCGAGGCGGCAGATGATGGGGTCGGGTAACATGCAGCTGTTCATCAACATTAATTATGCGGTGCTTGCAGGAATGGTATTGTTGCCCGTACTGGGATACCTTATAAGCACCCGGTTCAAAGATGGCAGATGGGTAGGTTTTGCCCTTGGCGCATTTATCCTGGCGCTCACATTCCGCGTTGCTGATGGCTGGGGCTGGATGGAGTGGGGTACGCATTTCCTATGGCATACCTTTGGTGCGGTGGCTGCCTTTTGCATGTTCCAATACATTTTCCTCATTAACGGGAAACAGGCTGTGCCCCAATAAAAGATCCGTTTCCCTGGGGTGCAGTGGGAAACGGATCAAAGCATTAGTTGGGTATTCTATTTGTTTAGCCAAAAAGATAACGGCATCATTACCGATGCAGATACAAAAATGGGAATTAAAGTTACAGATAAAATTTTAATATTTGGCTTATTCCTATCAAATTTATTCCCAACCATAACATCTTACAGTACCAACTCTTCAAAAAGCTTTGTTGTCTTATATTCAGGGTCGTCACAAAGGCCCGGGTGTGGGCGCGATGTTTGTATGACCGAGCTCCTGATGGCTGTGAGCCACCGGAAGCGTTCGGCAGTTTCCATCTGTGCTATCGGGCCGGCATCCTTAGCGCCACGGGCTATGCGTTCGAACGACATCAGGTTCAGGCTTATCTGCGCAATGTCGAGTTCAGGGTGCATGGCATGCAGTTTTTTTTCATTTATGGTATATAAAGCCTTTATGAACCTTGCCCTTTTGCAAAATACTATAATGCCCACATTTACGAATTCTTCACGTTCTACCCTCGGGACTACCCGTATCACGGCATACTCATATAAGTGCTTGTCTTGCATTTTGTGCCTGGTTTACGAAGGTTTGAGAATTATTTAAACGGGTCGTCAGGAATTGGAAATATACGTCGCGCACTTGTTCAGGTGTCTGGTCTAAGCCTTCCCATTGCAGCCATGTGTCTGGCAGTAAGTTTACAATGGCACGTATCTTTTCTTGTGTCAGCAGGGCTTTATATTCCGTGTCCACCTCTTCCAGCAGCGATGCCTGTGGCAGTAGTACGTGGTCTTTAATTAATGCGAAAGGGCTCCTGGCATGGCCTTCGGGATCATCGAAGGAATGATGGAAGTACAGGCTGGCGCCGTGGTCAATAAGCCACAGTTCCCTGTGCCATATAAGCATATTGGTATTGCGGAAGGTTCGGTCTACATTGGTAATATAGGCATCCAGCCAAACGATCTGAGAGGCCATCTTAGCTTCAACGGTCGTTACTACCGGATCAAAGTTTATCGCGCCTGAGAGGTAATGCATTGCGAGGTTGAGCCCACGGCTTGCCTGTAGCAGGTCCTGTATCTCCTCATCGGCTTCGGTGCGGCCAAAAGCTTCATCCAGGTCGGCGAAAACCAGCTCCGGAACCGGAAGCCCCAACGCACGGGCGATCTCTCCGCCTATAAGTTCGGCAATAAGCGCTTTTGTGCCATGGCCAGCGCCCCTGAATTTCAGGACGTAATTAAAGGAATCGTCAGCTTCGGCAATGGCGGGCAGTGAGCCCCCTTCGCGAAGCGGGGTAACATAGCGCGTCACATTCACGGCGCGCAACTGTGGTATATCGGCCATATAAAAGATTTATAAGGTAAAAGTAAGCATTTCCGTTTTGTCAATTGTTTTGGATAGCCAATTCCGGGATGGCTGAGGTCATTTTAAAACCGTACCTTTTACATCCGAGGCATTAATGCATCCGAAATATCGTGAGTCTGCCGAATTGTCCCGGTTATCGCCAAGTACGAATAGTTTGCCATCAGGTATGGTATATGGCCCTAAGTAGTCCTTGTTCCAGTCCTTTCCATACTGTTCTTTTATCATCTTTTCTGCTTCATTTTCATTCATAAGCCACCTTATGGACGATGGGACTTTTGCCTTCGCAATATGATCTTCGAGGAATACCAGGTATTGTCCACCAGGAACTGGCCTCACATCATCAGGAGTAGCCAGACCCTCTGAAGCAAGGGCTCGCGCATCGGCCTCATTAAGAATATAGGCATGTTTAAGGTGGAGGGCCTGGTCAAAGTCCTTCCCGTTTATGAGAACCGTACCTTTTTTAATTTCCACAATGTCACCTGCCATGCCTATCAGCCGATGGGTATATACCATGCTGTCCTTTCGATATACGATAAGATCGCCCGCTTCAGGGGCTTTTAAGCTTGAGGCAAAAAAGCGTGAGCCCTGCTTAAGCCCCGGTTCATTTCCGGTGGTGGGGGTAGTGTACATTTTAAATATGCCTGTAACATTGCAGATGATCCATCCGAATGTAAGGAGCAGCAATAATGCCCCGAATACTATAAGCCCTTTTCTCATAATGTTATTTATCGGTATACAGCCTAAAGCTCATATAGATCTCGCTACCTGTATTTTCAGCCCAGACATCATATCCATGTTCACTTTTCCCGAAAATGCCATATACATACTTATCACCTTTGTTGCTCATGTTTTTTCGGGAATAATTGTTGCTTTCTATAAATTCCAGCTCAAATTCGCATTCACCCGTCCAACGGAAGTACAGCCTGGAAAATGTACCATCGGCAAACACTTCCTGCCAATATCCTTTATCTATGGTCACTGTTGTTTTGGTGCCATCACTTTCAAGGTAATAAAAGTTTTTTACCGCCGAAATTTCCCTACAGACTTTCTTCTTCAGCTTATGGTGTGGTTTTTCGGACAGTCTTTTCCAATCGCCTTTCTCCACAAATTCGGCGTTTAATATTTCTACAAAAGTTTCGCAGTTTTTCTGCAGGCGAAAAAATACTTTATCATAGATGGCTATGAATTTTTCTTCAGAATCGACTTTGTGCTTATTAAGAAAGCCAGGATAGTGCTTGATAAAAGCATTATCGATACGTGTAGAGTCAGCTCCCTTCTCCTCATTAATGGCCTTGCAGATCTCAACTGTGAACGCATCTATTTCAGCATCGGTCTGCGAATGGCATAGCGCCGAGATCAGCAGGAGAATAAAAAAACAAGGGTATTTCATAGGTTGGCAGTTTCCCCAAATATAGCAGAATATTCTTTACGAATAATCATCCGGTTCTATATGCACCAGCACATGCCCCAGCTCGGGCAGTTGCAGGCGCAGTGCATCTTCCAGTTCGTGGGCGAGGCGGTGGCCTTCCTTAACGGTTATATTTGAGTCGACCACGGCATGCAGCTCGATATGGTAACGCATCCCGGCCTTGCGGATAAAGCACTTTTCGGTGTCCAGGATACCGGGAACGGTAACAGAAATGCGCTTGATGTCGGCGGCAAGGTCATCGTATACGTGCTCGTCCATTATCTCGCCGAGCGCAGGACGGAATATCAGGTAGCTGTTATAGAGGATGAAAAATGACGCGAAGAGTGCCGCCCAGTCGTCGGCCGACTCATAGCCCGGCCCGCAAAAAATAGCTATCGAAATGCCGGTGAACGCCGCCACCGATGTAATGGCATCGCTGCGGTGGTGCCAGGCATCGGCTTTTAGTGCCGAACTGTTGGTCTCCCTGCTTTTGGCCATTACGATGCGGAACGATATTTCTTTCCAGATGATGATCGCTCCCAATACAATGAGCGTCCATTTTTCGGGCAGGGCGTGCGGGGTCTGTATGTTCAGGATGCTTTCGTAGGCAATAATGGTGGCAGAGGTAATAAGGAAGCCCACTACTATAAAAGTGATGAGCGCTTCGGCACGGCCATGCCCGTACGGATGGTTCTCATCGGCGGGCTTATTGGAGTACTTTATGCCTACCAACACAAGGAATGACGAAAAGATATCGGTGGTCGACTCAATGGCATCGGCTATCAAAGCGTAGGAGTTGCCCAGTATCCCCGCAATGCCTTTGATCAGCGCGAGAAGCGTATTGCCCACAAGGCTGAACCAGGTGGTACGGATCGCTTTTTGTACGTTATTGTCGTGGGTTGCTGTAGCCATGGAAAATTGGGATGGCCAAAGGTAAGGATTAATGTTTATCCTCTTTCCTCAATTTCCTTGTTTAACGCTACGGATTTTCCATTTAGTTCTTCAACCAGTAAATGGATTTTTGTACATGGGTTGTGCGTTGCATAATTCTCGCAGGTAAAATTACTCAATAACTTTGCGGCCCATTTTATTGCCTGTGCCTGGTTGCCATATTTTTCAAGAATATCATACATATTCTCGCTATTCTTTTCGTAAATGAAAGGATTTACCTTTTTTGCTTTACTTCTTTCTTTAATGGCTTTATTTACCTCTGCTTCAAGGTTTTTCTTATAATCAGCTCTGGACATACCAGTGTTCCTGAATTGAAAATGCAGAAGATACCAAAGCTCGAAAGCTTCGTTAGTCCAACCGGTTTTTATATTGTTTTTCTCCGCAAGTTTTATTGCACTGTTAAAGTTGGCTGAGGGGAAACTATCCTTATCAAAGACTGCCCAAACGCTGTCGTATTGCTGGCTGGAATTATCCCGGGCTTTAATAGTGCGATTTACCAGGTCTAAAGTATTCGATCCTTCTCCTTGAGCATCAATTGTATACACGAAAGGCATTACATTGGATTTAAATGACCTGAAATAATTCGGTTCCGTTTTTTCCCCTTCACATATTATCAGGAAATAAACCCGGAGCTCCTTCGTATTTTCTTTCCGCTTTTTATTCTCATTCCGCTTGTGCCTTTTTAGTACGGAGTTATCGATCTTAATGATGTTTGCCATGGCTATATTTCCTGAAAGTTTGAAAGGTAAGGAATTGCCCCATAGCGGCCTTTTATGTAATCAGCTTCAAAGCTCCTGTCATTGCGTACAGTTTTACCATCTTCTTTAAACTCTAACAAAGAATACAGGTCTGTAGCTTCATATTGGTCTTTTTCTGTAAACCACACCTGATCTCTCCTAAAGAGATTCGCTCCTAATAGATTTGTGTCATGAGTGGAGAAAATCAATTGGGCATTTTCCGGATTTGTTTTAGGGTTATTAAACAGTTTTATTATTTCCTGTGTAAGAATGGGGTGCAATTTAGCGTCTAGTTCATCAATAACTAAAGCCAGTCCAAATTTTAAAGCAAGAATAATATATCCGGATAAATCTAAAATTTTATTAGTTCCCGAAGATTCATGATCGGTCATTTTAAATTCAAAATTTGAAATAAAATTACCCTTATTATCGTATTTTTTATGAATAGTTTTTAAACGGTCTTTAAAATCTTTACTACTATCTGAATCAATGTCAAAACTATTAAACCCTAAATCAAGTTTTCTTATGAAATTTTCAAGATCAGATTTGTAATCTGCATGTTTGAACATATATATGGCATTAGTCATTACAATACCTTCTTCATGTTCAAGTCCTGACATAATATGGATACGTGAAATGCTTTTCATTATTAATTTTCCAATTTCCGTATTAAATTGATCAGTTAAAGGAAGAAATAATGCATTATCCCGAGTTTTATCTTCTAAACCACTTGCTTCTTTGAAAGCATCAGCAACACCAATGCCTTCAAGTGTTCTTATAAAGTATAAATCCTCATTCTTTGATTTTTCTAGTAAAACATATAACCATTCTGAATGGATTTTATCATTATCGAGTTCAAATCCATACCTATACCGAATATTATCCTCCAAAATCAAAATTTCAAAGAATGAAGGCTGATCTTCAGTTTCTGTACTTAGTAAAAAGGGTTGTATATTTAGCTTATCAGTAGAGTTAAGTTTGGAAGATCTTTTAATTGTCGTGACCATAAAATCCAATGCCTTAATAAAATTACTCTTACCGCTGGAATTGGCTCCGTAAATAGTTGCAGAGCGCAACACTTTGTATTTATCGACAGTTATAACGTTATCTTTCAATTCCTTGATTCTTCCTGCTTCAAGGCTTAACGTTTTTTTATCTTTAAAGGACAAAAAGTTCCCAACTGTAAATTCAAGTATCATAATAGTTTTTTTAAAATGAGAAATTTTCTCAAATTTAATTCAAATGTAATTAAATTAAATTAAAGTTGGTTGTAGTGACTGTTTTTTCCCTTTGGAATTCCACAAAAAAAAATCAGCCCGAATGCATTATTTGGGGCTGATAATATATTATACGGTATATTCCGCCTTATTTACCGCCGTAAGTCTCTCCTAAAAATATCAGGATGCCGCCAACTACAAGCAAAATAGAATTGATCTTTAGCGTATTGACCGCCTTTTTGAGGTTGGCATTGTTAATGGATACCTGATCGCCTTCAGCGGTCCACTTGTTGGCGCCTTTGAGCCCGGCATATACACTTACTGCAAATAGCATTTTAATTGCACTGTTTAGGCATATTAAAAAGCCTAAAATTTCAAGAATGATCATCATGATTATAACTGGTTACTGTTTTTGGCAAATATATACATTTCCCTTAATCCTTAAAAAAATGTTAATAATCGGGTAGTTGATTTATGATGAGTTAATTATGGCTAAAACCCTTCAAAAACACCCAATCCAAAAAGTGCAAAATCGTATTTTACGGGGTCGGATGCATCCATTTTACGTAAAGCGGCATCGAGTTCGGCCAGGGCTTTGGCATCGTTCTGCTTCCGCGTAAGTACGCCCAGCTTTCGTGCTACATTGCCACTGTGTACATCGAGCGGGCAGGAGAGGAGTGATGGCGAAATGCTTTTCCATAATCCAAGATCTACGCCTGTGGTGTCGTTGCGGATCATCCACCTTAAGTACATGTTGATGCGCTTAGCCGCCGAACCAGCCAACGGGTCGCTCACATGTTTGTGCGTGCGGTTTTGGTGCTCTATCTCAAAGAACACCTTCTTGAATTCATGTATGGCAGGCTGCAGGCTCTCATCCTTTTGATGCCTGGCAAAAACAGCTTCCAGGCCGCCATGGTTTTGGTAAATATGCCGCAACGCTTTAATGAAAGTAACAAAATCCGATCCGTTGAAGGTGCGGTGTACGAACGTATCAAGCTGTTCCAGTTGATGTTTCTCATGGCCCATCACGAAATCATAGGGGCTATTGCCCATGAGCGCTACCATTTTTTTTGCGTTGCTGATGATCATTTTACGGTTGCCCCATGCTATGGTCGCTGCAAGGAAACCGGCGATCTCAACGTCCTCTTTTTGAGTAAACAGGTGCGGTATCTGTATAGGGTCGCTGTCGATAAAGTCGGGCTTGTTGTAAAGAAGTACCTTTTCGTCAAGGAAAGCCTTCAGGTCATCTTTATCAATAGTGTCATTCATATTTTGTAATATCCTCTGCATAAAATCCATCTTCAATATTCTCGGTACGTAACTGTGGCAGGACCTTGTGTTTCTTAAAAAAATACTTCACCTGCTTTTCATTAATGCATGGTGGCGGCCCATCGCCAGTAGCCCAAAAGAAATCCATATCCACAGGGGCATAATAATGCAGGTTGCCTTCGACCTTTTCCCGGAATTCAGTATCGTATTTCGTATTCTTGTATGGAAAGACCACATTGTTGAACGAGAAGGTGCTGCTCTCCAGTACGAATTTGTTCTTGGTAAAGCGGTTCAGGTCCATGGGTACAAAAAGTACAATTGAGGTAACAGCCACCGAAAGCCACATCATACCCAAAATTACTCTTTTACTGGTAATGATAACTGCGGTTATAAGGAACGAGAACAGTAGCAGAAAGTTCAGGAAAAAGCGGTACTGCGGCGACGATAGCGCAAGCATTAGTAGCTCTGCTAACATCACAAGATATAAAAACCACGCCTCACGCCTGTTGTAATATTTGTAGATGATAACGGGCAGTATCACTACCATCGTGGTAACAACCTTGTTGAAAAGCCCATGCAGCTTGGGCAGCATTAGCCATTGCAAGAACTTCTGCGTTACCGTCATGCTTTCGAACTGCTTTTCGGTCACAAAATAGGCGCAAAGTTTAGTGAAGCTGTAGTACAGTTTCGAAATGTGCTCCGGCAGGCTGTAGTCATTATCAGCGAATTGATAGCCGGTGATCGGGAAGAACGGGTGTCCGCTCACAATGGTGTTCTTGGTTATGAACAATGCCAAAACAACCAACCCTGCCAGCGCACATTTTAAGATGGCAGGTTGTATAGCTTTGAGGTCCTTTACAAATAAAAGCAGCGGAAGTACGACCATGGCAGCCGCGGTAGTCTTGATATACAGAGAGAACAGCACTAACACAGTGATAAGGGTAAATGCCCCGGCATCCATGGTTTTGTAACGCTCAAAAACATAGAAGAAGATGATGAACGAAAATACGTATATGGGCATGTCCGGCGATGGCGCGCTGATG
This sequence comes from Flavobacterium sp., assembly GCF_052437795.1. Lineage (GTDB taxonomy): Bacteria > Bacteroidota > Bacteroidia > Flavobacteriales > Flavobacteriaceae > Flavobacterium. The sequence goes on from NZ_JBQVPA010000001.1 coordinate 737,863, forward strand.
AACTGGAACAGCAGTACATTGGCCAACGGCAGCAGCCCTATGATGAGGTAGTGCCTGTGGCCGCCCTCAAAATAGCCTGCGAGACGCGTTATTGCAAAGATGTTGCCCAACAGCAGGCAATACCCGCTGATGTCATTAAAGCTGCCGTACAGGAAAGAAAAGTTGAGCGCGCTCTGGGTAATATGCCAGCCACTGGTCTGTGCCAGGAAAACATGCAGGTTAGCCACGCCTTTTACAAGGCCATATTGGTTCATCCATTTTATGGTTTGGATGTAATAGGACTCGTTGTCAATAACATACGGTATAGAGGCACATTGTGCGACGATAAGCAATGAGTTGATACCCAATATGATCTTCAGTGATCGGGGCAGGGTTTTCAGCTGCTGCCAAAATGAGAAGTAAACATCCGCTATGCATCTGCGGAAGCAATATCCCAAAAGCACGTTCAATGCCAGCAATGCCAGATGGAATTCCCAACCGATGCGTCCGAATACTGCCCATACAGAGGCGAATATGGTCACAGAGAAAAGTCCTAGGATCGCGGTAACGGCAATATCCTTACTATTGATGCGCAGCAATTTCTCCAGCGCCACCCCAAAGCAGATGGTGGTCAGGGTAATATATATCCAACTTAACAGGATGAGAAGCATACTACGAAATAATTAGCCCATCGCTCATTACCAGCTTACGGTCGGCCATATTAGCAAGTTCTTCATTGTGGGTCACGATCACAAATGTCTGGCCCATTTCGTCCCGCAGCTTAAAGAACAGCTTGTGCAGGTTATCTGCAGATGTGGTATCGAGGTTCCCCGATGGTTCGTCGGCAAAGATAACGGCCGGTTTGTTGATGAGTGCCCTCGCAACGGCCACCCTTTGCTGCTCACCGCCCGACATTTCGCCGGGCCTGTGGCCAATGCGGTGCGAAAGCCCAAGGTACTCCAGCAGCTTTTTGGCTTCGGCCTCTGTGGCGCTCTTCGACTTGCCTGCAATGAACGCAGGTATGCATACGTTCTCTAAAGCGGTAAATTCCGGAAGCAGCTGGTGGAACTGGAAAATGAAACCCAGGTGAATGTTGCGGAACTTCGATAATGCCTTATCCTTCAGACCCAGAACGTTCTCGCCATTGATAGTAAGTGAGGTATCCGGGCCTTTTTTGGGAGTGTCCAGCGTGCCGAGTATTTGCAGCAAAGTCGTCTTACCCGCACCCGAAGCGCCTACGATAGAAACGATCTCGCCTTTTTTGATATGGAGGTCAACACCTTTAAGCACGTGCAGCTGGTCGTAATATTTTTGGATGTTCCGGGCCTGTATCATATATGCAGTTTTCACAAAGGAACGAACAATTTAAAAGATACCGAAATCTTTTTTGGCACAATATTTCGTATATCATATTGTAAATTTTCGTTAACCGCATTACCGGTGTGTACCTTATCCTTTAACTTTGAAAAAACAACATGAATAAACTGATAGCAATAGCGCTGGCCGTGGTCTCCGCCTCGTGCCAGGGCAGCCCCAAGCCTACAGGGGAGAATAATGAAGGTAAAAGCAATGTTCAACTAACAGATAACACAGGAGATAAAACAATGAGTGACAAGACAGAGACTGCCATATTTGCAGGTGGCTGCTTTTGGTGTACCGAGGCCTTTTTTACCGACCTTAAAGGCGTGCAGAAAGTGGTATCGGGGTATATAGGCGGAAAGACCGAGAACCCTACGTACAAGGAAGTATGCGAAGGTTATTCCGGCCATGCCGAAGCAATTAAAATCACCTATAACCCTAATGAGGTAGCTTATGAAGACCTGCTTGAGATATTTTTTGCCACACATGATCCTACCACCCTCAACAGGCAGGGGAATGATGTAGGTACGCAGTACCGCAGCGAGATCTTTTATACATCGGAGGCTCAAAAGGCAGCTGCCGAGGATTTCATTAATCAGCTTACCGGACAGAATATTTTTGACAAAAAGATCGTCACAAAGGTTACCAAGGCGCCTGTATTTTATCCTGCGGAAGATTACCACCAAGATTATTACGCGCAGAACACTAACCAGCCGTATTGCGCGGCTGTGATCACGCCAAAACTGGCAAAGCTTAAAAAGAATTATAAGTCGAAACTGAAGGCGTAACTTCCTCAATCAGATCATTAAAAACCACATTGTGCGAAAGCCGGTGTGGTTTTTATTTTTTCAGTTGCGAAAGCGTTATAAGTACTATTGCCACGAGGGCTAAAGCAATGCCCAGGTAATTGCGCCTGGTAAGCTTTTCCTTAAAGATGATTATCCCTGCAAGGCTGCCCACCACGATCACCCCCATGTTCATTGCCGCGAACACGGTCGAGGGATCGTTTGAAAATTCCTTATGTGCCTTGAGGTAAAATATGATGTTGCCAAAATTGAATATGCCCACCAACGCGCCAAACGCAGGGTTGATCGGGTGCATAGGGAATTTCCTGATGATGACATCATAAGCTATCATAAGAGCCGTAACCACCAGTGCACCGCAAAAAATAAAGAACAGCGAAGTGGTATAACCCGGCGATGGCAGCAGTGCCACCTGCTTGAAAAGCACGTCGATCACACCAAAACCAAGTAGCACCAGTAAGGGGAATATCCATTTGCGGCCGTGGTTCTCGTCTTTGCGGTAGGCCAGTATCAATATCATGGCAGGAAAGGCTACGGCGAGTCCGGCCAACTTAAGGATATTGAATTTTTCCCCGAAAATGAACCATGCCGCCAATATGGGTATGAACAGTGACAGCCGTTGTGCCGCGTCGGTCTTTACAATGCCCATGTGACGTATCGATATCGCCAGCAGGAGGAAAACCGTAGGCAGCAGTAACGAAAGCGGGACATAGAGCGGCCAGTGCCGGCTGAAGTTGAAAGACGAAACGTCGGGTTCAAAAAATACGTAACAGAGTATGATGGCAAAAAAGTAGTTCCACCCCACGATCTGGGTGGAGCAGGTATCATACTTTCGGGCAATTTTAAAGATCGCACCCACCGTAACGCTACAGAAGATGCTTAATATAAGGTACAGCATTTTTTAAAGTGTGATGCAAAAGTAGCACTTGGATAATTAAGAAACGGCACAGTGGATGATTATTTTAAAATAATGCGTTCGATCTTGACATACAGATTTTTAGATTTTTAACGGTTTGTAAACGATCGCGCGCGGACAAACTTATACTTTTTTTTGTACATTAGCCTTCCTTATTATATGTGCAATGAAAAAGATGCTCCTGCTTTCAATTACGGTTTTTTTCTTTTTTTCATGCGACTTCATCATGAAGGAGCGCAAAGATGACGACACTGAGGCAAATACCAGTAAAGTAGTACTTGGTACTGATAAAGATGAGCACGGCTGCGTAACGTCTGCCGGCTATAAGTGGTCGCTGCTGCGCAAGGAATGCGTAAGGCCTTTCGAGGAAGGCTACAGGTTGAACGCCATAGAACAGCTTGAAGGTGAAAGCATCGACAAAAGCGCATTCGTTATCTTTGAAGACGGAGGCGAAAGGGCCGAACTGTACCTGCCGGATGCGAAAAATTCTGTCATGCTTGAAGAGGATGACAAAAAAGGCAACTATAGTGGCAGTGGCTGGAAACTTCACCAAAAAGATGGCTATAAGCTACAGAAAGGTCCGCAAATACTATATGCGGGCGCCAAAATAGAGGAAGGGCAGATAACAGGGTACGATAAGCCCGAAGATGCTACTCCTTGATACTCCAGAGGGGCATTGACTCAAACCCTTGAAATTTTCTAAAATGATCCCATTCACTGTTTACACCATCAGTGGATCTCAACTTTTTGGGGTTAGGACCCCAGCCATTTCAAAAGATCGTAAAAATTCTGGGGCGCTACGCCATGGCCAACAGGATACTCGTGGTATTCGGTTCCCAAGCCTAACGCCTTAAGGAATTCCGGGGCTTTGCGTGCCCATTCTACAGGGATCACCTGATCTGCCGTTCCGTGCGAAATGAAAAAACGCAATTTAGAAATGTCATTTCGGTTCCTGTCTTTTTCTATGATGTCGCCATTCAGGTAACCGCTCAGTGCTGCCACACGCTGTATCTTTTCAGGGTAGGACAATGCGACGGCGTAACTTAGTATCGCTCCCTGGCTGAAGCCGATGAGTGTTACCATGTCTTTATCTATAGGGTAATGTGCGACGGCCTCATCTATGAATTTCGCAATGAGGTCACGCGACTGTCCGGCCTGTACTTCATCGGAAAACTTGTTCATGTCTTCATCAAAATTGATGGCATACCACGCGTGCCCGTAACCCGGTAGGCTATAAGGTGCGCGTGCGGAGATAATGTAATACTCATCCGGCAGCTGTGCGGCAAAGGAGAACAGGTCTTCCTCGTTACTGCCGTAACCGTGTAAAAGTAAGAGCAACGGGTTCTTTTCCTGTTTTATTTTCGGCTCGCGGACAAGGTGGTAAAGGGATAATTCCATGCTTACAGGTTTTTAAAGGCTCTCTGGAAAAATGGGCCAACCAATGGTATCAGTCCGTACTGCCCCTGGAGCGCGCTCACGAAGCCGAACATCCACAGCACAAAGAAAAAGACGTAAAAGCCCATAGAGATGGCCCAGCTGTCAAAATAGCCAATTGGGTAGCCTAATGCCAAAAAGCCAAGTTCCAACCCCAGCGCCTGGCGGATATGAAAGGATGCAAAAGGATTTTTCTTTTCGCTGTTTTGTACCATCGCGATGATTGCGCCTACGATGGTAAGGTAACTGATGATGGCATTGGTCTTGCCTTGTTCTACGGTATTGTCCATTTAGTAAATGCTTATTGTGCTTTTTGGTTCAATGTCGGTGCGGCCGTCAAAGATCACGTCGCGGTAGCCTGCTGTACCGTTCTTTGTATCAACGTTGAGTGAGGTGCGGCCTATTTCTACGCCATCCTTGCCGGCTACTTTAAAGTTGACAACGCCACTGTAGTTCTTGTCGTTAATGAGATAGATCACCAACTTGTTGTATTTTTTGGTCACCGAATCCTTCTCAATATAGAATTTGCCTGTGCCAATCCCTTTCTCCTTCATTTGTTCGGAAAGGGCAATAGTGCAGCCCCGGCTGTCCTCGAAGTGCGAGGAAACTTCATCGACCACCTTATCGGTCGTTTCCTTTACGGCTTTGCCGCCTTCGTTTATAACATCACGGGCTTTGTCTTCTGTTTCTTCTTTGCAGGCGATGGCCAGTGTCAGTGCAGCGCCTAATATCAATAGCTTTTTCATGATCAACCGTTTAAAATTAATTTGCCGTTATTGTATATTCCATAAGCTTTCCCTTTCATAGTTCGTCCCAGGAAAGCAGAGTTTTTTGATTTGGAAAGGATATCCTTTTTAGTGAATTTGCGATCTCCTGTTGGTGTGAATAGCGTAAATCCTGCTGTTGAGCCTTCCTCGATATCATGGCTATCAGATCCGAATATTATTTTTCCTGCCGTCAATTTCTCAACGATCACCTCCAGCGGCAGTACGGTCATCAACGCCCCGAAAGCGCTTTCCAGCCCTATGGTGCCGTCTTTTGCCAGGTCGAATTCCAGCTTTTTATTCTCGATGTCCAGCGGGTTGTGGTCGGACGTGATCAGGTCGATGGTACCATCAAGTACGCCTTCGATCAACAGTTCCCTTTCCGCCTCAGGACGGAGCGGGGGAGCGACTTTATATCGGGTATCAAAATCGCACAGCACTTCATCGGTCAGTACCAAATGATGTACCGCTACGCTGCATGTCACGTTCAGGCCTTTTGCTTTACCCTCCCTTATCAATTGCACCGATCTTCCTGTGGATATGGTCGGGATGTGCATTTTACCGCCGGTGTATTCCAACAGGAACAGGTTTCGTGCGATCTGCAGTTCTTCGGCCAGTGCGGGAATTCCCTTAAGGCCCAATCGTGTGCTTATGACGCCTTCGTGTACTACACCCCTGCCTTTTATCTTGTCATCCTGCGAATAGGCGATGACCAACCCGTTGAAATCCTGTACATATTGCAGCGCGATCTTTAGTATGTTCGCATCGGCAATGGCTTTGTTGTGATCACCAAAGGCTACAGCTCCGGCATTCTTCATGTCGAACAGCTCGGCCATGTCCTTACCTTCGCTGCCTTTTGTAAGTGCGCCTATCGGATGGAGGTTGGTCGCATGACCAGCCGATCTGTTCACAAGGAATGCTATGTCGCCCTGCCTTTCGGCGATGGGGTTGTTGTTGGGCTGCAGGGCAATATCGGTAAAGCCGCTTTTTGCCGCTGTATCAAGGCCGTTAGCAAGGGTTTCGCGGTCTTCATAACCCGGCTCGCCAAGGCTTACAGAACTGTCGAACCACCCTTTGGAAATGTGCAGGTTGTCAAGTTCAACGGTTTCAAAGCCTTCCGCAGTAATATTATTGCCTATTTGTTTGATAATGCCGTTCTCCACAATGATGTCGACCTGTTTGTTGTGAAACGGGCTGTTCTTATCAATGATGGTCGCATTTTTGAATATCAGGTTCATTTTACAAATTTTTGTATCAGGAGTTCAAGTATCAGGAATATCAGTGTACCGATCACGAACCATTTCCATAATTCGCTGGCGGTTCGTTCCGATCTAATGTCGCTGTACACAGTGCTTACTGATCCTGTTTCGGTAAAGTCCTTCAGCACGGCTTTGTTCTGCAGGCCCAGGTTGCTCTCGGTGCGGGCATGGTTAAAACTGATATTCTTCAGCACCTCATTGCCTTTTGTGATGGCATAATTTCCTGCAACTTCAGGATAATCCCCAAAGGACAGCTTCACTTTATTGTTCAGCACCTGCTGCATAGGGATAAAGTCGGAACTCTCATTGCGAACAGTGAGTACTTCATCTTTAGAGAGCACGGCATCCAGCAGGAGGCTTTGGTTCTCGCCAATGGTGATCGCGCTTATGCCTGTCTTGCCGCTGTTCTGCGCCATATTGTAAAAGGTTGGCACGATTAGCGGCGAGTTCTGGAAGTTACTGTTTGTCTTATTTATCGCGGCAGAGAATACATATACATTGCCCAGCTTATTGCTCATTGAGGCGAGGAACGGCGTTTGGTCTTCATACGCCAGTACAGGCAAGGCATTCCCGGAAATGGTGAACCCTGTATTTACTGTTGGGTACTGGAAATTATCCGTTTTCTTTTCAAATACTGTTTGGTACAGCGGGTGGTTGAAGGATATTTTGGTTACCTGCCTCTTGTTCTGTGTCATTGGCTTATAAGCCGCGCCAAAAGTACCCAGCAAAGTGTTGAGGTTTTGCAGGCTGCCTTCGGTGGATGGTATGATCACAATGTTACCGCCTTTTGCATAAAGATCTTTCAGGGTAGTGATGAGCGACTGCGGTATTTCCTTCAATTCATTCAGGATGATCGCATCCTGCTTTTCAAGGCTGTTATAGTCAAGCCCGCTCAGTTCCGAAGCTGTAAAGTTGAAGTCATCATCGGTATAGATGCGGGACAGGAAGCTGTTTTTGGCTGTTTCGCCGATGGCAACCACGTTCGACTTTTCAGGTTTGGATATGCTGAAATAATAGGTGTTGTCATATGCCAGGCTGTTATCATTAACCGAAACATAACCATGGAAATCTTTTTTGGGTATGGTAAAAGCAGCAGATCTTTTCTCGGTATCGAATTTTACAATTGTCTTTGCGGTCAGGTTCTTGCCATTGTAGAGCGCAACGGGAACTTCATCTTCAAATTCGCCGTAGGCCTGCATGTCGACCTTTACCTCATAAAAGTTATCCATGGCCTGCGAAATGTAAACGCTGTCAATGCTTATGTTGCTCGTGTTCTGTGCTTCTGCAATTACGGCATATAGTGGGCTGCCGGTAAATTTCTGCAGGTCTTTGCTGTCGAGGTCCACCGCATCGGTGATCATTACAATGTCCTTGCCTGTATTTGTTTTTTTTGCCTGTGCCTTGGTCAGTAAGAAGTCGGGGCGGAAAGGCACATCGCTGTAAGGCAGGTTCTGTAATTCCTTTTGTATGGACTTTATGTCGGTATCCCACCAGGCATTGGTATTGGTGATCAGGGAAAATTGCTGGTTCTCGGGTGTATTTTCGAGGAGGTCCTGTACGGCGCGTTTAAGCAGTTCGCCCTTGCTGCCCTTGGCTTGCATCGAGAAAGAGTTGTCCAGCAGTATCACCATTTCGTTGCCCTTGTTATCATCGCCCTTCGCTTTGAAGAACGGTTGGGCAAACGCAATGATAAGGCAGGCGAGGAGGAGCAGTCGCGTACACAGCAGCAGCCATTTTTTTATTTTAGAGCTTTTGCGGGTTTGCATGCTGAGGTCCTTCAGGAACTTAACATTGGTAAAATATTCTTTCCGGAAACGGCGCAATTGGAATAGATGGACCAGTATTGGAATTGCCAGCAGGAAAAGGAAGTAGAGTATCTCCGGGTGTTTGAACTGCATTCGTTTGTAGGGTTTGTCAAAAATACGATTTTTCTAATAGTATCAAGCCACGAATTAAACGAATTTCAAGTTTGGTAAAATTTGCGTGATCGGTGGCTCAAGCCTTCATTTACTAACGCAAATACCACCGTTAAATTTTTTGCCTGCCTGCATTAATATCTTACATTTGTTTACCAAAGTAATCAACGCACTATGAAATTAGCCGCCATATTAACCTTTTTCGGGATATTTGCCATGAACGCACAAGACTACAATCTTTTAGTGGGAACCTACACTAATGACTGCGACAGTAAAGGGATATATGTATATGACTTTAATGCTGCCACGGCAAAGTTCAAGGAAAAGAACCATTCTGTTAAAGTGGAAAGCCCCAGTTTTCTTACGGTCTCTGATGATAAAAAGTTCATTTACAGTGTGAACGAGTCGGGCGATAAAAGTACTGTCAGCGCATTTAAATATACAGCGGCAAGCGGCAAGCTCGACTTCATCAATAAAAAAGAATCCAAAGGTGAGGACCCGTGCTATATCATTAATGACGATAAGAATGTTATCGTGGCCAATTATTCCGGTAGTACCATAGCAGTATTCAATAAGAAGCCTGACGGTTCGCTTACCGATGCGAAACAGGTGGTAAAGCATACAGGCAGCAGCGCCAACAAAGACCGTCAGGAGAAGCCGCACCCGCACATGGTGATCTTTTCACCAGATAAAAAGCACCTATTTGTAAACGACCTGGGTACTGACAAAATTTATATTTACAGCTATAATCCGACAGGCGGCGATAAAACACTTACACTAAAGGAAACCATAGCAACCGATCCGGGAAGTGGTCCAAGGCATCTTGCTTTTAACCCGAACGGTATTTTCTTTTATTTGCTGAATGAGCTTAATGGAACTGTAACTGCCTATAGCTATGAGAATGGTAAAACTGTAAAAATGCAGGACGAAAGCCTTGTGCCTTCCGGTTTTAATGGGCAGAACGGGGGAGCCGATATTCATTTTTCCAATGACGGGAAATTCCTTTACGCGACCAATAGGGGCGATGCCAACACCATTACCGTTTTCAGGGTACATGCAAACGGCATGCTGAACATGGTGCAGCAGATAAGCACACAGGGCGTATCGCCACGCAATTTTGCCATCGATCCCAAAGACAATTTCGTTTTGGTAGCCAACCAGAAAAGCAATAACATTGTTATCTTTAAAAGGGATAAAACTACAGGAATGCTGGAAGATACTACTCAGCGGATAGAGGTGTGCTCACCTGTATGCCTGGTGTTCACTGCGAATAAATAATTGTTTAGGCCTTACTGATCGATGCGTAGTTATCTGCTTTTTAGTGATCTTACAATGAGATCATTGTTCGGATAAAGCGCACCGATCATTTTCTCTACTTGTCTTTATCTTTACGTTTTTTATCACGCGCCCTTTCTACACCACGGTTTCGGGGTGCGGTCTTACGGGGTTTGGTCTTTCCGGGACCGCCAAGGTTCACCTTTTTATTCTTTTCCTTCTTTTCGTGGAAAGCGGCACCGCCCTCTTCCTTTTTCTTTTTGAAAACCTGCTTTAATTTCTTCCAGTCTTTTTCAAACTCGAGCAGGCGTGTGGCTATTTCAACACCTTCAGGAATATCAAGGACTTCCATTTCTTTTTCCATCAGCACCTCTGCCTGTACCTGAATGTCCTGTTCGTGCTTGCCTACAAAGCTTATGGCAGCGCCTTCCTTATCGGCACGGCCCGTACGTCCAATACGGTGGATGTATTGCTCGGCAACCTCAGGGAATTCCATATTGATTACGTGGGTAATATCCGAAATGTCAAGACCTCTCGCCATTACATCGGTAGTGACAATGCCCCTCAGGTCGCCCTGTTGGAACGATGCCATGGTGTTGAGCCTGTAGTTCTGCGACTTATTGGAGTGTATCACGCCGAATTGCCTCGGATAAGATTCCTCAACAGCATCCATCACAAGGTCGGCGATCTTTTTATTATTCACGAAAACCAGCACACGGCTCATGTCCTCGTCTTTCAGCAATTCCTTCAGCAGGCTTATTTTGGTTAGGAAGTTGGGCACATTGTACATCTGCTGCGATATCTTTTCCAGCGGCGTACCCGACGGCGCTAGGGATACTTCTTCCGGGAGATCAAAAAAGTCATTCAGCATTTCGTCCACTTCATCGGTCATTGTAGCTGAAAAAAGTATGTTCTGCCTTTTTTGGCGCATCATCGATAGTATCGAGGTTACCTGGATGCGGAAGCCGAGGTTGAGTATTTCGTCAAATTCGTCTATAACCAGCTTTTGCACCTCATCAAAACGTACAACGTTGTCAAGGGCGAGGTCCATCATCCTGCCGGGAGTGCCTACAAGGATGTCAACACCCTCATACACCTGTTTTTTCTGCGTATTAATGTTCACGCCGCCAAATATACCCAAGGTGCGCACCGACATGAATTCGGTGAGTTTTTCTACCTCTTCTACAACCTGCACTACCAGCTCACGGGTCGGCACCACGATGACAACACGGGGTGAGTCGGTTTTAGCGAACTTCCATTGCTTGAGTATCGGCAGGAGGTAGGCGAACGTTTTACCAGTACCTGTTTGTGCAATGCCCATCATGTCACGGCCCGACATGATAACAGGCATGGCCCGCTCCTGTATAGGTGTAGGATCGGTAAAACCAAGGCCGTCAATGGCTTTTTGCAATGCTTTGGGCAGGTCGAGATCGTGGAATGTGGACATGGGTATATTTTTTGCAAAGATAGGTTTTTAATTTTTAGCGACGAAAGCGTTACCTCCAACCGCTCTCCAACGCAAAATGGAGCCGCTTTATTAGTGGTGGGATCTGTGCAGATCTACACGATACGTGTTATCGTGTTCCATTTTTAAATTAACATAACCTTGTCAAATTTTCATTTTGGCTGTAGTATTTTAGCTATACAAAAACTAAAAGCCATGCCTGAATTTGTAGTAATAGGAAACGAAATATCCATAGCATCCATAAGGAATTACTTGTTTGCCAAAAGGATAGAAAAGGGGGATTCGCTCGTGCTGAACCCAATGGACCACGAAAAACTGATCGAGGAGATAAAAGCTTCGGAAGAGCCGATCGACATTCCGCTGAATGTGCTGGGGGTGCTCATCATTAAAGATACCACCGGTGAAGTCCCCAATGGAAAAGTCCAGATCGTGGGCGACGATAAAATGTAAATTATATGTGACCTGAATACTACTACTGATCCAAAAGCTTCGTATAAACGAAGCTTTTGTTTTATGAGGGATCAGGAAAGTTTAGGCTTTATTTAAGAGCCCGTTCAAATTTTAAGTGCTAATTTGTATCTAACGTTAAAAGACCAAACCATGACCGATAATTTTAAGACCATAAAAGATGCCTTCACCGACGCAGGGATCGATGTACAGACGGCAGAGTACAGTATCACTGAGTATTCACTAAATACCAGCCTGAGCTTTAAGTTCAACAATATTGCAGAATTGCTTTTGTTCCTTAACGTGGCCGATCTGGAGAAAACAGAAAAGATAAAGGCCCGGGTGATGGAATCCAATGTAGATCCCAACAACTTTTTTTACGTGAATTTCTACAAACCTAAAGTTGTTGAACTGTAATTATGGACCTTGGCTACCTCAAAATAAAAATAGACATCAGAGCGGAGCATAATTCGCTTAAGAAGAAGTACGATTACAAACGAAAGGAACTCAAGAAGGAAGAGATCAAAAAGATCTTCGACGGTTTTAAGGAATTCTTCAAAAGCGACGGGCATTTTAAGTTCAAAGAGAACGAGCACAGCATTGCAGCCGAATACCGCGACCACGCTATCAAGCTTGATATGGACGTATATAAGAACATTGACAGCCCTGACTTTAAGATCGTAGGCATCATCAAGACCTACGAGAAAGATACTTTCGAATTCGTGGCCGAAGGCTTGTGTAATAAAGAGATGACCCTGCAGCCTGTGGAACCGGATGAAAATGAAAAGCTTGTAATGGAATCAAAACTCTACCAGGACTTCCTTGATGGCGAGATCAAATACGATTTTGTATATAGCATAACAGGCAGGGAAGGAGAGTATGACTCGATACAGGCGCTGCTTATTGCGTTATAAACAACTTTTTGTTTAAAACAAATCCGCAACATTGTTAAGGATATCACAATATCCTCTACTTTTGATAATACTAAAATTCAACAGATCGCGTTGTAACTTCTTGGCTGCAACGCCAAGAGTGCTATTATCAATTAAATTAATATCCCTTTTGCTGTAACATTACATTATTATCCCTAAAGTAAAAGGCATGAGATTGTTTTCTCTCATATTGTCCATAGCAGTATTCTTTGTATCCCTGTACTTTTTAGTGCAGGAGTTCCCCGTGTCCGGCGATATTAACGATTTGATATACATAGCACTGCTGGTTATCCTGATGATCATTTGCGTCGTGGGTGTCATCATCAACTGGAGCCTTTTAAAAAAGCGCAGCAATACCATGGTGTTTTTTGTATCCAATAGCTTTTCCGTTAAAAAACACAGATAGTGGCCTGGCAGGGAGTGCCATATCTGTCGCACCAATAGCCAATCTTAACCCAATTAAAACACTACTGGGTAGTTATCGGCATACATTTACAAAAACAATAAATTATGTCTGATAAAAAACAGTTTGGCGTATGGATGGACGGCCACCATGCAACGGTGGTAGGTAAGGGAACTTCGGGTGACGGCGACTTTGTCGTGCTGGGCCACGTAACCAATCCCGGCGCGGAAGGCAACTCCAGCGAAAATGCAAAAAACAACCATGAGCAGAGCCTGACGCAGAAATTTTTCAAGGAGATCGCCGCGCTGATGCAGAATGTGGATGAGATCCACATCACAGGAACCGGCGACGCACAGGAACAGTTCATTAAATTCCTTGCCAACACGCCCCAGTATAAAAATGCAGTGGCTAATGAAAGCACCTCCAATAAAATGAGCGATGAAAAGCTAATCGAAATGATCACGGCCAACTTTAACTAAAGTAAGTCCCGATAAAATACAAGAGCCTCGCGATTGCGGGGCTTTTTTAGATTTACAACATATGGCTGTCCGCACCCTCGTAGTGGCAGTTCATCAACAGCTCCGCGGCTTCCTGCGCATCGTGGAGGATGTCATCGGATTCAAGGTGGGCTATGGCAGGGGTGGGGAAAGTGATGGTCGTAATATTATTTGTTCAGCTTGGAAAATTTTATTTCGAGCGATTCATGTGTCTTGCCTGCTCCGTTGGTATAGTTTACCGAACCTTTTGTATAAACCGCTTTAGTCCCGGCGTACGGAATAGAATCTATGTAATGGAAGAATAGGGTGTCCCTTGTTATTTCAGCTTTACCGTCGAAAAGGTTTCTATCCCGTAAGCCCCTGGTTTCAAATTCAAACGTACTATCGGGATAAATGCGCAGGTACACCCAACCCAAGGGGGCTTCCCTGTCGGCGAGGAGTATCGGCTGTTTTTCTTTTGTTTCTTTTTGGCAACTAAAAAGGAATAAAACGATGAATAAGTAGTGGTAGTATTTCATGCTTTTGGTTTACAATTGTCGGTAGCGCGGGCTTCCAACTCGTGTCGGTAAAGGTTTGGTTTGTTGTTGTCTTCTATTGTTGGCTGCACGAGCGTGACGCTCGCGCCAGCGGTGGGGATTTGCATTTTAGTTTTTTTGGGATCGCTAGCGCGGGCATCTTGCCCGTGCCGGTAGAGGTTTGGATTACTATTGCCGGTATGAGCTTGAAGCTTGCCCAAAACGGGGGGAAAATCATAATTATATTATTTCTTATTTTTTAATTTGTTTCTGATTCCAAAAAAATCTAAAACTGCCTGCCTATTTTTATATTCACCATTTAATTTAATAAGCTCTAGGATAAATGTAAGAGCGAAGCCTTGAAATTTATAAAAACTCATAGGATTTATTTTTAATTCAATTCTATTATGCAAGAATTTATTACGTACTTCATAAATCTCATTTATAGCTTTTGTTAACTCATTATCATTGCATTTCTTTGCTATCTGGTTTACATATGTTTGTCCAAGGCCTTTAATATTTCCTTCGGGGATTAGAAAACTCTCAAGTAAACTGATTAATTTTATACTCCGCTCGTAAAAATTATGTGTTGCATGGCTTTCACCTAATAGATCTATTTTATTTATAATCTCAAAATAAAGTTCATCATTCTTCTTACTATTAATAAATTCTGAAACTACATCTAATCCTTTAGACTTAAACGTTTCCAACAGCTCAGTAGTAATTATGGAAGTTTGACTACCGGATTTAAAATTGAATGTTAAGAAATTAGTATGTTTATCTCTTCCTATGAAAGATAAAAATTCGTCATTTCTATCGTCGTCCATATAAGGTAATTCAACCTGCATAATCGATTCATTTAGCATAAAAATTTTTAGAACATTTAAAGCTAACTTAACGTTATAGATAGATTTATTTTTAGCGCGATCTTTCGTAGCATATACTTGAGCAATCGCTATAACTTTCTTAGTGTATGATTCAAGGTTTTTTTTATTCTGATCATACTTTTGTCCCATTTTAGAAAATTCATTTTCAAAAAATGTTGTGCTGAGTGAAGTAAATAATATATTCCCGATGATAAATTCTTTTTCAATACCTAAGGAAGATACTTTGTAGTAGAATTCATAGTTGTATAATTCTTCTTCAACTTTATTCTTTAAATAATTTATGAGATCAGATGATGAGATATTAGTTTCATATATATTTATTAACCATTGAAATATTTCAATCTCAATAAATCTATAATCTGTAAAATTATTGAAGTAAGGTATAGAAATTATTTCATTAGCTAAGAGTTGTAACTCTCTGTAGTTCTCTTTACTTATGCCTACCTCGTAATCTTGTATACCTTTTTTAACTGCACATAGATTGCCTAAAGAATCAATTAAATGTGATACAGGTTTAATTGTAGAATTTTTAAAATCTTCTACATTTATTCCAACAAAATTTTCAAACTTTCTGGAAACTGTTTTTTGATTTTTAGGTGTTACTTCTAAAAGATTTATAAGGCCATATGCCAATTTATTAATTTCTGATTCAGTCATAATATTAAATATAAATAACCTACACTTTCTCCTGCAACACCTTTATCTCATCCCGCAACTTCGCTGCCTGTAAAAAGTCCAGCTCCTTAGCGGCTTTCTCCATCGACTTGCGCTTCTCGCGGATGATCTTCTCAATGTCAATTTTGGTCATATAGGTAGTGTCCGGTTCAGCGGCAATTTTCGGGGCTTCCTCCAGCTTGTAGGCATTGCTCTTACCGAGGACATTCTTCTCGATCTTCTTGTTCAGGGCGGTTGGCACAATGCCGTTGGCCACGTTGAAGTTATGCTGCTTTTCGCGCTTGTAGTTGGTCTCGTCAATGGTGCGCTGCATGCTGTCGGTGATCTTGTCGGCATACATTATGGCTTTACCGTTCACATTACGTGCGGCACGCCCCACGGTTTGGGTCAACGAGCGGTTCGAGCGCAGGAAGCCTTCCTTGTCGGCATCCAGTATCGCTACCAGTGACACTTCAGGTAAGTCAAGCCCTTCCCTCAAAAGGTTCACTCCGATAAGCACATCAAAGATACCTCTGCGCAAATCCTGCATGATCTCCACACGTTCCAGCGTATCCACCTCGCTATGGATGTAGCGGCAGCGAATGGAGACTTTCGTCAGGTATTTGGCAAGCTCCTCGGCCATTCGCTTGGTAAGCGTAGTCACGAGTACACGCTCATCAAGTTCCACGCGCTGGTGTATTTCTTCTATAAGGTCATCTATCTGGTTCAGGCTCGGGCGAATTTCTATGATCGGGTCCAGCAGCCCTGTCGGGCGTATCACCTGTTCCACATACACGCCGCCGCTTTTCTCCAGTTCATAATCGGCAGGGGTGGCGCTCACGTACACCACCTGGTTTTGCATGGCTTCAAATTCCTCGAACTTTAACGGGCGGTTGTCCATCGCGGCAGGGAGTCGGAATCCGAATTCCACCAGGTTCTCCTTGCGTGAACGGTCGCCGCCGTACATGGCGTGCACCTGGCTTACAGTCACGTGGCTTTCGTCGATCACCATCAGGAAGTCTTTCGGGAAATAATCCAGCAGGCAGAAGGGGCGCGTGCCGGGCAGCCTGCGGTCCAGGTAGCGCGAGTAGTTCTCGATACCCGAACAGTAGCCCAGTTCGCGTATCATCTCAAGGTCAAAATTGGTGCGCTCTTCAAGGCGCTTGGCCTCAAGGTGCTTGCCTATTTCTTTAAAATAATCTACCTGTTTTACCAGGTCCTGCTGTATGTCCCAGATCGCGCTTTGCAGCACATCCGGACTGGTCACGAACATGTTGGCAGGGTAGATGTTCAGACGGTCATATTTTTCAAGTACTTTCGAGCTTGCTTTGTCAAATGCTTCTATTTCTTCGATCTCATCCCCAAAAAAGTGGATGCGGAAAGGCTCATCGCCATAGCTTGGGAAAACCTCCACCGTATCGCCCTTAATGCGGAAAGTACCGGGCGTAAAGTCGGCCTCCGTACGGGCATACAAACTTTGCACGAGGCGGTGCAGCAACTTGGTGCGCGATATCATCTCGCCCCGCTTTATCGAGACCACGTTCTTTTGGAATTCCACCGGATTACCGATACCGTAGAGGCACGATACCGATGCCACCACGATAATGTCTCGGCGGCCCGAGAGCAGGGAAGAGGTGGTGCTGAGCCGCATCTTTTCAAGCTCTTCGTTTATCGAAAGGTCTTTCTCTATGTACAGCCCTGATACGGGTATGTAGGCCTCAGGCTGGTAGTAGTCGTAGTAGGACACGAAGTATTCCACGGCATTGTTCGGGAAGAATTGCTTGAACTCAGCATACAGCTGTGCCGCCAGGGTCTTGTTATGTGCCAGTACCAGTGTGGGTTTCTGCACCTCCTGTATCACATTAGCCATGGTAAACGTTTTACCCGATCCGGTTACCCCCAGCAGCGTCTGGAAGCGTTCGCCCATTTCGATCCCCGCGCTCAGTTGCTTTATCGCCTCGGGCTGGTCGCCCATCGGCTTGTACTCCGATACAACATTAAATCTCATTCGTTTAGCTTTTCTACAAATATACGAAATATGAGGCAGTCGCGGTCGCAGTTTTCAGTCACGGTCGCGGTCCACATTTTGACGAAATCACCACGTACTGTCGGCACGTCTTGCTCCCCTCTCCTTTGGAGAGGGACCGGGGGTGAGGTCTAATGAGCAGGAGTGAAGCTGTTCTAGGGGGCTTTGAGCGAATGGCCAGTGCATTTTTGCCATCGTCATTCCTGCCCTCCGCTGTATCTGCTTCGTGCCTCCGCAGGATGCCGCGTCGGTCAGGGCTAAGGGGGAGAGGGGTTTTACCTTTTGCCAAAAAACCAAATCGACCCTCAATCAAAGCACTCCATCAACAGCAGATCGCCTTCGCGATGCTGTATCGTTACCATGCCGTCGGCCAGCGCCTGGTTGCTGCTCCCGGTGCGGTAGCCTATGGTAAGTTCGTCGTCATTGAGTTCGTACTTCAGGTTTTTGGAGTGGATGCCCGAAACCTTCCCAATAGGTATAAGGGACAGGGGCGTGCCTGCCGGGTACCACTTTTCGAACTTTTGCGGCAGCAGGAATATCTTTGAGTGATCGTCCAGTATCACGATCTTTATTTTGTCGCGGTAACTTACGATGTTGGTAATGTTGGTGATCGTGTGGTCGGCACGTTTTCCGGTGGCCCATATCACGTTCACGGCAGGGAAGTTACGGTCTATTAGAAAGTCCAGTGCCTTTTCAAGGTCAGTCTTGTCCTGGTCGGGTGTATGCACTATTTCCAAAGGATATTGCATGTCCCTGTAATATTCCGGGTCAAAGCCACGGTCAAAGTCGCCCAGCAATACATCCACTTTTATACCATATTGCATGACACGCCCGATTGCGCTGTCCAGCACCACTACAAGCGGCGACCACTCCAGCAGCTGGCCCATCAGCTCTTTACTGCATTCGGCGCCATTGGCAATGATGAGCGCGGGTTCCTGATCGTCGCGGACAATATGATGAGATGACATAATTTTAATTTGAAGTAAAAATAATAAAAAGAACCCGGATGATCCCTCATGATGCATGACAAGCTGCTGATCGGGCGGATGAGAACGGATTTTATTTGTGGTTTAGCAGAATTACCTCGAGGCTTCATTTAACTAAAAGAAAATTTTGAGGATCTTTGTGTCTCCTTTGTGTGACTTTGCGGTATAACTTAATAGCTAAATTATTAATTTTAGCAAATTAAAATTGCAGCCGTGCACATACGACCCGCTACACCTTCAGACCTTATCACCATCATGCCCATCATCGATGATGCACGCCTCATCATGCGCGAGAACGGCAACCTGACGCAGTGGATCAACGGCTATCCTTCCACCGAGGTGATATTGAACGATATTGATAACGGCCATGGGTTCGTATGCATTTCAGAGGATGAAATTGTGGGCTATTTCTGCTTCATTGCCGGAGATGATCCGGAGCCCACCTACAATGTGATCGAAGGCGGTGCTTGGCTCAATAGCGATCCTTACGGTGTGATCCACAGGCTGGCATCGGGGCGAAAGGCGAGGGGCATAGCGCGTGCGGCATTCGAATTTGCCTTTACTAAAACAGCAACCATCCGCGTTGATACCCACCACGACAACATCCCCATGCAGAATTTCCTGAAGAAGAACGGGTTTGAATATTGCGGCATCATCTATGTGAATGATGGCACGCCCAGGGATGCGTTCCAGAAAACCATTGCATAAAAAAGCCCTCCGGAGAGGGCTTCGCTTTATATATTTACTGTATCGTATACGTGTTCTCCTCAACTTCTGCCAGCCTGAAATAACCCATTGCAAAGTTCTTTTGGTTGGTCTGGTTAATGATATTGCCACGGGCATTTACAGGAGGCGTCTGGAACGGGCCGCTTCCGGCGCCACCCTCTATCATAGAGATAAGGATCGTCATAAAATTATAATAGCGTTCGGATACACTATATAATTCGATGTCTACCACCTTTCCCTGTTCAAACTGTTCATCAGATAGTATTACCGACATCATGTTGCCTTGCTGGAATTCATCTTTAAGCGCTCCGTAATGGGGAAAGGGATAAATGTCGGTATCTATGCGGACAACATAAAAGTTGGTCTCATTGGCATTATCAGGAAAATAATAGGTCAGCTCAATATCTTCACCTGTAAAGCCGCCTTCATTGTCCTGTACAATGTTGTCTATCTGCGGAGTGGCGTAAAGCTTTTCTGTAGCGGTATACGTTTGGCCGTCATGTATCACGGTAAGGGTATAGGTCTGGCCGATCTCTGGCACAAAGTCGGTGCACACATATTCGCCGGTCCCGGGTGTTTCCGTAAAGTTGAATACGGTATTGGCGCCATTGGTAATAAATACTGTAGCGTCAGATACCACCTGCACGGTAGTTCCGTAATAGCTTCCGCTCATGGTAAGTTTTACCTTCTGTTCGCTGCCATCTGTGCCGCGCGCCCAGTTTATAGATGCATCAACGACCAGTCGGGGTGTCCCGTTAGCAAGGTCTACATCAATTACCTCTTCACACGAAGTAAAAAGGGTTATTGTAAGGATGAGGAGGATATACTTAATATTTTTCATCGGGATCAAAATTTAAAGTTGTAGGTAACACTAGGTATCACACCAAATATAGAAAGCCTTACAGCCTCGTTCCGGGCCGTGTCCTCATTTTGCCTAAAGGTGATGGAAGCCGCATTTTGCCTGTTGTACAGGTTGTATATGCTGAATACCCATTCGCCCTGCCAGCCTTTTGTTTTTTCCGGTTTAGGGGTATAGGTGGCCGACACATCCAGGTGATGGTAAGCCGGCAGCCTGCTGCCATTCCTAGAGCCAAATATAGGTACATTCACATCGCCATACTGGTACTGCCCTTCGGGATAGGTTGCCGCCTGCCCGGATTGCAATGCGAATATTGCCCCAAACGACCATTTTTTATTCAGTTCATACGAGCCTGTTACCGATAGATTGTGTGTTTTGTCATAACCGGTACTGTACCAGTCGCCATTATTTATACCTGTTTCATTTGCTGTCCTGCCCGGTGTCTGCTGCTCCGCGCGCGACAGTGTATACGATACCCATCCGGTAAGGCTCCCTGTATTTTTACGTAATAACACTTCCAGGCCATATGACCTCGCCCTGCCGTTAAGCAGCACTTGTTCGATAGCCTTGTTGGCAATAAGGTCGGCACCGTCAATATAGTCAAGCTTATTTTGTATCTTTTTATAGAAAGATTCTACTTCCAGGCTGTAAGCGTCATTTTTAAAGTTCCTGAAATAGCCGACAGCGAACTGGTCCAGCAACTCAGGCTTCACATAATCGTCACTCGGTGCCCATACGTCCAGCGGGGTAGGCGACGACGTGTTCGAGATGAGGTGCAGGTACTGCGCCATGCGGTTGTAGCTCGCCTTCACCGACTGGTTATCGTCCAGCTTGTAGGCTACCGCAACACGGGGCTCCAAATTGTTGAAATCGGCTATTGTCTCGCCACTGCCATAAGAGCGTGTTCCCGTCGGGGCCGCCTTTTCATATATTTTCAGTTCATCGTCAAAAGTTACCGGCTGATCGTTGGCATACGTATTCATTACCTGCGAGCCAAGTCGGTAGAACATGCTGTAGCGAAGCCCATAGCTTACGGTCAGGTCCTCGGTCAGCTCATGCTCGGCATCGATATACGCTGATGGTTCGAATGCGTATTTTTTCTCCAGCTGGTCGTAGTTGATGGACGAATTGAGCCCCATCGGAGTAACGGTCCCGGGGTTGAAATCATAATAAAGCGCGCTGACACCATAATTCAATTTAAACTTGTCGCTGAGGTAGTGCTTCAGGTCGTACTTGAAATTATAGTTTTTGATGCCTGAATCCCATTTCAGGTCTATGAATCCAAGTTCAAGGCCATAATAGTAATCACTGTATATCATACTCATGTTAGAGAACAGCTTGTCGCTGAACAGGTGGTTCCAGCGCAGGTTAAAAACCGCGTTGCCATATACATTGCTAAAGCTGTCGCTGATGTCGAGCAGGTCACGGCCAAAATACCCTGACAGGTACAGGTTGTCGTTCTCCCCGATGTTATAGCTAAGCTTCGTGTTAAGGTCATAAAAGTAAGCGGAGTTATCATTATCTGCCAGCTTAAGGAAAAGGTGGGCATACGAAGCCCTTCCGCCTACAAGAAAGGAAGCCTTATCTTTAACTATGGGTCCTTCGGCAAGCAGGCGGCTCGATATGGCGCCAATACCCCCGGTCATGTGGAAATCCTTTTTGTTGCCTTCCTTTTGGTAAATGTCCAGTACAGATGACAGCCTGCCACCATATCGGGCGGGGATGCCGCCTTTGTAAAGCTTCAGGTCCTTAATGGCATCGGCGTTAAAAACAGAGAAAAAACCGAACAGGTGGGATGAGTTGAATATCGTAGCCTCATCTAAAAGGATAAGGTTCTGGTCAGCCGAGCCTCCGCGCACATTAAAGCCCGAAGCGCCCTCGCCGGCATTGGTCACGCCGGGCAGCGTGAGTATCGACTTCAGCACGTCGACCTCACCCATGACCACAGGCATTTTTTTGATCTCCTGCGAGGTTAACCTGTTAACACTCATTTCCGGCTTGCGGATCTCTGCCCTCGGCCTGTCGGACGAAATGATAACCTCCTCCAGTTCCTCGCTGCCCGGCTCAAGGCTAAAGTTCTTGCGTATATTGCTGTTTAGCACAATGGTCTCTTCCTGTGTGCCAAAACTCACATAGCTTATCTGGACCGTATAGGTCCCCGCCGGAAGTGAGATCGAGAAAAATCCATATTCGTTGGTAGAAACGCTTTTTTGGATCTCTTTGATGTAAATGCTTGCTCCTATGAGCGTTTCGTTGCTGCTGCCATCGGCAATAGTGCCGCTAAGGGTGAATTTTTCCTGCGCAAAGGCATTGCCCAGGAACATAATGAGGAGTACCGTGACGTACCCTTTTAGTCGTAAGATCATGATGTGGTTTGTTCGATTGATTGATGATTTGCTTTATACTGCAAAATTGCACTATTCCAATTACATAACAACTATGCAATTTTAGGACGGCAGCATTTTAACAGGATTATTTATTTCAGGTTTGATAACGCGTTCATGACGAAATAAATTGTTTGTTGTTACAAAATTTACAGAAAAATAATACACAATTGAGACTACTGCAGTACTATATCCACTATCTCCTGCCACAACTCCATGAACTGTGCTTCCTTATTGGCATCGATCAATGTACCTGTATTGGTGCAAAGTGTAATGCTCATGTTTTTCGACGGGAAATAAAAAGCATAGGCCGCCGCGCCGGCGCCGCTGCCATCATGGCCTATAGCCTGAACTCCTGCGGGTGTTTTGTAAAAATGAAGACCAAGCCCGTATATAGGCTGTCCCTGGTAGCTCACCGCTGTCTTCATTTCGGTCAAAGATGCAGGCGCAAGCAGTGTACCCTCCTTCAATAGCTTGTAGTAAAAGGCAGCGATATCCTGTGTGGTGGCAACGATACCGTCATCGCCAATGAACGACTGTACCGTGCCCAACTGTAGTTCGCTTACATCAGTAAAGCCCGTGCCCTCTGCCAGATAGCTTGCGGTAGTGCCTGCCGGTGCGGCCATAGTGGTTCCTGCAATGTAATAAGTATTGGTAAGCCCGGCCCCGTTGATCACACTCGTCGTAATGTGATCGCGGTGGCCGTTATCGGTAACGCTGTCAATGATCAGTGCAAGCAAGTGGTAGTTGATGTTGCTGTAGCCGAAAGATGTACCCGGCGAAAAATTGGCAGGCTTCCCATATACATAGCTCAGTACCTGGGCGCTTGGCATAGGAAGCGGACCTGAAAGTGCATCATTAAAAAATTGGTCATTGTCTATGTAATCAGGCAATCCCGACGTCATGTTGAGCAGCTGCCTTACGGTAATGATATTGCCATTTACAAGGTTGTCGCATACCGATGCCGGAAGGTAGGTGTTCATTTTCGCGTCAAGGTTTATCTTGCCTTCTTCCTTTAGTTTGAGTACAGCAACTGCCGTAAAGGTCTTCGAAATGCTTTGCATGTAGTGCAGCGATGCTGCCTGCATGGGCTGTTCGTCCATTTTTGCATCTCCCGCCACGAGGGTGTAGCTTTCAGTACCCGACTTTACGCTCAGGCTCAGCCCCGGGAATTTTGATAATGCGGCATCCAGCTTTTCCTGCGCGCGGGCTTTGGTGTCAATTGTTTGGGACCTGGTGTCGTCACTGTTGCACGAAATAATGAACAGCGATAACAGCAATGAACTTAGTTTTGCGATCTTCATGATTTGATATTATTTTGATTGATGGCGCAAATGTATCTTATCCTGAGCGAATAATAATTGACTTAGGTCAAGTGGCCATCTTTGCGCGTATTCTGCTCAAACGTTCCTGCGAGATCCCCAGATAGGAGGCAATGTATTTCAGGGGAATCAGCTTTACCTGTTCCGGTTGCCTTGCATGCAATGCATGGTACAGCTGCTCTGCCGTGTAGCTCTTGAATTCAATATGCCGCCTTACCAGCACTTCAATGTAGTGGGCGAGCAAATTCTCAATAAAATCCTTCAATTCAGGGTAAGTTCCCTTCAGGCGTTCCAGTGTACTGCGGTGTATCTTGATGATAACGCTGTCCACGATCGCCTCAATGGTCTCTGTGCTGTGAGCATTGGTTATAAAGGCGTGGGGTGCTGTATCGACATCGCCCGCAAAGCTGAACCCAATGATCATTTCCCTGTCATTCAGCAGCCTGTACGCCCTGAAGCTCCCCGAAACCACAATAAAGAAAAAATCGCATCGCTGGCCTGCCTTAATGGCGGGTTCACCGGCTTTCAGCAATGATTCTGAGCCGTTCTCCATCAACATTTGCATAAGCCTTGCTGTAGGCTTATCGGTCGCTTTATCGAGCTGGTTTTGAGGGTTGATGTACATGGCTAATGCTCTTTCCGCAAATGTAGGATTAATTGTCAGGTGTAAAATTTTTCTGTAATAAAAAAAGCCACCCCTCAGGATGGCTTCTATATAATAAGATCGATCGTTTAGTTCAATTTCGCAAGAATGCTGTTAAACGTTCCGCTTGGCCTCATGGCTTTGTCGGTCAGTTTAAAGTCAGGGTGGTAATACCCGCCCAGTTCCTGCGCTTTGCCCTGCGAACCTATAAGCTCCGCATCGATCTTCACTTCGTTCTCTGTGAGTTCCTTTGCTATCGGTCCGAATTTTGCCTTTAGTTCCGCATCCTTGTCCTGTGCGGCAAGTGCCTGTGCCCAGTAAAGTGCCAGGTAAAAGTGCGAACCACGGTTATCGATCTGGCCTACCTTGCGAGCAGGCGACTTATCCTGCTCAAGGAATTTTTCATTGGCCGCATCCAGTGTTTCAGACAGTACCAGAGCCTTTTGGTTGCCCAATGTCTGTCCCAGGTGCTCGAGCGATACGCCCAATGCCAGGAATTCTCCAAGGGAATCCCAACGCAGGTAGCCTTCCTCTGTGAATTGCTGTACGTGCTTAGGTGCAGAACCTCCCGCGCCGGTCTCGAACAACCCGCCGCCATTCATCAGCGGAACGATGGAAAGCATTTTTGCCGATGTACCTAATTCAAGGATAGGGAAGAGGTCGGTAAGGTAATCACGAAGTACATTCCCGGTTACTGATATAGTATCTTCACCTTTGATGATGCGCTCCAGTGTGAATTCAGTAGCCGCTACCGGGTCAAGGATCTTTATGTCGAGGCCGTTGGTATCATGGTCTTTCAGGTAGGTCTTTACCTTTTCGATAAGCTGTACGTCGTGCGCACGTTTGTCATCGAGCCAGAATACTGCCGGAGTAGCTGACAGCCTTGCCCTGTTCACGGCAAGCTTTACCCAGTCCTGGATAGGCGCGTCCTTTGTTTGGCACATCCTGAAAATATCGCCTGCCTCAACGGCCTGCTCCAGGTATACAGTGCCATTATTGTTATCGATCACTTTTATAACGCCGTCGGCCGCAGCCTGGAACGTTTTGTCGTGCGATCCGTATTCTTCAGCTTTTTGTGCCATTAAGCCCACATTCGGTACGCTGCCCATAGTTGCAGGGTCAAAAGCCCCATGCTTCTTGCAGAAGTCGATCGTAGCGGTATAAATGCCGGAGTAGCTCCTGTCCGGGATCATTGCTTTGGTATCCTGGCCTTTGCCTTCGGCATTCCACATCTGTCCTGAGGTACGTATCATGGCCGGCATCGAGGCATCTACGATCACGTCGCTTGGCACGTGCAGGTTGGTTATACCCGCATCGGAATTTACCATTGCGATCGCGGGGCTGTTCTTCTTCGTTTCATCAATAGCGGCTTTTACCTCGGCTTCCTGCGCGTGGCCTGCTATTTTAGCATAAACATCGCCAAGGCCGTTGCGGGTATCTACACCCAGTTCTTTGAACAGGGCCGCGTATTTTTCAAAAACATCAGCAAAGAAAACCTCTACCACGGCGCCAAATATGATAGGGTCAGATACTTTCATCATCGTCGCCTTCATGTGCAGCGAGAAAAGTACATTTTTCTCTTTGGCATCTGCCACTTCTTTGGCAACAAAAGCTTTTAGCTTATTCAGGCTTAGTGCCGATGAGTCGATTATCTCGCCTGCCTTAAGCGCGGTTTTATCTTTCAGTACTGTAACTGTACCTTCGTTTCCTGTAAATTCAATCCTTACATCGGTAGCTTCTTTTAGGGTAACTGAAGTTTCACTTCCATAAAAGTCGCCTTCACTCATGCTCGCTACATGGGTTTTTGAGTCAGCTGACCATGCGCCCATGGAGTGCGGGTGAGCCTTTGCGTAGTTCTTAACGGCCCTTGGCGCACGGCGGTCGGAGTTGCCCTCGCGCAATACAGGGTTCACAGCAGATCCAAGTACCTTAGCATACTTTGCCTTAACGGCTTTCTCCTCGTCAGTTTTGGCATCCTCAGGAAAGTCAGGAATGTTATAGCCTTGTCCCTGTAGTTCTTTTATAGCTTCTTTAAGCTGTGGCACTGAGGCCGATATGTTTGGTAATTTGATGATGTTCGCTTCCGGTGTGGTCGCCAGCTGGCCCAATTCGGTAAGTGCATCGCCTATTTTTTGGTCATCACTAAGGTTTTCAGGGAAGTTGGCAAGTATCCTTCCGGCAAGCGAAATGTCACGGGTTTCAACTTCTATCCCAGCAGGTGCGGTAAACGCCTGTACAATGGGAAGGAATGAATGTGTGGCCAGCATTGGGGCCTCATCTGTTATCGTGTAAAAGATCTTTGAGGTATTGGACATTAGGATTGAATTTTAAAACAACCTCATCACGGATGGGAAAAGGCTGATCGTTACTAAGTTATATCGTGTTTGTTTGTGGCCGTGCATCTCAAAATGCAAGGCACGCAAATATAGGAAAAACTGCCCGAAAAGCGGTTTGTCAAATCAGTAAAAAACGTTTGAAATTTACGGAATGCAAAATAGATCATGGAGAAATGGGCAATGCTGGGAATTCTTATTGCTGCCCTTTCAACTGATTGATACGTTCCAGCACCGCGTTGGCATATTCTTTTGTTATAACCTTATTTATCTGGCCTTTGCAGTCGGGAATGGAATAGTACCTGATGTGGGTCAGCTTTGCCTTGGCGTTCATTACTTCTTCAACCTCATAAATGTGCTTGATATTTACAAAGTGTACGCCGCCGCGAATGTCGGCTATTTTAATAAAGATCGGATCCATGCCCAAATGTAGTGAATTTTAGCCAATAAGGGGATAATTATTTGGGCGTGCCGGCTCCGCAAGCTACGCCGTCGGGCTATCGGCTATATCTGCTTCGTGCCTCCGCAGGATACCGCCTCTATCCCTCACGCGATCGCTGTAAATTATCTTCAAGTGTAGGTACAGGTTTTGAGAACCTTATTAAAAATAAAAAGATCCCACCGCAATGCGATGGGATCCCTGTATAATTCCTGAGAGGAAAGATTATCTCCTTCTTTTCTCTTTGATCTTAGCTTTCTTACCTGTAAGGTCGCGGAAGTAGTAGATACGAGCCCTGCGAACTTTACCTCTTTGGTTAACTTCAACTTTTTGAAGTGCAGGCATGTTTACCGGGAAAATACGTTCAACGCCAACAGCGCCTGACATTTTACGGATAGTGAAGGTTTCAGTGTTACCGGCACCTTTTCTCTGGATAACCACACCTTTAAAGAACTGGGTCCTTGTTTTTTCACCTTCTTTAATTTCGTAGTACACAGTGATAGTGTCACCGGCACCAAACTCAGGGAAATCTTTCTTAGCTACGAATTCGTCCTGAACAAATTTTAATAGATCTGACATGATCGTTAGATTTTAAATTATTGATCCAAAGCAACATTCACGAGTATCGTCAGAGGTTGGTCCGAATGAGGGTGCAAATTTATAAACTATTTTTAATAATCCAACAGTTTCAGGTTTAAAGTTTCAGGTTTTTGAAAGTTGTTGTTCAAAAACCGTGTGCCTTTGTATCGCAAGCGTCCCGACTGCGCTCGATGTGAGAACGGTCTAACAACTTTAAACCTTAAACCTGAAACAAATGACTACTCTAAAAGATCCGGCCTCCTGTTCCTTGTATGCTCCAGTGCCATGTCCTCGCGCCATTTGTCAATGTTGGCCGCATGGCCGCTCATCAATACATCGGGCACTTTCCATCCTTTATATTCTGCCGGCCGGGTGTAAATGGGCGGGGAGAGGAGGTTGTCCTGGAAGCTGTCGGTCAGCGCCGAGGTCTCATTGCTCAGCACTCCGGGTATCAGGCGGATAATAGCATCCGAAACCACCGCCGCGGCAAGCTCGCCACCCGACAGTACAAAGTCACCTATAGATATTTCTTTTGTAATGAAATGATCGCGCACACGCTGGTCCACACCTTTGTAATGCCCGCAAAGAATGATGATGTTCTGTAGGAGCGACATCCGGTTCGCCATGCCCTGGTTAAGGGTTTCGCCATCGGGGGTCATGTAGATCAACTCATCGTAGTCGCGCTCGCTTTTCAGTTTGGATATGCACGCGTCTATCGGCTCGACGGACATTACCATGCCCGCGCCACCGCCAAACTGGTAGTCGTCCACATTCTTATGCTTATTGGTACTGTAGTCGCGGAGGTTGTGAAAATGTACTTCCACAAGGCCTTTATCTATGGCTCGTTTAAGTATCGAAGCCTCGAACGGGCTTCGGATAAGTTCGGGAAGTACGGTGATTATGTCGATGCGCATTTTTTTTCTATAGTTGATCTGGTTATTTGTTAATTTGGTTATTTGTAGGCCGGATCAACAAATCCATAAATAACCGAATAAACTTAAATTAAACTCCAAACTGCCTCAAATGGTGGTCCAGGTGCTTCCACTGGGCATGGTCTATTTCCTCATAGCTCATTTTACCGAAAAGCGGATGTTCTGTGACCATAATGCCGGCACGCCCTTCTCGGGTAAACTTGGTCACCAGTTCTTTCAGGCCGGCTTTTGCCTCATTAAAATCAGGATGGTAATTGATCTTGAATTCCTTTGCCGTGGGCATGCCTTTCCCGAATTTCCTTTCGCCGGTAAACAGTTTTTTGGCACTGCGGCCAAAGCAAAATCGCATCAGCCAGTTTACCTTGATCTGCTTGGTGCCGTATACCACCTTCAGTGGCATCTGGCAGTGTTCCATCATCTGGGCAACGGTCATAACACCCCATTCGGAGAGTTTTATCTGGGTAAGCTGTTCAATGCGGTCTAATATTTTCTGGTTCCCCTGAGGGTCGAATAGGCTTTCCATATAGGTGATCTTTAGCGTAACAAATGTAGCAATTATATCGAAAATTATTACAGTTAAAAAATAATGGTTTACCTGACCATTTACTGTGTAAACGGTGCTCCCGGACAGCTACTTTTAACCTTTTTTCACCGTCATCAGCGTGTACATCATCGGTATCTTATTCCCGAAAGGAATGATACGGAACTTGCCCGGCTCAAATTCCTCCGTATTGCTAAAGCAGTTGTAGGGCGAATAGTCAAACTCGTTGAACGAGTGGATCTCCATCCCTTTTGCCAACAGCGCCGTAACCACTTCCGAAAGCGCATGGTTCCAGCTTACCATTTCGTATTCAATGGGTGCGGTCACATCGGCATAGGTGCCAAATTCGGTCTCGATGATGGCATTGTCCTTAAAATAGTTGTACTGTACTTTTTCGAAGTTATTGTCGAACATCCATACCACAGGATGGAATTCGGCAAAAACGAATTTACCGCCGGGCTTCAGGAACTGCGAAACGATACCTGCCCATTTTGCCAGGTCCGGCAGCCAGCCAATGGTGCCATAGCTGGTGAATACGATGTCGAAATGCTCGTCCAGATGGTTTGGCAGGTCATACACATCGCAGCAGATGAAGCGTGTGTCGGTACCTAATTTTGCAGCCAGCTCACGTCCTTTTTCGATGGCTTTGTCCGAAAGGTCCATTCCGGTGGCGATGGCGCCCATCCGCGAAAGCGAAATGGTATCCTGCCCAAAATGGCATTGCAGGTGGAGTATCTTTTTACCTGTTACATCGCCCAGCAGTTTGAGTTCAGGTTCCATGAGGCTGTTCTTCCCGTTAAGGAAAGCCGCCGTATTGTAAAATTCGGAATTCACGTGCACTTCAGTGCGCTGGTTCCAGCCATTTTTATTTATAGCGAGGTAGTTGTCTTCTTTTTTCATGATTGGTTTTTGGCTTTTCCAAATTTACCATTTTGTTATAAAAGCCAACAATGCCTTTAGGGATTTTATTTGTAAATTTGCGCTTCAAAACAAAAAAACAATTCATAATGGAAAACGGGATCTACGCAAAATTCAATACAAATAAAGGAAGCATACTTGTAAAGCTGACTTACGATAAAACGCCGGGCACGGTAGGCAACTTTGTTGGCCTTGCCGAGGGCAACCTTGAAAATAACGAAAAGCCGCAGGGCAAGCCGTATTATGACGGACTGAAATTCCACCGTGTGATACCGGATTTCATGATACAGGGCGGATGCCCGCAGGGTACGGGTACAGGCGGACCGGGTTACCAATTCGACGACGAGTTCCACCCAAGCCTTACGCACAGCGGGCCGGGCGTACTGTCAATGGCCAATGCCGGACCGGGCTCTAACGGTTCGCAGTTCTTCATCACACACGTGGCTACGCCATGGCTGGACAACAAGCACACGGTTTTCGGTAATGTGGTAGAAGGCCAGGATGTGGTAGATGCCATTGCACAGGGCGATAAGATCGAGACCCTGGAGATCATCCGCGAAGGCGAGGAGGCTAAAAAATGGAATGCCATTGAGGCCTTTCGTACCTTTGAAGGCTCACGCGAAAAGCGCGTTGCCGAAGCTAAAAAACAGGCTGAAGAAGCTATGGAAAAGCTGGCTGCGGGCTTTGAGAAAACAGAAAGCGGGCTACGCTACAAAATGATCCAGAAAGGTAACGGCAAGCAGGCAGAAAAAGGCAAGAAAGTATCTGTACACTACCAGGGTTCGCTTGAGAACGGGCAGGTGTTCGACTCATCATACAAAAGGAAGCAGCCTATCGACTTCCAGCTTGGCGCAGGCCAGGTTATCGAGGGCTGGGATGAAGGTATTGCTTTATTGCAGGTAGGCGACAAGGCCCGCTTTGTTATCCCATCGCACCTTGGCTATGGCTCACGCGGCGCTGGCGGTGTTATCCCACCCGACGCTACATTGATATTCGATGTGGAGCTGATGGAAGTGAAATAATTTCGAATTGTCAATTACGAATTACGACCTCTTTTGGTCATTATAATAATACCCCAAAGGCATTCGATCCTTTGGGGTTTTTTATTGGAATGCTTTTTGCATATTTCTCATTAACTTTGTACCTATGAAAACCATGCGCTATTTTATTGCACTTTTTATTTTTTTTACTTTTTCTGCTAAAGCCCAGGTGATGCACTGCGGATATGACTTTACATCCTATGTAGTGCTCGACGTGCACGAGGCGGGTAAAAAAGAGAACATCAAGAACCTGAGGATAACGATAGTTGACAGTCTTGGTAATGATGTGATCAATAAAGCGAATAAATACAGTTTTAATCACGCAAATGAACCCATGGTGTTTACTTTCAATTATAAAATTGGCGATGACAATAAACGTCTTCCGGAGGGAGGTACTGCTGCTAAAGAACGTTGGTTTTTTCCCTATGCGAAAGATAACTACCTGCTTTCGGTAACCAATACATTTCCCGCGGACAGCTTCCAGATCAAGATCGAGGATGTTGACGGTAAGGAGAACGGCGGCAAATACAAAACCATCATCCTTCCCCTGTACAGCTACAATATGTACATTTTATGTTCTAACGAAAGCCAGCAGGCGGGCATGAAGTTCGGCCGTAAAATGAACAAGCCTATCGATGTGGTCCTTGAACAAGCCCCCTAATCCCCAAAGGGGCGATCCCACGATCGCTTATTCGGTTTAGAAGATAACGAACTGTCGGCATGCCACAGTTCCCTCTCCTTTGGGGAGGGTTAGGGAGAGGCCATTCTCCATTTGATCCCACACCCCACACTTGACTTCTGGTTCTCTGGGATATTCCTGTTGTACAGCACGCCGTCAATGGCGTTGCGCAGGTCGCTGCCGCTTAATGGGATGTTATTGCCCGGCCTGGAGTCGTCCAGCTGGCCGCGGTATACCAACTTATCCGAGTTGTCGAACAGGTAAAAGTCGGGCGTGCAGGCCGCGTCAAAGTCTTTTGCGGTTTGCTGTGTTTCATCGAACAGGTAAGCGAAATCCATTTTATTTTCAAAGGCGAATTGCGCCATCAGCTCAGGGCCGTCCTGCGGGTACTTATCAATGTCATTGCTGCTGATCGCAATGATACCGATACCCTGAACGCGGTAGTCGTTGGCGATCATAACGATCTCATCCATTACGTGGTGAACGTAGGGACAGTGATTACAGATGAACATTACAAGCGTACCTTTTTCACCTTTTAGATCTTCAAAAGAGTAAAAATAGTTGGAGTTGGTATCTTTTAGCCAAAATGTTGGCGCGGGCGTACCCAACGGGAGCATATTTGAGGGTGTTTTTGCCATTGTTGATGAAAACTATTATTTTAGCAAAATACGACATTTATCATCGTCGGGCTAACTTTATCCTGAAACTTTAAATCTGAGATCAATGCTTACCTGGGAAGAATTTGAAAAAACCGAAATGCGTGTGGGCACGATCATTGAAGCCAATGACTTTCCCGAAGCACGAAAGCCTGCCTACCAGCTTACGATAGACTTTGGCGCGGAGATAGGCATCCGCAGATCATCGGCGCAGATCACCAGGCGTTATAAGAAAGAAGATCTTACAGGGCGGCAGATCGTAGCTGTGGTCAATTTCCCTAAAAAACAGATCGGCAAGTTCATGAGCGAATGCCTTGTGCTCGGCGCAGTAGGGCAGGAGGGCGATGTAGTATTGCTGGCCCCTGACCTTAACGTGGAAAATGGTTTACGGATCGGGTAGTTTTAGCGGACGGATTAAACAACTTCTTTCAAATTGGTCCTGTCAAATTTAGTTTGATCAGGCAAAACATCACAGATCTTTTCGATATGTCCTTCTGCGCTTGTTTACAACAGGGTTGAAATTCTTCCACAGGTTGTGCATCGCGTAGTTGTCCTCAAGCTCAGGGGTACGGATGCAGTTTTGTATACCGTACTTTGTGAATGTTTCGTAGTATTCCTCAAAAATAATTGCGGTAACACCTTTATTCTGGTATTCAGGCAGTACCCCTATAAGGTAAAAAACAACGTCTTTGCTGCTTTTTTTCGCTTTGAGCAAATGAATGAAGCCAAAAGGGAACAGGCTGCCGTTAGCCTTTTTAAGAGCTTCAGAAAATGAAGGCATCACTATACTGAACGCTACCAGCCTGCCGTTTTCATCTTCAATGAATTTAATGTAGTCTGGGTTAATGAGGCCAACATATTTCTTCTTAAAATAAGCCTTTTGTACATCAGATATGGCAACGAAAGAGGAAAGCTTTTCATACGATTCGTTGAAAAGGTCGAACATCCTGTCCACATACGGCATAACGTCTTTTGGTGACTTGAAATTCAGGGACTTCAGCCCATACCTTTTTTTTATCAGGGCGCTGGCTTTTATAAAAGGCGCAGGGTCTACATTACTAAATGGAAAGATGCTCTCGCGGTACTCTTTTTCCATTACATAGCCCAGCTTCTCAAGGTGGTCCTTGTAGTAAGGGTGATTGTACCACGTGATCATGGTACCCATTTGGTCAAAGCCCTCAGTAAGCACACCGACTTTATCGAGGTTCGAAAAGCCCAGCGGCCCCTCGGCATACTCCATATTATGTTCACGTCCGAATTCATATACTTTTTCAAGCAGTGCCTTCGTTACATCAATGTCGTCAATGAAGTCGAACCACCCAAAGCGAACTTTCTTCTTGCCCTGGTTGTTCACTTCTTCCAAATTGATGATGGCGGCTACTTTCCCCGCTATCTTACCCTCCTTGTACGCCAGATAAAATTTTGCCTCGGCATTTTCAAAGGCAGGGTTTTTATCTTTGTCGAAACTTTCAAGCTCATCGTTTATGAGTGGCGGTATCCAGTACGGATTATCCTTATAGAGCGTAAAAGGGAATTTCACAAAATCCCGGAGATCCTTTTTGGTCGTAGCTTCTTTAATTGTGATCATGGCTTATTTTCCTCCGTCGGGTGCAGGTTCCGGTTCGGGTGTCACCGCATCACGGCGTTTATTCCTGCGCTCTTCGCGTTTCTTTTCTTTATCTTTATTCTTCTTGTCCTGCTCCTTCTTCAGCTCGTCTTCGCGCTCGCCTTTGCCCGGAAGCAAAATATCCCTGTAATCGGCATCAAAGCGCCATGAAAAGCCCACGCCTCCATAGGCTATGAGAGGTGTGTTTTTAAAGTTACCGCTTATCGACGCGTCAAACTGCATCATCGGGTTTAACAGGTAGGCAGCACCGGTACGCAACACGCCATCGGCATACCAGTCGCTTTTATAGCCCTGAAATTCTATAAAGCCTGACCATTTGGCATTAAAACCGCGTGTTACGGTAGATATTATGCCATAACTCGGATAGTCGGTGGTGATTTTGTCTGCTATGATGTTGTTGATCCAAACCCATTTCCCAAAATGGTTGTGGGTTATCAGTGCTGCTTTAGGGCTTAATCCGTCGGTAGGAAAGCTGTAGGGATTGTTTTTACCTATCAGGTTCACACCCGCATAGCCTCCCAATGCAGGTATTAGGTTGCGCCACCTCCATTTGTGGTTGGCTTTCCAGCTGAGCAGGTTTATTTTTGGCTTATAATTTTTATCCGGGTCAAAGAACATATACTTCGCGCCTATGGTTATCTGCCTGAAATCGTTACGCATAGTGGTCTCCAGCGCGTTGGTGTAAGCATCGAACTGGTATTGCAGGTCGGCAATGAGTTCCAGTTCCTCCATAAAGGCACCGTAGCGTATCTGTGCGTCGAGGCCAACACCCTTTGCTTTATAATTCAGCACATCATGCTCTTCGTATATTCCATAGATACCGGTCTCAAACTGCAATACGGTCTCGCCTACCGCAAATGCCGACATCGATTTGCCGGGCCTGTTGCTGTTGATCTCATCCGTATACTGTGCTGTTGCCGCGGTAGTAGCGAAGGCCGAGACCAGCACGAAAAATTTTCTTATGGCAGTCATGTTGTTTGGCTCGTTTATTGGACAGATATTTTAGGGTTCTTCAAAAGTAGTATAATTATTATTATTTTAAGAGCCAACAATTCAATTTTCAGCAACAAATCATTTAATTTTGGTAAAAGTTTAAGATTTATGGATACGGCATCTTTCACAGGCTTCCTCAAGACGATAGCGATATTGATAATGATATATTATGCTATCAGGATAGCATTCAGGTTATTGGCGCCTGTACTTATACAGCAGGTAGTTAAAAAGGCAGGGAAAAATTTTCATGAGCAACAGCAAAATATGCAGCAGCAATACCAGCAGCAGCCCGATCCTTACCCATCCGGAAAACCACGCGAAAAGAAAAAGGTAGGCGAATACATTGACTTCGAAGAAATTGAATAGCCAAAGCATACTGCCCCTGACCATGAGGGGTTTTTTATTGCCCGCGCCGCATTAATTGCGCCATTGTGGCAGGTGTTTTCAGGAAAATAAGTATCTTCACGGCGTTTTACAAACTACGCTTTTTATGAAGAACATCAATAGGATCTACCCGCATTTGCTGGCGATCATCGGATTTATAGCTGTTTCGCTCATCTACTTTTATCCTGTACTTCAGGGTAAGAAGATCTACCAGTCGGATATTGTACAATATACCGGCATGGCAAAGGAACAGAACGATTTCCGCAAACTGACGGGCGAAGAGCCGTACTGGACCAATAGCGCTTTTGGCGGCATGCCTACCTACCAAATGGGCGCCAACTACCCGCACAACTACATCAAGCAGCTGGATAGCGCCATACGCTTCCTGCCGCGCCCTGCCGACTATATGTTCGTGTATTTCCTTGGCTTCTACATATTGCTCTGTACGCTGAAAATGAACCCTCTCAAGGCATTTTTCGGAGCACTGGCTTTCGGGCTTTCTACTTATCTTGTTATCATCCTGGGGGTCGGGCATAACGCCAAAGCCCATGCCATAGCCTACATGCCAATGGTTGTTGCCGGTGTATTGCTTGTCTTCAGGCGCGAATACATTATCGGGGGGCTGCTCACCATGCTTGCCGCGGCGCTCGAGATCAATGCCAACCACTTCCAGATGACATATTATTTATTGCTGTTGTTGCTGGTTATCTACATTTATTATCCGGTCCACGTTATTAAAAGCAAAGAGTACAAGCACCTTGGCATTTCGGCGGCCGTGTTTGCCGTTGCCGGATTATTGGCGCTTGGGGCGAATGCCACCAACCTAATGGCAACATCTGAATATGCGAACGCGAGTATAAGGGGCAAGAGCGAGCTTACGACCAATCCTGACGGCAGTAAAAATACTACTGATTCGTCAATGGAGTATGATTACATTACGGAATACAGCTATGGTAAGGCAGAGAGCTTCAACCTCATTGCACCAAGGCTTTTTGGCGGTGGTAATGGGGAAGACCTCGGTAAAGACTCGCACATGTACGAATATGTGCTTGGCCTTGGCGCCGAACCCGTACAGGCCGAGCAGTTCGTGCAAAGCATGCCTACCTACTGGGGCGAACAGCCTATCGTGGAGGCTCCCGCTTACATAGGGGCCATCATTTTCTTTTTGGCGATACTTTGCCTTGTGATCGATAACCGAAAACTTAAGTATGCATTTCTTGCCGGGGCAGTAGTATCATTGCTGCTTTCCTGGGGCAAGAATTTCCCGGTGCTAACAGACTTCTTTATTTATAACATACCGTTCTACGATAAGTTCAGGGCAGTTTCATCCATTCAGGTGATACTGGAACTATGCATGCCGGTACTGGCGTTCATGGGTCTGCAGGCGTTCTTTAAGACAGAAAAGGCACAGCAATGGAAAGCTCTCTGGATCTCGGCTGCCATAGCTATGGGAACGATAGTGTTCCTGTTCCTGATAAAAGGGCAGTTCAGTTTTTCCGGGCTCAACGACGCACGCTATGACGAAATGTTCGGTAAGATGCCGGGCTTTATCGATGCGCTGATACAGCAGCGGAAGGATATGTATTCGGCCGACCTGATGCGCTCTGGCATATTCATCCTTTTGGCGGCCGCCGGTTTGTGGCTGTACATCAAAGGGAAAATATCCAATACCATTGCTGTGGTCGTTGTGGGGCTCCTGATCGTGTCCGACCTATTTTTCATCGACAGGAATTATGTGAACAAAGAGAATTTTAAGAGCGCCAGCCAGGTAGACGCGCCATTTGACCCAACTCCCGCGGACGAATATATACTCAGGGATACCACCAATTACAGGGTGTACAGCTTCCAGGGCAGGCTCCAGGGCCGCACGTCCTACTTCCACAAGGCAGTAGGCGGGTACAGCGCTGTAAGGCCGCGCAGGTTCGAGCAATTGTTCAACTATATTGTAGAGCCGGGTATCAGTAATATCGTAGGCTCTATCGACCAGCAAAGCATGGCGTTCTCCAGGCGTGTACCGGTACTTGACATGCTGAACGTAAAATATGTACTGCTTCCTGCCAATGAGGAGGGCGAAGTGCCTGTTGCCAATCCGTTCGCCAATGGCCCGGCATGGTTCGTAAGTTCGGTCAAGGCAGTGGATAATGCCGATGGCGAATTGCAGTCGCTTAAACAAATAAACTCCAGGGAAGTAGCTGTGATCAATAAAACGCAATTTGCTGATGCCGTTAAAAAAACGACGTTCGCAGCAGACAGTACAGCAACTATAAAACTTGTATCAGAGAAGCCGAACTACCTGAAATATAGTACCAACAATACTAACGAAGGTCTTGCTGTATTCTCTGAAATGTATTATGCCGATGGTTGGAATGCCTTTATCGATGGTAAGCCTGCACCGCATTTCCGTGCCGATTATGTGCTCCGTGCCATGAACGTGCCTGCGGGTAAACATAGTATCGAGTTCAAATTCGAGCCGCAGGTGGTACAGACAGGCAGCAGGATAGCGCTGTTCAGCTTTATAGGAATGCTGTTGCTATTGGCTGGCGGAATCTATCTTGAAACAAGAAAACACAGCCCCCTGGCCCCCAAAGGTGAGGTTAAGTACCCTGAATAATGGATGCTATTGGAATTCCCCCTCAGGGGTTTAGGGGGCGTAAGCTCCTCATCATAACGTACTATTGGCCGCCTGCGGGTGGGCCGGGCGTACAGCGCTGGCTTAAGTTCGTTAAGTACTTGCCGGAGTATGGTGTGGAACCCGTGGTATACATCCCCGAAAACCCTACTTATCCGTTATTGGATGAAGGCCTGCTGGCAGAAGTGAGGCCGGACGTTACCATTATCAGGCAAAAGATCACCGAGCCGTATGCCTGGGCTTCGATGTTCTCTAAAGGCAGTACAAAAAAGATAAGTTCGGGTATCATCCCAAATAATAAAAAGCAGTCACTCATCCAGCGGATGCTGCTGTGGGTGCGGGGCAACCTGTTCATACCCGATGCACGTGTGCTGTGGGTAAAACCATCAGTGGCCTATCTATCCAAATACGTTCAGGAGAATGGCATCGATACCATCATCACGACAGGTCCACCGCATAGCCTGCATTTAATTGGCCTGCGCCTGCAGGAAAAGCTTTCAATAAAATGGCTGGCCGATTTCCGCGATCCCTGGACGACCATTGGCTACCATAAGGAACTTAAGCTTTCCGCCTCCGCGGAAGCAAAGCACAAGGCACTCGAAAAGCAGGTGCTCACTTCGGCGGATGCCGTGATAGTGACAAGCCCTACCACCAAAAAGGAATTTGAAGCGCTTACGCAAAAGCCTATCCATGTTATTACCAACGGTTACGATGTGGAGAAGGTTCAGAAGCAGCCATTGGACGAAAAATTTACGTTGGCACATATTGGCTCATTCCTCTCTGAGCGCAACCCGAACATATTGTGGGAGGCTCTTGCAGAATTGATAAGGGAGAATGAAGCTTTCCGCGATGCATTCCAACTGAAGCTGATCGGTGCGGTAAGCCAGGAGGTACTGCGTTCCATATCTGAAGCCGGGCTCGATGGCTATGTGAACAGCCTCGGGTATGTGCCGCACGAGACCGCGATAGTAGAGCAGCGAAAGTCGCAGGTGCTGTTACTTGTTGAGATTGACAGTCCTGATACACAGTGTATCATCCCCGGGAAATTATTTGAATACATGGTATCTGAAAGGCCGATCGTTGCGATAGGGCCGGAGGGGGCCGACTTTGCTGCCATCATCAGATCGACCAATACAGGCGTGTTCCTTACTTATTCTGAAAAGGAAAAGCTGAAGCAAATACTATTCGGATATTTTGAAGAATACCAAAAAGGCACATTACGTTCGCATCCCATCGGTTTGCAGCAATATTCACGTAAAAACCTTACAGGAGAGTTGGTTAAGGTGTTGTAGTTCCTCAAATGTTATTTTATATCATTTCAAGGAGTTGCCTGCCGGCAAATCGCCGCGATCCGTTGCACGTCGCTCATAATAAAAGCCGTAAGGGAACTAAAACATCAGATCATCAATCCTCTTTACTATTGCCATCCCCTTCGGCCTCACGCCTCAGGTCGGCGCTTTCCCAGGCATGGTCGGTAGCGCCAAGTTGGGCATACAGGTCGCTTTTAAGCAGTTGTTCCTGTAATTCTATCTCTTCCTTGGCGGTCATAAGAAAAGCTTTTTTATCGTGCCTTTTCTTCGCCAGCCTGAGTATGGACTGCTCGTCATATTTCATAAAGCGCTGTCCCTGCCTGGTTGCGGTGTAGCGCCTTTGCCCAAGCTCTACCAATGCGTCTACCCCAAGATGTACCGCACTGTACAGGTTTTCGCGGTAAAAATTATTTACACCCATGTCGACCAGCTCAAATGCATCAGTACGGTTGCGGGCGCGTGCCAGTACCTTTAGGTTAGGAAAGTGTTTCTTTATCAGTTCCACCACCTGCAGGTTTACCTGGGGGTTATCTATCGCGGCAATGAAAAGCTTGGCATTTTCGCATCCGGCTGCCTTCAGCAGTTCCAGCCTTGAGGCATCGCCATAGTATACCTTAAAGCCCATTTTACGAAGCGACTCCACCCGGTCACTGTCCATGTCCAGTACAGTGGCCGGTATGCCATTGGTTTTCAGCAGGCGCACAATGGTGCTGCCAAAATTCCCAAATCCCGCGATGACCACATCATTATGTTCCTCGATGGTATCATACTTCTTTTTAGGCTGCTTCTCTTTTACACCAAAGAACGGGTCGATCCACCGCTCGTTGATGAGCAGCAGGAACGGTGTCCCTATCATACTCATGGCGATAACAGCCATCATTTGGTTGGACAGGTCAAGGGTAAGCAGGTGCAACTGTGTGGCAAAGCCGAGGATCACGAATCCGAATTCCCCTGCCTGGCTAAGCGCGAACGCGAACAGGAGGTTTTGGTCGGAGCTTTTTTTATAGATCTTCCCTACTATAATGAGCACAAAGAACTTGATGATGTTGATGATGGTACAAAAGATGATGATGAACGCCGGGTCGGCCATGATGAGCTGGAAGTCTATGGATGCGCCCACACCGATGAAGAACAGCCCCAGCAGCAACCCTTTGAACGGGGCAATGTCGCCCTCCAGTTCATGACGGAATTCGCTGTTTGCCAGTACCAGCCCTGCCATGAACGCCCCAAGTGCCGGACTTAGGCCCACGATCTGCATGACGAATGATACACCCATGACCAATAGCAGGGCAGATGCTGTAAATAGTTCCTGCAACCTTGTTTTTGCCACTACGTGCAATAGCGGCACTATGACGAATTTACCGAATACGTACACCATTATTATCGTACCGAAAACAATAAGTGTCTGAAGCCATCCGTCAAGGTCGGAGATAAGCGATTGTGTGATCTCATTCTTTATGATGCCCCCGCTGCCCAATAGCGGCAGTATGGCCATGATGGGGATCACAGCGATGTCCTGGAAAAGCAATACAGCGAACGACGACCGCCCCATAGATGTCTTTGTCAGCCCTTTTTCCTTAAGCGTCTGCATCACAATGGCAGTAGATGATAACGCAAGTGCAAGGGAGATGACCAATGTAGGCCGCCACTCCCAGCGCAGTACGAATGAACAGGCAATGAAAAGCACTACGGTCGTACCCACCATTTGCAGAGAGCCCATACCCATGATAAATTTTCGCATGCGCCAAAACTTTTGCGGGTCGAGTTCAAGGCCTATGAGGAACAGCATCATGACTACGCCAAACTCGGCAAAGTGCATGATGTCCTGGCCTTCCTCTCCGATCAATCCCAGTACGTGCGGCCCAATGATTATGCCCGCGAACAAATAGCCCAATATGGAGCTAAGGCCGAATTTTTTGGCAACCGGCACGCAAACCACTGCGGCCGTAAGGTATATTATCGCCTGGAAAAAAAAGCCGTCCATAGTTAGGTTGTTTTAGTTTTAAACCAGTCGTTAAAGTAGTGAAAAGCTGCGAGTTCTTCAGGGTCGATCACGTTGCTTTCAAGGTATTCCAGCACACGGGCATATAAACGGGCATTTTTCTCATAGCCTTCCTCATCCATAGAGTGCGTACCGTGCACTACGAAAGGCGGGAGGTAGTGCATATTGCATACTTTGGCAGTCTGGCAAAAAGGTTCCAGCAATTCGGGTATGGTAAAGCGGTCACGGCCTGTGGGAGAGTAATTTTCCTTTTTGCCCCCGGTGGTCACTGCCTGCAGGAGCAGTTTGCCCTTTAGCGCATAGCCGTCCTTGCCGTATGCCCAGCCGTGTTCCAGTACAATATCGATCCATTGCTTGAGCAGCGGAGGGCAGCTGTACCAGTACATGGGGTGGTGCCAGATGATGATGTCATGATCGTAAAGCAATTCCTGCTCACGCTTCATGTCCACATCGAACTCAGGGTACTCCTGGTACAGGTCGTGGAAAGTAATGTTCCCTGAATTAGGGATGCTGCTTACCAATGCCTTGTTAGCATTCGATTTTTCGAACAGGGGGTGGGCAAAAATGATAAGTATCTTATTTGGCATTGAGGCTTTATTTCATTGTGAAGTTAAAACAAATTCTCCAATAATTTTTTATCGCCTACAAGCCATAATACATCATTGCGTTTCAGCACCATCTCCGACTCGGGGTTCATGATGCGTTCATTGCCGCGCTCAATACCTACCACAAGGCCGTTGGTGCGTTCCCGGAGTTGTGCCTCCCTTATGCTTTTGCCTATGAACCCGCTGCTGCCCAGGGATATCTTTTTCAGCACAACTTCAGTGTTGCCGGTATCGTCCTGCTGGCGGGTAGCTTCAAGATACTTTTCAAATGCCACTACCTGTTCATCGCTTCCTATAACGTATAATGTGTCGTTCGGAAATATCTTTTCGGTACGCGGGGGGACATTGATAGTTTTTTCACCCCGTTTGATGATCGCGATATTGATCCCGAGGTCTTCCCTCAAATGCAGCTCATACAGCGTTTTGCCCGCGATCGATGATTCCTGGGGTACTTCAAATACCGCCATGTGACCGTCCCATGGGGTAAGCTCACTCCGGTTCTTGATCCGCTGGTGTATCTCGCGGCTGTTAAAGTTATTCATGAAATGGTTCTCGAGGTAGTAGTAGTACCTGCGCATCCGCGAAGGGAACAGGAAACCACCCGCGACCAATACTGCCAGCGCGCCCATTGCCACCATCGGCGAAAAGAAATTGTTGAGCAGCAGCCCGATGTAGAATAGTGCAAGGCACACCCTAAGCACGAGGATGAGCGTTACCGGCCCTTTGTACTTTCGGTCCCTGCGGATATGGTCCATGGCAGTGACCGCGACCCTGCGCAGCGCCAGCGCCCACAGGAATGGCGACAGGAGCAGGATTATGCCGCACGATACCAGTATTTTATTGATGTGAGATGCCTCTGAAACGGGGAATATGAATTTTGACGATAGTACTATGACCCCAACGATGATGACCGAATGCAGCAGGATCTGCGTAACATTGGCCTTAATGAAGATCTTCCAGTCGCTGGCCGATTGTATGGTTTGCGTACTGTAGCTGTAATTCTCGATCCACTTCAGCAGCCTGTTGGGCAGTATTTTTTGCAGGATATCATAAAACTGACCCGAAGACTTGATAAAAAACGGTGTGGTAAAGGTAGTAATGGCCGATATGGCTACGATGATAGGATATAGGAATTCGCTCGTCACACCCAGTGTCATGCCCAGTGTTGCGATGATGAACGAGAATTCTCCGATCTGCG
Organism: Flavobacterium sp.; assembly: GCF_052437795.1. Classification (GTDB taxonomy): domain Bacteria; phylum Bacteroidota; class Bacteroidia; order Flavobacteriales; family Flavobacteriaceae; genus Flavobacterium. The sequence continues at coordinate 781,179 of NZ_JBQVPA010000001.1, forward strand.
CGAGGCTCATCCCGGCCTGTACCGACTGCTTGAGCGGCTGCCCTGAAAGGATGGCCCCCAGAGTAGTAGAAAGTGTTTTGCCCACAATGGTCACCAATGTTATTATAAGCACAGGAAACCAGTATTCGACCAGTGTTTCGGGGTTGATGAGCATCCCGACCGATACAAAGAACACTGCCCCGAAGAGGTCCTTTACAGGCTTTACCAAATGCTCGATACGTTCGGCCTTAGTCGTTTCAGCAATGATCGAACCCATTATGAAAGCGCCAAGCGCAGGGGAGAAACCGGCCTTTTCGGCAAGTATCACCATCATAAGGCACATGGCTAGCGAAAGGATGAGCGTGGTCTCTTCGTTGAGGAGCTTGCTTAGCTTTTTAAACAGCGTAGGAACAAAGAAGATGCCACCCACGAACCAGAGTATCAGGAAAAATACCAGCTTGAATGCCGATCCGAGCAATTCCATCCCGGAGAACTGCTGGCTTACCGATATGGTCGTGAGCAATACCAACAGCAATATGGCCACAATATCCTCAATGATGAGCGCGCCAAAAACAATGCCGGCGAACTTCTGTGTTTTTACGCCTGCTTCTTCAAATGCCCGTATTATGATCGTGGTGGATGATATGGAAAGTATCGCCCCGAGGAAAATGCTGTCCATTTGGGACCAGCCCATGAGCTGCCCTGTAAGATAACCCAACCCGATCATGCTGGTTATTTGTACAATGGCCGTGACCGATGCCGACCCTCCCACACGCATCAGCTTCTTGAAGCTGAACTCAAGCCCAAGGCTGAACAGTAGTATGATAACGCCTATCTCGGCCCATACCTCTACGTTGTGCTTATCCTTTACCGATGGGAAAAACTCGAAATATGGCCCTGCAAGGAATCCTGCTATCAGGTACCCCAAAACCAGCGGCTGCCTTATTTTCTTAAATAAAAGTACGGCGACCCCTGCTGTCATAAGGATGAGGCCCAGATCTCCTATCAATGGATACAGATGATGGCCGGTTTCCGCGGCGGTGGCAGTTGCTTCGGTCATAAAAGATCCTGTCTAAATTTCCATTCCCTGCAATATAGAAAAATTTTCCGGTGTAGGAAAAACTCGCAAAGCGGGTCAGGGAAATTTAAACAGGATTTAACAGTTATATCTTTTGCCTATGGCTGTATCCCCAGGTAATTTGCGGGGGTTATCTGCATCAGTTCCTGCCTGATACTATCATTGACGTTCAAACCTCCAATAAAATTATGTATCGCATTTTTATCAATGACCGTATTTGTACGTGTAAGGTCTTTTAATGCCTCATACGGGTTCGGGTAGCCCTCGCGGCGTAATATGGTTTGGAGGGCTTCTGCAACCACAGCCCAGTTCTTTTCGAGGTCTTCGGCAAACTTGTCGGCATTCAGCAGCAGCTTGTTCAGGCCTTTTAAAGTAGCTTCAAATGATATGAGCGTATGTCCCATGGGTACGCCTATATTGCGTAGTACGGTGCTGTCGGTAAGGTCGCGCTGCAATCTTGATAACGGCAGCTTGGCCGAAAGGTGCTCAAAAATAGCGTTGGCGATGCCAAGGTTGCCTTCGGAGTTTTCAAAGTCTATAGGGTTCACCTTGTGCGGCATGGCCGATGAGCCTATCTCACCTGCTTTTATCTTTTGCTTAAAATAATCCATTGACACATAAGTCCAGATATCCCTGTCCAGGTCGATGATAATGGTATTAATGCGTTTCAAGGAATCGAAGAAGGCGGCAAAGTGATCGTAATGCTCGATCTGCGTGGTAGGAAAGGAATGCTTCATTCCCAGCGTGCCTTCAACGAAATCATTACCGAACTGCCTCCAGTCGGTTTTTGGGTAGGCCACAAAGTGCGCGTTAAAGTTGCCCGTTGCCCCGCCAAATTTAGCCGCGAACGGTATATTGAACAGCAAACGCATCTGCTCCTCCAAACGTTCCACGAATACGCCTATTTCCTTGCCCAGGCGGGTAGGTGAGGCGGGCTGCCCGTGGGTGCGTGCCAGCATGGGTACGTTGGCCCACTCCACGCTCAGTTCCTTCAGCTTTGCGATAACCGCAATAAGCGACGGCAGGTAGACGTCCTCAAAGGCTTCTTTGGTAGAAAGCGGTATGGCGGTGTTATTGATGTCCTGTGACGTAAGCCCAAAGTGGATGAACTCTTTGTAAGCATCAAGCCCGAGTTTGTCAAAAGCCGCCTTAATGAAATATTCCACGGCCTTAACATCGTGGTTCGTGGTTTTTTCAATTTCCTTGATCTGCTGTGCATCGTCCGCGGTAAAGTTCTTGTAAATGTCCCTCAGCTGCCCGAACAGTTCATTGTCCACACCTGAAAGCTGCGGGAGTGGAAGCTCGCACAGGGCAATGAAATATTCCACCTCGACAAGCACACGGTAGCGTATGAGGGCTTCTTCGGAAAAATAACGGGATAGTGATGCGGTTTTGCCACGGTACCTCCCATCTATTGGGGAAATGGCGTTCAGTTCAGATAATTGCTGCATTGTTGTTGTGTTGTAATGGAATGAACCGCAAATATAGGGTTTTGGGGTGAATATTAAAAGAAGCGTTTTGCCACGAATTTTACGAATTCCGCAAATTTTCCTGGGTTTCCGCTTCGCTCAGTACAACCTCAAGCCAATTGCCAAGTATCGTATGCAGTGCATACAAGTGCCTTTCAGTATCGTTTACAAACTGCATCTCATTATTAACTACTGTTGTAAAACCGCCATTTAATGTACCATTAATGGTTGCTATAAGATATGAATTGGAGCTTCCATCTTCGGCCTGATAGATTCCCGGATCAGGTGTTCGTATAATGGGCTGAACATTGCTTTCCCGAAATGTATTTATTGCAGCAACCAGATTTTCGGGGATAACACCTTCAAGTTCAACAAATGTTCTTACTTGCTGCTTTGCAATGCTAAGTGCAAACGAGCCAAATACAATACTATAACGAAACTGACTGTCGATTACCAAATCATAATTCCAAAGCCTCAAGGTGAAACCATCAAAATGGTCCAAATACAGGATATACTCAGGTTTCAGTGACCATTTATCATCAATATCCATAAAAGCGATATCTGAACGGCTACGCATTTTTCAACTTTTCCCAAACAATCTCCATCCCCTCACTCCCCATTTTTGCAATTACCTCTACAGGTTTTTTCATGTAGGGAATACTTGCAGGATTTGGGTCAACATAATAAATAGGAACATTCGGTTTTGCGTAATCCATAAGGCCGGCTGCGGGGTAGACCTGTAGGGAAGTGCCTATTACGATTACGTAATCCGCCTGTTGTACAATCCCAATGGCCTCTTCAATAGCGGGCACAGCTTCGCCAAACCATACGATATGCGGACGCAGCTGGTAGCCATCGGTATGCAGGTCGCCTAAATTAATATCTGTTGTCCATTCAAAGGAGTCGTAGCTGTTAACGCTGCGTGCTTTGAGGAGTTCACCGTGCAGGTGGAGTACATTGGTGCTTCCGGCGCGTTCATGCAGGTCGTCAACATTTTGGGTAATTACGGCGACGTCAAACTCGTTTTCAAGTCCGGCTATGATGGTGTGGGCCTTGTTGGGCTGAACATCGAATAGCTGCCTGCGCCTTTGATTATAAAAATCTAAAACAAGGGTAGGGTTTTTACGGAAACCCTCAGGTGAGGCGACTTCCATAACGTCGTGGCCTTCCCACAGCCCACCCGCATCGCGAAAGGTTTTTATGCCACTTTCGGCACTTACGCCGGCACCTGAAAGTACTACTAGCTTCTTTTTCATTTTTTGGGTCGGAACTATATACGGAATTTAATTTAAATCAATTGTCACTTCGAGCGCAGTCGAGAAGCAATAATACGAAAATGCCGCATTTCGACTGCGCTCAATGTGACATTTTCTTCATATCCCGTAGAATTATACCTTCCCTAAAGCATACAGCTGCTCCAGAGTAGGGGTGGCACTTCCGCCTTCAGGTTCAAGTGTGATACCAAAAGCCTCGGCCTGGTCGAAATTATCCACCTGTAGTATGCCGTTGGTTTTAGCGGTAGTATCAAGTACGCCGATGCTCGTTGGGGTAAGCGGGTCTAACTTAAGTGCCCAAACCTGGTATACCTTGCCTGCCGGAGCTTCGGGCAGTCCGGCAATATCCACGTAGATCTCCTTCTTGTTCGGGTTTACGTATACTTTAGCATACGCTTCAGGTGCTGCGGCCTGTCCTTCAAGCGGTACAACGGTACTGAATTTGTCGCGTATCACGGCAAGTGCCTTTTCATTCTCGCTATTTTTGGTTTCAAGGGCTGCTACCATCTGTTCGAATTTGCCACGCTCTTTGGTCACGGCTTGCACTTCTTTTGTCACTTCGTTGTATTCGTAATACTGGTAGGCAAGGCCGAACATGAGCAGGATCGCCGCTGCCCATCCGATCCAGGCCGCGGTGTTGGTTTTCGCCCTGATAGGCACAACGCCACCGTGTTTTTCTATAAGCTGCCGGCGTATACGGTCGTAATTCTCCGCCGACAGATATGGTGCAAAGCTATACGAAAGGCTGATCACCGCTTTCTCGATGGACACGATCTCGTCGCGCACTTCGGCGTGTTCTTCGGCCATTTGGTTCACGTCGCGCATTTCTTCATCAGAAAGCCGCCCGAAAACGTACAGTTCCAGTATGCCTGATTCTATGTATTCCCTTGTATCCATTATACTTGCAATAGTGTCCTTAGATCTTTTATGCAGCTGCGGTTCTGCGTTTTTATCGTGCCTAATGGCAATTCGAGCTCTTCTGAAGCTTCCTGCTGGGTATAGCCTTTAAAGAACAGCAGGTCGATGAGGCGTATGCATTTCGGCTTTAGCTTCCTGACGAAATCACGAATGCCTATCGCATCTATCTTGCTTGCCGCGGTGTGGTTATTGTCGAGTATATGTACGAAGTTGTCGGCAGACAGGTTTTTAAGGCTGTTATTATGGCCTTTAGAGCGTAACCTGTCGATGGACGAATTGCGGGCTATGTTGAGTATCCAGGTAAAAAAGCGGCCTTTTGTAGTATTGTAGGAATCGATGTTCTTCCAGATCTTTACAAAAACTTCCTGTAAAACATCTTCGCTTTCTTCCTTGTCCCTGAGTATGTTGAATATAATGCCATAAAGGCTCTTGGAATACATGTCGTACAGCAGGGTAAATGCCCTCCCGTCTTTTTTGTAGATTTGCTCCAGTAATTCTTCCTGTGTCATGTTTTGTGTTTGGTAGCCTAAATGTAGGAAGAATTTTTTAACATATTCGCCTTTTATGAAAAATACAACAGATACCGATTATCTTAATTACCTCGAAGGATTTATAAGTGAAGGCCGTGCCGGGCGTTTCCGCGATGTGCTCAGCCGCCGTACACGCCATTTTACCGTGGCTGTGGAGGACTTGTTCCAGCTGCACAACACAAGCGCTGTAATGCGAACGTGTGAGGTTTTCGGGATACAGGACCTGCATGTGGTGGAGGAGAAGTACGGCAAGACGATCGACAAGGAAATTGCCCTGGGTGCTGAAAAATGGGTTGATGTGCACCGGTATAGCTCGGTTACGGCCTGTATCGCCAGGCTCAAGGAGCAGGGCTATAAGATCATTGCTACCTCGCCCCATGAGGATTCCTGCATGCTTGAGGATTTTGACGTCACACAAAAGTCGGCGCTGTTTTTCGGGACGGAAAGGCTCGGATTGTCCGAAGAGGTTTTAAAGCAGGCCGACGGCTTTCTCAAGATCCCGATAGTGGGCTTTACCGAAAGCCTCAACATATCGTCATCGGCTGCCATTATCATCCAAAACCTCACGCACAGGTTGCGGCACTCGGATGTGGAATGGCACCTTAATGAAGCCGAAATGCTGGAAAAGCGCATCGACTGGGCGGAAAAGACGATCAAGGATATTGAGTTTGTGAAGGGGAGGTACGTTAGTGGGCAATGAGTGACAATATTACTATATAGGAATTTTCCTGCGTACTGTCATTGCGAAGAGGCACGACGAAGCAATCTTCCAAGTAGTAAAGACTTAAGTAGCCTAACTTTGGAACCACGATCCAACCCTCGTCTTTAATCTGATATAAATTGGTGGAAGAGGTGCGAAATATTATTGTTGAGATTTCTCCGCTCCGCAAGCTGCGGTCGAAATGACAAGAAAGATTGCTTCGTCATACTTCCTCGCAACGACGGTGGCGACAACAGTAAACCATCAACCAAAAACGAATAAAAAAATAACCCCATCCACAAATAAACCAAAAAAAACCTACTTACTCCTGTGCATCACCTTATATTCCTCATAGCACCCGCTTATCGCATCCATGATCTGGAGGTCGTTAGCAGTATTGATGAAGTCGGTTGAATAGTTGCAGTGCTCCAGGATCTCGGCAATGTCGTTCTTGGTTACGCCGAGCAGGGCTGCCAGGGTCTCCCGGTCAAATTTTGAGGCGAGGGCATTCCGTACGGTATCGTCCTTTTTCATTTCGCGCAGGCGCCGCATCTCGTTGCCTTTTTTGCCAAAAAGGTTGTTGAGCAGGTCGGCAGGGTTCAGCATGGTGCTGAGCACGCGCTTAAAAGCGTTAGGGGAGTGCTGGCCTCCTTCGTAGCCCTGCGAAAGCCCTGCAATGTTGTAGCGGTAGCTTTCTTTTATCGGGATGAGCTTGGAGTCGATAGGGAGGTAGCCGGTAAGGTGGTATTTGTCTATGATCACTTCTTCGAGGGTGTAGGCACGCTCGGTGATGGGGATCTTGGCAACGGTCTTGAATTTGATCCAGTCGTTCGTCACACGTACCTTGATGGACTGGAACCCGATGTAGGATATGTGCAGGGTGTCATTTGCCACAGCCTCAATGGTAAAATTACCTTTAGCATCGGTAGTGGTACCCTTTACCTTATTAATGTTGATGATATTGACACCTGAAACCGGCTCCCTTGTATCATCTACAATGATGGTACCTGATACGGTCTCGGTTTTTTGGTCCTGCGCGTGGGCCAACAGGCTGAAGAGTGAAAATAAAAAAACTGCAAAATATCTCATCGGCTGTTTATATGTTGTAAAAGTAATAAACAAACGGGATATTTTGCAGTTAGTATGTAGTAAACCGAAATTATTTTAGTTTAGCTCCTTCTTGGCTTCCTTGATCCGGAAGGTGCATCGCTGCCGCCCCTGCGGGGTGCGCTTTGCGTCCTTGCACCGCTCCTGCCTCCGCCAAACGAATCGCCACGGCGCTCGTTCCTCGAATTGCGGTCGGTACTGCGGTCACCACCACGGTTAAATCCGCCTCCGCTGCGTCCGTTATGGTCCCTGCGTCCGCCATTGGTATCGCGCCCATCGTTCTTGGAGATCTCCACATTCAGCCTGCGGCCTTCAAGGTGCATGCTGTTCAGTGTCTCAAGAACAATGTTGGAGTGTTCAGCATCGGTATTAAAGAAAGAGAAGCCTTCTTTAACATCCACCTTGAACACGTCGTCACGGCCTAGGCCAAGGGTATCGCGAAGGAAATCCTTCAGGCTCATCCAGTCAAAGTTATCCCTCGACCCGATGTTCACAAAGTAACGTGTAGCGCCGTTCCCGCTTCCGCCTTCGTTCGAAGCTGAGCTGTCCCTTCTGTCAGCGCCTGCCTTTTGTGTGGACAGGTCCCTGTTCTTTTTATAGTAATTAATGAAACGGTTGAATTCAACCGATACCATTTTCTTGATAAGCTCCTCTTTGGTAAGGTCCTTCATCACCTCATAGATGGCAGGAAGGTAGGAGTCGATCTCGTGGTCAACCTCTACATCCTTTATCCTGTTGGCAAGGTGGAACAGCTGTATCTCACAGATCTCCATGCCTGAAGGGATGGTCTTCTCTTCGAATTTCTGCTTGATGATCCTCTCAATAGCAGCGATCTTACGCAATTCACTTTTAGTGATGATCACGATAGATGTACCCAGTTTTCCGGCACGGCCTGTACGTCCGCTTCGGTGGTTATAGGTCTCGATCTCATCGGGAAGCTGGTAGTTCACTACGTGTGTAATGCTATCTACGTCGATACCCCTTGCTGCAACGTCGGTCGCCACAAGCATCTGTATCTGCCTGCCCCGGAACGATTTCATTACACCGTCACGCTGTGCCTGGCTAAGATCGCCGTGCAGTGCAGCTGCGTTGTATCCGTCCTCAATAAGCTTTTCGGCAACCGCCTGCGTATCCCTTTTGGTACGGCAGAAGATAACCGAGAAAATATCCGGGTTGCTATCAGCCAAACGCTTCAGTGCCTCATAACGGTCGCGTGCATTTACAAGGTAAAACTCATGCGATACTGTAGAAGAACCCGAGTTCTTGTGGCCTACGGTGATCTCAAGCGGCTTGCGCATGAATTCCTTAGCTATGCGGGCAACTTCCTGCGGCATGGTAGCCGAGAAAAGCCATGTGCTCTTGTCGTCCGGCGAAGTTGAAAGGATGTTTACGATATCATCGTAAAAGCCCATGTTCAGCATCTCATCTGCCTCATCGAGGATACAGAAATCGATCTTCGAAATGTCTACCAGCCCACGGTTGATCATGTCCTGCATCCTTCCGGGTGTAGCTACGATAACCTGTGCGCCACGCTTTATGTCTCTGGCTTGCTCAGTAATGCTGGCTCCTCCGTATACAGCCACAGTGTTCAGGCCTTTTACGTATTTGGAATACAGCTTGATCTCGTTAGTGATCTGCAGGCAAAGTTCACGTGTGGGTGAAAGTATAAGTGCCTGTGTAGCCCTGTTGTCAGGGTTTATCTTTTGGATAAGCGGAAAACCGAATGCTGCTGTTTTCCCTGTCCCCGTTTGCGCTAGCGCTACAATGTCTGTGTCTTTTTCTAATAATAGGGGAATCGCCTTTTCCTGTACTTCTGACGGATTTTCAAATCCTAGATCGTTTATCGCCTTCAGAAGCGATTCATTCAATCCTAATTGTTCGAATTTATTCATGTATAATTTTAAAATTGCCGCAAAAGTACTGCTAATTAGCGAGATAATCTAATAAAGCCCGTAGTTTTATTTTAATAAAATAAATTGAAAATCAGAAAGTTAAGTTTTTTGATAAATCCGGTGGTGTACGCACTATACCCTAACGATGTCAGATGAATAGGTTTTTGTCATAAAAATGAACTTAAAAACAAGCGGCTAATCCTACATTGTCTGATTTGTTTTGGGCGTGTCGCTCCACTGCGTTATGCGTCGGGCTGTTCGCTGTATCTGCCTCCGTAAACTACGGCAGGCCGCTTCCATCCCTCACGCGAACTTCACTCGTGCCCGCCGATAGCTCATAATACAATGATGAAGTTTACTGCTGAAATTCAGATCTCAAAAATTCGATCAGCTGCTTTACAGCCCTGCCTCTGTGGCTCATTTGCGATTTTTCATCCAGTGTCATTTCGGCGAAGGTCACATCAAGGCCTTCGGGTTTAAATAACGGGTCATAGCCAAAGCCTTTTTCTCCTGCTTTCTCGTAAGTGATGGCACCTTCAACCGTTCCTGTAAATAAATGCTGATGCCCCTTTAGGTTTAATGCTATAACCGTTTTGAAACGAGCGCTCCGGTCAGGGTTATTGCCCAGTTCCAAAAGCAGGCGGTGCATGTTGTCACCGGCATTTTTCTGTTCGCCGGCATACCTTGCAGAATAGACGCCCGGAGCACCGTTCAGCGCGTTGACCTCCAGTCCGGTATCGTCGGCAAAACAATCGAAGCCATAATTTTGGGTCACGTAATCAGCCTTTAAAATGGCGTTGCCTTCTATGGTATCGGCGGTTTCAGGAATGTCCTCATGGCAGCCGATATCCTCAAGGCTAAGCAGTTCAATGTCCTCGGGCAGTTGGTGCTTTATCTCAACTATCTTATTCTTGTTGTTGGATGCAAAAACGATCTTCATGGCGTAATTTTTGGTTTTGGTATATTATCGCCATAAAAATACTATTTTCTCCTGAACTTAAAAATGCCGGAACATTCTGTTTATATTGGCTCAAAATAATTATGACAAACGATATTTAATAGCTATTTTTGGTGCGTTTTTAAAGAACGCAAAACTTGAATTATGGTAAAAGATCTTTTTGAAAGGATACAGAAGAATAAAGGCCCTCTTGGAAAATGGGCATCACAGGCCGAAGGCTACTATGTTTTCCCTAAACTGGAGGGGCCGTTGTCCAGCAGGATGATGTTCCATGGCAAAGAAGTGCTCAACTGGAGCATCAACGACTACCTTGGGCTGGCCAACCATCCCGAAGTGCGTAAAGTGGATGCCGAGGCTGCTGCCGAGTACGGCGCTGCCTACCCAATGGGCGCGCGCATGATGAGTGGCCACACTACATTCCACGAGCAGTTGGAGCAGGAGCTGGCTTCCTTCGTACAAAAAGAATCGGCTTACCTGTTGAATTTCGGCTATCAGGGGATGGTTTCTACCATCGATGCGCTGGTATCTAAAAATGATGTTATAGTTTATGACGTTGATTCACACGCTTGTATTATCGACGGTGTACGCCTTCATATGGGCAAGCGCTTTACCTATAAGCACAACGACGTAGAAAGCCTTGAAAAGAACCTTGAGCGTGCCACCAACATGGCCGAAACGACCGGCGGCGGTATCCTTGTGATCACGGAGGGTGTTTTCGGGATGCGCGGTCAGCAGGGTAAACTAAAAGAGATCGTCGCACTTAAGGAAAAATACAACTTCAGGCTGTTGGTAGACGACGCCCATGGTTTTGGTACGCTTGGTAAAACAGGCGCCGGGGCAGGCGAGGAGCAAGACTGCCAGGATGGTATCGATGTATACTTTTCTACATTTGCCAAATCGATGGCCAGCATAGGCGCGTTCGTTGCGGCTGATAAAGACGTGATCGACTTCCTGAAATACAACCTGCGTTCGCAGATGTTCGCCAAGTCATTGCCAATGCTATTGGTAAAAGGCGCACTAAAGCGCCTTGACATGCTGCGTACCATGCCGGAGCTTAAAGACAAGCTTTGGGAAAATGTGAACGCGCTGCAAAATGGCCTTAGAGAAAAGGGCTTCAACATTGGCGATACCAATACATGTGTTACGCCGGTGTACCTTGAAGGCAGCATACCCGAAGCGATGGTGATGGTGAATGACCTGAGGGAGAATTACAGTATCTTCCTTTCGATAGTAGTATACCCGGTTATCCCGAAAGGCATTATCCTGTTGAGGATGATCCCAACGGCGACCCACACCTTGGAAGACATTAACCAGACGCTTGCCGCATACGAAGCTATTCGCGAAAAACTGGAGAACGGGACCTATAAGCAGATCGCTGCCGCTACAACAGTAGATGTTGATGCGGAGTAGCCTGGTTTTATAATATTATTGCGAAGCTGTCAGGGAACTGGCAGCTTTTTTTTGGACTCACTTCAGATATCTATAACAGAGAAGAATTGCCATTGCTATCGATCGAAGTTAGCAATTAGCTTTCGTCATTGTTGACAACTAACAACCCTCAACCGACAACCAATTAATGATACTCCCCAAATAGTTTCGTAGCCTCATTATATGCGCTCTCAAAACTCATAGCGCGCAGGTTGTGGTCGGCTTTGGCTGCGGTAAAGTAAGACAGCATTTTTTCTGTAGGCATATTCCCGGTAAGGTCATCCTTAGCCATTGGGCATCCGCCAAAGCCCTGGATCGCGCCGTCAAAGCGGAGGCAGCCGGCTTTGTAGGCCGCATCTACTTTTTCGTGCCATTTGTCGGGCGTTGTGTGCAGGTGCGCGCCAAACTCGATAGCGGGATATTTCGGTATCAGGTTAGAGAACAGGTATTCGATAACATCGGGTGTTGAGCTTCCTACGGTATCTGACAGGGAAAGTATCTTTACGCCCATACCTGCCAATTTCTCGGTCCATTCTCCCACGATCTCTACATTCCACGCATCGCCGTACGGATTCCCGAATCCCATAGAGAGATAGGCTACAACTTCTTTATTCGACTTATCAGCAATGTTGAGTATCTCCTGCAATGTCACAAGCGATTCTGCAATGGTCTTGTGCGTATTGCGCATCTGGAAGTTCTCTGAAATGGAGAACGGATAGCCAAGGTATCGTATCGCCGCATGCTGTGCGGCATCTTCAGCGCCTTTGGTGTTGGCAATGATGGCAAGGAGCTTGCTTTCGGTAGCCGAAAGGTCGAGGCTTGCGAGCACCTCTGCCGTATCCTGCATTTGCGGTATAGCCTTGGGTGATACGAAGCTCCCAAAGTCGATGGTATCAAAACCCACCCGCAGCAGCGACTGGATATAGCTTACTTTCCTTTCGGTGGGAATGAATGCCTTAATGCCCTGCATGGCATCCCTTGGGCATTCTATTAATTTGACTTTCTCCATAAGAAGCCCAAATATAAGAATAATTGACAGGTTACGAAATCGATTTCTTCTTAAAAGTTTCAGAGTTTCAAAGTTCCAAAGTTCCAAAGTTTCAAAGTTTCAAAGTTTCAGTGTTGGAAAGTTTTTTAAATACTCCGGGACTTTGGGACTTTGAAACTCTGCAACTTTACCATCTTATAACTTTATGACTTTATGACTTTGAAACTAACAGCCTATTGCAAATTGCTTTTATCAATCCGGGTCCTTCATAAATAAAGCCCGTATACAGTTGTACAAGGCTTGCTCCGGCCTCCAGCTTTTCCATGGCATCGTCGGCAGTATGAATACCGCCTACACCAATGATAGGGAAGGCCTTGTTGCTTTTTTCAGACAGGAACCTGATAACCTCGGTAGAGCGCTTTGCCAACGGTTTTCCGCTGAGGCCACCCATTTCCGACTTGTTTTCAGATACCAGCCCTTCTCGCGAAATCGTGGTATTGGTCGCAATAACTCCTGCTATCTTCGTCGTTTTTACGATGTCGATAATGTCCAGCAACTGGTCATCAGTAAGGTCGGGAGCAATCTTAAGGAGTATCGGCTTCGCTTTTGTCATTGCATTATTCTTATCCTGTAAGGTCTGCAGAAGCTTCGTCAATGGCTCTTTGTCTTGTAGTTCGCGCAGGTTGGGCGTGTTAGGGGAACTTACGTTCACCACGAAATAATCCACGTTATCATATAGCGCGTCAAAGCATATTTCATAATCCTTTACGGCATCTTCATTCGGGGTAGCCTTGTTCTTGCCGATATTTCCGCCGATAAGTACATGGCCTTTGCCTTTTGGATTTTTCTTGAGACGTTCTACTGCTGCTTCTACACCCCCGTTATTAAAGCCCATCCGGTTGATGATGGCACTGTCTTCCTTCAAGCGGAACAGGCGCTTTTTTGGGTTTCCATCCTGTGGCTTTGGTGTAAGCGTACCGATCTCGATAAAGCCAAATCCCAACCCGGCGAGCTGTTTGTATAGCTTGGCATCCTTGTCAAGCCCGGCGGCCAATCCTACAGGGTTTTTAAATCTGAGCCCAAAAACCTCACGCTCCAGCCTTGGGTCGGATACCTCGTAAGTCAATCTTAAGATCGATGGCATTCCCGGGATATTATTCAGGAAACGTATGGACGAAAATGTAAAGTGGTGCACTTTTTCGGGGTCGAATCGAAAAAGCATTGGCCTGATGAGTGATTTGTACATTGTAGTTGTGTTGTTGGGTGCAAATTTAGGATTATCTGCGCTTCATTTAAAATTTATGGGGCAAAACTTAGTAAATTTGAATTGTTATGCTAAAAGAGACATTCACTACGCTTGCAGGGAAGTATACAGCAGACCTTGCGCTCACGGCACAGCTCTGGCATTTTATTGAGGGCAGGTACACCGGCAAAGGCCGCCATTACCATACGCTTACACATTTGGAGAACCTCCTGCTGGAGCTGCAGTCCTGCGAAAGCCATGTGGCAGACATGGATAGTGTGCTGTTCGCACTGTTTTACCATGACGTTATTTATAAGTCCACGGCTAAAGACAATGAGGAGAAAAGCGCAAATACAGCAGTTTTGGCACTTTCAGGTATTGGTTTCCCTCAAGAGAAAATCGAAAAGTGCAGCGCTATTATTCTGGCTACGAAGTCACATGCCCTAAGCCCGGACAATGATACTAACCTGTTCACCGATACCGACCTCTCCATTCTTGGCAGCAATTGGGAAGAATATTCCGTTTATTTTAAAAACGTACGGAAGGAATACTCCATTTATCCTGACTTCATGTATAACCCTGGAAGAAAAAAGGTTTTACTTCATTTCCTGGAAATGGAACATATCTTTAAGACGGAATTTTTCAGGGACAAGTATGAGAAAAAAGCACGGGAAAACCTTCGACGAGAAATCGAAATTTTATAGAAGAAATCATAAATTTGCATCAAACAAATAAACGAACATGCAGCATATTATTGACCGGTTCATTAGCTATGTAACCGTTGACACAGAATCTGACCCTAATTCTGATACTACACCCAGCACTGCAAAGCAATTGGACCTCGCGAAACAGCTTGTAGAAGAGTTGAAGCAGATCGGCCTTGAAGATGTGACTATCGACGGGAATGCCTACATCATGGCAACACTGCCATCGAACGTGGACCATGACGTGCCTGTTATCGGCTTCGTATCGCATTTCGATACCACGCCCGATTTTACCGGGGCCAACATAAAACCGCAGATCGTGGAGAACTATGATGGCGGCGATATTATCCTGAACAAAGAGCAGGGCATTGTGCTTTCGCCCAATTACTTTAAGGACCTGTTGCAGTACAAAGGCCAAACCATCATTACGACCGATGGGACGACTTTGCTTGGCGCGGATGACAAGGCCGGCATTACCGAGATCGTTACCGCGATGGAATTCCTTATCCAACATCCGGAGATAAAGCATGGCAAGATACGCATCGGGTTCACACCGGATGAAGAGATCGGACGTGGCGCGCATAAGTTCGATGTGGCGAAATTTGGTGCTGACTGGGCCTATACCATGGACGGCAGCCAAATAGGGGAGCTGGAGTATGAGAACTTCAACGCCGCGGGTGCAAAGATCATCTTTAAAGGCAAGAGCGTTCACCCGGGCTATGCTAAAGGCAAAATGATCAACTCGATGCTGATCGCCAATAAGTTCATTTCGAAACTGCCCAAGGAAGAAGTGCCGGAGAAGACATCTGGGTATGAAGGGTTTTTCCATGTTACGGGGATAACAGGTAGCATTGAGGAAACCACTGTACAGCTGATCATCCGCGATCACGATAAAAAGCAATTTGAAAAGCGTAAAAAGCTGGTTAAGAAAATAACCGACGGCATTAACCGTAAATTCGAAAAGCAGTTTGGCGGCGATATTGCCATAGCCGAAATAAAGGACCAGTACTACAACATGAAGGAGAAGGTAGAGCCTGTTTTCCATATTGTTGACATTGCTGAACAGGCGATGAAAGACTTGGGCATCAAGCCGCTGATAAAGCCTATACGCGGTGGCACTGACGGCTGCCAATTATCTTATATGGGATTACCATGCCCCAATATTTTTGCCGGAGGGCATAACTTCCACGGAAAGTATGAGTATGTGCCTGTAGAGAGCATGCAAAAGGCGGTCGAGGTGATCGCGCGCATAGCCGAGCTTACTGCTCAAAAGAAATAGCTATGGAAAAGGAAAGGAAGGTTTGGGATAAGGTGCATCTTTGGGAATCAGAACTTGAAGAGCTCAAAGCCATAATTGCCAAAACCGAACTCGTGGAAACTGTAAAATGGGGAGCGCCAACCTATACCCTTAATGGTAAGAATGTACTGGGTATAGGTGGTTTTACTAACTATTTTACCATCTGGTTCTATAAAGGCGTTTTCCTGAAAGACCCTAAAGGCATACTTGTGAACGCCCAGGAAGGGACCACCAAGTCGTTAAGGCAATGGCGTTTTACTACCAGGGCTGAGATAAACGAAAAGCTTATCCTGCAATATGCAGCTGAAGCCATTGAAGTGGAGAGGGCAGGAATGGCTATAAAGCCGCAAAAGAAAGAGTTTGCCGTACCTGAAGTATTACAGAAGGAACTGAACGCTTCACCTGAAATGACTACGGCTTTCGCTGCCTTCAAGCCTTATAAGCAGAATGAGTTCCTCGAATACATCTGTTCGGCCAAGCGACTCGAAACCCAACTATCGCGTCTTGAAAAAGTAAAGCCGTTGATCCTGGAAGGGCGGGGACTGAATGATAAATATCGTTGATCGGTAGGGATACAGTGCCTGTGGCTCACGTGAATTTTCCGGCAATGCGCATTCAATGCGTCCTATATAAAAAGATCCCCATCATTATTTCGTGATGGGGATCATTGCTGTTATTACAGTATCAGGCTTCATTGAGTCGCACTTATTCGCCGATATTTGCCGTGTTGCTGACCGGTTTCCGCATAAAGCGCCGGCGTAGGTTCTGCCCTGTACGAACGGGTGGAAAGTACAGCACCCCTTACAGCCTCCAACGGCAAAACTGACTACCCGTCATCTTCGCTTCGACATCGTGCAATACAGTTGTTACCTGTTTATAATGTAAAGGTACACCATCATTTCTTACGGTTATCTTAAAGAGGAACTAAGGTGGTGTTAATGTTTTTAGAGGTCCGGATGGTCGGAAGTTGAGAAGTCTGGATCACAAGTACAAAAATAAGATCCGATGCCAGGCGCAGCAAACAGCATCCGGCATCGAACTTATAAACAAGGTTTCCTTCATCGGACTTCCGACTTCGGACCTCCTACAAAAACTCTACGCCACTATCCTTGGATAGAAAACGGTGCACATCATGCCTTCGCTTGCCTTGTCAGTGTGCGGACAGTGTGGTGTCTGGAATTTAGAGCACTTCAGGCAGTCGGTCTCCCTTGTCAGTACCGCCCGGAACTCATACGCCCCGCAAGCCTGTGTTTCTGCAGTTATTACTTCGTGTACGTTGCACACCTGGCCTTTTATATGGTGGTCGCAGTTGCCGCAACAATTTGCTAGTCTGATGTCCATGGCTTTATAGTTTATGATTACTACCATAAAGTTAGGAAGAATAACTTTTAGACGAATTATAAATAACTGTTAAACAGTAGTTTGTAAATAGAATGATTAAAAATAGGACACTAAGATACTGATCTTATGATGATAAGATCAAGCCTGGCGAGAATATGATACTTAATTCATATCTTAAAATATCCTAAAAAAAATCCCCATCTTGCGGATGGGGACCTTATTATACTTTTGCAGGAG
Source organism: Flavobacterium sp. (assembly GCF_052437795.1). Classification (GTDB taxonomy): domain Bacteria; phylum Bacteroidota; class Bacteroidia; order Flavobacteriales; family Flavobacteriaceae; genus Flavobacterium. The sequence continues at coordinate 798,322 of NZ_JBQVPA010000001.1, forward strand.
CATTCAGCTTCTGGCTCAGCTCAAGGGATATCGCGGAGCGTTCCAATTTAAGCTTTCCGGCCATGGTCTCGATAACCACGGTGTCATTAGCCAGTTCGGCGATCCTTCCGTGTATGCCGCTTTTGGTGATGATCTTGTCACCCACCTTTAGCTCTTTTTCAAATTCTTTTTCCAGTTTTTGCTTTTTCTGCTGTGGCCTGATCATCATAAAATAAATGACCACGAACATCAGGATCAATGGTAAAAACGTTTGTAACTGTTCCATGTATTAATGTTTTACAACGCCTATGCCGCCAGCTTTGGCTGCTACGTTTGCTTTAAAGTTAAGTACTTCGGTACCTTTTTCGGTATTCAGGGTTACCGTAACCTGTTTTGACTGGTTGCCCGGTTTTCCGGTAGAGTCAAATGTAACTTTGATCTCTCCTTCGCCGCCCGGCTTTACAGGGGTTTCTGTATAGCTTGGTACTGTACACCCGCAGCTCGCCTTAACATTGCTTACCACAAGGTCGGCAGTGCCTACATTTTTAAATTTGTATATATGCTCGGCTTTCACACCTTCGGCAATGTTACCAAAATCGTGGTCCATATTGTCGAACTTTACTACAGGCAGCTTACCTGACTCGGCATGGGCAAGCTCTGCTTTTTTGGCTGTAGCCTCGTCAATGCGAAGCGCTGCATTTTCTTTTTTGCATGATGAAAGCGCTACGGCTGCTATGGCAAGCATAACTACTGACTTTTTGATCATAACTGTAATTATTAATGGTTTTACATTAAACCTCTTCCGGTTTTTACTAACTTATTATTCGCTTGGTAATCCTTGATCAAATTATCCAGGATACCGTTGATAAAGATACTGCTTTTTGGCGTAGAATATTCCTTCGCAAGCTCAAGGTACTCGTTAATGGTAACTTTTACAGGGATCGAAGGGAACTTCAGGAACTCGCATATTGCCATTTTTAATATAATAGCGTCCACCTCGGCAATGCGCTCGGTATCCCAATTCGGGGTCTTGTCAATAAATTCTTTGGCCAGTTCCACCTCGTTAAGTACGGTTTTGCGGAACAGGTTGCGAACAAACTCCTTATCATCAGCATCCTTGTACAATTTTGGTACATAGTAGGCATCTTTCCCTTCGACAGTAAGAGCCTTAAGCTGTTTGGCAATGAATGTGTTCACCAACGGGATGTCATCGATCCAGGTAAGTTTATTATCCTCCAGGTATTCATACAGTTTTTCATTCGGCGCGACCACTTCGGTAAACACGTCATGTACGAACTGGCGGTCTTCTTCCCAGTTATTATCCCTGTTGTGCATGTATTTTTGGTACGCTTCGCTGGCCTTGATGTCTTCCAGGAGCAGCAGCACATAATCGTCGTTGCGCTTCCAGTTATCGATCTTACGGTCCTCCATGGCAATGCTCAGCGGATTACTCTCATTGAGCAGCTGCAGTACCTGGTTGTTGACAAATTTCCTGTTGGGGTTGCGTTCCTCGGCTGTGGCAAGGTGTTTTTTTAGCGATTTTTCTATATACTCTTCCTCGCTGTTCCTGATCTCAACAAGCGCTGATATCATTATTAGGTACAGGTCGCGAATATTCTCTATACTGTTAAAAAGGAATTTCTCTTCCTTTTCCATGTTGTCTGAATTATTCTGGTGCATGGCATAGATCGACTGCATCACCTTAACCCGTATGTGTCTTCTGTTTAACATCCGTCTTTAAGAACCTTTAAAAATTAACGAAGCGAAAGGAATTCCTTTCGCTTCGCAAAATTAAGAATAATATCTTTTTACGCTAATTATTTAGCGGTTTCTTTTTTCCTGTCGTCAATACGCTTCTGTGCGATAGACATAGCTGCCTGCTGCGTAGTGATGTTGTTGGCCTCTGCATGGCTGAATATCTCAAGGGTAGTGTTGTAGATGTTCTCGGTCCTTCTCATTGCTTCTGCTTTGTCATAACCTACGATCTCTGCATACACGTTAATGATGCCACCGGCGTTGATAAGGAAGTCCGGTGCATAAGCGATGCCTTTTTCCATAAGGATGCGTCCGTGTACCTGTTCAACGGCAAGCTGGTTGTTGGCAGCACCTGCAATAACTTTCGCCTTCAGTTTGTTGATGGTATCATCATTAACCGTAGCGCCAAGGGCACATGGGGCGTAAATGTCAACATCGGCAGTGTAAACGTCTGCACCTGTATAGATGGCAGCGCCGTATTTGATGGCAACTTCTTCCATCCTTGCTTCATTGATATCGGATATGGTTACAAGCGCGCCTTCTTTAGTAAGGTAGTCGATAAGGGTTTCGCCTACGTGGCCTGTTCCCTGTACCAACACTTTTTTGCCGCTTAGGTTATTAGACCCGAACTGGTGCATTGCAGCTGCCTTCATACCCATGTAAACACCGTAAGCTGTTACAGGTGAAGGGTTTCCTGAGCCACCGCGAGATTCTGATATACCGGTCACATGCTTGGTCACATCGTTGATGCGGTCCATGTCGGCAGTTGTGGTGCCCACATCTTCAGCAGTGATATATTTTCCGCTAAGCGAATCTACGAACTGGCCAAACCTCGTGATCATCTCCGGGGTCTTGTCTATTTTAGAGTCGCCTATGATAACAGCTTTACCGCCGCCAAGGTTAAGTCCTGAGATGGCCGACTTGTACGTCATACCTCTCGACAGCCTCAAAACGTCGTTAAGGGCTTCCCACTCATTAGCATATTTCCACATCCTTGTACCACCAAGTGCAGGGCCTAAAACCGTATTATGGATACCGATTATTGCTTTTAAACCTGTATCTTTGTCATGGCAGAAAACAACCTGCTCATGGTCATTGAACGATGCTTGTCCAAAAACCGGATCTACCTTTGTAAGTTCGTTAGCCTTAACAACTTCTGCTGTCATAATAGAATCTTTTTAAATTTGAAATTATTCAAAAACGTGATACAAAATTAAACATATATTTAAGATAAGGCAATATATTTGTGTTTTTTTACGTAATCGATAATTCAGAGTGGTATTTTTAATGCTTCGAAAAACGGTTCCTGAACAAGTATTTTAACATATAAGCCGATAAATAAAATTACTTTTCCATTTAAACAATGAAAGAACTTCAGTATTTAAACAAATATTTTGTAAAATATAAATTTCAATTTCTTCTAGGGATATTGATCACGATCGCAGCCCAGATCTTCTCCCTGTTCACTCCGGAACTCGTTAAGCGCTCTATCGATTCTACCCAGGAATTCCTTGAAAAGAGAGAGGGTGTTGCGTCAGAGCTTTACACTATACTCGGCGAGAACCTGCTCCTTATTATAGGCACTACATTAATAGGTGCGGTGCTTACCTTCTTTATGAGGCAGACCCTGATAGTAATGTCGCGCCATGTTGAATTCGATCTGAAGAACGAGATCTTCCGCCAATATGAGAACCTTACCCAGCATTTTTATAAGCAAAACCGCACGGGTGACCTAATGAACCGCATTAGTACAGACGTTGACCGGGTGCGCCAGTATGTTGGGCCGGCCATCATGTACTCGCTCAATACCATCGTGCGTACGGTAGTTGTGATCACGCACATGTGCATCATATCGCCAAAGCTTACACTGTATACGCTCATACCTTTGCCGGTGCTTGCGTGGAGTATCTTTAAGATCAGCAGGGAGATCAACAAGCGTAGTACGGCCTACCAGCAGAACCTTTCCAAATTATCGAGCTTTACCCAGGAAATGTTCTCCGGCATCCGCATCATTAAAGCTTATGCGCTCGAAGGCCAGAAGCAGGATGAATTTAAAGAGCTTTCGCGCGACAGCGTGAAGAAGAACATGAGCGTTGCCAAGGTGAACGCACAGTTCGGCCCGCTGATGATACTATTAATAGGTATAAGTAACCTTGTGGTGATCTACGTAGGAGGGATGATGTACATCAATGGCAGTATTGACAAGATAGGGACCATTGCACAGTTCATATTATACATCAACATGCTTACTTGGCCAGTGGCATCACTGGGGTGGATATCCTCTATGGTGCAGGAGGCGGAGTCATCGCAAAAGCGCATTAATGAATTCCTGAAAATTGAGCCTGAAGTCCGAAACACTACCACTGCCCACACGCCGGTATTGGGCCAGATCGCTTTTGAGAATGTGACCTTTACCTATGACGATACGAATATCATGGCACTCAAAAATGTATCGTTCGAGGTGCATAAGGGCGAAACACTGGCAATATTGGGCCGAACAGGGTCAGGCAAGTCGACCATACTCTCCCTCATCAGCAGGCTGTACGATACCGAAAGCGGCAGGGTGACCATCGACGGAGAGGATATTAAGGATGTTAACCTGAACGACCTGCGCGACAGCATTGGCTTTGTACCGCAGGACGCGTTCCTTTTCTCGGACTCCATTAAGAATAATATTAAATTCGGCAATGAGGATGCGGGTGACGATGAAGTTATTGAGGTAGCTAAAAAAGCCGTGGTACACAATAATATAATAACATTTACCAACCAGTATGAAACGATATTGGGGGAGAGGGGCATTACGCTTTCGGGTGGACAGAAGCAAAGGGTATCCATTGCACGTGCCATGATAAAAGATGCACCTATACTGCTGTTGGACGACTGCCTTTCGGCCGTAGATACAGAAACTGAGGAGGCGATACTCAACAACCTGCAGGAATTCTGCCGGGACAAGACCACGATAATCGTTAGCCACAGGGTTTCTTCTGCCAAGAATGCCGACAGGATAATCATTCTGGAGGACGGGAAGATCATACAGCAGGGCACGCACAACGGACTTTTGAGTGAGACAGGATATTACAAGGAATTGTACCTTAAACAACTTTCGGAAAAAGAAATGTAATAATTTGTTGGTTTATTTAGTTTTTTTTTAGATTTTTGGTAGCACATAAACCAGATAAAACAAAAGAGGATTATGAGAGAACATGATATGCTGGAAAAGGAGGAGATTTTTTCTAAAGTTTTAAGGGCAGGAAGAAGGACTTACTTTTTCGATGTGAGGGCTACCAAAGCTGACGATTATTATATTACTATTACCGAAAGCAAGAAGTTTACCGAAGAGGATGGCTCGTTCCACTTCAAAAAACATAAGATCTACCTTTATAAAGAAGATTTCACCGCATTCAGGGAGATCCTTGACGAAATGACCGAATATGTACTTTCCAATAAAGGCGAAGAAGTGATCTCTGAAAGGCATCAGAAAGATTTCAGGAGGCTGTTTGGCGAAAAAGGCGAGGAGGCTGTGACGATCGCTGCTACCGAAAGCTTTACCGATGTAGACTTCGACGATATTTGATCGTAGGCCTGTAAAATTTACAAAGTCCGGAACCTGAGGGTTTTGGGCTTTTTTTGTTTTTGTAGCACTGATAACCCTATTACATCTATCTGCCTGAATAAGGTCAGATCCGGTCGGTTTTCCATCCTTTACATTTCTAGACAGAATGATCTCAAATAATTTTTGCTGAAATAAAACTGAATTCAGCATTTGTCTAAATATTTATCGTAATATTGCGATAAATATTTTTCTATGGGAACTACCAAAGCTGAATTGTTTACTGCGGAACAAAATGAAATTGCTTCGATGCTGAAGGCATTGGGGCATCCGGCACGGATCGCGATATTGCAATACCTGCTAAAAGTTAACCAATGCGTTTGCGGCGATATTGTTGGCGAGCTTCCGTTGGCGCAGGCGACCATATCCCAGCATCTTAAAGAAATGAAAACCGTTGGACTGATCAAGGGTAGTGTGGAAGGCACTGCTATCTGCTACTGTATTGACGAAGCAGGCATTGAAAAGATCCAGTCCTATTTTGTGGGAATTGCCGAGAAACTTGATACAAATAAAAATAATTGCTGTTAATACTATAAAGGATGAAACTATCAGAAATTAAAGGGATCCTGCCAAGGTTGGATAATGTTGCTTTCCGTTTTACAGACGGGAAATTTGTGCCTGAACACTTTCATGTCACTGAAATAGGCAGTGTAGACAAACATTTTATCGACTGTGGCGGTACGGTGCGCCATGAGCAGGCAGTGAATTTTCAATTATGGGATGCCAACGATATTGACCATCGCCTGAAACCGGGTAAACTACTCGGCATTATTAAGCTGTCTGAAGAAAAGTTGTGCATTGGCGACCATGAGATAGAGGTGGAGTACCAAGGTAATACCATTGGAAAGTACGGTCTTGATTTTGACGGTTCGGCCTTTGTACTTGTTAATAAACAAACCGCCTGCCTTGCCAATGATGCTTGCGGCGCGCCAAAGATGAAAAAGGATATAAGGGAAATTGCCGCGACATCGCGCTGTACTCCCGACTCTGGATGCTGCTAACATGAAAGAGAAGATCATAAAATATAAAAAGCCTTTAATTATAACCGGTTCGGTCATAGTGCTGCAGCTGATCTTTGGCTTCGATGCTAAATTCTGCATCATCAATATCATTTGGCTATTAGTTTGAATATGGAAGTGAAAAAAATATTAGTGCTATGCACGGGAAACAGTTGCCGCAGCCAGATCGCTGAAGGTTACCTGCGCCATTTTACGGGTGAAAAAGCGGAAATTTACAGCGCCGGGATCGAAACCCATGGCGTTAACCCCAAAGCTATTGTGGTTATGAATGAAGATGGTGTGGATATATGGCACCATACTTCGAACCATGTAGATGAATACAGCCATATTGCATTCGACTATGTTATAACGGTTTGTGACAATGCAAAAGAAAGTTGCCCATTTTTTCCCGGCAAGGCGGAAAAATTCCACTACGACTTTCCAGATCCGGCAAAGGCCAAAGGGACTGAAGAAGATATTTTAAATGAGTTCAGGCGGGTTAGGGATATGATAAAAGGATATTGCAGGAAACTTGTAGACAAATGTGTCTGATCATTTGCCTCTTAAATTCTCATCATCAAGGGAAGAATCCCTAACAGGCAGTGGCGATCTTTTAATTACAGAAAAGTGCCCATTCAACTCTAAGACAACTGCCTTAACATCTTCCATTCGTTCAAGGCGGAAGCTTCTTATTTCTGCAAGTATTTCTTCTTTGGTAATACCTTCGCGCTTCATTTCGTCCTCGATATAGTTGCCATCGTAATACAATAGTGAAGGCTTGCTGTTAATGGCTTTTTCGAGACCTTTATTTGACGCGGCCAGCCAGGCAAGCGCATACTGCATTATTACGATTATGGTCAGCGCGACGGCACCTTCCGTAAGTGTTACCTTGGCCAGTATCATTGAAGATAATGTAGAACCCAGTGTGACTGTAACGATAAAATCGAATGCATTGAGTTTCGCCAATGTTCGCTTCCCTGAGATACGGATGAGGATGAAAAGCGTAAGGAATGCAATTACGCTGCACAAGGCTACATCCTTGATACTGCCCCAGTCTTTAAAAAAAATGTTTTCCATATCCGTAAGATACGGATTAATGACTATAAACAGTTTGTAATAAAAGGTTAAAGGTCTGCCTGAAGGTCACTATGCCAATAAGTTTTCATCCTTCATAATTTTTAGCGCTTTTTCTGTCTCACCCTTCCCACCGGTCAAAGATCCGGGAAGCATTATCAGGCGTTTTTTGGTCTTTCCTTCGCTATTCTCAAACAAAACCTCAAACCGTGAGCGTGTCACAAAAGGAATGGCTTTTTTGAATGATACCTTTTTGATAGCATTTCGTTGAATTACAGATACCGCTGAATTATTAGTGCTTACTGCGATCCCGTAAATAAGATATAATGCCGCTAAACCGAACAGGGCCGAAAAAAACATCTGCCCGTCAAAATAGTTATCATAAGCAAAGTATATAAAAACACCAGCCATTATCCCATAGATCGTAAGTAGCTTTACAAGGATGGTGCCGTCAGGGGTGTCATTCACATTTTCAACGTTGCCATCATTGGTTAAAACTATCCTGTCCGGTAAAATATGGCAGAAGCCGAGCTTAGTCCTGAATGTTTTTTCGGTGTCCATTTATTTTAAAATAAGTTTATCATTTGGTCAAAAATACAAAAGCCTGTATTGCTACAGGCTCCTTTATAAATAATTATGCAGGTTATTTTTTAATGAACTTCAGGTTGGTCATTTTGCCTGAAGCTGATACATTGACAAAATAAACACCATTTTCAAGATCTTCCACATTGATCTGGCTGCTCCCTTCGAACTGTCCGTTAGCAACGGTCCTTCCGTTTATGTCGTTAATAGAATATTTTGCCGGTCCCGCCTCACCTCCAAGGTCGATGGTGATCTGGCCTGAAGCAGGGTTGGGGTAAAGCTTGATGCTCGCATTTGCTGCTACCTCACCATTTGTAAGCGTTCCGGAATGGTAGCGGGCAACGGCCACTTTGTTACCTGAAAAACCGGCCAGGATTATCTTTCCGTCAGGCTGCAATTTCATGTCGCGTGCATCATTGTTGGTATTATCAAAATCGGTCATTACATAGCCACCTGTACCAAATGTATTATCTATTGAATAATCAGGTTTTACCCTTGTCAGCAAAAAGGACTTGTTGCCTGTGGCTGCATCAAGCATTGTGCCACCGGTAATGAACTTTCCGTTGCTGTCTTTTGCAAGCGCATAGCAGGTTGGCTGGGCATTGGACCAAAAGGAAAGTGTTGTATTGGTCGTTGACGCTCCATTGGCGCTGGTCACGCCTATGTACATGCGTGTCATGCCGTCATTCCATGGATGGCCCCCGCCAAAATGGAAGCTGTCATCCGGATTCAGGATCACCGCATACGTCTTGTCATCACTCGTTGCAAGGTTATCGCTGTCATAGCCATCATTATCAAAAGTATCATCATTGGTGCCATCACTGTTGATCCTTACTTCATAATGATCGGCATCATAAAAAGTTGCCCCTGTTGTTGGCTTGATCCATCCCACGGCCGTTATCTTTCCATTAGGTTTCACGGCTATATCTTCAATGCCAAAATGGAACGTCCACCCGGTAATAGGGCTTGGGAGTTGTATTTTTTTGCCATCGCCGTTAAATGTAGTATCCAGTGTACCATTTGGGTTGTAGCGCGCCATGATCGGCACTGAATTATTGGTTGCTGTAAACCCTGTTCCTGCCACTATGATCTTGCCTGTGGCAAAATGTACTTTTACTACCTTAAATTCATCTTGTTTCACAGGGTTATTGTTTCCAACCGTAGCAGTAAAATCAGTGATCACTTTTCCGCCTGTACCGAAAGAGTTATCCAGCGAACCGTCGGTGTTCAACCTGATGACTGCGCCGTTCTTATTAGTGCCATCGTCAGAATACCCTGCGAGGTAGAGCTTGCCCGAACTGTCAATGTCTATAGAGTACGCCATGTCGTCGGCTCCCGGCTGCAGGTCGAACGTTGCTATGCCGTTGGTGCCGAAGTTTGTGTCAATAGTACCGTTCGCATTATAGCGTATGCACAAAAAGTCATTTCCGGTATTAGCATTGTTGGTATAACCCCCAATAACGATCTTGCCGTCGGCCTGTACGACCACGCCGTGTGCTTTTTCCAGTCCGTTCACGTTGGTGGTCACTTTGCCACCATTACCAAAACTTGAATCGAGCGTACCGTCCTGGGCATAAAAATGTGTAATGCTGAATAAGGCAGATAATAGTAATAGTTTTTTCATTCGTAAAATTGGTTTTTTTGAAATGCGAATATATAAGAATATTTTCGGCAAAAATATCACCATCATGAAAATATGTTACATTTTAATGTAAATGTGTAGCCGTTAAATTGATCGGCAATGAGCTTTTTGTAACTCGAAAAAAATATCACGCTCATTGTAGGAATTTTTTCTGTTGATCTATCTGCTTTATTTGATGTTCATTATGTTTTGAGTTTCCATTCTTAAAAATAGTAGGGCTTTATAAGTCTCGTTCCAACTATCAGATAATGAGTACGAAAACCACACCTTAGCATTCAAGTCAAAGCTCTGTCTGACCAAAACCTGACTATGTTTGATCTGATAGTTGCATTTTGTCTTTTGTAACTTAAAAAAGCGTATATTTGCATGCAATTTAACTACAAATTGCAACGATGAAAGCACACACGACTAAGATCATCGGAGAAGGCCTTACTTACGACGATGTTCTCCTTGTTCCCAATTACTCCGAAATCTTACCCCGCGAAGTAAGCATACGATCAAAATTTTCACGCAACATTACGCTCAATGTTCCCGTGGTCTCTGCCGCGATGGACACCGTTACCGAAAGCGCAATGGCGATAGCAATGGCACGCGAGGGCGGCATTGGCGTACTGCACAAGAACATGACCATAGAGCAGCAGGCTGGCGAGGTACGCAAAGTAAAGCGCGCCGAGTCGGGCATGATCATCGATCCTGTTACGCTTCCGCTTACGGCCAACGTTGGCGATGCCAAGAACGTGATGCGCGAATATAGTATCGGCGGTATCCCTGTGGTAGATGCCGATGGCAAACTAAAGGGCATTGTGACCAACCGCGACCTGCGTTTTGAAAAGGACAACCAGCGCTCGATCCTGGAAGTAATGACTTCTGAGAACCTGGTAACAGCAGGGGAGGGTACTACGCTCGAAGTGGCTGAAGGCATTCTGCAGAAAAACAAGATCGAAAAACTTCCGGTAGTCAACGCCGATCATAAGTTGGTTGGGCTTATCACGTTCCGCGACATTACCAAGCTTACACAAAAACCCATAGCGAATAAAGACAGGTTTGGCCGCCTTCGCGTTGCGGCGGCCCTTGGCGTTACCGCCGATGCCGTGCAGCGTGCCGAAGCGCTTGTCAATGCAGGCGTGGATGCCGTAATCATTGATACCGCCCACGGGCATACCAAAGGTGTAGTGACGGTGCTAAAAGAAGTTAAAGCTAAATTTCCCGACCTTGATGTTGTTGTAGGCAATATCGCTACTCCCGAAGCGGCGCTTTACCTTGCCGAGAATGGTGCAGATGCCGTAAAGGTGGGTATTGGGCCGGGTTCTATATGTACGACAAGAGTGGTTGCCGGTGTGGGCTTCCCGCAATTCTCTGCAGTGCTTGAGGTGGCTGCCGCGCTAAGGGGCACAGGCGTACCCGTTATTGCAGATGGCGGTATCCGTTATACAGGCGATATACCAAAAGCCATCGCTGCCGGTGCCGACTGTGTAATGCTGGGATCTTTATTGGCTGGTACGATGGAATCGCCGGGCGAGACGATAATCTTTGAAGGCCGTAAGTTCAAATCGTACCGCGGCATGGGTTCGGTAGAGGCAATGAAGGAAGGGTCTAAAGACCGCTACTTCCAGGATGTGGAAGACGATGTGAAAAAACTGGTTCCCGAAGGAATCGTAGGCCGCGTACCCTATAAAGGCGAATTGTTCGAGAGCATGCTGCAGTTCGTTGGCGGGCTTCGTGCCGGTATGGGCTATTGCGGCGCGAAAGACATCCCGACGTTACAGGAGACAGGTCGCTTTGTACGCATTACATCCAGCGGTATATCGGAAAGCCATCCGCATAACGTGACGATCACCAAAGAATCACCGAATTATTCAAGATAAGAAGGCATAAGATAGAAATGAAAAGGCATAAGGCAAAAGCTTTATGCCTTTTCTAATAACCTAAAGTTTCAAATAATGCTTTTAGAAGAGATAGAGTTTCACGATATGCCTGTTTCCATGATCCATCTGGATTTCGTTGACGAAATTTTGACATTGGACATTCCGCCCTGCGGCGATGGGCAGCAAATCCCTAAAAAAATTATTTTTAAAGATATAAGGGAAATTGAAAATACAGGTTTTCCGTCTATAAATTCAGAGTGTGAAATATATTCGCTGGACGTAAGTGTAGGCAACGAATTAAAGCATTTGGTGAAACTGGTGATGCTAACCGGATTTGGAAAGAGGACATGGTACTATGAATTTGAATGCTCCGAAATAGAATTACTTTAATTCTTCCTCAAACTCAACATCGGAAAGATTGGCAAAAGCATTTTTGATAGTCCCGCCGGGCTCTAGTATGATTGTACGGTTGATGTTGGTAATGACCCACTTGTCGCGCAACTCATGGAAGTCCGCTGCCCTTAAATGGAGTACACCAGCCGAATCTTCATGTGCAAGTACTTTTTTCCATTCATTATCTTCATCCACATTTACAGCGATGAAATCCACTTTCGGGTTATCCTGTTTAAGGGCTTTGATCTTTTCGTAAAGGTCTTCCAGCTGTGCACGGGCGCATCCGGTCCAAAAGAATATTACCGTTTGGTTCTTAATGGTGTCAACATCAAAAGGTCTGTTGTCGCGGTCCACCAGTTTTACTTCGGGCAGTTCAGTACCGTCCTTAAGTACCTGTATGGCATTGCCTATCCTCCTGATCTCGTTATCCTTGCTGCCGTCAGTCGACAGCTTCATGTAACGGTCAAGGAACTTTTTGTTGTTGTCGATGTTCTGGTCTTCAAGCAGGTAACTGAATGCGATGTTATTGAGTACCTGATTCTTAACCTGCTCATTGGTAAATACCGAATCTGCTATATCGAGCTTTTCCATACTGTTTTGGTAAGGAGCTTCGGTTAAGATGCCGGTTTTCTTTCCTTCGGCTATCGACATATTGTTCAGCATGGCCGAAAGGTAGCGCAGGTAAGGTGAATAGTGGATGAGCGCGGGATCATTAAAATCAATGGACTTACGGAAGTCATAAAAATCCTTTGGCAGTTGCGACCCTATTTCTTTGCCGGTGCGGCGGGCGTACACATACGGGTAATATTCCTTTTTGGTGTAATAATTAAGGTCTACCCTCGATCGGGCATAAAAATCAAATGCATCGCTCCACCTTATCGCCGCTTTGCGCTTCTTGTAGAACTCCATTCGCTTTTTGTAGGTAGAGTCTATGGTTTCTTTGAATTTAGGATATTCATAACCGTATATGCTATATGAGTTTTCCCTGTCTGCCTCATGCAGTAGGGAAAGTTCCATCATGAAGTTGTTCTTCTCTTCCCCGCGTCCGCTGAATACTACAGAATTATCAAAATCATCAGCATCAATGGAGACCATGATGCTGTCATTCTGCTCGAAATATACATATTGATAATCCGGATCGTGCTTAAAGCTGTACAGCCCGGGAGTGAGGGAGTCGAATTTTATCGAAAAGCGGTTATCCTTGTCCAGGCGCAGCGTATCGATCACCTTATCATCCTTGCTGAATATAACGTAATTGGTTTTCGGGTTGAGCACCTGCCCCCCGAAATAAGCAGAATGATCCTCATCTTTACCACAGGATATGATCAAGAGCAGGGAACATAAAAAAAGACCGGCCTTAGTAAGATGTGACATTTGGTGATTATTCAGCAAAAGCAAAAATATTTTATTATGTCTTTAATACTGTTAAAAACGCGTTAAAATAAGAATTCGTACCCCTTAATGGTAATGTGCGCCCAAAGCATCCTTAAATTTTGTATTTTCGCAAAAATTTTTTAAAATGCTATCAGTTTCAAATTTATCGGTACAGTTCGGCAAGCGGATACTGTTCGACGAAGTGAATACCTCCTTTACCGAAGGCAACTGCTACGGTATCATCGGCGCTAACGGTGCCGGTAAGTCTACTTTCCTTAAAATACTTGCGGGCGACATCGATCCTACCTCAGGCCGCGTGCACCTTGAGCCAGGCAAAAGGATGTCGGTACTGAACCAGAACCACAATATGTTCGATGAGCATACCGTGCTTGAAACGGTTATGATGGGCAATAAAACCCTTTTTGCCGTTAAAAAGGAAATGGATGACATCTACCTTAAGCCTGATTTCTCTGATAAAGATGGCGATAGGGTAGGTGAGCTGCAAATAATATTTGAAGAGATGAATGGCTGGAATGCCGACTCTGATGCTGCGGCGATGCTTTCCAACCTGGGTATAGGTGAGGAATACCACTATACATTAATGGGCGACATGGACAGCAAGCTGAAAGTACGCGTGCTATTGGCGCAGGCCCTTTTTGGCGCGCCTGATGTGCTGATCATGGACGAACCTACCAACGACCTTGACTTTGAAACCATAGGATGGCTGGAAAATTTCCTTGCCAACTATGATAAGACCGTAATAGTAGTATCGCACGACCGCCACTTCCTGGATGCCGTATGTACGCATATTTCGGATATCGATTTTAGTAAGATAAACCATTTCTCTGGCAATTATACCTTCTGGTATGAGTCGAGCCAATTGGCAGCGAGGCAAAGGGCCCAGCAGAATAAGAAAGCTGATGAGAAGAAGAAAGAGCTTCAGGAATTCATCATGCGGTTCAGCGCCAACGTTGCTAAGTCCAAGCAGGCTACCAGCCGTAAGAAAATGCTTGAGAAGCTTAAGGTAGATGACATCAAACCATCGAGCCGTCGTTACCCTGCCATCATATTCGAACAGGAACGTGAGGCCGGCGACCAGATACTTAACGTGAAAGACCTTAGCGCATCTGTAGACGGAGAGGTATTGTTCAGGAATGTTGACCTGAACATGGCCAAAGGCGATAAGATCGTCGTGTTCTCTAAAGATTCACGCGCTACATCTGCCTTTTACGAAATATTGAATGGTAATATGACTCCGGACAGCGGTACGTTCGATTGGGGTATCACTACCATCCAGTCCTACCTACCTGCCGATAACCACGAATTCTTTGAGAACGACCTTACCCTGGTGGACTGGCTTCGCCAGTGGGCCAAGACAGAGGAGGAGCGTGATGAGGTGTATATCCGCGGGTTCCTTGGTAAGATGATCTTCAGTGGAGAGGAAGCGCTGAAGACCGGAAGGGTACTTTCGGGAGGTGAAAAAGTACGCTGTATGCTTTCGCGCATGATGATGCTCCGCGCCAATGTACTGATGCTCGATGAGCCTACCAACCACCTTGACCTTGAGTCGATCACGGCGTTCAACAACTCGCTGAAGAACTTTAAGGGTTCGGTGCTGTTTACCACGCATGACCACGAATTCGCGCAAACCGTTGCCAACCGCGTGCTGGAGATCACCCCGAACGGCGTTATCGACCGCTACATGACGTTTGATGATTATCTTGATGATGAGAAAGTAAAAGAGCTTCGTGCCAGGATGTACAACTAATTATACTAATCCGTTTCTTTGCCGAAACGGATTTTTTTATGCTTATGAAAAAGATATGCCTGCTCATTGTAATATTGCTTTTCCAACCCGGCTACAGCCAAAATGCTTTAGTACCTTATCGTGTAAAGGATAAATGGGGCCTATCTGACCTGAATGGGAAAATGGCAGTCAATGCCGAATATGATAAAGTTTTTATAGGCAGTAATCTTGCCGATGGCTATTATGGATTTAAGAAAGGCAATGTGCTGGGATTGATCCATAACAAAAAAGAGATATTATCAGGATCTTACAGGGAATTTGATGTCGTAAAAAATAAATTCATCATTGCCCAAAGCAAGAGGGATCTTCCGGGAGGCGGGTCGTATTCTGAACAGGAATATGAGCAGGTGATGAAAAAACGGGAAGCCAGCTTCCTCTTTAACCTTTCCGGAAAAAATATGTACCCTGATGGTTTCAGGACCGTGCGGGCGTTTGATTCGCTGGGAGTAAGCAGTAAATATAAAGGCCACGCAAAATACCTGCTGTTCATTTCTGAAAATTTTGACAGGCAGAAAAGCATTTTTGCGTATGATGTAGACAAGCAGGACATTGCAAACTGGCTCCTGAAAGATCATTATAAGCTTGCATTATATGGGGACGGCAGTTTTTCAAATGCTAAGTATTATATTAAAGGGCATGAAACAGGTACGGCAGAAGAAATGATCTACACCTTTAGCATTGCGGGTAACAAAATAAAAGTGGATATCACGCCCGCGACAAAGCCAAAGCAGTCATCAGGTTATGGTTCAGGCAGCGGAGGAGGAAACTATGGTGATGGAGACTTATCCATTGGGTCACACTCAGGCGACCTTTATGTAGAGGCAGCACCATCATCCGGCAAAAGATCATACACCACTTCAATTAAAGTCACGGGCAATACAATAGACTTTAAGTCGACTGAATATCCAAGGAAAATGAACAGTACTGACGGCATTGTCGAGAAGAAGATCATACTGCCTTACGTCACGGAGTGGATAAAAGAAGAACGGCTGTACCATGATCTTGTTTGCGATGATGGTACAAAGATCAGTTTTAACAATGTTGCCCATTTTAAGACAAAAGAAGGCACTTACGGTATTGTGTTCTTGGATACGCTGATGATCAAACCGGGATATACTTATTTAAAACCTTTTAGGTGGTACAGCGGCGCGAAGGAACCACTAAACTTTTTTGTGGGGAAAAGAAATGATAAGAACGGCAGTACCAAATACGGAACCATTGATATTTTTGAAAAGGAAATCGTACCCATGGTCTACGACTCCATATTCATTGAAAAATCCAGGTATGACAGCGGCTTTGTACGATCTATGGCACAAAACAGGTGGAACGTACTGAAAGATGGTAAATACGGCATCATTGACATTAATGGAAAAATACTCTTCGAAGCGGTTTATGATACCATCTATCAAAACAAAAAGAATTATGTCAGCTTTAGAGAAAGTGATTTTACTGTTTTAGGAAAAGATGGTAAATATGCACTTTACCAAGAATACACTAAAGATACGCCACTGTTTACAGCGCCTGTGTTTATAAAGCCGCCGGGCTATTACATTAGTAATTATCAGGGTCAGAAAGGGCTCATGCTTGTTGGCCTTTTAGATAAAGACGGCGATTTGTATTGCTATGCCCGAAAGGATGGGTTTTTGTATTACAAGGAATAATAATAAAGGGCCTTCACGGCCCTTTATTATTTCCTGAACTTGCTTATCAGCCAGATGATCAATACTACTACAGCAATTACGATAAATATGCCCACTGCCATTCCGGCCTGGAAAATATCGCCGATCACCTCGCAGCTTGTAAGGGTTCCCAGCAACAGCGCGAAAATACCCAAATGGAAAATCCTGTTTTTCATTGTTTTGTTCTTTTAGGTTATTACATAAAATTACGGTAGGAAAAACAGGATTTTGTTAAAATAGGATTAATTGGCAGGAGATTATGATTTATTAGAAGTGCAATATTGACTGCTTAAAACACAAATTACAATAAAATTTTACCGCATAGGTACATAGTTTTACGTACTGTTGAAAGCATTGGGAAGAGTAACACAAACTTTGAAGCTTAACTTCATCTACGTGCGGACATTTATTCTCCGGCTTGATCTGAATTACCTTTTTACTATGTCCCAATGTGGTTAATTCAGCATCCGGGAGGTTATTTTCTTTAATTTTTTTCCCTAAATTTACCCTCCAAACACAACACCGCATTATGAGCCAGAAAATATTGCTCACTTCGACCGAAGTCAATATCATCCTACACCGTTTGGCCTGCCAGTTAATTGAAAAGCACCTCGATTTTTCCAATACCGTGCTCATTGGGCTGCAGCCCCGTGGCGGTTTCCCTGCCAGGCGCATCAAGCAGATACTGGAAGATGAATACAATGTGCCCGAGATCCAACTCGGTTTTTTGGACATAACCTTCTTCCGTGACGACTTCCGCAGGCATGACAAGCCGCTGGAAGCCAACCGCACTGAGATCGACTTTTTGGTAGAGGACAGGAAAGTGGTCTTCATAGACGACGTGCTTTACACCGGGAGGAGCATACGTGCTGCACTTACCGCGATACAGTCGTTCGGGCGCCCGTCAGAGATAGAGTTGCTGGTGCTCATCGACCGCCGCTTCAGCCGCCACCTGCCCATACAGCCCGATTACCGCGGCCGCCAGGTAGATGCCATCAACGATGAGAAGGTCCGCGTACACTGGAAGGAGAAGGAGGGCGAAGATGGTGTTTATTTGATATAATATAACTACAGCAACAACACAATGAAAGAACTAAGCGTTGATCACCTGCTCGGCATAAAATACATCACGAAGAGTGATATAGAACTCATTTTTGAGACAGCCGACCAGTTTAAGGAAGTCATCAACCGGCCCATTAAAAAAGTCCCGTCACTCAGGGATATTACCATAGCCAACATATTTTTCGAGAACAGCACCCGAACAAAGCTATCGTTCGAACTGGCGCAAAAAAGGCTCTCTGCCGATGTGATCAGCTTTTCGGCGGCACAATCGTCGGTTAAAAAAGGAGAAACGCTCATTGATACCGTAAATAACATCCTGTCGATGAAGGTCGACATGGTGGTCATGCGCCATGAAAGACCCGGCGCGGCACACTTCCTGTCGCGCAACGTGAATGCCAGCATCGTAAATGCAGGCGACGGCGCACACGAGCATCCTACGCAGGGATTGTTGGATTCTTACACCATCCGCGAGAAGCTGGGCGGGGTAGAAGGGAAGAAAGTGGTTATCGTAGGCGACATCCTGCACTCGAGGGTAGCGCTTTCCAACATTTATGCCTTACAGATGCAGGGAGCAGAAGTAAAGGTATGCGGCCCGAAAACGCTTATCCCGCGTTATGTGGAGTCACTGGGCGTTAAAGTGGAGCCGAACCTCCGCAAAGCCCTTGAATGGGCCGATGTAGCCAATATGCTACGTGTGCAGAACGAAAGGCTGGATGTGAACTATTTTCCGTCCACACGAGAATATGCTCAGCAGTATGGCCTTGATAAAGCGTTCCTGGATTCATTGGACAAAGAGATCGTGATCATGCACCCCGGCCCTATAAACCGTGGCGTGGAGATCACCAGCGACGTGGCCGATTCGCAGCAGTCGGTAATACTGGAACAGGTGGAGAATGGCGTAGCAGTACGCATGGCAGTGATCTATCTGCTGGCCTCGAAAATAAAGCAGTAGTTTAAAAATTTACAGTTAACGGTTTACAGTTTACAGTTGTTCATGGAGTGTCATAAAATATTTAAAACAATAATCCGGATAACTGCGATCTTTGTACCTTAGCGTTCGGACTAAAGATCCAAAATCTAAAAATCTAATCTGTCCCAAAATGAAAGTAGAAGAAAAAGGGCATACCGTGATCATAAAAGATACACAGGGTGATGTGGCCGCATTCCTTGCGAAAGTTACCGCCGGGTATACTACCTTTAAAGAAAAGAACCTGATCCTGGACCTGACCAGCGATAATGACATTTCGCTTGATACGGTACTGACCTTCCTGTCGCTGTCCAACAAGCACCGCAAGGCTAAGAAGTCGTTCGTGCTGGTAGCCAATGATGTCGACTTTAATGAACTTCCTGAGGAAATGGTGGTAGTACCCACATTGCTTGAAGCCAACGACATTATCGAGATGGAAGAGATCGAGCGCGACCTGGGCTTTTAATTTAATATTAAAAATTTAATATTGAGGTTTACCGGTTACAGGGGCAACCTGAAACCTTGAACCTGAAACAAAATGAACCTTACTATCCTTGGCTGCTACGCCGCGACACCACGTACAATGACCAATCCAACCTCGCAGGTGTTGGAAATGAAGGAAAGGATGTTCCTGATTGACTGTGGAGAAGGCACACAGGTGCAGTTACGCAAGAACAAGCTGCGGTTCTCAAAGATAAACCACGTATTCATCTCGCACCTTCACGGCGACCATTTTTATGGGCTTATAGGGCTTATCTCGACATTTTCACTGCTCAACAGGCAAACCGACCTCCATGTATATGGGCCTAAAGGTGTAAAGGAGATCATTCTTTTGCAGTTGAAGCTTTCTAACTCATGGACGGGTTATAACCTGTATTTCCATGAATTGGAAGGTAAGGAGCCGGAGATCATATATGAAGATAAAAAAGTAACGGTCTCAACCATTCCCCTCAAACACAGGGTGTATACCAATGGTTTCCTTTTTCGCGAAAAACCGGGCGAGCGCAAGCTAAATATTGAAGCCGTTGAGAACTATGGCATTGACATGGTGTATTACCAAAAAATAAAGAATGGCGGCGATATAAAGCTCGACGACGGCAGGGTGATCCCGAACGCCGAACTTACATTTGACCCGCCCGCACCAAAAAGTTATGCGTTCTGCTCCGATACGGTATATGATGAAAGCATCGTCCCGCTAATAAAAGATGTGGATGTGGTGTACCACGAAAGCACCTTTCTCGAGTCTGAAGCGCATTTATGCGACAAGACAATGCATACCACCGCAAAACAAGCCGCTACGATCGCTAAAATGGCAAATGTGAAGCAACTGGTGCTGGGACATTTTTCGACGCGGTACAGCTCGATAGAATTGTTTAAGGAAGAAGCTAAGACAGTTTTTGAAAATGTCGAATTAGCAGATGATGGGAAGGTTTTTGAGTTTTAATATATTTACAAGCCTTACGTTATGAATTATCTATCATTGATTAAAGCCTTGGTTATACTTTTACTTTTGGCGTCATGCACCCCCATTAAAATAAAAGTAGAAGATTATCATTCAAAAACAGTAGCTCTTATTATACCACGAATTGATAGATCTCATGAAAAGATGTCAGATCACCCTTATTTTTTTACCACTCCCGGCGACACTGTAAAAAGAACTATTTTTAGAGGCGATAATAAAATAAATATTGTATCAACATGGTATGACTATGTGGAGTATAACGAATTTGGTGAACAACTTATAAGAGCTTATGGGGGCAATGGGAATATAGTATTTTCATCTGATTTCTCTTTGAATCCGTTGATCGGGATCTCAAGGCAATTTAAAAGTAATGGGATGTTGGAGTCTAAAGGCATTTTTTCACGTTTGGGTTTTTTAATCGGAAAAAGTTATATATATGGTGAAAAAGGCGATCTTATTAAAGTTATAGATAACGATAAACATTTTAAGTATAATTATAAAAAAGTACTTAAATTTTGTAATGAGCACAATATTCCGATTAGTACCCAACTTGTTAGTGGAATTACAAAAGGCACTTCCATAATCAATGCTGAATTTGATCATGGTAAATACTATTGGTTAATTGAATACGATAGTAATGATCCTGAAAAGAAAAATAGTTACTTACTTGAGGGAGATACCGGGAAGATATTATCGGTCTCAATTGTAAATGAACGTTGAAATCTTAAATAAAAAATGAACGACTTAAGCAACTACCGCCGCTCTTACGAAAAAAGCCAGCTAACAGAAGATAACCTACCTGACGGCCCGATAACACTTTTCCGGGATTGGTTTAAGGAGGTGGAAGATTTTGGCACCGCCGCCGAGGTAAACGCCATGACGGTTTCGACCATCGGGCTGGATGGCTTCCCAAAGTCGCGTGTGGTGCTGCTGAAGCAGTTTACTTACGAAGGTTTTATTTTTTACACCAATTATAATTCGGAGAAAGGGAAAGCTATTGCGGCTAACCCGAATTTATGCTTGTCTTTTTTTTGGCATGAACTGGAAAGGCAGGTCATCATAAAGGGCGTGGCCGAAAAAGTAGCGGCCAATGTTTCCGACGGTTATTTTGAGAGCCGTCCCGAAGGCAGCAGGCTGGGTGCTGTGGTATCGCCGCAAAGTGAAGTGATCCCATCGCGTGAATATTTGGAGAATAACCTGAAAGAGCTGGAGCATGGATATCAAGGCAAAGAGATACCGCGGCCTGAATATTGGGGCGGATACATCGTAAAGCCTGTTGAAATGGAATTCTGGCAGGGAAGGCCAAACCGCCTGCACGACAGGATACGTTACAAATTACAGGAAGATCATTCGTGGAGAACCGACAGGCTGGCCCCATAAACGGAAATTTTAATATCGAATTAACATTTCGTAGGGAGATTCGCTTCGTATTTTTTTAGACATTTAAATTATTGATACACAAAACTTAAACCTCGACGTATGAAAAATTTAATCCTGATCCGACATGCGAAATCAAGCTGGGATGCTCCGCTGTCGGATAAAGACCGTCCTCTTTCCAATCGCGGGATCAATGACGCGCACCTGATGGCCGGCGAGGTAGATGAGTTCCTTCCGAAGTCGTTCATCGTATGGAGCAGCACTGCGCAACGGGCCAAGAACACCGCCTATATTTTTGCTGAGAACCTTTCGATACCTATTGACACTATTATCTTTAATGACGACCTGTACACTTTTGATGAAAAAAAGCTGGCAAGCATCATAAGATCGTGCGATAACCAATTTGATAACCTAATTCTTTTTGGACATAACGACGCTATTACTAATTTTGTTAATACCTTTGGGAACCACGCTTTAGACAATGTGCCTACGGCGGGATTCGTATCGCTGTCATTTGACGAAAATGACTGGAAGGACATACGAAAAGGCAAAATAAAGAAAACGTTATTTCCAAGAGAATTAAAAAAGCATGATTCACCACTCACCGGTAAACAGGTACATTGACAGGGAAAAAAGCTGGCTGGCATTTAACGCAAGGGTATTGCAGGAAGCTGGAGACGATAATGTGCCGTTGTTAGACAGGCTCCGTTTTTTAGGGATATTTTCAAATAACTTCGACGAATTTTTCAGGGTACGCTATGCTGCCATCCGCCGCCTGAGCCTGGAAGGGCAAACCGGCGAAAAAATATTAGGGGGCATATCGGCTCAAAAGCTGCTGAAGGAGATCACAGAGATCGTGATCGAACAGCAGTCAGACTCCCTCCGTATCCTCAGCGTGATCGAAAAGGAACTGGAGAAGGAGAATATCTTTATGCTCAATGAAGCCCAGATCAATAAAGAGCAGGAACTTTTCATTAAGGACTTCTTTATCCAAAAAGTAAGTCCGGAACTTGTGACGATTATCCTTAACGACCTGGATGAATTCCCGATACTGAAAGATACATCAGGATACTTAGCGATAAAGCTTGTGATGAAGCCGCACTATGATGGCCTTGCCGACGGGGACAAAGACGACGATGATGGAACGGGTGAGGAGGTGCGCTACGCCGTTATAGAAATGCCGAAAACAGTTAACAGGTTCGTACAGCTTCCGTCAAACAACGAGAAGAAGTACATCATTATGCTTGACGATGTTATACGCCTTAACCTGCATAGCATCTTTAATGTATTTCATTACCAGAGCATCTCCGCGCACATGATCAAGATCACGCGCGATGCTGAGTTGGAAATAGATAGCGACCAGAGCAAAAGCCTCATGGAAAAGATATCGACCAGCGTAAAGGAAAGGCGCATTGGCGAGCCCGTACGTTTTGTATACGACCAGTCGATCGATGCTGATACGCTCGAGTTTTTCCTTACGAGGATGGAGATCGATTCCTCCGACAGTATCATACCCGGAGGCCGTTATCACAACCGCCGCGACTACATGGATTTCCCGAGCCTTGGCAGGCAGGACTTGCTTTACCAGCAAAATGTGCCGCTTCCGGTCACGGGGCTGAGCCTTGAGGGGAGCATCATACAAAGGCTGAAGCACAAGGATTACATGATCAACACGCCGTACCAGTCCTTTTCGTACGTGATCAAATTCCTGCGTGAGGCCGCGCTCGACCCAAAGGTCATCAGTATAAAGATCACACTGTACAGGCTGGCGAAGAACTCTCAGATCATAAGCTCGCTGATCAACGCTGCCAAGAACGGCAAAAAAGTTACGGTACAGATAGAGCTGCAGGCGCGCTTTGACGAGGCCAGCAACATATCATACGCCGAGCTGATGCAGACCGAAGGCATCAACCTTATTTTTGGGGTGAAAGGCCTGAAAGTGCACAGTAAAATATGCGTGGTAGAGCGCATTGAATCAGGTAAGCTAAAGCGTTATGGTTTTGTATCTACCGGTAACTTTAATGAGTCGACCGCCAGGATATATACCGATGTGACGCTTTTTACAAGCCATGCGGCCATTATGAAGGAGGCCGGTAAGATATTTGATTTCTTCGAGGTCAATTACCGCGTGCACCGCTACAGGCATTTGTTTGTTTCGCCGCATTACACGCGCAGCAAATTTTACAAGCTGATAGACAGGGAGATACTCAACGCCATTGCCGGTAAGGAGGCCTATATAAAACTGAAGATGAACAGCCTTACCGATTACAGGATGATCGATAAGCTATATGAGGCCAGCAGGGAGGGCGTGAGGATACAGCTCATCATACGCGGCATTTGCTGCCTGATACCCGGTGTGGAGGGGATGAGTGAGAATATTGAGGCAATAAGCATTGTTGACAATTATTTGGAGCATAGCAGGGTATACATATTTGCCAATGGAGGCGACCCGGAGGTATTCATCTCTTCGGCCGACTTCATGACGCGCAACCTTGATGCCCGCGTAGAGGTGACCTGCCCAATATATGACAGCGAGATAAAGCAGGAAATGCTTGAGGTATTCGAAATAGGGTGGAAGGCCAATGTAAAGGCCCGCCTTCATAGTGAAACGCTCGAGAACAAATACAGGAAAAAACCCGACCAGAAGCCCTTCAGGGCGCAGCTCGAAACCTATAATTATTTCAGGAATAAGCTGGATGTGATATACGAACAACTATAAAGCGTGAGGTCAATAAGTTCATTAATTGATAAGAACCTTTTTTCAGAGAATGATCAGTATAAAAAAATATGCCGCAATAGATATCGGGTCCAATGCCATGCGGATGCTGGTATGCAACATTGTAGAGCAGGAAGGAAAAGAAACGCAGTTCAATAAAAGCTCGCTGGTGCGTGTGCCGATACGCCTTGGCCAGGATGCCTTTACCGTGGGCGAAATATCCGATGAGAACATTGAGCGCATGGTAGATGCCATGACGGCGTACAGGCTGTTGATGAAGGTGCATGGTGTGGAACGCTTCATGGCATGTGCAACATCGGCCATGCGGGAGGCAGATAATGCTAAAGATGTGGTGGATACCATTGAGCGTGAGGCAGGCATTAAAATAGAGATCATAGACGGCAGGAAGGAAGCGGCCATCATCGCGGCGACCGACCTCCATGAATTCCTAAAGCCCGACCATACGTACCTTTTTGTGGACGTAGGTGGCGGCAGTACCGAATTTTCGCTATTTACAGGAGGAAAGATCGTGGCGGCAAAATCGTTCAAGAACGGTACCGTGCGCCTGCTCAATAATATGGTTAATGATGTTGTTTGGCACGAGATCGAGAAATGGATCAAACAGATAGTCGAGCCGTACGAAAGTGTTACCCTTATCGGGTCGGGCGGTAATATCAATAAGATATTCAAAATGTCGGGCAAGGCACAGGAAAAGCCGCTGTCTTATTTTTATGTGAACTCACAGTACCAGTTCCTTAACAGCCTGAGCTATGAGCAGCGAATCTCCGAACTTAGCCTCAACCCAGACCGTGCCGACGTTATCATCTATGCCGCTCGCATTTACCTGAATGCCATGAAGTGGAGCGGTGCACGCAATATCTATGTGCCCAAGATCGGGCTTTCGGATGGTATCGTAAAAGCGATGTATTACGGAAAGATATGATACCAAAAATATCACTCATAAAAGGCGATATCACTAAAATGAGGATCGATGCCATCGTCAATGCGGCCAACTCGTCATTGCTTGGCGGCGGCGGGGTGGATGGAGCCATTCACAAGGCGGGCGGTAAAGCGATATTAGAAGAATGCGTCGCTATCCGTAACCGCCAGGGAGGATGCAAGACAGGGGAGGCAGTTATTACAACCGGGGGTAACCTGCCTTCAAAATACGTGATCCATACTGTAGGCCCTGTCTGGAATGGTGGCAAGAGCGGTGAGGAAAGGCTTTTGGCGAATGCCTATAACAATAGCCTTAGACTTGCAGTTGAAAATAGGATAACTACAATTGCTTTTCCTAACATCAGTACGGGAATATATCATTTTCCAAAGCAATTGGCCGCTGAGATCGCAATTACTTCGATAAAGGATTTTTTGAAAGCAAATGATACAATATCAGAGGTGATCTTCGTTTGCTTCGATGATGAGAATTATTCCATTTATAAAAACCTGCTTAAAGACTAATGGAAAAAATATTTCACTTGTTACTATTGATACCGTTTTTTGGTTTCGGGCAAAATTACCTCAATACCAAGCTTTCGGATAAGTATGATCTTAGTATTTCTGTGGAAGAGAAGGCGGGTGAAGAAAAAGGGCATCCGGAACGTTGGCTATATGTTAAAGCCATCATTAAGGTGACCAAGAAAGCCCAGGACATAATTATTCGTGCCGGAGTACTTTATGATAGATCGTTCACCGATCACTCCGGATCAATGTCCTACAGGACCAGTTTTAATATAAACAGGCAGATCGTTGACAATGATCACGGTGACATAATTGTGGCCGATCTGAATTTTGACAGGCAGGACGACCTTGCCATAAAATGGGAAGAAGGAGGCAATGGAGGTCCTTTATATAATTATTACCTTCAGGACAAAAACGGAAAATTCATAATTAATGATTTTCTTTCCAAAGAAATGATATTTTTCCAGACGGAAATAAATGCTAAAAAACAAACGCTCACAACCCTTGTCCATGCCAGTGCCTATTCAGTTAGTGAAACGGTTTACAAACTTGATCCCAGGCCAGGTAGATGGAAACAGATAAGCCATAGGTTTATAGGCGGAAAAAAAATAAGCTACATTATATAAAAGTCATCTTTAGTGATCGGTTCAGGCAATTCTTCTTCATTGAGCAATTGCCTTATATTGATCTCTATCGTCCTTGCAATGGCGGTCACCGGCACGTCGCTCGGCCTGTTGCGGAACGGGTCCTGCAGGTAGTACGCCGTTTTTTCGAGGGTAAAGAAAACGAATGAGATGAGCAATAGCAGTGGGATCTCATAAACAAGCCAAATGTCCTTTAATGCAATGGAAAGTATCACGCAAAACAGGTAGATGGTAAAGTGAAGGAACATCCGGTAGATGGTTGGGAATACAGTATTATTAATGCGTTCTGCCGCGCCCATGCTGTCAGAGAAGCGTACGCAGGTGCTGTTGAGCTGTATGTTCTCAAAATCCGAAAGTTCTTCCTGTAGCCGCAGCCTTTTGATCTCAAGGACATTAAGCTGTAATAGTGCCAACGGCTTATTCCTGAACATGAATATTCGTTTTTGATCCTCCGGTGTAAGTACATCTTCGCAGCTGCTGAGCGGAGGCATACCCCTTAGCGACTGGCCCAGGCAATAGCACCATGCGATCTGGCGGTAGGCCATTTCCTTTATCACAGGCTTAAGGTCTTCCCCTTTAAGGAAACCCTGTAGCTGCAATACAAAGCTTCGGGAATCGTTCACAATGGCACCCCATATTTTTCGGGCTTCCCACCAGCGATCATATGACTGGCTCATTTTGAATGACAACAATACCGATATGGCCGTACCGAGGAACGTAGCAATCGTGAGGGGCATCTCGGGAATATAAGGGCCTGCTATCTGGGCTATAAAATGGATAATAGTACCGATCATGATGACAATGATCATCTCATAGCGTACCATCCGGATAATGTATTTTAGTGGAAGCCTTTTATCTACAAGCATAAGTTACATTTTAATTGCAACTTAAAATTAGATAAAAAATCGATTTTGGTTTATTAGCAGGAAAACATTTATAAAAATATTCACATAACGATTGCAGGCTATAATATTTTTATCCTCATATACTGATGCACATCATTTATGTCACCATCTGCCTTCCAGTATTGCGAAGGATGGTTTACCGAAACATACAAGTACCCGTCAGCCCCAAAAAATGACTCCTGCGGCATCCAGTTAGTAAAGCTGGCATTCACTAATGGAATGATCTCCCCGCCTTCGATCTTTTCAATACTCAACTCTCCCGATCCCGGCGAGTAAATGTCCGCATAGATCGAAACAACGAATTTTTTATCCGGTGAGATGAGTGGGAATGACTGGTAGGTAGATGTAATATAGCCTGTGTCCGACTCGAAAAGCATATACCCGTAATCTTCATAATACGTGCCTAATACCACAAAGTGGTTGATGACCGGCAGGCGGCCTTCATAACTGAAGGTGCGGTGCATTTCGGTGTCGGTCAGGTCATCGATGAATGTCAGGACAGTGTCCCTCGTTTTTACAGTAAGCACCGTGTCGATCTTTACCACACTTTTGGCATCTTCCTCCCAAAAGCTCACGGCAGTTCCCTGTTGTGTTTCGAACAGCTTTTTGTCTATCATTTCTATTTGCAAGTGCGAGGCAAGTATGCTGTCGGCATTGTGCTGAACCTCATTAAAATTCATATCCTTATCAGGAATATATACCGAAGCTGCCATTATATTTTCAGGAGTAACGGTGAATGTTTGGAGGGTATCTGCCGGAGCAGTAGGCTCGTTATGTATAGGTATTTTGCTCTTGCAGGAGAGGAGCAATATGAGTAAAAAAGCACAAACTGAGTATTTCATTTTTGAATTTACGGCTATAAATTAGAACCCCTTTTCGATTTTGCCAGGTATCTCATCCTGCCTGTATTCACCAATCCTCTTATAATAACTCCCATCTGGCTTTATTATGATATAATTGCCACAGTGTCCACCATAGAAAAAAAACCCATCCTGAAATATTCGGCCTTTGTCTTCAAGAGTTTTATTTTTGCTATAAACGTAATCTTTTGCTGTAATGAAAAATTGGACGGCTGCGGGATTGTTTTTAAAAAAGCGTAGGTATTTCCTGTCATCAGTATAATGGTCGATACATGACCCATACCTTTTGTTTGCAGAAGTTTCCGGATCCTTGTAATAAAAGTTAACCACTATGATTTGGTCATCACTAATCTTTATACCTGAGATTCCCGTAAGGTATTGTATAATTTCATTTCTCTTTTCAGGAGTAATACTGCCATATTGGTCTCTGAGGATCAATTTGGCCGTCAGAGTCGAATCAGTTTCAAGCAGTACGTAGTGATAGTCACTACTGCCAATTTTACTTTTAAAGATACTTTCGGTGATTGGTTTATTATTTTCGTCAAGTAAATATTCTTTTTTAGCCGTTTGACCATGGGTATACAGGCTAAAAAATAAAACTGTAATTATTATAAGGTACTTTTTCATCAGGCTGAATTTTATCAAATATAATAATTTAAAAATAGCCTGTATTTGAAATTAAAAATCCAGGTCGAACATCTTCCTTAACGTTTCTACCGCCGGATTAATTGCCTTGAGCTTATCGAATTTTTCCTGAGGGGTAAAGGCGTGCCGTGTGGAAACAACTTCGTTAACGTGTACCTCGATCACAATATCATGGTTGTGCAGCTTGCCACGAAGGTAACCCAGCAGTTCATGCTTGTTGTTGTCGAAGTCTACCTTGGAACCCGCATTGGGTAGTTCCAGGCGTATTGTAACACCGTCATCATCCAGCACAGGGTCATTGATCTGCATGTAGGTCGCCATGATCTTTTGGCCGTTGTCGCTAAGGCGCTGGGCGAACCTGTTCCATTGCAGGCGCATGTCGGTCTCGTTGAAGGCTTCGCGAGGCAGTTCGTCCACATTACGTATCTGGGCACGCTGGCTTTCCTGCAATTCCTTCTTTTTGCGAAGGCCTGCCAGTGAAAATGCCGATATCCTTACATCGCTATCATCTTCCTTTTTTGGGGCAGGCGGCTGTACGACTTCTGGAGTATCCACTTCAAGTTCCGCGGCAGGCATTGGAACGATAGGCGCAGGGGTTTCCGTTACAGTAACAGCTACGGTCTCCACCACAACTTCGGGGGCGGCTACAATAGTTCCTTCCTCCCTGACCTTGATAGCGGGCGCGTTATCCTTAAAATAATGGGGTGGGATTATAAATTGGTCAGCTTTTTTTTTTCTCCATCAAAAGTGATAGAGGCAAGCTGCATAAGGCAAAGTTCGACAAGGAGCCTTTGGTTCTGGCTCACTTTATATTTCAGGTCGCATTCGTTGGCAATGTCAATACCCTGTAAAAGGAATTCCTGCGATGCCTTTTGCGACTGCATTCGGTACAATTGCTGAGCGATTTCGCCCGCTTCGAGCAATACCAGCGTAGCCGGGTTCCTGCACACCAGCAGGTCACGGAAATGCGAGGCAAGGCCCGCGATAAAATGATGACCATCAAAGCCTTTCGCCAGAATATCGTTGTAGGTAAGCAACAAGTCCGGAATGCGGTTCTCCAGGATCAGGTCGGTCACCTTTACATAATATTCGTAGTCGAGCACGTTCAGGTTCTCGGTAACGGCCTGGCGCGTGAGGTTGTTGCCGCAATAGCTTACCACACGGTCGAATATGGAGAGCGCGTCACGCATGGCGCCATCGGCCTTTTGGGCAATGATGTGCAATGCGTCGTCCTCAAAGGTAATGCCCTGGCTCCTGGCCACATCGGCAAGATGTTCCTTGGCATCCTTAACCGTTATGCGCTTAAAATCGAATATCTGGCATCGCGACAATATGGTCGGGATGATCTTGTGCTTTTCAGTAGTAGCGAGTATGAATATTGCATGCCTCGGCGGTTCTTCCAGCGTTTTCAGGAATGCGTTGAAGGCCGCTTGGGAGAGCATGTGCACCTCGTCAATGATGTATACTTTGTATTTGCCTGTCTGGGGAGGTATGCGTACCTGATCGATAAGGCTGCGGATATCGTCTACGGAGTTGTTGGAGGCGGCATCGAGCTCGAACACATTAAACGCGAAATCCTCATACGGGTCGTCATAACCTTCCTGGTTGATCTTGCGGGCAAGGATGCGCGCACAGGTGGTCTTGCCTACACCGCGCGGACCTGTAAAAAGCAGTGCCTGTGCGAGGTGGTTACTTTCAATGGCATTCAGCAGCGTATTGGTAATGGCCTGCTGCCCCACGACATCCTTAAAGGTCTGTGGGCGGTACTTGCGGGCTGATACGATGAATTGTTCCATTAGGGCAAATATAGGGAATTATTTCAGATTTTAGATTTCAGAATTCAGATTGAGCTTCACTCTTTTTCTCTAAATTATTTCAGATTCAGAGTGTATATTCCAAATTGAAATACACTCTTTACCTCTAAATTATTTCAGATACAATTGAACTTCACTCAAAATATAAACATTTGATTGTGTTGTTTTTAGTACTGATCATAGAGGGAATGGATGTTCCCAGGATCAGGATTGCAGCTAAATCTAAGATCTACGATCTGAAATCTGAAATCAAAAACGTACCTTTGCCGCAAGCAGGCCGCCTTATCGCGTTCTGACAACAGAGCGAGGAAAGTCCGGACACCAGAGGGCAGCATAGCGGGTAATGCCCGTCACTGCGGTATGCAGAACCGCGGGAGGACAAGTGCAACAGAAAGTATGTACAGGTAATGCTGTAGTGAAACCAGGTAAACTCTATGCGGTGAAATGCCATGTATACCGGCTATATGTAGGGCGGCCCGCCCGATGCCGGGGGGTAGGCAGATTGAGTGCCGGCAGTAATGCTGCATCCAGATAAATGATAAGGGCCCCGCGGGGGTACAGAATCCGGCTTACAGGCCTGCTTTATTTTATTTCCTTTACAACTATTTCCAGCTCCGGCAATCTTGGCCTCAGCTTCGCTACTCTTTGCTCAACCCCGTTTAATGTAAACTGTAGGTTCCCAAAAATAATAGGGTCAGGCGTAAAGTAAATGATGGTGCTATCCGATTCATCAGTATCTTCAACATTGCGTGTTACCGTTTCCCCTGCTTTAAAAGTAAAAGTCCCTTTATAGCCTTCATTTACCGTTACGAGCGTGCATTCCTCCATCGCCGCGTTAATGGTGGCAATGCCGATCTTGCAGAATTCCTCACCTACAGATAGATGCTTTTTATGGTTCTTGCAGGCAAACAGCTGTGTCATTATTGCTTCGGCCATGTTCATGCCGCCTGTCTCCCCTAAAAACATCCCTGCATTATAACGGATGTGAAAATTGTTTGGGGCGATGCCAAACTCAATTGCAGTACACCTAACATCAAAATGCTCATCAATGGCATGGCAGGCCGCTTCTAATGGTAATGGGTCCAATGATCTCTCACTAAAGCATTCGTCAAAATAAAGGCCGGGCCTCATACGGACGTGTTCCTGAAATGAAACTGCACTTATGTCGTCTGCGTTGTATTCTTTGTCTGCCATGACGAATTATTTAAATCTCCTCGTTGCTGTTGTCATCAATATTGCTTATCTCAAAAAATGAAAAAATACTCCCACCATATTTCTTGTCAAAAGAAAAATGCTTTAGATGATTCAGCGGGGTATGCTTAGAATGCTCAATGATCATCATGCCGCCTTCGTTCAGTAAATTGTTTTCAAATACCTGCGTTACCACGGCCTCAAATTCCTTTTGGGTGGAATTGTAAGGCGGGTCGGCCACAACAATGTCATAAGTCGACTTATGTCCGCTCAGGAACTTCAATACATCGCTCTTTACGGCAGAAATATTGAAGTCGAATTCTGCCGCCGTCTGCTTGATGAACTTGATGCAGCCAAAATCGGCATCTACAGCCGTAATAGCTGCCGCGCCCCGCGACCCGAATTCATAGCTCAGGTTGCCTGTGCCCGAAAAAAGGTCGAGCACTTTAAGGCCTTCAAAATCGAAACGGTTGTTCAGGATATTGAACAGCGACTCTTTCGACATGTCGGTAGTTGGCCGTACGGGCAGGCCTTTCGGCGGACTTATCCTGCGCCCCTTGTATTTTCCGGAAATGATCCTCATGAGTTGAATAGTATAAAGTGTTCCAGCGCTTCCTCCTGTGTTTTGCCCCATTTTTCACGCAATGCCGGGGCATCATATAATGCAATATGCCTAATGTAGGTGTAAGCAAGTTCAAAGCAAGGATGGCTTTCGGTTATTTTGCCGAGCACCTGCACCTTTACCGTTTCGGGGTTCAGGAACAGCTGCTCCATGGTAAAAAGCAGGTAGTATAAAAAGTCTTCAGGCGTTTTGTATTCGAACGAATTGAACAGCAGCAGCTTTTGATTGCGCACCACAACAACTTCAAAATGGCTGTCCTGTCCGTGTACGAAAACCAGCTTCTCGTCGACGTTTCTCGATGCTTCTAATAGTTTGGTTACGAGTATGCTATTAGCGTTCTTGTAATCAAAGGCTCCAAATTGGTCGATAAGGAAATTGTTCACGTTCATCAATGGCACGTACACATTCTTCAGTTCATAATTGCTTATGGCATCGAACGCGAAAAAGTCGGTTTCGAACACCTTGGTATTGTATTGGAGGTAGCTGCCCAAAAAGTTTTGGTCGAACAGCGCGTCGGGTACAAAGGTGTTAAAGCTGTTATCGTGCAGCACCACGATCTCGTCATACGGGCGGGTAAGCTGCGGGTGGTTCACAAAGGCCTTCCAAAGCTCTTCCTCAACCGGGCTGTATTTTGAAAATGCCACCGACTTGCAGCTTGTTACCTCCCAGTTGAGGGTATCGAAACAGCAAAACGACATACCGCCCTGCGCTACCTGGAGCGTAAGCTTCTTATAATTCTTTGAGGTTATGGTGTCGTTCATGGAAAACCGGGTTGAAGCGCAAATTTAATTTATTTTTTTATGTCTGGTCAGCCATTAGTTAAAGAAAGTTTTTATCATAAAGTCCACAAAGATCTCTTAATGTCGGCGGGAGACACCCTTCATTGAAAGGCCACATAGATGAAGCCTCGATTTGTGAATTTATGCAAAACGGTTTTGTGTACCTTGTGGAATTCTTTGTGGTAAAAAACTATTTCCCATACTGCTCCAAAAATGCCTTAGGCGTTAGCCCGGCCTTATTTTTAAAGATGCGCGAAAAGTATCCGTAATCCTCGTAGCCTAAGGCGTAGGCAACTTCAGAGAAGGTGCTGTTCTGCCGTATCATTAGTTTTTTGGCTTCAAGAAGCAGGCGGTCCTGTATCACATCGATAGCCGACTTGCCTACGACCGACTGTGTAATGCGGTTGAGGTGCCGGGACGTGATGGCCATTATCGAGGCGTAGGCCGAAGGCGATCTAATTTGGAGGTAATGCTGCTCTACCAATGCTTCAAACTCACGGAACCTGGCGTAATAGTTGTTTTCGGACACATGACCCTCATCGCTGTAAGTAGGGTAAAGGCGCGTGGCAGAAATATAAATGAGGTCTGCCAGGCCGATGAGCGCTTCTTTCTTCAGGAGGCTGTCAGCATTATATTCAGTCAATATTGTACGGAACAGGGTTTTGAAACTTTCGGTTTGTGATGCTTCCAGATATATTACGGGCGACTGGTACATGCTGTAATAGAACGGAAAGCGGTTGATGCGGCTGTGTGTATAATGCAGGTCGTAAAACGCCTGTGAATGCAGGAAGATATAGCCCTCGGTATCGTCCGATAGTTCCCAGTGGTGCGTTTGCCCCGGATTAAGGAAGAACATTGACCATGGCTTTACCTCATAAGCTGTAAAATCAACTTCATGCGTGCCGGTACCTTTTGTAAAAAGCATGGCAACGTAAAAATCGTGCGAGTGTGGATGGGCTATGTCCTTGTGCCGTGTCTGCAAATGGTCCTGCAGCGTGTTGGCGTGAAATTCCTCGGCACCCTGCCCGTCATTAAACTGCGCTATATGGAGCACCGATGTTTTTTTCATTATGATATGAGTATATCGTATGTGTAAATATCTGAGTCGTAATTGTTATTGATAATGTCCGAAAAGTACAAATTTCTGCGTAAATAATCTATTGCTACAATGCTTGCGATCATCGTACCTTTACCAAAAAAATAATATGTCAGCTTTAGTAGGTATCATAACAGAAAAATGTCCGAAATGTGGTAAGGGAAAAGTTTTCACAAAAAAAGGGAACCCTTTGCTTTTCCAGATGCCCCGCATGAACGAACGCTGCCCTGTATGCAGCCACAAGTTCGAGAAGGAGCCCGGTTACTTTTTCGGCTCCATGTTCGTAAGCTATGCAGTAACGGTAGGCGAGATGATCGTTTTTTTCCTTTTGGCACATTTATTCATAGAAAGCTTCGTGACCATAGTTGTACTTATCGGATTAATGTCAATACTCCTCAGCACCTTTAACTTTAGGCTGTCGCGAATGATCTGGATCTATATGTTCGACGGCGGGGGCAGGCAGGTATAGGTTTCAGGATGGTTGATCAAAATAGGCCTCAAGATCGTTGTTGACCACTTTGTGGTGCAGCAGCTTTATCTGGCTATCAAGTATCCTGTCGGTTGACAGTTCAGGCAGGTTATGTATGTCAAAAAAGCCCGCGCCCAGCATGTCAAAGCCGCTTTCCAGTTCGCCGGATAGTACCTCACAGTAAAATACCAGCTTGTAAATATAGTAGGGTTGCGGCGGGTGCGGGTGCATACGCTTATCGAAAACCGCCAGCAGCCTTTTAGCCTCGACAATAAGCCCGGTCTCCTCACGAACTTCCTTTTCTGTTGCTTCTTTGGGTGTTTCGCCTATATCGGCCCAGCCGCCCGGCAATGTCCATTTCCCATCAACACTTTCCTTTGCAAGCAACACTTTCTTTTTATCATCAGACAGCACCAGGGCACGCACATCGGTCTTCACGGTTGGATATTCTGTTACCGGAAGGAAGATCGATCTTATGGAATCCTCATCATTCCCGCTCACTTTGGCTAGCAGGCGGTGGCTCATGGCTAGTAATTCGGTATAGCGGTCTTTGTCAAACTGGTTATCGGCATAAAGCAGGCCAATGTCAGCCATGTTCTTCAGGCGTTTTATCTCTTCAAGTATCCCTTCATTCATTGTAAAAGAATTTTTGGTACTCCTCAGGCTTCAGGTAGCCATCGGGCAGTAAAGTTATTTTTCCGGCCGCTTCATCAAGGCTGACCTTTATTTTCTCACCGTGCATAAAGTGGAACCATGCGCCGTCAATTATGTATTGTTCTTGTTCTGCCCAAAGCGAATCATAGTCTTTCACATCACCATCATAATCGTATTTCGGGTCATTGTAAGCGGTTTTGGCAACTACTATAGAGCAGGGCTTGAAAGTGCACATCGCCGATCCGTGCGCAAAAATCGTTTTTGCCTGGCCGGGGTTCACTTCCTCAATATTGGCCTCGGCGGCTATCAGCAGGAGGTTTTCCATAGTTGTATTGGTAAAGCTTATCGTACCGCGCTGTGGGTTATTTTCGGGCACAAGGATAAAGAACGCGCAGCAGCATCCGGGCTGTATGGTGTACTTTTCATTTTTCCTGAATTTTGCCAGAAAATGCAGCGTGTCTTTCCCGATGATGGCGGCGCATTTGTCAAAACCCTTTTTCGCAAGCGGTATCTTCTGCGGAAGGCTATCCATTATTTTAAGTGCTTTGCCGTTGACGGACAAGGCAAATTCCGTACGGAAGCCATCTTTCCCTTCCCCAATGCCGGGCATGAATTTTATGCTTGCCGTCTGTGCGAAAAAGGGTAGCGCACCTAACAGCATTATCAGTATGGCAAGGCGTTTCATAGGATACTTTTGGTAAATATATAAAATCCATTAACGCGGCTTTGGATGTTAAATTATTATCTTAGCCATGATAAATACCCAAATATGAAAAAAAGCCTGTTACTGCTGCTGCTTGCCGGCGCGATGTTCTCCTGCAAAAAAGAGGAAGCGAAGAAAGACTACAAGCCATCGTTCACTGCTGTCGAAGCAGATACACTTGTTAGCGAAGAAATTAGCATCCGCGCGATAACCATTGATGGCGATAAGGCTTGGTATGCAGGCAGTATGGGCAAATATGGATGGGTATCGCTGAGCGGAGGTAAAAACTTTAGCGGTGTCATTGCAAAAGACACGATCTTCCCTGAGTTCAGGGCTATTGCGCAGACTAAAAATGATATTTTTATATTGAATGCAGGTACGCCTGCCATGCTGTACAAAATTTCTAAAGATGGCAAGAACAGTAAGGAAGTGTACAGTGAAACCGGCGAGAAGGTGTTTTATGACAGTATGCAGTTCTATAATGATAAGGAGGGCATTGCTATGGGTGACCCTACAGAGGATTGCCTGTCGGTCATTATCACTTCCGACGGCGGGAACGCATGGAAGAAAATGCCGTGTACGGGCCTCCCCAAAGTTGCCGAAGGCGAAGCAGCCTTCGCGGCAAGCAATACCAATCTGATAGTAAAGGGTAATAGCACCTGGATCGTATCGGGTGGGAAGAAGTCGCGTGTTTTTTATTCGGCAGACAAAGGCAAAAGCTGGAAAGTATATGATACTCCGATCGTTCAGGGCGGTGCGGCCGACGGGATATATTCAGCTGATCTATATGATGAGAATATTGGCTTTGCGGTAGGGGGTAACTATGAAAAAGCAGAGTCGAATAAAAGCAATAAGATCCTGACTACAGACGGCGGTAAAACATGGGATAAAGCAGCCGATGGGCAGGCTTTCGGGTATGCTTCGTGCGTGCAGTTCGTTCCCGGCAGCAACGGCAATGAGCTGATGACAGCCGGGCCGTCAGGTATATGGTATTCGTTTGATCGTGGTACTACTTGGAAAAAAATACTTGACGAAAATATATACCACACCATACGGTTTGCCGATAACAAGACAGTTATCCTTGCCGGACAGAAAAAAGTCGTGCGTTTGAAATTGAAATAGTTAGCGGCTCCAACAAAAAGGAGCCGAAGCTCCTTTCGATCAATCAACCAACCGATCATCAATTATTAGATCAACCTTTCTTATCCTTATACTTGTCAAGCAGCTTTTTATTGAAGTCGCGCTCTGCCTTTTTTAACATCAACATCCTTGCGGGGCCAATGATGGCCTTCAGGTCGGCAACCATTTTCTTACGGAGGTTAAACAATTCTTCTTCAGCATCCTCCATTTGGTTGAGGTAGGACAGCGCATCCTTATCGGATAATTTATCTATACCCGCCTGATCTATCTTCTTCATCAGCTTGCGCATCTTGTTATGGCGCAGGTCGTATTCCTTTTCTTCGAAGGCATTGTATACAGGCCAGAACTTTTCTGCCTCCTCTGCAGTAAGCTTGAGTTCATTTGTTATAAAAGGCACTTTTAGTGTTTTTACCTGTTCCCATTTTTCTTTTTTATCCTTGCCTCCCTGGGCAAAAAGGCTTGCCGAGAACAGTAACAGCAACGGTAGTATCAGCTTTATTTTCATCTTCATGGCTATTCGTTTAAGTCTTCAATTGTTTTATCGTATAGGTATTCTTCGATCGCTTCATCACTCACAGCGATGGACTGCTCCATCTCGGCAAGGTCATCCGTATCCAGGTTCTGCATCAGGTCGTAAGAGTTGATGTTGGCCTGATACACGAGGTAATGCTCAATGGCGGCATCATCGGGCTGTGCTGCTGCAGTACCGGTATTGGTCATCAGGAAAATACCTGCTCCCACTAATATAGCAACCGAAGCCGCTGCCGAAAGCCATACCGGCCTCCTCTTGTAAAGCGGGATCACTTTCGGCTCCTCACGTTCCTGAAGCTGCTCCATCAGCCTGTCGGCAAAATGGTCAAAATACGCATCGGGGGCTTTAAATCCCGTGGTTATCTTAGGCTCATTATCTAATCTGAAGTCGCTCATAATTATAAGACTATTTTTTTTTCAAAAGGTTTAATGGGGATTGATATGATCTTCGATCTTTTTCACAGCGTGGTGGTAAGAAGCTTTCAATGCGCCTACCGATGTGCCCAGTATTTTGGATATCTCATCATATTTCAGGTCTTCAAAATATTTCATCTTAAAGACAAGCTGCTGCTTTTCGGGAAGCGTCGCTACTGCCTGTTGGAGCTTTAGCTGCAGTGCATCGCCTTCAAAATGATCATCAGCCTGAAGGTTGTTAAGGACCTTCTGCTGCAATTCCTCATTGCTAATGCTACTCTTTTTTGCTTTGGAACTAATGAAGGTTATGGACTCATTAGTCGCAATTCGGAATATCCACGAGAACAGTTTGCTTTCCCCTTTAAAGCCCTGCAGGTTTCGGAACACTTTTATGAACGTGTTTTGCAATACGTCATCGGTATCGTCATGGTCAATTACAATGTTGCGGATGTGGTTGTACAACGGCCTGCTGTATTGGGATACAAGCTGCCGGAACGCCACGTTCTGCGTTTTTGGGTCGAGCAATTCCGCGATAAATGCCTTTTCGTCCTGCAAGTGGAAATTTTTTGGTATTGGACTAAAGTTACGGGAAATGGTTTAATCCGTAATTACAAAAATTCCGATACCGTCGCCATAAAATAACAATATCTTAAGTCGGGCAGTTTTATTCTTACGGTATCATGCCGTACTTTTGCGCTTTAGTAACAGCCATGATAAAAACCGTAATATTCGACATGGACGGCGTTATCGTTGATACCGAGCCCGTTCATTATTTTGCCTACAACCAGCATTTCAAACACCTGAACATTGAGGTCTCTGACGAAATGTATGGATCATTTACAGGAAATTCTACCAAAAATGTGTATCAAAAGCTAAAGGAGACCTTCCAACTGCTCTATGATGTAGATGGCCTCGTAGACCAAAAGAGAGAACTGTTCAATAACGCGTTCGACCAAAAAGAAGACCTTGACCTGCTGCCGGGCGTAAAGGACCTTATTATTGATCTGCACAGCAACGGGATGCAATTGGTGCTGGCTTCTTCATCGGCTAAAGTGACCATCGACAGGGTGTTCAGTCGTTTTGGGCTGTACCCGTACTTTTCACACATTGTGAGCGGTGAGGATTTCCCCAAGTCAAAACCGCATCCTGCTATCTTCTTGAAAGCCGCCGAACTCTCAGGCACGCCAATTGAAGAATGTATTATTATAGAAGACAGTACCAATGGCATTAAGGCCGCCAAAGCCGCCGGCATCTATTGCATTGGCTACAAGAGCGAGAACGCCATATTGCAGGAACTGGCCGAGGCAGATATGATCATCGCCCATTTTAATGAGCTGGATCTTAAAAGGATCAAAGATCTGAAATAGTTTTCAGGAATGTAATACTGTCAGTTCAGGCAGTCGGGAACCTAACGTCCAGGGATCTCGACTGAGCTCGATGGGACATAATATCAAAATATGAAGAAAACCGTAATATTCGACATGGATGGGGTAGTGGTCAATACCGAGCCGATAGGCTATGGCGCTAACCAAAAGCTGTATAAGGCACTTGGAATTACTGTACCGGATGAGGTGTACAGTACCTTCATAGGGAATTCTGATAAGAATATCATCCAGAAGCTCAAAAGTCTATACACGATAGATATGACCCATGAAGAACTGCTTGAAGAAAAATACAAGTATTACTTTGAAGCCTTTGATAATGCGGCCGACCTTGACCTGCTTCCTGGTGTGAAAGACCTTATCATCGACCTGCACCGTAACGGAATGAAGCTCCTGCTGGCGTCATCTGCATCCAAAAGAAAGATCGAAGCAGTATTTACACGCTTCGGCCTGCACTCTTATTTTGATGCTAAAATAAGCGGGGAGGATTTTGAGTTTTCCAAACCCCATCCCGACATATTCCTCGAAGCCGTACAACAGTCGGGTTTTGCAAAAGAGGAATGTGTTATCATTGAGGACAGCACCAACGGCATTAAAGCCGCCAAAGCCGCCGGGGTATATTGCATCGGTTACAAGAGTGAGCACTCCATGGGGCAGGATACCTCACTGGCTGATTTGGTGATCACCGATTTTAAGCAACTGGACTATAAAAAACTACGAAATTTATAGCGAACAGTCCTGTATTTCTGGTTTAGGATTTTCCATGAAGTGTGGCAACCCTGAACCCGAAACTTATTGAGTAAGGCTTTTTATCGTCCTTATGATCTCTTCCTTTGGCATTACGCCCGACTGCCGCCACAGCATTTTTCCGTTTTGGAAAAGCATCAGTGTAGGTACGCCCTTTACCTGAAAACGGGGATCGCTCATCAGTGACTGGTTCTTATCCACATCTACCTTAATGATCTTTATCTCATCGCCCAGTGTGTCTTTTACATCTTTAAGTATGGCCGCAAGCATTTGGCAAGGCCCGCACCATGTGGCGAAAAAGTCTACCAATACCGTCTCTTTGCTGTTGATGATCGTATTGAAGCTATCCATGATCTTATAATTTAATGTATAAAATTACTAAACCCTTTGCAGGGCATAAAGGCTTTTACACAAAATTATGATAACCTGTGGCATGCTCATAATTGTTAGTTAAATCTGACAAGAAGTAATGTGGGCCAAATGTTAAAATGATTACTTTTAATAAAAAAGAGATCATGACCATGAGAAAAGCACATTTGATAATTGCCCTACTGTTCGGGTTCACGCTTACCACAGTTTCCTGTAAAAAAGATAAGGATAAAACCGAAGCCGATGCCAATACTGAGGTACACGACCACGATGGTGCCGACATTCCCATTGATGCTGCCGCATTCGATCCGTATTTCAAAAAATTTCCGCAATACAAGGAATTTGAAAAGGACATCCGTGAACTATACCAAAAGCATGATCATTACATTTGGCACGAAAAGCGCGGGCTTATCGAGTTTGCCGAGGTACTTTACAACCGCGTGAACCAGCTGGATGATGAGGGCTTGCCAATGAAGATACCTTATAAAAAGAACCTCGACGAAGTTTTCGAAGATGCCGGAAGGGGAGAGAAGCCCAACATGGAATCGGAATTGCTGATAAGCTCCATGTATATGTATTATGCCAAAAAAGTAATTAATGGCCTTGATGCGAGCAAAAGCCGTGAAACGGGATGGTTCCTGCCACGCGAAAAGATGGACTATGTAGGTTATCTTGATACGCTGATGAAGGAGCCACAAAAGATAAAAGGCGACAAGTCGGAGCTTTTTGCAATGTACTTCAACCTGAAAAAAGGGCTGGCAAAATACCGCGAGATCGAGAAGAAAGGCGGCTGGGGCGAAATTGTGCTTGATAAGGGTGTAAAGTCATTGAAGGAAGGCGATTCGGCAAAGGCTATAGTACAGATACGCAAACGACTGGCTTTGGAAGGCTACCTGAAAAACGATTCGAAAAGTGCTATGTACGACAGCGACCTTGCAACAGGATTAAAATTATATGAAGAGAAGCACAATCGTGATTTTGATGGCAAGATAGGTCCGGAAATGGTTAAGGAACTTAATGTATCTGTTAAGGACCTGATCAGGATGATCACTGTGAACATGGAGCGTTGCCGATGGGTGTCGCCTGCCATAAACAAACAGCAGGAATACATTGTGGTAAATATTCCGTCATATCGCATGCGTTATGTTAAGGATGGCAAGCCTTCGCTTATTTCCAGGGTCGTGGTAGGAAAGGAACTTAACAAGACAGTGGTGTTCAGCGGTCAGATGAGCTACCTGGTTTTTAGCCCATATTGGAACGTGCCACCAAGCATCCTTGAAAAAGAGATCATGCCGGGCATTGCCAAAGATGCTAATTATCTTTCTAAACATAATATGGAATGGAACGGCAAAAGCGTAAGGCAGAAGCCTGGAGGGCAGAACTCATTAGGCAAAGTAAAATTCATGTTCCCTAACTCGAATAACATTTACCTGCACGATACGCCGGCTAAGAGCCTTTTCAATGCAGATGACAGGGCATTCAGCCACGGTTGTGTAAGGGTGGAAAAAGCACGTGAGCTGGCCCTTGCCATTACCAAAGACCAGTCCAACTGGAGCGCAAGCAAAGTAGATGCGGCAATGAACGGTACTAAGGAGACCTATTTTAACCTTAAGCGCAAGATACCGGTATACATTACCTACTTTACCGCCCTCGCCGACGAGAATGGCAACATCGCCTTCTTCGACGATATCTATGAGCGTGACGGCAGGCTGTCGCAG
Organism: Flavobacterium sp.; assembly: GCF_052437795.1. Classification (GTDB taxonomy): domain Bacteria; phylum Bacteroidota; class Bacteroidia; order Flavobacteriales; family Flavobacteriaceae; genus Flavobacterium. The sequence goes on from NZ_JBQVPA010000001.1 coordinate 840,808, forward strand.
TTCCTGTACGCGGCGAAGTAGTTCACCGTTCCAGGAAGGTAAATAATTTAGCCACGGATCACACTATTTAACCATGTCATTTAATGGTAAATAGTGTGATACGTGGCTAGTAGTTTATGGCTATTTAATGGTAACATTGCCTTTTAGCCTGACATCTTCCGAGGAAGCACCTACGATCACCTCAAAAGTGCCGGGATCATAGCCCCAGGATCTCTTGTCGGCCTTGTAATAAGAAAAGGCATCGGCATCAAGCTTTACGGTCACTGTTTTCGACTCACCTTTTTTAAGGGATACCTTATCGAAGCCTTTCAGTTCTTTTACCGGTCGCTGAACCGGGCTTTTGGGCTGGCGTACATATACCTGGCTCACTTCGGCACCATCACGGCTGCCGGTATTCTTAATTTTATAGGTTATGGTCACATCGGTGCCTTTGGCGGAAACCTTAAGGTCGGAGTACTCAAATTTGGTATACGATAGCCCATAGCCGAACGCGAACTGCGGCTTAGTGCGGCTGTGGTCGTAAAAGCGGTAGCCTACGTTCAGGCCTTCGCCATAGGTCACTGCCTTATTGTTATCAGGGTCATAATAGCTGTCGTACGTTGGGTTCTCTTCCCAGCGTTTTTCAAAACTGGCAGGCAGCTTGCCACTTGGGTTCACAGTACCAAAAAGTATCTCGGCAATGGCTGTACCACCTTCCTGCCCGGGATACCATGCGTTCAGCAGCCCCTTGGTTTGCGGCAGCCAGTTGCGCATATCGGTATTACCGCCGGCATATAGCACCACAACTGTATTTGGGTTGGCAAAAGTAACAGCTTTTATGAGCGCTTCCTGGTAGGAAGGGAGTTCGAAAGTCCGGTCAAAACCTTCTCCCTCGCTCGACATGTCATAGCCGGCGCTCAGTACCACCACATCAGATGCTTTTGCGGCTGTTACGGCTGCGCTAAAGTCGATCACCTCATGATATACGGCAAAAGAGATCACCGCCCCGCCGGCATTCTCATAGAACTCCAGGCGTACGTTATATTCCTTGCCTGCCTCGAGGTATAATTCGGTCATCTTTAACGTAGCGGCATGGTCATTCCACATGTCTATGACCAGCTTGTCGTCCACATAAAGGCGGAAGCCATCGTCGCCGCGCACCCCCAATTTATAGGTCGCTGTTCTTTCAGGCCGAACCACACCGGTAAAGCGTATCGAAAAGTTATCTTCAGGCATTCCCAAAACCTCCGGCGCACCGGGCCAGTTGTGGTTCATACTGCTGTCGGTCACAGTGGCAACAGGCTTTCCCTCAAGGTTTTTGTTCCTGAAATATTCTGCTTTCAGCCCGTGTGTTTTCGCGCCCTTACTGGTATAGAATGGTGAGGATGCGATATAGTCCTCCATTTGGGGAATGCTGTTGTCTACAAAGTTCACTATTGCATTGGGTGCGGCGGCTTTAATACCATCTAAAAGAGTGGTGTAGTGAAAAGGTTCGGTATATGAGCTTCCGCCGCCCGCAATGTATTTGTTGGAATTTGGCCCAACCACTGCAATGGTCTTAATATTTTTCGATAATGGCAGGATATTGCCTTCATTTTTTAAAAGTACGATGCCTCCGCGTGCCAGGTCGAGTGCTACATTTTCACTTTCAGGATTGGGTTTCAAAGTATCAGCCATGGTATAGGGTGTATCATAAAACCCAAAACGGAAGATAATGCGCAATATCCTCCTCACCTTATCATTGATAACCTCTTCGCTTAGCATACCATTTTTAATGGCAGGCAACAGGTTTTCACGGTTCATGAATTCGCCTTTTGGCATCTCGAGGTCAAGGCCTCCTTTGGCTGCAGCCACACCATCATACGTTGCTACCCAGTCAGACATCAGGATGCCGTCAAACTTCCAGTCGCCTTTCAGGATATCGTTATTAAGATGGCTGTTTTGAGTGGCGTGCTCACCATTCACAAGGTTGTAGCTGTTCATTACGGCAGCCACTTTCCCCTTTTGTACTGCTGCTTTGAACGCAGGCAGGTAGAGCTCCTGCAACGTGCGCTCATCCATGTCGGAACTCACATTATTGCGGTCCCATTCCTGGTTATTAGCGGCATAATGCTTTACGGTGGCAACTACTTTTTTGCTCTGTACGCCTTTTATGTAGGCTACTGCCATTTCGCCGGCAAGGTAGGGGTCCTCGCCCAGGTATTCAAAATTGCGCCCGTTCATTGGGGCACGGTAAATATTTACACCCGGTGCCAGCAGAATATGAACGCCGCGCTCCCGGGCATCATTGCCCAGAGCCTCGCCCAGCCTGTAGCCCAGGTTCCTGTCCCAGGTCGCAGCGCTTAGTATCGATGCCGGGTAAGCTGTGGTCTTCCCATAGTTGCGGGTACCCACCGGGCCATCGGTCATTTTTATTTTTGGCAGTCCGAGGCGCTCTATCCCACGGATGTAAAAGCCTTCATAGCCGCCGATGTAGTCGATCTTCTCTTCGAGGGTCATTTGCGAAAGCAGGTCCTCGACACGGCTTTCAGTGTTAGCTTTAGGGTCTTTGTAAACCTGGGCATTCGCCGAAAGGCAAAGCGCGAATGCCGCAATGATAAAATGGTCGCGCATGATACAGATGTTTGTTCGTGGAGTAAAAATAGGATTTTTTACTTCACAAGCCATAGCATGCCTTATCCCTTGAAGGAAATTTGTTTACCTGGACCTGAACATCTCTGCGATCAGCTCATAGGAGCGTTCCCTGTCTTCATAGTCATCGGCCCAGGTCGCGATCATTATCTCATCTACATTGTAGTCGTCGGCAAGTTTGCTGAGTTTTTTATGTACAAGATCCGGCGTGCCTGCAATAAAGCGGTTACGGTTATAGGCAATGCGCGAACGCTGTTGCATATTGTACTCAATGGCTTTGATCTCTTCCAAAGAAGGTAAGTCGCCTGTTGCGCCCATCTCAATATGCAGCATTCGGTAGTCGAATTCCGTTATCCAGTCCTCTATCTTTTGTTCGTCCTCACTGCAAAAGGCAAAGATGCCTACATTAACTTTTGGTTCGGCCAATTCAGCCGATGGCTTAAAGCTGTCGCGGTAAATGGCGGCAACTTCAGGCCCGCCGAAAGGGTTGATGAAGTGGGCAAATGACAGCGCCATGCCAAAGTGTGCCGCGAACTGCGCGCTTCCGCCGCTGGAGGTAAGTATCCAATATTCGGGTAATACTTCGGGAACAGGATAAGCTTTTACCCTGCCTTCCGATGCTTCGGTGCCTTCGCCACTAAGGTAGGTGCGAACGTCCTTCAGCTGTTGGAAAAATTCCTTTTCGCTAAACGTGTTTGACGGGTTGAGGAGGTGTGCCGAAAGCCTGTCCCCGCCCGGCGCACGCCCAATGCCGAAGTCGATGCGCCCGGGGAAAAGTGTGGAGAGCAGCCCGAAGTTCTCGCTCATTTTCAGTGCGCTGTGGTTGGGGAGCATTATGCCGCCGGATCCCACACGGATACGTTCGGACCTTGATGCGAGGTAGGGGATGAGTACCTCCGGTGCAGTGCCCGCGACCAGCTTAAAGTTGTGGTGCTCGCTTACCCAATAGCGCTCAAAGCCCAGTTTATCGGCCAGTTGCACTAATTTTCCCGAATCCTGTAATGCCTGAGCGGGAGTACTGTTGCGGCTTACCTGTGACTGGTCGAGCACGCTTATTTTTATATTTTTCATGTTGGATGCAAAACTGTATTTTACAAAGTTACAGATATGTTTTCGATTTTACCGCTATACTTTTGGTAACCGGAAGGACTTCAATATTATTTTAAAACAGGAATATAAAATTAAACGTACGCGTGAGTGATGGAAGCGGCATCCCCGTAGCCTGCGGAGGGATATAGCGCACAGCACGACGTCGTAGGACCGGAGCCGGCACGCCCAAACAAAATAATTACAGTTTGATGTAATTTCATACATTTGGGTATGAGAATATTTATTGTACTATTTGCATTCCTGCTGCTTTCCTGCAGCGAAAAGCCTATAGCCAAAAAAACGGTGGTGGGCATTATTCCCTACAAAGGGATCAGCAGTGAGAAAGTGGCCATGCTGCGAAACTCAATACAGGAATATTATGGCATAAGTACAAAGCTGCTCCCTGAAATGGCTTTGCCAAGGCAGGCCTTCATTAATATCAAATCGCCGCGCTACCGTGCCGACAGCCTTATCGCCATACAGCAAAGCAATATGCCTGAAGGTGTGGACTATATTTTGGGGCTGACAGAAATTGATATTTCGGTAACTAAAAAGGATGACGATGGCAAGGTTAAAGAACCGGAGTGGAAGTATAATGACTTCGGTATCATGGGGCTGGCTTACTGTCCGGGGAAAAGCTGTGTCGTATCAGGCTTTCGCCTCAAGCATAAAGATAAGGAAGTGCATTTCGGTCGTTTCAAAAAAGTGGTGATCCATGAGCTGGGGCATAACTTTGGGCTACCGCACTGCCCAGATAAGAAATGCGTGATGACAGATGCGGTTGAAAAGATAAAAACGATTGACGATGCGCGTCCTGAACTTTGCAATAAATGTAAAAGCAAAATAGGTATAGTTTTGGGAATAAATGTCACAATTGCAGATACTGAAAAATCAAATAAAAAAAATGCCCCCGCGATCGCAGGGGCATCCAATCAACAAAACCAATGTTATTTTCCTACAACCAGCTTATGTGTTTCGGTTGCTTTATCAGAAACGATGCGCATTACATAGGCTCCTGTGGCAAGATCTGTAATGCCTATTTCAAGGTTCAGGCTATCGGCTTTTATTTCTTTAACCCTTTTTCCGGTCGCAATTTCATAGATTGAGATACTTGCACCAACACCATGCTTTTCGGCAAGCAGGAGGCTGAAGTTTCCGTTCACTGAAGGATTTGGATATACAAGGCTGTTAGAAGCCGAAGCAAACTCCTCATTGCTCAACGAGCAGGCTTCCTGTGCTTCATATGCACCTATGTCACGTCTTCCATTAAATACGGCCATATCATTCTGGTCGTTAAAGTCATCATCAGGGTTACCCATGTCGGCAGCCGCGCTTGGGCAGCTAAGCCTATGGGTTTGTGTATCACCGCCATTATCGGCAAGTTCCAGCAGTCCGGCATCAATCGGGTTGGCAAACGTCCCTACCCAGTCATTTTCCGTATTGTCAAAATCACCGGCATCATCCATTCCTATAAGGTTGTACCCTTCAGAACTGATAAGTCCGTTATCGCTGAAAAGGTCACGTCCTGAAAGTAGCGCAAGGTTTCCTGCGGCAATGGTATTTTGAAGGGACGCTCCTGTTTCCGAATTATTATAGATCCCGCCTCCGCTAATGGTTGCAGCGTTTAGCGTGATCGTATTGGCATTGATCATAAGCCCGGCATTGTTGTAAATTCCGCCACCGCTGCCTACAGATGTATTGCCTGAGATGGTTGAAAGCATTATATTGGCTGTACCGGCATTAATGTGGATACCCCCTCCACGGCCAAACAGCCCCGTGGAAGAATTACCTGAGAGGGTTGAGGAATTTACATTCAACGTTCCCCCATTATTAAAGATCCCACCGCCGCCATCGTCGGTAGCTGCTCCCTGTGCGATATTTCCATCTACGGTAACCCTGTTAAGTGTCATGGTACTGCCGGTCTGGTTCCAAAGTCCGCCGCCTTCGCGTGCGGCTAAGTTTTCGCTAATTTCACCGCCATTAAATACAACAGTAGCTACACCGCTAATGTGCAATCCGCCGCCATTGCCGGGATTTGCGTTGGTGCCGCTTGTCTCATTAAAATTCAGCTCGGAGTCGTTTACCGTAAGCACACCAGCTATGATCTCGATACCGCCACCCGCACGGTTGGCATTATTCTCGTTCACTTCAGAATTTACTATAGTTATATTCCCATCCGCGCTAAAGATACCCCCGCCGCTTCCGCTGGTACCGGTCGCTGTATTTTCTATAATTTCACAATCGGTGATCACGATAGTACCGCTAATATTAAAGATCCCGCCGCCGCCATCCGTGGCTGCGTTTCCAAGAGCTGTATTGCCTTCAATGTCGACATCATTAAGCATCATTGTGCCGCTTCCATTCCAAAGCCCGCCACCCTGTAACGATGCGGTATTGTCGCTTACTGTACCACCTGTGATCGTTGCGCTTCCCGCACCAGTAATATGTAGTCCGCCACCGTTGCCCGGAGGTCCGGTCACCCCATTGCCAATAAGGTCCACATTGGTCAGGATGATCGTGCTCGTGCCCGAATTGTCTTCTATACCTCCACCCGCACGTACTGCTGTATTGGCTGTGATCTGGGTATCGATCACGGTTAGCATTGAGCCTACATCGTTCAGTATCCCGCCGCCGCTTCCGGCAGTTCCATTGGCAGTATTGCCGGTTATCTGTGCATTCGCTATGTTAAGTGTACCTCCATTAAGGTTGTAAATTCCGCCACCGCCCTGGTCGCTGCCATCACCACTTGCCGTATTGTTGCTTATTACAGCACCATCTATGGTCATTGTTCCTGTACCATTCCACAGTCCACCGCCTTCTGCTCCCGCATCATTGTTAGTTACGATACCTCCGGTTATTGAAACTGTACCGGCGCCCGTCACGTGAAGCCCGCCGCCATTGCCGGGAGAAGTGTTCGTAGTATTGTTGTTAATGGTCACATCGGACAGCGTCACCGATCCGGTCGCACCCGAATTATCTTCAATACCTCCACCTGCACGGTTAGAGGTATTTCCTGTTATTTGAGCACCGTTAATTATAAGTGTACCCCCTACATCATTGAGGATGCCGCCGCCGCTTCCTGCAGTACCATTTGCAGTATTACTGTTAATTTGAGTACCGGCATTAATTGTGAGTGTGCCGCTAAGATTGTAAATACCGCCACCACCATTATCTGCTAATGCACCGCTTGCGGTATTGCCCGAGATCCCGGTGTCCTGGATCGTCATAGAACCGCTACCGTTCCATAACCCGCCTCCTTCAGCCGCCGCTGTATTGTTCATCACGCTACAGTCGGTTATCGTAGTATTTCCGTTGCCCGTAATGTGCAAGCCTCCGCCATTGCCGGGATTGCTGCCTGTAGTATTATCTTCAAGAGTTACACCATTGAGCGCTATAGTACTGCCGCCACTGCCTTCAATGCCGCCACCAGCACGGTTTGCCATGTTTTCAGAAAATCCAGAGCCATTAACTGTAAGTGTTGCCCCGGTTGCCGCATGGATAGCTCCACCGCTACCCGAAGTCCCCGTAGCTTCATTATCCGAAAAAACCGAGGCATTTATAGAAAGCTGCGCATTTTCGACAAAAATCGCTCCACCTCCCTGTGCTGCTGTACTGCCGGCCGCCTCATTGCCTGAAAAAGCAGCATTGTTTACCAGTACTGTGCCTCCCGAGATGTGCATAGCGCCGCCGTTGTCTGCATGGTATCCATTAGATAGCTTAATGTTGTTAAGTGTGACATTGCCCGATGTAATGGTAAAGATGCGGCTATTACTTCCACCACTAAGCATGGTGTCATCATTACCATTACCATTGATGGTAATGTTCTTATTGATCGTAATTGCGCCCGTTAGCGTAATGTTGCTGCCATCAAGTGATGCATCAAAGAGGATCGTTCCGCCAGCATCAATGTCAGCCACTGCCTGCCTTAGGGTTCCCGCACCGGTGTCGGCGCCATTGGTAACAGTAATGGTCTGCGAAAACGAGCTGATACCCGTGAGCAGAAAAACGACCGCAACCATTTTTTGTAGAAAAGTAGTTTTTTTCATAAAATTGATAATTAGTTTGTTATACTTATTACCGAAGTTACGAGGTAGATAATATAATAGATCTAAATACAAAGCGTTAATTAAAATATAATGAAATCTTCCAATCCTTCTCTAAGCTTTGCTATTATTGCGATAATCAGATAAAACAACTAATTTTACTTAACAAATAATTATCAATTGGTTAAACGGTATTTTAATGCTTTTCTAATTTTAGACAGGTTATTTTTGTGCATAACAAACAGAGAACAATGAATATACAGTTGAAGCACGGAGCAGATAGATTGCTTTTCGGAATGAAGGAAAGTGACGTGAAAGCACTTTATGGCGAACCTGACAGGAAATACAAGGACGAGGATAAAAATGTCATTTACCTGTATAACGATAAAAAGGTGCGATTGACTTTTTATCAGGATGAGGAATTCAGGCTCGGATATATAATTACCGCAAATAATGCCTGTAAAGTGTTTGATGAAAAAGTGATAGGGGAGGAATGGTCCGCAATTATGCCGAAGCTGGAGGCGAAAGGTATTAGGGCATTTGAAAAGGAAAATTTCGATTCGGTAGATAATTACTTCAACGAAGCTAACTGGGTGATCTTCCAGGTAGAATTTGGTGAGGTGATACGTATTGAATTGGGTGCGACGATCAATGCCAGGGATGAATTTGACTGGAAATTTTGATATAACCCAAAACACTGATTTGACAGGTATACACCATCTTTTTTGATATGTGCCTGACCCAAATAAAAAAAGGACATCCCGTAAATTCAGGATGTCCTTTTTTATGTTTTTGATGAATTTAATTACTGCGCCGGAAGCATCTCTACCTCAAAGATAAGGTTGGCATTTGGCCCGATGCCCGCACGTGGTGCGCCCATTTCGCCGTAGCCAAGGTGGCCTGGGATAAACAGAAGCATTTTGTCGCCGGGAACCATAAGGTCAAGTCCTTCAAGGAAGCCCGGTATCATGCCGCTTTTCGCACCCGTGCTAAAAGGGAACGGAACGTAAGCGCCGGCTGCGTCTTTCTGCGGGATGTACTTATCGAATTTTTTAGCGATCACCGGATCGCTCGAATCGAACAGCCCACCATCTTCAAGGTATCCTGAATAAGCGATGAGTACCTGTGTACCTTCTGCAGGTTTAGCGTTGCCGCTTTTTTTGATGATCTTGTAAACAAGCCCCGAAGCTGTTTTTGTGCCTGTTGCTTTCTCTTTGGCCAATAATGCGGCCTGGTCAGCTTTTACTTTATTAAGCGCTTCGGCTTTTTTCTTTATGTCGCTGGCTGCCTTCTCGTAGTATTCCTTGAATACTTTTGGAGCGTCGAATTTCTTTGCCGCAGCGCCTATGCGAAGTATTTTCACTGTTTGCATTGCATCGCCCTGTACGATGGCGTTAACCACGTCCATACCCTGTACAACGTGCCCAAAAACCGTATGAAGGCCATCAAGGTGCGGTGTAGCATTATGGGTTATGAAGAACTGGCTTCCGTTAGTACCTTTTCCTGCGTTGGCCATAGACAGGATACCGCCCTTGTCATGCTTAAGCTCGGGTACGATCTCGTCGGCGAATTTATAGCCCGGACCGCCTGAGCCATCACCTTTAGGGTCGCCGCCCTGGATCATGAACGGATTGATAACGCGGTGCCATTTCAGGCCGTTGTAAAAAGGCTTGCCTTTCAGTTCGGCAGATACCATGTCGTTCTTTCCTTCCGCAAGGCTTACAAAGTTGGCCACGGTAAGCGGCGTTTTCTGGTATTCAAGCTGTACTACGATAACACCTTTATTCGTTGTTATTTCAGCATAAAGCCCGTCACCCAGTGGTTCGGCAGGTGCCTTACCGGTGTTGTTGCACGAAAAGAAGATTGCAACTAAGCTTAAAAAAAGACTTGTCATTGGTTTCATTATTAATTAATTCTGCTTTGCTTGTGGATCTGGTTTAATGTCATTAAGTGTTACGGTACATACGAGAGGCTCGTTGGTACCGATCTTTTTATTGTCGCCATGATAGCCGTAGGCAACATGAGAAGGGAACAGGAACGTTACCTTTTCGCCTTTGTTCATCAGCTTGATGCCATAGCGAAGCCCCATCATAATGTTCTCTTTGTCTACATAATATTCCTGCGGGCGCATTTCGGTCTCACTGTAGATCAGGTTGCCGCCTATATCCTTAACATCATAGTCAAAATAGGCAATGTCGCCGCGCTTTGGCGTAATGGTATCGGCAGTGACCTCTGTCTCATAATGGTACCAGAAACCCTTATCGGACGTAAGGTACTTTACAGACGGGTTACTTTTTATGATCGAGTCGATCTGCGATTCTTCGCTGGCGACCAGTTTTTTGTTGCGCTCAATAGACTCCTTCATGAACGTGCCCGAGCTGCGATTTATCGGTTCCCGGGCCTGCTGGTTGGAACATGCCGCGATCAGGATGCCCAAAAGGAGTGAGGCTGCTATCTTTTTCATGGTATCAGTCAATTTTCGTGGTTGCTAAAGTAGCAATAAATTTCTTTATCGTGGCTTCCAGCGACTCAGTACTTTTTCCACCGGCGGCGTTTATGTGCCCACCCCCGCTAAAATGCTCACGAGCGTATTTGTTCACATCAAAACTGCCTTTGGAACGGAAGGATATTTTTATAATGCCCTCGTCCTTGTTCTCGCTGAAAAATGCCGTGAACACAATGTCCTTCATGCTAAGGCCGTAATTCACAATGCCCTCCGTATCGCCCTTGCTGTGGTTAAAGCTGTTAAGCTCTTCCTGGGAAAGGAAAGTATAGGAAGCCTTGTATGCCGGGAGCACCTGCATGTTCTGTAAGGCTTTGGCTAATATTTGTATGCGGTTGTGCGAGTGGTTGTCGAACAGCAGGCTGTGTATGGCGCTGTTGTCTATGCCAAGGTCGATGAAGTCGGCAACAACACGGTGCGTTGTGCCGGTGGTAAGCGGGTAGCGGAAGGAACCGGAATCGGTCACGATGCCGGTATACAGGCAGGTAGCCACGGTTTTATCGAGGTATTCCTTTTCTCCCAGCGCGCTGACGAAGTGGTACACCATTTCGCAGGTAGAACCATAATTGGTGTCCGAAAACATGAATTTGGCATAATCGGCAGGCTGCTGGTGGTGGTCGATCATGATGAATGGCACGGTAAGGCTTTTCAGCACGGCCTCCATTTGGTCGCCAAGGCGGCTCAGAGTATTGAAGTCAAGGGTGAAGACGAGCTCGGCTTCCTTCAGTATTCGTGTAGCCGTATCATTTTCGCGTTCAAATACCTTTACGGTATCGGCAGCGGGCAGCCACGACAGGAAGTCGGGAAATTCGTTAGGCGCTATCACAGTAACCTCATGGCCTTTTTGTTTCAGGAAATGGTACAGCCCCAGGTTGGAACCCATGGCATCGCCATCGGGGTTGCGGTGGGGGAGTATGGCGATTTTTTTTGGCGAAGCGAGCAATTGCTTTACCTGTGCTATATCTTCGGATGTCATCATGCTGCGAAGTTACATTTTTTTATGGGGAAGACCAAGAACTATACCAAAGGTGAAAATTCCAAATAACAAATTCCAAATCTTAAATGACAAATCCCAAATAACAAATTTCATATGGTAAAGTTACGGATCGCGGAAATTACCTGCTTCATAAAAACAGGTAATTTCTACCTGTGCCATAACCTGAATATTTGCTACCATTGCAATGAACAAATAATTTTATTAATAGTTCCCAACCTTTACAGTTAAATACTGCTCTATTATATAAACCAATATTAGTGATGCCGTAAAATTGCGGACCGAGCTGCTGGGCCACCTTAAAAAACAGGAAGGCGCGGGTATTGCCCGACTTACAAAGAATGTTACCGGCGGGAGTAATTTCCGTACCCTTGCCGATGTTGAAAGCCTTATTGATTACACGTATGTATATGAGGTTAAATACAAAAATGGCGATGCAAACTATACTTTTGGTTTTAACGACCCCAGGAGTACGAAGATGGAATTTTTTAATATCGTGTTAAAAAAACGTGGCGCGTATTCAAAGTCCGTACTTATAAAATATGAGATGAATGCCGTATTCGCGGCTAATTATCTTGGAGGCAAGGCGGACTTTGACACCTTTACCGGTAGTATCACCATTGAGCCCCTGGATACAGATGCAGGAATTGATTGCGAAGAAGAACGAGCCATAAGTATTCCTGTGACAGGCGGAAATGGCCCCGGCAGCAGCGGTGGCTCAGGAGGAAGCGGTCCAGGCGGCGGCGGCGGTTCGGGGGGCAACCCTTATAACCAAAGCGTTGTAGATGCCAAATACCTGCAGCTTACCATGGGTGCACCCGTGGTGGCAGAAGACCCTAATGGCGATGACAGCGACAATGGTGAAGAGGAAGAGAATACAGGATTTTTAGGCGGCATCTTTTGGACTAAGGTACATAAAAGCCCGCGTTACTTTAGGACAGGTGGTACAGACCCACTACTTGTTGACCCTGCCAACCCTTGTGCGGGGCAGGAGGAGATAGGGATCATTGAGCCGGTGCCTGATCCGCATGAAAAGAATTGTGAGGAGTTGAAGAAACTATTTCAAAATTCAACTTTGAAAAATTCATTTAATGATTTGAAAAATAACAAACTGTCAGATAATAAAGAAAATGGCTATAGTTTTACTTCTAATACGAATAATATAATGACATGTACTGCTATTCCAACAAATCCAAATAGTAATTTTAATAGTATCTCGATACCAGTAGGAGGCAACATATTTGGTGCGTCTCACACTCATCCAGATGATGGAAAGGGATATCCAATGTTTTCTGCCGAAGATATATATGTTTTATATAAGTTACAAAGACATTATAACTATAATGTTGTTGTACCATTGTCCAAAATGAATGCATTTGTGTATACTGTTACGACTGCACAAGGTACTTATGCGATCAAAATTGATACAATGCAATTCTATGGTGAGATGCGTGCACTTGAAGAGGATAAAAAGAAGTTAGAAGATTTTTTTGAAGGATTAACACGTATTCAAAACCGGAGAAAAACTACCGATTCATCTTCATTATTTCAAAAAGATTTTTTAAATTATGTGAAAAAATATAATTTGTCAATTTCTTTATATAAAGCAAATGAAGATTTTACTGGATGGGATGAACTTACAATTGATCCCCATGACACAAATCTTATAAAAACAACTAACTGTAATTAATTCTAATTATGAAAAATCGATATTTAGCATATTTTCTTTTTATATTTTTAAGTTGCAAAGCCCAAATAACCACCCTTCCATTGTATAGTAGTGAAGATTATGAAGATGGTGTCGACATTTATTATAAAGACACTTTTAATGACTTTGATAATTATACAGGAACCTGGGAGTATGTGAATGGTACTACCTCATTACGCATTGTTTTTGAAAAAAAGCTCTTATACCACGATGCATTTGATAATAATTATCGGGACCTGCTAATCGGTGAATACCGTTACATTGAAAATGGGGTTGAGAAAATAAATACCTTGCCATTACTAACCAATCCTCCTTTGGATCTGATTGAGCATACTATTGTTGGAAGTTCGATCATTGGTAATGATAACTTCCCAATTTGCAGCGATTGTTCAAACGGGCAAAAAAGAGTAGTTTTAAGTTTTGAAGATCCTTTACGAAATAATGTTGAAGGTCTATTTGGAAATCTCATTGTAAGGCGTGTTGGCGCAGGGTCAGTTCAGCAAATAAAGATCGAACTGAGGCAGAGGGGAAATATTCTGGTCATAGATAATATTCCGCCACTTTACAGCAGCTTCAATGTTCCATGGGGAGAATATACATTAACGAAAGTTCAGTAACTTTAACTGCCCCGCTACGGCGGGGCAATTTTCCTATGAAAATGATATTTATCATAGCGGTTTTGGTTTTTGGGGTGGTCTGCAAAGCACAGATAACCACGCTTCCGATTTATAGTTGTGATGACTATCAAGATGGTGTCGACATTTATTATAAAGATACTTTTCTCTTAATCAGTTTTAATCTTCCCTGGGGAGAATATACATTAACGAAAGTTCAATAACCTAACTGCCCCGCTACGGCGGGGCAATTTTCCTATGAAAATAATATTTATCATAGTTGTATTGGTTTTTGGGGTGGTCTGCAAAGCCCAAACGACTCAGCCTTTACTGGATGTAATTGGAAATGAATCCGGGATATATTATAAAGACACACATAACGACTTTGATAAGTTTGTGGGTACATGGAGATACCAGTCCGGTAATATAATTTTCGAAATAAAGCTCCAGAAAAAAGTTATGCTCCATAGTACTGAATCAAATAGCTATTCAGATATGCTGATAGGAGAATATCGCTACCTTGATAATAATGGTATTGAGGTTTTGAATACATACTCTAATCTACAATTAAATTTAGGCCCCTATAAAAATAATATTGCAGGTAAATATATTAGGGATAAAAATAAACCGGTAGTAGAAAGACGTTTTCAGTTATACTTCAAAGATCCTCAGAGAAGCTATTTAAATCGTGAGATAATTGTCAAGTATATACCTTCACAAGGGAGTACACCTGAAAAAATAGAAATTGAATTTAAGGGAGATACTTCTATCGTGCCAGATGAAAATTCTCCAACAGAGTTGAGAGTTCCAGAGCAGAACTATACATTAACGAAAATTCAATAACCTAACTGCCCCGCTACGGCGGGGCAATTTTTACTATGAAAACGATATTTATCATGGCGGTTTTGGTTTTTGGCATGGGTTGCAAAGCCCAAATAACCACCCTTCCATTGTATAGTAGTGAAGATTATGAAGATGGTGTCGACATTTATTATAAAGATACTTTTCTCTTAACCAGTTTTAATCTTCCCTGTGGAGAATATACATTAACGAAAGTTCAATAGATCACTGTCCCGCTACCTTACCGATCTTACATTCCCATACACCGTATCCTTGATCCTGTTTTGGGATAGCATTGATAACGGCACCAGCATAAAAAATAGGAAGATAGTTTTTGGTCTCATAAATTAACGGATATTCAGGCAAATAAAAACCTGCTCTCGTGGCAGGTAAATTGCCCTGTTTAATAACAGGAGCATCATTTTGCTAAAAAGGTTGGGAGCGGTTAAAAAGTTTAGTCACCACCACATCCGCCGCCACACCCGGAGCATCCGCTGTCCCCTCCACTGTCAGAGCTGCACTCTGGGTCGCAGAACAGCCCGAAGAACCCACCTGAACTGTCTATCGACCCACCGTCGGCGCTGTTTTTCCCGCCTTTACATTTATTATTGTTGCGAAAGGCAAGAGCTATGATGAAGCCAACCAGGAATACGATGAAAAAGATGGCTCCTGTCTCGGCCTGCACGCATACCAAAGCACCGGCTATCAACAGTGTTTGAAGCACTCCCTGCCTCAACGACCTGCGCGGCTTCGGCACCAGCCAGTACCGGTCCAGGCTTACCCTGCGGAAGCTGATCTCGCTGAACCGCTCATTATTGCCCTGCCAAATGTCGGTGGGCGGTGTAGCGCCAAACTTTTCGAGGTAAATGTCCTTTAACGAGGTATAGTAGCCAACGAACTTTTCCCTCTCGCTGTTCCCGCCTCTCGTTGGATTGTGGTGGAGCTTCCTGCTGAGGGTGTTATCGCAAAGGTCGTCCCAGTAGGAGCGTGTGTAGGTCAGGTGCAGGTGCCAGGCCTGGTCTACCGGGTCGGAGGGCGTGACCTGTGTGGGCGATACGCAGCACAGGAATATGAATTTTTTGTACTCTTCGATCACGCGCCCTGTGTAACCTGTGCTCCAGCCATTCTCGCGGGCGAGCCTTCTCGCGAATGTCAATTGGGTCCCTTTACTGTCAAACCCGAACCTCTCGAGCTTGTCCCAAAGTTGTTTTTCAACTGTTGTCATTTTTATTTTAAAGGTACTAAAAACAGGGAACGGCGGTGCATTTTACAAAGCCGTTTCGTTTCATTCTTCTGTAGGGTTGTTACATATTTTAGCGCTTTTTACAAGCCGTCTGAGATACGGTGTCCAAAAATCTAAAAATCCATTTTCCCATTTCCGCAGATTGTCTTATTTTTGCCCATGCAACACAACGTACTTATTTTAGACTTCGGGTCGCAATACACACAACTTATTGCGCGAAGGGTTAGGGAACTGAATATTTTTTGCGAGATATTCCCCTATAATAACCCGCCAACAGATTTATCAACCTACAAAGCCGTGATCCTTTCCGGAAGCCCGTTCTCCGTTAGGGCCGAAGATGCACCGCATCCCGACCTTTCCGAGATCCGCGGCAAGCTGCCTTTATTGGCGGTTTGCTACGGAGCGCAATACCTCGCCCATTTTCATGGTGGCGAAGTGGCACCGAGCAACATCCGTGAATATGGGCGTGCTAACCTCTCCTATATCAAGGAGGGCGAACCGTTCCTTGATGGCGTATCAGAAAACAGCCAGGTATGGATGAGCCACAGCGATACCATAAAAAAGCTGCCGACCGGTGCTGTAAGGCTTGCAAGTACTAAGGATGTAGAGAACGCAGCGTATAAGATCGAGGGTGAAACCACCTATGCGATACAGTTCCACCCCGAGGTGTATCATTCTACCGATGGTAAACAAATGCTGGAGAACTTCCTCGTAAAAATTGCTGAAGTACCCCAAAGCTTTACACCCAACTCTTTTGTTGAGGATATCGTGACAGAACTTAAGGCAAAAATAGGCAACGATAAGGTAGTGCTTGGACTTTCGGGCGGGGTAGACTCTACCGTGGCGGCCGTTCTGCTTAATAAGGCTATTGGCAAAAACCTATACTGTATATTTGTGAACAACGGGCTGCTGCGCAAGAATGAATTTGAAGGCGTACTGCACCAGTATAAGGACATGGGGCTTAACGTAAAAGGCGTAGATGCTTCGGACAGGTTCCTGTCACAACTTGCAGGCATCGACGATCCTGAGACCAAGCGTAAGACCATTGGTCGTGTGTTCATTGAGGTTTTCGATGACGAAGCAAATCAATTGACCGATGTAAAATGGCTGGCACAGGGTACGATCTATCCCGATGTGATCGAGTCGGTTTCCGTCAAAGGGCCATCCGCTACCATCAAATCGCACCACAATGTGGGCGGGCTTCCCGACTTTATGAAGCTTCAGGTGGTAGAGCCATTGCGAATGCTGTTCAAAGATGAGGTAAGAAGGGTGGGGGCTACATTGGGCATCGATGCTGAATTGCTTGGCAGGCACCCGTTCCCGGGACCGGGGCTATCCATACGCATATTGGGCGACATAACACCGGAGAAGGTGCGCATACTCCAGGAAGTAGACTCTATATTCATACAGGGACTAAGGGACCATGGGCTGTATGACAAAGTTTGGCAGGCCGGTGCGATACTGCTCCCGGTAAACAGTGTGGGCGTAATGGGCGATGAGCGTACCTACGAAAAAGTTGTAGCGCTGAGAGCAGTGGAATCGACTGACGGCATGACCGCCGACTGGGTACACCTGCCATATGACTTCCTCATGAAAATATCTAACGAGATAATCAATAAAGTAAAAGGCGTGAACCGGGTGGTGTATGACATCAGTTCCAAGCCGCCAGCCACCATAGAGTGGGAATAATTTTCACAGGCCTCTGCGATCGCAGGGGCTTTTTATTTGTGATCATGAAATGTATCGATCACATATCCATGGTAATTGATGAAAATTCATTTCATACTTGTAGGAAGTTTCTATGATTTTTATTTTAACACAATATCAGGGTGTTAAATGTTTTTTGGGTTATCTGTTTTAGTTAAATTTTAATTAAATTTGGAATGTTGCAAATCATTAAATAAAACATTTACACCATGAAGAAACTATTTTTACTTGGGTTCATTATTTGGGGATGCGCAGCCATGGCACAGGAGACCGAAGGGGTTAGCGATACATCCAAAGACAGGAGCAGTGAGGATTTTTATGTAGAGGAAGAGGCTGAATCGGGTTCATTTTTCATAGAGCACAAAGTGACCCAGGGAGAACAGATGGCCATGATATCACGTCAGTACCTTATAGAGCCAAAGGAGATATACCTATACAATACAGATGCCGTAAACGGGATAAAGAGCGGGACGGTTTTGAAAATACCCCTCCATAAATCCAAAAAGAAGAACCTTGACGGTTTTATAAAAGAGCTTGAGAAAAGCAATGGCGGATCGGTACAGGTGGCGGCTCCCCAAAAAAAGATGAAGATGGGGGTAATGTAGGTGCATTTTAACTGAAAATTATAGATGATTAGCCGTTACAAATTTTAACTTTGTAACGGCTTAATTTTTTATAAACGCTCTACACATGAAATATCTCGCATCCCTGTTATTTTTACTTGCCTTATCCATCAGCGCCCATGCGCAGGACTATAAAAAACATACGGTAAAAAAAGGCGAGACGATATCGTCTGTTGCGAAACAATACCAGGTGACGCCTTATGACATCAACAGGCTTAACCCCGATGCGAAGAACGGCCTTAAAGAGGGTGCGACATTATTGATCCCCATTGCCAACAAAGAAGTAGCCAAGCCTAAGGAAGTGCCTACAAAAGTGGCTAACACCATTCATACCGTTGAACCGAAAGAAACCCTTTACAGCCTTTCCAAAAAATACAATGTTGAAGTAGCGGATATCGAAAAGGCAAATGCCGAAGCGTTGAAAGAAGGGTTAAAGGTAGGACAGCAGCTCATCATCCCTGTAAAGGGCAGCGGCGTAGCAGCACAGGTAAAGGCTGCTGAAAAGGCCGATGCCAAAAAGGGCACCAACGCCTACATTTACCATATTGTTGAAGCAGGAGAAACAAAATACTCCATCGCCAAAAAACATGGCATAACCGTTCAGTTGATAGAGGAACTAAATCCTGCCGTAAAAGATACGCTGCCATTAGGATTTAACCTTAAACTGGTGGATAATAATGCTGTGAAAGGGCAGGCTGAACCGGTTGCGGTGGTTACTGGCCCAGGCTATGTAGAATATACAGTGCAACCTAAAGAAACGCTGTACAGCATAATCAAAAGGTCGGGAATGACCGAAGAGGAATTGATAAAGCTAAATCCGGAATTGAAAGACGGGTTGAAAGATGGTATGATCTTAAGGCTGCCGGCTGACAAAGCTGCCGCTTTAAATAATGCACCTGTGCGAACAGCTCCGACCGGTATTGCCGACCTCTCTAAATCGATAAAAAGATCGGAGCAAAAAGAGATAGCGTTATTGCTCCCATTCAATATGGCCAAGATCCAAAGCGATACGGTCCGCAAGCAGCTGTTGCGCACTGACCGTTTCCTTAACATGACGCTCGACTTTTATGCCGGAGCCATGATGGCTATTGATTCGGCAAGGGTAATGGGGCTTCCGCTGAAAGTGAAGATATATGATTCAAAGGAAAGCAAGAACGGCTCGGATGTGAACGGGCTGGCATCATCGCTTGCTTCTGCTGATGCGGTCATTGGACCATTTTTCCAGTCGAACGCCGAGAATGCGGCCGCACTTTTAGCTTCAAAGAAAATACCGGTCATATCGCCATTGTCCAAAGATTCCGGCAAGCCATACAGTAACCTTTTCAACTCTGTTCCCCAGGGCGATGAAGTGAAGATGGCACTCATGGAATACCTCAAGACGAAAAATGGCAATGTCGTAGTTGTGATCGATCCTAAAAAAACAAGTGCACGGGAGTTTATTAAAGCCAATTATCCATCGGCACGATTTGTCGAAGGTACGCCTACAGATGCTGTACTCCGCAGCCATCTCATTGCCGGAAAAATGAATTATGTGGTCCTTGAGTCAGAAAACACCGGTATGGTCTTAACGACCACTAAGTTACTCGTGGCATTGCTTCCTGATTTCCAAATACAATTAGCAGTGCCTGAAATTACAGATGCTCTGGAGAATGACGAAATGCCAATGGACAGGCTTGCCAAACTGAAAATGCTCTATCCGTCGGTAACAAGGGAAAATAATAGTCCGGAAGCTTCAGTATTTGCAAGGGATTTTAAGGAAAAGAACGGTGTTATGCCTAATGCCTTTGCTACCCGTGGATTTGATGTGACATTTGACACCATACTGAGGATCTTCCAGGAAGATGGTTTCGCACAAGGTGCGGACACGCTGACATCGGAACAGGTAGAGAACAAATTCATCTATGCTTCAGATAACGGCGGCAATTACAATACAGGCGTTTATATCCTTCAGTACGATGGAGGTTTTACCATAAAACAAGCAGAATAACCATGACATCTAAAGTAACTTATCTTGGAGACCTAAGGACATCCTCGATCCATATCCAGTCGGGTACCGAAATCGTATCTGACGCGCCAAAAGACAATAGGGGCAAAGGCGAGGCTTTTTCGCCAACCGATACCGTAGCCAATGCATTAGGAAGCTGCATGATAAGCATTATGGGCATCAAGGCCATGGATATGGAATTGGATATGGTTGGCTCAACAGTTGAAGTGACTAAAATAATGCAGGCCGAACCCAGAAAGATCTCCAAGATAGGCATCATCATTAACATGACGCTTGAAGCGGACGAGAAGACCCGTACTATCATGGAGCGCGTTGCCATGACGTGTCCTGTGTATCTGAGCCTTCATCCGGACATTGAGAAAAATGTGGTTTTTAATTGGCCGGTATAATTGGAACAGCATCAAGACAAACAAAAAGAATTCCTCATAAAGCTCGCCCACGCCAAAATGCCATTCGGCAAATATAAAGGCTCGTACCTTATCGAACTGCCCGAATATTATGTGGTGTGGTATCACAATAAAGGCTTTCCGTCAGGGCTTCTCGGCCAGCAGCTGCACATGGTATATGAGTTGAAGCTAAACGGCCTTGAGAATATCGTACGGAATATTAAGGCGCAATTCCCGAAATAGATCTGTCGATTCTTTTAATGCGGCAATGTACCCAATTATTGGAGTGGTCTGATAATTGGTGCATTATCGCGTTTATAAACCTATCTGTTTTCTAATGTATCAATTATTTCGCTTTGCAGATGATCGCTACATTGAACAATTGATATATTGATTAATTTTCATGAATTAAATTTCGTACTTTTGCCACGTTTTTGGACTAACGAAACAGCAACTACAACACAACAACAACTCAATAATGAAGCAGACAAAGTATATTTTTGTTACAGGGGGCGTGAGCTCTTCCCTCGGGAAGGGTATTATTGCCGCATCCCTGGCAAAACTATTGCAGGCAAGGGGCTACAGGGCAACAATCCAGAAATTTGACCCTTACATTAACGTAGACCCCGGGACCCTGAACCCTTATGAGCATGGCGAATGCTATGTGACCGATGACGGCGCCGAGACCGACCTCGACCTTGGCCACTACGAACGGTTCCTTAACGTTCCAACATCGCAGGCGAATAACGTTACCACAGGAAGGGTATACCTTTCGGTGATCGAGAAGGAGCGTCGCGGTGAGTTTTTGGGCAAAACGGTACAGGTTGTGCCACACATTACCAACGAAATAAAAGAGCGCATGCAGTTGCTGGGCAATACCGGCGATTATGACATCGTGATCACCGAGATAGGTGGTACTGTGGGTGATATTGAGTCGCTGCCTTATATTGAATCTGTACGCCAATTGATATGGGACCTTGGCGAAAGCAATGCCATAGTAATACACCTTACACTTGTGCCGTACCTTGCGGCTGCGGGCGAATTGAAAACAAAGCCCACACAGCACTCGGTAAAAACGCTGATGGAAAGTGGTATAAAAGCCGATATCCTCGTATGCCGTACGGAACATGAGCTGTCATCTGACCTTAAGCAAAAGCTGGCCTTGTTCTGCAATGTGAAAAGGGAGGCGGTTATCCAGTCGATCGATGCTTCTACGATATATGATGTGCCGAACCTGATGCTTGAGGAAGGCCTTGACAAGGTAGCGCTGAAGAAACTTGACCTTGAGGAAAAGAACACACCGGACCTGCAGCAGTGGAACGAGTTCCTGTTCAGGCTGAAGAACCCAAAGCATACCGTGAGCATTGGCCTTGTGGGCAAGTATGTAGAGCTCCAGGATTCGTATAAGTCAATACTTGAAGCATTCATCCATGCAGGATCAGCCAATGAGACCAAGGTGAATGTGGTAAGCATCCACTCAGAATATATAGACAAAGAAAACGCAGCCGAAAAGCTGGCCGGACTTGATGGTATACTTGTTGCGCCCGGATTTGGCGGCAGGGGTATTGAAGGAAAGATCGAAACGGTGCGCTATGCCAGGGAAAATAATATTCCTTTCTTTGGGATATGCCTTGGAATGCAGATGGCCGTGATCGAGTATTCGAGGAATGTGCTGGGATGGAGCGATGCCAACTCGACCGAAATGAACGAACACACGCCGCACCCTGTTATCAACATCATGGAGGAGCAGAAGAATATTACGGACAAAGGCGGCACGATGCGCCTCGGTTCATGGAAATGTGATATTAAAGAGGGTACTCTGGCCCACAAAATATACGGCAGATTACAGATAGGCGAGCGCCACCGCCACCGCTACGAGTTCAACAGCGCTTATGTTGCAAATCTTGAAAAGGCAGGGATGAAGGCATCGGGCATTAACCCTGACACTGGGCTTGTGGAGGTGATCGAGATCGACAGCCACCCGTTCTTCATAGGGGTGCAGTACCACCCTGAATATAAGAGTACGGTAGCCAACCCACACCCGCTGTTCGTGAATTTTGTGAAGGCCGCTGTAGCTAAAAAAAGTCGATAATTGCCAATGGCATTACCCTTTAATGGGATATTTAAGTGAATTAATTATAAGTAAATGGAAGAAAAAAGGTTAGATTTAAAAACGATTCTTGGTTTCGGTTTGATAGCCCTGCTGCTATTGTGGATGATTTACAACCAGTCGGCCAACCGCCAGGATGAACTGCAGGAAAAGGCTAAAAAAGAGCAGATCGAAAAGGCAAAACAAAAACAGATCCCTGAACAAAAGACTGCTGCCGTGCCACAGGATCCCATTGCGAATGATTCTATTAAATCTGCCGCGTTAAGAAGTTCGCTTGGTGCATTCGCTTACAGCGCTACCTTGCCGTCGGCTAAAGAAAATACTACCGAGATAAAGAATGAACTGCTTACGCTGCACATCGCTAACAAAGGTGGTTATATCAAAGAAGCTAACCTTAACTACGAGCAGTTTGAAAAAGGTTCGAATAAGAGGGTGGAGCTTATCAAGCAGAACAATGCCAACCTGAACCTTCAGTTCAGGACACAGGATAACCGAATACTGAATACCAAAGATCTGTACTTTGAGCCGGCCGTGACCAAAGAAGGTGCCAACACCGTGCTGACCATGAGGCTGAAGGCAGGTGTGAACCAGTTCCTTGAATACCGCTATGTGCTCAAGCCGAACGATTTTATGATGGATTTCTCCATCCGTACGCAAGGCATGGCACAGGTGCTTGATACGTCAAAACCGATCGACCTTGAGTGGCAGTTGAAAGCTTTCAGGAACGAGAAGAGCGTATCGTATGAGAACAGGTACACTGAACTTGTGTATGAATATGAAGATGGTAAGGACAATTATCTTAGCCAGGGCAAGAACGAATCAGAAAAGGTTGAGAATGTAACCTATGTGGCTTTCAAGCAACACTTCTTTACTTCTATACTATTAACAGACACACCTTTCAAAACGGCTGACCTTACATCGGAAAACCTTGTGCACGACGACAAGACCGACACGATATTTACCAAGAAGTTTACCGCAAAAATGCCATTGGAGTTCAAAGGCGGCGAGGTAAGCTATAATATGAACTGGTACTATGGCCCGGCCGATTATAAAATATTGAACGGTTACGACAAAAACCTTGACGAGGTAATGCCACTGGGCTGGGGTATCTTCGGGTGGATCAACCGCTTTATCTTCATCCCGGTATTTACATTCCTGAGCACCTTCCTTCCGTATGGTATCGGTATTATAATCTTTACGATACTGATAAGGCTTATTATGTCGCCGGTTACCTATAAGTCGTACAAATCGCAGGCCAAAATGAAAGTGCTTCGTCCGGAGATACAGGAGATCAACGAGAAGTACAAGAAAGACCCGATGAAGAGGCAGCAGGAAACCATGAAGCTGTACAACAGTGCGGGCGTGAACCCAATGGCGGGATGCCTTCCGGCACTGATGCAGATACCGGTATTCTACGCGCTGTTCCAGTTCTTCCCGTCATTCTTCGACCTTAGGCAGCAAAGCTTCCTTTGGGCCACCGACCTTTCTTCGTATGACTCTGTACTGCACCTGCCGTTCTATATTCCGTTCTATGGCAACCACGTGAGCTTATTCCCCATATTGGCATCGATAGCGATATTCTTCTACATGAAGATGACAACAGGAGACCAAAGCATGTCAGCGCCGCCACAGGAAGGCATGCCGGACATGAGCAAGATCATGAAGGTAATGATATACATTTCACCGATAATGATGTTGATATTCTTCAACAATTATGCATCAGGTTTGAGTTTGTACTACTTCGTTTCGAACCTTATTACCATCGGTATCATGATCGTGATCAAGAAGTACATTGTAACCGAGGACAAGATGCACGCGCTGATCCAGGAGAACAAGTCCAAGCCTAAAACGCAAAGCAAATTCCAAAAGAAAATGCAGGATATGATGGAACAGGCCCAGGAGCAGCAAAAAGCAAGAGGCAAAAAATAATATAAAACATCCGCTTCGGCGGATGTTTTTTTGTAGTTAAATGGTAAACCACATTTGGCTTACTTTTGGATATACTAAAACAAGACTTTAAAAGTTATACTTAAAACTATCTGCCATTTTATGAAAAACAGGTTTTTATCTTTTATCGTAGTATTGATGGTCTCAGTTACCGCCTTTGCGCAGGAAACTAATAAAATGGATGCCAACGGCAAGCGTCACGGAGTTTGGAAAGGTATTCATGACGAAAGCCAGAGGCCGCGTTATGAGGGTACTTTTGAGCACGGTAAAGAAACAGGGACATTTAAATTTTTTGAGGATAATAAGGCATCGACGCTCAAGGCGACCCGCACTTTTGCTGCCGATGGTTCGTGCTACACTACTTTTTTTGATGAAAAAGGCAGTAAGCTGAGCGAGGGCCGCGAAGTGAACAAGCTTAATGAGGGTGAGTGGAAATACTACCATCCCGGAGGGAAAGCGATCATGTCCAGCGAGCGCTTTATTAAAGGCAAGCTCACAGGCATCCGTAAAGTTTTCTTCCCGAATGGGAATATTAATGAAGAGACCACTTTTGTGAATGGCCTTAAGGACGGGATCTATAAAAAATATACGGAAAAGGGCATTGTGCTTGAGGACTCCAATTATAAAAATGACCAAATGCATGGGCCGGCAACGTATCGCAATGGTGAGGGAAAGCTTGTAGCAACGGGCCAGTATACCAATGGTAAGAAAACAGGCATATGGAAATTTTATGAAAATGATAAAGTGGTGAAGGAGCAGAATATGAGCAAAAAAGGCGCGAATATTGCGCCAAAAGTAAAGACGAAAGGGATAAGGCCGACCGCACCGTAACTGTAGACCAAATATGCCTGGGCCGCGAGCTGTATGAATTGGGACGAAATTCATATAATTCGCGGCTCATTGTTTTTTTATGTAATTTTGCACCAAATTTAGAAGAAAGGATTAAAATGAAACGTGTAGTAGTTGGGCTTTCGGGTGGTGTAGATTCGAGTGTGGCGGCATACCTGCTGCAGGAGCAGGGTTATGAGGTTATTGGCCTTTTCATGAAGAACTGGCACGACGACTCTGTAACCATTGCCAATGAATGCCCGTGGCTGGAAGACAGCAACGATGCATTGCTGGTGGCCGAAAAGCTGGGTATACCCTTCCAGACGGTCGACCTTAGCGAACAATACAAAGAGCGTATCGTGGACTATATGTTCAACGAATACGAAAAAGGAAGGACACCCAACCCGGACGTACTGTGCAACCGCGAGATCAAATTCGATGTTTTCATGAAGATAGCCCTGAGCCTTGGTGCCGACTATGTCGCTACCGGCCATTATTGTCGTAAAGGGACTGTTGAAAAAAACGGGAAAGAATTATATCAATTGCTTTCCGGTGTTGATGGCAATAAAGACCAATCGTACTTTTTGTGCCAGCTTTCACAGGAGCAGTTGAGCAAGGCGCTTTTCCCTATCGGAGAACTGACCAAGCCGCAGGTGCGCGAGATGGCCGCCAAAATGGACCTGGTCACGGCTGAAAAGAAAGACTCACAAGGCCTTTGTTTTATAGGTAAAGTACGCCTTCCGGAGTTTTTGCAGCAACAATTGCAGCCGAAGGAAGGGCTTATTTACGAAGTGAATGCCGACATTGATGCCTACAGAGCACAATACCCGCAATTCGCTTCGGTAAAAGAGCAGTTGGCCTATGAAGCGAAAAACATCGACTACAAGCCGGAGATGGGCAAGATGGTAGGCAGGCACCAAGGCGCGCATTATTACACCATAGGGCAGCGCAAAGGCCTGAATGTTGGAGGTACGAAAGAGGCACTGTTCATCATTGCGACCGATGTGGCTACCAATGCCATATACACGGGTCAGGGGCACAACCACCCGGGGCTTTTCCGCAGGGCGCTGTTCATACAGGAAAATGAAGTACATTGGGTACGTGAAGACCTGCAACTGAAAGATGGTGAGACCATGGAGGTAATGGTGCGCATACGCTACCGCCAGCCATTGCAAAAAGCTACTTTGCACCAGTTTGATAATGGGATGTACATTTCGTTTGAGCAGCCGCAATCGGCCATTACCGAAGGGCAATTCGCCGCGTGGTATATGGGCGAGGAACTTGTTGGTAGCGGTGTGATATCTTAGTTATGATAACAGTTGAAAAAATACAGATTTACGAGACTTTTGGAGGCCTTTACGATGGGCTTGCATTGATAGGTAATCAGCATCAAAAGCAATTGTTTGAAAATAATGATGACTGGTATTTCCTAAATGGTTTCTATCAGGATATACTTTTGATGAATGGTAAAATGGCCTCGACTGATTATTCAAAATCCGCCCTAAGTAAGATGCAGGAACATTGCGACCCTGACGGATATTGTATGCTTTTGCACAAGATCATGCCATCGTAATACTTATATGCTGTATAACCTCCACACGCATAGTTCGTCATATGATCCAAATATTTTCGAGATCGTTAACCGCTATCCTTACGAAACCATTGATGTGCCGTTTTTTTCGACAGGTATCCATCCGTGGTACATCGATACAGAAAAGTTAGAGGAACAATTGGCAATAATTGAAGATCGCCTGCAATTGCCAAATTGCCTTGCGTTGGGCGAATGCGGACTGGACAAGCGCATTGAAATTCCGCTGCAAATTCAAATCAAGGTTTTCGAAAAACAACTCCTGTTAGCGAAAAAACACCAAAAACCCGTAATTTTGCATCTTGTTGCCGCTTTCCAGGAACTGGTTGAAATAAAGGAGAGGATAAGTCCGGGTGTGCCGATGGTGGTGCATGGCTTTTCAAAGAACTGGCAGGTGGCAAAGCAATTGCTGGATAACGGCTTTTACCTTTCCTTTGGCAAATACCTGCTGCGTAACCCGGAACTTTCCGATGTTTTGGCACAGATGCCGCCGGACAGGTTTTTTCTGGAAACCGACACGATAGAGGAGGGGATCGCCGAAGTGTTCGCAAAAGCCGCTTGGGCAAGAAATATGGATATCGAGGAATTGAAAAATATTGTAAGCACTAATTTTAAAACCGTTTTTAATAATGGCTGAATGGACAGAGCGCGCCGAACTTTTATTTAAGAAGGAAGGCCTGGAGAAATTGAAGAATTCACACGTGATGGTTGTGGGTATGGGTGGTGTTGGCTCGTTCGCCGCCGAATTCATCGCGCGTGCCGGAGTGGGGAAGATGACGATAGTGGACGGGGACGTGGTTGATATTACCAACATAAACCGCCAGCTGCCTGCATTGCATTCCACAATAGGGCAGCCAAAAGTTGACATCGTTGGTGACAGGCTCATGGATATCAACCCGAAGCTGGAATTGATCCGTATAAAAGAATTCCTTTCACCCGACCGCGCTTATGAGTTGGTTACGGAAGAATATGATTACGTGCTTGACTGCATCGACAGCATTACCCCCAAGCTGAACCTTATCATTTCCGCACGAAGGAAAAAGGTAAAGATCATCAGTAACATGGGAGCAGGCGGAAAGTATGAGGCCGGAAAAGTCAGGGTGACTGACATCAGCAAGACTGATGTATGTCCGCTGGCCAAAACAGTTCGCAAGCGTCTTCGAAAAGAAGGGGTAAGCAAAGGGGTAAAGGTAGTTTTCTCAACCGAAGCACCCGATCAGGACAGCCTTAAAATGACTGATGGCACTAATTTCAAGAAATCGTTCTTCGGGACAAACAGTTGGATACCCGCGGTATTCGGGCTGCATTCCGCAGAAACCGTTGTAAAGTACCTGATCAGAAAGTAATTCTTTGTAAGTATATAATATAAACCCCAAAAGTGTTACGCCTTTGGGGTTTTATTTTTATGGATTGGCAGGCTTTTGCGCAGTTGTTACTGCAGGTTTAGTAGTTGTCTTCGTTGCTGTACCCGATGTCGAACCAGCCGGTTTGGTAGTAGCAGGGCGTGTCCTTGTCCCTGTTGACGGAGTAGCGCCGTTATATGCAGGGAGTTTTGTAGTCCCCGCAGGTTTGCCTTCAGTTCGTGCCGGCTTATTTGTGGCAGGGGCGGTAACATCAGGTGTCCTTGCCGGTACGGTAATGTCGCCCGGCATCAGGATAACATCGGTCTCCGGCGAAGTGGCCGGTGCGCCAAGTGGTATATAAATGTCCGTTACCCACTCCGATGGCCTTTTGGTTTGTACCATACCTTTAGTGAACAGCTCCACGTACTGACCGGATGTGTTTTCCTGTAAGCCATTGGCTGCTATATGTTTCCTTGCCGCGGCCCAGGCTTTCGGCAGGTGCGAGTGATCGCCCTTTAGTGTGGTTTTCAATGCTTGGAAGGCTTCCAGCTTATTGCCTTCGAACTCGCTGCCTGGAGCGGTGTACATTTCATCTTTTATCGGAATGCAAACCATGTACGAAGCGCTATCCTTTTGGGTGCTAAAATTCTTGTACAACAGGAATGGCGCACCGTTCGGCACTATTTTATTCTCTTTAATAAAGGCCATTAACTTAGGGAATATCTCTCCCGTTCTTTTCTGTATGTCAGATGTTTTTGATCTGATCGACTGGCCAATGTAGAATACACCCGTCTTGGTTACCTGGTCCTTTACCTCCACATTGTAATTGGAAAGTTCGTCCACAAGGAAGGTATTCAGGTTTTTCAACCCCTGCGTAAGCACGGCTTCCATTTTCTCGCCCGAATGGCCCTGCAGGACGGCATAAGCTTTTTCTTTAAAGCTCAGTTCGCCCACCATGCGCACTTTGATCTTTGTACCGCCAACAGTATCATTAAAACTCCATTTTATTTGGGAGTCCAGCCCGTCGATAGTGGCTTTCTGGATGATGGAATCGCTGTCAACCAGTTTAGTCGTCTTGATGCCGCCTTCGGTATCTGTATTTTTCCAGCCCATCGTAGCGCCATTTCCATAAGAAATATCAGAGTAGGTATAGGTGGCGGTGCTGTCGCTAATGATCCCTACATTTTCCCAGTTGCGGTATTCGCCAATATAGTTATAGAGCACCGTTTTAGGTACTTTTATCACGCTTTCTTTTGTAATATCATATTTCCCGTCCTGGGTGGCAATAAAAACGGTGACCGCGATCGCCGAAAGCAACAGTAGGAGAAGTACGTATTTTACAATTTTCATAAAAATTGAAAATTTTTAGTTTGTCGTAAAAATAGGAATATTTCTTTTAACAAACCAAATTAGTTTTCGCGGACTAATCCATCCATTCATATTCATTTTTCAGTTCATAAAGATCATTGAAGTCATTCCTTAATGTAGATGACCAGTGGTGTGCATCTTTCTCTTTTGGCTTTCCCAGATGAAAGTAATCCCTGCGATCAACTTCCACCCACTTGCCATCCTGAAGTTCAGATATGACTACTGATCTTGACTTAAAAGAAATTACATAATAAACATCCATTACAAAGTCTCTGATATCATCCAGCGGTGCTTCATATTTGTGGGTCACGTCACTGTCATCCGCCTTGCCTTTAATGATGACTGACAGGATACCATTCTTATCCACCTGGTACGGCTGCACGATCTTAAATTCAGGATCATACATCCAGCTGAATTCATCTGCCGATCTCAGCATCTTGTTCAGGTCTTTTACCAATGTCTTGTAATTTTTGTTTTCCTGGGCCTGCGAGCATACCGACGCAATGCAAACCAATAGCAGTACTATTTTTTTCATATATCCTTTAAAGGTAAAAAAAGGCCCGTAGGCCTTTGTTATCATTTGTTGTCGCAATCGATGAGATCCTGTGGGTAGGGCGATAGGCTCACCTTATCTACCAGCAGGTATATGTCTTCCTCTTCGGTAAATAGCTCGATCTCGGGGCTTACGCGTCCTGCCTCAAGGGCTTTTCTGTGGGTAGTAAGGTTGTAATCCCCAAGCTTATCGGTAACATGGTAATTAAAGGAGATCAATTCAGGGTAATCGTTCCTGAACTGAACTTTCCATTTGAACTGCTCGCCATTCTTCCCAACATACATTAGCCTGAAGGAAATTTTGCCGTAGCAGCTCGTTTTTTGCCAGTTGTCCCACACGCCTTTGTTTTGCTGGGCATTCATTGTGAGGCTTGCAAGGATAAATAATAATGCGATGATCTTTTTCATAATGATCTTTTTATTGGAATTCTACATCCGAAACACCTTCATTGAATTTTACTTCATTGTAAACCATTTCCGAAGCCATATTGTCAGACACGGTTGTCATTTTAAAAGGGAACAGTACTCCATTCACATCTCTGTAGTCAGAAAAATGATTGGCAGATCTGATAGTCATTCCGGCCGCATTGACCGTCATTGATGAGCCCAGGATCAATCCGTTTTTTACACTGTAGTAGTAAGTCATCGTCGCATTCGATTCCGGTATGACAAAACTTATACTATAAACATCTTCATTGTCAAAAGTAGTAATGCCATCAAGTTTTGCGCCTTTATCTACGGGGAACATACACGAGTCGTAAATACTCCTGTTGCTGCTCCTGTAAGCTTCGGCAGTAGCCTTATCCATTTTCTTGCGCTTGCCCTTTTCGTTTATTGTAAATGCGCCTTCATTATTGATAAGCGTGGTCATTATACTCTTGCCATCCATCGATACATTGCTGTAGCTGTTGCTGCCGCTGTTCTTAACCAATATCTCGCTGGTCGATGTCTGCCCGTTGAACGTAGCCTTAGAAGTAGCGCGCATGTACTGTGTTTTTATACCCTGCACTTTTTCTGCACCACCCATGGCGGCTATGTACTTTTCAACAACTGTCTGTACCGTTACGCCTGCCGGGGCTGGTTTACAGCTTGTTGTGGCTGCCGCCTGGCTTACGTTGGTTTTCGCCGGCGCAGTGCCTCCTATCAATAGTGTAGCAGACGCACCGTTGCTGCTATTGCCTGCAGATGATGATTGGTTTTGCAGGTTTCCGCCACTAAGTGTGTTTACCATGCCGCTCAGCGCCTGGGCGTTATTAACAGGTACGATCTGTGTACGGCCAAGGTCGAAATAATTCACGATCTGCAAGCCCCTCCTGTACGGTATAGTAAGTGTATCGGTATCTATCCCTTGTGGTCCGTATTTCCGGAGGATGAACTTATTGTCACCTTCTTTTAACGGAACGCGGGCATAACTTATTGTAGCAGGCAATGACTGCCAGTTGCGGGTATCGGCCTTTTCGGTAGCCGCGCCTGCCGCATCGGCGCCAAGCTTGGTAATATCTCCTGCCGTGCTGCCAAGTGCCTGTTCTGCCAACGCACCAAGGAACGCGCTTCCTGCTTTTTTAGTAGCAAAACGCAATACAAGGTTAATGGTCTCCCTGAGCATCCTGTCTTTCAGGCATTGTTTGGCTATCGGATAAAAATCCTGCCCAAGCTCAAATTGCTGTTCTTTGTCGTTTACAACGATAGCTGCCTTAGTGTAATAGTTTTCCCTCTTCCTGTACTTAGGGATCGCAATAGCATTGATACTGCCTATGTCTGTTCCCACGGGGATCGGTATAAGTATCTCCTCCATCTGGTCACCATCCATGTAGCTGCCGTAAAAAATGCCGCTACCGCCAGATGCCGTGATCACGATCTGGTCTTTGGCTGGGGAGAGGCCGTTTTCCCAAAACACTACAGCTTCACCCGTTGGCATTGGCGCAACAGGTTCGGGTGCCGGTTTTTCTTCTTCTTTCTTGCTTTTTCCCTTGCCTTTTTTTGGGGCTTCTTTTTTCGATGCAACTGGATCCGGGTCTATGCCGAACTTTTTACGGTAATCGTTATGTTCCTGGATAAAGCCCAATTGCTTGCTGGTGCGAAGCAGGTCCTGCTTCAGCTGTTCGGGCATGGCCACGCCAAAAAAGCGGCCGCCATCCTTACTGAAAATCCCCTCCGCATTGCGATAAGCAATAAAAGCATTGTTGATGTCTCCGGTACTTTCGTACAAGATACCCTGTAATATCTGCGAAAAGGCATCCTCGGTATACTTGTTCTTGTTCTCGCTGTATTTCTCATTAAACTCAAGCAGCTTGATATTGATGCGCTTGGCCTCGACCAGTGCTTCATCAGGCATACCCAGCTGGAAATAGTTCAGCGCTTTGTAGTAGTGTATGGTAACTTTCTCAAAATCCTCACCTTTATAAGGCTCGGCCATCGGGTTGGTAAACTTACCCGCGATGGCCTGCCCTACATTGGTCTTGATCTTGTCGTCTATCATGATGTAAGCCTGCTCCAAAAGGTTATTGCTGGCCTCATAATTGCCCTTAAGGTGCTCGAGCTTGCCTTTCTCAAGCAGGTACAGGAGTTTGTTCCTGTCCTTTTTGAGGAATTTGTTCTTGTCTATATTTACAATGGCATTGTCAAAGTTACCGTTCAGCAGGTCGTTCTCAATTTCCGAGGTCTTTGAGTTGTACGTCCCGCAGGATTGTAGGGCGATCAATAACAATACCGGTACTGCCTTAACGGAAGTAGCAATAATGTTTTTGGGTGCTTTCATTAGTATAGATGATTTGTTGGTTTGGTATCGTCTTGGTGGTAGTATTACATTTTCTTGTTGCCAAGGTACTTCTTGATCTTTTTGTCACCTATCCATACTTTGTCATTTGTCTGGATGTTGGTTAGCTCAAGGTCTACCTGGTAGTAGATCGTTTTTTCTTTTCCGGCCTGGTCAACGATAGAGTTGATAGTACCCTGAAGCATAAAGTCGGCGCCGTTCTCAAGTCCGAATTTCTTCATTGTAGACTGTGATGAGAAGTTTTGCTGGTCGGCCCTTTCAGCCCTTATTTCCTCACGCTTGTCGGCGCCCTGAACCAGTTTCATCCTTCCTGAGTTGATGATCGCTTTCTCGATGTCTTTAGAAAAAGTCTCCGAAGCGATATGCTCGTGCGACTTGTTCGTAATGATGCCCACGATGATAACCGGTTTTTTGCTGCCATTCTCAGATGCGAATGTGCTGTACCAGGAGTGGTCCATCATTTCAGCAGTGATCTCTTCAGCCGTTAGTCTTGAGTCGGTCTCGTTCCACCTTCCGCTTAGGTCGGTCACTGTATTCTCGCTTACGCGTTGAACATTTGGAGTTCCGCAGTTAATAAGTGTGAATCCTAAGGCAAGTGCGGCGATAAATTTAAATGGAGTTGTTTTCATAATGTCTTAATTGATTAATTAGGGTAAAAATACTAATAATTTTTATGTTAATTTTTCCTTTAAGCAAAGGTTGTACCAAAAAAATGAAAAAATAAACATTTGATTAAATTTTTTTCTTTTTACCCTAACTTACACGGATCGAGATCTTGCTTACAGATAGTTAATCAAATTGCGAACAGTCAAGGTCGATCCAGTATTGTGCCTGGTCTTCATACAGGTAACCGTACTCATCACAATCTTCTGCCGCACTAAGCAAGTTAAGGGCTGCTGTCCTCAACGAGCTGCAGTTGCCGGATGTTGGGTTGGTAGAGAATGTGTTGCTTCTGGTCACAAGGATGTCGGCAAGGGCAATAAGGTCATCGCCGCAGTCGCTGCTAACAGATGATGATTCTTCTTCTTCGCATGATACTGCAAAAGCGGTTACTCCAAAAAGCACTAAGGCTAACGATAGTTGTTTCAATTTTTTCATGGTGGTGATCTTAAGGTTTATAATTAATTGTTACTGCAAATTTGGATCATATATAAAAGCGTGTAAATACCTATTAGTAGGTATTTTTCTATAAAACTTTTGTTAATCAAATCTTTATCCCTAAAAATGGGGATACAGCGACTGTTCGTTGCAACGAAAAAATATTTAAGGTCCATGTTGTGGAAGGAATGCATGAAGGGTCTTGCTTGTTATTACAAAATATCATACTTTTCACATGTGAAAAAAATGCTGCACATTCTGTTATTTTTTATCTGCGCGGGTGCCTTTGCCCAGCAGGAGGACGCCTGGGTTTATTTTACCGATAAGCCCAATGCTGGATTTTATTTTGCCAATCCCCTGGAAATGCTGTCTCAAAAAGCACTCGACAGGAGGGAGGCCCACAGTATTGAACTGGATATCATCGATGTTCCTGTTCATCAACAGTATATCGACCAGATAGCTGGTTTTGATGGGATAACTGTAATGGCGAAGTCCAAATGGCTCAATTGTGTGCATGTACGTGGCACGGAAGATAATATCCATAACCTTGAGGGACTGCCTTTTGTAGACCATGTACATTTTGCCAACAAGCTACTCAATACTTCAGGAAGGCCAAGTGCCATACATCAGCCTTCTGCAGTGAATAAAGTAATGGAGACCGCAGCTGAGTTCAGCTATGGCAATTCGGCAAACCAGATACAAATGCTCAACGGCCACGTGTTGCATCAGCAAGACCTTACGGGCACAGGCATGACGATCGCCGTTCTGGATAATGGCTTTCCCGGAGTAGATACCGCACAGCCTTTCGAGCGGCTTTTTGACAATAATCTTATCCGGGGCGGTTATAATTTTGTAGCCGGGTCTGATAATTTTTATACAGGCGGTACACATGGTACACTGGTACTGTCTACCATGGCAGGATATACAGAAGGCCAGTTGATAGGTACGGCCCCCGATGCCTTTTATTACCTTTTTGTGACCGAAGATACCGCACAGGAGAATCCCGTTGAAGAATCTTACTGGGTAGAAGCTGCCGAAATGGCTGACAGCCTGGGGGTAGATGTGATCAATACTTCACTTGGTTATTTTCTGTATGATGATCCGAATTACAGCTATACTTACGAAGATATAGATGGCCAAACGGCTTTTATGACCCGTGGTGCCAATGCAGCCTTTACAAGAGGGATATTGTGTGTAACGTCTGCGGGTAATTCAGCAAATACAGCCAATCCTAATATTACAGTACCGGCAGATGCCTTCAATACACTTACCGTTGGCGCTGTGGATGCGGCTGAACAGTATGCCTCTTTTAGCTCCATAGGGCCGTCGTTCGATGGGAGGGTCAAGCCTGATGTCATGGCGCAGGGACTTGCTTCGGTTTTATCGAATACGCAGGGTGAGATCACCGCCGCGAATGGCACATCCTTCTCAAGTCCTATAACTGCCGGGCTCGTAGCCTGCCTGTGGCAGGCATTGCCGGAACTCACCAACCAGGAGATCCTGCAATTGGTAAGACAGTCTGCCGATAGGTATAACAATCCCAATGGGCAATATGGCTACGGCATACCCGACTTTGCACTGGCCCTCAATATGGGATTAGAGCTTGAGGAAAAAAGCACACATTCATTTATGTTATATCCAAATCCTTCATATTCTTTGGTTAACATCAGTTTTCCTAAACAAATAAATGAAGTTAATATTTCGGTGTATAATATCGTTGGACAGTGTGTATTGAGTCAAATAACATTGGCTACACAGCCTTCATTTTCAATAGGCCATCTTGCGACGGGCATTTATAATTATACTATAAGCAGCAGCAACGGCGTACAGTACGGCAAGATCATTAAGCAATAATTTATCTAACCAATAATGAACAGGATCACACAGCTATTTACTATACAATACCCAATAATACAGGCAGGAATGATATGGGCCAGCGGATGGAAGCTTGCAAGTGCCGTGAGCAATGCCGGCGGGCTCGGCATAATAGGAGCAGGGTCAATGTACCCAGAAGTGCTGCGGGAACACATTCAAAAATGCAAAAAAGCCACCGATAAGCCCTTTGCCGTAAATGTACCTATGCTGTACCCGAATATTGAGGAGATCATGGATATTATCGTTGCCGAGGGCGTAAAGATCGTTTTCACCTCTGCGGGCAACCCTAAAACCTGGACAGGCTTTTTGAAGGAGAGAGGCATCACGGTGGTACACGTGGTGAGCAGTGTTAAGTTTGCGCTCAAGTCGCAGGAAGCCGGTGTTGATGCCGTAGTGGCCGAAGGCTTTGAAGCAGGAGGGCACAACGGGAGGGAAGAGACCACTACTTTTGCGCTCATCCCAATGGTGAAAGAGCAGCTTTCTATTCCGCTGATCGCTGCGGGTGGGATCGCAACGGGCCGTGGCATGCTGGCCGCAATGATACTTGGCGCCGACGGTGTACAGGTAGGGAGCCGCTTTGCCGCATCTGTAGAGTCGTCATCGCACGATAAGTTCAAGCAGGCGATCATAGATGCACAGGACGGCGATACCCATGTTACGCTCAAAGAGCTGGCCCCGGTACGCCTTATAAAGAATAAGTTCTTCCATGATGTGATGGCGCTTTATGCCACAGCTCCCTCGGTAGATGACCTGAAAACGTTATTGGGACGTGCCCGTGCCAAAAAAGGGATGTTCGAAGGCGACCTTGAGGAAGGGGAGCTGGAAATAGGGCAGATAGCAGGGCTTATACACCAAATAAAGCCTGCAGGCGAGATACTCAGGGAAATGCTCGCCGACTTTGAGACAGCAAAGCAGGAAACAGCATCTTTGTCTTTTTGATAATTTAATTTGAAATTACGGTTTCCAGCAATTCACTGTCAAATATGGCCACGGGTGATATGACTTTTTCGTCATAAGGAACCTTGTTGCCATAACGCTCTGTAAGTTTTTGCTTTACGGCCGGGCTTGCAAGGTCGAAGTCTTTAAGTGTTTGCAGTTTTCCTATCTCTACACCTATGCTTTTACTGTACGTTTTCCAAACCAGCTCAGAGCAATACATCTGTTTGTTGCCCCATCCAAAATAAATGTCATAGTCCCGCCCATTATATACTCCTGCGTAAACTTTTAGTTTATGAAGATTCCTTTTGGTTAGTATCCCGTCGGCATCTTTTAAGCGTTTCACCACATAATGGCTGTCTTTGCCACGTTTTATCCATTCTTTCAATGGAGTGGACCGCACAGGCTGTACCGCTTCAAAAACGTATGTCTCATCAGCTGTTTTAAAAATGATTCCACAATGCGAATACCGCGAATGTGTAGCCAGCTGTATTGCTTTGCTTTGCACCGATGTAGATTCCTGGAATATGATATCACCTTCCTGTAAAATTTCCGAAGGGTTATTTTTAGGGACATCTTCGGCAGAAGGTTTGCAGCAGCATAATAAAAATGGCAGTAATAGTAGTACAACCTTTTTCATATCACTTTTCTAAATTTTTGCCCGGTTTTGAATGCGGTAAATGCTAAAAGCAGCATCAGTATGAATTGTGTTATTATTAAATAAAAGGAAGTATTTCCTGAATTTTCTTTCATAGGGCGGGTTTCATCGGACAAAGTACCTGTTGACGGATTTATGTTCCATCCGGCTTGTGAATTGAAAATTCCAATATACTCAATTATATAGGAAAAATACACGACTAAAAATATTGTGGCTATCATGAAAATGCTGGTGGCAATTGCATTATTAAATCGCCCAACAATCACCCTGATAAAATAAACGATGAACAGCAGGGGCAGGATAAAAATTACAGCCAATACCGGTGCCTCTATAACAAAATAGGTGTCGTGCACATTGATGTCAAATGTCTGCGATATACCTCCACCCAATACATACCAGGCAGGCAGAACCAGGAAACCAAACAGCCACAATGCTTCTTTAAGCCATTTACTCATACTAAAACTTATTTTCTACCTCAGCGGCCTGCAGCATGAGGTAGTGCAGGTCGGTGTTTTTTACAAATGGCTTCAGCAGTTCGCTCCCCGGCCCGAACATGGCCAGCTCCACATAGTCGGCTGAGTGGTCCATGCTTATCCAGCCTACTGATGTATAGTCCTTCTGCATTTCGCTAAAAGTTTTAAACGGTAGCTTTTTATAGTTATACAGGCCATCCTCACCCTTTTCAAAACCGGTGTAATAACCAAGTATCGTTTTAGCCTGTTCTTCAGACAATGCAGATCCGTTCGCTGAATTTATAATGTCCCTGACTTTTGAAACGTTATACTCCGGCGTTATTGTATTGAGTATCCACTCATTGGTATGGGTAAATTTTTGTACCCTGTCAAAATTATCATTGGCATTTTTTCCGTAGATCACACCAGGGTTGGCATTGCCATGGTCGGTAGTGATGATCACGAGCGTATTTCCATCTTTTTCAGCAAAATCGATCGCAACTTTTACAGCCTCATCAAAAGCTACCTGGTCAAACAGTACTGCGGCAATATCGTTGGCATGTGCGCCCCAGTCTACCTTACCTGCCTCAACCTGTAATACGAAGCCGTTCTTATGGCCTTTCATGCGGTCTATGGCTTTTTGTGCCATCTCGGCAAGGGTAGGGGAGTTTTCTGTAAGTGACTTGTCATTTGTTCTGTCAATTGTGTAAGGCAGCGCGTCATCGCCAAATACACCCAAAATAGGCTTGTCAATGGCAGCAGCCATCATTTCCTTCCGGTTGCGCACTACCTGCCAGCCTTTGGCTTTATAATCGGCATATACGTCTTTTTTATCTTTACGTGTTAAAGAGCTAAAGTATTTGTCACCTCCGCCCATCATAATGTCGAAGCCGAGCCTCAGGTAATCTTCGGCGATTTCATCCTGTGCATTGCGGCTGTCGTTGTTCACGCAAAAGCCTGCGGGGGTAGCATGGGTTATTGGGACAGTAGTAACACATCCGGCCATTTTGCCAGCCTTCTTGAATTTTTGCCATATAGGAAGGTATTTTTCACCGTTAGGGCCAATATTCAGCACACCGTTCTTTACCCGTATGCCGCCGCCCCACGAAGAACTTGCCGCGGAGGAATCGGTCACGATAGAACTTGCCGATGCCGTATCCATCAGTGCACGGCTTACCCTTTGGTCTTTGTACAACTGCATCCAGTTGGACGCTTTTCCGTATTTGCGGTTCAGGTACAGATCGGCCATGTTGAGCGTACCTGTGCTCATGCCATCACTCACAAGGAATATAATGTTTTTAGCCTTCTTGTTCTTATTTAAGGTACCTTCGTCAAATATCCTTGCTGTACCTTCTAACGGGCTCACCAATGTTGCCCCGAGCGTAAACAGCGATCCGTTCCTGAAAAATCTTCTCCTGTCCATTTGTAAAAGATGTTGTTTTGCCCAAAGGTAAAAAACTATGCCGAAAACATTATTTTTTCAATGTTATTTATCTGTTCACAACTAAAGTGAGAAGGTAATACTAAATGCCCCCCGAAAAATAATAGGCGGTAGGGCTCAAATACTCAATTAACCGTGCACGAAAGCCAGGCCTTTACTTTCTTTGCCCCCAGGAGACCGGGATTAAAGAAATCATAAACCTTATTTTCCTTCTTTTAAATAGTGATAACTTAGTAACAAGGATCAACAATTAACAACAACAATTATGAAAAGACTAAATTTTTTACTTGCCGGATTTATCGCACTCGGCATGGCTTCATGCTCAGATGACGACAGTAGTTCCACCTCGGTGAATGGCAATGCGACGGCCATACGCAACAACATGAAGTCAGGCACATGGAGCATTGCCAGCTATACTGATGATGGTGAGAACGAAACGCATCATTTTGCCGACTACGATTTTACCTTTGCGGAAAATGGCGTGCTCACAGCTACAGATGGTACCAATACCTATAATGGGATGTGGAGCGTTACTGATGACGACAACAGTAGCGATGATGATAACAATAGCGATGATATCGATTTCAACATCGGGTTCACGTCGCCGGCTTTATTTGCCGATGAACTTACCGATGATTGGGATGTTGAATCGCGTACAGGAACAAAGATCACACTTGTTGATATAAGCGGAGGCAATGGTGGGACCGACCGTATCGTGTTCGAGAAGAATTAATCGTTTTTTAAAGTAGAAAGGGCTTCGGCCCTTTTTTATGTCAATGAGATCTCTTGCTTTTTCTTTTTTACTATGTACATGATGCCAACGAGCATACCGATCGCACCGCCAAGATAGCTAAAATTATGCATGCACCCCACCATGTAAAAGGATGTGGTGTCCGTGATCGTACCAAATTCATATTTGTAATAAAGCGCTATCTCTTCATTGTTGCGGGTAAGCCAGCCATATCCTAAACCTGCAAAGCCGCTGACAATTGCTGTGCAAATGGCGAATAGTATAGCTTTTAAAGAGGTGCGCAGCATTTGCCGCGTGGTAGTATGCCCCAGCGCTACCAGTCCAAATACTATCCCGATGATAGCTCCTACCCACCATGTTGCTATAATGCCGTTAAGTGCGACTGCCAGTCTCGGGTGTTGCATCGTTTCTTCGGGGTCGCTGGCCAGGCCAAACATCAGGAACTTGAACTTTGTATAATATTCAGGAGATATGGTATAGGTGAACTGATCGTGCAGTAGGCCGTAAATTGAGGCAATGGTGATGGACAGCGCAATGGTCAGAATGAGTGTGGGAAGTTTTTTCAATTGCAATTATCTAAAGGTATGATGCTTATAGTTTTATCTTTTTATAATCTTGGTCAAAGCCTTTCTCAGTACCCCACATTTCATCAAGATAAGCTTTATCTGCAATGATCAGTGCATCAAGTTTTAATAACGAGGCTATATTATCTTCGTTTACATCTGCATCAAGTGCAACTTTCGTAATAATGATCAACACTTCATTATTTGGAGAGTCAAACTCAAAACAATTCAACTGTACCAAATGAGTATCGGTAGTGCCGCCCGACATATCATTATATCTGAATCCGTTGGTGCCAAATCGTTTCCTTATATCTTTTAATGAAGTTTCGCCAAAAGTAAAACCCGGCAATAATGATTCCTTACCTGCCGGATCCTGGAGCCAGTCGTTTTCCATGAATGCAACTTTTCCATTTACAGAAGTAACTGAAAGATCGTTACCATTTTTAGTAAGGTATTTTACCATGTCCCCTTCTCTTGCCTTTTCTTTAAGTTTCAAATTTTTCAGTGCGGGCTGCGGGCTGCCGATTTTTATGCCGAGCATGGAAATATCACCTGACACAAACAGGAAGCATACGGTAAGAAAAGAAATAAGGATTTTCATATCCAGGTTTGTGGTTTGAGATTTATTAGTGGTTTGAGATTTATTATTTGAAATTTTTCCAGTCGCTCAGCTTTATTGTTTTCGTTTTTTTCACCCTGTCGGCCGCCTCGCTGTCCCAGGCATCTTCAATAACACTGATCTTATTTTTATTTAGCTTCGTAATACGGCCCAGATAGACCTCATCGGTACAAATGTGGCATTCCGCTTCGCCAAAATACCGCCATTGCCCTTCCTTGTATGTATAGAATTTCATCCTACCCCAACATCCTATCCACCATATGGGCACAACGATCACTTCAGAAACCTTATCGCCGTCAATATCGCCAATATCCTCTACATAGCCCATCACGGCATTGCCATCGTGTATGGAGGGAAGCCCACACGAAAAGGTAATATCTATCTCATAAGGTGTAACTTTCGGATCGCCCCAGCCTTCATCATCATTGATCCATTTTGGGCCGGTCACAAAAGCCGTATCGATAATCTTATCATGGTTAATGTCGCCCATGACCAATGTGTCCGTATCGGTAGCGGCTGTTGATGGAATTTGGACAACAGATCTTGGACTGTATGAAAATACAGTGAGCAGGGCAACGGACAAAAGTACGACCAAATATTTCATGGGTCAAATATATCGGATCTTTATATTGTTAGCGGTAATAGCGATGAAATATAATACAGTTAAGTAGCAGGCTTCAAAAGATGATCAAAAAGTATTCCCTTCCAGCCACTCAGCAAAATCAGCGACAGTATAAAAAATATGGTCCGGCTTCATGGGTATAAGTGCATCGGGTTCGGCGGTCTCGGCCCATGCCGCAGAAACTATCGGAATACCTACCTGCCTGCATGTAAGGATGTCACTGGTAGTGTCGCCCACATATACCACCTCATCTTTGCCCACATCGCCCCACGCTTCCAATACCGCTTCTATGCCATCAGCTTTCCTGTTACCCTCGGGGTTGCCAGCCTCAAGTAGTTCAAAAAGGTGCGAAATACCGAATTTATCCAGCGTGATCACCGCGCTTGCCCTGCCTTTTCCCGTTACCATAGCTACACGAACGCCTTTATCCTTTAACGATGCGATCAGTTCGGGCATTCCGTCAAAAGGGGCGGGGCACATAGCGTGGTCCTCTTCATAAATACGAAGGTACTCGCTCACGCCCTTATCATAATGGTTCGGGGCAAATGCCATAATGGTACCTTCTTCCGACGGGCCAAATGTAGCGATGATCTCGGCATCCGAAACAGCGCGCCCGGCCAACGGCTCGATCGATCGCCGGAAAGAGGATATGCAAAGCGGGAGGGTATTGGCAATGGTGCCATCAAGGTCGAAAATTACGGCTTTCAGTTTTTTCATTGGTTTTAGGATGATCAGATGGTTGCTAATTTAGTAAGAATTTTGTAGCTTTGGTAATCACCGATTTAAAATTACCATGAAGATAGTTAGCCATTTTGCTGTGATCGCGGCTTTATTTATGTTTTCTTTTACCACAACAGCGCAGGAAGATGAGGGCGGCCTGTTTACGCCGGGTACCAACTTCGAAATGACCGCCGTGAAAACAAACCCTGTATTTTGGGTTAATAAAACCAATGAAGCCAATGTTTATTTTGAAATGAAGGACAGCATAATACTGCTCACTATGCAATCTCATAAAGACCCGGGTATACGGAACATCACCAATGCGGACCTGGTATACTTCAGCGATCACGGATTCATGCTGCATAGTGAGGACAGCTCTTATTTTTTTGGGCTTGGCAATAAAGGATCCGGCCAATATTTGAAAATACTGAAATATGCGGAAACAGGCGAAATAAAAAGCTTTGAAGGTTACGGCATTGCAAAGCATTATTGGCCGAAAGATAAAGCTCCTTCTGTTGAGGTGTTAAAAGCGGCAAAAAGCATATACGATGTGAAATAAATTTTCCGCTACAATAAAAAATGCCACGAATTCATTAAATGCACGGCCATCCGTACGGTTCAATTCGTGGCGCATCATTTTAAAGTCTCTCTTTATTTCTTAGCGATCCTTATGTTCTTTACAGAATTGCCTGACCGCACTTTTACAATATAGGTACCTCCGGGTATAAGATTTACAACAGAAAGGTCTTTGTAGCTGAAAGAGGCCGATGAAGCCCCTATTGTTACGGGAAATTAAACCATTATGCGGTCAGATCAAATTCCCGACCAAGTTGTCTACCTGATCTCGTGTTCCCCGCAGTCGGCACGAAGTTCATCGGTCCTGAGTTGCGATCTGATAAGGCTGCAATAATGTTGGCCATCTTCGGAAGAATAGAAACGGCACGAAACGCAATTACGTTTTATAGAGATAACACCTTTCTGGTTAAGGCCCTGTATGAGCTGGGTTAAGATGCTGTAGAATGTGTTTTTATCGTCGGTAGCAATATTCCCCAGCAAATTTTTGATAACCCCATTAAATGATGATACCCTGTTGGTAATCTCTTTTCCCGCATCACTGAGGGATAGGGAGAAGCTGCGTGTGTCTATCGGGTCAGGATATTTTACAAGCAACCCTTTTTGGATAAGCACTTTTACCGAGTCGCTAATGGTCGCTTTTGTAAGACTGAATTCCTCGGCAAGATAGCTTACACGGCACCGTTCAGGCCGCTGGGAAGCAATAAATAGGAGTATCTGTATCTGAATGGGACTTAATCCTGTTTTTTTGCCCTGTTCCAGCAACAAAACTTTGAAAGCTTCCGAAATTCTCTCAAGAGCAAATAATATCTGTTTATCAATTGATGAATTATCGGATGCTTTCATTTATTTTAATTACAATTTTCCATCTCTATGATCGAATATCCTTTTGCCTCAATATCGGCAACTATGTTAGGCGGTGCTGCACTTACATGGCAGAAACGGCACTCGTCTGACTTTAAAATATGCCCTGCCTCACCTTTACCTGCAAGGTAATGCGCTCCAAATTTAAATATTATTTCCTGTTCTTTTACCGTTTCCGGCACCACAATGTCAAAGTGCATGATCTTTCCGCCCTTGCGCTGTACATAAGTATCCCAAATAGCTACTTTCATAATTAGTAAAATTATGATGCTCCCCGGTAAAGG
Source organism: Flavobacterium sp. (assembly GCF_052437795.1). Lineage (GTDB taxonomy): Bacteria > Bacteroidota > Bacteroidia > Flavobacteriales > Flavobacteriaceae > Flavobacterium. The sequence continues at coordinate 885,141 of NZ_JBQVPA010000001.1, forward strand.
GAGCATCTGTTATTTAGTTTTTAAGATCATCTATTGAAGCACCGAAATTAATATGGAGAACATTGCCATTGGAAAGTACAAGTGCCGGTACCGACCGGACACCAGCGTTCTCAGCTTCGGCGACCTTTTCTTTTTCGTCACCAAGATGAACTATTTCCACATCCTGTTCCCCAATAAGTTTTACGATGTCATGCTCTGCGCTTACGCATACCGGGCACCCTGCGTGATAAAATACATGTTTGCTCATTGTTATACTGTTTTATATGATAGGCATTATTGCCGGAACAAATATAGTTAGGATTACTAACTATATTTAAATTTTGTATTGTTAAATTTTAAAATAAAAAACCGCGTTCTCTCAAACACGGTTTTCAACTAAGTAACAATTATTAATGATCTAAGCGATCGTGAGGTCCAGTACGATCTGGTTGCGCAATATGTCTTCGAACGTTTCGCGCTCGCGTATCAGATGCCCTTTGCCTTCATGCCAAAGCACCTCGGCAGGCCTTACGCGGGAATTGTAGTTGCTGCTCATCGAGAAACAGTAGGCTCCGGCATTGCGGAAGCACAGTATGTCGCCCTCCTTTATCTCCGCAATGCGGCGGTTGCTGGCAAAGGTGTCCGTCTCGCAGATGTAGCCCACAACAGAATAGAACCGCTCCTTGCCTTTGGGGTTTGAAATATTCTCAATATAGTGCTCCGACCCATAGAACATCGGGCGTATGAGGTGGTTAAAACCGCTGTCGATACCTGCAAATACTGTTGAGGTCGTCTGCTTTACTACATTGACTTTCGCAAGGAAAAATCCGGCCTCGCTTACCAGGAACTTGCCAGGTTCGAAAGCCAGTGTGAGTTCGCGGCCATATTCGGCACAAAAGGCATTAAAGCGCTTGCTTAGTTTTTTGCCCAGTTCTTCCACATCGGTCTGGATGTCATCTTTCTTGTAGGGTACTTTAAACCCGCTGCCAAAGTCGAGGAACTCCAGTTCTTTAAAATGAATTGCAGTTTCAAAAAGTATCTCGGCGGCATACAGGAATACCTCAATGTCCAGGATGTCGCTCCCCGTATGCATGTGGATGCCGTTAATGTGCATTCCGGTATTCTCCACAATGCGTAACAGGTGGGGCATCTGGTGGATGGATATCCCGAACTTACTGTCGATATGCCCAACAGAGATATTGCTGTTGCCACCCGCCATTACGTGCGGGTTTATTCGTATGCATACCGGGGTGGTGGGGTGCTTCGCCCCGAACTGCTCCAGTATGGAGAGGTTGTCAATGTTGATCTGTACACCGAGGGCCGCTACGGTCTCGATCTCTTCCATCGAAACACCATTCGGGGTATAAATGATCCTGTCGGGTGTATATCCCACATGGAGGCCCAGCTGTACTTCTTCAATTGAAACTGTGTCCAGGCACGAGCCTTGCTGTTTTAGAAGGTTGAGCACCGATAGGTTGGATAATGCTTTAACGGCATAATTAACCCGAAGGCTTCCTACTTTACTGAATGCCTTTTGAAGCCATTGATATTGCGAAATGATCTTTTCCGCGTCGTATACATATAGCGGGTTGCCGAATTCACCGGCGAGTTGCAGCAGTTGTTTAGTATCCATCGTAAGTACTGATTTTCCTGCAAAATTAAGCACGCAGTGTCCTCAAAGCAAATGAACATCAGAAGATTAACAAAATATAACATTTTGTTATAAATAAAACAATTGTTTTAAAATTCCAAATAACAAATCACAAACTATTGAAACTCTAACGATCCAATGATCTAATGATCCAAAATAAAAAAACCGGGCCATCCAAAATCACCAGTGACGAATGGCGATTTGAGAGGTACCCGGTCTCAAACAAGTAACAACCTTATTTAACGAAAGTAAGCTGGTAGCCGTCGGCCCAAACCTGCGAAATGATAAGCTGCGTTTCTGTAACGTCTTGGCAGCCGAGTTCTAAATTTTCTACGAAAAGGCTATGTGTGCACATCTCGGGAGTGGCTTCATTGGCTTCAAAATGAAAATCATAGGTACCCGACCCAAAAAATTCCTCGGCGTTTTCATTGGTATTGTTGTTTATGACATTTACGGTGCCATCCATATTAAAGGTCCATTTTATAGTACCGGGCTCAAAGTCATAGCTCACGCCTGCAATGCTCCCGCTGACGTTCACAAGTTTCCAGGTAGCGGCCAGTTCAGGACTTTCCATATCCGGAGTGGTGTCGTCATCGTTGCAGGATGTCAGGCAAAGTGCCGGGAGGAGCAATAGTAAAAATGTTATTCTTTTCATATTAGAGGTTTTATTGTTAGATGAAAAGATGGCGATGAGGTTGCGTTGCTTGTAGGGAATGTATAGAATTTATCTGTCAAAAGGGACAAAAATAATGGCAAATACAGCGGCTAAAAGGCAAATAATGTTTTTCATGGCAAGTGTTGTTTTAGTGAGTAGTACTTTTCTTAAAGACAGCCGTAAACGAAAAAGGTTGCGTGTTAATGGTGGAAAATTTATGTCACGTGCAATATCATAACAGGCTGTCAATGCAAATCCCTAACGGGTAAGCTGCCTGATACTGATCTTTCCGAGAGCAGCGGGATAATGACACGGTAACGACCATTAATGTAGCTATCGGATAAAAAACTTAAAAACCTTTCTGCGATTGAATGGATTTTCCTATTTTTGTTGCACTTTTAAAAAGATAAACGCATTAATCATGAATTTACACGAATATCAGGGAAAAGAAATTCTGGCAAGCCATGGCGTTCGCGTTCAGCGCGGCATCGTAGCCAATAATCCTGCCGAGGCTGTAGCCGCAGCAAAACAGCTTACTGCCGAGACCGGAACAGGATGGCATGTGATCAAGGCGCAGATACACGCAGGAGGCCGCGGTAAAGGTGGCGGCGTTAAGCTGGCCAAGAACCTTCAGCAGGTTGAAGAGATCGCTGAGCAGATCATAGGCATGGACCTTATCACGCCTCAAACGCCTCCAACAGGCAAAAGGGTTCACAAGGTGCTTATTGCCGAGGATGTATATTACCCTGGTGAGAGTGAAACTTCAGAATTCTATATGTCCGTTCTTTTGAACAGGGGACGTGGCCGCAATATGATCATGTATTCTACCGAAGGCGGTATGGACATTGAGGAAGTTGCAGAGCACACGCCACACCTTATCTTTACAGAAGAGATCGACCCGGCTGTTGGCCTTCAGGGCTTCCAGGCAAGGAGGATCGCGTTCAACCTTGGCCTTAGCGGCAACGCGTTCAAGGAAATGACACAATTCGTGGCTTCTCTTTACAACGCTTACATTGACAGCGATGCTTCAATGTTCGAGATCAACCCTGTGCTTAAGACATCAGACAACAAAATAATGGCTGTAGATGCTAAAGTGGTACTTGATGACAATGCCCTTTACCGCCAGAAAAAATATGCTGACATGCGCGACGTACGTGAGGAAGCTGCGATCGAAGTAGAGGCTAAAGAAGTTGGACTTAACTATGTAGACCTAGACGGTACTGTAGGATGTATGGTAAACGGCGCAGGCCTTGCCATGGCAACCATGGACCTTATCAAATATGCAGGCTTTGAGCCGGCTAACTTCCTTGACGTGGGTGGTACGGCTGATGCCAAAAGGGTAGAGACGGCTTTCCGCATCATCCTTCGTGACCCGAACGTAAAAGCGATCCTTATCAACATCTTTGGCGGTATCGTTCGTTGTGACCGTGTTGCACAGGGTGTAGTAGATGCTTACAAGAACATGGGCGACAGCATTAATGTGCCGATCATCGTTCGCCTTCAGGGTACCAATGCCGATATCGCAAAAGAGCTTATTGACAACTCAGGTATGCCGATCCTTTCTGCAACCCTGTTCCAGGAAGCTGCAGACCAGGTAAAAGCTGCCCTAAGCTAAGAAAACATAAACTACTAAATATATGTTGAAGAGTCCCGAAGCCATGCTTCGGGATTTTTTATTGTATCAATTTGTCAATGCTTAATCGTTTCCATCCAGCTCGCAGTATCGGGCAATAAGGAACAATGTTACATACAAAGCCAGTTTATCATCCATTTTGGAGGTATACAAAGTAAGTAGCAGGCCTTTCCTGTTGACCTCCAGTAATTTATTATTATTGAAGTAAACAGTACATAGTCGTTTGGAAATAAAGTCAAGCCAGTTATGTGATATCTTTAGCGAGTTATTTTCCCATTCAAACACCTTGTCATCATAGGTGAAGGCAACGGTATCGCTAAGGTCCTGGTGCAGTATATGGATCTTTGAAGACGGTAACAGTGTAGCGACCGAAATTTGCAAGATCAGCTTTGATCCCATATAAGCATCCAAACGTATGCCGGTATCGAACGAACGCAGCCTTTTTACCGTAAGTTCGACATCTCCGGAAACATGGATGTCATTTTGGCTAATGTCTATTACTGTCATACTTTTATTTGCCATTAGCCCTTTTCAGGTCCATGATCCTCTTTACCTCATTCAAAAGAATAGGGATAGCCGGCTCCTCCATCATGTGGCCGTAGCCGCCTATTTCTATGAGGCGCGTTTCTTTATGTCCTGAGATCTTCATCATACGTGCCAGGTAGGCATTTTCCTCATAGCGGCCAAGCATCTCGAGCTCGCGGTCGCCGGTAATGAGTAGTAGGGGAGGCGCATCGGCACGCACGTGGAATAACGGCGCGTATTCGTCTATGGTCGGTTGTTTTTCACCGATGCCCTGTTCCTGGCGGATGGTAAAGTGTGTAATGCACTGCCCGCTGAAAGGTATCAGGCCGGCGATCTTGTTAGTATCAATGCTGTGTTTGGCAAGGTATTTTTTGTCGAGCACCGCCATCATTCCCAGGTAGCCTCCTGCCGAATGCCCTGTTACGAAAAGTGCCGAAGGGTCGCCGCCATATTTGGCCACATTGTTGAATGCCCAGGCAATGGCCGCCGCGGCATCTTCAATGTAGGTCGGGGCTTTTACCTTAGGATGAAGCCGGTAGCCAACGGTGATGATGGCGTAACCCTTATCTTTCAGTCCTTCCGGGATCCACTTATTCCCGCCGGTAATGCCCCCGCCGTGAAAGTAGATCAGTGTGGCGAAGTTCTTTGTGTTCTTAGGGTAGTAGATATCGAGTATGCAGCGCTCGGCGGCGTAGGCATCGTTTTTATAGGCAGCTTCCGGATAGTAGCGGATGTTGGACTGAGTGCTATATTCGGTCTTTTGTGCGGAGGCAATGCTTGCCGTAAAAACGAACAGCAGCAGGAAAAGGGTGTTTTTCATGGCTAGTAATTAAAAAACTAAGATAGCCATAAATTAGCGAACGTGAAAGCAGGGACCGGGTATTAGAGCACAACGGCCTCCATCAGCACGGCCACATCGATATCCGCCAGTTTTTTGAATTTTATGCAATAGCCCGTCACAGTAGCCTTTCCCAGCCTGTCGCTGAGGGTATTTCGCAAAAGGTCCTTATCCTCAAGGCCCATGACGTATACTGATATGCCCACCGTGTTGGCGCTAAGTCCGATCCGGTAAAACTCCCGTGTCGTACCATCCGCGTACTTTATGGCCGTCTCACCATAGCCGATGTTGGGATTGGAGACCACCTTGCCTTCGTCATTCTTTCCATCCAGGAACCATAGCCTGCATCCCGGCAATGTTCGCAGAATGCGTTCGTGTAGCTGCTCCATGTCGGCGCGTTTGGCAGGCGGGAGGGAAGCGAGATAAGTTTCGATCTGGTTGATGGTGCTCATAAACGCTTGTTACTCGCAGTTTTCCTTAAAGAAAGCGATCACTTCGTTAATGTCCTTGGTCTTGAATGCTCCCGACTTGCTTTTTTCCACCAAAACCGGGCAACGGTCAGGGAAATGGGCCTCGATCATTCTTTTGTACATTTTCTCTTCGCCCACCACTTTCTGGTTGCCGTACAGTTCGAACAGGAAGCTGATCGTGTAGTCCTCGCCCGGCGTGTGGAGGTAGTAGTACATTCCCGGCGTGCTTGTCGCTATGTTACCCTCCAGCGAGATGTACAGGAAGTTGGTCTTGCCCTGGTATACACTGCCAAACCATCTTTTCTTGCTTTCCTTCTTCGGGCCTTTTTTAGTCTGTACCGCAGGATATACACAGAAGAATGTTTCGGTCTTTTTATCAAAAGTAATGTCGACCGTACTGATGAGGCTGCTTTCGATCTTTTCGGTATCGCCGTCTTTGGAGGCCCTGAATTTTAGTGTGGAATCTTTATGGCCCGGCGCCTCGGCAAACCCGGATCTGGAAGTGCCATCAGTAAAGTGAACCGTTGCCGTGTAGAATTTTGCCTGCATGGTAAACGAAACCAGCAACAGGAGGAAAGTGAATTTTTTCATGTTGAATTGATTAGTTGGTGTTGCTAAGGTATGTAATTTTTTGATGTGAAAATTATACCATCTAAAGTTAGTAAATCTGTTAATAACCTTAGTGTAATTGTGAAAATAATATGGTGTAATGATTGATTATTTTCCTACTTTGTAAATCTAAAATTGAAAATTATGGCATACACTTTAGAATCAATGAAGAATGATTGTAACGCTGCATTTGAGCTTTACGCGAATGAATTGTCAAAATACAAAAAAGCACATCCGTATGAAATTTGTAAAATAGAGAATTGGGAAAAACTTCAATATACGAGCGATGAAAAGTATTTCCAGTATAGAAGAGAATTCAATATTACATTGATGAAAATATTTGAAGAACATCGCGATAAGTCTTTTGTCGCTGAACTAGATACTTACGAAAGAGAAAGTTATTATAGCTTCTTGAAAGGTATAGAGAGCAAATATTTTAAAGAAGCCGTAGTACTTGAATTAGAGTTAATAGGTCACTTATAAATACTATGTGTAGCGAGTTTTCCGGCTTGTACCGGTAAAGATTGGCCGTGTTAAATTGCTTACCCAATCCGGCGGGAAGCTAGTGCTAGCGGGACTTTGGCTACTCTTCGAGATAAAAGTCGGCAAAATTCCAATCCTCATCGTTATACAGATTATGAAACCAATCTGCGGAATAAAAAATATCGGTCAAAGTTCTCTCTAAGAAAAATTCAACTTTATCAGGTTCTGCTACCCTCCAGACAAGTTCAATCATTCCCTCGTGTGCTACTCTTGCCAAAAAGATCACGTGAGGAAATGTCCGATGTTCGTTAATGATATCGCTTATATGTTCTCGATACCACCATATTCGTTCAATTTCATCAGGCTGGGGAAAACCACTTAAAGTTTCCTCAGATATATTAAAATATAACGAAAAGTGGTAAGGGTAGACGTCTTGATGCTTAAAGTTTTTTAATCCGATATTTACCAATGCGTTCATATTTCCTTCGCTAGTTTCGAATACAAAATGTTTAAAAGTTTCTGGAGGGATATTTAGAGGTCCCATAATGTCTAGGTATTTTGATTGTATTCTTGTATTCATATAACTTGCTCACTCAGCCCCGCAAGAGGTGGAAGCTCGCGCTAGCGGGGTATGAAGTACGTTCAATCAAAAAAATCGCCACTGTCAAATTCAATCATACACTTTTTGCATCTATAATGCCATGAAAGCCCACCACCATATCTTGAATTCTTCCAGTAACCGTTGTCAATATCTACTTCATGTTTACAAATTGATAATTTTGTTTCTGCAATATTGTTGTTAATTTTTGATTTTAACTCGTCCAATATGAAATAGTCTGGGATAAAGTCAATATGATATAATTCGCTAATTATTTTTTGTTCTTCATCAACTTTACCTCCTATTATAAATAATATCTCGTTATCGAATATTGGGCGATATTCTTTGTCAAATGTATTTGAGTACTTTGATAAACTTGACTCGTCAATCGCACCTAAATAATTTTCTAGCTCTTTTATATTCCTTTCGGGCTGAAAAATAGCACTAACTTTAACTCTCAAACTTACAGTAATATTAAGTTGTTCTGTATTGTAGTTCTTGACAACGTAAAAATCGTTTACACTAACTTTTAATATATCCAACTGTTTTAACTCGGGAATATCATCTTCTTTAGTGCTGAAATAAAAGTTACTTATATAAGACGGCAGACATTTTATATTTTCCATTAACTGACTTTTAATAAAGTTTTGGTCAATAAACTGCAAGACGAACTCTTCATCTATAAAATCTAATTTGGGGCCGAAGTCTTTAATAAAGTCAGTAATTGACGAAAAGACTCTGAAGTTGCCAATTTGCTTACGAGTGAGTAAAGCTTTAAAATATTCATTTTTAATGAAAATATCATCTTGCGAGATTAAGACGACATAGTCTTCTTGATTTTTTTGGCAATAATTAATTATGGAATACAAGATTAAAAAGTCTCTAGTATTATCTTTTCTATTATTACGTTTATTGTTTAATAGAAATTCTAATAGCAAATTTGGATTTACAAGATGAAGTTCGGAAAATAGCTTATTAGCCTTGAGCGTATTTGCTATGTTAGCAAGTACAGGTTTCATGTCTAATTTGATTACAGGAACATCTTCGGGAGGTAAATATGGATTCGTCAGCCAGCGCTTAACTATTTTCTCATGTTCAAAAGTCAAAGAATGTAGTATATCGTTTTCGTAGTAATCTAATAATTCAGAATAAACAACTTCGAGTAAACCAAATTCATTACCGGATGTCTCCAGGATGTTTGCCAAATTTTTATAATCAACATTATCTGCAAAATTTAAACCTAATTGTCTATAAATATTGCTGTCAAGATATGCGATAGTCATTTATTATCATTTAAAAGTAAACCTACAAAAAATTCTTTAACATTTCGCACAAAAATAAATTCCCATAACATTTTTACCTACTTCCTGTTATTTTATTACTTTTGACCTGCTTTAACGATTATTCAAAAAACAGCGATGAATTTCGATAGAAAACACTTATCCGACGACAAATTACTCGATCTATATACCAAATTATTAAAACCGAGGCTCATTGAGGAGAAGATGCTCATCCTCATCCGCCAGGGCAAAGTTTCCAAATGGTTCTCCGGCATAGGGCAGGAGGCCATCTCGGTGGGCGTTGCCGCTGTGCTGCACAGGGACGAATACATCCTCCCCATGCACCGTAACCTGGGCGTGTTCACGGGCCGCGACATCCCGCTGTACCGCCTGTTCTCGCAGTGGCAGGGCAAGGCCAACGGCTTTACCAAGGGCCGCGACCGCTCGTTCCACTTCGGTACGCAGGAGTACAAGATCATCGGGATGATATCGCACCTGGGCCCGCAGCTTGGCGTTGCCGACGGTATCGCGCTGGCGCACAAGCTCCGCAAGGAGGGTAAGGTGACTGCGGTGTTTACCGGCGAGGGCGCTACCAGCGAGGGCGATTTCCACGAGGCGCTCAACATTGCCGCTGTGTGGGAACTTCCGGTGATGTTCATCATCGAGAATAACGGCTACGGCCTTTCGACCCCGACCAACGAGCAGTACCGCTGCGAGAACCTGGCTGACAAAGGTATAGGCTATGGCATGGAGTCGCACATCATTGACGGTAATAATATGCTGGAGGTGTATACCAAACTGGAGGAACTGGCCACCTCGATGCGCGAAAACCCACGCCCGGTGCTGCTGGAGTTCAAGACGTTCAGGATGCGCGGGCACGAGGAGGCGAGTGGTACAAAGTACGTGCCGCAGGAGCTGATGGATGCCTGGGCCGTGAAGGATCCGGTGGAGAATTACCGCCAGTTCCTGAAAGCCGAAGGCGTGCTGACCGACGATGCCGACGCTGCCATCCGTGCCGAACTCAAGAAGGAGATCGACGAGAACTACCAGCAGGCTTCTGCCGAACCGGCCATAGAAGCCAGTTTGAGTGAAGAATTGAATGATGTTTACAAACCGCATCAGCATGAAGAGGTTAACCCTTCACCAGAAACGGAAAATATACGCATGATCGATGCCATACAGCAGGGGCTGAGGCAGTCGATGGAGCGCCATGAGAACCTCGTGATCATGGGGCAGGACATCGCCGAATATGGCGGTGCGTTCAAGATCACCGACGGCTTTGTGGCACAATTCGGCAAGGAGCGCGTGCGCAACACCCCAATATGTGAGTCGGCCGTAGTGTCGGCAGGTATGGGGCTTTCGATCAACGGCGTAAAGTCGGTTATCGAAATGCAGTTCGCTGACTTCGTGTCGACGGGCTTTAACCCGATCGTGAACTACCTTGCAAAGGTGCATTACCGCTGGCAGGAAAACGCCGACGTGGTGGTGCGCATGCCTTGCGGGGCGGGCGTACAGGCGGGGCCGTTCCACTCACAGACCAATGAGGCGTGGTTTACCAAAACCCCCGGCCTCAAGGTGGTGTACCCGGCGTTCCCGTATGATGCTAAAGGCCTTTTGGCGACTGCCATCAACGACCCGAACCCGGTGATGTTCTTTGAGCACAAAGCATTATACCGCAGTGCCTACCAGGACGTGCCTAAGGATTACTACACCATTCCATTTGGCCAGGCAGCAATGCTCAGGGAAGGGGAGGACGTAACGGTGATCACCTTTGGCGCGGGCGTGCACTGGGCATTGGAAACATTAGATAAAAACCCTGACATCAAAGCCGACCTTATTGACCTGCGTACACTGCAGCCGCTTGATACGGAAACGATATTCAGGTCGGTTAAGAATACCGGCAAGGTGATCATACTACAGGAAGACTCGCTGTTTGGCGGTGTAGCCAGCGACATCTCGGCCATGATCATGGAGCAGTGTTTCGAATACCTTGACGGCCCTGTAAAACGCGTAGGCAGCCTCGAGAGCGCGATACCGTTCACCAAGGCGCTGGAAGATCAGTATTTGTCTAAAGGACGCTTTGAAGGAGCGCTTAAGGAGCTAATGGCTTATTAGAAAGTTTATAGGTTGATGCGTTGACCTGGTTATTTGAAGCGCATCACATAATTATAGATCCACACAGTCTTAGGGCTGTGTGGTTTTTTTGTCCTCACCCCCGACCCCTCTCCGAAGGAGAGGGGAGCAGCTGCACTATACCCTATAATCGTGTTGAAGTAATCAAAACTTTGCGTTACGACAAATATCGGTATCGAGTATTCTTTTCGTCCCTTTGCATAATCATTAATACAACTATAAGCAAAATCATTAGTAAGGGTTCAGAAAGCCTTGGCTTATTTGGTAAATTTGTGTAGCGAAAATTTACGATGTCGGTAGTGTTGCAAGCGAAATGGTTTTCGGTTAAAACCTTCCGCAAATTAGCATTGCCCACACATATATCGTAATTTTAGCCTTACAAAACTTAGCTATGAGATTCCATACACGTAAATGGGTAAAACCCGAAGACCTGAATCCTAACGGTACATTATTTGGCGGCAAGCTGCTGGCCTGGATAGATGAGGAGGCTGCGCTCTATTCCATCATACAATTAGAGAACCAAAGGATAGTAACGAAACACATGTCCGAGATAAACTTCATGAGCTCGGCAAAGCAGGGTGACATCATTGAGATAGGCATCGATGTAGTGCGCTTCGGGAAGACATCGCTGGTGCTGCGCTCGGAGGTCCGCAATAAAATGACACAGGAAAAGATCATCACGGTAGATAACATTACGATGGTCAACCTGGATAGTTTCGGACGTCCTTCAGCGCATGGCAAAACCAGGATAGAGTATGTCAAGGACAGGATACTAAAACCTTAAACAAAGAACATCTAAATATAAATTTCAAATATGGAGAATTTAAACGGGCAGTCGGCTATCATAACCGGTGCCGGAAAAGGGCTTGGTAAAGCCATTGCTGTAGAACTCGCCAAAAACAGCGTAAACCTTGGGCTTATCGCAAGGACAGAAGCCGACCTTCAGGCTGTCGCCGAAGAAGCCAGAAAGCTAAATGCCGAAATAAAAGTGGTTTATGCAATAGCGGACATTACGGATAATGCACAGTTGACAGGTGCGATCGAAGCAATAAAAAAAGAGTTGGGAGCGATCGACATCCTGGTGAATAACGCCGGTGTAGGCAAGTTTGGCAAGTTCCTTGACCTGAGCGTAGCCGAATGGGAGAACATCATTAAAACCAATGTTTTTGGCGCCTATTATGCTACCCGTGCCGTATTGCCGGAAATGAAGGAACGCAGGAGCGGGGATATTGTCAATATTTCATCCAGCGCGGGATTGAAGGGCGCTCCGCTAACAAGTGCTTACAGTGCCTCGAAGTTCGGGCTTATAGGAATGTCGGAATCGCTGATGCAGGAAGTGAGGAAAGATAATATCAGGGTATTTACCATGACCCCAAGCACCATTTCTACCGATATGGCGAAAGACCTTAACCTTACTGACGGCAACCCCGAAACGACACTGCAGCCGGAAGACTTTGCAGAGCTTTTGGTAGGGCATTTAAGACTGCCGCGAAGAGCTATGGTGAAAGATGTGAGCCTTTGGTCAACTAATCCATAAGCATAAAACACAAAGCCCGAAACTGACCATGTTCCGGGCTTTGTTTTTATGAGGAGATCATTATTCTTCCATGTATCCCTTGCCCGTAGGCAGTTCAAAGATCTCCAACCCAAAATATGCCACAGAAGCGATGATATGATCAAAGATATCGGCCATGATGTATTCATAGTTCAGCCAGCGCTTATCGGAAGTGAAAAGGTAGATCTCGATAGGGATGCCTTTTTCGGTAGGCTGGAGGTGGCGGCACATGATGGTCAGGTCCTTGTTGGCTCCCGGGTGTGTCTCGATATAGCTATTGATATACTTGCGGAAGATACCCAGATTAGTGAGGTTACGTCCATTGATAGATAAAGATTTATCAACATTATGCTCGCTGTTCCATTTGTCGATATCGGCCTGTCGGCCTTTCAGGTAATCGGCAATTAGATGTATCTTGCTTAGGTCGGCGATCTCATCACGGTGTACGAACCGCACGGTGTTGGCCTTTATCAGGATATGCCTTTTGATGCGCCGCCCACCCGAATCTACCATCCCGCGCCAATTCCTGAACGAGTCGGAGATCAGGCTGTACGTAGGTACGGTAGTCGTGGTGTGATCGAAGTTCTGCACCTTTACCGTGGCCAGGTTGATCTCGATCACATAGCCGTCGGCACCGAATTTTTCCATGGTGATCCAGTCGCCTATGCGAACAATATCGTTGACGGTTACCTGTATGCTGGCTACGAACCCGAGTATGGTATCCTTAAAAATAAGGATGATGATAGCAGATATGGCTCCAAAAGTACCTAACAATGCGCCTATGGTAGTATTGAACAGTATCAGTACCATAGCCGTGACCGCAAATATCCACAGGATGATCATGATCACCTGGATATAGCTGTCTATTGGTTTGTCGTTATATTCCGGCTGGATCTTGAGGTAGTCTTTCAGGGCATTGAAAATACTTCTTATTATCCAAAGGCTTAACAGGATAATGGATATGGTCGTACCCTTCGAGATCATTTTCTCCCAGTAAATAAAATCCTCAAGTATTACAGGAAGTGTTTTATATATAAAGTACAACGGAATGAGATGGGCAACATACTTTGCGGTTTTGTTCTCAACCAAGAAATCGTCAAAGGTGGTCTTGGTCCGGCGGGCGACAATGGAAAGTGCCACGACCAGCACTTTTTTAAAGATCTTGTCCAGTATAATGGCGATAACGGCAAGCACAATGATGTTAATTGCCAGATTGCCATAAAGCGCCATGGTATGGCCAAAGCCAATATTCTTAAATACCTTATATGCCCAGTTGAAAAGTTCCATTTACGAATTTGCCGTCGAACCGAAATATTTACGCTCCATGATGAAGGTCCCGAAAGGAGGGATGGAAGCCAGGCAAATGATGATGTATTTTTTCCAGGGCCATTTCTCCTCAAACTTCAGCATTGTTGCAAAAACGATATAGATGGTGAACAGTACACCATGTGCCATTCCTACAGGACGGATATATTCTGGGTTGTCCCAAATGTATTTTAGCGGCATGGCAAAAAAGAAAAGTACAAGGGCCGAAATACCCTCAAGTAAAGCTATGATCTTAAAGATACGTATCATTTAATAAAATTTTTGCAAAGGTAAAGATTAATGGGACGCGGATATCACATATCTAAAAATGTTAATTTGAATATTTTGCTTCTCTGTTAAATTGATAAAAGTCCATTATCAGATCCAAACGCTAATAATAGATCCGTATACATCCGAACCATAGTTTTTCATTTATATAAACAAAAAAAAGCTGTTCGTTTCCAAACAGCTTTTTTTCATTTATATAAACAAAAAAAAGCTGTTCGTTTCCAAACAGCTTTCCTAATTATATAACGGTAAATTTGAATTCTTAAAAAGCCAGGAATGCCTTGTTGTATTCCTTAAGGTCGAGAAGGTTGTTCTTCTTGGTAAGGTCGGTGAACAGGGAAAGCAGGTAGTCAAGGCTTTCTAGGTTGTTCTCGTTCGCTGCAGCTTCGCCCGCTACAAGTTCTGTTTCTTCGTCTACAGGCTCATCATCAGGGATCGGGATAAGGAAGGCTCCGTTTTGCTCAAGATGCTCGTAGGTAAGGCGCAATGCCTTGGTAAGCACCGGATTTTGTTCTTCCATTGAGTAATCACGTAGTTTTTTCAGGTCGGCCACAAGGATATCGACATCAAAACCTTTTTTGAACAGGTCGAGCTGTATCTTATGGATCAGTTTTTGTGCACTCGGATTTTCCACTATTCTGTTGTTTAGTTTTTGACTTTGTTTCAGGACTGCAAAAATAGCACTTTATCTGTTTTTCCCACATCTTTTTTTCAATTTATTGTAAGCTTTAAAATTTACCCGTAATTTTGAAACACTTATGAGTAAACGCGACCTTAAAAAATACCTGGCATCGCTGCCTAAACAAGAACTTGAAGAACAACTTTTGGCATTGTACGAAAAGTTTGGCGATGTAAAGCAATATTACGACTTTGTATTTAACCCCAAAGAGGATAAGCTGGAGCAGGAAGCCAAGCTTAAAATAGCCAATGAGTACTTTCCCATAAAGGGTAAACGACCCAAGCTGCGACGATCGACCGCTCAAAAGTACATCAAGCATTTCCTTAGCCTTGGCGTGGATCCTTATGTTGTGGCGGATATTATGCTCTTTAATATTGAGACCGCCCAAAAATACTCGGCAAAGCGCGAGCTAAAATACTCATCCTTTTATAAAAGCATACTTAACTCTTATAAACAGGTGGTCGACTATGTAGCTGTAAATGGTATGGACACTAACTTCAAAGACCGCATTGCCGCCGTTAAGGACGAAGCATTACGCCAATATTGGGAGAACAGGATGGAGTTCGAAAGGATATGGGATAACTATGAGTAAGCCTTCTATCCCCCAAAGGATGGATTTGCCACCGTTGCTTTAAAGGATCGATTGGAGTTCCCCCTTTGTGGGTTAGGGGCTTAAAACAGTAATCCCTGAACATTCTCCTCATAATACCCTTCCTTTAATTTTCCTACCCTGAACAGATTTACTTTTTCATGGGCAATGCGCGTGGGCTCGGGGATGCGGTGCTTCAGTACGCATTTCTCCATAATGGCAAGGCTGTCGGGCACAGAGACCTTATGCCCGGGCGAAATGTAAACGGGCTTTACGCCGGTCTTGGTTCGCAGTGCATATCCCATCACTTCGTTATAGCTGGATATGGGGCTCATGCTCATCCTGTCGAGGCCGAGCGGGGCATAGTTCCCGAACAGCATGTTCTTAGCGCACCCTATCGCGGCATGGCCGGCCAATACCCCAAAATGCGATGCGATCCCCATTCTCCGGGGATGGGTTACACCCTGCCCATCGAGGACAATGAGGTCGGGTTTTTGCGGCAGCTGCTCCCAGGCCTTCAGCAATGCGGGCACTTCGCGGAAGCCAAGGTATTGTGGTACGTAGGGAAATTTGGTTTCGCCGATCACCAGGGAATAGGAGAGGAGCTGCATATCGGGATAGGAGAGTACCACAATGCCGGCATATACCGTATCACTATCTTTATTGTGCGAAATGTCGCCGCCTGCTATTGTGGTTATTTTTTTATTTTCGGTTATCAGCGAAACGCGGTGGCGCATCTCGTTCTGTATTTCGGTGGCTTCGGGTATTGAAGTCTCGTCATAATTCAGCATAATTACCTCCTTCATTTTTGTAAATTTAGTTATAATTAGCTGAATAATAACCTCGTTCGAAGATCTTTGCTTCAAAAATAATTTTATAATAATCTTTATGATTTCCTAAACAATTAAATCAGGGTAAATATATATTTTTGGGGATTGACACTACACATGGAAAGAGACGAGGCGGAGGACAGGAAAGAGCTGTACCATTATCAGCAGGAAGATATCGATGCGATTTTTGAAAAGTTTGAAGGGAAGCCCGACAACTATCACTTATTGTACCAATTACCTACAGGAGGCGGCAAGACCGTGATATTCTCTGAGATAGCGCGCCGCTTTGTTGCAAAGTATGATCGAAAAGTACTTGTGCTTACCCACCGTATCGAGCTGAGCAAGCAGACATCGGCCATGCTCAAGAGCTTTGGCGTGACCAATACCATCATTGACAGTGCCGTAAAAGACCTGCCCAACCACAATGAATTTGACTGTTATGTGGCGATGGTAGAGACCCTCAACAACCGCCTCAAGGATAAGAAATTCCATATGGATTATGTTGGCCTTGTGATCGTCGACGAAGCGCACTACAACTCCTTCCGCAAGCTGTTCACCTATTTCAAGAATTCACTATTCCTTGGCGTTACCGCTACACCGCTCAGCTCTAACATCGAATTGCCCATGTACGAGACCTACAATGAGCTGATAGTGGGTGAGCCGATACAGTCACTTATTAACAAAAGTTACCTGGCAAGGGCTGTGATGTATGGATATGATGTAGAACTTACGTCACTGAAGCTCGGTATCAACGGCGACTATACCGTAAGCTCTTCCGACGAATTGTATTCTCGTTCCTCCATGCAGGACCTGCTGGTGCAGTCGTATGAAGCGCGAGCCAAAGGAAAGAAAACCCTCATTTTCAACAACGGTATCAATACATCGCTGTATGTATACGAAACATTCAAGGCGGCCGGGTTACCCATTAAGCACCTCGACAACCGAACGCCGGATATTGAACGTAAGAAGATACTAAGCTGGTTCCATAAAACACCCGATGCGATACTTACATCGGTTTCCATACTTACCACCGGGTTCGACGAGCCAACGGTAGAGGCCATTATACTCAACAGGGCCACACGCTCACTTACGCTTTACTTCCAGATGATAGGCCGCGGCTCGCGAAAGCTGCCCGGCAAAGATATATTCACGGTGATCGACCTGGGCAATAATGCGCAGCGTTTCGGCCTGTGGAGCGACCCGATAGACTGGCAGTACATCTTTAAAAACCCCGAGCAGTTCCTGGAGAACATCCGTACCGATGCCGAGATAGAAAGCTACCACGTATACAGCATGACCGAGGAGGTGCGTGCCAAATTTGGCAAAACACTTGATGTTACCTTTGACGTTGAAGAAGAGTACCGTAAAGCTGTAGATGAGCAAAGGGAAAAGCCAAAGGTAGTGATCGAGCATTCCATCCGCCAGCACGCGTTCATGTGCATCGAGAACTCTGAAACGGTATCCGAAGCCCGAAAGCTGGCCAAACTGCTTGATGGCGACGTGGAATACCGCGTAAAGAAATATGCAAAGCTGCTATCCAAAACCACTAAGAACTACCGCGAATGGCTTATCGAGGATTATAAGAACCGGCTAATTGTAATGATCGGCCGCATCTTCCATAAATTCAAAGAGGGTGAGGATGATGAGCAGCCTATTGAATTAAAAAAGCTGTAGCTGATAGCCTTCATTTCCTTTTGGAGGTTTTGCTTCACCGAATATAGTGCGCCCACCATATTTATAAGACTCATCGCGTTCCTTTTGGATAAGCGCGTCGAAATTATCATTGGGCGTAAAATCTTTCTCAGCCTCCCATGACAATTCTGAGAGCTTTTTTATGGCCTGCATTTTATCGCCATTCCCGATCTTGGCCCTGTGTATCGCTGTTTGCAGCATTGCTATGGTCTCATCGAAAACTTTTATGGGAACAGGAAAAGGATGGCCATCCTTTCCGCCATGTGCAAAAGAAAAACGTGCGGGATCGTTAAAACGGGTCGGGGTGCCGTAGATCACTTCGCTTACCAATGCTATCGATTGTATGGTCCTCGGCCCCATTCCTTTAAGCATCAATAGCCCTTCAAAATCTTCGGGTTTGTTCTCATGTGCCAGCCAAAGCATCGCACCCAGGCGCTTCATGTTGACATCCTTCATTCTTACATCGTGGTGGTCGGGCATTTTCAGGTGGTTCAATTCTCTAAGTATCCTTTCAGGATGCTCATTGGCTATCAGCAAGGACTTTTCGCGTGTTGAAGCAGCTTCTGCGGCGGTAAGGTTGAGGATCTTTCCTCGATCTTCGCCATAAATAAAGGTATGTGGCTCATTAACGAATGACTTGAGGTTTTCGCTATGCCAATGATAACGGCGCGCTGTACCTGTAGCATTGTTCATTCCCTGTTGTATCACACACCAGTCACCTTTGGCATTCACAATAAAATTATGCTGGTATAATTGGAAGCCGTCCTGTATCGCGGTATTATCTACTTTAGCGGTAAGCCTGCTCAGCCCGGCAAGTTCAGAGCCGTTAAGTCCGGTGCTATTGCCTACCGACAACAGTTCGTCAGGGGTTTTCATGGAATGTTTTCCCTTACCACCGCAAATGTAGATCCCTAATTCCTTCGCGTGGGGATTTACCGATCGTTTGAGGGCACCGAGGACTGACGTAGTAATGCCCGAAGAATGCCAGTCCATACCCATTACTGCACCGAAACTCTGGAACCAGAAAGGGTTGGCGAGTTTGCTAATGACATCCGACGTAGAAAATTCCATTGCAATAGTTTCGACGATGGCCAGTCCGAGCTTTGCCATTCTTTCGGAAAGCCAAGGGGGGACCTGCCCTCCGTGCAGAGGGAGGTCGGCAGAACCGGAACGCTTCATTGTTAAATTATTTTCAACAAATATATGAAAATAATATCATTGACTGATTTATTCTCAAATAGTCGATATTGATGGACTTATAGATATGTTTTTCATAATGCACTGTATGTCAATTGTATGCTGAGTGTGGAATATTTGGCATTTATTTAATACTAAATTGTGCGATACTTACAATTAAAGTGAGTAATTTAGGAAAACATAAAACGCCTGTTAACCTATACAAATTATAATGCCATGGAACGTACAATTACACATGACAACAGCCTGAATGCATACAATAGTGTGTCCTATCAGGATGCTGTATCTGAATTTGAAAAAGAAGTAAAAGAGGAGGAACTGTCCTGCAGCCTCCTGTTAAAAAACCTTTTAAAGACCAATCTCAGGCTCACAAAGCTTAATGAGATAAGCATGGTACTATTTTTCTAAGAATTTAAAAAAACTTTGTTATGGAAGATCGGACAAACAACAATGAAAATGAAAACGAGAACGCGGCAAGCCGTGACGCAATGAACGCGGAAGATCTGGTACGCGATAATGAAAGATCGGGTGATCAGCCTGAGAACGGACGCGATAACGAAGATGGCGATACTGATAAATACCTTGCTATTGAACAGCCGGGCGTATCGTATACAAAAGAGAACGACCCAACCCTGAATTCAGACCATGCCGACTTTGGCAGTGAAAGCCGCGAAAAGGAATGGAACGACATGGGCGGCAACAGCAAAAACTCCGACGCTTTTAACCAGGACGATTACCTGCTCGAAGATAACATTGACCTTGATGAGGACCAAAATCAGTCCATATCGAGCGACGATGACGACTTCGAGGAAAGCAACGAGCGCTACACTAATTAGGCCATCAACAAAATTATATATTTCAGGTCCCCGGTATCATAAGGTATTGGGGATTTTTTTAACCTTATGACAGGAAATTCTAAAATTGCGATCTATGGCGCGCTTGCTGCTAACCTTGCTATTGCGACAGTGAAATTCATAGCAGCCTCGGTAACGGGCAGTTCGGCAATGATAAGCGAAGGCATACACAGCGCGGTAGACAGCGGGAACTCCTTATTGCTGCTACTGGGAATGAAGCGCAGCCAGCGCCCGCCCGACAGGGGGCATCCGTTCGGTCATGGCAAGGAGATCTATTTTTGGTCACTCATTGTTGCCATTCTCGTTTTCTCACTTGGTGGGGGCATGTCAGTGTATGAAGGTGTCAGCCATTTGCAGCATCCGGTCGAATTGCGTGATCCGTTTTGGAATTACATTGTACTAATCGCATCAATGCTGTTCGAAGGGGCTTCCCTTTTTTACGCGGTCCGCGAATTCAACAGATCCAGTGGCGGGTCAGGCTTTTTCCGTGAATTGAGCATGAGCAAGGATCCCGGGCTTTTTGCGGTGATATATGAAGAAAGCGCAGCTATTGCAGGATTGCTCATTGCATTGCTCGGCGTGTTCCTTGGGCATTATTTCAATGAGCCGATGTTCGATGCCATCGCCTCGATGCTAATAGGAGTAGTGCTTATATTCGTAGCGATAACGATGGTGAGGGAAAGCAAAGGGCTGCTGGTGGGTGAGAGCGCTAACAATGAGATCGTAAAGGGGATCTACGATCTGGTGAATTCAGAAGTGAAAGTAGAAACGCTCTATTTTCCGTTAACAATGCACCTTGCCCCAAATGAGATATTGCTTGCGTTGGATGTGGAGTTCAAAAAGGAGATGACAGTAGAGGAATTGTTCGATTCCGTAAACGACCTTGAAGAAAAAATAAAGCAGGCGTTCCCAAGCGTAAAGAAAATTTACATCGAGGCAAAAAACTTTGGCGGAAGGCAAAGGCCGTGGCAGATCGAGACAGTAGATTGATACCTTCTGAAGAAATATATGATAGATCGTCTTCTGCTTATTTAAGATAGTTATCAACTATATCGTTGTAGTAAATGTGATCTTAACATAGTCTAACGGAAGTCAGGGTATATTTGTAGCAACCAGCTATGAAATTACACCACTGCCTATTACTGTTGCCCTCGCTACTCTTCTTATCCTGTTCGGATGAAAAGGACTATGTACCGCGCGGTACCACGAACCCCTTAGAGATCCTGGACCTGCCTGCAGTAGCTTACGATTATAACGAACAGCTTCCGGGATATTTTTTTCTAAACGACGGTGGGCCTGTGCCGAGTTCTGTCAATGGCATCGATAACACACCTGCCCACAATCCCATTACCAATGATGGCGCTACACTGGGGAGGGTGCTTTTCTACGATAAGAACCTGAGCCTTAACCGAACCACGGCGTGCGGGTCCTGTCACAGGGCAGAGAAGGCCTTTGCCGATTCAAGTCCCTTTAGCCACGGGCTTTACGGGCAGCCCACAAAGCGGAATTCCATGACTTTGGTAAATGCCCGCTTTTACCAGCGAGGGCGTTTTTTTTATGATGAACGTGCGGCATCATTGGAAGATCAGGTGATCATGCCCATACTCGACCATACCGAGATGGCGCTTGATCCGGGGCAGATCCTTCAAAGGGTAGCAGAACAGCCCTATTACAAGCAGCTGTTCATAAAAGCATTTGGCAGCAATACTATTACCAGTGAGCGCATAGAAAAGGCGCTGTCGCAATTCATAAGGAGTATGGTAAGCCATAATTCCAAGTACGATGCAGGAAGGGCGCAGGCAGCAAACATGCGTGAACCTTTTGCGAATTTTACCGCAGAGGAGAACCGGGGCAAGGACCTTTTCCTGAAGCCATTTTCTGAGGGAGGCGTGAATTGCTATGCCTGCCATACTACCGAAGCATTCGTATCACACAATATCGGGCCGATAAATAATGGCCTCGATGCCGCATCCGGTACCGATCTGGGCGCTTATGGGTTTTATACATCCAGCCCGGAAATGACAGGCGCATTCAAGATACCAACATTACGCAATATTGTGCTCACCGGTCCGTATATGCACGATGCCCGCTTTACTACCCTTATGCAGGTTATCGAACATTACAATAGCGGGGTGAAGGACCATCCGAACCTTTCGCCATGGCTGAAGGGAGATGACGGGTCGGCACGCCAGCTCAATTTAAGTGAATATGATAAGCTTGCGCTGCTACGTTTTTTATACACCCTTACCGACCAAACCATAATGAGCGACCCGAGATGGCTGGATCCTTTTATTAATCAGCATCTGTAGCAGCAAAAGGAATGTATATTTCGAATGTTGCTCCAATGCCGGGCTCGCCTTTCGCAACGATAAAGCCTTTATGGTTCTCAACAATCTTTTTTACGATAGCAAGTCCGATACCTGTTCCCTGGTATAATTCCTTATCATATAACCGCTGAAAAACTTCAAATATCTTATCACTGTATTTTTGGTCGAATCCGATACCGTTATCCGAAAGTTTAATCAGGCAGTAGTCTTTTTCGGCATCAAGGAAAAGAGCACCAAAATGATCCCCCTTAGCAGTAGAACAACTGATCTTTATTACGGGCGAACGGTGAGGATCAGAAAATTTAAGGGAATTGCTGATCAGGTTATATAACAGTTGCCTGAACTGGAATGGAACAATATCAAGACTATAGGTCATGCCGATCTCTACAACAGCATTTTTATCCTTAATGTCTCCTGCGATATCTGATACTACCTGTGATATGATCACGGATAGGTCGGTATGTTTGAATTTCTGTCCTGCAGCCCTGCTTCGGGAGTAGGCGAGAAGGTCATTGATGAGTGCCTGCATGCGTTGGGCTGCTTCCCGCATTCGCCGGAAATAGTCCCTGCCTCTTTCAGAAAGGTTATGGCTTTCCTTTTCAACGATTATTGAGGCTATGGTTTGTATTTTTCGTAAAGGTTCCTGAAGGTCATGACTGGAAATGTAAGCAAATGACTCAAGGTCCTTGTTCATTTTCAGGAGTGAATCATTATTTTTAGCAAGTTCTGCTGTACGTTCTGCCACCTTTTTTTCAAGCACATCATTAAATGCCTTCTCCTCCTGCAGCATCACGCCGCTTTCCCGCACTGATTCCACAGCATATAGGTGAAAGGCGATGAGGTCAGCGAACAGTCTGAACATTTGCGTTATGGCAGGTGAGCTGACTTCGTGTGGGTAGGGATCGATAGCGCAAAGCGTTCCAAAAAAGCTGCCATCGTGTTTTCGGAGGATCGGGACCGAGATATAGCTTTGGAAACCA
Organism: Flavobacterium sp.; assembly: GCF_052437795.1. Lineage (GTDB taxonomy): Bacteria > Bacteroidota > Bacteroidia > Flavobacteriales > Flavobacteriaceae > Flavobacterium. The sequence goes on from NZ_JBQVPA010000001.1 coordinate 908,291, forward strand.
TACATACCAGGCGTATGATGGTCTTTAAAGAGAGGATCTTCTGCAACATGGTCGATTATCACACCAATGCCGGAGTTACGTATTTCATTACAAATGGTGGTTTTTATCTCCAGTTCATCACCGGGTTTGAGGCCAAACCCAATATCATCCCGCACGCTGCAGGTTACCCAGCGATCCTCCGTTACCCTTGCGACAGCTGCAAAGCCCATACCTGTAGTGCTGCAAATTACATCGAGCAGTGATGGGATTATATCAATTTGCCGGATATCATCTATATCTTTTTGAAGATCCGCTGCCGTTGTTGTCATAGTATGATTTATGACGCTAAGATATGAAATTAAAAGAATTCGTAAATTGCCTTATAGATGACACCTTTTAAATTAACGTACCCGTAGAAATTACCTGTTTTACAAAAACAGGTAATTTCTACCTGTGCCATGCCATTGTGTTTACTGAAATTTACATACTGAAATTAATGCTTTTGATATGATAAATTTTACCCCCGATGTATTAAGGCACTCTGCCAAATGGACGACTGCCGAAGAAACCTGCATTTCTATCACAGGTTTCCCTGAAAGTGTAGAGCTGAATGTGAACGAAGGATACGAAGTGATACACTTTATATGCCGCTATATGTCCTGCCGCGGATGGCTGGCCGAAGCAACCTTCCAGAATATAGAGTCTGCCATAAAAACAAGGCTGCCGTTCGCCGTGCGCTCACATAAGGATATAAAAGACTGGCTGGATAGCAGTTTCAGGAGATAGGTATGTGTGATTTTACAAGACAAGACCTGAAGCAGGAGTATATATGGCGTACAAAGGAGGATGATGTTAAGAAAATAACCGGTTTTCCAGCCGACGTTATCTTGAACTGCACCCAGGGATATGAGATACTTTACTTTATTAATCGCTATATGGAGCATATAGGCTGGTGTACATTGGTGTCTTTCAACAATATTGAGTTAATCATCAAATCGAGGCTGCCTTTTGGTAAGCGTACGCATAAGGATGTGAAAGAATGGTTAGATAACCTCTTACAGAGGTAATTGTGTGTTTCTTTTTTTAAGTGGTCAGAGCACGGTGAAAGCCGTGCTTTTACTTTTAAAAGCTGTTATATTTTCAATAAACGATCTACTTACAGTGGATCCTGATAAAAATCATCCGGCACTGGTGTTAAAGTCGTACAATGCCAGCGGGCAGTTCGCAAAATGTCCTATTTTTAGCAGTTCAAAGAAACATTTACATGAAAAAATTACTAGCCATTTTTGGCTTATCTGCCCTTACGTTATTACAGTTCAGCTGCTCATCATCTTCTGATGGTGACAGTTCCCCAACAGATCCTACTGATGATACACCAGGGCCCGGCACCAATGAGGTCGACTTCTGGCTGACGAATAATTCGGGTTCCGTAAGGCTTGCCAAACAAACAACCGTGCTCGATTTTGGTACTGTAGCTAATCCGCAGCCTACCATTGAAGTTTCCGATACATCGGTATTTCAAACCATTGACGGTTATGGATATACACTTACGGGTGGCAGCGTCGAAGTGATCAACAGCCTTAATGCTTCGAGAAAACAGGAACTGTTGCAAGACCTTTTCAATACCACTACCGGCATTGGTGTAAGCTATCTCAGAGTAAGCATTGGAGCATCCGACCTTAATTCGGCGCCATTTACTTATAATGACCTTCCGGCAGGCCAAACCGACCCAACGCTCGCAAGCTTCAGCCTGAGTAATGACACGGCGGTCATAGGCCTTTTGCAGGAAATACTTGCCATTAACCCAAACATCAAGATCGTGGCTACCCCATGGAGCGCACCGGTCTGGATGAAGGATAACGGCAGCTTTGTGGGCGGCAGCCTCCAGACGCAATATTACGACGAGTACGCGCAGTATTTTGTAAAGTACATTCAGGGCATGCAGGCGCAGGGCATAACGATCACTGCTATAACCCCGCAAAATGAACCACTGAACCCGCATAATAACCCAAGCATGGTGATGCAGGCAGGGGAGCAGGCCAACTTTATAAAGAATGCTCTTGGGCCTGCATTTCAGGCAGCGGGCCTTTCTACCAAGATCATTGCTTACGACCATAACTGCGACCTCCCGTCATACCCATTGACTATCCTTAACGACCCCGGGGCAAACCCGTTCGTGGATGGCTCGGCATTCCACCTGTATGCCGGCGACATTAGCGCGATGACTACCGTACACAACGCACACCCGAATAAGAATGTTTATTTTACGGAGCAATACACCTCCGCGACCGGCAGCTTTGGCGGTGACCTGAAGTGGCACCTGAAGAATGTGCTGATAGGGTCGATGCGCAACTGGAGCAAGAACACCCTTGAATGGAACCTGGCTAGCAATGGCAGCTGGTCACCGCACACCAACGGCGGCTGTTCTGACTGTAAAGGTGCCATTACCATTACCAGCAGCGACACTTACGTGAAAAATGTAGCTTACTATGTAATAGCCCATGCGTCTAAATTCGTGCCTGCAGGTTCGGTACGCATAGCGAGCAATATTACGGGCAACCTACAAAACGTAGCCTTTAAGACACCCGAAGGTAAAAAGGTATTGATCGTGGAAAATGACGGCACTACAACAGAATTCTTCAACATAAAATATAATGGTGAATGGGTAAGGACGAGCCTGGAGCCGGGCGCTGTAGGGACGTATGTCTGGTAGGTCTTTATTTTCCAAAAAGAATAAAAAGCACGGCGAGAGCCGTGCTTTTTATTGATATACAATGCTATAGGATGTTCTTTATAGGTCGAAAACTTAACATTGGGTGATCGTAATATTATCTAATTTTGTTAACTGTTAATTTACAATGAATTAATAGTAGCATTAAAACAGAAAAGACGTTTATAATAAATCAAATAGAACAAGAATGAGACAGCCCGCAAAGAAAGCCCCGGAAGCACAGGAAGAGAATGTAACTGAAAATACCGTACCTGCTACGGACGTGAACACCACGACAGAGAATGCCGCGCCAGCGGAAGTACCTATTGAAGAAAAGCCAAAACCGGTTCGCAGGCCAAGGCCAGCTGCTAAAACAGAAGAAACAGAGGCCGCCCCTGCTGAAGCTACTGAAACTGCTGCCCCTGAAGTAACTGCTGCAGAAGAGGCGCATGCTGCACCAACAGTAGAAACTACAGAGATCAAAGAGAAAAAAGAGAAGAAGTCCAAGTCTGATAAAAAGAAAAGATCTAAAAAAGATAAGGACAAGAAAAAGAAGAAGAAAAAAGCTAATGCTAAAAAGAAGGCAAAGGCTAAAAAACAAAAGGAGAAAGCAAAAGCAAAAAAGAAAGAGAAGAAAAAGACTAAAGCTAAGAAGAAGTCAAAAGGCAAAAAGAAAAAATAAGTGAAAAAAAGCGAGGTGTTGAGCCTCGCTTTTTTTATGCTTTGAAGTGAACTCTATTGATATACACGGATATAATCCACCTCCATCGAAGATTGTACAAAATTAGGGTCGATGGCACCGCCAAAGTTGCCGCCCATGGCCACGTTCATGATAAAGAAAAAGTTGTGGTTGAATGGAATGGCAGCGCTATTAGCAACGGAGTGTATCTGGTTGCCATCGACAAAAATACGGATGATGTCCTCATTCCAAATTACTGAATAGTCATGGAACTGGGTTGATACATTCGGGATGATGGAGCTGCCACTATTAGCATTCCCACCCGAATGCCCCGGATAATGCAGTGTGCCGTGTATCCTGTTCTGCTGGTTGCCCACGTGTTCCATAATGTCTATTTCGCCGCAGGCAGGCCATGCCTGGGTAGCGTAGTTTTGTCCCAGCGTCCAGATCGCAGGCCAGGTGCCGCCGCCCACAGGAAGTTTGGCGCGTATTACCGCACGGCCGTATTTAAAGCTGTATTTTCCATCGGTTACAAGTCGGGCAGAAGTATAGGCCTGCCCCTGATAGTTTTCTTTTTTTGCGGTAATTATCAGCTTACCATCAGCGACCACAACATTTTCTGGACGGTCGGTATAGTATTGTGACTCGTTATTGCCCCAGCCGCCTGCGCCGAGGTTGTAACCCCATTTAGAAGGATCAGGCGCTCCGGGGGTATTAAACTCATCAGACCACACAAGCGTGGTAAAATTCTCATTGGCAGGTACATCGGGCGGAGTTGTGGTAAAGGTGTGGTAGATGGCTTTTGAAGCATCGTTGCCAAATACCGCCCTGACCTTCAGCTTATCATTGGTGACCGAAAGGATCTCGTATGTGCTTTGCCCTACATAATATCCCATGAAGCCTTCGTTAGCGATGGTGATCTGCTTGCCTGTTGTGCGGTTTGCAACGCCACTCTGTGTTACATAAGAATCGGAATCCCCAACAGAAACCGTTTTAGTGCCGGCAGTGTTATATGGCAGGCATTTGTCTGTAGTGACAGGACCCTCATTGGAGGTAATGTAACTGCTGTTGAATAAGGTATTGCCGCCATTATTCAGGGTAAGCTTCAATTGGCCGCCCTCAAGGGTAAAATTAAGCGAAGTGCTGTACAGGCATCCCGTATCTTCATTGTTGGCGTATTGGAACGGCGTGGCCTGGTTAATGTTGCCGTAAAAATTAACCGCATTGTCGGTCGAGTTGCTGCCAAGCCCAAGGTGGCCCGTTTCGCCTGCGGCCCAGTACCACGTTCGCGATGAGCCGCCCGAAAGCGTGTTGATGATAGCCTGGTTGGGGTCGGTAGGGTTGCCGTTGCCATCGCCATCGCTGCTGCTACAGCCCGCAAACGTGAACAGCACCGCAAAGGCCACTACGGCTTTGTAAAATTTCTTTCTCATAATTTTGAATAGTTTGAGTTTGGAAAAGGCTAATATAGGCAAATATGGTTAATCAGTTAGGATCACTTTTAATTGCGGCATCTTACATATCATCATATCAACACCTGCTATATTGCCTTTAATTTGATTAATTAGCAATTCAGTTCCTTTTTTTAATTTTTTAATCCTCAAAATGGCCTGGTCATTCATTTCTGATCCTAACACCTCAATGTGACGGTTTTTCTTTTCATTAAATAAGAAGATCGTAAAACCTTTTACATCAGATTCCCTTATAAAAGGAACAGTTGGCATCGACAATGTCAATTTTGCATCTATGAGATCTTGTTTTGTCATTTCAAACATACAGTGATAACAATACTCACCTCTGTAAAGTGCAGCCTCAACCATAGGAATGCCTAAAATTTTAAATATCTTCTCTTCATGCAATATTGAGCCATCTTCCATCATGGCTTCAATTGTTATTGTCGTTTCGTGGCCGGAACGTCCGTATAAAATATAATTGCCTACACTGTCAACTTTTACCAAGGCTGAATCTTTAGCCGTGGCGTTAAACGATCTGGAACCCGGTACAGCGATCTTAATGGGGTTTTCGATGCCACGATAGATCACATTCATTTTTTCTGCGGAAATGACAGATATGTTCTTATCATTTTGACTGAAGCCGACAAATGGCAGCAGTAAAAAAATGAGAATATGCTTCATGATGTTGTTTTAAAAGATAACGCAATATACCATGATCTATGTATGTCCCAAAAATAAAAAAGCTTCCGGCACGATACCGGAAGCAGTATTAAAAACGGGAGACTAACACAGATCTATCTCCTTAGCGATGCCAGCCTGTCACTCATCGTGGCGAACTGTTGTAATGTTTTAATTTCCATTGGTTTGGCTATTTCCCTGAACCATTCAGGATGGCTGTCGCGCTTGCCTGTCTGCATATTGATATGAATGAATTTTGTCCACAGCAGTGCCTTGAGCTGCTGCTCCTTTTCGTCCCACATGGCTATTTCGACCAGCAACGAGTCATCGGAATATTTTATGAGGCTGCTATGGATACACACCATTTCGCCATAGTTGGCAGGGGCAAGATATACTATCTCATGATGGGCGACCATCCAGCCGGAACCTTTTTTGTACAGGCTATCCATGGGAATGCTGTAGAATTCCTGTAAATGATCCTCACGGGCATTGAGCATGTAGTTGATGTAGGCGGAGTTGTTAAGGTGCCTGAAGGAGTCGCAGTCGTTGAACCGTATCCTGTAAAATGTCTTTAATTCCATAGTGATCTGTTTTGATAACGCAAAGTTGGCCCATGCGCAAACCATTTCCTTTGACATTTATCAAAAACAACACCCCGAAACTATCAACTATAAACCCTGAATTGTTTTAGCCCTTATCCTGCTTAGCGTTTCCTGAGTAATGCCAAGGTAGGAGGAGATGTGCCCAAGCGAAACCCTTTGCAGCAGCCATGGATCAACAGCAAGCAGATTGCTGTAGCGTTCCTGTGCCGACATGAATTGCAATTCACTGAGTCGCCGGTGCATCTCTACCATTTCCTGGGTAATAAGGTAGCGTCCCAGGCGCTCGACCTCGTGGTAGGCATCATATAGCTTTTCGAGTTCGGCATACGGCAGCGACCATATCACGGAATCCTCCAACAGCTCTATCTGCCTTCCGTCGGGCGTATTGGTCACATAGCCGCTCATAGAGCAGGTAAAAGAATTCTCGCCCCTGAAGCGGTCGGTAACCTCCTTGCCGTCTTTCAGGTAAAAGGTACGTGCCAGGCCTTTTTCGATGTAATAGACACTACGGCAAATGTCGCCGCAGGGCACCAGGACATAACCTTTAGGGAGGGACTCTTTTTTAATAAGTGAAAGCAAAGCCTGCCTGCCCTCCGTGCTGAGGGTGACAAATGGGGCTATGCTGTCGAAAAAGCTTGTGGTGGTAGTTGCCATAGGGCAAAATTAGTAAAATTAAATCCATGGTTAATATACGTTATCTTTACTATTTTTGAAGCGCTAAATAATCCCGATTGAGAACTTATTCAACCTTTACATTACAAGATACAGCTTCCTTTAAAAAAAAGCTCCTGCAATGGGCGCAGCAGTTCCGTGAGGTGGTGTTCCTGGACAGTAACAGCTATGAACAAAAGCATACATCGTATGATGCCGTGCTGGCCCTGGATGGGCTGACCTCCATAAAGACCGACCATCACAATGCGTTTGAGGAACTGAACGAATACCAGCAGATCACAAGGGACTGGCTGTTCGGGTATCTTTCCTACGACATGAAAAATGACGCCGAGGACCTGCGATCCGGCAACCACGACGGGCTGGGGTTTCCTGACATGTTCTTTTTCCAGCCGAAAAAGCTTTTTTTGCTGAAAGGGAATGAACTGGAAGTACAGTATTTACGAATGTGTGATGATGAAATTGTATCGGACTTTGAAGAAATTATAAGTTATGAATTACGAGTTACCCCAACAACTGACAACCAACAACTGGCAACCATAAACCAACGCATATCGAAAGAAAGTTATCTGGATAAAGTAGGGCAGATGCTGACGCATATCCACCGGGGAGATATTTATGAGGCGAACTTCTGCATGGAGTTTTATGCCGAAAATGCGGTTATCGATCCGCTGATAACATACGAAAAGCTCAATGCCATCTCCGAACCTCCGTTTGCCGTTTACTTCAAAAATCACAAGCACTACCTGATGTCGGCATCACCCGAGAGATACCTGCGCAAAGAAGGGAGCAAGATCGTCACACAGCCTATAAAAGGTACGGCAAGGCGCAGTGCCAATGCTGATGAGGATAATGCGATTAAGCTTGCCCTTGCCGCCAATGAAAAAGAACGCTCAGAAAATATTATGATCGTCGATCTGGTACGCAACGACCTGTCCCGTACCGCTGCGAGAGGATCGGTTGCAGTGGAGGAACTGTGCGGCGCGTACACGTTCAAACAGGTACACCACCTCATTTCGACCGTAGTGTCCCGTTTTGAAGAGGGGAGCAGGCCGGTAGATGTCATACGCACTACTTATCCTATGGGCAGTATGACCGGCGCGCCAAAGATCTCGGCCATGCAGATCATCGAAAGGCTGGAAGAGACCAGGCGCGGGCTGTACAGCGGGGCAGTAGGTTATTTTAGCCCGGATGGCGACTTCGACTTTAATGTAGTTATCCGCAGCATACTTTATAATGCTGAAAAGAGTTATGTTTCTTTTTCTGTAGGAAGTGCTATCACTTCGAAAGCCAGTCCAGAAATGGAATATGAGGAATGCCTGTTGAAAGCGAAAGCGATGAGAACTGTTCTGGAAGGATAGCATTCAGGAAAATTCCTTACTTTTGGGAATGCTTTCGAAATTAAAGAATCACCTAGATATTGCGCTTCCATTTTTAAGAGAAAGGAAATTGCTCCTGGCAGTTTCAGGAGGGCTTGATAGTATGGTACTATCCGATCTGTTAAGGCAATTAAATTACGAAATTTCTATAGCGCACTGCAACTTCAACCTGCGCGGGAATGAAAGCGATGGTGATGAGGATTTTATTGCCCAATATGCTGAAGAAAATAATTTACATTTTTTTGTAACACGTTTTGATACAGAAACTTTTGCGTCCGATCATAAACTATCTATTCAGATAGCTGCAAGGCAATTGCGTTATCTGTGGTTTGATGAACTATTGCGTGAAAATAATCTTGATCATCTACTTACCGCACATCATCTTGATGACTCGATAGAAACGTTTTTGATCAACCTGACACGCGGAACAGGACTTGAGGGACTAACGGGCATCCCACACCAGAATGGGAAAATTATTCGCCCGTTATTGCCTTTTACCCGCGATGAAATTCTGGCATATGCCAAAGAGAATAATATACGATGGAGGGAGGACAGCAGCAACGCGTCCAATAAATACCTGCGCAACAAACTACGCCATGATGTGCTTCCGTTGCTTAAAGAACTCAATCCGGCTTTTGCCGATTCTTTCAGGCATACGCTTGAAAATCTTCAACAGTCACGGTCACTTGTTGAAGACGCCTCTGTATTGGTGTATAAACAAGTTGTATCTGAAAGGGAGAACAAAAAACACTTTGATATCGCAAAGTTAAAAAGGTTGAGCAATTACAAAGCTTATTTGTACCAATGGCTAAACCCATTCGGCTTTACAGCGTGGGAAGATATTTATGCACTGGCAGATGCCCAGTCAGGCAAGTATATTGTTTCAGGAAGTTTCAGGCTGTTAAAGGACAGGGAGGTACTGATATTGGAACTGCTTCCGGAAGGACTGGATAAAGTTTTTGAAATTCATTACGGGCAGGAGCAAATTAACGAACCGATCAGTCTATCCTTGTCAATAACCCAAACAATTAATAAAAATGCAACAAAAAAATCTATTTTTGTTGATAATCAATTAATAAATTACCCGTTAATTCTTCGTAAATGGAAAGATGGTGATTACTTTTGCCCTTCCAGAATGAACGGGCAACGGAAGAAGATCTCCAAATTCTTTAAGGATGAAAAGTTCAGCCTTAGCGAAAAGGAAAATGCCTGGCTGCTGTGTTCCGGAGAAGAGGTGATTTGGGTCGTGGGTCATCGTGCCGACGAGCGTTTTAAAGTAAGAGGAAATACAAACACAATTTTAAAAATAGAAGTTTTATAATAATGAGAAAATTAGCTTTCACCTTATTCCTGCTATTTGCTTTTGTAACTTCATGGGCGCAGGCACCCGACAAACACCCGGTAAAATGGACTTCGAAGATCGAGAAGAAGTCGGATAACGAATACATCATTACCCTTGACGGTACCATAGAAGATAAATGGCACGTATATTCGCAGTTTACCCCTGATGGCGGCGCGCTTCCGCTGGAAATTACCTTCAATAATGACAAGGATAATTTTCAAGCCGTAGGCAAGGCCGAGGAAAGCCCGTATGAAAAAGCTTTCAATAAAACTTTTGGGGTAGACGAATACTTCTGGAGCCATAATGTGCAGCTGAAGCAGGTTATAAGAACTACAAACCCAAACAACAACCTTGTGCAGCTTGACCTGTTTTACCAGGTGTGTAAAGAGGTTTGCATACAGGGCAACTTCTTTTTTGAATACGACCTGAAAAACCTTACTGCAAAAGAGGTAAAGCTATTCAGCGACCCCACTACAGCGGCCAAAGCCGAAACGCCAAAAAAGGCTGAGGAGGTTAAGCCTGCCTCCGCACCAAAAAAGGCTAAGGGAGATGACAAGGGTATAATGACCATCTTCATTGTAGCATTTTTCTCAGGTTTCGCGGCGTTGCTAACACCATGTGTATTCCCAATGATACCAATGACGGTGAGCGTTTTTACCAAGGCCAGTAAAACCAGGGCACAGGGTATCCGTAATGCCATATTTTTCGGCTTGTCGATCATTATAATCTACGTATTGTTAGGTTCGATCGTGACCGCATTGTTCGGGGTAGATTCACTTAACAGGCTATCTACCAATGTGTGGTTTAACCTGATATTCTTTGCACTACTTGTGTTCTTCGCCATATCGTTCCTTGGTGGGTTCGAGATCATGCTGCCTAACTCATGGGCCAATAAAGTAGACCGCCAGGCCGACAGGGGAGGATTTGTAGGTATATTGTTCATGGCGCTTGCACTGGCTATCGTATCGTTCTCATGTACAGGACCTATAGTAGGTACATTGCTGGTTGAAGCCGCATCGAAAGGCGGACTGGCACCTGTAATTGGTATGGTCGGCTTTTCATCGGCACTTGCTTTGCCGTTCATGCTTTTCGCTATGTTCCCGGGCTGGATGAACTCGCTGCCAAAATCAGGCGGATGGCTTAATACGGTAAAGGTATCGCTAGGTTTCCTGGAGCTGGCACTGGCCTTTAAATTCCTTTCCAAAGCCGATCTTGTAACGCAGTCGCATTTGTTGGAAAGGGAGATATTCCTTGTAATTTGGATCGCCGTATTTGGCGCATGGGCCCTATACCTTTTCGGGAAGCTTGTACTGCCTCATGATACACCGGTATCCTACATATCGGTAGGACGATTGCTGACAGGTTTATTAATACTTTCTTTTACCATATACCTCATTCCGGGACTTTGGGGAGCGCCGCTGAAACTGATCAGCGGATTTCCACCTCCATTACGCTACAGCGAAAGCCCTGACGGTGTGGGTCGCAGCAATATAAGCGGAAGCCTGCCGGAGGGTGCGAAACTGGTAGGTAAGGACATTATGGCATTTGAGGATTACGACAAAGGACTCGCTTACGCAAAAGAAGTAGGCAAACCGGTAATGATAGACTTTACAGGATATGGCTGTGAGAACTGCCGTAAGATGGAAGACAACGTATGGTCGGATGACCGTATCCATAGTATTTTGAAAGACGAAGTAGTGCTTATTTCTCTTTATGTCGATGCTACCGAAGAACTTCCTGAAGCACAGCAATACAGGTCAGAAACGACCGGCAGGAAAGTAAAGACCGTGGGCAATAAATGGTTTGAATTCCAGGTGAAAAAGTACGGAGCTGCCGCACAGCCGCTATATGTGGTTATTGACCACGAAGAGAACAATCTTAATGAGCCTGTAGGATATACTCCTGATGTGGAAGAATACCTGCAATGGCTGAAGGATGGGGTTGCGAAATTCAATAAAGAGTAAAAAACCAGCGCGCGTTCAGCGCCCTTTTTTATATCTCATTGATAATCTTGCGTGCCGCCGTTTGAACCGGGTCCCAAACAGGGGAGAAGGGTGGGGCGTATGACAGGTCGAGGTCGATGATATTCTGCAATGTCAGGTTGTGGGTCAATGCCGTTGCCAGTACGTCGATGCGTTTGGCAGCGCCCTCTTCACCTATGATCTGTCCGCCAAGCAACCTGCCACTATTCTTTTCAGCCAAAAGCTTTACAGTGATATTTTTTGCGTTTGGATAGTAATGTGCCCTTGTTTTACTGGCAATGATACCGGTTACGTAATCGATTCCCAGCTTTTTTAATTCCTTTTCCAGAAGCCCCGTGCGCCCGATCTCGTAGCTGCATACCTTGCATACCGCCGTACCTACACCGCCCGGAAAGAGAAGATTTTCGCCCGCAATGTTGCTGCCGGCTACAACGCCGGTTTTGTTGGCTAAAGTGCCCATGGCAATGTACACGTGCTGTTTACTCACAAGGTGCAGTGTTTCGGTGCAGTCGCCTGCGGCCCATACGTCAGCAATATTTGTCTGCATGTGCGCGTTGACCTTTATCGCGCCTTTTACGCCCAGCTCAATTTTCGAATCTTTAAGGAATGCCGTATTTGGCGATGTACCCATGCCCAGCACCACAATATCGGTTGGGATAGATTGCTTATTGGTTACGATCGCCTTAATGCAGTTGTCTTCCACATCAAACGAAACCAGTTCTTCACCAAGGTAAAGGGTTACTCCCAGTTTTCGCATTGCATCGGACACGATCTCGCCCATGTCGGGGTCAAGGGTATTCATTACCTGGCTGCCACGGTTTATAAGGCTTACCTTTAATCCCCGTATCAGCAAAGCCTCAGCCATTTCCAGTCCTATATAGCCTCCGCCAATAATGACTGCGGTTTTTGGCTTTACATTTTCAATGTATTTCTCGAGATTGATTCCGCTTTTAAGCGTCGAGATCCCGAAGATATTTTCCGAATCATATCCTTTCATGTCGGCCGGGCAATAAGCCTTTCCTCCTGTGGCAATAAGCAGTTGTCCATAATCCTGCCAAAATTCCAACTGCTTTGTTTTATCCAGGACTTTAATGCGCTTACTGTCGGTATCGACTTCAAGTACCAAATGTTCGGTACGCACATCAATGTTGAATTTATCCCTGAATTTTTGCGGGCTGCGTACAATTAACTCATCAACGGTCTTTACTGTTTCCGAGATAAAATACGGGATCCCGCAGGCCGAATAGGAAGTGTATTGTGATTTTTCGAATACGATGATCTCACGGTCAGGCTGTTCGCGGCGTACTTTCGATGCAGCCGACATCCCCGCCGCGTCGCCGCCGATTATTACAAATGTATCGTTGTTTATCATGATCTCAAATTACAAAAAAAATAGCCGGAATGTTGCGGATCCCGGCTAAAAAGAAATAAAACAGGTTTAGTATGATCTATTTCAATATGTACTGGCTGATCAGTTGGTATACCTCGTTGATATTATTGTCTTTGCCAAATTGCTTTTTGATCGGCACGCTTTCCCCGCGAACCCATATTTTCAGTTCGGCATCAAGGTCAAGAAGTCCGGCGCTTTCCTTAGAAAATTTATTAATATTGCCATAAGGAATAGAAACATAATCCACTTTGGATCCGGTAATGCCCTGCTTGTCTACAAGGATGAGCCTTTTATTGGTGAACACGAACATATCGCGTATCAGCTTGTACGCTTTTTCGATGTTCTCTCCCTGAATGAGTATCGGCTTGAATTCGTCCCTGATCTTGTCGATAGAAACTTCAGAGGCATTGCCGAGTATGGCGTTGAATAATCCCATTTTGCTTTGTTTTGGTTTAAGAGGTTAAATTAGGTAAATGTTTTTTAATCGTAACAAATTTATGGTGTAATTATGAATTTTATTTAATGATAATTTTATTGATCAGTCTAATTCCGTCAGTACAAATGATCTCAAGAAAATAACATCCTGGTGATATCCCTGTGACATTCATAGTATCTTTATCATTAAATGTTTTTGCCTTCTGTCCTACAATATCATAGAGCGTAGTTTGAATAATTTTGCTCTTTTCAAAATTTGTGGAAATAATATTGATCGTTTCTAAAACCGGATTGTTAGTCAGGATATAGGGCTTAACAGATGTAGGATCATTGTGATCTAATTCACTCGGATCATAATATGCGGCTGCTCCATTTATATTGTAGGTATTAGAGTTAAAATTAAATTGACAGCCTGTTTCCAGCGCAACATGATCTTCCATATCAATTTCATATAGCTTTACTGCCAATAGTCCGTTATTCATCAAATAGTAAGCTTTTGAATGTCCTTCAAAACTTATACTGAACGCAGCCATTACAGGCATTGGCAGGGTCATGAAAATGCTGCTTTCGGCAGGATCTGACAGATTAACTTCTAATAAATGGTATAGGGTGTCATCCTGATAATTTTCATATACAGTAAGAAAAAGCTTGCCTTCATAAAAGAACATATCGCCTGCAGCATTCATATTTCCCAGATCACCTAAAACAGAAAATGTCCCTGAAACGATATTGTATCGGTGCAATTGATTAAAGACAGCAGCATAGACATTCTCAGGATCTGCCGTTAATGAAGATATCATATCATTAAATGAACCAAGGAATTCACATGAATTTTCGTCATTCATATTGCGGCGATAGAGGCTTCCGCCGGCGGTGACGTAATACATATTCTCTGAATTATCCATTGCAATATCAAAATAAGTGTCCTCTCCCCATTGTGATAAATTATTTGTTGGAGTGCAGGTATAAATTGGAGATGCAATGCAGGAAGCGATGTCTGCATCAAAGACGGTAGACCTGCTACCGCTATAGAAATAAAATTCCTGAGCGTAGCAGTTGTTAATAAAGGCAAATAATAGTAAGGCAAATATTTTAGTCATAATTGTTGTTTTTTAAGAGTCATATTTTTTTAAAAAGGTTGCGTCTAATTTTAGTGGCTCAGGAAATTTTCCTTATTTTCACTCTCTAAATTTTCTATATGCTGATAAAAGTTTTCGGGAGCGCCGTGTTTGGGGTAGAGGCCACTACCATTACCGTTGAAGTGAATGTTGATAAGGGTGTAGGCTACCACTTGGTCGGGCTTCCGGACAATGCTGTGAAGGAAAGCAGCTACCGCATTGCAGCCGCGCTAAAGAACAACGGCTACGCGATGCCCGTAAAGAAATTCACCATCAACATGGCACCCGCCGACCTCCGCAAAGAAGGCTCAGCATACGACCTGACATTAGCCGTAGGGATCTTAGCCGCCACAGGGCAAATAAAGCCTGATGAAGTGGATAAGTACATCATCATGGGCGAATTATCGCTTGATGGCAGCCTCCAGCCCATTAAAGGCGTGCTGCCGATCGCCATAAAGGCCAAGGAGGAAGGCTTTAAAGGATTTTTCCTGCCGAAGCAAAATGTAAAGGAAGCGGCCATTGTTACCGGCCTGGATGTTTACGGAATAGAAAATGTAAAGGAGGTCATCGACTTTTTTGAAGGTGATGGCACATTGGAGCCAACCGTGATCAACACGCGTGAGGAGTTTTTTAAGAACCTGGACTTCCCGGAGTTTGATTTCAGCGACGTCAAAGGCCAGGAGAGCATTAAACGCTGCATGGAAATTGCTGCGGCGGGTGGGCATAACATCATTCTGATAGGGCCACCGGGATCAGGGAAAACAATGCTCGCCAAGCGCCTGCCCAGTATACTGCCACCAATGACCCTGCGTGAAGCTTTGGAAACGACCAAGATACACAGTGTTGCCGGAAAGATAAAGAACGTAGGCCTGCTTAACCAAAGGCCGTTCAGAAGTCCCCATCACACGGCAAGTTCTGTTGTAGTGGTTTAATGTGTGACAAGGTGTCCACACTGTTTGCTAATGATACAAGTGTAGTGATTTTATAGTATATGGACAACTCCTTAACATACTATAAAACTATTTTAAATTAAAATAGTTTTATGCATAATGCCAAAGATGCCGCAATGAGAATGATAAATAATATGCTTAGAATAACTTTTGTCTTTGAGGGGTAAATACCAATAGGGAGGGTTTTATATTCAGCATACTCTTTAAAATATACAAAGTATGTTAAAATGGACCAGCCAATCAATCCAATTGTAGATATAAAAATACCGAACATTAGAAATCCTGAACAGTAATTATCATAAACTGTTTGTTGAGCTTTAAGGCGTTCTATCCTTTTTCTATTGTTTTCTTTTTCAATTACTTTCTTCTCTTGGTCAATTACTTTTTTTTCAATTTGATTCGAAATTTCTACAGTTTTACTTTTAAGTTTATCAGATTTTGCAATAAGAGATTTCTTTGCGTTATAATTTTTAGTATGTCTAATTAACTTTTCAATGTTTGCTTGTTCTACACTGTCAATTAGCACCTTTTCATATGCCGTTTTACATTCATCTTTTAATATACTAATATCTTTATTTAGAAGAGCAATTCCATTATTATGCTCAACAATCTGTATATCCAATTCATTACTTTTTTGCAAAGGATATAGCAAACCAACCAATATCAGTATTAAACCATTAATAAAAAATAGTTTAAATAAATTTTCGGTACCCGTAAAAAAATTGCTTAAAACTTGCATTTATTCATTTTGACTTTTTACTACTCCTTTTATTTTATTTAAATAGTATTTAGTTTCAACAATGGTATCGTAGTCTATCTCTGCAAACTCAGTTAAAGCCACCTTTTGGTCATGCGTCAGCGTGTCATTTTCATCAATATTGTTAGCAAGCAAATGTTTATTATAATCAATTTCTGCTTGTACTTCTTGATGCGTAGCGACGCTTTTTAATTCTCCGTGAGAACAAGCAGTTGCTAAAGGGATTGCAAGTAATATCGCACCTAGTAATATTGAACGTCCCTTATTATTGTAAATGAATTCTATATTACCTGGCGACTGTAAATTCAACTTAATAGAGTTATCTGTAAGATTTTCTCCGAGATTGAATGCAGCATTTATATCTTCTGTAAGCTTTCGGACACCAGACATTACACCATTTAACGCGTCATAATTTATATCGTCTGTTGAATATACTTCTACGACCAGATGCGACCTATCATTTTTAACAAAAATGTTTTTTATAACTTTATCAATGTAATCTGAATAAATATTTAAATTACTAACAGCATGTTTGGAATAAATAATCTTATAAAAGATTGTATCAAGTTCTGATAGTTCTTTAGTGATAATCCAATTTACTTTTCGCCTCTTGTGAAAGTCACAATCTTGGTCATTATATTCTTCATATATTTCATTATCTGCAACATATCCAAAGGTTAAATATTGCGAGCCCGAGCTAGGAATGATTATTAAATCCCCCTCCTTTAGTTCACTAAATCTTTTAATTTTATTATAGACCTCTGTAATTTTACGTTTACCTTCTGTTGAATTTGGGTCATATAGTTGATTATTAGAATTGCGCTCGTTTTGAGAAATTTTTAATCTAATTTGGGTTGGCGTTTTCGTTTTCCAATCGTTTAGCGTAACATAGTTCCAATTTATTCCGATAAATCCTTTTGTTCTAAATGGATGATAGTTTTTTCCTTTACTAGTTCTGATGAACCAGTAATTTTTTTCACTCTCAAGTTCATCAAACTGTTCAATTAGGTCTTCAAACATTTCGGGTGTAATATAAAATTAAATTTAAAAATACTTTTAGTTATAATATGAAGGCTAAAATGACTAGAAACATTTAAATCCTTCAAAATTTTGGCAGAGGTACTGTACAGCCTTGCCCTCATCATCAAAATATTCGAAAACCTCAGAATTATCATCAGTATTAGCATTTAATAATGATGCGTTAATATAAAAACTATCTTTATTTTTATTTGTTGAAATGTGAACGAAATATTCTTGCCCATCAATTTTAGATGCTGATGTATTATGACAAGAGCCATCATTACACGTTGCACAGTCGCTTTCAAAATTAAAAGTTAACCCTAGTTCCTCAAAAGTTTTCATAAAAAATGTTTGTTTAATTAATCCTCGTAACCGCATAGTGTTCTTCCCTTTTTCTTCGCTGCATCCAGTGAGACCTTTTCGATTTCAGTTGAACAGTTTTTCAAACCTCTACAATTGTCTTTCAGGTGATATTTGAATGACTTGGGTCCGTTACAGATGTAGACATCATTTGCGGTTGGGGTAAATGTAGAAAATAGTAATCCAACAACTAAAGATAGTAATAGTGATTTCATTTATTTGGTTTATTGGGTATTACAAATGTATAAACATATTCATTCCAACCAAATTTTTTTTAACATTTCAACTTTCAGGATAGTGATAACAGTTAATGTTAATAAAATTATCTACCATTAGAAAATAATCTTATATATCTTTGTTGAGGAAATTGATTAATGATGTCGGTAAATATATTTATTACATACTTTGACCAAAGTGTGGCGTGTGGTTTTGCAAGCCCTGCTAATGATTACCCGCATGAATCAATCAATCTCAATGATTTACTGAATATTGACCCAAATGAAACTTTTATGATTACGGAAGATAATGTGTGTAAGCCTGTCGATATGAATGATGCATTGAATAGTAATCCCCATGCGACCTTCCTCATAAGGGCTAATGGTGATTCAATGAAAGATGCAGGAATACTAAATGGCAACTACGTAGTGGTGGACCGTAGCAAGGGTTACTACCCAGGTTGTATAGCTGTTTGCGTGTTCAACAATGGGTTTACAATAAAGCGTGTGTATATGGAAAATGGTATCACAAAACTAGTTTCTGCTAATAAGGATTTTGATGATGTGATTCTAAGTGAAGGAGATAATTTGATTATCTGGGGTCTAGTGACTTGGGCACTGAATAAAATGATAAAATAATGACTTGGTTTGCTCTTATAGATTGTAACAATTTTTATGCATCCGTTTTTCGGGTGTTTGAGCCGTGGGTTATGAACTCACCCATCATTGTATTGTCCAATAATGACGGCTGTACAATTGCTAGAAGCTATGAAGCAAAGAACTTGGGAATTAAGATGGGTGAGGTTTATCACTTGAATATTGAGAGGTATAAACAGCTAGGGGTGGAGATACGCTCATCCTGTTATGCACTATTTGGCAATATGTCGGATAGGGTGATGGGAATACTTTCAAAATACACTGATGCAATCGAAGTCTACAGCGTGGATGAAAGCTTTTTGAAGTTGAAAGGCTTTGATGAATACTTTGATGTAAAGTCATATATGCAACAAGCAGTTGCGGAAGTCCTGCAATGTACAGGTATACCAATCTCTGTAGGACTTGCTCCCACAAAGGCCTTGGCAAAGGTCTCAAATAAGGTAGCAAAAAAATTCCCAGAACTTACAGGTCATGTACATTGGATAAATACCGAGGAACTGCGTGTGAAGGGCCTTAAATGGACCAAGATTGAAGATGTTTGGGGTATTGGACGTAAGCATACTTGGAAGCTTATAACCCTAGAGGAAAGAGAAGTGCAAACAACTCCGCTTATGCATGTTGATACATGCAGGAGAAAGAATATTGAGAGAGCTTATGACTTTACTCTTCTTGATAGGGCATTCGTAAGGCAGGAGTTTACAGTAGTCGGAGAGAGGCTGCATAAGGAGCTGTGCGGAATACAAGCGTTGGACTTAGAGATTGAGGAGCCAAATGATAATATGAATTGCGCACGAAGCTTTGAGACCTTCCTTCATAAGAGAGAAGATATATCAGAACAGCTGTCCAGCTATGTTGCTCACGTGTGCCGCAGACTTAGAAAGCAAAGAAGGCTTTGCAATCAGATTTCGGTATTTATTGCAACAAGCCAGTTTGTGAACAACAAACGGCATAAGGACATCAGGGTAAAGTTGCCTTACAGCACCAATTCTCAATTCGAGATAAACTATTATGCGCAAGCGATGCTAAGGGCAATATATGCATCGGGATTCTCTTATGTGAAGGCTGGCGTTACCCTCAGCAAGCTCGTGCCAGACGACACAATTCAGGTTTCCCTTTTCCAAAATAGAAATGAGCGCCATCCAAAGCTAATGAAGGTATTTGATAAGATGAACCGCAAATATGGAGAGAATACCCTTATGGCGGCATCCCAGCCACAAAAGACGTTTAATATGCGCCAAAACTTTATGCGACCAGAGTGGACCTGTAAGATTGCTGATGTGCTTGAGATTAATATGGACTTGGCGCACTCGATTGGTAACGGAACTGGTATTGCTAAGGTTATCAATTATGCTGTAAAGGATTATCCACCAATGATACAAGAAATGGAAGATAATCTCTTTAGTGTAGAAATGGACAATGTGGCTTGATTATTGATTAAAACGGTGAGAATGAAGTTGAATATAATGAAGATGGTATGTGTAGAAATGCAAGACCTGGGCAAGATGCTACCCAGATTGAAATAGAATTTGATGCTAGGTTCCACAGGGCAGAAACTTTGGACTACAAGAAGCACTTTGTAAACGGACATGAGCATTTAAGAATGCCTATAATCTGCGATAAGGCCCCTGATAAGGTTCTGATGGCTCTTTGGGGTTTGATTCCAAATTGGGCATCAAATATGACCTACGAAGACTTTTATAAGATGCAGATGAGAGATAAGAAAGATACTCTCATGGCCCGTATAGAAGATATTGATAAAACCACTTCTTATAGGGACGTGGTTGGCAACCGCTGTCTAATCCTTTTGGAAAGTTTCAAAGAGTGGCAGCACGTTCCACGAATTAAGAAGGTTGAAAAGATTCCCTACGAAATTGGCCGCCCCGATGGAAAGCTATTTGCCGTTGCAGGTCTTTACAGCGTTGTCAATGGCAAACTCTCCTTCACACTCCTTACAACCGAGGCTAATGCTATGATGGCTGAGATTCATAACAGTGCAAAACGTATGCCTGTCGTATTAAACAAGTTGGAAGAAAAGACTTGGTTGGGAGGCGCACCTCGGGAGCAGTTCTATGATAGGAGCAATATTCAGCTTGTTGCAACTCCTGAGAATCAGCAGCCATCACAGTCTGCAAGTATAATTTACCTATAGAAGTATAAATTGAAAAGGCCAACGATGATTGGCCTTTTCAATTATTCCTTGAAGTTGAGGGTTTCTAAGGATAAAGAGTATTTTTCACATAAATCTTCCAAATCTTTCAACTCACTTTTGATTGATGGCTCAAACATCATCAACAAGTCAAGAAAGACAGTTTTACCTCCGACACGTTCAGGAGCGTCAACTTTTAAAATATAATTATCGCTATTTAAGCCATTATCTACCAAGTAATGATACAAGTGTTGTCTCATTTGCTTTTGAAGCCTTGAAACGGCTCTGAGGCTGTAGTTCTCCTTATCAACTGGCACATGAACACCACCAAAAAAAGTTGATGGTGTTGGGTGCATGGGTATATGTCTCTATCGTAAGAGTCCTGCCTTGGAATTGCCACTTATGGACCTTGGCTCGTATCTTTCTATGCGCTTCTTTTATCATCTATAAATTTCAAAATATTTTTATAAATTTTATAATCATAACATTCATTCTTGCCACCGAAAAATGGGTGGTTTGGATAGTATTTGTGAGAGTGTGGTAATACTCTTTCTAATAATAGGCTCTCCCATCCTCTTGCCTCGAAACCATCTTTAAAATCGTATTCTTTAAATTCAATCGGTCTATAATTTTGGTCTTTAAAACGAATTGAAACACTATGTGAAGTAACCCCGATTTTACAAAACGTCTCCCCAAAACCTGCAAGTATAGCCACATATAGTTTATGAGGTTTTAAACCTCTTTCATATTCTTCCTCTTTCAAATCAACCTCCGTTAGAGGCATATTTTTGATTGTCGTTTCTACCAAGTTTTCAATTGCGAAATTTCTATCATTACCATCTTTGAAAGTAACAGCAATAATATCTTCAACAGAATTGAATGTGCAATACATCAATTTAGCAAAGTCCAAACTTTGCTTGATGCATCCCTTTAAATTAACGGTGATAGGTCTTAGGTAATCAGACATCACTCTCCCACCTTTTGATACTATTACCTTCTGTTTTGTTTCGTACCAAACTTCACGCATCAAACAAACGAAAGTTGAATACTCTTGCACTGTGAAAAATTCTGGTTTTTTTATTAGTATTTCACGGAGTTGATTAACCTCCTTTATATTGATGTGCTTTACTTCCTTTATTTGCTTATATAACATTGTGTATTCACCACTAAGGGCAACATCATTTTCAAATTTCTCTCTTCCAAGAGAGTGTATAAACATAGCAGATTGCTGTTTTGTTAGTTTTAAAATCGCCTTTTTAAGCGGTTTTCCTGTCATCTAAATAAATCGTTTCAAAAATCTCGTTATTGTCATCATAATCATCCTCTGAGATAAACCAGCTTTCATTGTCATCCTCAACATCTTCTTCTCTTCCCTCAAGGAGATAGATGTAATGGAAGGAAGGGCAAACACCAAAGACATCCTTAAATGTTTCGGTTAGTATTTGCAAAACCCTTGGTGCTGTTGTCTCTCCAACTATCAGGCTATCATGAATTGTAAGAGGTATGATGTTCTCATCCTTACATTTATTCATAATTGTTTTGGTGATAAAGTCACTCTCCATATTCTGCATTTGCAGGGAAAGTGTATTGTTTTCAACCCTGTTGGTATCATCTATATAACCCATTATCGTTGGAAAGATGGACCTGAACACACTCTTTTCCTTTGCAAATGATGCCACCCTAGAAAAGAAAATTTTGAAAATTTGTTTCTTAGCAAATTCCCTCTCATCCTTTGCATCAGCTAGGGGCTTGGTGCCTGTAAGGGTTCTATACCTCTCGGCAAATGTTTCATACAGCAACCCCTGTGTTACCATTTTGCTGTACTCAGTGAGTTCATCTTTGTTTATCCCCTTCTTACCAATCAAGGCGGTGTACATGAAGAAAGGTTGGCTGGTCTTGATGTCAATATTAATTAGGTTTTCATCGCTTATAATGAACTTTCTCAGATAAGATGGGAGTGAGGTTAAGTTGGTGAATAAACGTCCGTTGGTTGCGCTCTTTTTAAAGAATAAGAAACCATCGGCTATGCTATTAACATGAAGCTGGGAGAGCATCATACGGTGCATTATGCTGAAAAAAGCCTTTCCACCCTCCTTGTTAAGAATCATTCCCCTGAACATAGCAAAGTTACCCTTGCTATCAATGAGGTTATCAATAACTTCATTCGAATATTCCAAGCCCAGTTCTTTGGTTAACTTTTTTATCTCATCAACGGTCTTTTCTCTTATGGCTAGCTGTGCATTTTGCTTGTCTATCTTAAATGATTTGAAGAAAGACATCTGTTGTTCAGCAAGGTCTTTAACCTTTTCTTTTCGCATACCTTTTCTAACGTTAGAAATGTTCTTATTGATTGTTTTATCAGTAATAACCACCTCCATCTTTTTACTTAACAAGTCACTTGGAATACGGTAACTCTTGCTAAATGAATTTGTATCACTATTTAAATAATGATGATTGATGATTACCAAGCCATTTTCTTCAAGAAACGCTAAGCCCTTGGTGATGTTATCTGTTTTACTAATTAGCTGTCGAAATGTCTTATAGTTGATGTTTACAAAACCATAAGCTTGTGCCAATTTACTTTTCTTGTAGTAGAGTTGTTTGCGATATATCATATCAAGCAAACAATACAAGTCATCTTTTCTTTTGTAGTATAATCCCTCTAGGATAGTGTTGATACTTTCAGGAATGTATCTTACCTCTTGTTGCTGAGCTTTCTCAGTCTTTTTTGTTTTCAATTTTTATCCTGCTTAACAATTCACCCAACATGGGGTGATTATTCTTATCCTGCTTGTTTGTCTCGGTGCAGGAGCTGGGGGTAATTAATCCCCAGCAACCGAGGTTTGATATAGAAGTATTCTCTCCTTTAATATAAATATGTAGATTAAGTGAAAAGTGCTAAATACTTTTCATTTTTTTATCTTTTTCTTTAAGAAGTTGGGAATAATGCAAATATACAGAATTTTTAACCACATTGCAAGTCGGATTCAATATAATTTTAACATTAATAAGGATAAGAAAAATCAGTGTTAAGCCCTTATTTTACTGGTGGTTTGGAGAAAAGGGGTGTAATAGGAGCCCTTGGCCTTCGAAATCCAAAACTTCGCCTCCTATTACACCCCTTTTTTCGTTAAGCCCTTATTTTACTGGTGCTAACACTGATTTTTGTATTCTAATATTAGAAATTATTATGACAATTAACCCCTGTCATATGTGACTTAAAAGTATGAATAAATCTTCCCAAACCCTTGCATTTACTGACTGTTTCAGAGATTCATAAATTCCGCATATCATCTGAAAAGTAGTGTCCTATTTTATTTTTCCTCTATACAGGTCCTTTGCTGTATTATTAATCAAATATAAAATAGAGATGAGTTATTTATCAAGATTAGATTCGGCATTAAGGTTTAAAAATTTGGGTGATGACTGTGAGGTTCTAATAGTACTATTTCAAGTTTTGGAAAACGAAGAGTTGTCAGCTGAGCAAGAAAAGTATATTAATGAGTTAGCATTACGGCTTGAAGCTTCTGAATATATCAGGTATAATCCAATCAAAATTAATTATCCTAAGCTCCGAAGATTTCTAGATACAGGAGAAGAATTGTATTCCTACTTAGAGCAAATAGGGATAGAATAAACTTTACATTCATGAGTATTGCGCTATCCTTTCTACATGGATTTAATAACATTAGAAAGGATAAAATTACTGCATCCAGCCGTCAGAAAAGAGGTTTTGGATACATATACCCACGTTAACCAAAAACTTCTTGGTAAGGGTGTTAGATTGCGTTTTGCATACACCCTAAGAACCACTAAAGAGCAGGATGAACTATATGCTCAGGGCCGTACCAAATTATTTGATAATAATGGAAGAAGATTAGGAATTGTAACAAATGCCAAGGGAGGCCAGAGCATTCACAACTACTCTTTAGCGTTTGATATTGTTCTACTATTAGACAAAAATGGCGATGGTGTATTTGAGGCTGCAAGCTGGGACACTAAGGCTGATAATGATAAGGACGGGACCGCTGACTGGATGGAAGTGGTCAACTACTTTAAGAGCAAAGGATGGGTTTGGGGAGGTGACTGGAAAGGTAAGTTGGTTGATGCGCCACACTTCGAGAAAACATTTAATCACACTTGGAGAACTCTGAAAGCAAAGGTTGATAAGGGAGATGTGATTAGAGAGGTAATCGGAGGTGTAGAATATATTTATCCAAAACTTTAAAATAATCACACGAAGCCCTTTACTTTCAGCCTGTTTGACAGTATAGTTCTAATATATGATTGGAACAATACACATAACGGGAGTAATTGGTGAAGATACCAACCTTCTAGATATAATCAGGCAAGTCAAAGCTCAAAAAACTGCAACGGAATTCATTGTAAAGATTGATTCTGTTGGCGGTTATGTTGATGCTGGATTTGATATATATGATTATTTAGTAAACCTTCCTCAAAACGTTACAACATACGCAACACAAGCGTACAGCATTGCCAGCGTAATCTTCATGGCTGGTTCAATTAGAATAGTCCCTGAAAATGCTGAACAACCTTTAATGGCCCATTTACCATGGGCTGAATTTAAAGGTTCTCACAGCGAGGTTATGGCTGATTTAAGCATACTTAAGAATGCTGAGGATAGACTTTTAAAATTTTATAGTGAACAGCTTGAAATTGACAAAAGCACCCTTCAATCATTACTGTCTACAGATTGTTTTATTAGCTCAACCAAAGCGATTGAATTGGGTTTTGCTACAACAATACAGCCAGCTCAACGAGCCGTGGCAATGATTACAAATAACAAAGAAAAAGAAGAAGAAAGTTTGATGAACAAACTAACAAAAGAGTTCCAGAGAAGATTCAACAAGGCAATGGCATCACTAAGTGGTGTGAGAGCGGAATTGGTACTACAGGATTCTACAGGTGTTGAAGTTGTTTTCCCTGAGCTTGCTCCGAACGATGTTCCAGAGCAAGGTGAGAAAGCTACGATTGACGGAAAGCCAGCAGAAGGTAGTCATGTAATGCCTGATGGCTCCACTATCACATTCGAAGGTGGTGTTTTAAAAGAGATTTTACCAGCCGAGCCAACAGAAGATGAGAATGCTCCACAAGATGCTGAGGGTGATGCTCCAACAGAAGATGAACAAGCCGATGACAAGGATGCAAGAATTGCAGAATTGGAATCTGAGAATGAGGAACTGAAAGCAAAGATTGCTGAACTGGAAGGCTCAAAAGCAGAAGAAACCACTGAGACCGATAACAAGATGCTTGAAGTGGTGGCAATGGCCGCTGAGAAGGTAAATGAGTTACAGGGCAAGTATGAAGCCCTAGCAAAACAAGTTGGTAGCGATTACCAACCCAACAATAAAAAGGAAGCAAATTCCACAGTTAAGGCAAGTGCCGAGCAGATGAACAGAGCTTGGGCCATCCTTAACTCAAAATAAGAATAACAAGAAGTATAACTTTTAAATATAAATGGCTTATGACGTTTCGCAATTAGCGAATTATGTAAATGAACAAAATTTCCCAATTCTAAGGAAATCTATTTTCGGTAGTAAAACTATTGAGCTTTTCGATAAGCAAACAGGTATCAAGCATTCAGAAGCACTTAACTACATGGATGTTGATGCAACATTCCAAAACAATGCAGCTGGTCAAACGATACAATCAATTGGTAATACAACTTTTTCTCAAAGATATATCACTGTTGCTCCTGTAGCAGTTCGTCACGATTACGACCCGAGAGACCTTAATACAAAATATCTTAACTCTCAAGCGAAAGCTGGTAGTGCAGATGATGAAATACCTTTCGAGGGTGAAGTTATTGATGCGCTAACTGATAAAGTTGCAATGCAGAATGAAATTGCTGTTTGGAGAGGTGACATTACACTAACAGGCGCAAGTAATGTCAATCTAAATAAGTATGACGGTTTCATCAAAAAATTGGATAATGAGGTAGAAGTTATCAAGGTAACTGGTGCAACTCTAACATCAGTAAACATAGTGGCTCAGATGGATAAAATCTATGAAGCTATCCCAACGGAAATCCTTGATTCTGCCAATCTTGGTATTTTCATTGGTAGGGACCTTTACAGAACATATACACAAGCATTAAAGAATGCTAATCTTTTCCATTATTCAGTTGATGGTGGCGACACATTCACATTACCAGGTACCACAGTTAAAGTTTATGCCTTGCCAGGTCTTAACGGGACAGGTAGAGTGTATGCAGGGGAAACAAACAACTTCGTAACTGGTCACGACCTGTTAGGTGAAGATGATAAAGCCGAAGCTGGTTTCATTTTTGAGACCGAGAAGGTAAAAGTGAAACTTGCTTTTAAACTTGGTGTACAAGTGAAATTCCCATCACAAATTGTAACCTATAAGGTAGCCTAAATAATGTAGAATTGGGGGTGGCAATAGCCCCTGATTTCTAATATTAGAAAATAACATAGGATAGATATACAGATACTAAATGAGTTGTGATATAAGATTACTAAATAACATTGGCTTTGATTGTTCGAAGCCAGCAAAAGCAGGGCTTGAGACAAAAGCTTTGCTTATAAATAGAGCGGACATTGACAAAACAGCGTTAACGCTGTCTGGAGCAGCTGTCACCAATATTTCACTGACATCTGGTGCAACTGCTTATAGCATTGGCTGGGTGAAACAACTTGGTTCGACCGCATCTTCATTTGTAGCAAATGAGAACGGTCTGAATAAATTCTCCCATACCTTCAACTGCCGTATCTTCGGGCAAGGTGTTGAAGATGCCCACAGGGTGGCCGAATTAGCTAATGGGGAATATGTTCTCGTAGTACAGACCAAGTGGGGTGCGGGAACTGATGAAGCATTTAAAATTTATGGGCTAACTTCTGGACTATTCATGACCGAGGGCGCACAAAATTCAGGGGAAAGTGACGCAAGTTTCACCTTTGTTCTCGCCTCACAAGAAGGCTTCGAAGAGCAATACCATCAATACATTTGGAAAGAAGGTACTTATGCTGCTATGAAGGCAAAATTTGATGCGAGGTTGGTTGACTAACAAGATAATAAAGGAAGGAGATAAAGAAGGTGGTGGTTGTAAAGGCTACCACCTTTTTTTCTAATAGGAAGAAGAATGAGTTGTACAAAATGTAAAAAGAAAACGGCCCTCTCAGGAGCTACGGAGCCTGAAAAATTGCAGATTGAAACGGTTGCCGAGTTGGTGTCGGGATATAGATTAAGAGATGGAATTTCTTATGACCAGATAGGATTGAATAGTCCGAGTGATGCCCAAATAGAAGCATTTCTAAAGGTTAATCCAAATAGAAAAAGCCTATTTGCAGTATTACCAGATAACATGAAGATTGGAATGAGCAAAGGATAATGAAGATTAAGTTAATTGATGTAGATAATAGGCTAAATATCAAATTTGATAAGACTGAGGGCATATATAAATGGTCCGATGACAACGCATATCCGCAGCTTATCAAAAGCCTTATTGGAAGTTCAGTAACCGCTAAAAACTGTGTTGACATCAACAGCAAATATATCTACGGAAAAGGTTTTTCTAACGTTAGAAAAGATGCTCTAGTTAACAAAAGGGGGCTTACTTTAAATAAACTATTCAGACAAGCCAGTAGGGAGTTCTCAGAACAAAATAATCTGTTCTTTCATATCAATTACAATGCTTTATACCAAATTACAAGTGTTGAGTTAATACCATGTTCAGATGCTAGAATTGGAAAGAGCGATTCAACAGGTTATAGCGGAAAGATAGTAGTTTATAACAATTGGGATAGGAGTAAAGCAAAGAAGGTAGATAAGAAAGATTTTGAATTATTTGATATTTTTAATCCCAATCCTCTCGTAATCGAAGCCCAAGTGGAGGCAGCAGGTGGCTGGTCCAAATTTAAAGGGCAAATATTACACATTACAGCCGATTTCAATGATATATATAGTTTGTCAGATGGTGATTCGGTTTTAAGAGATATGAATACTGAATACATGGCTAGTGTTTTTAAAGAAGCTGGACTTACAAGGGGAAATTACGGCACACGTATCTTCATAACAAAGCCGTTCAACAATGATTATGAAAGAAATGATTTTGAGGGAACTATTCAAGATATGCTTGGGGTCGAAAGTACCAATGGAGTATTAATTTTAGAAGCTGATAAGGAAAGCGACAATCTTGATGACCAATTTATTATTAAAAATCTTGAAAGTGACTTTGATGATAAAAGAGTGGAATACACAGAGACAAGTTCAGCAAAGAAAATACGAAAAGCTTTTGGAGTGCCAGCTATTCTAATTGAGGATAACGACAATAGCATTTTCGGCAACAGCGGAGAGCTGATAATCCAAGCCAAAAAGCTCCATTGGGAAGCGAAAGAGGAAGAAAGGGCTAATATTACCGAAGCATTCCAAACAATCTTCTCAAGATGGCACGAACCAATTAATCCTGAAAATGACTGGACAATAACACCGATTCTAACATTAGAAAATAATGCAGTATCTAATTAATATTGAAGATATAAAGCTGGTAAAAGACCTAGGGAAAAAGGTTGATGAGAACAAAATTAACCCAATCATTGCCCAAGCGCACGATGACATTCGAGAATACCTTGGAATCAACTTTTATTTTGATGTGGTTGCTAATAAAGATAGTGAGAACTACCAAGACCTATTAAGTGGTAGCAGCTTTTCAATAACAGGGCAATACCCTCAAATTACCTATTATCAGGAAGGCTTAAAAGCGATGCTTATTGACCTTTTTATGTCGAGGTATATACCACAGATTAATATAAATTTTACGCCATTTGGCGCAACAGTGAAAACCGACCAAGGAAGTGAACCAGCATCTGATTCAGCACTAAGAGATAGGGCTAAGGAGCAATCACAAATGGCTGGAAGCAAATGGGAATTGATTAAGATGTACCTAACAGAAAAAACATCGCAGTTCCCAGCATATAACACCTGTTCCAATACAATAGTTACAGGTGAGAGAAAAATGAGACTTAGGAGGATAGCATAATGGTTATAATTCAAAATATTGATGACAATACTTTCTTATTCAACAATCGTAAGTATGTAAAAAAGTACCTTGTATTAAAGCTTGGTAATACTCATATAGCTATTCATAACGCTTATGATGTGAGGATGCAGCTATTGGAAAGTACGCATTATTCCCAAGTGCAGGTTGATGGTGAAATATATGATAGCCAAGAGGCCCTGATGAGCGTTTTGGCCCCGTTGCTTTTCAATAGCGGAGGGAACACCAGCGGCAGTACTCAAAATAATAAGGCTGCCTATATTCAATGCGGTATTGTTGAGGGTGAAGGTGAAATTACCCCAGCCCAACTCGCCACTTTCATCAATGCTCAGGAGTGGTCATTTGTTGTAAGTGAGACAACTACACCTGTCTTATTTGAAGCCTTAAGAACAAGCGACGGTATTACTAAAAAATACATCTTTATTTTTCTTCAAGGTAAAGGAAAATGGGGTTCTGCGAGTGGTAGCAATCCCAATCCTGTTTACTCCACATTTTTCAAATTAATTTCAGTTCAAAATCTCACACCAGATGATATTGATGAAGATGAAAATAGCCAAATCAACTATCTTGGCGAAATTGATGACGGGGATTTTGTCAATGTAGCAAATGCAACCGAGTGGGCATTTACAAGTACAACAGAGCAGTACTATTTTTCATATACTACCGATGATGTGCTTTACTTCGCACTGTTTATTGGCGAACCTGGAACTTATGGAGGTGGAAGTTTGGATACAAATGATTTCACTGAGGATGATTTTGTAATTACAACCAATTCAAGTATACCGCCAGTAGGGATACCCAACCTTCAACAAGTTCTGAACGAATCCTCTACTGCTACGACACCAAATTACATTTCAATTGCAGCAGCTGGGTTTCAATTTGGCGTGTCGGGAGTTGGCAGCATAGCACTTACACCAACTCAAACTTATTTTGGTGGGTTAAATGGGGCAATTCATTTAACTACAGGCGGAACTGAGATAAACACAGCTGGATATGGATTCCAAATATATGGTGGAGCTGGAGGGCAAATCAATACCAACCCTGCCAATGGTATATCTATCAATGGTAATGCTGGTGGAATAACGCTTAACGGTAGTTCTCAAGGAATCAACCTTAATGGTCAAGGTGGCGGCATAAGGATTAATGGGGGAAGCCAAGGCCTAACTTTAGCTGGAAGCGCAATAAAGTTTTCTGGTGAAAGCTACACAATCTTTGACAGGCCATTTAACTATTTTACAGATGTATCAAGCGGTTACACCAACAGGTCATTGGTAGATAAAGGCTATGTCTTAAGCTTGCTCTCTGGTGTGACAAGTGGAAGCAATAGTAGCTGGGGTAGTATCACAGGGACGTTATCTGCTCAAACAGACCTTCAAACAACATTAAGTACTAAAGGTAAACTATCAGGAGGAAATACATGGGTCGGTAATCAAACAGTGCAGGGTAAAATTTCTGCATCTGCTGCTACAACAGGAACTGAGGTAGTGGTATTATCTCAACTAGATAGATACTTGTATCTTGACAGTGGTTCACCAAATCTTGTAAAAAGCTGTTGGTACGGTTCTAAGTCAGAATATGAGGCTTTAGGGAGCTACGACCCAAATGTTGTATATAACATCAATAATGTAGAGTTCAGAGGCAGTTTAAGTTTATCAGCGAACGGTACAACAACCATAAGTATTTCACATGGTCTAGGTTCTACACCATCATGGTTGACCGTTGATGCAAAGAACTCAAATGCTGGGGGCTTCTTATACAAAACTGCCGACAGCACTAAAATATACATAACGTATTCATCGGCTCCATCAGGAATGCTTGAATATTGGGTGGCTTATAATTCGTAGGTATGAGTATAATAATCAACTCTAACACTTACAAGGCATCTTCCATAAAAATAGTTGATGGCAAGATATACAGCGGTAGTTATCCGTTCCAGACTGAAACCTTGACACTTCTTTCGAGAGGTAAACAGGAAGGCTTTAATCTACCAAACTTTAATTCACAAGTCACTATTGACGTTCTTATCCAACAACTGAAAAGTCATGGGATTTGGCAACAATTGGATGTGTATTATAATTTCAGTTATAATGATACTTCTCTCGCTGATTTCAGTAGGATTAACTGGAAAAGTCCATTTTCAGCATTGGCTACAAAAAATGGGGGTATGGCATACACTAACCAAGGCTGGGAAGGTAATGGGGTAGATGGGTATATTGATACAAACTATTTGACTAGTGTTTCATCAAACTACAAGTTGTCAGGTGCTACAATTGGAGGTTATGTGTATAAAGCAAATACAGCTGGGGGAGTGTCAGGCAGGATTGCCTGTGCAATTGATACAGACAGGATGACTGTAATTAACACATCCACAACCAGACACAGGATAAACACTGCTAGTAATACAAGTGTAACCGTGAATCTTAGTGGACTTGGCTACAAGATAACTACTAAGGATAATACACCTAATGCGAGGTACCACTATAATAATTCAACATTGACATCAACTACAACACCAACTGATACCGCTGATGGGAACAACAGACGATTAGGATTATTTGCCTCGGTCTCAACGTCAGTCTATGGCAATCACGGATTATCTACTTTAATCTTTGGAGGTTTCCTTTCAGAGACTCAAGTTGGTCAATTCCAAAGTTCATACAATAATTATCTTTCAAGATTATGATAGTATATAAAATTGCTAATCCTTCACTGTATCACGGTGAACAAATTGGCACAGACCACTATTGCAATATTGTTTCTGATTGTTACGGAAACAGAATTGTTTCATCTCAGCAATTCAGTCTTATGATTGAAACATGGCCTGAACTGGAATATGAAGAAATCTTATGGTGTCCTCCGTGCAGGGATGAGGAAACCGATGAAATAATCCCCTGTGATAATGAAGAATAAAATATTTGGAAATGACCGAAGTAACGACATGGCTATTGCAACAAGCCCCAGTAGTAGCCGTAATGGGTATAGTAATTTACTGGCTGGCAAAGAGACTTGAGAAGGCACAAGATGATAAGGACACACTTTCTAAAGATGTGGTAAAAATCACAGCCTTATGGGAGGAAAAATATCAAAAAGAGAGTAATAAGGATGAGAAAATTATTGAACTTCTCACCGAGATTAAAACCCTCGTTACAAAATGAATTTCTTAAAAGCTATCTTCAAGAGATGGGACAATTCAAATTATAATGAGGCCAAAAAAAGACTGGCTGATGTTCAGAAAAAGCTCGAATCAAATCCCAAAATCCTTAAATATAAAGAGATTTACATAACTGAAATTCACTACAAATAAATGATGCCCGGGATCCCGGGCATCATTTATTTGTAACAGGCTTTACTTTGAAAGGATTTGCACTATTATTTCCATATAGATGAAATAATTAATAATGGACAATGAGAAGCCAACAAGAAAAAATAGGCCAGGTCAAGGCCGCCCCTTTAAAATGAAAATTTGGGTTGAAGCACTAGCAAAAGTGATTGAGGAAAGAAAAATTGCATTTCTTACTCAAGAGGAACTTGTATTTCTTGTGAACAAGGAAATCCCAGAGAAAGACTGCCATATAACCACTAGAACATTGAGAAATTGGGCAGCAGGAAAAACCGACCCAAAAGATAATGAGGTTGCGGAGGAGTTTCTAGACCTTTTTAAAACGGCTCTAATAGAGCAGAAACTAAATATCGTAGATAACATTTTAGCAGGTGGTGACAAGAACTGGTACAGATTGGGATGGCTCGCAGAAAGAGTCTACTCAGACCAGTTTTCATTAAAAAAAATTACAGAAATCCAGCACACCAGCAACCAACCAATTATTCAAATTCAAGCAGCCGATTCAAAACAGGCCCAGCTAATTGATAGTATTATCAACGTAGATTTTGTAGAAGTTCCAAAAAAGGTAATTGAACTTACAAATGATAATAAGGAAGGTGATTATGGATTTTAATGCAAGAGGAAGCTGTTGAGAGCATTGGTCACACCAAAGCATTTACAAAGATTGCTGAATTAAGGAAAAACTTAAGAATCCTGTGTGGCGGCACATCTGCCTCAAAAACCACAAGTATTTTACAATATCTAATTCACATAGCTCAAAAAAGGGAACTAGTTATTTCCATTGTAGGGAAGAACC
This sequence comes from Flavobacterium sp., assembly GCF_052437795.1. Taxonomy (GTDB): domain Bacteria; phylum Bacteroidota; class Bacteroidia; order Flavobacteriales; family Flavobacteriaceae; genus Flavobacterium. The sequence continues at coordinate 941,986 of NZ_JBQVPA010000001.1, forward strand.
TTAACAAACTTAGGCGTGGTGCCTATCAAGGTCAGTACGGTTTCATTGACATCTTAAAAAAGATGGGATTATATGACCCGAAGAACCACAATCTTACCAATAACATCTATATGCTGGGAAATTCAAAGTTTGAGTTCTTTGGTGCGGATGACGAGCTTGGAAGTCGTAGAGACGTACTCTTTGTGAATGAGGGAACCGAGATTGACTTTGAGTCATTTTCCCAACTTCATATGAGAACCAATATGCTTACCCTTATTGACTTTAACCCTAAATCAGAATTTTGGGTACATACTGAACTACTTGGAAAGGTAGATTGTGATTTCCTCACACTTACCTACAAAGACAATGATTTCCTAAATGAAAAGATTGTAAAAGAGATTGAATCATGGGAGGAACTTGGTAAATCATCAGAGTATTACGCCAATAAGTGGAAAGTATATGGACTAGGAAAATTGGGGATTCAATCGGGAGGGATTTACAAAGATTGGAAAGAAATCGATGAAGTCCCAGAAGGAGCAGAACTGATTGGCAGCGGACTAGATTTCGGTTGGAATCCTGACCCTGTGGCGATGGTATCACTATGGAGATATGAAGATAAGTTGATTGTTGATGAAGTGATTTATGAAGGTGAGTTATTTAATAAAGACTTGGCTGACAAGATAAGGAAGAGCGGGGCAAATGATGCAATCATTTACTGCGATTCTGCATCACCCCAAAATATTGCAGAATTGAGAAGTTACGGTATAAATGTTCTTCCAGTAACCAAGGGTGCGGGAAGTGTTCTTTATGGTATTGGGATAGTCCAAGAAAATTACTTCCATGTCACTTCAAGGTCGAAAAACCTTATTAAAGAACTATATCAATATGTTTGGAAAACAGATAAAAATGATAAGGCGTTAAGTGTTCCCCACGGTGTGGACCATGCTTGTGATGCACTCAGATATATTTTTCGAATGAAGTTCTCTAAAAAGACCGAAAAATTCAGTTTGAAATGGAGAAGATAACTGATTACAAATTATATGATTTTCTAACGTTAGAAGATGAAAGTATCATCAATGATTATCTCCCAATACTAGAACTATTATCACCAGTTACTGAGATATTGGACCCGATACATAAAAGCCTCGGCATTGTAAAAGTTACGCCCGTTAGGTCATTAAAATTTGGTGAAGTCTTTATCCTTAGAAATCTTCTTACAGAGGGCAGCGGTCAAAGCCTCATCGAGGCGGTTGGCATTGTTACAAAGCTACCAAAAGAGACCGTCTTACAATTTACAATCATCCCATTTTACAGTATTGTTAATGGAATTTTCACGCAGCTTATTGAGGTTGATAATATGATGCAAAACGAGTTGGAAAGTGAGGATGAGGATATTGAAATGATTGAAGCCCAGGCGAGCGAAAGAATGTCCAGATTTGGAATCGTCAACACTATTGATAACCTAGCTGGAGGAGACATTCTAAAATGGAAAGCTATACAAGAACTACCCTTTATGGAAGTATTCACCAAGCTAGTGATGGATAAGACCAAGGGTGATATAATGCAGGATGTCAGAGCCATCCAAGAGAGAAACAGAAAGAATAAGTAATGCATGATTTTTTAAAAAATATAGCTGATGACAATGGCTGGGTGTTTGAATATGCCCGTCAGGACTATCTTAACCTTTATGACGATGTTGAGAGCGGCAAAGTCTACATGATGGTAGAACCGATAACCTCGGACAGCACATTCAGTGATGCAGGGAATGAAAGCCTTTCGTACAGCGGAAAGCTGTTCTTAGTTATGTCTTCCGATGTCGATGATGAATATAGCGACAAGTATGAACAGTATATTAAGCCACTTTTCTCTAATGTTAGAAATCTTTTGATTGGAGCATTCGCTTGTTCTGATTTTGATTTAAAGGTCTTTAAAACTACCGAGGTGATTAACTTGTTTGACCAGAACCTTGACGGTCTGCTAATCAACTATTCAGCTATTCAAATAAATTAAAGATGCTGAGTGAAGATGAGAACAAGAAGATACTTGAGGAGGAGATGGAAAGCATAAAAACCGACATCCTCCAATTGTATTCTAGTAGTGGAAAAAAGACTACAGGAGAGTTTGAAAGAGGGCTGCAAATTGAATATAACGGCCTGACAGCAGTGCTAAAAGGATTTACATATTTGTCGGGTAGGCGTAGTGGAACGGCTCCACCAATTAAGGCAATAGAAGACTGGATAAAAGCTAAGGGAATCAAGCCATTAGAAGATAAGCTTTCCATAAGTTCACTGGCTTTTCTAATAGCTAGAAAGATTGCTAAAGAGGGAACAGATAAGCAAAGACACCTACAGGTCTATTCCCAAGTAATCACACCAGAACGCATCCAAGGAATTCTTGACAGGGTTAGCCAGCTTAACGCAAATGCCTTTGTGCAAGAGGTAACAGCAACAATAACAAGAAGCTTTAATGAGCATCAATGATAATATTTTCAAAGGACCTTTTACCGATTAATCCTGCTTACAATGATTCTATAATTCAGTTCAGTTCTGATAGCATCACGGAGGCAACCAAAGCAATCATCACAATCGAGGGTGATAGCTTTATAACCGTACCGTTGAATGGCATTTTTACCTTCAATTTAAAAGGGATTATTACCGCTAAGATAAATACCAATCGGCTTGAAGATACTATTTTTCCTGACCTTTCAACAGGTGAAATTTCATACGCTGATGAGAATATCGGGAGAAACTTCGAGGTTGACATTGAAGTTCAAAATAATGTCACATCTGAGGTGATTACCAAGATGTATTACTTCCAAAGGAGCGTAGAGCAATTACCAAATTACAGACGACTTTCCGAGCTTCCAAGTGATGTAAAGGTGTTATTGCCAAGTGACAACTATTTGGATTATCAGGTAAAAATGACCGAAGGTTATCCGTTTGATATTGCAGTAAATGGCTTGGCCGAGGGTGACACCTACCAGCTCAAAAACATCACGACCAATGATGCTACTCCAATTTACACAGCCGCCACAAATAATGCTGTGAGGTTATTCATTTCAGATGGCGCTTTTGACACCACCAATACAAATACCCTATTCATTAGCTCCATGATGAACCACGTGGAACTTTGGGTCAATGGGTCATTCAAAGCAAACGTAAGAGTAAACAAGATAGATTCACAATGCGGAATCTACCTTAAGTGGGTTAATACAGAGGGAAGCTACAGCTATTGGTTATTTGATAGCATTTTCAAAGACACCTTGATACCAAAGACAGTTGATGAGTTGGCGGGGTCTTACGACAACCTCCAGAATCTTAATTCAGCATCATTTATCCTTGGAAAGACAGCAAGAAGAACGCTTCAACTAAACACAATTTTCGATAAGACCGAAGCAGAGTATTTGAGTGACCTTTCTATATCACCAGTTGTTTGGATGTATGCCCATCAAGTTCCATTTCAGCAGGTCCAGGACCGCTATGATTGGATAGGTGTAACTCTGAATGATGGGCAATTCCCTGTAGAAAACAAGACCAACAAGAATAAGTTTTCGACCACAATAACACTGCCCAATGTAAACACAATTACCCAATAATGCAGATATTTTTAAATGGTCAAGAGCTGGAGCTTGCAACCGATGCAAAGGTGGCAATTACACTTCAAGCCAATGACATTGCCGATATAAGCAAAGCAAATACTTCATACACAAATAAATTTGAGTTGCCTAGAACAGCTGGTAATACAAAGATATTGGAATACTTGGGTATTAATGGTTCTGCAACTAGAATACCTTATAGCCTTACCAATGTGAACCTGTTTGAAGATAGTTTACCGTTGGTTGTGAATGGCTACTGTAATATTGAACAGACATCACCAACAAGCTATAGCATGAACATCTACGGGAGTGAGAAATCTTTATTTGAGCTGTTGAAGCAATATTCAATTCAAGATATTTTTCCCGATACAAATGTTGTTTGGAGTGCACCAAATCTATTGCAGTATACGACAGGAACAACCACATTTTGTTTTCCTGTGGCGCAGTATAATGCGAATACTACCTCAAGTTCATTCATCGCTCCAAGTATTTTCACTACGACGGAAGTGATGCGCTCATCACCTCACTTCTTTGTGAAGTATATCTGGGACCAAATATTTGAAAATCTAGGCTATGTAGTTGAATATCCAATGGTGGCCGACGAAGATTTCTCTAAGCTGGTGATTCCTTCTAAGAAAGGCATCTCACACTTTCCATTTGTGAATCATGGCGACACCTTCAATGTAAAGCAACTTGTACATGATGTTGGGTGTGACGTATTCATAAGGGAGATTATGCAAAGATACGGGTTGGTTGTGAAGTGTAACGAGTTCACTAAGACAGTAACATTCACGAGGATGGAAGATATGCTTTCCACAAGCCAAGTAGTTGATTGGTCTGATAAGGTTGATAGTATTGTAAGCAGCAAGTATTCGATAGGTAGTTATGCTCAAAAGAACCTTTTCAAATATGGTGAAGATGTAGCTGATGAGAAGTTTCCTTACTTCTTTCCAGCTGAGCAGTTACAGGGGTCATTTGAAATTGATAATGCGCTGTTGCCAAGGGAAACAACAGTTCTTGAAAGCACCTTCCAGAAGTCAAAGGCGTGGGGTGAACTGACGGGGGCAACAGCTTACGAAATGCATGGAAGATTTTTCCACCCACCTGATTTTTCATTGTTTGGGCACTTCCTTTTTGATGTTTCTGAGAACACAAAGGATGAAGAAAGTACTGAGCTTTCACCTAAAGAAATTCCTTTTCAATTGATGTACTTGCAAGGTTTTCCATCACCTGCTGGAGTAGCATTTACATTTTCATCGCCATTAGGAACAACTCATACTGCGACCGTTCCTATCCGAGTATGTACTAACTATCACATTGATTGGCAGTACTACATTGATAGACATTATGGCCAGCTAAACAACCTATTCAACACGATGGAAGTTGTCAAGGTAAAGATGAACATATCCACAATCGACATATACCAATTGGACTTCTTCAAGAGAATATATCTAGAACAATTCGGTTCTTGCTTCTTCCTAAACAAGATAAGCAATTGGCAAAAGAACAAGGTCGTTGAAGTCGAGCTTGTCAAGATACCGCCCTTCGAGGCATAACACGAAAATTGATAAAACATGAGTGGCTCAACAAATAGAAATAATAAGTTTATCGATAGACACCAACGCCTTACTTACCAAGCTGAGTGAGACCAAAAAATCTATTGAACAATTACAAGCCAGCCAAAGAGAACTACAGCAGGCAGGCGAGGGGAGTAGCACCCAATTCATTCAACAAGCAGCACAATTACGCAACCTTCAACAGTCCTACAACAGGCAAATAAATGTTGTTCAGCAGTTAGAAGCAGCTAATAGAAATGCTGCAAATGCTACTGAGGCTGTCAACACAGCTTTGAGGTCAGAGATTAAAAGTATTGACCAGGCGACCGAGAATAATAAGCAATTACGAATCGTAAGGAATCAATTGAATCTTTCTACTGAGGAAGGTAGGGCAGCGTTGGAAGCAATCAATAAGAAGATTGACCAGAATACCGAATTCATCAGGGAGAACGTCTCAGCTCTCGAACAGCAGAAGATGAATATTGGTAACTATACTGATAGCATCAAAGAAGCTTTCGGAGCAATAAACCCTTTTAATGGTGGTCTTTCAGGATTTGTTGCAAGAAGCAGGGAGGCTGGCGGGGCTGGCAACCTATTGAAGCAATCGTTCTCACAACTTGCAACGGGTATTGGTGGTGTTACGAAGGCGGCTGTAGGTTTTATCGCTACGCCTCTCGGTGCTGCGATAGCTGTAGTTACAGCAGCATTTGGTGCAATGAAAGCTATTGTTGACTATAATCTTTCCTTACAACAAGCCAACAAGGAACTGAAAGCTTTTGGTGTAACCGCAAGTGAACTTTCTAATGTTAGAAATGAAATCTCAGCGGTAGCCGAAGCCTTCGACAAAGAATTTAAAGACATTGCTGCTAATGCGAATTCTCTAGCAAAAGCTTATGGAATTTCCATGAGTGAGGCGAATAGGATTATAGCTGAGGGACTTGCTAACGGAGGGGCAATGAACGAACAATATCTTGAGAGCATAGGGGAATATGACCAGCTTTTTCAGAAGGCTGGTTATTCTGCACAAGAGTTTGTGAACATTATAAATCAATCAAATGCCGAAGGTGTATTTTCAGATAAGACAGTTGATGCCATTAAGGAAATTGATATAAAGCTTAAAGAACAAGCTACTGGGACTAGGGATGCGTTGGTGTCGGCCTTTGGAGCATCGTTCTCAGATGAGATTCTGAAACAGATTAGAACAGGGGAAAAGACTACAGCGGAGGCTCTAGACGCTATAGCAAAGAAAAGCACTGAGGTTTCATTAACACAGCAACAACAAGCTGCCCTTACTTCAAACCTCGCATCTTCTGCTGGAGAAGATATTGGTGGAATAATGAAGTTATTCGATGTAGTAGGTAAGGCGGCTAACAAAACTCTTGATGAGACAGCTAAGAATCAGTTAGAATTAGTTGATGCCAATGAACGATTAAATAAAGCGCAGTCCGAACTTTTTGAAATAAATGGGTTTGGTGACATCTGGACCAACATAAAAATCGTGGCTGTTGATGCGCTTGCTTCGATGTTGGAATATATCAGCGATGTTAAGAGGGACATCCAGCCGCTAATTGACTTTGTTAGTGTTGTTTTCTCTAATGCATGGGCAAGTCTAAAAACTACGATAGGTGTTGTATTTGATTTTATTGGTGGTGGGTTCAAGGTAATCGGGAACACCGTAAGCACCTTTATCAACTTCTTCAAGAAGGTATTTCAAGGTGATTTTAGCGGTGCGATTGATGCCATTAAGCAAGGTTTTATGAGCCTTTTGAATATTGTAAGTAACACATTTGCTAAAATTAAAAACACAATCATTGACGGTATTAAAACCATCGTGAATAATATCCAACCTGTTCTGGATTTCCTTGGTGTAGATGTTGATAAGCTAAATAAAAAGCTTGAAAATTTGAAAAGCAAAAACGTTCAGGTTAAGGCATCTACATCAACAACTTCAACCACGACTTCAACTGCAAAGGAGAAGACTATTGTCGCAGATAAGGACCCGAACGCTGGTGCTAATTCCAAGGCTGCAGCCGATGCTCAGAAGAAGGCAACTGATGAAAAGATAAAGCTTATTGATGCGGAGATTAAGAAGCAAACAGAAGCCTTAAATCTTTTCATTGCTCAACAGGACATTAAAAAGAAATCGCTTGCTGATGGACTGTCATTCGAAGAGAAGCTGATGCAGAAGCGTTTGGCGATTCTTGAGACCGAAAGGAAAGCTGGAAAGAAATCGCAGGATGCTTATGAAGCTGAGAAGCTAAATATCACCAATTCCTTCGCTAAGAAGCAAGCCGAGGTAGCTGTTCAACTGGCCGCTGATGAATTGGATAACAAGAAGAAAAGTCTTGAGCATCAGAAGTTGGATGATTCCTTTTTCTCTGAGGAAAAGCTACTTAAAGCGTTTGACCTGAACAATCAATTGGCACAAGCCGAGAGGGATTTCCAACTAGTTAGAAAGGACCAAGGGGTTATCAATGAACAGGAATATAACGCAGCGGTTGACAAGATAAATGAAGAAAACCGTATCAAGAATGAGGAAGCTCAAAAAGCGAGGGATGAAGCCAAGAAGGAACAGAAAGCCATCGACCTTGAGAACCAAAGATTAATTGATGAGGAAAAGTTTCAGAGTGACCTTGAACTAGAGTTATACAGAGAAGACCAGCGTTATCAAGCAGAACTATTAGCAGCTGAAAAGACAGGGGCCGACACCACTAAGATTGAGCAAAAACACGCTATTGCGAAGAAGAAAATAGAGGATGCCAACCTTAACGCTAGGCTATCCGCATACTCAAATATGTTTGGTCAAATCTCTCAACTCCTTGGGGAGAATACAGCCGCATCTAAAGCAGCAAGTATAAGCCAAAGTGTCATCAACACCTATCAGGGGGTAACAGAGGTTTGGAGAGCCAAATCGACACTACCTGAGCCGATGGGAACAATTGCAAAAGTAGCTTCAACTGCTACGGTATTAGCTTCTGGTCTCGGAGCAGTGAAGAAGATAACAGCAACCCCAATACCATCAAAGGCCGAGGGTGGTGAGATTCCAACACTTAGAGCTGGAGTAATCAATAATGGTAGCAACATTTTACCACTTACCAATGGTGATGATACACTTGCTTATGTACGTCAAGGTGAAGTAATCTTGAACTCTGACCAACAAAGGCGTGCTGGTGGCCCTAGATTCTTTAGAAGTATTGGAGTGCCAGGCTTCTTTAATAATGGAGGAATCGTTGGAGGGTATTCTCAAATTGAAAATCTAGGACAAGGTATGAAAATCGACTATGATATTCTAGCGAGCAAAATTGGTGCGGAGGTAGGAAGGGCCAACCTACAATTGCCTTCACCTCAAGTTGCAATAAGGGATATTACCGAAGCACAATATAGTGTTGCAAAAGTAGAAGCAGGAGCATCACTTTAATTTTTTTAATATTTTTTTCTACTGAGAACCCTAGCAAATGCTGGGGTTTTCTGTTTTCAATAAAATAATTTACACTTTTTTCCAACCTCACGGTGTCTTTTCGAGAACTGCTACATATTTATAGAAAAGGACAAATATGAATGATAATAAAAAGCACTTGGATGAGGAATTGAATGATTTCCTTTTCAGGTGTTACCAGCTTAAGAAGAAAGCAAAAGCCGAATTGGACAAGCCAAACAGCCTACCATATTGGTTGGTAAGGTTACTAAAGAATAATCCCTCTCAAAAATAAGAAAAGCCGAGGGAAAGAGAAAAAGATGTTTAACGAAAGATGAAAAAGAATGCAGTAAATGAACAGTGGAAAGCCATTAAAGCTAATCAAAACTATGAAGTGTCAGACCAAGGAAGAGTAAGACACCACTACAAGAACGGGAAGGTGAAAGTTCTAGCACCGCTAACCAATGGGCAGAACGATAATGATTATCTATTCGTGATGATTGACAGTAAAAAGAACTATATCCACCACTTGGTATTAGAAGCCTTTGTCGGGGAGAAGCCAGAAGGATATGAATCTGACCACATGAACGGAAAGCAAGATAATAGATTGGTATCACTCCGTTACCTGACAATAGCTGAGAACCGTTCTCATAAGGGAAGTAAACATGGTATGTCAAAGCTTACTGAGAGATTGGTAAAGGCAATCAAAGGGCTTGCCGATATGGGAATTACTCAAAAGCAAATTGCTGACCTTTACGAGGTAAGTGCATCAACAATCAGCTCAATCATTACGGGCAAGACTTGGAATCACGTGGCCTAATGAACCAGACATATTTTAAGGAAGTTGGGGCAATTAAAGCCCTTACAAGAGAAGAACAGAACGCCTTGGTGGTAAGAGCCAAGGCTGGGGATGAGAGAGCAAAGGAGAGGCTTATTTCAAGCCATCTAAGACTGGTTATTCACTACGCAAAGGGCTTGGAGAAATACCTTGCAAAAAACGGGTCACTTACAATTGATGACCTGATATGCGAGGGAAACATTGCACTCATTGATGCGGTGAATCATCACAATCCATCAAGTGGGGCTACCCTTAGCTACTTCGCTGGGGTAGTTATAAAAAGAAGGATAATGTCTTTTATAAGCAACAATAACTCTAGTATTAGAATCCCTGAGAGAAAGCTAAAAGAACTGCTTAAGCATGATAAATTGGAAGATTCACCAAATTTTGAACAAGAGCCGAGGGAAAATAAATATCATCTACCAACAAAGGTAAATCTATTTGAATTTGAAGATAACAATGAGGATGATGAAAACAACAAAGAAATGTGGGAAAAGATTCATTTGGCCTTAAAAACACTAAAGGCGAGGGAAAGAGAAATAATTGAAATGTATTATGGCTTGAACGACCATATTAAAAGAACCCAGTTTGAAATATCTACAAGATTAGGACTATCAAAAGTAAGAGTGGGTCAAATCATAAAGAGTGTAATTATAAATTTGAAAAAATCCTTTGAATTTCGGGACTAGACTATTCATGCCAATAATCAATCTGTTCCTCGTCAATTTCAGGTTCAGCATCAATGTGGAGTTCTACTATTTCTAATTTTTCGAGATATTTAGGTTCAACAAATATTTCAAAATTCCCGTTCTGATTATAGTCTCTAGCAATCAATTCCCACTCTACGACTATCTTAGCTGTATCTAATTCAGGAAGTAAAGAAATTTTAAAATACCGATTAGTCTTTTGAATAAGTGGTGAATCTTTGACAGGATTATAAGTAATTATTTTGGAGTCATTGTCAATATCAATAAATGGTAAATGTTTATCAATTATTGGAAAATCCTCCTTGTGAATCATGGTTACACCCGAAACAAATTTGAAAGTTATATACCAATTCTCAATTACTGAACCGCCATCATTCTCCATTACAATCTCAAAATCAACATAGGACTTGTTTGTACCTCTTGGAAACAAACATGCCGTGAAGTCAAATGGGTCAAACCTAATTTGACTTTTGAATTGCTGGGATAAAATTTGTTCATGGGACTTGTCAGTAGGTTGATACTTCGTGATATTTTTAACGAATGTTGGATGAAGGGTCAATTGCTCGTTAAAATCATTAAAGGAAATATTGATACTATATCCTTTCCTTTGATTTATTCCAGTAAGATACCAATTTAAAACGTTGGTGTATTCTTCTAATAAATCAACAATATCTTCCCAACAGTACAATAAAATTTCGAATGAAGCTTCTCTGATATTTTCCAGACTTTTCAATCTGACAAATTCCTCAATTTTCACGTCCTTACTTGCAGTTGTTACTATTACGAACTTTTCAAGTTTTGGCTTGAAGGATTTTGCCTCATTAATTTCCCTCAAGACTTCCTTTGTAGTGAGTTGTGTGTTTAGATAATCATCTTTGCCTTTACACTGGATTCCCCAAAATTCGGTGCTACCCTTGGGAATACCATATACATCAACACCGCACTGTTTCTGCCCAGAGCGACCATTTTTTTTGATGGTATGTGGAATTTGCCAAATTTCGCCCCACAATTTTTTACATAGAGATTCGAAATCTTGCCAATTTAGAGGCTTGCCTACGGACTTTTTCATAGTCAAATATATAAATTCCCCATAAATATTTCCCCTCTAAAATATACGGACCCAAAAAACAAAACATCGTACCTCAACAGTCCAATCAGCAGCCATAAACCTGTAATATAGATTTTCCTTATAATAGAAAGATGCATGATAATACTATAGCTTATTATGCATCTTATTTTATGACATTACAGCAACGTATTTACTAGGATAATTTATTGAATAAATACATAATAATAGTTGTGTATTAAAATGTATTTATCTATCTTTGACTTGTTCAAATGAGGAACACAAGTACATTGAAATATTGAGACCACCACCAAATAAAAAAGGGATGCGCTAACATCCCTTCCAAAGCATCAGAGGAAACCCCTAACACATTTTACTTATGACAAATATACAAAGTTTTCTCGATACAGTAGTGGAACGTCAATTTGATGTTTCAGAAACTGAACATCTACTAAAAGCAACCAACATAAACGTCTGGTACAGCTGGGGAGTAGAAAAGATTTCCTATTACAGGAAAAAGGATTCAGGTGATGCACTAGCCCTTTGGGTTACTGGCCATCATCATACGGGTTGTCTGATTATCACTCTTGGTTGGAATGACACTTATACTTACTATCTTCTTAATCAAGATAACACTGTAAAGAAGAAAGTGACTGATGTCTATTTTGATGAACTCCAACACAGGATTGACTTGGATATTGAATACATTTCAGATTACGAATTTTAAATATTAATCGAGGTTTAAGCTAGTGCTTTGGTGATGGTGGTTATCTCAATTAAAATTTAAAATCAAAGCACCATGAGACCATTAGAAAAGTATGTGGATAATGATACACATTACATTATCTTCAATCGGGAAACGCAAGAAAAAAACATTTACCAATATGCCTATAGGCAAGCCCTTAAGCTGGGTATGAAAGTAGGGGAGTTGATATATAGAGATAGCATTTATCAAATCACATTAAAGCCGTTTTAAGCCATGAAAAAAGCGAGATATATACGTGTCAGCACAAACAGCCAATCAACGCTGAGGCAAGAGATAAAGCAGCATGAGGATGAAGAACTATTCATTGACAAAGGGGTGAGTGGAGCAGTGCCATTTAATAAGCGACCAGCAGGAAAGAAGTTATTATTTAGAATCCTGATGGATGAAATCAGTGACCTATCCGTTTCCGACCTGTCACGCTTGGGACGCAATACGCTTGATATACTGACCACCATTGACCTATTACATAATAGAAAGGTGAATATTCATGTGGACAATCTTAATGGCTTAAAAAGCCTTAATGCGGACGGTACACCCAACCAAATGTTTTCCTTCATTACAACCGTTATGAGCGGCATTTCTCAGATGGAGAGGGATAGTATTAGAGAGAGGATAAAGGATGGCATAGCGGCCAAGAAACTAGCGAATGAGTTTAAGCCAGGCGGTAGGCCAAAGGGCACCACAGAGAATGACAATGCGGTATTAAAGAAATACCCAAAGGCAGTGAAGATGATTCAGGACTATCCTGAAATGAAACAGAAGGATGTTGCTAAGGCCTGTGAGGTTGACCCACGAGTTGTGAAGAAGCTACATTTGATACTGGAGAAACAGAAGTAATTATAGTTCATAAAAAAAGCCCTAATGGGCTTTTTTTAATTCTAGGTCTGTTGGTTCAGTATTAAATACATCAAGCATATATCGCTCCATGCTGGGAGCTAAGGCTCTAAAAAGCTGTCTATTTTCTTCTGGGACACTTTCTTCATCAATACTCAAGAAGTGCAAAACAGGAACTGGTACTTTTAATACTCTGCTAAGTTCTTCGAGTGTATCAGATTGAGGCTTATAAACGCCATTAATAATTTGCGATAAAGCTGTCGTGCTTTTGCCGATTGCTTTTGCCACGTCAGCTTGCGACATTTTTCTGTTTTTGATGAACATTTTAATTACTTCACCTATTTCCATATTTCTAAGTATATTTAGAAAATTCCACCACAACGCTAATTGTCATTAGAATTCTATCCATCCACTCGGTATAAGACTTAAACCTATCAGCTTCTGTGAGTGGAAGATTATTTTTCAAGTTGGTTAGGAACTCTCTCATTTCTGGACTCATTTGGAAGTTTTCCAAAGCCCTATCGATTTCTTTTATAAATTCGTCTTTTGACATTTGTCTCTGTTTTAAAATTAAATTTGAAGGTCTTTAAAACTCGGACATTAATGCAACTCCTATCTCTTTGCTTTAATATCCTGCGGATGTTAAAGCCAGAGAGTGATAATCATCAAGATTCTTAAATATGATACTATTTATTTTTCTAAAACTTTCTCTTCTATTAATTTGAAACTGTCTAAAAACAGAACATAGTAATTTCTTAAACGACTTTACTAAAACAATAAACTTCTGTCTCTCTTTTATTTCTTCATTTAATTCAAGTAACTCAAGAATAGCTCGCAAATAACTCCAATCCAGCACTGGAGGTCTCCTACGAACGGGGTCTTCGACAATTTGTGCAAGCACTACACTATTTAAAGCGTCTATATGCTTTTGCATGCTCAAATATTGAAATGCATCAATGTTCAGGATTGGGTCATTATATCCCCTGTCTAAATCAAAATTTTCAGATTTGATTTCATCGATGAGCTTGGTTTCGATTTTTTTCTTAATTTTAATCTCTTGGAGACTAACTTCTGCAAGAAAATCGAGATGCCTAAGGTCCTTTCCTATACTACCATTATCATAATAATGAAGGATATCCGTTGGCAAACCACCACCATAAAACTTACTAAGCTTCTTTGTTTGTGAAATTATATTACCTGAGTTTCCTATTGAATCAATAGGTTCTGCCAAACCACCACCATAATATTTAACAGCTGCTGTCTTAGGCATAACAGCATCGCTCTGGGATGCATAATGAGAGATGAAATCTGGCGTCGACTTTAAAAATTCTGTCATTTTCAATTGCACCGACAAGTCATTTTCCATACCTCTTTTTAGTAAAGTTTGAACTCTGTGACCATCTTTAGACCATTTAGTTATCTCTTTATTTATAAGAATACCTTTGGTTGCCATTGAACCCATTTTTGCAAACTTCGATACCTTATCGGCGATTACTGCAATTTTTTGGATTTTTTTTAATAGTTCTGGGTCCATATTAAACTTTTTGATAGTGCAAATTTAAGTCAAACTTAAATAATAATCATCTGCATTTACTTTTTTATGTAAACTTTAACAAATTTGAGATGTTATTATATGAAAAAGGATAGCCTTTAAGCTATCCTCTTTAATACTTTTCTATATTTTTATTCGGGAATAACATGAAATTCAATCTTCAACTTTTTGTCAACGTTCTCATTGAATGCATCAAACCTGACCATCTTGTTACCATCATTAACACCCAACGTGTCCTTGTTGAAGATTTGGTAATCCAAGTAATTGTATTCATTTGGAATGAAGCCATCGGCTCTGTTAATCTTGAACCAAACTGAATCATTATTCTGAACCCAAAGGATGCTGTTCATCGGCTGTTCCACCCACTGGCCATTGCCACGCTTTTTCTTTAAAGTAATATCTGTTGCCGTGAGATATAAAGGTAAGTTGAAGCTCATGCACACAGATAAGCAAGGCATCATTCTGTAGCTCCTTGCTGGAGTAGGGGTAGGCTCAATGGGTTCTGATATTGTTGAATTGGAGTCATCTGATGAGCAGGAGTAAAGGCTCAAGACCATCATTATTATTATAATTTTTTTCATAAGTATCTTGGGGTTTAGGTTTATTAGCAGTCAACTTTTGTAACACTTTCAACTATAGCAGTACCGTTTAAGGTTGTGAAAGTTACTTCATAGCAACAAGCAGCGTCCAATATAATCTCCTTAACGGAATTGTTTAGCTTAACCTTTAGCTTATTTCCCGCCTCGCCATTTGTAAACTTCATACCCCTAACGTAGTCACCATTGGTGATTTGGTAAATAAAGCTTGATGAGGTGATTGTAGGTACAGGCAAGCCCGTTTGTTCGATACTGCCATCAATCTGCTCCATAAAGTATGTGCCTGAAATGGCGTGGTCGGCATAGATGTACAACTTGTTATCGGCAATCGGTTCTGGTTCTGTTGGATTGACAGTTGCAGAATCATCAGATGAACATCCGATAAAAAATAATGCCATTAGGCTTAATGTAAATAGTTTTTTCATATTGGTAATGAATTATGGTTATCCAGCAAATATACAAATACTACTTATAAGTAGCGATTTATATGTGGGTATTTTTATGTAGCAGTGAATATACCTTTGAGAAATGGAGCGGAAAAAGGAAATACCAGAAATTGTTTTCCAAGTAGGGGAAAAGATAAAGAGCATCATCAACGAAAAAGGTCTGAAAGTACGAGTTGTTGCGCACGATTCAGACCTTGATATTGATGTTCTAAGAAGATATATGTCAGGAAAGCAAATCATGGGGATTGATAAGCTATATCGTATTAGTGGTGCCCTAGGAATTGAAGTGGGTGAATTGTTCTCTTAGCAAAGGACCTATGTAGAAATCAAATCAGGACCTTTTAATTCTGAATATATTTCTTGAGCAGTATCTATACTCCAATTGTACATTTCGCTAATTTTCTCTAAGAGATTGTTTTCATAGGCGTATATAAATTCTTTCGGATAAATTGAAGCCCATCCTCTCAAGTTTTTTTCTGTCTGTGTTCCCATCTTTGAATAAATTAAAATTAATAGAATTACTCAGAGTTATTCTCTACGCTCTGAGTTACCTGATTTTGGAAATAATAAAAGTTTATGATGCTTTTTTGGTAATGCCAATGAACTCCATTTCATCACCGTATCCTAATGTCATTACTAGTGTTCCTTCATCTTCAAAGAAACCAGTAATATCTTCTGAAAGGTTGGGGATTGTTAGATGGTCCTGTAATATGTGTAGATTCTGTGAGCTTAGGTATGATGAAAAAGTTTCCGCAACTTCTACTCTTGTATAAAGTCTTTCACCTGTCAGAATGATTGTAAGGCTTTCTACTTCTCTAATAACTGTTGGCACGTGGATTGAATCAGATTTTTTCATTATGAAAATTTTTAAATGTTAGCGGCACTTGGAGTTATTCACTACGCCCCAAGCTACCAATCTTTTACCAACAGAATAGTTAGCTACTTGTCCTTCTTCTGAATGGACCTATCCGTTGATGGTTTCACAATTTCCTTAGGTTCGGTCTTTGTTACTTCCCCAGGCGCAGGGGAATCAGTATTCGGCTTAGGAAAAATCTTGTCATTACTAGTTTCTTTCATTGTTTAAATATTTAAATTAATACTATAAAAAAATCATCA
The DNA here is from genome assembly GCF_052437795.1 of Flavobacterium sp. Classification (GTDB taxonomy): domain Bacteria; phylum Bacteroidota; class Bacteroidia; order Flavobacteriales; family Flavobacteriaceae; genus Flavobacterium. Next base: position 958,452 of record NZ_JBQVPA010000001.1, read on the forward strand.
TACCCTACAATAGCGCACCTATAGCCAAAGCTAGTAGTGAGTGTGAGATATGATGATTATTTTGATGCTGCAAATATACGTCAAAATTAAATATAATGCAACAAAATCCTTAAAAAAATTATTTTACCGTGTTACAATATTGGAAATACTGTTTTATATTTACAAATAAGGCAAATTCTAATATTAGAATTATGACACGTAGAGCAATCTCTCATTGTCAATCAAATTCCAATCTTCAACATAGAAACCACCTTCAACTTCATTCAGTATATCTTCTTTCTCAACCAATAGCACACCATCCTTAAATACGGGCTCATTTTCCATCTTATGAATTGGAAGATACTTATAGGTTTTCCTGATGCTGAACTTATCTAATACTATTTTCAAAGGGGTCAGTAATACTACTCCATTAACTTGGAGGTACACCACGGCCATAATCTTGTTCACTGATAGGTCGTTGATAATTACCTTGTGAACTATCTGCTTAAAAAGAATTTCAAGCTGCTGCCTGTTATCCTTCGCATTTAATAGCATAGCCTTGGTGGTTCCATTAGAGTTCTGCTTCTTTAGCGATTTTTTCAACTCCGCTATCTTTTTCTCAAGCGTTACTACTCTCTTCTGGATATTTTCAATAGCTGATAACAATACATCATTCTTGGCTGTGAAGATTTCCTTGGATATACTACCAGCTAGGTACACATCGAGCAATCTACTCTTTTCACTTTCCTTTTCTGCAACTAGAGGTTTCTCAACTTTGAGACCAGCTTCCATCTGAGCTATTTCCGTCTCAAGGGTCTTTTTGATGTCCTTGGTATCAGTAAGATATTTCAATACAGCATCGCTATTTAAAAGTTGGTCATATACTGCACTTTCAAGTAGTGATATATTTACACCCTTGTTTCCGCAACTACCGCCTTTATAAAGCTTACTCGAACACACATATACCTTATCGCCCTTTGGCACTGGCTTATACTTGGCAAAGTAGTTTCTTCCACAACAACCACATTTGATTATATCCTTGAACAAGTATGTGTATGTGGTTAGGTAATTCCTGTGAGTCTTGGTAAGCCTAATCCTTTGGGCTTCATCCCATGTCTCAGTTGTGACAATAGCAGGGCAGGGGATAGTTTCACCCTTAAACTGGCGTTCACCCTTGTAAATGGAGTTGGTAATAATATTTAAAACCACAACATCTGACCACTTTACAGCATTTGCTGGTTTTGGTATAGCATTGTTTATCACCTTCTCACCGAAAATCTTGTTGTATTTAGTAGGAACATCTCTCTGCTGCAATATGGAACTAATTGCCTTGCTGCCTAATCCACCAACATACATACTGTATATTTCTTTCACGACTACAGCTTCTTCTTCATCAATCACAAGCATCTTGTCCTCAGCTTTGGTGTAACCGTATGCTCTCATAAGACCGCCACCAGCTTTGCCATCCCGGGCTGCCTTCAAGAGGCCTGATTTGGACCTTTGTTTCATTTGCTCGGATTCTGCATTGGCAAACTCTAGTAGAACTTGCAGGATGATGTTCACAATACCATCCCTTTTCCCATCCTTGTCCAAAGTGGCCCTTCCAAGCGATTGAATGTAAATTGGAATACCTAGGTCAGAAAGTAGGTCAATGGTTTTCCTAGTGTCACTTGGGTTTCTCCCAAGTCGTGAAATCTCTGTGACGTAGATGGATTCAATTTCTCCCTTTTCGATTGCTTTAAGCATTCTTTGCAGCTCTGGTCTATCTTCGTTTTTCTTGTAACCTGATATCTCTTCTGCAAAGATTAGGACATGAGAAGTGTTATGTCCTTGGTACATGATGACTTGGTTAAGGTCATCAACTTGTCGCTGGTAATCCTGCTTTCCACCACTTGTGGAAACACGGGCATAGATAGCTAACCTTTTCATTCTAAGGTAAAACTACACATTAATTCAATGCCCGACAAGGTGGCAACTTTAGTTTTTTTTCTGTACGCGCGAGGAATTACATCTAAAAAGATGTAATTTTGCCTCCGCAGAGTTTGCGAATGTATCATCCGTTTCCCTTGTCGGGGGAGGCAGCTATCCGCAACCGGGAGAAATTTCGCTGGCACATAATGGTGTTTTGTTTTTGGATGAACTACCCGAATTTAAGCGTGAAGTGCTTGAGGTAATGCGCCAGCCATTGGAAGACCGCGAAGTAACCATTAGCCGGGCGAAATTCACCATTACCTATCCGTCATCATTTATGCTTGTAGCAAGCATGAACCCTAGTCCCGGCGGGTATTTCAACGACCCCGATGCCCCGGTCAGCTCATCCCCGCACGAGATGCAAAGGTATTTGAGTAAAATTTCCGGCCCGTTATTGGATCGCATCGATATACATATAGAAGTTACACCCGTGCCCTTCGAGAAGCTGTCGGAAAACCGTAAAGCCGAAAGCAGCGTGGACATCCGCGAACGCGTAACCAAAGCCAGGGAGGTACAAACACTACGCTTTGAGCAGTTTGAGAACATCCACTACAACGCTCAAATGAACACCAAGCAAATACGCGAATATTGCCAACTGGACGAAACTTCGCTACAGCTTTTAAAAACCGCGATGGAGAGGCTCAACCTCTCCGCCAGGGCATATGACAGGATATTGAAAGTCTCACGTACTATCGCCGATCTGGAGGGCGCTGAGCGTGTAGGCCCACATCATATCTCCGAAGCGATACAGTACAGGAGCCTTGACAGGGATGGATGGTTGGGGTGATCATTTCAGATCTTCAACTGACTAAATAAAATTTGAAAGAATTCGTTATCTTTAGAAAACAACTGATCACCATGCGAAACCGCCATCTCATCATCAATTATGCTTTCATAACCAGCCTGATCCTATTGGCTACAAATGACCATATTTTAAAAGCTGCATTTGGGAATTGGTTTACGGGAAAGCTTTCTGACTTCGCGGGTATGGTACTGCTGCCATTGCTGTTAGTTTTTGTATTTCCAAAGCTTAAAACACATGCTATCTGGCTCAGTGCGCTACTTTTCGCTTTTTGGAAGTCACCATTGTCGGAACAGCTCATTAATTGGTATAACACCTTTGCCATCATCAGCATCGAAAGGGTAGTAGACTATACTGACCTGCTAGCTTTTGCAATATTGCCGTTACCATATTTCATAATAAATAATAAACAGTCATTACAATTCCTCCATGTCAGGAGCATTCGGCTCTCGCCAATGTATGTTGTCATTCCGTGCCTATTTGTGCTGATGGCTACTTCACCGCCACACAGCTATTATTATACACAAAGCACCGGTAATGTTGACTTTAGTAAAACCACTATAACAGTCCGTTATACACCGGACCAAATACTTGAGAAGTTAAGGAAAAACGGCCTGGTGCCAATAAGGGACATGGGAAGTGATTCGACGATATGGCCAAGGCTGCGTGCTGATAAGAACACGATCGCCTATTACAAGATACCACAGGTCATTTTGGATAAGGACACCCTGTCCGACCTGGAGTTTTCATTTGAACCAAAGGGCGATAAAACCAAGGTGTACCTGAATGCTGTGAATGTACAGAAAGACCTTACTGATGAAAAGGTGGAAAAGAAACTGCGGAAATTTTATATGAAGGCCGCTAAAAGATTTTTTAAGCAAACACTTAAAGACTGATATAATGCTAAAAGAAGAACTTGAAGAGTTATTCGGCGCCATGCCGCAAATAGTTAAGGATAAACTGCAGCCCGTTATGGATAACCTGTTGGAAAGGGCCGCTGACTTGGATGAGCACGGCTTAAAAGACCCGGATCATTATGAAGAGGAGCGTGAAGACATTATGAAGGAAGTCCACAAGGTAAAATACCTTAATGACCAGTGGCAGATCATGAGCTCTAAAAAGAATAATTAAGAAAGCCCTGCATTCGCAGGGCTTGATCATTAAAAACCGCTAGTAGGAAGACTTATAAGTTAATATTCAAATCTTTAAAAGTATCACCCTGCCTGATATCTCCGGATTCAAATCCTTTTTTGAACCAATACATACGCTGTTCTGAGGTGCCATGTGTAAATGAGTCAGGCATCACATTGCCTTTCTGTATGGCATCGTCTCCCACGGCATTGGCCGCGCTTAGGGCTTCCTCAATATCGCCGGCCTCAAGGAAATCTTTCATTTCCTGGTTGTAATGTGTCCACAGCCCGGCATAAAAATCAGCCTGCAGCTCCAGTGCGACCGACAGTTTGTTGGCGCCACGGGTATCGGTTTCCTGCTGCATTTGGGTAACTTTTTGCGATGTACCGAGTAGCGTCTGCACATGATGGCCTATCTCGTGAGCAATTACGTAGGCAATGGCAAAGTCGCCGCCTTTCGCCCCAAAGCGGGATTGCAGTTCGTCAAAAAAAGCAAGGTCCATGTATACCTTACGGTCAATAGGGCAGTAAAAAGGGCCTGATGCCGATGTCGCGCCACCGCATTCCGTTTGTACGGAATTGCGGAAAAGCACGAGGGTAGGCTCTTCATACGTACGGCCATTCTCCTCAAATATTTTGTTCCAGACATCTTCAGTGTCCACAAGGATCGCATCAACCATCTGTCCGAGTTCCTTGTCTTTTTCAGTAAGCTCAACAGGTTCGCCGCTGCCGCTGCCCATCTGCTGCATTTGATCCAGCACGGCACCGCTATCGCCACCCATGAACATATAAATAACAAATGCTATCACACCCAGTATACCGCCTCCTGCGGCCATTCCGCCGCCGGACATTCCGCGCCTGTCATCAAGATTACCGCTGGACCTTCTGCCTCCCCATTTCATAGTATATGATTTTATTAAATGAAGTTATAAAATAAAGTAGTAACCAGGTAAATTTTACAGATAATTTAGCATTTCTGTGATCTTGCCTATAACGTCAGAGCAACTGCAATAACATGCACTATTAGCAGGGAAATGCACACCAAACTTGCCCTTGTGATCTTAAATGCATTTGCCCGCCGTGAAATGAAAAAAGCCATCAGGTGGAAGATCAGGTAAAATGGGGCCGTGAAGCAGGTCATCACAAAGATCTCAAAACCTTTCCAGCCGGCCTTACCATCATAAAATATAAGATCGTACCATAAATAAAGGTAGTAGGAATACATTGCTATAACAACGGTCAGGTGGAGTATCCAGCCGTTGTTAGGATATAATTTATGTAATGGTCGATCTTTCAATATTTCATTAAATAAAACCGGCAGTAAAATTACTGCCGGTCAGATTTGTACTTCTAAAGTAAACTTTATCTATTAAAATCCAAACCTGAAACCAAAATAGGCATCGGCCTGGTCGGTATCTGTAAAGGCTGCTGAAAGCAGTGAACCAGATCCTATAAAAAAGCCACCCAGCCTGAAACCAACACCTGCGGTAAAACCGGATATTTCGTTGTGTGACAGTGGAGTATAGGCTTCAAAAAAATTACCTGAATATCGCGGTGTGATCGTTACGATGTTCTGCATCGATATCTGCTGGTTATCGTTGTCCTCATTCATTTTTTGTTGGATGTAGGCAGAGGCGAACCACTTGTTATGCAGCTTTACATCGGCATAAGCTGATATCATGGTAGGCAATTTTACCTTAAAATCAGACTGCGCGTTCGATGCGGTAAAGAACTCAGGATTGTCAAGAAGAATATCTTCCAATTCGGTAAGGCTGTCAACATCTTCAAACTGGTTCAGGTCCAGCGACTCGCCCGGCCCGACCTCAAGAGAGTAGTTACGGCTCACATTGTTATCATCCTTAAATGTCATGCTGCCCAGATTACGCACTGCAAGTCCCGCATTCAGCTTGTAACCTGTATCGTCTACATCCTTCCATTGGTAATTCACTCCAATGTCTACTGCCGATCCGTTAAGCCCTCCGGCAAAAAAGTCGGTAAAGTTGCTGCTATCGGTAAAATCGTTGGCCAGCGAACCGGAGTAGGCCACATTTACCATGCCACTGGCATCAGTAAGGTTAACATCGCCAAGGTTGTTCTGAACGGTACCCCTAAAATTCCCCGCCCCAATATTGGCATAAGACCCCGGGAAGAGTAATTTGAACGTGGCACCTGCCGAAACTTTATGTATCTCAGTATTGTAAAGGTCACGGGCAACAGATAATCCGATCTCACCCCAGGTGGTTGCGGAGGTCTTTTGATTATAATTGGCAATGATGTCGTCTACTTCCGCAACAGAGGTAACACCGTTGGTAAGCGCACGCCCCAAAGCGGGATTTACATCAATGACATCTGCTTTTATCTTGGCACCGGATGAAATGGCGAAAGCCCACTTCTCCAGCTTAAACCCGAATGCCGGGCCCAGTATCTCTACGTCGGCCCTCATGTTCACCGGCTCACTGCCCGCAAACAGCATATCTTCAAAATCTTCGTCGCTGCCGGTAAGGTCACCAAAAGTGAGTTTGTTATTGGCAATGTTGGCGCTAAAGTTAAAGATGTTAACCTCATAGGTATTTTTGAGGTTGGTCAGTTCAGCAGGGTTGATGGCTGCATTGAGGAGTCCCGTCCTTCGCGAAGTATTGATCCCCGAAAAATGTTCCTGTGCAAATACACCTGTGCTTAAAAGCCCGAAAGTTAATAGTAAAGTGTTTTTCATATATTTCTGTTATTTCACCACTAATTTAATGATTTTAAGATTTAAAAATTGATTTTAACAATTTAATGATCCTTACATCCTTTCAATTTTATGACAGCAAAGATGGACAATATATGCAGAATAAAAATACCTATAAATGGGTAGATTTATTATTATATGGCTTTCCACAGTACTTCTTCGGGTACAGGGGCAGTAATGAGGATATACTCTTTGCTAACAGGATGCACGAATGCAAGCCTGCGTGCATGCAGGTGTATGCCGCCATCGGGGTTGCTTCGGTCAGCGCCATATTTCAGGTCGCCTTTTATGGGAAAGCCTATGGCCGACAGCTGCGACCGTATCTGGTGGTGGCGCCCGGTATGAAGGGATATCTCCAGAGCAGAGTAGTTGTCCAGCTCCCTTATCACCGTATATTCCAGGCTGGCCATTTTGCTGTCCGGTACTTCCTTAAGATGTGCTTTTGAGATATTGGCCTTCTCGTTCCGTTTCAGGAAATGGATCAGGGTATCATTGCTTTTTGGCAATTTTCCCTTAACTATCGCCCAATAGGTCTTTTGGGTTTCCCTGTTCTTGAAGAGCTCGTTCAAACGTGTTAACGCTTTTGATGTGCGTGCAAAAACCACGATGCCAGTAGTGGGCCTGTCAAGCCTGTGCACCACACCAAGGAACACCTCGCCTGGCTTATCGTATTTAGCCTTAATATATTCCTTAACCACATCGCTCAGGGGCTTATCGCCGGTCTTATCGCCCTGCACGATGTCGCCAACGCGTTTATTCACGGCGATGATATGGTTATCTTCGTAGAGAATCTGCAAATTTTCTTTAGTAGAAACGATCTTCATGTGTTTTGACAATGAGAGATTTCTCCTTTCGTCGAAATGACATGCGCCGCTCCAATCTGAAATCTGAAATCTACAATCTGAAATAATTAATACTGTTCCTTTTCGCTTGGAAAATCGCTTGATTTAACATCTTCTACATACTGCCCAATGGCTTTGGTCATGCCGTCATACAGGTCCATGTACCTGCGGAGGAAGCGCGGACTGAATTCGTTGTTCATACCCAGCATGTCGTGGATCACCAGTACCTGCCCATCGACGCCGCCACCGGCACCGATGCCAATTACCGGTATGGAAATGCTTTCGGCCACTTTCTTTGCCAACTGCGCAGGGATCTTCTCTAGCACTACGGCAAAACAGCCCAGGCGCTCCAGCATTTTGGCATCTTCCATTAATTTTTCGGCTTCTGCATCTTCTTTGGCGCGTACGCTATAGGTTCCGAATTTGTATATCGACTGGGGTGTAAGCCCAAGGTGGCCCATGACAGGTATGCCCGCGTTCAGTATCTTTTTGATAGAGTCTTTTACTTCAGAACCGCCCTCCAGCTTTACCGCATGCCCACCGCTTTCTTTCATGATGCGGATAGACGAGCGCAAAGCCTCTTTAGGATCGCTTTGGTAGCTGCCGAAAGGAAGGTCAACCACTACAAGCGCCCTGATGGCAGCCCTTACAACACTCGATGCATGATAGATCATCTGATCGAGGGTTATGGGCAGGGTAGTTTCGTGGCCGGCCATTACGTTAGACGCCGAATCGCCCACAAGTATCACATCGACCCCGGCAATGTCCACTATCCTTGCCATGGTAAAATCATAAGCGGTAAGCATGGATATCTTCTCGCCATTGGCCTTCATATCGATAAGCGTGCGGGTGGTGATCCTTTTGTAATCTTTCTTTGCAACTGACATACGTGTGATTTTAGAAGATGTAAATGTAATGATTTGCCTTAAGAATTGCAGGGAAGTTCTGTTTTTTTGGGATGTGGTGTAACTTTTTATCAATGCCATCCACTAATCCTATAACCACAATTATCAACCAATGAAAAAAATAGCATTGATCATCATTACCCTTTTCGCACTGCAGCTAAAGGCACAGGAAGCCGACATCAAAAAAACGATAGCCATTTTCTTTGAAGGCCTTCATACGGGAGATACGCTGAAGATCAAATCAGTATGTTCTGATAAAATGATATTGCAAAGCATTATGGAAAATGCGAAGGGTGCCAAATTCGATCATGAGGACATTTCGGAATTCTACAAGTCAATAGCATCCATCCCGAAAGACATGAAGATCGAGGAACGCCTGCTGGATCATAAGATACAGATCGACGGCAGCATGGCACACGCGTGGACACCTTACGAATTTTACGTCAATGGAAAGCTGAGCCATAGCGGTGTGAACTCCTTCCAGCTATATAAAGATAATGGAGTATGGAAGATCGTATATATTATTGATACGAGGAGAAAAGCCAGTTAGATAGTTCTCAGTCTCAGTTTTCATATCAGCATCTGGTGGAGTAAATTCACGTGTGGGACTGAAAACTGTGACTGAGACTGAAAACTGATCAGCAATCCGCGTTGTTTACCGTAACGGCTAGCCCGCCTTCAGAGGTTTCCTTATATTTATTGTTCATGTCCTGGGCTGTCTGCCACATGGTATTGACTACTTTATCTAATGGCACTTTAGCATTTTTAGGATCGGTCTCCAACGCCAGTTCTGCGGCATTAATGGCTTTTATAGCTCCCATGGTATTGCGTTCAATGCACGGTATCTGAACCAGTCCGCCAATAGGATCACACGTCATGCCTAAATGGTGCTCCATGGCGATCTCAGCAGCTATAAGGCATTGTTCCGGTGATCCGCCCATAAGTTCGCACAGCGCCGCCGCCGCCATAGCCGACGATACGCCTATCTCTGCCTGGCATCCGCCCATGGCCGCCGATATGGTAGCGCCCTTTTTGAAAATACTGCCTATTTCGCCCGCCACCATCAGGAACTGCTTAATGTGGCTGTCATCTGCCTGGTGGTTCTCGATGACCATGTAGTACATCAGCACGGCAGGGATAACTCCCGCGCTTCCGTTGGTAGGTGCGGTCACGACACGCCCTAAAGCGGCGTTCACTTCATTCACCGCAAGGGCAAAACAGCTGACCCACTTGAGTATCTGCCTGAACTTCACTTCGGTCTTACGGATGGTTTGCAGCCATTCCTGTGGCGAGTTATAGATCGCATCGCCTATGAGCCCTTTGTGCATGTCGAACGCACGACGGCGCACATTCAGGCCTCCGGGAAGAGTTCCCTCAGTATGGCAGCCGGTATACATGCATTCGAGCATTGTGTTCCACACGCGCATGAGTTCTTTATGGATATCCTCTTCAGTACGAATGGATTTTTCGTTCTCGTAAACGATCTCTGAAATTTTCTTGTTTTCTGTACGTGTATATGCTAACAATTCATCGGCCAGGTCGATAGGGAAGGGGAAAGCGCATTTTATCTTTTCTTTCTCCTTTGCCACGGTACGCTCTTCTTTCACAACAAATCCTCCGCCTATGGAATAGAACGTCGAAACGTACTCATTATCATCTGTATACGCAGTAAATGTAAATCCATTGGCATGGAAAGGCAGGAAATTCTTGTTGAATACAATGTCTGTTGCAATGTCGAAGGGGATGTACTGCAGCCCGCCCAGGAAAATGTGGCGGTTCAGGTTAATATCGTCGATGATGTTGGCAATGTCATCGATGGGTACATACTCGGGATCGGCACCGCTAATGCCCAGCATCACGGCAAGGTCGGTAGCGTGGCCTTTACCGGTCAGCGAAAGTGAACCGTACAGGTCTACCTTAACACGGTTTACTTTTTCAAAAATGCCTTCCTCACGCAGTTCTTTAAGGAAACGCTCGGCACCACGCCATGGGCCAAGGGTGTGCGAACTTGACGGCCCAACGCCGATCTTAAGCATGTCGAAAACCGAGATACATTCATTCATAGCAACTTATGCGATTTATTGTAAAGGTACTGTTATTACAGCGCGTAAAGGTAAATAAATTGATAATACTATAACGATGTAGCGGAGGAATTGTTGATTTGGTAATTTAGTCCGTAAGTTTGATTTTTATTGTTGATGCTCGTTTCGCAGTCATATGTACCCCTGGACTAAAGTAATTTATATCGGAAATAACAATTGCAATATTTTTCTGTTTAAACCTTTTAAGTTCAGTAATTGTCACCTTGTCCAAATGCGAACCTTCAACTTCAATTGTAAACAAGTGTTTGCCTTCGTGTGAAGCATGTATTTTGAAGCCTTTCGTTACAATCGTATCGAAGTAAAGGAAATCTTTAAGAACAACAGTAATTTCAGAATCGATTAACTCTTGCTTTGATAATTCTATTACGCATTTGCTGCAGCCTTCACCATTTAATGTCCCTGTTGGGGCAGGTAAATTTTTAATTCTCAATCTTTTTGTCTCATGGAGAATAGAGTCATTTCTCATAATTGCTTCAATATCAATCTTTACTTCAACTCCCGAACCGGGGGTAATGATATATTTTCCGGCTTCATCGGTAGCCCTCATCCCGGTGGCGGTTGCTATAAATGATTTTGCTCCGGGCACAGCGATCCTGATAGGATTATCAACACCCCTGTAAACTACATTCAGCTTTTCAGCTGAAACAACAGAGATATTTTGAGATAAAGCGGCTACAGGCAGTAAAAGCAAAAAGTGAAGGAGTTTCATAGTAATAATTTTGGCTTTAAAAATAATCAAATTAATATAACAAGGTTCAAGTCGGGAAATACTATATTTGAAACCTAACCTATTTTGATATGAGATCATTATTTATTGCTGCGGCATTTGTTCTATCGGCAGCATCTTACGGACAGTGCATCAAGTGCAGTTCTTTTGAAGAAGCCCTGAAAGATCCCGCTAAAGTGAAAACCATCAGCATCAACCCAAATGTGGGTGGTGAATACCTCGAAGAAGTACCAGCAAGCATTAAGCAGTTCACTAACCTCGAAGAGCTCATGCTTAGCGACCATGGATTAATTTCAGTACCAAAGGAAATCGGAAGCCTTGCCAAGCTGAAAACATTAAGTCTTGCCGGCAATGCGCTTGAGGAACTGCCTGAAGAAATTTTCCAGTTGAAGCAATTGAAGGAGCTGATACTTTTTGATAACGCCTTTTCGGAAGAATACCTTGAAGAGTTAAAAGCCAAAGCGAAAAAAGAATTGCCTAAGACAAAATTAATGACGGATTAATTCATTTTTTCCGCTCTGTCATCGCGAGGAGGAACGACGAAGCGATCTTTATAAGTTACACTTTTAAGTGGTGGAAAGAAAGACTGCATCGTCGTTCCTCCTCGCAGTGACAGAACGGTGATTACAAGTAAATTCAACCCGCCACCGCTTCCTTATATACCCTCAATGCCCGTTCACGTGCCTCTTTATGGTCTACAATGGGTTGGTAATCCAGTTCTTGGAACTCAGGTACCCAATGCTTTATGTATTCCAGCTGCTTGTCGAATTTCTTTACCTGTTCTTCGGGGTTGAATATCCTGAAGTATGGCGCGGCATCTACGCCGCCACCCGATGCCCACTGCCAGTTGCCTACATTGCTCGACTGCTCATAATCCATCAGCTTTTCGGCAAAGTAAGCTTCCCCGCGCCGCCAGTCGATGAGCAGGTGCTTGCATAAAAAGCTGGCCACGACCATGCGCACGCGGTTGTGCATGAACCCTGTAGCATTGAGCTCCCGCATTCCCGCATCCACAATTGGATAACCCGTTCTGCCTTCGCACCAGGCTTTGAATTCAGCATCGTTATAACGCCACTTCACATTGTCATATTTTGGGCGGAAGCTTTTCGTGACCGTCTCGGGGAAATGCCACAGTATCTGCATGAAGAATTCCCTCCATATCAGTTCGTTCAGGAATGTTTCCTTTTTGCTTTCCAATGCCCTGCGTATCATTTCCCGAATGTTGACCGCGCCAAAACGAAGGTACGGGCTCAGTTTCGATGTGCCTTGTACGGCAGGAAAGTTACGCGTGTCTTCATAACTATCGATAAGTGATCGGCTGATGTCATACGGTACGGGCTTGATGTTCGATTCCTTGAAACCAATATCGTCCAGGCTCAGAAAAGGGTAGGAGTGGGAAGCGATAGTATCGGCAGTCACCTTTGTGCTGTGTATTCGCAGGGCTTCTTTTTTGAACTTCTCCTTCCATCGCTTCATGTAAGGCGTATATACTACATAGGGCGTTCCATCATCCTTAACGACTTCATCTCTTTCAAAGATCACCTGGTCTTTAAATGTAAGTAATTCAATATCATTACTCTTGAGCAATTGATGTATAGCTTTATCCCTTTTTATGGCATAAGGCTCGTAGTCGTGGTTGGTATAAACTGCTTTAATGTTATGTTCCGAAGCCAGTTTTTTGAAGACTTTTTCCGGTTCGTGATAGAAAACCGCCAGCGACCTTTTGTGTTTTTTTAGTTCCGACTGGATGCCCTCCAGAAGCTCCATAATAAAAGTTACGCGCGCATCGTCCTTTGGCAATTCGCCCAGGATGTTCTTATCGAATATAAATATCGGCAGTACTTTTTCGCCTGAATTTAATGACTCATGTAATCCGTTATTGTCGTCCAGGCGCAGATCGCGCCTAAACCAGAATATGTTTATTGGTTCACTTTCCATTCGCCAAAAAGTTCGATTAGTTTTTGTTCCCTGAATTTGAAGATCTCCTCCAGCTTCGGTTTTACCAGGAAGGGATGTGCCAGCCTGCCAAGGAATCCCATGGGCACTTTATAATGCACGATGTCCTCCATCTCGACCCCACCCGGGATCTCTTTAAGGAAGTGCTTGTGGTGCCAAAAGGCATATGGCCCATAGCGTTGCTCGTCGACAAAGAATTGCTTGTCCGCCACATGCGTTATTTCGGTGACCCATTGCAATTTGATGCCCAGCATTGGCGTTACGGTATAATGGATGATCTGGCCGGCGTACATAGGCCGGTCATCGCCTGAAAGCGTTACAAAGCCCATAGAGGGAGGTGTGATAACGGCAAGGTTTTTGGGATCTGCAATGAAATCCCAGGCTTGCTGTAAAGATAGGGGAAGCTTTTGCTTCCGGTGGAGGGTATATAGCATCGATATAAAATGAAAGCGTGAAGTTAGGAAAGGTAATTGCTGTTTGTTAGCATCACTCATGTATTTTTAACTTTTTTTAACGATCGTAAACTCATTAATCATTAATTTCGCAGGTACAAATTATTAAAACAAATAACAAAAAGCAACATGAAAAAAATATTGATCACTGCGGCCTTTGTATTGGCCTTTATGGTGAACGGACAGTCGCAGATAATGACACCGCAGGCAAGTCCTAAAGCAGTTATAGAGCAAAAGGTTGGCCTTACAGATGTTAAAGTAGAATATTCGCGTCCAAGCGCAAGGGGCAGGGCCGTATACGGGGAGCTTGTACCTTTCGGCAGGATGTGGAGGACGGGTGCTAACGGAAGTACGATCATCACTTTTAGCAGCGACGTGGTTATTGCAGGCAAGAACCTTAAAGCAGGGCAGTATGCACTGTTCACGCAGCCTAAGGCAGACAACTGGGACGTGATCTTTTATACAGAAACAACCAACTGGGGACTTCCTGAAAAATATGACGATAAGAAAGAAGCGCTAAGGGCTACCGTTAAGCCGGAATTCCTTTCGCGTCCTGTAGAAACGTTCACCATCGGCATTAACGGCCTTGACAACGACTTCGCGTTCCTTGAGATCGCATGGGAAAAGACCATGGTAGCACTTAAGTTCGAAGTGCCTACAAAACAGACAGCCATGAAGAGCATCGAGACTGCCATGAGCGGCCCGTCGGCAAATGACCTGTTCTCTGCTGCACAATACTACTACCAGTCGAACGGCGACCAGAATAAAGCTTTAGTCTGGATGAACCAGGCCCTTGCCAAATTTCCGGCCAACGAAGCACCATTTTACTTCCTTAGGCAAAAATCGCTTATCCAGGCTAAAATGGGCGACAAGAAAGGCGCTATCGAAACAGCAAAGCTTTCGCTTGCCGCTTCAGAAAAAGCAGGTAACGCTGACTATGTAAAAATGAACAGGGACTCTATCAACGAGTGGAGCAAAAAATAATTTGTTTATCTATTGTTTGAAAACGGCTGCCGGAAGGTGGCCGTTTTTTGTTGTGTTACCCGGAAGTAGATCTATATTTGTGATCGATTTATTAAGCCATTATGATCATCAAGATCCTTTTTACATTATTTGTTTTTGGAGTCAATTTTTTGATCTTCAGGAAAATCAATCAACTAGCACTGAAGCCGTTTTGGGTAATAGCCATCACTGTTTATGGTGCATTGATAAGTTTACTAAACTGTTTCTTAGAGATATTGCCAAGTGGATCGATCTTCTTTCTAATTGTCTTTTCTGCATCATTGATCATCCTCGATGCAATGAGCAGGAGGTATAGTGTTACTAAAAGAACTAATTTGGTTGTAGCCGAAAAGTATCAGGCAATTAAATATTATATTGTAAAAAAGGTCTTTATAATAATGGTAAGTATTTTTCAGCTACTGCTAATTTGGTCTCCGACAATGTTTAAGAAAATGACTACCCGGCCACCACATCATAAGGTAAATACGATGACTGACAGGTACTAGTATTTTGCCGGACGATTGTCCATAAGCCCTTATAAGGCTGCTTCAAATTCTTCCTTATCCTTCCCAAAAACCTTCTGTAATACCAACCCGATCACTATCGTCAGAGAGGCCCCAATTACATTCAGCCACAGGTAGCTCAATATTTCATTGAGGTATACATATTGTATGTATATGCCAATTACTAACGTCTGCGTAATGACCGCGCTCCAGAACATTGCCTTCGCACGGATGTATTTGATATAGAACGCCACAAGGAATACGCCCAGCACTGTACCGTAGAATATGGAGCCTATGATGTTGACCAACTGGATAAGGTTTTCGAACAGTGTACCAAAGCAGGCGAAGAGTATGGCAATAACCCCCCACATAAAGGTAAACTTCTTGGTCATGTCGACAAAATGCTTGTCGGTTTTTTCGCCTTTCACGTGGCGTTTGTAAATGTCTATGGTGGTGGTTGATGCCAGTGCGTTAAGCCCTGACGCGGAGGATGACATCGCCGCCGAGAATATCACCGCCAATAATAATCCAATAAGTCCTTGTGGCAGGAAGTTAAGGATGAAATACAGGAATACGTAATCTTTGTCATTGGTCTCGGCATTATTGTCGGCCGACTTGATAAGGTCTTTAGCTTGGTCGCGGAGGTCTTTTTCCCTTGTGTTGAGCGCGACCAGTTTGTTATGCAGTTCCCTGTTGTCATAATCCTGTCCAAGCTGGTGTACATACAGCAGGCTTATCTCTTCTTTTTCGGCCTCGACATTCTTTAGCTGGCCTTCAAGCTTTTGATAATCGGCTTTATATTCCGAATTATTAATGATTTTGGTATTATTCGGGTTAAAGTGCAGCGGAGCCGAGTGGAACTGGAAGAATACGAACACCATAACGCCTATTAATAGTATGAAGAACTGCATGGGCACTTTCAACAGTCCGTTCATGATAAGCCCCATCTGGCTTTCGCGGATAGACTTGCCCGAAAGGTAGCGCTGCACCTGCGACTGGTCGGTACCAAAGTATGCCAGCATAAGGAAGAAACCTCCGGCAATACCGCTCCAGATCGTGTAACGCTCTTCGGGGTCAAAAGAGAAATTGAGTATGTCCAACTTTTTATTGGCTCCCGCAATGTGCAGTGCATTCGAAAATGTAAGGTCTTCCGGCAAGTAGTGCAGTATCGTAAAAAAGGCGAATGCCATGCCTGTCATGATCACGAACATCTGTTGCTTGTGGGTCACGTTCACGGCCTTAGTTCCGCCGGTAACGGTATAAATGATTACCATTACACCAATGAGCAGGTTCATCAGGTTAAGGTTCCAACCCAATAATGATGACAATATAATGGCAGGGGCGTAAATGGTAAGCCCTGTGCCGAGCCCACGCTGTATAAGGAAGATCACCGACGCAACTGTACGTGTTTTCACGTCAAAGCGCTGCTCGAGGAATTCGTAGGCCGTAAATACCTTCAGTTTGTGGAAAATGGGGATGAACGTAATGCAGATGACCACCATGGCCAGTGGGAGGCCGAAGTAGAACTGCACGAACCCCATACCGTCGTGATAGGCCTGCCCTGGCGTGGACAGGAACGTAATGGCACTGGCTTGCGTGGCCATTACCGAAAGGCCAACGGTCCACCACGGGGTTTCATTATTGCCCAGTATGTATTCGTTAACGTTCTTGCTGCCCTTGGTTTTTATGACGCCATACCCCACAATGAAAAGGAGCGTTGCCGAGAGTATGATCCAGTCGTATAACTGCATATCAGAATATTTGCATTAGGAAGTAAAAGATCACAATGTAGATCACGTTGAGCAGCAGCACCAGCGAGTAGCTCTTTTTCCACGTTGACGGATTTTTCATTCTCTTTATTTTTCTATTATTATTTTTTATTCGGGTCGTAATGGCAATAGTAAATTGTCAATATAAATTGTTCATTATTTGCCAAGTCCTATAATGTTCGCCATCAGTCTATATGCTCCGGAAACGCCCTCAGGCAGTTCGCGGAAAAAGCTCAGGCCGGTATAAATATAGTAACCTTTGCCATATTTCGCTACAAGCAGGCCGCCTTTTTTGGCTTCCTCACCTTTATCGTGCGATGACAGTATTGGCACGAACTCCGGTCCCCACTGGTCAGGATAGTACAATCCCTGTTCCTGTACCCAGCCCTTAAAGTCCTTATCCGATAATTTGTTCGGGTAATTTAGCACGGGGTGCGACGGGTCAAGGAATGTTACCCTGGCATTTTCTTCAGTAACCCTGTCACGCGAAATACGGAGAGGGTAAGGGGCTAGCTCTTTTATGGCAAGGTCGCCAGTAGTATTGTACTGCACCACCATGTTACCGCCGTTCTTAACGTAATCGAACAGTATTTGTTGTTTAAACACCAGTGCATCCAACACATTGTACGCACGTATGCCCAACACCACGGCATCAAAACCTTTCAGGCTTTCCGCAGAAATGCCTTCCGGTGTTAGCAATGCCACTTCATAGCCCATCTGCCTGAGGCTTTCGGGTACGTTATCGCCCGCACCCATGATGTAGGCTATCTTTTCACCGCGTATTTTCAGGTCGGCTTTGGTAAATTTAGCGGTAGACGGCATCAACACCTGCTGCGATACAATGTGAGGGTACGTGATCATTATAAGTTCACGGTCGTATTCCTTTCCGTTGATAACCGCAACACTTTTCGCTGTAGCTTCAGTGGGCGTTGTAGGTGGTGTCACTTCAAATACTACCGTTGTCCCGCTGCCTTTGCGCGACAGGTCAAAAGGTATGGAAGCGGGCGTAACTTTCCAGCCATTCGGCAGCTCAAATTTCAGGTCACCTTTGCAATTGTCAATACCTGCCTGTATGCGGATGCTTACCGTTTGCTTTTTGTTGTTGGTGAACAGCTGTACTTTGTTCAGTATTTTGGTCGTAACAGCGGGAATAATGTCCAGCGGCTGGTATACTTCGCCCATAACCGGGTCGTTATACTTGTAAACGATCTCCCTTCTGAACGGTATCGAAACATTACCGATGCGGACATTGAAATCTACGAACTGCTCCCTGATGATGTCCGGCATGCCTATTTTTTGCAGGTCGTCCACGCGGTACATACCCGATGTGCCTTTCTCGGCAAGCCAGTAAGGAGAGGTATAGTTGGTGTTTTCTTTTATCCGGATGTCAATTTCGCCCGACTGGTTCACATTGTTATCAAGTGGTGTTGTAATGTCTTTTTGCCCGGAAATTGATTCCAGTACCATCTGGATAGCACTACGATTGATGGCCTCCCATTTTACTTTCAACGGACTTCCCGGTGTTACGGCCTGCTGTTCAGCAACGGCCTCAAGATATAATCCGCTACAGATCGCAATAATGTTCTTTATTTCCTCCTGCTTAATGGCAACCCAATGCTTATCCTCTAACTTTCCGATCATCACATACACTTCGACGAGTGCGGGAACGGAAGCTGACGGGTTTTTAAAATCGAAATTTTTTAATATTGTGGCAATGGTATCGCCTACAGGCTTGCCGCCTTTAACACGGTTCCAGGTGGTATCTATGCCTTCAAAAAGGTTTTGTTTGTCCTTCAGGTCATCACCTTTTATCAGTTCGAGGTATTCCATGTCGTCACCACGCTGCCCTGTAGAGCCAAACCCCTGAGAGCGGTGCTTGCTGCGGCTAAGTGCGGCTATCTCCTGGTTCGATCTTCCTAATAACGGGTTGTACACACCTGTTTGCAAGTTGATAAGTTTTGACTTATCTGCTTTCTCAAAATTCTCCTTGCTTCCAAAAAACCACCACGAGGTATTGAACAACAAACGATCTGGCCGCCATGTCTTTACATATTCAAGCTGCTTTGGTTCATATTTGGGATCAGCCGCCAGGTCCCATGCTTCCTGCGTGAGCATGGCCGAAGATGTATGGTGCCCGTGGGTCGTACCCGGCGAACGGTGATCGAAACGGTTGATAATCACATCGGGCCTGAACTTTCGGATCACCCAAACCATGTCCTGCAAAACTTTTCCTTTTTCCCATATTTCCAGCGTCTCATCGGGCATTTTAGAATAGCCGAAGTCGTTAGCGCGGCTGAAGAACTGCTCGCCGCCATCTACCTTGCGTGCCTCTATAAGCTCCTGCGTACGTATAACGCCCAGCTGTTCGCGGAGTTCCAGGCCAATGAGGTTCTGCCCGCCGTCGCCGCGCGTTAGCGAAAGGTACCCCGTGCGTGCGTGCTTTTGATTGGCCAAAAATGAAATGAGCCTGGTATTCTCATCGTCCGGGTGGGCTGCGATGTAAAGTGCCGTACCAAGGAAGTTGAGCTTTTCAAGCTTGTTATATATTTCTGCCGAAGTGGGCTTGGAAGGTTGCGCAAAGCTGAGGGTAAAAGAAAATAAGAATGTAAAAACAAACAGGTTTATTTTGTTACTAACCACATAGGGGCATAGGTGGGATAGCTTTTTTTGAGGAAGGCATATTTTTACATAGCTTTTGAAGCTTTGCTTCAATCTCTGTATGCTTTCAATGCACAGATCGATAAATCCTTTTTTCATCCTAAAAGCTATGTGCCTATATGGTTCAATTTTTAAAAGATACTTCATGGTATTAATCGTAAAATTCTTTGTCCTCGCGGGTTATAGGCACGATGCTCACACCTTTTTGCAGCAACAGACTGTTGGGATAGGTAATGAGTTCGCCCTCGCGGGTGCGGAGTATGGTATGGAATGTCTTAATGTCCTCTATCTGGGCTTCAATGGGGAAGTCCTTATCATGTATGCGGATCACATCACCTATTCGGAACGGATAGGTAAAAAAGATGATGATGCCCGAAGTAATGTTGCTGAGTATCGACCATTGTGCGAAGAAAGCCACGCCAATAACGGTCAGCGCCCCGGTAATGAAAGCAAATAGATCGTTCGTACGGATACTCCAAACGGAAATGATGATGACGGTAAAAAGAACGAACATTGCAATATCTATGTACTTGGTGATAAGATTAGTGCGGTGTTCAGATAGGTGCGCCTTACGGGCGTATTTCTTTGTAAGCCATTTGATCAACAGGCTCAATGCAATAAATACTATTACAGTTATAACTGTCCGTAGTATCTCTGTGTAATAAATATGTTGTTTAAATTCCTCCATTAAGCAAATTTACTCAAATGTTGGTAGACTTTATCTACCGGCATGCCTACAACATTGGCATACGAGCCTTCGATCTTCGCGATCGCCACCAGCCCGATCCATTCCTGGATGCCATAAGACCCTGCTTTATCAAAGGGTTTATAATTGTCAAGATAGTATTTTATCTCATCGTCCGATAGTGTGTTAAAGGTGACTTTAGTTGTTTCGTTGAATACCTGGGTCTTGTCGAGGTTTTTTATACATACCGAAGTGATCACCTCATGGGTATTCCCCGAAAGTGCTTTTAGCATTGCAAAGGCGTCGTCATGATCTTTTGGTTTGCCCAGTGCCTTGCCGTTATACCATACAATGGTGTCACTGGTTATGAGTATCTCATCATCCGAAAGCGTATCGTCCATGCTTTTTGCCTTAAGCTCAGCAAGGAAATCAGTTATCTCAGCGCCCTGTAATGTATCGGGGTAAATTTCCTCCACATCTTTGAGACGGACCTCAAACGGCACGTCGAGCTCCCTCAGGAACTGCTGCCGGCGTGGCGAACCTGAAGCCAGAACGATCTTGTGATCCTGTAGTTTTTCCCTAAGCATTGTATTTGATATTGAAGGTTATTACTGCAATGGAAACTGACGTGAACAACAGTACAAGCTTGATCACGGTTACCAGCTGCGCGAAGTCTTTCTGTGTTTTCGAGTTCCACAGCTTAATGGTAAAATAGATGATCGGCCCGAGCAGGAACAGTAGGCAGAAGCCCATGGCCCAAAGCAGGTTGATAAGGTAGGTATTAACATAATACAGTACCATGGTAATTGGAAGGATCGTTAATCCGCACACGAGTTTAATGGTACGGTCTTTACCCAAAGCAATGGGCAGCGTGTTGATCCCGGAGTTGTAATCCTCATCAGAATTAGCCAGGTCCTGTGCAAACGTAAGGAGCAATGCTATGACAAACACAAACAGCGCATAGTCCAACAGCAGGCTGAACAATGTACCCAGCACAGGCTGTGTTTCCGGCATAAGCAGCGGGTAAAAGTTGAAGATCCCGATCGCTACTATTGGCAATGCCGTAGCGATCGAAATGAGGATGTTGCTTATTAGGATAGTCTGCTTAAGGCTTGTGGCATAAATGTAGAGCGTTGCCGCGGCTACCACCACGATACCGGAGTACAGCGGAATGCCCACCAGATTAGCAATGTAATACGAAAGCCCTACGCCTATGATTGTAAGCACAATGTACAGGTTATAGCTTTGCGCTTCCGAAATGTCATATTCCTTGTGTCCTATACCGGCCGTGTTGTTTATAAAAAATCCGCCCGCTGCGATAAAAACGCAGGAGAAGGCGAGCAGTGCATACTGCCAGTCGTTCAATGCAGGCATTATTGCTTCCTGCGCCGATATGAACCCGTAGCGGAAAATGAACAGCGATAACGCCAGGATGATAAGGTCGGGTATGTTGAGTAATTTGATGAACTTCATTTATATTTATTCGGTTATTTGTAGATTTGATTATTGGCAGATGGGGGTTTGTGATCTGTTAGTTATTTGGATCAGATCAGTCGTATCTGGCATTAAAATGCTCCATCCATTTTCCCTGCACCTTCATTACCTGTTCGATAACATCGCGCACACAGCCGGCGCCTCCATTCTTGTGCGAAATGTAGCGGCTTATTGCCTTGATCTCCGGAGCGGCATCCTGTGGGCATGTGGGCAGGCCAACCAGCTGCATCACGTGGTAATCGGGAATGTCGTCACCCATATACAACACCTGTTCGGGCTTAATATTGTAGATGTCTATAAATTCATCAAATGTCTCCACTTTATTCGGTACACCCAGGTAAATATCGGTTATTCCAAGGTTGCGAAGGCGTATGCGCACGCCTTCATTCAGTCCCCCCGATATGATGCATACCGTATATTCATTCTCTACAGCGGCCTTCATGGCATACCCGTCGCGTATGTTCATGTTGCGCAGCATTTCGCCGGTAGGGGTTACGTGTATAGTGCCATCTGTCAGCACGCCGTCCACATCAAAAATGAATGTGGTAATATTGTTCATCAGTTCTTTATAGCTTTCAGCCATTATCCTGTATCGATTGGGTTAGTATTTTGTAGATGTTCCTTTGATTATCATCCTTCAGGAGATCAAGGTGCCTTTCAATGGTTTTTTGGTCGTGGCGTATTGCCGGTCCCGTCTGTGCCTGAATAGGGGAGAGTGTACTCACTTTATCCGCGGTCTCTGTTATCAGCGGGTTCAGGATATTAAACGGAATGTTATTCTCCTGACAGATAGCATTGCCCAATGCATACATATGGTTGGAGAAATTGCTCACGAATACCGCGGCTACGTGCAGTGCCTGCCTTTGTTTGGAGTCGATGCTGTAAACGGTTTTCGATAAGGCATCCGCCAATGTTCTGAGTAATGCATAGTCGTTTTCAAATTCACTTTCAAGGCACAGCGGCACTTTACTGAAGTCGATCGCCTTGTTTTTGGAGAAAGTCTGCAATGGGTAAAATACCCCCCGGCGGTTCTTGCCATCGAGTTGGTCCAGTGCCACGCTGCCCGAAGTATGAACCACTAACTTTCCTTCAAATGGCAGCTGTGAGGACACCTCCGCGATGGCATCATCCGTTACCGAAATGATATAAACATCGGCATTGGCAAGTTTTTCCAAAGAAGAGGTGATCTTTTCTCCAGGAAGATCTGTCAGTTTTTCGGGATCACGTGCGTATAGCTGCACCAGCATTGCCTGCCCGGTCGTATCGATGGCTTTGGCAAGGTGCTGCGCTACATTTCCCGACCCGATTATGACTACTTTTAACATGACGGCTAAATTATAAAAAAACTTTCAGGAATTAGAAGCGCTGCGCTTGAAGTTATTTCACTAAGATCCGCAAGAGTTTCCATTGCAAGCAGTGTTCCGGTTACTCAATAATTAAAGGACTTTGTGCCTTCTTTGCGGATCTTTGCGGAAATAAAACAAAAAAGCGGCCGAAGCCGCTTCCCATTATTCTTTAACCCATTTGTTGTCTTTAAGGTCAATGTCCGGAACTACTTTCATCGGGTCTATTTCAACCGACTTAAGTTTCTTGTCCGACCTTACCAGGAATTTCCATTCTTTGGTACGCATCCAGGTCTCGACAGGAAGGGTACGCATCTCAATGGTATCATCGGCATAAGTTATCTTGAATACTACCGGCATTGGGATCTCCCCTTTGTTCACGAATTTAATGATGGCCGAACCTTCTTCCTGCTCTACGTCCAAAATGCCAAGATTGATGTTGCCGTTCTCTATGAACCACCCTTTCCAGAACCAGTTCAGGTTCTCGCCGGCCGCGTTATCCATCGCATTGAAGAAATCCGAAGGCTGCGGGTGCTTGAAAGCCCAGTTTTTGATGTAGGAACGGAAAGCATAGTCGAAACGGTCGTGGCCCAGTATGTATTCCCGTAGCATTATCATTCCCGTAGCGGGCTTGTAATAAGCGGTGTAGCCAAGGTTCATGTTCTTGGCAACATCAGGGTAAGTAGAGATTCCTTCACGCCCTTTCCATTTAAAATAATGCACACGGTTCTGCGCTTTGGCAATATCAGTAGGGTATTCGCCATTATTAAAATCCAGTGTGCTGTAGTAGTTGATAAAGGTATTGAAGCCTTCATCCATCCACGCATAGCGGCGCTCGTTAGACCCTACGATCATCGGGAACCAGTTGTGCCCGAATTCGTGGTCGGTAACATCCCAAAGGCTTGCGCCCGAAGCGCCTGCCTCACAGAACGATACACCGGGATATTCCATGCCGCCCGCATTAGAAGCTACGTTCACAGCATTAGGGTAAGGGTATTCAAACCACATTTTTGAATAATGCTCGATAGATGCCTTTGTATATTCGGTCGAACGGCCCCAAGCGGTGTTAGCTTTACGTTCAGCAGGGTAAGCCGACTGCGCCATACCTTTCCTTCCGCTCGGAAAGTTGATGCGCGCGGCATCCCATACAAATGCCTTTGAGGTAGCAAAAGCCACATCGCGGCTGCTGGTCATTTTAAAATGCCATGTTGCCTTACCGCTTTTCATAGGGCGGGTAATGGCGGTATTGCCTACCTCGTCAGGTGTGATGAGGTATACGGTCTGGTCACTCTTCTTTGCCTCTTCCAGGCGGGCAAGCTGCTGCCTGGTAAGTACGTCCTTGCCGTTCACAAGTTCGCCTGAACCCACAACGATATGATCGAATGGTACCGTGATCTTATAATCAAAGTTGCCATACTCCACATAAAATTCACCTGCGCCAAGGT
Organism: Flavobacterium sp.; assembly: GCF_052437795.1. GTDB lineage: Bacteria > Bacteroidota > Bacteroidia > Flavobacteriales > Flavobacteriaceae > Flavobacterium. Next base: position 982,948 of record NZ_JBQVPA010000001.1, read on the forward strand.
AAGGCTCCACGTTCCAGCCTACAACATCATCATATACTGCTACACGCGGATACCATTGTGCAAGGGAGTAGATCGTTCCCTTTGGCGTTTTCAGCTGGCCCATCCTGTCCATGCCCGACTTTGGTATCCTGTATTCAAAGTTCATCGAAACGATCGCTTTCGCCCCCGGCTTCAGCGGCTCATTCAGGTATACCTGCATCCTCGTATCGCTGATCAGGAATTTATCTGATGATGATTTTTCGGTCTTAGCCGAAAGATTGGTTATAGTAATGCCTCCATCGGTATCACCCGAATAGCGGTTGCCCGCAATGGGTGTGGTGAGCGTACCGCGCGAATCGGGAGTGAAACGGTTTTGCTCTACGTACATCCATATATATTCCAGCGTTTGCGGGCTGTTATTATGGTAGGTCATGGTCAGCTTGCCTTTAAGAACATTGTTCACATCGTCAATTTCGGCCTCAATAGCATAGTCGGCATTGTTTTGCCAGTATTTAGGGCCGGGCACGCCCGATGCTGCGCGGTACTCATTGCCGCGGCGGTACATCACGTCGTCAAATTCCGACTGGTTGTTCTTATTGGCGGGTTCCTGTGCGAAGGCGATGGTCCCGGTAAGTCCCAGCAGTAGTACAAGTTTGGGTATTCTCATGTAAACGTTACGTTATTGTTGGTTAATTCATTTTTGGGAAACGTCAAATATACCTAAGTTCTGATTAATTAGAAAAAATATTTCACAGAGAAAGCCTGTGAGGTAATGAAAGATCAGGACCACACACCCTCAATCCCTCTCAAGAAGGGAAGAACTTCACTCATGACGACAAAACCGTGCGATCCTTACGTTTGAGTAAGCACGTTCGGGTGTTCAGGTGTCAGGGTTGTGTCAATATTGCATTTTAGATCAAAAGGCTTTTATCTTATATCATGAGTTAATAAAATTTAGTACAATTCGTGCAATTAGTGGTTCATTTTCCAGTATTTTTGCACCAATTTACACTCAACGTTCCACACTCATGGATAAAATAATTTCGTTCTTTTCCTCAACCCGTTTAATGGCAGTACTTTTCCTGGTTTTCGCCTTTGCCATGGGGATCGGCACCTTTATTGAAGATGCATACAATACCGAGACCGCCCGCCTTTTTATTTACAACGCCTGGTGGTTTGAATTGATAATGTTCCTGTTCGTTGTTAACTTTATAGGCAACATTAAGCGTTACCAGCTCCATAAAAAAGAAAAATGGGCCACGCTGCTCCTTCACCTTTCCTTTATATTTATTATCGTTGGCGCGTTCGTAACACGTTACATCAGTTTTGAGGGAGTTATGAACATCCGCGAAGGCGCGACCGAAAAACAATTTTATTCCGACAAGGCCTACCTTACCATTTGGGTAGATGGCGAATACCAGGGCTCGGTGCAGCGACGTACTTTTGAAGAGCCTTTGCTATTCAGTGCCGCTGAGTTTTTCAATTCCAATGACTTTACCATAAAGAGCGATTTCAACAAGATCCCCTTTGAAGTTGACTATAAAGATTTTAAGATCGGCGCCAAAGATACTTTGGTGGCCGACCCGAAAGGCGATGAGTACCTGAAGCTGGTAGAAGCAGGAGGAGGCAGCCGCCACGAGCATTACCTGAAGGCCGGCGAGGTACAGAACATCCATAACATCCTGTTTGCCTTCAACGCACCAACAGAGGGTGCCATTAATATCACTAAGACAGCCGATGGTTATACCATAAGACCTCCCTTTGACGGTAACTTCATGCGCATGGCCGACCAGATGAAAGGCGAGGTTGCCAAAGACACGGCACAGCCCCTGATGATGCGTTCGCTTTACACCCTTGGCGGCGCTATGTTCGTTTTCCCGGAGCCTTCGCTCAAAGCCAGGAGGGACTATGTTTCCGATAATAACTTTAAGAGCAAGGAACAATCGGCACTTACGGTTACTGTGAAGTCGGAAGGGGAGGAGCGCGAGGTAACGCTTTTGGGCGGAACAAAAAGGATAGGTACTCCGGTTTCGATTAAAATCGGCAAACTGGATTATACACTTTTGTATGGCAGTAAAATATATGACCTGCCATTCAATGTTAAGCTGAACGACTTCATTGCCAAAAAACACCCCGGATCGGAAACCAGCTTCGAGTCGTTTGAAAGCAAGGTAACACTGTCCGGTCCTGAGAAAGAAGATAACTTTGACTACCATATTTACATGAACCACGTGCTCGACCACAAAGGCTACCGCTTTTTTCAGGCTTCGTATGATGCCGATGAAAAAGGCACGGTACTTTCCGTAAGCCATGATTTTTGGGGAACATGGATATCCTATATTGGCTATTTCCTTCTTTACATAGGCCTTATGGTGATACTGTTCGATAAGAATACCCGCTTTGGCGACCTGAAGAAAAAACTGGACAAGGTAAAGGCTAAGAAAGCGAAGCTGGCAACGGTTATCGCATTGTTCCTAAGCATCGGCGCCTTCGCTCAGAATGGCCATATCCATGAGCGAATGAGCCAAAAGCAGATCGATTCGCTACTGAACAAATACAAAGTAAGCGAGGAGCATGCTGAGAAATTCGGGCGACTCATAATACAGGATGGTGACAGGATGAAGCCTGCCAATACTTTTGCATCGGAACTATTGCGCAAAGTAAGCAAGAACGATACCTACAACGGCATGAATGCCGACCAGGTGCTGCTTTCGATGGCATTGATGGACGAAGTATGGTACAACGTGCCGATACTTTACCTTCAAAGAGGCAATGACAGTATCCGTAAAGTGCTTGGCCTTCCTAAAGATGCCAAATATGCCGCGTTTGCAGATTTCGTTGACCAAAAGACGGGAAGCTATAAACTGACATCGATACTGGTGGAAGCCAACCGGGCGAAAGAGCCAAATAAATTCGAGCAGGATTTCCTTGATATCGACAGGCGGCTGACATTACTGAATTGGGCCATTTCTGGTGAGGTGTTCCGCGTGTTGCCTGTGCCCAATGACAAAGGCAACAAGTGGATAAATTACCGCGAAGCTACCGAAGGCAAGATCAAAGGGCTTGATACGGTTAAGAATATCATACCTTTCTACCTGCAAAGCCTTGGAGAAGCGGTTGTTACAGGTGACTACAAACTACCCGACAGCCTGTTGGAGGGGCTGAAAAAGATACAGCACGAGCAGGCGAAGGATATCATGCCATCGGATGATAAAGTGGAGGCTGAGATATTATATAATAAGTATGATATTTTTAAGAAATTGTATTCGTATTATATGCTTGCCGGTATTTTGATGATGCTATTTGTCATCCTCAAAATATTCAGGGAACGAAAATGGTTAAGAATCGCCGTAAATATATTCTATGGCATCATTATGCTTCTTTTTGTGCTGCACACCTTAGGCCTCATTGCCCGATGGTATATTTCCGGCCATGCGCCGTGGAGTAATGCCTATGAGTCGGTTATCTATGTTGGTTGGGCAACAGTATTGTTCGGGTTCCTCCTGAGCGCATTCAGCTACCAGCCTGTTTATAAGTTGACCGCCATACTAAAAGCGTTTTTTGGCCTTTCGGAAAAGCACAGGTCAGAGCTTACAGTTGCTTCTTCGGCATTTGTTGCGGCCATTGTGCTTTGGGTAGCACATCAAAGCTGGACCGACCCCGAAATTGGCAACCTTGTACCGGTACTGAATTCGTATTGGCTGATGATACACGTGGCGGTTATCGTGGCGTGCTATGGGCCGTTTACCCTGGCCTTCATGTTGGGCATCGTAGCCATGCTTCTGATGGTATTCACCAATAAGGACAACAAGGAAAAAATGGACCTGAACATAAAAGAGATCACCTACATCAACGAGATGGCGCTTACCGTAGGCCTCGTAATGCTTACCATAGGCAACTTCCTTGGAGGGCAGTGGGCTAATGAAAGCTGGGGCCGCTATTGGGGCTGGGACCCTAAGGAGACCTGGGCGCTGGTAAGTATCATGGTATATGCCTTTGTGATACACATGCGTTTCGTGCCTTTGTTCAGGAGCCGATGGACGTACAGTTTCTTCAGTGTACTCGCTTTTGCATCGATACTGATGACGTATTTTGGCGTGAACTTTTACCTTACCGGATTGCATTCCTATGCGAGCGGAGAGGTAAGGACACCGATGTACTTCCTATACATGGCGCTGGGCGTATTTGCTTTGGGGATCGTTTCGTACATACAGTTCAGGAAGCATTTGAGGAAGTAGGAATAATCAGGATTAATTTAACCACATACATACGTAGGCTCATAGTTTTATTGAAAAGGCATGTTTGAGGGACAGATAGGGTGAAGCACAGCTTCACCTATGTTTGAATATGTATCCTTTTTATGCCAATATTACCTATGTGCCTATGTGGTTAAAAACCTTTTCGTAATTTTATATAAAAATAACCGATGAAAAACATAGCATTACTGGCGTGTGGGATGCTGCTGCTCTTTAGCTGCCAGAACCAGGCACAGACAAAAACTGCGAAAGCGACCGAAAAAACAAAAACCATGGGAAAAGAAACCATTTATCAGTATAAAGTGACCGACCTAACAGGCAAGCAGTTTGATCTCGCGTCCCTGAAAGGCAAAAAAGTAATGATCGTAAATACAGCCTCAAAATGCGGTCTTACGCCACAGTATAAAGACCTTGAGGCGCTTTATAAAGAGTATAAGGATAAAGGGCTTGTGATCATCGGCTTTCCTGCCAACAACTTTGCCGCCCAGGAGCCGGGTACCAGCCAGGAGATCGCTGAATTTTGCCAGATGAACTATGGCGTTACTTTTCCTATGATGGAAAAGATATCGGTAAAGGGTGATGACATGGCGCCGTTATACCATTTCCTGACAGAAAAAAGCAAGAACGGCCTGCAGGATAGCCAGGTAGAATGGAATTTCCAGAAATACCTTATCAATGAAAAGGGCGAGCTTGAAAAAGTGATCGGCCCGCAGACACTGCCTACAGATCCACAGGTTATCGACTGGATCAAAGCCTAACTGTGTCAGGGAACAATAATTTTCCCCATATCCTTACGGCATCGTCTACGCTGCTGGGGCTTTGCTTTGTGGTGCTTACATCGATGCATGTAACCAACTCAAGGGAGGCTTCGCTCATTGATGAGTTTACTGCCGGAGCCATCATAATGTTCATGGCCAGCAGCATCTTGTCATACCTTTCCATGCGCAGTTTGAAGGAAGCGACATCTAAATATGAGAAGATAGCCGACGTGGTTTTCCTGACGGGGCTTATCTTTTTATTCGTAACTACAATGCTCATTGCATTTAATGTAATTAAGTAAATGACCTATCCTAAAATACCTTTGGCACAAAGCATTATCGAAATTTGCCTTGCTAAAGGAGTTAATGATATAGTGATCTCGCCGGGATCGCGCAACGCACCGCTTACCATAGGTTTTGCCAACAATCCTGACTTTACCTGCTATAGTATTGCCGACGAAAGGTGCGCCGCATTTTTTGCCATGGGCATTGCACAGCAAACTAAAAGACCGGTGGCCGTAGTATGTACATCGGGATCGGCATTGCTGAACTACTATCCTGCAGTAGCTGAAGCATTTTACAGCCAGATACCCTTGGTGGTCATTTCTGCCGACAGGCCGCATGACAAGATCGACATTGGTGACGGCCAGACCATACGCCAGGAGAATGTATATGCCAACCACATTCTTTATAATGGTAACCTGCTGGAGGAGGCATCCGAAGAGAACGACAGGAAAATAAACGAAGCCATAAATACCGCAGTAATGCAAAAAGGCCCTGTGCACATCAATGCACCGTTCGAAGAGCCATTGTATGAAACGGTTGCGGAACTGTCAGTTACTCCAAATATAATTGACCTACCGCTAAAGAAGACCGGTTTTGAAGATCTGGATCCGTATGTAGAAAAATGGAATGCTGCCAAAAAGAAACTGGTATTGGTGGGTGTGAATGACCCCAACACCATTGACAGGGCTATCATAGAACAGTTGGCGAATGACCCCTCGGTAATTGTGATGACCGAAACACCTGCCAACCTCTACCACGAGAGGTTCTTAGGGAGCATCGATACGATAATAACCCCATTTAAGCACGAGGACTTTGAAGCATGGCGGCCTGATATACTGCTTACTTTCGGCGGGATGGTGGTTTCCAAAAGGGTAAAGGCATGGCTGCGGAAATATGCTCCGGCAGAACATTGGCATATTGATACCCTTAGGGCATACGATACTTTTGGCGCACTGACCAAACATTTTGTGGTAGAGGCTAATGAATTCCTTAACGATCTCCTTCCGAAAACGCGAACTGTTGAAAGCAATTATAATCAAAAGGCGCAGGAACTAAAGGCTTTCCGTAAACTGAAGCACGATGAATACCTGGCAAAAGTGATATTCTCTGATTTCAAGGCATTTGACCTTATATTACCTGCCCTGCCTCAAAACTCGCAATTACAGATAAGCAACAGTGCTTCGATACGATATGCGCAGCTTTTTGAAATGCGCAGCGATATTGAAGTGTTCTGCAACCGGGGAACGAGCGGGATAGATGGCAGTACCTCGACAGCGGTGGGCGCGGCAGTAGGAAGCCAAAAAGAAACCGTACTGATAACCGGCGACGTAAGTTTTCTATACGACAGCAACGCACTTTGGAACAATTATATCCCGAAGGACTTTAAGATCATCGTGATCAATAACGGTGGGGGAGGGATCTTCAGGATATTGCCGGGCCATTCGGAAAATGAGGTTTTCAATACCTATTTCGAAACGGCGCACCACCTGAACGCCGAACATTTGGCGAAGATGTATGGGTTTGGCTACCAGTCGGCATCGGATGAGTTGTCGTTAAAAACGGCTTTGCCTGCCTTCATGGAAAGATCAGGACAGCCTAAAATACTGGAGGTCTTTACGCCGATGCGGGAAAATGATGGGGTGTTGCTGGGGTATTTTAGGGAGTTGGTTTAAATTTGATCTTGTTTTTGTGCATCCAAAGCGCACGAATGGATTCGAAGTAATCACTTTGGAATGCGATTGTGATTATCTCATCAATTCGGAAAGGAAAATCATAAGCTTCTTCAACTTTCCCTTCTGTATCAATAGAGTCTATGATTAAATCATTGCCTTCAACAACATTTATCCTGCCATAAAACAATTCCGTTTCATCCTCATCCTGAAATTCAAACAGACCAAATCTGTCTTGTGACCATTTTAATACTCCAATGGTATCTGAAAATTCGAAATCAACAGGCATATCAATCTTAATTTTCCTCAATTTCAGAACTCGTTCTATTTGTTTTTCTTTAGCTGAATTGATACGCTTTAGGACAAATTCTTTTCTAAACAATTTATAACCATCGAGTACATAATCTGCGGGTATGTGTTTTACTAAATCCAGTCGCTGTTTTCAGATAAAACAACTCCGGTTTGTGGTTGCTCCCAAAAATCAATTTTAAATGATTCTACTTTCATATTTTTAAATATTCAAATGTAGACTTTAAACTAATATTACAGAATATTTCTGTTTACAATCTTCGTACATTTGTCATTGAAAATTACTCCAATGATCGAGATAGGAAAATACAATACGCTTAAAATAGCGCGCGATACCAAAGTAGGACTATACCTTACTGATGGCCAGGAAGACATACTGCTGCCCAACAAATATGTACCAAAAGAGTTTGAAGTAGGGGAAGACCTGATCGTATTCATATACCTTGACCACGAGGAGCGTAAAGTAGCTACCACGCTGGAGCCCTACATATTGCTAAATGAATTTGCGCTGCTTCGTGTGAACTATGTGAACAAGTTCGGTGCTTTCCTCGACTGGGGTTTGGAGAAAGACTTGTTTGTTCCTTTCCGTGAGCAGGCAAGGCCAATGGAAAAAGGTAAGCGTTATCTTGTGTTCATGTATATAGACCATGAAACGCAAAGGCTTGCCGCGACCAGTAAGATCAACCAGTTCCTGGATAACAGCGAGCTAACCGTTGCCGAGGGTGACGAGGTAAGCCTGATCGTATCGCACATAACAGAAATTGGCATCAACGTCATAATCAATGAGCTTCACAAAGGGCTGATGTACAAGGGCGAAGTATACGAAGACCTGCGTACCGGAGACCGGATAACGGGATACATCAAAACGATACGGCCTGACAACAAGATCGATGTGACACTTCAGAAACCGGGCCATGAAAGTATTGAGCCTAATGCTGAAAAGGTACTCGACGAACTTCGTGCCAGCCGCGGCTTTCTCCGCCTGAACGACGACAGCCATCCGGAGGATATTAAGACTGTTATGAAAATGAGCAAGAAAAGCTTTAAAAAAGCGATCGGCACACTATATAAGCAAAAACTTATCGAGATAAGGGAAGACGGTATTTATTTGGTAAAAGAATAGTTTACAGTTGCAGTTCTCAGTGTTTGCTGAGCAACCCAAAATCCTGAACTCCAAACCCGGAATTGAATATGTCACTACATAATTTCCAGAACTGGTCGGACAGCCTTAACGAACAGGATGAAAAACATCCGGTGCTCTTCATTGGCCATGGTTCTCCCATGAACGGGATCGAGGATAACGAATTCTCGCGATCGTGGCGGGAAATGGGACAGCAGATCTCGCGTCCAAAGGCAGTACTGGTAATTTCGGCGCATTGGCTGACGCGGGGTACGTTCGTTACCGCAATGGAGCAGCCTAAAACGATCCACGATTTCGGCGGATTCCCGCAGGCATTGTTTGATGTGCAATATCCCGCTAAGGGCAACCCGGAACTAGCTAAGGAAACTGCGAAGCTGATAACCTCGACCAATGTTGGCCTTGACCACGATTGGGGCCTTGACCATGGTACCTGGACAGTGGTACGACACATGTACCCCGATGCCGACATACCGGTGTTGCAACTCAGCATCGACTATGACCGGCCTGCCGAATACCATTATAATTTAGCTAAGGAGATAGCGGCGTTACGTAAAAAGGGTGTATTGATCATCGGCAGCGGCAATATGGTCCACAACCTGCGGATGGTCGACTGGCGCAGGCTTAGTGAACCTGATCATGGTTTCGACTGGGCTGTGGAAATGAATACTATCTTTAAAGAGAAAATTGGCAACGGCGACCACAAGGCACTGATCAATTACCAAAAGCTGAATAAGGCGGCAACATTAGCGATACCTACTCCTGATCATTATTATCCGTTGCTGTATACTTTGGGCCTGCAGGATAACAAGGACGAAATAAGCTTTTTTAACGACCGTCTTGTAGGGGGTTCACTGAATATGACGTCTGTAAAAATAGGGTAGCTATTTAACCTGTAACACATACCCCTGGTACCATTTGCCAAGAGAAAAGATCTTCTCAGCGGCTGCTATGATGAATATCGGCAACAATAAAAGATCGGAATAGCCTTCGGAATATAAGATATAACTGGATAGCAATGCCACCCTTGCATATTCGAGATAATAGATCCACTTGCGCTGTTCGAGCAAGGCTCCGCAATTGATGAGGGTGATCAGTACGAATGATACGATAAAGAGCTTCTCCAAAGCGTTTTCAGAATCAAAATAATACGTCAGCCATGTGAGCATCAGTACGCTCAAACCGATCTGGAAAGAAAGATAGCCTTTGAATTTGAGTTCCTTCAACTTTAATTTCCGGTCCTGCAGGAAGCGTTTTTCAAGCTCCGGCCGGATATCCTGGTCCATGGTGGCAGGGCTGCCGAAAAACGCATTCCACTTACCTCTAAAAGAAGCAGCTCTTTTAAACGATTCCCAGATCTCAAAATAATAATGAAAATGCTGCCAAAGGAAACTGTGGCTTTTAAGCGGGTGGGTGAGGCCATATTTGGGCTGTTCCTCCTCAGCCTGAAAGGTGCCGAACAACTTGTCCCAAAACACGAACATATCGCCGTAATTCCTGTCGAGGTATTTTTCGTCAGAGGCATGGTGTACACCGTGGAGCGATGGTGTGATGAAGATGTATTCCAGCCATTTGATCCGGCCTACTACCTGTGTATGCGTAAAAAATGAATAAGCACCGTGCACCAACAGCATGGTAATGACCATAGTAGGGTGGAAGCCCAAAAGTGGCAGCAGGCACCAAAAACCGGTGCGTATAACCGCCTGTATGGTAGTGATCCTTGCAGAGGCCGTAAGGTTGAACTCCTCGCTATGGTGGTGTACAATGTGTGCTGCCCAAAAGATGTTCACCTCGTGCCCAAGGCGATGGTACCAATACCAAACAAGGTCGGTTGCCAGTATGAGCGCGATCCATACCATCCAGTTCGCAGGTATGCTGAATAGGGCATAATTATCATACACCCAATAATATGCACTGTAAAATGCACCTGCCACGAACAGGTTAATCAGCCTTTCGGCAATGCCTATGCTGATGTTGGATACGGAACTTTCATATTTAAACAGGTGTTCCTTCTTCTTTTGTTTTGCGACAGCATATTCCAGATAGAGGAATATAAAAAAGGCTGGCATCGCGAACGCGAGATAATTCAGATCTTCCATACAAAATTTTTGTACGGTAAAAATACAATACTCTATTAATTTAGTAGAGTATTAAAAGTTAAAATTGTCAATAGAATGTGGTTGATAAGATCAAAGACATGATGGACTAATGTAAATTGATGATCATTAAATAAAAAAGGCGGAATGTCATTGTCTTCCGCCTTAATATCACATTTAATACTTTTTACTTCCTGCTATAGGTAAGGTAACCGCCATCAACGGCAATATCTGCACCGCTAATGAAGCTTGCCGCGTCCGAGGCCAGGAAGAGCACTGTGTTCGCAATTTCGTCGGCAGTACCAAGGCGGTTGAATGCTGTGGATGCTGCCAGGTTTGACTTGGCATCGTTATCGGCTACAGAATCCAGTCCCGGTGTCTGAATAGGGCCGGGGCTTACGATGTTCACACGTATCTTTCTTCCCGCCAGCTCATTCGCAGCGATCTCAGCGATCTTATTAATAGCTCCTTTTGTAGCCGAATAAACGCTGGTCCCGATCCCTGCGGATGTTGCAACTACCGAAGACGTGAATAGCACCGATGAGCCATCTGCCAAATGCGGCAATAGCTTTTGAAGCGTAAAGAAATGGCCTTTTACATTGGTATTGAATTGTGCATCAAAATCAGCTTCGGTCACCTGTTCAATAGGGCCGAAAGTGGCAATAGCGGCATTCAGGTAAAGCACGTCGAGTTTGTTGCCGCTTTCTATTACATATCTCTCAAGCACCGCCACCCCTTCCATATTTGAAGTATCAGATACCAGCGTTTTTAGGTTGGGGCTGTTGATCTCTTCTGATGCTTTTTGAAGGTTGGTAGCGCTTCTTCCCGTGATCAGAACATTTGCACCTGCGTTTATGAATGCTTTTGCGGTGGCAAGACCAATACCGGTACTGCCACCAGTTATAACTACATTTTTGTTTGCTAAACTCATTTTAAAGGTTTTTAATTTATGTTGCAAAGTTAATGTAGTGTTATTTATTATTGTAACTTTGTAACTAAAAGTAACAGTAACTTTAGAGTAACAAGGTAACTTATGACAGAAAGCGTGTGCCACAAGAAAGAGATCATAGCTATTCATGATACGATGGATGTACTGGGCGGCAAATGGAAAATATCAGTTATATCGACTATGTGTTATTACAACCAAAGGCGGTTTACAGACATCCTGAACGACCTGAACGGTATTTCCAATAAGCAGTTGAGCAAGGAGCTGAAAGAGCTTGAGCAGAATAAACTCATTAAGCGAACGGTTTTGGATACCCAGCCCATTTCGGTCCAGTACAACCTGACAGAGTATGGCTTGTCGCTAAGAAGCCTTATTAATGACCTTGCCGACTGGGGTGTTAAGCACCGCCAGGTTATCATAGGAAATAAGTAAAGCCGTAAGGGTTTTAATTTATATCATTTTGAATTATTAATCAGTGAGAGATCTATGAAAAAAATAGGATTTTTATCATTTGGACATTGGGCAGATCATCCTTCCTACCAGGCACGTGCCGCTTCTGATACGTTGCTCCAGTCTATTGATCTGGCTGTAGCTGCCGAAGAGATCGGTATCGACGGCGCTTACTTTAGGGTGCATCACTTCGCACGCCAGCTGGCATCACCTTTTCCGCTGCTTTCGGCCATTGGTGCCAAAACAAAGCAGATAGAGATCGGTACGGGCGTTATCGATATGCGGTATGAGAATCCGCTGTATATGGTAGAGGATGCCGGTGCGGCCGACCTGATATCAGGAGGACGCTTGCAACTTGGTATCAGCCGCGGATCGCCGGAGCAGGTGATCGAAGGTTGGCGCTATTTTGGTTACGAACCTGAGCAGGGAGAAAACGATGCTGATATGGGCCGTAAAAAAGCGCTGGAATTTTTGGAACGATTGAAAGGTGAAGGTTTTGCGCAGCCCAACCCGAACCCCATGTTCCCCAATCCGCCGGGGCTATTGCGTCTCGAACCGCATTCTGAAGGCCTGAGGGAACGGATATGGTGGGGTGCGGCATCGAACGCTACAGCAGTAAGGGCAGCAGAGAACGGCATGCACCTGCAAAGCTCGACACTTAAGTTTGACGAAAGTGGTAAACCATTCCATATCCAGCAGGCGGAACAGATACGCTTGTACAAAGATGCCTGGAAAAAAGCCGGGCATAAGCGTGAAGCAAGGGTTTCTGTAAGCCGTTCGATATTTGCTTTGGTCAATGACCAGGACAGGTATTATTTCGGACAGCAGGGAAAAGCAGCTGACAGCTTTGGGTACATCGAAAGTGACAAGAGGGCCATATTCGGTAAAAGCTATGCAGCCGAACCGGATAAACTAATAAAGGAACTTGAAGAAGACGAAGCTATTAAGGAAGCAGATACATTGCTGTTGACTATCCCGAATACTTTGGGCGTGGACTACAATGTGCATGTACTTTCGGTAATTATGGAACATGTTGCCCCTGCATTGGGCTGGCGTTAAGCACACTTGTAACTAAAAAAGCGAACCGCCTGGGAAAATTTTTCCAGGCGGTTCTTTTTTGTTTTATTCAGGCGAGTCGTCCTTGTCCTCCTTTATCGGGTATTTGCCGAATAAAGGCGAAAGCTTCCATGTTTTATAAGGCTTATAGGAGAATTTGTTGGACAGCGCGATCATGGTTACCGTATCTTTTTTCAGGGTAACATAGGACGATGTGTTGCCATGCCACCAACCGTTGTGGTAAAATACTTTTTCTCCTGTCTCCCATTCGTGCAGGCGTATGCCAAGGCCGTAATTCTTCACGCCTTTATGCTCATAGCTGTAACCCTGGAACACCTGTTTTTTAAGCTTTGGGTCTATGAATTTATCAGAATAGCTGGCAAGGTCGAATTTCAGCAGGTCGCGCGGGGTGGAGTAGATGTTCTTGTCGCCATATACATCGTCAAGGAAATCAAAACCATATAATACACCGTTGCCTTTGTAAGAGAGGCTTACTTTATCTTTATCTTTTTCATAGTCAAAAACAAAAGTGTTCTTCATGTCCAGCGGATCGAAGATCATTTTTTTCATGGCATCCCTGTAGTTCATTTCGGTTACCTTTTCGATGATAAGGGCCAGGATGGCATAGTTGGTATTGCAATAGCCAAATTTTTTATCCGGCTTGAAATACAGGTTAAATTTATGCTCTGCCAACAGGTCGAGTATGTCCTGGTTGTGGAGCATGCTGCGATCCCATATGGCGCGGTCATCACTGAAGTATGCGTAATTCGGTAACCCGCTGCGGTGGTTGAGCAGCATTTTTACCGTGATCTCTTCATATGGGAATTCGGGGAGCAGGGTGTTCACTTTCTGGTCGAGATCTAGTTGCTTCCCGTCAACCAGCTTCAGTACAAGGGCAGCTGTAAGCACCTTGCTTACCGAAGCGATATGTATGGGGGTATCGGCAGTGATCTCTGTTTTCTCCTTACGGTTGGAAAAGCCTCCGTAATTCTCGTAAAGTATCTTACCGTTCTTTGCAATAAGAAAACCGCCGCTCAGGTCGTCCTTGGGCCAGTTCTTGTTGTAAAACCGCTCGATATCGTTGCCTTTCTGCTTGATGTACTTATCACTCAGCTTGTTAAAGTCAACGTGAAAAGGCGAAAGGTTTTCTGTATCAGTATTTTCTGCAATGTGCTTGTCTTCCTTTTTGCATGAAAGCACAAGCAGCAATAGTATATATAGTGAAGGTCGTAAAAATCTCATTCTGTAAAAAGCGTAAACCGCAAATATAGGGAAACCAACCTTTTTGAAGAGCCTTTTAAAAGAAGGTTAACAGTTAAAGATCGCATTTTTTACCGGTGTAAAAGTTAATCTTTTGAATGCAAAGTGGTTAAAGTCAGCATTTCGTTTTAAATCCTGAAGCTGCCTTCTAATTTTTATTGGCGAATGCAAAAAATGCCTTATTTTTACGGGAAATAACTCTTTCTGATGAACAAGATAAACTGGAAAACCGTAAAGGAATTTGAAGATATAACCTATAAAAAATGCAATGGCGTAGCGCGGATTGCCTTCAACAGGCCCGATGTGCGCAATGCCTTTCGCCCGAAGACCACAGCTGAGCTTTTTGAGGCCTTCATCGATGCGCGTGAGGATACCTCGATAGGTGTCGTATTGCTTTCTGCCGAAGGGCCATCCTCTAAAGATGGTGTATATTCTTTCTGTAGTGGCGGCGACCAGAAAGCACGCGGGCAGCAGGGCTATGTAGGCGACGATGGCATGCACAGGTTAAACATCCTTGAGGTACAGAGGCTTATACGTTTCATGCCTAAAGTAGTTATTGCCGTGGTTCCCGGCTGGGCTGTTGGCGGAGGGCACAGCCTGCATGTAATATGCGATCTTACCCTTGCCAGTAAAGAACATGCGATCTTCAAACAGACCGATGCCGATGTGACCAGCTTTGACGGAGGTTACGGCTCCGCTTATCTTGCCAAGATGGTCGGGCAGAAGAGGGCTCGCGAGATATTCTTCCTGGGGCGAAATTACTCGGCGCAGGATGCTTACGAAATGGGAATGGTAAATGCCGTTATCCCACATGCCGAACTGGAAGACACTGCCTACGAATGGGCGCAGGAAATACTGGCAAAATCACCCACATCCATCAAGATGCTCAAATTCGCCTTTAACCTTACCGACGACGGCATGGTGGGCCAGCAGGTATTTGCCGGCGAAGCTACCCGCCTTACCTACATGACCGAAGAAGCAAAAGAAGGCCGCGATGCTTTCCTTGAAAAAAGGAAGCCTAACTTTAAAGATATCAAGTGGATACCTTAAACGGTTTTATGGTTTATTGTTACTGGTTGCATACGTCGCCGAACTATAAACAATAAACTCAAAACAATAAACATTTAAATGGAAGATTATACAAACGAAACCATAGATACCGCTTCGTTACCACGCTTTGAGGACGTGGAGCTTACGCCTTTACAGCCCTCATATATCAATGTTATACGCTTGAATATCGGCATTACTTTTGGCATCATTGCTATTGTATGCGGCGCAGGTTTCTATTTTATTGAGGAATTGCAGCCTTACTGGCTGCCGGTAGCCATTAACTATACAGCCATATTATTGCTCACGATATTCATTGCTACCGTACGTTTCAGGAACAGCGGCTTTGCGTTCAGGAAGCACGATGTCATTTACCGCAACGGGGCAATTGCCATCACCACCACTATAATCCCTTACAACCGTGTGCAGCACGTAGCTATTGAGGAAGGCTGGCTTTCGCGGAAGCTGGGCCTTGCCGAGGTCGACATTTTTACGGCAGGCGGCCAGAAAAGCGACATCCAGATCCCTGGAATAGATAAAGACCAGGCCGAACGCATCAAGCAACTGCTGATGGGCAAGATCCTAAAAGAGGAAACTGATGAATAATGATTTCAGCCAACCTCAAAGGCAGTCGCTTGTTGGTGTAGTGGTAATGTTCGGCAATACCCTGCAAAAGATGGTGCGTGCGCTTTGGCCAATACTCATCGTATGGATCTTTAGATTCCAGGACCTTAATAAGCTGCATTTGTTGATAGGTGTTGGTGTTTTTTTCATAATTATCGGCATTTTCGCCTACCTCAGGTATCTGAACTTCACTTTCTACCTTGATGAGGAAAATGAAGAGTTCATTGTAAAAGATGGTATCATCAATAAAAGCAGGCTGGCCATTCCGTTAGATAAGATACAGCAGGTAAACATCAACCAGTCACTCATACAAAGGATAATTGGAGTGCATGCACTGGAAGTTGATACCGCAGGATCAGGCAAGCAGGAAGTCTCTATCAAGGCTATACCCCATGAACTTGCCCTCGCACTAAAATCACGCCTCCATACCGGCGGGCGCAGAGTTGCTGCTACTGATGAAGACTCCCAATTAGATGAAGGGATAGGGAAGAAACAGGCATTCATCGAGATAAGCCTGCTAAGCCTTTTAAAAACAGGCATCACTTCAAATTACGCGCGTACATTCGCACTGCTTTTGGCATTTGTCATTACCACATCGCAGCACATTGACGAGTTTTTAGAATTCTCAGGGTACAATTTTTCGGTCGATGAATACATCACCGCCGAAATGGTGCTTAAATTCCTGACATTCATAATTGTTGGCGTGATGGTGCTGATACTGGTGATCAACCTTGCCCGTACCATCATTAAATTCTTTGGCTACCGCATTACGAAACAGGATGGTTCGTTGTTACTTTCCTACGGGCTCATCAATACCAAAAGCACCATACTGAAGCCTGAAAAGGTACAGATAGTCAGGGTCACACGTAATTTTTTTCAAAAGAAGCTCAACATACGCGACCTGCACATCCGCCAGGCCAGTAACATGGAGGGAAGCGCCAAGGATCAGAAAAAAACAGCAATAGAAATACCGGGTTGCGATGAGCGGGAAAAAGACATCCTGCTGCAATTCATCTTTGGCAGGATACCGGATCGGGGTGTGATGCTAAAGCCCAACTTCAGGAAAATGATCTTCCCAACTTTCTTTTGGCTGGTCATTCCGCTAAGCGTTTACTTTTGGTCGGCCTACATGTACGAACCTGAGTTGTATAATATCATCCTGTTGGTCCCGGTTTATGTCTTATTCGTTATGGGGGTCATTTATTTTGGCTTCCGGAACAGCAGGCTTTTTGTGAATAATGATTTCATCATAAAACAGGGGGGTGCATGGGATATTGATAATGATTTTCTGGAGCCACACAAGATACACACCGTTTCGCTCACCCAGTATTTTTGGCAAAAGGGGTCGGATGTAGGAATAGTTTCGCTTCACACAGCCGGGGGCACGATCACTTTTGGCTTAGCTAATTATACCCGCCTGAAGCAGCTGGCCAATTACTGGCTTTATCAGGTGGAGACAACGGAGAAGCATTGGATGTAGTTTATATCGTTAGATATTGGATCGCAAGATCTTAGACATTACGGACAAATTACCAAATCCACGAATAACTAAATTAACGAATAAAATAAATGTCAAATATAAAAGCATGGCTGCAAGCAGCACGGTTACGTACACTGCCGCTATCAGTTTCAGGGATATTGGTGGGGAGTTTTTATGCTTACGCCCAGCCGGATATTATTTTTAAAGGGGCAATACTTGGCTTTGCACTCCTGACAACCCTTGGGCTGCAGGTGCTCTCCAATTTTGCCAATGATTATGGCGACGGTGTAAAAGGTACTGATAACGAGAACCGGATAGGGCCCCAACGTGCCATACAGAGCGGAGCCATTACTGTAAACGCGATGAAAAAAGGCATCATCACCACGTCGGTACTCACACTGGCCTCTGCAATAACACTCATCTACGTTTCGTTCGGGCAGGAGAATTTTGCCTACTCGTTATTCTTTTTCTTTTTAGGCTTGGCTTCGATCGCTGCCGCGATAAAATATACAGTGGGCAATTCAGCGTACGGATACCGGGGATTAGGCGACGTGTTCGTTTTCATTTTCTTTGGGTTGGTAAGTGTGATCGGGTGTTACTTTTTGTTCGCTAAAGAAGTCGACAGCTTAGTGGTCCTCCCGGCCATTTCGATAGGTTTACTGAGCGTTGCGGTGCTCAACCTTAACAATATGCGCGACCAGGTATCTGATTCGATGTCGGGCAAAAATACGCTGGTAGTACAAATGGGCGCAAAAAACGCCAAGGTGTACCATTTTACGGTCATTATCACAGCATTGAGCCTTACGCTTGCATTTGCTATCCTCAATAACTTCAGTCCGGTACAGTATTTATTCTTACTTTCGTATGTGCCTTTCGTGTTGCATTTGAAGACCGTGGCAAAAAATACCGTGCCCCGCGACCTCGACCCGGAATTGAAAAAAGTAGCACTGGGGACTTTTTTCCTGTCAGTACTACTTTGTGCAGTATTCCAGTTTTAAAAGAAGTTGATTTGTTGATGCGTTGATTTGGTTATTTGCCAGAGACGTTACCAACGACCAACAAATAACCAATTAACCAAATCAATAAATAACCGAATCAACTTATAAACAGATAAACACATAAACTAAAAATGAAAATCACCTATTACGGTCACGCAAGCCTCGGTATCGAGGTAGCGGGAAAGAACATTATCGTAGATCCTTATATTTCAGCCAACGAACTGGCTGCCCACATCGACATCCTGCAGCTTAAGGCTGACTATATCCTGATAACCCACGCACATGGAGACCACATTCTGGATGTAGAGGCTATCGCGAACAATACAGGCGCGACCATTGTTTCCAACGCGGAGATCGCCGGATATTACCAAAACAAAGGATTCAATACGCACCCGATGAACCACGGCGGCAGCTGGCAGTTCGACTTCGGGAAAGTAAAATATGTAAATGCGGTTCATTCAAGTTCCTTCCCCGATGGAACTTATGGTGGCAACCAGGGTGGCTTCGTGGTCGAAAGTGAGCACAAGAATATTTACATTGCGGGCGATACAGCGCTTACTTATGACATGAAGTTGATACCCCTGCGTACCAAGCTCGACCTTGCGATATTACCGATCGGCTCCAACTTTACTATGGATGTAGAGGATGCTATCATTGCATCTGATTTCGTGGAGTGCGACAAGGTGCTTGGCTATCATTATGACACTTTTGGCTACATCAAGATCAACCATGAGGAAGCCATCAAAAAATTCTTTGATAAAGGCAAAGATCTGATGCTGTTGGAAATAGGAGATTCTATAGAATTATAAATTTGATATTACGAATTACCCAACTTAAAGTTTTGAAGACATTGCAGGTTGCGGTAAATCCAAGATCTGTGTAATTCGTGGCGTTATATTTATCTGCATCATCCGCGTTCCAAGCTCAAATGAAATCATCTTATAAAAAACACATCCTCAAATTCAAACGCCCAAGCGGTACATCCCGGGGTGTGATGAACGAAAAGGAGACCTGGTTCATAATAATTGAAAAAGACGGCAAGCGCGGGATAGGCGAGTGCGGGCTGCTGCGTGGGCTGAGCATTGACGACCGCCCGGACTATGAGGAAAAAATCCATTGGGCGTGTGAGAACATCCATTTGGGTGAAGAGGTCCTTTGGAAGGAATTGATCGAATTTCCGTCGATACAATTCGGTGTCGAAGCGGCATTCCGCTCTCTTGGATCGGAGACACCTTACCTGTTATTCCCTTCTGCTTTTACGAAAGGGGAGGAGGATATCGCTATAAATGGGCTGGTCTGGATGGGCGGGGAAGCTTATATGAAGCAGCAGATCGATGATAAGCTGGCCAATGGTTTTAACTGCATAAAGCTTAAGATAGGGGCAATTGATTTTGAAAAAGAACTGGGGCTTTTGCGGTTTATCCGTTCCAGTTTTTCCGCAAAAGAGATAGAGATCAGGGTCGATGCCAATGGTGCTTTTACCGAAAACGAAGCTTTAGATAAGTTGAGGCAATTGTCAGCATTTCAATTACATAGTATTGAGCAGCCTATCAGGCAGCATCAGATCGAAGCGATGACCAGGCTATGCAAAGATACCCCATTGCCCATTGCCCTGGATGAAGAGTTGATCGGGGTGTTTTCTTTTACTGAAAAGGAAGCGCTACTGCAAAAGATACAGCCACAGTACATCATATTAAAGCCAAGTTTGGTAGGCGGCTTTCATGGTACACAGGAATGGATCGATCTTGCCGAACGATACAATATCGGCTGGTGGGTCACATCGGCGCTGGAAAGTAATATTGGCCTCAATGCGATCGCGCAATGGACATTCCTTCAAAACAGCCCCATGCCACAGGGACTGGGGACAGGTGCTTTGTATACCAATAATTTTGATTCACCGTTGGTGGTAAAAAACGGAAAGCTTTGCTATGATACGAAATTAGAATGGATAGTGTCCTTGTGACATCAACCCGGGAGGGTTACTCAAACAACCAGATGAAAGCATTCGGGAACTCCTTTGCCCACAGTGCCTCATTGTGCTTGCCTCCGGGAATTACCTTTTTATACAGGTGCTTCTTGTTCTTTATTTTCCCTGAGATGATGCTGAACATCCTGTCAAGGTCGGGTACCATGTTCTCGTCCTCATTATCTCCTGCCATGAAGTAGACTTTCGCATCGATCTTTTCTGATCGTTCCGCATAGGCATAGATGTCTTTCGAAAACCAAAAAGAAGGGGAGAAGACGATAGCTTTTCCGTATACTTCAGGGTATTTTAGCACAGCATACAGTGACACCAGACCGCCCAATGAGCTCCCGCCGATGGCCGTGTCCTTTTTATCGGGTTTGGTGCGGTAATTCTCATCGATATAAGGTTTCAATGTCCCGGCAATGAATTCAAGGTAAATGTCTGCATCGCCACCGCCGTATTTTTCATTGGGAAAGGGTGTAAGTTCGTTCAGCCGCCTGTCGCCGCCATGCGCAATTCCTACCACGATCACAGGTGCTTTCAGGCTGTCAAGAGTTTCTTCAATGTGCCATTCACCTGCAAATGATGCCGCCTTATCAAACAGGTTTTGCGCGTCATGCATATAGATGACAGGATATTTTTTTTTCGTATCGCTTTGGTATACCTTCGGCAGGTATACCCAAATTTTCTTTTCCACATCCAGCTGCGGAGAATACAATGAGAATTCCGATACATTGGCCGATGCGGTGCTTTGTGCCTTCATCCCGAAAGAGATGAACAATGCGATGAAAAAAATATATGGTTTCATATTTTCGTTTGCTTTTTTAGGGTCAATGGAATATATTAGCTAAAAATAGTAATTCAATGAACACGTACGAAGAAAAATTAAGCTTATTGTCTGAAATGATCGCATTCGCCAAGATCGACGGACAGGTACACGAAAGAGAACTGGCGTTCCTCTCCATCGTAGCCTCACAGCTTAAGGTCGACAAGCCTGTTTTTGAAAGCCTTTTTGAACATCCTGCAGATAAAGTCGTGCTCAAGACCGAACACCAGCGCATACTGCAATTTTACCGCCTGGCACTCCTGATGCATGCCGATGGTGTGCTTCACAACAATGAGCAGGTAGCCATCCGTGAACTGGGCATCAACATGGGCCTGAGCCCTTTTGCCATGAAAAGCGTGCTTACCGAAATGCAACGTTCCCCAACGGGATTAATAGACCCGGATATGCTTTTGGCACTATTCAGGGCACAGCAAAACTAAACGAACAATACCTTATGAAGAAAATTTACTTGTTGCTTACATTTGTTTGTACACTATCATGTTATTCCCAAAGTTTGGAAACGGCCAAAGAAAACGTAACTGAAGTTACCGCCGCGTCCCTAAAAAATATCGCTGCAAAGTCTTCAAAAAAGTATACGCTGTTCTACACATTCGGAATTTGGTGCGAACCGTGCCGCCTGCATTTGCCTACAGCCATTACCCTGGCTAAAGACCACGACCTGGATCTTTATGTTATTGTTGTCGATGCGCAAACCAGCGATAAGGCCCAAAAGGCTTTTGAGTACTTAAAGCAACAAAGTAAGGATATTAAGATCGCCGTGCTGAGCGATGCGGCCTATGGCGAGAAAACCAAAAAGAGGAACACAAAATTCGTTGCTGAGATAACACCATCCCGGTTTGAAAACATTGATGATTTTTCCAAATACATCCTCCTAAACCAAAAAGGTGAGGTGATGATGGTAACGAATTATAAGGATAATGAAGGCAACGACTGGAAAGACGATTCTAAAATGGTAAAGCAGCGCATCGTGCCGTTACTGAAATAGTCATTATCCTATCAGCCACAAGTAGGCTTCCTTAAATTCTTTTCGCCAAAGTTTTTCGTTGTGATGGCCACCGTGCACAATCTTTTTATATACCTTGCTCCTGTGTGTCACCTTGCTTAGCAGCAACAGCACCATACGTTCCAGATCAGGTATCATGGCACTGCTTTCGTGGTCTCCTGCCATAAGGTAAATACGTCCATCGATACTATCGACGGTATTCATCAGATCATAAATTTCCTCACTGAACCAGAACGATGGCGAGAACACCCCGGCATTGCCAAATACCTCGGGGAATTTCAGCAATGCATAAAAGGAAATTAGCCCCCCAACAGAACTCCCGAATATTGTAGTGTGTTCTTTATCAGTAAGTGTATCGTATTTTTTGTCAACATAAGGTTTAAGTGTGTTGATAATAAAATCAAGGTAATCGTCGGCATGGCCGCCCCCATATTTTTCGTTGGGATAGGGTGTCATTTCGTCGATTCGATGAGTGCTCCCGCCATGCTCAATTCCGATAATTATGGCTTCCGAATGCAGATCGTTCAGCTTTTCTTCGAGGTGCCATTCCCGCTTGGGCGATTCGCCGTGGTCAAACACCCGTTGCCCATCGTGCATATAAATAACGGGATAGCGCCTGTCACCGCCATAAGCGTAGGGCAAGTATACCCAAATATTTTTAGTACGGCCCAGCTGCGGAGCTTCAATGGTAAATTCGGCTACTGTGCCTTTTTCAGTATTCTTCATCACGAGCAAAAAGCGGTTTTAAAGTCTTGTGTTGTGGCCGCTTTTAATGCGCGGTAAGGTGTGGATATTTGCGAGAAGCTGCAGTTTTTGCACTTTTCAGTAGCCCCGTTCTTAATGTATCGTATGACCAGGTCGTCCTTTACGTAATAGCGCTGCTCGAGATTCATGTCGCAGCCTTCGCACGCAGGGCCGCCTTCAACGAAGTCATAGAAAAAGAAAAGCTTGCCATCTTTATAATAAAATTCCGATCTCTGGTAATGGTCGCCCACCGTACCGTAATCCACTATGGCCTTTACTACATTTTTTCCCTCGTAGTAATAATCGATCTTCATTAACTCATCGCATTGATAGGTGTATGACTTTTTGGTAAGCTTAGCGGCGTTGATGCGGGTAAATTCCCCTTTGATAGAAGATATTGGATCAGATGTGCTTACGCTATCGTTCACAGGCAGGGCTTGTTCTTCCGGCCGCGTGTCTACGGTAGGAACAGAGTCGGTTGATGTTGATGTAACGCTTTCCTTTTCCTGGCTTTCTTTGCAGGAAAATAAGCAAAATAATGCACATATTAAGGCTGATCGCACTAATGATAAGGATCTCATAGAAATAGGTTTATTTTATGAAATTACTTCAAACCAATCGCAATGCAGTCGTTTTTACCGAAACTTTAACCTTAGGACAGTATGTCATTTTCTGTCTTTTTCAGCAACCCTTCTCCAAACCGTTTCGTAATTACGCCGAACGGATAGTAATGTTCACTTATCCATTTGCCATTCCTGTATATGAATTCCAGCCGTGAAAACTCCACGCTGTCACTAATGATCAGGTTGTCGCCTTCGGCCGGTGCATAGTCAAAGTCAAAACAATTATGCGAATTGAGTTCACTCTCCACAAATTCATGTGTAAGGCCGTTCGATAATATCCCAACGGGCATCATGTACCTGCCCATTTCGTTGCCGTCCGATTCCCCCAGATATTTATGAAGTGTCCAGATGTATTCTTTTTTAACAGGCACAAAGTCCCTTTTTTTAACTTTCTTCTTTGTTATTACAGGCTTAGGAACTTCGCATTTACAGAGTATGAAGCCTTTCTCAAGATCGCACATTTTTACAAAATTTATTTTTCTTTCACATACGTAACAACTTCATCTTTCAGGTCGCCCCATCCGGTCCAGTACTCTTTAAGCTTCAACGTTTTTCCGTCATAGCTAAGTATTTCAAAGATCATTACGCGTGGCGGCAGTTTTGGGTCGGTGCGCTCTTTTTCGACAGTGAAAAATTTCTTGTCATCGATCCATTTTATCCGGAGTTCCCAGGGCGAGCAGCCTATCTCATTGATAAATGTCGCCGAAGTCTCGCTGTTGAATTTCAGTCCCGCACAGCTTGCCCCTTCCATAATGAACATCCCCAAAGGTTTCTGTGCTTTTTTGGTTTGCGCGTTTCCTGCCAGCCCTCCCAGCATGCAGGCAATGAGTAAAATATACAGTTTCATGGTAACTTAGTTGATAACACTAATTTACGGAATTTTAATTTGCAGGAGCGAAAGGGATGGGTTTTCCGGCAGTTTTCATTCCTGCTTTCCGGTATATTCCCGCAGAAAAAGCGGGAATGCCGCTGCTATCAGGGCTAAGGTGAGAGGGAGTGTATTTATTTGCAGAGATAGATTTTTATCTGATTTTCAAAAATATCTATGTAACAGCTACGAAGCCAGGTACCTTCCTTTATGTAGAAGAGCGCAGCGTTATGACCATTCTTTGTTATTTTTACATCATTTGTGATCACTATAGGCCAATTGTTCAATTTTTGTATTTTCTTTAAATAGGCTTTTTCAGTCACTGCTATATAGCTTTCATTCGCAAATGTATCGAAAACAATATGATACAACTTTAGTTTATACACGAAGCTCAAAACAATAGTTTTATCTGCGTCAGCACTTAATAGTTTCATCCCGCTCCTGGAATCACGTGTGTTATGAAATACCGAGTCATTTGCTTTTGTTACAAGTTGCGTTGGGTCATCAATTTCATATATATTATAAAAACCGCTTAAATGAGGTAGTGAAGCGGTAAGATAATACTTTGAATTTAATTTATTTATAATGACAGGGCAGGTAGCGCTTGCAACTGTGACAGTATTATTTTTTTTATTTTTAAAGTATACTTCACCACCAAACTCTCCATGACATTCAGTAGTCACTGTATAATTTTCATCTTCATAAAAATAAGGACTATAATGTTCAAGCTTGTGAAATCCAAGTTCATTCGGAGAGTCATTGGTTTGAAAGGTTTCTACTTTAAAAATATCTACCTGGGCAGAAAGCAATGTAGTGTAGCATAATAGCAAAAGCAGGTAATATTTCATATTAATGATTTTTATAGCAATGCCAAAATAACTCAAAATATTTGATCTCTAAAACAAAAAACGGGAGCCTCTAAGCCCCCGTTCCCTTATTTTTTTAAGTACGTATCAAAATACTCCGCTATCTTCTGGTTCAGGTGGATCCTGTCCTTTCCGCGAACGTTATGCTCGTGCGTAGGGTAGAGGAAGTAATCTACCTGTTTGCCTGCCGCAATGCACGCTTGTATGAATTCCATACTGTGCTGCTGTACGACCACAGGGTCCTGTGCGCCATGAATTACCAACAGGTAGCCTTTCAGCTTGTTGGCTTTGGCTGTTGTCATAGTGCTCATGTAACCTTCAGGATTTTCCTGCGGGGTGTCCATGTAGCGCTCGCCGTACATGATCTCATAGTATTTCCAGTCCACTACAGGGCCACCGGCAACGCCAACTTTAAATGTATCTCCATGGTCCAGCATCAGCGAAGTTGCCATGAACCCGCCAAAGCTCCAGCCATACACACCTATCCTGTCGGAATCCACGAACGGTTTGCCTTTCAGGAACTCCACGCCCTTCATCTGGTCGGCCATCTCGTTAACTCCCAGGTTGCGGTGCACTACGTGCTCAAAATCGCGCCCGCGGGCATCGCTGCCACGATTGTCCAGCGTGAATACCACATAGCCCTGCTGCGCCATGTAGTAGTCGAACAGGCCTGTGCCGCCCAGCCAGTCGTTGGTCACTAATTGTGCGTGCGGGCCACCGTACACATATACCATTACAGGGTATTTTTTTGAAGCGTCGAAGTTTACAGGGTAAATGATCCTGCCATTCAGTGGGGTTTTGCCATCGGCAGCGGTTACCGTTACCAGTTCCATTTTAGGCAGTACGGTTTTCCCGGTGTAAGGGTTTTCTGCTTTAAGCAATGAAGTCGATTTGTTATTTTTCAGGTTGATGATGTTCACATCATTTGGAGTGGTAGTATTGCTGAAGCTGTCGAAAGCCAAAGTCCCATCCGTGCTTACGATCGCGGTGTGCGTGCCCGATGCCATAGTTACCTGCGTAGTTTTGCCCGACTTCAGGTCCACTTTATACAGCTGCCTGTCCAGTCCTTTATTTGCCGTGCCAATATAAAAAACCGTTTTGCCGTCAGCAGTGAGATCCAACAGCTGTTGTATGACCACATCTTTGTAGCCAAGCTTTTTCAGCTGTTTGCCATTGGTATCATAAAGGTACAATTGCTCATAACCGTCCTTCTCGCTGCGGTACAGGAACTGGTTGTTATTGCCGGGAACGAACGTCAGGTCGTGCAACGGCTCTACATACGTTTTGGCTTTTTCCTCGAATAATGTCTTTACAAGATCACCCGTAGCGGCATTGTACTGGTTAAGCTTCAGGTGGTCCTGGCCACGGTTAAGGAGCCCAACGTAAACAAATTTACTGTCCGGTGACCAGGTCACCGTTGTGAGGTACTGCTCTTTAGGTTCGCCTGTCTTAAGCATTACGTTGTTCTTAGATGCAGTGTCATAAACTACAAGTGTTACCTCTTCGCTCTTTTCGCCTGCCATTGGGTATTTTATATCCTTATTCTCGGCAATACGCGTGTCCCATTGTGTGAGTGGGTAGTTGGCCACCATGGTCTCATCCTTGCGATAGTACAACAGCTTTTTGCTGTCCGGGCTCCACCACATCCCTTTATTGATTCCGAATTCCTGGCGGTGCGTGTAGTCGCTGCCATTCACTATGCCTTTATCCTGGTCGGTGGTAACTTTCGCTCCACCTTGTCCTGAAATAATAATATTGTTATCCATCAGCCAGGCTATGGCAGTGCCATCCGGCGAAAGCGCCTGGTTTTTACCATCCGGCGAAAGATCAACGCCGCTTTTTACGGTTTTCGATATTACGTCGAAAAGAACGACGTACATTTTGTTCTTGCCTGCTATTTCAAGCTGAAGTGTGTTGGCATCCTTCCATTGGTAGTTGTATGGAAATATCTGCAGGGCAAAAGTATCGCTGCCAAATTTGTTTTTCATTGCTGAAGCAACTTCTTCTTTAGTTACCAATGCGGCTTCTGCCCAATTACCGGCCTCGGTGCGCTGCATCAGCTTTTGGTAACTGTCGTCAAGATAGGTAATAGCCTTCATGTTCTTTCGCCAAAGTGGCGATACAAGACTTTTGGGTGCAAACTCCTGGTAGCTGCCATAGGTGGCCTGCTGTATGGTCAGGTTTTGCTGTGCGGTTGCTGCCATTCCCGCGAGGAGGAAGGCGCAGACTAATTTTCTCATAGGATATGTTTGTTGTTCTTCGGGCGAATTTAAGCATTGTAAACCCGTTCCCGAAACTTTATATTGGGAATTAGTAGCCGATCTTGTAAATTCGTTTCATAATTCCGCAATTTTTTTTGATAATGCAAAACATCGACGACCAGACCCTTGCCCGCGAACTATTATCCAACGAACGTACATTTCTGGCATGGGTGCGCACCGGTATTGCCATTATGGCGTTTGGCTTCGTGGTGGTCAAGTCGGCCATGTTCGTTGAGGACCGTACCATCACCGGGGCAGAAGGATCAATTATTCCGGGTGAGCTGTTCACTGCGATCGTGGGAATCGTGCTGGTTGTGGCCGGCTCGCTAATTACTACTGTATCCTACTTCCGTTACAGGCAGACTACAAGGCAGCTGCGGCAGGGTATTTATCACCATTCATCAGGAATACTTGCGATGGTAACACTTGGGGTATTGCTCGTGAGCGTATTGCTTATCGTGTATTTGATAAGGACGCTGTAGAATAAAAAATAAACCCCAAAGATCTTTGAATTCTTTAGGGTTATCATATAGTGGTCGGTTTGTTTAAACAGTTTCAGCTTTTGCCAGCACACCTACTGCCTCCATGCATTCCTTCATCATTTGATAGGTCCTTTCAATATCATTGTCAAGCCCGATAGAGAAACGGATAAGCCCGTCGGTAAGTCCCATTTCCTTTTGCTCTTCCATTGGTATCTCGCTCGATGTCGATGAGCCCGGTGCGCTGAATAATGTTTTGTAAAAGCCAAGGCTCACGGCAAGGTAGCCCAGGTTGCGGTGCTGCATCAGTTCCATCAGCTCATTAGCTTTGTCAAGCGAACCGGCATCTATGGTCAGCATTCCTCCAAAACCATACTCAGGATTGATCATGCTCTTGTACAGGTCGTGGCTCGGGTGGCTGGCAAGTCCCGGGTAAACAGTCTTAAGTCCGTCGTTCTCAAAGCGTTCAGCAAGGTATTGTGCGTTGTGGCTGTGCTGCTTCATACGGATGTGCAGGGTGCGCAGGTTCTTCATGATGCTCGCCGCGCGCAGGCTGTCCATTGTAGGGCCAAGCAGCATTGCCGCGCCGTCATTCACATTGCGGAGCGCATCAATAAATTCCTGTGTGCCGCATGTTACGCCGCCTACAGTATCGCTGCTTCCGTTAATGAATTTAGTCAGGCTGTGTATTACCACATCGGCGCCCAGTTTTGCCGGGGCTACCGAAAGCGGGGAAAAGGTATTGTCTACCAACAGCTTCAGGTTATGTTTTTTGGCAATTTTAGCCAATGATCCGATGTCGGCTACTTCCAGGAGCGGGTTGCTCACTGTTTCGCAGAAGATGACCTTGGTGTTTGGTGTGATCGCCGCTTCTACGACATCCAATTTAGTGATGTCTACAAAAGATGCCGTTATGCCCAGTTTTGGCGTGAAATTCTTAAGGAAAGCGTACGTTCCGCCATATATTGTTCGGCTTGATATAACGTGGTCGCCGGCCCCGCAAAGCTGAAGCAGTGCCGTGGTGATAGCTCCCATGCCCGATGCGGCAACGTTAGCTGTTTCTGTACCTTCCATCGCTGCCAGTGCCTGGCCCAGGTACAGGTTGCTGGGGGATGCATGGCGTGAGTAAAGGTAGCAGCCTTCGGCATTCCCTTCAAACGCGTCAAACATCGTTTTTGCTGTAAGGAAAGTATAGGTTGATGAGTCGGATATCGATGGGTTAACACCACCGAATTCCCCGAAATATTGCAGGTCCTGTATCTTATTTGCCGGATCGAAAGTTTTCATAAGGTAAAATTTTGTCGTTTGTTCGTTTCGCCAAAGAGAGTGAATTGTAGATTTAAAGTCAATGATAATCCATATATTTAGATTATTTTTCTATGAATATTGATTTTTGTAGATTATTTTTCGTTACTGCAAATTAAATTTATCAAATTTGACGAAAATTTTTCATGCTATGTTAGATACTACAGACAAACAGCTGCTCGCTCTGTTGCAGGAAGACAGCACCCAAACCACTAAACAGCTTTCAATAAAGCTCAGGCTTTCCGTAACAGCGGTTTATGAACGTGTTAAACGTCTGGAACGCGACGGCATCATCAATAAATATGTAGCTGTTGTCGACAGGAATAAGGTAAACCGTGGATTTGTTGTCTTTTGCCATTTAAAGCTGGCACAGCATACAAAAACCTATATAACTAAATTTGAGCAGGAGGTAACACAACTGGATGAAGTGCTGGAATGCTACCATGTAAGTGGTGATTATGACTACATCCTGAAAATTTATGTAGCCAATATGGAGGAGTACCGCGAGTTCATGGTGACAAAGCTTACCACATTGCAACACATCGGCAGTACGCACAGCACCTTTATGATAGGGGAGGTCAAGAATACAAATGTTATTGCGGTGTAGCTTTGCAGCATTTTGCAGGTTGATCCCGTAAATGCCAAAATAAAAATATTACACCAACGTTGTACTACCAAACTTACACCAACTATAAAAAATGAAACGCTTATTACAGTTATTTGTCTGTTCGTTTTTTCTTCAGGTTTCCGGGCAGGAAAAATTTACCATTTACTTTGACTTTGACATTGATGAGACAAATGCAGCGTCCGGAACAAACCTGGAAACCTGGATAAGTACTCATAAAGATGCTGAAGTAATTAAAATTTACGGATATGCCGACAGCGTTGGAAATGCCCTTTACAACCAGGACCTTTCGGAACGCAGGGCATTGTATGTATATGAAATGCTGAAGGAGGGGAATATTGCCCTCGATAGTGTTGAGGAAAAAGGTTTTGGCGAGACTGAGGCCTTTTCCGTCAATAGGGCAAAAGACCGAAAAGCGGTACTGTATTTTAGGCAAAAGCCGAAAACCGTGCTTAAAAAGCCTGAGGTTAGCGAGTTTACTAAAAAAGTCACTGTAGCAAGGAAGGGTGAGAAGATAAAATTACCTGACCTACACTTTTTGAACAATTCAGGACAGGTCCTTCCGGAATCCAGGCCTATACTTTTTGAGCTGCTTGCCATTATGAAAAATAACCCTGATCTGAAGATCGATATTCAGGGACATATTTGCTGTATGGTGAAAGAGCAGAAGGAAATTTCTAAAAAAAGGGCTGTAACCGTTTATGAATTTTTAGTCCGCAACGGGATCGATAAAAACAGGCTGTCCTATCAAAGCTTTGGTAGCAGCCGTCCGGTATATGCACTTCCTGAAAAAAGTGAAGCTGAAAAGGTAGCCAACAGGCGGGTGGAAATAGAGATTCTTGAGAACTGATATTTCAGATTTCAGATTGAACTACACTCGTTCCCTTAAAGTACTCATTCAAAAGTATGAGTGGGAAAAAATCTGTAATCTGTAATCTGAAATTACAAAGGCTCCTGCTGGCTAAGGCAATGGAAGCTGCCCAGTCCCCATATGAGGTCGGTAGAGTCTATCCCGATAACCTCTCTGTCAGGGAAACATTTGCGCAATATATCAAGTGCTTTCGCATCGTTCACCTCATCATTGAATATGGGAACGATCACGCTTTTGTTAGCAATGTAAAAATTCGCATATGAAGCAGGAAGTCTTTGGTCTTCATGAACCACGGCTTTAGGCATTGGCAATTCCACTATGTTAAGGGGGCTGCCATCCTGCAATTTCATGGTTTTAAGCAACTCCAGGTTCTCCAGCAGCAGGTGGTAGTTCTCGTCGTTCTCGTCTTCCTCAACAACCGTAACCACTGTATTTTCGTTTACAAAGCGGGTAATATCGTCGATATGCCCATCGGTATCATCGCCTACAATACCGTCGCCAAGCCAAATTATGTGCTCAACGCCATAATATTCTTTCAGGTATTCCTCGATCTGCTCCCGGTCAAGGTGTGGGTTTCGGTTCTCGTTCAGCAGGCAGGCCGTTGTAGTAAGCAGTGTGCCTTTGCCGTTGAACTCCACACTACCGCCTTCCATCACGATCCCGGGATGGAAAACCCTGTGCCCAAGTGCTGCACCTATTTTGGTTGGTATCACATCGTCCAGGTCGTAAGGTGGGTACTTGTCGCCCCAGGCGTTATAGCCCCAGTCAACAATAGCCTTTTCGCCGGTTTCCTTATTTACGACAAATGCAGGCCCATGGTCGCGGCACCACGCATCGTTGGTAGGGTGGAAGTAGAAACTTACCTCACCCAGACGCCCTTCAGGGACCAATGGCAGGAAGCTTTCAAGTTGTGACTGAGCGAAACGCTGCATCTCCTCATCAGCCACATTAATGCACACCGGCTGGTGGCGCGAAACCTGCAATATGAACTCGCAATATGGCTTGTATATCGTATGCAGCTTCCCAGGCCATGACGCTTCCTTATGCGGCCATGAAAGCCACATAGCACGCTGTTCAGAAAATTCTGCGGGGAATGAAAAACCTAAATTTTTAGGAGTATTATCTGAATGGATATCCATTATGATCTGTTGAGTTTGAATGGCAACCTGAAACTTTAAACTTTAATCTTTAAACCTGGAACGTTCTAATCCCCGTCAAGGTAGCGTTTCGTAATAGGCTGATAGCTATCGATCCTCCTGTCGCGAAGGAAAGGCCAGTGCGTACGGTAATGGTCGCTGGTTTGGGTGTCTATCTCTACTACGGTGGTCTCCTCCTTGTCGTGTGTGGCAAGGTACATGAGCTTTCCGTGCGGATTGGCTACAAAGCTGCCGCCCCAGAATTTCATGGCGCCCTCCTGCTCATAGCCTACGCGGTTCACACTAACTACGTGAACGCCATTGGCAACGGCGTGCGAACGCTGTATGGTTTGCCATGCGTCATATTGCTCTTTATTCGTCTCCTCATCCTGTGCGGAAGCCCACCCGATGGCAGTAGGGTAGAACATGATCTCAGCACCCATGAGCGCGGTAATGCGGCTGGCTTCGGGATACCACTGGTCCCAGCATATGAGCACACCTATTTTGGCGAACTTTGTCTGGAACACTTTATATCCAAGGTCACCGGGGGTAAAATAGAATTTCTCATAATAGCCCGGATCGTCGGGAATGTGCATTTTGCGGTACTTGCCCAAGTATTCGCCATCGGCATCAATTACTGCTGTGGTATTATGGTAAAGTCCTTCGGCACGCTTTTCGAAAAGGGAAGCAACGATCACTACGTTAAGCTCTTTGGCCACTTCGCTCAGCGCCGTTGTCGACGGGCCGGGTATGGACTCCGCCAGCTTAAAGTTCTCATAATCCTCTACATCGCAAAAATACAACGAGGTGAAGAGTTCCTGGAGGCACACGATCTGCGCTCCCTTTGCAGCGGCATTACGCACTTCTTTAATAGCTTTTTCGAGGTTGGGCTGCTTTTCGGCCACGCAGCTCATCTGTACTAATCCTACTTTTACTTTTGACATTTCTATTGAATAAAATTGAACCGCAAATTTATGCAAAAAGTTTGGGATTTTTGGGGTAGTACGGTGTTAGCGTTTGGTTAAAAGGGGAACAGAAGATAATTCTTCTTCCGTTTTGGATCAACTATACTTATAAGATAGTTTACAAGTCTCCGGATGCCTAAAAAGCATATATGAAGAACAGTCAAATGAATATTTTACCGTTTGCCTTTAGCAAAAGATCTCCTATTTACCTTGTATTCACTTGACGAGATATTAATGGTAGTTAAATATTTCTTAAAAAATAGGGTTTTGCCTATGTAGGGATATTGATGAAATGCTGAATTTTACTACAACCAATTATTAACCAAAATTTAATTTATTATGAAAAAAACAACGATCATTGCAGGCTTATCTGTAGTTTCATTAGTGTCTGTTGGATTAGCACTATTCTTTGGGATCGATAGGACTGTAAAAAAATATCCGGCAATATTAGCGCTCAAAAAGTCATGTCCATCATCAATACCTCTCAGTATTAGAGCTCTTACGACTAAGGATAAAATTTATGTTGACCTAAGTAAAATTGGGAATAATCAGCAAGTAATCACATGGTTAGCCAAATATGATGATTGTATGAGTTTTCCTGATAACTATTGGTTCACTGAATTTGCCCATAGTATAGATCCTGTAAATATTAGCGAAAGTGAATACAAAACAATTACATTGGGAGGTATTAAAGATGAACTGTTACGTACATCATCTATAAAATATGATGATTATAAAGAAACATACGATAAATACCTTCAGGTCAACCTGTCACCGACTTCGTTAACTATTACAGCTAATACTACTTATGATGCAGCCCTTGTACTTTATTCTTTCCCTTTAATTGAAAGTATCGTAATGAATCATGGATTGGATAGCAGTGCAGCATTTGATTTTGCAACAACTACGATCGATGGGGTGTCGACCGTTTTTTTAAGGGTCAGGCAAAATGAGAATGCTAAAGACACTGTAGGTTTTTACGATTTCTCTAATAAGCCTCCTTATATGGACCTATTATAATTTAATAAGTAACTTCATCGTATCAAGATGAAGTTTTTTTATGGAGAATTTTCATTTCATTCAAATATTAGTTGCTGCAAGCTTTCTTATAAGCTTGTTTTGGCTTGAGAGAAAAGGTATCGATAAGATAGTTTTCAATATTATATGCCTGAATTTTGCTGTAGAAATGACTGTGAGTACTTTATTGACCCTCGGTTTCGAACATGTAGGGATATTTTATACACTTTATACCATATGTCATAACTCTTTATGGCTTTTGCTAATAACACGTATTTTTAAGGTCCGGGGTATGAGGATGATCGCTCCTTATTTACTTTTCTGCATTTTAAACCTTATTTTATACGAAGGATCATATGACTATAACACTTACAGCTTTGTAATTGGTGGCTTTATATATGTGGCAATATTTATTTATCAAAGTTTTAGATCATTACAACTTGAAAAATTTCAGTTCTTTTTAGGGCTGGACTACTTTTTATTATTCATACCTGTTTTATTTTTTTTAGGGCTTAGTTTTTATTTCGGATTTAAAGACAGTTCGTTAGGCGATATTAAATTAATTGGCGAACTAGATCTGTATAAGTTTGTTATGAATTTTGTTAATTTTGTATATTACAGCCTATTAGTGGTTTATGTAATAAAAAGAGCGAAAAGTGGTAGATAGTAATAATAAAATAGCATTGGGTATCGTGATCGCCATACTTTTCATAAGCCTGCTTATTTTCTTCTGCGCGCTCCTCATAAAACTATACATACGCAAGATAAAGAACTATACACGCGTTATTTACCAAAAAGACCTTGACTTCCAAAAAACACTTACGGCCACCATACTTGAGACCCAGGAACAGGTGCTCAACAACATCTCGCAGGACCTGCATGACGATGCCGGGCAGCAGCTTACCTACATCAATTTCATGATCGAGAACTTAAAACTCGATAAGCCGGAATTGGCAGGCGACCTTGAGCCTTTGGGAAATTCGGCCTATATGCTGTCCAATTCCATCCGGCGCATCAGCCATTCCCTCAACAGCCAGATGCTCGTTCAGCAAAATTTCGTAAAAGCCATAGAAGGCGAGGCCGTCAGGCTCCGTCAGGTAAGCGGGATGGTTATTAAGTACACCGCATGTGGGAATTTACATAATAATTTCGACCCTGCTAAACAGATAGTAATTTTTCGTATATTTCAGGAGATCATCAACAATGCCCTGAAACATTCCCGTGCCACTGAAATTAGTATTGATGTGACAGCAGACCCTTCTTTCATGTTAAAGGTTTCTGACAACGGCAGAGGCTTTAAGTATGATGATGTAAAAAAAGGTCCTGCAGGTTTGGGGCTGCTCAACCTGGTAAGCCGCGCCGAGATGGTGGGACTTGCCATAACCATCTATTCAGCCGCAGGAAAAGGCACTACGATCACCTTACTTGAAATATAATACCTATGCAAAAAATTACCATCGGCCTTGTCGACGACCATAAGATCGTGCGGCAGGGGCTTAAAGAATTACTGGAAAAGCTGGGGAACTACAAAGTCATTGCCGAATACGACAGTGCCCCTGCATTTTTGGACGCTTGCAGTACCGATGAAAATCCTTCGATACTTATTGTCGATTATTCCATGCCGGGTATGAACGGGGTAGAGCTAATCCGCGAGATCGAAAAGCTGGAAGCCGAGTACAGGATCCTCCTGCTCACACAGCATTTTGATGATCATATCATTGATACGGCTTACCACTATGGCGCGCGCGGTTTCCTCCATAAGAATTGCAGTGCGGCCGACCTGAAATTCGCCATTGACAGCATTGCCAATACAGGTTACACCAATGTTGTCGAGATCTTGAACAGGGTGCGCAAATTTGATGTATCATTACTTGAGGAGAAGAAAAAGCACGGCATCGAGCTTACATCCCGCGAGCATGATTTCCTAAAGCTCGTTTGCGATGGCCGCGAGCTTACTTATGAGCAGATGGCCGACATCATGAACGTATCGGTCAAGTCCATTGAAGCCTACCGGACCGCTCTTTTTGATAAATACAATATTAAATCCAAGGTAGGGCTGGTGCTATTTTCCTACAGATACAAGCTCACCGACCCTTTTTTATAAATTAATCTAAATATGTAGGATAATACCGTCGCGATGTTTAATTTTAGTCTTCCAAAAAACATAACATCTAAATGGCAACACCAAACTCGCGTTTCGAAAACATTTTTACATCAGAAGGTCAAATACCTCAAGAATACCAATTACCCGAACTTCACCAGCGCGAATACCTGCTCAACGGGCAGATGGTGCAATGGGAAGGTCCGGTGACTGAAGTATATTCACCCGTATGCATCCCTGGTACCGACGGCCTTAAGCGCAAGCTCGTCGGCAGCTACCCCGATACTTCAGCCAAAGAAGCCCTTGCCGCCCTCGATGCCGCCCTTGCCGCCTATGATAACGGAATGGGGGAGTGGCCCTCGATGAGCGTTGAAAAACGTATTGCGTGCATGCAGAATTTTGTATACTTAATGCTGAAGCAGCGTGATCTGGTGATAAAGCTGCTAATGTGGGAAATAGGCAAATCGCTGGCCGACTCCACTAAGGAATTCGACCGTACAGTAGATTATATCAATGCCACCATTGATGCGCTCAAGGATCTCGACCGTGAGTCGTCGCGCTTCCAGGAAGCCGAGGGTACCATTGCCCAGACACGTCGCCTGCCGCTGGGTGTCGTGCTCAGCATGGGGCCGTTCAACTATCCGCTCAACGAGATATTCACTACGCTGATACCTGCCCTCATCATGGGCAATACCATATTATTTAAGCTGCCAAAGCACGGCATACTGGCACATTACCCGTTACTCGAAGCTTTTAAGGAAGCCTTCCCGAAAGGAACTGTGAACACGCTGTATGGCAAGGGTGCCGAGATCATTCCGCCGCTTATGGAAAGCGGCAAGATCAATGTGCTGGCCTTCATAGGGTCGAGTAAAGTCGCTAACGGCCTTAAAAAGCAGCATCCTAAAGTGAACCGCCTGCGCGCTATCCTAAGCCTCGATGCCAAGAATGCCGCCATAGTGACCAATAATGCCGACCTTGATGTGGCTGTGTCAGAATGTATTGCAGGAGCATTATCATTCAACGGTCAAAGGTGTACCGCCCTCAAGCTGCTGTTCGTACAGGATGGCGTGGCAGACGAATTTGTGAGGAGGTTAAGCGAAAAAGTATCGGCCCTTAAGCCCGGCCTGCCATGGGATAAAGATGTAAAAGTCACCCCACTGCCGGAACCTGATAAACCTGCTTACCTTAAAGAATGTATTGAAGATGCCATTGCCAATGGCGCTAAGGTAATGAACGAGGGTGGGGGATATACCGAAGCTTCCTTCGTTTTCCCTGCTGTAGTATACCCTGTAAATGATTCGATGAAATTATACCACGAAGAGCAGTTCGGGCCCGTGGTGCCGGTAGTTCGCTTCAGTTCGATAGAGGAGCCGATAGACTACCAGGTCAACGCATCACATGGTATGCAGGTTAGCATTTTCAGTAACGACGCTGCCGAGGTTGCCAGCCTTATCGATCCGTTCGTGGGGCTTGTAAGTCGTGTCAACATCAACTGCCAGGCACAGCGTGGCCCTGATGTTTTCCCTTTCACAGGGCGCAAGGACAGTGCAGAGGGCACGCTGTCGGTGTTTGACGCGCTTCGGTCATTCTCCATCCGTTCACTTGTCGCGGCAAAGGTTACCGATGCCAATAAAGAATTGCTAAACAAGATCGTGCGCGACCATGAGTCCGGCTTCCTGAGCACTGATTATATTTTTTAATGATGTGTCAGCATAGCGAGAAAACTTGCTTACTGCATTTTTTTAAGTCTGAGTAACGCTTCAAGGTAGTAATAGTCAGCATACACGATTGAGCAGTCGATCTCGCTTCCTGCCGGCTTATGCCCTGTAGAATGCATTAAAAAAGCATTATTCAGGCTATGGCTTTGGTATTTGGCCGAAAGTTCCGTGAGCATTTTTTCGGCTTTGGAACGGTATTCCTTTTTCAGGATTTTATCGTCGGTAAGTGCCGATAGCTCCAGCAGGGCCGATGCCGTTATCGCTGCCGCTGATGCATCCCTGGGTTCATTGGGTATTCCCGGCGCGTTAAAGTCCCAGTAGGGGATCAGGTCTTTTGGGAGTCGGTCGAGGTACACTCTGGCTACCTTATTTGCAAATTCCAAAAATTTAGGGTCTTTCGTTTCGCGGTAAACCATGGTAAACCCGTAAATAGCCCAGGCTTGGCCACGTGCCCACATACTGTCGTCGGCAAAGCCCTGTGCGGTCACACCTTTTATCTTGTGGCCGGTTTGCGGGTCATATACCAAAACGTGGTAAGAGCTGTGATCATCCCTAAAGTGGTTGGCCATGGTAGTCTCGGCATGCTTCACGGCAATGTCATACAGTTTTTTGTCGCCGCCATTTTTTGAGGCCCAAAACAGCAATTCCAGGTTCATCATGTTATCGATGATGGTATTATGGCCACCATAATTGTTATGCGGCCATGACTGTATCGTGCCCACTTTTGGGTTATAGAGCGTTGCCAGCGTATCGGCAGTCCTGAGGATGATCTCCTTATAACCCGGGTTCTTCGTTATCCTGTAGCCATTGCCAAAGCTGTTGAATACCTGGAATCCCAGATCGTGGTCGCTGGCCTTATTGACCGATAGCGGTGTGAGCAGAAGCGTATATTTATCGGCGGCGGTAAGGAACTTCTGGTCGCCGGTAGCTTCATACAGATACCACAGCTCGCCCGGCCAGAAACCGCTGGTCCAGTCACCGTATTCTACGAATTTCCAATATTTCGCGTTGTTTGGAACACTCCTGGGCAATACTCCGGTATCGGGAATGGTTGCGAGTGTTTTGGTAGCCTGCGCGGCGCAATATTCTATCTGTCTTTGTATATCCGGTCCAGCGCCTGTGTCGCTTTTTAATCCAAGTGCAGCCATCATTGCAGCACCCGCCATCCCTATGAATTTTAATTTTATGCTCATGGTATTATTGATCGTTCTATTTCTCAGGTACTTACCTATATTTTTACTTCCAGCGGATGCGCGATGATCTGCGCCTGCCTTTGCAGCATGGCATCCCATTCTGAAACATCGTCCACCTGCCCGCTTTTCTGCCAGGCAAAACCGGCATAATATACTATCTTACTATTAGGTTTTAGTAGTACCAGCAGGTTACTTTGGTCGGCCGTTTTTGATACATAGGCAAATGCCGACATGATCGTTTCCGGGTCGGTCACTATGCCTTCGCCTATGTAAGCGTCATCTATTTTCTCCCAATGGCGGAACCAGCTTTTTTTCTTATCCATACCAACTTTACCTTCATTTCTGTGCATGGTAATGCCCACGGCAT
This sequence comes from Flavobacterium sp., assembly GCF_052437795.1. Classification (GTDB taxonomy): domain Bacteria; phylum Bacteroidota; class Bacteroidia; order Flavobacteriales; family Flavobacteriaceae; genus Flavobacterium. Next base: position 1,022,255 of record NZ_JBQVPA010000001.1, read on the forward strand.
AATTCGGAAGTTTTTTATCGGATCTTACCGTAACTTCAAATTTAGAAAAATTCGACCCCACATCAAGCGTTATACGCTTGGTTTCGCGCACGCCAAATTCGCCCCACGGTGCATAATCCAGCTCAAAAACCGTGCGCAGCTGCCCGGTTGCTATAATTCTGTGGGCAATAAAATTTTCAGATACCTGCAGGCTGTCTTTTATCCAGATGCCACTGCCTCCCGTACCCCGGCTGGCACCAACATGGTAGGGGTCATAACCCTCCCCGCGGTCGGTATGGTAGTAACCGGGCGAAGCTTTATGGCCGGCATACCATGCCTCGATAACAGGATGGGAAACCCGCTTCAGCCAGATGTCCACGCCGCTCGACAAAGTACTCCCTGGAATGCCTTTCAGCGCTTCCTGCTGCCCTTTTGGACCGTATACCCGAAAGGCGACCTTATCATTCTCCCATGCAAGATCATCGCTGCGCTCGGGAATAAATCGTGAATAGGTACCGTACATTATACCGGAAGAGGATGTTTTGCTATCTACAGATAATTTATAGGCCTCGGTCTCATTAGCCCTGACTTCGGCAACAAAAAGCAGTTCATCAACTTTTCCGTCACCGTCATTATCGATCCATTGCAACGGCAGGTATTCATGTGAATTTGCCTTTTGTATCCGGATATCGTTTTGGGAATGTGATCTCAGCAATTTTGCCAGATGCTTCCGTTTTACAGCCACGACCTCCTTCCTGTCAAAGTCAAGATCGTTCTTTACCATAACAGCGATCTCCTGTGCGATGCCGTTAATGCATATCAACAGGAAAGTGATCAGGGCCATGGGTTTGCAGGTTAGCATGCCCAAAGATATAAAATGAAAATGCTGCAAACATTCCTGTCAGAAAATTTATCTTCAGGGAGTATGATATTTCAATTCTTTTTAGCGATGAGATAACGGCTTTGCGTACCTTTACCGTAAACAATCTATCATGCCCAAAAAGAACCGCAAACGTGAGGAACTATGGAATGTGATCACCCACGGAACAGGTGCGCTGCTGTCTGCAGCGGCCTTGGCATTGCTGGTGGTCTATGCGGCCTTCAACGGTACTGCGGTACACATTGCTGTGGCTATAGTATTTGGCTTCAGCCTGCTGCTTCTTTATTCAGCATCGACGGTATACCACTATGCAGCGACCCTTCGCTGGAAACGTTTTTTCCGAAAAATAGACCACCTGTGCATATACATCCTTATTGCCGGCACCTACACGCCCGTGGCCTTATTAGGGCTAAAAGGGGCTTGGGGCTGGACGATATTCGGGTTGATATGGGCTTTTGCGGTAGCAGGCTTCATCTTTAAATTCTCGCCACTGCGAAAGTCCGAAAAACTATCACTTTTACTATATGCGCTCATGGGCTGGCTTATCGTTATCGCCATCAAGCCGCTGATAGAGACTGTAGCGCCACAGGCTTTATACTATTTGCTGGGCGGCGGGCTTTGCTACACCTTTGGCATCTATTTTTACGTAAAGGAAAAAATACCCTACAACCATGCTATATGGCATGTTTTTGTACTGGGCGGCAGTACGTTGCATTTCTTCGGGATATTTTTTTACCTGATACCCTGATTCACGGAATAATTTACTATTTTTAGGACACTAATACTCAAACTTCCCGAAGATACTTGGAAAATTTTGACACAAAGCAGCCTTTCCCCCGTGGTGGCGGAGAAATGGGGGGACTTATACGCGATTTCGATTGGGCGAAAACTTCTGTCGGCCCAATAGATACCTGGCCTTTAAGCCTGAAAAATACAGTGAGTACCATGCTGTATTCAAAATTTCCAATGTTCCTTTTTTGGGGGAATGACAATGTTCAGTTTTACAATGACTCTTTCAGGCAAATGCTTGGCAACGATGGCAAGCACCCCGAAGCATTAGGCCAAAAAGCCATTGATTGCTGGATGGAGATCTGGGATACTATTGGGCCGCTCATTCAGAAAGTGCGAGATCAGGGTGACGGCATTTACTTTGAGGACATGCTCATCCCTATTTATCGGAACGGGCAAATGGAAGATGGCTATTGGACCTTTAGCTACAGTCCCGTGACAGGTGATAGTGGCGACATCGAAGGCGTTTTATCCATTACTGCCGAAATTACTGAAAAGGTGGTTACGATCAACAAGATCGAAGACAACAGGAAAGAACTTGAGTTTGCGCTGGATGCCGCCGAACTGGGCGTGTGGGACCTCGACCCCGCCACAGGCAAATTCTCCGGCAATGCCCGCCTCAAGAGCTGGTTCGGACTTGAACCTGAAGAGGAGATACCACTTGAACTTGCTACGAATGCCATTGCTGAAAAAGATCGCCGGAAAGTTACTGAAGCAATAGGCCGGGCACTCGAGTACGAGTCGGGTGGCCGGTACAATATCGAATATACGGTCATACACCCTTTTACACGTGAAGAGCGCCTGTTAAGGGCCAAAGGCAGGGCATGGTTCAACGAAGATAAAGTGGCTTACCGATTTAATGGCACAGTGCAGGATATAACCGAGAACCGCAAGGCCCAGGAAGAGATAGCCGAAGCGCACCAACTGGCCGACATTGCCATAAAGAGCGCGGGCATGGGGCTGTTCAGGGTAGACCTCATTACAGGCGATATTAACTATTCACCCTTGTTCGCACAGATACTTACCGGTAATATTAATAAGCGGGAAATTACCCGAAAGGAATTTTTGCAGCACGTACACCCCGACGACCTGCCCGAAAGGGCAAAGGCCCTGGAAGAGGGTATAAAAGAAAATCAATTTTATTATTCCCCCCGCGTAACATGGGACGACGGTACGATACACCGCATTGTGGTGATGGGCTCGAATACATTTGATGCCGATGGCAATGCTATAGCCTTCTCCGGAACAGTGAGGGACATAAGCGTACTTGAATCGCAACGACTGGCGTTGGAGAGATCGGAAACAGAAAAACGCGAAAGCGATGCTATGTTCCGCCACGTGACCAACAGTTCGCCGGTAGGTTTGTGGCTCTCTGACGAAAGCGGCAATATTGTTTATTTGAACAGGATCTTATCAGACTGGACAGGTATCTCCAACCAGGACCTGCAAGGAAATGGATGGGCTAATGCCATAATTGAGGAAGACAGGCAGCGCAGCCTGGTGACTTATACTGAAGCTGTAGGAACACGCTCGCATTATGACGTTATTTTCAGGATCAGGAGAGTGGACAGTACAAAAATATGGTGCCGTGCGGTTGGCGATCCCTATTATGACGAAAGCGGAGCATTTGCCGGATACGCCGGATACTGCATGGATATTGATGAGATCATCGAAGGGCGCAAGGCACTTAGTGAAAGTGAAATACGCTTTAAATCGATGATAGAGCAGGCTCCGGTGGCTACCTGCCTGTTTACAGGCCATGACCTGAAGATAGAGGTGGCCAATGACATAATGATAGGATATTGGGGCAAAGACAGGTCCATCATCGGCAATCCCCTGGCCGAAGCGCTCCCTGAGTTAGAGGGACAGCCATTCCTTGATATACTCCATGACATATACAGTACGGGCAAAACACATTCTGAAACAGAGGCCATAGCGCACCTGGAGATAAATGGTATTTTGCAGGAGTTTTATTTTGACTATACCTACAAGCCGATCTTTGATGCCGACGGAAAAGTGAATGGCATAATGAACATGGCCATAGATGTGACCGACCGGGTAGAAGCACAAAGAAAAGTGGACGCTACCCGTAAGCAATTGCTTGACTCTTTTGAGCAGTCACCGGTAGGCATTGCGACGCTTGAGAAAGAAGGGCTGACCTTTAGTATGGCCAACCGCTTTTATAGTGAACTTGTGGGACGCGACCCGCAAAGCCTTATCGGGAAGCCGCTGCTTGAGGCGCTCCCTGAAATAGAAGGCCAGGGTTTTGATACATTGCTTGAACAGGTCATCGCAACAGGAATACCTTTTGTGGCCAATGAGGTAGCGGTAGATATATTGCGCAATGGTGTTATCGAGACCATTTATGTGGACCTTGCTTACCAGCCAATGATATCTGATACCAGCGATGTAGAGCGGATCCTGGTCGTAGCAACCGATGTAACGCAGCAGGTACGCTCCAGACAAAAGGTAGAAATGAGTGAATCAAAACTTCGTTCGATCATTGCGACGGCTCCGGCAGGTATCGGGCTTTTTGTAGGGCGTGACCTCATCATTGAAATGCCAAACCAGACATTTATCGATATTGTGGGCAAGGGCTGGGACATAGTAGGCAAACCGCTCCGTGAAGCCATGCCCGAACTGGTAACACACGGGCAGCCTTTCCTGAAGATACTGGACGATGTATTTACCACGGGTAAAATGTACCAAAGCTATGGCGACCAGGTGAAGATCGTGCAGAACGGGGTAATGAGCTATAATTATTATAACATTACTTACACACCCGTATTTGATGAGAACAATGAAGTATATGCCATACTTGATATTGCCGTAGACGTAACCGACGCCGTACTGGCACGCCAAAAACTGGAAAATTCCCAGGCCGCGCTACGCGGTGCGATAGAGCTTGCCGAGCTTGCCACATGGGTATATAACATTAAAGAAAATACCTTTAGCTATTCTGACAGGTTTAAGGAATGGCTTGGTTTTGATGATGATGAAAAGACTATCATTGAAGCCTACAACCCGTTGCCGGAAGACTATGTTGAAATGGTAGATGCTAAGATAAAGGCTGCCATAGCACCCGGATCGGACGGGATCTATGAAAATGAACATCCTATCATCAACCATGCTACCGGGCAGGTGCGTATTATCCATGCGCAGGCGCAGGTAAGCTATGGCATTAGCGGCGACCCTGAATATCTTACCGGTACCGCGCAGGATGTTACAAAGGAGCGCAGGCTTCAGCAACAGCTCGAGTATGAAGTGAAACAGCGTACCGAAGAGCTGCAACGGGCCAACATGGAACTGGGCGAGGCCAACACTTCCCTGAGGATCAACAATGAAGAGCTTAACCAATTCGCCTACATCGCCTCACACGATCTGCAGGAGCCTACAAGGAAGATAACCATCTTTTCGAAAATGCTGCAGGAAAGCCTTAGCCCGATGGATGAAAGGCCGGCCAACTACCTCAAAAAGATCCACAGTGCCGCAGAAAGGATGGGCAACCTGATACGCGATGTACTGAGCTATTCGCAATTATCGAGGAATAACCAGATGTTTAGGCAGGTTGACCTGAATAAGATACTGGCCGACAACCTGACCGATTTCGAGTTGGTAATTGAGCAGTCAGGAGCAAAAATAAATTCGGATATCCTGCCGGTGATCGATGCCATTCCGTTGCAAATGTCGCAGCTGTTGGGCAACCTGGTATCCAATTCTCTAAAATATACCCGAGAGGGAGTAGCACCTGTCATTACAATTTCGGCGACATTGATGCCACCGGGCACGGTAGATTTTGAATATCATGACGAAAATATAGCTTATTATAAACTGGAGTTCCGGGACAATGGTATCGGTTTTGATGAAGAATACGCCGACCGCATTTTCCAGATCTTCCAAAGACTGCACGGTAAATCAGAATTTTCCGGAACGGGCATAGGGCTTGCCATTTGTAAAAAAATAGTACATAACCACAATGGGCATATAGAGGCATCATCGGCCAAAGATAGCGGAGCGGTATTTACTGTTTATTTGCCGGAGCGGCAACAGGTAAGAAGTTAATCATCATTTCACCACCTACATACAACTCTAATTAGTTATAGTGAAGTGTTTTTCCGGGATCAATAAATTAAATACAGCGCCATTTTCCGAACTGCCGTAGGCGTTAAGGTTGCCGTTGTGGTTCAATGCGATCTTTTTGCACATCGCAAGGCCGATCCCTGTACCTTCATATTCTGACTTGCCGTGCAGCCTTTGGAAAATATTAAATATCTTTTCCGCATATTCTTCCCTGAAGCCTATACCATTATCGCGGAAGGTTATTTTGTAGTACGGTGCCATATGAAAATCATTTTCAGCTTTATCGCTTACTGACATTATTTCTGCGGATATCTGTATCGTAGGTTGGATATCAGTCCGGGCGAACTTAAGTGAATTGCTTATCAGGTTACCAAAAAGCTGCGACATCTGCAACGGGATGGCATCGATCACCGGCAGTTCTTCAACAGTTATTTTTGCGCCCTTCTGTTCAATAAGCAATTCAAAATCGCCCACCACGCCTTCGAGTATGGAATTAAGGTCGGTCGGGATAAAGATCTCATTGTCCTTTATCAGTTCAGAGTAGGTAAGTACATCGCGTATAAGTGTTTGCATTCTCAACGAGGCGACTTTTATTTTCTCGAAATAATTGCGGGACTGTTCGTCAAGCCTGTCTCCCGAGCGCATTTCGATCATTTGGGTAAAAGTGCTTATCTTACGCAAAGGTTCCTGCAGGTCGTGAGAGGCAATATAAGCGAATTGTGCGAGTTCGGCATTTGATCTCTTTAGGTCATTATTGGCTATCTCAAGTTCCCTGGTACGGAAACGCACCACCTCTTCGATCTTCCTGCGTGACATCACCTGAGCGGTCACATCTACAGTTATGGCCAGTACGCCCAGCATTTCACCATCGGTATTGCGGTAAGGTTCATATACAAAATTCTGGTACACTGTTTCTGGCTTGCCGTGGCGTATGAGGTTTACCGCCATTTCATTAGCTACAACGCGCTTACCGGTAGTAAATACATTATCCAGTAACTGCTCCAGCCCCTGCTCGCGGGAATCGGGCAGGTCTTCAAAAACAGGCTTATTCATAACGGCTTCAACGGGTTTGCCCCATAATTCGATCATGGCATCATTGGCAATTTCCACAACATGTTCCGGCCCGAGCATAATGCACATTGCTACAGGTGCCTGCAGTATTATATTCCTGAAGTTCTTTTCACTCTGCTCTATTTTTTTGGCAGCGATAACAAGGTCGGTTACTTCGGCGGCGGTGTTCATTACACCGTAAATAGTACCATCGGTACCATAAAGCGGCGTAAAGCTGTAATTGAAGAAGAAGGGCTGTAAACTACCGTCGACAACCAGATCTACCTGCTGGTTGCGTGCATGGAAGGGTATGCCTGTAGTAAAAACATTATCCAATTGTTCATAGATCCCGGAACCTTCAAGCTCCGGCAAGACCTCGTGATACGTTTTTCCTACAACATCGCTGCCCTTGCCCCATACATCCATGATGGACCGGTTGACCATGCCGATACGCATCTCCCTTCCCAGGTATACACCTATAGGGAACGGCGCGCTTTCTACCACTGACAGCATACGCTGCTCACTATCCTCTACACGTTTCTGTGCCATAACATTGGCTGTAACATCGTGGCACAATGTCATAACACCATCAATTTTCCCGTCAGGATTTTTATACGGCTGATAGATCAGGTTAAGGAAACCTTCATTAGTCACACCATCGGTAGTTATGGAATAGGGGTGATTATTAAGATGGTAGGGGTGCCCGGACGATCTGACACTTTCAATGATCCTTCGGAAATACGGGTCGGTATCAGGTATGGCCTCGAACAGCGGCTTGCCTATCATTCGCCTGTAGTCACGGCCTGTGAGTTTCAGGTAGGCATCATTTACCACCTCGACGATATTATCGTCCCCACGAAGCACAATGATCCCTACCGCAGCTTCGCGGATCAGCGACTCAAAATGCTTTTCCGATTCGGTAAGCTTGCGTTCGGTATGTACTTTTTCTGTTGTTTCGGTGCAGGCTACGAACACGCCGTTTATTTTTCCTTCATCATCATATATCGGACTGTAGCCGGAGTTCCAGTAAATATTCTCTGTTTTGCCATTTCGGTAAAAGGGCACCAGCTGGTCCTCGAACCATACCGGCTCGCCTGTGGTTAGTACCTGTTCGAATAGCGGCCCTGCAAAGTCCCATACATCTGCCCAGAGCTCACGCCCTTTTTTGCCGATCCCCGGGTGCTTGCCGTTATTGCCCAGGCTGGGACGAAAGGCATCGTTGTAAAAGCAGGTCATTTCCTCTCCCCAAAATAATATCATGGGAAAGGCCGAATTTAGCAATATGCCCAGCGATGTACGCAGGCTGAGAGGCCATGTTTCGGGTGCCCCAAGCGATGTTTCGGCCCAGTTAAGGCTGCGGATGATCTCGCCCGATTCGCCGCCGCGGGAAAGGAAGTTGTTTACAGGTGCTTTTTCCATGCAAATATGCCAGATGGTTATGGTAAGGCAATAAGGCACTAAAATAGTAAATTCGATCCTTTTCCTTTCATCTTTTTTGGTAAAATACATACAAAATTACTATAGCTTTTTTGTTGGGAAAATTCGTAATTTTCCCCCATGGAAAACATAAATATCATTGTCATGATGCTCTTCGGGGTAGCGTTCCTCACCATCCTGAGCAACAAATATAAGTTCCCGTTCCCCATAGTGCTGGTTCTGTGCGGCATCATTATAAGCGTGATACCGGGGCTGCCCGTCATTGCCCTTAGCCCCGATGTGGTTTTCCTTATCTTCCTGCCGCCGCTGCTGTACCATGCGGCATGGAATACCAGCTGGCATGATTTTAAAAAAGCCATCCGCCCCATATCATTAGCCGCCATCGGGCTCGTGCTGTTCACTACATTGGCAGTTGCCGTGATAGCGCACGAACTTATTGGGCTTGGCTGGCCCTTGGCTTTTCTTATCGGGGCGATAGTTTCGCCTCCCGATGCCGTTGCCGCGACTTCTGTCACAAAAGGGCTGGGGCTGCACCCACGCATCATTACTATACTCGAAGGGGAGAGCCTGGTGAACGATGCCAGCGGCCTCGTTGCCTACAAATATGCGCTCACTGCCATAACCGCGGGCAATTTTGTAATGTGGGAAGCCAGTGGCAACTTTTTCCTGATGGTGGTCGCGGGCATCGCGATAGGGTTGGGGCTTGGCTATATCATGTACCTTATCCACAAAAAATTCGTGTGCGACCCTATTGTTGAAACAACCCTTACTTTCCTAACGCCTTTTGCCTCATACCTTTTAGCAGAACATTTTCACTTTTCCGGTGTACTGGCGGTTGTTACAACGGGTTTGTACCTCTCGTTCCGGGCCGGTCAGATCTTCACGCACCAAAGCCGCATCATGGCCGTAGCCGTGTGGGATGTAGTGGCGTATATCCTTAACGGGTTGGTATTCATCCTCATCGGGCTTCAGCTCAGGGAGATAATGAATGGCATTAACGGCTATTCTACCGGCGAATTACTGCTGTGGGGCGGGGCGGTGAGCGCTGTGGTCATTATCATCCGTTTCATCTGGGTCATTCCCGCGGCGATGCTCCCGCGTATGCTCAGTAAAAAAATACGCGAGACCGAGCCTTTCGACCGCCGCAATCTTGTAGTTTTTGGCTGGGCGGGCATGCGTGGTGTAGTATCTATGGCAGCGGCAATGGCTATCCCTTTAGCCATGCCCGACGGTTCACCGTTCCCGCATCGCAGCCTCATTATTTTCATTACGTTCTGTGTTATTGTCTCCACCCTGATACTGCTTGGGCTAACGCTGCCATTTGCCATAAAAAAGATGAAGCTGGAGCCTTATTCGGCCTACGCCGAAGAGTATGAGGTCCGTAATATGCTGGTTTCGCAAACAATTGCCCATATTGAGGAGAACCTCTCCTTATTGCAGGATGAGCTGCTCCATAACATAAAGAGCAAGTATGAAGTAAAATTCAACCGTCTGCAAAAGACAGAGCTTCCTGCCAACTTTTTCGGCAAAGGCGAGGCGCTGCCCATAAACATCTTCAATGAGTTTACCCAGCTGCAGATCGACCTTATCGACATCGAACGCGAAAAGATAGAGCAGTTGCACCGTAAAGGCGGTACCAGCGAGGAAGTGCTGCGCAAAATTGAAAAAGAGCTTGATCTTGAAGAGACAAGGTTGCGAATGGATATGTATGAGGGATAGGTCCTCATCATTAATTACCCGGGAAAACGCCTATTTCTAGTCGGTTATTTAGTTTCTAAATAATTTAGACTACACGCTTTTTATCGCGCTATCCTCACGCATTATCATTCGCTGTAGAAGAATGCAGCAACCGAAGGAAAAGACACCTATGATGCCCATCACGAGCCAGTTGGCGGCATAACCGTGTTTGGCTATGAGCATCATGCCCAATTGCGCGCTGGCTATGTGTGCCAGGCTGAACATCATAGTGTACCACCCCATGTAGAGACCTTCCTGGCCTCTTGGCGCACGGCTAAAGGCAAATGAATTGGAGAAAGGGAAGTTAAACATTTCACCGAACGTGATAAGTATAATGCTGATGATCAGTATACCGATCCATCCTTCAAAAAGCAGGACAAGGAAGCTTAACGCGATGAGCAGCGCCCCCCAGCCAACAATGCGTAACTTTGGTACGTGCTTCCTTTCAAAATAGCCTACAAGCGGCATTTCTAGAGCAAAGACCATAAGCCCGTTGAACGACATGAGCAGCCCGGTATGGAATTCCGTAAGCCCATATTGTACATTATGGTAGAGTGGGAGGGAGGTGAGCAACTGGAAAAAAACCATGGCCGTGGCAAAGCTGCAAAACAGGAATACCCAGAACAACTTATCCTTTCGCAGCGTACGGCTTTCTTTTATCTCATCTGTAAAAATTTCGGGCGTGGCAACCTTCTTTTTCTCCTTTACTAAAAGGCGGAATATGAGTATGGCAGTGATGCATGTCGCGCCATCTATCCAAAACAGGGCATTATATCCCAGCGCAACAATAATCAGCCCTCCCATTGCCGGCCCTGCTGCAAAGCCAAGGTTTACAGCAAGCCTTACGAGCGTCATCGCACGGGTGCGGTTCTCAGGTTTTGCGTAGGTACTAACAGAAACGAACATTGCAGGACGGAACATGTCGGCAATGACCATAATGCTGAACATACCTATGCATAAGCCCTTAAAAGTGGTAATGTGCTGTATGCCAAAAAACATAAGCCCACTGGTAAACAGGCTGAATATCATTATTTTGTAAAACCCGAACTTGTCTGAAAGCTTACCACCCAACCACGACCCCAGCATGGAACCCAACCCGAAGCACATGATCACCGCACCGACTTGCTCGTAGCTAAAACCAAGATCTTCGCGCATGTATTTGGTAAGAAAGGGAAAGACCATGGTCCCTGCACGGTTGATGAAGGTAATGATGGCTAATATCCATATCTCCCTGCGGAAACCGCGGAAGTTGTTTACATAACGGGAAATGGCCTGCCGGAACATCGTTTGGGTTTGTTTGCTTCAAAGGTACGTATCCTTTGCCAGTGCTTAATGATCAGATACCAATAATTCTTACAGATCGAAAATTTTTAATACATGGCTTTATCAGGCATGTTGTTTTTGAAGATCACAGGGAGACAATATTGTTTACTTTTGTGAAAATCATTTCTATGAAAACTATCCTTAGCACTTTTGCAATGATCATCTCCTTGTATGCCGGAGCACAGGAATGCTCTGTTCAAAATTCAGAAAAATACCAGCAAAACCTCAATGCAGAATACGCCGACCCCGCTAAGTCACCATTGCTTAAAGCGGACCTGGCAACTTTTAAAGCACTTGATATTTATCCTATAGATATGGAATATTGTGTTGAGGCCAGACTGGTCCGCACACCCAACGAAAAGCCTTTTAAAATGCCTACCACAGGCAACAGGAAGCCCATGTATGTTAAGTATGGTGAGCTGAATTTTAAACTAAAAGGGAAGGCGTTTAAACTTGATGTTTTTCAAAGCCTTGACATGGCAAAGCTGGATGAGTACAAAGATCACCTGTTCCTTCCGTTCACCGATCTTACTTCGGGTAACGGAAGCTATGGCGGCGGGAGGTATATCGACCTTAAGGTCCCAAAAGGTGATATGGTCACCATCGACTTCAATACTGCGTATAATCCGTATTGTGCCTACGATCATGGCTATTCATGCCCCATCCCTCCGAAACAGAACGACCTTGAGGCAGAAGTGAAGGCTGGTGTGAAAGATCACATAAAACATTAGATCTGAATTGTTCGATTTTGTAATATTTTTTACGTTAATTGTTGTTCTGCGTTTGTATTATCGCTTAATTTAGCCTTACTAAAATTTGATGTATGGAAAATAAGTATGCCGACCTGGAGAACAGTTTTGACTGTGCCTGTAAAGATGTAGTTACAAAATTATCAGAAGTGTATAAATCGGATTACCAAGTGGGAGGCCCTGGTAAACTGAACACTTTTCTTGACCTCATCCAGCAGGAATTTGATGCAGTAGAAACAAAGTTCGTAGGGGACAATAACCTGATCAGTGATCATGGAGCACTGCATGCCGTACGTGCCATTGCAAAGGCTTACGCCAAAAGGTGTGTTGAAGATTATGGAAAAGTCGCATGATAATATATTGCTTTAAACAAAAGTTAATGTTAAAACAACATTAAAATATGATGTAGGTATAAAATTATATTATATTTGAACCAAATTGGCAGGAAGGCTATTATAGGCTGCTTTATTTTTGGGGGCATTTATAGGCGCTACGTTAATATAAAGCCGTTACTGCCAATTTACTCTTCTCTCTCTCTCTCTCTTAAATTCATCAATACTGTTTATTTAAATAGTCAATTACTATTTATTGCAGATGCTGTTACCGACGTTTTTATTGTTGGAAAAATTTTATTAATTTTAAGTTAAATTTCATAACTTCATCATTTGATGGATCACTAATTTTGGCTGAAAATTTCAAAATCAATTAATGACGGATGGGTTTCGACTATAAAGAATTAGAAGAACGACTGGCAACGGCCTGTAATGATGTACATAAGGAGTTTCTCCAGAGATTTAACAGCGAAATATACTTTTCGGCCGGTGGCGCGAGGCTAGAAACATTCATAAATGATCTGCAGAAAGAGTTTGAGAGGACCGCATCGGCTTTCCTGAAAAAGCATGATCTCGAAAAAGACAGCGAAGCTAAAAAGAGGGTACTTACCATCACAAAACTTTATGCTAAAAAGTGCACAGAGGATTTCAGTAAGATATAAGTTTAAAATTTAGCCACGGACCATATAATTTACTGATCAATGATCAGCCTTAATTAATAGTCCGTGGCTTATAGACATGGCTTGCGCCGGTAGGGATATTCAGAAAGAATTAAAACTGGTTCACCGTTTTGCGTATGGCTACGAGTTTTTTCATAAGCCCTTCAAAATGATCAAGATGCAGCATATTTGCGCCATCACTTTTAGCATTGGCAGGATCAAAGTGCGTTTCGATGAAAATACCATCAACACCTACAGCTATTCCTGCCTTGGCAATGGTCTCGATCATATCGGGGCGTCCACCCGTAACACCAATGGTCTGGTTCGGTTGCTGTAGCGAGTGCGTCACATCCAATATCGTCGTAGCGAACTGCTGCATTGCAGGGATGCCACGGTAATCTACGATCATGTCCTGATACCCGAACATAGTACCCCTGTCGGTAGCCATTACATTTTCATTGCCACAATCCAGTACTTTTTGTACGGCATGCTTCATGCTCTCCGGGCTCATGAACTGCCCTTTTTTAAGGTTGACCGTTTTGCCGGTATTGGCTGCGGCCACTACAAGGTCGGTCTGGCGTACAAGGAAGGCCGGGATCTGCAGCACATCTACATATTCAGCCGCCATTGCGGCATCCTCATTGGTATGGATGTCAGTTACTGTAGGCACTCCAAAAGTCTGCGATACCTTTTGCAGTATCTTCAGTGCTTTTTCGTCGCCAATGCCGCTAAAGCTGTCAATGCGGGAGCGGTTCGCTTTTTTGAAAGACCCTTTGAATACATAGGGTATCTCCAGCCTGTCGGTCACCTCAACAAGTTTTTCAGCAATGCGGAGCGCCATTTCTTCCCCTTCGATCGCGCAAGGGCCGGCCAGGAGGAAAAAGTTACCGCTGTCGGTATATTTTATCTGTGGGATATTCTTTAAGTTCATTGTTGTGTTTTTAATTGCAGTGCAAAGATAGTTATTTCAGATGTCAGATCGTAGATATCACATTTTTTACTACTCAGCCTTAATAGGCCAGCTTACAGCAGGAGTGAAGGCCGATCTGAGATCTGAAATAACCTATTCTATGATCCTGATCCCAAACCCATGCGGTGCAACGATCTCTCCTTTTTCATAAAGGTTGATATAAATGCGTACCGGCTCGGCAAGGCCATCCCAGCTTACTGCATATATATCGAGCAGCCCGGCGCCCATGTCTGTCCGTTTAGAAGGGAAGGGGCAGCAAGTATCAATTTTTTTATAACTCAGCTTTTCACCTTTAGGGCCTGTCAACGCGCCAAAGTAACGCTGTACGTTGATCTCGGCTGTCTGGTAGCTCATAAACCCTAAATTTACAGGATAATCGTGGTCGTACCCGTAATTCTTGTCTTTACTGATCTCGACAATAATGAAAGTTTTTTCTTTAGACAATGACGGCATTTTAGCATCGTCATTGATGTTCTTTATCGTATTGCGGGTACTCACGCAAGAGGTAAGCGCTAAAAGGGATATCGAAAGCAAAAATATCTTTTTCATTGTTGTTGATCGTTTGTCCAAAGTTATTCAAAAATTTAATATCAAGCTTCACTCAAAACAGATATATACCTGTACAGAAACGTAACTGTAACGTGTAACGTATATCTGAACCTGATCAGTGCCCACATAATAAAAAAGCCCCGATCATCGGGGCCTCAGTCAATCAGTGTGTGTTGTGTTTAGAATTCCATCTGGCGCAGCGCGGCAATTTTGTTTGCCCTTTGCTTCCTGCGGAAATAGGTCATGTTCGGGTTTCCGAAGTATTTTGATATGCTAAGCCTTGCCATAAGGTAGCTTACAGTGCTTTCGGCACCCTGGTTCAGGTTTACGTTCTGCTCTTCCATTCCGTCAAAGCAGCCGCCTGTGCACGGGTTGTATACTACCTGGTGCAGGCGGTTGTTGCCAAGGAACCAGTTAAAGGCCATCTCCATCTTATTACGGTATTCTTCCTCTTTAAAAATGTCATGGAACTTACGCAAAGCCAGTATCGTATAAGCCACATCAATAGGCTGTTCGCCGTAATCTCCCCTGTTCTCTCCTTTTAACAGCCAGCTCCTGTTGGATATTACTTGTATCGAATTTTCATCGAACGTATGCGATAGCAGGAAGTCGAACGAAGCCTTTGCAATTTCCTTGTATGTTTCGCTTCCGGTCATGGCGTGGCATAGCAGCAATGCTTCAGGAAGCACGCTGTTGGCATAGGTAAGGTAGCTCTCAAACCATTTCCAGTCTTCCTCTGCTTCGTGGCGGTACATCTGCACAAGTCGGTCACCAAAGAGTTTGATGTAGATCATCGTATCGGCATCTTTAATACCACGGTTGTAGTAATACAGTCCTTTTATTGTAAATGCCATCGCCCTTGTAGAAAACACATTTCGGGTAAGTGGCAGCGACCTTTGGAAAATGGCTTCGGCTTTACTGATCACCGGTGCAGGCAGTATTTTGCTTAATGAAACTACATAACCCAATGCCCACATGGCGCGGCCTGAACTGTCTTCAAGATTTTCGTTTTTATTCTGGTCTGTAAAGTTGGTATTGTAGTCAACGTAATTCAGGAACCTGCCATCTTTGCTTTGGCAATAGTCAATAAAATTAAGGTATATATTGATGTATTTCAAAACCGACTCATCCCTGTATGATTTATAATACTGGCACATTGAAATAAGCGCGCGGGCATTATCGTCAATCGTATACCCGGAATGAATGTCCGGCCTGTTCAGTTTGCTGAATTGCAACATTCCGAAGTCAGTCGTCATATTTTTAATATGCTGCAGGTTCACTTCAGGATTACGGTACTGCAGCCTGATACTGCCGCCGGCTGTCCTTTCAAGCAATATAGCATGGTCTACCGCCGAGTTTTCCCATGCGGTGTGGATAATTTTATGCAATCCATTTAGCACCATGGTATTTCTGCGTTCAACATCGAACAGTAGTGTATTTATTGATTCTGCCAGCTCTGCCGAATTTCCAAAATCGAAGGTCATGCCGGTATCTCCTGCCAACACTTCTTTAGCATGTGGGATTGGGGTAGAGATGATAGGGCATCCGCAGCTTAGCGCATACGCGAAAGTTCCGCTTACCGCCTGGTTCGGGTCTTTAGATGAGAATACATATATGTCGGTCAGTTGAAGGTACTCCAGCAATTCCTGCAGGTCAACATATTTGTTGATGAACTGTACATTATCCTGTATCCCCAACTCGTTGATCTTCGCTATAAGCGACTCGCGGTAGGTTTCACCTTCATTAAGAGCTACAGTAGGGTGTGTTTTGCCTATGATGAGGAAAAGCGTTTCCGGAGTTTTGTCAATTACCTTCGGCAGCGCCTCCAGTGTTGTCTCAATGCTCTTACCTGAACTGAGCAAACCAAAAGTAGAAAGCACTGTCCTGCCTTCGAACCCATATTTGCGCTTCAGGTCATTTTTGTCAGTGTGGGCCACAAGGTGTGTTCCGTGAGGTATTACCGCGATCTTTTCACGGTCTATTATATAGTCGCGCACCAGTATGTCGGCAGCGTTATTTGTCATTACAATAAGGGAATCTACCCTGTTCAGAATGTGCTGTACGTTGGCCTTGAACTCCTCATTAGGATTAGGCAGCACAGTATGGAAAACTATGGTAAGCGGCTTCTCAACAGCATCAATGAAGTTGTTGAATTCATTAACGGTCTCATGGAAAAGCCCGAACTCATGCTGAATGAGCACGATCTTCAGGTTCTCATCATTATTTATGGATGTTGCCAATGCTTTATATGATGTCGGGTCTGAAGTGTTCAGGGTATATTTTATACTTGGGTCAGTATAGGAATGTTGTTCCTTGTTGGTTTCAAGTGCACAAACTTTGATAGAGAATGAATCGACATAGTGGTCATTCATTGCTTTGATCAAATCTTGCGAATAGGTGGCTATACCGCATTGCCTTGGAGGGAAAGTAGTGAGCATTAAAATTTCCGGGAGGTTTTCCGGATCTTGCCCCATTATATTGTGGGCGGCAAGCTGTTCGATAAGGCTGTTATAAGGCTGGAATTTTTTTCCTGCTGATCTTCTTGTTTTCATGGCGCTTTTCTTTGGTAATATTTATTAGTTATTGGTAGTAGGTTTGGGTATTTTAATTTTAAAGCCGGCTACAAAGTGTTTTTATAACCGGCTTATGTCATTCCTTGCGGAACATATATATAAAAGTGGATATCTTATACGTGGGCTTTGTTTACCCACTCATTGGCTCTGTCCTTTGCTGAATTTACAGCATCTTTAGCATCAGATGCTACATTGCTATATTCTTTTTTAGCCTTGCGCTGCAGTTCATTCAGCTTGCTGCTAAAGTTTTCACGGGCTTCTTCTACTTGTGCCGCATATTTGCTTTGTGACCTTCTGCGGGCAATCAGCACCGCTGCTGCTGCCAGGACTGCTGCTCCTACAGCAATTCCTACTATCATTTTTTTGTTACTCATATTACTTAGGTTATTTGTGTTTACAAAACTTTGACTAAATTACGGCATCATCAGTCAAATGGTAATTTGCTTAATAAATATTTAACTCAATTAACATACGGTTATGAAATTTATAATTTACTTAACGATTGTAAGAATTTCATTGAATTATTTGTAATCAGGAAAATTAAACAGTCATTCCTAATGATTAAATGTTGATCACATAATTACAGGGGTAAATTGTATAATCAGTAAATATTTTAATTTTGACCCCTTAAAAAATAGGGGGTATTTAAAATTTAAAAATATTTTTTATACATTTGCCTAAGTTTTTATCAACCACTAACAATTTAAATCACAGTTTCATGTCAACATTTCGTTCCCATGCGCTACTGCAAACCGCTAACAGGAAGCCGGTAAAAGTAGATGAACTCGAAAGAAAGTCGGTTATTTTTGGAAGCAACGTCTTTAATGATAAGGCTATGCGCCAGTTCTTAACGCCCGAAGCCTACAAAGCAGTACAGAGCGCAGTACAGCACGGAACTAAAATAGACCGTAAACTTGCCGATTATATCGCAATGGGTATGAAAGAATGGGCACTTACTAAAGGTGTGACCCATTATACGCACTGGTTCCAGCCGCTAACCGGTACTACTGCCGAAAAGCACGATGCCTTTTTTGAAACATCCTATGACGGCAGCGACCCAGTAGAAAAATTCGGCGGTACGCAACTTGTACAGCAGGAGCCGGATGCGTCCAGCTTCCCTAACGGTGGTATCAGGAACACGTTC
The DNA here is from genome assembly GCF_052437795.1 of Flavobacterium sp. GTDB lineage: Bacteria > Bacteroidota > Bacteroidia > Flavobacteriales > Flavobacteriaceae > Flavobacterium. The sequence continues at coordinate 1,040,506 of NZ_JBQVPA010000001.1, forward strand.
GAAGCGCGTGGCTATACAGCATGGGACCCAACTTCGCCTGCATTCATATATGGTACAACACTTTGCATCCCTACAGTATTCGTATCATACACTGGCGAGGCGCTCGATTACAAGGCACCGCTTCTACGAGCACTTTCCGCTATTGATGACGCGGCTACTGAGGTCTGCAAATATTTTGATAAGAACGTTAAGAAAGTTAGTGCCACCCTTGGGTGGGAGCAGGAGTATTTCCTTGTAGATTCTGCCCTTGCCGCATCAAGGCCAGACATCACCCTTACAGGCCGTACGCTGCTTGGGCATACTTCGGCTAAAGGCCAGCAGTTGGAGGACCACTATTTCGGTTCGATCCCAACACGTGTGCTTAACTATATGCGCGACCTTGAAAATGAGTGCATGCTACTTGGCATACCGGTAAAGACCCGCCACAATGAGGTAGCGCCTAACCAATTCGAGCTTGCCCCGATATTCGAGGAGACCAACCTTGCCGTAGACCATAACTCGCTATTGATGGACGTGATGTCTAAAGTTGCCGAGCGCCACGATTTTAAAGTGCTATTCCACGAGAAGCCATTCAAAGGAGTTAACGGCTCGGGTAAGCACAACAACTGGTCGCTTGCTACAGATACAGGCGTGAACCTTCTTGGCCCGGGCAAAACGCCAATGAGCAACCTGCAGTTCCTTACGTTCTTCATCAACACCATTAAAGCGGTGTACAAGAATGAAGAGCTAATGAGGGCATCTATAGCGACAGCTACGAACGACCACAGGCTTGGTGCCAACGAAGCGCCACCGGCCATCATATCGGTTTTCATAGGCGACCAGCTTACGAAAGTGTTAGCTGAGTTGGAAGGTGTGTCAGCGGGCAAGCTTTCGCCTGAAGAAAAAACCGACCTTAAACTGAACGTAGTAGGTAAGATCCCTGATGTATTGCTGGATAATACCGACAGGAACAGGACATCGCCATTCGCCTTTACAGGAAATAAATTCGAGTTCAGGGCAGTAGGCTCAAGCGCCAACTGTGCTAACGCAATGACCATAGTTAATACGATCGTTGCCAAGCAGCTGAAAGACTTCAAAAAAGAAGTTGACGCGCTTATCGAAGAAAAGGGGATGAAGAAAGATGACGCCATCTTCAACGTATTGAGGGAATACATCAAAGAAACCAAAGCCATCCTTTTTGAAGGCGACGGGTATAGCGACGCGTGGGAGCAGGAAGCGGCAAAACGTGGCCTGAGCAACTTTAAGACTACGCCATCTGCGCTTAAGGCTAAGGTATCTGAACAGTCGCTTGCGCTGTTTGAAGAAATGAACGTAATGAACCACGTTGAGGCCGAAGCGCGCTACGAGATCGAGCTTGAAGAATATACTAAAAAGATACAGATCGAGGGCAGGGTACTGGGCGACATAGCACGCAACCACGTAGTGCCTACAGCTATCCGTTATCAAAATGTGCTTATAGAGAACGTTAAGGGCCTTAAAGAGATATTTGGCAAAGACTTTGAAAATATCGGCAAAGAGCAAATTGCCCTTATCAGGGAAATTTCGGGTCATATTGCTGGTATTCATACAAGTGTTGAGCAAATGGTTGAGTCGCGTAAGAATGCCAATACTCTTGGCAGCGCCGAAGAAATGGCACATGCTTACTGCGATAACGTAAAACCATTCTTTGACGTGATCAGGGATCACTGCGACAAGCTGGAGCTTTTGGTAGACGATGAGATCTGGCCACTAACAAAATACAGGGAACTACTGTTCACAAAGTAATATTTGAAGATAATGAGTTTGAAGCCCCCGCCGAAATGTGGGGGCTTTTTCATTCCCTGATGCGAGGTATAGCACATACCTGACTTCAGCTTTTTAAAAATTCCATAGGTAGCAAGACGGGATTAGTTTATATTTGGTTTTCCAAATAAGCATTACCATGAAAAATATTGCAATGGCGATCCTGCTATCAGTTACTGCAACGACATTCGCCCAAAAAGCGCCTACTGCAAAAACGCAGCAGGGAATTCTCGAAGGGATAACGCTTCCGTCAGGCATAAATACATACCGGGGCATCCCTTTTGCACAGCCACCTGTAGGCGAACTGCGATGGAAAGCCCCGCAACCTCCAAAAAGCTGGAACGGCATGCGCAAAGCTGATAAATTTGGTAATAACGCGATGCAAAAGCCGGTATTTGGCGATATGAACTTCCGTGCGCCCCAAATGAGCGAGGACTGCCTGTACCTTAATGTTTGGACACCCGCTAAAAAAGCAGGAGAGAAACTTCCGGTACTTGTTTATTTTTACGGCGGTGGCTTCATAGCAGGCGACGGGTCGGAATATAGGTATGACGGCGAAAGCCTTGCCGAAAAAGGCATTGTAACCGTAACGCTCAACTACAGGCTTGGCATATTCGGTTTCTTTTCGCATCCTGAACTGACTAAGGAATCACCCGATCATGCTTCGGGTAATTACGGCCTGCTTGACCAGAACGCAGCATTGCTTTGGGTAAAGAATAACATTTCGGCCTTTGGTGGCGACCCCAACAAAATAACCATAGCGGGCGAATCGGCAGGGTCGATATCAGTATCAGCGCAGATGGCATCACCATTGTCCAAGAACCTTATTGCAGGGGCGATAGGGCAGAGCGGGGCGATGATCAACCCTACGCTGGCAGCTGTGCCATTGGCGGAGAGCGAAAAGCACGGCCTTGATTTTGCAGCACGGCTCGAGAATGCCCCACTGGCAAAATTACGTAGCCTCTCTGCCTCGGAACTTTTGGAGGAAGCATCAAAATGGGGAGCGTTCACTACCCGTGCGACCATTGATGGCTATTTCATACCCAAATCGCCCGAAGCAGTATTTGCTGCCGGCGAACAGGCCAAAGTACCGCTGTTGGCAGGATGGACCTCGGCCGAAGTTCCTTATATGGCATTTATGCAGGGGCAGTTCCCTACGCCTGAAAATTATACAGCGCGCGTAAAAGCTACCTATGGCGACAAAACCGATGAAGTATTGCAATTGTATCCCGGAAGTAATGAAAAAGAGGTTATCGGATCGGCTACAGCACTGGCAAGCGATGGGTTTATCGTATACAGCACCTGGAAATGGCTGGAGCTGCACCGCAAAACTTCGAAACAGCCTGCGTATGCTTATATTTTCTCAAAGCAGCGGCCAAAAATGAAAGCCGAAATGGGCAATGCCCACGAAGGCTTGGCGGGAGGCATCATAAAAGATGACGGCGCTACGAAGGAAGAGAACAAAATGCCGGAACCCATGGAAGGCGCGAACCACGCATCGGACATCGAATACCTGTTGGGCAACCTGGCGACCAATACTGTTTATGAGTGGACGAACGATGATCACAAGGCTTCAGAGACAGGGGAGGAGTACTTTGCCAATTTCATAAAGACAGGCAACCCCAACGGCAAGAAAGTTCCTGAATGGCCGGTAAGCACGCCGGAGGGCGATATGACGATCATGGATATCAATACACAAAGCAAAGCGTATAAGGAGCCGCACAGGGCGAGGTATTTATTTTTAGAAGGGTATTTTGGCGGTAAGAAATAAAACTCCTGCTCAGAAAAGTCTACCAACTTTGTGAAGGTGTTCAATAATATATAACCAATGATCTTCATGCCAGATATGCCATCGCTTCCAAATTCGAGAAGATCTGTGAATCCACGCCCTAGTGCAGCTCGCGTGAGGGATAGAGGCGATATCCTGTGGAGAGAAACGGAGCAGATAAAGCCGAGAGCCCGGCGCGTAACGCAGTGGAGCGGCACGCCCAAATAATCCAACTACCAAAATCCGCTTTTTTCATTGGCATATAAATGATATTGCCTAAATTTGCGGGACTAAATTTTCAACCAAAATAAAACACATACCATGAGTTCATTTGATGTAGTCGTTATAGGTTCAGGTCCCGGTGGTTACGTGGCAGCCATACGTTGCGCGCAGCTGGGTTTCAACACCGCAATTGTAGAAAAATATCCAACACTTGGCGGCACCTGCCTTAACGTAGGCTGTATCCCTTCGAAAGCGCTATTGGATTCATCGCACCATTACCACGATGCTACATCGCACTTTAAGGAGCACGGTATTGACATTGCGGGTGAGATCAAGCTGAACTTCGAGCAAATGATAGCGCGTAAGCAGGGTGTTGTAGACCAGAATGTTAGCGGCATCAAGTACCTTATGGATAAGAACAAGATCACGGTGCTTGAAGGCGTGGGCTCATTTGAAGACGCTACGCACATCAAAGTGACCAAGGCTGACGGCGCATCGGAAACAGTAGAAGCAAAATATACTATCATTGCTACCGGTTCCAAGCCATCGTCACTGCCATTCATCAAAATAGACAAAGAAAAGATAATCACCTCTACCGAAGCCTTAAAGCTGAAAGAAGTACCGAAGCACCTTATCGTTATAGGCGGTGGCGTTATCGGGCTGGAACTGGGCCAGGTATACCTTCGCCTTGGCGCACAGGTATCGGTGGTGGAATACCTTGACCGCATTATCCCGGGCATGGACGCAGGCCTTTCTAAAGAACTAACCAAAGTGCTTAAAAAGCAGGGTATGAAGTTCTACACATCGCACAAAGTGAAGTCGGTAGAGCGTGGAGGTGAAGGTGTACAGGTGCAGGCCGAGAATGCCAAAGGCGAAACCATTACGCTTGATGGCGATTATGCATTGGTATCCGTAGGCCGCCGTCCGTTTACCGACGGGCTGAACGCTGAAGCTGCCGGAGTGAAGATATCCGATAGGGGACAGGTAGAAGTGAATGACCACCTGCAGACTGCCGCATCGAACATTTACGCGATAGGAGATGTTGTTAAAGGCGCGATGCTGGCACACAAAGCTGAGGAAGAAGGGGTATTCGTAGCCGAAACCCTTGCCGGGCAGAAACCTCATATTGACTATAACCTGATACCTGGTGTTGTATACACATGGCCTGAAGTGGCCGCCGTAGGCAAGACCGAAGAGCAATTGAAAGAAGCAGGTGTTGAATACAAATCGGGAAGCTTCCCGTTCAAAGCATTGGGCCGCAGCCGTGCGAGCATGGACACCGATGGTTTCGTGAAAATACTGGCAGATGCCAAAACCGACGAGGTTTTAGGTATCCACATGATAGGCGCACGTACAGCCGACCTTATAGCCGAAGCGGTTACCGCCATGGAATTCAAGGCCTCTGCCGAGGACATTTCAAGAATGAGCCACGCGCACCCTACTTATGCGGAAGCTATCAAGGAAGCGGCACTGGCTGCTACAGATAACAGGGCGATACATATATAATTATCTATTGCTTTAGAATAACAAAACCCATCCTTGCGATGGGTTTTGTATTTTATATTGATGAGCTGTTTCCTGATCAGCCGTTGTAAATTATCTGAGGATAGCTCAAAAAAAAATGCCCCAAGTTTCAACTTGAGGCATTTGTATAAAGTAAGATGGATCTCGAAATTAGTTAACCACGATCTTCTGCGTAGCGGTTTTTTCATCAGCAGTGACCTTTAGGATGTAAAAGCCCTGTGGAAGGTTGCTGAGCCTGTATTCATTGCTTTGGGCCTTAGGCTGATGTATGTATTGTATTAGCTGGCCGTTAAGGTTGATAAGCTGTATCTCGTCAAGCTCAGTCTCAGAATAAATGTTCACCTCATTATTTACAGCAGGGTTAGGATACACTTTTAGTGTTGCCAGCAGTTGGTCTTCTACACCTGCAATGCCCCAACGGTCCTGTGCTACCGGCCCGCCCCATATAAGCGTCGCGAGGTAAGGATTATCGATGAAAGGGTTCCTGTTGCCCTGGCCAAATGCATTATTGGCATTGCCAAGGTAAGTGTTCCTCTTATCCTCATATAACGATACGGGATCTTCGGCGTTCCATTCCAAAAATAGCAAAGGCATATTGGCATCAGAAGCAATAGTAGCGCCAACGCCAACATTCTTAGGAAGGCATTGATTGCCATAACGCAGGTACATGTACATCATCATCCTGGCCACATCGCCTTTCCATTCGTCACCGGGATACCATGATGTACCCGTTTCAAATGAATTCCCCGAACCATCAAAGAATTTGTCATTATCCCTGTCAGCGTTCCTTTTTTTATCGCTGGCCCTTACGTGATGCGCGTCAGCGCCCGGGCCTGAAGTTCCAAGGTCAGGATTACCTAAGGCTTTCGGATAGGTATGCTCCCTGTTCCATAAGCATGGGGAAGCTGTACCATCATCATCCATATCTTTATTCCTCCTGCGGTGATCTTTATCATTAGTAGTTACCGCCATGCACATATCACTACTGAAACCGTACAAAAGCAAAAGGTTGGTATTGGTAGCATCCTGTGGGTCAAGATCAACGATCTTCAACGCGTTTTCCAGTTGCTGATAGGTCAGGTTGTTAGTGTGTGTATTGGTGATCTTTGTAGCCAGTGCGGTTTTAAGTGCTGTTCCGCTTTGGTTAAAGTTAAAGCCGTTGTAATAAGGCGCGGCAGGTGCACCGTCCTGGGCAAGGGCGATACCTGTAACCGAGGCCAGTAAAAGGGTAATTATTTTCTTCATTGTAATTTTTTGGGACATCAAATGTAGGGCGATTATTTTAATATCGCCTGAAATTTAACACGATATCTGATAATTGTTATTTTTTTCTTTCCATCAGCGCCATGTAAAAGCCATCAAACCCACTTTCATATGCCAGCACCTTGTTCTCTTTTACAAAAGTGAACTGTTTTCCTATCTCGGTAGTTAGGAAATGCCTGACCTGTAGTTCGTTCTCTGACGGTAGTACTGAGCAGGTAGCATATACCAGCTTCCCGCCGGGCTTCACTATCTTAGAATAGCTTTCCAGTACCTCGGCCTGTGTTTTTTTGATATTATCGATGAATTCCGGCTGGAGCTTCCATTTGCTGTCCGGGTTCCTTTTTAGTACGCCAAGTCCGCTGCATGGCGCGTCAATAAGGACACGATCGGCTTTCTCATGAAGTTTTTTTATCACCTTGGTGCTATCGATAATGCGGTATTCAATATTAAAGGCTCCATCACGCTTGGCTCTTAGCTTAAGCTGCTTTAGCTTGCTTTCATAAAGGTCCATGGCGATGAGCTGGCCCTTATTTTCCATCAGTGAGGCCATGTGAAGCGTTTTTCCGCCTGCACCTGCACAGGTGTCTACCACACGCATTCCCGGCTCTACTTCAAGAAAGCGTGCCACAAGCTGCGACGATGCGTCCTGTACTTCGAACAAACCTTCCTTAAAGGGATCGGTAAGGAATACATTGGAACGCTCTTTAAGTACAAGCGCATCCGGATAATCCTTCGGTGCTTCGGTATCAATGTTCAGGTCCATAAGTACCGCCCTTAACTTCTCGCGCGTCGTCTTTAAAGTATTGACACGCAGTATAACTTTGGCCTGCTCGTTTTGCGCGGCAAGCTCTTTTTCCCATTTCTTTTCGCCCAGCTCTTTTACACCCAGTTCGTCCATCCAGTCAGGAATGGACTCACGGTATTTACGCTCTTTGGAAAGTTCGTCAAAACGCCCCTTGATGCGGCGCACCGGCGTTTCCTCAAAATATTTCCAGTCAGGCAGGGTAACGCCGCGAAGTACTGCCCATACGGCAAATACGCGCCACAGGTTGTCGCGGTCATAAGGTTCCTTCACTTCGGCAATCTCGGCATAAAGCCTTTTCCAGCGTACGATCTCATATATGGTCTCTGCAACGAACTTACGATCGGCACTGCCCCAGCGCTTGTCTTTTTTCAGGGCACGGGCCACAACTTTATCGGCGTATTCGCCATCGTTAAAAATGAACCCCAGCGAGTCAATAACCGTAAAAACTAAATTCCTGTGTAATCTCATTGTAAAAAATTGAACGGCAAAGGTATTGATTTTTTAGGATGTTTTCGGTGTCGGGATAAAAGTTGGTTTTTCGTGTATTTATTGGGCTTTTGAGATAAATTAACCGTTTTTCATTTTTTATTTACGGGTTAAAAAGTAAATTAGCAGATATTTAAAATTACCGATGGATAATAATGCTATTGAAAACCTGAGGGAGGCGCTTAAATTTTCCCCAAACAACATTCCCCTGAGACTACATCTTGCCGAAAGCCTGCTGAATCTTAACAGGCTACAGGAAGCGGAAGCTGAATATAAAGCAGTACTGGCCTTACAGGACCATGCCGGCGCCAAGTATGGACTGGCACTTACTTATTTCAGGCTGGGGCAGTATGCGACCTGCAGCGTAATATTAGAAGATGCTTTGCACAGCGACCCTGATAACATAAATTTCCTGGTGCTGTATGCCAAAACGCTGCTACGGGAAAACCTTTACCAGCAGGCTGCGGATGCCTACCGCAAAGTACTGGAAACGGTCCCCGGTTACGCTGATGAGGAACTGGATGCTGAGCTTCGGGTTGGCATGGCCCCGCAAACACAGGCTGCCGAACAGGAGAACAATGCCTTCCTTACCAAGCCTAAGACCAATTTTGGCGATGTGGGTGGTATGGAAAAGATCAAGAAGGAGATCGAATTAAAGATCATTCATCCGCTGAACCACGCCGACCTGTATAAAGCATACGGAAAGAAGACCGGGGGCGGGATATTGCTATACGGCCCTCCGGGATGTGGAAAGACCTTTATAGCCAAAGCAACGGCCGGTGAGATCAATGCCAACTTCATAAGCGTTGGGCTTAATGACATACTGGATATGTGGATAGGCAACAGTGAGAAGAACCTGCATGAGGTGTTTGAAACCGCAAGAAGGAATAAGCCCTGTGTGTTATTCTTTGACGAGATCGACGCATTGGGTGCGAGCAGGAGCGACATGAAAAATTCGGCGTCGCGCCATCTTATCAACCAGTTCTTACAGGAGCTGGATGGCGTGGAGTCTGATAATGACGGCATACTTGTCCTTGGAGCGACTAACGCGCCATGGCACCTCGATACCGCCTTCAGGAGGCCGGGCAGGTTTGACAGGATCATTTTTATACCGCCTCCCGATGAAGAAGCGAGGGAGTTGATCTTCAATATCAAACTAAAAGGGAAACCCATAGCGAGCATCAATACCGGAAAGCTTGCAAAACAGGCCGAGAACTTTTCCGGCGCGGACATAGAAGCCGTTATAGACATTGCCATTGAAGATAAGCTGGAAGCGTCCTTCAAGACCGGGATACCCGAGCCAATACAGGAAAAAGATCTGGCTAATGCCATTAAAAAACATAATGCCAGCACAAAGGAATGGTTTGTATCCGCCAAAAATTTTGCATTGTATGCTAACGAATCCGGGTTGTACAACGATGTGCTTTCCTATCTAAAAATAAAGAAATAATGACCGAAGTCCTTTTAGAAAGGGCAATGCTGCTGCTACAGCAGCAACGCTATGATGATGCCGAAAGAATATTGAATGAGATCATAAGCCTTAACCCTCAGGATGACCACGCGCTCTATCTTTTGGGGGAGGTAAGCCTGCAGAAGGATCTTTATGACAGGGCAGAAGAACTGGCAGACAGCGCGATCGCCATCAGTCCGGCAACAAGCCATTACTTTTTCCTGAAGTCGCGCATCTTCCTGTCAAAAGAAAAAATAAACGATGCCGAACGGTATGTGACCGAAGCCATCAGCCTGGACCCGTACCGCGCAGACTATTTTGCATTTTGGGCACAGATAAAACTATACCGTAAAAATTTTGCCGAAGCGCTCGATATTGCCAACCAGGCCCTGGCGCTTGATGCATCGCATGTTTTTGCGCTCAATGTACGCAGTACCGCTTTGCTGAAGCTAAACCGCAAAGAGGAATCGTTCGAGACCATTGCCGAAGCGCTGCATGAAAATCCCAATGATGCCTATACCCATGCGAATTATGGCTGGGGGCTTTTGGAAAAAAGGGAAACCGGTAAGGCACTGGAGCATTTTAAGGAAGCGCTTAAAAATGATCCAAATTCCGTACACGGACAGGCCGGGATGACCGAGGCGCTCAAAGCCCGTTTCTTTTTGTACAGGTGGTTCCTCCAATATTCTTTCTGGATGTCGAACATGACCGCAAAGTACCAGTGGGCTTTTATACTCGGATTTTATTTCGGGTCAAAATTCCTGCAGGGCCTGGCCCGTTCAAGCGAAACATTGCGCCCGTTCCTGTACCCGCTGATACTGCTATTGTTCATATTCGCATTTTCCACCTGGATCATTGGCCCATTAGGCAACCTGTTCCTGCGGCTGAACCCTTATGGCAGTCATCTGTTGGACAGGGAAGAAAAAATAAGCTCATCTCTTGTAGGCATAAGCCTTCTCGCATCATTGCTAAGCGGCCTGGCGTATCTCATTACAAAACAGGAAAGCTACATACTGCTCGCATTTTTTACATTTACCATGATGATCCCGCTCAGCAGGCTTTTTGGTGCTCCTAAAGCCGTATTCATGATATACAACGCTGTAATGTTCGTTGCGGGCGCGACAGCTGTAGCATTAGTTTTTGCGGGCAGGGAGCTGATACCGGAACTTGCGGGGCTGTATTTGATAGGGTTGCTTGCCTTCCAGTTCCTTGCGAACTATTATGCGACAAGAAGTAAATTTAGTTAATGGGCCATGTTAAAAATAACAAGTTAAAACTTTCTTAATATTAATGATGAGATCTTTGGTTTTTGATTTTTTAAGGTATTTTTGGTAATCTCCTTGCTATGCCTACTAAATGTCAGTACTATGAAAAATGCATTTACCATATTTTATACCGATGATGACCAGGAGGATCTGGAATTCTTTAAGGAGATAATCGATACAATTGATGCTGATGTAAGCTTACTAACGCAAAGCAACGGTAAAGAGTTACTAAATGCCCTGCACAACCCGCCGCCACACCCGCACCTTGTATTCCTGGACATCAATATGCCGGGCATGACCGGCTATGAGGTTTTGAAAGAGTTAAGGCGATCCCACCAAAAACTGCCTGTTGTAATGTTCTCAACTTCCGGAGACCATGATTCGATATCTAAAAGCAGGGAATTGGGTGCAACCTATTACCTGCCAAAATCGGGCATTTTTGACCAGCTAAAAAGATCCATCGAACACGCCCTGTCCATAAACTGGGGAAGTTTTATTCCCAACGATAAAAACTTTGTTTACAGCCACTAAAAACTTCTAATGAACGAAACCGCTCTCGCACCGTTCCTGGACAAACTGCGCCAGGCCACTGCTCAATCGCATATCAACCTTGAAAGCCTTCCGCTATCAACGATAATAGTAGATCCCAAAGTTACCAATGCCGAATATACAGCCTACCTCCGCCTGATGCGCGATGTGATCGCCGATACCGAAGAGAACATCTTTCCGCTATTGGAAAACATAGTGCCTGACCTGAAGCACCGTACCAAATCGCATTTTATAGATGCCGACCTGAAGGCCCTTGGTGTTGAGGCTGTCGGGACACATAGCAGGCCTGTAACCCGCAATCTTAAGGAACTATCTGCTGGTTTTGCATTAGGTATCATGTATGTGGTAGAAGGTTCGTCACTGGGTGGTAGGGTGATACTGAAGAATATTACGGCGGCTTTAGGCCATGATGGCGAAAAGGGAGCGTCTTACTTTGCAGGCTATGGCGGGCAGACAGGCAGTACATGGCGTACATTTCTTTCGACATTAACCGACTATGAAAGTCAACACAATGCCGGCGATGAGATAATTGCCGGAGCCAATTTTACATTTGATGCCATAAACGAACATTTTAGCAATAACGCCCCGGTATAACTGTATGAAGATAAGGGATATTGTAAACCGCGACATTGTAGATCTTGCCAATTGTGAGCAGGAACCTATCCACATTCCGGGCAGCATACAGCCGCATGGTTTTCTGCTGGGTTTAAAGCAGGATCCTTTCATAATTGATTATTGCAGTGGCAACTGTGCCGAATTTACCGGGTACAGCCATTCGGAATTGCTTGGGTCAGGATTTGGGAATGCTTTTGGAGAAGAGGCGCTTGCACTTCTGAAAGGCTATATTTCTGATGAAAAGATGCTTTCATCATCGCTTCTAAAGCTACAGATCAAGGGAAAGGATTTTTTGTGCACCGTGCATAAAAGCGGGAACGTTTACATACTCGAAGCAGAGCCGGTAAGCGACGACCCCCGTGCTGCAAGTGCTGTATATGACCAGACATCGCAATTCCTTACCTATATGCACGACACACATACCCTGAAGGAACTGTGTGGTTTGGTAGCGAAAGGGACACGCGAGATCACGGGGTATGACAGGGTAATGGTATACCGTTTTGATAAAGACCACAACGGTGAGGTATTTGCCGAAAGCGTGCGAGAGGACCTGGAACCATTCCTGGGGCTGCACTACCCACACACCGACATACCTCCACAGGCGAGGGAATTGTATATGCGTAATCTCCTGAGGCTTATAACCGATATTGATTATACACCGGTGCCAATTTATACAGTTGATGATACCGCAGATAAAAACCTCGACCTGAGCCTCTCCATACTGCGCAGCACATCGCCAATACACGTACAGTACCTGCATAATATGGGAGTAGGGGCAACGCTTACAATATCCCTCATTTATAAAAAGAAACTGTGGGGGCTCATAGCCTGCCACCATTATTCTCCAAAAAACATAACTCCCGATGTAAGGCTCGCGGCACAATTGCAGGGGCATTTCATTACTTCGCAAATAGATGTACGCCAGGCTTCGGAAGAGTATGAGGAGTCGCGAAAAGTAGCACAGTCACTTGAAAAGATGAACAGCTACACGCTGGGGAGCACATCGGCATTGCAGGATATAGCCAATACGAGTGACATCTTAAAGCTTTGTAATGCATCGGGTGTCTCTATCGTTTTCAATGATAAAGTATATAAAGGCGGCCTTACCCCGGCCGATAACGAGATCAGGCAAATGGCCAACTGGCTGGCAGCCTACAGTAACCGTACCACCTTTACGACTGATAAACTCGTAGATCTCCTTCCGGAGATGAAAGGCCATTGCGGGAAAGCATCGGGCATTATTTATCATTCCCTTGACATTGACAGCGATAATTGCATCATTTGGTACAGGCCCGAAACGATCACCGAAGTACACTGGGCGGGAGACCCGGCAAAATCTATAATTAAGGACGAGAAAGGGCTTTCACCAAGAAATTCATTCTCGCTCTGGAAAGAAATAGTAAGCTGCATGAGCAGTCCGTGGCTGCAGCCGGAAATTGATACTGCTTCGGCTTATGCCAACAGCCTCCAGCGCCACATTAACCTCCTGATAATATCTTTAGAAGAAGAAAAATACCGCAAGCTTAGCGAACTTTTGAAGCAAACCAACTCTGAACTTGAGAACATAAACTGGATCAGCACGCACGACCTACAGGAGCCTTTACGGAAAATACAACTCATATCTTCGCGGATAATGAGTAAGGAAGAAGATAATCTGTCTCCCGACCTGCACGATTCGCTTAAACGAATGAACGCATCAGCACAACGCATGCAAACCCTGCTGGTAGACATACTGAAATATACGAAGCTGAAACATACAGATGATTCATTTGAAAGAGTTGATATCGGTACTCTGATCGAAGAAGTTAAAGAGGATATGACAGAAACGATCGCAGACCGATCAGCAGAGATCATTGCAGAATACCTTCCCGTAATTGAGGGCATACCGTTCCTGCTGAGGCAATTGTTCTCTAACCTGATAGCCAATTCTATTAAATATGGCGCTCCCGGCAGGACGCCCGTAATAAAGATCACGGGTGCAGATGAACTGAGGAGTTATACCGAAGAAGACAAACGACGCTTTAAGGTAATTTATGTCGCCGATAATGGTATAGGCTTCGACCAGCAATATGCTGAATCTATATTCAACATATTTACCAAACTGCATGCCTCATCCGATTATAAAGGATCGGGAGTTGGGCTTGCACTTTGCAGGAAGATCATGCAGAACCACAATGGCTACATAACGGCTTCGGGAGCTCAGGGTGAAGGGGCAGTAATGAGCCTATATTTTCCTGTGGAAGAACGTTAGCTTTAAATAGATATGACATCTTACTTCAATGAGCTGTTTGAATATACCCATCACTTTAATGACAAGGTGATCACTCTGCTTTTTACCCTTGAGGACGTTCCTGAAAGATCGCAGAAGCTACTCTGCCATACCATTAATGCCCATGAGATCTGGATCGCAAGGATAGAAAAACGCACACCTTCAACAGGGGTATGGGACACTCGCCCATTGGAAACCCTTAAAACCATCAACGATAAAAACTATAGCGATACGCTCCATATCCTTGAAAATTTTGATATTAACGAAAAAGTAAGCTATGTAAACAGCCAGGGCGCGGCATTTGTGAACACGGTAGGGGAGATACTGCTGCATGCCGGCAATCATTCAACCTATCACCGCGGCCAGATAGCTACCGATTGTAAGGAGCACGGCATTGAACCATTGGTAACAGATTACATTTTCTATAAACGGCAGAGCTTATAACTTAAAAAACAAGGCTGTAACGAATTGTTACAGCCCTGAAACATGCTAAGCACCCGTGCTTAGGAGTTTCAGTATAAAGGTTCCTGTTGACAAGGATTCGTTAAGGGTATCGCCCTGATCATCATTCCTTGCCTGAGCATGCAAATACTATGGACTTGCCCTTCATTACTATGCCGGATGCCAGATTAGGATGCACAAGCTGAATATAAAAACATCTGAGCAATTATGAAACTGGCGCTCGACAAAGGAATCATCTGATCTTATAATCCCAATTTCTTTTTCAGTTTCAGGAAGACCAAAGCAGTAGTATAAGCATTACCTGCAGCAGTATGCCTGTCGCTTTTGCCTATTTTAAGTACGTCGCACAATTCATCGAGAGTGGACTGGCTGTCTTCCGGGAGGTCTTTCCAGCGTTGGTAAAGCGTATTGGTATCCATTACAGGATTTTTTAAACGCCCGAGGTCAAGCCGCCTGAGCGCCTGGTTGATCATCTCGATATCCAAATTGACATTATGTCCAACGAGTGTTGAATCCCTGATAAAGTTAAGAAATTGTATCATGGTCTCGGCCTCTACGAATTTTTCATGCTTTGGCTCTTTAACTATACCACCCATTGCAACTGACTGCGGACTGAATTTATCCTGTTGCACAAATACCTGCAAAAAATCTCCAACCTCAATGGCGTGCCCGGTAACACCTATGGCGCCAATAGACAGGATCACATCTTCCCTCCAGTCAAGGCCAGTTGCTTCCATGTCAAATATCACATAGCGCCTGTGCTCTTTGTCATCTCCTTCAAAAAGGGCAAGGTAGTTTTTCCAGAATTGGGGCGCACTGCCGCCGGTAAGCCAGTCGAATGCCATAATTTATTTGATGGAAGTTATAGAAAAACGGTTCTTTATCATATCCTGAATATCACTTATAGGTTGGAAAGTATTTTTAAGCTTTACTTTATCTGATTTTGATAACTCATTTAAATTTAAATATTTACCATCCGAATTGTCTTTGAGCCCCTCCTCAGTACGAAATTTCATCAGGGTATTATAAGCCTCAGCACATTCCTCATACAGGTCGGCGTTCTTTGGCTCGAGCTCTGCCAGCTTTTTAAAACGGTGGTAGGTGTTGGTGATCTCAATCTGGTTCAGGCTCAGTGCCAGCAGCCTGGCCGCATCTACAAGAGGTTCGATGGCCCTGCTTTTAATATCAAAAAAGTCTTTATGCTCTCCGTCACTTTCTACAAGGAACTGGCGGAAAAAGCCCAATGGTGGTGGATTCTTCAATACATCGGCGGCAAGGTATGCAAAGAACTTTTTGTTACGCGAAATGTTCATTTCAATGTGCGAAGATAAAGCATCCTCTATTACCGGCGCACCGTAAATAAAATCAAAATCGAAGAAGATATTGCTTAACTCCACGTTCTTTTCAGCAGGTGTATTGATCCAGGAATCATACTGTTTCATCCAGTCGGTCAGTGATTTGCACCATTGATTATTGCTTGCCAGCAGTTTGGAAGGGGAGGGTTCGTAGCCCACTTTTACCAAAAACTCAATGACTATCTCTGCCAATTCAATAAAATACCGTTTTACATTATTATACTGTTCCGGTTCAACGTCTTCAAAAACTAGAGCATTATCCTGATCAGTTACCAGTAATTGTTCCTTACGTCCCTGGCTTCCGATGTTCATCCATACGAAGCGGACAGGAGGGGGAGTACCGATCTTTTCGACGGCTAACTCTATGGCACGCTTTGTAATGGCAATATTTATCTCGGCCACAATGTTAGAAATGTGAGAGATGGGTATAAGGTTATCAATGGAACTCTGGATAAGGTCGGTAAGCTTTTCACGCACGTATCGAAGCTCTTTGGCGCTGGTGGCCCTTCGGGTTTGCTTGAGCAGTACACCCGGAGTATTGGATTGTGCCGCAACCACATCATGCTCAGAAATGATGCCACTTACAGTGGATCTTTCAGTACCGTCGCGGGTAACGCATAAGTGACCAACATCATGCTTTAGCATCAGCATTTGCGCTTCGGCTATAGATATATTTTCGGGCACTGTTATTACAGGACTGCTCATTACCTCGCGTGCTTCAGATTCAATAGAGAGCATCCCTGTGGCAATTTTTGAACGGAGGTCCCTATCGGTAATTATACCTATTGGAAGCTGGTTCTCCTGTATGATAACACTGCCTACGGAGCTGTTCGACATCGTTTTTGCAATGAATTTCAGCACATCGTCTGCATTGGCAGTTATAGGATTACGTGTATATTTTATAGGTTGGAAGTACTGGATGTCGGCTACCTGGTCGCTAAATATTACATTCTCGGCCATAAGCTTACCACTGCGCTCCTTGTCATAAGGATTGCGGGTTTGCGAGGCAAAACTCTCCAAAAGGAATTCCAATACCTTCGGATTTCCCGTTATGAAAGGCCTGAAAACCTCGATAGGTATGCCATATACAACAGATTCTTCGCGTGCACGCGCTGTCATAAGGTAATCATTCCTGGCAAAAAAAGGGCGCAAACCCAGGATATCGCCCTCATCGCATTTATCGATAAGCGTCTCTTCGGCATCCGATGTCAATGAAAGACCTACAGCGCCATCTTTAACCACATAAAAGTCAGCATGGGTAGCGTCACCGCCTTTAAATAATACCTGATTCTTTTCAAGATATATTACTTTCGAATTTTCGGAAATAAGCATAAGGTCGGCATATTCGAGGCTGCTGAAAGGAGGGAAGTGCTTTAAAAAATCGGAAATGCCTTGCGCGACAGGGTTTTTCATAACAGGTATTTGAAACCTAAATGTACAGATTTTTCATTTCCTGCAAAAGAGATGCTTACAGGAAATATATAAAGGTTTGTTAAAATTGAAGCCGGCATAGATATCAATGAATTTGTAAGCACTGTAATGATTAAATTTACAGAACAAATTTATAAATAAACTACGATGAAACTATTCAGTAAAGCAGTAATGCTATTTATAGCAGTACTGGCAACATCATTAATGTCCGCACAGGAACAAAAGCCGGCAAGCCCTGCGGCAACAGCAATGGGGAAGATCAACGGCGCCAGCATCACTATCGAATATAGCAGCCCATCTGTAAAGGGAAGGCCGATATGGGGAGAACTCGTGCCTTATGGCAAGATATGGCGTGCCGGAGCAAACAAACCAACGACTTTTGAAACTACAAAACTGCTAATGGTCGAGGGTAAAGAATTGCCTGCAGGTAAATATGCTCTATATGTTATTCCTGAAAAAGACAGCGCCACCGTTATTTTCGGGAAAGACCCTTCGGTTGGTTACAATAAGTATGATGAGTCGTACAAACAATTAAGCGTTGTTGTAAAGACCAAAAAAGCAAAAGAGATGACAGAAAATCTTGTATACAGCATCAATAAAGATAACGTAACGCTTACTTGGGATAATTTAGATATTCCGGTAAATATCAAGTAAATATTTATCATCTTATAAACACATTGTCCCTTAGATAGGGCAATGTGTTTTTTTATTGATTATAATCAAGAAGTGATGTGTATATGAACATATAAAAACATTATATTATTTTACATAATATGCATTATATGTCAAAATATAAAAAATATTTAGCAGGCCGAAACCTGCTAGATCATTGTATTACAGATCATTTTTTGATGTCGCCCGTGTAAACGAACTTCTCACCTTGATATACCGTTACCTGAACAACACCTGTTTTAAGCATATGCATAACATATCCAAATACCTGATTGTTAGGAAAACGGATATAGTATGTACTTTCTGCCATTGTTGGCGCAGGTTTTTTCAGTTTAAAACGATATTCGCCATCAGGCATTATATGCAATGTGAATTTATCTGTTTCTGCAGCTGTGTACATTAGCTGGCCGCCTACATAATGCTCTGTAACTGTTTCAGGTAATGCCGGGAAATCTTTAAATGAATTTGATTTTTTCATTGTTGAATACAACTCAAATGTTTTGATCGATAATGGGACCTGCTTATCCTGGGCGGTCATATTCATTGCAAAGGCCATCAATAAGCAAACAAGTAACTTTTTCATTTTGGTAATTTTTTGATTATGGACGTAAATATAATAAGATTTTCATCTCTTATCCGGATAAGCCATAAATACAACAAAAAATATCAATTAGGTAATTTCCCGTTAAAATATTCAGCCGATATTTGCGTTAGATCACTTCAAACCAATCATCATTTGTATATGTCTGAAAACGTAAAGATCATCTCATCTAGAGTGCTTTCCGATAACTGGGGAAAGCTGAACAAAGTAAAATATGAAACGCAGCTTAAAGATGGCTCCTGGCAAACCCAGGAACGCGAAGTTTATAACCGTGGCAACGGAGCGGCGATCTTGCTATACAATAAAGCTAGGCAAACTGTAATACTTACAGAACAGTTTAGGTTACCAACATGGTTTAATGGTAATGCGGATGGCATGATGATCGAAGCACCTGCAGGTTTGCTGGACGAATATGACCCCGAAGAGTGCATTCGACGCGAAACTGAGGAAGAGACCGGCTACACAGTTACCGATATTAAACGTATTATGGAAGTGTATATGTCACCGGGATCGGTTACTGAGATACTCTATTTCTTTGTAGCAGCTTATTCGGACGCTATGAAAACCGGCGATGGCGGTGGCCTAGATAAAGAGCAGGAAAATATAGAAGTACTTGAATTGAACTTTGATAAAGCATTGAAAATGATTTATTCAGGTGAAATTAAAGATGCCAAAACCATCATGCTTTTACAGTATGCCCAAATTCATTCCCTATTAAATCCTTAGTACCTAACCACTGGTTGCTAAGGCCCTCAGCAACTTAGTTTAACATAACTTTACGACCCATTCTGTAGGTAATTGCTTATTTTTAAGTTTAAATACTTATCGAATGGATATTACCTTCAGCAACGACCCAAAACTCTATATACTACTTCCGTTTATCTATTTTGCATGGCAGGACGACCTTCTGGCCAACAAAGAGATGAAAATAATAACTGATCTAATTGACGGTCAGGAATGGCTTACCAAAGCCGAAAAAGAATTCCTGAAGTCAAAAATAAACACAGCCTCCCCTCCTGCCCGTTCGGAACTTTTTCATTGGAGGGAAAAGATCAATGCAGCGCTGGAAAATACTAAGCCTGCCAACCTTACCGAATTGGGTATACTCATCGCAAATCATGAAAGGGAAGCCATCAAAAGTGAAGACATTAGTTCTCTTGCCGGTGCCTTTGCAGGATTAGAGTCCGGATTGGGTATCATGAGCCGCGAGGTCATTGCGGGCTTTCGCCAAAACAGGGATACCGTCACTAATAAACACAGTACAACGGAAAGTTTCAGCGTTAGTAAAATGACCGCATTACTTGATGGGTCGCAGTCGGAAATAATAAATAAGGTAAAAGAGCTCATTGGGTCGGAAGATCTTGCGCTTGATATCCCAACAGATATCATGCAGTACAGGGAGAAGGTCCTGCAATGGTCGAAAATACTGGCTGATCACGGTCTTGGGTCATACGCCTATCCTAAAGCTCACGGAGGAAAAGATGACATACAGGGATATTTTTCCATCATGGAAACGCTAAGCTATCACGACCTGAGCCTAGTCATTAAGTTTGGTGTACAATTCGGGCTTTGGGGAATGAGCATTCTTTCTCTCGGTACTGAAAAACATTATAAAAAATACCTGAAGGCTGTAGGGAGTTTGGAGCTTCCGGGATGTTTTGCAATGACGGAGACCCATCACGGATCTAACGTAAAAGGCATTGAAACTACCGCTACCTACGATCATACCAACCGGACTTTTACCATTCATACACCCACCAAATATGCCCGTAAAGAATATATTGGCAACGCGGCCAACCATGGTGAAATGGCGACTGTATTTGCCAAATTGATGATCGACGGAAAAGATCATGGCGTGAACGCATTTATCGTACCTATCCGCAATAGGGATAAACAACCTGTGAACGGTGTTGTTATTGAAGACTGTGGCCATAAAATGGGACTGAACGGTGTAGACAATGGCATCATATATTTCGATAAAGTGGTCATACCCTATGAAAATATGCTCGACCGCTTTGCACAGGTGAATGAAGCAGGTGAATTTGAAACGCCGATCCCAAGTGATAACAGGCGTTTCTTTACAATGTTGGGGACACTTGTCGGCGGAAGGATCGGCATACCTCGGTCGGCTTTGGCGGCAGGTAAGACAGGATTGGCCATCGCTATAAAATATGGTGATAAGCGCAGGCAGTTCGGTCCTGAAGGCGCCAGTGAAGTACCTATCCTAAATTACCGCATGCACCAGCAGCGGCTAATGCCCTACCTTGCCAATGCCTATGCGTTACACTTTAGCTTACAATACCTTACCAAACGCTTTGTTAACCGCAAGGAAGATGAAATGCAGGAAATAGAGGCGCTGGCCGCCGGAATGAAAGCATATACTACATGGAACACGCGCGATGCTCTGCAGGAATGCCGGGAGGCCTGTGGTGGTAAAGGCTACCTTAGCGAGAACCGTATTGACGACCTGAAGAACGATACCGAGATATACACCACATTTGAAGGTGATAATACTGTATTAATGCAGCTTGTGGCCAAGAACAGGCTGGGTGAATTCCGTAAGGAGTTTGGCGAAATGAATGTCTCTTCAATTTTTAATTACGTGCTGGAACAGGCAAAAACCGCTGTCACCGAAAAGAACCCGTTCGCTACACGGAATACCGATGAAGCTCACCTGAAAAGTCGTGAATTCCATCTGAACGCTTTTAAATACAGGGAAAAAGAAATAGTAACATCGGCCGCGAGGCGCTTTAAAAGGCTGGTTGATGACGGATTGGATGCATTTGACGCAGCCAATGTGTTGCACCCACACATGATGCAGATAGCTGACTCGTACCTGGACCGCGTGATCCTGGAACAATTCCAGGCACAGCTTGATGTGGTACAGGACGAAGGCCTAAAAGAAGTTTTAGAAAGGCTATACCATCTCTTCGCACTCAACAAGATCAGCGAACATAAAGAATATTATCTCGAGCAGGGCTACATGGAAGGTAGCAAGACCAAAGCGATACGAAAGCTGGTAAGCCAGTTGTGCTGGGAAATACGGCAGGATGCGGTGCCTTTGGTCGATGCCTTTAACATCCCTGAGAGCTGCCTTGCACCGATCGTTACAAATAAAAAGGGCGAGGCGTAAATTTTAGCAGTTGGATAAGCTGGAACTTAATAATTATTTACAAATTCCCGCATTAACAAATAAATCCTACCTTTGCACTTATGAACAACAATGATATATTTAAAAAACTGCGCGTAGCCTTGCAGCTGCGTGACGACCAGATCGTAGAAATACTGGAATTGGTCGACTTCAGGATCAGCAAGGCTGAATTAGGGGCATTTTTCCGTAATGCCGACCATCCTAATTATATGGAATGCGGCGACCAGGTGCTGCGCAATTTCCTTAACGGATTGGTGATCCACCTGCGCGGAACAAAAGAAAATCCGACCAATGCGATGGATGTGCTTGAAAAGAATAAAACAGCCATAAAACAAAATACAGTAAAGGCAGCTCCCGAAAAAAAGGCTACTACAGAAAAAGAGAAGCCGAAAAGGCCACCGCTCAAAGGCCCGAAACAGCATAATAACAACAAGCCTAAAAAGGAACCGATCGTTGAAAAAGTAAAGTTCAATAACGGTAAAAACAAAAGATCCTGATCTTAGTTAGATCAGGATTTTTTGTTAGGTTGAATTTATATTATTGCTTTACTATTTTTTTGGAGGTTGAGTTCCCTTTGCTATCTGTGATCTTTATGATATAAGTCCCTTTTGCAAGGCCGCCCAGGTTTATGGTTTTCGAACCTTCAAGGCTTCCGCTCAGTAATACCTGCCCCACTACGTTGATAACACTATAACTGTCGAGGCTATCCCCGCTTTCTATATTTATTATGTCCGAAGATGGGTTAGGATATACTTTCAGCATCTTTTCATTGAGGTCTTTAACGCCCGCCACGGGCACGCCACATTCGGTCGCACCAAGCTTGGCAATGAAAAAATCGGAAAAGCCATCCATTATCGATGAAGAAGTTATGGTAGGGACACCATCATTTTCGTCAGTAAACAGTTGGTATTTTACAGATCCTCCTACAACATAGTTTCCGTCGTTATCCATTTTGATCGTGGAAACGGAATCATTATATCCTGGCGACCCCATAATGTGGTGCATGCCGGTCACTACGCCTGTCTCCTTATCAAACTTTACGACTATCGGGTCATTGCGGTGCCCGTTAGGCCTGTTGAGCTCAAATCCATTCCAGGATTCGTTGTTACCGTCCCCTCCAAGCAATATCTCGTTCTCACCAATACCTATGCAGATACCTTCGGTAAGTCCGGTAGGTGCTGCCTGTGTAGTAAACCCGCTGTTGGACTGGTACCATAAAACCTGGCCATTACTGTCCATTTTCATGATGTACTTTCGGTTACCTATACCTGTCATGTCGGGGATCGTATAACCGCCCCAGCTGTAAGCTAAATTTGGATACTCATCGACTCCCATCCTAAAATACCTTCCACAGATATAAATGTTCGATTCATCGTCAATTTGTATATCCCTCAGGAAATCGCTTCCAAGGACATCCGGTGTAGCGGTAAACTCCCTGCGCCACAGTTCTTCGCCATTTTCAGATAAAGCAAGCAAAACCATTGCTTCATTGAATGTTGTTCCGCCATAGCTAAAGTTGTCCATCCACGAATTTCCCCCGGGATAATATGCTTCGATAGTCCGGTGCCCTCCTATATAATATTGGTGGGCAACAGGATCATACCTGAATTTCATCATTGTAGAGTTAACCACACCATCAAAGTCCAAAGGCATGACATTTTCATAATTACCTTGAGCATCCATTTTTATAATGAAATATTTAAAATAATTTGCGCCTGACCCCGGTATATAATCGTATGTATCGGGTACTACTGCCTGTCCGTCAAGATGGCTGCCTTTAAGTAGGCCTACAAGTGCATGTATCGTACCATCACCTTCAACATGAATTGGTGATATGGTCCCAATAGATGTAAATATATTGACATCTCCCTGCAACATTTTTCGCCAAACCAGGCTGCCTGCTCCCTGAGTATATTTGGCTATAGCCAACCTTTTGTATCCGGGATGGTTTTCCAGCACATTTACATTAGGGGGCAAGGCAGGCAGATGATCGTCTTCGCTAAAGTGAGGCGGCTCAAAACTGATGGGGCCCTGGTTAGCATCATTATAAACATAAGCTGAAACATATACTCCCCCATTATCGTCGAGGGCAATATTGTATCCCTGATCATAATTCCCGCCACCTATTACACGGCTCCAGCGGTAGGTGCCATCGCACGTGGTCGACAGGAGTAAAATGTCAGCATAGCCATTGGCCGATTCGGTACTGTTGTAAACATCAAAAGGGATGCCATCATAATTGGTATTGTTAGCAGCTACCTGGGTTAGGAAATAATAATTGTTATCTGCATCTATGTCAATGTCTTTAATGTGCTCAGAAAAAGGGCTAAATTCGGGCACATACTCATTGTACGCGATCCTGCTTCCACCGCCACGTTTGGCCCATTGCCAGTCGAATTCCTGCGATACGGCATGCCCTGCCGAGAACAGCAGTGCCGAAATAAATAATTTTTTGATCATAGCTAAATTGGTTTTTTTTATAAACTTATAAAAAAAATCTGATAATTTAGCCTTGGATAAGATCCTTTGATGCGTTAAAATAATAAACATGCTTCAGTTCCATTCCATAGATCACCTTCAAGAAGGCACACCAGTACAACAGGATGCCTATACTATATTGGTATCAAATAAAATAATGGATATCCTTGCCCCTTTCTCCCCTATTCTTTCCGGGACTATTCCATTGAATATTCATATCGAAGGCAGCGACCTGGATATCCTCTGTTGTTTTAAAAATGAGGATGAGTTTGCCGGATCGATACAAGCTGCTTTTTCAAAACATGAAAATTACGATCTTCGAAAGAAGGAAATTGCGGGCAACCCTACGATCATCGCTAACTTTTTCGTGATTGGGTTCGAGATAGAGATCTTCGGGCAGGCGGTGCCGGTAACGCAACAAAACGGTTACCGCCACATGATCGCAGAACATAATATATTACAGGAAAAAGGCGAAGCATTCCGCAGTGAAGTTATCCGCCTGAAAAGATCGGGAATGAAGACAGAGCCTGCCTTTGCAAAACTGCTGGACCTGGAAGGCGATCCTTATATTTCGCTTTTGGAGTATCAAGTATGATGACCTGTACCCTTTACGCAAAATTTTATACATTTATTTAGATCACAATACGAAGGTAGAAGAAAGACGAATGAAAGTTACCCACATAAGAAATGGACAATTTACCGGATCCTCAGGTGGTTCTGGTAAAGAATGGAAAGTAGTAAGATGATGTCGTTAAATAAAAGCATCGGCCTTGCATACTGTGACATAAACTGGCACATACTTTGTACGAACGACCCCACTAATCACAAACCAACTAAAATGAGATCAAAATTATTTTCCCTACTCTTGCTTTTCTTACTTGCCTCCTGCTCTTCTGATGATGATAAAGCAATTGCTTCCGGCGACGGCTCGTTCGTTGAGTTCAGCCTTGACGGTGAGGATGTCGCCATTACAAAGAGAAATACTGACTTTATTGCCAATGAGAACTGCGATAGGATCTATGCTACCATTTCCCATATTTCAGATGACCAAACGTTACGCTTCAGGATGGAATTTGAACTGATGGGGACCGGGCATATTGACAATATCAGGTTTGTAGAATATTCTGACAACAACCGGAACTATAACACTGTCAACTTTCAGCCTGCAGAGACATTCAGCATCAATAACTTTAGTTATGACGCGGCTACGAAGCAATTGTATTTTGACTTCGATGGCGACCTCTACGACATCGACGATCAGGGCCAGAAAAAGCATATATCCGGTAAATTTCAATATTACTCTGCCAATTCAGTTGAATGTGGCTTTTTCCAACGCCATGTAACAGCAGATGACGGATCAATGCATTTTACACGATGGGTTGTGAATACTTCGGCTGACTGGGTACTTTATCAGTTTTATTCAGATAATGGATATTTGATGCGCATTTATTCGGATACCGATATAAGGAATGTGTCGCCCGGTACTTATGATCTTGCATCCGGCGACAATGTGCGCATAGAACTTTATAAATACATTGGTGAGACCAAAGCTACTCCATTACAGCCATTGTATTCCAATGAGTGGGAGTTTTATGACTGTACAGGGACAATAACCGTTAATTCCCAAAACCTTCAGCCATTCCCGCATACCACAGGAACATTCAGTTTCCAGGCAACTGATGCCAATGGGAACATTATTTTTGAAAACCTGTCCGGAACGTTTGAGATGTAATTGCCTCATGGCTGATACCCTTTTGTAATTAACTAATTACTAAATTTATTTGATGATCTTGAATGCATTGATCATTTAAACATTATACATATGCCATTCCCGTAGACATAAAATATATTGTTGAGACTGAGAAGGAACTGAACATTGGATTTCCTGAAAAATTCAGAGAAAAAATGATGCTTCTAAACGGTGGCGAAGTGGTTACCGAAAATGATGATTGGAACTTATTCCCTTTTTTTGATAAGTCGGATAAAAAAAGGATTAGCCGCACTTGCGATCACATTGCCCTTGAAACCCTTAATGCAAGGAAATGGGCTGGATTTCCTGAAAACGCCGTAGCTATAGCAGCAAATGGTTGTGGTGACCTGCTTATATTAAAGCCATCGATACATAATACAATGATCTTGGATGAAACGATCTTTATATGGTTTCACGAAACCGGTACTATTGAAGCCCTAGCCGATCCTTTTGATGAATTGGAGGAATAAATGCTTACAACCATTTCATAAAAAAATCCCTCTTGCGAGGGATCTTGATATTTATAAGGGATCTTTTCGCTCGATCGCGTTCCGATCAAAATGATGCGGAATGTCTATTTAGAAAACGAAGATCGGCCTTTCGCTCATCATGTCGTTTACTTCATCTGCGATCTGCTCAAGCGATCCTTCATTGGTGTGGTCAGCGATAACACGGTCAATGAAGTCAACTATCGTCTCCATGTCGGCTTCAACAAGGCCACGCGTAGTTACCGCTGCCGTACCCACACGGATACCTGAAGTTACGAATGGTGACTTATCGTCGAACGGGACCATATTCTTGTTTACCGTGATCTCGGCTTTTACCAAAGCGTTTTCAGCTTCCTTACCGGAAATTCCCTTGTTCCTAAGATCGATAAGCATCATGTGGTTATCTGTACCGCCGGAAATGATGTCATAACCACGGTTTACGAATGCTGCTGCCATTGCTTTGGCATTCTTCTGTACCTGCATGGCATAACGGAAGAACTCATCTGTCAGCGCCTCTCCGAACGCCACTGCCTTGGCAGCGATGATATGCTCCAACGGCCCACCCTGGTTCCCCGGGAATACCGAACCATCCATAAGTGACGACATCATGCGTATCTCACCTTTTGGTGTTTTTAATCCAAACGGGTTCTCAAAGTCCTTGCCCATCATGATCATGCCGCCACGTGGCCCGCGAAGGGTTTTGTGGGTAGTAGTCGTTACAATGTGGCAATGCGGGATAGGATCGTTCATAAGCCCTTTGGCTATCAGTCCGGCAGGGTGCGCGATGTCGGCCATCAAAAGTGCACCAACGCTGTCCGCAATTTCGCGGAAGCGCTTAAAATCCATATCACGAGAGTATGCCGATGCTCCCGCAATGATAAGCTGTGGCTTTTCCTTAGTGGCTATTTCCTGTATCTTGTCGTAGTTGAGGCGGCCTGTCTCCTTCTCCACCCCGTAGAACACAGGGTTATAAAGCTTGCCCGAAAAATTAACCGGCGAACCGTGCGTAAGGTGTCCGCCATGCGAAAGGTCGAAGCCCAATATCTTATCGCCAGGTTTTAATACTGCTGCAAAAACCGCTGTATTGGCCTGTGAGCCAGAATGTGGCTGTACGTTCACATAATCGGCACCGAAAAGCGCTTTTGCCCTGTCGATGGCGATCTGCTCAATAACATCCACTACCTCGCAGCCACCATAGTAGCGCCTGCCAGGGTAGCCCTCGGCATATTTGTTTGTCAGTATGGAACCTGCGGCTTCCAGTACCTGGTCGCTCACAAAATTTTCTGATGCAATTAGTTCAAGTCCGTGGATTTGCCTGTCCTGTTCTTCAAGGATCAGGTCGAAAATTTGTTCGTCGCGTTGCATTTTATAATTTTTCGTTAATTTGTCATCAAAAGTACAAAAAACGTTTGGTAAAACGACGGGGGAAACTATATTTGACAATTCAATAAAACAAATAAACAGAAACTCATAATATGCCGATAACAGCAAATGACCCATCACGCAGATCCTGGCTCAACGTACCGAAAGACAGCGATTTCCCTATACAAAACATCCCTTTTGGAGTATTCCTGACCAAAGATGACGTAGTAACCATCGGTACCCGCATTGGCGACCATGCCATCGACCTGGGTGCGCTACAACAGCTGAACTACTTTGAGGGCATCGAGCTGACCGACGACATGTTCATGCAGGACACGCTGAACGACTTCATATCCGACGGAAAGAAGACCTGGAGGCTGGTGCGCAACCGCATTGCAGAGCTGTTTGATGAAAATAACGACGAACTGAAAAACAACGAAGACCATAAAGCCGTGGTGATTTTCCATATCGATGATGTGGAAATGCAATTGCCGGTGCTTATTGGCGACTATACCGACTTTTACTCGAGCCGCGAGCACGCTACCAATGTAGGCATCATGTTCCGCGACCCGGAGAACGCACTGCTGCCCAATTGGCTGCACCTGCCCGTAGGCTACCACGGAAGGTCGTCAACAATTGTGCCGTCGGGCATACCGGTACACAGGCCAATGGGACAAACGCTTCCGAACGGTGAAACGCAGCCTGTATTCGGCCCATCGCGCCTGGTGGACTTTGAGCTGGAAATGGCTTTCATCACTACCGATGCCAATGTAATGGGCGAGTCGATACCGGTTGACGAAGCCGAGGAGCATATTTTCGGGATGGTGCTGTTCAACGACTGGAGCGCGCGCGATATACAAAAATGGGAATATGTACCCCTGGGGCCGTTCCTTGCCAAAAACTTTGCCTCGTCAATGTCGCCGTGGATCGTGACCATGGATGCCCTCGAGCCTTTCCGTGTTGAAGGACCTGCACAAACCGACCCGCAGCCGCTGGAATACCTGCAGCAAGAGGGCGCACACTCATTCGACATCAAGCTTCAGGTGGCCATCGAGCCGGAAGGCGGTGAAGAGACGGTGATATCAAATTCTAATTTTAAATACATGTACTGGAGCATGGCCCAGCAGCTGGCGCACCACACCGTAAACGGATGCCGCGTGAATAGCGGCGACCTGATGGGCAGCGGCACCATATCCGGCCCGACTCCTGACAGCTACGGCTCGATGCTGGAACTGACCTGGGGTGGTAAAAACCCCATAACCCTGAAAGACGGCACCGAACGCAAGTTCATCAACGACGGCGACAGCGTGATCATGCGCGGCTACTGTGAGAACGACGAAGTACGGATTGGTTTTGGCGAGGTATGCAGTAAGTTGCTGCCGCCTTATAAAAAATAATGAAAGCCCCGAAAGGGGCTTTTATATTGTTTGCTTGGAAATATGTTTTATATTAGATATATGAATAATCGTTAATATTATTGGTATTAGTACTATAGCAAAAAATGCACCAAAACATAAGCGACATATTTCTTATCCATATAGTTTCTTCAATATATCCTTGCCGTAAAATTCACAATAGTCCATTTTAGATGGCATAACCTCTGCACTCGACGCAGCTGCAACTTCTTCTGGCTTAAATCTAAAACATCCTAAATTATCTTTATAATGAGATAATAATTCGCTTCTAAAAATCTCAGGTGTTGCATTATTAACAGATGTATAATATTTTAGAATTTCAGTTTGCCACTCGAAATCTGTTGCTCTTTCCTTCCAACTCTCCAAATCAATTAATATTATCCCAGCCGAATTTAATATTGAAAGAATAAATGTTGCACAAGTGAGACCAATATCGCCTTTTGCATATACTAAAGTACCATCACCGTTGAATTTACTATTTGTATATTTAATTCCAAAATCAATTTTGCCATGCTTATCCTTAATTAATTCACACAGTGAAGGTATTTGTAATGCAATAGCATCAATTATTATGTCTCTATTATATTTAACGTAGATATAATCTTTATATCCTAAATCTCCAATCGTCACATGGTTTCGCACAGTTTGATTAAAAAAATCAATTGTGTTAATTCTTCCATTCCATTTATATAATATTGACGAATGCAAATATGCACCTTCAATCCCTACAGCTATTGCAAATATAA
This sequence comes from Flavobacterium sp., assembly GCF_052437795.1. GTDB lineage: Bacteria > Bacteroidota > Bacteroidia > Flavobacteriales > Flavobacteriaceae > Flavobacterium. Next base: position 1,070,415 of record NZ_JBQVPA010000001.1, read on the forward strand.
AATCATCATCATGATTAAGATTCTTAACTTCATCTAAGATCATTTACAATAAAGAATTAAACAGGGACTTATTTAATTTATCTTCCCCTAATTGCGCAACCGCTAGATCCTTAGCTTTGGCAAAAACAAATTTGCGATTAGACAGTTGATTTTTAAATGGAATTGTAGCTGTCAAAAAAGCCGTCAAAACAGCTAATGAAAAATCTAGTTTAGCGACGCTTTCTAAAACTGTATCGGATAATTTAATAGAATGGAAAGATAAAATATCTTGGAAGAGCCTATGTACCTCTTTAATTGAATCCTGCGTTTTATCAATCTTATCAAGCATTCTAATTTTCTGAATAAAACTATCGGTTACAACATAAATATTTAAACTTGTTGCAAAATTTAAATTTTGACCCTCAATTTCTATAAAATTTACTTTCGAATTTTGCACACAACTAATAGCACCAAATTTTAAAAGTATATCATGATTTCTAAAAAATTGAAATTCAGTTAAACTATCAGAAATAACAAATTTAGAAGAAACAAAAGACGTTTTTCTAAATGTAGAATGATCTATTAAATGATTACAAATTTGAAATGTATCAAACATTTTGTTCCCTCCAAAGCACTCAAAATCTGGAGATGTTTGATCTCCCAAATTAGGAATATGCAATATACAGTGCCTTACAGCAGTATTATTAGATATTTCGTTTATGTTATTATTAATTTCCGTTTTCATTACAAATATGCATAATCATTTTTTCAGCTTCTTCTTTATACAACTTATAATTTTCTAACACTTTTAAAATATTACTTCCTTGTTGAGATATCTCATTATAATTATTCCGATAATTAAAATCAAATAATATAGCCTTTTCGGGTTCCTTTCCATTTTCTGTGTAAACGATTGGGTGTGCATCTAACTTGAGTCTACATTCTAAAAAATTTTTGCTAGCATAAAACCCATAACTGTTATCATTTATATCATCGCTAAAATATTCATCTACGATTTTATTATTCGGATTATAAAAAAGATCTTTGGATAAAGAATTTATATTACCATCTTCTGTTTTCAAAAACCAATGAAAATTAATTCCAGATCCACTAACATTTAATGGAAAAACATCAAATATTTTTAATATAATATCACTTATCCCACTATCGCCTAAATAGTCATTATCAGCAGTTATAGAAAAATGTACCTCAGTCATCATTAAAGCAAATTTCTTTGTAATGACTTGTACAATATCTCCTTGAAATGATGATTTTTCTAAAATATCACTTTCATTAATTATATCATTTTTGTCAAAAAAGTACCTATCGAATAAATTTGGCTTAAAAATTCCAATTAAGGTAATATTTTCAATCTTCAGTTCTTTTGTCATCGTTTAATAAATCTGTTCAAATATAGTAATTATTTTATAACGTAATTATCTGTATAATGTTTCATTATGTAAGACGAGTAGTGATAAAAGTTTTGTGTAATAAATTTATAAATATCTATTTAGATAATTTATATATATATTATTTATTTTAACATTGAAATATAACTTATTAAAACTAAACTGCAAACAAATTACTTGCTTTTGGTATTGATCTAACAAATCCTCACCCCGTACCCCTCAAATTCTAAATAACACCCTCCATCCACGTATTTTTTCATGGCTAAAAAGGTAGCTTTGCTATTTTTACGCAAAAAAATGCAATAAAAAGATTGTTTTAGCGATACTATTACCTGCCCGACACCCGACTCTAAAAGCCAGATACTTTTGCGGGCTTTTTTTACTCAATGCCTGTTATCGCAATTAATGTAAAGGTCCTCTTCTGACGCTGATAAAAATGTAATGCCGGGACAGCCAAATGAAACGTATTCAAAACCGAAAACCACAGGGGGCTTGTTTTTAAATAGTTTTCCGGCAAATTGGTTTACTGATGGATATTCATGATCAATGTAATTCAACGGTGCCTGTATGGTCCCTTCGCTATCAACGAACATTTTGTCCAGTACAGGTTGGTTCGAGGCTGAATTATATACCAACAGCCATCGTGCATATATCCTTTCATCTACGATAATATCCTGCAGAAAGAACCGGTAGCCATCTGCATCAGCATTCCATACATCGCCCATAGTATATATCTTCCTATCATAATGATGGATCTTCTTTTCGTTTTCCGCGGTCATTTTAACGTTCGGGAAGTCTTTTGGAGGTATCTTTTTCCATAACAACTGCTTTATACCTCCTTTGGCAAATGGGTTTTCCTTGCCAATATATACCAGTGAATTACTGTAATATTCCCCCAGATCCTTTAAATATTTTCTATCTACTTTAAAACCTATCATGTACTCGTAAGCTTCGAACGGACCTTCATCAACAGAAGAATATATAGTCAGGCAGGCAAAGGCTTCTAACCGGCTTACCTTGAATGTTACCAGCTTATCTTTAAAGTGATCATATATGTAAACATTATCCGTTTCCTGAATTTTTGTTTTATGTAAAAGCTGCTTCCTGTATTTGCCATCAAGCTTAAATACCTGCAGATGGTTTTTTGAAGGTGGAATGGTAAGGGAGTCAGGATGCTCGCTGACATGATAATTATCTGAAAGCGAAATGAAGGCAAAGGAATCTTTCGCTTCGGTCTCATATGGGTCAATATCGTAAATATCCAGTTTTTGGGCATTAGTAAGCCACGAAGCCATTATGGTAAAAAACAGGCAAAAGTTTATTTTCTTCACAAGATTTGGTAATTATTTAAGAAGGGATAATGATACAAAATATAAAAATAGGTTGATAGTTCCGAATGAAAAATGATCAAAATGAAAAAGCCCCATATCTCTCGAAATGGGGCTTTTGAATTAGTATGATAAATTACCGTTTTATAAACTTCACATGAGCTCTGTTGGCCGAAGTAATAAAATACATTCCTGCGCTCAGCGAGGCTGTGTTCACTACATTCGTTCCCGGAACCAATGTTTGTATACCTACTGTCTTGCCAGTCATGTCGGTTATTACAATGTCAGCTGCATCATCTGTTTCAATAAACAATTGCTCTATTACAGGGTTAGGATATACTTTCCAGCCTTTATGTTCAAAAGTTTCGTTACCGAGATCCGTGATCGTTATACATTGCGATGTTGCCTGGCAACCATTATGCGTAACGATAACGGCATACGATCCATTAGCAGTAGCCGTGAACGAAGGTGCCGTCGCTCCATCTATTTGCTGGCCGTCGTTACAGTTGATCCATTGGTAGGAGGCTCCTGAAAGGGTTGCAGTGATCATAGCCCCTGTAACAGTAACGCCTGCATTTACATTGTTTACCGCTACCGTCATTGTTGCCGTTGAAGCGCACTGGCCTGGATTAGGCGTAAAAGTATACGTAGTCGTGGTATTGTTGTTTACCGCAGGGCTCCACGTACCGGTAATGCCATTGTTCGAAACCGTTGGCAAAGTGAACGAACCACCAGGGCATATTGCCGCGATCTGGGTAAATGACGGAGTTACGTTATTGTTTACCGAAACCGTCATCGTTGCCGTTGAAGCGCACTGGCCTGCATTAGGCGTAAAAGTATACGTAGTCGTGGTATTGTTGTTTACCGCAGGGCTCCACGTACCGGTAATGCCATTGTTCGAAACCGTTGGTAAAGTGAACGTGCCTCCCTGGCATATGGCCGGAACCTGGGTGAAAGTTGGTGTAACACCGTTAGTCACATTTACCGTCATAGTGGTGAAAACGGCACACTCTCCCGCATTGGGCATAAATACATATGTTGTAGTTGCTGTATTATTCACGGCAGGACTCCAGGTACCGTTGATCCCGTTATTTGAAGTTGTTGGCAATGTGAACGTGCCTCCCTGGCAAATCGGCGCGATCTGGGTAAATGTTGGTGTCACGTTATTGTTTACAACTACGGTCATAGAAGCGCTAATCGCACACTGACCTGCATTAGGCGTGAAGATATAGGTGGTCGTTGCCGCATTATTTATAGCAGGGCTCCACGTTCCGGTAATGCCATTGTTCGATGTTGCCGGCAGGGTAAATGACCCACCGGAACAAATAGCGGCAACTTGCGTGAATGCTGGTGTTGCATTGCTGTTTACCACAACGGTCATCATTGCAGTTGACGCACATTGGCCTGCTGTTGGCGTAAAGGTATAGGTTGTGGTAGCTGTATTATTAGCTGCCGGGCTCCATGTCCCAGTAATGCCATTGAGCGATGTGGATGGCAATGTAAAGTTACCGCCTGAACAGATGGCAGGTACCTGCGTAAATGTTGGAATGATGTTTCCATTAACAGTAACTGTCATCGTTGCAGCAGAAGCACATTGTCCTGCTATTGGCGTAAAAGTATATGTAGTAGTGGCGTTGTTATTTACCGCAGGGTTCCACGTACCTGTCACTCCATTAGTAGAAGTCGTTGGTAAAATGAATGATCCTCCAGGGCATATTGCTGCGATCTGTGTAAATAGCGGAGTTATGTTATTATTTACTGAAACAGTCATAGTAGCAGTAATTGCACATTGTCCTGCCGTTGGCGTAAAAGTATATGTAGTCGTGGCATTGTTATTTACTGCGGGGCTCCAAGTACCTGTCACTCCATTAGTAGAAGTCGTTGGCAAGGTGAATGATCCTCCAGGGCATATTGCCGCGATCTGTGTAAATGCCGGCACGACAGGAGTTGTTACATTTATTGCAATAGTGTTGCTTGTCGCAGTTATTACCGATGCACACGAAGCATTACTCGTCATTACAACAGAAACAACATTTCCGTTACCAAGGGTTGTAGTGGTAAAGGTCGGACTGTTCGTACCTACATTCGTGGTGCCCACTTTCCATTGGTACGAAGGTGTCGTGCCCCCGTTCGCTGCTACAGCAGTGAATGTAACACTTTGTCCCTGGCAGATCGATGTAGTTGAGGCGCCAATAGCGACCGACGGGGTACAGGCAGCCGGAGGCGGCCCCTGAAGGCAAATTCCGAAACTGCGGGTCTGTAGTGTTGATGAAGCATTAAATACGCGCACATAATATTCCTGGCCTATAATAAAGCTATTGCCTGTATAACTCTCGCTATAACCGTCCGGAAGGTCATTTTTACACGTAACAACAGTTCCGGTACAGCTTCCCTGGCGAATTTCGAGGCCATGGTTAAGATATTGTGCACCGTTAAGGGATACGCTCATTGTCGCTGCGGTTGCGGTAAATTTATACCATACATCCTGCGAGGCGCTTGTTCCACATGAAGGTGCGCCACCATCTAATAGTGTTCCGCTGAATGTCCCGGTAACATAGGTACAGGTTGCAGCAGGTGTAAGCTGTGTGGCATTAGCACAAAGGTCGTTCGCCTGATTTGGGAAATTTTGAACGCAAATACTGAAACTACGTGTAGTTAGTGTACCCGATGCGTTGAAAACCCTTATATAGTATTGTTGCCCAACGATAAAGTTGTTATTGAAATAACTCTCACTATACCCGTCAGCGTTATAGTCATTTTTACACGTAACCAAAGTACCGTTGCAGCCGCCCTGATAAATTTCAAAACCGGGGTTCAGGTACTGGGAACCATCTATATACACACTCATGGTAACATCGGTAGCTGTAAATTTATACCAAACGTCCTGTGAGGCACTTGTGGCGCATGAAGGAACTCCGCCATCCTTTAGCGTACCGCTGAAAGTGCCAGAGGTTAGGTTACACGTATTACTTGATGTAAGCTGTGTGGCATTGGCACAAAGGTCGTTCGCCTGATTTGGGAAATTTTGAACGCAAATACTGAAACTACGTGTAGTTAGTGTACCCGATGCGTTGAAAACCCTTATATAGTATTGTTGCCCAACGATAAAGTTGTTATTGAAATAACTCTCACTATACCCGTCAGCGTTATAGTCATTTTTACACGTAACCAAAGTACCGTTGCAGCCGCCCTGATAAATTTCAAAACCGGGGTTCAGGTACTGGGAACCATCTATATACACACTCATGGTAACATCGGTAGCTGTAAATTTATACCAAACGTCCTGTGAGGCACTTGTGGCGCATGAAGGAACTCCGCCATCCTTAAGGGAGCCGCTAAAAGTACCCGGCGTTAAGGTGCAGGTAACGTTACCGGGGGTAAGCAGCTGTGCGTTGGAACAAAGGTCGTTGGCAGGGGTTGGGAAATTTTGAACGCATATCGTGAAAGAAGCAGTGGTTAACTGTGCTGTTGCCGTAAAAACCCTAATGTAGTATTCCTGCCCGACAACAAAATTGTTGCTGAAGTAACTTTCGCCATAGCCTGCAAAGTAATCATTCCTGCATGCTACTATTGTGCTGTTGCATCCGCCCTGCCTGATCTCCAGTCCGTGGTTAAGGCCATTAACAGCATTTAAGTAGATGCCATTGGTAACATCGGTCGCGGTAAATTTGTACCATACATCCTGTATGGATTCGCTAGCGCAGGAGGGTGCCGCACCGGTTAGGGTTGCCCCACTAAATGTACCCGCTGTGTTGCTGCATGCGATCCCGGGCGTTAGCGCGATGGCGTTGCTGCAGTCATTGTTGGCATGTGAAGTAAAACTCCACAGAGAAAGAAAAAAGAGTAAAAGATTCCTCATCATCTTGATTGAATTATTTTATGTATCTGTAATATTGGCAAATGTATCGTAAGGGTGCGAAAAAGCCTTTAAACGTTGTTGCATATTCATGTACTAATGTTGCAACAGTGCTAAGAATCCTCATTTTTAAGGAATTGACTTGGGCTTTTACCAAAATGCTCTGTAAATGCTTTCGTGAAATAGGATTGGCTGTTGAACCCGCATTGGTACGCTATTTCCGAAATATTACCGTCGTTGGCCAACAACAGGTCCTTTGCTTTTTCAAGCCGCACCATGCGTATGAAGTTGGTAGTAGAGAATCCTGTCAGAGCCGCAAGCTTCCTGTGCAGCTGGCTTCGGCTCACGGCCATATCAGATGACAGTTCGTTAACTGAATATTCGGCATCATCAATGTTTTTTATAATGCTTTCGATCACTTTATTTATATAAGCGTTGTCACTTTTTATCCGCTCCTCAAATGTCTTTGCCGAATTTATTGCCGATCGGTATAGCTGCCTGTTGCGCTGCACCGTGGTAAAAAGATTGTTTACGGTCAGCTTAAGCTCATCGGGCGAAAAAGGTTTGGAAATATACGCATCGGCACCGTAGCCAAGGCCTTGTAGGCGGCTTTCCAGAGATGCTTTCGCTGAAAAAAGAACGAACGGAAGGTGGCTTGATAATTCATCCGAACGGATATCCCTCAATAGCCCGATACCGTCCTTTTCGGGCATCATAATATCGGAAAGTATAATGTCAGGCATATTTTCGCGAATTATTTCTATGGCATCCTGCCCGTTTTTGGCATGTATTATCCTGAAATTATCCTGTAGTACCGAAATGGTGAAGGCAGCCGTATCAGCATCATCTTCCGCAAGCAGTAGTGTCGGTGGTTCGCTATCGCCATATACAGCCTCCGGGGTATTTTGAAGTTGCTTTACCGGCAATGTGATCGTGAACGCTGTTCCCGCAGCTGTGCTTTGCATTTGTATACTTCCCTGTGCCAGCGCTGTCAACTCTTTTACTAACGAGAGGCCGATACCCGTACCATTCGTTCCCGACGAATATTTTCCCCTGAAGAACCTCCGGAACACTTTTTTCTGTTCTGTTTCGGGTATGCCGGGGCCATTGTCTTTTACTTCAATGGTAAGCTCATCCTGCCCTACCCGCGAACTTACCTTCACCTCACTGCCTGCCGGACTATATTTTATAGCATTGCCAATGAGGTTTGACATTATTTTCTCCAAAGCATTCGACGGGAAAGAGTAATATCCATCTATATCATTTTTATCGCTGATGATACTTTTACCACCAGCTGCTGCCTCGCTGGCAAAGCCATCAATAATGTCATCGATGAAATCGCCGATATTGCCCGTCGTATGATCCAGCCTGAAACTTCCCTTACCCAGCTTTGAAGCATCCAGCAACTCATTAACCAAACGCATAAGCCTTTTGGAATTTCGCTCAACAAGTACCAACTGTTCGGTATTTTTCAATCCGGGATCATTTTTCATCAGTTGTATCGGCCCGTCTATAAGTGTAAGCGGGGTCCTTATCTCGTGGAAGATGTTCTCGAACATCTTTAGTTTTTCCTGTTCAAATTCCTGCGTGATCTTCCTGCGTTGTATGACCAGGTACATTACGAACCCTGCAATAATTATTACCAGTATGGCACCAAAAAGTACTAGGTTACGCTGGTTCCTTCCGCGCTCTATTTCCTGCTTGTTCAGCTGGATCTCTTTTCCCTTTTTTTCGCTTTGGTAACGAATTTCCAATTCATCCACCTCTTTTTGCTTTTCTACAGAGAACAAGCGCTGGCGTGCCTCATTTTCAAGCTTTTTATAGTAGTAGGCATTCCTGAGATCACCCATGGCTTCATAAGCCAGGCCGATGCGGTCATACAGCGCAGGCTTGAACTGGTCTTCCGGGCGCAGGTCATTTGCAGCTATTGCTTTCTTCATGAACATTATGGCCTGCTGGTAGTTTTTTCGTTCCAAATGATGATCGCCCATATTTTGGCAGGCCGTCATCATGTTAAGGAGATCTTTGTTCTTAGTGGCAAGATCAAGGCTCTTTTGGTAATAATACATACAGGAATCGGGCTTAACGACCTGATAGGCTGCGCCAAGTGAGTTATAGACAGTCGCCAGATACTGCGGCTGTTTGTTCTGCAAAAGTGTTTTCTCCGCATCTTTAAGCGTTGCTACTGCTTCATTGTATGACTGTGTGGAAATTTGCAATACGGCCAGGTTCGTACTGATCAACGCATAGTACTGATAGTCGTTCGCCTCTTTTTTAGCCTGTGCGGCAAGTTTAAGGTATTCTCCCGCTTTTTTGGGGTTATTCTGGTAAAAATAGCAAACCCCTATACCATTATATATGGTGCCTGCCAGCGACTTTTCATTATGTTTTTCGGCAAGGCCCAACCCTTTCAGGTAAAAGAAAATGGCCTCTTTCATCTTATTTTGCTTTTGGTACGCCTCCCCTATTTTGGCATACGAACGGATGACGATCTTGTGGCCGTTTTCACCGTTAGCGATGGCGATGGCTTTATTGGAATAATATATCGTAGAGTCCGGATCTTGCGTCAGGTAGTAGCCGGCCAGTTCTACGCTAAGTTCCGCCTTCCTTAGCCCATCGGCATTTTTTATCAGCTTTTGGAGCGAATCGGCGGTACCCTGTCCCCAAACCTGCATCGGCATGTAAAAGGAAGCTATAGTTATTAAAAGTGCTGTAAAATATTTTTTCGTGCTGGCAGAGTAATTTGCTTTGGAAGTTATTCCAAAAGCGGCATTTCTTATTGTCATTCCGGTCGGGATCATTTTTGCAAATATATAACAAGTGGGGAATGTATTGTTATATAGGCATAAAACAAAAAACTCCCCAGTTTCCTGAGGAGTTTTGAAGTAGTGGGCGATGAGGGATTCGAACCCCCGACCCTCTCGGTGTAAACGAGATGCTCTGAACCAACTGAGCTAATCGCCCCAATATGTTTCGCAATTTGTCACTGTGGTCAGTTCCGTATTGCGAGTGCAAATATACGCTAAGGATTTGTATTTGCAAGGATTTTGATAAAAAAATCACTCTTTTTTTACGGCCTTCAAAATGGCCTTATCGCTAAAGTTGACCACCTCAAGTACAATCGGCTGTTCCTTAGCCGTTTTCCCTTCTATCACATAAAGCTTGCCTCCGCCCGGGTTGGGCTTGTTGCTTTTGGAAAAATCGACATCACCATACTGCAGGCTCATTTTTACGTCGTCTATCGTTACCCACTTCTCGTTCAGCGTTGCCTCGGCTTCTTTAGAAATGTTCAGGCCTTTAGCACGGATATCCTTTAGCACCCTGCAATTAGGCAGGTAGCAAAACTCAGTGCGCTTTTCTTTAAAGAGGAATACAAGGAATACTCCCCCTATGAGAACGCCTAACAGGTAGTAGGCCAGTCGGTGTGCAAATTTCATTTATACAGTATTATAACTTAATCTTTCAGTTTACGGCGCTTTCTTTCGGCGCTTATCAGGTTGAGCTCACGGCTGGTTTGCCCGGCTACAGATGTATTTTCTTCAGCCCTGCGTATCAGGTACGGCATAACGTCGCGCACCGGGCCGAACGGCAGGTACTTCGCTACATTATATCCATGTGCCGCAAGGTTAAAGCTGATGTTATCACTCATGCCATACAGCTGCCCGAACCAAACGCGGTCGTCATTTTTGGCAATGCCGGACTGCTTCATCAGTTCCATCACGAGGTATGAACTTGCCTCATTGTGCGTGCCTGCAAATATCGCCATTTTATCAAGGTGTTCCATCATGTATTTGATGGCATTGTTGTAATTCGCGTCGGTAGCTTCTTTAGAAGCACATATCGGTGTTGGGTACCCTTTCTCTTCGGCACGTTTATGTTCCTTTTCCATATAGGCGCCGCGAACCACTTTCATCCCAATGTGAAAGCCTTCTTTCTTCGCCTCATCGTGAAGCTTTTTTAGGTAATCGAGCCTGTCATGGCGGTACATCTGCAGTGTGTTGAATACAATGGCCTTATCCTTATTATATTTGAGCATCATATCGGCCACAAGGTTATCGGCGGCATCCTGCATCCAGCTCTCCTCTGCATCGATGAGTAGTGCAACATCATTGGCGTGCGCCGTTTTGCACACGATCTCAAAGCGCTCCGTTACCCTCGCCCATTCGGCTTTTTCGTCAGCGGTAAACTCCTGCCCTTCACCCAGTTTCACCCACAGGTCGAACCTTCCGAACCCGGTAGGCTTGAATACGGCAAAAGATATCGCTTTGTTATTTTTTGAGAATTCAATGGTCTTCAGCGTCACGGCCAAAGCTTTATCAAACTCGGCCTCAGCTTCTTTTGCTTCAACAGAATAATCCAATATCGAGGACACGCCTTTGGTGTACATCCTTTTAACAACAGGCAGGCAATCCTCTTCGGTGGTGCCCCCGCAAAAATGGTCAAATACAGTGGCACGGATCAATCCTTCGACAGGCAGCCTGAGCTTAAGCGCGAAGTTGGTCATTGCGGTACCCACCTTTACCAATGGCCTCGAAGCGATCATCCTGAAAAGAAAATACGCCCTGTTGAGCTCCGCATTGCTTTTTAGTGAGAACGCGCCGGTTGTATCATCGAAGATTTTTTCCATTGTCTTAAAAAATTTGTGCAAATATAAATACTGTGCAATAATTAATGCTATAAAATACTTTATTTTGCTTTTTCAATAAAACATCACATGAACCCGATAGAAGCCGGCAACTACACCATATACTTTAATGAGGACTGCTATGATCATTTGCAGAAGATCTTGGCTATTGGCGGTTATACCGGTATCTTTATACTGGCCGACACCAATACCTCTCAGTATTGCCTGCCCAATTTCCTGGCACAGCTGGCTACCGAACTGCCTATCGAGATCATTGAAATAGAAGCGGGAGAACCCAACAAATCGTTGGAGACCTGTACAGAAGTATGGCACGCGCTGACCGACCTCGGGGCCGAACGCAAAAGCCTTATCATTAATATAGGCGGAGGCGTGGTTACCGACCTTGGCGGGTTCGTAGCCTCGACATTTAAAAGGGGCATTGACTTCATTAATATACCTACCTCCCTACTGGCGATGGTAGACGCATCTGTTGGCGGAAAAACGGGCGTCGACCTTGGTGTACTGAAAAACCAGATAGGCGTGATCAATAACCCTGTTGCGGTACTTATCGATACTAATTTCCTTACTACACTTCCGCAGATGGAAATGCGCTCCGGACTGGCCGAAATGCTCAAGCATGGGCTCATTGCCGACAAAACCTATTGGGATAATTTTTCCGACCTGGGCAATATGACCACCGATGACCTGGGGGCGCTGATACATTGGTCTGTAGAAATAAAGAATAACATTGTTGAACAGGACCCCAACGAAAAAGGCCTGCGCAAGCTGCTCAACTTTGGGCATACGCTGGGACACGCAATAGAATCGCACTTTTTAAACAGCGCCACTCCCCAGCTCCACGGCGAAGCTGTTGCTGCAGGCATGGTACTGGAAAGCTATATTGCCATGGCCAAAGGGCTTTTGGTAGAAGAGGAATACGATGAGATAAGATCGGTGATACTTTCAATTTTCGGGACCGTAAGTTTTACCGCAAAGGATGTTGAGGACATCATCGGCTTGCTGGTGCACGATAAAAAGAATGAGGGGGGCAGGGTACTGTTCGTATTGCCTGATGGCATAGGAAGTGCGGTTATTAACAAGAAAGCTGAGAACATATTGATAATCAAAGCGTTTGAAGACTATCAAAAGTAACAATTTTTTAAGAGATTTGTTTTTAAATACGGATTATTATTTTTTACATTTGCCCTGATGAAATTAAATAAAAACATCTTTTCCTTCGCCGGTTTTGCCCGAAAATCCAAGGTTTTGCAAGGCATATGCAATATAACGTTTTCGTTAAAGGACGTTGCCGGGGCTGAGATATTCAACAGCATACCCAACCACAGGGAAAAGCTCCAGATAATATACGCCAATCTAAGGGTTTGAAAAGGGTTATAATTTAGGAATATTCTTATTTTTATAACATTTATACAAACAAACAGATGAACACAAAATATTTCGACCTGATCAACCAAACATTCTATTTCCCTCAGGAAGAATTTACGCTGAATAAAGACAACCTCCAGTTCCATAATATCGACCTGATGAAACTGGTAGAACAATATGGTACACCACTCAAATTCACCTACCTGCCACAAATATCCAACAATATCCGCAAGGCCAAAAGCTGGTTCAGGAACGCGATGGAAAAGAACAAGTACGATGGCAAGTATTATTATTGCTATTGCACAAAAAGCTCTCACTTCGAATATGTGATGAATGAGGCTTTTAAGAATAATATCCATATCGAAACGTCGGCAGCGTTTGACGTTGACATTGTAGAAAGGCTCTTTGCCGCAGGGAAGATCAATAAGAATACATATGTCATCTGCAACGGCTTTAAAAGGGCGCAGTACATAGAGAACATTGCAAGGCTGATCAATAACGGCCACAACAGGACCATCCCGATCATTGACAACTACGAGGAACTTGACCTGCTTCAGGAGCAGATCCCGGGCAAATTCAAGATAGGCATCCGCATTGCTGCCGAAGAAGAGCCGAAGTTCGAATTCTATACCTCGAGGCTTGGCATCGGCTACAAGAACATCCTGCCATTTTACCGTAAGCAGATCCAGGAGAATAAGAAGGTGGAACTGAAAATGCTTCACTTTTTCATCAATACCGGCATCAGGGACACGTCCTATTACTGGAACGAGCTTGTAAAGTGTTTAAGGGTATACATTAGCCTTAAAAAAGAATGCCCTACACTGGACAGCCTTAACATTGGCGGCGGTTTCCCTATCAAGAACTCGCTTGCCTTTGAATATGATTACCAATACATGGTCGATGAGATCATCAACCAGATCAAAATAGCTTGTGAAGATGCAGAGGTGGACGTGCCTAACATCTTTACTGAATTCGGTTCGTTTACCGTTGGCGAGAGCGGTGGCGCAATATACCAGGTGCTCTATCAAAAGCAGCAGAACGACAGGGAAAAATGGAACATGATCGACTCATCGTTCATTACCACACTTCCTGATACTTGGGCGATCAACAAGCGCTTCATCATGCTGGCCGTAAACCGCTGGAACGACTCCTACGAAAGGGTATTGTTGGGTGGTCTTACCTGCGACAGCGACGATTATTACAACTCTGAGCAGAATATGAACGCCATATACCTGCCGAAATATAACAAGGAGAAGCCATTATACATAGGGTTCTTTAACACGGGTGCCTACCAAGAAACGATTGGTGGCTATGGCGGATTGCACCACTGCCTCATCCCGCAGCCGAAACACATCCTGATAGACAGAGATGAGAACGGCATTATAGCTACCGAAGTATTCTCGGAGCAGCAACAGGCCGAAGACGTGCTTTCAATTTTGGGGTACGCCAAAAAAGAGAACAAATAACAAACAGATAAGACAAAAACCACTGAAATGAGTAAAGGACCTATAAGCCAGTTCATTGAGAAGTACTACCTGCACTTTAACTCTGCCGCATTGGTAGATGCTGCAAAAGGGTACGAAAAGCAATTGGAAGACGGCGCCAAAATGATGGTGACCCTTGCCGGTGCCATGAGTACGGCGGAACTTGGAAAGATTTTCGCCGAAATGATCCGCCGCGACAAGGTGCAGATCATATCGTGTACCGGTGCCAACCTTGAAGAAGACATCATGAACCTTGTGGCGCATTCCCACTACGAGCGCGTTCCTAATTACAGGGACCTTACGCCACAAGAGGAATGGGACCTTCTTGAGAGGGGCCTTAACCGTGTTACCGATACCTGCATCCCTGAGCATGAGGCTTTCCGCCGCCTGCAAAAGCATATTTACAAAATATGGAAGGATGCCGACGATAAGGGCGAGCGTTATTTCCCGCATGAGTTCATGTACAAAATGCTGCTTTCGGGTGTGCTTGAAGAATATTATGAGATCGATCTTAAGGACAGCTGGATGTATGCCGCTGCCGAGGCCAACCTGCCAATGGTGGTCCCTGGTTGGGAAGACAGCACCATGGGCAACATCTTTGCTTCTTATGTGATCAAAGGCGAACTGAAGGCTTCGACAATGAAGTCGGGTATAGAATATATGGCTTTCCTTGCTGATTGGTATACTAAGAACAGTGAGAACGGTATAGGCTTCTTCCAGATCGGTGGTGGTATCGCGGGCGATTTCCCTATCTGTGTGGTACCGATGCTGTATCAGGACATGGAAATGCACGATGTTCCTTTCTGGAGCTACTTCTGCCAGATATCTGACTCAACTACAAGCTACGGTTCCTACTCCGGGGCTGTGCCTAATGAAAAGATCACTTGGGGGAAACTTGACATTACAACACCTAAATTTATCATAGAAAGTGATGCCACTATCGTTGCACCACTTATATTTGCCTACTTGTTGGATTATTAATACCGCTTTATGAAAAGAGTTATAGTTGACTACGCAAAATTAACCAATGAGATCCTGACCCTGCTGGTGGAGAAGTTCCCGGAGGGATATGATGACTCTAATATAGTACGCTTTAAGAATGCCAGGAATGAAACCATTGAGGCCGTTGAAGTGCGTACGGAAGACACCATATACCTTGTAAAAGTGAGCACAAAACTTGCCGACAGAATCGAGAACTTTGATGATGATGAAATAGATGAGCCGGCTGATGACCTTGACGCATTGAAAGATCTTGAAGTTGGCGACGATGATGCTGATGAAAAAGAGGATACTGCTGATAGTGATGATGCAGATGCGGACGGGGATGACGACGATGACGATGATGAAGATGAAGATGGAATGCCGAGACGAAATCGTATCGTAGGCCTTGATGAAATAGACGAGGACGACGAGGATGATGAGGAATAATTTATCATAAAACGAATATTAAAGAACTCTTAACAGGGTTCTTTTTTTGTTTTATATGCAGTAATTTTATTCAAAACAAATCAAATGAAAACAACCTTTGCATTGCTGGCAGCAGGAGCGCTGATAGTTTCGTGCCAGAAAAAAGAAGAGAAAACCGAGACTACGGTCACTGAAGAAACTACTGTGACCACGCCGGCAACCGAGCCTATGGCCGAAAAGGAATGCTACCTGAAGGTAATGAAAAAAGACACCATAATTGTGGAGATCGAGCGCCATGGCGACAGCATCCATGGGATCTACCATTGGAAACCTTTTGAAAAAGATAAAAAGATAAGCACCTACAAGGGCGTTATGAATGGCAACACGGCCAATGTGGTGGCCCAGTCCCAACAGGAAGGGATGGACTTTAAAGAAGAAGTCATTTTTACTGTAACAGATAAAACGCTAGCTGTAAAATTTGGCGAAATGAAAGAAGATAAAGGCATTTGGAAATACAAAGATGTTAGCAAAACATCTGAAGAAGTACTGGATAAGGTAGATTGTAAAAATTAGACAGTATCCCTCCTTACAAGACAAAAGGCAGCCCGGTCGGGCTGCCTTTACTTTTATATATCTGTTTTGTTTACACTTTTGCATCCTTGATCTCATCCACTATCTCAGGATTAAGCAGCGTACTGGTATCACCAAAGTTAGAGAAATCGCCTTCGGCGATTTTCCTCAGGATGCGACGCATGATCTTGCCGGAGCGCGTTTTTGGCAGTCCGGAAACGAACTGTATCTTATCCAGTTTTGCAATAGGCCCGATATGGCTGGATATGTGCTCATTGATCTCCCTGGTCAGGTTATCCCTGTCGCGCACCTCGCCCACTTCCTTCAGTATAATAAAACCGTACAGCGCGTTGCCCTTCACATCGTGCGGGAAGCCTACAATAGCCGATTCTGCTACTGCAGGGTGCTCGTTGATCGCATCCTCTATTGGTGCTGTACCCAGGTTATGTCCTGATACAATAACAACATCATCTACCCTGCCGGTGATCCGGTAATAGCCTACTTCATCACGAAGAGCGCCGTCTCCCGTAAAATATTTGCCCGGGAAGGTCGAAAAATACGTCTCTTTAAAACGTTGGTGGTCGCCCCATATCGTGCGCGCCATCCCTGGCCAGGGGAATTTAATGCACAGGCTGCCCACTACCTGGTTCCCTTCGATCTCGTTGCGCCTTTCATCCATGAGTACCGGCTGTACACCCGGCAATGGCAATGTGGCATAAGTTGGTTTTGTAGGGGTAACAAAAGGTATCGGCGATATCATGATGCCGCCTGTCTCTGTTTGCCACCATGTATCTACGATAGGCGATTTCTTTTTGCCCACGTGGTCGTTGTACCAGTGCCAAGCCTCCTCATTAATAGGCTCGCCAACCGACCCGATGATCTTAAGCGATGACAGGTCGTGCTTATCTACCCACTCCCAATTTTCTTTAGCTAAGGAACGTATGGCTGTTGGCGCGGTATAGAATTGCGTTACTTTATGCTTATCGATAACCTCCCAAAAACGCCCGAAGTCAGGGTACGATGGTACACCCTCGAATATTACGGTCGTGGCGCCATTGAGTAATGGACCGTATAGTATATACGAGTGCCCGGTGATCCAGCCGATGTCGGCGGTACACCAAAATACGTCGTTCTCCTCATAGGCAAAAATGTTCTTGAAGGTATAAGCGCTGTATACCATGTAACCGGCTGTGGTATGGAGCATTCCTTTTGGCTTTCCGGTAGATCCGGAAGTATACAGTATGAACAGCGGGTCCTCGGCATCCATGATCTCCGCTACATTATTAGCAACGGCTTCGTCGAGCAACGGCTGCAGCCATTGGTCACGGCCTTCCTTCATGTTCACAGCGGTCCCGGTACGCTTTACCACCAAAACCTGTTTGACCGACAGGCATTTTTCCAATGCCTCGTCTACAATGCCTTTCAGGTCGATGGTCTTGCTACCACGGAAGCCACCATCGGAAGTAATTACCATTGAGCATTGCGAATCCTGGATCCTCGCCGCTACGGCAGAAGCCGAAAACCCTGCGAACACTACAGAATGCACCGCCCCTATCCTGGCACACGCCAGTACCGCTACTGCAAGCTCAGGGATCATGGGCAGGTAGATACATACCCTGTCCCCTTTTTTAACGCCTTGGCCCCTAAGTACATTAGCCATTTTGGCTACCCTGTCATACAGCTCGTTATAGGTAATGTGCTGTGCTTCTTCCTTAGGGTCGTTCGGTTCGAATATGATGGCCGTCTTCTCGCCTCTCTTGGCCAAATGCCTGTCAATGCAGTTCTTAACAATGTTCACTTTAGCATTTACGAACCATTTTACATCGGCCTCCTGCATGTCGAATTCCACCACCTTGTCCCATTTTTGGTACCAGGTAAAATTTTCGTCGGCTATCTTATCCCAAAACTTACGGGGTTCGCGTATGGATTTATTATAATGCTTAAAATATTGCTCAAGGCTTTTTACCTGATAGTAACTCATTGTGTTTGCTTTTTGGAATTGTAAAGATACGATCCTTTGGTAATTATGGGAATTATTCTGAAGTTTTTTTACACATCATCATATTCGCCTTTAATGGCATAATATCCGAAAATGCCCAATCCAAGTACAATGAGTGGTGTAAGTACGAATAATATAATGATCCCGAAAACAAGGTCCTCCTGATTACCGGTATCTAATTTTGGCAGCCCGAACTCAACAATGCAGAAGTATGCCGCCGCAACTGCCAGTGCCATCCATACTATCCCGAGTATCCTTTTTAATGCTTTCATGATCGATCGTGTTCAGTATTATTTTTAGTTTTAAGGTACACCATCCCGATCACAAAGCTGATCCCCGCAATGATGATCGGATACCACAACCCCTCGAGATAGAACTCCGGGTCGCCATTTTTTTCAGCATTCGTGACCAGGTAGGTGGAGATCGCCGGCAACAACCCGCCAAAGATCCCGTTGCCTACATGGTAGGGCAGTGACATTGAGGTGTAGCGTATCTTTACAGGGAACATTTCTACCAGGAAAGCAGCGATCGGGCCGTAGACCATGGTTACGAAAATAACCTGGATAAAGATCAGGAAAACCAGGTAATATTGCCCGGAAGGTCCAAGTTGTACAACTTCTTTAACCTCTTCTTTACCAGTAGTTTTGTTAATGTTTCTTTTATGATCTGCCTTTGTACCATCGGTATATATTTTACTATCAGGCGATGGTAGCTCACCCGGCGCTCGATAATATTGCTCAGGACTTATTTCTGTTTTCAGCGAAACGTCGGCAGTAATGTACATTTCCTTATATATTGGCCTGTACAGCATGATCGCCAAGAGCATTCCCAGCATCATAATAGGCTTTCGTCCCACTTTATCACTTAGCCATCCGAAAAAAACAAAGAAAGGCGTCCCCAAAAGCAGCGCGATCCCTAAAAGTGAATCTACCTGCGACGATTCAACATGCATTACTGTCTTCATAAAGTTCATGGCATAGAACTGCCCGGTATACCAAACTACACCCTGCCCCATCGCTGCACCAAATAATGCCAGCAGTACGAACTTGAGGTTATATTTGTTGCCAAAGCTTTCTTTTAACGGATTAGTGCTCGTCTTACCTTCAGCCTTAGCCTTTGCGAATTCCGGCGATTCGTGCATTTTTTTACGGATCACATACGACACGATAACCATCAGTATCGATATCCAGAAAGGCACGCGCCAGCCCCACGCGTCGAATTCCTCTGCAGATAATAATTTACGTGTAATTAGTATTACCATCAGCGAGATAAACAGTCCAAACGTTGCGGTTGTCTGTATCCAGGAGGTCCAGTAGCCTCGCTGGCCTTTCGGCGAATGCTCTGCTACGTAGGTTGCCGCGCCACCATATTCGCCACCCAGGGCAAGCCCCTGTAGTAAACGTAGCAGCAATACTAACAATGGTGCGAAAAATCCGATGGACTCATAAGTAGGTATGCATCCAATGAGAAAAGTGGCCCCGCCCATCAGCAGCAGCGTGACCATGAAAGTATATTTTCTTCCGATCATATCGCCCAGCCTGCCAAAGAACAGCGCCCCGAAAGGCCTTACCACAAAGCCGGCAGCAAAAGTAGCCAGCGTAGATAAAAAGGCAGCCGTAGGATTATCGGCCGGAAAGAACTTAGTAGAAATGACAACTGCCAGGCTGCCAAAAATATAGAAATCATACCACTCGATAAGTGTGCCAAGGGAAGAGGCCGTGATGACTTTCCAGATGCCTTTAGTCGATGTGCCTGCCATAGTATTCTGTAGTTTTAATATTTTTATAAATATAGAAAGCCTTTCGTTAAACTAAAAAACACTATATCTATAAAACATGATACTTTTTTGTCACGATAATTAAAATTTGCCATAAATCCTGAATATATCACAAAAATCAATAAAAATTAATCCGTAATTTTTCTTTTATTTGTGGGACTAAACAACCACCACCATGCAGATCGATCCGGCGCATACCAGCCAGAAAGACGTTTACAAGATCCTTACGGGGTCAGTAATTCCGCGCCCTATCGGATGGATATCCACAGTAAGTGAAGACGGCATCCCCAACCTTGCACCATTCTCCTTTTTTAATGCTGTTGGCGAAGACCCTCCGCACGTGATGTTCTCTACCGTACGCAGTGGGGATACAAACAAAGACACATTGAATAACGTACTGGCTACTAAACAATTCGTAGTGAATATGGCTACAGAAGAACTTGTGGAGGCGATGAACAATTCGTCTATAAATCTTCCCCCTGACGGCAACGAATTTGAATATGCCGGACTGACAGCTATACCTTCTGTAGTAGTAAAAGCACCAAGGGTAGCCGAAAGCCCCATCCATTTTGAGTGCGAGCTCGTGCATCACTACAGCTTTGAAGATCATAAAGATGGCGGCGCTACTGTAATGATAGGCCGCATTGTGATGTTCCATGTAGATGAAAGCGTGCTCTTACCTGACTTTAAGATAAACCGGGAGAACTACAAGCCCATTGCCCGTCTCGAAGGTGCAAATTATGCAAAGATCGGTGAGGTTTTCTCCATAAAAAGACCCTTTATAAAAGAATGAAAATAACAGTAATAGGCGGCGGCCCCGGCGGGTTGTATTTTTCAATACTGCTGAAAAAGGCAAGGCCGGACTACACCATTGATGTATACGAACGCAACCGCGCCGATGATTCTTTTGGCTTTGGTGTAGTGTTCTCTGACGAGACACTGAGCGAGTTCCTTACCCGCGACCCGCAGTCGTATGACCTGATCCGGACTAAATTCGCTTACTGGGATGAACTGGATGTTGCGCGGGATGGTGAGAAGGTACGCATTACCGGCAATGGCTTTTGCGGATGCTCCCGTAAAACGCTACTACAGCTCTTGCAGCAGCGCGCTAAAGAAGAAGGCGTAAACCTTCATTTCGAAGCTAATGTAGACGATCTGGGCCAATTTTCAGGCTCGGATATCATTGTGGCAGCGGACGGCATCAATAGTAGCATACGCGGGCAATTTGAGCAGGAATTCGGCACGAGTATCGAAATGAAGAGTAACCGTTTTGTGTGGATGGGCTCTACCCGTCCATTGGATGCGTTTACCTATTTTTTCAGGACCACACCATTTGGTACATTCGTAGCGCACACCTACCAGTACGAGGAAGGCATGAGCACCTGGATATTTGAAACCACGGATGAAACCTGGCGCAAGGCAGGTTTTTTGGTTACTGATGAAGAAGATACGATCGCAAGGCTTAAAGATATTTTCAAAGAAGAGCTTGACGGCCACGGCCTGATCTCCAACCGCTCGCACTGGAGGCAGTTCCCTGCCATTACCAATGACAGATGGAGCCACAACAATATTGTGCTACTTGGCGATGCAAAAGCAACAGCCCACTACTCCATTGGCTCCGGCACCAAGCTGGCCATGGAATGCGCCATTGCGTTAGCCGACTCAATAATAGATCATGGCAGCGATGTACCCGCCGTTTTTGAGAATTATGAAAAGCTGCGCCGTAACCGTGTGGAAATGATACAGCACGCGGCCAATGTGTCGCTCGACTGGTTTGAGCACATGGACCGCCACATACAGCACCCGTTCCAGCAATTTGCTTTCAGCGTGATGACACGGGCCAAGAAGGTTACTTTCGAGAACCTTGGCCTGCGTGACAGGTCGTTCACGCAAAAAGTATTGGCGGAATTCAATGCGAATTTAGCCGATAATAAACCTGATACCCCAGCAGCATTCACGCCATTTTCATTACGGTCGATGGTCCTTGATAACCGTATAGTGATGAGCCCAATGGAGCAATACTCAGCAAAGGATGGTTTGGTTTCCGACTGGCACCTGATGCATTACGGTTCGCGTGCCACAGCAGGCTTAGGATTGATAATTACCGAAGCAACAGCCATTTCCCCTACCGGAAGAATTACTTTAGGATGTCCCGGCATTTGGTCTAAAGAACAAATGGTTGCATGGAAACGAATAACTAATTTTATTCATCAGAACAGTGCAACCAAAATAGCGATACAGATAGGCCACTCCGGGCGAAAGGGCGCCGTGCAATTTCCTTGGAAAGGCAATAATGAACCGTTGAAAGATGCCTGGGGACTGCTTTCGGCCTCCCCTATCCCATTTAAAGATACGATGGGTCAGCCGCACGAAATGACCTCGGAGGACATGGACATCATAACCGATGAATTCGTGAGCGCGGCCAAAAATGCGGATGAAGCAGGCTTTGATATGATCGAGCTCCAGGCACACCACGGCTTCCTGTTAGCATCGTTCCTTTCACCGCTTACTAACACACGCAACGATGAATTTGGCGGAAGCATTGAGCACAGGCTTAAATTCCCGCTAAGGGTATTTAAGGCAATGCGAGAGGTATTCCCTCCGGAAAAACCTATGAGCGTACGAATATCAGCATCCGACTGGGCTGAAGGCGGCATTAGTGATGGTGATGTTTTGACGCTTTCTGAAGCTTTTAAAAAGGCAGGTGCCGACATTATAAATGTATCGACGGGATTGACCGTTGAATATCAAAAGCCAGCCGTGGGCAGGATGTGGCAAACGCCGTTTAGCGATATGGTGCGCAATACCGTGAACATTCCGACCATTACAGCAGGCTATATACAGGACATTGACCAGATCAATACCATACTCCTGAATGGCCGTGCCGACCTTGTGGCATTGGGCAAGACATTATTGCTTGACCCATCATTCGTACGAAACGCACAGGCGTATGAACAATACAAAGCGCAGGATCTGAACGCTGTCGGGATACCGAAGCAGTACATGTCGGCGGCATCACACTTCTATCCCTACAAAGGCGGCGAAAGAAAAGCAATGGAAAGCATGAAAAAGGCATTGAAACCTGTAACACACAAAAAGTAATTTCCCATTATAACAATGAAACATTACGAAGATAATTTTGCACACGACCACCTGCCCCACCCTTCGCTGCAGGCGGAATGCTTTACGGGACATTCGGATTTCGAGTTCCCGGAAGACCTGAATTGTGTAGAAAAGCTGCTGGACAGGCATATAGCCGAAGGTAATGGCGAAAGGATCGCAATCCGTACTTTTGAGGGCAGCTGGACCTTCAATGAACTTTATGAAAAAGCCAACCAGATCGCTCATGTATTAAAAGAAAACCTGGATTTTGTACCCGGTAACCGTGTACTGATACGTTCTGCGAATAATCCGATATATGTGGCTTGTTGGTTCGGCATCCTTAAAGCAGGTGGTATCGTAGTAGCTACCATGCCATTGCTACGGGAAAAAGAATTGAGCGTAATGGTAGAATGTGCCGAAATATCGCACGCACTTTGCGACTATACACTTGAAGAAGCATTGCTTGCTGTAGACTCACCATTCCTGAAGCATGTCATTACTTTTGATGGTTCAGGGAAACACGTTTCGAAACTTGAAACACTGATGGGCAATAAGCCCAAAACCTTTGATAACCATCCCACAAAAGCAGATTCACTATCCATTATTGGCTTTACTTCCGGCACTACCGGTAAACCGAAAATGACCTCCCATTACCACAAGGATATATTACTTATTTGCGAGGCTTTCCCAAAATACGCATTACAACCCACGCCTGATGATGTTTTTACAGGCAGCCCACCCCTTGGGTTTACCTTCGGACTGGGCGGATTGGTGCTGTTCCCGTTTTACTACGGCGCATCGACATTCCTGATAGAAAAACCATCACCGGACCTGCTGCTTAAAGCTATTGAAGATTATAAGGTCACCATCTGCTTTACAGCCCCAACGGCATGGCGTGTCATAACAACAAAAGTGAAGGATTTCGATATCTCTTCGCTGCGCAAATGCGTTTCGGCAGGAGAGACATTACCCCTTAAAGTATGGGATGACTGGTACGATGCGACAGGGTTAAAGATCATAGATGGTATCGGTTCCACCGAAATACTCCATATCTTTATATCCTCGAATGAGGAGAACATGCGCAGGGGCGCGACAGGATTACCGGTACGTGGCTACGAGGCACGCATCACAGATAGCGAAGGCAATGAAATAACCGATGGCACACCGGGACGATTGGCTGTACGTGGGATAACCGGCTGCAAGTACCTGAACAGCCCTGACAAGCAGAAGGAGTATGTGGAGAACGGCTGGAACATAACTGGTGACATTTTCCGTAAGGATGAGGACGGCTACTATTGGTTCGTGGCACGGGGTGATGACATGATCATCTCTTCCGGCTACAACATCGCCGCCATTGAGGTGGAAAGCGTATTGCTGGGCCATGAGGACATTGCAGAATGTGCCGTAGTTGGCCTGCCCGACGAGAACCGCGGGATGCTGGTATGTGCCTACGTGGTTTTAAAGGATAATGACAAAGCATCTGACGAGCTGACCAAGGCAATACAGGACTGGTTCAAGAACGTGGCCGCTCCTTATAAATACCCGCGCGAGATACGCTACATGGAAACGCTCCCCAAAACGGAGACAGGAAAAATACAACGATTTAAACTAAAAAATACAGTACAAGCCTGATGGAAAAAGCATTTAAAAAAGAGGAGACCGTTCGTTTCCAGCATGTGGATTTTGCGGGGATAGTATTCTACCCAAGATTTTTGGAAATGCTCAACAATATCGTTGAAGATTTTTATGACGAGATACTTGGCATGCCGTTCAAGAACATTCACAAAACAGGCGGAATACCCACAGTTGACTTAAAGATACAGTTTAAGAAAGCGGCCCGACTTGGCGATGTACTAACAAAATACATCTGGGTAAAAAAAATTGGCGTGTCATCAATGAAGTGCGGATTTAAGTTTGATCATGCCGACGGTTCTCTATGCCTTGAGGGCGAAGTATCGTTAGTGCGGGTGGAATTTAATGAAGGCCGCGATGATATAAAGGCAAGCCCTTTTCCAGATGAAATGCGCGACAAGCTGGAGGAATATTTTATTCCGGACATGAGGTTTTAAACAGACTTTAGATGGGAGATGATAAGATGTAAGATAATAGACCATAGACGTAATTCATAATTGATAATTCGCAATTAAAATATGTTGGACCTTCCAAAATTCAAGGCTGCCGCCGTACAAGCCTCCCCTGTTTTTCTGAACGTGGATGCCACAGTTGAAAAAGCCTGTTCGATAATTGCTGAGGCTGCAGGGAATGGGGCTTCGTTGGTGGCCTTTCCCGAAGTATTCGTGGCCGGTTATCCCTATTGGAACTGGATCATGACACCCGTACAGGGCAGCAAATGGTACGAGAAGCTGTATGTTAACTCTATCACTTTACCGGGGCCGGAAACCGACAGGATATGCCAGGCGGCCAAAGAGCAAAACTGCCACGTGGTAATTGGAGTGAACGAGCGTGGGCAGAGCTTTGGCGAATTGTACAACACTAATCTTATCATAGATAATAACGGTAATATTGTTGGCAAGCATCGCAAGCTGGTACCTACCTGGGCGGAAAAGCTTACCTGGACCGGTGGTGACGGGTCGTCGCTGAAAGTATATAATACAGAGATCGGGCCTATCGGTACACTGGCATGCGGCGAGAATACCAATACACTGGCACGCTTTACACTATTGGCACAAGGCGAGCTGATACATATCGCCAACTACATTTCGCTGCCCGTTGCCCCGCCGGATTACAACATGGCAGAGGCGATAAAGATACGTGCGGCGGCTCATTCCTTTGAGGGGAAACTGTTCACGATCGTGTCGTGCTCGACCATAACGAAAGAGATCATTGACATCATGAAGGAAGATGTGCCGAACGCGGAGGAATTGCTTACCCGGAAGAACAGCGCTTTCTCGGGTGTCATTGGGCCAAACGGCGCTGTGATAGGCGAACCGCTGATCGATGAGGAAGGGATCGTGTATGCCGATATTGACCTGTCGAAATGCATACAGCCTAAGCAGATGCACGACATACTGGGGCATTACAATCGCTTCGATATTTTCGATCTGCGGGTGAATACTGCCCCGAGGAAGAATATAACGTTCATCGACGGACAGGAGGATCTTTAATGTTCAGAAAGCTTAAAGCACTGACGATAGTAAGCCTGTTATTGATGGCGGGTGCACTTTGGCTTATTATGCTGAAGTACGAGGATATGGAAGTTCTTAAAAGTGGCAAGGAGATAACTGTACGTATTATCGATATACCGACTCCTTGTGGCGAGGGCTCGAGAAATAATAAAGCACATTTCAGGTTTGATTATCTTGGACAGATACACGTTAAGAATTTCAAGGGATTGCACTGTGATGAGTTGCATACCGGTAAAGAGTTTAAATTGCTTACAAATACAGACAATTCTACGTTCGTTTTTAAAGATGAGGGTGCGAAAATAAAGTCGGACATTGCTGCATTTGCCGGATTGGCTGCGATATTTTTAGTTTTTGCCATTATTGGCCAGCGGCAAAAGGATAGATCGCTTATACCCAAGCAAAGGAATTACAAAAAAGAAAAGAAGCCAAGCCAGCTTAAAATGGGACGTTATGGAAATAAGATAGAATAAAGCAAACGGCAGGAGATGCTTCCAAATTAAAAGTAGATGGCCATTAGCCCTGACTGGAGCGGCATCCTCCCGTAGCGGTAGCGAGGGAGATACAGCGGAAGGCAGGAATATGAATGGCTGATATAGACAGGCCCCTTCGCTTTAAATAAAATAAATTCAACTAAATAAGTTTAGTATGGAAACAAAATATGATGACAGTGTTTTAGGCCGTGCACGGGTGCAGGATACCCCGGAACTGGAAGCCTATTACAAAGAGTTGGAAAGCCTTGGCGCGGGTGCGCTGTGGACAGTGGCCAACGACATCGAGCCATGGGAGCCGCGCACATCATCGGTGCCGATGTTGTGGAAATATGAGCAGCTGCGGGAACTGGTACTAAGATCATCGGAACTGGTTACGCCCGAGCAGGCAGGCCGCCGCGTGGTGTACCTTGTAAATGACAAGCGCCGCGATGTGAGCGCTGCCGTGGGTTGGCTTTATACCGGCATACAGGTTACGCGTCCGGGCGAAAGCACGTCGGCGCACAGGCACAGGGCTTCGGCACTGCGATTCATAATGGAGGGCGAAGGCGGATATACCGTTGTGGACGGCAACAAGATCATGCTTGAAGTCAACGATTTCGTGATAACACCAAACAGCACCTGGCACGAGCATGGTGTTGAGGAAGGTGGCAAGACCTGCATCTGGCAGGACGGGCTGGACATTCCGCTTGTAAATGCCCTTGAAGCCAACGATTATGCGGTGTATGACGGAAAGCAGCCATTGACAGCACCGGTAAACCATTCGCCAATGACCTATAGCGGCGTGGGACTGGTCCCTGCTGACAGCGGTTGGGACAAGCCCTACTCTCCCCTTTTCAAATATTCGTGGAAGCACGTATACCCGGCGCTTTTGGAGGCGGCAAAGGCCAATGAAGGTTCCCCGTACGACGGAATCCTTATGCATTATACCAATCCGCAAACAGGCGGTCACGTGATGCAGACAATGGGCGCTTCGATACAACTGCTTCGCCCAAGCGAGCACACGCTGGCACACAGGCATACAGGATCGTTTGTATACCAATGTGCGAAAGGCAATGGTTATTCGATCATAGCAGGCAAACGCCTTGACTGGAAAGAGCGGGATATTTTCTGCGTGCCATCATGGGCCTACCATGAACACGTGAACCTTAGCGAAACAGAAGATGCGTGCCTGTTCTCATTCAACGACCTGCCTGTTATTACATCACTGGGATTGTACCAGGAAATGGCGCATCCCGATGGGCGGCAATCCGTTTAGGGTTCGGTCGCAGCGAGGTTTTCACTCAGTAACGGTTGTCAGTTCGAGCGCAATCGAGAACGACAACTGCATATCGCAAGCATCCCGACTGTGCTCGATGTGACAAAAATGTGAAATTAAACAAGTAAGATACACAAACAACCAATATAATGAAATTAGTCACCTACCGGATAAACCATGCCCCGCCAAGCCTGGGATTTGTTGAAGAAAATATGATCGTGGATGCGCACAAGCTGGGACAATTAAAAAGAAGCCATCTGCCCGACAATATGCTTGAGTTCATCGACCTTGGTATTGATGGTATCAACAATGCGATACACTTGCTTAATACCGCCACTAAAGACGAATTGCTTGACTGCTCCATACCTTTAGCGAATGCCACGCTCTTAGCACCTATACCTAAACCCAGAAAGAACATTTTTGGCATCGGGCTGAATTATACCGAGCATGTTGCAGAATCGGCACGTACACTTGACACTTCAAATGAATTGCCGCAACAGCCGGTTATCTTCTCGAAGCCGCCATCTGCGGTGACCGGTACAGAAACGAATATTATCCATAACCAAAAGATCACACAGCAGCTGGATTGGGAAGTCGAGTTGGCGGTTATCATTGGCAAACGAGGCAAAAATGTACCTAAAGATCAGGCAATGGATTATGTTTACGGCTATACTGTCATCAACGACATCAGCGCGCGCGATTGCCGCCGTGCCGGGCAATGGATCGTGTCTAAAGGGCAGGATACTTTTGCACCGATGGGGCCAGTTCTTGTGACCCGCGATGAAATAGTCGACCCACACAATCTCAATTTGAAACTGACTGTAAACGGCGTGGAAAAGCAGAATTCGAATACCAAATTCATGCTGTTCAACATTGAAGACCTGATACACGACCTTAGTACGGTATTCACACTCGATGCCGGGGACATCATCGCTACGGGAACTCCGGCAGGTGTTGGCGCAGGCCGTAGCCCTCAGGAGTGGATGTGGCCGGGTGATGTGGTGGAGGCTACCGTTGAAGGCATTGGAACGTTGAGGAATACAATTGTAGATAGTGAAGAATTAAATTCTAAATAGCAAATTGCAATAACTTCCAAATTAACCACATAGATACATAGGCTTCATAGATTTAATAGCTCGGTTAAGGATACATAGTTACACATAGAAAAGCGGAGCTTTTAATTCTGTGTGACTGAACTTACTTTAACTAAAAAACTAATGGCTATGTAACTATGTGGTAAAAATGCATAAGAATTATTGGTGCTTTGACTTGATAATTTATTGAAACTTACAAAATGAAAAAGACATACCGTATTGGCCAGATCGTGCCGAGCTCAAATATTACCATGGAAACGGAAATACCCGCATTGCTTCGTTCGCGTGAGACGATCGCACCTGAAAGGTTTACTTTCCATTCCAGTCGTATGCGAATGAAAAAAGTGACCAAGGAGGAACTGGAGGCTATGGATGCCCAAAGCCTGAAGTGCGCACAGGAATTGAGTGATGCCCGTGTCGACGTTATGGGGTACGCATGCCTTGTGGCTATCATGAGCATGGGACGCGGCTACCACTGCGTATCAGAAACCAACCTGCATGAGGAAACCGTAAAAAATGATTTCCCTACCCCTATCGTGACCAGTGCGGGCGCGCTGATCAACGGGCTGAAAGTGCTTGGCGCTAAAAAAGTCGCTGTCATTACACCCTATATGAAGCCACTGACACAGCTTGTGGTAGATTACATCGAACACCAGGGGTTTGAGGTTGTTGATTTTATTGCACTTGAAATTGCCGACAACCTTGAGGTTGCAGCACAGGACCCAATGAACCTTTTGGATATTTACAAAAGGCTTAACCTTGAAGGTGCAGATGTGCTTGTAGTTTCTGCCTGTGTACAAATGCCTTCCTTAGAAGCCATAGATGCGATAGAAAAAGAGATCAGCATACCGGTAACATCGGCGGCAGTGTGTACAACTTACGAAATGCTGAAGAAATTGGGGCTTGATACAAAGGTACCCATGGGCGGGGCACTGCTTAGCGGGAAATATTAATTATATTTTAAAAACAGTAAACAATAACGCCGACTAATTAGCCGGCGTTATTTGTATCATCTAGTATTCGAATGTCCCGTATTCGCTCTCGATGGTCAGCTTTTTAGTTCCGGAAGGATTCACCCTTCCAACAATTTTCGCGTCAACATTGAACGACTTCGAAATTTCTATAATGTCCTGTGCAATGTTTTCCGGTACGTAAAGCTCCATCCTGTGCCCGCAATTAAAAACCTGGTACATCTCTTTCCAGTCGGTGCCGCTTTGCTCCTGTATCAGCCTGAATAATGGCGGAACCGGGAACAGGTTGTCTTTCACCACATGCACATTATCTACAAAATGCAGCACCTTTGTTTGCGCGCCTCCGCTGCAATGTACCATCCCATGGATATCGGCAGGGGTATATTTTTCAAGTATCTTTTTAATGATGGGGGCATAGGTACGCGTTGGCGAAAGCACCAGCTGCCCTGCATCTATAGGGCTTCCGTTAACTGCATCGGTCAGTTTTACCTTTCCGGAATACACCAGGTCAGACGGCACTGCTGCGTCAAAGCTTTCAGGGTATTTTTGCGCGAGGTAATTGTCGAAAACATCGTGGCGTGCAGAAGTGAGTCCGTTACTGCCCATACCGCCGTTGTAGCCTTTTTCGTAAGATGCCTGCCCAAAAGAAGCCAGCCCCACAATTACATCGCCGGGTTTGATATTGGCATTATCAATAACATTACTACGTTTCATTCGCGCAGTTACCGTAGAGTCTACTATAATGGTACGTACCAGATCGCCTACATCGGCAGTTTCACCACCGGTGGAATGGATGGTAACACCATAAGACTTTAGTTCTTCAATAAGCTCTTCGGTACCGTTGATGATGGCAGAGATCACGTCGCCAGGTATTAGGTTCTTGTTACGCCCAATGGTCGAGGAAAGCATGATATTATCTGTAACGCCTACGCAAAGCAGGTCGTCGATGTTCATGATAAGGGCATCCTGCGCAATGCCTTTCCATACGGAGATATCGCCGGTTTCCTTCCAGTACATATAGGCAAGGGACGACTTGGTTCCCGCGCCGTCGGCATGCATGATGAGGCAATAGTCATTATCGCCGGTAAGATGATCGTGAACGATCTTGCAAAAAGCTTTCGGGAACAGTCCTTTGTCGATATTCTTTATGGCGTTGTGCACATCTTCCTTGGATGCCGAAACACCGCGCTGGCTGTAGCGTTTGCTGGTATCAGAACTCATGTAGTATAGTTTGTGTCGTTGTTGGGACAAAGATAGTTGTAATGGAACAATGTAGCAATTATTTACTGCAGCAATTGATAATTACAACATCCTCCTCGCCTTTTCCAAATCCTCCGGCGTATCAATACCTATCCCGGCATGGCTTGTCTCTACCATTTTAATTTTTTTGCCATACTCCAGATAACGCAGCTGTTCCAGCTTTTCTGAGGCTTCGAGCGACTTCATCGGCAGCCTGTAAAAATCCAGCAACGCGTGCTTCCTGAACGCATAAATGCCTATGTGGCGGAAGTACCTCACCCCTGCCTCCTTATCCCTCGGATACGGAATGACTGAGCGTGAAAAATAGAGCGCAAAGTTTTTTTGGTCAACGATCACTTTTACGTTATTCGGGTTTTCGATATCCTCCAAATTGGTAATGTGCATCATCAGCGAGGCCAGGTCGATCTCGTGGGCCGTATCGCTTTTGAAAACCTCAAGTACATCGGCCAGCGGCTCCTTATTGATAAATGGTTCATCACCCTGCACATTGACCACAATGTCCACATCAAGGTTCTCAACAGCTTCGGCAATGCGATCACTGCCACTTTCGTGCTGCTTGATGCTCATAATGGCTTTGCCACCATTGGATACAATTTCGTTAAAAATTATATCGGAATCCGTTACCACGAATACATCGTCAAACAGCCCTGTGTTCAGTGCTGCGTGGTAGGTACGGGTTATCACGGTCTTTCCGCCGAGGTCCTGCATCAGTTTGGCAGGAAAGCGGGTACTGGCATATCTTGCGGGTATTACGGCTATTATTTTCATGGTCATGAGGCCTCTCCCGGCCCTTCTCCAAAGGAGAATATACTGTTGGAGAGGTTGCGGTTATTGAGTTATTAGTAATTTGTAAACTTTTTTTTGCGTTTTAGTGCAGCTGCTCCCTCTCCTTGGGCTGGGGAGAAGCTATTCAAAACCCTCATCCTTAAACCCTATCAGGTATAATTTATCTTTTGCCCTGGTTATGGCCGTATACAGCCACCGTATGTAATCTTTCGTGATGCCCTCCGGCAGGTACGGCTGCTCTATGAATACCGTATTCCACTGCCCGCCCTGCGACTTGTGGCAGGTAATGGCATAGGAGAACTTAACCTGTAGCGCATTGAAATGCGGGTTGTTCTTTACTTTCAGGAACTTTCGATATTGCGGTTCACCTTCATAATCCAGCATCACTTCATTGTACAGGCGGTTGGATTCCTCGTAGTTCAGCGATGGCGATTCGCTCCCTACTGTGTCCAGCAGCAATATTGTTTCCAGCGGCTTAGCATCAGGATAATCGACCATGCGGACTTTAACCCGTGCGAACTTGAACCCATATAATTCCTCGATCCTGAAAATTTCCAGTATCTCGATAATGTCACCGTTGGCAATAAAGCCGGCCTCACTTTTTTCGTCAAGCCAAAAATAGTTATTCTTTACCACCATCATGTAATCACCGGCAGAAAGTTCACTTTCGCGCGACAAAATCCGGGTACGTATTTGCTGGTTATACTGATTGGCGCGCTTGTTGGATCGCACAATGAACGCCGTGTCCTCAATGCTGTAATTGCTGTACGCGTCGTTTATAGCGTCCTGTATGTCGTAGCCGTCGGTGAGCCTGATGATGTCCTTAAAGCCTTTTACCTTAAATTGGAATGCATCAAAAAAAGCTGTCTTCAGCAGCTCCCTCAATTCGGTAGCATTATATAATATACCCGAATTCTCCTCCTGACGCATTACCTCGTCAAGTTCGATATGCTGTACATCCCTGAAGTAATTCTGCGAAAGCGCCTCAATATCCAGCGCAGGGCTAAGGTCGGAATTCACAGGCGGAAGCTGTGCTGTATCGCCTATCATGATCATCTTACAATTGTTCCCCGAATATACGTAGGACATCAGGTCGTCCAGTAATGAGCCGTTCTCATACATCTTAGATTCCTGAACGGAGTCCGAGATCATCGAAGCTTCATCAACAATAAAAACAGTATTGGTGAACTTATTCTGCTGCAGCGTGAAGCCCACCATGCCGCCACTCCCCTTTTTAGGGAAGTAAATACGCTTGTGTATGGTAAAGGCCGGCTTGCCCGAATAGCCCGCGATAACCTTTGCCGCACGGCCTGTCGGTGCAAGGAGGACGTATTTTTTCCCGGCATCCGCCAAATGGTTAACGATCGTAGAAATGATAGTGGTCTTCCCAGTACCCGCGTAGCCTTTCAGTACAAAGAGGCTGTCATTCTTAGGGTTGATGATAAATTCGGCAGCCTTCTGCAAAAAAATATCCTGCTTAAGCGTTGGGCTAAAAGGGAATTTCTGGCGGAGCAGCCTGTAAAACGTTGGGGAATCCATATAAAGGGAGCGGGATTTATTTATCCAAAGATACGGTCAAATTATCAACTTGCTACAAATACCTTTCCCTGAAAACGTTGATATGATGGTTCTGGTGGCCTATCAGCAAAAAGCCGAAAGCTCGCACCGATACAGTATATCCAGATGCAGTTCCTTTTCGCAGCATGTCTTCTTTATCAAACGATTTGAACATCATGATATTGGCATGGCGGAGCGCGCTCATTTCGGTAAGCAATTCGTTTATGCTCCTGTCGTCGCCATGTGCATTGGCAGCATAGCTGTTCTCATCAAACCCCGGAAGCGCCGTAGTATCGTTGCGCGAAAAACGCAACGCACGGTACGCGAATATCCTTTCGGAATCGATAAGGTGCTGTAAGATGTCTTTGATCGTCCATTTCCCTTCGGCATAACGATAGTCATATTTATCCATGGGTATCTCGCGAACGAAATGTACAAGGTTATGCACACTTATTTCAAGCTCTTCTATTAGCGGGTACGATGGGTCTACAAGCTTAATGTATGCTTCCTGATAAGGCGCATATTCGTCAGGGGTAATATCGGTTATTTTCATTTACTATCTATATAGGGCAAAACTACAAAAATGCCACATTTTTACTGTGTCCAATGTGGCATTTTCGTAATTACATAAAATTAAGCCGAATTCCTGCTGGCATTGATATTCCCAAAAAGCGAGCGGGTCACGATCTTTTCGTACACTTCCAGCTGGCTTTCATCTCCTTTGCCACTTTTTATCTGCCTTATCCTGTTAAGCGCATATTGCTGTATGGTTAGCAGCGGCAATACGATATGTTCACGCATTTTGATCGAAGCCCAGCCATCGGGATAATTTTCCATCAGTTCATTATAACCCGAAATTTTAAGCAACAGTCGCCTTGTCTCATTAAATTCATCAAAGATTATTTGCCAGAATTCACCAAACTCCGGGTCGTCCTTCATATAGGCCGTTAGCGGGAAGAACGATTTGGATAGCGACATCATTGTATTCTCCAGCAGCGTACGGAAGAACAGCGACTTGTCATACAACGCCTGTACCTTTTCCCACTCCCCTCTTTCTTCATACTTGCCTAAAGCATAACCTACCCCAAAGAACCCCGGCACATTCTGCTTGAGCTGGCTCCACGAGCCAACAAATGGTATCGCCCTGAGGTCGCCAAAATCCAGCTCCTTCGACTTGCTCCTTTTTGATGGGCGGCTACCAATGTTGGTTTTTGCATAATAGTTAAGTGTGCTCATCTGGTCAAGGTACGGCAGGAATTTTGGATGCTGCTTAAAGGCGGTATATTTTTCGTAGCCCAGTTGCGCAAGGTCGTCGATCGTAGCCTTCTGGTCGTCAGTAAATTGCTTTTTGTCCTTATCGAATACCCCATTGGTTATCCCGGCGCTCAGCAGGTTCTCAAGGTTAAAGCGGCAGGAATCGAGCGTACCGAAGTTAGAGCTTATCGTTTGTCCCTGTATGGTTATCTGTATCTCATTGTTCTCGATACTGGCACCCTGAGAGGCATAATACTTATGTGTTTTACCGCCACCCCTTGCCGGAGGGCCGCCACGCCCGTCAAAGAACACGACTTTTACCCCATATTCGCGCGCCATCAGCGTAAGGTTTTCTTTTGCCCTGTATATGCCCCAGTTGGCCATCAGGTAGCCACCGTCTTTTGTCCCGTCTGAAAAACCTACCATTATAGTCTGTTTATTACCCCGGCTTTTTAAGTGTGCGGCGTAGTCTTTATTTGTGTAGAGCAGTTTCATAATAACATCTGCATCCTTAAGGTCTTCAACCGTTTCAAAAAGCGGTACGATGTCCACAGGAGGTTTTTCCCAGCCCAAAAGGCGGAACATTGCCAGCAATTCCAAAACGTTGAGCGCGCTTTCGTTATTGCTGATCACATAACGGTTGGCCCCCTGCTCACCATTTTTCTCCTGGATGGTTTTTATGGTAAGTATGGATTCGAGCGTGCTCCGTGTATAGTCATTAAAATCTTCCGGGTTTATGGATGCTTTTAATTTAGCCAAGGCTTTAAGCTTATCTGTATCATCCAAGGACTGATAACCGGAAAAGGCTTTATCTTTTTTAGCAAGATGCTCCATGATCTCTTCAAATACATTATCATGTATCCTGCTGTTCTGTCTAATGTCGAGCGATGCAAAATGATAGCCAAAAAGGTTTACCTTGTTTATAAGCCCGTCTATCTCGTCCGAATAAAGCGACTGGTGCTCATTAACCACAATGTCGCGTACTTTAGCCAACGTTTTTTTCAGTTCCTCGAGGGTTATGTAGATCTCGCCGTCCCTTGAGTAGAACACCGACCGGTACAACTTCTGCTCCACATCGGCGATCAGTTCCTGTACTCCTGTAAAGGTCAGCCTCCGCTTTAGTTTACGAATGTCATTATAATAGCACTTCATTACCGAACATCGCAGCCTGTCGGCTACCTGCATCGTAATTTCGGTAGTTACAAAAGGATTGCCATCTCGATCGCCGCCGGGCCAAAACCCAAACGACAGCACCGGATGCCGTAGTTCGCCCTCTTTATAAATGGTATCCTGCACAAACGACGATATGTCGCCCGCTGCATTGTAAAAAACATTTTCAAGGAACCATATCAGGCTCACGGCCTCGTCATAAGGCGTAGGCTTTTCTTTTTTGATAAATGGCGTTTTGCCCAATTGGGAAAGAAGAAGCTTTACCTCTGCCAGGCTGTTCTTCTTGATGGCAGCAGTAAGATCGGTAATGATACCCAGCACCGAACCCGGGTAAAATTGCGTTGGATGCGCCGTTAACACTGCCCTAACCTGGAACTCTTCTAAAAATTCCCTTAGTTCATCCATCAAACCACGATTTTCGGCCTTTTCGCGGCTGTCGCGCACCGAACCGTTCCCTTCCACATTATTGAGGCTGTTAAAAGCCGCATCCTCAATGGCATCGAACAGCACTACCTGCCTTTCTACATATTGGATGAAACGGAACATAAGGCCTACCTGCTCTTTATCGGAACTGCCTTTCAGGTATTTGCCAACGAACGCATCAAATATCTCCTCAGGACTATTATTGTTTTTGTAGCCTTCTTCACAAATTTCTGAGAACAGCGGTAAAAGCGATCCCGTGTTATCTATAGACTGGAAAGGCAGGGTCAGGAATATGCTGTTGAAGAGCTGGTATTTAAGCTGCACTTCTTCATTAAAGCGCTCAATTCGTGTGGCGGGATACATAATGATATTTTTTGCTGAATTTAATAAAAAAACCCCCATGTAAAAAACATGAGGGTTATAAAATTTCCATAAAGATCTTACATATCTTTAAATATGGTATGCATCAGGCGCTTCTTGTCGTTGATGCTTTCTTCAAGCGATATCATTGTCTCGGTCCTGTAAACACCCTCAATATCGTCGATCATGAAGATAACCTCTTTGGCATGCTTGGTATCTTTTGCCCTTATTTTGCAAAAGATGTTGAATTTACCGGTAGTAACGTGCGCAACGGTAACAAATGGTATCTCATTGATCCTTTCAAGGACGAATTTTGTCTGCGAAGTGTTATGAAGGAATACGCCCACATAAGCAATGAACGAATAGCCCAGTTTTTCATAATCCAGTGTTAGCGAAGATCCCATGATGATACCGGCATCTTCCATTTTTTTTACCCTAACGTGCACTGTACCTGCAGAAATAAGCAATTTCTTTGCTATGTCAGTAAATGGCACCCTGGTGTTATCGATCAGCATATCAAGGATCTGGTGATCAACTTCATCTAAACGAAACTTGCTCATAAATGTATTATTTTTTTAAGTTGGTTAATGTTTGTCGGGCGTTCCTCCTTAGCCCTAATTTGTTTTAGTTTAC
Organism: Flavobacterium sp.; assembly: GCF_052437795.1. Lineage (GTDB taxonomy): Bacteria > Bacteroidota > Bacteroidia > Flavobacteriales > Flavobacteriaceae > Flavobacterium. The sequence goes on from NZ_JBQVPA010000001.1 coordinate 1,107,736, forward strand.
ATTTATAAGAAAAAAGCTGTTCAAACCTCCTGTCCATTAACAAATTTTCTACGCTCACCTATAAAAAAATTTGCTTTTTCATCAGTTTTTGGCATTTTATTTCCCTCATCAGTGGAAAATTCTGCACCGTTACAGTCAATTTCTGCGTGACCATGCATAGTATCCAAATTACCTATTTCGCTAATAATAGCTTGAAAAATTACAGAATTATCAAATAGCACTTCCCTATATTGTGATGCAAAATTCGTGATTTTTTCTTTATTTTCATAATTTATTTTGACATTTTTGAATAGGATGTCATAAAAAACAATCTTATTTTGAGGAATATTAAAATATTCCTCGGATCTGTTAACAGCTATAACGTTTTCGTAAATAGCGTTAATTCCTGACAATAATGCAAAAAAGATAAATTTTCGAGTTATTTCACGCTCGTGATCGCCCTGATAGTAGCCTGCCTCAAATAGTACTGTAGGCACACCCAGTGACTGGAACATATCACCGATACAGTTAATATTGAACGAATCATCAAATCGCCCTACCTGCCCGGGAATGTGTTCCTGAAGTGTATCATTCATGGCAGCTATCAGGTTTATAGCCTTTTGCCGGCTATCATTTATTTCCCTTTCATCATTATAGGCAGGCGATAAAAAGGAGACTGTGGCAGGCATGGGCGCATCGCCAACACCAAATATGGTCCGCTGGTCATGCATGTTATAGCAGTAGTGCGGCTTAAACTCCTCAAAGCATTTACGCAGCACCTTGCTTTCCGGCTGCGACAGGTAAACAGAATCACGGTTAAGGTCGACAGCGTTGGCGTTCACACGGGTGTAAGCTTCAGCACCATCAGGATTAAGTATTGGAAGTATATATAAGGTAAAATGACCCAGTAATGTTTTTGCGAAAGCATCCTCGCTGTTTAGAAATGATAGCAGGTCAAAGATCGCTTTAGTTGTTGTCGACTCGTTACCATGCATCTGCGACCAAATAAATATCCTGATATCACCTGTCCCGGCAAGAATGCTATAAATAGGTTTTCCCAATACCGATCTCCCTTCGACCCTAACATCACATACACCTTTATACTCCTCTAAAATTGGCTGAATATGCTTATTGGTAATGTAGCGTCCGGAAAGCTGGCTTTCCTTATATATAGTAAATAATGCCTGTAGATCCATTGATTTTGTTTGATCACAAATGTAAACATCTTACATTTTACATCTGTAAATATATTTATTTTGTGTTTTGTTTACAATTGTAATCGTTATTAAGTACGTATTAATGTTTATATCAAGTTGTGATTGAAAACAATATGTAATAAATTTACAGTCAATAATATATATTGGACTATATAAAGTATCAGTATAGTATTTTCGATATGTTTCAACCTAAATACTTATTATAATGATTAATTGTTTACATTTGTAAATCCAATAAATATACAAATGTAATTTACAATGGTAAACACAGATGACTTTATAAAACGCCTTGAAGCCATATTGGATTATTATTCACTTACAGCTTCATTATTTGCGGATAAGCTGGGGATACAACGTTCCGGACTCTCTCACCTAATGTCCGGCCGCAACAAGCCAAGCCTTGATCTCGTAATGAAGATAACGGAGAATTTTTCTGAGGTAGACCTCTACTGGCTCCTGAACGGTACGGGTTCTTTTCCGAAGAAAATGACGAGCGAAAGTGAACCGCCCCAATCGCTATCCCCCGCCCCAGTAGTACCTATAGAAACAAAAGGAACAATATTAGGCGACCTATTCTCGCAAACTGAAGACAACAATGAAAAAACACAGCCCCCTCTGCCGCATATAAAAGCTGCATCTCCAGGAAAGAAAACTGAAAGGATCGTAGTATTTTATACAGATGGGACTTTTAAAGAATATTTTCCGGAACAGTGACCTGTAACAGATCACTTGATTAGAAAATTTGCGTGACCAGTGTCCATTAAAAAATAAAATTAAAAAACCCCGACTGCTTTATAAAAAGCGTGCCGGGGCCATTAACCAATAAAACAAACACAAATTTTCTTTACAAATAAACCCCTTCTAATGGGTAATACTTAAGTCGATCTTATTGACTAATTTGTACCTTCAAATCTGCATTGTAAAGATACGATCGCAATTCGTAAAAATTACCTAACATAACGTTAAACTGTTCTTAATCATTTTTATAACTATATTCCGGGTTGTATCCTGTAACCCCCTTGTAGTTACTCTCCAGTATTTTAAAGTCGGTTTCCTTATCTCCTGTCAAATTATATGGAGGTGCCAGGACAACTTCCTTTTTCCCATGGTCAAAGGCAACGGCAACAACAGGCACATCCGCCTTCAGGGCAATGTAATAAAATCCTGTTTTCCATTCCGTCACTTTTTTGCGGGTACCCTCAGGCGCGATGGCGAGGCGGAATATTTCACGGCTTTTGAAGATAGAGGCAATAGCATCAACCTTATTCTCTTTTTTCTGCCTGTTGAGCGGCGTCCCACCCATCCATCGGAAATAGGCGCCGAACGGAAATCGGAATAATTCTTTTTTTGCGACAAAGTGCATTTCCAGCCCAATCGCACCCCGTACGAGTACTCCGATAATAAAATCCATCCAACTGGTGTGAGGTACCACGATGATGACACATTTTTTTAAGCCGCTTTCTATAGTTCCCTTTAGCTTCCAGCCCATTAGCCTGAAAAAGATGAACCCGTAAATTTTTTTCATATTATTTATAAAAAACACCGCTCAAAATTACTATATATTTACAAGATCGAAATTGTTTATCATTCCTTTATTAAGATGACAGTAGGAAAATCGGTTAGCGAGGTCAGGCATGAGATCACCAAAGAAGGATTTGCCGTAATTAATGACATTTACACCAATGCCGAAATTGAGGGGATCCTCAGCGCAATAGAAAGAGCAGATACTTCCGGAGATACCTTCCGCAGATCGGTACACCTCTTCGCTATCAGGCAATTTTTAAAAGGAGTACCCGATACATTGCCGCTCATTTTCACGAACAAACTGAAAGGCCTCCTGAATGAGATTTTTGGAGCAGGCTATTTCCCCGTAAGATCTATTTACTTTGATAAACCCAGCGGGTCAAATTGGTTTGTGGCCTGGCACCAGGACCTTACTATCTCCGTTAAAGAGAAGTTCGATATGCAAGGCTTTGGGCCATGGACTGTAAAACAGGGACAGTTTGCCGTACAGCCGCCGGTGGATCTGCTGGAGGATATTTTTACGATCCGTATACATCTGGATGAAGCAAATGAAAATAACGGCGCTTTGAAAGTAATTCCCAATTCGCACTCAAAAGGTATCTACAGGCCCGAAACCATTGATAGGGATAATGAGCGTGAAGTTACGTGTAATGTACCAAAGGGTGGAATTATGCTGATGAAGCCCCTCCTGCTCCACAGTTCCGGAAGAACTGTGAATGAAGCAAGACGCAGGGTTATCCATATTGAATTTAGCAGAAGGGAATTGCCTGCAAATTTGCAATGGTCCGAAAAAACAGAAGTACCATGCTAAAGCGACTCCTTAGTTTCTTCATCCCTGTCAATATTCACGAACAGAATTCGGACACAAGCCAAAAACTGGAGGTTACATGGAATAATGGACAGCTGGTGCTTGACTCAAAAAACACGAATTATTCGTACGGAAGCCTGCAACGCATACTTCGCAAAGGGCTCCACTACATTGGATCTGAAAGGATACGCGGTTTCGAAAATACCCTGGTGCTTGGCGTTGCTGCGGGAAGTGTAATAAAAACGCTTGCTGAGGAAATAAAATTCAGAGGAAAGATCACGGGGGTTGAGATCGATCCGGCCGCTATAGAGATCGCCAATACCTACTTTGGACTGAATGAAGTAGCAAACTGCGAGATCGTTATTGATGATGCCTTTGAGTTCGTGCTGAAGACAAAAGAAAAATATGACCTTATAATAATAGATATTTTTCGTGATACAGAAATGCCTAATTTCCTGTTTGAGGATTTTTGGCGGAACCGGATAAATTTCCTTCTAAGAATAAATGGCTTCATCCTTTTCAATACCATGACGCTTAACGAAAAACATAAAGAACGCAATCTGCTGTACAGGTCACGCTTCAGTAGTGATTATTCGGTAAGGATGTACCCTAAAGTGGAAGACCACAATGAGCTGTTCACCATAAAGAAGTTGCGATAGTGTTATGCTGACAACACAAAATCTTCTCTTGCAGGCTGCTGTACGCCGTGCTCTGCGACCGAACGTAATGCCTTATTGATCAGGCCGCAAAGATCAGAAAAACTGGAAGGTTTGGTTATGAAAAAATTGGCACCATGCCCATATGAAGTTTCTATATCATTCTGGTGGTTGCTCGTGGTGAGCATTATAACAACGCTGTCCTTTAAGCTCAGGTGGCTACGGATATCCTGCAGGCATTCTATACCCGACCTCATTGGCATGTTAAGGTCAATAAAAATAATATCTGCTTGTGGATCAGGCGGCTGATGCAGGTGCTCCATTAGCTTTTGGCCGTTATTCAACACACTGAGCTTCAGACTGGGATAAAGCGAGCCGAGCGCTTCGGTGAAAAGTGTGCAATCATCATCGTCATCGTCGGCGAGCATGATATGACTCCATTTAAATTCAGTTTTCATAATAACATTTTTAGGAAAGCCTCAAAACGGTACGTTTGAAATTTATTTCGCAAGCCTGCTAAAGTTTGAAAACGTAAATTACGCCGGTATGATTTTGTAACAATCGATTAACCACTACAAAGATACGCTATTTATATGGTTGATCTTATGGAATCATACGTGATTGTTATGTTATCTTACAGTTATAATGATTTAAACTACTACAAAAAGATGTTATTTTATGCTAAAAATATTAAACATTCCTTAATAGGAGGCTTGTTTCGAATAAAAATTTTGAAAATCGATAATGAATTAATATATTGCAGAAAATAATTGTTGTGATTTAGAACAATTTCAGCATTATATTAAAAAAATAAAAGCAATGTCAAAGAATATTTCAAAATACAGGAAGCAATATTTAAAAGCGCTGGCTGCCGGGCAAGTCAACAACGATATCGAATACCGATATGGGATTTCAGGTCATGGCCGCATTGTGTGGGGTACCATAATCGCGTTATCAATTGTCGTTATATGTATTTCTGTTGCTTCAGGAAGCGGACACCATGCATGGTAAGCGCATATTCAAATTACTACCCGCATTACACGTACTTCCGGACAATTATTGGTAGCTAAATTCCCGGGATATAAACGCTCAATTTCCCTATTGACATTCTCCCTATATTCCACTATATTTGCGGTCAATAATTTATAAACAATGATAAATATTACATTGCCGGACGGTTCGGTAAAAAATTTCGACGCGGGTGTATCACCCATGGACGTTGCCATGAGCATTAGTGAAGGATTAGCAAGGAATGTGATCTCTGCTTCCTTTAATGGTACAACTGTTGAAACGAAAACCCCACTGACGACGGACGGCTCTTTAGTATTATACACCTGGAACGATGCCGAAGGCAAAAAAGCATTCTGGCACTCATCGTCGCACGTACTGGCTCAGGCACTCCAGGAAATGTACCCTGGCATTAAGCTGACCATTGGGCCTGCCATCGATAATGGCTTTTACTATGACGTTGACTTTGGCGATCACGTGGTGACTGATAAAGATTTTAAAGCTATTGAAGACCGCTTCCTTGCCATTGCCCGTGAAAAGCATGAATTCACAATGCGTGAGGCTTCAAAAGCCGATGCACTCGATCTCTATAAAAAAGAGAACAACCAATACAAGGTTGAGCTGATCGAGAACCTGGAGGACGGGACGATCACTTTTTGCGATCATGCTACTTTTACCGACCTTTGCCGCGGCGGCCACATCCCGAACACCGGTATCATTAAGGCGATGAAGATAATGAGCGTGGCCGGTGCCTATTGGCGCGGTGATGAGAAGAACAAGCAGTTGACAAGGGTATACGGCGTATCCTTCCCTAAGCAAAAAGACCTTACAGAATACCTTGAGCTACTGGAAGAGGCCAAACGCCGCGACCACAGGAAATTAGGAAAAGAGCTTGATCTTTTTGCCTTCAGCAGCAAGGTTGGGCAGGGCTTGCCTTTATGGCTGCCAAAAGGTGCCGCACTGCGCGACCGCCTGGAGCAGTTCCTTAAAAAGGCACAGAAGAAAGCCGGATATGAGCAGGTGGTAACGCCGCACATCGGGCAGAAAGAGTTATATGTAACATCGGGCCACTATGCGAAATATGGCGCCGATAGTTTCCAGCCGATCCACACCCCGAATGAAGGTGAGGAATTCCTGCTGAAGCCAATGAACTGCCCGCACCACTGCGAGATATACAATACCAAGCCATGGTCTTATAAAGACCTGCCGAAGCGTTATGCTGAATTCGGCACCGTATACCGCTACGAGCAGAGTGGCGAACTCCACGGGCTTACACGCGTTCGCGGGTTTACCCAGGATGACGCGCACATCTTTTGTACGCCTGACCAGCTGGATGCGGAATTCAAGAACGTGATCGACCTGGTACTGTATGTATTCAGTTCTCTTGGATTTGAGAACTTCAGCGCACAGATATCGCTACGCGACCAGGAGAACCGTGAGAAATATATAGGTAGCGATGAAAATTGGGAAAAAGCTGAAAATGCGATCATAAACGCGGCTCGTGACAAAGGGCTTAATACTGTGGTGGAATATGGCGAGGCTGCCTTCTACGGCCCCAAGCTGGACTTCATGGTAAAGGATGCGCTTGGGCGACAGTGGCAATTGGGTACGATACAGGTAGATTATAACCTTCCGGAACGCTTTGACCTGACCTATAAAGGCTCTGATAATGAGCTGCACAGGCCGGTAATGATACACCGTGCACCGTTTGGTTCGATGGAGCGTTTCATCGCGATATTACTTGAAAATACAGCAGGGAACTTCCCGCTTTGGCTAATGCCCGAGCAGGCTATCATATTGTCTCTTAGTGAGAAATATGAAAATTATGCCAAAAAAGTTTTAGAATTGCTGGAAAATCACGAAATTCGCGCCCTGATCGACAACCGTAACGAGACGATAGGCAGGAAAATACGCGAAGCAGAAGTTCAAAAACTGCCATTTATGCTTATCGTTGGCGAGGAAGAAGAGAAGAACGGAACGATATCCGTACGCCGCCACGGCGACGCGGGCAAGTCGAACCAAAGCATGACAATTGAAGGATTTGCCGCACTTGTGCAGGCAGAAATAGATAAAACATTAAAAGCATTCTAAGTCAAACTTAAAATTTAAGAGCCATAGCAATTAGAAACAACAGGGGCCCGGCCCGCGTAGAAAAAAAAGATGCCCACAGGATAAATAACCTTATCCGTGTCCCCGAAGTAAGGCTTGTTGGGGAGAACATAGAGCCCGGAGTCTATAAGACCTCTCAGGCACTACAGATGGCAGATCAGCAGGAACTGGATCTGGTTGAAATATCACCAAATGCAGAGCCGCCGGTATGCAAGATAATGGACTATAAGAAGTTTGTTTATGAGCAGAAGAAGCGCGACAAAATGCTTAAGGCAAAGAGTACGCAGATCGTCGTAAAGGAAATTCGCTTCGGGCCGCAGACAGACGAGCACGATTATGAGTTCAAGAAGAAGAATGCCGAGAAGTTCCTTAAAGAGGGATCGAAGCTAAAAGCTTTCGTATTCTTCAAAGGGCGCTCGATCATTTACAAGGAACAGGGACAGATCCTATTGTTAAGGCTTGCCACAGACCTTGAAGAATGGGGCAAGGTAGAAGCCATGCCTGTACTTGAAGGAAAGAGGATGATCATGTTCATTGCTCCGAAGAAGAAAAAGGTATAACAAAGTCTAAAAGACGAAAGTTAAAAAGTTGGAAAGCCCTGTACTGCTTTTGACTTTATAACTTTCGACTTTTTAACTTTATGACTAGAAAAGTAAGTAAGATAAATCAAAATACAGGAAGAAAATGCCTAAAATGAAAACAAAATCCGGAGCCAAAAAGCGCTTTAAAGTGACTGGCTCAGGTAAGATCAAAAGGAAGCACGCTTTCAAGAGTCACATCCTGACTAAAAAATCTAAGAAGCGTAAGCTTGCGCTTACTCACTCTGCACTGGTTCACCCAACAGATGAGAAGAGCGTTAAACAGCAATTAAGGCTTATCTAATACGCCGCTGTTTCGGTTAAAACAATTAATAACCCTGGAGTATGGCTTTCAAGTCCCTAAAATCATAAAGGGCGCCTGCTACAAAAACACATTTAAATTATGCCAAGATCAGTAAATTCAGTAGCTTCAAGAGCTCGTCGCAAGAGAGTATTGAAGCAGGCCAAAGGTTTCTTTGGACGTCGTAAAAACGTTTGGACAGTAGCCAAAAACGCGGTAGAAAAAGCAATGGTTTATGCTTACCGTGACAGAAAACAAAAAAAGAGGAACTTCCGCGCTTTGTGGATCATGCGTATCAACGCTGGTGCACGCCTTCACGGAATGAGTTACTCTCAATTCATGGGACAGGTTAAAAAAGCAAATATCGAATTGAACCGTAAAGTTCTTGCCGACCTTGCCATGAACCACCCTGAAGCGTTTACTGCTATAGTAAACCAGGTTAAATAAGAACGTTTATAAACAATATATTTATCTTACTTACATAAAAAGATCCCGCTACGGCGGGATCTTTTGTTTTGCATAACAGTCGACCGGAGTAAAAACGGAGCCTAAGAATGGCTATTGTCGGAAATGTATCAATTTAAAATTGATAAGGCTTCTCATTGCTCCACGATGCTCCTAACAACAAAGAGCCCAAAGATCTTTAAAACCTTTGAGCCCTGAATATTTGTGCATCTATTAAAAGTAACTACCCAAATAGTTCCATTTCTTCCCCATCATAGCTGGCATACACCATACTTGGATGTGAATCTTGGTGGCATATATTGCCATCACGATCAATAGCAATGGCGCCTGCAAAACCATCATAAGGCTTTAGTTCCTCAAAGGTTTTGGCAAATGCCTCTTTTATAGGCATGCCATCGGTAACGCGGGTTACGATCTTGGCGGCAGTAGCATTGCTCACAATGTCCTCTCCCACCCCGGTACAGCTCACGCCACAAAATGCATTGGCATAATTTCCTGCTACAGTAGCCGAATCGGATATGCGCCCCGGCATCTCAAAACCTTTGCCGCCCGTAGATGTCGCCACAGCAATGTTTCCTGTCGCATCCAGCGCCACACAGCCTACGGTCCCTAAACCTTTAATCTCCAGCTTAGCTTCATATTCGGCACGGCGTTGCGGTATTTCGGTAGAGAAAGCTTCAAAACCGTTGTAGCGTGCAAAATTAGTAGCACCGCCACCGCCCAACACACGATCATCAAAAGGCATCAGCTTTACCGCTACCTGTATGGGGTTCTTCACCTCTTCGATATTAATAACACCGCTCATTTTTTGTGTCGCCCCGTCCATCAGGGCAGCGCTCATGCGTATCTTGCCGTCACTTTGTATCTGCGAGCCGGTCCCGGCATTAAAAAGCGTATCGTCTTCCAACAGGGTCACGGCATAAGCCACAGTCTCCAATGCGGTATGCTCCTTCAGGTATTCATAAGCAGCCTTTACAATTGCGCTCATGGCTTCCTGCTTGGCCAGCTTTGTGCCCGCATCGGTATGCGACTCACTGAAAAATCCCCCGTGGATGATAACTTTCATAAAGAGTAGGTTTTAATCCGCCGAAGTGATCAGCGGCGAAAAATATTGTGAATTATGTATTTCAAGCGCATGTGTGTTCAGGTCATAAATGTCGTACATACTCATTACGTGTACCGTGAGGCTATTGATGGATATCGGCCTGCCAAGCTCCACCTGCGTAAGGTTGGTGTCTTTAATATTACGTCCATCGACCAAAATTACAAGTCCGGAACCTATTGCTTCCATCTTACCATCACTCGTAATGAGCAGTCCGGTATCTTCGCCAAGGCCAATGCCAAGTACGCGAGGATTACCTACTACTGCCTGGAAAAGCCTTCCTATACGACCGCGGTGTACAAAGTGTGTATCGATTATTACGTTCTGTATCAGGCTCAGCCCACTGGTTATCTTAACCTCACCTTTAAGCAATGCTTCGTGGCTGCTTCCCTGGTAGATCATGTTATTGGAAGCCGCCGCCGCTCCTGCCGAAGTTCCGGCATATATAAAATCTTCGTTCTGGAATTTATCAAGAATGATATCATGGAGTTTTGTACCCCCTAATATAGAGGTGAGCCGCAACTGGTCGCCGCCGGTGAACATTACCACATCGGCCGCCTGAATGCGCTCTAAAGTCTCAGGCTCTGAACATTGCTCTCTTTTTTCGATATGCATTATGCCCACATTCTTGGCCTTCAGGTATTCAAAAGCCTTTACATATTCCGGCCCTACCTCGCGGGGCACTACCGATGCTGTTGTGATCACTTCGATCTTTGAATCCTCGTTATGTTTTGATTCGCGGATGATACGCCTTAAAATACCGGTCTCAAAAAAGTTCAGGTTATTGGCTACGTTAGCATCAAATGAAGATTCTGTAAAGCTTCCCTTATCAACTGCGCCCCCTATAATTATAAGTTTTCCTTTTGCATTCATGCGCCAAAAATAATTAAAATAAAAATAACATTACCCGCAACGCTATGGCAACAGTAAAAGAATTTTATAAAAAAATCTTATAAGAGAGTGTTTTTGATCATATTTTTAATTAATTTTCTGACGATGAATTATTCACCGTAACGAAACATTAGCGAATAACCAAAAACACCTATTTAACATATAATTTACCCTAACCATTTATGAAGATATTGAAGATACAGGCACTTCGCGGGCCAAACATCTGGAGCGTTTACAGGAAAAAACTCATCCAGATGCGCCTTGACCTTGAAGAGGCGGAACAAACCCCTACGAACTTAATACCCGGCTTCCGCGAACGCATTGAAGCCCTGCTGCCCAGCCTTATCTCGCATCGCTGTTCCGAGGGATGTGAAGGCGGGTTCTTCATCCGCGTCAAAGAAGGTACCTGGATGGGCCATGTCATAGAGCATATCGCACTTGAGATACAAACCCTTGCCGGGATGGATACGGGTTTTGGACGCACGCGCGAAACAAAAACGCCCGGCGTATATAATGTTGTGTTCAGCTACATCGAGGAAAGTGTTGGTGCTTTTGCCGCCGAAGCCGCGGTTCGCATTGCTGAAGCACTGATCGCAGGCACAGAATATGATATTGATGCCGACATCCAGGAAATGCGCAAGATCCGCGAGCGCGATCGCCTTGGCCCAAGTACAGGCAGTATCGTTGAAGAGGCCGTGGCACGCGACATCCCATGGATCAGGTTAGGGACTAACTCGCTCGTGCAGTTGGGCTACGGCATCAACCAGATACGTTTTCAGGCTACCATAACGAATAAAACAAGCCACATAGCGGTTGACATTGCCTGCAATAAAGAACAGACAAAGCGCCTTCTTGAGGCAGCTTCTATCCCGGTCGCAGGTGGAGGCATTTGTCGTGATGAGGAAGGCCTGGAAGAGATCATCAATAAAATTGGCTACCCGATAGTGCTTAAACCCCTTGACGGTAACCATGGCAAAGGGGCATCCATAAATGTGACCACTATTGAAGATGCCAGGGCAGGATTGGAATTTGCCCAAAAGTATGGGCCGAGGGTTATCGTGGAGAAATTCATTACCGGATTCGATTTCCGTGTGCTTGTGATCGATAATAAAGTAGTGGCCGCCGCGCAGAGGGTTCCTGCTCACGTGAAAGGCAACGGAAAAAATACTATACAGGAACTTATTGATATTGAAAATACCGACCCACGCAGGGGCTACGGCCATGAGAACGTATTAACAGAAATATCGGTAGACAGGGATACGACCGACCTGTTGGATAAAAAAGGCTACGACCTTGAAACTGTTCCCGGGCAGGATGAGATCGTGTACCTGAAATCGACCGCCAACCTGAGCACCGGCGGTACATCGGTAGACGTTACCGACATGATGCACCCTGAGAACATCTTCCTTTCAGAGCGCATTGCGAGGGTTATCGGGCTCGACGTATGTGGTATCGACATTATGGCCGAAAACCTTACGCAACCGCTTAAAGAGAACGGAGGCGTGATACTTGAAGTAAACGCCGCACCGGGTTTCCGCATGCACCTTGCGCCAAGCGAAGGACTGCCCCGCAATGTGGCCTCACCGGTTATCGACATGCTTTACCCTCCCGGAAAAGAAAGCCGCATCCCGATCTTTGCGGTTACCGGTACTAACGGAAAAACCACCACTACCCGACTGCTGGCCCACATCGTGAAAAACAACGGTTTTAAAGTAGGCTTTACCACTTCTGACGGTATTTACGTACAAAACCATATGCTTGAAAAGGGCGACACTACAGGACCCTTCAGTGCCGAATACATACTTAAGGACCCAACGGTAGAATTTGCCGTACTGGAGACCGCACGCGGGGGGATCCTGCGTTCCGGGCTTGGTTACAGCCGATGCGATATCGGGATCATAACCAACATACAGGAAGACCATCTTGGGCTGAATGACATCCACGACCTGGATGATCTTTCTAAAGTGAAACGCGTGGTGGTGCGCAGTGTGAAAAAAGACGGCTGGGCCATACTTAACGGTGATGATGCCGAATGCATTAAGATCGCTAAAGAATTAGATTGCAACGTTGCTTATTTCTGTATGGATGAGGATAGCCGAAAAGCTAAAGAACTCGCGAAAGAAGGAAAGGTACATGCCGTTTATGAGAATGGGTTCATCACGATCAAGAAAGGCGAATGGAAGATACGCATCGAAAAAGCATCGCATGTACCACTCACCCTGGGCGGGAAGGCGAAATTCATGATCGCTAACGTGTTGGCAGCTTCATTGGCATCATACCTATGGGGCTTTAAGACAGACGATATCAGCCTCTCACTGCAGACTTTCATTCCGGGTGCGGCACAAACACCCGGCAGGATGAATATATTCAATTTCAGGAAATTTACCGTGCTTATCGATTTCGCACACAACCCTGCAGGCTACCGTGCTGTAGAGGAATACCTCCAGAATGTTGAGGCTACCCAAAAGATCGGCATCATTGCCGGCGTGGGCGACAGGCGCGATGAGGATATCAGGGAATGTGCCGAGATCGCAGGCAGGATGTTCGACCACATTATCATTCGCCAGGAAAAGCATTTGAGAGGGCGTACCGATGAGAATATCAACGGACTCATACTGGAAGGCATTGCACGTTCGGGCAGGAATGTAACCCATGAGATCATAGCAAAGGAGACCGACGCGATAAAGCACGCGATAGACAATGCACAGGAAGGCAGCTACATCACCGCATTAAGCGATGTAGTGGCCAACGCTATAGAAATTGTGCAGGGATACCTTGATAAAGAAAATGAGGAGATAATCGCTGAATAAATACTTAGTGCAAATTCGTAAAATAAATGATCCCGCATTGCGGGATCATTTATTTTACATCTTTAAAAAACTTACAGTCCTTATGCTGACACGGAACTCTGATAACCGAATTACGTTTTTAATTTTTTCTTTCTCGCCGCAGGGAACAATACATTGTTCAATATAAGCCTGTAGCCGGGAGAGGTAGGATGCAGGTCAAGTACTGTGGGCGCATCCCCTACCCTGTGCTGGTAATCCTCAGGGTCGTGGCCGCCATAATAAGTGAACATTCCCTTTCCTTTGGTCCCGTGAATATAACGTGCCTCACCAGTCTGCTTATTCTCGCCCATTACCAGCACGCTTGATTTTACCTTATCGGAATAAAAAGCCGTGGTTTGTCCCATGAAGCCTTTCACCAGCATAGTGTGGTTCTGGCACAGCATGGACGGTATCGGATCCCATTTCGCAGAATATTCCATTAATGTAAAGTAATCATTATCAGGTAAGATGGCACGTTTATTTGTGGTGTCAATATCCGAAAACTCATATACCATTGGGTTGCGTTCCAGTATATAATCCTTAAAGGCGAATGAATTATTATAATCGATCTTCGACTGGTAGTTCGCATCGCTGGCATCACCGTCGAACATAGGCTCACAAATGTCTACTCCTTCTGCCGACAGCGCGATATCAAAACTATCGGTCGCTGAGCACATCGCGAACATAAAGCCGCCACCTATTACGAAGTTGCGAATTTTAGTAGCTACAGCCAGTTTCTCATCAGATACCTTTTCAAATCCCAGCTTTGCGGCCAGCGCTTCAGCCTCCTTTTTTTGTTCGATGTACCATGGCGCATTGCGGTACATTCCGAAGAATTTGCCATACTGGCCGGTAAAATCTTCATGGTGCAGGTGCAGCCAGTCATACAGCAGCAGGGCATCGCTCAATACTTCTTCATCATATATCGGCGTAAATGGTATTTCGGCATACGTCAGCACCAGCGTCACAGCATCATCCCAAGGCTGCTTGCCTTTTGGGGTATAAACCGCAATTTTCGGCGCTTTTTCGAGCACTACATTTTCCATGTTCTGCGAAGGGCTGCTGATATCATCGAGGATGCTATTAGCCTCGCTGTCACTGACCACTTCGAAGCTTACGCCCCGTATTTGGCACTCCCTGCGAATTTCATCGGCATCAGGCAACAAAAATGATCCGCCACGGTAATTGAGCAGCCAGTTCACCTTATAGCTGCGGTCTAAAGCCCAATAGGTAATGCCATAGGCTTTAAGGTGGTTTTGCTGTGTGGTTTCGTCCATTGGCAGCAGGATCATAGAAGCTTTCATCCCCATCGACGCCAACAGCAGCAGGACTATATATATTCGTTTAAAAAGCATTTTCCTTTTTCTTTAAGTATTTCCAAAGATAGCAAATAGATGAATGTATATATAACTGGCCTGTAGCTAATTTATTTTACCAGCAACATTTGCGAATTAGCACTAACTTAATTCTGAATATCACAAAATTTACGAAAAGTTTAATAATTAATCACACTATATCGTTTTCGTAAAATAAAATTACCTCATACATTTGCATCATTTTCAAATTAAGGCAAATTTACATAGGCTCAATTGAAAACTTCATAATTTCTTAACAACACAACATCATGAATTACACACTGCCCTTAAAAAATGTCGGAATTAACGACATACCCCTCGTTGGAGGAAAGAACGCCTCCCTTGGCGAAATGCTCCAAAACCTAACTTCGCTTGGCGTGACCATCCCCGACGGATTTGTGGTAACGGTAAATGCCTACTACGCGTTCCTTAAGCACAATGCGCTCGACGAGAAGATCAAAGAGACTATAGATGCAATTGATCACGACAATATCGAGTCCCTGCGCCGTGGCGGCATGCAGATACGCCAGTCGTTCCTCAATGGAAAGTTCTCTGAGGAAATGCGCGAGGAGATCACCAACTGCTACCTTGAGCTTTCGGCTCAGTACGGGCAGGAAATGACAGATGTCGCAGTACGCAGTTCTGCTACCGCTGAAGATCTTCCGGATGCTTCCTTTGCTGGCCAGCAGGAGACGTTCCTGAACGTGCGCGGGCCGGAGATGCTTATGGATTCCATCCGCAAATGCTTTGCCTCCCTCTTTACCGACAGGGCCATAAGCTACCGTCAAAGCTTTGGCTATGATCACCTTGAACTGGCGCTATCGGTTTGCGTACAGAAGATGGTGCGCAGCGATCTGGGCACATCAGGTGTAGCATTTTCCATTGATACCGAAAGCGGCTTTAAAGATGCCGTGGTCATCAACGCCTCATACGGCCTGGGTGAAATGATCGTGCAGGGCGCGGTATCCCCGGATGAGTATATCGTATTCAAGCCGTTGCTCAATAAAGGCTTCAATTCGATCATCGAAAAGAAAATGGGCAACAAGGATGTCATGATGATCTATGGTGAAGGCGGTGATGAGCGCGTAAAGACCATCCCTACCGAAGACAAGTTCAGGAAGCGCTTTTGCCTTGCCGATGACAATGTGATCAAACTCGCGAAGTGGGTGATGATCATTGAGGAATATTATTCGAAAATACGCCAAAAATGGACCCCAATGGATGTTGAATGGGCGATAGACGGACTGACCAAAGAAATGTTTATCGTGCAGGCGCGACCGGAAACCATCCACTCACAAAAGAACCAGGCGACCATTACAGAATACAGGATAGAAGATGAAAGCCGCCACGAAAAGCTACTCCTGAAGGGCATTGCCGTAGGTGACAAAATAGGCACTGGCAGCGCGACCATCCTTTACTCAATGGATAAAAGGGTATCTGAAGGGCATGAATTTGTGCCGGGTTCTATTCTGGTGACCGACATGACCGACCCAGATTGGGAGCCTATTATGAAAAAGGCATCGGCCATCATAACAAACAAAGGAGGACGCACGTGCCATGCGGCGATCATTGCACGCGAAATGGGTATACCTGCCATTGTGGGCTGTGGCAATGCGACCGAACTTATTAAAGAAGGCCAGGTGGTTACCGCTTCGTGTGCCGAAGGCGACCAGGGCTTTGTTTACGAAGGTGAAATAAAATTCATCAAAACCGAATATGACCTGAGCCAGCTCCCCGAGGTTAAGACCGACATTATGCTGAATGTAGCTTCTCCAGGACTGGCATTCCAGTTCTCTCACCTGCCAAATAAAGGCGTAGGGTTAGCAAGAGAGGAGTTCATCATCAATAACTATATTGAGGTACATCCCTTGGCATTACTCAACCACCGCAGCCTGAACGATGCCGCACTGACAAAGGAAATTGAAAAGAAAATAACGGGCTATGCCGACGAAGAGACATTCTTTATCAATAAACTGGCCGACGGCGTTGCAAAGATCGCCGCTTCATTCTACCCGAACAAAACTATCGTTCGATTCTCTGATTTCAAGAGCAATGAATACTACAACCTGTTGGGCGGCAAATACTACGAGCCGACCGAAGAGAACCCAATGATCGGCTGGAGGGGCGCTTCAAGATATTATTCAGATGCCTATAAAGTAGCTTTCGGGCTTGAATGCCTTGCCATTAAAAAAGTGCGCGAAGAAATGGGGCTTAGCAATGTTATTGTGATGATACCTTTCTGCCGCACAGTAGAGGAACTGCATAAGGTAACAGAAGTGATGAAGGAATTCGGGCTGGAGAGAGGCCAAGATGGATTGGAGCTGTACCTGATGGCTGAAATACCATCGAATATCATTATGGCTGAAGAGTTTGCGGCGCATATTGACGGCTTCTCCATAGGCAGTAATGACCTTACACAGCTTACGCTTGGCCTGGACAGGGATTCGTCGCTGGTGGCACATCTGTATGATGAAAGGAACCCCGCTGTAAAGCGCATGCTGGAAATGCTTATCAAAACCGCCAAGAAAGCAGGTGTGAAAGTAGGCATCTGCGGGCAGGGGCCATCAGACTTCCCTGATTTTGCGCAATTCTTGGTAGGATTGGGTATCGATAGTATTTCGGTAACCCCCGACTCTGTAATAAAGACAGTAAATGCGATAGCAGAAGCGGAAGCTTTGATCGCAGACAAAAAAGAAGTACTGCATTTAAATTGATTTTAGTTTTTATTGGTTAAATAAAAACGTCCCACTATTAACGGGACGTTTTTTATTGATGTGGTCGCTAGCATATTCATTAAACCGAAAACAAGAAATATAGCGTTCGCATAACAAAAGATCTCTATCACATCTTTAAGCTAAGTTAATTATAATTAAGAGCAACAAAAAGCGCATCCTTCAATGCGCTTTTTGTTTACTCTTCGATGGAAACCAGCTCGGCGCCGTGCACCACCATTTCCAAAATTGTTTCGTTCAGTTGAAAGTCGTTCGTAGTTTTTCCCATAGTGTCGTTTAATTTTATATGTTTAGAATGGCACATCGTCGTCGCCATCATTGCTGTTCATGTTGCTGCCGAAAGCCTCGTTGGCCGAAGGCAGGTTTTTAGTGATAAAGGCAGAACTGTCGTTCATGCTCGAAGGCAGGTCGGTAAACGGCGACCCAAAATCATCGAGGTTGTCAAATTTACCCAAGCTTCCGATGAACTTGAGCCTGATGTTGTCAAGTCCGCCATTACGGTGTTTGGCTACGATAAATTCAGCCTGGCCCTGTGTAGGCGATTGTTCCTCATCATCCCACTCCTCGATCTTATAGTATTCCGGGCGGTAGATGAACGATACGATATCCGCGTCCTGCTCGATCGCACCCGATTCCCTAAGGTCGGAAAGCAATGGCCTCTTGCTTGATCCCCTGGTCTCCACCGCACGCGAAAGCTGAGATAGTGCAATTACAGGTACTTCAAGTTCCTTTGCCAAAGCCTTTAAATTTCGTGAAATTGTCGAGATCTCCTGTTCACGGTTCCCTCCCCCTTTTCCGTTACCACCGGCTGTCATTAGCTGGAGGTAATCGATTATTATCATCTTTATACCATACTGCGAAGAAAGCCTTCGTGCCTTCGCCCTAAGGTCAAATATTGACAGTGATGGCGTATCATCAATGTATAGAGGTGCTTTTTCAAGGTCTTTCACCTTGATGCTCAGTTGCTCCCACTCATGCTTTTCCAATTTCCCCGTACGGAGCTTCTCTGACGGAAGCCCTGTCTCACTTGAGATCAAACGTGTTATTAACTGTACAGAGGACATCTCCAGGGAGAATAAAGCCACTGGATGGTTGAAATCGATAGCGATGTTCCTGGCCATGGAAAGTACGAAGGCTGTCTTACCCATACCCGGCCTCGCCGCGATGATTATAAGGTCACTGGGCTGCCAGCCCGATGTAAGCTTGTCCAGGTCGTGGAAGCCGGTAGCGATACCGCTTAGGCCCTCTTTATTTGCGATCTCCTCAATACGCTTTTTAGCCTGTATAACGAGGCTTTGCGCAGTTTCGGAGCTACGCTTGATGTTGCCCTGTGTTACTTCATACAGGCGCGATTCTGCCTTGTCGAGCAGGTCGAAGACATCGGTGGTCTCATCATATGATTCTTCAATGATCTCACTTGATATCTTTATCAGGCTTCGCTGTATGAATTTCTGCAGGATGATCCGGGAGTGGAATTCGATGTGTGCCGAAGAGGATATTTTCTGTGTGAGCTGTATCAGGTAAAAATCCCCTCCGGCCAGCTCCAGCTTAGCTGTCTTTTTGAGCTGTGCCGAAACGGTTAATAAGTCGATCGGCTGCGTATCGTTAAAAAGTGCCACAATGGCCTCATAAATGTGCTTGTGGGCGTCTTTATAAAAAGCATCAGGCTGGAGTATGTCGATCACCTCGTCCACTCCTTTTTTGTCTATCATCATGGCACCCAATACTGCCTCCTCAAGGTCGAGCGCCTGCGGTGGCAGCTTGCCTTTTTCCAGGCTGATAATGGTGGCCTTATCAACTCTCACCGGGTTTATGTTCCTGATATTTTCCATAGTGCGAATGTAGGTAAATTTAAAGCGGAGTTGTTAAGTAATTGTTAAGCAGAAAAGTTTACAACCTGTTGAAAACGTGTTGATAACCAACATGTTCTTTGTTGATAACCAAAAAAAAATCCGAAGCGGCAAGGCTTCGGACGTTTTATGCATTTCCTGCCCGATTATTCCTTATACTCGCCCATTTTGCTGTATTTATCCATCCTTTGCGCTACAAGTTCGGCTGTTGATAAATCTTTGAGTTCGTTATAACCTTTCAATATGTATTCCTCTACGCTTTTGAAGGCGGTTTCCCTGTCGTAGTGCGCTCCTCCCAGTGGTTCCGGGATAATGTCGTCTATCAGGTTTTGTTTTTTCATGTCGAAGGAGGTCAGTTTCAGTGCTTCGGCGGCCTGTTCCTTGTATTCCCAACTCCTCCAAAGTATCGATGAACAGGATTCTGGCGATATTACCGAGTACCATGTGTTCTCCATCATATATACTTTGTCACCAACGCCAATACCCAATGCACCTCCCGAAGCCCCCTCACCTACTATAACAGTAATGATAGGTGTTTTAAGGCGAACCATCTCTAGAATGTTCCTTGCAATAGCTTCTCCCTGCCCGCGCTCTTCGGCTTCAAGGCCCGGATAAGCTCCCGGAGTATCTATAAGGGTTACTACAGGGATACCAAATTTCTCAGCCATCTTCATCAGCCTCAATGCCTTGCGGTAACCTTCAGGATTGGCCATACCGAAATTGCGGAACTGTCTTGTTTTTGTATTATATCCTTTCTGCTGGCCTATGATCATGAACGACTGTCCGCCGATCTTGCCCAACCCGCCTATCATCGCTTTATCATCTTTAAAAGCACGGTCACCGAACAGCTCAAGGAACGTGTCTCCCGTAAGGGCACGAACGTGGTCCATGGTGTAAGGGCGGCTCGGGTGCCTTGACAGCTGTACCCTTTGCCATGCAGTAAGGTTCTTGTATATTTTTTTCTTGGTCTCTTCCAGTTTCTTTTCGATCTGCTTGCAGGTGTTAGACACGTCGACATCGCTCTCCTGGCCTATTATCGTACATTTATCCAACTGGTCCTCAAGCTCCTTTATAGGGAGTTCAAAATCTAAATATTCCATAGTATGGGCAGATTTTCATTTTTGGTTCGAACTACAAAGATAAAAGTTTCCATTGGTCTACAAACCGCAACGGCTAATTACTTTCACTTTTCGATCTATTTTTAATTATACCATTGATAATCACTGTACTCAAAATAATGAGGGCTCCTACATAGAATGCCGGCCCCATTTTTTCCTTTTCGCTGAAAACTATTAATGCAAGAATAATCCCATATACCGGTTCCATGTTTATGGTGAGCATTACTGTATATGGCGATATCACCTTCATAACGTGCACCGATGCGATGAACGCATAGGCGGTACAAAACGACCCCAATATCCCCAGCCACATCCAGTCTTCCGCGGTAAGCGTAAAGAACTCCACCGTGAATTGTCCGGAAAAAAGAAGATAAAGTGAAAAGAAGAACACTCCACCCAGCAATTCATAAAACGATATGGCTACCGGATCATACTCCTTTGCGAACTTGCCGTTGATAATTGAAAAGGATGCCGACAGGAATGCCGATGTAAGCGCCAGGGCTATCCCAAGGTAATGTCCCGGGCCCGAAGCACCGCCGGCTAATATTTCCCAAAATTGTGAAGGGTTTTCGATAATTGCGGGAATGTGCTCACCATAAATGATAATGCATAACCCTACCACCACTACAAGCCCCATTACAATTTCCTGCATGATGAGCTTTCGGCCGTATACTATTGATTCCAATAAGGTAGCGAACAATGCCCCTGTAGAAAGGCACGCCAGTGTGATGGATATATTCGAGACTTTTATCGCTTCAAAAAAGGTAAACCAGTGCAGCGCAATGACCAGGCCCGCAAGGATGAACCACAGCAGCGCTTTCGCTGAAACTTTCATCGCGGTCTTTGTTGCGATCGCAAAAAGAAGGATAAGCGCGACGGCAATGCACATCCTGAACCAAACCAACGGTAATGCGTCGAGCGTTATGAGCGCACCGAGTACCGCTGTAAAGCCCCAGACGAACACAATGAAGTGCAGGTGAATATAGCTCTTAATGTTATCGGCGGGCATTGCGAAGCAGGTATATAGCGAGTATGCCAAAAGTCACGTTCGGGATCCATACCGCGACCAGCGGCGACATGCTTGATTTTTCGGCCAGGGTGCCAAA
The DNA here is from genome assembly GCF_052437795.1 of Flavobacterium sp. Lineage (GTDB taxonomy): Bacteria > Bacteroidota > Bacteroidia > Flavobacteriales > Flavobacteriaceae > Flavobacterium. The sequence continues at coordinate 1,129,363 of NZ_JBQVPA010000001.1, forward strand.
TACCTTGTCGAAGAAGATAAAGGTAAAAGCCAATCCTATGCCCATGGCAAGGTTAACACCCATACCCCCGCGCCTTTTCATTGACGATACGGCTACAGCGATTATCGTCAGGATAAAAGCCGAGATCGGTATACTGTATTTCTTATATTTAACTACCAAATAGGCGTTGATGTTACCGGAACCGCGCTGCTTTTCGTTGTCTATGAACTTATTGAGCTCGCTCAGTGTCATGGTCTCTGCGGCATATATCGTAGGTGTTAGATCGTCCGGCTTAAAGTTGAACTTGAACTTCTTCTCGGTAGCCGATTCGATCTTGTCTTCCATTTTGCCAATGGTGCGCTTGGTGTAATTACTAAGGGTATAAGTGCTGTCCTTCTCGTTCCATTTGATCGTCGAAGCGTTCATTTTAGAAACCATCTGATTGTCCTTGAACGTTTCAAGGCTAAAGTTAACGCCCATCTTCGACATGTAGTTGAAGCTGCTAACGTAAATGTATTCGTTATCGCTTATCTGCTTGTAAACATCGATATTCTTGCGTACCTCAGCCCCTTTTTTGAGGTAGGTAAAGCGAAAGTCGTTGAACCCCTTGCTTGCTTTCGGTACAAAGAAAAAGCCCATCAGCAATGCCAGTATCGAAATGATGGTCGCCCCCACGATATACGGCCTGAGGAAGCGCATGTACGAAATGCCCGAACTGAGTATCGCAATGATCTCGGTATTGTTTGCCAGCTTCGAGGTGAACCATATCACCGACAGGAAAAGGAAGATCGGGAACAGCATGTTGGCGAAATAGATGGTAAAGTCGCCGTAGTAGGCCATTACCTGCAGGAACGGCACTTTGTTCTCAAGTATACGGTTGATCTTTTCCGAAACGTCGATGACGATACCTATTGGAATGAACATCAGCAGCATCACGAAGAATGTTGCCAGGTAACGCTTCAGGATGTACCAGTCTATTATTTTCACGCTTTTACGCTTGTTAGTTTAGAGCCTGTTGCTCATCTGTTTTACCATCATCTCTTTCCACTCACGGAAATCTCCTGCTAAGATATGCTTTCTTGCCTCACGAACCAACCACATATAGAACCCAAGGTTGTGTATGGTAGCAATTTGCTTGCCAAGGAATTCGTTGGCCGCAAAAAGGTGGCGCAGGTAAGCTTTGGTATATTCAGTGTCGACGAATGTGATACCCATTTCGTCAATGGGTGAAAAATCATCCTCCCACTTTTTGTTCTTGATATTGATAGTGCCGTGCGCCGTGAACAGCATCCCGTTGCGGGCGTTGCGCGTAGGCATCACGCAGTCGAACATATCCACACCTAAAGCGATGTTCTCCAGAATGTTTATCGGGGTACCAACTCCCATCAGGTAGCGCGGCTTGTCTTCCGGTAGGATGCTGCACACCACATCGGTCATGGCATACATTTCCTCGGCCGGTTCGCCTACGGAGAGGCCGCCAATAGCATTACCCACGGCGCCTGCATTGGCAATATATTCAGCTGATTCTTTACGTAAATCGGTATAAGTGCTACCCTGCACGATCGGGAAGAACGCCTGGCTGTAGCCGTACTTGAACGGCAACTTTTCGAGGTGCGAAATACAGCGGTCGAGCCAGCGGTGCGTCATGTGCATGGAGCGCTTGGCGTAGCGGTAATCGCACGGATATGGTGTACACTCGTCGAAGGCCATGATGATGTCGGCGCCAATGGTGCGCTGTATCTCCATCACGCTCTCGGGGGAGAAGAAATGGTACGACCCGTCGATATGCGACTTGAATTTCACGCCCTCCTCCTTGATCTTGCGGTTGGCCGAAAGCGAGTACACCTGGTAGCCGCCGCTGTCGGTCAGGATGGGGCGGTCCCAGTTCATGAACTTGTGGAGACCTCCTGCCTTTTCCAGTATGTCGGTTTGCGGGCGGAGGTATAAGTGGTAGGTATTCCCTAAAATGATGTCGGGGTTGATGTCATTCTTCAGCTCGCGCTGGTGTACGCCTTTTACGGATGCGACCGTGCCAACGGGCATGAATATCGGGGTTTCTATAACGCCGTGATCGGTCGTGATGCTCCCCGCCCTGGCTTTGGATTGTGGGTCTTTTGCTAGTAAGTCAAATTTCATAAGTAAATTTTACGGGTGCAAAGATAGGGAAAGCGGAGGAGATTTAGGTAAAGGTGGATATTTAAAGAGATGTGCAGGCGAGATGAATAAGGTGAATAGATACTTTAAAAGTAACAATTTTAAAGTATCTATTCAAATTTGTGTCTAAATCTATGTTTTGTCTATCAACATGTCGTGAAGTACATTAAATAGAACGTAAATTGTATTGTCTTATTTAGTTATATATCATAGCTTTACATTTTAAAAAAGTGATTTGTCATGTCTTATATTGTGTTTCATCCATGAATAATATCCAATCAATAAAAAATTCGATCTTTATTTGGTCAAATAAAAAAATAAAAATTATGACAATGAAAAAGTTAATAATAACTGCGGCACTAGTTGCTTCGCAGATTATATCTCATGCACAAACAAAATTCACAATAACTTTCAATCAAGGATTTGGACAGTTGCCAACTTTTACGAAATATAAAGAAGCTGACCTGCTTACAACTAAACAAGCAGAAGATGCATTCAATTTTATAAAAAATAGTGTTGGTATAGAATGGGGATATTCTTATGCTGGCTGCGAGAAGCGGGCACACGCCGCATCCTTATTTTTAAAAAAGAAAAAGGTAGAACATTATAAGATTTGGAATTTTGATCCAATGATGATCTCACTTTTCAATAAATCTGAAAAGCCAACTATAATTAGTAAAGCTGGATTAAGCCCAAAAATTAGTTGGGGCTATCATGTTGCCATTTTAGTATTTGTGAAAGACGGTAAAGAAATTAAGCCAATGGTTATTGACCCTGCCTTGGATGATAATTTACTTACGCAAGAGAAATGGCTTGATCTTCAAAATTCAACTACTTCATACTATACCTATTTAGACTCAAAATGGTATAATTATGCAACAACAGACAAATTCAAGTATTATTGCCAAGGGGTTGCACATCCCTTTCCACCTTGTATGGACGGGCTTCTAACTGGTGATTTTTTCCTTAATGATGATGTAAGTTTAACATCGATGTGGATTGAAGAAGCACTAGCCGTTAATCAACTTGCCATGAGATTAATTAGAGAAATTATAAATAAAGAACCTGCAAACTCATATAAGAAAAAAATATTTACAGAATTAGTTGAAAATTTTAATAATTTAACAAACGCTTTAAATGGAACAAATTTAAATGAGGACATTAAAGTGTACGCTGACATATTAAAACCTTATCAATCTGAATTCATAACAATTAAAAAAAATTGGAAATCGAAGTTGGACGAGCTCCGACAATAGTAATAATATTAATGTCAGGCTCAACATTAGCTTCCAGTTCGTGGAAAGGAACAAGCCGATTTAATGTCACGAGCAAAATGCTCGTGACAGTATTATGTACGAAACAAAGCCTAACATCGTTATGAATTACAACCAACTTCCTTACAATGATGAAAACAAGAATATTTCTTTTACTACTGCTCGCCCTAACCTCCTGCACCAAAAACGAAAATAAAACCATAGATCAGGAACCATTAAAAATCGACACAACGAGGGTATCAATAATAGAATACAACCTGGCCAATAATCCTGAATGTAAGTTTATATTTGAAGATGTAACTAATGCAGAATTGACCAATACCGACCTGAAAAAGATTGAGGATGCAATAGACAGGATCATCAAAAAGCAAAACCCCAAGGAGATGGAATGGTACGAACGTGCTAAAAAAATGTATCCGGAAGAAAATTATAAAAAGGAAGACTTTGTATTAAAAAAAGAAGAATATATTAGGCGGTATTTAGTTGTAAAAAACAAAAAAGGGCAAAAGGAAGTTTATGTCGCTATGGTTTGAAATGATATTGCAAAGCTCTATGATTTTAAGAAAACTCTGAAACAGGGATTCGGCGGCGGCTCCTGTCTGTTTTCTTTCAAACTGAATCTTGATACCAGAAAGTATTATGATGTTTATTTTAATGCTGAAGCGTAGTATTTAATCCGCCCAGCCCACCACGGTGCAGAAAGGTGTATTTCTGGATAATAAAAAATTTCCCGTATATTAGGGATAACTAAAACCAATCCCTATGCAACCCGACAACAAATCAACCCTTCTTCTCGCCAACGCAACCATTACCCAAAACGACCATGAAGGCTTTTTAAAACATTGCACCGAAGATACTACCTGGATATTCGTAGGCGACATTACCCTGCGTGGCAAGGAAGCCGTGCGGCAATGGATGGCTGAGAACTATATAGAGCCGCCGGTTTTTGAAGTAGAGAAGATTATTGAAGGGGAAGATCATGTAATTGCGATGGGAACAATTACGATAAAAGATAAGCACGGTAAGGCGACCACATCGTCATATTGCGACGTGTGGCGCTTTGAAGAGGGAAAAATGGCGGAGTTGAGGGCGTATGTTGTAGCCACCTGACAAGCCCCCTAGCCCCCGAAGGGGGAACTCCACTCTTGCTCATTTAACGTGCGATTTTTTATGCTTTAGACTAAAACTAATTAAGCCACTCCCTAAAGTCATTCACCCGCTCTCGGCTCACGATGACCTCATCGTCTTTGTAGGTCGGCAGGATGACTTTGAGTCGGGAATTGGTGTACACCACAATATCCTTTATGGCATTAACGGACACGATGAACTTGCGGCTCACCCTAAAGAATTGTTTTGGGTCGAGTTCGGTTTCAAGCTGTTCGAGCGTGTTTTCCAGCAGGTAGTCGCGCCCGTCGGTGGTATGGATGTAGGTGCCTTTATTTTCGCTGTAAAAGCATTCCGCGTCCTCGATGCTGATCATCTTGAGGTGCTGCCCCATTTTTATCGTAAAACGCTTCTTATAGCTTTTCTCTGCGGGGTTGGACAGCATGCGGCGTATCTGGTCGAAATCAACCGACAGCTGCTGCGGCTTGGGCTGGCGCTCGCGGTATTTGTTCACGGCACTCTCAAGGTCGTCCTCGTCTATCGGTTTCAGCAAGTAGTCGATGCTGTTCAGCTTGAACGCACGAAGCGCATATTCATCATAGGCCGTAGTAAATATCACCGCGCTGCTAATGGGGATGGTCTCGAATATCTCGAACGACAGCCCGTCGCTCAGCTGGATATCCAGGAATATGAGGTCGGGCTGCGGATTGTTTTGGAACCAGCCTATCGCCTCCTCTACCGAATGCAGCATGGTACTTGTCTCGATATCCAGCTTTTGCAGTTTACGCTGCAGCAGGCGTGCGGCAGGCTTTTCGTCTTCAATTATAATTACGTTCATTTGTTGGTTGTTTTTGGTCGATCTGAAATCTACACTCTGAGATCTGAAATGGTTACTCCCATTTATTGGACTGGTTCTTTTCACGGTCCATGTATTCCTGGATCTTGCGTTCTTCCCAGTCCCTGCTGAAAAATATACTGCGGCTGTATACCGTAAGCCAGTGCGCCAGCAGTCCTATCCCCCATGACAATGGCGTGATGAAGCTGCCCCATGACCAGAATTTTTCACCCGGGTCAAGGTTAATGGCGTGCATAATGAGCAGGAAAGCATTTACCAGTACATAGGCCGCGAGATGTTTGTAAAAGCCTTTTATATCCTCAACCCTTTTTCTGGCTTTTTCCAGCCTTTTGTGTTCTTCAAATGGATCTTCCATGATGTTCTATTTTTGGTTGGTGTTGTTCCTGTTTTTTTCTCTCTCAATGAGATCGTGCATTTTTCGTTGCTCCCATCCTTTTTTATAAATCAGGTCGGGGCCGAAAACCACGGCTATGTGCGCCAGGAGTATGATAGCGCCCACGATCAAAGTACCTATCAGGCAATTGACCCAAACAGCCGGGTGCAATCCGAAGCCGATAAGCCCGGCAATGTAGGTGAGCACATTTACCGTGATGAACGTGAGTATGTGCCTGTAAAAATCCTTTAGTGTGTCGATGCGTTTTTTAGCCCTGTCGTAGCTGGCTCTTTCATACATGTCTTCCATCACTTATGTAGTTTGGTTGTCTTTGCTCCTGAATTTTTCCCTTGCCCTGCGGTCCTCTTCCATGAATTGCTGTAGCTTGCGCTCCTCCCAGTCCTTATTCAGGAACGGCACATAATTGAAAGCCGCCATACCATGGAACAGCACTCCCAGCCCCCATCCGCACATTGAAAAGTAAAACCAGTGGAATTCGGGTGTAAAGGTCAGGTTGATGATGATGAGTATCGGGATGATGGTACAATACAGTCCCAGGTTGATGTAAAACGACCGTATCTCCTTTACCCTTTTGCGGGCACGCTCTATGTCACGCCCTTCAAATCTGTTTTCCATGGCTATTTGCGTTTTTGCTTGTCTTTCTCTAATATTTCATTCAATTTTCGCTCTTCCCAACCGCGCCCAAAAAATGATGGCAGGAACGTAACGATGCCGTGTATCGCCAGGCCTAAGCCCCAGCCGAATGCAGTATATTTATACCAATGCTCGCCGCCCGTGTAATAAATATTTATCAATGCCAAAACCGGTATCACGATGATGTAGCTTGCCACATGGTCATAGAATGACCTGATCTCCTTTACCCTCTTTTTGGCCCTCAGGTAGCTTTGTTCTTCAAAATTGGGTTCCATTGTTTTTTGATTTTGTTGATCTTTGATCGATGACTGAATTTCCTCTCCCCCAACCCCTCTCCAAATCGGAGGGGAGCGGGACGTAACACTTTTGCTAAATATTCCCGATCACTTCCACCGGTTGCTGCGCTCCCGCTCCATGAGTTCGTTGAGCTTGCGCTCTTCCCAGTCGCGGCCCAGGAACGGTATGTAATTGAACACTGTGCAAAAGTGGATCACCACCCCTATTCCCCAGCCTATTGCAGGGTACAGGAACCACAAATGCTGCGGCGAAGTAACCAGATTAAGTATTGCCAACCCTGTTATGACGATAACATAGGACATCAGGTTGCCGTAAAAACCTTTTATATCTTCTACCTTCTTTTGGGCCTTGAGGTAACTGCTTTCCGATTCGCTATAGCTTGTTTCCATGATAGTGACTTGTTTTGTGAGTACGGGCAATTTTACGGTAAAATGTTTCTCTGTCTGTTCTATGTGTACTTTCCTTTCGGAGATGATCGCATACCGGCTTACTATGTTCTGCAAGCCTACGCCGCGCCTGTCCTGCAGCACTTCCTTCTTTTGGTAGTCATTCTGTACCACCAGGTAGCCATCTTGCTCAAATATCCTGACATGGAGCGGCTTCTGCTGGCTTACGATGTTATGCTTTACAGTATTCTCAAGCAGCAGCTGAAGCGACAGAGGGACTACCCTCGCGTCCGGGCTGGATACGTTTTGCGGCAGCTCGTAAAACACGCTGTTCTCAAAGCGCATCTTAAGAAGGTTCATGTAGGTCTTGGCGAAATCCAGTTCCTCCTGTATGCTTACCAGCTCTTTATCTTTTTGTTCAAGAACATATCGGTATACTTTTGATAATGAAGTAGTAAATCGCTGTGCGCTATCCGGATTTTCTTCGATCAGCGAGCTCAATACATTCAGGCTGTTGAACAGGAAGTGCGGGTCGATCTGGTTCTTAAGGGTCTCGAATTTTGCCGAGGCCGTACCAGCTATTATCTTTTGTTCCTTAACCCTGTTCTCCTGGTAACGCTTGTAAAAATAGAATGCATGCCCCAGAAAGCTCATGGTGAGGGTTATTATTGAAGCCACATAGTAGTTTTCGGCTTTTTCCTCACTTATGAATTTTGAGAACGACTCTCCTTCCATAACAACATCTTCAAAAACACGCAGCAGGAAGATAATGACCAGCGATACCCCGAACGATGAGAGAAATCCAACTATCAGCCTTTTTTTCATTACCCCACCTCTGCTATATTTTTTATCCATCCACACAAAAACAAGCTTATTGGCCATATAAAGCGTCATGGAATAACCAATAACTACATATAGGAATTGTATGAGGTGGAAGTAGTTCCACTCAAATTTTCCTCCCCACACCCCAAACAGCAACACCAGGTAAATGATCACGCCCATGGCCGCTGCTTTCGCTAATTCCTTATAAATATTCATGCTTTTATTTTTTACATTCCGCAAGCGCCTGCTCTGCCCTTTCCTTACCCCAGTTCGGGTGGAATGGCGTTTCCGGCTTAAAGTTAGCAAAAAGTGTGACAGCTCTTTCAATTTCGGCACACATAGGCTTGATGTCCTTGCCAAAGTAGCGCGCGCCGCCTATCTCAAACTCGGCTTTGTTGAACACTACCCTCGGGTTGTCAGGAGCGATCTTCATGGCTTTGGAGTAAATTTCATTTACTGTACCGGACAGTTTCATGCCGTTGGTCATTGGGTCGGCCACTATCCATGCGGTGTGTATCATTGCCTGCATTACCAAAAGTTCGGCATTATCGGGCGACAGGTCCAGTGCATTGTCTGTGGCTTCCTGTGCTTTTGCCAAAAGGGCTGAGATCTTTTCTTTATCCTGAGTTTGGAAAGCATCGGTGGTGTTAACCAGGGCCACATAGTAGTACGGCAGCCAGTTGGTTTTTTCGGCGGCGGCTATCCTCTCGAACATTGCCGAAGCCTCGGTACTTTTTTTCTCTCCCCAAAGGGCAAATGCTTTTTGCATGCCTGTCTCAAATTTCGACTGTGCATTTAGTGTTGTGCAAATCAAAAGGACTACTGCTGTAATAATTCGTACCATAATTTTATTTTTTTAGGTTGTTGTATTTTGATGAAGCAAAGGTGCGATGTTTTCCTTCTCAGTAAAAAAGTGTTTTACCGAACTGTAGAATTTGAAGGATGAGTTGCAGGTTATCATAATTAAAAAACATTTCGACTGCACACTCCCTTTGACAAATGATACTGTTGCTGCCATGGATGAAGACTTCAGCAGCGATGGCAATCTTGCCAACGTGATACCGATGACGACGGCCTTCCGGATTTTGCCGATAATGATGATGATGGCAATCTTGTACTTACTTCTGAAGAATGTTTTTGGGCGTGACGCTTAAGATGAATTTTGGGCTATCGATAATGACAGCATTCCGAATTATCTCGATAATGATGATGACGGTGATGGCCTACTGACTCCCAATGAAGACTATATGCATAACGGCAATGCCGTTAATGTTACCGACCTGCAAAGCGGTATTTATTTTGTGAAGATACTGGTTAACAACCAAGTGATCATTCGCAAATTCATTAAGAAATAACTGTAGTAGTCATTATATCTTAATACTGGCTTCGCTGAAAAAGCAGGGCTTTATTTTTCTGAAAAAAGCTTTTTAAAATTTGGAAAACAGAATATGGGCAGCGCGCTTCTAAAATCAATTTACAGTGCAGTATTCAAAATTCCTTCGACTATACTGCCTCAGGAATTCAACTACATACTTAATCCGGCACACCCTATGAGCAGCCAATTCAAAATAGCATCTTTACGATCTTGTTTACGATGTAAGGATAAAATACAAGTAGTTACGGGTTTTCCACGATCAGTATCTCTACCCTCCTGTTCTCGGCGGCCTGCTCTTTTGTTTTTTCAGGGATCGGGTGTATAGGCCTTGATACGCCAAAGCCTTCAAATGATAACCGATCTTTCGCTACACCATTGGTATTGAGGAATTGCATTATTGCTTTTGCCCTTTTGGTAGAAAGGTCCTGACGGTCGGCTTTCATGCAGCAAACATGCCCTTGAAGCTTTATCTTCAGGTTAGGGTTGGCGCGCATTATCTCCAGCAGCTCATGCATCCGGTTACGTGATTCCTTTACCACACCAAATGTATTCTCATAAAAATTGAGGTTATTGATGATGATCACATCGCCTTTTTTAGCATCACCCACTTTTTTCATGAAGGCAACATCCAGCCTGAGTGTTTCATCTTTTCCGTCAGGGTTACGGACTGTAATTTCTGAAGGATATTCTGCAGCCTTTTTTACTTTGGTTACAGGCTTTGGTGTTTCTGTAATGCCAAGTATCTCATTCTCCATTGCCAGGTCTTTTTCCTGTAAATAATAGAGCGTTACTTTACGGTTCTCGGCTTTTACTGGTGACATTTGATGCAGTTTGCCAAAGCTGCGGGTCTTAAAATCTTCACGGGTACTTACTTTGCCTTTTACGATACCGAAAACCTGGGTCACCCTGCGCTGGGCAAGTGTATCGTTCATGCCTATGCTGCCATCTTCATCCGTATAACCATTTATGGCAAGTATTTTTGAAGTTTTGTTAGCCGCGATCCACTCACCAAGCCTTTCCTGCTGTGTTTTGGTAAGCTCGTGCTTATTGGTGTCAAAAAATACAGAAAACTGTTCCTGAGCAGAAACGGTCAGTGGCAATACCGCGAAAGCGATGAAAGAAAGCAGTTTTTTCATGGAGTTTTGTTTAGGTAAACGAAAATAGCGATTTTTTATTGTGAGAGAACACTGATGATACTGATTTATCAGATTTACAGGAAATCTTTTAGATTACTGAATAAGAAGACTGTGAATTACTTACTGATCACATCCACACATTTATAAAAGCGCTTTGTGTACATATCGGAATCCAGATCACTAATGATGACCGCCATTTCCTTGCCTGATGAAGAATGTATGAATTTTGATCTCATCCCGTTGGCTTCGCAGATGATGCCAACATGGCCTACAGAATTGCGGTCACGGTAGCCATAGAACACCAATACATCGCCTACTTTAAATTCTTCAGGCTTTAAAGTTTTTCCGACGTTAGCAAATCCTGATGAACTGCGGGGTACATCGATATTAAAATTGTCAAATACAAAATTTACGAAGCCGGAGCAGTCAAAGCCTTTTTTAGGATCGGAAGATGCATAACAGTACGCCGTGCCCAGGTGCTTTTTTGCAAAGGCTATGATCTCTTCACGCTTTACACCATCTGTACTTCTTACAGGGGTTTCGGCTATGGGAGGCTGTATAGCGACTGGTGCGGATCTTTCTTTGGCACAGGCTAAAAAAATGACAGCTAAAAAAGGTATGGTAAGTAACTTCATGATGTTGTTTTATGAAAGCAAGTTAACAATTACTATGCCTGCGGCTAATTGTTTTAACGCATATTTACACTTTACAATACCCTGCGCATCGTCATGCTTTTATTCACCGTCTCAATAAATTCTTTTTCGGGGTCGCTGTCTTTGGTTATGCCACAACCTATAAATAGCTGTGCGGTATTGCCCTCTACTTTCATGGAACGGAGATTTACGAATAAGTCCGTCCCCTTTTGCCCGTCATTATCAACACCGTTGATCTGGCCCAAAAAACCGGAATAATATTCCCTGTCATAGCCTTCATTTTCCAACAGGAACTGCCTAGCCTCATGTTTTGGCAAACCGCATACGGCAGGTGTTGGGTGTAATTTATCAATGATCTTTTTCAGATCAGATGCAGGGTCTATCGTTGCCGAAATATCAGTTTTTATATGTACGAGGTTGCCTGCCCTGAAAGTATATGGCCCATTAGTCCGTACATCTGCGATCGTGCCATTCAGTTCTTTAAGAATGTAGTCGGTCACAAATTGCTGCTCCTGCTTCTCTTTATTCTCCCAAATAATTTCCCCATCAGAATATGGTTGCGTGCCGGCAAGGGCAACGGTATGCAATTTTGCACCATCCAACCTTACCAATTGTTCTGGGGTCGCGCCCATCCACGATCCTGTTTCAGGGGTATGAAAGCAGTAACGGTAAGCGTTGGGATATGCAGCCAGCAACCTTTGACAGATCGTAGTTATGTCTGTATCAGTCTGTACTTTTTCTGTGCGGGAACACACCAGTTTCTCAAATCTACCGGCACGAATTTCTGACACACTTTTGGCAACAAGTGTTTCAAAAGCTATTTTGGCATGTTGGTCAATTTCGGGTTGGCTTGCTGGATGCACGCTTAGGCCACCATCAAGAACGGCGGTGATCACATCGGCTATTTCCAAAGGAATGAACACACGCCTGTCACCAAAAAAAGGTGCGAACACAAATCCGGGATCATTATAATTCTCCAGGTAATGCACTCCGGGCTCTCTCTGGAAAAGTCCTGTAACGGCTGTGGCGCCCGGCTTGCAAAATACCGCAAAGGGTAACTGCAGGTCGAGGTGCGATCTTATTTTGGAAAGAAGATCTATCATCTTAGTGGATTTTTGGATAAGTTGATTTGTTTATGCCAAGAATACGAATTATTAGATCAACAAATAACCGGATCAACGTTTTCTTGGTAATACCATATTCGTGATCTTACAAAGCGAGATCAGCCTGTCCTGCTCATCGGTCACTCTTATTTCCCACAGGTGCAGGCTCCTACCCTGATGAATGATGCGGGCAGTTCCCGTAACCACACCGTCGCGCTTGCTGCGCAGGTGGTTGGCCGAAATTTCGATGCCGCGCACTTCCTGCAATTCGGGATTCACGAACAGGAGCGATGCAGCGCTGCCTACGCTTTCCGCTAAAGCTACCGTTGCCCCGCCATGAAGTAATCCCATGGGTTGGTGTACGCGGGAATTGACCGGCATTTTTGCTTCCAGGAAGCCTTCTCCCGCATCGGTATATACAATATCGAGGGTTTCCATCAGGGTATTTTTAGCGAAGTCGTTGCACATTTTCAGTGCTTTTTCTTTATCGAAAGACATAAGTAGGATTTAGGTTGATAAAAGTACAAAAAGCCCCCCAACCCACAAAGGGGGAATTGGTATCCCAAATAAACAATCAACGCATCTACAAATAAACTAAAAACCATAATCCTGCGTTAACAGGTAAATCGCTTTCATACATTTCAAATTAATAGCTACTTTTACAAAAAAAATTGTTTCGCATGCGCCGAATTTTACTCTTAATCATCATAGGCTTTGCCGTATCGCTTACTTCCTGCCGCAACGACTTTGACTTCGAACCCAGCACGGGCGACCTGAAGTTCTCAAAAGACACGGTGTACCTTGATACTGTTTTCACCAATATTGGCTCGAGCACTTATACTCTAAAAGTGTACAACCGCAGCAATAAGAATATCAATATCCCAAGCATCAGGCTTGGCGAGGGTGAAGCATCCAAATACCGCCTTATGGTAGACGGTATTCCGGGCAAGGTATTTAACAACATAGAGCTTTTAGCCAAGGACAGTATGTTCGTATTCATTGAAACGACCATTGATTATAACGAGTACACCAATAACACTACAACTTTCCTGTACAACGACAAGATATTGTTCGATACCGGGTCTAATGAACAGAAAGTTGAATTGGTAACATTGGTACAGGATGCCATATTCATCAAACCGGACAGGCTCCTCCCTACCGACACTAAAGAAATGCTTGAAATAGCAGGCTTAGAGGACGATACGATATTTGGCCACGAGCTTACCACAGCCGATGAATTGCACTGGACCAGGCAAAAACCTTATGTAGTTTATGGGTATGCGTATGTACCTGATGGGCGGACCCTGAACATTGATGCGGGGGCACGGGTGCATTTTCACGCCGATTCCGGGCTCATTGTTGGCAGCAACGGTACGTTGAATATCAACGGCGCACGATCGTTCAACCCGGAAACCCTTGAGAACGAGGTTATTTTTGAAGGCGACCGTCTTGAACCCGGCTTTGCTGAAGCGCCCGGGCAGTGGGGAACGGTATATATCATGTCGGGTAACGACAACCGTATTAACCATTTAACTATCAGGAATGCTGCTATTGGCATTTTGGCAGGACGTGCCGCTGAGAATCAACCGGTAATGCCAAAGCTGAATATTACCAATTCGCAGATATACAACAGTGCGGTAGCGGGAATGCTTGCACAGCGCAGTGAAGTAAGTGGAGATAACCTGGTGATCAATAATGCATCCCAGGCAGGATTGATATGCTCATTGGGAGGTACTTACAGGTTCAGGCATTGTACCTTTGGCAATCATTACAGCACCTTTAATCAAATGCCGGTTTTTGTACGCGATTACCTTGACACCGATGATGGCACTCTGGTATCGGGCATTGATGCAAAATTTGAGAACTGCATCCTTTACGGTTCATCCAACTACGGCATCCTGTTCGACAGGAAAGGATCGGATACTAACCCTCCTACTGCATTTAATGTTGACCTGGACCATTGCCTGATAAAATTCAGCGACTTCAGCAACCAGTATACAGGTACGGAATTCTATAAATTTGAAGCGAGTACTGAAGCCGACATGGTATTTTATAACCAATGCCTGATCGCTAAAAACTCGACTGAAAACAACCCGAAATTCTTTAACCCGAATAAAAATAACCTGAATATCGTACAGGGTGAATCGGCGGCAGAGGGTATTGCCGGGCAGGCAGTGGCCAATGCGGTGCCGCTTGACATTAACGGCACAAGCCGGACAACTGCACCGGACATTGGAGCGTATGAGAGTACAACAATGCCTGAAGAATAACTACCAAAATATTAAAGATCCCCCTGCCAAAACAGGGGGATCTTATTTTTAATTATTGAATATTTTGTACTATTTTTTTTCATAAGTTTACTACACAAACTATAAATCAAGCAATTATGAAAAAATTATTACTCTCAATGGCGGTACTGTCGCTATGCTTCGCATCTTGTAAGAAAGAAGAAAAAACTACGGAAACAACTACAACTTCTACAGATTCTGTAGCCGTAAAAGAGGAAGCCCCGGAGCAGCCTATGGATTCTGCGGCTATGGACGCGGCATGGAAAAAATATGCGACACCAGGCGAGAGCCACAAAATGCTGGCCGATGAAGTTGGCAAATGGAACTGTGAGATGACTTTTTGGATGGGGCCGGGTGCTCCGCCTGAAAAATCGACATCGGTGGCAGACGTGAAAATGATATTGGGCGGACGCTATCAGGAAACTACCTATAAAGGTAAGGTCATGGGACAGGATTTTGAAGGAAAAGCTACCGTATCGCACAACAATGCTAATGGTGAGATCACTTCTACCTTTATTGACAATATGGGGACCGGAATGATGGTGGGGATCGGTACGTATGATGAGCCAAGCAAAACCATAAACCTTAGGGGAGAAATGGTAAACATGATGGATGGCAAGAAAACGCCTTACAGGGAAGCATATACGATCGTTGATGAAAATACCCGTACAATGGAAATGTTCGATACCAAAGACGGAAAGGAATATAAGAGCATGGAAATTGTAATGAAGCGTCAATAACACATTAATACATGGTTAAACATCCGGCCTGAGTGCCGGATTTTTTATGCTCCGACCAAAAAATATTATTTTATTTGTTTTATGTTGATATATCAAATATATTTGCATCAAATAATTTCAAATGGAGAATTTAAACAGCATCATTTTTTATACTATTGATAAAGCGATAAAAAGCTACAGACAATTTGCACAGAAGCAACTAAAGGAAGCAGGCTTTGCCCTTACCATAGATCAATGGCTGGTCTTGAAAGCGCTCGAGCAGGATGGCAATGCCCCACAGCAGCAAATCGCAGCCGCCGTGTTCAAGGATGTAGCCTCTATAACCCGGATAATTGAGTTACTGGTACAAAAGGGCTATCTGATGCGGGAATTCCATTCCGGGGACAGGAGGCGCTTTAAGATCACGCTTACCGATATGGGAAAAGAGGTGCTTGAAAAAATGCAGCCCCACATCATTGCCAATCGTAACCGCGCGCTTCATGGTATAACACAGGACGACATAAAAATGTTGCAGGGGATCCTCTCAAAAATTACCCAGAATGTAATGTAGTTCAATCATCATCAATCATCAATCATCAATCAATCATCAATCAAAAAACGGACATCATGAAAAAACAATTCTTCCTGGCAACCCTGGTCGCCATGGCAACGGTATTCATTTCACAAAAAATGAATGCTCAGGCATCGCAGCCCAAACCACTGGATATGGCTGCAAAAAATGCGGTCATCTCCTCATTGCTGCTACAAATGGATGAAAAGTACATTTTTCCCAAAACTGCTAAAGCAGCCGCAGTTAAAATTATGGAATATCAAAAAAAAGGTATTTACAATATGACAACCGATCCGAAGGAATTCGCGAAGCTACTGACAGAGCAGTTACGTGATCTGGTAAAGGACAAGCACCTAAGCGTATGGTACAACCCCGATCAAAAGCCAAAAGACGTACTTAAGGACGAAACCGTTGAAAAAGAACGTGAATCGAAATTCCTTCGCTATATGGGCCGGCAGAACTTCGGGCTGCCAAAGCTCGACATACTGGAAGGCAATGTAGGCTACCTGAAGATCGACGGGTTTGGACCTGTGGATAAAGTTGGTGAAACTGTTACAGGCGCCATGATGTACCTTGCCAACACCGAGGCACTGATCATTGACCTGCGCGACAACGGCGGCGGCGAACCCGATCTGGTGCGCTATGTGGCAAGCTATTTCTTTGGCGATACGCCGGTGCATATTAATGACCTGTACTATCGCAAGGATAACAAAAACACCGAATACTGGACCATTCCCGTACCGGGCAAAAAGTATTTAGCTAAGCCTGTATATGTACTGACCTCGGGCAGGACCTTCTCGGGCGGTGAGGAACTGGCCTACGACCTGCAAACGCAAGAGCGGGCGACGCTCATTGGTGAAACAACCGGCGGAGGTGCCAATCCCGGCGACATGGCCGACCTGGGCAACGGGTTCTTTGCTTTTATCCCCGACGGCCGTGCCATTAACCCCATTACCAAAACCAATTGGGAGGGTGTTGGCGTTATCCCAGATGTAGCCATAAATGAAAGCTCTGCCCTTAGGCTTGCACACCTGATGGCTTTACAAAAGCTTTGGGAAACCGCCCCGGACGATATGAGCCGTGACTTTCATAAGAAGAGCCTTGAGGCCGTACAGCAATAAAAATTTTAGGTTTAGGTTTATTTAGGAAATGCCGCGGGTGAAAGCCTGCGGTGTTTTTGTTTTGGGTGTGCCGCTTCGGCAGGATACTGAATCGGGCTATTTAATTGAAGGTGATAGTGTCGAAGATATACTTTAGAAAACAATTCTATCAATTTAGATACGGCAGTAGTTACCGACATTATTGGCTCGTATAAAATGCTTTTAATAAGTTTTACCTCTGCACTAAAATGGTTGAAAATGTTGAAGGCAACGAAACATGCGCATACCTTTTGATGAAGGTACGAAACAGTCGTTCAAGTATCAATAAAAGAATAGTACTTTTCCCGCGCAGTACGACGGAGCAGATACAGCCCAGGTCCCGACGTTGTAACTTGCGGAAGCGGCACGCCCAAAAAAAGATTTCAGTTTTCAGTCGCAGTTTTCAGCGTACCTGTAAAGATTGCTTCGTTCCTCGCGATGACAGCAAGGTGAAAATTTGTGTAAATAGTGTAATTCGTGGCTAAATTATCTCTTTGCACTCTCGTAACAAATCCTTAATTTTGCACCTCACAACTACAACACGACAACACAATGATCCATTTCTTCGGAAACCAGACCAAAACGGTTTTTGCGGTACAGGCGCAAGGCGAACTTTCGGCAGAAGACACATCAAAATTAAACTGGCTTTTTGGCAACGCACATAAGATAGAAAGATCCGCACTGGCGGATCTCTTTGTTGGTCCCCGTGCCACCATGATCACACCATGGAGCACCAATGCTGTAGAGATCACCCAGAACATGGGCATTTCGGGCATCATCCGCATTGAAGAGTTTGAGAAAGTGGAGGAAGCCGATGTTAAGTTCGACCCGATGCTTTCGCAAAAATACAACGGGCTTACGCAAGATATATTCACTATCAACATAAAGCCGGAATCGATACTTGAGGTGACCGATATTGCCGCCTACAACGAAAAAGAAGGACTGGCGCTCAATGCTGAGGAAGTAGATTACCTGCGCAACCTTGCGATAAAGCTGGGCCGCAACCTGACCGACTCGGAGGTATTCGGGTTCTCGCAGGTGAACAGCGAGCACTGCCGCCACAAGATATTCAACGGCACGTTTGTGATAGACGGTGAGGAGAAGCCTTCGTCGCTTTTCAAAATGATCAAGAAAACGTCGCAGGAAAACCCGAATGATATTGTTTCGGCGTATAAAGATAATGTGGCATTTGTAAAAGGCCCACGCGTGGAGCAGTTCGCCCCGAAAAGCGCCGACAAGCCTGATTATTATGAGATAAAAGAATTTGATTCGGTGATATCCATTAAAGCCGAGACCCATAACTTCCCTACTACGGTGGAGCCTTTCAACGGCGCGGCTACAGGTTCGGGTGGCGAGATTCGCGACAGGCTGGCGGGCGGACAGGGTTCGCTGCCATTAGCCGGTACTGCTGTGTACATGACGGCCTACTCCCGACTTGAAGAGAACCGCCCATGGGAGAACGCTATGGACGAGCGCAAGTGGCTCTACCAAACACCTATGGATATCCTGATAAAAGCTTCCAACGGTGCCTCTGACTTTGGGAACAAGTTCGGGCAGCCGCTGATCACAGGTTCGGTACTGACATTCGAGCATGAAGAAGATGCCCGCAAACTGGGCTTCGACAAAGTGATTATGCTTGCCGGTGGTATCGGTTATGGGAAAGAAGCACAAAGCAAAAAACAAAAGCCGCAAACCGGCGATAAAGTCGTAATCCTTGGTGGTGAGAACTACCGCATCGGGATGGGCGGGGCAGCGGTATCCTCAGCAGATACGGGCGCTTTCAACAGCGGCATCGAGCTGAACGCCATACAGCGCTCCAACCCCGAAATGCAGAAACGCGCTGCCAATGCCGTTCGCGGCATGGTGGAGAGCGACAACAACCCCATCGTTTCGATTCACGACCATGGCGCGGGCGGGCACCTGAACTGCCTCAGCGAACTCGTGGAGGAAACGGGTGGAAAAATAGACCTAGACAAGCTGCCGGTGGGCGACCCTACCCTTTCGGCAAAAGAGATCATAGGCAACGAATCGCAGGAGCGCATGGGCCTTGTGATCGGGCAAAAAGACATTGACACCCTGAAACGCATTGCCGACCGTGAGCGTTCGCCAATGTATGAAGTAGGCGACGTGACCGGTGACCACAGGTTTACGTTTGAGTCGGCTACTACAGGCGCAAAGCCGATGGACTTTGCTTTGGAAGATATGTTCGGCAGTTCGCCAAAAACAATAATGACGGATAGAACGGTTGCAGCCAACTACAGCGCACCGGAGTATTCGCAGGAAAAAATTCACGAGTACCTTGACCAGGTATTGCAGCTTGAAGCCGTAGCCTGCAAGGACTGGCTGACCAACAAAGTTGACCGTTGCGTAGGCGGAAAAGTCGCCAAGCAGCAATGCGCCGGGCCGCTACAATTGCCATTGAATAACGTGGGCGTTATGGCGCTGGATTATGCCGGGAAAGAAGGCGTTGCAACGACCATAGGCCACTCCCCTGTTGCCGCATTGGTTGACCCTGCTACGGGAAGCCGCACTGCCATTGGCGAGGCACTGAGCAATATCATTTGGGCACCAATGAAGGACGGCCTGAAAGGCGTTTCCCTATCGGCCAACTGGATGTGGGCGTGCAAGAACGAGGGCGAGGATGCAAGGCTGTATGAGGCCGTGCAGGGCTGCTCAGAGTTCGCGATCGAGCTGGGCATCAATATACCAACCGGTAAAGACTCCCTTTCCATGAAGCAGAAATACCCGAACGGAGACGTGATCGCGCCGGGAACTGTGATCATATCAGCTGCGGGCAATTGTAACGATATTACTAAAGTTGTGGAGCCGGTACTGAAACGTAATGGTGGCAACATTTACCACATTAACCTTTCGGGAGATGCATATAAACTGGGCGGGTCGTCGTTTAACCAGGTGTTGAACAAAGTGGGCAATGAAGTCCCTACGATCAAAGATGCGGCTTCATTTAAAAATACATTTAATGTTATACAAGACCTGATCAAAGCAAGTAAAATTGCAGCAGGACACGACATAGGCAGCGGCGGTTTGATCACTACCCTGCTTGAAATGAGCTTTGCGGAATTGAACCTTGGCGCGGAGTACGACCTTACCGGACTGGGTGAGGCCGATACCATTAAAGCCCTTTTTGCCGAGAACATTGCCATAGTGATACAGGCAGATGCTTCGGTTGAGGCGGAACTGGCTGCAAAAGGCGTGGCATTCACAAAAATAGGCCAGCCGAAAGAAGGCAACACCATTACCGTGAAGAACGGGGATACCTCACTTGAATTTGACATTACAAAAACACGTGACACCTGGTTCAAAACCTCCTACCTGCTTGACCAGAAGCAAAGCGGAAAAGAGAAAGCCACCGAGCGTTACAACAATTATAAGAACCAGCCTTTACACTATACGTTCCCTGTCCATTTTACCGGAAAGAAAGTCATCATTGATGCCTCTAAGCCAAGGCCGAAAGCAGCCATTATCCGTGAGAAGGGATCGAACTCCGAGCGCGAGATGGCAAACGCCATGTACCTTGCCGGCTTTGATGTGAAGGACGTACACATGACCGACCTCATCTCAGGCCGTGAGACTCTGGAAGACATCCAGTTCATAGGCGCGGTGGGCGGTTTCTCGAACTCGGATGTACTGGGTTCGGCAAAAGGATGGGCAGGCGCGTTTCTTTACAATGAAAAGGCAAAAACAGCATTAGAAAACTTCTTTAAGCGTGAAGATACATTGTCGGTGGGGATATGCAACGGGTGCCAGCTATTTATTGAGTTGGGGTTAATTAACCCTGACCACGAGCAGAAGCCGCGCATGCTGCACAATGATAGCCGTAAGCACGAGAGCGGGTTCACCTCCGTAAAAGTGCAGGAGAACAGCTCGGTGATGCTGTCAACCCTTGCGGGAAGCACGCTGGGTGTATGGATCTCGCACGGCGAAGGTAAATTTGACCTCCCTTACGAAGAAAGCCGCTATGACGTGGTTGCCAAGTACGCCTACAATGGCTACCCCGCTAACCCGAACGGCTCGCACTTCGACATTGCCATGATGGCCAGCAACGATGGCCGCCACTTAGTCATGATGCCGCACATTGAGCGCTCCATGTTCCAATGGAACTGGGCGTACTACCCGGAAGGCAGAACAGATGAAGTGAGCCCGTGGCATGAGGCATTTGTGAATGCTCGACTTTGGTTGGAGAACCGTTGATCTGTTGATTTGTTGATGGGTTGATTTGTTTATTCGATATAGTAAACGCTCTCAGAAATGGGGGCGTTTTTGGTTATGAATACTAAAATTTATATATATCTGAAACACTTCACGCTCATGCGAGGTTAGATTTCGGGCAGACAAGAGTAAACCTATCAGTACTGCGACGAGCTAACTCTACTCGAGCCTGAGGTTCTAAAAAATACCCACCCTGTTTCGTAAAACCTTACCTCAACACCCTTTTACACTCTTCGGTCCAAAACATTATCAGGAAGATGATGGCCGGGATGATAAACAGTGACGAGATGGCGATCACAATGCCTTCGCCGCCAAAATCAGGGTCGTTCATGTAAACAGATGTGGCCCAAAAGCACGTCAGGATGTAGATCGCTTGCCCAACAGTGTACACATAGAGGCCTTTCAGGTGTTTCATAAGCATCATTATTGCGCCGATGATTGTCATGATTGCTGTGATCGAGTATATCCATCCACGTATGTATTCGCTGTTGTTATCAGCAGCGGCAACGAGTTCATACAGCATACCTCGGAACAGCTGGAACACTGATCCGATGATCGTTAGTATGGACAGCACGATGAGTAGCGTGCTGCTTTGCTTCGAGCCAATAGTAAAACGTTGGTCCGTGCCGCATGTCGGGCAAAAATTGGTGCCGGCTTCGAGCGGTGTGTTACATCGTATGCATTTTTCCATAGACTCTAAGATAGCGATCTTCTGTTAACATTCAGCCAGTACATGATAAGGAATGCAAGCGATATGGCAATGCCCATGACTACGGATATCGTTATGAATAGTTGCGGGACCTTGTCGTCCTTAGGGATCACGTCGAACCCAAAGGCCATGGCCAGCGTCAGCAGCATGTTCCCGACCGATGCGGCCGTATAAATGTAAAGTCCTGTGAGCCGCTTTTGCAGCATCAGGATCGCCCCGGTAAGTTTACCGATAGCGGCAAGTATCCCTAACATCTGGAATGTACGGTGGGCTGCTGTCATACCGGATATATTGCCCCACGTCATTGCCCCTGAAAGCAGGGCTAATGATGCACCGACAATGGTAAGGATACAGAGTACTTTTAGAAATGTGTCGTCGTATGCTTGTGGCGGACGCTTGGTAATGCCCTGGCTGGCGCCACAGGAAGGGCAATTAATGGTGTGCTCAGAAATAGCATGTCCGCAACGAATGCAGGTCCTCATAATTTTTAGGTTGGTTTAGTTGGTAATGTAAATATAGAAAATTTCTCACAAGAAAAATACAAGTTTGCTAAAGTGAACAAATGCTGTACTTTTGCCCTGATCAAATAGCCATGCTGTATAAATATCTCCCGCTACTCGGGATCATATTCCTGCTAACACTCCTGCTCTCTGTAAAACAGAGCCGCAAACGGCTGTGGGAACACGACAGGTCACGCAACGTCCGCATGTATACACTACGAGCCATCTTCGTGATAGTAGTGCTTATAGTATTCTTATTTTTCTCGATGGTGCGCTAACCTATTGGAAAAAGGCTTAATTTGCAGCATCATCAATCAAATCAAAATAATGAAGATCAATGTATTACTCATGTGCTGTGTGCTTTCTTTTACGGCATTCGCACAGCAGTCCCAATTCATTACCGTCGGCAAAACCAAATTAGCATTTAAGACCTCATCTGCAGAAAAAAGGGAACCGGGCGAACCAATTGTAGTTTACGAAGCAGGGTTTGGGTCCGGTGGTGGCAGCTTTGCCCCTTTGATACGATTGCTGCCGGATATTCCCTATTTCGCCTATGACCGTAATGGCTTGGGGGAGTCAGCAATTGATACAGCGGTTAGAACAGATACCGATGTGGTAAAGCAACTCCATGAACTGCTGTCAGCAGCCAAAGTCGCGCCGCCTTATCTGCTGGTCGGGCATTCGTTGGGCGGGCCATTCATCAGGCTGTATGCGGCGACCTATCCGGATGAAGTGTGCGGACTGCTGTTTATTGACCCTACCGACTTTATGCTGACTACTGCTGAAGATGAGCAGGCCAAAAAAGCCAGCGGCAGCACTACAGGCTACATTGGCCTTATGCGAATACTATTTAACCAAATCGCAAATGACAGCAATACTGGTGAAGGAGTTCGTAATGAGGCACAAAGAGAATTGAAGACCATGAACTCAGTCTTCTTTGGAGAATACACGGCTCTCCCACCATTGAAAAATATACCTGTCACCGTTATCATATCATACGCTAAACCTACTGAGCCATCGCAAGTGCAGATGAATACAGACCTGAAGCTGAACATTAACCTTGATATATGGTGGAAGGAGTACGACCGGCTGCGCAATAACCACTATTCCGACATGATCGCCCACAATCAAAACAGCAGCCTGATACTGCTGCCCGGATATAGCCACGGTATACATCACCAAGATCCTGAACTCGTGGCGAAGGCTTTGCGGGACCTGTATCAAACCTGCCACAAAAGATGACAGGGGGTCTAGGTTAGCTCTGCAATATTAATAGCTGTAGCAGCGTTGAAAGGTAAACACCAACCCAATGGCTTTCAACTACCTTAAAACCGCTTTTGCAACTATAGTTATCATCTCGCTGGGATGCAAAAAAGATGCTGTGCCTGAAAAAAAGCCGACATCGGCCCAACCTGAAAAAACCAGGGCAGAACAAACCGTACCTTTCGACACGCTCACCAAAACCATACATATATTCGTGGCATTGTGCGATAACAAGTACCAGGGCATTGTCCCCGTCCCGGCAGGCATTGGCAACGGCCAGGACCCGAACAGTAACCTGTACTGGGGATGTGGGTATGGCATACGAACCTACTTCAAAAAGAGCAAGGAATGGAAGTTCCTGAGATCGACAAAGTCGGGCGGGGACATACTGGAGCGCATAGTATTCAGGCATGCTGCCAAACCTGATCAATACCTTGTTGCCGATGCTTATGACGGCCAGTATATAAAGCAATGCACGCAGGATTTCCTCAACAGCAGTGCCGGAAAAAGAAAAGATGCAATTACCATCGAAGATAAAACGATAGGCATTGGTGGCAACGCGCAATTGCTCGGGTACATAGGCCACGACGGGCTAATGGATTTTGAGCTGGACGAAACTTATAAAAATACCGACAAAAAGAAAAGGGATGTGATCATACTCGCCTGTTTTAGCAAAATGTATTTCGGGCCGCATTTGGAGCATGCGAATGTAGATCCGCTGGTATGGACCTCGCATCTTATGGCTCCCGAAGCCTATACCATTCATGATGCCATAACCGGTTACCTTGCCGGCGAGACAAACGAGCAAATACGAACCCGTGCCGCCAAAGCCTATAATACCCACCAAAAGTGCGGGGAAAAAGCAGCGAGGAAGCTTTTCATTACCGGATGGTGAAAAGTTTGATCTGTTTATTCAGTCATTTTTAGTATCGAGATCCTTAAAGATACATATCAAAAAGCCTTAATAAAAAACGAACGCCCATGAGGGCGTTCGCATATCTTTAATAGCATTGAAAGTTCCGGTTAATTGCCGCCTTTTTGTGCCTCCAACTGCTTCCTCGTTTTATAATTCAATAGGTATTTTCCCTTGGATCTTTCGGCATTGAACACGCAAAGGTCGGCAAACCATCGTGCTTCTTTTCGGGCCTGCTCATTCGGGGTGCCTTCATATTCTATCTTATATATGGCCCCGAACAGCGGCGCTCTTCCCTCCCCATGGTAACAGTGTACCAGTACGGGATAATTGTTTGGATCGTCCATCACAGCAAAATACTTGTCCAATACTGCCTGGTCCGGTATCTGTTCAGAGCCTACATCAAAGTAATTAGTGCCGGGAACGCTTTCAACGGCTGACTTTTCCTGCAAAAGTTCCTTGCTCACCTCAGGGTTGTTCACAAGGTCCTTAGTACCCGGCCTGCGAAGGTCGACCACGCTCTTAATGTTATATTTTTTGATGTATTCCGGCAGTTCATCGGGCGGAATGGTACCGGAACGGTATACTTTTCCTTCCACCACCGGCTCAAAGTTATGGTCGATGTTCACATCATAAACATACTTGCCCACACCAATGAGAACGATCACACCTACTACGATCAGTATCTTCTTTATCATTTTTTATAGTATAATTTTTTGTCCATTATCCTTTCGAAATAGTCCTGCAAAAACGCCTTACAGGCTGTCTCGGCATCTTCCATTTCCTTATTCTTCTTATCGATCAGGTTCTTCTCCAAGCCTTTGTCGTTAATATCATAGAAGCCAATAGCTTTGCTGCCGTCGAAAGCGCAAATATAATTACCGCGCTGGAATAAATACCTGTTCCCGTTGAAACTTATCACATACGGCTGTACCTGCTTATCACCCACCAGGCTCCTGCCCCAGCTTAGGAACGGCTTGTCGTAGCCGATCAGGTCCAGTATCGTTGGGTAAATGTCGATCTGCTGGCTCAATGAACTGTCAACGCCCTTTAGGCTTCCATCCGGCTTAAAGATGAGTATCGGCGTAGCGTGGCGGTTAAGCACTTTGCGATACTCTTCATATGCGATCTGGTTACCGTGGTCGGCCGTAATAATGAAAATGGTATTGCTGTACCATGGCGATCTTTTCGCGGCCTCAAAGAACTTTTTAAACGAATAGTCCGTGTAGCCTACCGTTTGGTGGATAGGCACAGTACCTTTTGGGAATTTGCCTTTATACTTGTCAGGCACCACATACGGCTCGTGCGAGGATACTGTAAAAATCGTGCCAAAGAACGGCTCCTTCTTTTTATCGAGCGTGGTTTTCATGAACTGCAGGAACGGTTCGTCCCAAATGCCCCACGATCCATCGAAGTCATCATCATTGTTATATTCCGTCTTTCCATAATAATGGTCAAAGCCAAGGATATTGCCAAAGCCCTGGAAGCCCATCGACCCATTTGGCGCACCGTGGAAAAATGACGTATCATAACCCATTTCTTCAAGGGTTGACACCAGCGATTGAATTTTCTGTTTCGGATAGGGTGATGAGGTAAAGGCATCCTTGAACGAAGGTATGCCCGCCAGTATCGATGACATACCATGTATCGATTTGCTGCCGTTGGCATAGCTGTTATCGAATATCAGGCTGTGCTGTGCCAATGAATCGAGGAACGGTGTGTAACTCACAAATCCGGGAATGTTACGGTTTTGGTTCATGCAGCCCCAGTATTCACGGCCCAGGCTCTCTGTAATGATAAGCACGATGTTGGGCGTCGTTCTCTGGTTGTTGGCATAATGCTTTATGGGGTGGAAATTCTCCTCTATTACGCTTTCATCAACAAAATGTACTTTCTTGAAGCTGGTGGCATTAAATGTCCTGATAATCGAAAAAGGTGTATTAAGCACCAGGTCGGCATGCTCGGGTCTTTCCACATGGCGGTTGGCATCGATGATATTGATAGGACGTGTGCTTTTCTTGAAATCACCACGTATGCCACCCACGATCATCGTTCCTGTAAACACAAATGCAACAGCTGAAATAGTAAAGTATTTCAACTTATTAGAAGGTTTATCTGCATCTTTTACTTTAACCCTATTATATAACCATACCCACGCCAATGCCGTAACAATGAACAGCAGGAACACGTGCCAGTAGCTTATCAGGAAACGCCCTAAAAGGTTGGCTTGGTCCTCATTCTTTATTACATCGATAACCGCAACGGTAGTCCGGGCATAGATGTAGCGGTAATAAATGAAGTCGCTAAAATTAGTCGCATACGCTATGAGGTTGGTCACAAAATACAGCCACATCAGGAAAGTCTGGTAGCCTTTCCCCGAATTGATCGTGAAAGGGAGTATCGAGAAGAGTATGAACAAGAGGTTTGTATACAGTATGGCGGTGGTATCAAAGGCCAGGCCATGGTAATATAAGGTAAGGTAGTCGCCAACAGATGCTACATTGAGCAGGTCGTAGTTGTAAGCTAAAAACAGCAGCCTTACAATGAAGTAGAAAAAATATGCCAGAAATAGGCGATACAACAGCGCTTTGTATTCCTGAAGCCTGAAAGTGTTATTCATTTGGAACGTATGGATTTAACACGAAATTAAGAAGAGGCTAAATTAAGAAATTTAGTACTTTCGACCGCATTTATTTACATATTTGAATATTAATAAGCATTTTTTTCATAATTTGCAGGAACAAACATATAAAACATGCAAGACATTAAACGTTTATTCGATTTCCCATATTACCAGCTCGAAAAGTACAGCCTGAGTGATGCGCTGGTGACAAAGTATGGTGAGGAATGGGTAAAAACCTCTACGCAGGAGTATGTGGACAAGGCCAATGCTTTTTCGCGCGGGCTTTTACGCATGGGCGTGAAAAAGAATGACAGAATAGCCGTAATATCATCTAATAACCGCACCGAATGGCATATTGTTGATGTTGGCGTGCTGCAAACCGGAGCGCAAAATGTCCCCGTATACCCTACAATAACCGAAGACGATTATGAATATATCCTGAACCATTCGGAATGCATCTACTGCATTGTTTCCGATCAGGAGCTGTATAATAAGATCATGTCCATCCGTGACAAAGTACCGGGGCTTAAGGAGATCTATTCATTCAATGCGATCAATGGCTGCAAAAGCTGGAACGAGATACTGGAACTGGGCAAAGATACTTCTAATCAGGACGAGGTAGACCGTATAAAGGACAGCATTACCGAAGATGAGCTGGCTACTGTAATTTATACGTCAGGTACTACAGGAAGGCCTAAGGGCGTAATGCTTTCGCACAGGAACATCGTTTCGGATGTGCTTATGAGCGCCGAACGCGTTCCTTTCGAGTCGGGCAACAGCCGTGCGCTGAGCTTCCTTCCCATCTGCCACATTTACGAAAGGATGATATTATATCTGTACCAATATTACGGTGTGTCGACCTATTTTGCCGAATCTATCGAGAAAGTGAGCGATAACATTAAGGAAGTAAAGCCTTTTGTGATAACAGCCGTACCAAGGCTTCTGGAAAAAGTATACGACAAGATCATAGCCAAAGGCGCTGACCTGACAGGGATAAAACGCAAGCTGTTCTTTTGGGCGGTTGAAGTAGGCCTTGAGTACGAACCATATGGAGCGAATGGTGCATGGTATGGATTCAAGCTGTGGATAGCTCGCAAACTCATCTTCTCCAAATGGAAGTCAGGGCTTGGCGGCAATCTTGGCCTAATGGTATCAGGAAGCGCGGCCATACAGCCGAGGCTTGCACGTGTGTTTGCAGCGGCAGGCATACCGGTAATGGAAGGCTACGGTTTAACTGAGACTTCGCCAGTTATCGCGGTAAATGATGAACGTAACGGCGGGTTCCGCATAGGTACAGTAGGCAGGCCGCTAAATGGTGTTGAAGTGAAGATAGCCGAAGACGGTGAGATACTCTGCAAAGGGCCAAATGTGATGATAGGCTACCTTAACGATAAGGAAAAGACCGATGAGGTGCTGAAGGATGGCTATTTCCATACCGGCGACATCGGCATCATTGATAAGGACGGCTTCCTGAAGATCACCGACAGGAAAAAGGAAATGTTCAAGACATCCGGAGGTAAGTACATCGCACCGCAGCTGATCGAGAACGCCATGAAGCAGTCGCGCTTCATCGAACAGATCATGGTGATAGGCGACGGAGAGAAAATGCCGGCAGCTTTCATCCAGCCTGACTTTGAATTCGTAAAGCAATGGGCATCGCGCAAGGGATTGTCTCTTTCAGACAACAAGGCCATTGCCGAAAGCAAAGAAGTAAAAGACCGTATCAAGGAAGAGATTGACGAGGTTAACAAAAAGTTCGGGCACTGGGAACAGGTGAAAAAGTTCGAGATCACACCGGATTTGTGGTCGGTAGACGGCGGCGAAATGACCCCTACCCTCAAGCTCAAGCGAAAAGCGATAAAAGAAAAGTACCAGAAACTGTATGACAAGATATACAGGGAAGGTGATAAATAGAAACTGAAAAACTCCCCGGAATGGGGAGTTTTTTTTTTCTGCTTATGTTAATAATGCTCAAGCAGCCTCCGCAGTGATCAGCCTGATTTATCTGTCATATCTATAATTGTAGCGCTACTTTTTCCATCAAGGCTTCGTGCCGCCTTCCGCAGGATGGATGACTCCCCTTCACGTTTGCGCAACCGAAGGTTCAATAACACATAGGTTTTCCGTTTTTTTTCTTTCTTAGTATGATTTGCTAGGTCTTCTGACACTCCGGTGTCATTACGCCTGCTTACGATCTTAGCTTTACCACTAACAATTGCATCAACGGCCCTTCCCCAAAAATGCTTAGGATTCTTAGTATTGGATGACAATCCGAATCCCCTTCCGGGAAGCTGTAATACAACAAAGTAATTTTCCATCATCTGAATTCATTAAATATTTATGTGAATTTACAAATCAATTTAATATGCGAATAATTATTTAATATGTAATTAACTATTTTCCTACTAAATAGAATTGGTGAAAAAATTCTGTATTTTTATACGATACTATGATAGATAAGCGTTTACCAATCCATGAAACTATTGCTATATATTTTATTTTCGACTGCCATGTTGGGAAATTTGGCTATCGATACTCAGGATAAGATTAGGATAACGGGCATTGCGACGGATGCCAAAGCCGGCGCCGTAGTGCTCGATGACACGGGTACACCCTACTATGTTGATGGCCTTGACCACTGGGAGGAAAAATACCTGGATAAAGTTGTGAACGTGACCGGCGAACTCAAAAAAGTAAAGATAAAGAACGAGAATAAAACCGCTTCAAAGAAAAAGCAGCAGGCAAAGGGTACGCAATTCGTACTGATGAATGCGGAGTGGGAACTTGCGAAAAAATAGTATTATTTCCATATAAAGAGAGGACATCCGTGTTCGTACTTTTGAACTTCAACTTCAGACTTCCTGACTTTTTTCGTTAATTTGCCGAAAAAACAACAATGATATCCTACAACCCCAAAGAGTGGTTTTCATTCATATTCCGTTTCCATAAAGGTGATACATTCCGCAAGCTGATCCCGATAATGTTTGGGATAGGACTGTATTCCGCCGGGATCGCATGGCTCGAGATAGAATACTGGAAGCTTTCGGACAGCAGCCACGTTAAGAACATTACGGTGATGCATACCATGCTGGGCTTCGTGATATCATTGCTTCTTGTGTTCCGAACCAACACCGCTTATGACCGCTGGTGGGAAGGCCGAAAGCTATGGGGAGCTTTGGTCAATAACAGCCGCAACCTTGCCATAAAAATGGCTGTAATGCTGAAGGACCCCGCCGACAAGGAGATCATGCGCAAGCTTATCCCCGGGTTCGCCTCAGTGCTGAACCTCCACCTGAAGAATGCCGACATAAGCCACGAGCTGTTCGACGATGCCACCCTCCCCTCCGACCATTATAAGCACAAGCCCAACCAGATCGTAAAGACCATCATGGCGCGTGTAGACGAAATGTACAAGGATGGCAGGCTTACCGGCGACCAGCTTATCATTATCAATGACGAACTGCGCTCTTTCCTCGAGATCTGTGGGGCGTGCGAGCGTATAAAGAATACACCTATCCCCTATTCATATAGTGCCTTCATCAAAAAATTCATTTTCTTTTATGTGATGACACTACCGTTTGGGTATGTATTCCAGCTTGGATATTTCGTGATACCTGTGGTGGTTTTTATCTTTTATGTATTAGCCAGCCTTGAGCTCATTGCTGAAGAGATCGAAGACCCGTTCGGCACCGACCCTAATGACCTTCCACTCGAAAAAATAGCCGACAACATCCGCAAAAATGTTGAGGAGCTTATTTATTAACATAATATTCTGAGAGCTTAACGATCATTTTGATCCTACCGTGATATCTTTCCACATAAACATTTCTGTCGGAAAATGTTTAACATTTCGTTGGCTGCGAGCCTGTTTTGAAATATGTAATTTTAAAGTAAATAAAACAGCTAACATAAACGAAAATATCATGGACAGACAGATGTATCATTATGCAACGGTATCTAAAGCGTTGCAGGAACTGAATGAAAAAGGCTATACGACTGACTTTAACCTGGAGGAAAAGCGTATCAAGGACCATTGCGAAGATTTTGAAATTTCGCACATATACCGATATGAAGGCGAGAGCGATCCCGGAGATGAAGCTACCGTTTATGGCATTAAGTC
Source organism: Flavobacterium sp. (assembly GCF_052437795.1). Lineage (GTDB taxonomy): Bacteria > Bacteroidota > Bacteroidia > Flavobacteriales > Flavobacteriaceae > Flavobacterium. The sequence continues at coordinate 1,160,604 of NZ_JBQVPA010000001.1, forward strand.
GAAAAATGGAGAGAAAGGCGTATTTGTTGTAAGCCCCGGAGCTTTTACTGAAGATGGCGCTGCAAAAGTATTGCTTGACATGAGCATTAAAGGCCGTGCAGAACAATCGTAAAGCATGAACAGGCTCCAAAAAAAGCTCGAAAAGATAGGGAGAGATCCCATAGTCACCGCCAAAGCCGTTGGCCTGCGCTATTCTTTAAAGTCGGATAAAGGCTATTACAGGAAGCGGAAAGGGAGCGGCTTTTCGTATATTGATGAAGAGGGAAAAGTGGTCAGGGAAAAAGAGGCTATCGACCGGATAAAGAAACTTGTAATACCTCCTGCATGGGAGAACGTGTGGATATCGCCCTTCGAGAACGGACACCTGCAGGTTACAGGCATCGACAAGCGCGGCCGCAAGCAATACCGCTACCACCCCAACTGGAACAAAATACGCAACCAGTCAAAATTCTTTCGCCTGCACAGGTTTGCCAATTGTTTGCCACACATACGCGAACAGGTGGATAAGGACTTGGAGCGTAAGGGCCTGCCTTACGAAAAAGTGGTAGCGCTTGTTGTACGGCTAATTGAACTAACCAACATCAGGATAGGTAACGATGCCTATAAAAAGCTCTACGGCTCGTTCGGACTTACCACATTGCGCGACAAGCACGTAAAGTTTGACGGCAGTACGGTGTATTTTGAATTCGTAGGCAAAAAAGGCGTGAAGCACAAGATAAAGCTACAAAGCCGCCGCATGGCCAACCTGGTCAAAAAATGCAAGGACATTCCGGGGCAGGAACTTTTCCAGTATTATGATGACGATGGAAAAAGGCACACTATAGGATCTGCCGATGTGAATAATTACATCAAAGAGATATCGGGTGAAGATTTTACTGCCAAGGACTTCCGTGCCTGGGCGGGCAGCCTGAACGCACTGTGTGCTTTTAACGACCTGGGCGAATTTACCAGCGAAAGCGATTGCAAGAAGAAGATCGTATCAGTGTTGGATTCGGTGGCCGAAAAACTGGGGAATACGCGTACCGTTTGCAAAAAATACTACGTGCACCCTACTGTTATTGCTGCTTACGAAAAAGGGAATATTTCAAAATACATCTGCAATGATGAACCTGTTAAAGGAGAACTGAACGCACAGGAAAAAATGCTTGTAGAACTCCTTACTAAAGAAGAAATAGCCGAGGTCATCGCTTAGGCATAGCCCGGAAACCTGATAAACAAAGATTTATGAAAGACGACAAGAAACCATCTGAAGGCACTACCAGTGCCGATGATAAAGTAGATAACAACGCGCACTACTCAGGATCGGGAGAAATTACCCGGGATGATGAGCGTGACCGGAACAACAGTGCGGACGACTGGAATGCTGAGGACAGCCGTACAGGCAGGAATAAATAATTAGTACTTTTCAGCAAGGGAATTGAATAGATTTTCCCAATCTACCGCGCCGTGCCCTTCGCCCAGCCTTACGATGAGCAGGTGTTTCGACGGATCAACGTAAATGTACTGCCCCAAGATCCCTTTGGCCATGTAGGTCCCGTTGCCTTCCAGCCACCATTGGTACTTATAAAAGCCTTCACCTCCGGCTCCCGGTCTTGTTGACTCCTCCACCCACTGCTGGCTTACGACCTGCCTGCCGTTCCAGTTGCCTTTATTGAGGTATAGCCTTCCTATTTTGGCAAAATCGCGCGCCCTTGCATTGATGCAGCAGAAAGTCTTCTCCAGGCCATCCTTCTCCTTATCAAGGCTCCAGGTGGCATCATATTCCATCCCGAGCGGCTTCCATAGTTTTTCTTCAAGGTAAGCCGTAATGGTCTTGCCTTTCAGGGCCCTTTCCAAAACCAGCCCCAACAGTTGGGTATCACCACTGCTGTAAGCATATTCCTTACCCGGTTCGTTATCAGGCTTTCTTCTCTTTATTGCATTGCGGAGGTTGCGCCCATAATAGAACGTGGCCGCGTCGCCAAATGGGTTCACGTAGCTTTCGTTGAACTTAATACCGCTTTTCATGTTGAGCAGGTGCGCAATGGTCACTTTCTCCATGCCGTCGTGATCCAGTTCGGGTATATAATTAACCATCGGCTCATCAACCGACTTTATAAGCCCGTCGTCAATGGCACAACCTATTAGTATCGAGGTGACCGACTTGGCCATAGAGAACGATGCGACTACCGACTCCTGCTTATAGCCTTTAAAATAGTTCTCGTACTGTATGCTGTCATTCCGGATGATAATGAATGCGACCGTCCTGTTTTGCTCCAGGAAATTTTCAAACGTCATTTCCCTGTTTCCAACGGTCAGCTTTTTAGGCGCTTTGGGAATTGGCGCTTCCGCGAAATGGAAGTGTACCGGATCGGCTTCGGCAGTACGGGCCGGAAATATCTTGTGGTCGGTAATGTTAGCGAAATTGTAGTAGGCGAAACGGCCGACCTTACATGATGATGTTATTAGTAAAACAAGCGCTAGGGCAGGCAGGCAAGTATATTTTTTCATTATCATTGCGGTATCAATAAAGCAAATATGGACAAAAATATCTTATCGGTAAGGGAAATGGATGAAAAAGATATTCCGCTGTTCACCGAGTACTGGTTTACAGCTTCGGGCGATTTCCTGAAAGGCATGGGCGTTGACCTTGAAAAGATGCACACGCGTGAACAATTTACCCAAATGCTGCTAAACCAATTGGCACTTCCTTACGAAGAAAAAAAGGCATACGCGCTGCTATGGGACGCTGATGGAAAGCCATTCGGGCATAGTAATCTAAATCCAGTGGCCTTTGGTAAAGAAGGCGCGATGCACCTGCACATCTGGAAGCCCGAAATGCGAAGGCTTGGCATAGGCGCCGAAATGGTGCGGTTATCTCTACCGTATTATTTTGGCAATATGCGACTGAACCGAATTTACAGCGAACCGTTTGCTAATAATCCTGCACCTCACAAAACCCTTGAAAAGGCAGGATTTACATTTGTAAAAGAGTATGTGACCACTCCCGGTTCCATAAGTTTTGAGCAGCCCGTAAAGCAATGGGAGATCTTGCTGAAATAAAATCAGGTACAAATCGTTATCAGTAAACCCATTCATGTATAAACTGGCAAAATTTTTGTTACTTTGTTTTTAAAGAACGCTTAGTATGAAATACTTCTTTACATTATTGGCAGGATTTGCATTTACATCTGCGTTCGCCCAAATGGATAGCGGAACGGGCGGCATTGCCATTCCGCGCGCTAGATCTGAAGTGCCAAAAGCCGCGCCTACCATGAGTGCAGCAAGCCCTTTTTCACGCAATAGGGAAAAGGCGCCTACCAACGCCACTACTCCGCAAATTGGCGAGAAGCAAAGTAATTTCAGCATGTTCAAAAAAGATGAATTCGTTAACCGCAGCAGCGAATACCAGGACAGGGTCGAGATAAAGCAACGCGGTGAATCGAGTGAAGCCTACAAAGGGAACCAGTATTTCGGCGAAGTGCGTACTAAAACTAAATTCGTGCAAGTACTCGCGCGCGACTTTGAATATGCCGACGGCGACAGGATAAAAGTACTGGTAAACGACCGTATCGTCGTGGCCGACATGACACTTGACAATGATTTCAGGGGAATACAGCTGACACTGGACGAAGGCTTTAACAAGATCGATTTTGAAGCGCTCAACCAGGGAACATCAGGGCCTAATACTGCCGAGTTCCGTGTTTTTGACGACAAGGGCGAAGTGATCTCCAACCACCAATGGAACCTGGCTACAGGCTTTAAGGCTTCAGTAATGGTTATAAAAGAATAATGTTAAATACATATATACAAAAAGCCCCAACCGGGGCTTTTTACATTTTATATAAACTCAGGCACCAATAGCACCTGATCAACTTTTATCCATCGTTCATGGAGATAAGGAACTCTTCATTGTTCCTCGTCTTTTTGAAACGGTCGTTGATGAAGTCCATGGCCTCGACCGGGTTCATGTCCGCAAGGTATTTTCTCATGATCCACATACGCTGTATGGTCTTCGCATCAAGCAGCAGGTCGTCGCGGCGCGTGCTCGATGAGGTAAGGTCGATGGCCGGGAAGATGCGCTTGTTGGCGATCTTCCTGTCGAGCTGGAGTTCCATGTTACCCGTACCCTTGAATTCCTCAAAGATAACCTCGTCCATTTTAGAGCCGGTATCGGTAAGCGCTGTGGCGATGATACTTAGCGATCCGCCGCCCTCGATGTTACGTGCCGCACCAAAGAAGCGCTTTGGCTTCTGTAATGCATTGGCATCCACACCACCGCTCAATACTTTACCCGATGCAGGCTGTACGGTGTTGTAAGCCCTGGCAAGGCGCGTGATGGAATCGAGCAGGATAACCACATCGTGGCCGCACTCTACAAGGCGCTTGGCTTTTTCGAGCACGATGTTGGCCACCTTCACGTGACGGTCGGCAGGCTCATCAAAAGTTGAGGCGATAACCTCTCCCCTCACACTGCGTTGCATGTCGGTAACCTCTTCCGGCCTTTCGTCTATAAGCAGTACGATAAGGTACACTTCGGGGTGATTGGCCGCTATCGAGTTGGCAATGTCCTTAAGTAGCATTGTTTTACCCGTTTTAGGCTGTGCCACGATCATTCCCCTCTGCCCTTTTCCTATTGGAGAGAACAAGTCGATGATGCGTGTAGAAATGGTACTCTGCCTGTCGGCAAGATTGAATTTTTCATCAGGGAAAAGCGGCGTCAGGTGCTCAAACGAAACCCTGTCGCGCACTACTTGCGGGTCGTGCCCGTTGATCTTGTTCACCTTTACCAGCGGGAAGTATTTTTCACCTTCTTTAGGCGGGCGCACCACGCCTTTTACCGTATCGCCTGTTTTAAGGCCAAAAAGGCGCACCTGCGAGTTGGAAAGGTAGATATCATCGGGGGAAGCAAGGTAGTTGTAATCGGAAGAGCGAAGGAAGCCGTAGCCGTCAGGCATCATTTCAAGCACCCCTTCACTTTCTATTATACCGTCGAACTCATAATCAGGCTCGCGGAAGTTTTGTTTTTTATTCTGGACAGGCTGGGATACCGGTGTAATTACAGGTGCAGCAGTCTTTTCCTGTGCGGGCTGGTCGGCATTTTGCTTACCCTTATAGCTTGGGTGGTTAGGGTTATTGGCATTGGCCCTTTCTATCTGCGCCTGCCTTTCCTCTTCAGTAAGTATCCTCTTTGCTTTTTGTGCGGGATTTTCCTGCCTTGGGTTTTGATTGTTGGCTGGCGTGATCGCCTTTCTGTCATCATTACTGTCGGCAGCCTTCCTTTGCTGGCGCGGTTCAGCTTCAGCTTTTGGGCGTGGTGTATCTTCGGCGACAGGCACCTCTTTTGCAACACGAGGCTTTATGACAGGTTCTATTTTTATCGGGGCCGGTTTTTCATCAGCTTTAGCTTCTGTCGTTTCAGGCGCCGGAGCAGCTGCCGGCTCTTCCTGTGCAGGTATTGCGGCATGTGTTACTTCAGTAACTGCATTTTTAACGATGCGCTGGCGTTTTGCCTTTTCTTCCGTGATAGCGGGAGCGGCTTCCGCTTGAGGTGCGGCATCTTCAAAAAGTGGCTTTATTTGTGTTGGATTGGCTGCCTGGTGGTCTAATATCTGGTAAACAAGTTCCTCCTTTTTTAAACCTCTGTATTTGCTAATCTTTGCTTTTTTTGCAATTTCCTGAAGCTCAGGAAGCTTCATTTCTTTCAATTCGGAAATATCAAACATGAATAATTTCTTGGTTAAATTTAGTATCGTAACTCAAAATGGATAAAGGGAATTTTAGTTGGGGAAAAGCATACTTCGCAGAATGAAGCACTTGCGCTTTTGTACTGCAATATTACAAATTTATTTTTACTGCACAATAGTATTTATTAAAAAGAAAACATATTTTTGTGCTGCGATCACAGCAGTATGATACAGAGAATACAGACGATATACCTATTAATTGCTTTTATGGCAACGGGCGTGCTTCCCTTTGTTTTCCCATTATGGACAACAGAGAACGGCGAGCATTACTATTTTATCAGGAACCTGGCCTACGTGGCTTTGTTCGGGCTGAGCACAACGCTTAGCATCATTAGTATACTCACTTACAAAAAGAGGAAGAACCAGTTTGTCATGGGCAGGCTGAACATAATATTGAATTTAATTTTATTAGGGTTATTTATTTACCAGTCGCTAAATATATCCGGAGAAACCGACCATGCGTTAGTCGTTTCTGAGAAGGGTATTGGGATGCTCCTCCCTATTGTTTCTATCGTTTTTTTGAGCCTTGCCAACAAGGCCATCAAGAAGGATGAGGATCTCGTAAAATCAGTGGACAGGTTGAGGTAAACCTACTTAGTTTATTAGTGCGTAAAGATCCCGCCAAAGCGGGATCTTTTATTTTATGCCACCAAAGCAACCCTTTCTGTTTTTGTGTATCTTTCATAAAACAAACCAACAATATGAAACAACTATTAACGGGAATGCTATGTGCATTTTTTCTTTCAGGCTGCGGGATCGATTATGACGGCGCGACCAAGCTCGTTTTTGAAGGACGTGTAACAGGAGCCGACGGGCAGCCGCTGCAAGGTGTAAAAGTCAGTACCCAAATATCCAACAGCACCGATATGGATATCATAAGCTATGACTTTACCGACAGCAACGGTCGCTACCTGATGATATTCCCCAAACCTGATGAAAGGGTCGATATTGAAGTTATAGTGAATTCATCCGTCGATGAAAACACTTTATCACGTACAGGGATATTCAACATTGGCCTTGGACAGTTTGAGGATTTCAAGATCGACTTTGGAACTTCTGCGCTATACGAAACGGAAAATTCCGTTACGCTCCACATCAATTTCCCTAATGGCATCCAGCCCTTAAAAATAGGACTCACCGGGCTTGTTGCCAATAACCTTGTGGACTACAACTTTAACGAAACTCCCGAAGACGGTTTTACCTGGCCGAATAACGATATACTTGTAGCCCCTGATCAGGTAATTACGCTAAAATATATGCTATCCAACGGATCAGTACTTGAAACGGAAATACCAATTGGTGACACCGATGTAACCTTTAATGTAGAATAACATGAAAAAGTTATTTATAGCACTTACCGTACTGAGTTGCGTTTCGTTATGGTCGCAGGAGGAACTTATGAAGCCCATGGAGCGCAAAAAGCCCGAAAGCCGGAAAGAATATTTCAGGATGTATTATTTGATACCCAACGGCATAGGCGATAATGTTCTGGCAAAAGCCAATGACGGCAGAATGGGTCTTGGATTTGCCGTTACTTTCTACTCGTGGGAGCAGCTGCACATTATAGGCGGGTACGAATTCATCCAGTATGATGTGACCGACCCATCGCTTGCCGGCAATATAAAAAACACAAATATGGCCAACTATTATCTTGAAGCGCTGTATAAGATCCCGGTAATAGACAGGGTGGATCTTAATCCTAAATTCTCTGTCGCGTATATGACACTACGCCAAAAAACGCACTCTACCAACTATGGCCAGCAGTCGGGTGTTGGCTTCTCTCCCGGCTTTGATGTCGACTACAGGATTTCCGGCGGCTTTAGGGTCTATGCGGGACTGGATTACTGTGTTTCATTTCCTGACACTGATACAAATGCAGAATACCGATCTTTTTTTGGCACCTTGCAACAGCTTAATATCCAGTTCGGCATAAAATTCTAATACCTCTTCCCTATCTCTACCACCTCAAGGTTCTGTATCTTGTCGCCATCAATCTCAAAGCGGAGCATGGTGCGAACCTTATGCAGCCCGCTGATGCCCGCCGCGCCGGGGTTCATATGTAGCAGGTTGAGTTTTTGATCGAACTGTACCTTGAGTATATGCGAGTGCCCACAGATGAAAAGTTTTGGTGGTTTACTGCTGATCTCCTCACGAACGGCAGGGTTGTACTTGCCGGGATAGCCGCCAATGTGTGTGATCCATACATCAATACCTTCACAAAAAAAGCGGTTATTGAGTGGGAATTCCATCCGCGCCTCATTGCCGTCGATATTACCGAATACGGCGCGCAAAGGCTTTTCCGCCTTAATGGAGTCGGTCACGGCAAGGTTGCCTATGTCGCCCGCGTGCCAAACCTCGTCGGCCTGCCTTACATATTTCAGGATGGTATCGTCGATATGACTGTGGGTATCGGAAAGAAGGAGGATTTTTTTCAAGTCAGAAAGTTTAAAGTGGTAAAGTTAGAAAGTTCTTTTGATCAATTAGCCTGTGCGGCCACTTTATGACTTTGACACTTTATGACTTTACAACTAAAACCTTATCTTTGCATACGCTATGAGATACTTTATAGAGTTTGCTTACAACGGGAAAAATTACTGCGGATGGCAGTTCCAGCCGCATAGCCCGTCGGTACAGGAAACACTGAACAAAGCCCTTTCCCTCCTCCTCAGAACGGAAATTGACGTAACCGGCGCCGGACGTACCGATACCGGTGTGCATGCAACACAGATGTACGCGCACTTTGACCATGAGGAAATTACCGATGCAGATACGCTGATAAAAAAACTGAACTCATTCCTGCCGAAAGACATTGTGGTGTACCGCTTTATCCCGCTGCATAATGAGGCGCACGCGCGGTTTGACGCGGTACGGCGGACGTATGAATACCACATACATACCTTTAAAGACGCGTTTGTGCACGAGGGCAGCTGGTACAACTTCCATCACCTGGACGTGGAGAAGATGAACGAGGCCGCCAAAGTGTTGTTTGGCTACACAGACTTTAAATGCTTCTCCAAAACACATACCGATGTGAAGACCTTCAACTGCAAAATAATGCAGGCCGAATGGCAGCAGCACGGCACAAGGCTGGTGTTTACCATAAGCGCCGACCGATTTTTGCGTAATATGGTGCGCGCCATTGTAGGGACGCTGGTTAATGTGGGAATGGGAAAAATAACGACTGACGACGTACGCGCCATAATAGAGAGCCGCGACCGGGGCCTTGCAGGGTTTTCGGTGCCGGCGCACGGATTATACCTGACCAAGGTAATTTATCCGTACCTTTAAGCCACTAATATTACAATGGAAACCAAAGAAAAACACAAGAATAAAACATCATTAAAAAAGGTAATGCAATTCGCCAAACCCTACAGGGCCCGCTTTGTATGGGTGGTGGTATTTGCTGTTGCATTATCCATATTTGCCGCCATACGCCCCTACCTGCTCAAGCAGACAGTGGATGATTACCTGCTCGACAAGCACGAAAGCGGCCTGCTGAACTTTGTACTGCTAATGGCTGCGGTGCTACTTTTTGAAGTGGCCTCGCAATTCTACTTTGTATATTGGGCCAACTGGCTGGGGCAGGACATTGTAAAAGACATACGCGAGAAGCTTTTCGGGCACATTACGAGCTTCAGGATGAAATTTTTTGATAATGAGGCCGTAGGGCGATTGGTAACACGCACGGTTTTCGATATTGAGTCCATCGCCAAGATATTCAGCCAGGGATTGTTCATGATCATCAGCGATGTATTGAAGATGATCGTGGTGCTGGGCGTAATGTTCTACATGAACTGGAAGCTGACCATTGTAGTAATGCTTGCCATGCCGATACTGGTTGTAGCCACCCGGATCTTTCAAAAGAAAATGAAGGGCGCGTTCGAAGAGGTGCGTGCGCAGGTAGCCAACCTCAACACATTCGTGCAGGAGCGCCTTACGGGCATGAAGATCGTCCAGCTTTTCAACCGTGAGGAGATAGAATACGAAAAATTCAAGCAGATCAATAAAAAGCACAACGATGCCTGGCAGAAGAACATCTTGTATAACTCCATCTTCTTCCCAATTGCCGATACGATATCTTCGCTCACACTTGGTTTTATCATTTGGTACGGCAGCGTGAGCATACTGAATGGTGAGAGTGTAACCTCGTCGGGTGACCTGTTCGCGTATATCTGGTTCATAGGCATGCTGTTCAACCCGCTAAGGCAGATCGCTGATAAATTCAACGAAATGCAGATGGGGATCGTAGCCTCCGACCGTGTTTTCGAACTTTTGGAAATGGAGGAACTGATACAGCAGTCGGGCACCAAAACAGCCGGGCATTTTAAAGGTGAATTGCAATTTGATAATGTACGCTTCAGCTATCTAGCGGGTGAGGAAGTGATAAAAGGCATTAACCTGAATGTGGCCGCAGGCAAAACCATAGCTATTGTAGGCGCTACGGGGGCGGGCAAATCGACCATCATCAACCTGCTGAACCGCTTTTATGAAATTGACAGTGGGAAGATCTTCATCGACGGCACCGACATTAACGAATTTACACTGGAAAGCCTGCGCAGGCAGATAGGCATCGTGCTGCAGGACGTTTTCCTTTTTGCCGATACGATACTGAATAACATTACCCTGAACGACCCGGCCATTTCGCGCGAAGAAGTTATCACTGCGGCTAAAGCCATAGGCGTGCACGACTTCATCATGACACTTCCCGAAGGATATGACTATAACGTAAAAGAGCGCGGTGTAATGCTTTCTTCCGGGCAAAGGCAGCTGATAGCATTCCTGAGGGCGTATGTAAGCAACCCGAGCATCCTGATATTGGACGAGGCGACCTCATCCATTGATACGCATTCCGAGGAAATGATACGCACAGCTACCGACAAGATCACTGAAGGCAGGACATCCATTGTCATTGCCCACCGACTGGCCACAATTGTAAATGCCGACAAGATCATCGTGATGGACAAGGGGCTGATCGTAGAGTCGGGTACGCATTATGAACTCATCAACCGTGAGGAAGGGTACTATAAGAATTTGTATTATTCGCAGTTTGCGGTGGAAACTTCGTAATAGCAAAATAGGGATACCAAACGTGTATGAAGCAATTTATAAAGATATTCATATTGGTTTTCTTTACCGAAATTGTTTTGGCCATACTGGCATGGATTTTCAGCCTGAAAAGTGAGGTATCGCCATCATCCGTAATCGCACACGATGGCATTATGTTTATGCTCTCGCTCCCTTTCAACCTCGTGGACCCGCAATATCCTTATGACGCACCGGAGACAGAGCCCGGATTTATTATTGCAATTGTGGTAGCCGCTACATTGATGATCCATACCATAGCTATATACATGATCAGCCTGGGGGTCAGCAAGCATCCGGGTACAAACCACAATTGAATTTTTTGTTAATAAAAATTTGAATTACTCGCAGTTTGCTGTAGAGACGCCGGAAAGTTGAAATAGTAAGTTATGATTTTAGTATTTCAAACAATTTTATTGGATAAGACAGCGTATTCATTTCCCTTACACATTGAATTAAAGAGTATTTAGCAATATTCGATTCAGCTTTTGAAACATTACCTCTTATTTGATTTAGCTTTTTTAAATTTGATCGAAAAGCCATCACAAACACAAAACTCTTTCCTTGGTCAAAAACATTTTTGATAAAATCATCTTTATCGATTAAATTATCTGCATTAACGGCTTTATGATTATAGGCATCAATTACCTTCGAAAGAAATTCAGTTTTTCCAGAATTTCTTTCATTCATAAATCGATTTGCTGATATCTGGATTTGATTACTTAAATCTCTAATTTTTGCGTCAAATCCATCTTTAACATGTATAAAATAAATATTTGAGTCATCTTCAAACATAACATCGCATAATTCAATATTTTGGCTAATAGCTTTATCAAATACCCAATAATTTTCTTCAAGATGGTATAACCTATTATACGAATCTTCATTTTCTATATAATTATCCCATAAATGATATAAAACTTTCCCATTTAAATAATTATTTTCAAGCATTTGATCACAAATATTATTAATAGAATCTGTAAAATTATCATCTACCTTATACCATCTCGAATCAATTTGAAAAATGGGTCTGTTTTCAACATTAATTTCACAAACTATATGATTTAAAAAAACAGAATGACATAGAGTTTCATTTTTTCTCATCCCGTACAAATGTAATCCTGAAACTATTTTAGTAAATTCAAATAAAGTTACATTTTCCAACTTTTCATAAATAAGCTTCAACCCTTCTAAAAATAAATTCTTCCTATCATAAAATTTATATCCATTTTTGTCACCTTTGAATTTGTAAACATATTCCTCAGCTTCATAAAATTCCTTAATAAGTGATGGATGTACAAATTCAATATCAAGCTTTTTTGGATAGTCAGACTTTGCAGGTGAATATCTATCCATCATATTTTCAAATAAAATCAATATTAGTTGATTACGATATGAATTTTCAATTAAAAATTTATCTTTAACTTCAATAAATGATGTCAGTGATTTTTTATGATCAGACTGCGAAACCTCGTTAATCTTCTTTAACAGCATAGTGAGACTTTCGAACTCAATTTTGTGTTTTATATTAAAATAGGAACTTATTTCAAGCACAGTGCTTCTCTCTCCAAAATCTATGAAATCGAATAAAGTATCTTTAATTTCTTTTTTAAGAATGAGATTGATTTTGGAAGGTATATTTGTGAAGTTTAAAACGTCAATCAGTTTTAATCCATCTTTAAATATATCAGCTCTTTTTGTAAGTTTACCTGAAATACCCCTAACTTCAATAGAAATAACATCTTCATTTAAGTCAGTAATGTATTCAAAAAAATCTAAACCAAACCTGTGATTTTGATACCTTATTATTACCCTGCTTCCACCTCCTCCAACAATAGCATAAATATTTTGATCTATACTGGCAAACAATACAAATGACAATTGTAGGATTCTAAAGTCTAAATTTTGTGAAAGTTCTTTTGGTATAAAACTTTTCCAGTATGAGTCTTTTTCAGTTTCGTTATACAGGTAAACATAAAACCCGACATCGTCTATTTCAGTAGGATAAATTTCAACATTCAAATCTTTTGTGTTCTCAACCTTTTTCCTGTGTTCGTTAACAACATAATTGATTATCCTATGATTTTCAGCTAAGCCTAAATTTCTAAATTCGTAGTGACTGCGATCAATTTGAAAAATTTTGATCTCATATTGTTTATTTTCGAAATTTTCTTCCATTATCCATTATTTTGTTATGTGAATTTAAAAAAAAATTAACATATTTCAATTTTATATCTATAATTATTACGATAGCAATCTATCCCAAACATTTCCACCTTTCCAAAATTATACTTATTTTCGTACCACGAATGTAAACAGCAAATTATATACTGATGAAATACGATGTTATTGTTTTAGGAAGCGGCCCGGGCGGCTACGTTGCAGCCATAAGGGCTTCACAGTTAGGCTTGAAGACAGCTATTGTGGAAAAAGAAAGCCTCGGCGGCATCTGCCTTAACTGGGGGTGTATACCTACCAAGGCGCTGCTTAAAAGCGCGCAGGTTTTTGACTACCTGAAACATGCTTCCGATTACGGGCTTACCGTTACTGAATTTGACAAGGATTTTGGCGCTGTGATCGCGCGCAGCCGTGGCGTAGCTTCGGACATGAGCAAAGGCATCCAGTTCCTGATGAAAAAAAATAAAATCGACGTTATAGAAGGCACGGGCAAACTGAAGCCGGGCAAGAAAATGGACGTTACCGATAAAGACGGCAAAACTACCGAACTAAGCGCCGACCATATTATTATCGCTACGGGTGCACGCTCCCGCGAGCTGCCAAACCTGCCGCAGGATGGCAAAAAAGTAATTGGTTACCGCCAGGCAATGGTACTGCCGGAGCAGCCGAAGTCGATGATAGTTGTTGGCTCTGGTGCTATAGGCGTTGAATTTGCGCATTTTTACAATTCAATGGGTACAAAAGTTACTGTTGTTGAATTTATGCCCAACATTGTTCCGGTTGAAGATGAGGACATCTCCAAGCAATTTGAGCGTTCCCTTAAAAAGTCGGGTATCACGATCATGACCAACTCATCGGTTGAGAAAGTAGACACATCTGGCAATGGCGTAAAAGCTACCGTAAAGACTGCGAAAGGTGAAGAAATCCTTGAGGCGGATATCCTGCTTTCGGCTGTGGGCATCAAATCGAATATCGAGAACATTGGCCTAGAGGAAGTGGGCATCGCTACCGACAGGGATAAAGTATTGGTGAATTCTTATTACCAAACGAACATACCGGGCTATTATGCTATCGGCGACATCGTTCCCGGACAGGCTTTGGCACACGTTGCATCGGCAGAGGGCATCCTTTGCGTAGAGAAGATCGCAGGCCTGCATGTAGAGCCGCTTGACTATGGCAACATACCTGGCTGTACGTATGCTACGCCAGAGATCGCTTCGGTCGGCCTTACCGAAAAGCAGGCTAAAGAGAAAGGCTACGAACTGAAGATAGGCAAGTTCCCGTTCACCGCATCCGGAAAGGCAAAAGCTGCCGGTACGCCTGACGGTTTCGTAAAAGTAATATTTGATGCGAAGTACGGCGAATGGCTGGGCTGCCACATGATAGGCGCCGGCGTTACCGACATGATCGCTGAAGCCGTTGTAGCAAGGAAACTTGAGACTACAGGCCACGAGATCATCAAATCAGTTCACCCCCACCCTACTATGAGCGAGGCGATCATGGAAGCTGCCGCCGCTGCGTATGATGAGGTGATACATATATAATTTCAAATTGTAGATCGAGCTGCACTCGTAAATAATTTAGATCCGCTTTGAAATTCTCAGGGCGGATATTTATTTTAATGTAATTAGTTATAACATATATTTTCTCTTTCGGTCAAACATCAAAAACCCGATAGACAAAGGGGTTTGCAAAATTTTGTTGAATTAATATTATTAATTATGATGAAAAAATAAAATATTTCAAAATACTGATGATATAATTATCACATTTTCACTACATTAGCTTAAAATCCTTTATATATGAAAGTCAAAAGCTATTTTTTAAGAAGATATCGCTCTTTCATGGAGAAAAAGCATCTTCATTCGGTAAACAAGATCCATTGCGATACAGATGATCTTTTAGGCGCAGACAATGTGAGGCTGAAAGAGATATTTGAAGATCCCGAACTCAGGAAAAGCTGGGATGAAGCAAAAGTCGGCCTCGAGGCTTTCCTTTTCCCCGAAACTTCGGGAGGTGTTAATAAAGGCGACAGGAGAGCATTATTTTACATCATAAACAAATTCAGGCCGTTCTCTGTTCTAGAGATCGGTACACACGTGGGGGCATCAACACTGCAAATTGCTTCAGCCCTTAATACAGTGCACGGCACAAATGCAAAACTCACAACGGTAGATATTCTGGATGTAAACGATGAGGCCGGGAAAAGATGGCTGAAATTTGGCACTAAATTTTCACCGCTCCAAAATATCACTAAGAGTGGGTTCCATGATTTTGTTAAATTCGTAAACAGCCCGTCCATTCCTTTTGCAGAAAGCTGCAATGAGCGTTTTGACCTCATTTTCCTTGACGGCAGCCACCAGTCAGATGTTGTATACCGCGAGATCCCCATGGCATTGAACCTTCTTAATAAAAACGGCATTATACTCCTGCACGATTATTTCCCCGACATGAAGCCTTTATGGTCGAACGGGAATGTAATACCGGGACCTTACCTTGCAGTTAACCGCCTTATAAAAGAAGGTATGAAGGCTCATGTTATCCCATTTGGTGAGTTGCCATGGAACACTAAGCTTAATTCTAATATTACGAGCCTCGCCATTCTCGTGAAAAACTGATCTATTCTATATTTATCGGATCAAATAATAATTAGGGCATCGATACCAATTATTCAAAACATAAAAAATCCTTATTTTAGCCCTAAATTTTATCATCCAATGAAGAAAAACATACTCCTATGTGGACTGGTACTAATGGCTTTTACAACAGCCTGTGAGCAAAAAACAACAATTACTGAAACAACCGAAACCACGAAAGGCAAGCCTTCGGACCTTGAAACGCTGAAGACCGAGCTCGTGGCCCTGATGGACAGCTTTCATAGTGCACTAAAAAATAAGAAAGCCAACGACTTTAAAAACCTGCTTGACCCGAACGGGCTGTACTGTGGCACCGACCCAAGCGAGATGCATAACCGCGATGCCTATGCGCAGGAAATGGCCGAATTCCTCAACGATCCTACAATAGGCACAATTGCCTATACGGTAGACCTCCGCCAGATACGTGTTGCCGAAGATGGCAATAGCGCCGTTATAGTAGAGCAATATAAAATGGACCTTGTAAGCCCTGAAATTCCGTGGAGACTTGTAAGCCATGCCGTAAAAAAAGATGGCGTATGGATCTTGGACTTTTTAAGTTTTACATTGGTGCCTACCAATGCCCAGCAAGCACTGATAAACAATGCTGTGCATGTTAAAGCATGATAGCGGCTAAACGATCCTTAGCGCCGCGTTATAATTCTTTTACATTAATACTTACTTATTACCTTTAGGTGTAAAACCTTAAGATAATGAGCAAAGTAAAGAAAAAAGCGAAAAAGCGCAGTGCCAAAAAGAATAAACTTGGTGTAAAGAATTCACTGGTGAATAACATCAATGCCCGCAAGAGGAAAGGCATATCGCGTCCCAAAAGCAAAAAGACCGTTGCACGATCCTCTTATAAAAAGCTGAAAAGCAACTGGGGCAAAAAGAAAAAATAAAGCTTTTATAAAAAGCGAAAACCCGGGCTTACATTTCCGGGTTTTCTTAAAAAAGCGTTGTATCTTAATTCATCGGGCGCTCTTATAGTCGTAGTATTCACGAATGGTCATGATACCTTTGTAGTTATTTTTCTTGCGGGCCGAATACAGCCACGCCAAACCTCCTACCGTTAAGCACGAAGTCAGCAGGATCAGCACGGCAGTTATAAGGTAATTGCTGAAGCTGGTATTATCGAAATTAAAATCGTTTAGCAGCATATATCCTGAAAAGAGCAGGATAGCGATCGAGATGGTAAGGTATATTAATTTCATAGTTGAGTGATTTAGAGATAAACTTCCGTTCAAATCATGTTGCTAATTTCTGCAATTAAATCATCACCTCATAACAGTTTAATACTATATAACTTTTATTTAGTATTTCATTTGAAAGCAAAAGACTACACAAACTAATGTATCCCAACGCTGCGGGCACTTTTCAAAGATCACTGAAAGATATTCATCGATGTGTGTTAATGTTTTTACAAAGCTTCATTATATTATTTAAATTACTTAGAACTTTGTTTAAATCTTACTAAATACTACTACCATGAACTTAAAACGATTATTTGGTGCCATCCTTACGGTACTTGGCATAGTTGGCCTTATTTACGCGGCGTATATCTTTGCGAACACCTCTACAGGTGAACAAAACATTAAGACAACCGCCATATATGGCGTTATTGGCCTGATATTTTTCATTGCCGGTATCGGTCTTGTAAAAAAGACACGTGACGACTCGCACGCATAGCCTATAATATCTATAGAAAAGTCCTTTACAGTAAAGAATATATAAGGATAGATGCACCTCCTCCACGTGTGTGGGAGGTGCTTACACTACCTGAATATATCCAGCATGGGATACGCTCCCTGACTTTTGGATCATGAGATCCATACTGCGATTTAACGAGACCGCATCGCAAAAGATCGCAGAACTTGCCGGGAATTGGTAAATCCTACTTTAATCGAATCGGATGAACATACTGCGGAAGCTGATGGTCATGCTGTCAAATTGCTTTATCAGGTCCTGCCCTATATTCCCATAAAAGAATTTATCGTTATCACTTGCCGCTTCGGTTAAAAGATGTACATTCTTTATATCGATCGATCTTCCGTGTATGACTGGGCTAAAGGTTATAATATATCCTTTTTTGGTAGTCATGCCACCCGCACCGCCAAATTCAATATCCGATCCCGTGTATTTTGATCTAATTTCGTCTTTGTGCTTCTCAAAGTATTTCGGATACAAAGAAGTACCCACAGCCCCGGTATCGAAGGTGTAGTGCTCGTCTCCTATCCTGATTACGGGAATAAGGAAGTCGAGTGCCATTTCCGACCCGCTTACCGGCGATATATGGTGCGTTATTATAAATTCATCAGCTTTTGTGATCTGTATCTCGCCCATAGCTTCAATAACGGGAAAGCCGATGATGCCGTTGATCTGGTAATCAATTTGGGGAAATGCCAGTGCCTCATCAGGGAATACCAGGAATACGGCGTTTTTTACCACGGTGTTATCAATACTGAGTTCCCTGCATACCGCCATTTTTGCATGCACGGTAGCACCCGTTATCGAGCCTACCTCTATACTTCCGCCAAGTATGTTCATCCCCATCTTTAGGGCGGTACTTTCAGTTACGGTTGAAAGGTTAGCGCCGGTATCAAAAATGAAGTCGATGGTGGTGGCGTTAGCCTTCACGGGAAGGTTGGCAAGGTTGGCCTTGTCCCGTGTCATTTTGATAAATGCATCCTTATTTATTATAACTTCCTGCCTGGGCTGCTTTTTGAGCAATGACCATATATTGGCCATGTTGGCAAAGTCTTTCGCTTCATCGTCAGTAAGATATTTTGATGGGCCTGCCAATACCTGCTTGGCAGTTTTGTATGCTGCGGCATATTCAAAAAGGCGTGCGTGGTTGGCATGCTTTAGCCTTAATAGCCCAAGCTTGAGTGAGTCGCCTATTTCCCTGCCTGATCCCTTAAATAATTTGGCTATCTTTTCATTAGATAGTTCCGGGTTATTGAAAATATTATCCAGGTTGGCCTGAAGTACAAGGCTTTCAAACTTTGCGAAGTGCTTATCATTTTGATATACAAAGTCTTCCGCGTTGAAATAATCTTTTGCTTCAAGCATTTTTTGTGCTTTAGCATAGAGATCACCCTGCCCCGTTTTCTGTGCGTTCGCAATAAAGGATACGGAAACAGCCAGTGTGAGTAACAATAATTTTTTCATAGCAGTATTTTGATCATGCAAACATAAGGGAATTGTAATAGAGAACGTTAGAAACGTTGATCCAATTTCTATACAGGTTATAACCATTCCGGTAATATTTTATAAACACCTTTATACCATACCTATGGTGTATTCATTAAATTAGCCTACTGAACCTAATAATTTTAATAGTGGACATAATCATTACCAACGGCCTGCTAACTGCTGCGATCAACCCGAAAGGCGCCGAACTCAACTCCCTGAAGGACAACAAAGGCAGGGAATACATTTGGGAAGGCGACCCTTCTTTTTGGGGCAAGCATTCTCCTGTACTGTTCCCGATAGTGGGCACACTACGCAACAACAGCTATCTTTATGAAGGCCAAACCTACGGTATGACCCGCCATGGTTTTGCCCGCGACAATATGTTTTCGGTAAAGCAGCAGGAAGACAGCTGCATCGTGTTGACGTTCTCATCCAATGATGATACTAAAAGGATGTACCCATTTGATTTTGAACTGGAACTGTCCTACATCCTTAATGAGAACACATTGCACATTTATTATACGGTAACGAACAAAGGCACTGCTGACATGCCGTTTTCCATTGGGGCACACCCCGCATTTGCCCTTCCCGGTAATTTTGAAGACTACAGCCTTGTTTTTGAGAACGATGAAACACCCGTAAGTACGCAGCTGGAAAACGACCTGCTGTCATCAAAAACTATCGAGCTTCCGGTTAAAGGCACAGTGCTGCCACTCAATTATGACCTGTTTGAAAACGACGCGCTCATCCTGAAAAGCCACACCTCCCGAAGCCTGAAGATAGCAAAGAACGGAGACCCATTCCTCAAGGTGGCCTTTAGCGATTTCCCACACCTGGGCATATGGACAAAAGAAAAAGCGCCCTTTGTATGTATAGAGCCCTGGCTTGGCTATTCGGACCCTGAAAATGCTTCCGGGAATATCATTGAGAAAGAAGCCATTACGATCTTGTCGGAAGGCGAAAAGTTCAGGGCGGGCTTTAGCATTATAATTTTATGATAAAACAGTGGCTATCGACGCAACCAATCGGTCAAGGTGTCATCTACATGTAAAACCATTTTTATTTAAAGATCATGAAAACGCTCAAACTTAGATTCATCGCATTAATTATTGTCATTGCAGCTACTGCGGCATGTAGTGTAGACAATGGACCGCAAACTTGTTTTTTTAATGCCCAAATGGCTACTACTGCGGTGACCGGCCCCGAAACAACTCTTGTAAATGTACCTATAACCTTTAATGTAACTTTTAGGGTGGGTAATGATTGCGGTGTGTTCAACCGTTTTTTGGAGACCAACGGTTTTCCTAAACAGATCGTAGCGCTGGTTGACTATCCCGGCTGCGATTGTACCAATACACCTACTGCTACGCAAACAAAGCCGTATACGTTCACAGCTTCGGCAGCAGGAACTTATGAACTTAAATTCGTAGTTGATACGAATGTGTTCATTACTAAAACAGTTACTGTTACTGTGGATTAGATCAAAAAAATAGGCTATCATAAAAATCTTCCCACAAGGAAGATTTTTATGTTTATGGTAACCACTTGTTTAATATATTTGGTACCTACACCAACTGACCAAATGAACGAATTCCAAAGACAATATGACGAGGTGCGCGACCTGCTGCGCTTCGGAGACTATGCACTGGTAATAAAGCGTGTTATCGACTTTACGCTCGATACGCTATCAGTCGCATTTTACAAAAAAACCAACGCACTGCTCGACAGGCTGGATGACAACCCCGACGATGAGGCAAAGAGCAGGGAACTAAGCATAATACTGGATGAGTTGCATGTTTTCCTTTCTGATAGGCAAATGCCCAAAAGGGAAAAGGTCCTTGAGGCCATCCATATACAAAAGCAATATTCGCACTCATCCTTTGCGCTCGGCCCGGTAAACCTCAGCCTGTATGCGGGCGACATCGTGGGGCTTGTAGGTGAGAACGGCAATGGCAAGACCACCCTGCTCAGGGTACTGTGCGGCGAGCTGTATACCACATCCGGAAAAGTAGAATATGCATTTCCGTATAAAGATGCCTACGACCTTCGCACGCAACTGGTTTACATACCGCAACGTACCGACACCTGGTATGGCTCAATGTTCGAGAACCTTGTATTTACCGCGGCGATGTATGGCTACACACCTGAAGAGAACGAACTGGTGGTAAACCTCATCATTGCCCGATTGGGACTGCGCAAATTCAGGTCGCACAGCTGGAAACACTTGTCATCAGGATACAAAATGCGCTTTGAGCTGGCACGCATGCTTTTGCGCAAGCCAAAAGTTTTGCTGATAGACGAGCCATTGGCCAACCTGGACATACTTGCCCAGCAAACAGTGCTGGAAGACTTCAGGGCGATAGCCAAGTCGGCATTCAGGCCGATCGGGATCATACTAAGCTCACAGCAATTGTATGAAGTGGAAAAGACATCAGACCAGGTGATATTCCTGAAACAGGGCGTACAGAAAAACCTTCACAATGACGAAGCCGCTTCTGAAATGAAAGACCTTGTGATCGAATTTGAAAGCGAGTGGACACAAAGCAGGCTCAACGATATTTTCGCTGGCAACGGACTTGTATCGCTGCAGTTTAACGGCGGCACCTATGTAGCGACATTCACCGATGAGAAAACCATCCATGACTTCATGAGTATCGCCATAGCCAATGAGGTACCTGTTATCTACTTCAGGAACATATCCAACTCTACCCGACGTTTTTTCGTATCCTAAACACTTACTGACATGTTCAAGAACATCCAACATAAATTATTGCTGCGCTACCCTCTTTTGTGGAATATGCGCATTGTCCCGGTCATTATTGCGGGAGTGCTGCTTAATATCGTATTCTTTGCCTGGGGCTTTGATCACGGTGCTGTAGATTTTGGCCCTGAAAATTCGATGTATTATATCGACCCCACCCCTGCTATTGTCATTATGCTCAGCGTTGTCCTGGCTTTGCTGATCGTCATTTTATGGCTGGTATTTTACCTGCGCAATAATGCCTTCAAGTCCTATTACCCGATAAAGGGCAAGGCGCTTTACAAAGAGTGGCTGCTGCTGGTCCTGGCCTGTGTAATAAACTGTACGTACTCGCTCTCATTCCTGTATGGCCAGGATGTGCGCGGAAGGAGCTATTTTTCGGAAGAAGAGTTTTCGCACCGCATTGATGTCATAAGCATGGTATCCCTGTTCGCCGATGGCGGCTTTGAAGATGACGGCGTAGACCAGACATGGGTAAATGACCGGCCAGTTTACAAGAAGCGCAACTACACCACTTTCAGGGGTAAAAGGTATCCGCTGAATTCGCTCCTTAATAAAGAGACCGCCGACTTTTCCTATCAAAGGGACGGCAAGGATTCACTCAACCAGGACCGCGTAAAAGGCTGGTTGGCAGAAGGCCGCAAGGACTCCGTACTATGGCTGATGAAGGAGTTCGATAAGATCGTAAAAGACCATAAAGCAAAAACAAGCCTTACGCCGGAAAAATGGCTGGAACTTGTGTATAATTACCCGGCCTTCTCAAAATACATAACGGTGGGGCGCATAGAACGCTATGAAGTGCAGGAAACCATGAGGGCTGTAAGTGCCGATAATGTTCCGTATGAAGAAGAGGTTGCCATGGTTGACTATGCCGTTGAAGCCGATACGGTAACTTCTACAGAAGAATACATAAAGCACATAGACACGATCTCGAATTACATAAGGGTCATAGACAGCGTAACCTACATCTATCCTAAATATGCAGTGCCGCTAAACCAGCTGGAGCATGCCTACGCAGATGTATCTCAATCATATGTTAATCCTGAAATAGATTGGCCCATTGCCATGGCCTATGTTTGCTTTGCAATGGGACTATCATTACTAATATTTTCTTTCAGGGTAACCTCGGGCAGGGCATGGCTTATAGCCCTCGTGGCTTTTGGGCTTGCGGCATTGTTAACTGCATTCGTAACTTTTGCGATATTGGAAAAATACCTTGCCTCACCATTTTTCAGCCGTAACCAGGAAATGTTCTATTTTATACTCTGGCTTTGTATAGTCTTAGGATTACTGTTGTATTTCCTTTCCAGAAAACGATCTAAGGGCCACACCGCGATAGTGCTTAACATACTGCTCTGGTTAACGCCGTTCGTGTTGCCCGTACTGCTTTTTACAGCTAAAGAGATCGTAGCGTATTACACCTGGAAAAGATATACGGGCGATTATGATGACTATTGGATGGCAAAACAAGTGCACCAAACAGCATTTGAAGCCTTTATTGAAGATAATCCGGTGATCATCATATCCGCGTTAGTGCTGGGGTTCGTGATCTTCATGTACTTTTTCACCAATGCGATAAAACGCTGGAAGGGCCTCGCGGAGTCTTAAGGCTTGTGCTGCCTGATCTTGGGTAATGTACGGATGTACAGCTCTTCAACCTCTTTGCGGGCCCAGGGGGTCTTGCGCAAAAATGCAAGGCTTGACTTAATGCTCGGGTCATAGGTAAAACAGCGGATCTTAATGAGTTCGCCCAATGTATCAAACCCATAGAAAGCTACAAGGTCCCCGAGTATCATCTTTAAAGTAATGCCGTGCATCGGATCATTAGAAATTGGCTTTTCCATTTCGTAAATGTAATGTATATTGCGGCAGAAATTTGACTATTTTTACCGATCAGCACAAAAGTATGGGCCAAAGGTAGGGTAAACCCCGCCCCGGCTGTTACAGTACAACTGTAATGCAGTATTTTTTGCAAATAAAAACAATTTAAACCGGACTTATATGAAAAGCCTTTATCTGATCCTAACTGTACTTATCATGAATGTTTCTGCCTGGGCACAGGACAACACAACGACCATCTACCTGATCCGCCATGCCGAAAAAGCCGATGCCTCTGCCGATCCGCACCTGTCTGTAGCCGGAAAGCAGCGCGCGCAGCAATGGTCGACCTATTTTGCAGGTAAAGATATCGCAGCAGTTTACTCAACCGCTACGAACCGTACACGCGAAACCGCACAGCCGCTTGCTACCGCAAAGAGCCTTCAGGTAACTGAATACAATGCTGCCGACTTTTACCTTGGCTCCCTTGTAAAGAAAATGGGTGGGCAAAGCATTGTTATCGTTGGGCACAGCAATACACTGCCAAAGCAGATCAACCAGCTTTTGGGCAAAGACCAATACACAGACATTGCTGAAGCGGAATACAGCCAGCTATACACCATAACCATTACTGACGGCATACCTACTGCGACAGTACAAAAGTTATAGTCATTACAACATATAAAACAAGCCCGTCAGGATAAACTGCCGGGCTTGTTTTATTTTAAGTAAATATTCACTTACGTGGTTATTGCTGTATTAAACTATTGTCACTAAATTTGCACTCCTATGCAAAAAACGGTAAACATACTCAACAAGCGCGCGCGCTTTGATTACGAAATAATAGAGCGCTATGACGCGGGCATTGTACTGGCCGGATCAGAGATAAAATCCATCCGACTGGGGAAGGCATCCATTGCCGAAAGTTTTTGCGAATTCCAGGGCATGGAACTGTTTGCTATCAACACCAATATCGAAGAGTATGCCTTTAGCCGCAGCTTTAGCCACAAGCCCAAAAGCGAGCGCAAGCTGCTGCTCAACAAAAAGGAACTGAAAAGCCTCCACAAAAGCGTGCAGAACCAGGGGCTGACCATCATTCCGTTACGGATGTTCACCAATGAAAAAGGCATTGCCAAACTGGAGATCGGGCTTTGCCGCGGTAAAAAGAACTACGACAAGCGCGAGACGATGAAAGAGCGCGATAGTAAAAGGGATATTGACAGGATCAAGAAGATCTATAAGTAATCTTATCCAAAATTTTTATTTCTCCCTTAACATCACCATAGCAGTATGTTACAACGGCAATAATTCCATTATGCACAGCCAATCTACTATTGAATGCCTCATCATACCATAAATCTTCAGAATCCAGAGATTTAATTTCGCTATCTTCGAGATAGAATTGATTATAAGAGGTGCTGAAATTGAAATAGTATTTACTCATCACTTAATTTACATTACTCCTTATGCTCCTCCAGCCATTCCAGCCTCCTTTGGTCCGGCAAGTGCTTTACGCTAAAATAATCAAACTTCGCTTCAAAACCATTGCCATCGGGTGAGGCGGCCATCAGTCCCACCATAACAGGCGTGTTGTCCTGCAATGGTGCATTACGTGTCATGATATAATTTTTATCGTCAAGGCTGTAGTAGATCTCGACCGCATCCAGTCGGCGCACCACTTTTATCCAAATGAATGGCGGTACTTTATCCAAAGGCGTTACGCTCCAGTCGCTCTTGTCGTGCGTCACTACCGTACTGACGTTGAATTTACCATCCACAAATTCCACGCCTGTTTTAATATAATGCTTATGGTCAATGCGCAGCATCAGCCCCATCTGGTCGAAGCGGGCTTTATAGGCGCCGGTCAGCTTTACCTTGGCCTCGAACTCGCCGCCATAGGTCGCATAGTAAAAAGGCGCATCGTCTACCGTAAAGCCGTAGTGCGAAATGCGCCAGTAATCGCTCTTGGGCGTTACCTGCATAATAAGGCTTTTATCTTTTATCTGCCATTGCGAAGGCTCATTGAACCACTGCATTTTTTCAAGGCTTTGCGCCGATGTGAAATGGCTTGCCGCGATGAGGGCGAGACCGGTAAGGAACTGTTTCATATCTAATTCTTATTTTCTAACAAAGGCACGAACCTGAAATTCCCCAGCTCGTGCTTCTCGAACTGCGTTTCGCTTTTGCGTATCAGCAGCGTCATGATTTGGGCTTCGTGCTCGCCACCCACGGGAATTACGAGCCTGCCGCCTATTTTGAGCTGTGCCATAAGCGGTTTCGGTATCATAGGTGCCCCGGCGGTCACGATGATGCTGTCGAAGGGAGCGTAATTCGGCAGCCCCTTGTAGCCATCGCCAAAAGAAAGGTGCTTAGGGCGCATGCCTAATTTTGGAAGCAGTAAAGATGTCGATTTGAACAGCTCGTTCTGCCTCTCTACACTATATACTTTAGCCCCCATAGTGCACAGCACTGCCGTTTGGTAACCGGAACCTGTGCCAATTTCCAGTACCTTGTGGTCCTTTTCTACCTCAAGCAATTGCGACTGGTAAGCTACCGTGTAGGGCTGCGAAATAGTCTGACCTGCCCCAATGGGGAATGCTTT
Organism: Flavobacterium sp.; assembly: GCF_052437795.1. Lineage (GTDB taxonomy): Bacteria > Bacteroidota > Bacteroidia > Flavobacteriales > Flavobacteriaceae > Flavobacterium. Next base: position 1,186,599 of record NZ_JBQVPA010000001.1, read on the forward strand.
ATCCTGGTAAGCATAATCCTCAAATGACGAGTTGAGGAAAAGGTGGCGGGGTATCTTCCGGATGGCTTCCAATACGTTTTTGTCGGTAATGCCTTTTTGTTCCAAAACGCTTACCAACTGATTGCGAAGTCCCTGGTGCTTGGCTGTGTCTTTCAATTGCGGCTTGTATTAGTTGCGGTAAAAATAGCAAACATTTTTGTGATTTGTCAAGCAAGGAGAGTATTATAAATTCAATAAAACTAAAGGGATATTTTAAACGCCGCTTTTGGAATTTCAATGCAAATAATGTTATTTTTGCTTAAAATATACTTCTTATGTTAAAAGTTGGCGTACTCGGCGCGGGGCATCTCGGGAAGATCCACCTCCGCCTGCTCAACCAGTCTGAAAAATATGAGCTAACGGGTTTTTATGACCCCAATAGTGAAAATGCTGATAAGGTGGCCCGCGAATTCGGCTACCGCAAATTCGACACCATAGCCGAACTCATTGCCGCCGTAGATGTGGTGGACATTGTAACCCCTACCCTTTCGCACCATGATTGTGCCAAAGAGGCCATCCTTGCCGGAAAGCACGTTTTTGTGGAAAAGCCCATCTCCAATACAGTTGAAGAAGCCGAAGAGATCATGGAGCTTGCCGCAAAGCATAACGTTAAGGGGCAGGTAGGCCATGTGGAGCGCTTTAATCCCGCGTTCATTGCAACCAAGGCCATGATAGAGAGCCCTATGTTCATCGAGACGCACCGCCTGGCAGAGTTCAACCCGCGCGGTACAGATGTGCCTGTGGTACTCGACCTGATGATACATGACATCGATGTGATATTGAGTGTGGTGAGATCACCCGTGAAGCACATTAATGCGAGCGGCGTTTCGGTGATCAGCGATACCCCTGATATTACCAATGCCCGCATCGAGTTTGAGAATGGCTGTGTAGCCAACCTTACTGCAAGCCGTATTTCTATGAAGAACATGCGCAAGTCGAGGTTTTTCCAAAAGAATGCCTACATATCGGTCGATTTCTTAGATAAGGTATGCGAAGTGGTTAAAATGAAGGATGCTCCGGAGGTACCGGGCGATTTCGACATGATCTTGCAAAATGCAGAGGGCGTAAAAAAGCAGATCTATTTTGATAACCCCGATGTGCAGGCCAACAATGCCATCCTCGATGAGCTGGAAACATTTGCCGATGCGATCAATAATGATTCTACGCCTGTGGTGACACTGAAAGATGGGACCGAGGCATTACGGATAGCTTACAGAATCATTGAGGCATCGAAGAATAATTTGAAATAGTAATAAAACTCCTATAAACAATTGCGAATTCAGTGAGTTCGCAATTGGCTTTTATACAAACAACAAACAAACTAAACATACTTAAAAAATGAAAAACATAGCTGTAATTGGCGCAGGAACCATGGGCAACGGGATTGCCCACACCTTCGCGCAAAGCGGATTTAATGTAAAGCTTATCGACGTATCGGAAAAGTCACTGGACAAAGGCATGGCAACGATCGCGGCCAACCTGGACCGTATGGTGGCTAAAGGCTCGATAACAGAAGAGGACAAGCACAAGACCATCAGCAATATCGTGACCTATACCGACCTTCAGGATGGTGTGGTAAACTGCGACCTTGTAGTGGAAGCCGCTACTGAGAACGTAAACCTGAAGCTACAGATATTCAAGGACCTGAATGATTATTGCGACGCAAAAACCATTTTGGCTACCAATACTTCCTCTATTTCGATCACCCAGATCGCTGCAGTAACATCAAGGCAGGACAAGGTGATAGGCATGCACTTCATGAACCCTGTACCGATCATGAAGCTGGTGGAGATCATCCGAGGATATAATACTTCTGACGAAGTAACTAAAAGCATTATGGAACTAAGCGAGAAGCTGGGCAAAGTACCTGTAGAGGTGAACGACTATCCCGGCTTTGTAGCCAACCGCATCCTGATGCCGATGATCAACGAGGCGATCGAGACGCTGTACAACGGCGTGGCAGGCGTTTACGAAATTGATACCGTAATGAAGCTGGGCATGGCACACCCTATGGGACCGCTGCAGTTGGCCGACTTCATTGGGCTTGATGTATGCCTTTCTATCCTGAATGTAATGTACGATGGTTTTAAGAACCCTAAATATGCCCCATGCCCACTGTTAGTGAATATGGTACGTGCCGGCAAGCTTGGCGTGAAAAGCGGCGAGGGATTCTATGATTACTCCGAAAGTAAGAAGGCGGAAAAAGTGGCATATAAGAAGTAGTTTTCAATAATAGTCCTCAGTATGCTCAGTCATCTCAATGAAGGAGAAATCCCCACTATCAGAGATTTTTCCTTCGTTGAGATAACAATTCGTACTAAACAGGCGATCACTTTAAACCTGAAACCAAAAAAAAGATTTGGCAAAAATAATCCCATTCAGGGCGGTGCGGCCGGCGCGCGACAAGGCAGCCCTCGTAACTTCTCGTTCCTACGACGATTACAGCCCCGCCGAGCTCGCCTCGCAGCTGGACTATAACCCATTCTCGTTCCTGCACGTGCTGAACCCTGCCTATGTGAACCAATTGAAGATATCTGCTTCAACGCGGTTCAAAGCCGTGAAGACACGATATGAGGAATTTAAGCACGAACAGGTATTGAAGCACGAGGCCAGCCCGGTCCTTTACCTGTACGAGATACAGAGCAAGAACCGCATTTACACCGGGATCATCGCTGGGACTTCGATCGATGATTACAAGAATAACATCATCAAAAAGCATGAGGACACCCTGCCCTACCGTGTGGAATATTTCAAGGATTACCTGCACCAGACGGGCTTCAATACCGAGCCGGTGCTCATTACCTACCCTGAAAACAACGAGATCGCCGAATGGATCTCAAATAAAAAACAAAAGCGGCCGCTGTACCTGTTCTCCTCGCCCAATCGCGACAAGCATACCCTTTGGCGGATAAAGGAAGATACCGAGATAAACTGGCTCGAAGAAAAATTTGGGGCTATGGAAAGCCTGTACATTGCCGATGGCCACCACCGTTCGGCCTCCGCTGAAATGCTGTATGAGGAAGACAAGGCATCTGGTAATGAAAACCTCAATTACTTCATGAGTTTCCTGATCTCTGAAAATGACCTGAAGATCTACGAATACAACCGCATCATCCACGACCTGAACGGACTGACTAAAGATAAGTTCCTGAAGGCGCTTTCGTCTGACTTCACGATTGAGAACAAAGGCCAGCAGCTGTGGAAACCGGAAGCAAAATTCCAATACGGTATGTACCTTGACGGAGATTTCTACGCATTTTACCTGAAAAACACTACCTTTAGTTCGGTTGCCGAAGCATTGGACGCACAGATATTGTACGATAAAGTATTACAGCCTTTATTAGGAATAACCGACCTACGTAATGACAGCCGCATAGAGTATATACCCGGCAGCAAACCGGTAACCGCTATAAAGCAAATGGTGGACGAAGGCGAATATGAAGTTGGGTTCACACTGTTCCCCGCAAGCATTGAGGAGATAAAGCACCTGGCCGACAACAACCTCATCATGCCGCCTAAAAGTACGTACATTGAACCGAAGTTCCGAAGTGGGCTGGTGGTTTATGAGATATAATTTCAGATTTGTAAATGATGACGATAAAAGATAATCTTTCTAAAATACGATCCTCCCTCCCACCCCATGTTACATTGGTCGCGGTAAGCAAAACCTGGCCGGTGCCCGACCTGATGGAAGCCTACAACACCGGGCAGCGCATTTTCGGGGAAAACAAGATACAGGAAATGGCCGCCAAATATGAAGAGATGCCAAAGGACATCCAATGGCACATGATAGGCCACGTGCAGACTAATAAAGTAAAGTACATGGCATCGTTCGTAACACTCATACATGGCGTGGACAGCCTGAAGCTACTTGCCGAGATCGATAAGCAGGCGAAGAAGCACAACCGCGTAATCGACTGCCTGCTGCAAATGCACATCGCCGAAGAAGACACAAAATTCGGCCTGGACGAAGGTGAACTCAATGACCTGCCGGCCTCCGCTGAATTTAAGCAGCTGAAAAACATCCGCGTTACAGGTCTTATGGGCATGGCTACCTTTACCGATGATGAAAAACAGATCCGAAAGGAATTTATGCATTTAAAGGAAGTATTTGAATATTTGAGTAAGCAACCTGAAACCTTAAACTTTAGACCTGAAACCTTATCCATGGGCATGAGCGGTGACTACAAAATCGCCATTGAATGCGGAAGTACCATGGTACGCATTGGGAGCAGTATTTTTGGTTCTCGCTAATCCAGCCCCCTAACCTCAAAAGGGGGGAATTCTTACTCATATCGTTAAATACGGGTTTAATTACTATATTTGCTATTAATGGCTTTAAAGACCGACATTTTGAATATTTACGATAATAATTTCCCCTTCGGGGGTTAGGGGGCATGTACGCAATACTCGACATAGAAACTACCGGCGGGCAGTTTAACGAAGAAGGGATCACCGAAATTGCCATTTATAAATATGACGGGCATGAGGTGGTCGACCAGTTCTTCAGCCTGATCAACCCCGAAAAACCAATACAGCCCTTTGTGGTGAAGCTTACCGGCATAAATAATGCCATGTTGCGCAGTGCACCCAAATTTTATGAGGTAGCCAAGCGGATCATCGAGATCACCGAAGGCTGCATACTCGTGGCTCACAATGCCCAGTTCGACTACCGTGTATTGCGCACGGAGTTCCGCAACCTGGGTTACGACTTCGAAAAACAAACACTGTGTACCGTAGAGCTTTCGCAGAAATTGCTTCCGGAACAGCCCTCCCACAGCCTCGGCAAGCTTGTCCGTGCCCTGGGCATCCCCATGACCGACAGGCACCGTGCAACGGGCGATGCGCTGGCGACCGTACACTTATTCAAGCTTTTGCTCGAAAAGGATGTGGAGAAGGAGATACTGAAAAGCCTTGTAAAGACAGAAGTTATAAAAGGCATAGCGCCCAAGCTGATGGACCTCCTGGATAAGGTCCCTTCAATTACGGGTGTGTATTACATACATAAAGAAGACGGCCAGATGATCTACCTTGGCAAAAGCCGGAACATAAAAAAGCGGGTCAACCAGCATTTTACAGGCACTTCGTCCAAATCTAAAAAGATACAAAAACTGGCCTTTACGGTCAACTATGAAGCCACAGGCAGTGAACTCATTGCATTATTGAAGGAGTGTAGTGAGATTAAAGCCAACAGGCCAACCTATAATGCCGCACTGAAGAAGAACATCTTCCCGTGGTCGATATATGCTGAAACAGACGGCAACGGCTATATTGCCCTGAAACTGCAAAAGACCGATGCCCGCAGGAAAGAGGTCCTATCGTTTGCCGGCCCGGCCGAAGGCAAAAGCGCGTTGTTCAAAGCTACTGAAAAATACAGGCTATGTCAAAAAATAAATGGCATGGACCCGACGGCTAAAGAACACTGCTTCCCTTATGAACTGGGCGAATGCAATGGCGCCTGCCTGCAAAAGGAAGCGCCTGAGGATTATAACCTGCGTGTGAACGAATACATCCTGGAAAACACTTTCAGCAACCAGACAATGGCCATTATTGACCGTGGAAGAACTGTTGAAGAACGCAGTGTGGTACTTATCGAGGACGGCATATACAAAGGCTATGGCTTCTTTAACCTCAACTACCAGGTGCATAAGCTGGATATACTAAAAAATAGCATTGTCCCGATGGAGGACAATAAAGATGTACGCCGTATCATCCGCAACTACATGCACAAAAAGAAAGGCTTGAAAATAGTACGGTTCTGACAGATCTCGTATATTTATTAAACAAAATAATCTTTCATGCCCATCATTTCGGAAAATTTCAGGAAGAAGCTCCATACCGTCATCTATGAGGCTGATACCCCGGCCGGAAAATTTTTCGATATCAGCCTTATCTTCGTTATCATCATCAGCGTGGTTGCCGTAATGCTGGAAAGCGTAGCGCCGATCAAGATAAAATACGGGTATGAGCTTGCTGTGGTAGAATGGGTCGTGACCATCTTTTTCACTTTTGAATACATTGCCCGTATCATTGCCTTAAAGCAGCCGGCAAAATATATCTTTAGCTTTTATGGCATTGTCGACCTGCTGGCAACACTTCCAAAATACATAGGGCTACTGTTCCCCGGCACAGGATTCCTGATAGCTATACGGGCGATACGCCTGCTGCGTATCTTCAGGATACTTAAGCTGGTGCATTTTGTTGGGGCTTCCAACCAATTGGCTGCGGCTATAAAAAAGAGCAGGGTCAAGATCGCGGTATTCCTGTTCAGCGTAGTGGTATTGTGCATTATCCTCGGCACGCTCATGTACATGATAGAAGGGCCTGAAAGCGGCTTTACCAGTATACCTACCAGCATCTATTGGACTATTGTAACCCTTACCACCGTAGGCTTTGGCGATATAACACCTGCAACCCCTTTCGGGCAGTTCGTTTCGATGCTCATCATGATATTGGGTTATGGCATCATTGCTGTGCCAACAGGGCTGGTTACAGCGCAATTCATTACCACACAGCCGCATGAAAATACGCAATCCTGTCCAAATTGCTCTGCCGAGCACCACAGGGACAATGCAAAATTCTGCTATAACTGTGGCCATACACTCAACTAATGGAAACTTCACCAAAATACCTTATCACCATCATAGGCCCAACTGCAATCGGCAAGACATCGTTGTCCATAAAGATAGCGCAGCACTTCAACTGTGAGATCATTTCTGCCGACAGCAGGCAATTCTTTAAGGAGATGTCCATTGGGACCGCCGTGCCTTCTTCGGAAGAACTGGAGGGCGCACCCCATCACTTCATACAAAACATCAGCATATTTGACGATTATACAGTGGGCGACTTTGAACGCGATGCTATTGCCAAACTCGACGAACTGTACCAAACTAACGACTTTGCCGTAATGGTCGGCGGATCAGGGCTATACATCGATGCGGTGCTGAAAGGGTTTGACGACTTCCCAGACATCGACCCCTCGGTGCGCGGGGAACTCATAACCAATTATGAAGAACATGGTATTATATATCTGCAAGAAGAATTAAAACGGCTCGACCCGGTACATTATGAGAAAGTCGCACTTGAAAATCCGCAACGGCTGATGAGGGCTTTGGAGGTGAGCATCGGCTCGGGCAGGCCCTACTCCTCTTTCCTAAATATCAAGAAGAACAGCCGGCGCTTCACCCCTATCATAATTGGGCTTGAAGCCGACAGGTCGACCACCTACCGCCGCATCAACGAGCGTGTAGACATCATGGCAGCCAGTGGGCTGGTCGAGGAAGCACGGGTACTCTACCCACATAAAAAATTGAACGCGCTTCAAACAGTTGGCTACCGCGAATTGTTCGCCCATTTTGATGGCGACATTACCCTCACGGAAGCATTAGAAGAAATTAAAAAGAACACACGCCGATTTGCCAAAAGGCAGATGACATGGTTCCAGCGTAATGAAGGGGTAAAATGGTTTGACTTTACCACGCCTTCCGAAGACATTATTAACCATATTGAAAGCATACGATAATGCCCATATCCGAAAAATTTGAATCAGTATATAGCCACGAATGGGAGATCAATTTCCTGCAGTGCACGCCTAATGGCTTGCTAAAGCACACCGAACTCTGCAACCTGTTGCAACTTACAGCAGGCTACCATGCCGAAATGGGCGGGCTCAGCTTTACCGATATGCAGCAGCACGATCAGGCCTGGGTACTGAGCCGTATGCGGGTAGAGATCGATGAGCTTCCTAAATGGCGCGATATCGTGACCGTAAAAACGTGGATATATGACCTGCAGGGCTCGCGTTCCATACGGGCGCTGGAAATGTACCTGGGCGATAAAAAGATAGCAGGCTCGGAAACATTCTGGGCAGTATTCAATACAAAATTACGCAGGCCTGAAGCCCTTGCCCTGCCCCATGAGCATTTTGAGAAATACCCGGAAAGGCGTGCAACGGTTGAAACGTTTAAAAAGGTAGACATATCACGGGAAGCGGCACTTCATTCAGAAAGGACTGTAGTTTTATCCGACCTTGACATTGTGTTCCATGCCAATAATGTAAAATACCTTGAATGGTGCCTGGACGGGATCGACCCTAAACCGATACTGAAAAACAAGCTTGCAAGCTTCGACATGAACTATATGCGCGAATTGATGCTTGGTGATACAGTTGAAATAAACAAGGGCAATGATGATGGTCAGGATCATTTTACGATCAGTAAAGACGGAAAACCGAGCTTTGCATTAGAATTGAACTGGAGGTAATAAAATTGAACTCTGATGATCATGCTAAGCTTAGCACGCAGCGGATCGAACAAATCATCGCGGATCTCTATTTACCGCATGACAGTAGCACACAAATACCCCTGTAAATATCAAAAGCCCTGCTTGTCGGGGGCAGGGCTTTTAAATCTCTGTTTCAGATATTATTTCTCTTCAGCTACTTTGTTTTTTACAACAAGCCTGAAACCTTCACCGTGAATGTTCAGTATCTCTACGTCCTCATCCTGCTTTAGGTACTTCCTTAATTTAGCAATGTAAACGTCCATACTTCTTGATGTAAAGTAATTGTCATCCCTCCATATCTTGGTAAGGGCAAGCTCCCTTGGCATAAGGTCGTTCTCATGCAATGCGAGCATTTTAAGCAACTCGTTCTCTTTCGGCGAAAGCTTGATAGGCTCATCTTCTGAGAATGTAAGGAAACGCAGTTTTGAGTTCAGGTGGAACTTACCGATCTGGAACTCGAACTTAGAGTTATCGGTTTTCGTTTCCGAAGCTTTCCTTTGTATGATGGCCTTGATCTTCATCAAAAGCACCTCAGAGTCGAAAGGCTTGTTCAGGTAATCGTCAGCACCAACCTTGTAGCCTTTCAGCACATCCTCCTTCATGGATTTGGCTGTAAGGAAAATGATAGGCACTTCCTTGTTTTTTTCCCTTATTTCGCGCGCCAGAGTATATCCATCTTTATAAGGCATCATCACGTCCAGTATGCAAAGATCAAAATTATCTTTTTTGAACTTTTCAAAACCTTCCATTCCGTTCTTAGCCAGTGTAACGTCAAAATCATTGATCAACAGATAGTCTTTCAGTACCGCCCCAAAGTTGGGATCGTCTTCGACCAAAAGGATCTTTTTGTTTACTTCTTCCATACTATGTTTAATTTATTAGTGGCATTTTTATTATAAAGGTGCTGCCTTTTCCTTTTTCACTTTCTACGTATATGTGGCAATTGTGGTCTTCAACAATCCTCTTGACATAAGCGAGACCAAGTCCGTGTCCCTTCACATTGTGAAGATCGCCGGTATGTTCCCTGTAGAATTTCTCAAAGATCTTCTTTTGCACATTTTTGGACATTCCCAGTCCGTTGTCTTTTATCTTTATCAGGACAAAGTCCTTCACATTCTCTGTAGCTACCTCTATAACGGGTTGATCGGGAGAATATTTGATGGCATTATCTAAAATATTAACAAGAACATTCGTAAAGTGCACATCATTTAGTAAAACTGTCGTCCTTTGTGCATGGAGGTGCCTTGTCAGAGAACCATGGCTTGCTTCGATGATCAGGTTCACATGCTCTATGGCTATGTCGAGAATGTCATGAATATCAGCCTGCTCCTTTACAATTTCAAGCTCTTTCTTTTCCAGCCTGGATATCTGGAGCACATTTTCTACCTGGGCATGCATCCGCTTATTCTCGTCGCGTATCATTTGCAGATAACGCTGTACCTTTTCCTTATCGTCAAATATTTTCGGGCTCTTTATGGCATCCAGTGCGAGGTTGATGGTCGCAATTGGTGTTTTGAACTCGTGGGTCATGTTGTTGATGAAATCGGTCTTTATCTCCGAGATCTGTTTTTGTTTTATCAACTGGTTTATCGCGCTCAGATAAGCTATTATTATGATCAGCGTAAAGATGATCGATAATGACGTTATGCCAACCAACTGAGTGAACAGGAATACCCTCTTTTGCGGGAAGCTTATCACCAGTACATATGCTGATGCACCGTCGCTGTCTGTAAACACATTATGGTGCAGTAGCGAACCCGGGTCCGGATCATACTTTAAATTATCCGACTTGATCTTTGTAGGCATCTGGTTGCGGTATATCGCAAACTCAAATGGCGTATGCACTTCATTCTGCTCAAGCTCATTGCGGATGATCCTCTCAACCTTATCTTTGGAAACCCATTTTTCAGGCGGATTGTACTCCCTATAATCCTTCAAAAACCCTGCCAATTGAAAGTCAAACCAACGTTCGCGATCATCGGCACCTGCCTTCTTGTCGGTACTGCCCTCCTGCCCTGCAGAAGCTTTGCTGCCCGACTTCCTTCTTACAAAATTATCAACCCTGTATTTATCAAAGAACACATCGCTATAATCCTCACGTGTTACGTTGTCAGAATAAATGATCGGCTTTCGCCTTGACCCGTCTTCCTGCACATAGAAAGGTACCAAATCATTCCTGTTCGGGTTCCCCCCCAGGCTGTCTTTTGCCTTAACGTATGTCTTATAAAACTCATCAGCCTCCTGCTCCTCAAGCTTGTTGGTCACTTTATCCAAAATGCCCTGTATGTGGTATCGGAACTGTTCATCGTTATTTTTGAGCGACGAATTGACCCAATATAACTGTACCAGTATAATGCCTATCAGTGACAGGCTCATAAAAAATACCAGTAAGCGAAATCTAGTTTTATTCATCTCTCCAAAATTAACATTTTAACATTTAAAGCCCGAAAATATTAACCAAAGATTAACAGCGGACTTTAATTAGGTACATTTGTTATAATTTTATATACTAAAAATGCATTTTCCCTCGCTTTTTCAGGGTCAATGTTCTCAATAATGTGATCACTCAAAGCAAGCTTTCTTTCATCATCCCACTGATTATCCATCCGCTCCATCACTTTTTCCCTCGTAACATTATCACGCTGCATTACCCTGCTTATCCTGGTCTCCTTCGGGGCTGTCACCAAAATTATGGCATCGAGATCTTTGTAGCTTCCAGTTTCGAACAGGATGGCGGCTTCTTTAATTACACAAGGCTTGTCGCTATGGCTTGCTGCCCAGTCCAAAAAATGCTGCTTCACTTTCGGGTGAATGATGCGGTTAAGGATATTAAGCTTTTCCGGATCGCTAAACACGATCCCTGCGATCTTTTGCCTGTCCGGAATACCATCGGTAAAGGCCGCTTCGCCAAATGCATCGCGTATCTCCTCTACTGCTTCGGGCAAGTACAATATTTTCTTTGCTTCATCGTCGGCAAAATAAACCGGTACGCCCCAGGAAATGAAATGACGGGCAATGGTAGTCTTCCCGCTCCCAATGCCTCCCGTTAAACCGATCATTTTTGTCTTCATCTATTTTCTAAAGAATAGTTCCGGAAATGCTTCTTCCGGTCCCTGCCTAAGGATATGCACTAAAACCAGCGATCTGAGGTAACCTATACCGTATCCGTAAAACTGGATCACCACAGCCACTAATGACAATAAACCGATCTTAATGCTCCTGTTTTGCAACGTCGAGGCAAAGAACAGAATTATGAAGTACAAAGTATAAAAATATAAGAAAATATTTATATTAATTAACATTAAGATAAGAGAAACAGCCAATCCGATGATAAATAGTGACGGAAATAAAAAGGTGATCTTTTTATATTCGGGATGCCAAAGATCCAGTATCGGCCTCGCTTTCCCGAATTTATTTACCTGCTTGTAAAATTTTTGCCAGTCGATCCTGCGCTTGTGGTACACAAAACAATCCGGATAAAGGCTGGTTTTAAAACCCAGCTTCCATAGCCTTATGGACAGGTCAGGATCCTCACCGGGGTGTATGTTCCCAAAACCACCCGATGCTTTGAACGCCTTCTCTGATAATCCCATATTGAAGCTGCGGGGTTGGAACTTCTCTATTTTTTCCGATTTTCCGCGAATGCCCCCTGTCGTAAGAAATGATGTCATGGTAAAATTGATCGCTTTTTGCACATCGCTAAACGAGTCCAGGGCCGCATCCGGGCCACCAAAGCAATCGGCATAATTAGCAGCAAGGTTTTGAGCAACATTAGCCATATAGTCCGGCGGGATAATGCAATCGGAATCGAGGATGATAAAATAGTCTCCACTGGCCTGCCTCATCCCAAAATTACGTGAATCGCCCGGACCGGTATTTTCTTTAAAAAAATAGGATATGTTGAGCTTTCCGGTATAGTTACCCACAACATCGCTGCACGCCACGGTAGAGCCATCCTCAATGATCACCACTTCGTAGTCTTCTGTATAGGTTTGAAGCGTTAGGCTCGCCAATAACTCTTCGATCTCATCGGGCCTGTTGTAAACAGGTATTATCAGGGAAATAAGCATCGTATGCGTAATTTTTAACAAAGTTACTTTTTTATAAATAAAAAACTTGCAAAATATTGGGCCGTCCTGCGAACTCACAAAAAAAGCCGCTGCATTGCTGCAACGGCTTTAAAACCTTCTATGATCGGGCTTATTGCCTTACCATTATTGTTTTTTCATGATCTTGATCGTCTTAACTGCATTGCCTGATACCACTTTCATTACGTAAGCGCCATCGGCCAGGCCTGACATATCAACTTTAGCCTGTGCGCTGGCAGGGTTTAGGGAAATAACCTGCTGGCCAAGCATATTAAATACATTGATCGCTGTAATGTCAGATGAGTAAGAAACGTTTAACACATCTTTCACCGGGTTCGGATAGTACTTGAACGAAGCAATATCGAAATGCTCACCGCCAAGGGCTACATCTACAGTAACTGCAAATGCAGTAGTACTCGAACATTGACCCACCGTCTGGATAGCATAGTAAGTATTGCCGGATACAAGCTGTGTGCCTGCAGCAAGAGCGTTCTCACCATTAAGTGCATCTTCTTCAGAAGCATACCATGTTACATATCCTTCAAATCCTGCAACCATAAGGTCTTCGATCGTAGCGTCATTAACATCACTTACAGTGATCGTTTGGTCGGCATCTCCCGTCAGAGCGTCAACAGTACCGATCGCAACAGCAACTACTGTCCTTTCCATACTTTCACAGCCATCAATTGTTTGAGAAGCATAGTACAGCATACCGTCAGCCAGTTCGGCATCGTCAGCAAGTGCAGTGCCTCCTGTAGCCGAAGTATACCACATTACATTGCTTCCTTCAACATCCAGGTCTGCAACCACAGCGCTTGTACAAAAAGCTTGAAGGAGTACAGTAGCAACCGGTGCAGCAGTAGTGTTAAAGGCTACAGTAACCATAGTCCTTGTAGCGCTTTCGCAGCCTGTCAGCATTTGGGATGCATAATATACACCGCCATTAGTAAGTGCGGCAGAAGAAGAAAGTGCTGTTCCGCCGGTAGCAGAAGCATACCACATAATGCTGTCGCCTGTTGCTGTTAGGTCGGCAACGGTCGCACCATTACAGAATGATTGTGTTGCATCAGCTTCAGGAGCGGCAGGTGTTGTAAGCGTTACGGTCACCATGGTCCTTGTAGCGCTTTCGCATCCGTCAACAGTTTGTGATGCATAGTACATACCTCCTGTTGTAAGAGCTGTACTGCCTGCAAGAGCAGTTCCGCCTGTTGCAGCAGCGTACCATGAAACGTTACCCGTTGCGGCAAGGTCTGAGACCATAGCCATATTACAGAACGTCTGTGCAGATGCAACAGCAGGAGCGTCAGGAGTAGTAAAGTCTACCATGACCATTGTCCTTGCAGTGCCTTCGCAGCCGCCAATTGTTTGAGATGCATAATACATGCCACCGTCAGTAAGCGCAGTAGTAGCCGCAAGTGCAGTACCGCCTGTAGCAGCAGCATACCATTTTATACCAGAACCTGTAGCCATAAGGCCTGCAACAGTTCCTGAGTTACAGAAAGTTTGTGTTGCAGCAGCAGTTGGTGCAGCAGTTACATTAACTACAACAGCAACAGCAGTCCTCAATGTGCTTTCGCAGCCATTAAGTGTTTGTGAAGCATAGTATACTGTAGTACCTGCCTGGAACGCAGTTGTACCTGCAAGAGCGGTTCCGCCCGTAGCAGCTGAATACCATTGGATATTCGAGCCTGTAGCTACAAGCTGCGATACAGTACCCGCATTACAGAATAACTGGATATCGTTAGCCACCGTAGGTGCAGCGGTAACATTGATAGTAACGGTTACCGGTGTCCTTAGCATGCTTTCGCATCCGTTCGCGGTTTGCGAAGCATAATAAGTAGTTGCGTTAACAAGAACAGCTGTATTTGCAAGCTGTGTGCCACCCGTAGCGGCAGCATACCATTTTATGCCTGTACCTGTTGCAGTAAGCCCGGTAACCGTAGCACCGCCACATACTGATTGTGCGGCATCAGCTATCGGAGCCGGTGTGCTGGTAAAAATAACTTCGATCGCATCTGTCACAGTACAACCCGATGGGTTTGTCGCAGTAGCAGCGTAAGCAGTGGTCATTGTTGGCTTAGCATATACCGTAGCCATTGGCTGGCCCGTGTAGGCTATTGTAGCAGCAGCATCTGTATAAAGTCCTGCCTGTGGCGCCCATGTAATATCAGCACCCTGCTGGCCTGTCAGAGACACGTTGTCAATTGCCCAGAAGTAACCCCATACCGCATCGAACTTAAATCGCACATATACTACCGGCTGGTTAAGGAAAGGAGCCGTAAGTGCGATGTTCGCAGCGTTGAAAGCGGTATAGGCACCGGTGTTGGCACTATACGTTTGAAGCGTTGTCCATGTCGTACCATCTGTTGATGCCTGTACAAGTCCTGAAGAACCTGTTGCCCAATGTTGGTAGAAGTGGTGGAATGCCAATGTAGCCGAAGCATAACCAACAGTACTGAACGATGGTGACTGAAGGGTTGTAGATGTTGTACTTCCACTACCCTGTTGGTCGCTATTCGACATGTAGAACTGCGAATTGTCATTACTATGCACAAGCTGGTATCCAGGGATCGTATAGCCGTCGGCACGAAGGGTCCATGCCGCATTAGCAACCGTACCACCAGTACCTGTGTTGGTCGTTGTCCAGTTGTTCGTAGCACCATTGAAGTTTTCTGACAAAAGCGTATTTAGTGTAGTTGCTCCTGTAGCAGTTATCGCCACAGCAGATCCACCTTCGCATATCGCTGCACTGTCAGCAAGTACAAGCGCTGTAGGCAGCACATTTACGTTTACTGTAAATGTAGTAGTAGTAACACATCCTGATACAGTGTTCGATGCTGTAAGCGTATAGGTAGTAGTTGCAGTAGGGTTAAATGTATAACCTGCAGCTGCATCGCCCGATACTCCTGCAAGTGGTGTCCATGCAAAGGTATCAAAAGAAGTCCCGCCTGTTGCAATGGTCACAACATCTGATGACTGGCCCACGCAAATAACATCTGAAGCTGCGCTAAGGGTAATAGATGAAGGCGCCGTTACTGAGAACGGAGTGGCCGATGTAGCCGTACCCGCGATCGTAGTTACAGATACCACACCCGAAACGCCAGCAGGAACAGTAGCTACTATCTGGGTCGCTGTATTAGATGTTAATGGCGTAACCGGAGTGCCGCCAACAGTTACCGTAGCATTGCCAAGGCCTGTACCTGTGATCGTGATCACACCTGTTGCAGCACAGTAGCTTGCAGGAGTGAACGATGTGATAGCAGGAGCCGGAGGCATGACCGCATTGATAGTATAATCTTCAAAGCTTCCGTATGTACCGGTATAGCATGGGCTGCTCGGCCCTGTATCCGTATCTGTAGCACCTATCCTCATCCTGTGAGTACCTGCGAATGTTGCATTGGCCGGCACTACAAATGAACCGCTAAGGACAATTGGCGCAACGGCACCTGAAAGGCCTGTGTAAACAAGTTCACCGGCATCGGTAAAGTCAAGGTCGTTATTCCAGTCGATCCAAATTTTCGTACCATAAGTATAGCAGCTAAAAGCATCACAGCTGTTAAGTGCTATAGTAAAATTCACTGTTGATCCCAATGTAGCATCAAAGCTCATGGCAGAGTAGTTGCCATAGTTACCTGTTTCGCCGGCAGTGGTATTGTTTATCGTACCCATTGTAACATTAGTTATACCGGTACCATCAACACTTGAAGGTGCAGGCGTACAATAGCCTGTAAAGAAGCTTGAAGGCCCTGTCCATGCACTCTGGTCAGATGCAGTACAGTTTGACCTTACCCATACATAATAAGTAGTGTTAGCCGCAAGGCCACCAAGCGGTGATGTCAAAACACCAGCGCCAACACTGCCTGTAGGTGTAGTTCCTGCGGTAGGAGCAGTATTAGTAGTACTTACATAATACTGGTATCCGTTAGCAGGAGCTGTAGAAGGGGCGGTCCATGAAACCGTACCCGAAGTAGTTGTCACCACGGCAGCTGTTACAGCTGTAGGAGCGAAACATGTTGGGCTAAGCGTAACAGAAATATCATCCACCATCAGCCAGAACAAGTTCGCTGCAGAATAGGCCTGAAAACCGAAGTAATATACGCCGGATGTAGCAGGAGTAAAATCTACAAAATTTGTCAACGGACTGGTCGTAATGCTTGGATGGTCGGCCAGTACATTCGTCATAGCAGTTGCAACATTTGATGTTCCGTAAGCTACTTTAAGCTTTTCAGCTGAGCCGCCGCTTCCGTACTTATACGCGATCCTGTAGGATGTCCCTGCGGTAAGGTTTAGCGCTTTTGTGTAGAACCATGCATTGGCAGCATTGGAAGAGTTCCATGCATACCTTAGGGTTTTGTTCGTAAAGCCATATCCCGGATTGTTAACGGTTGTCCAGTTGTTACCTGAACCGGCATTTTGCAGCGATGTACATGATGGCATGGCAGGTACTGTCGCCGACTCAAAATCCTGAGTGTACGGTATGTCCTGTGCGTCGCATGCTGTGGTAAATGTCGCCACAGTGCTCCATGAACTTGTATCGCTAGCGCCGCATTTACCCCTTACCCAAATATAATAAGGTGTATTGGAAGTAAGAGAGCTAAGTGGTAGTGATGCTGTAGCCACGTTACCTGTAGGTGTAGTACCTGCTGTAGGAGCTGTGTTAGTTGTAGAAAGGTAGTAATCATAACCCATTGCAGGGGCCGTTGCAGGCGCTGTCCAGGTTACTGTTGCACCACCATTGGTGATCGCGTTCACGTTTAGCCCGGAAACAGGGAAACATGATGGCGGAGGCGAGATCACAAATCGAGCCTGCGGTTTCCATGCGTTTACCAAATTCGTTGTCACGCCACACTGGTTGGCGCCGTCAGCACGCGAAAACCTGCTGCTGTTGGCGGCAGTGCCATAGGTAAATACCTGTCCGTAAGGAGTAGTAAATGCCGCCGCGCCATAACACACATCTACAAGTATGTTGCTGGTACCATCCCAAATAAAGGGAGAAGACAGCGTGAGCATATTATAGCCTGCGACCGGTGTAAGGCTGGCGCTGTATACTTCCGAAAGGGTAGCCGTATTATTAGCGGCCGAATCTGTAGCAGAAGTTTGAGCCATCCTCACCTTGTAGTTTGGCAATACCGGAGATGCTGTAGAAACATTCCAGCCAAATTGCGTAACCGCTCCGGCAGAACCTCCGGCAGCAGTGATCTCCGCAGCTGTATACACGACCTGGAAATGCATGTACTCATAATACGCATTTACCGGCCCAAGGCCTGCAGCGGTCGTGTTAGCTGTGGATGTGGTGGTGCCAGACCCTAATGTAACGGTGGTTTGGGCCTTCAGACCCGTGACCGTCAGTAGATAAAGCACCAGGCAAAAATGCCAAAACCTCAAATTTTTCCCAGAATTTGAGGTTTTAAAAATAGTAGTGTTTTTCATTTAATAAAATTTATAAATTATTATCAATAAAGTTAACTAATTATCTATAAACTTAACAAAAAGTTAAACTTTTATTCAATTTTTAAATATTATCTACAACATATATCGTTTTAGTATAAAATTCACATGATAAAGGTTTATTTTTTGTAAAATATTATCATATCCTTAATATACACGTTAAAAAATATCCCTAAAAGCGATCTAAATCGGCATTGTTAATAGGATAATCCTTAATTAGTATGATTTACAGCAATAAAGTTTATTACTGTTATTTAAAATATGATAAACAAAAAAGCCACCCGTTATGGGTGGCTTTCCAAGGCATCTGAACCTTTATAAAATTACTGTTTTTTTACGACCTTGATCGTTTTTACAGTATCTCCTACAGTTACATTGACAATGTATGTAGCCTCAGCAAGCGAAGAAAGGTCTACTTTAACTTCATTCGCATTCGGTTGTTTTGAAAGTACCTGTTGTCCAAGTAGGTTAAATACCGCGACGGAGGTTATCTCTGAAGTGTAAGAGATCGTAAGCACATCTTTAACAGGGTTTGGATATACCCTGAACGCAGTGTGGTTAAAATCTTCCTTGCCCAACACTACATCTACCGTTACGGCAATATAGTCAATGCCTGAACATTCACCTATTGTTTGTACACCATAGTAAGTATTGCCCGACACTAATTGTGTACCGGCAGCAATAGCGCCTGTACCATTTTCAGCATCGATAGCTGTTGGATACCATGTGATCGTTCCACCGGCGCCAAGCGTTACAACAATATCTTCGATAGTCGCGTCGGCAACGTTATCAACAGTGAAAGTCTGCGTTTCGGCCCCTTGAGGAGCATCCGGAACAGCAGGAGCATCGTTGATAACTACTGTAGCTGTAGCAGTACATCCATCGGCATTTTTAACGCTAACCGTGTAAGTACCCGGAGCAACGTTCTCAAATATTGATGATGGGCCAAATGTAGTACCATCAATACTGTATGTATAAGCATCTGCGATCGGAGTACTCACTGTGATCGTACCTGTAGCTACAGCACATGTTGGCTGTACCAGTACGGTTACCGGAGCAACAGGCACTTCAGGGGCAGCATTTACTGTCACTGTTGTAGTCGCTACGCAGTCGTTGGCATTTTTAGCAGTTACTGTATAAGTACCAGGGGCAAGAGCACTAAATGTAGCTCCCACCTGGAAAGCTGTACCATCGATACTGTACGTATAGTCAACTCCAACCGGAGCAGTAACTACGATAGTTCCCGTAGCTACAGCACATGTAGGCTGGCTAACAGTTGCTACCGGAGTGGCTACAGTAGAGATAGTCACTGTAACCATTGTCCTCACTGCCGACTCACATCCTGTTACAGTTTGCGCGGCATAGTATATTCCACCATTTGTAAGTGCAGTTGTGGTAGCAAGGGCTGTACCGCCTGTTGCATCACCATACCATGAAATAGCAGCACCTGCAGTACCTGTAGCTGTAAGGTCAGCAATAGTAGCAGCATCACAGAATGTTTGTGAAGCAGCAGCAGTTGGAGCAGCCGGGGCATTGATCGTAATAGTTACAAGGGTCCTTGCAACACTTTCGCATCCTGTTATTGTTTGCGAAGCATAATAAGTACCACCATTTGTAAGTGCAACTGTAGCTGCAAGCGCAGTTCCGCCTGTAGCTTCGTCATACCAGCTTATCGTAGCACCTGCTGTACCTGTAGCCATAAGATCGGCAACTGTACCGGCATTACATAGTGTTTGCGTAGCCGTTGCCGTTGGGGCAGCCGGAGTAGTAAGCGTTACTGTTACCTGTACCCTGGCAGTGCTTTCGCATCCGTCAATTGTTTGTGATGCATGATATACACCTCCATTAGTAAGTGCGGTCGCAGCATCAAGGGCAGTTCCGCCTGTAGCGGCAGCATACCATTTAACACCGGTACCAGTAGCAGAAAGGTTAGCCACGGTAGCAGCATTACAGAATGTTTGCGTTGCATCTGCTGTAGGTGCTGCAACAGCATTTACAGTAAGTACGCCACTCACATTCGATGTACCGTTCCACTCACCTCCGCTAAAGCCTCCATAATAGAAAGAGCCTGTAAGGAATTTGAAACGGCTTGCATAGTAATATGTACCTGCAGGAAGTCCTGAGATCGTGTACATATACTCATCATTATTGTCTGACTGAACGTTGAACGTAGCAAGATGCCATGCTGTTTCTGGCCATGTTGACGGGTCGCCTGCATTTGCAGAAACACCTATCCACGCAGTGATATTAGCGCCTTGTCCGGCAGCTTGGGTAACACCGTCCTTGTAAACCTGAGCATAAACTGTATGTGTACCACAGGTATTGATGGTCCCTGTAGCAGGGTGCTGCAGGTTAGCCCAGTCGATACCGCAGTTAAGTACTGTTACATCCGCAGTAGCTGTTCTTGTACATCCTGCCGTATTTGTAACGGTAGCTGTATAAGTAGTTGTTGCCACAGTGGCCGCCGACTTAACATATACCGTATTTGCATTAGTGCCAGCAACATATGGTGTCGCAGCTGTCGCATCCGTATAAAGGTTAGCAGCCGGAGACCAGGTAACCGTATTGGAAAGGTTGAATGCGAACCTTGCATTTGGCCTTGCCGTACGTACACCTTTAGTTGTAACCGTAGTAAGGTCCAAAGCCTGTAGGCTTGCTACACCCGGAGGTGTGGTGCTGTCCTTAACCAGGTAATAAGCACTGTCGAATGTTGTTGTTGTAGTCTTTATCGTAGTACCTGCACCATTTCCTCCGTTACCGGAATTATGTACAACTTCTACAACGATATTGCTTACACCATCCCATACGAAAGGTGTAGTAAAGTTAAAGGTAACAAAACCTGTTGTACCCGCTACCGGAGTATAATTGGCATTATAAACCGTAGAAAGTGATGTGAACGGTACGAATCCACCCGTCATGTTCTCATTAGAAGAAGAACCGATCCTTATGGTAAGGTCGTTCAATGTTTTATCCGATGAGTTAGCGAAATCGAAAGCGATCGAGCTAATTGCCACGCCGGCGATCATTCCCTGCGCTTCAAGTTCTGCTTTTTTGTATAGCATTTGTGTCCAGTGGCCACCATACCATGCATTGAACGGATTTGGATGCTCAGTAGAGCTTGGAGCCGTTGTGCCCGTACCTATGCTAGCATTTCCTGATACTGTTCCACCTGTAGCTGTAAGTGCCTGTACAGCATCAGTACATATAGTTGATGCAGCAGGAGAAAGCGTAATTGCAGATGGCAATGCGTTAACCGTTACAGTAAACGTTTTGCTCACAGAACACATACTTCCCGCAGACTGTGTAGCAGTAAGGGTATAAGTAGTTGTAGCCGTTGGATTGAATGTCCATCCGGTAGTCTGGTTCCCTGTTACGCCTGTAGCCGGAGCCCATACATAAGTATCGTAATCCGCAGCGCCGGCAGTAACCGTTACTGTTGACGATTGTCCGTTACAGATCGAAGCCGTAGCCGCGCTCAGTGTAAGCGCCGGAGGTGTAGTAACCGTAGCTGCTACAGCCTGGCGTGGAGAAAGGCAAAGTTTATTACCATTAAAGATGAACTTTGGCCTTAACGAATAAGACGTAAGGTTACCACCACTTGTTGCACCACATGCTACAGAAGCAGCCGTTGCTGAAGAGGTATGGAATTTAACAGTCGATACGTACGATGTAACATCAGCCGCTACCGTCCTGCTCATTGTTGCAGATGAAGAACCGTTCCCGTGGCAGAATTCAACAACGATATTAGAAATACCGTCCCATACGAATGGTGTAGTAAACGTAAATGTATTAATACCTACAGTAGGAAGGTATGACGGACTTGTATAAACTGTTGCAAAACCACTGTTGCTTGTAAATGCGGTCATTGAAGTTGCATTGCTCGCACCAACCTTGATAGCCAGGTCGATCATTGGCAATGTTCCTGCCGATGTAACATCAAGAGCAATGGAGTTGATAGCACCGGCACCTATACCGGCAGCATATAGCTCAGCCGCGGTGATAAGGTGTTGCGTGTGGTTGTTGCTCCACAAAGAGTAGAACGGGTTAGAATAGGTATCGGTAGTTGTCGCACCGGCACCCACAGCTACATCCGTGTTAAGGGTCGATGATGCGCTGCTCACATAATAGTTGGTCGTAGCAGAGATAAGCGGTGTAGTGAATGCGTTGCCTGTAGCGATCACACTACCGCCTGTAGCAGCATTATACCAAATATACTGCGCACCCGCAGGGGCAGTAGCCGATAGCGCTACAGTACCTTGTCCGCAAACAGATCCGCCTGTAGTGGCAGTGATATCCGGGTAGTCACAAAGTGTAGTGAATGTTCCGGAAGGTGTCCAGTTACTAAAGTCAGAACCACATACGCTCCTTACAAAAACATAATAGGTCGTAGAGCTTGTAAGTGAACTTATGTTAGCAGTTAGTCCAGCAGCAGGTGTTCCTGCACCGGCAGGTGCTGTATTTGTTGTAGATACAACATACTGATATCCGGTTGGCGAACTTTGAGCCGGAGCTGCCCAGTTTATCGTAGCACTGTTCTTCGTAACACCAGTAGTTGCAGCCAGTACGGGGGTTTCACACGCCGGGATAGCTTCTATGATCAGGTTACCGATGTGGAAGTCATAATCCTGGTCAGCCTGGTTAACCGGGCCGTCTGTTGCCTGGAAGGCGATCTGGATCGTTTGTCCTATATACGCGTTAAGTAAAACAGTATACTCTGTTAGCTGGTTGGTAAGCGTAGTGGTGCTTGCAGCGTCAAATGTATAAAGAGGGGTCCAGTTGGCACCACATCCGTCTGTAGATACAAGTACCATTACCTTATCATCTGTACCCTGCATACGATGTACGTCGGCAGTAGTAGTACCAGCATTGGCATATTCAGCGATAGCAGCCTTAAACTTCAGCCTGCTGTTAGCAGTGATCGCCATTTTAGGGCTAATGATCCATGCATTGGTAGTATTATCAAAAAGGTTCACTTTAGCTGTAGTGATCCCGAAAGCGGTAGATTGCCTCCAGCCTGTAGATGTATCCAGTCCGTTCACAGGATTGGTGCTTGAAGGGTTGGTACCCGCAACAGTAGGGATAGATGCTTCATACCATCCCGGTACTGCCGTAGAAAGGTTCGCACCAGTATAACCTGTAAAGTTGTTAATAACAGCAAGCGGCAATGTAGCCGGTGAAAGCGTAGTAACTGTTATTCCATTTGTTCCTGTAGTGGTATTGTAATAATAATCGTATGGGCCCGGACCGCATCGGTTATAATCAAAAACCTTTACATAGTATTGTGTTCCGCAGGCAAGTCCTGTAATGGTTACCGATGTACCGGTACCGTCATAAACTATCTGCTGGCCTGTACCTGCATAAGCAGCTGCTGCGGTAAGTGCAGGCTGGCCGGTCACGTTCACAGGGTCGGTTATAGGAGTAGTGCTCACAACCACCATCCTCCTGCCGCCGTTGCCGACGGTCCAGCTTGCAGAAAATGCATTGATGGATGTATTTGCAGCAGTTACAGTAATTGCGGTCGCCTGTGTCGATGGCGCTGCAACAGGGTTGATAGTTGTAACTTCAGAGTATACGGCGTCGCCACCGTTCGCACAAGTTACTTTTAGCCTGTACTGTATAGATGCTCCTGCGAATACAGGAGGTGTGTAGCTTGCTGTCGTCGCACCCGTTCCGCTTGTTACAGATGCCCAGTCAGTTCCGCCATTAAGCGATTCCTGCCATTGGTAAGCGATACCCGGTATTGAAAGCGAAGTTGCCCCCGCTACAGTTATTACGCCCGGCGCTGTGCCTGAACATACAGAGCGGATCAGTGTCGTACTGGTAGTTCCCGCTACAGGCGTAGCAGTACATGCTGCCGGTGGTGACCACTTGAAAGTAAGTCCCGGAACCGGGAAGGTCACCGTAGTGTTGAACGACATTTTAGAAGAGTTGGATGTACCTGAAACAGAGGCATTCCAGTCGGTTGTCGTTGTCCTGTTATTGATGTTGGTAGCAAACGTGTTGTTTGGCCCCTTAATACCAACTTCTGCAACCCATGCAGTTGCGGCTGTTGATGAGGTTGCCATTGAACCATAAACAACTTCAACTACGTTAGATGTTTCGTTAAGTACGATCTGGTAGTTAATGCTGCTTGTTTGTGCACCAGTGGTATACCTTTTTACATTTTTCCACTGAACAACAAGTTTACGGTTAGGAGCCGACCCTACAAGGGCATAAGACAATTCTGAACCTGCTTGTCCCTGCATGTCAGTACCCGCACCACTAATAACATTGCTAATCGAAGCAGTGCCGCTTGATAGTGGTGTGCTCGTACTTTCAATAGCGAACGAACCTGTACCAAGTTTGATCCATCCGTTGTAGTTAACAGCAAATTTGTCATAAGCAACACCGTCATAAACAAAACTGAACCCGATAGGGAACCCTGTATTTGTTATTGAACCTGTCTCACCTGTGGTATTGTTGTTAAATACCTGGTCATCACTCCCTACAGCACCTAAAACGGTACCTCCGGAGATCTCTGTGTAGGTGCCGTTACTCTGTGAAAATGTGTAGAGTGTGGCTACCTGGGCTTTTGCCATCTGGACGCAGAATAGGAAAAGAACGCACATAGAAAGCCATGCAACTCTTCCATTCCCTACTGCCCGATAAGCAATTGCAGAAGTAAATTTTCTCATAGTTTATTAATTATTTTTAAAAAGTTAATAAAACTATAAATTTTAAGCCAACCTTTCTGTCAAAAGTGCGATGGTGTTACATTTTTAGTAAAAATCAAAATATTGTTATATTTAATTATATAAAAACTGTTAAAACATATTTTAAATCAAATATATAAATATTAAGTTAACAGTTATTTGTTAAATAATTACGCAATTTTTTCTTCTTAATTTGGTAAGTTATTAATATATATGCATAAAAAATACCCTTTCGGGCATTTTTTATCACAAATTCAATACTATTCTTATTTAATACTTTCAACCTGCACCATTTCATTGGCATCTTTATTATAATCAACATTCGGGTAGTCAAATCCGAACAGGTTATAAAAATCTTTGCGATACCCCTCAAGGTCGCCAATTTCTGACAAGTTCTCAGTTGTGGCCTTTTCCCAAAGCTGCGCTACCTTAGCCTGTACATCATCACGCATTTCCCAATCATCTATACGTATGCGGCCTTTTTCATCTACCGCGACTTCGCCCGAGGTATAAAGCCTTTCGGCATAAAGGCGCTGCATCTGCTCAATGGTACCTTCATGGATACCCATCTCTTTCATCGTTTTATATAGTAGCGATATATACAAAGGTATGACCGGTATCGCCGAACTCGCCTGTGTTACAAGCGCTTTGTTAACCGATACATATGCCTTTCCTCCTATTTCCTTCAGGTTGTCAGATATTTCAAATGCCGTAGCCTCAAGGTGGTCTTTGGCACGGCCAATGGTACCTTTTCTATACACAGCTTCTGTAAGCCCAGGCCCAATGTACGAATACGCTACTGTAAGCGCCCCTTCTGCGAGCAGGTCCTCCTTCTTTAGCGCATCGATCCACATCGCCCAGTCTTCGCCACCCATTACTGTAACGGTATTCTCAATGTCATCGCCTTCAGCTGGCTGGATAGTAACTTCAGATACTTTTCCGGTATGGAAATCTACTGTTTTGTTGCTAAACACCCCGCCTATCGGCTTGAGTGTCGATCGGTGCAGCACGCCTGTTTCCGGATGCTGGCGCACAGGCGAGGCAAGGCTGTAGATCACAAGGTCCACCTGCCCAAGGTCGGCCTTGATAATGTCTATCGTTTGCTGCTTTACTTCTTTAGAAAAAGCGTCGCCGTTAATGCTCTTGGCGTAAAGCCCGGCCGCGTGCGCTTCTTTTTCAAAGGCAGCCGAATTATACCATCCCGGCGAAGCGGTCTTGCCCTCCATAGGTGGCTTTTCAAAAAATACGCCTATGGTAGCGGCATCGCTGCCAAAAGCGCTTGTTATCCTGGATGAAAGCCCAAAGCCTGTAGAAGCGCCTATTACAAGCACTTTCTTCGCTCCCGCGATGGGGCCTTTCAATCTTACATATTCGATCTGTTGTTTAACATTTTGCGCTGCACCGTCCGGATGGGCGGTGAGGCAAATGAATCCTCTCATTCTTGGTTCAATGATCATATCTTCAAAAATATAGTTTGTAGAATTAGTATAGCAAATATAGCCTGATTTTTTAGTTCAGCAAAGCCCTCGCATGGTTTAAGGCCGAATCGGTAATATCCTTACCCGAAAGCATCTCTGCGATCTCCCGCACACGTTCGTCATGCGAAAGCAGCTTGAGCTCAGACACTGTTGTCTCACCCTGTGTGGTCTTGAAAACCTTATAATGCTGTTGCCCTTTGGAGGCTATTTGCGGCAGGTGTGTTATGGCAAATACCTGCATTGTACGGCTCATGCCTTTCATGATATCGCCCATCTTATTGGCTACTTCACCTGAAACACCCGTGTCGATCTCATCAAAAATAATGGTAGGCAATTTGGAATATTCCGCCAGCACGGCTTTTACCGCCAGCATGATGCGCGACATCTCCCCGCCGGAAGCTACCTTCTTCAGCAGACCGAAATCAGTACCCTTATTGGCCGAAAATTGAAGGCTCATAACGTCCTTCCCGTTATTGTGATATGCATCCGATGCCCTTACCTCAAACCTGAACCTTGCGTTCGGCATGCCCAGCTGCGCCAGTATGAGCGTGATCTTTTCGGCAAGTACAGGTATAGCACGCTGCCTTTGCTCATGCAATAAAGCGGCAGTATCATCTGCCTTTGCGCTGTATCTTTCACTTTCTGCGACCAGCTTTTCCATAGATGAATCGATATCCCCGGCAAGCAGCGCCTTGCTGTCCAAAGCCTCTAGTATGGAAAGCAGCTCTTCAACTGTAGCCACACTGTGTTTTTTTTGCATCGAATAGATCAGCTGCAATTTCTGGTTTACACGCTCCAACTCTTCAGGGTCGTTGGCCAGGGTTTCGTAATTTTGAGAAAGGTCGCCGGCAATGTCATCCAACTCGATAAGCACGCTCGACACCCTTTCATAAAAGTCATTATATTCTGCCGATATGCCGCTTACTTTTTGCAGCGCGGCTTTTATTTCCTTCAAATTCTGTATGGCACCCATCTGTTCCTCATTGGCTACAGCCAAAGCCCTTGCCAGCGTCTCCTTGATAAACTCGACATTTCCCAGCTTCTCAAGGCTGCTTTCCAACTCCTCCTGCTCCCCTGCCTTCAGGTTCGCGGTGAGCAACTCCTGCAGCAGGAACGCATTATAATCTTCTTCTTTAGACAGCGTTGCCTTTTGCTCCCGCAACTTCCTAAGTTCAGCCTGTACTTTTTTATAGGCCGCCAGCTGTTCCTTGTATTTCATGAGTATGGAGCCGTTCCCGGCCACCGCGTCCAGTATCTGCATCTGGTAGGCCTCATCACTCAGTTCGCGGGTCTGCTGCTGCGAATGGATATCGATAAGGTAGTAACCCAACTGCTGCAATTCCTGTAAATTAACAGGGCTGTCGTTCACGAACGCGCGCGACTTGCCCGAGGGTAGTATCTCCCTGCGGATGATGGTCACCTCTTCATAGTCCATGTCATTTTCCGTGAAAAATTCCTTCAGGTTATAATCCTTAATACCAAAATGGGCTTCTACAACGCATTTCTGCTCTTTGTCTTTTAGCGAAGAAAGATCGGCACGGTTGCCCAACACCAATCCCAATGCCCCGAGTACAATGGATTTACCAGCCCCGGTCTCGCCGGTGATGATGGAAAGGTTATTAGAAAAATCAATATGGAGCTGCTCAATGAGCGCAAAGTTCTTAATGTGTAGTGTTTGCAGCATGGGTATTGCGATAGCTTTACAAATATAGTATTTTAGGTTAAGATATGCAGGTTTAGCTACAAACAAAAAGCCTCAAAACAAAACTGCTTTGAGGCTTTAAATTATATCGAAAAATAATTACCTGATATTATTCCACTTGGAACCGTTCAAAGGCGAGATCCTGTTAAGTGTATCTACCAGGTCGGTCAAGGTCACCTGCGGCCCTCCCGAAAATATGTCAACCACTTCATTGGCCTTCGCGTCAAAAAATGTCCTCATAAGGAACGAGTTGGGCCTGGCACTGTGCACAGCGCTCAAACCCTTTAGCGCCGCGATGATCTTATCTTTTGCTTCTTTAGGATTTTCAGACATTTTATCAAGGCCGCCTATGTGATAGCTGTATAAAGCCTCTCTCCATGCTGTATACGTATTGGAAAGGATGTCATTAATAAGAAAATACCTGTTCTGGTTGCCATCCTGCTGGCTCCAACCTTTGTAGTTGCTGCCCTGTGCCAGCGTAGCCATGCCCTGTGCGGCCTGGTAATAGTCGGTGCCTCCGTTCTTCGCAAAACTATCGGCATCCATACCTATGATCACATTGGCATAAAAAGATACTACCCCAACGAGGTTAGAATCAAAATTGTTCGGGTTATAAATAAGGTTTTCCCCCTCGGTATAACGAAAGCTTACATCCTTGTCATTGTAGTTGAATATCGGTGTGGAAAAAGTCGAGCCATAAACCGGCCTGGTCGACTGCACCTGCAGCGAGGCGCTGAATGAATTGGAATCATATGCCGAGATCGTGAATATCATCGAGCAGTCGATGCGCTCGCTGCGCCCAAAGTTGCGGCTTGTCCAGCGGGTATTGTTCACAAAATCACCAAGCGACTTTTCCAGCGTCTTGAATATTTGCGGATTGGCATCGGTAATCATCTGGTAATTTACCTGCACTGTGCAGTTAAGCTCCTGCGCCTTTGCGGAAAAGCCCAAAAACAGCAGTAATACGCCTATATATCTATACATTGTAATGCTTTTTTATTTTATCGATAATATCTTTGGCAACATCCTCTTTAGACTTCAGTTCCATGGGCTCCTGGCGGCCTCCCCTGTCAATGAAGGTCACTTTATTCGTCGGTTTGCCAAAGCCGGCCCCTTTGTCATTAAGGGAGTTTAAAACTATCAAATCTAAGTTTTTTTTGGCGATCTTCGCTATGGCGTTCTCAATTTCATTTTCGGTCTCCAGGGCAAACCCTATAAGGTACTGCCTGTCCTTCTTTGCGCCAAGCGAAGAAAGTATGTCTTTTGTCTTTTCCAGTTCCAGTACCAACGTTCCCACGGTCTTCTTTATTTTTTGCGGTGCAATAGTTTTTGGCCTGTAATCGGCAACAGCGGCAGCGGCAACAGCGGCATCTGCGTCATCAAAATACTCATGGCACGCATGGTACATTTCTTCCGATGATGTTACACGTACCACTTTTACCATTTGATGTTCCAGCTTTAGGTGGGTCGGGCCGGTGACCAAAACCACTTCAGCGCCTTCATCGGCAGCGGCTTTCGCAATGTCAAAACCCATCTTACCGGTAGAATGGTTCCCTATAAAACGCACAGGGTCTATCGGTTCGTATGTGGGACCTGCAGTAACAAGTATTTTTTTTCCGCGAAGGGGTAATTTGCCTTCGATGTCTTTTTCGATAAATGCTACGATATTCTCAGGTTCAGCCATCCTCCCTTCGCCGTGGAGCCCACTGGCAAGCTCACCCGATTCGGCAGGGATCATAATGTTGCCAAAACTTTTGAGCGCCTCGAAACTTGAAACTGTAGAAGGATGCCTGTACATATCCAGATCCATGGCCGGGGCAAAATACACAGGGCACTTGGCAGAAAGGTAGGCAGCAATGAGAAGGTTGTCGGCATTGCCGGAAACCATTTTAGCCATGGTGTTGGCCGTAGCAGGCGCAATGACAAAAAAGTCGGCCCAAAGGCCAAGGTCCACGTGGTTGTTCCAAACAGCATTCTCATCCTCCTCATTAAAAAAGGAAGAATATACCGGATTTTTGGACAGGGTGGACAGCGTTAGGGGTGTAATAAAATCTTTAGAGGCAGGTGTCATGACTACTTGTACATGTGCACCTGCCTTTATAAATAGCCTTACTAACGACGCTGTTTTATACGCGGCTATCCCACCGGAGATCCCGAGCAGTATTTTTTTGCCGCTTAAAACAGACATGGCCGTATATTATTTAGATTCTTTGTATGAAACTTTACCATCAAGCCATTCCTGTACGGCAAGAGCGTGCGGCTTAGGCAGTTTCTCATAAAATTTAGAAACCTCGATCTGTTCCTTGTTCTCAAAGATCTCCTCAAGGCTGTCGTTATAAGTAGCAAATTCTTCAAGCTTCTCGATCAGTTCCTTTTTTATTTCGGTATTGATCTGGTTGGCCCTTTTTGCCATAATGGTAATTGCCTCGTAGATGTTACCTGTTGGTTCTTCGATCTTGCTCTTATTGTAGGTAACGGTGTTTACCGGGGCAGTTGTTTTCTTTAGGTCCATGGAGTCTTTATTTAGAAAATTTTTGTAATTCAGCTTCAATTTTTGCGAGGTTTTCATCAGCCTCTTTTTTGTATTTGGTCTCCGGCCTGAACTTAACCAGGGCGGCATAATTTGCCTTGGCATCGGTAAGCCTTTGCTGCTGCTTTGCAGGTACACTGTTTATGGCCAGCAGGTAGGAAGAATCGAATTTATAGTAAAGCGCGTCTTCCTTTAATGGTGTGCCGGGGAAGTCGATAAGGAAATTGTCGAACGCCTTGATAGCGGCATTGTAATCTCCAAAATATTCGCCGGTCTTGTGGTACTGCTTCGCGATTTCATAAGCCTTCTTCTCAAGCTTCTCCCTTAGCTCCTTTACCAGTTGGTTAGCCTCGGGCATCAGCTGTGAATTCGGGAAATTATTTATGAAGGCCTGGAGTTTGTCCAGCGCCTTGTAGGTATCGGTTTGGTCCAGCGAGTAACGAGGCGACAGCTGGTAGTAGCTTTTTGCACCTAAGAACGATGCTTCCTCGATCATCGCGCTCCTCGGGTAGCTGGCTGTGAACTTCTCGAACTGGTAGCCTGCCGTATAAAACTGTTTTGTTTTGTATAATGACTGCGAATACATATAGAACATCTTCTCCGCCTGTGGCTTGCCGCCGTAGGATGGCGCTATTTGTTCAAAAAGGCGTATCGCCTTAGCGTATTTTCCTTTTTCATAAAGCATTTCGGCTGTTTCATATTTCATCTT
Organism: Flavobacterium sp.; assembly: GCF_052437795.1. Classification (GTDB taxonomy): domain Bacteria; phylum Bacteroidota; class Bacteroidia; order Flavobacteriales; family Flavobacteriaceae; genus Flavobacterium. The sequence goes on from NZ_JBQVPA010000001.1 coordinate 1,217,568, forward strand.
GATGTCATCAGATTTCAGCGCCTTCTGGAACTGGCTGCACGATGAGAACACTAATGCGATAAGGACTATGTAAAAAAATCTTGCCATATATATTGGTTAAACTGCAAAGCAGCCGCTATTTTTAAAGCAACTGCAAAATTAGGTAATAATTAGGTAATACAAAAATCTTTTTTCAAGGCGTGGTCAAAGAAAAAAAGATGCCCTGAAAGCACCTTCTTTAAACTGTATTTTGAAAGATTTATTGTACGATGTTATGTCCGGCGGCACTAAAGTTTTTCATATCGTTGTCAAACAGGTACAAACCACCCTTATCGTCACCTATCAGGTCGATCTTGTCGAGGATCAGTTTGGCTGTGGCTTCCTCCTCTATCTGCTCGCTTACATACCATTGCAGGAAGTTGCTCGTGGCGTAGTCCTTTTGCGAAAGCGCGATGTCGACAAGGTTATTGATAGATTCGGACACCTTAACTTCATGGCGGTACAGCTGTCTGAACAGCGCCTGGAACGAGCTATAGTCAAGTTTTGGCTCGTCCAGAGCAGAGACTATGGCGTGCCCGCCCCGCTGGTTCACATATTTCACAAGCTTGAGCATGTGCATCCTCTCCTCGTCACTCTGCCTGAACATGAACGACGCAATGCCGTCAAAACCCTTTACCTCGGCCCAGGAGGCCATGGCAAGGTATATCTGCGATGATTCCGCTTCGGCCTTTATCTGCTCATTGAGCGCTGCCTGCATTGTATCTGATAGCATGATCTTTATTTTTTAGTGTGATATCCTTGATCTTACAAAGTTAGCCGATCTTCTTGACAAAAGCACTCAGCCTGCCTGCCAGATCTTCGTTAACATTCACAAGCGGCAATCGTACCGTATCGCTACACACGTCCAATTCCTTAAACACGTGTTTTATGCCTGCCGGGTTGCCCTGCTCGAATATCATATCGATTGAATCTGCCAGTAAATAATGGAGCTTGTAGGCTTCGTCCACCTTGCGTTCAAGGCCGAGCTTCACCATCTGGGAGAATTCTTTAGGGAAACCCTCGCCAATTACTGAGATCACCCCGGCGCCACCGGCAAGTACCATCGGCAGGGTTATCATGTCATCGCCGGATATTACAAGGAACCCTTCCGGAGCGCCCTGTATCAGCTTCATGGCCTGTACGATGTCGCCGGCAGCTTCCTTAATGGCAACTACGTTAGTAAAGTCTTTTGCCAGGCGTATCACGGTTGACGGAAGCATGTTGCTGGCGGTCCTGCCCGGTACGTTATACAGGATAACCGGTATTGGAGATGCTTCGGCTACAGCCTTAAAGTGCTGATAGATGCCTTCCTGTGTTGGTTTGTTATAATAAGGCGAAACCGATAGCACTGCCACGAATGCCGAGAGATCACGGGTCTTTAGCTCTTCCACCACTTCGGCAGTATTATTGCCGCCCACACCCAATACAAGCGGCAAGCGGCCAGCATTGGCTTCGATAACGGTTTTTATTACAAGTTCTTTTTCTTCTTTATTCAGCGTGGCCGCTTCAGCCGTAGTACCCAGTACCACGAGGTAGTCGATGCCGCCATCTATCTGGAAATTCACAACATTCTTCAATCCGTCCACATCAACGGAAAAATCTTTTTTGAAAGGCGTGATAAGGGCTACACCCGTGCCAATAAGTTGCTGCATGTTATAGTTTTTTTAGTATTTTCAGGTATTTGAACAGTTCCGAAACAAATTCGGGGTATTTCTCGGCCTGGCTGCTGATCATGAAATGGTTCAGGCGGTTGTCCACACTGGAAAAACCCACTTTAAAATTTGCCTTTGACTTGAGCGTAGCCAGTACCAGCGGTGGCTTCTCCACATCATAAAAACTGATAAGCATGTCGAATGGTGTTTCGATGAACTCCGCCACATCGGGCTTTTCAAAATTGCCCGTCACTGATATGTCCTTCCGAGTGAAATGGCAGCAGTCCACGATCTCTTTTGGCTTTACCCGCTCCTTGAAACTTAACGTTCTTATGTTGTTACGGTCAATGCCATTGGCCATTAATTCTTTAATAAGCTGCTCCTTGTCAGCAAAATAGCTTTCATCAATGATCACTCCTACCCTGTGCACCACATCCGGCGATGACACCGGCTTGTAATGGGATAACTTTTTCTTAATGATCTTTTTTAAGCTAAAATCTTTAATAAACTTTAAAAACATAGTACTTTTACTTGTCGAATACAAAATTAATCCAAATATACCTCTCCTCAATGACAATCTCAAAAAAGTATGATACTTCCCTGAGGCGATTTTTTCTGTTATTAACGATGTGCGGGCTTATGGCCTGCGGTACATCAGGCTTCCACAATTCTAAGATCGAAGGAAAGAAGGTGCCGGTTACCGCCGAATATGCTGATACGCCGGAGATCGAAACCTTTATAAAACCCTACCGCGACCATATCAATAAAGACCTGGACAGCGTGCTCTCCTATTCACCGGAAACCCTTGATAAGTCCAAACCCATTGATAAATGGCAGACTCCGATAGGCAACCTGATGGCAGATGTAACGCTGGAAGCCGCCGATAAAGTATTGTTTGCCCGCGAAAAAAGGCATGCTGACATCTGCCTGCTCAACAACGGCGGCATACGGGCGATATTGCCAAAAGGCGATGTAACGGCACGCACGGCTTTTGAGATCATGCCTTTCGAGAACAGCTTAGTGGTAATTGCGCTCAAGGGAGAGCAAATACGCGAGATCGCCGATTACCTGATAAAAGAAAAAAAACCGCATCCGCTGGCCGGGATGGAGATCCGCCTTGACAAAGACGCTACAATAGTAAAGGGCATTACCGTGAAAGGAAAGCCTTTGGAACTGAATAAAATATACAATGTCGCCACATCTGACTACCTGTCGAATGGTGGTGATAATATGGAATTTTTTAAACAGGGCATTGCCATTTACGACCTCGACTACAAGCTGCGCAACGTATACATCGACTATTTTAAGTCGACCGACACTATCCATGCATCAAGATCGTTGCGTGTAATAACCGAAAAGCAATAATGAAAAGAAGGGACTTCATACAAAAAACAGCTGCCGGCAGCGCGCTTGTGTTAGGCGGATTGTCACTAAGCAGCTTTGATAGTAACGACACCAAAAAACTTGTCATACTGCATACCAACGATGTGCACAGCCACATCGATCCATTCGCCATAGACGACCCCAAATACCCCAACATGGGCGGGGCGGCACGCAGGGCAACGCTCATAGAACAGATACGCCGTGAGAACGCCAATGTACTGCTGTTCGACGCAGGCGATATTTTCCAGGGTACTCCGTACTTTAACTACTATGGCGGCGAACTGGAGTTCAAGCTCATGAGCATGATGAAGTACGACCTTGCTACGATGGGCAACCACGATTTCGACAACGGAATAGACGGGTTCAACGCAATGCTGCCGCATGCTAAGTTCGATTTTGTATCAGCCAATTACGATTTTAAGAATACAGTACTCAACGGCATTGTAAAGCCGTATAAGATATTCCATAAGGACAGGCTTAAGATCGGCATTTTCGGGCTTGGCGTGGAACTGCAGGGCCTTGTGGATAAAAAGCTGTACAAGGAGACTGTTTACCTCAACCCTATCGAGATAGCGCAGGACATGAGCCGCATCCTGAAGGTCAACGAGAAGTGCGACCTTGTTATATGCCTGTCGCACCTCGGCTTTATTTACGCCAATGAAAAGGAAAAAATAAGCGACCTTATGCTTGCCTGGAAAACGAAGAACATCGACCTGATCATCGGCGGCCATACCCATACCTTCCTGACCAAGCCGCACCTTGAGAAAAACCTCGACGGGCAGGATGTAATGATCAATCAGGTGGGCTGTTATGGTATCAACCTCGGGCGCATTGACTTTACATTTGACAAAGGGAAAAAGTCGGCGGAAGGAAGGACGATAATAGTTTAGGGTTTAGGGGGTTTGCTGACGCAATTTGCAAGATAAAAATTTAACTGCACGAGCAAGATACCCGTGCTAGCGGATGCTTGGGCGGGCAACAAAAATCACGAAGATCCAAATAGTGAATTAATCTGTTTTAACTCTTAATTTTCCTGCATAGTGCTTTACCTCGTATCCGTCTACTTTAACCAGATCTACCTTAAGTTCCTCAGCAGACCTGACATTCACATCAATAGACCCATCCTTATTTAATGGAACCAAACCATAATTTTTATTCGGATCAACTGAGGGTAACTTCAGTATACTGTCATTAGCATATGTTTTAGGGATGATGTCAACGCTCTGTAATGTCAGCACTGTTAAGCAGGCAGCTATAACTGTCAAAACTGTTTTCGTGTATTTGTCTGTAGTCATATATTGTTTTATTTAGAAGTGTAAGTATAGGTATTTTAAACTGATTTAAAACTGTCAAATCAATAAAAACAAAACATTTACTATCTTCTGTGACCTTTGCTAATCGACTTAGGGGTGTCTAAAATAAATTTCCCATAAATTACTCCTCCTTTATCAGTGACAGGTCAACACCCAATTTGGTAAACTCTTTCTCTCCTTTTGAAGTGATGTAATACTGTTTGTCTGATGCCTGCTCTTTGGCGATCCATCCTTTTTCGATGAACTGCTCCAACAATAACGAGCCCAGCTTTCCGCCAAGGTGGGAATAGCAGGTTTTTGCAGGTTTGGTTTTCATGTTATTTGTTTTTATATTACGAACAAGATGGTAGCGATGGCCAGGATTAATAGCTATTTACGATTTGTTTTTTTTTATATAATTGACAATAAGTATGATTAGTGAAGTAACTACCGTAAATATTAGCATGTATCCTAGAAAAATAGCCAGTAAGATTTCCAATGTTTCGTCAGAAAAAAAATCTTCCCTATTTAATAGTGCAGCTGCCGATGGTATTGCTACAATATATATTGATATTAACAAAAATATTGCGAGAGTTATGGTTTTGAATGGCAACAATACATTTTCTTTCTTATCGAAAGCCATTATAAAGGCAGAGGCTATGGGCATTGCAATAAATACTAATATTCCTGCAATATCGCTTGGCTCGTTTTCAAAAACAAATTTGAAAAAAATAAAAAAACCAACCAACACCCCGAAGTTAACTGCGTAGAATATCCTAAACCTTTTCCATGGCTTTGGTATTGGGGTAGTGAAATCTTCTTCATTAAGGAGGTCTTGCATTGCGTTCAGAATCAGGAATTATCAGCATTCTCCGTTTTAAGAAAAGTAAATGGTAAAATCATTTCATAAATTACTCCCGCGCCAAAAAGGATATATCCTGCGAGTTCAATCCATCCCCTTATTATTTCCTGCCGGAAATATTTTTCCAAGCTTTCCACAGAAGGATTATCTGTAAAACCTTCGGTAAAAATATAACGATAAACGAATCGGGTCCCGATAATAATCAGTCCCACGACTTCGATAACCCTAAACAAGCATCTTGTTAGCTTACTTTTAAATTTCATAATTGGCAAGCAGAAGATTTATTTATAAGTACTTTTCGTTCGACGAATATACAATTTCATTTTCTTTATGGTAAAAACCCATTAAAAAAATAATTGTACCTTAGCCCTACAAACAATTCCAATGATCTCAGACATTCAATTCCAAAACGAACTCGACATCATCATAGCCAATGCCATCCGCGAAGATGTTGGCCCCGGCGACTACTCCTCCCTTGCCTGCATACCCGCCTCCGCTACCGGGAGGGCTAAGCTATTGGTTAAAGACACCGGCATACTCGCGGGTGTGGACTTTGCCAAACAGGTGTTTAATTATGTTGACCCTGCGCTTGAGATCGAAGTTTTTATAAATGACGGCACCCCCGTAAACTATGGCGATATCGCCTTTCACGTTTCGGGCAGTTCGCAGAGCATCCTTAAAGCCGAACGCTTGGTGCTTAACGCCATGCAGCGCATGAGCGCCATTGCCACCAAGACCAAAAAATACGTTGACATCCTTGAGGGAACGGGCACTAAAGTACTCGACACCCGCAAGACCACGCCGGGCATACGCGCCCTGGAAAAGTGGGCTGTTAAGATCGGCGGCGGGGAGAACCACCGCTTTGCCCTGTATGATATGGTGATGCTCAAGGACAACCACATCGACTTTGCCGGGGGCATTACCCCTGCCATACAAAAAACGCACGAGTACCTCAAGGCGAACAGCCTAGATCTCAAAGTGATCGTTGAGGCACGCAGCATCGACGAGGTATGCGAGATCATTTCGAATCCGGGCGTGCACCGCATATTGCTGGATAATTTCGATTACGACCAGACACGAGAGGCCGTAGCCCTCATCGGCGATCACTGCCAAACGGAGTCTTCCGGCGGCATCAACGAGGATACCATGCGCCACTATGCCGAATGCGGTGTCGACTATATTTCGTCGGGCGCGCTTACGCACTCGATCTACAACATGGACCTTAGCCTTAAAGCCTTTTAATGTCTATTGAGCTGGAACATAGGCTGGAACGCATTCCGGTAGTAAAATACCTCGTAAGGTTTGGCAAGAGCATCAAAATACCTTATGGTGAAGGCCTTACGCTGTACCACTTGCTCGAGCTGTACATTACGGGCATCGTAAAGGGCGATATTTCCTATCGCGCGGGCGCCATCGCGTTCAGCTTTTTCATGTCGCTGTTCCCGTTCGCGCTGTTCCTTTTCAACCTCATAGCCTTCATTCCCATGCAGGGTTTCAAAGAAGACTTCATGCTTTTTGTCCACGATAATGTTCCACCAAATACTTACGACGCTATTGCCGGCATCATCGCCGACATTATGACCGACAAGAAGCCCAACCTGCTCTCCTTTGGTATCGTGCTGGCCATTTTCCTGATGAGCAATGGCATGAACGCCATATTGAGCGGCTTCCAGAGCAGCCTGCATATTACCATCAAACGCACCTATTTCAGGCAGTACGCGCTGGCCATTGTATTGTCGCTGGTTTTCTCGGTCATCCTGATCATTACCGTGGCGGCCATCGTAATACTCGAATATTTCATCCAGAAGCTCACCGCGCAAAGCTGGCTTGAAGACGACCTATGGCTTCTCAGGCTCATACGCTACGCCATCCTTATCTTCATGATACTGACCACTACCTCTTTATTATTCAAGTTTGCCGCCAAAGAGACAAAGCAGGCCGCATTCTTCAGCTATGGGTCAGTTTTCAGTACTGTTTTATTTGGCTTAACTTCTTACCTTTTTGGTATTTACGTATCGCACTTCGCAAAGTATAATGAGCTGTACGGCTCAATTGGCACGCTGCTTGTATTGATGTTATATATATGGATCAACTGCTTCATTTTATTGCTTGGGTTCGAATTAAATGCGCTTATCCATAAATTGAAAAGAAAAAATTTATATATTTAACAAAACTAACGACATTAAATTATGAAGAAAGCATTCCTGACACTATTGTTCGTTGCCATCGGAGGCTTGTTCTCCGTGCAGGCACAGGTTACCGGAAAGTGGAAAACCATTGATGACGAAACGGGTGAGCCGAAGTCGATCGTAGAGATCTACGAGCAGAACGGCAAGATCTACGGCAAAGTGGTCGAGATCCTTAACCCTGCCAAGAAGAACGCAAAATGCACCAAGTGCAAAGGGGCCGACAAGGATAAGCCTATCCTTGGGCTGGTGATCATCAGGGGCCTTGAAAAGGACGGTGATGAGTGGACCGACGGTGACATCCTGGACCCGAACAAAGGTAAGTTGTACAGCTGTACCATCGAAATGGACGGAAAGGACAAACTGGAAGTGCGCGGCTACATGGGCATCTCGCTTTTGGGACGCAGCCAGACATGGCACAGGGTAAAGTAAACCTTGGTTTACGATCGACATTTGGAGGAATAATAAAGCTACATACAATATAAACACTCTTTCGGGAGTGTTTTTTTTTGGCTCAACCCTAACCGATAATATATACCGATAGATCAAGGTCAGGTGCAGTGCCTGCGTCTCTACCTTACGATTTAAATTTATGGAATTAGTGTAATTCACCGCAAATACACGGCGACTGCGACTGCAAACTTTTTATTTATCTTTGCTGTATATAATCCACTCACATCCTGTATATGCCACATTTCATCGAAGCCATCCTCCCCCTCTCTGTCCCCAAGACCTTTACCTATGCTATAACAGAAGCCGAATACGGATTCCTAAAACCCGGTATGCGTGTAGCTGTGCCATTTGGGCGGAACAAAATATATACGGGACTGGTCGTGGGACTGCACCAAAACCCTCCGCAAACCTATGAGGCAAAGGAGATCCATCAGATACTCGATGATCATCCTCTTGTTACCCAGATCCAGCTGGCGCATTGGCAGTGGGTCGCGAATTATTATATGTGCAATATAGGCGATGTTTATAAATCAGCCATGCCCAGCGGTTTTTTGCTTGAAAGCGAGACCATCATTACCCAGCATAAGGATTACGATGCCGAAACAAACGACCTGACCGACGACGAATACTTAGTATACGAAGCGTTGCAAAAACAGTCGGCACTGAAGGTGCAGGAAGTTTCCAATATCCTTAATAAAAAAACGATACTCCCCGTAATTAACCGGCTCATCGCAAAAAATGCTATCGCCCTTCAGGAAGAAGTTTCTGAGAAATATAAACCGAAAAAACTGCGATACATCCGCCTTTATGAAGAGTTCATGCGCGATGAGCAGCTATCCGAACTTATGGAATTGCTATCCAGGGCACAAAAGCAGCGCGAAGCTGTATTGCAGTACTTTCAGCTTAATGCTGCAGAGAAAAAGCCCATTACTGCTAAAAAGCTCAATGATGCAGGTATTACGCCTGCTGTAATAAGATCACTGGTAGACAAGGACATTTTTGAGGAATACTATCTTGAGGAAGACCGGGTTGCTTTTGAAAGCAGCGATAATTCAGGCTTCGGCCTCAGCCCGAAACAGAAAGATGCATTTGACGAAATAAAGCAGAGCTTTGAGCAGAAAGAAGTTACATTGCTGCATGGCATCACCTCCAGCGGCAAGACGGAAATTTACATCAAGCTCATTGAAGAATACATTAACAGCGGACAGCAGGTGCTGTATCTCCTGCCCGAGATCGCACTTACCACACAGCTCGTTGTCCGGCTAACGGCCTACTTTGGCAATGAGGTGGCGGTCTTCCATAGCAAATACACAAACAACGAACGCGTAGAGGTATGGAACCAGGTGCTTGCTGCTTCGGAAAAGGCAAAGGTGGTCATTGGGGCAAGGTCGGCGCTGTTCCTGCCCTTCCAGGACCTGGGCCTTATCATCATCGATGAGGAGCATGAACCTACCTTCAAGCAACAAGACCCTGCTCCGCGCTACCACGCCCGCGATGCCGCCATTGTTTTAGCGAATTCGCATAAGGCTAAAGTGCTGTTGGGGTCGGCCACACCGTCTATCGAGACCTATTACAATGCCACCAACGGCAAATACGGTTATGTAGAACTGAAGGAACGGTACGGTAATGTGCTTCCGCCCGAGATCGTGCTCATCGACCTGAAGGACAAATACAAGCGCAAGCAGATGACAGGCCATTTTAGCGACCTGATGATCGAGACCATTACCGACACACTTTCGCGGGGCAAGCAGGTGATACTTTTCCAGAACCGCCGTGGGTACTCGCCCTGGATGGAGTGCCTTACCTGCGGGCACGTACCCCAATGCCCGCAATGCGACGTGAGCCTTACCTACTATAAATATAAAAGTGTGCTGCGATGCCATTACTGCGGCCACCACATCGCCAAGCCCACCCATTGCCACCAGTGCCATTCGCCCGACCTTGACACCAAGGGCTTTGGCACCGAACAGATCGAGCTGGAACTGAAGACCCTTTTCCCTGATAAGCATTCGTGGCGCATGGACCAGGACACGACGCGGGGCAAGCATGGCTACGAGAAGATAATCGACTCGTTCAGGAACCAGGAGATCGACATACTGGTAGGTACGCAGATGCTTGCCAAGGGGCTGCATTTTGACAATGTAGAGCTGGTGGGGATAATGAATGCGGACAATATGCTTTATATGCCCGACTTCCGTGCCTTTGAGCGCGCCTATCAAATGATGGTACAGGTTTCGGGCCGCGCGGGCAGGAAAGGCGGCCGGGGCAAGGTATTGATACAAACCTACAATCCTTTACACAACATCATACGCCAGGTGACCGACAGCGATTATGAAGGGATGTATAAGGAGCAGCTATATGAGCGCCATAATTTTAAATACCCGCCATTCTTCAGGCTGGTGCGCATTACGCTGCGCCACAAGGACTATGAAAAAGTAAGGGATGCCGCAACATGGCTGCACAATGTACTCTCACAAAACCTCGGAGTAACGGTGTTAGGGCCTGAAGAACCTGGCATTAACAGGATACGGAATGAATACATCCGCACTATTATGATCAAGATACCGCAGGGAGCAGCACTGGGCGGTACCAAAAGATCGATAGAGAAGGTACTGGGAAGCTTTGAGGCTGTGCCGCAATACAGGCCGGTAAAAGTAACGCTCAACGCCGACCCATATTAAACGGAACATCCTAATAATGCAGCATACGGACTGCACCGATATGGCATTATTAGGACGTTCTATAAATTATGATTGCTTATTCAGCGCGTTGGCAAGATCTTCCTTTTTGTTCCGGCTGAGCGGTATCTGGGTTTTGCCGATCTCGGCAAACTTGCTGTTGAAGCGCTGCACCTTGTCGATATTTATAATAAATGACTTGTGCACCCTCAGGAATTTGTCGGGCGGGAGTTCGTTCTCAAAAGCCTTCATGGTAGACAGCACAAGGTGGGTATCGTCTTCGGTATTGATCTTCACATAATCACCAAAAGCCTCGATCCATTTTATTTTGGTAATATAGACTTTAAAGTTCTTAAGGTTGCTTTTCACAAAGATGAATTCGCCTTCTTCTTCGGCACCGTCTTTTTTCATGGCATGCATCTCGATGGCTTTTTGCACTGCCTTGTTAAAACGCTCCTTATTAACGGGCTTCTGCAGATAGTCTACCGCGGCATAGTCGAATGCTTTCAGTGCATAATCGGATTTTGACGACACAAATATGATCTGTGGCCTTGTCCTGAGCCCGTCGAGAAGGTCAAAACCGGTTTGTACCGGCATTTCAATGTCGAGGAAAAGCAGGTCGACCGGCTTGGTCATGATGCAGTTGCGGGCTTCCTGCGCATTGGAAAAGTCGCCCACAAGGTTGAGTTCAGGGTGCTCATTAACAAGTTTGGCTACGGTGATCCTGTGTATTGTGCTATCGTCAACAACAACACAGCTAAGTTTCATTTGTCATGCTCAGTTATAATGTTCAGTAATTGGTATAGGTTTTTTTAGCTTGGGATAACACAAATATAATCAAAAAAAAAAGTGTTTAACGTTTTAAAAAGCAATTTTGGGGGTTGCACAATAAATATTAATTACTACCTTTGCACCCAATTTTATAACATATAAATATTCGAATCATGAATCACTATGAAACTGTTTTCATTTTGAATCCCGTTTTATCTGAGACCCAGGTAAAGGAAACAGTAAGCAAGTTTGAAGATTATCTTACTTCAAGAGGTGCCCAGATCGTGTCTAAAGAAGACTGGGGACTTAAAAAATTAGCTTACGAGATCCAGAACAAAAAAAGCGGATTCTACACATTATTGCAATTCCAGGCTCCGGCAGAGATCCTTATCGGATTTGAAACTGAGTTCCGCCGCGACGAAAGGGTTATGCGTTTCCTAACCGTAACACTTGACAAGCACGCCATCTCATGGGCAGAAAGAAGAAGAGATAAACTAAAAGCAGCTAAAGCAAACTAATCATGTCAACAATAGAGCAGTCAGCTAAAGGAAAAAAAGACGGGGATATCAGGTATCTTACGCCTTTGAACATAGAAACGAACAAGACTAAAAAGTACTGTCGTTTCAAAAAATCAGGTATCAAATATGTAGATTACAAAGATCCTGATTTCCTATTGAAATTTGTAAACGAGCAGGGCAAGATCCTTCCTCGTCGCCTTACAGGTACCTCTTTGAAATACCAAAGGAAAGTATCTGTAGCTGTGAAAAGGGCACGTCACCTAGCGTTAATGCCATATGTGGCGGATTTACTAAAATAATAAGGAAGCAATATCATGGAACTTATACTTAAACAAGACGTACAGAACCTGGGTTTTAAAGATGATGTAGTTACTGTAAAAGCCGGATACGGCCGTAACTTCCTTATCCCACAAGGATTTGCCCAAATGGCAACTCCGTCAGCTAAAAAAGTTTTGGCTGAGAACCTTAAGCAAAGGGCTTTTAAAGAGCAAAAGATCGTTAACGATGCAAAAGCTACTGCTGAAGCGCTTAAAGCACTTGAAATTAAACTTACTGCAAAAGCAGGAGGCGAAAAACTATTTGGTTCAATAACCAATGCTGACATCGCTGAAGCTCTTGAAAAAGCAGGACAGCCGATCGAAAGGAAATTCATCACAAGCGGTATCGTTAAGCGTACCGGTAAATACTCTGCAAGCATCAGGCTTCACAGGGATGTGATCGTAGACCTTCCTTACGAGATCGTTGCCGAGCAGGAAAAATAATTTTCTGAAATATATAGAAAGCCTTCCGATCGGAAGGCTTTTTTTATTTTACAGACCCAACAACTTTGTAACTTTGCTACTTTGAAACTTTTGAACTCACAATGAAATACGCAAGACTTACCAAAGAACAACTTGAAGAGCTGCATCCGGAATTCATAAACTTCCTGGCATCACAATCTATTGATAAAGCCGAATGGGATATCCTGAAAAAGGAAAAGCCGGAAGTTGCTGAACAGGAGATCGATGTGTTCTCCGACCTGATATGGGAAAATGTAGTATCTAAAGCGGAGTGGCTGGAGCATTACTCCAAAAACCACATCTTCCTTTTTAAGCTTGACCAGGAAAAAATGGAAAGCATTATCATCCACGCCCATACACCCATGGCCGATCTCCTTACTGAAGGCGGGCTGCACTGGCTCAACGAGAACATCTTTAGCAAGGAAGTACAGATACAGCGCGGTGCCAAGCCCTTTAGCCAGGAGCGCAACACCGAGATATTCAGCCTTATCGAGCAGGGCGCCGTATTGAGCGACGGGACCTTGTACAAGCAGCTGGAGGATATGTTTTAGCGGAAGGGACTGGGGGGCTGAGAGGCTTAAGTATCTGGCTTTTTAGAAACTTAAAACAATATTCATATCTTTATATCGTAGTATAATAATAAATCCTGCGCCATGGAAGATACAATGCTGATACAGTTGACTGATAAGAAAGCTGTTAAATTGTTGCGTGATCTTGAGGAATTAGGCCTTATCAAAATTTTAGAGGAAAATATATCGCCTGATAGGATATGTGACAAAACTCTGCTTTTAAAGCCACATTAGAAATTCCATATGTGAACATGATTTGCACTTTTAAAAGTCACGAATAGCCAGCCTGAATCGCTATAAGACATTTAGATAATGAATCGTATATTGAAAATTTCCGGAATTTTTATGTTATTGATTAGTTGTAAATCAACTAAACCTACAATTTTTGATAATAATATTTTTTGGTATGATAATTTAGGAATCCGTGAAATGATTAAAGTTGAAGGGAGACTTAATTCTATAGATATCTCTGAAAAATCCCGAGTTGTAGCTTTTGGAATAAATTTATACCCTAATGAGAAAGAATTTAATTTACAGAAGCCAAAAGTTTTCTTACGGAATTCGAATACTGAATTACCTCTTAAAGTTTTTTATCAATTTAGCAATGATAGTATTAACAGACTTATACTATACGAATGGGATATTTCAGATGCTTTAGAGAGAAGTGAATTGTCTTATAATGAAAAAAGAAATTTAAACGAAAAGTGCATTTTAAAATTTAACGAAATAGTTAAGTTAATTACATCTAAACTTGGAGAGCCGAAGGAAGATACAACATCAAAATCCAATCGGAGAGAAGTCAAATGGATGGGCAAGAATGGTTTAAATGTGTTTCTAATTTCGTTTGGTCCTAATCCAATAAGGCTATCTATTTACAAAGAATAAGTTTTTATAACAGCCGCTTATCCCTCATCTTCCAGCAAGACTGTTTAATGTTGGTGTTTTCCATTATACCCTCGGAAATCGATTTTACCAAAATCCTTACATACTACATTTATAATGTTTAGATTTTCAAAAATCTTGGCTAAATTAGCACTGCAAACAAATTTCAGCCGATGAACATCGAACAGCAGATAAATGCCCTTCGTGATGAGCTTAACCAGCACAATCACAACTACTATGTATTAGACACCCCCACCATAACCGATCTTGAGTTTGACATCAAACTAAAGGAATTGCAGGAACTTGAGGCAAAGCATCCGGAATTTTATGATGCCGACTCCCCTACCCTTCGTGTTGGCGGTGCCATAACCAAGAACTTTAATACCCTACAGCACGAATACCGTATGTACTCGCTGGACAACAGCTACTCCAAAGAAGAGCTACTGGAATGGGAAAAGCGCGTGCAGCGTGGCTTGGGCACCGATAACGTACAGTATACCTGCGAGCTGAAATATGACGGGGCTTCGATGAGTATTACCTACGAGGACGGCAAGCTAAGCAAAGCCGTAACCCGTGGCGACGGTTTCCAGGGTGATGAAGTTACGGCTAATGTAAAAACCATCCGTTCGGTGCCATTGAAGCTCAAAGGCGACTACCCATCCAGATTTGAAATACGCGGGGAGATCATCCTTCCGTTGGAAGGTTTTGCGAAAATGAACCAGGAAGTAATAGCCGCCGGAGGTAGTCCGTATGCCAACCCGCGCAATACAGCTTCAGGATCACTAAAGCTTCAGGACAGTGCCGAGGTGGGCAAAAGGCCGCTCGACTGCCTGCTGTATTCGCTTGTTGGGTCGAACCTGCCTGTTAAGACACAATATGAAGGGCTTGAAAAAGCGCGCCAGTGGGGCTTTAAAGTCCCTAAAGAAGCTAAGCTGGCTAAAAACATTGAGGAAGTAATGGCGTTTATCGACCATTGGGACATACACCGCCACGATCTTCCGTATGAAACAGATGGCGTGGTTATAAAAGTAAACGATATCCACCAGCAGGAAGAATTAGGCTATACGTCCAAATCGCCACGCTGGGCTATTGCCTATAAATTTAAGGCCGAACGTGTTTCAACAAAACTCAACAGCATATCCTACCAGGTGGGCCGTACGGGGGCGATAACCCCGGTTGCCAACCTGGAGCCGGTTCAGTTGGGAGGGACTGTGGTAAAGCGCGCCTCACTGCACAATGCCGACCAGATCGAAAAACTCGACATTCGCGTAGGCGATGAAGTATTTGTGGAAAAAGGCGGCGAGATCATTCCAAAGATCATTGCGGTAGACTTTACAAAACGTCCCGAAGACGCCGCAAAAACAATATACATTGACAAATGCCCGGAATGCCTTGCCGAACTGGAACGCAAGGAGGGCGAAGCGCAACACTACTGCCCTAACTATTACGGCTGCCCTCCGCAGATCATCGGCCGTGTACAGCATTACATTTCGCGCAAAGCGATGGATATTGAAGGGCTTGGCGGGGAAACCGTGGCATTGCTTTATAATTCTGATCTGATACATAACTATGCCGACCTTTACGAACTCAAAAAAGAGCAGGTGGTGCCACTGGAAAGAATGGCAGATAAGTCGGCTGAGAACCTGATAAATGGCATTGAGGCGTCCAAGCAGATACCGTTCGAGCGTGTACTCTACGCATTAGGTATACGCTATGTGGGTGAAACCGTTGCTAAGAAGCTCGCCAAGCATTACAAGAACATCGACGATCTGGCGAATGCCTCACTAATGGACCTGATCCTCGTAGATGAGATCGGCGAACGCATCGCGCAAAGCGTGATCGACTTTTTTGCCAATGAGGAAAACCGCAAGATCATAGAGCGACTGAAAAACTATGGCGTGCAGCTTGAAACATCCGGCGGAAGCACCAGCGTGAGCGATATGCTGGCCGGGAAAATTTTTGTGGTGTCCGGTGTATTCACCAAATTCTCTCGCGACGACCTGAAGAAATCCATTGAAGATAACGGCGGTAAAGTGGGCAGTTCCATATCATCCAAAACAGATTATGTGGTGGCGGGTGATAACATGGGCCCGGCAAAGCTTGAAAAAGCAAACCAGTTGGGCGTGAAGATCATTAGTGAGGATGAGTTTATTGAATTAGTATCATAGTAGCTGCATAATATGTTACAGAGTGGCAAAGTGGCAAAGTTTTTTTGCAACACCCTGTTGTTCACTTTGTAACTTTATAACTTTTTTACTCTGCAACTTGTAACTTAAAAGGAAATGAACATCAAACTCCTCGCCATAGGTAAAACCGACAACAAAGCCCTGCAGCAGCTTATGGACGATTACATGAAGCGGCTGTCGTTCTACATCAGGTTCGAACTGGAGGTCATTCCCGACATTAAGAATGCCAAGAACATGAGTGAGGCACAGCAAAAGGAAAAGGAAGGTGACATCATCCTCTCGAAACTCTCGCCTACCGACCAGCTTATCCTGTTGGATGAGAACGGCAAAACCTTCAGCAGTGTGGGTTTTTCGGACGAGTTGCAGAAGAAGATGAACTCGGGCATCAAAACGTTGGTCTTCGTAATAGGCGGGCCATACGGATTTTCCAAAGAAGTGTATGCCAAAGCGCAGGGCAAGGTTTCGTTATCGGCTATGACCTTCTCCCACCAAATGGTGCGCTTGTTCTTTATTGAGCAGGTGTACAGGGCGTTTACGATATTGCGGGGGGAGCCGTATCATCACCAATAAGTTTACTTGTTGATTTGGTTATTTGTTGATTTGAATGCCGCTAATAAACAAATCAACCCATCAACATATCAACTATTTTTATACTTTCCTTCGCTTCCTTAACATCGTGAACACGTAGTATATTAGCACCTTTCATCAAAGCTATGGTATTCAATGCTGTTGTCCCGTTTAGCGCTTCCTGTGGGGTTATACCAAGCAGTTTGTATATCATTGACTTGCGTGACATTCCTGCCAGCAATGGCAACCCTGACATTTGGAAAAGCTCCATTTTGCCCAGCACCTCATAATTTTGCTCCAGTGTTTTGGCAAAGCCGAACCCCGGGTCGATGATGATGTCGTTTATCCCGAAACTTCGTGCCGCGGCTATCCTTGCGGCAAAATAGAACAGCATCTCTTTCACAATGTCATCATATTGTGTCAGCTTTACCATGGTTTGGGGCGTACCGCGCATGTGCATCATGATATAAGGCACATTGAGTTTACCAACTGTTTCAAGCATCTTATCGTCCAGCATTCCCGCTGAAATGTCGTTTACAATAGCCGCACCGCTCTCTACACAGGCTTTGGCTACCTCCGCACGAAAGGTATCGACAGAGATGAGCGTATCGGGAAAATGCTTCAGTACCAGCTCCACAATAGGCACTATCCTGTCCTGCTCTTCCTGCTCCGGAACGAATTCGGCATTAGGCTTGGAGGAATAGGCGCCAATGTCGATGAAGTCGGCCCCTTCACTTAGCATTTTTTCTGCCTGCGTCAATAACTGCGCTTCATCCCGGTACTTCCCGCCATCAAAAAAGGAGTCGGGCGTAACATTTAGTATACCCATTATTTTGGGTTGTGACAGATCTTTAAGCGCGCCTTTGCAGTTGATAAGCATGGTGATTTCTTTTTGCAGCCATCCTTGGGTTTAGGGGGCTTTTTTAGTACATTTGAAAAAAATACACACAAAGATAGCACTTAAATGAGTAATACCTCGCAGGAATTCGACAAGGTCATAGCCGTTTGCAGGCAGCTTTACAGCAACAAAATGAAAGACTATGGCAGTGCATGGCGCATCATGAGGCTGCCATCGCTTACCGACCAGATATTCATCAAGGCGCAGCGCATCCGCAGCCTGCAGGAAAATGATGTGCGCAAGGTAGATGAGGATGAGACCGGCGAGTTCATCGGCATCATTAACTATTCCATCATGGCGCTGATCCAGATCGATAAAGGCATTGCCGAACAGCCCGACCTTAGTCTTGAAGAAGCGGTACACCTGTATGACGAAAAAGTGCTGCTGACCAAGACACTGATGGAGGCCAAGAACCACGATTATGGCGAAGCATGGCGCGATATGCGTATCAGTTCGTTGACCGACCTTATCCTCCAAAAGCTGCTTCGCGTAAAGCAGATAGAGGACAATAAAGGGAAAACCCTAGTATCGGAAGGTATCGATGCCAATTACCAGGATATGATCAATTACGCCATTTTTGCGCTGATACTTTCGGGGTTCACCAAATAACATGTCAATAACAACTCATTAACAAAACAGGTTGCGATTCAGCCTATTTTTGAGAAAAACTTTACAATGGAAAAAAATAAAAATACCATAGCGTTAGTGATCAGGGGCCTTATCGCCTTTTTATTCCTGCTTTCGGCCGTGGCAAAAATTTACCCGTCGCCTTATTTCGCCATATCTACTTTTGAAGTGAAGCAGCTGTATCCAATGGGCTTTTCGGAAACAACGGCCGCTTACTTTTCGCGTACGCTGATAGGCATTGAGTTCGCCCTCGGCCTTCTGATACTCCAACGCAACTTCCTGAGGAAACTGGTTATTCCTGCCACGATACTGATGCTTGTGGTATTCATCATCCACCTTACCATCGACACCATCGCTAATGGCAATAGCGGCAGCTGCGGCTGTTTTGGCGAGCTGTTGCCAATGACACCTGTTGAAGCCATCATTAAGAACGTGATCAGTGTAGCGTTGCTGGTTTGGCTTTACAAGCTGATGCCTGCCGGAACAGACAAAAAGAATTTCTGGATACTTACGACCGTAACCTTTGCCTGTATACTCGGCCTGTTCATGTTAGCACCGATACAGCCAAGGACATCGGATACAGGGGTTGACGAGCCTGTTGAAACAGCAGTTGATACTGTAACTACAACCCCACCCGCGATAAACAGCACTACCACTACCCCAACTGCAACACCGGCAACACAAGCCGAACCGGCAGCGATAGAACAGCCCGCTGCTGCACAGGAGCCACCAAAGACAAAATCAATCTATTCGCAGTATTTTGCAAGTGCCGATAAAGGAAAGAAGATCATAGGGCTTTTCGCTCCCGGCTGCGACCATTGCCAGGAAACCGCAAAGTTACTCACCCAGATGAGGGCTAAAAATAAGGACCTACCGGAATTGCTCATCATATTCATGGATGAGGAAGCCGAAAAGATACCAGAATTCTTTCAGCATGCGGGGGCACAATATCCGTACAAGCTGGTAGATGTGATCACCTTCTGGAAGCTTATCGAAAACGGTGATACACCGGGCGTAGTGTACCAGTGGAACGGAAAAAAAGTAAAAATGTGGGACGGCATCAACGAGAAGGAATTTAAGAGCAGCGAACTGCTTAACCTTTACAAAAAGCCTTACGCTGAATTGAAATAACGACCAATTTTGGTAAAATACCTTTTATACAAAACAGGATATGCTCTGCTCACGCTTTTTGGTGTGGTCACTGTCATATTCTTTTTGTTTACGGTACTGCCGGGCGACCCGGCACGCATGATGCTCGACCAGAACGAGAATTCTGAGCAGCTGGCCATCATCAAGAAAAAATACGGATTTGACCAACCGGTATCGAAGCAATACCTTTACTATCTTAACGACCTCTCCCCCATTTCTTTCCACAGCACGAACGAGGGGGACTATACTTATTTATCCGATGGGAAATATACGGCAGCAAAATTGTTTACCATTGGCAATACCACTACCGTTATTAAAGCTCCATATCTTAGGGAAAGCTTCCAGAAAAGTGGCAAAAAAGTAACACAGATCATCGGCGACACACTGCCTAACACTGCAGTATTGGCATTCTTTGCTATAATCATTGCGATTGTAGTGGGCATATTTTTCGGCATTGTTTCGGCGTTATACAAAGATACGTGGGTAGACCGTACCATTGCGCTTGTAAGTACGCTGGGTATGAGCCTTCCCTCTTTTTTCGCGGCCATACTGTTCGCATGGGTGTTCGGTTTCCTGCTGCACGAATACACTCATATCGACATGACCGGAAGCCTGTATGAGGTGGACGACTTTGGTGAAGGATCCTATATTAAATGGAAAAACATCATCCTGCCTGCCATTGTGCTGGGTATCCGTCCGCTGGGTGTGGTCATTCAGCTGATGCGCAATTCACTCCTCGAAGTAATGGGCCAGGACTACATACGCACTGCCCGGGCCAAAGGACTTAGCGAGGTACGCATCATCCGGAAGCATGCATTAAAAAATGCGTTAAACCCTGTGGTTACGGCCATATCCGGGTGGTTTGCCTCGATGCTTGCGGGCGCTGTATTTGTGGAATACATCTTTGGGTGGAATGGCCTCGGCAAGGAAGTCGTAGAAGCCCTCAACACGCTCGACCTCCCGGTGATCATGGGGTCGGTGCTGGTTATAGCAACGACTTTTGTTGTTATCAACATTCTTGTAGACCTTATTTATGCCTGGCTGGATCCAAAGATCAGGCTGGGATAACTATTTATCTTAGCACGTACCTGATATAGGATACATTTATTTTTGGAGTACGGGATCATGATAGGGCTGAAATGGCCGTCCGCTACAAATTTCATTATATTTGGATAAATTTTACAATATGTCAATCCAGCCCATTATCATTCCGATCAGTAAAGGTAAGCTGGTTAAACTGTTGATTTTCTCAATCATTTTTGTAGTTGCCGGAACTTTTATTTTAAATATTGAGCCAAGTAGCCGAAGGAGCCTGATGAATATTGCCTTTATACGATATAGCGTAGCTTTTTCCGCAATTATAATGGGAGCAGTAGGCTTGATCTTCTTTATTATAAAGATATTTGACAAAAAGCCTGGTTTAGTGATCGACTCAAAAGGCATAACTGATAATGCAAGCGGGGTTAGCGCAGGGTTTATACCTTGGGAAGACATAAGGCATATTTACACTACTCAGGTTATGAGTGAAAAATTCGTATTAATTGGTGTCTCAGATCCTGAAAAATACATAAACAGGCAGACAAATTTCCTAAAGAGAAAAGCTATGAGCTTTAATAATAAAACTTACGGTTCCCCGATCTCTATCACTTCAAATGGCCTTAAAGCAGATCAGGATGAACTTCTTACAACTTTGAATGAAATGTGGGGAAAGTTTAAAGGAACTTCGGAATAATAAGTCGCTTTGTGACTTGCGATGCTATGTGAAAGAGAAATTTATAGGATCGGTGTAATTAGTTGCAACACCCAACTACATCGGTTTAGCCCTTACAAAACCCAAAATAAGCCAAATACCGCATCGCCGTGTCGCGCAGTTATCGTAAATTTGGTATTCTTAATTCAAAAAAATGAAAAAATTACTCATGTTGCCGCTGATATTCTTCGGGATGATGTCATGCTCTG
Source organism: Flavobacterium sp. (assembly GCF_052437795.1). Taxonomy (GTDB): domain Bacteria; phylum Bacteroidota; class Bacteroidia; order Flavobacteriales; family Flavobacteriaceae; genus Flavobacterium. The sequence continues at coordinate 1,238,997 of NZ_JBQVPA010000001.1, forward strand.
AAGCGCAGGAAACATCGTTTTCCGAAGCGGCGCTCAACTCAAAAATGACTTCCGTTGGCGGAAAAGAAATAGCCTTTAAAGATATTTTGGCACAGTACAAGGGTAAGACCGTTGTGATCGACGTGTGGGCATCATGGTGCCCCGACTGCATCAAGGGCATGCCGAAGGTTCATGCGCTGCAAAAGCAGTTCACTAATGCGGTATACCTGTTCCTGTCCTATGACCGTGAGGATGCCAAATGGAAGGAGGGCATTAAAAAATATGGCGCCAACGGCGATAACTACCATGTGGGTAAAAGTATGAAGGAAGGCGATTTTGCCAAAGCGATAAAGCTCGACTGGATACCGCGCTACATGGTGGTGGACAAGACTGGAAAGATCGCTCTCTTTAAAGCCATTGAAGCCGACGACGAAAAACTGATAGCTACCTTAAAACAACTTAAATAATGAGAAAAAAGATCGTTGCAGGAAACTGGAAGATGAATAACGACAGCGCCCAGACCGAAGCGCTTATAGAGGAACTTTTGGCTAAAAAGCCGGAGCATTCCGTTGCTAAAATAGTAATTGCACCAAGCTTTATAAACCTGCAGGCCGCTGTCGAGCAAACGCATGGCACCAACATCATCGTTGCCGCGCAGAACATGCACCAGGCTGAAAGCGGCGCTTACACAGGCGAGGTTTCCGTTGGGATGCTGAAGGGGATCAAAGTGAATACCGTGATATTGGGACACTCAGAAAGAAGAGCCTACTTTGGCGAGACCAATGCACTTTTGGCCAAGAAAGTCGATACGGCATTAAGCCACAACCTTACCATTATATTCTGTTTTGGTGAGGAATTGGCCGACAGGCAAAGTGGCAACCACTTTAACGTGGTAGAGTCGCAACTGAAGGAAGGTTTGTTCCACATCAGCGAAAGCGACTGGGCAAGTGTAGTATTGGCCTATGAGCCGGTATGGGCTATCGGCACCGGCGAAACCGCTACACCTGAGCAGGCACAGGAAATGCACGCGTTCATCCGTACCCTGCTTCATAATAACATTGGCAACAAGATCGCCGAACAAACATCTATACTGTATGGCGGCAGCGTGAAGCCCGACAACGCACGCGAGATCTTCTCCAAGCCTGATGTTGACGGCGGACTGATCGGTGGGGCATCGCTAAAAGCAGGTGATTTCCTCGAGATCGTGAACGGGATGCAGTGATCTCGTTTCTACATATATTATCAAAAAGCAGTCCGGTTGGGCTGCTTTTTTGTTTGAAGCAGGTGTTTAAGTGTGTACTTTAAGTTGCTTATACCAAAGCTATACCAAGGAATAGCTTCATGAAGGCTGTGGCCCTATTTATGAATAGCCCCTCTTATGAACTCCCCTATCTCCTCGACATTTAAGACCATATCAGGTGTAAAATTCTCAATGGCATTATTGGGCATAAAAGGCATAACGGCAGTTTCCGGGTCCTGTACAATGATGGTGCCCCCGGCGTTCCTTACGGCAGCAAGGCCTGCGGTACCATCGGCATTGGCACCCGACAAAAGTATGGCGCATAATGAAGGCCCATAAACCTCGGCAGCCGACTCGAACGAAACGTCAATGCTCGGCCTGCTATAGTTCACCTTTTCAGAAGTATCAAGCGACAGTATATCGTTGTTCTCAAAAAGCAGGTGGTAATCGGATGGAGCGATGTAAATATACCCTGGCAGTATTGGTGTCTTATCCTCTACTTCGGTAACAGGCACAACGGTTTTTGCGGCGATCAGCTCCTCAAGGGTCGTGTCTTCGGAACTCTTGCGGTGCAGTATTATGGCCATCGAAAAAGATATCGATGTGAGTGGCGGCAAGATCTTCAGGAGCACTTCCAGGCTTCCTGCCGATCCTCCAATAATGAGCAGGCGGCATCCTGATATCACTTTATCTTTCTCCATATCTTCTCCCTGTTCAATTGTTCATATCGTTTGTGCATTGGCGAAAATTTAATGGTCTCCTTTGTTCCCAGCGCCAGATAGGCAAGATTTGAAAGGCTTTCATCAAACAGCTGCAGTGCCTTCTCCTGAAGGTCTTTATCGAAATAAATGAGCACGTTTCGGCACAGTATCAGGTCAAACTCGTTGAACGACCTGTCCGAAACAAGATTGTGCTGTGAGAACACCATTTTTTCAGAAAGCTCGTCCCTGAATTTTGCCCGTCCGTAGTGGGCAGTATAGTACTCTGAAAAGTCCCTTTTACCTCCCGACAGGATATAGTTTTCAGAATACTGCTTCATCATGCCCAGCTGGAAAACACCCTTACGGGCCGCGTCGAGCACCGTAGGGTTCAGGTCGGTGGCATATAGCAGTGATTTGTGCAACAGGTTGGCTTCCTGCAAAAGTATCGCCATGGAATAGACCTCCTCGCCGGTAGAGCAGCCAGCGTGCCAAACGCGTATAAAAGGCTTGGTAGCCAGTACAGGCAGCACTTCGGTACGGAGCACTTTATAGAACAGCGGATCGCGGAACATCTCGGTAACATTTACCGTGATCTCCTCCACCATCCTCTTGAAATATTCTTCATCGGAGCGTATTACAGACAAAAATTCGGCGAAATTTTTGAACCCGTCGAGGTTGTACAGCCTGTCGATGCGGCGCTTGAACGAGGCAAGGGAATAGCCGCTAAAGTCGTAACCATAGTATTCGTAGATCTCATTGATCAGCACTTCAAGTTCCCTGTCATTAACCATACGATCTTATATGGCGCTGAGCGCCTGCAATAATTTATCTACATCTATAGGTTTGGATATGTATCCATCGGCCCCGGCGTTAAGGCATTTTTCCCTGTCGCCCACCATAGCCTGTGCCGTTACCGAAATAACCGGTGTGCCAACCCTGTGCGGAATGGCTTTAATTATCGGAATGGCTTCATATCCGTCCATTTCCGGCATCATCATGTCTATGAGTATCGCGTCTATAACAGCATCGCCTTCGAGCAGCCTGATCGCCTGTGCCGCGCCCGTACAGGAGATGCATTCAAAGCCCTTGGCCCGCAGTGTCGCGCTTAGTGCGAATATATTGCGGGGGTCATCGTCTATTATCAATATCTTCTTTTTCATCCCGCTTAGTTTTTATCATAAAGCCATACGCGCAGCAGCGACAGCAGCTGGTCTACGTCTACAGGTTTGGTGATGTAGTCCGATGCGCCGGCGTTGATGCATTTTTCCCTGTCACCCGTCATAGCCTTTGCTGTAACGGCGATCACAGGGAGGTTTCTCAAATCCCTGTTCTCGCGTATACGGGCCGCGGTTTCATAACCGTCCATGTTCGGCATCATCATGTCGAGGAGCACCACATCGGTTTCGGGATGGCTTTCAAGCATCTTCAGGGCTTCCTTACCATCTATTGCCGTGATCACGTTCATCTTAAGGGCCTCGAGCGCCTTTGTTAGCGAATAGATGTTGCGCACATCATCATCCACCACCAATACCGTCTTGTCGCTCAGTACATTATTAAGCAGGTTTAGTTTTTTCTTGCCCTTGCTTTCCGCTTTTTTGTTTTCTTCCATCAGGTGCAGGAACAGCGACACCTCATCCAGCATTCGTTGGTAGGAATGTGCCGTTTTCACTATAATGGAATCTGCATACTTTTTGATCTTCACCTCTTCCTGAAGCGAAAGGCTCTTACCAGTAAATACGATCACCGGCAGGTTCTCCAGCCCGGAATTCTTCTTGATGTTTTCCAGCACCTCATACGCATGCCTGTCAGGTATTCCCATATCCAGTATAACGCATTCCACATCGCTGTGCTGCAGCACTTCCACACCTTCAGACACTTCGCTCTTTACTTCTGAGTTGATGTTAAAAGTTTCCAGGAAATACGCTAATGCCTTGGCATGCTTAGGATTGTCCTCTATGATCAGGACCTTTTGCGACTCACGGTTTATGATGTGCTCAATGCGTCGGAATACTTCGGGTATCTGCTCAAAGGCCACGGGCTTGTCGAGGAAGTTCACCGCGCCTTTCAGGAGGCTTTCCTGCTTCATTTTGTGCGATGACATGATGTGCACCGGTATGTGCCTTGTCTGGGCATTGCCCTTCAGCTCTTCCATTACTTCCCATCCGCTCTTTATTGGCAGCTGGATATCGAGCAATATCCCTACAGGCTTGTACAGCAGCGCGAGGTCGAGCGCAAGGTCCCCCCTTACCGATACCACACCCCTGTAGCCGCGTTTTCGCGTAAATTCGAGCAGGGACCGGGCAAAGTTCACATCGTCTTCCACAATGAGTATCACCTTATCATTTTCGGCAATGGCAGCCCTGTCATCCGGAACATCTTCAGGTATGATCTCGCTAATGTATTTACCTTTTTCATCTTCTTGCTTCTCTTTTTCAGAAACTGACTTAACGTTTTCTACAGGCATTTCCGGCTCCCTTACCATACTTATCTGTGCCGGGGCTGCAGAGCCTATTACAGGCAGACAAATGGTAAACTCGCTGCCTTCGTTCACCTCGCTCTTGAGGCTTATATCGCCCCTCAGCAGCTTGCTAAGCTCCCGGCTGATGGAAAGCCCAAGCCCCGTACCGCCATATTTACGCTTGGTCGAGCCGTCAGCCTGCTGGAACGCCTCGAATATAATCGGCTGTTTCTCGAGCGGAATACCTATACCTGTATCTTTTACAGAAAAGCACACCTGCTTATCATTGTCTTTCTTCTTTCTGACCTCAAGGGTAACCGATCCTTTTGAGGTAAATTTGATAGCATTCGAGATCAGGTTCTTCAGTATCTGCTCCAGCCTCATCTTATCGGTGCGGATAACCAGCGGCGCATCATCGGTAACGATATTAAATTCTATTTTTTTCTGCTTGGCCACTTCTGTAAACAGTGCTTTCAGGTTATCGGTGATCTCTTTTACAGAAACATCCAGGAATTCCAGTTCCATTTTGCCGGCCTCGATCTTTGAAAGGTCGAGTATCTCATCAATGAGCCCCAGCAGCCCATTGCCCGAACTCTGTATCACTTTTGCAAACTCCACCTGCTCATCGTTCATGTTACGGTCGTTATTCTCAGACAACAGGCGGCTCAAAAGCAGTATCGAGTTAAGTGGCGTGCGCAGTTCGTGCGACATGTTGGCAAGGAATTCCGACTTATATCTTGTGGTAAGTTCCAGGTCCTCCGACTTCTTCTGTATCTCCATGTTGCGCTCCTCGAGCAATACGCTGCGCTCGGCAAGCTCTTCGTTGGTCTGCTGCAGTTCTTCCTGCTGTACACGCAATTCTTCTTCCGATGCCTGGAGCTTTTCGGTTTGTGTTTCCAGTTCGGCATTAATGCTCTCCATTTCGCTATGCTGCATCCTTAGCTCTTCCGACTGCGCTTCGGTCTCCTCAAGCAGTTCCTGTACGCGCTTACGGTTTTGCGCTGTGGTTATGGCTACAGCAATATTGTGCGCCGCAGTGGTCAGGAATTCAAGCTGAAGTCCGGTAAATTCATTTACAGATGCCAGTTCAGCAACACCTGCAAGCTTATCGTTAATAAGCGGAACCGCCACTACATGTTTTGGCTTCACTTCGCCAAGTGCATAGGTTATCCTGATATTAGTCGACGTAATATCCTTTAATTCCAGTATTTCTCCTGAAACTGCTGCCTGCCCTGTAAGCCCCTGGCCAAATGGGATCCGCTCGCGGTTCTTATTTGGCAGGTAGCTAAATGCTCCTGCCGGATATAGCATTTCTCCATCGGGCAGGTAAATAATACCGGCGCTGCTTTCTGTGTAAGTAGCAATGTGTGCTATTACCTCCTGGGTAAGTTGTTCCGGAGTTTTATCCCCGATCATTACCTTATTCAGTTCGGCAATGCCTGTTTGAAGCCATTCTTTTTCAGATAAGGATGTAAAAGAAGTATCCAGTGCCACCGCCATGTTATTGAGCGATACTGCAACACTGCCCAGCGCGTCACTTTGCATATCATTTACCCTCGTGGCAAAGTTGCCACTTGATATCTGTGCCGCTATTTCACTAATTGCCGCTATCCTCTCGGCCATTACCTTTTCCGCTTTTTGCAATTCAAGCTGCAATTTCAATCGTTCATTATAATCCTTCAAGATCCTGACAAAAAACGTCCCACTTATGAGCAATGCCAGTAGCGCCGCTACCACAATGAGCACGCTGCTGTAGGCTCCATATTTTTCAGAATTGGACATACGCTCTTCAAGCAATTGTTGCTCACGTATCTCCATAGTCTTGAATTCTGAGCGTATCTTACCTGTTATCCTTCTTCCTCCGTCAAGGTCGCTGGCCTCGGTAACCCGGCCTCCTTTTTTTTCCAGTACTCTCAGGCGCAGGTAGTCAAAAAATTCGTCCTTTAGCTTCTTTACATATTGCAATGATCTTTGCTGTTCAGGGTTGTCTGATGTCAGCGCCTCAAGCTTTTGAATGGACCTGTTCATTTCGTCCTCGGCCGTAGTGTACCTGTCCAAAAAATCTTCCCTTCCGGTAACTAAAAAGCCCCGCATGCTCGATTGGGCCTCTACCATGACCGATGTACCCTCGTTAAGGTTAACGATAACATCCTGGGTATGGTTCACCATGCGGTTGCTATTCATAAGTGTGCTGATGCTCAGGAATGACGCTACCGAGCTTACAATGAGTATCAGCATTGATACCCCGGTACTCATTATTAAATTCCTTCTAAAATTTCCGTTCATCCTAATATCGCTTGTTTTATTATTGGTGTTTTACAGGCAGTACCATTATAAAGCTGGATCCGTTGCCGGGCTCGCTTTTTGCAGTAATGATACCGTTGTGCTTCTCTATTATCTTCTTGGCGATAGCAAGGCCTATCCCCGTGCCTTCGTAGGCGCTGCGATCATTAAGGCTCTGGAATATCATGAATATCTTTTCAAGGAATTTTTCCTCGAACCCTATCCCGTTATCGCTAACAGTTATTCTGCAAAAATCGCCGCTTTCCGTAATTGGGCTGTCAAATTCTTTTGTGGCTACAATTTCGGCGTCGATCTTTATGACAGGTGGTATTTCTTTTTTAGAGAATTTAAGGGAGTTGCTGACCAAATTCTGGAATACCTGGCGCATTTGGCTGCCCACGCAATGTATGGCGGGAAGCTGGCGTATTTCGATCACAGCATCCTTTTCTTCGATCATGTAATCAAAATCGGATATGACATCGTCGAGCACGGCATTCAGGTTGGTCTCCTCTGCCGAAACATTAGCCGAAAGCCGGGAGTAATCCAGCAGGTCGGTAATGAGTGCCGACATCCGCTCGGCCGACTTGATGGTTCGCTTTACATAGTCAAAAGCGGTTGGGTCTTCTTTAAGGTAACGCTCCCTTATGATCTTGATGAACAGCTCGATCTTCCTGATAGGCTCTTTCAGATCGTGCGATACCACCCAGGAGAATTGCTGCAACTCGTGGTTGCGCATCTCCAATTCTTCATTCTTATCTACCAGTTCCCTGGTGCGTTCGGCAACCTTAAGCTCAAGGTTTTCCTGCGCCCCTTTTCGTATCTCTATCTCCTTGGCCAAAAGGTCCCTTGTATCCTTGAGTTCCTTTTGTTGCCCGTACAGCTTCAGGAACGTCTTTACCTTTAATATGAGCAGATCGGGATCAACAGGTTTGGTGACATAATCCACCCCTCCCGACTCATAGCCTTTCGAAATGAATTTCTTCTGCTTGTTCACTGCCGAAAGGAATATGACAGGGATATCTTTTGTCCTGTTGCTGCCCGCCAATGCCTCAACTACCTCAAATCCGTCCATGCCCGGCATCTGCACATCCATGATGATGAGCGAATAATCGGTTTTCAGGATCTTGCGCAATGCCTCTTCGCCAGATCCGGCAGCATCAACAGGCAGGCCATGGAGCTCCAGTATCTTTTGCAAAGCGACAATGTTCGCCCTTATGTCGTCAACGATCAGTATCATATTTTAAAAGGGCAGCCTTGAGGGGGATGCAACGTTTGCCCAGGGGTTTTCGGTTAAGATGCAACAAAAAAGAAGCCGCGAGCAGCGGCCATCCTCAAAAGTATAAAAACTATTGTTAAAGAGTTGTTAATATGACAGCCGGTTTTACACATTAAGGCACTAATGATATATGTCATCGCCGTATGCCGATGAGATCAACTCTGATATGTTATATTTCCTATACACTTTCAAAAACAAGAACTGCCGTGGCTTATACAAAAAATGAATGATAAGTTACCTGTTGTACATACCCGCCATATGCCTGAGGCAATTCATCTTTACCTATATATTAACATCACTATTCCCACAGATCTCCTACCTTTAATCTTTAATTTGAAAGGAAAACAAATGGCACAATTCATAAAGATATATCCCGAAAACCCTAGTGAGAAAGAGATAGCTAAGATCGTGCGCATTTTGCGGGATGGAGGCCTCATTATTTACCCGACCGATACCGTATATGGGCTGGGCTGCGACATTACCAACAGCCGTGCCCTGGAGCGCATTGCCAAGATAAAGGGGATCAAGCTGGAAAAGGCCAATTTCTCTTTCGTGTGCAGCGACCTGAGCAACCTTTCCGATTATGTGAAGCAGATCGACACAGCGACCTTCAAGATACTGAAGCGTTCACTGCCGGGCGCCTACACCTTTATCCTGCCGGGTAATAACAACCTGCCGAAGGAATTTAAGAAGAAGAATACTGTAGGTATCCGCGTGCCGGATAATAATATAGCGCTCGAGATCGTGCGACAGCTGGGCAACCCAATTGTTTCTACCTCGATACACGACGACGATGAAGTGTTGGAATACTCCACCGACCCGGAACTGATCTTTGAGAAATGGCAAAGCCTGGTCGATGCGGTTATCGATGGCGGCTATGGCGATAACACCCCCTCCACCATCATCGATCTTTCCGGCGATGAGCCTGTTGTAGTAAGGGAAGGAAAAGGGGATCCGGACGTGTTTTAAACATATAGTTCGATCACAGGATAATAGAATTTAGGTAAATAAATATAAAAGAGGGGCAGTCTCGTAAGTGACAGCCCCTCTTTATTTCTGGTTATAACAAAAGTCCCCATAGCAAAATGCTATGGGGACCTGCAATTAAAGAAGAAAAATTATTGTTCCCTATTCACGTATACCCATCCGGTCTTATTGCTTCCGGCGTGCTCAATTACGTAAAAGTAAGTTCCTGTCGGAAGTTCGTCACCATTATCCCCCTGGCCTTTCCATTCGTTGGTATAACGTGCTTTTGAGTATACCTCCTGGCCGTACCTGTTGAATATCGATACCTTTCCTGCGTTCATTCCCGATATGTCGAAGTTATCGTTCATGCCGTCATTGTTTGGCGAAATACCCCTCGGGATGTCGCAGAAGGTACCGTCAACTTCAAAGGTATAGTCAGCCATACAGCCTCCCGGTGTAGTTACGGTAAGCGTCAGCTCCAGCGGATATTCTGAAGGGCTGAAAGCGTTGAGACGTGCGTACTCGGTCGCATTGAACGTTGTACCATTGCCTACGGTCTCGCCTGCTGCGTTAGTCCACACAAATGAGTCAGTACTTGCGTTAGCACCGCTTACAGAAGCATTCAGCATGTAGCTGCTCTCGAAATTCCATCCTTCACAGCCTTGTGCTCCCGTGATCACGATATCGCTCACCGGCGGTACCAGTACTACCTCTGTTGTTTCCGATTTACAGCCTCCGTTGCTTTGTACGGCTACATCGTAAGTGCCTGGTAGCACATTGTTGAATACAGTGCCCGGCTGCCAGTTAATACCGTCAATAGTATAAGTGTATTCAGAACCCAGCGGGCCTGTAATCGTCAATGTCCCCGTTCCTGTAGCACAAGTAGGCTGTCCAACCGTTACCGAAGCCGATATCGGTGTTTCCGGTACAGGGTTTATGGTTACCGATGTTGTCGAGATACAGCCATTGATATTCTTAACCGTAATGGTATAGTTGCCCGGCACAAGATCAATGAAGCCCGTACCGTTCTGGAAATTCACCCCATCGATACTGTAGCTGAATCCTGAACCTGTTGGCGCGTTAACATCTATCCTTCCCACATCATTAAAGCAGTCAGGGTGTGTAATGCTGGCCTGTGCCACGGCAGGTACAGGAGAGTTATCTATGGTAATAATAGCCGTTGCAGATGTACATCCACCCGCATTTCTAACGGTCACTATATAAGCTCCGCCTGCAAGATTGGCAAATGTAGTACCTGCCTGGAAGTTAGTACCGTCTATACTATAAGTGAACCCTCCGCCTACAGGCGATGTAATTAAAATCGTACCTGTTGGGACAGCACATGTAGGCTGTGTAACCGTAGTAGCTGCAACAGCAGGAACGGTAGGCACAGGATCAATTATAATTGTTGACGTTACCGACTGGCATCCTGAGTTATCAGTAGTTACGGTATATGTGCCAGGTGCCAGGTTGGCAAAGGTTGACGATGCCTGGAATGTTGTACCGTCTATGCTGTAGCTGTATCCTGCCCCAATTGGCGCGGTCACAGTTATGGTACCGGTGGTAACGCCGCTGCAGTTTGGCTGGGTAGCCGTAGTTGTAGCTACATCAGGTGTTCCCGGTGCTGTAGTAATGGTTACCGGTGCCGATGTAGAATTACAACCTGCTGCGCTTTGTGTAGTAACAGTGTAGCTGCCCGGCGCAAGGTTGGCAAATGTTGTAGATGACTGGAAGTTAACCCCGTCGATACTATACGCAAGGCCAGCCCCTGTAGGTGCTGTAACTGTAATGGTCCCGGTTGGCGCAGCACAGGTAGGCTGTGTTACCGTAACAGTAGCTACCGCAGGGTTGGCAGGTACAGGGTCTATTACTATAGTTGTAGACGAAGTACATCCGCCCGCATTTTGAGTAGTAAGTGTATAGCTGCCCGGCGCGATCCCTGCAAAGGTCGTAGATGCCTGGAAGTTCGTACCATCTATGCTGTACGTCAGGCCTGCACCGGTTGGCGCGGTAACTTCAACAGTTCCGGTCGGTGTAGCACAGGTAGGCTGTGTAATGGTAGTTGAAGCCACTGCCGGTGCTCCGGGTACAGGATCGATGGTTATTGTCGCGGTAGCCGAAGTACATCCATCCGCATTTTGTGTAGTAACGGTATATGTGCCCGGAGCTACGTTAGCAAATGTTGTCGAAGCCTGGAACGTAGTACCGTTGATGCTGTAGGTAAAGCCTGCGCCTGTTGGTGCAGTTACCACAATGCTTCCCGCTGTGGTACAGGTAGGCTGTGTTACAGTTGTAGTCGCAACAGCCGGAGTTGTTGGCGCAGCATTTATAGTTATCGTAGCTGTTGCCGATGTACAGCCGTCAGCCGATCGTGTAGTCAAAGTATAACTGCCTGCCGCAAGTCCTGCAAATACTGGTGATGCCTGGTAGGTCGTCCCGTCGATGCTATAGGTAAATTCTGCACCGGTCGGAGCTGTTACCGTAATGCTTCCTGTAGCAGTAGTACAACTTGGTTGCGTTACAGTTGTAGTTGCCACCGCAGGTACTACCGGCGCACCGTTGATGGTAATGGCAGACGTTACCGATGTGCATCCGCCTGCTAACTGCGTGGTAACCGTATAGGTTCCCGGAGCCAGGTTAGCAAAAACAGGCGATGCCTGGAAGTTCGTACCATCTATGCTGTAGGTAAGCGTACCTCCTGTTGGAGCATTAACCGTAATTGTTCCTGTTGCCACGGCGCATGTAGGCTGAACCACAGTAGTAGTTGCCACGGCAGGAGTTGCAGGGGCTGCATTTATGGTTATAGCTGCCGCTATGGCTGTACATCCGTCAGCTGACTTCGTAGTTACAGTGTAGTTGCCCGGAAGAAGGTTGCTAAACAACGTTGAACCCTGGAAGTTAACTCCGTCAACACTATAAGTCAGGCCTGCGCCCAATGGCGATGTTATAGTTATGCTTCCTGTCGCGGTAGTACAGTCAGGTTGTGCTACTGTCGTAACAGCCACAGCAGGCACTACAGGTGCGGCATTGATAGTAATGGATGCCGTTACCGAAGTACAGCCTTCATTTTGCGTTGTTACGGTATAGTTGCCCGGAGCAAGTCCTGTAAACACCGGAGACGCCTGGAAATTAGTCCCGTCAACGCTGTAAGTATATGTTGCACCAACAGGTGCAGTAATGGTAATGTTTCCTGTAGGCGTATCACAAGTAGGCTGCGTCAACGTTGTGGTTGCTATTGCCGGAGCGGCAGGAGCAGCATTAATAGTTACGGTCGAGGTTTGAGATGTACAGCCCAATGCCGACATAACGGTAACCGTATACGTTCCCGGTAACAGGTTCGAAAAAGATGTTCCTGCCTGGAATGTAGTACCATCAATGCTATAGGTTATGCCTGCCCCCAGTGGGGTATCTACTGTGATCGTTCCTGTAGGCGTTGTACAATCAGGCTGTGCGACTGTAATGGTAGCCACTGCCGGTGTTGCCGGTGCCGGATTGATGGTAAAAGGGAATGTAGTGATGCAGTTGGCCGATGACTTTATGGTAAGTGTGTACGTACCTGCTGCAAGCCCGTTGAAGGCAAGTCCCGTTTGGAAGGTTATGCCGTCAAGGCTGTACGTAAGCCCATCTCCCACCGATGGCATGATAAGGATCCCGCCTGTTGGTATGGTACATGTAGGCTGCACCGGGATGACAACAGCCAATGGCAGCGGCGATACGGTAAGCTGCACAGCATTGCTCACAAGCGTACATCCTACTGATGTGGCCTGGCAATAAAATTGTGCCGTGTTGAAGGATAGCGGAGCATCGATTATGGTAAGCTGGATGGTATTGGTACCTGCAAAATTAGGTCCGTCAGTAAGGTTTACCCAGTTGCCTGATGAGTTTAGCATTTTCCATTGGTAGGTAAATGTCGATGCCGCACTGAGCGTAACGGTGTACTGTACATTGTCGCCTTCGCAAATAGCCGCGCTCAATGGTTGTGCCGATATATGGTCAGATGGTGAAGAAGTGATATTGTGGATGCCCAGATTGGCACAGTCCTCGGTATTGTTAATCGCCCAGTTCGACGCGTTGAACGTTGCCTGAGGCACTACCGCATTGCTGTTGCGTATCATGGTAAAGCCCACATTATCGGGTGTGTAAACCATGTCGACCACAACAGCCCCCTTAACGAGCTCCAGTTGGTCATCTTCGTTAAAGCCTGAAGTAAGAAGGTTTACGGGAGCACCTGCAAGCCCGCATACGGATGTAGCGGTGCGCACTATGTGAACGCCGCCGGACGCCAGTATGCCGGTAAGGTTCACGGTCATTGTTACAGGCCCGCCCACAGTTCCCCTTCGGGTAATGCTGTACTGCGAAAGATCGATAGCAGCGGCAGTACCGTTATACAGTTCGATCGCGCCGCCTTCTCCTGTCGGGGCGTCATATACTTCAGATATGAAAAGTTCTGTTGGCGGTGCGAATGCAGGACAGTTGGATGAGATCACGGTAAAAGTACCCGATGTGCCCACACAACCCGCTGTGGTCACCGATAGCGCTCCGGTCACCGCGACAGAAGCTACCAACGCTTTGATCTCGGTATCGGAAACTACTGTGAACCCTGCCGATTCGATGCCTCCGAATTTCACTGATGTCGTACCTGCGCTAAACCCGCTTCCGGTAATAGTCACCATGGTGTTCGTAGGGCCTGATGCCGGGGTAAACGAACTGATCACAGGTGCGGCACAGCCCGAATTAACGGTCCCGTTAAGGGTAAAGTCGTCCAGCCTGAAAGTCCCGTTACCGGTGGCGCCGCTAAGGGTAAGCACAACTGTTACAGTGCCGCTAAGGCCGTTCACCGGGTTGGCTACAGGAGTAACCCCAATTGCCGATCCGGGCGCTACAGGCATAGTTCCTGACCCTACGTTGACGCCGTTGACGGTCATCGCCCAGTTTTGAGCGCCGGTATTGCTGCGCTGCCTCCAAAAGTTAAAAGAGGTAATGTCAAGCGTCTTACCCGCGGCAACATTGAATGTCAGCGTTATCGCAGGCGTGCCCGAACTGTTGCTCAATGCAATTGCCTGGCCGGAAGAGCCTGCAAAACTGGTCCATGTACCGGTACTATTCGTCCATACCGAACCGGAAAGATCGGGATTTAGTGTAGGCGGTGCTACAGTGTAGGGATGCGTCGTGATGTTGGCTGTACCAAAGTCGTGCTGGTACACCTGCGCATACAATCCGGGCTGCATTACAAATGCGATCGCGAGTAATACGAACAGCCTGAGGTAGGTAATTTTTCTCTTCATAATTGTTACTTTTAAGCAAAGGATTTCCGCACAAAATTATGTACTTACTGTGCTACGGTGTTGCGTCATTAAGTAACATTTATTAAAAGATTAACCTCCATTTAAGAGTTGAAGGGGGCAGTTTACTATGTCTTCATAAAAAAATCAGCCTCAATACTTTAGCTGATTTTTAATAAAACTTTATTTACAATTTATTTTAGCGGAAGATCTGTTCCAATTAACCTTTTATCTATAGTAATGCCCTAAATTCCAGTAGTAGGCTAAATATTAATACTTAACAAATTTCATTGCAGGCATTCCCTCTGCTTTTAATAAATAAGTGCCTGGCGGCAAATGACCTATTTGCAACGGATCACTGACGTCAACTTCAAATTCTGATACCTTTTGCCCAAGCATATTTATAACACATCCATTAATTTTACCTTCAAGTCCTGAAATATATAATGCTGATGACGCAGGATTGGGATAAAGCATTATTTTGTCTTCAATAGGCTTGTCTGTCCCCATTGTCCCGCTGTTTATTTTTGTAATGAAAGGATAGTAACCGTATGGATTGGCATCATGCACAAAACTGTCAAAGGTGGCAGGTCCATTGCAGGTTCCGGTAACAAAAATGTCACCGTTGCCGCTTACCGATATGGCATCGGAATTATCATAGCCTTCCCCTCCTGCTGTCTTAGCCATCAACACAGTTCCGGCAGGGTCGTACTTGAGCACTATTACATCGTTCCCCATGAGCGGTGTATCGGTGGTTATGCCGTTACCCCAATCGATCTCTCCTCCGGTAAATCCTGTAAAGTATATGTTGCCTTCAGCATCAATATCCAGGAAACTCCTGTTGCCCTGCCCTGTTTTGCTTATTCCCTCCACTTCTCGGACCCACTGATAAACTCCTGAGGCATTTAGTTTCGCCAGGAAAAAATCATCGAACATACCACTATCAGGACCCGTGGTTGGGATATCATCAAAATCATAAGCCCCGAACAGGTACGAGCTGAAATACACTTCATCCGGTGTGCGGGCAACTACGGCAGGCTGCGGACAGGTAATGTCCTCAACGAATTTTACCCATTGGTGAACGCCCTGAGGCGAATATTTCACCACATACGTATTGTACTGCAGATCGGTTGGCACCAGTGTTCCGGCAAACTCCGCGTTGAGGTCGGCGCACGACCCTGCTACATAAATATTACCTTCGGTGTCAATGCTCACAGAGGTGGCGGTGCTGACATTCTCCTGGACTATGGCAAGGGACCTTGTTCCGTCGGGAGCATATTTATCAATGTAAGAATCCATGAAATCACCATATCCTATATAAATGTTATCATTACTATCTATCGCCAGGCCGCGCATATCCGAGATCCAGGAAGATTCCTGTTGGCTCTCAATAAGCCTGTGCCACAAAAGGCTGCCCTGACCATTGAATTTTGCCAGCACAAAATGCTCACCCTGCTCTATTGTCGTGATCGTAACCTGATCAATGGTAATGTTCTGCACATAACATAACGCTATAATTACATTACCCTGAGAGTCGGTGATCATATTCTGCGCAGACGCCTTGCCACCTATCTCCTTTTCAAAGATAAGCTGCCCGTTGGCGTCATATTTATTGAAAAACTGGCTCCCCATCAGTTCATTGTAATTGAAAGGCTCGCTCTTGAAACCTGAAAAATAAACATTCCCCTCAGGATCTGCAGCAACGGAGTATCCTGCCATGTCCGGATTAGATCCGAACGTGATATCAGGCGTTTGGAGCCATTCGAACGTTGGGTTTTGGGCTGTTGCCATACCGGCATAGCACAGTATTGAAAGGCAGAGTTTCTTTTTCATGGGATATTTTTAAGCAAAAATAGATATCGCCAGCAACCTTTTGCAGGAAAATAATTATTCATGCCGCCTCATTTAGAATTTACTGTATGTAGTTGAGAATTTGGCTATTTGATACCTGCACCTCCGCCAAAAATGTATATTTGCACTACTTACAAATAAACCAATGCGGGAACTTACCTACAAACTTCATCTTCCGGGAAATGAAACTTTTGAAAGCACAATGGCCGGGAAGGATAATGGCGACAGGTTCGTCTTTTATGAATATTTATTGCCCAGGCCGTTATTCCCTCCCGTAAGGATACCTTCAAAATATTTTTCATAAAGAATAGCGACACTAAGCGCTACTACTACAAATACAATATTTTGGTGGCGATTTTGGGCTGGTGGGGGTTGCCGTTCGGGCCCATGCATACCATAGCCATATTCAGTAATAATCTTAGGGGCAACGACGTGACCGATGATGTATACCAAAACCTGACACCTGAAGGAGTAAAACATAAAAAAGTAGTGATAACAAGCATTGCTACCGTTTTTGGGCCACTGGACAGGGAAATGCATAAGGAACTCTTCAAATGCCTGAGAAAATTTGCCCAAACCAAAGATACGTTCGTTTCCGACCCGGTCGTTGGGGTGCATATCGATTCTCAAACTCAGGAGATCTATATTGGCCTGGATAATAGTGATATGCCCAAATACGATGCGCTTTTAAAAGAAGTGTACAAATACTTTTATAAGCATACCAAGTTCAAATGCATCGCTATAACTGATGCTGCCGAATTGTCGCAAAAACTGAAAGAACAGGGAACGGTTATCCACTGCAAATAATGCCTTTAAACCCTGAACGGTTTAACTATTCTAAAATATCCAGTTTCGCGAACCGCAACAACAATTTTTTTATCCCCCCTACCTCAAAACGTATCTCAGCTTTTTTATCGCTGCCAACGCCTTCAAGATTGAGCACCTCGCCTTTGCCAAAACGTTCGTGCATTACGATATTGCCGGGAACGAGTTTGGTATCGGGCATGGGCGTACTGCTGCCTGAACTACGCCCTTCAACAGGCTTTAGTTTGCGTATGCTGGTACTTGGCGTAGGTTCGTTAGATCTGACCCATGCCGGTGGAGGTGTATTCGTTGGCTTTACCTGACGCAATTTCGATCTGTCTACATCGCCAAAAATATCGGTATCTATCATGGGCTTGTAGCGGTAGCTGTTCTCGGCAGGTGTAAGGTATTCCAGGAACGTGTCGGTTATCTCTTCAATAAATCGCGATGGCTCGCTATCCACCAACTTGCCCCAGCGATAGCGTGACTGGGCATACGTAAGGTAGGCCTGGTGCTCGGCACGGGTGAGTGCCACGTAGAACAACCTCCGCTCCTCCTCCAGCTCACTGCGCGTATTCAGGCTCATCGCGCTCGGGAACAGGTCTTCTTCCATGCCCACAACAAATACATAAGGGAACTCAAGCCCCTTGGCAAGGTGTACGGTCATAAGTGCTACACGGTCATCATCGCCGGTATCTTTGTCCAGGTCCGATGCAAGTGCTACATCTTCCAGGAATTCTGCCAATGCTCCCCTTGCGCCATCCACTTCACGCTGGCCTTCTACGAAATCGCGGATACCATTTAGCAGTTCCTCTATATTCTCGATGCGGGCAATGCCCTCCGGAGTTGCATCCTTTTTCAGTTCCTGTATCAGGCCGGTCTTTTTGGCTACGTGCTCGGCAAGGTAGAACGCGTCCTGGTTCTCATTGATCACCTGGAAGCTCTGTATCATTGTTACAAAGTCCTGCAGCTTGTTGCGGGTACCGCTGTTCAGCTTCAGGTCGATCTTGTCTATCTTTTCCATTACCTCGAATATCGAGCGCTTATAATGGTTGGCCGCTACGGTAAGTTTCTCTACAGTAGTGTCGCCTATTCCCCGTGCGGGATAATTGATAACACGTATCAGTGCCTCCTCATCCTTCGGATTGATCACCAGGCGAAGGTAGGCCAGCACATCCTTGATCTCTTTTCTTTGATAAAACGATAAGCCGCCATATATGCGGTAAGGGATATCGCGCTTGCGTAGTGCATCTTCCATGGCGCGCGACTGGGCATTGGTACGGTACAGGATGGCAAATTTACTGTTCATCAGCTGGTTGCGCATCTTCTCTTCAAAGATGGTGCTTGCCACAAAACGGCCTTCCTCGGCATCGGTAAAGCTGCGGTGCACTTTTATCTTGTGGCCTTCCTCATTGGCAGTCCACACCACCTTGTCCAGCTTGGTCTTATTCTTATCGATGATGGCATTGGCTGCCTCCACTATATTTTTGCTGGAACGGTAATTCTGCTCCAGGCGGTATACCTGCACATTATCATAATCCTTTTGGAAGTTGAGGATATTATTGATATTCGCGCCACGGAACGCATAGATACTCTGCGCATCATCGCCTACCACACAAATGTTCTGGAACCTGTCCGACAACGCCTTTACGATAAGGTACTGCGAGTGGTTGGTATCCTGATACTCATCTACCAATATATAGCGAAAACGATCCTGGTACTTTGCCAATACATCAGGGAAACGGTTCAACAGTTCGTTGGTTCGCAACAGGAGGTCGTCAAAATCCATCGCGCCCGATTTGAAGCAGCGGTTCACATATTCCTCATAGATCTCACCGAGGCGCGGTTTTTTTGACATCGCGTCGGCTTCCTGCAATTCCAGATCATTGAAGTAGGCTTTTACAGTTATCAGGCTGTTTTTGTATGACGATATTCTGCCCAAAACCTGCTTGGGCTTATACACATCCTTATCCAGCTGTTTTTCCTTGATGATGGAACTGATGAGGCGCACACTGTCCTGAGAATCATAAATAGTGAAATTGGAAGGGTAACCCAACTTTCCTGCTTCGCTACGCAGTATTTTTGCGAATACCGAGTGGAAAGTCCCCATCCACAAATTTTTAGCTTCAGGCCCTACGATCTCGCTGATACGCTTCTTCATTTCCTTGGCCGCCTTATTGGTAAAGGTAAGCGCCAGGATATTGAACGCGTCTACCCCCTGGCTCATCAGGTAGGCAATGCGTATCGTTAGTACCCGTGTTTTTCCCGATCCTGCGCCGGCTATCACCATCATCGGTCCGTCCTTCAGCAATGTTGGCGCCTGCTGGGCATCATTCAACTGGCTTATATACTTGTGGATATCCATTTTCATAACTGCAAAAATAGCGATTTTGGGTGAGATTCAGAAGGAATTTATGGAACCGGATGAGAAGCATTTGACTGATGAGAACTTACTAAAGATCGCACAAATTACTTCAACTTAACACTACTACTGCTACTGAAAACTTTCACTACTTTTACACCATGGAAAATTACATTATCGACCAACAGATCACAGGCCGCATTTATAACCCGGAAGACATCATGTATAAGGATTTTGAGCGTTGTACCTTCATGCAATGCGATCTATCGGCATGCAGTTTTACAGGCGTGGCCTTTATCGACTGCAATTTCATCAGCTGCAACTTCAGCGAGGCGAAGATCAACTACGTGGGGCTGCGGGGGGCAATATTCGACAATTGTAATTTTACCGGAGTGAATTTTTCAATGGTCGACAAGCTGTTTTTTTCTGTAGAGTTCAAAAACTGCAGGCTGGATCACACAAAATTCTATACCCTTGCCATAAAAAGTACGGTATTTACTGATTGCAGCCTGATAGCTGTAGATTTCATGAACACCGACCTTACCGGTGTACTATTCGATAACTGCAACCTGCATAAGGCTGTTTTTGTAGATTCCATTGCTAACAAGGCCGACTTTAGCACCAGCTATAACTTTTCTATCGACCCCGAACGCAACAAGCTGCGCCGCGCACGCTTTTCGCAGGACGGGTTAAAAGGGCTTTTGGAAAAATATGAGATAGTGGTGGTCGACTGATCTATTCGGGCAGCTTCCCATAACTATTATTATACTTCTTCCCTGCTTTAGGATGGGTAAATTTCAGCGCCGACCATACCGCGTTCACACTGATAGACGTACTTTCAACCAAACCATGATCGTACCCTATCCTGATCACTTCCTTTATGTTCAGGTCTGTACCCAACTGTTTTGCCTTGGGCCACGATACCCACAGCATACCATTTACAGCAAGATGTTTTTGCAATTTTAGGAACCATTCTTCCAACTGTTCTTGATCTTTTGCAAAGATATGGATATAATCAATTTGGCCTGAAAGACTTTTAAGGATCTTCAGGTCGGGCAAATTGATAGCGGCAATGGCTGCTTCATTTTTACCTGCAAAATAGGCACGTGAACCTGCCTTAATACCCATTTTTATGGCGACTGTCCTTTCCATATTCTAAAGATAAGCAGTATCTTTTAGGATGTAAATGCATTTAACTCCTAATTATCAGCAAAATATGACATTACTAAAAAGTTAGTAAAATATTAGGCTAACAAATTTTCTTAACTTACATTTGCACTATTGTCAACTATGTTATGAGTAGGCAATATTAAAGACCCAGGGGCTTCCACCCACGGGTCTTTTTCATTTATAGGAATTTGACTGAGGCCTAACTTTAATTATTGGCTACATTTACTACCTTTATAACTTATCAAACAATTTCGACATGAATAAGAAGGGCCCGTTCATTTTTATTGAAGACGATCTCGATGACCGTGAGATCCTTACCGAAGTTTTTCGGGAACTGAGCTATAGTAATGAGTTGATATTTTTCAGCAATGGGATCGACGCGCTGGCTTACCTGACAGAGAGCGACATTGAACCATTCATTGTTTTTTCTGATATAAATATGCCCAAGTTGAGTGGCATGGAACTAAGGGAAAAAATCCACGAAAATGAAGATCTGCGATTAAAGTCTATCCCCTACCTTTTCTTTTCGACAAGCGCGGAGCAGGGACATGTAGTGGATGCCTACTCAAGATCCATACAGGGATTTTTTGTGAAGCCTAACGGGTATAAAGAACTTAAAGACCTCATACAGAGCATTGTCGGATACTGGCAGAAGTGCGTTTCTCCCAATTACGTCAAGTGATCTGTGATAATAAAAAATTAAAGCGCTCTTTTTCAACAGCGTACACAAAAATTGTGTACATTTGCAAAAATTAATACATTTATAATGCAAGAAGGTACAGTAAAATTCTTCAATGAAGAAAAAGGTTTCGGATTTATTACACCGAGCAATGGCGGAGCCGAAATTTTTGTTCACGTTTCAGGACTTACAGACAGTATTCGCGAGAATGATGAGGTCCGTTACGAAATCGCTGAAGGCCGTAAAGGCCCTAACGCCATAAACGTAGTCGTAGCTTAATCACTATAACATATAGTTTAAAAGCATCCTTATAGGATGCTTTTTTTATATTATCCCGCCTGGCTTTCCTTTCGCTTCACCATTTCATTGATCCATATCGGGGCAAATGGCGAGGTGCACCCTTTAGATACCGGGTAGTCCCGGTAAATACCCAGCTTCTCCCCTATTTCCAATGCCTTTTGACGGAACTCCGGATGGTTGATGCCGATATTGGCCAGCGTTGTATTCATCGTCCACTGAACTTCTGACGGGGCAGTTGGCATTTCCTTTTCGATCCGGTCAAGGGTAGCGGCGATGTCGATTCCTTCGTACCCGCGAGCAACCCTCCCAGCCATCAGGCTCCAGCCCGAACGCGCTGCCCATTTGTTATCCGAGTCCATCCATTGCTCCCTGAATAGTTCCTTGTTGGGAAGATCTTTTAGCACATACGAATTGAACCAGTCCGCCTCATGCACAAAATCCATGGAGTGCACCATGCGGCTCACTTCCTCTGCCGACAGCTTTTTAGGGTTCACAATAAGCGTTGCCAGCAGCCTTGCCTCTACATAACCCGTTTCCCAAAGCTCAAAGGCAAGCTCATGGTTTATCTTTATCTTTTTGGCCATGGCCCTTATGTCACCAAGTTTTACACCAAACTGCTTTACCGCGCCGTATTTTTCGTTGTGGGTAAAGGTCGATCCATTGCGGAGGGTTTCAAATTGTGTAAGGATCTCAGATACCAACATAATAAAGCTGTTTTAGGCAAATTTATCAAACTACATTTTTCGCATCCTCCTTTTCCAATAACGCATTGGTCCGGCGGATAGACTCCATATCTTTATAGTCCAGCCACTCCTGGCCTTTACGTTTGCGCATCCAGTTATCATAGTAACGTATGACTGCCACGTTCAGGAAGCCTTTCCACAAGTTGACCGGATTGCCGGCCAGTGAGCGCAGGCTCAGCGAAAAACCCGGTGTGAGGTATTTCATATAATGCCACCATCCTTCAGGCATATATAGCATCTCTCCGTGCTGCAGGTTGGTAATGTAAGGCCTGACCTTCCTGAGCGCAGGGAATTTTTCGTAGTCAGGGTTATCAAAATCAATGTCTTCATTGCAGATCCATGAATACGGGAGGCGGTACATGTATTTTGTCTCTTTCGGGTCGACCAGCACACATTGCTTCTTTCCCTCAAAATGGATATGGAAAATATTGGGGAAATCGATATCATAGTGCATGAAGACCTTAGCGTCCCGGCCTCCGAAAAACACCAGCGGCAGGCTCTTTATCAGCCTTAATCCCAACTTGGGCCATTTCATATCTGCCTTCATGGATGGAACGTCCTTCATCAGGTTATATAAAAAAATACGCAGGTCGGTTGGGCCCTTTTCCAGAATGTCTATGTATTCCGACATTGTCATGGTAAAGTCGGGTTCGTTCACTTTTTTGGTGTAATCGGTCTTTCTGCTGTCGTACAGCGGTACGGTCTTATCTCCTGCTACCTCGCGAAGGAATTTAAAATCCCATTTGCTGAAGGCAGGCCAGTCATCTATCTGGTTCGTAATAACGACCGGTTTTTGAGGCTTGTAGTAGTTTTCGATAAACTCTTTTTTTGTAAGCTTTTCAACCCTTTCTATTTCAATATAATTAAAGCCCATATAGTTCTGTTTGTATGGGGAAAGGTACAGGAAATAAAAAAACAGAGCAACATTGCGCAAAAAAAAATCCCTCAATTAAGAGGGATATGATTTAAAGCTTACTGATGTAGCTGCCGTAGATGTCCTTAAACTGGTAGCCTTCGCTAAAGCGGTCCTTGCTAAGCTTGTTGTTCTCTGCTAATCCCCAGAGTATGAATTCCTTTATGAAGTAAAGGTCTTCCTTCTGTGTATCGGGTTGGTATTTCTGTATTAATTGCCTTAGTGGGATGATGCTGTCCAGCAGCTTACGGTAAGCTGCATCGGTTATGTCATCCTCCATTTCCAGGCCACTTTCATTAAAGAACCAATCAATGAGTTCCTGATAAGGGCTGCTGCCGTCCTTCTTCTCCAGCTTTTCGAGTTTTGGGAAGTAGTCTGCAAATATGGTTTTTACCGCGCTGCCTATCAGGTGTTCTGCAACGGCTGCCGCGCCTTCCTGCTCGCCTTCGTATACAAGTTCTACCTTGCCGGTTATCGCGGGGATGATACCCATGAAGTCGGCCAGCCTTACCGTAGTCTTTTCCTCGCCTCCCCTTAATGCCCTGCGTTCAGCCGTACTCAGCAGGTTCTCAAATGCCGTAATGCTCATACGTGCGCTCACACCGCTCTTGTAGTCGACAAAGTCGCTGTTGCGGGCCTCAAAGCCTATCTGCTCCAAAAGGTCGCGCGCAAGCCCGGGTACGTATATGGTATCACTCTGGCGGCCATCGCGGTTGGCTTCCTGCTCGGTTATAGTACGGGCGATCTCTACTGTTTCCGGGTAATGTGTCAGTATCTGCGAGCCTATCCTGTCCTTCAATGGCGTCACGATGCTTCCCCTGTTGGTATAGTCTTCGGGGTTGGCGGTAAATACGAACTGTATGTCGAGGTTAAGCCTTACCTTAAATCCGCGTATCTGGATGTCACCCTCCTGCAATATGTTGAACAGCGCCACCTGGATGCGTGCCTGAAGGTCGGGCAATTCATTGATAACGAAAATGCAGCGGTTGGCCCTCGGTATCATCCCGAAATGGATCACGCGGTCATCGGCATATGACAGCCTTAGGCTCGCGGCCTTTATCGGGTCTATATCGCCGATCAGGTCGGCAACAGTTACATCCGGCGTGGCCAGCTTTTCATAGAAGCGCTCACTACGGTGCAGCCAGGTTATCGGGGTATCATCGCCTTTTTCAGCAATGAGTTCTTTAGCGTAGCGCGAAATGGGCTGCAAAGGGTCATCATTGATCTCCGAGCCCTTCACCACCGGAATGTATTCATCCAGAAGGTTGACCATTAACCTGGCAAGGCGTGTCTTGGCCTGTCCCCTTAATCCAAGCAGGTTGATGTTGTGGCGCGAGAGTATGGCGCGTTCCAGTTCGGGTATTACGGTATTCTCAAAGCCCCAAACGCCTTCAAATACTTTTTCTCCTTTTTTTATTTTATCACGCAGGTTATTCCGAAGCTCATCCTTGATGTTCCTGCTTTGATAACCTGCTTTCTTTAATTCGCCTAATGTCTTTATGTTCTCTGTGTTCATTATCTGTTGTCTATCATCTATTATCTAAAAGTCTATTTATAATAATCTACAAATCCCTACTTCACCCTCTTTTTCCTATTCGCCTCATAATCCTCAAATATCATTTCGCCAAGCCCTTTCAGCCCTGTATAAAATGCCTTCCCTTGGTTGGCCTCAGTAAAGTGCTGTATGAATTCCTGTAAATATGGGTCGCGGGCTATCATGAAGGTCGTGATCGGGATGTGCAGTTTCCGCGCCTGTTGTGCCATGGTATAGCATTTGTCTACAATAAATTCGTCCAGGCCGTTGCTGTTCATGTAGTAGGTACCATCGGCCTGGCGAACGCAGCTGGGCTTGCCGTCTGTTATCATGAATATCTGCTTGTTGGTATTGCGCTTACGACGAAGCAGGTCCATTGCCAGCTGCAATCCCGCGACAGTATTGGTATGGTACGGCCCCACCTGCAGGTAAGGCAGGTCTTTGATAGCGATCGGCCAGGCATCGTTACCAAATACAAGTATATCGAGCGTATCTTTCGGGTAGCGGGTGGTGATCAGTTCGGCAAGCGCCATGGCGACTTTTTTGGCGGGCGTAATGCGGTCTTCGCCATACAATATCATGCTGTGGCTGATGTCGATCATAAGCACGGTGCTCATTTGTGCTTTGTATTGCGAATCTTCGACCACAAGGTCAGCCTCATAAAGGCGAAAATCGTCAATGCCGTTGTTTACCTGTGCATTGCGAAGGCTTTCTGTAAGCGATATCCTTTCCAGGCTGTCGCCGAAGCGGTATTCCCTAAACTCACCCGTATGCTCATCGCCGCTGCCGGAATATTTCGTCCTGTGGCTGCCAGAACCCGCACGCTTGAGGTTGCCGAATATCTGTTCCAATGCCTGTTGGCGGATGGAGCGCTCTGTCTTAGAGGTTATCGTAAGGCCGCCTTCACCATCCGGCTTTATCTCCTCGCGGATGTAACCTTTCTTTTTCAGGTCGTCAATAAAGTCATCAATGGTGTAGCTGGCATCGGTCAGGCTATACTCCTTATCCAGTTGGCGCAACCAGTCAAGGGCTTCGTCAAGGTCGCCTGAGGTATGCGTTATGAGTTCGGTAAATATCTCAAAAAGCTTGTCGAAGGGCGAAACATTCGGGGCTTCGTAGGTACGGAATACGAAACCTTTTTTCCTTTCTTTTTCCATTCCCCTAAATTACCAATTTAGCGATCAGGAAATGCAAAATGTAATATAATTTTTTACAGTAAGGATCACCCTTTCACCAATGTGAAAGAGCTTCAATATTTACTGTTAGGGATTCACGCCGACAAATGCGTTCCGCCAAAATAATGCCCGTTGATATCCTGGTCGCTCAGGTCTACATAATCGCGCATTACCAGCTGGTAATTGTCACAGGTATCAATGACCATTTCATGATTGGCGATCTTAAGGAGGTCGGATACTTTTTTGAGGATCGTTTTTTTATCCTGTGCTTCTTCCTTATTCAGCATAAGGTAAAACAGCAAGTAGGTATTGAAGTCTTTGCCACAAAGGGTGTGGCTGCGTACTGCTTCGGCTATACCCGTATCCTGCCTGACAGATACTATTTCCGATAAGCCACGATCAACAGCATTTGCGGCATAAAGCCAAAAATTTTCAGGGCTGAACCTCCCCTCTGCAAATTTCAGTTCCTCGCTGCCTGGCAGCTCCAGAACTACAAAATAAGTCTCCATAAACAAGGTAATTATTATCCATAACATAAAGATAATAACTGCATATGGAGTTATAGTATTAATTACAAGGGTGTTAACATTAAATTCATGATTTAATTATGAATTATTTACAAATCAAATTTTTAGCCCAATTATAAATTAATGTTTTGGCTATAAACAGATAATATCTAGAATTACAACACTAAAAAATTAACACCCACATTCAGCGCGCTCCTGACCGAACGCACGTCGGGTACTGTGCTGTCCTTATAAATGCTGTTGAATCCCGTCTGGAAGTCATACTCAATATACAGCTTTACAAATCTGGAAACAGGTATCTTAGCCCCAATTCCAAATGTCAGGCCAAAGTCGGTATCCCTGAACGCTTCCTTTACATCGGCATCAAAATTCTCCTCGCCCGCCTCCATCAAAAAGCCCGCATACGTTCCAAAGTTCAGGTACCAATTTCGCTTGCCGCCAAAATGCCAGCTGAGCATTACGGGGACGGTAAGGTAATGCAGGTCGACATCGGCATTACGCAGCATCCCGCCACGAAAGAAGAGCGTACCGTCATCCCAGCCTTTTTGGTCATAAATAACCTTGGTCTTTACACTCCAGCGGTTGGCAAAATTATAATCGGCCGAAGCACTGAAATTGACACTTCTGGCTGTTCGGGCGTCAAAAGCAGTATCATCATAATTTACTGTAGAGCCGCTTGTCCCTATACCAAAGCCCAGTTCGAGATCGCCTTTTACCTGTGCAAAAGATGTTGCAAAAGCAAAGGATATGATGATCGCACAAATTTTTTTCATGGCAGTCATTAGTTTAGTCTTCAAGCATTTTTTTCAGTGCGGCTACCACATCCGGCCTCAGATATTTGTATAGGGCATCGGGGGATGTTCCTATTGGCAATACGATAAGCTTGAAATATTCGGCAGGATACATAAATTTATCCTTATCCCTTTGATGGTCTGCCATCCGCACAATGGTTATGTGCAATGCCTGCTCTCCAATTTCCGGGTCGTGCGCTTCACCTATCTCACCATCGCCGTAAGCTGGGGTCTTTTCGATCTTTTCGCCTGCAATGAATTTATTAAAGCCATCGGTCACTGCAGCAATGTCAAGTTTTGCAAAATTCTCTTCCCCGTTGAGGGTGACCTTTCCGTCCTTGTTAATATACACGATCTTATCAGTAATGCTGTCTTCGGCATTTTTTGCCCATCGAAAAATATTGATGCTGTACAGCTGTTTGTCTTTGGGGATGGATTGCCCGGCACATAATGTGGTCCATGTAACAGCAAGGAAAAGTAATATAGCTTTCATAAATATTTTTATTCCAAATATATAGGTTTTACAAGCTGTTTTTAAATTCCTGAAAAATAATTCATCATTTTATTTGTATACATCGAAACAAAATGTATATTTGTCCTATGTATAGTAAAGAACTCACCAAAGGAACCCTCCAGCCCATCATCCTCAAGCTCCTCAGCAAGAGCGATAAAATGTATGGCTACGAGATAACCCAAAAGGTAAAAGACCTTACGCGTGGCAAAATAGACATTAGCGAGGGTGCGCTTTACCCTATCCTGCACAAGCTGGAAGCCGATGGCATACTGGATACAGAAAAGGTATACATTGGCAAGCGCGTGCGCAAATATTACAAAGTAACAGGCACCGGCAAAAAAGCAGTGCAAGAGGTGACCGATGAGCTTAACGATTTCATTGCCACACTGTCGCTTATATTTAACGAAAAACAGATCGCACCATGATACTTACAGAAGAGCAAATAGAATACATTGCCACCAATCTTGAGTTTTACGGCATAGCATCCGGCGAACTTCGTGCCGACGTGTTAGACCATATCTGCACACATATTGAAACCGGCGACCTCGACGATTTCGATGCAGCCTATGACAGCGCGATACGGCAGTTTGGCGGCTATCAGGCACTCAGCGGCATTGAGCGCGACAGGTACCTTATGGTATCGCTTAAAAGCAGCCTGTGGAGGCAAAAGCTTATCAATATTTTCGGTTGCGTTTCTGCCTGCATGATATGTATAGGGATATTGTTTAAATTCATGCACTGGCCGGGGGCTACAATTACTTTTTTCCTGGGATGTGCATTGTTCATTGTGGCTTTCCTGCCATTATTTTTTTACCACGGGTACAAGGACTATTATAAAAAGGCGATTTCGAAGTAAACGCAAATTGCTTCAGCTTACCTAAGGCTTCGGCCTTTATTTTTTCAATATATACATTTTATTAAAATGCATTTAAATTAAAACCATAAATAATAACCGCCTTAGGGCATAAATCGATCACACCATGAAAAAAAGTGTTTATGTATTCGGGTTCTTAGCGAGCTTCCTGCTTAGTTCAGGGATCATGTTCAAAATGATGCACTGGCCATCGGCCAACATCCAGATCTTTATTGGGTTCCTTGTACTTAACTTTGCATTCCTGCCGGTATATTTTTACCAAAAGGCAAGAACAGCACAGTAAGTACTGTTTTCTTTTAATGAGTTAGTTAATAAAGGGGCTTCGGCTCCTTTTTATTTTTATGCTCTACACTCAAAAGCAGAAGCACATCTCGTTTTTATTTATATTTGAGACCAAACCAACTACCTATGAAAAAGATACTGCTCTCTGCAGCCTTGCTGTTCACGCTTTGTGGGTCTTCACAAGACCTGAAACGAAAAGTTTTTGACTACGCATCCATGAAAGAAAATAATGGTGTCTGCTCCTCTTCGGCCGACGAAGGGTCACAAAAAGCGTTTAACTTGCTGTCAGGGAACAATAGTAAGGCAGCCGTAGCCATAGCCAAAGCCCAATACGAAAGTGATAAAAGTTGCCCGGGCGTTTATGAAAGCTATGGATATGCACTCTTTCGCAGTGGCGAGTGGATGGATGGGGTCGCGGTCGTGGAGGAAGGTATCCAAAAATTTGGAGGTGTGCCATCGCTGATAAAAAGGCGTAGCGACATGAGCCTTGAAATGTTCCAGTTGGGCACAGGCGCGAAGAACATAGACGGTAATTCGGTATATAAAGCAAAAAACAGCGAACTTCCGTATGATGAGGAACAATTCAAGTCCGAGAACCTGCGGTCTGCCACCCTCGATCTCGAATACCTGAGCAGCCTTTACCCAAATGACGAAAACACTTTCTACCTTGGAAAGATCTATCAAATGCAGGGGCAATTCGACAGATCGAACGCCAAATTTGAAACGCTTACCGACAGCGACAGTTACAATGTAGCTGCCCGGTACAATATTGCCGATAACTACCTTCGTCAAAATAATTATACCGAGGCCGAAAAGAGATTCCTGGAAGTGCTGAACGACAACCCCGGACAGCCTGAAATTTACAGTAAACTGGCAGAAGTGGTCGAGGCATCGGGCAACAAAGCCAAAAAGTCCGAATACGGGCAAATGTCCCAATACTATCGCTACATGCCCGACTTTACTGCAATGGAATATTCGCAGGAAAATTATGATCTTCTGATGTTTTTTGGCGGAAATGAAAAGACCGCTAAGGAAAAAATGGACAGGCTTAAGCAGATAAAAAAGGCAAAAAACGATGCCTACACGATCGATGTATGCCTGATGGTGCTAAAGCTGCATGAAAACCATGGCAACGGGGTAGAGGAAAATGCCGCTGATATTTTAACCGGCATAGGAAAACCGGCATTGGAAAAAGTGCATTTACTTTTTAAGTCGGATGTTTCTACATGTACGATAACCAACCTTGCCGGTATCATGGCAAAGTTGAAGGATGAAAGCTCATGGGAGCTAATGGCAGAATACCTGCCATACATAGCCCAAATGCCATCGACCCTCATACCACCCGCGCTGCCTGAAAAAATGGTGGAGTTCGACCGCGACCGTGGCGTTCGCGAGATCCTGAAAGTGGTAAAAGGGCTTCTGTCAGAAACAGCAGTACCTAATGACGATCCACTTGCCGACCTGGCCGGATTTTCGCAATACGTGTACTACATGCCATTGGAAAAGATAGACCGTAAGAAAGTGCTTGCCATGGCAAGGGAACTCAAGTACACCGACACTGAGATCGCTAAACTTACTGAAAAATTAAAGTAAGAAGTATTATTTTACCTCCTTGACGCCTTTTATGAAAAGCCATTTCATGAATATCTTATGCTCGCCCTGCACTTTTATGGCCTGGAACTTTGGCGCCAGTATGGTGGTAGCCACAGCTGCCGTAAACGGTATCCAAAAACCGGTAAGGCCGGTAAACTCCTGTATCAGGTAGCTTAGCAAAAGGAAAAAGGGCAGGAAGCCCAGAAAGTTATATAATAATGCTTTTGCAGTTTTGCTCATGTTCGTATATTTTGCGGCTTCCAAATTTACATTTGATAGAAGCCCGATCTGAATTATGAAATCTAAAGCCTGAAATTACTCCGACTGGAATTTGGCTCTTTTGCTCCCTTCATACATCTCGTATTTTACCAGCCTGGCTTCGAGCTTGCCGTTAAAAAGCTTGATCTTACGAGATGGCTTGAGGCCTACATATTTTAGTGCCTCAAGGTTAGCCGTGATGAACCATGCGTTCGTTCCCGGATAACTCTGTTTTAGCGTGTCGCCTATCTCACGGTAAAAACGCTCCATATCAATATCAAGCCTTTCGCCGTATGGCGGATTGAATACCATGTGAAGAGGGCCGCGCGTCTCTTTTTCTGTCTCGAAGAAATTAAGCTGCTCAACGGTCACATATTCATCAAGGTTGGCGTTGATGATGTTATCCTTGGCTTTATTAACTGCAGATGGTGCTTTGTCGTAGCCCTTTATGCTATAGTGGAATTCCTTGGTCTTTTTCATCAGGGAGTCAACTATCATATCGAACAGGTCATTGTCCCAGTCGTTCCATTTCTCAAAACCGAATTCCTTGCGGTTGATGTTCGCCGGGATGTTGCAGGCGATCATCGCCGCTTCGGCTAAAATGGTACCACTGCCGCACATTGGATCAAGGAAGTCGCCCTGCCCGTCCCATCCGGAAAGCAGCAGCATACCCGCGGCAAGCACCTCATTAATAGGAGCAATGTTGGTTGCCGTACGGTAACCGCGGTGGTGCAGCGAATCGCCCGAAGTATCCAGAGCCACAGAGCATTGGTCAGAATGGATGTGAAGGTTGATACGCACATCGGGATGGTCCTTATCAATATTCGGCCTTTTGCCATAACGCTCCCTAAACTGGTCTACAACAGCGTCCTTAGCCTTTAACGCAACGAACTGCGAATGGTTAAAATGATCGGAATGCAGTGTCACATCGATAACGAACGATTGACCCGCATTGAGGTATTTGGACCAATCCACCCCCATGATGCCCTTGTAAAGGCTTTGCTCATTGTAAGCACGGAAATGGTATATAGGTTTAAGGATCTTGAGGGCGGTACGCAGGCTCAGGTTGGCCTTGTACATGAAGCCCTTGTCTCCTTTAAAGCTTACCATCCTTACCCCCTGCTCCACGTCCTGGGCGCCTAATATGTGCAGTTCCTTCGCCAGTATCTCTTCAAAACCGAAGAAGGTTTTGGCGATCATTTTAAAATTGTCTTCCATCCTGTGATAATTGGCTGCAAATTTAGGGTATTTTTCATTCTTAGCCTGCTAAACGTTTTGAAAGGTTATCACAGTAAGGCCAACTATATTAAAAATTAGTGAAATTCCATCCTGAACAAATAGCACCACGCCCCAAAATATAGTAAATTTGCCGTTCTATAAATCCTTATCGCTTCGGCTGCTATGCATCAAGAGAAAAAAAAATGGTTTGCTTCCTGGTTCGATACACCCTATTACCACATTTTGTACAAGGATCGGGACTATGAAGAGGCTCAGCTCTTTATGGATAACCTGACCAATTACCTTAACCTCCCCGAAGACGCTAAGATACTTGACCTTGCCTGTGGCAAAGGCCGCCATTCGGTATACCTGAATAAACTCGGATATGACGTGACCGGCGCCGACCTTTCGGAGAACAGCATTACCGAAGCTTCGAAAGACAGCAACGACAAGCTGCACTTCATGGTGCACGACATGCGCGAGCCTTTCGACCAGAAATTCGATGCGATATTCAATCTGTTTACCAGCTTTGGCTACTTTGAGGATGATTCCGATAATGTAAAGACCCTCAAGGCAATGTGCGCCAGCCTGAACGAATATGGCTTTGGCGTGATCGATTTTATGAATGCGAATTACGTTATCAACAACCTTGTGCCGGAAGAGGTAAAAACGGTTGACGGTATCGACTTCCACATCAAGCGCTACGTGAAAGACGGCCACATTGTTAAGGAGATCGACTTTGAAGCCTGCGGCGAGCAGCTCCACTTTACCGAGCGCGTACAAGCCCTTACGCTGGAAGATTTTGAGAAGATGATGGATGAGGCAGGCATCTACCTGCTGGACATTTTTGGCGACTACAAGCTCCGTAAATTCTTTAAGAACGAGTCGGAGCGTTTAATAATGATCTTTAAGTAATCATGATATATCTATTACCCTTATTATCAGTCATACTGGGCTACGGAATGGCGTTGATCTTGAAGCCCAGCAACAAAAAAAGCCTTAAACTTTTGCTTGCGTTCAGCGGTGCATTTTTATTGTCGCTCACTGTAATGCATCTTTTGCCGGAAGTGTACGAAAGTTCACTACATGGACATGAGGGACACGACCACGGGCATGAGCACGGCCATAACCACATCATAGGCATTTACATCATGGGGGGGATCGTGTTCCAGATCATTCTGGAATATTTTTCCAAAGGCGCTGAGCATGGGCACGTACATGCCTCTTCGCACGACCATGACCACGAGCACTCAAACTCAATGCCGTGGCTGCTGTTCATTAGCCTGTGCATCCACGCGCTGCTGGAAGGCATGCCGGTAAGCCACCATCACGACCTTGCCTGGGGCATTGCCATACACCACTTCCCTATCGCTATCATCCTTACGGCATTCTTCATGAACTCGGGGCTCAACAAAACAGCCATATTTCTGTTCATGATCGCTTTTGCCGCCATGACGCCACTGGGAACCCTGGCTTCGGGGCAATTGCATTTCATCAGCCATTACTATACAGAGATATCAGCCATTGTAGTGGGAATACTTTTCCACATATCATCCACCATCATATTCGAGAGCAGCGAAGGGCATAAATTCAATCTTGCCAAGCTGCTGGTCATCATCCTTGGGGTGGTAATGGCCTATTTTCTATAAACCTTAGCCAAAAACCTATGTCGTTTACACGCACAACTGAACAATCTTCTAACTACGAGCATCTTGAAAAAATGTCCGTAAATGAGTTGCTTGCCAACATTAACAATGAAGACAAGACCGTTCCGCTTGCTGTGGAAAAGGCACTTCCGCAAATAGAAAAACTGGTAACGAGAACCGTAGAGCAACTAAATGCCGGCGGACGATTATTTTACCTGGGCGCAGGTACCAGCGGAAGGCTGGGCATTGTAGACGCGTCAGAATGCCCGCCTACATTTGGTGTGCAGTTCGACCTCGTTATCGGTCTCATTGCCGGTGGTGACAGTGCCATACGTAAAGCAGTTGAATTTGCCGAGGATGATGATGAGCAGGGCTGGGCCGACCTTCAGGTTTGGAACATCAACGAGAATGATATAGTGATAGGCATCGCGGCATCGGGCACAACGCCTTATGTCATCGCCGCACTGGAAAAATGTAACCTAAATAACATTCCTACGGGTTGCATTACCTGCAATGCCGGAAGCCCGTTGGGGGCAGTAGCCAATTATCCTGTAGAAGTCGTAGTAGGGCCTGAATTCGTAACAGGAAGTTCGCGCATGAAAGCCGGTACAGCACAAAAATTTGTGCTCAACATGCTGTCTACCGCTACCATGATACAGTTGGGCCATGTTAAGGGGAACAAGATGGTCGACATGCAGCTAAGCAACCACAAGCTGGTAGGCCGCGGCGTGCAAATGATAGTGGAAGAGCTTGGCATACCGCAGGACGAAGCAGCCGCACTACTCGATGAACATCAAAACGTAAGAAAAGCCATAGAAGCCTATGCCAACCGATAAGAAAACACTCATGAGGGGGTTGCGTTACCTTAGCGGTGCGCTTCCGTTGCTGTTTATGGGGCCCGTCGTCATACACAATGCGTTCATGAATAAGGAACACCCGTTCTTCAAGATGGTGCTGGGCATTGGCATTGCTTTTTGCATCATAGCCATATTGCTGATGATACAGGGATTGCGTACGATAATGAAAAGCCTTTTTGACAATGAAAAATAGTATTTACATCCTTTTGGCAGGTTTTGCATTGACCGGATGCTACGAGCAGGAACGCAATTGTGCGGGGTTTAAAACCGGAAAGTTCCGTGCGGAATTTGAGGTAGACGGCAAAAAGCATGTTTCTGAATTTGAGCGTACAGAGACCCTTGAAATTGAGACCATCAATGGCAAGGTTGATTCTACTTCCATTCGTTGGGTGAACGACTGCGAATACATAGGGCGTAAAGTAAACCCTAAGAATATGCAGGAGGAAAAGGCAGTACAGATAAAGATACTTTCGACAACGGAAGATTCGTATTCTTTTGAATTCTCCCTTGTGGGCGATGCCAACAAGCAGAAAGGCACGGTTACAAGGATCAGATAATTATAGCATTATTTCCTTACAAATAGCTAAAACTAATAACGGTTTGAAGTTTTTTCGATAATTTAGGTGCTAAATCACCTGAAATGGAATTCCTCTCCGATCCCGATACGTGGATATCGCTGCTTACCCTTACTTTCCTTGAGATCGTACTGGGGATCGACAACATTATATTCATTTCTATAGTTACCGGAAAGCTGCCCGTGAAAGACCGTAAAAGGGCGACGCGGATCGGACTGTTCATTGCCATGTTCATGCGTATCGCGCTGTTGTTCGGCATATCGCTGCTCATCGCAATGAAGGAGCCGGTATTTGGTTTTGACTGGGGCTGGTTCAGCGCCGACTTTAGCGGGCAGGCATTGATACTGCTGGCAGGCGGGTTATTCCTCATTTATAAAAGCACCCGGGAGATACATGAAAAGGTTGACCACAAAGGCGAGAAAGAACAAAAGCTTAGTGGCAAGGCTGCAAGATCGTTCAGCAACATCATCATGCAGATACTCCTCATCGACCTCATATTTTCTGTCGATTCCATCCTTACCGCTGTAGGCATGACCAACGGGCTTGAAGGTGCTTTGTACATCATGATAACAGCCGTGATCATATCCGTAGTAGTAATGATGCTGTTCGCTGTTCCTGTTGGCAATTTTGTAAACGCTAATCCATCCATACAGATACTCGGGCTGGCATTCCTGATACTTATCGGCTTCATGCTGATCACCGAAAGCATGCACCTGTCGGACGCGGAGCTGGCGGGGCAAAAAGTAGGCGCAGTACCGAAAGGCTATCTGTATTTTGCCATTGCATTTTCGCTGGGCGTAGAGATGCTGAACATGAAAATGAGGAAAAACAAGGCCGCTTAATGTCTTTTTTTATACGGTCTCTGAAAGCCAGCACTATGATCTGTCGATCCGAAAAGAGCTGAAAAAAAGTTCATCTTACGTTTAAATTTTAGAGAACTTTATTTTACACTCCTAACCTTTTGATGACTTAAAATTAAACGGCAGGATCATTTTGCCTAAGGACAACTTAACTGTTGAAGGGTACTTTTGCTACAAACAAAAACTACTTCAACATGACACAATTCAACAAATTCACGCTGCTTGGGGCGGTGTGCGCTGCGCTCGTATCCTGCAACGAGGATGACAGCAACTCAAAGTCGGTGAACAAGGACATTGACTTCTCCAACCATTCATCAGTACCTGCGTTCGTGTTTCCTATGCCTGGTTTTGAAGATATGGAGATCAGCAGCCTTATCAGCTCAAGTGACGTGCTTTCGCAATCCCCATCATTCGTATTCGCCGGCCAGCCTGATGGTGCGGGCTTCATGAAAGACCCGAACAGCGATGGTTACATCATGATCAATAACCATGAGATATCACAGTCGGTATCAAGGGTATTCCTTGACAAAACGTTCAAACCGGTAAAAGGTGAGTATATCGTGAACAGCCTTGGCGGAATGACAAGGCTATGTTCTGCTACGCTTGCCACTCCCGGCATCCATGGATTTGGGCCGGTTTTCCTTACTGCGGGCGAAAGCGGCGAAGAGAGCATGGTACATGGCATTGACCCAATGGGAAGCGTTGGGGAGGCCGGAAGGACAGACAGGGTGCTACCTGCATTGGGTAAAGCGAGCATGGAAAATGCGGTACCGCTTCCCAAAGGCGTTTACTCCGGAAAAACGATAATATTCATAGGCGAAGACCAGTCGTACGGATCATCGCACGCCAGTGCCGGGCAGCTGATCATGTACATGAGCAACACCCTTGGCGACCTGCAAAACGGTAAATTGTATGCCCTGAAAAGGAATGATGGCAACCAGGTGGAGATGACCATGCAAAAAGGCTCATCGTATGACGTGAACTTTGTAGAGATACCAAATGCTAAAAACCTTACCGGCGCTGTTATCAACACTACCGTGAATGGCCTTGGCGCCATCCGTTTCTCGAGGGTTGAGGACGTTGACTACGGCAAAGGCAGTAAAGCCAACAATAGGGAGATCTACTTCACGGCTACAGGACAGGCTTCGTCCAACCAGCCGGTTGAGGGATACACCATGTGGGGCCGTGTGTACCACCTGACCATGGATGCCAACGACCCGCTGAAAGGGAAGCTTGAGGTAGTTGTGGAAGGCGATTCTACTCCGGGTACAGGAATCATCAACCCGGATAACCTTTGCGTTACCGAGAACTTCGTATACATCCAGGAAGATGGCGACAGTTACTACACTGCCGCACAGCACGACTCGTATATATGGCAATACAACATTCGCACAAAAGTGAACAAGCCGTGGCTTAATATGAACCATAAAAGGAATGACCCAACATGGGTAGCGGCGTATAACCAAACAGGCGAAACACGCCTTGGATGCTGGGAATTCGGAGCGATGAACGACATATCTGACCTGATAGGCGTTCCCGGCACATTTGCAGTGAACATCCACCCGCACACTTGGCAAAAAGATGCTTTCAGGAATGCTGACGGTAGTGGTAACAGCACTAATAAAGAAGGCGGCCAGGTGGTGATCATCAGGAACGTAGAGCAATAAACCAACCAATTATTTTCATGATACCGCAACCCTTTTTCACAAAAGGGTTGCTTTTTATTATTATGTATATGAGATATTTTTTATCCCTGATAGTAACCTTTTTAGCGCTCACAAGCTGTCAGAAGGAAAACCGATATACTGTTTCTGTAAAAAGTACGGTACTGGCGGAGGCAGACAGCCTTTTAACGGCTACGAAGCAGTTTTCAGAATTGGCAAATAAGTCAAACGATACTAAAGCATTACAAGCCAAATTCATGCAATGCCGTGTGCTATACAAAAGATCGGAATGGGCAATAGAATACTTTATCCCCGATGTGGCGCGCTTTATCAATGGCCCGGCTCTCGACGAGCTGGAACTGGAGGAGAACAGGGAATTCCCGCCCCATGGCTTCCAGGTGATCGAGGAACTGCTTTTCCCTGAATTCGACCCAAAAACAAGGGGCGAACTTGTACGGGAGATCAATACGCTGGCATCCAACATCATGATCTGCCAAAAGCACCTCGATGCCGTGACCATGAGCAACGACTATGTAATGGATGCCGCCAAGCTACAGGTATACCGCATCATTACACTGGGCATTACCGGGTTCGACTCGCCTGTAGCGTTGGCCTCGGTACCCGAAGCAAAGGCCTCACTCGAATACCTCCCGCAACTGGTAGGGATGATCGGAACCGGCACTACTACCGATCCCATTAAGGATCAGATCGCTGCACTTGCCAAAAAAGCCGCGAAGTACTGTGCGGTCAACAACGACTTCAACACGTTCGATCGCGCGGTTTTCATTTTAGAGTACCTAAACCCCATTTCCAAAAAGCTTTCGGAATTGCAAAAGGCTGCCAACATTCCGTATGTGAACCGCACTAACGCGCTCAGGGCAAATGCCGTGACACTGTTCGACGAAAATGCCTTTGATGTAGATGCGTTCATTCCTTCACCGGAATATGAATTCTCAAAAGAAAAGGCCGCTTTGGGCGAAAAGCTGTTTTACGACACCATGCTTTCCGGTGACAATACCCGTAGCTGCGCCTCATGCCACAGTCCTGAAAAAGCCTTTACCGACGGCATCAAAACCAGCACCAGCCTTTCCGGAAGCAGCCTGAGGCGCAATACCCCTACACTTACCTATGCCTCATTGCAGCACGGGCAATTTTGGGACCTGCGCCAGCCCGACCTGGAAAAACAGAGCATGGATGTTGTCAGCAATGCCGATGAAATGCACGGCTCAATGGCCAATATTGCCAAGAAAGTAGCCGGCAGTGAAGAGTATAAAAAATTATTCGTTTCAGCCTTTGGTAAGGGAGACGCCAGGGAATGGCAGATACAGAACGCCATTGCGAGCTACATCCGAACCCTCAACAAGTTCAATTCCCGTTTTGACAAGTACATGCGTGGGGATGTAAAGGCGCTTACTGCGAATGAGATAAACGGAATGAACCTTTTCATGGGCAAGGCCAAATGCGCTACCTGTCATTTCACTCCGATATTCAACGGGACGGTACCGCCATCCTTCAGCAAAACGGAGCATGAAGTAGTAGGCACACCTGCCGATACCAAAGGGACAAAATTAAGCGATGATACCGGGCGCTATATTTACAACAAAATGCCCCAACTGAAGAATGCCTACAAAACACCGGGACTGCGAAATGTCGCGAAAACAGCGCCCTACATGCATAATGGTGTATACGATACACTTGAAGAAGTGGTCGATTTTTATAATAAAGGTGGTGGTGCCGGGTTGGGATTGCCTGTAGATAACCAGACATTGCCTTTTGATAAGCTAAGCCTTACACAACAGGAAATGGATGACATCGTGGCATTCATGAAAACGCTAACGGATGAATAAAAAAAACGGTCTGTCATTGACCGCTTTGTCATTTCTCGACTCCACTGCGTTTCGCTCGAAATGACAAAGCGGTTATAACAGCCCATTATTATTCCAGTGATAATGTTATCTGTCCGTCATCTTCAAGTGTGATGGTGGTATTTTCATCCGTAATGTCAAGCCCCTCCTTCACTTCCGGTTCCGGGGTTTCCTCAACCGGCTCTTCATACGGCAATGGTTCCAGCAGGCTTATCTGCTTCACCTTGTCGGCGGTAAGCTGGTTGCCCAATGCCTTAATGCCTTTTACGGCAATGAAATTCTCCAGGTCAACAGTAAGGGTCTCCTTCTGTACACCTTTTACCTTAGCAAAAATTACTTCGGCTACAGGTCGATAGTCAGTAGAGACGATCTCAAGTTGTGATTTCTCGTGTTCGGTTATAAATGTTTCTTCCTTATTTTCGTTCTCCACAAGGAAACGCTTTACATAGTAGCGCTCTTTTTCGCCGTCGAAATAAATGGCGGAAACCGGCTTTTTTGGGTTCCACTTTTCGAGCACGATCATGCCGTGGTCAAAGTGTGTGGTCAGTT
This sequence comes from Flavobacterium sp., assembly GCF_052437795.1. Lineage (GTDB taxonomy): Bacteria > Bacteroidota > Bacteroidia > Flavobacteriales > Flavobacteriaceae > Flavobacterium. The sequence continues at coordinate 1,278,786 of NZ_JBQVPA010000001.1, forward strand.
CCGGGATAATGGTTTTTACCTTGCCCGACTGGTTGATGATGAGCAGCCTGTCATTCGGGCGGAACTCTCCCAGCAGCTCACCCCTGCCATCTACATTGAGGCGGTGTACGGTATCGTCGAACCATATCCTGCGCGGTTTGAGGGTCGAGATACCTTTCTCCTTAAGCTCGATCTTCTTTATCGGGTATTTGGTTACCAGGTTTCCTTTTGATGCACGGCCCTTAATTGCCATGGTTGCGAAATCAAGGTCAAATTTCAGCTTTTTCACACTGCCCACCTGGCGTAACAATACCGTAATTACTTCGGCCTCGCCATTAGGGTTATCTGAAAAATAAAGAACCATCGAGTCTTTTGTCCCGGCGGTAAGGTCGTATGGCTTATCACGGGTAACGCCCGATACGTTGAACCTTTTTATATACGATGGCCCCGACTTACCGTCGCGGTATATCATGTTGTAAATAGTGCGCTTATCATTCTTATCGAATACTGCTACATGTATGATGTCCTTGCCTACAAAGGTCTTAACATCCACTTTCGTAATGACCATGCTGCCGTCCCGAAGGAATACGATCACATCATCAATATCTGAACAGTCGGCTACATATTCATCTTTCTTTAAGCCTGTACCTACAAAGCCTTCCTCACGGTTTACGTAAAGCTTAGTATTGCGCAGTACCACTTTAGTAGCTTCAATATTATCAAAGCTGCGGAGTTCTGTTTTTCGCTCGCGGCCTTTTCCATATACGTCTTTTAGTCTTTGGAAAAAAGCAATGGCAAAATCGATGATGTGTGCCAAATGGTGCTTTACCTGCTCGATCTCGCCTTCCAGTGATTCTATCTTCTGCTGGGCCTTATCAATGTCAAATTTGGAAATGCGCTTGATACGGATCTCCGTAAGGCGTACGATATCATCCTCGGTTACGGCGCGCTTAAGATGTTTTGTGAATGGCTTCAATCCTTCGTCAATGGCCTTGATCACACCCTCCCAGGTCTCTTCCTCTTCAATGAGGCGGTAGATCCTGTTCTCAATGAAAATACGCTCAAGTGACTGGAAATGCCATGATTCCTCAAGTTCCTGAAGTTCGATCTCCAATTCGCTCCTCAACAATTCTACGGTGCGGTCTGTGGAGATCTTAAGCATGTCGCTTACTCCAACAAATCGCGGCTTATGGTCTTCAATTACGCAGCCTAATGGCGCTACCGAGGTTTCGCAAGCTGTAAAGGCGAACAATGCATCGATGGTCTTATCGGGCGATACACCCGGCGGCAGGTGGATAAGTATTTCCACATCAGCGGCGGTGTTGTCCTCAATTTTCTTAACTTTTATCTTGCCCTTTTCATTGGCTTTCAGAATACTCTCGATAAGCGATCCTGTATTGGTGCTGAATGGTATCTGGGTAATTACCAACGTGCTCTTGTCCAATTGCGAGATCTTAGCACGCACACGAACACGGCCTCCGCGCATCCCGTCGTTATAGTTGGAAACGTCGGCAATACCGGCAGTGGGGAAATCAGGGTACAGCGTGAACGGTTTTCCTTTAAGTATCTTTATCGAAGCATCAATAAGCTCGTTGAAGTTGTGCGGCAGTACTTTCGTGGAAAGACCTACAGCAATACCCTCCGCGCCCTGTGCCAACAGCAATGGGAACTTTACCGGAAGGTTAATGGGCTCATTGCGGCGGCCATCGTAGGATAGCTGCCACGGCGTGATCTTTGGGCTGTACAGTACTTCTAAGGCAAACTTAGACAGCCGTGCCTCGATGTAACGCGAAGCGGCCGCGCCATCGCCGGTAAGGATGTTTCCCCAGTTACCCTGTGTGTCGATAAGGAGTTCCTTCTGGCCTATCTGAACCATAGCGTCGCCAATGCTCGCATCGCCGTGCGGGTGGTACTGCATTGTATGCCCTACCACGTTGGCCACTTTGTTGTAGCGGCCATCGTCCAGCTCGCGCAGGGAGTGCATGATGCGGCGCTGTACGGGTTTGAATCCGTCCTCAATGGCGGGAACGGCACGCTCCAGGATAACGTATGACGCATAGTCCAGGAACCAGTCCTTGTACATGCCGGTTACCTTGGTAATGGTATCCTGTGGATCGGCGTTTCCGTCCCTCTCGTAAAAATGCTCCCCTTCAAAGGAGTTTATATTTTCTTCGTCTTCGTTCATTTATTCTCAAAAATATTTTATTCCGGCACTTTTGAAAACCGGATATAATGTTCCAACACTTGTCATGGTGTATTTAAAGTCATTATTTGATGCCTGGCCTACCGCACAACCGAAACAAATTTCGTAAGCATAAATTATTTCCGAATTCGTGTTATAGAAAACAACAGCATGACGAGGGTCGAAACAAGCTGCACTTTCAGAGTTCGGAGTTGGTGTAAAAAAAGCTTTGAACAAATCCTTTGTCAACTTTTCATTCAACACAACTCTTTCCTTCACATGAGTTGTATCAAATAAAAGCTTCTTATCCTCAACAATCCTATTCGAATATCTCCTTATAGTATCCCAATCATTCCTGTTTTCATAAGATAAAAGCTCTATCTTCTCCGTTTCCGCAAAAGGAAAAGTCTCTTCCATTTTGGGGAGCTTTACTTCTTTTTGGACAACAGCTTTCTCTTCAGCGTTTTTACAGCTGAATAATGAAAATACTGCGGCAACAATTATTAAAAAACTACTCCACCGCATCCAGCTCTACTTTCAGGTTATTAATAATAAACTGCTGCCTGTCTGGGGTGTTCTTGCCCATGTAAAATTCGAGCAGGTTTTGTATGGAGGTCGCACTGTCCAGCTGTACCGGATCAAGGCGTATCTCCTGGCCTATGAAGTGCTTGAACTCGTCCGGCGATATCTCACCCAGTCCCTTAAATCGCGTAATCTCCGGCTTGCCCGAGAGCTTTTGGATGGCATTGCGGCGCTCCTCCTCGCTGTAGCAATATATGGTTTCTTTTTTGTTACGCACACGAAACAGCGGGGTTTGCAGGATGTACAGGTGATTCTCCTTGATGAGCTCAGGGAAGAACTGCAGAAAGAACGTGATGAGCAGCAGGCGGATGTGCATGCCGTCAACGTCGGCATCCGTAGCGATCACGATGTTGTTGTAGCGCAGGTTCTCCATTTCCTCCTCAATGTCCAGTGCGGCCTGCAGAAGGTTGAATTCCTCGTTCTCATAAACAATTTTTTTGCTCATGCCATACGAGTTCAGCGGCTTACCCCGAAGGCTGAACACCGCCTGGGTATTCACGTCCCTCGACTTTGTTATCGAACCCGAAGCCGAGTCACCCTCTGTAATGAAAAGCGTACTCTCGAGGCTTCGCGGGTTCTTGGCATCGGTAAGGTGAACGCGGCAATCCCGAAGCTTTTTGTTGTGCAACGAGGCTTTCTTGGCCCTGTCCCTTGCGAGCTTGCGGATGCCCGAAAGCTCCTTGCGCTCACGCTCAGCCTGTAGTATTTTCTTTAGCAGCGCGTCTGCCGTTTCGGGGTTGCGGTGCAGGAAATTGTCTAGTTTGGTCTTTATGAAGTCATTCACAAATGTACGTACCGACGGCGCGTTAGGCCCCATGTCAGTCGACCCCAGCTTGGTCTTTGTCTGCGATTCGAATACCGGCTCCTCCACCTTTACGCTGATCGCGCTCACGATGGATTTACGGATGTCCGAAGCCTCAAAATTCTTATTGTAAAATTCCTTTATCGTCCGCACAATGGCCTCACGGAAAGCACCTAAATGCGTACCGCCCTGCGTAGTGTTCTGCCCATTCACGAACGAGTAATATTCCTCGCTGTACTGGGTCTTGCTATGCGTCATGGCGATCTCTATGTCGTCGTCCTTCAGGTGGATGATGTCATAAATGCGGTCATCTTCGGCAATGGTCTCGCCCAAAAGGTCCTTAAGCCCGTTCTCGCTAAAGTATTTTTCACCATTGTAAATTATCGTCAGCCCCGTATTGAGGTAACAATAATTTTTGAGCATCTTGATGATGTACTCGTTACGGTACTTGTAATTTTTAAAGATGGTTTCGTCAGCTGTAAAGGTCACTTTCGTGCCCTTGCGCTTAGTGGTTTCTGCCTGGTCTTCCTCGCTGGTCAGTTCTCCGGCAGAGAACTCGGCAGCCTTAATGATGCCATCGCGCACCGACTCCACACGGAAGTAATTTGATAACGCATTCACTGCCTTGGTACCTACACCGTTCAAACCTACCGATTTCTTAAAAGCTTTGGAATCGTACTTGCCGCCTGTGTTCATTTTCGACACTACATCCACAACCTTGCCCAGCGGAATGCCCCGGCCAAAGTCGCGCACGCTTACGGTCTTGTCCTTCAGCGTTACCTCTATGGTTTTGCCCGTGCCCATCACGAATTCATCGATGGAGTTGTCAATAACCTCTTTTATAAGTATGTAGATGCCGTCGTCCGGAGATGAGCCGTCGCCCAGCTTACCTATGTACATACCCGGACGCATCCGGATGTGCTCCTTCCAGTCGAGTGAACGGATATTGTCTTCAGTGTACTGATCCTGCTCCAGCATAAAATTTTATGGATTTTGTGCTAATATAGCGCAAATGCACAAAAAATGAAAGCAGGCAGGCAGAAACTTATTAAAAGGGTCTTAACAATTGAAGGCTAAATTTAGCAGGCTCATTTACAGCCACACTGTCATTGCGAGCGAAGGAACGGAGCACGGCAATCCTTACTCCGTTGCACAAAGTTTGGTATTTAGAAAGATCGCTTCGTCGTGCCTCATCGCGATGACGGATGCATTAGAGAAATCTCAAGATATTTTCCGTAATTCCTTGATATTTCTCCACTCCGCTGCGCTACGGTCGAAACCTAACGAAGTGGTTCAGCGAAGCTAAATGACAGGATCCGGATTACCTGATCCTATACGCCGCCACCGATTTCTGGTTGATGTATATCGTCAGCACGCCGTTGGAATTACGGTCTAAAGGTATACTGAATTCAGATACACTTCCTGTAGTAACAGGCTTCGCATCCTTGAAAACTTTTTCTTTACTAAAGGCATAATGCACCTTGTCACCAGGCTGTAAATTCTTTATTTTGAAAGGGATGTAGGCCGACGACTGGTTGGTGAACGTACCGCCATCAGGGGTTACGAACTCATAGCCACCCATAAGGTAGTTGCCGTAGTACAAAGGCAGTTCGGCAAAGTCCTTTTCCGTTTTTGTGGTCAGCAGCCATTTTTTATCATCCGGGAAATGGTTCAGGAAGAATACCTCCGGGTCGGTAAAAAAGTATTTGTCGTTGAAGCGGAAACCAAACTGCGGCTTTTCGCCCGTTACCGTTCCGGCCGCCCATGTGGTATCGAGCAGCTTCCACTCCCCACCAATTTTTACAGCATTCCACGCATGGTCACTGGCACCGGGAGCGGCACCAATGTGCGCGGGATGCGACTTTGACGTACCCGTGATGATCACCGGTTCCAGCCCCGCTTTTTCGGCAACGATGAGGAATAATGTTGCATAGCCCTGGCAAACGCCTTTTTTTGTTTTAAGGGTCTTTTGGGCTAGGTCCTCCTTGAATTTCTTTTCCTTGGCTTCCTTTTCCGCCTGTGTCTTGAACGAATAGGCCACAGGGCGCTCGTTAACGTCAAAGGCCGCCAGGTCGTATTTTATATGGGTAGCGATCCATGTGAATATCGCACGTGCCTTTTCATCCTCGCGCTTGAAGTCGGTATTCACTTTTGCGGCAAATTTATCAGTGTCTGCAAAGTCGGGGTAGCCTTTTACAGTGGCATCAACTTTTGCAAAATCCTGAGCAAATAGTACGCCGGTTGCCAACAAAAGGAATATTGTGAATAGGTTGTGTATTTTTTTCATGTGTGTCATTTATCCAAAAAGAATGCCAGTGTCATTACCATTTAAAATTCACTTAACCACATAGATACATAAATCTCATAGAAACCTTCTACAATTGAAGGAGACATATCTACACATAGATGAAGCAAAACTTCTTATGTTTGACTCCATCAAGCTTTGTTATTGACAGTCAAGAGCTATGTATCTATTTGGTTAAATAAGTATCAATTAATTTTATATGCCGCGACCGATTTGCGGTTGGCAAATATCGTAAGCGTACCCGCCGCCGACTTATCTAAAACGATCGTAAACTCTCCTACCCCATTGGTTATTTTTGGGGTCACTTTACGGGAAAATGCGCCCGATGTATATTGGTACAACACATCGTCGCCTGCCTTCAGGCCGCGTATCTTAAACTGTACTAACTTCGAACCGGTAGATTTTATTATGCCTGCTGACGGGCTGATGATCTCGTAATCAAGATCGTAATGCAGAGGTAACGCAGCAAACTCCGACTCGCTTTTGCCTGTGAGCAGCCACTTTTTATCGTCGGGGAAATGGTTCAGGAAAAACTGTTGCGGGGTGGTAAAAAAATAGTTATCATCGTACCCAAGGTCACCCGAAATGCCACCCGATCCCCAGGTCACATCTATCAGCTTCCACTGCCCGTTGGCCTGCACCACATTCCACGCGTGGTTGCCTTTTGAAGGCGCTTTGCCAATATCCGAAGGTACCGACTTTGCCGTGCCATACACCACCTCGCTTTGCAATCCTAACTTTCCGGCGACTACTTTATAAAGCATTGAGTAGCCGTGGCATACCCCTTTGCGGGAAAGCAGCGTTTTGTTAGCCAGGTCGTTCTCGATAGCGGCCAGTTTTTTCTTGCGTTCGGCTTCATTCTTTGCCGAAAAATGGATAGGTTTACGTCCCGGCGCGTTGGGCGACCTGTCATAGCTGATGTTCATAGCAATCCAAGTGTATGCTGCCCTTGCCCGCTCATCCTGACGGATAAAGTCGGCCGCTATTTGCGAAGCCAGCCTGTCGGTCGTGGCGAACGTTTTGGGGTACGCTTTTACTTTGGCATCGACTTTTGAATAGTCCTGTGCATTAGCGAATGCTATCGAAAGGACACTGATAAAGAGTAGATTAATTGTCTTCATGACTGGCAATATCCAAGAAGGATGCCAAAATAGTTGCAAAGTTATAAAGTTTCAAGGTTGCAAAGTTTTTAGGACCTGAAATTTGAAACTTTGTCCCTTTGTTACTTACTATCGATAATGCGTAAATATCCCGCCTTCATAAACCGTCCACAGTGCGGCTTTCTGGTTGGCGGCTTTTAATGCATTATTCGCCCAGGTATTGCAGGTATAGAACAGGCTGTACTTGCCTTTTCCTTCATAAAAGGCATCGTATTGCCCGTAGCTGTGGTTGGCGATCCAAAGTACTTTCTTATCCTCACCGAACTGGAAGCTATCGTTAATGTACTCTACCAGGCTTTCGTAATCCTTCTTGCTGATTGTAAGCTTTATGCAGCTGTCATCTTCTTTCAGGTCGGAATAATAGCGTGTGTGCATGGCCGATGTACCGAGGTAGAACGCTGCCTTAGCCGCAGTACTTGCCTTGAGGTCGCTCCACTCCGGCGTGTCGAGGTAAAAGCCCTTATCGCCCCACCCGAACGCTACGTACTTCATGATACTGTCCTGCGATTTGGTATGGGCATAGAGAATCTCTTTGCTCCAGTCTTTTACCTCGTTCTTTACGGGAACTACAATGTCGGTATGCACACCGTTGGAATTGATGAATATGGTCACCTCATCGCTTTTTTCCGGTTCATCATTTACGGTGATGTGCGAACAGATGACTATTACAACTACATATACTGCAAGGAATGCAACAATGGCGAGCAAAAACCTGCTCGTAAATTTAAGTCCCTGCCTAACCTTTTTGTTCATGGTCGAAATTGCGTATAATATCCCTTAACGCATCATCATACTCTTTATTGGATATTTTGCCGGCCTCTACATCAAAATTTTCCTGGAACTTGGGCAGGGAGAACTCCCCACGGATATCGCCCCCATAGCGCGGCAGGCTGATCTTGGCGGCTTCCAATGCATTTTTGGCACCATAACCTCCGGGAGAAGTCGACAGCAACAGGACAGGCTTGTTATCAAAAACCAGCTTCTTTTGGCGCGAAGCCCAGTCGTATATGTTTTTAAAGGCCACGGTCATCCCTGCATTGTGCTCGGCAACAGAGATCACGAGCATGTCGGCCCATTCGATCTTGTCGAGGAACACACGGGCAACGGGCGGCTGGCCCATTTTCTTTTCTTTGTCTACACTGTACAAAGGCAATTCAAAATCGTTTAGGTCGAGTATTTCGGTTTCAGCCCCATCGAACAGGCTTGCGGCATAAGTAGCGAGTTGCTTGTTGATGGATTTTGTAGAGCTGCTTCCGGCAAAGGCGAGTAGTTTCATAATTATTTATTATATCTGTTTAGAGTTAAAGATATAAAGAAATTATAATTTAGTAATCTATTATAAACACATTAATACAAATGGATATTCTTGACGGATTTTATAAAGAACTAGATGAATCAGATTATGATTGCCATTCATTTACAGAAATAAATTCGAAATTAATTGCTATATCATCCAATCTAAACGAAATTTCAAATTTTGAAAGATTTAGAATTTCAGAATTAGAAAGAGAGGCATTTGCAATTACAAAAAATGTGAAAGACGAAAAGAATGCACAGGAAGGAATAATTAATGGCCTTGGTTCTAGAATGTCTGGTGTACAAACTTTGGATGATGGTAGTAAATCTCCATACTACTGGCCAAATGTTAGTAAATTAGAAGTTAAAGATTTTGAATACTTTGAAACAAGATATAAGGTATGTAAAAACCTCTTCGCTAAAACCGAATTTGGCCTATTGATTTATTTGGGTGCGAAAACAACATATTCCAAACATATTGACTTTAAAAAATCTTTAGCCGACGACTTAATAGAGTTAAGTCAATATTATCTAAAAAAATCATACACCAATGAAAGGGACACATACCTATTCGATTACATTGACACAAGTAAGAAAGTGTTTGCCATATGTTACAAATGTAAGATTTCAGATAAGCTCAATTTAGTAATTCATTTAATATATAATTCACTGATCAACTGGGACACAGAATTTGAGAAATCATTTCCTGTATTAAATGATTTTACAAATTTTACTATAGAACATTTTCGATCATTTAAATTAATCGCTAATTATGATAAGATTATTGAAATCAATATAAAGGGGGCTAAAGAGTTTGAAGTAAGCAGAACTTGGAATTCAATTTCTTTAATAGATAACTGTATTAAAATAGCAAAAAAAGTCAACTTAGATAATAGCGAGTTTTTATCATTAAAAGCACAATTATATTTAAAATTATCTAACGAAGCTGACCTTAATAATAATATTACTTCAGTAAAATTTTGTGAAACGGCACTTCGTATATATCAAAAAATTAAAAAGACGAACTTGATAATCGAAACAGAAAAAAGATATTCTGAATTACGAGGCAAATTTAGACTTAACCTAATAAAGGAAAATTTTTCAAAAGAGGAAAATGACAGAATAGTTGGCAATATAAAAAATATAGTTTCAGGTAGCAATGAAAGTGAAATAATTCAGTATTTGATTGATACCCCTTGGTACAAAAGTATTAGTGAAATTAAAAAAGAGGCAGAGATGGCGAAGCGAAGAAATGGCCTGTCAATTTTTTTTGGGAATATTATACTTGACAAATATGGGAATACAATTGACACATTTCAAACTGAAGAGGAAAAAGAAATTTTTAACTTTTGGCAGTCCTATAGTTATAGTTATCAATTTGGAACGCAGTGTATGTATATGTTCTTTTTTGAGGCTTATAAAAATAAAAAAATTACATATGAAAGTATGTTACAATATTTAAAAAATTCATGGCTTAATGAACCTATAGTTAGAAATTACTCCGGTGAATTATATCAAATTGTGCCTTTAGATTTAATAACTCCTGGTCTGAAACGCTTTTTTGATGAGCTTCATTCAGCCTTTTTTTCTAACTCTTCGCACAAAATTGATTTAGTTACAGTTTTAGATAGTTTGGTTTTAAAAATTGAAACACTTATCAGAAATATGTGTGAAAAGATTGGAATTGCTACTTTTAAAACAAGGCTAAAGGGAAGTAATGAAGTAGTCATGGAAAAGCTTCTAGATGATTTATTAGCTGATTTAACACATTCCGACAATAATCCTAGTGGATTTTCGGAGGATGATAGGATTTTCATAAAATATGTTATGAGTGAAAAATGTGGTTCAAATTTAAGAAATGAAATCGCTCATGGATTAATGGATTATGAAGAATATACAGCATCAGATGTAATCGTGACTATATCAATAATATTAAAAATAAGTAAATATGTATTTATGAAAAAATCTTAATTCATAATCCCTACTCATCCCCATACTCTCCCCCATCCAGCGACAGCCAGCCTTTGCTCCCATCCGGTAAGGTATACCTCGCAAAGCCTTTATCGAATTCCGAAAGCTCCTTATAACGGGCGCTGTCATTCTGCGGCCAAAAACCGTGCAGGCCATCGCTTTTAAATCGCAACGGCACACCCATCTCATATTCCCTTGCCGTAAAAATGTAGTCATCCGGCTCCAGGGATAATTTATAAGTGCCGTCCTTCTTCAGTTCGATAATGCTTTTTGCACCGCTGTTCAGCGTTACGATATAGCCTTTCGGGTTGGTATTGTACGGACTGTAATAGGCCGTTGTAAGGCCGTATGAAATTGTTTTGCCGTTAAGCAATTTTACCTCCTTAAAGTCAGATACTTTGGCAATTAACGTTTCCGTAACCCTCGTTTCGCCATATCGGTAAGTGTGCCTGTGCTTGTAATAGCCGCCCTGCTTTACGATGGTATCGCTGTAATGCGGGATAGTGCCGCAGCCGTCCATCCTCATATCGGGGAGTTTCTCCAACAAGTTGCCCTCGTGGGTAAGGTAAAATACCTCATTGCCCACCAGTACCCCCGCATACGAGTCGGATTGCTGCTGTAGGGCACGGATATTTTGCGGACCCGGTTCGCCGTTACGGTACAGCAGCGTTATCTTTTTCCCCGAATGCACCGCAACCATCGACGCCGTTGCAGTACTTATGGAATCGTGTACCGCGGGGATGATTGCTTTTTTTCCATCACGGAACCTGAGCCCATATTTATTATTTTCGGTGAAAATTTCGGTAAGGGGGAAGTTGAGCCGAACCTTTTTGCGCAGTCCTTCGGCGTCGGTAATTTGGCCGGCGACCGGCTGGGCATTTCCATAGCCATAAAACATCCTGAGCTTGTAGCCGTCATTCATCGGGTAAATGCGCCCGGCAATACCGCCATCCTTATAAACATTGAATAAAGTACGCCCCGAGATGGTCTGGGCTTCCAGCGTGCAGAACACCAGATTGGCGTATTCCGGGTGCGCTGTAGAAATATTGCGTATTACCATCAGGCGGTTGGGCAAAAAATTCATGATATGGTACTGCGAGGCGCGCTCCACCCTCGGGTAGTCCAGTTGAATGTGCTGCAACTCCTCCAACATCTTAGCTTCGGTGGTTTTCTGAAGCGAATTTACTTCCACTATAGACGTTTCAGGCACATTGAGCAGCTTTGCCAAAGATGCGGGACTATCGGCAGAACGGCCATACCTGGGTTTGCCGTTCTCTACGCTCACCTCACTGTACAGCGCACCGGTCCTCACGGCATATTTATAGTCCATGATGTAGTCCGGTTCAAAAGGCAGCTGGGCACAAGCGGCAAGGCTATAAAGCAGGAAAACGATAATAATTCTCATAAAGCATTTTTAGGTATAGAGGGCTTTTGAGTGCAAAAGGTTGGGAAGGCCTGCAAATAAAACTAAAGAACCTGCCGGAAAGTATCCGGCAGGTTCTTACTATTTAATTTCGATATCTCAATACTAACATCTCAATACTCAATACTATTTACACGTTAAACCTGAAATGCATCACGTCGCCATCCTTAACAATGTATTCCTTACCTTCTACTTTAAGCTTTCCGGCTTCCTTTACTTTGGCTTCGGTGCCGTAAGTAACGTAGTCGTTATAAGCGATCACTTCGGCACGGATGAACCCTTTCTCAAAATCGGAATGGATAACACCGGCGGCTTGGGGAGCAGTGTCACCAATATTGATAGTCCAGGCGCGTACTTCTTTTACACCTGCCGTAAAATACGTTTGCAGGGTTAGCAGCTTGTAGGCCGAGCGGATAAGCGATGACGCTCCCGGTTCTTTCAGGCCAAGGTCTTCAAGGAACATCTGGCGCTCCTCATACGTTTCAAGTTCGGTAATGTCAGCTTCGGTACCTACAGCAAGGAACATTACCTCGGCATTTTCATCCTTAACCAGTTCGCGAACCTGGTCTACATAAGCATTTCCTGTAGCAGCGGCTCCTTCGTCCACATTACATACGTAAAGGACCGGCTTGGTAGTGATCAGCTGGAAGTTCTCAATCAGGGCGATCTCCTCTTCATTTTGTGGCTGCACCGTACGGGCCGACTTCGCCTGAAGCAGTGCCTCACGGATCCTTTCCAGTAATGAAACCTCAGTCTGGGCTTCCTTGCTGCCTACTTTAGCGGCTTTTTTTGCTTTTTCAAGGCGCTTCTCTACCGTTTCAAGATCTTTCAACTGTAACTCTATATCTATGGTCTCTTTATCGCGGATAGGGTTCACATTACCGTCTACGTGAATGATGTTGTCATTGTCAAAACAGCGTAGCACGTGGATGATGGCATTACATTCGCGGATGTTGCCCAGGAACTGGTTGCCCAATCCTTCGCCTTTACTCGCTCCTTTTACAAGCCCGGCTATGTCCACGATCTCAACGGTCGCGGGGATAACACGCTCCGGATTTACCAGCTCTTCCAGCTTTTCAAGCCTCTGGTCCGGTACGTTCACTACGCCAATGTTCGGCTCAATGGTACAAAATGGAAAGTTCGCACTCTGCGCCTTGGCGTTTGACAAACAATTAAAAAGTGTCGATTTCCCTACGTTCGGCAATCCTACTATCCCTGCTTTCATTTATATATGTGGTTTTTGAGGGTGCAAATATAGCACTTTGGTTCCGAGTTTCAAAGTTGAAAGTTAGGGCTACAGGGTCCTGAGTGGCTAATCCCAAACCACGAACTCTAACTCCGGACATTAAACATTATAAATACTTTATGTTTTCCTAAAAACACATTTAACATTGCGTCGGTAACTTTGCAGTATAATCTAAAAGACTGAGAACATGAAAAATATAGCTGTAATGATGATGCTAACCCTGGGATTCACTATGAGTGCCCAGGTAAAAAATGTAACCAAGGAAAGCACCACTACCACCGTAACTGTAGATAACGGCACCGGCAGGCCAAAAAAAGTGGTTAAGACTGAGAACACCAATGCCACTCAGAACATTGAGCTTCAGGATGCCGAAAGCAGCAAGCTTAATAAGGACATTAAGCGTACTCCGGTAGAAGTGAACAGATCGACCACAGTATCTGGCGATGGTATCCCTACCTATTACGAAACTAATGGCCAACGTTACATTTTTGTGCCTGATTCCAATGGTTACAAGGTATCTTCATCAACAGACGTGAATAATTTTGGTGTAATGCGTAAAACGTCTAACGGGCAGTACATTTACCATTCCAATGGACGTACATCGTTAGGATATATTGATGCCAACGGAAATTTTGTGGTGGAGACCTATGATGACAAAACCGATGGTGTAACGGTTGAAACCTACACCAGGGTAAAACAATAAATTGGTTTGATTATTTGCTATGAAAACTGAAAAAATCCCGAAGTGCGAGCTTCGGGATTTTTTGTTTATTCCATTGAGGCAAACCATTTTTTAAGGGCTTTGAATATGGCAAAAGCTACCGGGCCTACCAATGCCAGCACCAACCCAAGGGCGATGTCATAAAGGGTAAGCCAGTAATTGATGATGGTTGCTGCCCTGTATTCGTCTTTGGCTGTGTCGTACAGCACCGTCACTTCATCGCCATCGTCCAGGAACTCTACCATCTCCAGATCGGCCAGGTTAAATTCGACATCCTCCCCGCCCGCCTGAAAAAGAATGACCGGGGCAGACACCCATTTTTGGTGCTCTTCATCGTTGCCGGAACGGTTGTGTACTGTATAATACAGCAAAACCGATTCGTGCCGCACTACCTCGCCATCGGCCCTGTCGTACATAAAGTACTGTATGCCCTTATACACAAAGTTAAAGGCAAGAAGGATAATTATAGAGGTTATGTATTGTTTGAGCATTTTTTAAAACTTTAGGCAACTCTCTAGAACACTTAACCACATAGAAACATAGGCTTTATAGTCCTTTATTATCCAAGCGGTGACAGGGAAGCATAGTGAAGCGAAGCTTCAGGCTGTGAATTGCTAAAATGTGATTAATTTTTAATTCCGGCAAAATTTGGACAATAACTGCTCCTGCGTAAAGATAAAAAATCCCGGAATATCCGGGATTGTTATTTTACTCATTGTGCAAAAAGGCCTGCCTGTTGAGCAGCGTTTCCTCGCTCTCCACGTGGTTGTCATCGGGCACGCAGCAGTCTACCGGGCAAACGGCGGCACATTGCGGCTCCTCGTGGAAGCCCTTGCATTCTGTACATTTATCCGGCACAATGTAGTAGATGTCGTCAGATATTGGGGTACGCGGTGCATCGGCATCAATTTCTTCGCCTGTAGGCAAAACTACACGCCCCTTCAGCGCGGTGCCGTCTTTGTAGCGCCAGTCGTCGGCACCTTCATAAATGGCCGTGTTTGGGCATTCAGGCTCGCAGGCCCCGCAGTTGATGCATTCGTCTGTTATAATGATAGCCATGGCTTATGTCTTAGTATTAATACGTAAATTTGCTGCAAAATTACGTCCAAATCCATTCATACGCAACAATAATGACGTTAACAGAAACAAAAAACGCATTCATACAGCTGGGCAAGTTCCTGTCGCAGTTCGCATTGGATGCCAACCATAAAAATCCCGAAGTGCTTCATAACGAGGAATTTTATGACCGCTTCATCGCGCTCATAGCGCTTTCCAGGTCGCACAATGGCTGGTATACCGAAGAACAGGTATGTTTTTCGGTGAACTCGTGGGCAGAAGCGCTGGCGGCTGAAAACCTTGACAAATGGCTTGATGCCTATGATCTTTCGGATTCAGGCGGCAAAACCGTTGGCCTCATCCTTGCCGGCAACATTCCTCTAGTTGGCTTCCATGATCTTCTTTCGGTGCTGGTCACAGGGCATACGGCTTTGGTAAAAACGTCGTCCAACGACCAGCACCTCCTGCCCTTTTTGGCCAAATACCTTATCGCTGTTGAACCAAGGATGAAGGAGCGCATCATTTTCGCCGAAGGCAGACTGGAAAACTTCGATGCGGTCATAGCTACGGGAAGCAACAACACCGCACGTTATTTCGAGTATTATTTTAAAGGCAAGCCGTCCATCATCCGCAAAAACCGCAACTCATTGGCTGTGCTTACGGGGAATGAGACTCACGAAGAGCTTGTTGGACTGGGCGAGGACATTTTCCGTTATTTCGGATTGGGATGCCGCAATGTTTCAAAATTATTCGTACCAAAAGATTATGATTTTAAAGGGTTCTTCGAAGCCATTTACACCTATAAGGATGTCATCTTCTACGAAAAATACGCCAACAATTACGATTATAATAAGGCAGTATTCCTGATGAGCAACTTTAAGTTGTTGGACAATGAATTTCTCACATTAAAAGAAGATAACGGCTACGCGTCTCCGATCTCGAGTGTGTTTTACGAATTTTATGATGATATCAACGAAGTTCGACAACGCCTTGAAGCAGAACATGAACAAATACAGTGCATTGTAGGGAATAACGTCACAGCTAACAGCATCGCTTTCGGGCAAACGCAAAAACCTGCTTTGTGGGATTATGCCGATAATGTAGACACAATTACATTTTTATCAAAAATATAGCGAAATTATTTATAAAAATTCTTACGGTTTTCAGTTCCTATTTTGGAACTTTACATCACCAAAATAACATCCGTAAATGAAAAAACATAATTTCAGTGCAGGCCCTTCCATCCTGCCGCAGGAAGTTTTCGAAAAAGCCTCACAGGCAGTACTTGACTTCAATAATTCCGGATTATCTCTTTTAGAAATATCGCACCGCAGCAAGGACTTTGTTGCCGTGATGGAGGAAGCCAGATCACTCGCCCTAGAGTTGTTGGGACTAACCGGCAAAGGCTACCAGGCGCTGTTCCTTTCGGGCGGGGCAAGCCTTGAGTTCGTAAGGGTGCCCTATAACCTAATGACCAAAAGTGGCAAGGCAGCTTACCTCGACACAGGAACATGGGCCGCGGCGGCATTAAAGGAAGCCCGTGAGTTTGGTGACACTGTGATCGTCGCATCCTCCAAAGCTGATAATTATACATACATCCCAACAGGATATACCATTCCTTCCGATGCAGATTATTTCCACTGCACAAGCAATAACACCATATTCGGCACGCAGATGCATTCGTTCCCGGAAACTGATATTCCGGTAGTTTGCGACATGAGCTCGGACATTTTTTCACGCCAACTGGATTTCTCTCAATTCGGCCTGATCTATGCCGGGGCGCAAAAGAACATGGGTCCGGCAGGCACAACGCTTGTGCTGGTTAAAGAGGAACTGCTGGGCAAAACAGGAAGGCACATCCCCTCCATACTTGACTATAAGCAGCACATAGATAAGGAAAGCATGTACAACACACCGTCGGTTTTTGCGGTATATACTTCCTACCTTACATTACAATGGCTGAAAAATAACGGCGGTATCGCAGCTATGGAAAAGAAGAACAATGCCAAAGCTGAGCTGCTTTATACTGAAATTGACCGCAATCCACTATTTATAGGCACTTCCAAAACCGAAGACCGCTCCAAAATGAACGTTACCTTCCTACTGAACGACGAGTCGCATACCGAACAGTTCGACAAGCTGTGGAAAGCCGCGGGCATCAGCGGACTGGCAGGCCACAGGTCGGTAGGCGGTTACCGCGCGTCCATCTACAATGCCATGCCGATCGAAAGCGTACAGGTTCTTGTGGATGTGATGAAAGAGTTGGAAAAGAATGTTTAATTTGTTTGTTTAAAGTTTCAAGTTGCCACTCAAACCCTTAAACACGAGAAGCTCAATCTGAAATATAACATTCAGTAATTCAGAAACCGAGTGAAGCTTGATCTGAATTCTGAGATCTAAAATCTGAAATTGTAAATGAAAGTATTAGCAAATGACGGCATCTCACAAAGCGGTATAACTGCCCTTGAAGAAGCCGGTTTTGAAGTGATCACTACCAAGGTAGCCCAGGAACAGGTGGCTAACTATATAAATACTAACAACGTCAGCGTATTATTGGTGCGCAGTGCGACAAAAGTCCGCAAAGATATCATCGATGCGTGTCCCGGCCTGAAGATCATAGGCCGTGGCGGCGTTGGCATGGATAATATAGACTTGGAATATGCCCGCGAAAAGAATATCCATGTAATAAATACCCCGGCATCATCATCTGACTCGGTTGCGGAACTGGTGTTTGCGCACCTGTTCACAGGCGTCCGTTTTTTGTATGATGCCAACCGCAACATGCCGCTGGAAGGCGATATTAATTTTGAAGGGCTTAAAAAGGCTTATGCCAACGGCATAGAGCTGCGTGGCAAAACGCTGGGCATTATCGGTTTCGGGCGCATAGGGCGTTCGGTGGCGCGGATAGCGCTGGGGCTGGGCATGCGTGTCATCGCTTCAGACAAATTCGTTGGCAATGCCGAGATACGCGTTGACTTTTACAACGGGCAGTTCATTAATGTGGATATTCCTACTGAACCGATGGAGGACATACTGATGCATGCCGACTTTATCACACTACACGTTCCCGCACAGGAAAGCGGCTACGTAATAGGCGCGCCTGAATTTGAAGCCATGAAGGACGGTGTTGGCATCATCAACGCGGCCCGTGGAGGTATTATCGATGAAGTTGCGCTCATTGATGCGCTTGATTCAGGTAAGGTGGCTTTCGCAGGACTTGATGTTTTTGAAGAAGAGCCTAAACCTGCCGTACAGGTACTTATGCACCCTAAGGTTTCGCTGACCCCGCACATTGGCGCGGCAACGCTGGAAGCACAGGACCGGATCGGCACCGAGCTTGCTGAGCAGATCGCCAGCTTGCTGAAGACGGAGAATTCTTAAGAGGATTAGTAATACTTCATCCAGTCATTGCGAGGCACGAAGCGATATTTCTATAATTATGAGAATTTAATATGTTACATAGCTATATCTAAAGGCCGCCATTCGACGGCCTTTTTACACAATATAATTTTTGATAAAAAATTTCATTACATTATATTTGAGCATGAAAAATATCCTGACGTCCCTAGTACTGCTGGCAATGCTGTCCTGTAAAAATGATACGGTAAAACCTGTGAACGGTACAGAAATAAATAGTCAGGGATCGGTGGATCCGGATAACGGAGCGACCGAAAAAAGCATTGACAAAGCAAAGGCACTTGAAGACGAAATTATCGTACTGCAAAAGAATATTACCAATTCTACCGCTGCCGACCGCAAAAGCCTGCTGGAACGCTACCTATCGTATTCCCCGAGAATGGACGGCGCTTTGGCCGAAAGCTACAGCATGTTCGCATTTGAATATGAGCAGGAACATACTGCCGACTTTTATTCGGTACTGTTGGAATCGGATACCGATATCATAGTACAATGGGCCGATGAAGCCGCGCTGGAAATTGCCGTACAGATAGAGACACAAGCCGAAGCCGAAGCCTTTTTGCAGGACCTGAAGCACACCAACGAACCCAAAACAGCTTCTTTTGATCCTGCCCACACCGAACTGTTTAATTTATACCACAAGCAACTCGCCGAAAAGGTATATAAGTACATACAAAAATAATGAAAGGAAAACTACTATTACTGCTCACGCTGACGGGGCTGCTGTGTACCTCGTGCCTGTCCATCGGCCTAAAGATGATCGGGGCGTATGACAAGGAGGCGACCGTATCGCACTACAGCAATGGCGATAAAGAGGTGGCCTATATCCCGATGAAGCACATTGGGCCGAAGGAATTTTACGGCAACGTGAAAAAGAAGGTTGACTCGCTGCAGGCGGAGGGCTATATTGTGTACATGGAGAGCGTACGGGTGAAAGACTCGCTTACGCCTCAGCAAAAGGACACCCTGAAATGGAAGGCCAGGAAGCTTACGGGCGTGAACATAAGCACATCGGGCTACATTGATACCATAAATAAGACCCTTATGGGCTATAAGTTCAAAAACAGGAAAGGCCTCATCAACCAGCCGCGCTATTTTGTGCTTGGCGTTGACACCATTAAAGGCCGCGTGGTAGATGTGCCCATGAACGACCTGATCGCTGCCTACGAAAAAGAATATGGCCCCATAGTACTGAACGACTGCGATCACACACTGCCATGGGACCAAAAATACACCTGCGGAAAGATCGCCGGAGAAGAGTCGAACGCCATGATACTTGATTACCGTAATGCCCACCTTGCAATGGAGATAATCGACGAAAAAAACAAAAAGATAGCTGTGATCTATGGCGCCCTGCATGAGAACGGGCTTTACAAAGAGCTAAAAATAAGGGATAGCCTTTGGATAAAGAAACCTTTGCGATGAGCCACCGCCATTTCCTGATTTTCAAACCGTATGGCTACCTGAGCCAGTTTACCTATAACCTGAAGCGCAACAAAAAGCTGTTGGGCGAACTGCATGATCTTCCTGAAGGCACCATGGCTATTGGCCGCCTTGATGAGGACTCAGAAGGATTGCTCCTCCTTACCACAGATGGCATGATGAGCGAGATCGTGCGGAGTAAAAAAGTAGAGAAAGAGTACTATGTCCAGGTTGATGGCATTATAACTGAAGAAGCTATTGCTCAACTCAAAGCTGGTGTAGAAATAGGTTTCAATGGCATTCGTTATGTGACGAAACAATGTGAGGCATCTATTTTACACGATCCTCCCACATTTCCCGAAAGGGGCAAAAAAATACGCGACGAGCGCCACGGGCCAACATCATGGCTAAGCGTGACCGTAACCGAAGGCAAATTCCGCCAGGTACGTAAAATGACGGCAGCAGTGGGTTTCCCTACGCTGCGGCTGGTGCGTGTAAGGGTAGGTAATGTGATTTTGGGCAATTTGCAGCCGGGGGAAGTAATGGAGGTTGAAACATTTGAAATATAATTTTTATACCTGAAAAATTATGGAACATCGGAAACAAAAAGTAGCAACCTTACCGCATTTTTTCATGAGGTTGGGCCGGTATACCCTTTTTGCCATATTCTTAATACTGTTTTCCTGCGGAATTGGAACTGTAGGTTATAGATATTACGCACACTTAGGATGGATTGACAGCTTTTACATGGCTTGTATGATATTGACGGGAATGGGTCCTATTTCAGATATGCCAAATGACTCCGCTAAATTATTTTCCTCCTTTTATGCACTGTATAGCGGTGTTGCCTTTTTAAGTATTACCGCAGTATTCTTCGCACCGGTTATACACCGGCTGCTGCATATTTTACAGGTAGAACAAAAAGATGATGAAAATTGACAGATAATGCTTGGGATTGTTCTTTCATATCAAACTGTAAGATTTTTTAGCAAAACTTTAAAATGCCCCTGTTCATTTAATGTCTATTTTTAGCGTTAAATGAATTCAAAAGTAAAAAAATATCTACGCAAGACAGGAAAGATACTATTATGGATAGTGGGCACCATCATCGGGCTGTTCCTGCTTATCGTTCTGCTGTTGCAGATCCCCTACTTTCAAAACCTGGCCAAAGACGAGGCTATCAGCTATTTGGAGGGAAAGATCGGTACAGAGGTCAAGCTTGACCGCATCGAGATCGGCCTGCCAAAGAAAGTGATACTGGAAGGTTTTTACTTTGAAAGCCAGCAGGGAGACACCCTGGTGGCCGGGGAAAAACTGGCCGTGGACATCAGCCTTTTCAAGCTCTTCAGCAATGAGGTAGAGATCAACTCCATCAGCCTTGAAGGGATCACTGCCAATGTAAAACGTAATAAAGATTCTGTTTTCAATTTCGATTACATCATCAAGGCATTTGCATCGGATAAGCCTAAGGATACTACTTCGGCCCCAATGAAATTCTCGATAGATAAAGTAAACCTTGACCGCATTAAGGTAAGGTATGACGATGCTATTACCAAAAACAACCTTTACGCTAACATCGGGCATTTTGATACACGTATAAAAACCTTCGACCTTGACAAACTGGAATTTGAAGTGCCCAGGATAAAGCTTGACGGCCTGAAGCTGACACTTGAGCAGGGCATGGTGGCCCAGGTAGCACAGTCGACACAAGAGGTTGCAGAAGAAGCCTCTACAAGACCTGACCTGAAACTGAAGCTGGGAGAAATAGAACTTTCAAACATTGACATTGGATATGATAATGAAGGCAGCCGCCTTGATACCGGCATTAAGCTGAAAAAACTTAACCTTGAAGTCAATGAAATTGACCTGAAAAAACAACTCATTGACCTTGAAAGCCTCGAACTGAACGGACTGAAGGGGCAATTAGCTTTCGGAAAATTTGAAAAGCAGGTCCGGGAAGCGCTTCCGGAACAGTCAGCGGCAGTACAGCAGGCACAATGGAAATTCAAATTAACGAATGCCAATATTGATAATGTGGCGTTTAAATTCGATTATCAAAATTCAGCTCCTGTATCCAGAGGCATAGATTATAACCACCTGGACATTTCGAACCTTACTCTGAAAGCTAAAGACTTCTCTTATGGGCCGGATGCCATTTCGGGCGATATTGACAAACTGACCGTACGCGATATAAGCGGTGTGGACATAAAAGAGCTGCGCACCGATTTCTTTTACGGGCCCAAAGGCGCTGAGCTAAAAGGACTATACCTCGAAACACCGAATACTTTATTGAAAGACCAGATCATTGTTTCCTACCCTTCCCTTGAGTCACTGCAAACCGATATTGGCGAGCTTGCGGTGAACGCGAACCTTGAAGGCAGCAAGGTAGGCTTTAAGGATGTGTTGGTGTTCGTCCCAACATTGGCCGGCACTCCCCCATTCAAAGGCAACCCGAACGGCACGCTGAACATATCCGGCAAAGTGGAAGGCAGGGTAAAAGACCTGTACATAGACAGGCTTGAGGTAAGCGGTATAGGGGCTACCTCCATCACGGCAAGCGGCAGGATTAAAGGTCTGCCGGATGCAAAGAACGCATATTTCGACCTTAATGTGTCAGCTTTCCGGTCAACGGCAAAAGATATTAACAGCTACATTCCGCCGGGTACAATCCCGGCCAACATACAGCTTCCTGGGAACATTTCGGCAAAAGCCAAATTTAAAGGTACCCTCGATAACTTCAATACCAACCTTAACCTTGCAAGCAGTTTTGGCAACGCCAATATTAGGGCCACATTCGACCAAAGGCGGAAAGATCATGAACGCTACGATGCCGATGTGGACATACAGAATTTTGACATTGGCAAACTGATAAAAAATGATTCGCTGGGCAAAGTCACGCTAAAGGCAAAAGTGAAAGGCACCGGACTTAACCCGCAGACCGCAAACGCAATGATCGATGGTAAATTGGCGAAAGCCGAATTCAATGGTTATACCTATCGCGACCTGGCTATCAACGGGAAAATAAGCAAGGGTAACTTTGATGTGAAAGCCGCCATGGACGATCCTAACCTCGACTTCCAGCTTGTAGCGGCAGGCGGTTTTAAGGACAAGTATCCTAACGGAAAAATACGACTGAACGTAGACATTGCCGACCTCAACAAACTTAATCTCCATGCCGGGCCGCTCAAACTGCGCGGTAACGTGGATGCCGACATTGCGGACGCCGACCCCAACAACCTGAACGGTACCATAAGCCTGCACCATTTTATGTTCGCTAACGAAAATGAGGAATTTGCATTGGACTCCATCAGCATTGTAGCGATGACCAAGCCGGATACCACCGCGATCATACTGCGATCATCTGTGGCGAGGGCTAAGGTCGTGGGCAAGTATAAAGTAGGCGAAGTTGGTACCGCGCTCGCAAATACTTTTACCAAATACTATAACACCAACCCGTCGG
This sequence comes from Flavobacterium sp., assembly GCF_052437795.1. Lineage (GTDB taxonomy): Bacteria > Bacteroidota > Bacteroidia > Flavobacteriales > Flavobacteriaceae > Flavobacterium. The sequence goes on from NZ_JBQVPA010000001.1 coordinate 1,301,808, forward strand.
CACAAAAGAAGGCCACAAGCCCGCAGCAATTTGACCTGGAATTGGTTATCGACAATGACCCTGTGATCTATAAGCTCATACCTGCCATTGAAAGGCTGGAGCCGATAACCATAAAAGGGGCTTACAACAGCGTGAATGACAGTATAGTGCTGAACGGCAGCATACCGCGCGTGGTATATGGAGATTACACCATTTCGGGTGCTAAGATCGACATTAAAAATGAAGAGGACGCACTGGCCTACAACGTGGTGATCGACCAGGTACAGGGGGCACAGTTCGTACTGCCGCACACCAGCCTGACAGGCAATATTAAGGACAACATTATAGCATACAGGCTACAGATACAGGATGCCAAAGAGAAAGAGCAATACCTGCTTGCCGGTCAGCTAAAGGCTAATAATGGCAGCACCGAACTACAGCTTAATCCCGATGGCCTGAAGCTGAATTACGAACCGTGGAACATTGCCGTAGATAACCTGTTGCGTTTTGGCAAAGACGGTATCTATGCCAACAATTTTGAGATGAGCAACGAAGGTGGAGCGATAAAGCTACAATCGCAGTCGGAAGCTCCCAACAGCCCTCTGAATGTTGAATTAAGAGATTTTAAGATCGAGACGCTGACCAACATGATCCAGAAGGATGATCAAAAATTCAAAGGGACGATAAATGGCACTGCCGAAGTACGCAACCTGACGCAAAGCCCGGTGTTCGTGGCCGACCTGGACATTACTGATTTTGCCGTAGCGAAAGATACCTTGGGAAATATTAAAGTCCTTGTGAATAATGAAGTTGCCAACACCTATGCCGCCAAAGTGAGCATTACCGGTCAGGGCAACCAGGTAAACCTTGACGGGAACTATAACACCATGGGGCAAAACTTTGACCTTGACCTAAACATTGAAAAACTGAATATTACGAGCATACAGGCGTTGAGCTTTGGGCAGGTGAAGGATGGAGAAGGCTATCTTTCGGGACGTTTTGACATTACAGGTACAGCAACTGACCCGAACATTAACGGTAACCTTAAATTCAACGAAGTGGCCCTGAAGGTAACACAGCTTAACTCGAAGTTTAGGGGGATGAACGACAATATTGTTGTGGACGCGACCGGCATACGTTTCGATAATTTTGATATTGAGGATGAGAAGAGCAATCAGCTCACCATTAACGGTAATATAGCCACAACCGATTACAGGAATTTTGCTTTTGATCTGACAGTAGATGCTGAGAACTTCAGGGCTGTCAATTCTAAGGCAAAAGACAACGATTTTTATTATGGTAAACTGTTCATCGATACCCACCTGAATGTAAAAGGCACTATGGATGCTCCGGTTATAAATGGCGACCTGAAGGTAAACGAAGACACCGAATTTACTGTAGTATTGCCGCAACAGGACCCGTCAATTGCCGACAGGGAAGGGATCGTTGAGTTCATAGACCAGGACAATATGGAAATACAGCAACGCCTGAAAATTGAAGAGGCTGTAAATACGACCGCCTTTAAAGGGATGGATGTATCGGTGAACATACAGATCGTAAAAGAGGCCGAGCTGAACCTCATTATTGATAAAGGTAATGGAGATTTCCTTCAGTTAAAAGGTGAAGCAGAACTTACGGGAGGCATCGACCAGTCGGGTAAAACAACCCTGACAGGACGCTATGAATTTGACGAAGGCGCATACCAAATGACCTTCAGCCCTATAAAGAGGAAATTCGATATCCAGAAAGGCAGCTACATCCTTTGGACAGGTGAACCGACCGAGGCCGATGTGAGCATAACGGCTGTATACAAAACCGACATTGCGCCAATTGATCTCGTAGACGACCAATTGGGATCCTTTGCGGAAGGCAAGCGCAATATGTACAAGCAAAAGATCCCTGTACATACATTATTGAAGATAAATGGCGAACTGCTTAAACCGGAACTTTCATTCGATATTATAATACCTGAAGGTAATTACAATGTTGACACACAGGTTTTGAGCATTACAAATGCGAAACTCGCCCAGATACGCGAGCAGCCCTCAGAACTTAACAAGCAGGTTTTCGCCATATTGCTCCTTAACCGCTTTATTGGCGAGAACCCTTTTGCCAGCGAGGCAGGCGGTACCAGCGGCGAGGCATTGGCAAGGCAGAGTGTCAGCAAGCTGTTGTCGCAGCAATTGAACAATTTTGCGGGCGACCTGATCAAGGGCGTAGAACTGAATTTTGATCTGGAATCGACCGAAGATTATACTACCGGGCAACAGGAACAGCGTACCGACCTTAACGTGGGCATATCGAAAAGGCTGTTGAACGACAGGCTAAAGGTTACTGTGGGCAGCAGTTTTGGCCTTGAAGGCCCACAGCAGGCAAACGAGGAGACGACCAATATTGCCGGCGATGTGGCCGTAGATTACCAACTAACCAAAGATGGCCGCTACCTTGTAAGGGCGTACCGCAAGAATGAGTACCAGGTGGCATTGCAGGGACAGGTGGTAGAAACAGGTGTTGCCTTTGTTATAACGATGGATTATGACAAATTCAGTGAACTTTTCCACCGTACTGCAGAAGAAAAAGAAGCGGCAAAGCAGGAGAAAGAGCGTAAAAAGCGTGAGAAGGAAGAGCGAAAAAGGAAGAAAGAAAAAACTGAAGCAGAAAAGAAGGAAGATAAAAAAGACGACTTACCGCCAAACAGCACCAATGAAGAAGATGAAAAAAAATAGGCTGCCATATTACCTCATTTTAGCATTGCTTTTTGCCTATGGATGCAGCAACACCAAGTATTTGCCGGAAGGCGACATGCTGTATGTAGGTGGCGAGGTCGAAGTGAAGGATACCGTTATGAGCCGAAAGGAGCGCAAGGCCATGGAAAAAACCATGGAAGGGTTGCTGCGCCCCAAACCCAACACCGCATTTTTTGGGCTAAGGCCAAAGCTGTGGATATACAATATTGCAGGAACGCCCAAAAAAGACCGTGGATTTAAATACTGGTTAAAGAATAAGGTGGGAGAACCACCCGTTCTTTTCAGCCAGGTGGATATGGACTACAATGCGGACATACTGCAAAATTATGCCGAGAACAAAGGCTATTTTAAAGTACGTACGGCTGCCGACTCGACCTCCCGCAACCGCAGGGCAAAGGCAAAATATACGGTAATGCCGAAGCAGCAATATACGATACGTAAAGTCATATTCCCGGGAGACTCTGCCGCGACCGAACTTGACAGTACTGTAGCTAACATCCGCCGCAGGAGCCGCCTTAAGAAAGGGCAGCCGTATGACCTCGACGTGATCAAGGAAGAAAGGGAACGTATTGACCAAAGGCTGAAGAACAAGGGCTATTTTTACTTCAATCCCGACTATATCTTAGTACAGGTAGATAGTACCGTAGGCAAACACCAGGTAGACCTGATCGTAAAAGTAAAGGATGAAACCCCGGCGCGTGCCAAAAGAGTGTATACTATTGGCGATATCGTGATCTACCCCAACTATTCATTGGCAAATGCCAAAGACACGCTGGCTAAGGATCCAAAAGCTGTGGAGCGCTATAAAGACTTTACGATAATAGACCCCGACCATACGTTCCGCCCCATCATTTACGACCGTACAATGTTTTTCCATAAAGGCGATAAATACAGCAGGCGCGACCATAACCTGACGCTCAACCGCCTCGTTAACCTGGGAACCTTCAAGTTCGTGAAAAATGAATTTCGCCCGTCCGATTCGCTGGACACAGTACTGGATACCTACTACTACTTTACTCCCCTGCCCAAAAAGTCGATACGTTTCGAGATCTTGGCAAAGACCAATTCGGCCAACTACAACGGCTCGGAAGCAAGCGTGAACTGGAGCAACCGCAATGCCTTCAGGGCGGCGGAACTGCTGTCATTCTCAGTATTTGGCGGGGCCGAGATACAGGCATCGGGACAGAATAAGGGCTACAACGTATACCGTGTGGGTGGAGAGGCGAGCCTGGTATGGCCGCGATTCATCACTCCGATAAAAATACAGGATTCCAGCGCCTTTGTGCCAAGGACACGCGCCATGGTAAGTTATGAATACCAGAACCGGGCTAGGCTGTACTCACTCAATTCATTCAGGACGCAGTTTGGTTATTTGTGGAAGGATAACATAAGGACGGAGCACCAATTAAATGCCTTTGATGTGAACTATGTTAGCCCTGCTACAGTAACGCAGGAATACAGGGACCAGATCACAGCTGCTGATTCACTCAATAACGGCAGTGGTAACGCACTGCGAAAAGTGATAGAAAAGCAGCTTATCTTCGGGCCGAACTATTCGTATACCTACACCAACACTATGCGCAAGTTCCGCAAGCATACCTTTTATTACAAAGGTTCTATAGACCTTGCCGGAACGATAGCGGGGCTTGCCACGGGAGCGGATGCCAGGACCAAGGAACCGGAAGAGATCTTGGGTGTGCCCTTTAGCCAGTTCGTAAAAACCGAGCATGATCTTCGCCACTATATGAAACTAGGTGAAAAGTCGAGCCTCGCAAGCCGCATCATTGCCGGTGTAGGTGTGCCTTATGGCAACTCTACCGAACTCCCGTTCATGCGGCAGTTCTTCATTGGCGGCACCAATAGCATACGGGCTTTCAGGGCGAGGTCGATAGGCCCCGGAAGTTATCGTAATCCCGACATTGATGCCAGCAGCTTCCTGCCCGACCAGAGCGGCGACATTAAGCTGGAAATGAATACGGAGTACAGGGGTAACCTTTTTAGTGTTATTAACGGGGCGGTGTTTTTAGATGCCGGTAACATTTGGCTTTGGAATAAAAATGAAGGAAAGCCGGGTTCGCAGTTTACCAGCAAGTTCTATGATGAGCTGGCCGTGGGTGCCGGTGCAGGTTTGCGTATCGACATTACATTCCTTGTGCTACGGCTTGACCTTGCCTTCCCTTTGCGTAAACCATGGCTGCCGGAGGGCGAGCGTTGGGTTATCGACGACATTGACTTTGGCGGAAAAACCTGGAGGAGGAATAACCTGGTTTTCAATTTGGCGATCGGGTATCCTTTTTAATTTTAAAAGAACGCGTATCTATGCAGATCTTCACACATCTGATCCCGGAATTGGTTAATGAATTTTAGATCCGTGACCATCATCATATTTCCAACACATCGCGTACTGTAATTTTGTCGGAAAACAACGCCAATGCGATACTGGAAAAAACTGACGACAGCCCAACAGCAGCAGCACATACAGCAAGCACTGAGTGACAATGTGAATTTTTCTACAGATACCTCACTGGGCTATCCGGCATCAAAGCTCGACCAAAAGGTGTTCCCTACTGATGTGCCTTTCCTTAAAGACGCGCCGTTACTACAAGTGTTTGTTGCCAACCCCAATAACATCGGCTGCCACACAATTGGAACTTCCGAAAAGGCTTTTAAAGGGACACAGGAGATCGAGACTGAAGTACTCAACATAATCGCTGTCGATATTTTTAAGGCCGGACCCGACAGCATTGATGGTTACATTGCGCCAGGTGGCACCGAAGCCAATATACAGGCGCTATGGATGTACCGCAATTATTTCATCAATGAATTTGACGCACGGCCGCATGAGATCGCTATCGTAGCTTCCGAAGATACCCACTACTCCATTGCAAAGGGCGCTAACCTGCTGATGCTGGAATGGCTGAGGATCCCCGTCGATCCAAACCAACGCCATATTTAGATAGGAACACTCGAAACAATAATAGCCGATGCGCAGGCCCGCGGTAAAAAATACTTTATTAAGGTAGCCAATCTGGGTACGACCATGTTCGGGTCGGTAGATGATCCCAAAACGTACACTGACCTGTATGAGCGGCTTGGCATTAGATACAAACTCCATATCGATGGTGCTTACGGTGGTTTTGTTTATCCTTTCAGCAATACGGCGAGTACCATCAGCTTTGAAGATCTGAACGTGAGTTCCATTACCATCGATGCCCATAAAATGTTGCAGGCACCCTACGGTACCGGCATTTTCATTTGCCGAAAAGGCCTGATTGAAAATACGCTTACTAAAGAAGCCGAATATGTAGAAGGCATGGACCTTACCCTTTGCGGAAGCAGGTCGGGTACCAATGCCGTAGCGGTATGGATGATACTCTGCACCTATGGGCCTAACGGATGGTTTGAAAAAATAAGCATACTACAGATGCGTACGTCCTGGCTTTGCAAAATGCTGGATAAAATAGGTATCCCATATTTCAGGGAGCCGTTCATGAACATCGTTACCATTAATGCAGAATTTGTGACCGAAGCGACGGCAGCCCGCTTTGACCTCGTGCCGCAAAAACATGACTCATCTAACCAATGGTACAAAGTGGTTGTTATGGACCATGTGGAGAATGAGCATCTTGCCTTACTGGCAAATGCCCTGAACGATAACGTACCTTCATTTCAGTAAGCTATGTCTTCGAGCGCTTATCCGGCCTGATGATCATCCGCAATGACTGGTCACGGGAAAAATAGGCGATCATCCAGTTGTAGGCGGTTACGATCCTGTTGCGGTAGCCTATAAGCGACATCAGGTGGATGAAAAGCCACATGAGCCACGCAATGAAGCCTTTGAAGTGCATTTTTGGTTTAGGAAGGTCGACCACCGCTTTGTTCTTCCCGATAATGGCCATAGAGCCTTTATCGTTATATTTAAAAGGTTTTAATGGATCGCCCTTAAGCTCACTCTTAAAGTTTTTTGCAAGCCGCTCCCCCTGTTGTATCGCTACCTGTGCCACCTGCGGATGTCCTTTCGGCCAGTCCGGGTCATTGGTTTGTAGGCAGGTATCGCCAAGGGCGTATATATTTGTAGTATTTAAAATTTTATTGTGCTCATCTACCAGCAATCTCCTGCCGGGGCCATAGCTTTCGGTAGGGATGCCCTCAAAAACTTTGGCTGAGACACCGGCAGCCCAAATAAGGTTTTTAGACTGTATGGTCTCGCCTGTGTTAAGGTGAACGGTATCGTCGGTAAAGTCTGTTACACGGGTATTGAGCTTTACCACTACGCCCATTTTTGTAAGCGCCTCCAAGGTATCCTGCTGCGAATCTTTACTCATTGGCGACAGCAGGGCATCGCCTCCGTCGACAAGGTAAATGTTGCTGGCACTGGTAGAAAGTTCTGGATATTCCTTTCGCAATATGCCGTTCTTCATTTCGGCGAACATACCTGATACCTCCACCCCTGTTGGCCCTCCGCCAGCAACGACGATATTAAGGTATTTGCGGCGCTCGCGGCTGTTCTTGCAAATGGTAGCCCTCTCCATGCGCTGCAGCAGCTTATTACGCATCTCAATGGCATCGTTAAGGGTTTTCATTGGTATGGCGTTCTTGCGGACATTCTCCATTCCGAAATAATTGGTTTCGGCACCTGTAGCGAAAACAAGGCGGTCGTACTCAAGTTCGCCATTATGCAATAGTACCTTATTCGCGGCCATGTCTACCGAGAGCACCTCGCCCATCCTGAAGCGGATGTTGCCTGCATTGCGGAAAAGCTTTCGAAAAGGATAGCTGATGCTGGATGGCTCAAGAAAAGCCGTAGCCACCTGGTAGATGAGCGGCGGGAAAAAATTGTAATTATTCTTATCAACGAGCGTAACGTCAAAATTTTTATTCCCCGCCAGGCCCTGCGCGAAGTTGACCCCCGCAAACCCTCCTCCTACGATAACTATTCTCATGGCATTGCTTTTATGCAGCGTGGCTGCTTTACTCCTATAAAGTTACGCATAATACCAACAATGGCAAATGCTCCCACGCCATAAGAGATAAATTTATGAAATAATTGTGTTTTTAAAACTGTAGGTTATTTCTTTAAGATTAAAATATAGCAAAACACGCAGATACATTTATAGTTATGTTAATATTGTAGTAATTGCCTGATGCTATAATTATTTTTATCGTAGCAACAATCCTATAGCTATGAGAAAGATCTTAAGCAAAGACACTTATAAAAATATCAAATGTATCCTGATCGATACCTTTAAAGGGTTCATGAACGACAAAGGACTGAAATTAAGCGCTTCCCTCTCCTACTACACCGTATTTTCAATGGCACCGCTGCTATTGCTCATCATTTCGCTTGCGGGTGCATTTTTTGGACGTGAAGCCAGCGAGGGCAGGATATTCGATGAAATAAACGGCCTGATCGGCTCACAGGCGGCATTGCAGGTACAGCAGATCATACAAAACCTGGAGCTGTCGGGAAAAACCACCATGTCTGTCATTATCGGCGCAATAACACTGGTGATTGGTGCTACTACCGTTTTCGGGGAGATACAGGATTCCATCAACATGATATGGAAAGTAAAGGCAAAGCCAAAACGCGGCTGGGTAAAACTCATAAAAGACAGGCTGCTTTCGGGTTCCATAATCGTAGGCCTTGGCTTTTTGCTTATCGTATCCCTGATCGTTAACGGGGCATTGCTGGCGGTTAGCGACCTGCTGAAGGCACGCTTCCCCGACCTTACCATCGTGCTGATAAATGCGGCTAACCTGGTGATCAGCTTCATTGTGATTACAATACTGTTCGGTGTGATCTTTAAAGTGCTCCCCGATGCCAAAATTGGATGGAGGCATGTTCGCGCGGGAGCTTTCTTCACAGCCTGCCTGTTCCTTTTGGGGCGTTATGTCATAGGACTATATATTGAGACCACAGCCGCAGGATCGCCCTACGGCGCTGCGGGATCACTGATAATAATTTTGCTGTGGGTGTACTACACGGCTGCGATATTATATTTCGGGGCCGAATTTACCCGTGCCTATACCAGCTTTAAAGGTGCCAAGATAGAACCTGCAGAGTTTGCAGTGTATGTAGAGCAGCAGGAAAAGGAAAGGGACGTGAAATTCATCCCGCCAATGGAGTCATCACTGGACACCGAAAAAAAAAAGTAATGCCGGTTGGGTTGGGATCAATGTATAAGCATTGCCTGATAACCCGAACCCATTCCTGATCCTTCGGGATCACAGACCCAATTTTCAGTATCCTACATATTAAAATGAAAGCCCCGACCCTATCAAAACGATAGGGTTTTTCTTTGGCATAAAATAAAAAAACCACCTTACCATCTACAAATAAGCCAGTTGCATTATTTTTCTTTTTGCGGTATGTGTTTTGGCATAATAAGGCAAAACGTAAAACATTTTCAAAAATGAAAAACCATGCTACGACTGCCTGCGCTAAAGCAGCCCGTTTTGCCGAGATCACCAAAGAGCTTATCCGTAAAGGGAATATCCCAAGGGTAAGAAAATGCCTTACCACCGCCGAACAGCTCCTTGCTACAGGCAGCGCTGAAACAAAGAATGCCATTTCCAACATCTATGTATTCTCGGTCTCCACTTTTATGGAGCTGCACAACTGCAGCATTGCCAACCTGTTCCCACAAACCTTACGAAGGGAGTACATAACACAGGTAAACACATCAGGAGTATAACTTAAAACTATAATTATGTTAACAGCGCTGCTTATCGCGACCGGGATCGTGCTTTTTGCCATCTGCCGGGGATCAATTGACATTTTCGAAAAATTCTAATCATGATCGCATTACTCATTCTATCCGTATTGGTCTTCGCCTACATCTGCTACGTGCTTATAAGGCCGGAGAAATTTTAAACCAGTAATCCAAATCCTTAACAATGAATACTGAAATAATCGGGATCATAGCCATGTTCATCCTTACGATGGCACTGGCTATCCCACTGGGCAAATACATTGCCCGCGTATACTCGGGGCATAAGACCTTCCTGGATCCGGTCTTTGGTCCTGTAGAGAAACTGATTTACAGGCTCTGCACGATCGACCCTAATGAAGAAATGGGTTGGAAAAAGCATCTTAAGATACTTTTAGCCATCAACTTTATATGGTTCCTCGTCGCAATGGGTGTATTGATGTGCCAGGGATGGCTCCCACTGAACCCCGACAACAACCCGAACATGAGCCCCGACCTAGCGTTCAACACCGCCATATCGTTCGTAGTAAATTGTAACCTGCAGCATTATTCGGGTGAGACAGGCCTTAGCTATCTGGGGCAGCTATTCCTTATGTTCCTGCAGTTTGTCTCTGCTGCCATTGGGCTTGCCGCCGCCGCCGTACTTTTCAATGCCCTGAAAGAGCGTACTGCAGAAAAGCTGGGCAATTTTTATGAGTATTTCGTAAGGTCGATCACACGCATATTGTTGCCATTATCACTGATAACTGCAATATTGCTGATGCTGGCCGGAACACCAATGACCTTTGACGGAAAACAGGAAATGATGACCCTTGAGGGCGAGACCGTGCAGGTGGCAACAGGTCCGGTGGCGGCATTCACAGCAATAAAGCACATTGGTACCAATGGCGGCGGCTTCTTTGGGGCCAACTCATCCCATCCGTTCGAGAACCCCAACTACTTTACCAATATGGTTGAAATGATCGCGCAGATGCTCGTGCCATTCGCCATGATATTTGCACTGGGCTACTACCTCAACAGGAAAAGGCTTTCGTACATGATATTTGGGGTAATGACAGTAGGCTTCCTTGCGTTGACCGTGCCCACGGTGATGACCGAAATGAACGGCAACCCTGCCCTAGCCCAAATGGGCATCGACACCACGTCTGGCGCCATGGAAGGCAAGGAAACACGCTTTGGCGCCGCGGCTTCGGGCTACTGGAGCATTGCCACCACGGTTATCTCTACAGGATCGGTCAACTCGATGCACGACAGCTCGATGCCGTTATCAGGCATGAACCAGATGCTCGCCATGATGGTGAACTGCTTTTACGGCGGATGTGGCGTGGGGCTGCTCAACTTTTACATCTTCATCATACTTGCCGTATTTATAAGCGGACTGATGGTAGGCCGAACACCTGAATTCTTAGGCAAAAAGATAGAGGCACGGGAAATGAAGATCGCTATGATCATCGCATTGCTGCATCCTTTCCTTATACTGTCGGGTGTAGCATTATGTGTAGCGTTTCCTGAGCATGGCGCCAGTACGCTGAACAACCCCGGCTTCCACGGTTTCAGTGAGATACTGTACGAGTTTACCTCATCAGCGGCCAATAACGGTTCCGGTTTTGAAGGCCTTGGCGATAACAATCCGTGGTGGAACGTAACCACAGGTATCGTGCTGCTGCTTTCCAGGTTCCTACCCATCATTGGCCCTATTGCCATAGCCGGAATGCTTGCCGCGAAAAAGCACGTACCCGAAAGCGCCGGCACGCTTAAAGCCGACACCTCGACTTTCGGTGTTCTTACCCTTGCCGTGATAGCCATCATTGCAGCGCTGTCGTTCTTCCCTGCGCTGGCACTTGGTCCGGTAGCCGAATATTTTTCACTTCAATAAATTGACAATGAAAACCCAAAATAAATTATTCCAAAAAGAGCTGGTGACCGAAGCGCTGAAGCAGTCGTTCGTAAAACTGAACCCGGTAACGCTTTTCCGAAATCCTATCATGTTCACTGTTGAGATCGGCACCATAGTGATGTTTTGCGTATGTGCCTGGATACTTACCGGCGAAACCTCCCAGGGGTCTTTTACTTATAATCTCGTAATATTCCTGGTGCTTTTTTTCACGCTTCTGTTCGCCAACTTTGCCGAGGCCATAGCCGAGGCGCGAGGCAAGGCACAAGCCAACAGCCTGCGCAAGACACGTGAGGAAACACCCGCCAAAAAGATCGAGCCTGTAGGCGAAATGTATGTGGATGAGGTGCAGATAGTACCCTCTTCCAAGTTAAGAAAAGGCGATGTATTCATTTGTGAACCTGGCGATATTATCCCCACTGACGGCGAGATAATCGAAGGCCTTGCAACCATTGATGAGTCTGCGATAACGGGCGAATCGGCGCCGGTTATACGGGAGGCAGGAGGCGATAAAAGTTCGGTGACCGGTGGTACCAAAGTGCTTTCGGACCACATTAAGGTAAAGGTCACCACCGAGCCGGGCGAAAGTTTTCTCGACAAAATGATCGCACTGGTGGAAGGTGCTTCCCGCCAAAAAACACCTAATGAGATCGCCCTTACCATTCTGCTTGCAGGTTTTACGCTCGTTTTCATCATAGTATGCGTTACGTTAAAGCCGTTCGCCGATTTTGCCAATGCCCCTATCACGATCGCCGCCTTTATTTCGCTGTTCGTATGCCTTATACCTACTACCATAGGCGGGTTGCTTTCGGCAATAGGCATAGCAGGCATGGATAGGGCGCTGCGTGCCAACGTGATCACCAAATCGGGTAAAGCGGTAGAGACAGCAGGAGATATTGATGTCCTCCTTCTCGACAAGACAGGAACCATAACCATAGGCAACCGCAAGGCGACACACTTTTATAATTCAGAAGGCGTTTCGGAAAAGCATTTCATCGAAGCGGCTGTGTTTAGTTCGCTTGCCGATGAAACACCCGAAGGCAAGTCGATAATAGAACTGGCCGGGCTGGACCAGAACATTCAATTAAAGGATGCAGCCTACATTAAATTCACTGCAGAGACCCGCAGCTCTGGTGTCGACCTTCCCGGAAGGAGGATACGCAAAGGCGCTTATGATGCCATAAAAAACCTTGTTGAGAGAAACGACAACGAGTTCCCACAGGTAGTTGCTGAAAAAGTGAAGAAGATCTCATCGAATGGTGGTACGCCGCTGGTCGTGGCCGAAAATGAAAAGGTGATCGGAGTGATCGAATTGCAGGACATCATCAAGACCGGGATAGCCGAGCGTTTTGAGCGCCTGCGCAAAATGGGCGTGAAAACCGTAATGGTAACGGGCGACAACCCACTGACGGCAAAATTCATAGCCGAAAAAGCCGGTGTGGATGACTTTATAGCTGAGGCAAGGCCCGAAGACAAAATGAACTATATAAAGGCCGAGCAACAGCAGGGCAAGCTGGTAGCCATGATGGGTGACGGCACTAACGACGCCCCCGCACTGGCCCAGGCCGACGTTGGCGTAGCCATGAACAGCGGTACGCAGGCCGCCAAGGAAGCGGGAAACATGGTCGACCTTGACAACGACCCTACCAAGCTCATCGAGATCGTGGAGATAGGCAAGCAATTGCTGATGACTCGTGGTACGCTGACCACTTTTAGCATTGCGAATGATGTAGCCAAGTACTTTGCCATTATTCCGGCCCTCTTTATTACTGCCATCCCCGCACTGCAGGGACTGAACATAATGAACCTTCACAGTCCCGAAACCGCGATATTATCAGCAGTCATATTTAATGCGATCATTATCCCATTCCTCATACCGCTTGCGCTGAAAGGCGTGGCATACAAGCCCATAGGTGCTTCAGCACTCTTGCGAAGGAATTTGCTCATCTATGGATTGGGTGGCATTATTGTACCGTTCATTGGTATCAAGCTTATCGATATGGCAGTAGCACTTTTATTTTAATTCAACGATCATGAAAAAGACATTCTTACAAACGTTAATCCTTACCCTGATCTGCATAGTGAGCCTTGCAGGTATCTACGCCCTGTTGGTATTTGGCGTGGCACAGGTAATGCCTAACCGTGGTAAAGGGAAAGTGGTTTCCCATAACGGTAAAACCTATTACGAGAACATTGGCCAGTCGTTTACTTCTGACAAATATTTCAATTCCCGCCCATCGGCAGTTGGCTATAACGCCGCAGGTTCAGGCGGGAGCAACAAAGGGCCTTCCAACCCCGAATACCTTGCAGAAGTGCAAAAGCGAATCGATACAATTTTGATGAAAAATCCTGAAATCAGCAAGAAAGACATTCCTGTCGAAATGGTAACTGCCTCCGCCAGCGGGCTTGACCCGGACATCTCAGTCCTATCCGCAAAAATGCAAATAAAAAGAATCGCGAAGGAGCGCAACATAAAGGCATCGGAATTGGAAACCTTAATTGAAAACCACACTGACAGACCACTCCTGGGGCTTTTCGGGCCTGAAAAAATAAATATCTTAAAACTCAACTTAGCGTTGGATAACCTCAAGCAATGAAAAATAATATAACAGCTCTCCTAATGGCCGTGGGCGCAATAACGGGCACATTGGCACAGACGAACGACTCTATAGTGGTACTGCCACAAAGCGAGGTCCCCTCACTTACGTTCTCAGGGTACATAGAGACCTATTACACCTATGACTTTGGTCAGCCTGAAAGCAATACCCGTCCCGGTTTTATTTATTCTCATAACCGCCATAACGAAGTGGCGTTAAACCTTGGCTTTATCAAGGCATCTTATGACAATGGAAATGTGCGTGGGAACCTGGCACTTATGGGGGGCTCTTATGCCAATGCCAACCTCGCGGCAGAAGATGGCGTAATGAAGAACATTTACGAGGCTAACGCCGGGGTAAAGCTTTCCAAAACGGCTAACCTGTGGGTAGATGCGGGAGTTTTCGCCTCGCACATAGGGTTCGAGAGCGCTATAGGGAAGGATTGCCAAACACTTACCCGCAGCATACTTGCCGATAATTCTCCCTACTATGAAAGCGGTGCCAAACTGTCGTATACTTCCCCTTCCGGAAAATGGTTCGTGAGCGGTCTGGTGCTCAATGGCTGGCAGCGCATACAAAGGGTTGAGGGCAACAGGACACTGGCTTTTGGCCACCAGCTTACCTACAAGCCCAGTGCCAGGGTAACGCTCAACAGCAGTTCCTTTGCAGGCAATGACAAGCCTGTGGCCGAAAAGCGCATGCGTTACTTCCACAATTTTTACGGGCAGTTCCAGGTAAGCGGCAAATTTAGCCTTACCACGGGATTTGACATAGGCGCAGAACAGAAAAGCAGGCACAGCGAAAGCTACAGTTCATGGTATTCGCCTGTGCTGATAGCTAAATATGCCCTGACCGATAAGGCATCGCTGACCGCACGTGGGGAATATTATGCAGATAAAGATGGTGTGATCATTGCTACCGGTACCCGGAATGGTTTCAAAACCTTCGGCTATTCGGTTAATTTTGACTATAGCCTGTACACCAATGTGATCTGGCGCATTGAAGCGAGGACACTGACCAGCAAAGATGAGATATTCATGATGAACGGTAGCCCATCAAACAACAATACTTTTATTTCAACTGCTTTGGCACTATCATTTTAATGGATACTGAAAAAGAAAATAATGTAAAGCACTTTCTCGACCTGATACAAAAGTCGCGCAAAGGCAAGTTTAAGGTCTACATCGGCATGAGTGCCGGTGTAGGCAAAACGTTTCGCATGCTGCAGGAAGCGCACACATTATTGCGCAATGGCATTGATGTGAAGATAGGCTTCATAGAAACACATAACCGCAAGGAAACGCATGACCTGTTGGACGGATTGCCCGTAATACCCAAACGCTCCATCTTCTACAAAGGTAAACACCTCGAGGAAATGGATGTACAGGCCATCATCAACTTACGTCCCGAAGTGGTTATAGTAGATGAACTGGCGCACACCAACATAGAGGGAAGCAAGAATGGCAAAAGATGGCAGGACGTGATGGATATTATCGATGCGGGCATCAATGTGATAAGCGCGGTAAACATTCAGCATATTGAAAGCCTGAATGATGACGTGCGCGAGATAACCGGAATTGAGGTGCAGGAACGCGTACCCGACAGCGTGCTGAAAGCAGCCGATGAGGTGGTGAACATTGACCTTACCGCCGATGAGCTGATCGCCCGCCTGAAGGAAGGGAAAATTTACACGGCCGAAAAGATCGCTTCGGCGCTCAACAATTTCTTCCAGGCTGAGCACATACTCCAGCTACGGGAACTGGCTTTGAAAGAAGTAGCCAGCCAGGTGGAGCGCAAGGTAGAGACCGAGGTGACCGGACTGCGCAATTTTAAGAAGGAACGTTTCATGGCATGCATCAGCAGCAATCATAAAACGGCTAAGACCGTGATACGCAAAACCGCGCGCCTTGCCAACTATTACCACAGCAAGTGGTATGTGCTGTATGTAGAACTACCTAAGGAAAACAGCCATAATATCCAACTGGATAAGCAGCGCCACCTCATTAATAACTTTAAGCTTGCTACAGAACTTGGTGCTGAGATAATCAGGGTGCAGCATAGCCGTGTGGCAACCGCCATAACCGAACAGGCCGAAGCCCGCAGGATAACCACCATTTGCATTGGCAAACCGCACCTTACGCTGCTTAAGGTTATTTTGTCGACCAATATTTTCAAGGCATTGTTAAATAAATTATCTTCGAATGATATTGACCTTATCCTTCTTTCCTGACATGAAGATCAAGACCAAACTCATACTGGCTTTCAGCCTTTTATTCATAATGATCCTTACCCTCGCAGGTATTGCCACGCGGCAGGTGCGGTTGTTGGGAGACGAGTCTAAGAACATACTGGTGGCGAACTACCAATCGATGGATTATTCGCGCAATATGTACAAAGCGCTCGATGCATTTGGCGAAAAGCCCGATGCGGCCGAAAAATTCCAGTCGTACCTGGACCAGCAGATGGCCAACATTACCGAAGTGGGCGAACAGGAACTTACCGCAGACCTTCAGGAAGATTATTCGGCATTACTGAAAGACCCGAAAGACCCTGAACTACTGCGTAATGTACGTGCCGACCTGAACAGCATCATGAAGCTGAACATGGATGCCATAAAGCGCAAAAGCGACATAGCCGAAAATACTGCTGCCAGTGCGATATGGTGGATATCTATCGCAAGCGCTTTCTGCTTTGTGATCGGCTTTACGCTGCTGCTCAACCTCCCGGGCTATATTGCCAATCCCGTGCGCGACCTAACTGAAAGCATCCGGCAGATCGCGGCCAAGAATTATTCGCAGCGGGTTTATTTTAAAGGGCATGACGAATTTTCGGTCCTGGCACGATCGTTCAATACCATGGCAGAAAAATTGCAGGAATACAGCAACAGCAACCTCGAAAAGCTGATGATGGAAAAACGCCGTATCGAAACACTGATCAACAACCTCAGCGACCCTGTTATAGGGCTGGATGAGACGATGAAGATACTGTTCATTAATGAGGAGGCCATAAAAGTTTCGGGTCTGATAAAAGATAAGGTAATTGGCCATCAGGCGGAAGCAGTAGCGCTGTATAACGACCTTTTGCGTACGCTTTTACAGGATGATAAAGGATTGATCGGAAAGGAGCCGATGGAAATTTATTCTGACGGAAAAGAAAGTTATTTTGAAAAGCATAGGATACCAATAAGCATTGTACCGACAGGTGAAGAAGAAACGCGGCCGATAGGTTCGTTCATCATCCTGAAGAACATTACGGCTTATAAAGAGCTGGACAGTGCGAAGACCAATTTCATCGCCACAGTTTCACACGAGTTCAAGACCCCGATAGCCTCGATGAAAATGAGCCTGCAACTGCTGGCCAACAATAAGACCGGTAGCTTGAACGAAGAGCAGCAGGAACTTTTGGAAAGCCTGCATGATGATACAGAACGCCTGTTGAGAACTACAGGGGAACTGCTGAACATTACACAGGTTGAGACCGGAAAGTCCAATTTTAAGACCGAAACCGCAAGTATGCAGCATTTGATCGCCGAAGCCGTTGAGGCTAACCAAAAAGTAGCCGCGTACAAAAACATTAGCATCCGCCAGAACGACATGAGCCAATTGCCGAAAGTAGTTGTAGATAGGGATAAAGGTGCATGGATCATCTCCAATTTATTGTCAAATGCCATCCGCTATTCTTACGACAATGATCAGGTCGAAGTTAAGGCAGGCGTGACACCAACACACATCGAGATAGCTGTGACCGATCATGGTACAGGCATTTCGCCGGAATTTCAGGAAAAGGTATTTGATAAATATTTCCGTGTGCCGGGCACAGAGAAGGAAGGCACAGGATTGGGGCTGAGCATCAGCAAGGAATTCCTCCTGGCAATGGGTGGCTACCTCCATTTAAAAAGCGACATTGGTAGTGGCAGTACTTTTACCGCGGGGTTCATGAAAGCAAATTCGTAAATGTCGCTGGATACTATAGGATGAGTTAATTATCGTAATTGTGACGGATGTCATAGATGTGCACTCAGGTCGACCTTACTTTTGTTCCCTTGCCGGCAGTAATTTTCCGGTAATTGAAAAAATGGAGCAACTGATAATAAACTTTGATGAAACAGGTTCCGGGTACGTAAAGGATGTCGGGTTAAAAAATGCATCCATAGGCGAATTGTACCGGATGGGCAGCGCAGTTGTAAATGTGCCCCCGGGTTTTGCCATAACCTTTGCCGGCTTCAGGAATTTTAAACAGCATAACGGGCTGGATGCCAAACTGGAAAGCCTACTGTCAGCCCTTGATCGCTGTGAGTTTTCAAATGTGGCACAAATATCATTGCAGGCCAGGAAGATCATCATCAATTCAAAATTCCCTAAATTCCTGGAGGATGCGATACTTTCATCTTACGAAACTACTTTTGTGCGCCAGGATGTGGCCGTGCGCAGCAGCGTAGCCGATACCGCATTGCCTGCCAATACCGGCCTGCCGGAATCGTTCCTTAACATTAGCGGCAGCATTGCCCTGCTGTATGCCATAAAATGCTGCTATGCCTGCCTGTTTAATGAAAACGCATTGCGGCAGGCAGGCATAACGGGGTATGACCCTTGCCGCATAGAAATATCGGTGGGGATACAGCAAATGGTACGATCGGACATGGCGTGCTCCGGGATCGCCCTTACCCAAAACGGGACGGTAACCGTGAACGGAAGCTGGGGCCTTGGGCAAAATTTTACCTCCAACCTGATAACACCCGACGAATTTTGCGTTTCCGGCCCTTTTACCGGGAATGCAGTGCCGATAATATCAAAAAGCCACGGCAGCAAAAGCAGGATGCTGGTGTATAACGATCTTGCCGCGGGGACCAATTCTACCGTTCATAAGACCACCCCGGGCGAACTTCGCGAGCAGATGGTGCTTACTGATGGTGAGATCGTTTCCCTTAGCCTGGCTATGAGCGAAATACGCGACAGCCATAAAAAGGATGTACTGGCAGAATGGGCCAAAGACGGCCTGGATGGCAAGATATATTTACTGCAGGTACAGCCTTATGCCTCATAAATTTTTCCACATCTTTTTAAATTGCGATATTTGTTGAGCAACAAAACACTGCCATGAGGAATGAAGCCTTACTGAATGCGATCATTGATAATGCCATAGACGGCATTATTACCATAAACGATGAGGGCATTATTGAATCGATAAACCCAGCTGCCTGCCGCCTGTTTTTATATGAACCCCAAGAGGTCATAGGGCACAACATATCCATACTGATGCCCTCGCCCGACAGGGAGCGACACGATACTTATATGGAAAATTATAAGCGGACCGGCATTGCACACATCATAGGCTACGGCAGGGATGTGCTTGGGCGTAAAAAGAACGGTTCGGTATTCCCCTTCCGACTCGGCGTTAGCGAAGTGCGCTATGAAGAGCAGCGTTTCTTTGCCGGGTTCGTCCACGATCTGAGCCACCAGAAGGAAGCCGAGAACAGGCTAATGCAATACACACAGCACCTTGAAGAGCTGGTGAAGGAACGGACTGTATCGCTAAATGAGACCATCGACGCGCTTACCCATGCCAAGGAAGAGGTGAGCCATTCGCTGGAAAAGGAAAAAGAACTGGGAAAGCTAAAAAGCCGCCTGCTCTCGATGGCATCGCATGAATTCCGCACGCCCCTCAGTTCCATACAACTATCTACCTCATTGATAGAGCGATATGCCGAAAGTATGGACAGCAGCAAGATAGGAAAGCACGTCACCAAAATAAAAAATTCGGTGAACAATCTTACCACTATACTAAACGACTTTTTACATGTGGAAAAAGCCGAAGCCGGTAAGGTCGAAGTATCTTTTTCGGACTTTGACCTCGCTGCCTTTTCTAAAGAGATAGCAGACGAAATGCAGCTGTTGGCCAAAAAAAGCCAGAAGATCATTTATACGCATTATGGGAACGATGTTACTGTAAGGTTAGACAGGAACCTGCTTCGCAACAGCGTTATCAACCTCATATCCAATGCTATAAAATATTCGGGAGAAGCTACCACGATACAATTTATTACCCGTATTGAAAGCGGCAGCTGCAGCATAACCGTTCAGGACGACGGCATAGGCATACCCGAAGAGGAGCACAAGCACCTGTTCGAAGCTTTTTTCCGGGCGCAGAATACCGGAAGCATTCCCGGAACCGGCCTGGGGCTTAACATCGTGCTTCGGTATGTAAAGCTTATGCACGGCACCATCGATCTTGAGAGCGCTGTAGATAACGGCACACGTTTTACCATTACATTCCCGCAAAATGACTAAGATACTTGTAATTGAAGACAATACCGACATTCGTGAGAACATAGTTGAGATACTGGAGCTTTCGGGCTACCAGGTATATGACGCGCCGAATGGCGATGCCGGGGTAAAGATGGCCCTGAGCCATTTGCCCGATATCATTTTGTGTGACATTATGATGCCGGAGCTTGACGGCTATGGCGTGATCGAAGAGTTGAACAAGCACGAAAATACCAGGGCCATCCCCTTTATTTTCCTCACGGCAAAGGCCGAGCGTACCGATATTCGCAAAGGTATGGAACTGGGTGCCGATGATTACCTGTCTAAGCCTTTTGATGATGCCGAGTTGCTGGGCGCCGTGGAAAGCCGCCTGAAGAAAAAGGAATTGCACCAGCTGTTTTATGGGCAGACTGCCGAGAAGCTGGGCGAAGTGGTCGCGAAAAAAGACGGCTTGCAGGAACTGAAGCAGCTGATGCAGGGACGCGACAGCCGGATGTTCAAAAAGAACGAAACGATACATCACGAAGGCGACAGGGTAACGGGAATTTACTTCATCATCAATGGTAAGGTAAAGACCGTAAAGCTTACCGAAGACGGCCGCGAACTGATAACTGGAATATACAAAACCGATGACTACCTGGACATCAATATCATCCTGAGCGAAGACATATACACCGATACCACCATAGCGCTCGAAGCGACCGAACTTGGCTTTTTGCCTGCTGACCAACTGGGCAAGCTCCTAAATAGCTACCCCGACATAGGTGCGAACTTTGTAAAACTGCTGGCGAACAATGTGCGGGAAAAGGAAATACGACTACTACAGATCGCCTACTCATCGGTAAGGAAACGTATTGCCGAAACCATTGTAAACCTGGTACAGCAGCATAGTTCCGATGGGAAGACAATAAAGATAAGCCGCGACGACCTTGCCGCGCTTTCCGGTACCGCGCCCGAAACCGTGAGCCGGACGCTTACCGACCTGAGGGAAGAGGGGCTTATCGACAAGGCAGGCAGTACCGTTTATGTGCTTGATATGGAGAAGCTCAACAAGCTGAAAAATTGATCCTGTAGTGATGGGAGTCATTATTTACAAAAGGTGGCAGTGCTAACTTGCGCCGCAAAACAGGTATGGTTTTTATCTTGATAACAGCCGCGTTGCTTCTACTGTTAGTATCGCTAAGCGCGATCTCAGTGATACCCGATGAATTGCTTTCAAAAAAAGTACCGGGGAACGCTCTGATGATAACTAACGTTGGAAACATGGATCTCCCGGTTCCGGTACAGCATTACCTGGAACGAAGCAGTGCCAAAAAATCTTTACTGCGGCAGCTCCCCTCCTTTTTAGTGTGTATTTTTCGTGCCAGCCGGAATGATGCGGTTTTCTATAATACGCTCTCGGCTTACCTGACGCAAAAAACTAATTTAAGTTATTATCTCTTTCCCGACGCCGGGTTGGCCTATGTCTTCGATCCGATCAACGGGTCATGGCAGCTCCTTAAAGTGAAGCACAATGCACAACTGGCCATACTTTCTCAAAGCGTTGTGGCCGACTCCCCTCATGCCCTTTTGCCAAAAACCTGACGAATATCATTTTTTGGAAGCTCAGGCCGCAATACCTTTGGCTGAAACAACAGGATATGTGCCAGTCGATATTACAAAAATATAATGTGCCGGGACCAAGGTACACTAGTTATCCCACCGTTCCGTATTGGGATGGTGCGGGATTTACCGATGATAGCTGGAAAGATTCATTCATACGCTCTTTTGGCGAAAGCAACAGTACTGAAGGCATAAGCCTGTACATACACCTGCCCTTTTGCGAAAGCATGTGCACCTTTTGCGGTTGCCACAAACGCATTACCAAACGCCATGACGTCGAGGGTCCTTATGTTAAGGCAGTCCTGAAAGAATGGGCGCTTTATCGCAATATGTTCACTACCAGGCCGCGTATTAAGGAACTGCACCTGGGCGGTGGTACACCAACTTTCTTCAGGCCGCAAAATCTCCGTAAGCTGATCGAGGGGATCTTTGAACTGGCCGATGCTACGCCTGGTTATGAGTTCAGCATTGAGGGCCATCCCAACAATACCACACGCGAACACCTGCAAACGCTGTATGACCTTGGTTTCCGGAGGGTAAGCTATGGTGTGCAGGACTACAGCGAAAAAGTACAGAAGGCCATAAACCGCATACAGCCTTTTCAAAACGTGGCGCTGGCTACGCGTTGGGCCAGGGAGATCGGGTACACATCCATAAGCCACGACCTTGTGTATGGGCTCCCATTCCAGTCGATCGAGAACATGGTGGATACAATAGAAAAGACCCAGGCATTACGCCCGGAGAGGATATCTTTTTACAGCTATGCCCACGTGCCCTGGATAAAAGGGAATGGCCAGCGTGGCTATGATGAGGCCCACCTGCCAAAAGATGAAGAGAAGCGCCGCCTGTATGAAACGGGCAAAAAAATACTCATTGGAAAAGGTTACCACGAAATTGGCATGGACCATTTCGCGTTGGAAAATGATAATATGTATTCCGCCGCGCAAAACGGCAAGCTACACCGTAACTTTATGGGTTACAGCGCCTCCAAAACACAGCTGATGATCGGGTTGGGCGTATCGTCCATAAGCGACAGTTGGTACGCCTTTGCGCAAAATGAAAAGAACCTGGAAGATTATTATAAAAGACTGGCAGAAAACGAGTTGCCGGTTTTCAGGGGACACCTGCTTACCGATGAAGACCTCATCATTCGCGAGCACATCCTGAACCTAATGTGTCGTTTCGAGACCAGATGGGATGAGGATGGCAGCTACTTTAACGAATTGCCCGAAGTGCTGTGGGACCTCCGTGAAATGGAAAAGGACGGCTTGCTGACGATCGGGGGCACAGCTATAGGAATAACCGAAAAAGGGCGGCCATTCGTACGCAATATCTGCATGGCATTTGACCTGAAACTGAAGCGAAAAGCACCGGGAACGAAGCTTTTTTCGATGACGATATAATTTTTCCCGTTCTTATAAAAAAGCAGTATATTTGTTATATGCAGGAAAAAGATAAAAATACAAAGGTATATCTTACCAAAAGGGCTTTAATCAGTGCTACAAAAAAAGGTATGCGTGAGGCTGCGAAAGAAACCATATCTGTAATGGGATATAATGTTGTGTCAGAAGACGGATGGGTAGTAAAAAAATATCCTGATGGCCGTATAGAGCGCATTAAACAGATGGAGGAAGTGAAAAGACCCGCTAAACTTATATTGGATTAAATGGCTGATTTGAGGCTACGCGTATTTGCAGGGCCAAATGGTTCAGGAAAAAGTACCGTGATTGATAAAGTACGGAATTTTCAGCAAAACGGGAAACCAATTGAATTTGGCCATTATATTAATGCGGACGACATTGGTGCGCAATTAAAAAAAGCAGGAAAATTTTCGATAGTAGATTTTGACATCATTTCGGATTCAGAAGATTTTGCACAAGTTGCCTTAGCTTCAGGTCTTATCAGGGAGGGTTTTACAGAAGATATTTTTTATTCCTGCTGGCAGTTTGAATTCCCATCTTTTTCTTACATTCTTGAGGACAAACAATATATTGATAACGTATCTCAAATAATTGCAGATTTTTTACGAAAAAAACTTTTAATCGACAAGAAGCGATTTTCTTTTGAAACTGTATTCTCGCATCCTTCGAAAATTGATATTATGAAGGAAGCTAAAGACCTGGGTTACAAAGTGTACCTTTATTTCGTTTCCACCGAATCTCCCGAGATCAATAAATTTAGGGTTAAAGCAAGAAAAGCAAAAGGAGGTCACGATGTAACTCCCGATAAAATTGAATCCCGCTACTACAGATCGCTTGATTTGTTGCATGAAGCTGCTCAAATATCGTATCAGACTTATTTTATCGACAATTCAAGAGATGGTGAGGATGCTAACATCTTTGCTCACTTTAAAGTAATAGGTGATAAAAAAGAATGGGATGCCATAGATATGGAAAAAGTTCCCGGTTGGTTTATCAAATATTATTCAGATAAAAATAAGTAGTACAGCTTTACGGCATTTGAGCTATTTTATTTAACAGTCCCCATCTAATACTTCCCGTCAGATACCTGTATCGCCCAGCCCGCCATCGCGTCGATAACAGGTATCAGGCCCTTCCCCGCATCGGTAAGCCGATAGGTCACAAATGGCGGCACGACAGGTTTCGCTTCGCGGATGAGCAGGTTATCGCTCTCCAGCTGCTTCAGGTGCTGAATGAGCATTTTTTCGGTAATGGCGGGTATGGCCCGTTTCAGTTCGCTGTAGCGCTTGTCGCCCTGCGAAAGATGGTATAATATGATGGGCTTCCAATAACCACCTATCTTTTCCATCGTATAGGTAACGGGGCACATGCTCAAGGCATACGCCTTATTTTCCTGTATGGTCGATGTTTCTTTTATCGCTGTCATATATACATACTTTAGGGTAAGTACTTGTAAAAAAGTAAGTAAAGATATAATTTCGCTTTATAATAAAAAAATATTTAACCATGAAAATAGCAATTACAGGCTCGCTCGGAAATGTAGCAGGGCCGCTTACAAAGCAATTACTGGCCGAAGGCCACCAACTTACCGTAATTAGCAGCAGTGAAGACCGTAAAAAGGACATTGAGGCACTGGGTGCGGCAGCCGCAATTGGCAACATTACCGATGCATCGTTCCTTGCAAAGTCTTTTAGTGGTGCTGATGCCGTGTTTGCCATGACGCCGCCCAACCTCGGGCTGCAAAACATTGTGGAAAATACCGCTGCTGCCGGAAAGGCCATTATTAATGCTGTAAAACATGCGGGTGTACAAAAGGTCGTGCTCCTGAGCAGCATTGGCGCTGATCTGGAAGAAGGCACCGGACCCATCAAAGGGCTTCACGCCATCGAAAATGCGTATAAAGAACTTGAGGGAGTGAATGTAACTTTCCTGCGTGCGGGGTACTTTTACATCAACTTCAATAACAGCATCCCGATGATACAGCACTCCGGGATACTGGGCAGCAACCTGGATGCGGACACACAAGTCCAATTAGTACATCCAAAAGATATAGCCGCAGCTGCTGCCGAAGAACTGGTAAAAGAAGCTTCAGGCATTAATGTGCGCTATATCGTGAGCGATGTAAAAACCCCGGCCGAGATAACGGCAGCTTTAGGTAAGGCCATCGGCAAGCCGGAGCTGCCTTGGATCACATTCAGCGATGCAGATAACGAGCAGGGCATGGTGCAGGCGGGCGTTCCGGCAGAGATCGCATCCCTGTATACCGAAATGGGACGCGGCCTTCGTGAAGGAAAGATACAGGCCGACTTTCTTAACAGCGGCCATAGCATTGACGGCAAGGTAAAGCTGGAAGATTTCGCTAAAGAATTCGCAGCAGCGTTTTAAATGAGGACAGGCCGGATCTACCGGCCTGTTTTTTTTAAAATAGTAATATATATTATTTGCACTGCGGAGCTTCGGTGACATAAAGGCTGATGTTAGATGGTGATACATACGGTATGCCCAGTCCCATGCCCCTCACTATGAACAGCATTCCAACAAACACCGCAACATAGGGAACTACATTAGCGATCGTTTTACGTGCATTGTTCTTTAAAAATCCGCTTATGTATACTACAGCACTCATCAGCGGTACCGTGCCCAGCCCGTACAAAGCCATATACAAAGCGCCAAAGCCCGCACTTTGCATGGCTATCGCGCCGAAAAGGGCTGCGTATACCAAACCGCAGGGCAGGAACCCATTGAGCGATCCGGTAGTAAATAATGCTTTGTACCCGCTTTTCCTGAACTGGCTGCCCAAGCTGCTTTTTATATAGCTGATGACCCTGTATACCGGCTTTGAGAAATTATAACGGGCAAATATCTTCTCGGGTACCATGGCAATGGCAATAATGGCCACACCTGCGATAATAGACAGCCATTGTTGCATTCCCGCAAGATAAAGGCCTTTGCCCACAATACCGAATACAAGTCCCAATAAGCTGTATGACGTGATCCTTCCGGCATGGTACACCAGTATCTGTAATGCCTTTCGCGCCGGCTTATTCCGGCTCACAGGCAGCATCATGGCTATCGGCCCGCACATCCCTATGCAGTGCAGGCTTGATATAAGGCCAAGTAAAAGCGCTGAGTAAAGCATTTGTTAGATTTTAGATGGGAGATGAAGAGATAATAGATAATAGATAATAGATAATAGATGAGAGACAGCGCGTTACGGTCTATTATCTATTATCTATATGTCTTTCTTAAAGCGAAAGCATATCCCTGCTCAAATACCCTTTGCCTTCATATTCCCAATCGATGGTAATGTCCCAACGGCCGCCTGCCAGATCACTTTTAGGTATGAGCAGATATGGCGTCGATAATGAAATGGGTACCTCAAAATCGAGCTTTTTGTCAGACGGCCTGTAAAAGGACACTTTTCCTGATATTTTAACAGGGTCAAACCCTTTGGGAAATGTTATTTTTATCGCTTCGGATGTATTCTGAACGTTTACGTCCTGCTCAAGCAATGCAGCGTTCTGCTCTTTATCCAGCACCGCCTGCAGGCCGCGTTCCTGCTTGTAATATTCTTCTACTACAAGCTCATTATCATACTTGCTGTCAGACTGTACCCTGAAAACAAAAAACAGTATAAATCCCATGAACAGCGCGAATGCGATCACTATTCCTGTACCCCAGTTGATCTTCATAGTTTTAAATTTAGTCGTTCTAATTAAAAGTACGCGGCCCCAGGAAATTGGTCGTCTCCCTGTCGAGCAGCCTCTCGCCCGAATATACTCCTAGCATTATTTTCGTTTTGTCGCCTTTCAGATGGGCCGGGTCTATCTCGACGAACAATGTGCCTTGCGCCGCAGCCTCCTTAGCTATACTGAATTCCGCCTTCCCTACCATCTTTACTTCTCCTTGTATGCCTTCCAGCCTGAAGTGTACGTTGTCAATATCCTCCATTGTCTTGTTGACAAGCTTGTAGGTGAACACGTTGCTTATGTTGCCACCTTTATGCTCAAACAATTGGCCGGGAAGCCTGAGTATCGTCGTGTCGACATCGTTGCGCAAAAACATCATGCCTGTAAAAACGCCCATTAATATTATCAGGACGGCGGTGTAGCCTTTCATACGGGCAGTAAATTTGAACTTCTCCTTTTTCACAATGCCATTTTCGCTGGCATAACGAATGAGTCCCTGTGGCAGGCCAACCCTGTCCATCACGGTATTGCATTCATCTATACAGGCGGTACAATTGGTACACTCCAACTGGGTGCCATTGCGAATGTCAATGCCCATGGGGCATACATTTACGCACAGCTTGCAGTCGATGCAGTCGCCCTTGCCCGAGAGCATGCGATCCTCATTTTTAACCATCTTAGCGCGCCCTGCCTCCTTTTCGCCGCGAACATGGTCGTAAGCTACTACTATTGTCTTATTGTCCAGCAATGCGCCCTGCAGCCTTCCGTACGGGCAGGCAATGATACACACCTGCTCCCTGAACCAGGCATATATAAAGTAGAACACACCCGTAAAAATTAGCAGCGCGATAAAGTTACCGGTATGGGCAAAAGGCCCTTCGGTCACCATGAGCATCAGTTCCTTGCTGCCCACCAGGTAGGCCAGGAAAATATTGGCGATCAGAAATGATATTACAAAGAACACAAACCATTTCAGCGCACGCTTCCTTATTTTTTCGGCATTCCACTCCTGTTTGTCGAGCTTTGCCTGCGCATTGCGGTCGCCGTCTATCCAGTACTCTATGCGGCGGAATACCATTTCCATGAATATCGTTTGGGGGCATATCCACCCACAGAATATCCGTCCGAATGCCACCGTGAACAACGCCACAAAAATGACGCCTATGATCATCGAGATGACGAACAGGTAAAAATCCTGCGGCCAGAACGGCACCCCAAAGATGTTGAAACGCCTTTCTATCACGTTGAACAACAGGAACTGGTTGCCATTTATGGTAACGAACGGGGCCGAGAACAGGAACGCCAACAGCCCGTAGCTTACCCATTTCCTGTAATTATACCATTTGCCCGAAGGTTTTTTAGGGTATATCCAGGCGCGTTTTCCGTCTTCATTGATCGTCGCTATATGGTCGCGGAACGTTTCCCCTTCATTTTCAGCCATTGCGATTATTTTACATTAGCCGCGGCAACCTGCGCCGCATCATCCTTCCATATTTCCCCGTCGGGTGCCTTAGCATCTTTCGGGTTGCTGCCTTTCAGCGACAGCACATAACTTGCCACGAGTTGTATCTCAGATGGTTTTAGCGTACCCTGCCAGGCCACCATCCCCTTGCCGTCGCGGCCGCCTTTGGTGATCGTATTGAACACATTTTTGATGCCGCCGCCAAGTAGCCAGTGCTCATCGGTAAGATTAGGGCCTATCGCACCTCCACCATCGGCACGGTGGCAGGCAGCGCAATTGTTTTCAAATATCTTTTTACCCTGTGCCAGTTCGGCCGCATCAGTAAGGAGCGTTACAGTATTAGCATCTATCAGGTCTTTGGCCGTTTTTTTATATTCCTCTACAGCTATGCGGGCCACCTCCATTTCGGCAGTAAATTCCGCATCCTGATCGCCGCCCGAAAAAATGTGATAGTATCCCAGGTAAATGATCCCGAAGACAATAGTGCCATAAAACAGCTTTACCCACCACGGTGGCAGCACGTTATCAAGCTCGTGGATGCCGTCATAGTCATGCTCCATCATTATGGTGGCTTCCTCTTCAATTGGCTTATGTTTCGCCACAAAATAACTTTTTAGTTTTTTAAACCACGCCTTTTCGGTAAATCCGATAGCCTCTTCAGCCTCTATCTTTTTACGCTGCTCTTCGGTAAGCAGTGCCAGCGTGACCCTGTCTATCGCGGCAACCACGATCTCTATAGCTATCAGCAGAAAAATGAATATGACCAGGAATAGCGACACCATAGGGTATTTTAGGAAAGCGGGCCTGTCGCCGGAATCGATGAAATACTCGGTAGCCATGAAAACAATGGCGAACATTACGGGAACCCTTACATATACGGGAAATAAATTTTTCATTGCTAGTATGTGTTTGTTAGCTGTTATTTTCGTTGGCCTCGGCACCGTCAAAAGGCAGCTGGCTTATCTCGGCTATCTTTTCCTTTTTGTAGGTATACACCCAAACATAAAGCACTACAAAAAAAATGAAGAATATCAGCAGGGACAGTATAGGGAAGATCCCAACTCCCGAGATGCTTTCCAGATTATATTTTACGAATTTGAGCATGGCTTTACTTATTTAGTTTCGGCAACAGTGTTTTTTATCTTAATGTCGGTACCCATGCGCTGAAGGTAGGCGATGAGCGCTACGATCTCCCTGTCCTTCATCGGCACAAAGGCCTCGCCTCTTGCCGCGGACGCTTTTTTGCTTTCCTCGTAGCTTTTTACAAAGTCGGGGTCGGCATGCAGGCTTTTTTCTATTTTGGCCGACTGTGTCCCGATCGTCCTTTCCGCATTTTCTATATCCTTTGCGGAATAAGGTACTCCCAGCTGCGCCATCACTTCCATTTTCTTTTTAATGTCCGAAATGTCCAGTTTTTTATTGTCGAACAGCCATTTGTACGCCGGCATTATCGAGCCTGCCGATGTGCTTTGGGGGTCCCACATGTGATTAAAGTGCCAGTTGTCGCTATACTTGCCGCCTATCCGCATCAGGTCGGGGCCGGTACGCTTGCTTCCCCACAGGAATGGGTGGTCGTATACATACTCGCCTGACTTCGAGTACTCGCCGTAACGCTCTACTTCACTGCGGAAGGGGCGTATCATCTGCGAGTGGCAGTTCACACAGCCTTCACGAATGTAGAGGTCGCGTCCCTCAAGCTCCAGTGGCGTATATGGCTTCACGGTAGATATAGTGGGTATGTTCGACTTTACCATGATGGTAGGCACTATCTGTATCACACCGCCTATCAGTACCGCAATGGTTGCCAATAAAGCCAACTGTATGGGCCTTCTTTCCAGCCATGGGTGGAACTTTTCACCCTTAAGCCTTTTGGTGCTTATTTTTTGCAGTGCCGGTGCTTCGGCAAGTTCGTCCTCTATCCCGCGCCCTTGTTTTACGGTCATGATCACGTTGTAGCATAGTACCAGCAACCCGATCACGAAAAGCGTTCCGCCTATCGCCCTCATCCAGTACATTGGCATGATGGCCTGTACCGTCTCCAGGAAGTTACCGTGTACCAATGTGCCGTCGGGGTTAAACTGTTTCCACATAGATGCCTGTGTGAACCCGGCAACATACATCGGCAATGCATACAATATGATGCCCAAAGTACCGATCCAAAAGTGGAAGTTGGCCAGCTTTACAGAGTAGAGCGTAGTTTTGGTAAGGCGCGGAATGAGCCAGTATATCAGTGCAAAGGCCAGGAAGCCGTTCCATGCCAGCGCGCCCACGTGCACGTGGGCCACGATCCAGTCGGTAAAGTGTGCAATTGCGTTCACATTCTTAAGCGAAAGCATCGGACCTTCAAACGTTGCCATGCCATAACCTGTAATGGCTACCACGAAGAACTTCAGTACAGGGTCGGTGCGGACCTTATCCCAAGCGCCGCGCAGGGTAAGCAAACCGTTGATCATACCGCCCCATGACGGCGCAATGAGCATTATAGAGAATACAACCCCAAGGTTCTGCGCCCAGTTGGGCAGTGCAGAATACAGCAGGTGGTGCGGGCCTGCCCAGATGTAGATGAATATGAGCGACCAAAAATGGATAATGGAGAGCCTGTAAGAATATACCGGGCGGTTGGCGGCTTTAGGCAGGAAGTAGTACATAAGCCCCAAAAACGGCGTGGTAAGGAAAAAGGCCACGGCATTGTGCCCGTACCACCATTGCACCAGCGCATCCTGCACCCCTGCGTATACTGAGTAACTCTTCATCCCGCTTACCGGCAGTGCCAGGCTGTTGAATATATGGAGGATGGCCACGGTAATAAAAGTTGCCAGGTAAAACCAAACCGCTACATACAGGTGGCGCTCCCTGCGCTTCAGGATCGTGCCTATCATGTTGATGCCAAATACTACCCACACTACCGCAATGGCAATGTCTATGGGCCATTCCAGCTCGGCATATTCTTTAGATGATGTATAGCCCATAGGGAGCGATATGGCCGCCGCTACAATAATGAGCTGCCATCCCCAAAAGTTGATGCTGCTCAGCACATCGCTGTACATGCGGGTCTTGAGCAGGCGCTGGAGCGAATAATAAATGCCCGCGAACATGGCATTGCCCACAAAGGCAAAGATCACCGCATTCGTATGCAGCGGCCTCAGCCTGCCGTAGCTTAGCCACGAAACCCCATCTGTAAGTCCCGGGAACATATACATCGAGGCAATGAGCAGCCCCACCAGCATTCCTACTACACCGAACACTATGGTAGCGTAGAGGAATTTCTTGACTATCTTATTATCATAATAAAACTGTTGCACTTCCATATTCAAATCTTATTTTGGATTGTTTTGGTTTTTCTTTTTCAGTTCATCATCAAAGAGCATCCGTACCGATGGGGTATAATCGTCGTCATACTGGCCGCTTTTTACGGCTTTTACAAAAGCGAGCAAAAAGGCCACCGCAACAATGATGCTGATGGAAATAAGGAGATAAATGACACTCATACCTATTGTCTTAATTATATGTTAACAAAAGTAGGATTGGATGACGGGGTAAAACATGATGCCCGTCACAGTTGGGTTATTTTTCATTTCCGCGAGGCGAAATAATTGCTCATTAGCGTTACGAAGCTGATAATGGTAATGGTGCTCAGCGGCATGATGATGGCTGCGGTAAGCGGCATGAGCTGCCCCGTAACCGCAAATGACAATCCCACTACATTGTACAGCAATGACAACAGGAAACTCATCTTGATGGTTTTGACCGTATTTTTACAAAAGCGCAGGTACCTTGCCATTTCCCTAAATTGCGAGGCATCGAGTATGCCATCGCATGCCGGGGAAAATACATTTACATTTTCTGATACGGAAATACCAACATCGCTTTGTGCCAGCGCTCCCGCATCGTTAAGGCCGTCGCCAACCATCATGACCCGGTGGCCCTGCTCCTGCAAATGTTTTATGTAGTCCAGCTTTTGTTCTGGCTTTTGGTTGAATACCAACTGTGTCCCCGCTGGCAGCATGGTTTCGAGCATTTGCATTTCTCCGTCATTATCACCCGAAAGCACTGCCAGCCTGTAGTCGCGCCCCAGGTCTTTAAATAACTCCGAAAGCCCTTCGCGGTATTGATTTTCGAATACATAGCGGCCAAGGTAATTCCTGTTTATAGATATGTGCACACATGTTTGCAGCGGGCTATCCTGTCCGTTCTCCACAAAAGAAGCCGATCCTGCCTTTATACAGAAACCATCAATAACGCCCTGCACACCTTTGCCCGTAACTTCCCAAAACTCATCTGTAGGCACTACAGGCATTACCGGCAAATGGTCATATATCATGCGGCTCAGCGGATGGTTCGAGCCGCGCAGTATGTTCTTTATATACATCAGCTGCTTGTCGTCGGGCGGTGTACCTTCAAAGGTTATCCCCGATCTCCTGTTGGTGGTTATCGTGCCTGTCTTATCAAAAACAAGCATGTCTATTTTGGCCATCTGCTCTATTACCGTGGCATTTTTCAGGTATAGCTTTCGTCGGCCCATTATCCTCAGGACATTGCCCAGCGTAAACGGCGCACTGAGAGCCAGCGCGCATGGGCAGGCCACGATGAGCACTGCAGTAAATACGTCAAAAGCCGTTTTGGTATCGATAAAGGTCCAAACCAGGAATGAGGCTATGGCAATGAGCAATAGCACGGGGGTAAAGTAGCGGCTTATTGTATCGGTCAGGGTCTTGTGATCCTTTGCATCCTTCTTATCAAAAACCTCGTTGCTCCACAGTTGTGTAAGGTAGCTTTGCGATACCGATGCGAGCGCCTCCATCTCTATGGGCTGCCCTTCCTGTCTGCCGCCGGCGTATATCTTTTCGCCTGACCGCTTGCATATCGGTTCAGCCTCGCCGGTTACAAAGCTATAATCTATAAGTGTAGAATCGCTTATCAGGATGCCGTCTACAGGGATGAGCTCTTTGTTGCGGATGAGCAGCCTGTCGCCTGCCTGCACGTCATATACCGGTACCGATAATTCGCGCCTGTCTTTAAGCACTTTGGTGACAGCGATGGGAAAATATGATTTGAAGTCGCGCTCGAACGAAAGGAAATCGTATGTTTTTTGCTGGAACAGTTTGCCCAGCAACATGAAAAATACCAACCCTGTAAGGCTGTCGAAAAATCCCTGCCCGAACCCGAAGATGATATCAACCGTACTGCGTACGAACATGACAACTATGCCCAGTGCAATAGGGATGTCTATATTAAGCAGCCCTGCCCTCATGCTTTTAAAGGCCGAGACATAATACCCGCTTGCCGAATACAGGAACGAGGGCAGCGAAAGCGCGAAAACGAGCCACCGGAAAAAGCCGCGGTAATTGTCCAGCCAGTATTCCTCAACCTCAAAGTATTCGGGGAACGATAGCAACATCACATTGCCGAAACAGAAAAAGGCCACACCCAGCTTATAGATGAGGTCGCGACTCACTTTTTTACGGCGGTCCTCATAATTGTCCAGGCTTATGTAGGGCTCGTACCCGATCGAGCATAGCAGGAGCACTATCTGCTTTAGGGGTACTTCATCGGGATCGAACATGATACGCACTTTCTTTTCGTGAAAGTTTACCTGAGAGCTGCTTACTCCCTTGCACAGCCTGTTGAGGTTCTCAAGTATCCAGATACAGGAACTGCAATGGATGTGCGGGATGTAGAGCGAAATGATGTGGGTACCGCCTTCCTTGAAGTCGAGAAGCTTGCCCACAATGTCTTCGTTGTCAAGAAAGTTGAATTTGCCCCCAATATCCTGCGGGGTGGCTCCGGGTGCCGCTTCGAAACTGTAATAGTCCGAGAGCCCGCTGAGCGTAAAGATCTCATATACGGTTTTACAGCCATTGCAGCAAAATGCCCTGTCGTCGAACAGGATCTCGTCTTTTTGTGCAACGTCCAGCCCGCAATGATAGCAAGTGTGCGTATCCATTATCTGCTTATTTATACCTGCTGCAAATTTGGCATGGCACACACTCTTAAAACATGATGGCTGTCACCGCTATAAAAAAATGTACTTTTAATTAGTGACGCCCATCATATTTTTACGTTCGGCCGTAAAATACCTTTGCATAAAAAGTTATCCATGCCAGTATATACAACAGCCAACGAAGCAGTAAAAACCATTCGGTCAAACCAAAGGATTTACATTCAGGCAGCAGCGGCAACGCCATCTATACTAACACAAGCCCTTGCCGAACGCGCCCCGGAACTGAAAAATGTTGAGATCTGCCACCTCCATACCGAGGGCGATGCTCCGTATGCCAATCCTGAATTGGCAGAGAGCTTCCATGTGAATTCCTTTTTCATAGGTAAGAACGTGAGGCATACGCTGTCAGCAGGCAATGGGTCATACACACCTGTTTTCCTTAGCGAATTGCCGAACCTTTTCAGGCGCAACATCATACAGCTGGATGTGGTCCTCATTCACGTATCGCCGCCCGACAGCCACGGCTATTGCTCACTGGGCGTATCGGTCGAGGCAACAATCGCAGCCATAGAGGCCAGCAGTGTTGTTATAGCACAGGTAAACCCGAACATGCCCCGCACCTTTGGCGACAGCATCATCCACATATCACGGATAGACTATGCCGTTGAGGTAAACGTTCCCATCCACCTGCAGCACGCCATAACAATATCAGATGTTGAAAGCAAAATAGGATACAACGTCGCCTCGCTCATAGATGATAAGAGCACACTGCAAATGGGAATAGGTTCCATCCCCAATGCAGTGCTTACCAACCTTGAAAGCCACAAAGACCTGGGCCTCCATACCGAGATGTTCTCGGACGGAGTGATCGGCCTGATAGAAAAAGGCGTGATCAACTGCCGCTATAAAGGCACTGTAAAAGGCCGTGCGCTGGCAACTTTCCTCATCGGGTCGCAGCGCCTGTATGATTTTGTGGACGATAACCCTTTCCTCGAAATGAGAGAATCCTCATTCGTGAATGACACCGCCCAGATACGTCGCAATCCAAAAATGATAGCAATCAATTCGGCCATCGAGGTAGATATTACCGGCCAGGTATGCGCCGACTCCATAGGCATGAAAATGTATTCGGGCGTTGGCGGGCAAATGGACTTCATAAGGGGCGCATCGTTAAGCGATGGCGGCAAGGCAATCATTGCACTTCCGTCGGTCACCAAAACAGGTGCCAGCAGGATCGTGCCTTTCCTTAAAGAGGGAGCAGGCGTAGTAACCACCCGCGCCCATGCCCAATATGTAGTGACCGAATACGGCATTGCAGAACTATACGGCAAAACGCTCAAACAGCGCGCTAAGGCGCTTACTGACATTGCCCATCCCGATCACAGGGCAGCTATCGAAGAACAATTTGCAGCAGCATCCCACTAACATACATATATTTTTGTCCACAGCCCCGGACCGTAAGGATCTGGGGCTTTTGTTTTTTTGCCCTTAACGGTACGTCCAAAGAATAATGTGCTGAAAGTTAATTCAGGATACTATTTCTGATCAAGCACCTTGCCAGGGTATTTTTGCGCAAAGGAATAAATTACCTGCATCATGTAGTGATTGCTGCGATAGGGCGTTACATACTCCTTTATATCTGATGGTTCGGTAAAGCCAACGTCTCCTGCTATATAGCCCATGCCATAAAAATGACCATTCTCCACCCAAATGCAGCTGCGCTCGTCGGGTGTGCGGCCTTTATCCAGTATGGCGAAGCTCGGCCTGCTACCTAAGTAAGAATCGAGGGCACTTTCTACCTGGCGATTGTGTGCATCCACTTCAGGCAGGCCGCTTGTATCGGGGCGGAAATAAGAGGTTTCGCCTTCAACAGCCGCACCATATTTACATAGGCGGTGGTCTATACCATATTCTGTAGCAAGGCTGCGTAATAGGTTAATGCCATCATATTCGTGCGTAAATACCTCAAGGCAGCGCTGGTGCTTGCTTATCTTCCCAACAGCAAGGTAGCGGTAGCCATTGCGCGCTTCATAATCGTACAGGCCAAACTTGGGCTCAAACCGTTTGAGCACCGTATTATAGGCAGGCCAAAGTTTCTTTATTTCAGAACATTCCAACAGCAGCGCCATCAGTTCGGTAGCGCAAACCTCGAATGAGATACCATGGATGTCACGCAGGAAATTCTGCCGCTGCGGCTTTATGTTATGGCCTGTAAAATGCGATGCCACCCGTTTTTTGATATTTACGGCCTTGCCTACGTAAACTACCTTTCTTTCACGGTTATAAAAATAATATACCCCCGGTTTTTGGGGCAGCTTTTCAAGATCTTCAGGCGGGAGATTGGGCGGCAGGCGTTGATCAGGCGCACTTTTTTTTATCATTTTATCCAGTTCGCCGTCAGTATCCCATTCCAGCAGGCGCGAAAAAAGTATTGCTGTGGCATCGGCATCCCCGCCTGCCCTGTGCCGGTTTTCGAGCAGGATGTCGAGCGAGCTGCACAAATTTCCCAGGCTGTACGAACGCAGTCCTGGCTTGATCTTCCTTGCTGCACGCACAGTGCAAAGTTTTTGGGCTGTCCATTTGAACCCCGACCCCTCTAACTGATGGCGGATGAACGAATAGTCAAAATTCACGTTGTGGGCTACAAATATCCTGTCCCTGAGCATTTGGTATAGCTCTTCGGCAATGTCGTCAAATACCGGGGCGTTGCGCACCATGTCGTTATTGATGCCTGTTAAGGCAAAAATGGGCGCGGGTATTTCCTTTTGCGGATCAATAAGCGTTTCCCACCGGCTTGTTACGGCTGTACCGTCATGAATGATCACGGCGATCTCGGTAATACGGCTGCCCGAGGCATTCCCCCCGGTGGTCTCGATATCTACTATAGCATATTCCCTCTTCATCAGATAATTGTCATAAATCCATCAAAGCAATGTGCAATGGATCTTTTCTGCAATATTAGAAAATTATCTCAACCAAGATAAAATTATCTTGCTAAATTTTAGAGAATAATGCCAGGCCTTAAATACATCATAAAAATTTACCGGATCTATCTGTTATCAGTAATTTTGAAAAGCCTTTGACCAATTCATGAGGTGTAAATTTTCAATGCCTTGAAACTATCTTATTCTTATTATCAAAACCCCGATGTACTGTTCCTTGCCAAGGATCTGCTGGGGAAAGTACTTTTTACGCAGATCGACGGGGAAATAACCGCCGGGATGATCACTGAGACCGAGGCCTACCATGGCATTCACGATAAAGCTTCCCATGCTTATGGCGGAAGGCGTACCAACCGTACCGAAACCATGTATACCCAAGGCGGTATATCCTATGTTTATTTGTGTTACGGCATCCATAACCTGTTCAATATTGTCACTTCGATCAAGGATGAGCCGCATGCTATATTGGTAAGGGGAATTGAACCTTTGAGAGGAAAAGAGATCATGGAGCGCCGGCGGAATATGCCTGTTACTAAAGAAGCTATCTCATCTGGCCCGGGTTCTGCCGCGAAGGCTTTGGGTATTGACCGCAGTTTTAATGAAAAGGACCTTACGGGAGACGAAATATGGATCGAGGATCACGGCATCCGCTACAGCGAAGACGAAATTGCGGCCACACCGCGTGTAGGTGTGGACTATGCGGGCGACCATGCGCTGCTGCCATGGCGTTTTTTCGTAAAGGGTAATAAGTATGTAAGTAAGCCGAATAAAGTCTGACATAAAAGAAAACGGCCATCCTTCCGGACGGCCGCTTACCAATTCAAATCCAAAAAACCATATTAGTAGTTCTCAACGCACCATTTCATGATCTTGGCGATGTTGTTGGCATCATCAACACCCCAGTGGTGCGTACCCTCAAGGGGTATATTGAGGATATTGAGCGCACCGTTCATACCTGTAGGCCTCGCTAAGCCACGCACCTGCGTAAAGAACGTTTTCACGTTAATGTGGTCCTCGCCCATTGGGTACGGGATATTGCGGTTGCGGCACTGCCTTCGCAGCATATTGAGGTCGTACTGGCCGTAGCTCGCCCAGGTATATTCCTTGGGGTCGTATTGGTCAGCTACCATTTCAATGGCTTCGGCAAATGATACGCCCTGCTCATCGAGCAGTTGCTGCGTAATGGTCGTCAGCTCCGTACAAAAAGGGCTGAATTCCGAGCGGGTGGGCTGTATCAATATGCCCTGGTTCTGCGAAATTTCGCCGGTCTCAGTATCCAATACGCTGAGGCCGATCTCGATGATCTCGCTTTCCTGGCCTTTCGGCGGGACCTCGTTTTTCCAGCACGTGGCTTCGAGGTCGATGATGATAATTTTATCTGTAATTTTCATTTTGTTCGTAATGTTTTTAAATGGGCTATCGCTGAGATCTCTCGTTCGTCGAAATGACAAAATAATGTTCAATTCAGGATAGCCCCTTAATTATTTAAAAAATAGTTCCTTAAGCTGGCCTACGATATTTCCGCCGCCGGATACGGTAATTTCACCTATCCTGTCAGCGATCTTTTCAACATATTCCATCTCTTTCAATTTCCACAGCATTTCGTTCTCCTCCATCAGCTTCGCTGTGTTAAGGAGGCTACGGGTCGCTGCAGTCTCTTCACGCCTCATGATGCTGTTGGCCTGTGCTTTCTTTTCGGCTACAAGCACCTGGTTCATGATCTCCTTCATGTCGCCCGGCAGGATGATGTCCCTGATGCCCGCATCAGAAACCGCAATGCCAAGATTTTCGATCTTTCCTTCGGCATGCGCCAGGATCTCCTGTGCTACGGCATCCTTCCTGCCAAGCAATTCGTCGAGCGTATATCCGCCGGTAAAAGCCCTTAGTGCAAGCTGCATCACTACATACAACTGCTTGTCGAAGTCCTTGTTATCCTCCAACGCCTTCACAATGTCGGTAACCCTGTACCTCACAAAGAAGTTTATACGCACTGCCGCCTTGTCTTTGGTCAGCAATTCCTGTCCGGAAATTTCCAGCTGCTGCTGCCTCATATCAACGGCCTTTACCTCAACAGAGACAGAGTTGTTCCAAAAGTAATGTGTACCGGCGCCTAACTCTTTCGCAAATACACCGTTTACGTACAGCAATGCTTTTTCGAATGCCTGCACCTGAAATTTCCTTACATATGGCCTTACCCTAACGTTTTCTAGATGTGCCACGGCAATGCCCTCTGTGATGTCGGGTTTA
Source organism: Flavobacterium sp. (assembly GCF_052437795.1). GTDB lineage: Bacteria > Bacteroidota > Bacteroidia > Flavobacteriales > Flavobacteriaceae > Flavobacterium. Next base: position 1,341,302 of record NZ_JBQVPA010000001.1, read on the forward strand.
GACAAGTCGGCCTTCACAAAGTCATACGTGACGAAACCTTTCCAGAAAGCGTAACGCCCCGGCGTGAGCACCTCCCTGAAGTTTCCGTTCACGAACTGTAGCACGATCTCGTTGTCGGCTACTTCGATCACTTCGAGCATTGCCGCAAGCTCTTCATTCTGCAGCAGCACGTTAAGTTCGATGGAAGGTGTAAAAGGCAACGCCATGTCATACACCAGGACATCTTTATTGCCCCAGATCCAGTAGTCGCCTTCCTGCAACACTTCGATCAATTTCCTGTTTTTAAATACCAGCCCTGCCTGGTATGCTTTGATAAGTATTTTTATAACCATTATTCCTGTATTTTTTAATTGGACATTATTTTAAAAGGAAAACAAGCTGCGGCTATCCTCCCAAACGGGCGGAAAAACAACCTGACTTTCGTCCCGGCCATTGCGTTTGGCATTACGGCAGAGCAGGCGTACCCGCTCCCCTTCTGCCTTTAGCCATGGCTTTCGCCAAAAATACCGGCTGTTTTTGCTGGCCCATCCAAAAGTGCCTCATACCTGAGGTGTTTAGCCGACAACCGCAACATCATTTTCCAAAGCGCATTCTTTAAGGAGTTAATGCTGCTCCGACAGATCAAAAGTCTGTTTGACAACCGCTGTCAGACCGGGGTCACCGGTGCAGGAATCGAACCTGTCTTTCCATCCATTGCTCTAACCAAACTGAGCTATCACATCGTAATATGTGAGTGGGACTCGAACCCACGACCCATAGATCCTATGGTGGGCGTTTTTGGAAAACTCCCGAAACCTCAGGCCAGGCTGGACAGGAACGCCGCATACCCTTTCGGGCAAAGCATCCTGCAATAGTGCTGTATTGAAACACCCAACGAGACCTGCCTGATATTTTCAGATCACGATCGTTCTAAAATCGTGATCGCTTATCTTCTCTTTCACGGTTATTTTGTCCGTATCAAAAGCTGTGTAATGCGGCATGTAGCAATCTGAGAACTCCGTGGCTACTTCGTGGCCGTTACTGCACAACTTGTTCAGGGCGTCCGTGCCCCCACTTCCGCAACATCCCTGAAATTTTTTCTTGTCAGGATGGTTTGCCAATTCCCCTTCTTTTAAGGAAATTATCAATTGAGAAGCGATAGGTGTGTCAGTAAAAAGTGAAAATCTTCCCACTGCCAAAGCATCCTGCCTGTCACCAAGTCTCAGGCTTTCTTCCGGAATTTCCACTAAGGGGCCTGCCACTTGTACATTGCATTTTTTACAATAAACATAAATAGTCCTCATCATTGATTATGTTACACTACAAAGATTTCAACCCATCTGCGCAACTATTTTGCGCAGTAAAAAAAATTAATTTATAAATGAAAAATTAATTTTACCACATAGTAACATAGGATGTATAGCCTTCCTTAACCTTGGCATATATAGTGAAGCTAAGCTTCAACTGTGTGTAACTCAAACACACCTTTTTTCCATCAACTAAAGCTATGTATCTATGTGGTTAAAATAATGTCCAAAGATTTTCGACCTTCCTTACAAAAGCCCCATCCTTTTCTGGTGCTCCCGGTCCCGCATCTCTATCGCCCCAAAGGGACTGCCTTTGAAATAGCCTATGTTGGTAAAGCCGTTATCTTCGGTTATCAGAGACTCTTTCTTCGTGACCGCACCCGTATATTTGGAGCCGTAGTTGCCCGTAAGTTTCTTCGTCGCCGGGTCTACATCGCCCCATTCCGGGGTTTTGCCGTTGTAGATAGGCTCAACAAAATAGATGATGCCCGTGTAGCGCGACTTCATCAGGAAGCGCCCTGTTTCATCGGTATTGGTCAAAAATCGTTTTAAAATGTCCTGTCTCATGGTTACTCATTTTTAAAATTAAACTTCAATGTAGTGGAACAGACCCGGATCGAACGGATGCCTCTTGTGCTTCAAACAAGCGTGCAACACCTTGTACACCACTGTTCCTTTTGTACAGGAAGGGAGAGTCGAACTCCCAAAATACTGACCCTGAATCAGCCGCGTCTGCCATTCCGCCACTCCTGCGATTTGTGTAAGCAGAAAGATTAGAACTTTCTTACCAACTACAACAGATTTTAATAACTGTCCAATAATTTATTTAACCACATAGAAACATAGGCTTCATAGTATTTAATTCATTCTAAGTCAATATAGATAAACATAGTGAAGCGAAGCTTCAGGCTCTGTGTCACTCAGTTACACACTATAGCCATCCATCAAAAACTATGTACCTTTGTGGTTAAATTAATTCTGGCAAAATTTACAGTCTGCCCCAGCGCGCCAGTTTTGGCGTACTTCCATCTTGTCCGGGAAGCAGGATTCGAACCTGCGACCTCCTGCATCCAAAGCAGGCAAACAGCCACCGTTATCTTCCCGGATCCAATAAATTTGGGTGCTTTCGGGGGAATCGAACCCACGAACTCCGGAACCACGATCTGGGATCTTACCACTTAAACTAAAAGTACCATGTGCGGCCCATACGGGAATTGAACCCGTATCTCCCAAGAGACAGTTGGGAAGGATAGCCATTACCCCAATGGGCCTTGTCCCTTTCTACAGAACTGAGTGATCCCGGCAGGAGTTGAACCTGCAACCTTCGTGTTAAAAGCACGTTGCTCTACCTGGTTAAGCTACGAGATCAGTAATTTTTGGGCATAAAAAAAGCACCCGTTATAAGGTGCTTCATAATGCTATAAGATATGGTTATCCTATGTCACGTGTGTTTGCACCTGCTTATTTTGTCCGGGTCGAAGCCCGGCTTTCCAAATCCTTTATGCCCGTCCAGGCTAAAGTCGTTTAGGTTGAGTATGTTTTTATAATGACGCATTGTTGCTTTTATTTATGATTAAAATGCTAATCAGTATCTCCTGATTTTCTGTGGCAAAGATAATGTCAAATATTTTTACCATGCAAATAAATTTTGAATTAATTTATTGATTTTCAAATACTTATATTTTAATTTCAGGCAAAACAAATCCTGTCCGCATTCCTGCAGATTTCCCGGTTGGCATCAATTGACTGTCTCTCATCCAATTACTTTCCAATGTTATATTTCGCTATCGCATTTATGCATTAAACATTGTGGTCGTTTATTTTTTAGTTTTTTTTCGTTTGTTATCGTTTTCCTTCTGTTCATAAGCCTTAAAACAAAAAAAGCGCCCTGTAATCAGGACGCTTTCATGTAATTATTGTAAGTTGGGACTATAAATTCTGCTCCAAGATCCTACAATACATGCCGCATCCGTAACGCATGGCCGGAAGAAATCCGTCTTTGCGATCACTTATTTGTCCAAAAGACAGGCTAGTATGTATAGAATTATTTCTCATTGTGGTGCAAAAGTAGGAAAATATTTTAATTGACGAGGTTTTTTTGAACTAACCGTTATAGACCTCACCCCCCGGCCCCCTCTCCAAAGGAGAGGGGGAGCAGCTACACTCCTGCCGGTTAGTCCCCTCCCCGGCCCTCCCCAAAGGGGAGGGTGACAAGGCGTAACACTCGTGCCGGTTAGACCTCACCCCCAGCCCCTCTCCAAAGAGAGGGGGCCGGGGGTGAGGTCTTCAAATCAATCCTCCCGGCTCCCGTCATCCGCCATTCTCACCATCTTCGGGGTGAATTTCGCCACCACATCCACCAGTTCCTGCTGCGAGGCCATTACCACATTAATGTCCTTGTAGGCCATCGGTGCTTCGTCCAGGCCCGCGCCTATCAGTGTTACGCCGTGGTCGGCCAGTATGTCGTGCATCTGCATTTTGGTAATGGTTTTCTCCGCCTGGGTACGGCTCATCTGCCTTCCCGCGCCATGCGATGCCGAGTTGATCGCATTCTCCTCACCCTTACCCCTCACCAGGAATCCCGGCGCCGTCATGCTGCCCGGAATAATACCCATCACGCCCTTACCTGCCGGTGTCGCGCCTTTACGGTGTACGATCACTTCCTCCCCATTATGCATTTCTTTCCATGCGAAGTTATGGTGGTTCTCTACTTTGGCAAGCACGGTAGCGCCCAGCGACCTTTGCAGCTTGTTATGGATCACCTCGTGGCACGCCGAAGCATAATCGCCTGCAAGTTTCATCGCGATCCAGTATTCCTGCCCGAGTTCCGATGCCATGTGAAGGTACGCAAGGTTACTGGCGACATCCGGTAGTTTACAAACTGCCTTTGCCATTTTGGTATAATGGCCGGCAATGGTAGCGCCAAATCCCCTCGAACCCGAGTGTGTCAGCAAGGCCACGTACTTCCCTTTCGGGATGTTTAGCGCTTTATCGTCCTGTTCGAACTCAAGGATACCGAACTCCACGAAGTGGTTACCCCCACCTGATGAACCCAGTTGCGACCAGGCTTTGTCTTTGAGGCTTTTGGTTAACGGGTTGGTATCAAAATCCCTGCTGTCAAGTACGGCGTGCTCAGATTTATATTGTCCGCTGAATCCATGGCCCGCACCAAACTTGGTATGCTCCATCAGTTCCCTTTTAAAAATATCGTGGTTCTGGTAAAAATGATTTTCTGATATATCATATACAGATAATGCCATCCTGCACCCTATGTCCACACCCACACCATACGGAATGATCGCGTTTCGGGTAGCCAGCACACCGCCGATCGGCAGGCCGTATCCCTGGTGGGCATCGGGCATCAACGCGCCAGCAACCGTAACAGGCAGCTGCATCGCAGTCCTCATCTGCTTAAGGGCGCCTTCTTCAATATGGCTAAGGCCATACGCTGAAAATGCTGCAGGATTTTCATTTAATGCGATAAGATCTTCATGCTTTTCATTGGCTTTCTCTATCATTAACGCTGCCAGCTTCCCGAACACGCGGTCGTCAATATAGCTTTCCGGGTTGGCAAGTATCGCTGCATAATGCTGCATCATCTGCTCGCGGTTGTAGCCGTTCCTTCCGCGGTTGATCCTTAATGCAAGGCCTAAGATCTTTCCTTCTGAATAACCTATTGCTAACAGGTCGCTTCCGTTGATCATTGTACTCATGGTTGTTTCTTTTTGATAGTACAAAGATGCAAACCCAACTGCGCAATTATTTTGCGTAGTAAAAAAGAAATTTTATTTTTGAAAAATTAACCACCAAATTTATTTTTAACCACATAGGTACATAGCTGTCAGCATGGATATAAAGTTTCAGTAAATGACACAGAGCCTGATGCTTCGCTTCACTATGCTTAATTACAACTGCTTTATAATCATATACCAGTTTAAATCCTATGTATTTATGTGGTTAAAATTAAATTTTGGTCAAAATCCCTCCAAATGGCACAAAACAAAAATGCCCTCATCCGCTATAAAGCCATCGACAAATGCCTGCAAAACCGCTACCGTCAATGGACTTTGGAAGACCTCATGGATGCCTGTTCTGATGCTTTATTTGAGTACGAAGGCAAGGAAAACCCCGTGAGCAGACGCACCACGCAACTCGACATTCAATTGATGCGAAGCGAAAAGCTTGGCTATAATGCGCCTATAGTTGTCTATGATAAAAAGTACTACAAGTATGATGATGACGATTATTCTATCACAGACATCCCGCTCACAGAAACGGATATCAACGTACTTACCGAAACAGTTTCGATGCTCAAGCAGTTCAAGGACTTTTCGCTTTTCAGCGATGTGTCCGACATTCTCCAGCGCCTTGAGGATAAGATCTACGCCGAAAAATCGCATACACGCCCTGTTATTTACCTCGAAAAAAATGAGGGGCTGAAAGGCCTGCACTTTCTCGATACGCTCTACCAGGCCATTGTGAAGAAAGTAATAGTGGTTATTACCTACAAATCGTTTACCTCAACCGTCGAAAACAAGTTCAGTTTCACGCCTTTTATCCTAAAGGAGTTCAACAACCGGTGGTTCCTGATAGGCCGGAAGATAAGAGCACGCAATGTATCCAACCTCGCGCTGGACAGGATCATCGCCATTGACTTCGATTTCCGGACACCTTATTTAGATGAAGATTTTAATGCCGAAGCATTTTACAAGGATGTGGTGGGCATCACTGTAAACCAGGGAGTGCCGACCCAGAAGGTAGAGCTTTGGATAGACTGTCACAATGCACCTTATGTACTGACCAAGCCTTTCCATCCGTCACAAGTGCTGGAAAAACAAAATGACGATGGCAGCGTGATCGTTTCACTTCACCTGAAAAGGAATTACGAATTCGAAAGGCTACTCCTTGGCTTTGGTGAAGGCCTTAAGGTACTTTCACCACACAATCTGCAAAGGCGCATAAAGAAAAAGCTGGAGGATGCGTTGGGACAGTATATGGGAGGCAGCATTCCCACACAAAATGAAGATATAAGCAAAACTGAGATGCGATCGTAACAACTATTTTTGACGAAAAACAGCTTCATTAGTTTCCGTTATGAAACAAATTTAAAAAAGGAATATAAATTTAGCAAAATGAACTTCACGGAAGACCTTACCAGATAGTACAATGAGAACGCATCGCCCGAAAAAGCCGGTCCAATGGAAAATTACATGAAAAACAATTTTCCGTTCTATGGCATTAAAACAGAATTGCGACGGTCGTTGCATAAAGCTGCCGTGGAAAAGCATAAGGAAGAGGTTAAGGCTAATGCCCGTGAGATCGCTTTTGAGCTTTACAGCAAAAAGGAACGCGAATACCACTACAGCGCCATCGAGATATTGATGAAGGAGTTGAAAAAGAAATTCCTAAAGCAGGATATTGACCTGATCGAAAAGCTGCTGGTAACACATTCGTGGTGGGACAGCGTCGACACGATATCTAAATACTTGTTAGGCGGCTACCTTCAGCAGTTCCCTGAAGTAATATATACGGTAATTGAGCGCTTTTCGGCATCGGACAATATGTGGCTCAACCGGGCAGCGATCATCTTTCAACTGGGCTATAAAAAAGATACTAATGCCGCACTGCTTTTTAGCGAATGCGAAAAACACAGGCATTCGAAGGAATTTTTCATACAAAAAGCGATCGGGTGGGCATTGCGCGAATATGGCAAAACGGATCCGGAAACTGTAAAAATTTTTGTTCGGACCGCCAACCTGAAACCGTTGAGCACCCGCGAAGCTTTAAAAAATATATAAAGCAGGCGAAAATTTTTATAAATGGAGTAAATTAGCATTTTTAACCCGAAATCCTATCCTTACTACATGCCCAGTCGCGCCTTATCCAAGATACGGTTATTTTTCAGGCAACAGCTTCGCCGTCTCGAATCCCTGCTTTTCATCCTGAAAGGCCTGCTATCCGAAAGGCATTTCATTTACCTTTCGTGCGTACTAGTGGCAATTTCCACATCGTTGGCAGTGATCGTGCTAAAGGCCTTTGCCCATAACGTATTCCTTTTAGCTACTTATGTAAATGGCTACCTCAAACTGCCCTACATCAACAGTATACTTCCTGTTGTCGGTATTTTGCTCACAGTGCTCGTCATCAAAAAAGTGCTTGATAATAAGATCGAGAAGGGCAGTTCGCGTATACTATACGCTGTTGCCAAGAAAGGAGGCATCATGCCGAGGGCGCAAATGTACGCGCAGATCATTACGAGCTCGCTTACGGTAGGCCTTGGTGGCTCGGCGGGACTTGAGTCGCCGATCACTATTACAGGTGCAGCTTTCGGATCGAACTTTGCCCAGAAATACAAGCTTTCCCAAAAAGACAGGATACTGCTTTTGGCTTGCGGAGTAGCGGCGGGTATTGGTGCAGCGTTCAACGCGCCGATCGCGGGTGTACTATTTGCCATAGAGGTGGTACTGACCGATGTGACCATAACGGCATTCATCCCCATTATCATTTCGGCGGCTACCGGTGCACTTATCTCGACAGTACTGCTGAATGAGGAAGTATTGCTTTCCTTCAAACAACAGCAGGTTTTCGATTACCATAATATTCCGTATTACATTATTTTGGGTATACTGGCAGGCTTCGTATCGCTATACCACGCGCGCACTTTTCAAAAGATCGAAGCCCATTTTGCACGTCTCAAGATCTCAGGCTACCGAAAAGCACTGTATGGCGCAATTCCACTTGCTTTGCTGATATTCCTTCTACCGACCCTTTTTGGTGAAGGGTATGAAAGCATTAAAACATTATCGAATTCCAATGCAGGGGTCCTGCTTGAAAACACACTCCTCGAGAGCCTGAAGGACAACGGCTGGGTAGTTTTGCTATTTGTTGGCATTACCATGATGCTAAAGGCTTTTGCAACAGGCCTAACGCTTTCGGCGGGGGGCAATGGCGGTAACTTTGCACCGTCGCTCTTTGTGGGGTCGTACCTGGGCTATTTTGTAGGTAAATTTTTAAGCCTGGTGGGAGTAGACAATGTTCCCATTGGCAATTTTACCATTGTAGGTATGGCGGGGATACTAAGCGGATTGTTCCATGCACCGCTTACAGCCATCTTCCTTATCGGGGAGATCACAGGAGGCTACAACCTCATGGTGCCGCTGATGATCGTATCATCTATCAGCTTTGCCGTATCCAAACAGTTTGAAAAACATTCTATGGATGTAAAGCACCTTGCAGCCAAAGGGCAGGTCTTTACTACCGATAAAGACAAGAATATCCTTTCGGGAATTGATATACTTGCCGTAGTGGAGACCGAATTACTAACACTTAAACCCACCCAACGAACGGAAGACCTTATCGGGCTGCTGTCTACCACGCACCAATCGATCTTTGCAGTGACCGACGAGAAGAACAGGCTGCTGGGGATCATCGATTTTGACAAGAACAGGCATATCGTTTTCAATACGTTCCAGATAAAATATACCACGCTTGCCGAAATGATGGCAGACCCAAAAGAGGTCGTATCGCTTGAGGATTCGATGGAGATGATCATGGAAAAGTTTGAAGCGGCACATTTTGATCACCTACCTGTGCTGAAAGACAACAAATATTACGGATTCATTTCCAAAGCTAAAGTATTAGAAGCGTATCGCGCCAAGCTCAAAGAAATGATCATTGAATGATCCATGCAGATAGTATAAGTTTTACAAAACGCAAATAGCCCCATGCAATGCATAGGGCTATTTTGTATAACCCATTCAGGGTTTTATGGGACTAAATTTTATTTGTTGCCTTTCTCGAAATCAGCGATGAATTGCGCAAGGCCAATATCTGTAAGTGGGTGCTTTAACAATCCTGTGATTGCTGAAAGCGGGCCTGTCATTACATCGGCACCGATCTTGGCACAATTCACTATATGCATTGTGTGACGTACAGATGCGGCAAGGATCTGGGTTTCATAACCGTAGTTATCATAGATCATACGGATCTCCTCTATAAGCGCAAGGCCATCGGTAGAAACGTCATCCAGGCGGCCAATGAACGGCGATACATAGGTTGCTCCTGCTTTTGCGGCAAGCAATGCCTGGCCCGCAGAGAAAACCAGCGTTACGTTAGTTTTGATGCCTTTATCCGAGAAATATTTTGCAGCCTTTAGGCCTTCTTTGGTCATTGGCAGCTTTACAACGATCTGCTCATGCAGGTCGGCAAGTTCCTCGCCTTCGTTGATCATGCCATCGTGATCTATGGCATTAACCTCAGCGCTCACGTCGCCATCCACAATATTGCAGATGTCTACATAATGCTTAAGGATGTTGTTCTTTCCTGTGATGCCTTCCTTAGCCATAAGCGAAGGATTGGTCGTTACACCGTCAAGCACACCAAGTTCCTGGGCTTCTTTGATCTGGGCAAGGTTGGCTGTATCAATAAAAAATTTCATGGAATATGATTTATTTAGTTGTGTTGAAAAATTTTGTGCAAAACTACAACTTATAATGGTTCATCAATAATTTTTCGTAGACTTTATCCGGCAATGCCCTCTTGAGCACTATCGAGAACTTTTGCATGAATGCCCCCACCTTGTAATGCACATTCGGGTTGGGCGTTTTCATGATCGCATATACGGCTTCGGCCATTTGCTGCGGGTCGCTTCCGGCATCAACATGCGTATTCATTTCGTTGAGGGTATTGCCATAAACGGTTTCATACGGCGAGCCTTTAACAACTGGCGCATGGTAGCGTCCGGCGGCAATATTAGTGGCAAAGTCGCCCGGTGCGACCGTAGTTATGGTAATGCCGAAGCTTTTCACCTCCATGCGCAATGCCTCACTGATGAGCTCCAGCGCGCCTTTGGATGCTGAATATACACTCCTATATGGCAGCCCCATATATCCGGCAATTGAGGTAACATTAATGATCAATCCGCTCTTTTGGTTGCGCATGTGCGGCAGTACCGCTTTCATAACCTCTATCGGGCCAAATAGGTTGGTCTCAAAATTGTTCCTTATTTCTTCTGCGGGAATTTCTTCCAACGGTCCCGTAATACCCACGCCCGCGTTGTTGACGAGAACATCGATCTGGCCGGTTTTAGCGATCACGTCGGCAACAGCGGACCTGATGCTGTTGGCATTACGCACATCGAGCGCCACAAGGGGGAATACTGAGCCGGAAACTTTTTCGGGGTTGCGGCTGGTACCATATACCGTATAGCCTTTTTGATGGAGGAATTCGCCTATGGCTTTGCCTATGCCGGATGATGCACCGGTAATGAATATTGTTTTGCCCATGGTTTACGTTCTTATTACTAATGTATTTTTAGCCACGAATTTAACGAATTGAACAAATTTTATGCAGTGGCTATAAACAAAAAAATCCCCTTGCGGAGACCTGTGTAAAAAAGAAAAAAATGGCAAGCGACCTACATCGCACCGCTACAACCACATACCTTTGCTGTGTTCCCACCCTGGAGGAGTCTGCAGGAGCTGGTCGTGTAGGACTTGCCGCTGCAAATATACAATCTTTTTATATTTTTGCAAGCCTTGGGCACGTAATAAAATTCATTGTATATTGGCATCATTATTTATCTGACCATGAAAAAATATAACTTATTAGCAGTCATTTTGTTGGGTGCTGCTGTAATATCCTGTACAGGAGAAAAAAAAATTAACTTTAATGTCTCGAACCTGAAACAACAGTATACAGGTGATGAGACCGTGCCACTTTCTGTAAACAACCCGGAAAAAGAAACGATCGATTCGATAGCTTTTTATGCCAATGACAAGCGCATTGGCAGCGTTAAGGGCGAAAGCAAATTCGACTTTAACCTGAAAGGACAGAAATTCGGTTATTATGAGTTGAAGACCGTAGCTTATTCTGAAGGAGATGCTGTTAAGGACTCTGCCCGTATAGAGGTGGTTTCTCCCATAAAGACCGCTTTGGTAGAATATGAGATCGTAAACACGTATCCCCACGATATCAATGCATACACACAGGGGCTTGAGTTTTACCGCGATACATTGTTTGAAGGTACAGGGCAATATGCCAAGTCGAGCCTGCGCAAAACCAACTACAAGACCGGCGAGGTGTACAAGCGCATTGACTTGGAAGGCAGGTATTTTGGCGAAGGCGTTACTGTTTTTAACGATAAAGTGTACCAGCTTACATGGAAGGAGAATACCGGATTTATTTACAACCCTGACACTTTTAAAAAGGAAAAGGACTTTACCTACTTTAAGCAGGTGCAGGGCTGGGGGCTTACACACGATGCTAAGTACCTGTACATGAGCGACGGATCGGAAAAGATCTACAAGCTGGACCCTGCTACTATGAAGGAAGTAGACTACATCAACATTTACACTGGTGCCACCAAGGTAAAATCGGTTAATGAACTGGAGTGGATAAACGGCAGGATATTCGCAAATGTATACCAGGAAAATGCGATCGCCATCATCGACCCGGCGACCGGCGCTGTGGAAGGCGTGCTGAACATGACCCAACTCGACAAAGCGGTAACCAATGCTAACAAAGATGTGTTGAACGGTATTGCCTATAACCCTAAGACCGGGACCATTTTTGTAACCGGCAAGAACTGGGACAAGATGTTTGAAATAAAGATTAAAAAATAGATTATTTGTTGATCTGATCACTACTAATACTAATATAAAGCTGCCTAGGGGCGGCTTTTTTTATGAAAGATCGGGTTTTACCTTCATTAGTAGATACCACCCCAGCAGTTGAAATCCTGTATAATGGATAATAAGTACCGGTATCGAAATAATTGCTTGGGGCACTACCGGATCTGTGGTGAAAGTTCTCAGCAGCATTTGATCGCCTATGGAAGCATCTCCCGAGAACAGTATCATTTGTGTGATGTTGTTACCCAGATGGAGTGCAAAGGGCAGATACATAGAGCGGGTGCGTACAAATGCAAGCGCAAAGATATATCCGCACGAGCCGGTCATCAGGAAAATAACTAGCATCTGGACAGGATTCCCGAATGCCTGCCATGCAAACCAGTGGTAAATGCCAAAAGCCGCAGATGAAACCAACATCGCTCTGTTCGTTCCTGTTTTTTGAATGAGAAGATACAGCAACGCCCCCCTAAAGATCAATTCTTCATAGAGTACAGCCCTGAAAACATAAGCGACCGCCCCAATAAGATCCTGCATAGTATAACCCGGATTCATTTTGTAAGGGTTATGAACAAGCCACGCCAAGGTAAATTTAAAGATGCAAAAAAACAGAATGGGAAACATGATACCCAGCGCTAATTGCATTAACTTCCTCCTGTCGGGTTTAAGCCCGAGAGCATCAACAAAGTTATGGTTGAAGTATTTCAAAATAAAATAAGAGAGTAAAATTTCGAGAGCAATTCCTAGCATAGTAATGATTTAAGCGGCAAATTTATTAGCTTTGAGATCGTTAATCCCCACGCCAAATGCGAATGGCGTTCAAATGACGCTTTTGACACATGACCGAAAATAAAGAGAATATAGGTGATAAAGTACGCGAAACGCGACTTGCTAAGGGTTTTACGCAATCAGAGCTATCAGAACTCACAAACATAAGCCTTCGATCCATACAGCGCATTGAAAACGGCCAGGTAAATGCCCGGACCTACACGTTGAAAGTTTTGGCTTCACACTTGGATCTTGATCTTTCAGCTCGTAACAATACCGGACAAGGGATATTACTCAACGATACTAAAGCATCTCCAAGCAGGCTTATATTGTCATTCGGCATTGCAGTAGTATTAATGTTAACTGGAGGTGCATACCTGGCCCAGTCATCAACTTTTCCTGAAACTACTTTCGAACTGTTGTTATTTTGGGCCGCGCTTTCGGTAATCTACATTATTGTACTATTAAAGATCTGGAAATAATGAAACACCTCCTACTCAAACTCATCCTGCCGCTTAGCCTCTTCTCATTTGTGTTCGTTACCAAATGGTCGTATGTAATTGTAGAGGACGGGCCCGATGACATGCTCTTCGGCTTCCCACTGCCCTACCGCTGCTCGGGGTGGCATACTTCTATGTCTACTCAATATTTCCTGATGGAGATGGTGTTTGACTTTGTAGTGTACTTTATCGCCTGGCTATTATTCATAGCCCTGACAAATCGAATTTTCACATTGAGACCAAACAGAGCTGTAGTTATTGCTATCTGGCTTGTAACGGTACTTTCAATTGGATACCCTGTTTTCATTGCTACAGCTTTCGACAATGTATTCAAGACAAAACGGGATCTTAAATACCAGGAAGTTGATACAGGCGTACACTTTATGTGGGACGGCGAGTCGAATCCTGAATATGAAAAATATTTTCCTGAGAAGAAACCATAGCTATTCCTTAATTTCTTTAACCTCATCAAATATAATTATATCTTGAGGATATTCATTTTTCTTAAAATTAAGGTTCAGTTCACTCATCACAACTGTTCCAAAAAGAACAAAAGAAAAAAGAATGTACAACAGCATAAACCATCCATGACTAACTTTGTAACGCTTGCAGTATCCAGGCCTGGACATATCTTTTTCCTTTACAAAAACATAAAGCATTGTAATTATTGTTATGTAACCTGAAATACAAATAATTGGAAGTAAATTTCTGTCACTATAATTTGCAGCAATATATTTCGGAGCACCAGTCGCAAATGCTAACGCAAACAGATTCAGGAATATTATAGCTCCGAACAAACATGCAGCTCTAAAGAAAGGCGTATATTCCCACCTTCCTGAAATATAATACCTGTAAAGGATGTAAAAAATATACTTCATCAAGCAAATATAATTTTTCTCTATTACAAAAAAAAGCCCTCACTATTCGTGAAGGCTTCAACCAACAAACCACACCATTTATTTATGCATCAATACGGTATCGATCACATGGATCACACCGTTTGACTGGTTTACATCGGCAATCATTATTTTAGCTTTGCCGCCTTTTTCATCTTTAACCCATACGTCCTTGCCATCCATCATGAACCATAGCTTTCCGCCCTGTACGGTTTTTACTTCGGCTGTACCATTACCTTTTTTTATCGCCGCCATAACATCGGCAGCGCTCCATTTGCCGCTTACCACATGGTAGGTCAGCACGCCCTGAAGCATTTTTTTATTTTCAGGTTTTAAAAGCGTTTCAACTGTTCCATTTGGCAATTTGTCAAACGCCATATTGGTTGGCGCAAAAACAGTAAATGGCCCTTTGCCCTGCAATGTTTCAACAAGTCCTGCGGCTTTTACCGCGGCCACGAGTGTGGTATGGTCTTTCGAGTTCATGGCGTTCTCTACAATGTTTTTGGTAGGGTACATTTCGGCACCACCTACCATTTTTGTCTTTTGGGCAAAAGAAGCCGTTCCTGCCATCATTGTAAATGCCACTACGGCTGTCGATAAAATTTTTGAAATTTTCATGTTCTGGTTTATTAAAAGTTATAGGAGCAATTACGCCTTATCCCTTTCCGTAGTTTTGGGAGATCGTCATTTTGGCATAAGATTAACTTTCGCTCTTTTTGCTTACCCGTAAAATTACCTGTTTTTAAGATCGCAAAAAAAACAGGTAAAAACCGTGGTAGCCATCTTGCGAAAAATCCCATCCTTTGTACTGCGTAAAATCATTTATACCTATGGCTAATTTTTCCAGATCAGAGCTAAAGTATGCTTATTACACTTGGAACAAAAGTGAGGGCGAATGTACGAATGTGGAAGGTTTCCCTGACCATCCGCTGAACAGGATAGAGGGTTATGAGGTGCTGTCGTTCATTAACAGGTTCATGGCAACCCACAACTATTCGCTTACCTCTACCTTCGAGAGGATCGAAGAGGCCATCATTGCCCGTGTGCCGCTGGACCGCCGCAGCCATAAGACCGTAAAAGAATGGCTGGAGACGCGCTACCTTTCTGAGTGTATTTAAGTAAGGTCAAAAAGCCGCCTGTAGATAACGGGCGGCTTTTTCATTAATAGTATTTTAAAACACATTTTTTATCCACCCTATACAATAAATAACGAACCATTTAGTTATTTAACTATATAAATAGTTGTGTAACTAAAAAAATAGTTTTAGCTTTGGATTATACAAAAACAAGGACATGCAAAAACTGACCAATAAAGAAGAAGAGATCATGCACATACTATGGAAGCTGGAGAAAGCTTTCGTAAAAGATGTGCTGGAGGAAATAAAGGACGACAAGCCGCACTACAACACGCTGTCGACCATTATCCGCAATCTGGAAGACAAAAAGTATGTGGGCCATAACGCTTACGGCAACACCCACCAGTACTACCCTGTAGTGACCAAGGAAGAATACAGGAAAGGCTTTATGAACATCGCGATCGAGAGTTATTTTAACAACTCTTATAAGAGCATGGTATCGTTTTTTGCGAAGGAAGAGAAGATCAGCGCCGATGAGCTCCGTGAGATACTTGACATGATAGAAAACAGGAAGTGATATGGAAAATTTTATCATTTACATGGCCAAGGCAAGCGGGCTAATAGCCGTGTTCTACCTCGCCTACCACATTTTATTGAAAAAGGAGACCTTCTTCAACTCGAACCGCTGGTTCCTGCTTGCCGGATTGTTCACCGCCGCTGCCCTGCCCCTTTTGGTATATACCAAAACAATATGGGTAGACCCCGTCCCCATGGCCGAAACCGCCACCCGCACAGTAACATTGGAGCAACTGATAGCCTATAAGCAGTACCAACAGCAAATGGCAGAGAAAGCCGCTATCGAAGCCGCTGCCATAAGCATTAACTGGTTTGACGTTATAGTTGGAATGTACCTTACGGGGGTACTGCTGTTCAGCATCAGGTTCGTCCTCGACTTTTTGTCCATCAGGCGCATACTGAGCGGCAACATCGTGATGAAAGATGGCCGCTTCAGGCTGATCGATTCGGAAAAGGCAAGATCGCCGTTCTCGTTCTTCAATTACATCGTATACAACTCGGCACAGCTAAAGCAGGAAGAGCTTGCGGGTATCATAATACATGAAAAAGTACACAGCAGCCAGAAGCATTCGATCGACATGATGATCGGCCAGCTGTTCTGCATTGTGTTTTGGTTCAACCCGCTGGTATGGATGTACAAAAGATCCATTTCGCAGAACCTTGAATTCATTGCCGATGCCGGTGCCATACAGGTAATGGAAGATAAACAGGCGTACCAAAAGACACTATTGAAAATAACAGTGCAGCCCGACTGCATTAACCTTACCAATAATTTTTATCAATCATTAATCAAAAAACGGATCGTTATGTTAAACAAGCAACAATCAAAAAAACTGAACTCGTGGAAGTATGCTGCAGTGCTTCCTCTCTTGGCCGTATTCATGCTGCTTTTCCAGGTAGAAACTGTAGCGCAAGAAAAACAACCTGCGATCGAACTGATAAAATTGCCCGAAGCAAAAGTAAAGTTTGCCGTTCAAATTGACAAAAACACACAGGATAGCGAACTCGAAGAAAGCAAACAACTCCTTAAGGATGAATATAATGCCGATGTGAAGTATGAGAACGTAACGCGTAACCCTGAAAAAGAGATCACTGCCATTAAAGTTACCGTGAAAGACAAAGGCCAGTCGCAGGTTTATGAAGTTGCAGGCCACCAGCCTATCGCGCCGTTTACGATCGAGATCGAAAAGAACAATTCCGGCCGTAATGTGATCACTTTTGGCAATAGCATTGGAAAAGATAACTTTGTAAGGGCACAGGCTTTCCGCATAGACGCTAACGGAGACCTGCAGGATCTCGCTAACGACAGCATGCATGTGCAAAAACACAAGATCATTATAGGTTCATACGGAATGGATGGAGATAAGATGCCATTAAGATCATCTGTTCCACTTAAGGTCCCTGAAGGTCATTGGTCGGTTAACAGCCTGAAGATAGGAGACACCGATATGCTTATTGTGATCAATGGTGTAAAACAGAAAAAAGGTGATGCTATAAAACTTCCCCTTGGACAGGAAATTGCAGAACTGAACATGGTGAAAGCCAAAGAGGCTAAAAAGAAATATGGTAAAGAAGCCAAAGACGGTGCGGTAGAAATCATCACTAAATCGGGTGGGCCTTTCCAAATGAAAATGGGGCCGGAAGTATTTAGTTTCCAAATGCAACCGGAGATGAACCAGGAGTTTGACATGCCGATGGATTTTGACATAAGGGTAGAGGATTTCCCGAACATGCAGGAATTCATGGGAATAATGAAAGATGGCGACTTCGAGCTCTCAGGTACGTTTGACTCTGAAACCATAGAGCAGTTGAGAAAACATGCAGAGGATATGAAAGCGCAGGGATTTGAAAAATTCCGCAACAGGGAAATGACCGCCGAAGAGCAAAAAGCCGCTAAAGAAGATCTTGAGAAAGCCAAGAAAGAAATTGAGGAATCGCGCAAGGAATTGGAAAGATCGAGGAAAGACCTTGAAAAAGCTAGAAAGCAGCTCAACAAAAAAGCATAAATTATATTTAGGGTTAGTTATATTTAAATTGGAGGCCGCTTTACAGCGGCCTTCTTTTGTATAAGTAAATTCTATAAATAACAATTTATTATGACAGAACGGCACTTGGACAAAGCTGAGTTTTTGTAATTTAGTAATAAAACGAACTGCCATGTTTAAACTTTTAGCGAAACTCAACAAATGGCTGTTGCCCAATTATACCAGGGAACAACTGGACCTTGTAAAAGCCACAAAGTTCCAAAAAGCAATTATTGCCTGGAAGTATTGGGTAACAACAAGGGCATTGGGTCAATAATGCCGCATTTTACGTATTTACGACAGGCCTAATACACCAGCGGCGAATATACCTCATGCCCAGCCAGCTTATCCCTGCCATTGAGGAATGACAGTTCCATCAGAAAATTGCACTGCACGATCTCGCCGCCAAGCTTTTCCACCAGTTGACATACTGCTTTTGCTGTTCCGCCTGTAGCAAGCACATCATCGTGTATGAGCACCCTGTCACCATTTTTAATGGCATCGGTATGTATCTCCAGGGTATCGGTACCATATTCCAGTTCATAGGACGCGGATATCGTTTCGAACGGTAGCTTTTTAGGCTTGCGTACCGGAACGAACCCAGCGCCAAGCTCATAAGCCAGTAATGTGGCGAAAAAGAAGCCACGGCTCTCCACCCCAACAACAACATCTATATTTCGCCCACGCAGGTTATTGATAAGCAGCGCCATGCATTCTTTTACTGCTTTTGGGTTGGCAAGCAATGGTGTAATATCTTTAAAAACAATTCCTGGCTTCGGAAAATCCTGAATGTCACGCACATACTGATTCAACGTCATTTTTTTGTATTTTTATATTGATTTAGGTTTGCAAGTTACGCATTATTATGTATATTTGCACCCGCAAACAAGTTCTCCGAACGCCTTATAAACAGGAAGTTTGCTAACATAACGGCCTCGTGGCGCAACTGAATAGCGCATCTGATTACGGCTCAGAAGGTTACTGGTTTGAATCCAGTCGAGGTCACTCTTAAAATAGTGTTAAATCGAAAGATTTAGCACTTTTTTGTTTTAATAATCTTACATATAAAAATGCTATGCATTTGTAAGTTTTTAGTTTCGGTTTAAATGTCCTGAGTAGTTGACTTGACAGGATACAAACCGTCTTAAAAATTGACTGAAGTATATTAAATAACTCAATTTTGTTAATGTAAAATCTTACTGGTGAATTTTTTACGTTATTTTATTTATTAGTTCTTGCGTAGTGGTATAATAATTTGCTCAAAGCAGCGACAAACAACTTGCCGCTGCACGAAAAATTAATCCCAAAAAAACTACTTCTTGATTACTTTCGCAGATCCTACATCAGTATTCAGTAAATATATTCCTTTGGCGAGGCTGCTAATGTCTATCGGAGTATTGCCATTGGCTGTTACTTCAAGCAGCTTCTGTCCCGAAACGTTGTAAAGTGACACCACAATACCTTCAGTAAGGCCAGCAACTGTTATGTTATCGCTTGCCGGGTTAGGATATACTGAAAACTTTCCCTTAGCAAAATCGACCTGTGACAGCGCCTCCTGGATATCATAGCGCACCAACACCATATTGGAATTATCATTGCCTACGGCCAAAACTTTTCCGTCCGGCTGCTGCACCATGCAGTACATATACTGATGATTGTTAAGGGTAGTCGTAACTTCTCCCTGCATTCCCAGCGTTGTATCTAGTATGCCATTGGCATCAATGAAGGCAAGCCCAAAATCAAATGAAGCAGTATATCGCCTTAATCCGTTTATGATTTTTCCATTGGGCAGCTGCAGCATCCGCACGGCTACTTCATCTTCTGCGGAAGAATTCACTAATTTAAAAACACCGGCATCGCCAAAGGTATTGTCAGGAGTACCGTTTGGCAGCAGGCGTAATGTAAAGGCCGTTCGCGGTGCATTATTTAAAGAACCGCAAAGCAATATTTTGCCGTCAGCAGCGGCCTTGATTTCGCTTGGAAAGCATTGGGATCCACCGTGGGTAACTGTAGCAACGCCATTAGTGCCAAAAGAAACATCTGCCTGGCCATCCTGCAAGAACCTGAAAACACCTGCAGTAGCTCCGTTTACACTCAATATTGTCACTATCCTGCCTTGTTCATCAATATCTATTGTATTATAGGCGCCTATAAGAGATGTCAGTACTTTATATCCTGTACCGTTAAAAGATGTGTCTGGTGTAAAGTCGGCGTTAAACCGTGCCAATGCTGGCCTTGATACACCCATTCCTCCAGGGGGCACACTCCCCGAAACCATAATTTTACCATCAGGGAGCCGGATCATTTTTTTAACGTCCGACCGCTGCTCCGTCCCAAATGCCGTCAGCAGCATACCCTCGTTTCCTAAAGAAGTCTCCAGGGTTCCATTTTGGCTAAAACGCATGAACATGATCTTCGATGTGTTAGGAATTATTCCTCCTCCCGAAATATAGCGAATTCCCATTGCCAGGATTTGTCCGTCAGGTAGTTGGGTTATGTCTGTAAAATATTCTGTATGAGGCAGGTTGAACTGAACTTTCCCATTTGTGCCAAAAGTTGTATCCGGCGACCCATCCGCATTAAACCTCAAAATTATCGGATCGGGAAAAGTGCCAAATTTGCTGCCGGCAACCAGGATTTTACCATCACTTTGCAATGCCATTGCATTAGTAGTAAAAAATTCGGCGGTAACTATGCCGTTATTCCCGAAGGTACTGTCCAGAAATGTATCTTGGGCATTTGATACAAACCCGGACATTAACAACATCATTAAGACTGAGATAAAATTAGATTTCATAATTATAAATATTAAAGTGATAATCAAAAGCAGCAACAGGAATGAAACCTGCTACTGCGATGAAATTTAAATAAACCAAAAAACTATTTCTTAATTACCTTTACAGTCCCAACAGGCGTTTTTACGAAATAAGCCCCTGAAGCCAGGCTGCTGACATCTATTCTGGTGTCGCTACTACCCATAACATCCTTAACTTTCTGTCCTGTAACAGTGTAGATAGATACAGGCGTGTTATCCGCCAGGCCGCTTATAGTTACCATGTCGCTTGCAGGGTTAGGGTACACAGATAATTTGGGAGTGAGAAACTCTTCAATTCCCGCAGTATTTGAAGCTGTTACCACAATATCATCGAGTATAAGGTAGCCGTTACCATAGGTCAGAAACGGTTCATGATACCACATAAGGGTTATGGTTTCTCCTATAAAGGGTGTCAGATCAAAAGTTACTTCATGAGAACCTTCACTCGTAATTGACTCCACAAAATTGGGATTAGCAAAATCAACAAAATCATCTTCTACGACCAGTAACTGATAGCCCATCTGTCCTTCGTCTAAAAGTAAAGCCCCAATTCTAAAAGTAAGCTGTGCACTGCTGTAGCCTGAAAGGTTTATTAATGGGGAGCCAAGAAGGTTCATTGTACTAAGCGGAGTTATATTGCCTTCTTCATCAGATGTGAATGAGGCAGAAGCGTCCACAATTCCGGTGAAGCCTAAGTCATGAAAATCCGAACTGAGGTAAGGCATCCACCCATGCCCGTTGCCGTCAAGCTCAGCAACGCCCCAGCCCGCTGTAGCGGCCTGCATTGATGCCAGGTCTGTACCAAAATCATTGCTGAGCAGTAGCGTTTGCGCCACTATAGCATGGTTAAAACAAAGTACTGATAGTAAAGCGATGTAAAAATATTTCATAAATCCATTAGTTTATCAATGCTGTAAGCAGTAATTCGGCAAAAGCCTAACCACTGCTTCAGCATTGCATCATGAAAAAAACTACTTTTTGATTATTTTCGCTGACCCCTTAGCCGTGTTCAGGAAATACATGCCTTTGGCCAGGCTGCTAATGTCGATTGCCGTGTCACCATTGGCTGCTACATCCATAAGTTTTTGCCCTGAAATATTGTATAGTGATACTATAGTACCATCTTCAAGTCCGGTAACCATTACCTTGTCGGCTGCAGGGTTAGGGTAAACTCTGATTACATCTTTGTTTAGGTCAGCAAGTCCCAGTGATGTGCCAACATACAAATCGTCAAGAAATATAGTGCCCCCACCATCATTTGTTTGTTTGAATCGTATTAGTAAGTTGCTGTTAGCATAAGCGGCCAGCGAAATAGTCTCAGTATGCCACTCCGCAGCAATTTGTGGAAAATAACCCCAAATATCAGCATCACTCATGAAAAGGCCTTGTGAAAGTATTCCTCCCGCTTTATTATAAAGCGAAGTCCAGGTTGCTCCGCAATCGCCTGAAACAAGTACTTCAAGAGTATCGTCTGCACCTGGCAATGCACTGTAAGCATAGCTGAAATTCAGTTGCTGCGAACCGTTGGCTACATGCAGCATAGGCAGGTCTATGTAGCTTACAGAACCGATGTTCGCATTTTCAAAATTATTTTTTACAAGAGAAGCAGTACCTGTTTTGGAAGAAAGATCCGTCCTGCCCCATTCGCGGGAAATCAGATGTTCCGGACTCCAGATGTTTACGTTTAAACTAGTGCCTTCAAATCCTTCGGAAAAAGTTGATGGCAGGCCATTTCCAGTACTGAACGTAAAGCTGGAGTTCCTGCTGTCATTGTACAAATTTCCCTCGGAAGCACCGTTTGGTGTTGTAGTCCATATTTTCAGGTCGTGATTTCCGGCCGCAGCTGTAAGTACAGGCAACGTGACCTGTAGTTCTGACCCACTCGCGATATTTCCGGTCCAGCTAAACGTTTGTGCCGTTCCGTTATCTACCTGGTAATTTATTGTGGCACTTGTTAAGGCAGCGCTGCCAAAATTCTTCAGCATCACCACAGGCGCAATATTCTGGCTGCATATTGTGCTTCGGGGTGACACAATCTTACTGATACCCGCATCGTTTACTTTTTTCGGGAAGTATTGCAGATACGGATTATATAAGGCTGCGTACGTTGGTCCCGGGATTTGGTCAGTATTACCTACCAGGAATGTTATTGCCCCGGACCTGCGGTTATAAATAACCTCGGAGATGAACCCTATATAGCTGCCACCGTGGAAGAATATCTCATCGTTATTCAGCGTAAAAATACCCTCCCTGATACCCAGGCCAAACCCTGACCCACTTTCAAAATCGAGAAGTTGCTGCATTGAAACATCAGATAGAAATGATTCGTGAAACAGCGCCTTGTAAAAATCTACAACATCTTGTGGCGTCGCAACAATGCTGCCTGCTCCGCGAATTAGCGAAGCTGCCGCTACTGACCCCAGACGTGGCCACCAGAAATCTACCGTATAAGATTGTGATTCCTGTACTGCATTCAGAGCAGAAGTATCTTCCGCCGAATCAAAAGTCATATCCAGCCCCAAAGGTGTAGTAATGTACTGGTGCAGATTATGTGCATAGCTGTTACCTGTTACATTCTGGATAATGTTAGCTGCAATGCTATATCCGACATTGCTGTAAGCAAAAGCGGTGCCTTTACTAAAAAGGGGCTGCTCTATCATTGTGTAGTAATTTTGGTAACCCCAAAATACTGTCGGGTCGTTATAAACATTTCCCCAAAAAGCTTCCCATCCATCGTTTACTGGGTCAAAAATCCCTGATTCATGCTTCAGTAGCTGACGGATGGATACGGTCATATCTACATTGGCGATTGGTGTTGTAATGTATTGGCTAATGGGACTATCAAGAGAAACCAATCCCTGCTCCTGTAGCTTTAACAAAATAACAGCAGTATACAACTTGCTATGGCTACCAATACCCATAGTATGGTTCACTGTTAAAGGAACTCCTGGAGATGCAACTCCCGAGGCACCCTGCCAGCTCCCATAACCGGGAATGTACATTGCGAATCCTACACCTGTAGCCTCCCCTGTATCTGTAAGAACTGTAGATGTCAGGTTATTCATAACAGTCTGTATACCGGTAGTCATCTCCGTTGGGATTTGCGCGCTTACGCTAAGACTGACACATAGAAAAAATGCACTAAGTAATTTTGTTTTCATAAAGTTTTGTATCTGATTAATTTCAGTCCAAAAATATTAGGAAAGTTTTTGTAAAAAAGTTCTGATATACCAAAGTTGGTTTTGGCTTGACCGTTGGTAAGGAATTTATAACCGTTGGGAATATAAAGTCTGGAAAAAGCCAACAATCCGCTTTTCACTCGGCAATGCGGCAGGCAGGCATTATCAACCAATGTTAAAATTGCATATTTTTACCGCCGATGATCCATTTACTTAAAAATATCATTTTCATAACATTGCTGTTAGCCTGCCTTTTTGCCAATGCGCAGGAAGGGCCTCCCCTATTGCGTAAACTTACTGCTGAGAACGGGCTGCCACAGGGCTTTATCAGTGCAATAGTGCAAGACAGTAAAGGCTTCATTTGGATTGGCACGCGCAACGGGCTGGCACGTTATGATGGCAGGGAATTCAGGAACTTTTACCATATACCATCGGTTAAGGGCGGACTCTCATCAGGAATAATTACCCAGCTTTGGCTGGATAAAAAAGATAAGCTTTGGATAACTTACGAGTCGGGCCATCTCGATATTTTTAATACGGCAACAGAAAAGATAATTCCCCTTACTGCCAAAAAAGAATTTGCAGGCCTTGAAGGGCTCTTTAAACGGGGAAGGTCATTTATTGATACTTCAGGAGATTACTGGCTCCTCGCCAATACCGGAGAAGTATATATAATAAACGAGGCATTTACTACACTGCAGCACATAAGGCAAAAAGACCCCGTACTGGGAATTGCATCAGTGGGAAAATCAATTATCCTGACCACAGATTATGAGCTGATCTTCCTGGACAAAAACCACGCAGTGACACAACGGGTAACCATTCCGTTTAAACCTACAAAACTGCCGCCGTCTACTGTAGGCCTACGGGATAATTCGGTAATAGCAAGACCCAACGGCCAACTGACTATCGTTTATGATGATAAGATAATAAATTATCGGCCTTCGGACAAAACATTTAAGTCTATTCCGCTTCCTTCCACACTAAACAAGCAGTATCTGGCCGTATCGCAAAAAGTGATCGGCAATGATGGCAGTATCTATTTTAGCAAGAACTGGGTGGGCATGCTGTCATTAGACCCACAAAACAACCTCAAGGTTGTAAGTACAAAGATGAATGGGTCTCCGCAATTAATAGACCGTTCTGGCATTCTTTGGGTCGGTACCGGTGGCCTGGGCATTGAGCAATATGACCTGAGGATCAACCATTTGGCCAGGAAGTCAATAAATAAATTATTCCATACCAATATCCTTAAAAAAGCCGGGCTGGATGACAGGCGTGCCAATAAATTACTCGATACCATTTCGGGGTACTACTGGCGTTGGCTCCAGGCAAAAGACGGGACGCTCTGGGTGGCACAATCACAACCGGATTCCCATATTGGGAGTGTTTTCTCCATGGACAGGGATAAAAAAGTAAACTATCCGCAATGGAAATACGAGGGCGGCTTGCCTAAGAAATTGCCTACCTGCGCGATGGCCGAAGATCCGTCGGGCAGGGTTTGGGGCATAGGGCTCGATATGCGGCTGTATACGCTGGATCCGGCTACCAATACGATCACTTTCAGGCACAAGGTCCCATTTGATATTGGCGATCCGTTTCAAAACGAAATTAACGGGCTTGTTGCCGGCAATTCTGATTTTTGGATAAGCAGCACACTGGGCCTGTTTCATTACGACATCGGCAATGGCAAAACAACACGCTATTTCCCGGATGTCCGGGTAATTTCAATACTTAGGGACTCCAAAAAAAAAGACATTTTATGGATCGGGACTATGTATGCCGGGCTCATAAAATTTAATACAAAAACCAGACAGCACTTTGGATACACGACTGCCAATGGCCTTCCCCACAATACAGTTGCCAACCTGCTTTCGGATAGCAGCGGAAACCTTTGGGGCATAACAGGCAAAGGCCTCCTGTCTTTCGCGTTTGACGGGAGCAGGATACATTTGCATAATGTTATTGGCGAAAACGGACAGGAATTCAACCGCTACCACTATTTCAAATTTCCCGATGGCAGGCTTGCCTTTGGAGGTGCGTATGGGTATGTTGTTTTTGACCCGAAGTCAATGCTGACTGACAACTACAAGCCTGAAACGCTCATCACTTCAATATTCATAAACAATAGGGAGCTGCCGGCTGTCAACCAATTTTCGGGCAATGGAATTAATGGTATCCAACTGATGGAACTCCCCTACGATAAAAATTCGCTGGCATTTGAATTTGCCGCAGCCGAATACAACCTCCCCGAAAAAATACAGTACCGCTACCAGATGAAGGGGCTTGATGATGGCTGGGTATTTTCGGGGAACGATAATACCGCAACCTACTCTTACATTCCGCCCGGGGACTATGAGCTGCATATCAATGCTTCCAATACCATGGGCGAATGGAGTGATAAGGTAAAAATAGTAAAAATCCACATTTCGCCTCCTTTTTGGCTGACGTGGTGGTTTATGTCGGCCATTATCCTTATCGTAGCACTATTAGTTTATCTGGGCGTAAGGCGGAAAATTACACAAACCAGAAAAAAAGACATGCTCCAGATGGCCTACGAGCGTGAGGCGATGCAGCTGGAAGCGAAGGCCATGCGGGCGCAAATGAACCCACACTTTATCTTCAACTGCCTCAACTCCATAAAATCGCTGATGCACGATTTCCGGAACAAAGAAGCAATATTGTACCTCTCCACTTTTGCACAGCTATTACGCAACCAGCTCAACAGTAACCTGCTTGAGGTGAGCCTTGCCGATGAGCTGCATACCTGCCGCCTGTACCTAAAACTCGAGGCCCTGAGATTTGGTAAAAAGCTGCAATATGAATTTGATATTGACCCGGATGTTGATCCGAATGCTATTAAGATACCAGCTTTGCTTTTACAGCCATTTATAGAAAATGCCATTATTCACGGGCTGTTGCCGCTGCCGCAAGGCGGGAAGATCACGGTTTCTGTAATTTTGGAAGATGAGCTTATTTATTGTAAAATTGACGATAATGGCGCGGGCCGAAATTCACAGCCTAAAGAACCGGGGCACGAATCGAAGGGCGTAAAACTTGTGGAAGGCAGGCTTGACCTGTACAATGCCATGCACAACGGCAGCGCAAGTATAGAAATAATTGACAAAAAAGATAGTGACGGGCAGCCATCAGGCACGTTAGTCATAATTACATTAAACGTATAGAATGAGAGCCATTATCATAGACGATGAGCCGCACTGCATCAACGCGCTGCAGAGTGACATCCAGTTGTTTTGCCCCGAAGTAACCGTGATAGCAACCTGCCAGTCAGGGCAGGAAGGCATTGAAGCTATCAGGGAACACAAGCCAAATATAGTTTTTTTGGACATCTCCATGCCCCTGATGAGCGGTTTCCAGATGCTGGAGCAGCTTGGCGACGCGGTAAATTTTACAGTGGTATTTACAACGGCTTACGACCAGTTTGTATTGAAGGCGCTGCGTGTTAGCGCATTCGACTACCTGCTAAAGCCTGTAGACACTGAACAGCTTATGGATACCATCAACCGGCTCAAGCGCGAAAATGCTTCGGCAGGCATGGCCGAACGTGTCCAAAACCACAGCCTGAATAAAGGCCTGCAACCCGGTAAGCAGCGCATCGCCCTGCGAAATAAGGATGGCTATGATTTTATACGTGTAGATAATATTCTTTACTGCAATGCCGAGCGTGCCTATACCGAAGTGGTACTTTTAGATAGGCGGAAACTTATAGTATCGCGCTCCCTTGGCGAAATAGAACCCCATCTGCCGGAAAGCATTTTTGAGCGGATACACCATTCTACCATAATCAATATATCCGAAGTAGCGCAGTTTTCAAGGAACGAGGGCCTTTTTGTCATCATGGAAAATGGCGATAAACTGGCGGTGGCAAGGTCAAAGAAAGATAGCTTGCTTACACGTTTGGGAATTGGATAATGCTTGCTTTAGTGCTAAATTTAAAGAACGATATAATTCTCTGTAGATATATAAATATCTGACATCAATCAGATAATTATGGAAAGAATTGTCGCGCAGTAAGCATGCTGTCAAATGCTATTATTTTTGTATGCCAACAGTCGGAGCGCATTGAATACAACCAGCAGAGTAGAACCTTCGTGAGCAATTACAGCAGGCCCGATGGTTGCAACACCTGCAATTGTAAGAGGGACTAATGCTGCTACAACACCAAGGCTTATCCAAAGGTTCTGCTTTATTATAGCACGCGATTTACGGCTAAGCCCTATGGCAAATGGAAGCCCCTCAAGCTTGTCTCCCATCAGCGCTATGTCAGCCGTCTCCAGGGCTACATCGCTTCCCGCGGCACCCATGGCGATGCCTACGGTGCTTTTAGCCATAGCAGGAGCATCATTGACTCCGTCGCCTACCATCGCTACCTTACCATGCTCTTTATTCAGTTTTTCTACAGCTGCAACTTTGTCTTCAGGCATTAGATTACCCATGACTTGCGTAACCCCAATTTCTTTGGACACAGCTTCCCCTACCTGCTGGTTATCACCTGTCAGCATTATCATTTTCTTAATGCCTAGTTCACTTAACTGCTTAAGTACTGCAGCAGCTTCATCCCGCGCAATATCCATAAGTGACAATATCCCGATATACTTCCCATCGAACCGGACTATCATGGTAGTATTGCCCTCTTTTTCAAGGACTGTAACCTTTTCTTCCAAATCGTGTTCCAAGTCCCCGTTATCTTTAAATAGTGCCTTGTTGCCGATCAACACTTCCTTGCCTTCAAACTCGGCACTGACACCTTTACCAACGATGCCTTTAACATTGGAGGCATCACCAACAGCCAAGTCGGGAAATTTATCTTTTACGCCCTTTACGATAGCTTGTGCGAGCGGGTGATCACTTTGTTTCTCAACAGCAACTGTAATTTGCAGGAATCGTTGTTCGTCAATATTGCCGAATGGTATTATGTTCGTTAGCTTGGGCTTGCCTTCGGTTAGTGTACCCGTCTTATCAAAGGCTACCGCTTCAAGGCTTCCCAGGTCTTCAAGAGGCTTCCCACCCTTTATAAGCACACCGCCCTTAGCCGCCCTCGCAACGCCGCTAAGAACGGCACTGGGTGTGCTGATTGCCAGAGCGCAGGGACTGGCCGCCACCAGTACAGCCATGGCTCTGTAAAAGCTCTTGCTGAACGGCTCGTCAATTATTAAAAATGCGAAACAAAGTAGTGAGACCAAAACCAGGACCGCCGGTACAAATATCTTTTCAAAACGGTCCGTGAAGAGTTGTGTGGGCGACTTCTGCTGTTCCACTTCGTTAACCATCTTGATCAGCCTGGCTATTGTTGAATCCTGCGCCTTACGTATAACTTTCACTTCGAGTGCAGAGGCGCCATTTATGGTGCCTGCGAAAACCCTGTTTTCTGCTTTGATATTTTTATCCTCGCTATAGTCTTTTTCGGTGTCCGAAACTGGCCTTTTATCGACAGGGACACTCTCTCCTGTTATGGGTGCCTGGTTTACGCTGCCCTCTCCCTTTACAACCACGCCATCGGCGGGCATCTTGCTGTTTGGCTTGATTACGATGACATCTCCAAGTTCAAGTTTTTCGATAGGCACCTCCTGCTCCTTGCCATCTCTTCGGACTAACGCAACAGGTGGCGCAAGGCTTGCAAGTGCTTCTATGGATTTTCGCGCGCGTCCCATTGCATAGTGCTCCAGGGCATGACCGAGGCTGAAAAGGAAAAGCAGCAGTGCGCCTTCTGCCCATTCACCAAGTATACCGGCGCCTATGGCGGCAACCAGCATCAGGAAATCAATCTCAAAACCGCCCTTTGCAATAGTCTGTATCGCCTCTTGCGCGGTAAAGAATCCGCCGAAGAAATAGGCAGCTATATAAAGGGACAGTGGGATCCAGCCCGGAACATCAGCAAATGATAGTGCAAAGCCGATCCCTAGCAGGAAGCCGCACAGCAATGAGAAATACAATTCCGTATTCTTCCCAAACAAGCCACCCTCTTCATGGGCGTGCCCGTGGTTTTCTCCCCTAGATTTATGCTTTTCCATATTGATCAGTTTGAGTTATTTTTAATTATTTCCTGAAGGTCTTCGGGTATCGGCATTGGTTTTAACGCCGGCACATCCGCGCCTCCCGTATTGCCGACAGGTATCCTGCCCACAAAAGATTTGACGCCTCCTATGGCGAGCCTGGGCAGCTGCCCCAGGATTTCCTTTGCACTCTTAATCGTAAAGCCGAACTTTAGCATCTGCCAGTGTACGGATGTATGCTGTAATGGATAATGCTGGCCTATGATATGCGCCCGTTCCAGATGTCTCCAGCTTTGCATCATATCGGTATCTGACATTTCTTTTGACCTTACCAATTCCGCCTTAAAGTACGGCTTAAGATTTTTTGGCATTGCAGTATAAAACTTCATTCTAACAGTTTTTAATGTTGATGCCCGCCGCCGCCTTCGCTTTTTACAAGGTGGCTCTGGATATAATAGGCGCCTTTCAGCACGATTTTCGCGTCCTTTCCGATTTCCTGCAGAAGGGTTACCTGTACATAACCCAGTTGGGAAGTCCCGGTTTTGACTTCGATGCGCTGGAAATGATATGTTGTCCCTTCTTCCTCGTGCTCATGCCCATCGTCATGGTTATGCCCTTCTGTAGCGTCATGGTCGTGGTCATGGTCGTGCCCGTCGTCATGCTTATGCCCCTGCTGCTCATCATGTGGAGCCTCTTCATGGCCCTCCTCTAATACGAAGATATATTCCCTTCCGTCAGCTCTTATTACCGCATCTGCCGGAAGCGCCTGCACTTGGCGGGTACCCACATCAATTAATGCATTCACATACATCCCAGGTATGAGTGATTTTGTTGGGTTCAGTATTTCTGCATGTACGGCGACGGACTTGGTATCATTTTCAAAAGACTTGCTTACGTTAAACACTTTGCCTATTATCTCGGTATTATCCTGGTTGGTAAGCACAAAACGAATATTTTGCCCTTCCTTTACCTTTTGCAGGTCCTTTTCATAAACCAGCAGGTCTACATGGAGCTTGGAATTGTCCACGATGGTAAACAGCGGTTTGCCCACCTCTGCATTGCTGGCAAGCCTTACGTTGACCTCAGTAACATAACCGGTGAGTGGCGACGTCAGTGCCATTACGGATGTTGCGGATTTTTTGCTCAGGTTGAGTACTGAAAGCTGCCTGTCCAGGGAAGCAAGCCTCGATTTTTCAATATCATAATCGGATTTCGTACGCTGGAATACTTTTTTGGAATTTACATTTTCATCACTGAGTATCTTCTGCCTTTCGTATTCAAGCTTAAGGAATTCGAGATTGCTTTTGGATGTCAGGTAAGCCTCCTGCAACTGGGCGAATTCAGGGCTTTCAAGGGTAGCCAATACATGCCCTTTTTTTACATACTGTCCTTCAATGACGTTGATGGACTTCACTATACCGGTCATATGTACTGAAACATCGGCTTGGTTCTGCGGGGGCAGCTTGGTGTAGCCGTTGGCATTCACGACCTCGCTGAGGTTCTTCATCGAAAAAGTTCCCAGTTCTATTGAAGATGCTTTAAATTGGGCTTCGTTAAGTTCTACCTCCTTAACCGCTGAATTATCGCCTGCCTCAGCTTCCGGCTTTTTCTCCTCCTGCTCATGTTCATGGTTGTGGGCATCATCTTTTATTGTATTGCGCAACAGGAAGTAGTCAAACGCAAAGACTGCAGCAAGTCCAAGGATAATATATAGTATATGTTTAAGCTTTATATTTTTCATTGTCATTAGATTTATTGGTTCAACAGGAATTGCAGGTTAATTACAGCCTGGTTATGGTTATTTACAGCATTGATATAATTCGTCCTTATGTCAAGGGCTGTCTCAAGGCCCTGCATGTATTCCACATAGGATATGTCGCCGTTCATATACGCCTTAGTGGAATTATTGACGATGATCTTGGCATTTGGCAGCGCTGTTGTAGTGTAGTAACTCACCAGGGACTCGAAAGTATTAAGCTGCTCTAACTGTTGCTGGAATTGCCCCTGCAATTGCGCCTGAAGGTAGTCCGAACTCATTTGCTGCGCTTCCACATTGGTTTTGGCGGCTTTTATCCGTGAAGAACCGCTTCCCGCGAAAATCGGGATCCCGATCCCCACGGAGAATCCCTGAAACTGCAACGAGCTGTCGTAACTTACAGGAGAGCCATTTACATCCTGCACGCCGCGCATGGACTGTATGAAATAGCCGGCAGTAAAGTCCGGCATCAGGGCGGACCGTTCCACTTTTATTCCTGCTTTTGCAACCTCAAGTTCCTGTTGGGCAAGCTTTACATTGGCATTATGCTTTACCATTGCCGAGTCTCGTACAGCCATGGCAGGGAGCGCAATAAAAGCGGTATCGCTAACTGTAAAGTCATCAGTAAGGTTCAGCAAGACCCGCATTTTTGAGCGCTCCACTTTTATCATGGCTTCATTCTGCTTGATCTGCTGCAGGAGCTCCTGCTGCTTGGCAATTGCGGTCGTATTCTCGAGCGAGCCGGTTTCCCCTGTCTTAAACTTCAGGTCAGCGGCACGGACAAATTTCTGCATATAGCCATTCTGTTCCTGAAGTATCTTATTAAGCTCATTATAAAATAGCATGGCATTCCATGACTGCCGCACCCTGTAGGATAGTTCCTGCTTGGTAACTTCTAAACGAAGTTCGGATGCAGTAGCTGTTGCATTCAGTAATTTTCTGCGCGCCCCGAACTGGAACGGATTAAAAGTCTGTGAGATGCTGAAGTATTTATCTTGTGCGGCAGTATTTACCTGGCCGAATGTTCCAGTAACTTCTGTTTTCGGCAAATCAAATACCGTCCCTTTAAGCTGGGATTGCATACGGCTCTCAAGCACTGATGCCTGTACGCCCCTGTTATTCTGCACTGCCGTGGATATAGCGGAGTTCACGTCCAGTGATTTTGTGCTTTGCGCGTTACCGCTGCATAGTGACAGCAGAAGGGCTATGACAGCAAAGCCTTTTACCTTTGGCTTTTGGCCAAAACCCCTTTCAAAATAATAATACAATATCGGCAGCACAATCAGCGTCAGCAATGTCGCGGTAATAAGTCCGCCAATCACAACGGTAGCCAATGGCTTTTGCACTTCAGCACCAGCCCCGGAGCTCAGGGCCATTGGAAGGAAACCAAGTGACGCAACTGCTGCGGTCAGAATCACAGGCCTCAGCCTGGCTTTAGTGCCCTCGTGAATCCTTTTGTATATATCATTCATACCTTCAGATTTTAACTGGTTAAAATAGGCGATCAATACGATACCGTTAAGCACGGCCACCCCAAACAATGCTATGAAGCCCACGCCTGCTGAAATGCTGAACGGCATATCGCGCAGCCATAGCGCAAAAATTCCTCCGATAGCCGATAGCGGGATTGCGGTAAAGATGAGCAGGGACTGCTTTATGGATTTAAAGGTGAAGTAGAGCAGTACGAATATCAGGGCCAAGGCTACAGGCACAGCAATCATTAGACGTTTGTTTGCCTGCACAAGATTCTCAAACTGGCCTCCGTAAGTAATGTAATAGCCCGACGGAAGCTTAAGGCTGGCGCCGAGCTTTTCCTGTATCTTCTTGACAACCGATTCGACATCTGCCCCCCTGACATTGAAACCAACAACGATTCTTCTCCTGCCGTCTTCCCTGCTTATCTGCATCGGGCCATCTTCATATTTTATATCGGCCACCTGGTCTAACGGAATTTGGCTTCCGGATGGAAGTGTAACATACAGCGATTTCAGGTTACTGATGTCGCTTCGGCTGTCCTCTTCAAGGCGCACTACCATATCAAAACGCTTTTCTCCTTCATACACAACACCTGCTGCTTCACCGGCAAAACCCATGCGAATGACCCTGTTCAGGTCGCCCACATTCAGGCCGTACAGTGCCAGCTTGTCTTTGTTATAGCGGATGGTTATCTGCGGAAGCCCTGTAACCCGCTCAGCCTTGGCATCGGCGACTCCGGAGATACCCTTTATCATCTGTGTAACTTCCTCACCCTTACTAACAAGCATATCAATGTCTTCACCGAAAATTTTAATGGCAACATCACTGCGGACACCCGTCATAAGTTCATTCATGCGCATCTGTACAGGCTGTGAGAATTCAGTTGTAGCGCCGGGAATCTCTTCCAACACTTCCTCCATCTTTTCCATTAGCTCCTCTTTTGTTTCGGCAGAGGTCCACTCATCCTTATCTTTTAATATAATGATCATATCACCTGCTTCAATAGGCATGGGGTCAGTCGGTATTTCCGCACTTCCTATTTTGGTAACGATCATGGTGATTTCAGGGAATTTATCCCTTAATAATTTTTCTGCTTTGGTGGTAGCTTCAATTTCCTGCGAAAGCGAGCTGCCTGAAGCTATTATGAGGTGTGTGGCGACATCGCCCTCGTCCAGTGTCGGTATAAATTCGCCCCCAAGCGAGTTGAATACCAACAACGCCATTGCGAACAACGCCAATGACGCGCCGATGATAATGCCTTTCGCCTTAAGTGCCTTGTCAAGCAATGGACGGTAAGTATTGTATATCGAAGAAATAATCTTATCACTGAAATTCAGTGTATGCCCTGTCTCTTTCTTGAGCACCCAGGCGCTCATCATTGGTACGTAGGTAAGGGAAAGGATAAAAGCGCCAAGAATTGCAAAGGATACCGTTTGCGCCATAGGCCCGAACATCTTTCCTTCTACACCTACCAATGCCAGGATAGGCAGGTACACAATAAGTATGATTATTTCGCCAAAGGCAACACTACTCCTGATTTTGGATGCGGCACCATAAACTTCTTCATTCATTTCTGCAGCGGAGAGCTTTCGCTTCTTGCTGACCTCAAGCCTGTGGATTATCGCCTCAACGATGATGACAGCGCCATCGACGATAATCCCGAAGTCAATAGCGCCAAGGCTCATTAGATTACCACTCACACCAAAGAGCTTCATCATTGAAATGGCAAACAAAAGGGCGAGCGGAATCACCGAAGCCACTACCAAACCGGCGCGCCAGTTGCCTAAAAGAAGCACTAGTATAAAGACCACGATAAGCGCACCCTCAATAAGGTTTCTCTGTACGGTGCCTATGGCATTATCTACCATTTTTGTCCGGTCAATGAACGGCTCAATAGCAACACCCTCAGGAAGGGACTTCTTGATCTGCTCCATCTTTTCCTTAACCCGCTCTACAACCTGCCCGCTGTTTTCGCCTTTAAGCATCATGACAAATCCGCTTACCTCTTCGCCTTTGCCATCCTTGGTTACAGCCCCGTAGCGGATACTGCTTCCAATCTGGACTTTAGCTACATCCCTGACCAATATAGGGATGCCGTTGACATTTTTTATTACAATCTTATTGATATCATCAATACTGCTTACCATACCGATACCCCTTATAAAATAAGCGTAAGGTTTCTTGTCGATGTATGCCCCTCCGGTATTTTCATTATTGGCTTCAAGAGCCTCGAAAATTTCAGAGACGGTAGTATTCATGCTCCTCAGGCGGTCAGGCTGTACCGCAATCTCATATTGCTTTAGCATGCCCCCAAGGGTATTTACCTCTGCAACACCTTTGGTTCCGGTAAGCTGCGGCTTTATGATCCAGTCTTGTATCGTACGGAGCTCTGTAGCGTCAAACGTATCTTCATACCCTTTTTCAGGGAAAACCACGTATTGGTAAATTTCGCCAAGCCCGGTACTTATCGGGGACATTTCAGGAGTGCCGAGACTTTTGGGAATGACATCTTCAGCTTCCTTGATGCGTTCGGATATTTGTGCCCGTGCCCAATAAACATCGACATCGTCCTCAAAAACAACGGTTACTACGCTCAGTCCGAATCGGCTTATGGAGCGAAGCTCTACTACTTTTGGTATTGATTTTACAGATTGTTCAATCGGATATGATATGAGTTGCTCAACCTCCTGGGTTGCAAGGGTAGGCGAGCTGGTAATGATTTGTACCTGGTTGTTTGTGATGTCCGGCAGGGCATCAATTGGCAGGTTGTACAGCGAATAGGTCCCCACTACAACGAGTGCCAAGGTAAAGAGCCCAACAATAAATTTATTGTTGATGCTAAAATGAATGATCTTATCTAACATTGATGATGCATTAGTGTAATGATTTAAATACTACTCGCCACAAGATTGCATGCGGCATGTACCGGCTCATCGCCGGTAAATCATTATACTAACTGGGGTGGCTGCCAGATGGAGCCATGGAAATCGGATGTAACCGACTGGTAGAAATTGGATGTCTCCGTGTGAATCTCAATAGCAGGATCAAGCAAATTATAATCCGATGGAGAATGTAACACTATCGCAGCAACGCAACCACCGCAAACGCAAAACGGCGTACAGGTTTCCATGCTATGATCATGGTCATGCTGGTCTTGTGAGGCTGTTTTATGAAATGAGGCTTCTTGTGCGTGTGACTCACTGCATGGCAATACCATAAGACCTAGTAGGTATACTGAAAAGAGTAGAATTAGTATGTGCCGCATTTTGCCCATTCAGTAAAAGTATAAATTTAATTTACACGTTTGAAATTTAATTGACAAAGTATTTAAAATGGTGTCACATGAGATGGAATTACAGCTGGGAAGGCAGTAGAACTAATGTTATCACTTATCTTAAAATTAGATAATTGTATGAATTATAAAATAAATTGCTATGAACTTGTGCCAGTTTAGAAGCATAAAAATGTAACAATCCTCAACTGGACAAAATAAACCATTAACTTTGTGAACGTATAAAATTTATCTTAATAAATCCCGTTAAAGTAGGCCAATTTCTTTAAATCCTGCATAAAATGGTTTGGAATTTGTACACTTGGGGTCACTCTTAAAAAAGTGTTAAATCGAAAGATTTAGCACTTTTTTAATGCTTTAAAATGTGAAATTTTGCGTTAAATATTTGACATATTTTTATGTGTAAAAACCATTATATTTTATTGGACTATTCATGAATTCAGCCATATATGGGTTACTAATTTCGGATTTGAAAAGACCCAAAAGCACTGCAAAACATCGCTAACAAAATCAGCTAAATTTTACAATAAAGAGATTATTCATTCTTGAGTATGCCCGGATTTCAGACTAACATTATGGGTTAATCAATATAGGTCGGGTCCTTCGTGGGGCATATAGCGTAGAGCAGAGCCGAAATGCAAGGACCTGCATTAGCCTATAAACTGTAAATTGCCAGTTGTGTAACAGGATATATGATAAGGTGGGGCTACTTGTACAGAGGCATTCCGCATCCCCCGATTGATGCGCGGCAATACCGGCCGCCAATACATAAAACTACTATTAAAACTATCTGGCGGCCTGCATATTACTTCCTTTTTATCTTTTCAGCGAGAAATGCGCCTTGAATTCACGCTTTTGATCGCCTATTGTGAACTCGACGGTGAACCAGTAATCTGTTGCAGGAGCAGGGGTTCCGTTGTAGGTCCCATCCCATCCGGCACCTGCCGCGCTTATCTGCTTCATCAGCTTTCCGTATCGGTCAAAAATGAAGATCTTCGCATCCCTGTTCTCATCGGTATTTAAACCGAAGATGTTCCAGTAGTCGTTGTATCCGTCCCCGTTCGGTGTAAAGAAATTAGGGAAGTCAATAACACTTACATTCTCAAGCCCAAGGATCAGCTCAAGGTCGTCACACGGATCGGCGGTCGCTACATCCCATACGTATATGGTATGAGGGCTATAGGCCGACACATTCTCAAATACATTTGAGTTTTGCCAGGGGCCGTCATCCAGCTTGTACTGGTATTCACCATACCCCTGTACAAGTACTGTGATCACCTGGTCGCCTCCAAATGGGTTACCCACTACATAGCCGTAATTGATCGGGCTTGCAGGGCCACTCCTTTCGATAACGACCGGAGCTATCGGGTCTGATACACATCCTGTAGCGCTGGTCGCCACAACGTTATAGCTTCCCGGCTCAAGCACTGTAAGTGTCGGGCCTGTTTCTCCTGCTATTACGATACCGTCTTTGGTCCACACAAAGGTATGGGTAGCATCAAGATGGGTATCAATAACGGCGGCGCGTACATTCTCACCGGTCTCAAAATCAATACAAACCGTTGTATGGTCGGTGTCAAGCACCGGCTCCGGTATACGCTCTACGAACAGTTCCATGGTACTCACCTGGTAGCATCCGCTTACGGTCGACTCGTTGGTCACCCTTACCCATATCATCACGAAGTCCGGCGAAGTAGTGTTCCGGAACGCCGGTGCGTTCGAAATAGCATTATTCCCGTCTT
>NZ_JBQVPA010000002.1:0-787237 GCF_052437795.1 Flavobacterium sp.
ATTACTGGTTCACCGTCGAGTTCACAATAGGCGATCAAAAGCGTGAATTCAAGGCGCATTTCTCGCTGAAAAGATAACATGAATGTTAATTGTAAGAATGCTGTCAGCAATGACAGCATTTTTACAATATTATTAATATTAATTTGCCAACCTAAAACAAAAAATTTATATATTTGACCGCTACGTAAAATTACCGGGAGGGAACGGGGGCACGGCAAAGGGAACAAGCCGTTGCAACAACCATCGCCTGATTGGAATGTTACCGGGAAGGGTTAAAAAGTCATCTCAATTAAACGATAAGGTTAACATGAATTTTAAAAAGATTTACCTGATTTTTGGATTGCTATTAACGCAAATGTCTTTCTCGCAGGAAGGTATTGCGGTTTATTCGGATTATCTGTCAGACAACTATTACCTGATACATCCGTCAATGGCAGGAGCTGCAAATTGTGCGAAGATAAGGCTTACGGCACGCCAGCAATGGTTCGGTCAGGACGATGCACCGCAATTGCAAACCCTTAGCTTCAACACCAGCCTGGGTGAGCAGTCAGGTATCGGTATCATTGCTTTTAATGATAAGAACGGTTACCACTCACAAACAGGAGCAAAGTTAACCTATGCCCACCACATCCGCTTTTCGCGTAGCGATGCCGATCTCAACATGCTTTCATTCGGTATGAGCGCCGGCCTTATCCAAAGCCGTCTTGACGAAAGCGAGTTCGATCCTGAATTCGACCCTATCGTAGATGGTGGTATGCAGCAAAAAGACTCTTACTTTAACGTAGATATAGGTGCTTCTTACCATTACCTGGACTTCTTTGCACACTTTACCGCTAAGAACGTTTTGGCCAGCAAAAGGGATATTTATACCGATATTGAGAGCGACAACCTTAAAAAATACCTTATCTCTGCCGGATATGTTTTCGGTTCACAGGAAAGCCTTCAATGGGAACCGTCGATCATGTTCCAAATGGTAGACGAGACCAAAGAGAAGACTATAGATGTTAACCTTAAAGTGTACAAGGAAATGGATTTCGGAAGGCTTTGGGGCGGACTGTCATACAGGAGGAGCCTTGACGGTGCCCAGTATGTAGATGGCAACGGTACTTCTGAACAAAACCTACAGTACTTTACACCTATCATTGGTGTGAATTATAAGAACTTTATGTTCGCTTACACCTATTCATACCTTACAGGTAACGTAAGGTTCGATAACAGCGGTTTCCACCAGATAACGCTTGGTATCAACCTTTTCTGTAAAAGGGAGAAATGGGATTGTAACTGTCCTGCAGTTAACTAATACTAAAGAAAATAT
Organism: Flavobacterium sp.; assembly: GCF_052437795.1. GTDB lineage: Bacteria > Bacteroidota > Bacteroidia > Flavobacteriales > Flavobacteriaceae > Flavobacterium. The sequence continues at coordinate 1,316 of NZ_JBQVPA010000002.1, forward strand.
TATTAATTCCGTCCCGATGATCATGTTATCGGGACGTTTTTTTTACAGCCATGGTAATAAAAGAAGTGAACGGGAAATACCCGCAGATACCGGAAGATTGTTTTGTAGCGGAGAATGCTACAATAGTTGGCGACGTTACTCTCGGGTCACAATGCAGCGTGTGGTTCAATGCTGTGATCAGGGGCGATGTAAACTACATAACGATCGGGGATAAGGTCAATATCCAGGATGGGGCGATAATTCACTGTACCTATCACAAACACCCCACAATGATCGGGAATAATGTTTCGATAGGGCACAACGCCATTGTGCACGGCTGTACGGTAAAAGACAACGTACTCATAGGAATGGGGGCCATCGTTATGGATAATTGCGTTATCGAAAGCAATACTATCATTGCTGCCGGTGCCGTGGTCACGCAGAACACAGTGGTTGAGTCCGGTACGATTTATGCAGGCATTCCCGCAAAAAAAGTAAAGGATATCAATGCTTCGGATTTTGCAGGTGAGATAGGCCGCATTTCCAATAACTATGTAATGTATTCTTCGTGGTTCAAGGAGTAGGCAGCTACTAAAAATCCTTCGTCTCTATATTGTATTTATCTTCCAATATCCCGTTCAGTACGTCCGGGCTGGCATTGGAATAAAATACGGGATTTCCTTTATGGTTCGCGTCAGGGTTAAGCATTTGGGTGCTTTCCAGTACTTTCTTCGTTTGGCGGGCCACTGCAGCGCCGGAGTCTAGTATTTTGACATGTGGCGGAAGTATCTCTTTGATCTGCGGGACTAGATAGGGGTAGTGGCTGCATCCCAAAACAAGATGATCTATATTGGCATCGATCATGGGCTGCAGGTATTCCCGAAGCAGCTCCCTTATTTCTTCTGATTGCAGCTTGCCCGATTCTATGAGCGCAACGAGGCCGAAACCCACTTGTTCCACCACATTAACGCCTTTAAAATCCGCTACGGTTTTATTGAACAGTTCACTGGACAGGGTCCCTTTTGTGGCCAATATGCCAATAGCATTCGTTTGGGTATGAATGGCGGCCGGCTTTATCGCAGGCTCAATGCCAATGAACGGCACATCATATTTTTCGCGCAGTTCCTTAATGGCATTAGTGGTTGCCGTATTGCAGGCCACAACAATAAGCTTGCTGTTCTGCTCCAACAGGAACTCGGTATTCTTGCAGCTTAATGCGATGATCTCCTCTTTCGACCTTTGGCCGTAAGGAGCATTTTTGCTGTCGGCTAGGTAAATGGTGTCTTCGCCGGGCAGGAGGCTGTGTATTTCTTTCCAGATGGACGTCCCGCCAATTCCCGAATCAAATAATCCTATGGGGTTTTTGCTATTCTCCATTTAGCAAATATAAAAAATACGGCTCAAATTGAGCCGTTTTGTACTATATGGTTTACAGGTTTATTAGAAACCAAGTTCTTTTTTAACATCGGCAAGAAGGTCCGGACCGTCGTGTACAAGTACGCCGCTTCCCTGAGAAGCATCAAGCACATACTGGTAGCCTTTGGCTTTTGCAACTTTAGAGATGGCAGCTCTTGCCTTATCGATGATAGGCTTGTAGATATCCTCCTGCTTTTGCTGAAGCTCTTTAGAAGCGCTTTGCTGGTACTCCTGGATCCTCTTCTGCATATCCTGAACTTCTTTGCTGCGTGTTTCATTAACCGCCTCAGTAACTGTAGCCGCCTCTTTTTCGTACTGCGTAACTTTATTCCTGAATTCGGTCACCATCGCATTATAATCATTGTCATAGGTTTTTGTAAGCTTTTCAAGTTGGGCATCAGCAGCTTTTTTATCCGGCATGGTGCTCATCAGGTCCATAACGTTAATGTGTGCTACTTTAGCTTGTGCCGATGCGACCTGGTTCATTCCCACAAAAAATATGGCGGCGATTAATAAAGATCTCATTTGTTTCATCATCTGTCTAATTTATAATTAATTTTTTGTTTTTGTTCCGTTTATTGAGGGTCATTGCCATCTGTTGGCGAACCCGGTGTTGATGGTGCCGGTTCAGCAGGTGTTGTTTCTGCCGGCTTATTCTTATTTTGTTTTTCTTCTCTTGCTTTTTGGGCTGCTTCTCTCCTGGCGCGGAGTTCGGCCTGCCTGTCTTCTATAGCCTTTTTCTTTTCTGCGGCTTTTTCGGCAGCTTTCCTTTCACGTTCTTCCTTCGCGGCAGCTGCGGCATTTTGCTTGTCTGTAGCAGCCTTAGTACCGTCTTTCGGGGTTTCTGTCGCTGTTGTTTTTACCGAAGTAGCATTCTCACCCTCTTTAACATCATCACCGTCCGTTTCTCCCGCAGGGGTTCCTGTTGCGGCATTCCTTTTGTTGCTTGCGGCAGGTTCATCTGTTTTTGCAGTTGGGGGTGTAGTGCCATTCTTTTTGGCTTCCCTCTCCTGCTTCAGCTGTTCTTTTTTGGCTTCATAAGCATCGCGTTTGGCTTGCTGAGCAGCTTTTTTGTCGTCTACGAGTTTTTGCTTCGCTGCTTTTTTATCGTCAAGTTTTTTCTGCCTTTCAATAATGTCAGGATTCGAGTTGCGCTCTTCCTCTTTTTCTTCTTCATCAAGCTTCTTAAGCTGGCGGCTGCTCAATGTTTCCTGCTTGGCGGCGCGGTCCATCCTTTTTAATACAAGGTCGCTTATATCGTGCTTATTAGCCGCAAAAAGCATGGTAAGGTCTGATGATTTGTCGAATACAAAATCATACTTACGTATCTCGGCCAGGTCCTGTACTATCGTAAATATCTGGTCCTGTATCGGCTTAACAAGAACCGACTTTTGTGTTATAAGGTCGCCCGTAGGCCCGAATTTCTTTTCCTGGAAATCAAGCATCTCCTTTTCAAGATATGTTATCTCTTCTTCCCTTTCTTCGATCAGCTCTTTGGTCAAAAGTGCCCTCTCGGCCTTTAGCGCATCGGCAAGTTTGGTTATCTCGCTCCTTTTTACATCGATATCCTGTTTCCATTTCTGCGCTTTCTGCTCCAGTTGGTTTTTTGCTTCGGCATAGTCAGGTGCTTTGTTCAGGATGTAATCCATGTCGATGTAAGCGATCTTTACACCTTTTGCACCTTGTGCTACAGCGGCAAGGCAGCTTAAAACAGTAACCAGTGTTAATAAATATTTCTTCATAGCTTTTTATGTATTAGAAAATATCATGCCAATTTTTTTAGAACTGCTGGCCTATGATAAAATGCGTTTCCCATCCGTTCTTTTGTGTCTGTCCGGGAAGCGGGTCAAATCCATGGCCAAAATCAATACCCAGTAGACCGAACGCCGGCATGAACACCCTTAGGCCGAAACCTGCCGAACGCTTAAGCGCGAACGGGTTGTAGTTGGTAAAGCTGTCATACGAAGCACCTGCCTCAAGGAATGTAAGAGCGTATATGGATGCCTGCGATTTCAGTGTAATAGGATAACGCAGCTCCAGTGTGAATTTATTATAAATGGTAGCACCGATCTGTATGCCGGTAGCATCTATAGGCGAAAGCGACTGGTTAGGGTAACCCCTTAACTGGATCACCTCGCGTCCGTCAAGTGCGTAGTTCGCCATACCATCACCACCAAGGTAGAACCTTTCAAATGGTACTAATCCCCTGTCAGAGTTATATGCGCCCATGAAACCGAATTCACCCAATGCGCGCAAAACCAGTTCGTGCGATGGCGCTCCTGCAAGCTTGGTGTAGGCATCGGCTTTGAACTTAAACTTCCAGTACTCCAGCCAGTTAAACCTTTTTTGGTCGTATTTGGCAGAGTTTACGGCTGCATCCTGATAAGTCGCTACACGGTTGCCATCGCTGTTGATGTAATCACCGGGGTTAATGGTTTGTCCATTAGCACCCGTGTAAGGCAGTCCTGTCTCATTTTTAAGTTTATAGGCCTCCTCATTCTTCAGGCCTGCATAGTCAATCCCGTTTACCAGCGAATATGGGAAGGTAGTCCTGAAGCTCGCGCTGAACAATGAACCGTAAGTTGGGTAAATAGGGTTGCGGCCCCTGTTGTCCCTGCTCAGCTCTACCGTATACGCAAGGTTCTTAGACGTTCCGTTACCAAAGGTAAACAATCCTGTGTTATAATTACTAAGACTGTAGTATTGGAATGTAAGCGAGTGCGATAACCTCATGTAGTAGTCAGGTTCACTTAACCTTTTAGACATACCCAGTGATATGGACGATATGGTAAAGCTCCTGTTCCTGTCTACATCACGCGATGAGAAATTGTAAAGGAATTGCTTACTGTGCGATAGCGACCCGAATAGCTGTATCGGTTTTTTACCCCCGAACCATGGCTCAGTGAACGACAGGCTGTACGTTTGGAAATAGGTACTACCCTGCGCACGAAGCGAAAGTTTTTGGCCGTCGCCCATTGGCAGCGGGTTGTAAGCCTCCTTGTTGAAAATATTCCTTATCGAGAAATTGTTGAACGAAAGCCCCAGTGTACCAATGAAGCCACCGCCACCATAACCTCCCTGAAGTTCTATCTGGCTCGATCCTTTCTCGGTCACGTTCCACTCAATGTCTACCGTTCCTGTTGCAGGGTCCGGGTTTTGCACGTCAGGACGGATGGTTTCCGGGTCAAAGAAGCCCAGCGCACCCAATTCGCGGATGGTGCCGATCACATCTTCCTTGTTCCACTTCTGGCCAGGCCTTGTGCGGAGTTCGCGGTATATTACGTGGTCATTGGTCTTATCGTTACCCACTACGTTTACTTTGTTAAAATAAGCTATTGGGCCTTCCACGATACGTATTTCAAAATCAATGGTGTCATTATAGGTCCTTACCTCCACAGCATTGATGTTAGAGAACAGGTAGCCGTTATTCTGGTACAGGTTGGTAAGGTCATCGCCATCCGGTTTTGTTGGGTCAGCGATACGTTTCTGGAGCATAACGCCGTTATAAACCTCGCCTTTTTTAATGCCCAGTATCTGGTTTAGCTGGTTGTTGTTGTATACGGTATTACCCAGGTATTTTATTTCCCCGAAGTAATACTTGTTACCTTCCTCTAAGTTGATGGTGATGCCTACCGTGTTCTTTTTCGGGTTGTATATTACAGTATCCGATGTGATACGGGCATCACGGTAACCTTTCTCCTTGTATTTGTCGATCACGCTCACAAGGTCTTCCTTGTACTTATCGGCTATGAATTTCGATGGCTTGAATATACGCAGCGGGTTGAGCGGGAATTTGCTCTTGCGTTTTGTGTTTTTCATCGCACCGCGCAGCTTGCCGTCGGTCAGCTGTGTGTTACCGTTAAATTCAATATCCGAAACACGAACCTTTTTGCCCCTGTCAATGTTCACTACCATCTTTACGGTATTGGTACTGTCAGGTATTACATTGATCGCTACTTTGGTATTAAAAAAGCCGTCTTTCCTGTATTTGTTCTCAATGTAGTTCTTGGTGTTCGTAATAAGGTTCTCATTTACGATCTTACCTTTATTAAGGTCAGTATCTTTAATAAGCCCTTCGATCTTACCTTTGCGCACGCCCTGGATCTTTACATCGCTGAGCTTCGGCAATTCGTTAAGGTACAGCTCAAGGTATATGCTGTCGCCCTCTACTTTATTCTGGTAAAAGTTAACGTCGCTGAAAAGCCCCAGCCTCCATAGCTTTTTGATGGCCGCGCTTATTTCCTCTCCGGGAACGTGGATCACCTGGCCCTTTTCAAGGCCGGTGAAGTTTACGACCGTCTGCTCGTTGTAGCTGATCTTACCTGTTACGGTAATATCTGCAAGGATGTATTCCCTTGGCGACTCCATCGTGCCAAAGTCCTGGGCATTCGCCGAAGTGCCTGCAAATAATAAAATGCCAAAAAGTATTGCAAGGCCCGTTCGGAGCTTGTGCGTGTTACTTAACTTGTTCACTGGTTTTTCCAAATCTACGTTCTCTTTTTTGGTAACTGATGATCGCTTCATGCAGGTCTTTCTCCCTGAAATCGGGCCAAAGCACTTCTGTAAAGTACAACTCGGCATAGGCAACCTGCCAAAGCAGGAAATTGCTTATGCGCTGCTCCCCACTGGTCCTTATTACAAGGTCCACATCCGGAAGGTCGTGCGTATACAAATGCTGGCTTAGTACCGACTCGCTAATATCAGCTATGTTTAATTGGTTATTCTGTACTTTTTCGCTTATCATTTTCACTGCCGAAATGATCTCCTCCCTCGAGCCATAGCTCAGGGCAAGTGTAAGCGTCATGCGGTTGTTGCCCTGGGTCAGCTCCATTACGTCCTGAAGCTTTTTACGGGCGCTGTCCGGCAACAGGGCAGTATTGCCTATCGTGCTCAGCTTAATGCTGTTCTTTTGCAGGGTAGGCAGCTCTTTTTCAAGAGAGCTTACCAGCAGGTTCATCAGGGTGTCTACCTCCAGTTTTGGCCTGTTCCAGTTCTCGGTAGAGAAGGCATACAGTGTAAGGCACTCAATGCCTAGTTTCGCACAGCTCTCTACAGTTTCCCGCACAGCTTTGGTGCCGTTCTCATGGCCAAACATACGCAGCATACCTTTCTTTTTTGCCCAGCGCCCATTGCCGTCCATGATGATGGCTAGGTGCTTTGGCAGGTTTTCGGTATTTAGTGTGGTAGTTGTATCCATAGATCTAGTCGCAATAGCACGGCTTCTCGCCAAAAGTGTAGGTTAGGGTAAAGCCTGAGAATACATACCAGTCCTTGCTTTCAAGGTTCCCGAAACGGAATTGCTGATTGTCTTCCTGATTGCTTCCATCGAGGTTGTCTGTAAATGTTGTACGTGCGCCCACTTCAAATCCAAGGACCATATTTTTTATTATGTTTGCCTTTACACCCACGGTCATGGGTATGGAAAGCCCGCCTTTCGAATCGCCGCTATGCGTTTCCCGCGTAAGTGTGTTTATATAAATGTCGTTATACCAAAAATAGCTCAGTCCTCCGTATATATAAGGAGTGACCTGTAAGTCCGATTCATGCAGGTTGAAATCAAAAAAATTGAATTCAAGCCCTAAAGATAATTCCTTTACGCTGTTCTCAAATTTGTAGCCGCGCTGTTTCCTGCCGGACATCTCAGAGTCCTTATCTTCCGAAGACAGTTTTCCATAAGTAAAGGATGCCCTCCACGAATGCCTTGGGCTGCGGTTCCATTTGTAAATGATACCAAGGGCAAGGTCATTGGGCGCGACATAATCCGTAGGCCCTACATCGCCTATGTAATTAGCGCCACCCGCGAAAATACCCAGTTCGTTGATCTGGGCTTCGCTCCTGAATGCCGTCATGATTATCAATATCAAAAATACAGTCCTCTTCATTCTACAAAATTGGGTGCAAATATAGTAATATAGATTTCTAATCTGCCTATTAATACCGAATTTACATCCTTAAAAAATACATAATTCGGCAACTTACAGACTTGAAAACGGAAGAAGTGTGTATGTAGTATGCGTGCGTGATAAATTTGTGGGTAAAGTTGTCTCTAAATTTCACCAAAAGCCGGTAAGGAGGAAAGTATAGTGCCCGAATACTGCGAAGCAATAAATCGCGGCTTAAGAAAATATCGGTCCACTATATGTTTGCCGCCTTTGCGTGAAATAGATCTTTCGGATTAATTCCTCTTGTCCTCACCCCAAAGCAGTTTTTTTCGCAGTGTATCGGTAAATTTCTCCTCGGCAAATTCTACAAGGTTTATTTTAAATCCTTTCTTTTTAATGCAGATGCAGGTTTCCACATCCATCGATATGATGCGGGAGTCGAGTGACACCAGGTGTTGTTCCTCACGGCTGCTTACCCTTAATTCGATCTCGGTATCGTCAGGGATTACCAATGGACGCGCGTTAAGGTTGTGCGGGGCAATAGGCGTTATTACCAGGCTGCTCACTTCGGGCATCAGTACGGGGCCGCCGCAACTCAGCGAATAGCCTGTAGATCCGGTAGGAGTGGAGATAATAAGTCCGTCCGCCCAATAAGAATTCAGGTATTCCCCGTTCAGGCGGGTCTCAATGGTTATCATCGAGGTGGTGTCCTTTCGGCTCACGGTCACTTCGTTCAGCGCGAAATCCAGCTCATCGGCCGGGGTTTCGGGCTTGCCGTCATAATCTACAGAAAGCAGGGTGCGCGGCGATATTTTATATTTATTTTCGAATAGCAGCGGCAGCAGGTGTGGAATGGCTTCCTGTTGTACGGTCGCTAAAAATCCGAGCCTTCCGGCATTGATGCCCACGATCGGGATGTTCTTGTCGCGTACGTAGGTGGCTGCCCTCAGCATCGTGCCGTCGCCACCGATGCAAATCAGGATGTCAAAGCCGTTCAGTTCTTCATGATTCGCAAACACAGGATAATTTCGACCTGTGAGCAGTTCCTTTTCTGCCAGGGTATCGTAAAAATTCGATTCAAAGGCAATGTGCGGGCCATAACTGTCGAAAACCGCCAGCAGCCTGTCGATGATCTCTTCGGTATTGTCCTTATAGTACTGCCCGTAAATTGCTATTTTCATTTGTGCTAGATATTCAGGTATTTGTCCAGATAGTCCGATCGGTCCTTAAGCGTATTCAGGTAGGCATCTTCCTGGTGCTCCGAAATGATGTCGTAATTATAGCGCCTGAAGGTCTGTATGATTTCACTCAGCCCGCCCAGGCTTATCTTCAGTGTGATCTGCACTTTTTGTATATCGGCCTGCGATATGAAAAAGCCCAGCAGCCTGCCATTGTTACTTTCTACTATCTGCGCCACTTCGCTCATGCTGTAGTCGGTAATGCCTTTCTCTACTACCAGTATGCCGCCTTCTTCCTTCAAAAACGGCGTTTGGTGGAACATCGTTATAATATCGGTGATCTCATAATAGCCAAGGTATGTATTATCGGCACTGAGCACAGGCAGCAGGTTGGTTTCATTCTTGGCAAAAACCTCCAGCACATCCAGCCAAATCGTTGTATCGCGTACAAAAAAACGTTCAAAGTTATACCGAAGGCCGGCCATGGTTGTTTCAATATCCATCAGCTCCGTATCTTCTGCTATGGCACACCCTATATATACGCCTTCTTCCAGCACAGGGAAGTGCGAGAACGGGTATTCTGCAAAAAGGTCCTGCGCGTCGGCAACGGTGTCGGTGGTGCGCAGCGGTTTCACGGTATTGCTCAGGAAGTCGGAAATGTCAGTCATCGGGGTTGTGCTAAATATTATGCAAAATAATCAAAAATAAGGATATTCTGCCTTTTTAACTTCGTATTTTTGCTGTAAAAGCAGACTTAACAAAGATATGGCAAAACTCAGTGTCAACATAAATAAAATAGCTACCCTGCGTAATTCAAGGGGCGGTAATGTTCCCGATCTTCTAAAAGTAGCCGCCGATGTGCAGCGCTTTGGTGCCGAAGGAATAACCATCCATCCAAGGCCCGACGAAAGGCACATCCGCTACCAGGATGCCCGCGACCTCGTGCCTGTGGTGTATACCGAATATAACATTGAAGGCAACCCGGTACCTAAATTCATCGACCTTGTTCTGGAAACAAAGCCCACACAGGTAACACTGGTCCCGGACGCGGATGATGCCATTACTTCAAATGCCGGCTGGGACACCCTAAAGCACAAAAGCTTTTTGCAGGAAGTGATACAGGAATTCCACCGCAACGGGATCCGCACATCGATATTCGTCGACCCGGTACTTACTATGATAGAGGGTGCCAAAGAAACCGGTGCTGAAAGGATAGAACTCTATACCGAGGCGTTTGCGCACGAGTATGGCCTTGGCAACCACCAGGGGATAAAGCCTTACACTGATGCCGCCACACTTGCCAACAGCCTTGGCCTTGGCGTGAATGCCGGGCACGACCTGAGCCTTGACAATATCAAATTCTTTAAGGAGAATATACCCGGGCTGCACGAGGTATCCATAGGACACGCGCTTATCGCGGAATCGCTGTACCTGGGATTAGAGAATGTGATCAATATGTACCTGCAAAAACTCAAATAACATGCTGTATTCAAGGATAGAAGGAAAAGGGAAGCCCCTGCTCATCATACACGGCTTCTTAGGCACGTCAGACAATTGGAAAACTTTGGGCGGGCAGTATGCGGCCAAAGGATTTCAGGTACACGCAATTGATATGCGCAACCATGGGAAGAGCTTTCATTCGGATGAGTTCAGTTATGATGTTATGGTGCAGGACCTTGTGGAATATTGCGATGCTAACGATCTCGACAAAACGGACATCATAGGTCATTCAATGGGAGGGAAGGCAGCCATGTTCTTTGCCGTGAAATATCCCGAAAGGGTTGGCAGGCTTTTAGTAGCCGACATTGGCCCCAAATATTACCGTCCGCACCATCAGGACATTTTAGCAGGGCTCAATGCTGTCGATCTTTCAGTAAAGCCGGAAAGGTCGGATGTGGAGGCTATCCTTTCGCAGCATATTGACGATGCCGGAACCCGTCAGTTCCTCATGAAAAACCTGTATTGGAAAGAGCCGGGGCAGCTGGCGTACCGCTTTAACCTCGATGTGTTCAACGAAAAGATAGATAATATCGGGCAGGCATTGCCGGAAGGGACCAAGTTTGACGGACCAACGCTTTTCCTGCGCGGCGACCGTTCCAACTATATAAAAGATGAAGACTTTGCCCTGATAAAGACCCATTTCCCCAATGCCGAAATAAAAGGCATCGCCAACTCCGGGCACTGGCTCCATGCCGAGAACCCGAAACAGTTCATGGAGGAAACGCTCGGATTTTTGGACGTATAACGGTGCTTTTTTAGTAGGATAGGTCCCGTAACATACGTCCGTCAGGATAACGCTGCTAACTGTCATTTCAAGCGGAGCCTGTGAAGAGAGAACCCTCAAAAATGAGAATCTTTCGACTATGCAGGCTCCGTTTAGAATAACAGGATCATTTTTGTAGGATCAACTTCAGAGATCCGGTCAAAAAAACTACATCACCCCTTTCTGCTTTTCGGCAAACTTGTCCGCCTGCATTTCGAGCATCTCAATGGCTTTCTTTTTCTTATAGTTGTAAAGCTCGCGGTCGTTTCGTATCTCGGCATACACATCGTCATAAATGCCTGCATCGGTAGTTTTTAGCAGTTCGCGCTGGTAATTGTTCTGCTCCAGGTTGGTTTTTACAGCCATTTCGGCATCTTCCAGTTTAAAGTCATATTCCCCTTTAGGCGAAAGCAGCTTGGCGATAATTGGCGAAGTTTCGATAGCTAAAAACAACAGCATGATGAAAAATGACGGCAGCCAGGGCAGTTTGTCCAGCGCGTTGATGCGCGCCATCAGCCCGTCGAAACCATCGATCACAGGCTGCGATTCGTTTATCTTTTTGTCGAGGTCGGTTTTCAGCGTAGCGGCTTCTTTTTCCTTTGCGGTTATCTTGTCGTTGTTGGCTTTTCGCAATGCTTCCAGCTCCTTCAGGGCTGCGTCATGCTTGTCGCGCTTTTCTGAATATACGGGGCCTTTGCCAAGCTTCATGGTCCCTTTTGTACCTTCGGCTTCTGTAATGTAGGTGCTGTACAAAGCGTTTACTTCTTTTTCCTTTTGGGTAATGGCCGATCTCAGGCTGTCAGTATCAGCTTTGTTCTTGTCGAGGTCTCCCTGGAAATAGTTGGCGATCTGCTTTTTATTGGCCAGGGCCATATCATTTTTTTCCCTGAGCAGTACAGTATCGATCTCTTTTTGGAAGATCTTTATCTCCAGTGGTTTTGATATAACAATGGCAATGATCATTGCCAGCAGTATGCGCGGGGTGGCCTGCAAAAGTTCCTGCCCGAATCGGTTGCGCTTGCGAATGGTCGATACAATGTACCGGTCGAGGTTGAAGATGAGCAATCCCCAAATGAACCCGAAAAATGCGGCCATCCACACATTATCGAACACTGTGTATAGTGCATAACCCGCGGCTATCCATGCCATGAGGGCTGTAAAGAATACGGTTGCCCCTATGCCGGCGTACTTGTTTTGCTCCCCATTGGAGCAGCTGTAAATGAGGTCTTTGTCGACCCCTGAAGAGATGATGAAAAAGCGTTTTAACATGATTATCGTTTTTGATGATTGATGATTGATCACACAAATGTAACGCGTTTTTCGATATAATGTTATAAACAGGTAGTATGTTTTACCAAATAGCAGGAGATCCGCCACAAGGGCAGATCTCGATAACTATTTTAGAGCTACGGTCTTTTTTAAAAAGATCTCCCGTATCACCTCTCCATTTTTCAGCATATATACCATCATGCTATAATTGAGATGGTTAGTGTCAGTATATTTATTGGGGCGTGCGTCGTGAAGCGAATCCATCTGCGCTTCAGTAAGGGAGTATACGTTAATGCTCACAAGATCGTTAGGGTCGATCTTGGCTACCCGGCTCTCCTGGTCGCGTTCGTAATCAGGTTCTACCGATCTTTTTGCATAACTGACTTTGGTTGACGTGCTGCCATCCTTTTTGTTTTCAGTTAGTGTTATCTTATGATAGCTTGCCGATGGGTCATCGAATATCTTAGGTTCCGTTACCAGCAATTCCCGTTTTTCATCTTCGGTGACCGATTCAACATCTACCTTATCTACAGATGTAACATCAGTAGCATTAACGGAAGCGCTGACAGTTCGGTTTTCATTCATTTCGGATGTACTGCACGAAAACAGCATCAGTGTCGCGGCTACGGGCAATACTGCGATCTGCAACAGCGCCGCCTTACTTTTTGAAGTGGTTTTTGTCATCATTATAAATCTTTTTTTGGTTATACTGAAATTAATACTGCTTGCCAGAGGATATATCCCTGCAGGAAGCGCCTTAGTTAAAAGCAGTTGCTGGTATGCCGGAATATTGAGATGGCTCCGCACCACGTTTTCGTCGGCCAGGAACTCGTGGTTCACCTGTATGGCTTTTTTATACAGGTACACCAGCGGGTTGAACCAAAGCGCCACCTTTACAGCTTCTATGAAAAGTACATCGAGCGTATGGCGCTGGCGTATGTGAGCCAGTTCGTGCGAAAGCAGTTCAGGGGTCGCCAATCTTTCCTGATAGTCTTTTTCGGAAATATAGATCGTGCCAAGGAAAGTGTGCGGCAGGATATCTTCTTTAAAAAGAACTAATGCCGCACCCCGGTAACTAACTCGTTCTCCTTGTTTTTTTATGCTGTAAAATCGTCCTATGTTAACCATAGATCGAATAGCCATTGCGAATGCAACAATACCGTAAATACACCAAAGCAAAGTAGGCATGTGATCGGTTGTTTCAGCGGTAACGACAGATGGCACTGATGGCAGCATCAGTTCGTGCGGCACGGCATTTAGAATTACAGGCTTCTCTATTATCCGAACCGGAAAAGGAAGTTCTATGAGAGGCATAATAAGCGATAGTACTAAGGCACACAGCAGATAGAACCTGTTGAAATGGTGCATTTTTTCCCTTTCTAAGAGCAGGTGGTACAGCCCGAGCAAAACTCCCATGCTTATGGCCGATGAAATGAGGTAATTTATCATGATCCTCCCGGTTTATTTTCCAACATTAATGCTGATCGGTAATGTATACAATGTCCGCACTGCCTTTTTGTTTTTTATGCCCGGCTTCCATTTTTCTGTAATTCCCTTTAATACGCGTTCGGCTTCAGCGCCCAGCCCCCTACCAGGGTCCCTCAAGATCTTTATTTCAGACATACTGCCGTCCTTTTCGACCACAAAGCTTACATATATCTTTGCATTGGTGCTTCCTGCCGCATCAGGACGTTTGAAGTTTTTAGCGATAAGTGCATAAAGCCCGTCCATGCCTCCCGGAAATAGGGGCTGCTCGTCCAGGTCGCCGGGACTGTAGAGCGTATCCTGTTTCAGGTAAAATTCCACATCAGCCCAGTCACCACTTTTAACTACTTTTCTATTGGCAACAGGTTCAACATCTTTAAGTTCTTTTGTTATTGTCATTGTAAATGTGCCACCCGGATAATGCTGATCCGTGCCCTTAAGGTGTTTTTCAAAATATTCAGGCGTGTAAAGCTGGTAATGAAATATCTGGGGCTTCGCTTTGGTCAGGGCCCTTTTGCTCATGGTATACCCTGAGTAGTAGGCAAAATCTTCAGGCTTATACTTGTTCAGCACCGCATTGTCAACATCTTTTCCGTCAATTTGCAGGGCATAACCCTTTTTATTTTTAAAGAGTTCATATTCCTGTTTTGATGGATGCTTTATAGCATATGTCTCCGGCGCATAAAAATGATACTTTTGTTTTTGTTCTTCCGTCAGGTCTTCAAACATCTTATCTATCCTGATGTCGCTGGCTTTATCGTTAATTATCACGCGAACGCCTTTGTAGTACGCATCACGCCTTTCATTATTGGTTTGCCCGGAATGAGGCATTACCTTTTCGGGTCTTTTATTCACAGGCTTTTCCTGTGCTACGGTCTCAATACACAACAGGGCGATCAACCCGGCAACAACAGGCACGGCCGAAAGTTTCAGCACCAGTGCCCTGGATGTTGTGGTGGCTTTTGTCATCATGGTAAAACGTTTTTTGGTTACAGAAAAATTAAGGCTGCTGGCAAGCGGGTACAATGTCGCAGGATGGGTTTTTTGCAGCAAAAGCATTTGATAATTGGCAACATTAGCAAAAGCAACCACTACCTCATCTGCAAGGAACTCATGGTTGAGCTGTATGGCCCTCTTATAGAAATATAACATAGGATCAAACCACAGGACAGCCTTTAGCATTTCGATGAAAAGGATGTCGAGCGTGTGTTTCTGGCTTACGTGCACCAATTCGTGCGTAAATAATTCGGGCTCAATGGCCCGTCGGCAGTATTCTACTTTATTGATGAAGATATTGTCCAGGAACGTGTGCGGCAGTATTTCATCTTCAACCAATACCAGCCGGGCATTTTTATATGGAATGCTCTCGTTGGAGCGGACCTTTTTTATCATCCGCAAGAAGTTGACCATAAATCGCGCCATCAATACGATGACAACAAATGCATAAATTCCGAAAATAATGTATGGCAAATAATTTGCTTCTTCAATCACCGGAGCACTCAGGCCAGCCGGTGTACTAGGGAGGTTTTCCAAAACGGGCATCGGTTCGGCGGCAACTTCGGTGTAAACCTCGATGGTCAGGAACGGAACGGCCAATGAGAAAACGAGCGATGCTAACAGGTAAAACCTGTTGAAGCAGTGCATTTTCTCCCGTTCGAGCAGTAGGTGGTACAGTCCGAGAAGGATCGCCATACTTATGGTCGATGTGATGAGGAAGTGGCTCATTACTTTTTCTTTTGGATCTCCTTATCAATGATCTTGCGGAGTTCTTCGAGTTCTGAGGCATTCAGGTCGGTCTCCTTGGTAAAGAAGGAGGCGAACTGTGCAGCGGAATTATTGAAGAAGCTTTTTATCATTCCG
The DNA here is from genome assembly GCF_052437795.1 of Flavobacterium sp. Taxonomy (GTDB): domain Bacteria; phylum Bacteroidota; class Bacteroidia; order Flavobacteriales; family Flavobacteriaceae; genus Flavobacterium. Next base: position 16,648 of record NZ_JBQVPA010000002.1, read on the forward strand.
TTCACCTGTTTCGAAAAGTAATCGGATTTTTCCACCATCGGAAAGTACTCACGGCTCTTGCCGTACTCTTTATAGCCCACAAACCCTTTATCGGCCATGCGCTTTAGTAAGGTTGCCACGGTAGTTGTAGCCGGCTTGGGGTCGGGGAATAGCTCTAGCAGGTCTTTCATAAAGGCTTTTTCCTGCTTCCATAGCAATTCCATCAGTTGTTCTTCGGTCTTTGTTAATTGCATTGCTCTACAATTTTAGAATTGTTTCTACAAATGTAGAATAAAAATTTATCCGTGCAACTTTTTAGTGATTTTTTTAGGTTTAAAAATTCACAATTATTTAAATTTCAGAAAAGTAACATGGGAGTATTGATTTTCCTACCTTTAGCTTTAACCCAATAAAATGGTCACGGATATGAAAAGTACTGTACTTACAACCAGAACCCAGGACGCCTTCAGGATATTGCTGGGCCTGACGCTGCTCTTTACGGGTGCCAGCCACCTCACATTTGCCCGTACCGACTTCCTGGCGCAAGTCCCTGATTGGGTACCGCTGGAAGATGATCTTGTAGTATTGCTGTCGGGCATTGCAGAAATAGCTTTGGGGCTGATGCTTGTTGCGTTTGGAAGGTATAAAGTATATGTAGGCTGGCTCGCGGCGATCTTCTTCATTGCCATATTCCCTGGCAATTATGCACAATATAAAAACCATGTGGATGCCTTTGGATTGAATACCGATAATCTTCGATCGATGCGCCTTTTCCTGCAACCACTATTGGTCATCTGGCCGCTATGGAGCACAGGGGCCTGGAAGGCTACTTTTGGGAAGGAATAATTTCAGTCGCAGCCACAGTGGTGTGAAGCAAAAAAGCTTTTACCCATCAGCTTTTGTAAGACCGTCAAGCTTTTGGAGTAGTGTAGGCATGCGGTAAGTTCCATGCATGGCTTGGATATTTCGTGCAGAATCATTCAACGCTAACCCGATGGCAGTTACAAACAATGGGTTTTTGCTCTCACCGCGGTATACAGGTGCTTTGAGCTTTTCTATGGTGGCAAAGTTGGTTTTTGCTACGCCAATGACAGGGGTCTTAACTTCTAAAACACTGTACAAATGGCCGCCAAGGCCGTGAGTTTTGTCATCATCCAAATAAACAAAACCATCAATTATGATGCAGGTGATTTTGCTCAGATCGATCTGCTTCATCAGGCTGAGGATGCACGGCAGTTCCCTTTTGTAAAAATTCCCCGGCTCATACTCCGCGATCCCCTGTAATATTTCAGAATATACGGCAATCGGCTCTGCATCCTGCCAGTCGGCAAATTGGAGGGCGACAGTTTTTGCCTTGTTGTCGAAATAGTAGGAGTCGAATGCGAGGATCATAATAGTCTCATCCCTCAAGCCCCTCTTCAAAGGAGAGGGGCAGCTTTATTCGGGATGGGAAGTTGAAATTAAAAAGTTTATTTACTCATCTCTGTAAAATGCTTGTAGAACAACGGAATGGTCTCGATGCCTTTCATGTAGTTGAAAATACCGTAGTGCTCGTTTGGCGAGTGTATCGCATCGCTGTCAAGGCCAAAGCCCATCATGATGGTTTTACTCTTAAGCTCTTTTTCGAAGAGCGCGACAATAGGGATGCTTCCCCCCGAACGTACCGGTATCGGTTTAATGCCAAAGCTTTCTTCATAAGCAGCCGCTGCGGCACGGTAGCCTATGCTGTCGATAGGCGTTACATAAGCCTGCCCGCCGTGGTGTGGCTTCACTTTTACGCGAACACCTTTTGGGGCAATGCTTTCAAAATGCTTCGTGAACAGTTCTGTAATTTCGTTCCAGTCCTGGTCAGGCACCAGCCTCATCGATATTTTGGCGTAGGCCTTACTGGCAATGACCGTTTTGGCGCCTTCGCCGGTATAGCCGCCCCAAATGCCGTTCACGTCAAGCGTCGGGCGGATGGAGTTGCGCTCATTGGTCGTGTAAGTCGCCTCGCCGTATATGTCTTCTATGTCAAGCGCTTTTTTGTAGTTGTCGAGTGAGAACGGCGCTTTTGCCATCTCATCGCGTTCCTCGCGCGATAGCTCCTGCACCCGGTCATAAAAACCCGGAATGGTAATATGGTTGTTCTCATCGTGCAGCTGCGCGATCATCTTTGCAAGGATGTTGATGGGATTTGCTACCGCACCGCCATACAATCCTGAATGCAGGTCGCGGTTAGGGCCTGTAACTTCCACCTCAACATAGCTAAGGCCGCGAAGCCCGGTTGTTATCGACGGCTGCTGGTTGGATATCATTCCCGTGTCGGAAATAAGGATCACATCGTTAGCGAGTTTTTCCTGGTTGCGCTCTACGAACCATGCAAGGCTTGGCGAACCTACCTCTTCCTCACCTTCTATCATGAATTTTACATTGCATGGCAAGTCATTATTCTGCACCATGTATTCCAATGCTTTAACGTGCATGTACATCTGGCCTTTGTCATCGCAGGCGCCTCGTGCAAAAATGGCACCTTCAGGATGCAGTTCTGTTTTTTTGATCACCGGCTCAAATGGCGGCGAGTCCCAAAGGTCGACCGGGTCCGGCGGCTGCACATCATAGTGGCCGTATACAAGCACGGTCGGGAGGTTGGGGTCGATCATCTTTTCACCGTATACGATCGGGTAGCCCGGCGTTTCGCAAAGCTCCACCTTGTCGCAGCCTGCTTTTTCGAGGCTGGCCTTAACGGCATCGGCTGTGTTGATCACATCCTGCGAATACGCGCTGTCAGCGCTCACGGATGGTATTTTAAGTAATTCTATAAGTTCGTCAATAAATCTTTGCTTGTGCTGCTGCACATAGTTTTTTATGTTATCCATTTAAAATTAGTGATATACGTTCGTTAGCCAAAAGTACGAAAAAATAAATTTTAAAAAATTTCGATTTTCGCTTGCAAAGATGGAAAACGTTCGTATATTTGCATTCGCAATAATGAAACAACGCTACTTGTTCATTTAAAGCCTGCGGGTGTGGTGAAATTGGTAGACACGCCAGACTTAGGATCTGGTGCCTCACGGTGTGTAGGTTCGAGTCCTATCACCCGCACAAAAGCCTCTGAGAGATCAGGGGCTTTTTTTATGGCTATAAATTTCAATGGCTCAGGGAATTTCTCCTATATTTGGATAAAACCTTTCGCCATGCCGTCCACCCAAGATCACGCAACTCTTCCATCACCTGATAAGCTAAGATCCATCTGCAAGGCCATTTCCGTACTCGATGCTATACTTTCGCCCGAATGGCAATTCCGGTATTACTCCTATAGCAGCAAATGGGGCGATGGTGAGGAGTGCCTGCAAATGCGAAATGGCCAGGGTGATGAAATGCATATCCTGTTTACAGCCACAGGCTGCGCCATAAACGGCTTTGTCCACGAATATCCCCAGCCGGATAAGGAACAGGTAACAAAAGGGCTGCCGGCACAATTTGATGAGTTCATTTTTGGCGAACCGGTCAATTCCATTGGCACAACCTTCTGCCTGTGGAATGAAGGCAACGTATGGCAGGCAGGGAGCATCGAGAACTTTGATGATAATTCGGTAGAAATGCTTTCGATATTCGATTACGAGCCGCAAAGCTATATCAATTATGCTTCTGACTATTTTGAAACAGAACTGCCTTTGCCAACAGTTGCCTCAATTTATAGCGGTGAAACGCTTACAAAGGAAATGGTTTTGTCTATTGTAGAAGATCTTGCCGACTGGGATGTCCTGAAGAAAGATCTTATCGAGATCGATTATCCTTTTGATTTGCCGGATAACCCTAAAAAAAGTAAGTGGAAATTATGGTAGGGTATTAACCCCCGCTATCAGTGGCTCAATCAGTGACAAGGTATAGCCTTACGCACTCCTCTGTCAGGTAATAGCTGCCGTTAACGTTTATGGCATCCATGATGATAAAGCAAAGCTTTTTGCCGGAGCAGTCAAAATAAATGCTGATATCTGTAACGGTAATAGGATCAAGCCGTCTGCCTTCCCTTTTCAGTTTCATTTCGCGATCTGATGCCTCCGTTTTCGTTATAGTGACTTTTGAGAGGTCAAGCCCCATTTCTTTGGCTGTGTCCTGCCATTTCTGGAACTGTTTTATTCCCCTGGCCTTGTACAGTTCAAAAGCCTTAGGTATCATTTCGTCCGGGATCGTGGGGTCGACCTGCTGCATGAAACTCTTTATCACTTCAGGTGTAGCCAGGAGATCTTCATAACGCTTCATATCGTTAGCCCGGCAAGCCTCAAAGACACTGTTGGCAAATTCTGTAGCTTTATCCTGGGCAAAGGTGATACAAGGGAGCAGGAATAGGAGGAGGTATTTCATGATTATCATTTGACACGAATGTAATAAAAAAAGCGCCCCTCTCGGAGCGCTTTCTCATTTATATAAAGTGTAAAACCATTAGTTAGATGGCAGAACCGTAGCGCCAGGATAACTTCCTGCGCTTACAAATGGCAGCTTGGCATTGTAATGCGAGTTGATCACTTTTATCACCTCGTTGGCAATAAGAGCATAACCGCGGGCATTAGGGTGGATGCCGTCAAGCGAGAACATTACAGTGCTTAGCGTAGCCGTGCTGAAGTAATTGGCAGTATATATCGAGCCATCCTCTACACGAAGCCCTGATACCAACTGGTTCATGATAGCATTCATGTCTACCACGCCCAGGCCTTTCGCCTGTGCTGCGGTCCTGATTATGTTATTGAACGTGGTCGTCGCGGCTGTTACATCGGCAACTTCGGAAGCAATAAGCACATGCTGGTCATCAAGTGGGTAAGTAACGCCATATTTGTTTAGCGGGTCGATCGCCAGCGGGCTGCTTGGCGCTGTACCGATAACGCTCCTTGTAGTAAGCAGCACAAGGTCCTGCGATGTAGCGTGGCGTGCCTGGCCGAAGATCATCCCGATAAGTGCTGCCTGCTGTGCCGGAACACCGGCAGCGGTAAGCGCACCGGTAAGCTGCGGCTGCATGTTGGTAAGCGTCTCATCTTTTATAAGCAGCGGATTGGCTTCGGTAGTCGAAAGCAGCTGCAGCCTGTTACCCTGGCCAAAAGCCGTTAGCACCTGCTTTACCGGCCCGATAAGGGAGGTGTTCAGCTGGTTGATAAGCGCGGTACCGTTCGCCTCGTTGCCACCACCTATTGCTGATGCGGTAAGAGGATTGTAAGGCACTGTAGTAAAGAACGGGATAGCTGTAACGTTCGGGATGGTTGCTACAACGCCTTTTGCCCCGCCCGATGTAAGTGTATTGATGATCATGTTGTACGACTGGTCAAACACAGGGACCGGTGTAATGTCGCCACCACCAAGGCCGGCGGTCGTACCTACGCCACCGCCTGTAGCATAGCCCAGTACGTCGTTATTGCCTATCCAGTTGGTAAAGAATGTCGGGTTCTTCATCATGGCATCACCTAATACGGTAGATGTAGTAGATGTAGCCATCCTTACATAGTATGGGTTCGCCATCGGCGGGTTTTGGGCAAGCCCTGCTGGGTTACCATAACCGGCGGCAAGGAGGTGGAATGTTTTCGCTCCCGGCACCCCCATGTTATTAAAGGCCGATGCCTGTGGTGTAAGTGATACGGTCGACATACCTGCTATCGGCTCCGGCCCTCCGGCTGATGCATCGATGACAAGCCTTGTAGGGAATCCCGGGATCCCGCTTATGCCGCCCAGGTTATTCGTGTCTTCCGCATATGATGGCTGCGTGAATTCGCCGCCGCCAACCAGTGCGAACTGCTGCGCAAGGATGTTAGGAAACGAGTAGGACTGCCCAACCCTGGAAACGGTTCCGTCCATGTAGCCTGAAGTAAGCGAGTTGCCAATAGCCACATAGCTGCTGAAATCGGCATCGCCGGCGCTGTAATTGCCGTTGCTCAGTTCGTTCTCAAATTCCGGTTCGCATGAGGCAAAGCCTGCCGCGAGTATCGCTAAGTATATTACTTTATTTTTCATTTGATTTTTTATTAGAATCTATAGTTTAAGCCAACGCCCGGAGAGAACACAACGTTCTTGTAAGTGCCTCCGAAAGATACGTTCGGGTTGCCATCTTCGTTGTAGTGGTCGTAAGAAGCGTCCACCTGGTCGAAATGCAGGTAAAGGAATGACACGTCGATACCAAAATTAGCATTGATCATGTAGGTAAGTCCTCCTGTGTAGCCCATAGAGTCGTTCCTTGGCGTCTCAGGGGCAAAATAACCTTTGCGAACAGGGCTCTCATCGTGGTAAATACCCGCGCGCAGGATCAACTTATCATTTGGCTTGAATTGCGTACCGAACCTGAAGGTGCTGGCATCTTTATAGTTCCTTGGGTTAACCGATGTAGCGATGCCGGGATTAGCGAAGTCTACAGTAAGTGATTCGTAAACGTTCCAGAATGCCCTGTTGTAATCGAATGCAACAAGCCACTTATCGTTGATCTGCCATGAGATACCTGCAGTGATCTCAGCAGGCAGCGGCAGGTCGGCATTAAAGGTCGTATTGGTATAAATACCCTGTGCGAAAGCAGGCAGGTCGTTAAAAGTAGCATCGCCGTCACGAGCTTCCATGGTGATCTCAGAGCGGTAGTTAAGCCCCAGCCTTACATTGTCAACCGGGTTGAACATGAAGCCTGCGCTCCATCCCCATGCTGTTACGTTCTGGGCATCAAGGGTAACATCCGACCTGTTCCCTTCCTCATCGGTAAGGCTGCGGGTAAGGTTCCTGTTGAACTCCACACCGCCGGTAACGAATATAGGGCCACCACCGATACTGAATTTTTCGGTAAGCCTTATCGATGCGATCGGCTGTATGTAAATGGCTTTTAGGTCAATGTTATTAACAAGGTGCGAACCTGCCCAGTCCTGGTCCCACTCAACGGCAGAACCGTATGGCGAGTATACCGCAAGGCCCAGTGCCAGCCAGTCCATCGCTTTGTAAGAGGCGTATAGGCTGAAAGGCGTACCTGTATTCTCGGTAGAATCCTTCCAGTTGTAGGTTTCATTCTGGAACTTTGTACGGGCAAAAAGCGCGTTGGCACCTACCGAAATGTTGAAGCGGTCTTTAAGGAATACCGCACCGGCAGGGTTAAAGAACAATACCTCGGCACTGTTGGTAACAGCTACACCTGTATGGCCCATACCCAGCTGCTGCTGTCCCTGAAGGCTCACGCGGTATCCGCCCGCAAAGGCAGATGTAGCAAGGGCCATCATTGTTAAGGATAATAGTTTTCTCATAGTTGCAAATAAGTGTTAGTTTCTCGTTATTAATCTTATATCAAATTTAAGATAAAATATGAATTATACAATATTCCGGTAAAAATATTATGCATTCATAATAATATTATCTTCAAAAAATACGTGTAGTTTTTTGAGATTTCGTTAAAAGTGTCCTAAATCACATAAATACTCTCAAATATTAATTAAAACTTAAATGATTTCCGCATCAGGACGATCTGTAGTACATTACATCATAATCTAAACGAAATGAAGGTCTTAAAGAAAATTGCCGTTGGAATGCTTATTCTGCTCCTCCTTATCATATTAGGTGGTTACGGACTGGGATGGTATATAGAGAAGAAACTACCTTCCATCATCAGTGCTGAAAAGGGTATACCTTACAACGTCAGCTACAAAGACCTGGATGTTGACATCCTTGGCGGGAGCTTTACCATGCACAATGCCTTTATTGCGCCCAAGGACAGTGTGGGCGTATCGTTGCAGCAGGGCGCTTTCGCGGAAGTGAAAGCCATAAGGGTGGTAAACTTCGGGATATTGGATTTGCTGACGAACGACCGGATCACCGTAGATAAAGTGATTATTGATGAGCCGGAAGTTACCCTGTATCCCCGCCCGAAAAAATACAATACCAATGATGATATCAAGCCCTTTAAGAATGCCATTCGCACAGGGAGCCTTGAGATACGCAATGGTAAATTCCAATTGCTTGATTCGCTGAAAGGGAAGATATTAAGCGCCAATAAGATCAACTTCGAGCTGAACAATATCCGTATCGACAGCAATACCGTAGAGAAGAATATCCCTGTGCGTTATCGTGATTACAACTTTGCGTGCGACAGCCTTTTTTACAGGGTTGACGGATTTTATAACCTTTCGGCCGATAAGTTCACATCGTCGGATAGTACCATTGCCGTGAAGAATTTTAAAATGATACCGAAACAAAACCGTGTGCAATTCACCCAAATGCAGCCAAAGGAGAAAGACCAGTTTGCCATCGTGGCAGAAAGTATAAGCATACCGAAAGCCGACTGGGGTTTTGTGAACGATACGATGTACGTGCATTCGCCCGAAGTTGTGTTTGAAAAAGTGAATGCCAATTTATACCGCAGCAAGGTGCCAAAGGATGATCCCACCATAAAGAAGCTATACAGCCAGATGCTGCGCGAGCTGAAATTCGATCTGAAAGTGGAAAAACTGCTCTTTAAAAATTCTACCATCGTATATGAGGAACAGCTGAATTTTGAGCGTCCGCCCGCAAAGGTCTCCTTTTCTAAATTCTACGCAACGGTATCGAATATTTACAGTCCTGTGCGCAAGGGCAAACTGCCCAAAACCACTATCGATGTGCAGTGCCTGTTCATGAAATCCACGCCCCTTACCGTCAACTGGTCGTTCAATTCGCAGGATGCGAGCGATTCGTTCACCATTGTCGGGCGTTTGAAAGACATCCGCAGTGAAGAGGTAAATCCCGTATCGAAGCCGCTGATGAATGTTTCGACCACCGGTAGCCTCAATGAAGTATATTTTACCATGAACGGGAACCGCAACCGTGCCGAGGGTGACTTTGCCATCAACTACGACGATCTGAAAGTGACCATACACGACAAGGACGACCTGAAGAAAGAGAAAAAGCTGGTAACGGCTATCGGTAATTTATTGGTGAAGAACGACACGAAGGACGGCCTGAAGGAAGTCCATATAGGTGTAGACCGGAACAAGGACAAATCGGTTTTTAACTACATATGGAAATTCGTGCAGGAGGGATTGGTGCAGACAGTCCTGCCGAAGCCTGTCGCCAAAGTAGCCAGCAAGAAATTGGATAAGAAGAAAAAGAAAAAATAGGCGTAGGCATGAAAAGCCTTTGGGCTTTCCGGTATATTTTTATGAAAACTCATTGACTTTACAGGGGTTTTCGTATTTTTACAGTAATTCTTTACAGTAATGAAAGCACTCATCAATATATTCTTTACCACTGTTTTTGTACTGATATTGGCGCATTTGCTGCCGGGTATCTTTGTGCCTAACTTTATGACTGCCCTTTTGGTGGCGTTAGTTCTGGGTCTGCTGAATATGTTCGTAAAGCCGCTGCTGGTGCTGTTTACGCTTCCGGCTACCATTTTTACACTGGGTCTTTTCCTGCTGGTGATCAACGCTGTCATCATACTGCTGTGTGCCGAGCTTGTGCCAGGATTTAGGGTTGACGGTTTTTGGGCGGCACTGCTTTTCAGTGTGGTGCTTTCGCTCTGCCAGTCGCTGGTGTCGGGCATGACGAAGGAGGAGAAGCGGTCGTAGATCTCTCCCGGATAATATTTTCATGCACTTGTGATACAATGCCTTAAAAAGTTGTGCAGGTTGTAAAAAAACAATAATTTTGCAACCCAATATTTGAAGGTATAAACACATAGTAGAATGAATATTACAAGAGAGAATAAAGATGCATTGAATGCGGTAATTACCGTATCGGTTACGAAAGACGACTACAGGCAAAAAGTAGATAAAGTACTTGCAGATCACAGGAAGAACGCTTCTATCCCCGGATTTAGGAAAGGCGCTGTGCCTATGAGCCTTATCCAGAAGCAATATGGCAAAGCCGTGCTTCTTGACGAAGTGAATAAACTGCTTCAATCATCCCTTAACGATTACCTTGCTAAGGAGAAACTTGACATACTTGGCAACCCGCTTCCGAAAGTGACGGAAGACTTTAACTGGGATGCCGACGATTTCTCTTTTGAGTTCGAGCTTGGCCTTGCCCCTGAGTTCTCTGTAGATCTTGGCGCTAAGAACAGCATTGTAAAATATAACATCATTGCCGATGACAAAATGCTTGATGAGCAGGTAGAGCGCATCCAGAAGCAATATGGCAAACTGGTATCTAAAGATACGGTTGAGGAAGGCGACGACATTGTAGGTACTTTTACTAACGAAGAAAAAGGCATCAACAACAGTACAACGATCACGACGGAGATATTTAAAGATAAGAAAACGGCTAAGAAATTCATCGGTAAAAAAGTAGGCGATATAGTTACCATAGGTACTAAAGGCCTTTTTGATGACGACCACAAACTTATGGATCACCTTGCGGTTAGCCATGACGACGTACATGGCCTTGATGTTGAGGTGAACTTTACGATCGAGGAGATCAACACGCATGAGAAAACAGAACTGAACCAGGAGCTTTTCGACAAACTTTTTGGTGAAGGCAATGTTTCGTCAGTAGAAGAGCTTAAGGCAAAGATCAAGGAAGATGCCGAGCAGCAATTCGCACAGCAGGCGGACCAGAAATTCCTTAATGACGTTACTGAGTCACTTATCGCCAATACGAAATTCGACCTTCCGAATGAATTCCTTGTAAAATGGCTTCAGACCGCAGGAGAGAACCCGCTTACCCCGGAGCAGGCAGAGGAAGAGTTCAAAAAGTCGGAGAACGGCCTTCGCTACCAGCTTATCGAAGGCAAGGTAATGACCTCGAACAACCTGCAGCTTTCTTTCGAAGACCTTAAAGCGTACACTGCTGAGGTGATCAAAAAGCAAATGGCACAATTCGGGCAGCTTAACCCTACAGATGCTGATGTAGACGGTATCGTGGCAAGGGTGCTTTCTAACAAAGATGAAGTGAAACGCCTTTCTGAGCAGGTAATGAGCGAGAAATTGCTGAACCTCTTTAAAGAGAACGTAAAATATGAGACTAAGGAAGTTACTTATGAGAACTTCATTAAAGAAATGTACGGGGAATAATTCTCGTAAAAAATGAGTATCTTTGAACGTCAGGCCATAATGTGCCTGACGTTTTTTCGTTTCATTTAATAAACTAAAAAAATTATTACACAAACTATGGATCACGGTAAAGAATTCAGGAAATATGCCACGAAGCACCACGGTGTGAATAACTTATATTTTGACAAGATGATCGGCCGCGTGACGCCGATGAACCCAACGAACCTTACGCCCTACATCATGGAGGAGCGCCAGATGAACGTTGCGCAGATCGACGTGTTTTCACGCCTTATGATGGACAGGATCATCTTCCTTGGCACCGGTATCGATGACCAGGTAGCTAACATCGTACAGGCACAATTGTTGTTCCTGGAGAGCACAGATGCTTCCAAGGACATCCAGATCTATATCAACTCGCCGGGCGGCAGCGTATACGCGGGCCTTGGAATGTATGATACCATGCAGTACATCAAGCCCGATGTGGCTACGATATGTACGGGTATGGCGGCATCTATGGGTGCTGTATTGCTTTGTGCAGGCGCAGCAGGCAAGCGTTCGGCATTGCCGCATTCAAGGGTAATGATCCACCAGCCGTCGGGCGGCGCGCAGGGCGTGGCTACAGACATGGAGATCAACCTTCGTGAAATGTTGAAGCTGAAAGATGAGCTGTACCAGATAATCGCAAAACATTCGGGCCAGACCTTTGATAAGGTACACAAGGACAGCGAAAGGGATTACTGGATGAAAGCCCCGGAAGCTAAAGAGTACGGGATGGTAGATGAGGTTTTGATCAGGGAATAAATATAAAAATTTCAGCTTATCGCAACCTAAGGCGTTAAAAATGCGTCTTAGGTTGTATAAGCAAATAAACAGATGGCTAAAGAAGTATTAGAATGTTCCTTTTGCGGCAGGAAGAAGCCGGAAACCAGCCTGCTCATAGCAGGTATAAGCGCGCACATTTGCGACCGCTGCATTGAGCAGGCGCATGGCATTGTGATCGAAGAATTGCGCCAAAGCGGGTCGACCGCAATGGCCGCCGAACTGGAGTTGAAAAAACCGAAAGAGATAAGGGCCTTCCTTGACCAATATGTGATAGGGCAGGACCAGACGAAAAAGGTAATGTCAGTAGCGGTATATAACCACTACAAAAGGCTGATGCAGCAACAGGGCGACGACGACGTAGAGATCGAGAAGAGCAACATCCTTATGGTGGGGCAGACCGGCACAGGTAAAACGCTGGTAGCAAAAACCATTGCGCGCATGCTGAACGTGCCGCTTACGATCGTTGATGCTACGGTTTTGACCGAAGCAGGCTATGTGGGCGAGGACGTAGAAAGCATCCTGACACGCCTTTTGCAGGCCGCCGATTATGATGTGAAGAAAGCTGAGCGTGGCATTGTTTTCATCGACGAGATCGACAAGATCGCGCGCAAGGGTGATAATCCATCCATAACCCGTGACGTATCGGGTGAGGGCGTACAGCAGGCTATGCTGAAGCTATTGGAGGGCACTGTGGTGAACGTTCCGCCGAAAGGTGGGAGGAAGCACCCGGACCAGAAATTCATAGAGGTCAACACGCAGAATATATTATTTATTGCCGGTGGTGCCTTTGATGGTATCGAACGCATCATATCTAAAAGGCTGGGCCGCCAGGCAGTGGGCTACAGCAGTTCTAAGAACACGGATAACATCGATAAGGATAATCTGCTGCAGTATATTATACCTAAAGACGTGAAGGACTTCGGGCTTATCCCTGAGATCATCGGGCGTATGCCGGTACTTACGCACATGGATCCGCTGGACAGGGAAACGCTGCGTGCCATACTTACCGAACCTAAGAACGCTCTGGTAAAGCAGTACCAGAAACTATTTGCCATGGACGATGTGGCGCTGACCGTAGAAGACGATGCGTTGGATTACATTGTTGAAAAAGCATTGGAGTATAAGCTTGGTGCCAGGGGATTGCGTTCGCTTTGTGAGGCTATCCTTACCGAAGCCATGTATGAACTGCCGGGGTCGGATGATAAGGAGCTGCACATTGACCGTGAGTATGTGGAGCACCACCTTAACCGCACGCTGCTGAAGCGATTGAAAACCGCGTCGTAGAACGATATTGTAGAGACGCATTGCATGCGTCTCGCGTAATACGTGCCCTATAATACAATTGTACAGCACGTGAGACGCAGGCACTGCGTCTCTACTGTAGGAAAAACAAAAAAGCCACCCTTATACGGTGGCTTTTACTTTTTTGGCTATCTGCCCGGCGGTGGGCAGTGGTGTCTTGTCTTTAATTTCGTTCTCTACGATGCAACGGCGACGGCTGCAGCCGTAGCGGTGTACCTGCGGCCCACAGGAGGTTAATAATACTAATCCGGCAGCGGCAAGTGTTAAGAGCGTTTTCCTTTTCATTATATCATTTCGGTTTAACATACTATTTGCAAAGGTAATGCCAAAGTGTAAATTACTGTAAATGTTTGTGTTAAAGTTTTTTATCTTCCGGCCCGGACGCATCCATAAAATTATTCCACAGCTTTTTGGCGTACGTACGCACTTCCGCAGGAGCTTTCATAAAAGCGGGGTCAAATTTGTATTCGCCGCCATCATAGCTTTTATTGCCATTTTCATCTACTCCCTGTAATATCTTTTCCGTTCCCCGCATCGCATATTTCTTTCCATTCTCATACATGATCAGCTTCATTTCGGCAGGGCTTACATCGCCACGGCATGCGGTTTTATAAACCATCCAAACTTCTGCTATGCCGTTCTTGTCAATGTCGCTGATGCGAAAGTCGTCAAAAGAAGCGGTAAGGTCTAAGGGGCAGTCGGAAACAAGATCATATAATTTCCAGGACAGTGAAGGTTTACCATCTTTCATTATAAAGTGGTACGCGAACAATTCCGCGTCAATGCCGTCATCACCATCATGTTGGAGTTTAGGGTTCCGGTATTCGCCGGTCTCACAGATAAAAGCAATATTATCGCCCTTTGAATCGCTCCAACGGTAGCCGGACTTCAACTTTCCTTCATATTCGATACCGGGAGGCAGTTGCTTTGCATTGATCTTTGTTGCCGAAATTTTCGCTTGTGCTAAGGATACAGCACTATTTATGAGTAGTAGTAACAGTGTGAAATTACGTATTGTCTTCATAAACATAAAGTTAAGCCATTAGTCCGTCCAGTTGCATTGCCTTCAGCTGCTCCAGGTAATGGCGCTCGTTGGAAAGCCTCGGTATCTTATGCTGCCCGCCCAGCTTGTCTTGTTCCTTGAGCCAGTCGTAGAACAGTTTTGGCCGTGCCACGTTTAGAACAAGCGGGTTCAGGGTCATGTTGTTGTAGCGCTTGGCTTCGTAGTCGGAGTTGAGGGTTTGCAGTGTTTCGTCGAGTGTCTTGCGGAAATGCTCAGGGTCTTCAGGCGCGTGCCTGAACTCGATGATCCACTCGTGCGCGCCTTTCTCGCGCCCCTGCATGAACACTGGGGCGACGGTATAGTCAATTACTTCCAGCCCGGTAATGGCACAGGCTTTGGCAATAGCGGTATCGGTATTCTCTACCATGAGTTCCTCGCCAAACACATTGATATGGTGCTTTGTACGGCCTGTTACCTTTATGCGATAAGGATCAAGGGAAGTGAAGCGTACAGTGTCGCCTATCATGTAGCGCCATAGACCCGCATTGGTCGTAATGACGATAGCGTAGTTCTTGTTCAGCTCCACATCGGCCAGGCGGATGACCCTTTGGTTCGGTGTCCCGAAAGTATCCATAGGGATGAATTCGTAAAAAATGCCGTAGTCCAGCATCAGCAGGAGTTCGTTGCTGTCATTGGTATCCTGTATCGCAAAAAAGCCTTCGGAGGCATTGTATATTTCGTAGAATTGAAAATCACTTTTCGGCAATATCTTTTTGTACTGTTCGCGGTAGGGCTCAAAACTCACCCCTCCGTGAAAATACACTTCCAGGTTGGGCCATATCTCCAGCAGGTTGCCCTTTCCGGTCTCTTCGAGTATGCGGTTCAGCAACACCATCATCCACGAGGGCACGCCCGCAAAGCTGGTTACATTCTCGTGTATGGTTTCCTGCACTATGGCTGCCAGTTTGCTTTCCCACTCGCTCATAAGCGATACCTTATTGCTTGGCGTACTGCTGAACTCGGCCCATATCGGCATGTTATCGATGAGGATGGCCGATAGGTCGCCAAAAAAGGTGTTGTTATCGGCATACAGTTGTTTGCTTCCGCCAAGGCGAAGGCTTTTCCCGGTAAACAGCTGTGAGTCCTCATTGTTGTTAAGGTACAGGCACAGCAGGTCTTTCCCGGCTTTATAATGGCAGTCCTCGAGCGCTTCGCTGCTCACAGGGATGAACTTGCTTTTGGCATTGGTGGTGCCGCTCGACTTGGCGAACCATTTTATCGGCGTGGGCCAAAAAACGTTTTGCTCGCCCCTGCGGGTCTGCTCGATCAGTGGCTCAAGGTCTTCGTAGGTGGAAACGGGGACCCTTTCGGCGAATGCCCTGTAATTGCGTGCGCTTGCAAAGTCGTATTTTACTCCTATGAGCGTGTTTTCCGCGTTGCGGATAAGGTTCATCAGGAGTTCTTCCTGCACTTCATTGGGGTATTTCATGAACAATTCCATCTGGTGGATACGTTTTTTGAGTATCCAGGAAGCAATTGAATTGATGATCGGCAATGCCATATTTTAGTATCTTTATGCCCTAAATATACCAAATTTTTCCATGCAATACGAAGGCGTACTCACAAAAATGCAAACCGAGCCAGGCAGTCCCATACAATATTATATGGTTTTCGAAAATAGCTTTTTGAACGTGAACCAGTTATTGGGAAAGGAAGTCGAGATCAACTTCATGGGGTACAGCTGCCTTAACTGCGCTAAGAAAAAGAAGATCTACCGCATGGGCTTTTGCTACGACTGCTTTTATGCGATACCCTCGGCGGG
The DNA here is from genome assembly GCF_052437795.1 of Flavobacterium sp. Taxonomy (GTDB): domain Bacteria; phylum Bacteroidota; class Bacteroidia; order Flavobacteriales; family Flavobacteriaceae; genus Flavobacterium. The sequence goes on from NZ_JBQVPA010000002.1 coordinate 32,531, forward strand.
CGACTGGATCATGCGCCCCGAACTGAGCACAGCGCACCTGGATATTGCCGACCGCGATCTGGACTACGAGAAAAAAGTACAGATGCAGCCCCACGTTGTGTACCTTGCCGCGGCATCTGACATTAAAGTGGGCGTAACGCGTAAGAACCAGATCCCCACACGGTGGATCGACCAGGGTGCATCATGGGCCATTCCGTTTATCGAGGTGCCCAACCGATACCTTGCCGGGATAACCGAAGTCGCACTAAAAAGCCATTGTTCCGATAAGATCAACTGGAAAAAGATGCTGTGCAATGAGATCAACGCGATCGACCTGATCCTGCACCGCAACCAGTTCCGTGCCCATCTGCCGGATGAAGTAAAGGACTATTTTGACACTACTCCCGAGAAATTATATACACTGGAATATCCCGTTCTTGAATACCCTAAAAAGATAAAAAGCCTTAACATTGCCACTACGCCGATATTCAGTGGAAAGCTGGTTGGCATCAAAGGGCAGTACCTCATCTTTGAGGATGGCACAGTGTTTAACGTACGGTCGTATGAGGGTTTTGTGGTGCAGGTTAATGTGTAGGCCTCTCCCCCAACCCCTCTCCGAAAGAGAGGGGCAGCTTCACTCGGGGCGGAAGTTTAGTGCGTGCCTGAATTGTAAATACGACCTGTCTTTGCCTGCAGGCAGACTAAAAACTAATTCCCCCCGATCCTTTCCCAAATCCCCTCCATCAATTTCTTCCCATCCCGCTTTTGTTTTGGCACTTCGTAGGCTTTCAATATACCATTCTCCTCTTTAAACACATAGCTGAAGGCAAATTGCGGGTGTGCGGGGTTGTCATTCAGCAGGCCGAAACGCAGGTCGTTGAAGTAATATTGCCCGTTGTTTTTGGTCACGATGTACCACCCTTCGCTAACGTCTTCCAGGGTTTGGAAGTCACGGTTGCGGGCAAGTTCTTGTGCAAGTGCGTTATTTTTTTCATAACGCTTAAAAGTGATAGGCTGACTGTCGAATAGGGAATAGTCCCCAAGCAGGTAGGCATCCTCGATCTCTACATTGGCATTCCACAAAATGCAGTTGAAAGCGGCAGGCTTTACAATGAGGCCGCTATAATTTATGTTTTGCTGTTCCAACGCATTCGAGAATTGTTGCAAGGCATACAACTTGATGCCGCAGGTCAGTGCCAGATAGGCCGAGCTGATATAGATACCCCGCAGGACGTACTTTTTGCGTAAAGCAAAGTCACGCTTCCGCCACGCGATGATAAGGCAGATGAGCAGCGGTACTGTATAGAGCGGGTCGACTACAAAGATGGTTTTAAAGGCTATGAAGTAATTGAGCGGCCAGAATACCTGTGTACCCCAGGAAGTGAACATATCGAGCATTACGTGCGTAAGCAGGCACCAAAAAGCCAATGTAGAGGCATTCGATAAACCGATCCTGCCTTTCTCGATCTTTGCAATAACCCTTCCAAGCAGGGGTGCGATAGCCATAAAAAGGAAAAGTGAATGGCTCAGCCCGCGATGGATGGCAACGCCGCTAACCGGGTCTAGGAATAACTTTCCCACCACCACGTCAAGGTCGGGAAGTGTACCCAGAACAGCCCCATACAGGAACGTCCTGCGCCCCAATTTATCACCGGCATACAATTCGGCCGTCGCAATTCCGAGGGCGATTTGGGTAAGGGAGTCCATATGATGATCGTACTGATTTTAGGGAATGAGTAAAGCTCGTTCCCTGTCCTTTGGAGCGGGGTTGGGGAGAGGCTTATTTCCTCGTCATTTCCCTGAACACGGTCTCTAAATTCTTATTCTTCAGCGAAAGCTGCAATGTCTTGAGCCCGTTCGCCTGCGCGAAGTCGAACAGCACCGGGCGCATGTCGTCTTCAGTAGTAAAGGCAAGTTCCCAGGTATTGTCTTTTGTATTGTTCGATGCCACAAGGTTGGGCAGTGTTTGGAGCAGGCCGGTAGTAACGGCCTTGTCAAATTCCACTTCTATGACCTGGCCTTTTTTATCTTCTCTTACAAGATTTTTGAGTTTCTTGTCGGTAACGATCTTGCCGTGATTGATGATGATCACGCGGTCGCATATCGCCTCCACCTCCTGCATGATGTGCGTGGAGAGGAATACCGTTTTATCCTTGCCGATGTTCCTGATCAGGTCGCGTATCTCCACTATTTGGTTAGGGTCAAGGCCGGTAGTAGGTTCGTCGAGTATCAGTACTTCCGGGTCGTGCAGTAGTGCCGTGGCAAGGCCCACACGCTGGCGATAGCCTTTAGAAAGCTGTCCTATCTTCTTATGTGCTTCGGGAGTAAGGCCGGTAAGGGCGATGACCTCGTCGATACGCGATCTGCTGACTTTATATACATCGGCATTAAAGGCAAGGTATTCCCTTACGTACAGGTCAAGGTACAGCGGGTTATGCTCAGGGAGGTAGCCTACCGACCGCTGTACAGCCTTTTGCTGTTCGGCCACATCGTTGCCATTTACTGCCGCCGTGCCTCCATCGGCATTGATATAGGTGGTAAGGATCTTCATCAGGGTCGATTTTCCGGCACCGTTAGGACCAAGGAAACCCACGATCTCTCCCTTATTGACAGTAAATGAAACGGCATCGAGCGCTTTCTGCTCGCCATAGCTTTTTGAAATATCCTTTACCTCGATAGACATATCCTTTAATTTTGAAACAAAAATAGCAATTCCAAATTCCAAATCGCAATTCCAGATCACAAATTCCAGATCACAGATGCCTGCTCCCATGCTTTCGACTTTCAACTTTCAACTTTCGACTCCTTTATTGCACCAAAACCCTTAAATTTGTACTATGATCGAGAAAATGGAAAACGACAAAAGCCTGCGCCAATGGCTGGATGAGTTTAAGCTTTCACGCCCCCTGGTGATCGCAGGGCCGTGCAGTGCCGAGACGGAGGAGCAGGTGCTGGACATAGCAAGACAGCTGAAAGGTTCGGAAGTGAGTATTTACCGCGCCGGGATATGGAAGCCGCGTACCCGCCCGGGTGGGTTTGAGGGTGTTGGGGCAATTGGCCTGGAATGGCTGCAAAAGGCCAAAGCAGAGACCGGACTGCTCATGGCGGTAGAAGTAGCTAATGCTACCCACGTAAAGCTGGCTTTGGAACACGATATCGACGTGCTGTGGATAGGCGCACGTACCACAGTAAACCCTTTTGCAGTACAGGAAATTGCCGATGCCCTTGTTGGGACAGACAAGATCGTACTGGTCAAAAACCCGGTAAACCCCGACCTCGCCCTGTGGCTTGGGGGTGTGGAGAGGCTGTACAATGCAGGTATTCGTAAGTTGGGCGTGATACACCGTGGTTTTTCCACCTATGAAAAAACAAAGTACCGCAACATACCCGAATGGCAATTGGCTATCGAACTGCATGGGCGTTTCCCCGACCTGCCCATCATTTGTGACCCGTCGCACATAACAGGCAGGCGCGACATGATACAACAGGTATCCCAGCAGGCACTCGACCTTAACTACGACGGCCTTATGATCGAGACCCACAATGATCCTGACAAAGCCTGGAGCGATGCCGCACAGCAGGTCACGCCTGTAAGGCTTAAAGAGATACTGGACAGCCTCATCGTTAGGGAACGCATAGATGACTCCCACGAGTTCAACGGCCACCTTAGGGAAATGCGTTTCAGGATAGATGACCTTGATACCAAGATCATTGAATTGTTGGGTAAACGTATGCGCATTGCCGATGAGATAGGTGGCCTCAAAAAAGAGAACAATGTGGCTGTGCTCCAAAATATACGCTGGAAACAGGTGCTCGAAAAAATGAAAGAAGAAGGGAGTGCAGAGAACCTGAGCGAGGAATTTATCCTGCGGCTTTTCCGTGCGATACACCAGGAAAGTATCGTACACCAGGAGAAAATAATTAATACTTCAAATTCCTAACAAAAAGTTAAATTTTAACATTTACGGCTTTCTTTACCTCATTTTCTTTTTGTACTATAGCGTACTGAAAAATACCTCATTAACCAACTATCACACAATGAAGAAAGCAAAGATCGTTTTGGCTGCCCTGCTATTGGGGCTTGGATCGCTACATGCCCAAAACAAACTTGAAAAAGTGAACATCACCTATGGTGAAGAACTCCCCGATGATAAACAGACCCTCGTAGAAATACTAGGAGAAGCCAACGGCAAGATCTACGGCGTTGGTTTAAAGAAGGATGATTATTTCCTGAAGATATTTGATCAAAAGAGCATGAAGCTGCTGTCTTCAAGTCCGATCAAAATTCCGGACCTTAAAGATAAAGAGGTAGAATTCGAGAACGTATATCTGCTCAACGGCAAGCTGTATGTGTTGGGAAGTGTTTACAACCGTAAGGAAAAAGCCTATAGCCTTGTTGCTAATCCGCTTTCGGAAGCAGGCAAGCTGGGTGCTGAAGGTACAGTATTGTTTAAAGTCCCTGTTGAGAAAAAAAGGGAAATGGGCAGCTTCTTTTTCAGGACCACACAGGATGAGGCAGGACTGTTGGTGATGCATGCCACAAAACTTAAAAAAGAAGATGCGGTAAAATATGAAATAAAGTTCTTTGACGACAACCTGAAGACAATTTTCAATACCACTGAAAAAGTAGTATTTGAAGATGACAAGAAAAAAGATGTGACCTTTAATATCCCTGATTTCCAGGTAGGGCTTAACGACGACATTTATGTTGTTGTAAGTGAAGGCTACCGCGACAAAAAAAGCAAAAAGCGCATTGAAACGTTTGAGGTGCACGCGTACAAGAGCGCTAAAGGTTATGCCAAGGAGGTGATCACGATCAATTCAGAGGGGCGTTATCCGCTCAACTGCCAGATCGTGCCGTCGGGCAACGAGCTGCACCTTATGGGCTTTTACCTTAGCGTTCGAGAAAGCGGAAGGGTAAACAACGACCTTGAGGGTGTATATGCCGCTACTGTCGACCTGAAGTCGAACACGACTACGGCACTTAAATTCAATGAGCTTGATCACAAGACCAAAGTAAAACTGATAGGTGAGCGCAGGGCGAAAAAAGGTAAGGACGTTCCGCCATTGTACAATATCATCCACATAATCGGCAGGCAGGATGGCGGCATGATCATGCTGTCGGAATACCAGACAGTATACGTAGGGCAGCCTAGCGGACTTGCCATTGGCGGAGTGGGTATAGGTGTAACACCGATCACATATACTAAAAATGAGATCATTGTAACTTCACTTTCAAAAGACGGTACGCACGAATGGAGCAATGTGGTGCCAAAAGAGCAGTCAGCTTCGATCACTACTATGTTCGTAGGACTTGCGGCCGGTGGTTTTGGCAATAATTTTGCCGTGGGTGGCGCAATTTCCATTCCGATCGCGCAAATGGGCAGCGGCCCTGAATATCTTGGTGCATTGCCGATCTATAAGAATGGCGAGCTGAGCATTATGATCAATGACAACGTAAAGAACAAAGGCATTACCGATATTGAGGAGATCAAGTCGATGGGCAACTATAACAAAGCGGTACCGTCATTGTTCATATTTGATAAAAATGGCAACATTACCCGCAAAGACCCCGAAGTGGCCGTTAAAGAAGCGCTTGTTTTAAGGCCGGGCGTGAGTTATGAAGTATCGGACAACGAATATATCATTTACTCTGCAAGGAAAAAGGCCGACAAGCTGGCCCGTATGGTGCTGGAAGATTAAATAAACCTTCTTATATATTTAAAATGCCGCTGCGATCACAGCGGCATTTTTATTACAGATTGTCAGGCAGGATCTTTCCCGGGTTGAGTATGTTATTAGGGTCGAAGAGTTGCTTGATCCCTTTCATCATTTGCAACTGCCCCTGCGGGAATGCGATGTCCATGTAATTCTTCTGCACATAGCCTATGCCGTGCTCACCTGAGAGCGTCCCTTTTAATGATACTGTGAGTTCAAAGATCTCCCGGATACCCTTCGGTACTTCGGTATTCCAATTCTCATCGGTCATGTCGCCTTTGATGATGTTAACATGCAGGTTGCCGTCGCCCGCGTGGCCGTAGCACACCGACCTGAAACCGTACTTCCTGCCCGCTTCCTTAATGCCGGCAAGCAGTGTTGGCAGTTCGTAACGCGGCACTACGGTATCTTCTTCCTTATAAACTGAATTGGATTTTACTGCTTCGCCCACGGCACGGCGCATTTTCCAGAGGGCATTTTTCTGGTCTTCTGTATCGGCAAAAAGTATTTCGTCAATGTCAAATTGCTCCAGCACGCCCATTATCTTTTCTGCTTCCGCGAAAAGCACGTCAGGATAGTTGCCGTCTACTTCGATAAGCAGGTGGGCTTCTACCTCGTCCTTAATATCGATGCTTACATCTTCTACGAACCGCAGTGTCCAGTCAATAGCATCGCGCTCCATGAATTCCAATGCGCTGGGAACGATCCCGGCACGGAATATTTCGGCGACTGCCTCGCACGCTTGCGCCGATCTAAAGAATGGCACCAGCATGAGAATGTTATGGTTGTTTTTCGGCAGCAGCTTCATTACTATTTTGGTAATGATACCCAGCGTACCCTCGCTACCCACCATCAATTGGGTTAGGTTATAGCCTGTGGAGTTCTTGAGTGTATTCGCTCCCGTCCAAATGATGTCGCCATTGGGCAAAACCACTTGCAGGTTGAGCACATAATCTTTGGTCACGCCATACTTGAGCGCCCTTGCACCGCCTGCATTCTCTGCAACGTTACCACCAATAGTACAGCTCCCCTGGCTGCTGGGGTCGGGTGGGTAAAAAAGCCCTTTTTCAAATGCCGCGTCACGAAAGGCCTGCGTTATCACAGCAGGTTCTACAGTGGCCTGCAGGTTCTTTTCATCGATCTCAATTTTATTGAAGCGTTCCATCGAAAGCCCTATCCCGCCGTGTATGCTGAGTGCACCACCGCTAAGGCCCGTCCTGCCGCCTATAGGCACTACGGGGATCTTATATTCGTTAGCCAGTTTCATGATTTGTGAAACCTCTTCAGGCGTGCCGGGCTTTACGACAACAGCAGGCGGGAAATTATAGTCTTCCGTTTCGTCATGGCCGTAGTGGCGGCGGGTCTCTTCGTCGGTAAAAATGTACTGTTGTCCTACGATCTGCTGTAGGGTGGTGATGTTTTCGGGGGAAAGAGTGGTGTTCATAATTATGGTACTTCAGGTTCAAAAGTACTATAATTTTTGGTTTAGCAAGGTTGCCCAGCTTACTTCTATACCATCAAAAACTTCAACCGCATAGATCCATAGTATTCATAGTTTTGAAAAATTTCAGGAGTCATAATGTCACATAAGGAAAAGAAAAGCTTCTTTCCATGTGCCTCTCTGCTTAAACTTTTGTCACCAAGCAATACTATGTACCTGTGTGGTAAAAAAAGCATCAATAATTCACAGATTTCTTATTCTTCCTGATTAAAAAATCAACAGAGAATTTCCCCGCACCGGTTACAAAGAACACTACAAAAACCAGCAGGTACAGTACAGGAAGTTCTTTCGCTTCAAGCGGGTCAGGAGCATGCACATAAAATATGGCCATAAACATGGTAACGATAAGCGGGATGCAGGAAAGCCGGGTCGCAACCCCAATGATGATCAGGAACGAGCAAACGACTTCGGCAAAAATGGCTAAAATGAGTGATGGCACTACACCGATCCCTATTGGATCGGGGAATTGTACCGTGTCAGGTGCCAAAAGCATAGTGAGTTTTTGAAGCCCGTGTGTCATGATGAGGCAGGACACCGTAATGCGGACTAATAATAAGGCAGTGTCATAAAGAATAGTACTGTTTGCTGTAGAGGAAGAACCGTACGAAGCCATTTTTATTTACTTTTTATGCTTATCATGCGCCCTCCCTTTGCGCATGATACTGCTATTCAACATAGTTAGATTTTCGATTTCCAAATATGGTGAAAAAAGTTAAATAAATGTTAATCTGTAAGTTATTTTTTATGTTTTAAAAAACCATTTTATTGTTGTCTAACCATATAGCTGATCATCACTACAGCAAAACCTACTTCTTCCCTTTCTTCAAATTGGGTAAAAACCACGCTATGATCCCTATTAGTGGGAGATAGGCACATATATGGTATACGTAGGTGATGCTGGTATGGTCGGCCACGTAGCCAAGCACTGCCGAACCAAGGCCGCCCATGCCGAATGCGAAACCATAAAAAAGGCCGGAGATCATACCCAGCCTTTTTGGCAACAATTCCTGTGCATATACCAGTATGGCAGGGAATGCGGATGAGATGATCGTACCTATAACGACAGATAGCACCCCTGTCCAGAACAGGTTAGCATACGGCATCATGAGCGTGAATGGCGCCGCGCCGAGTACCGAGAACCATATTACATATTTACGCCCGAACCTGTCGCCCAACGGCCCGCCCAGCAGTGTACCGGCCGCAACCGAAAGCAGGAACAGGAAAAGATGGAACTGCGCATCCTGTACTGAAAGGTGGAATTTCTCTATCAGGAAGAACGTAAAGTAACTGGTAATTCCCGCAAAGTAAAAATATTTGGAGAAGATGAGTACCAACAAGATGATCACTGAAAGTGTTACCTGCCTTGGCGTAAGGTTGGGAAGGTCGACTAGGGTAACTTTCTTTTTACCATTAAGGTCCAGATGGCTTTGGTACCAGCGGCCTATCCTGTACAGGACCGTTATGGCGATCACTGCAATGATCGCGAACCAAATGATGTACCGCTGTCCGTTTGGCACAACGATCCACGCTATGAGCAACGGAGCTATGGCCGTACCCGAGTTGCCCCCGATCTGGAAGATAGACTGCGCCAGGCCGCGCTTGCCGCCAGATGCAAGGTAAGAGACCCGCGATGCCTCAGGATGGAATATGGATGAGCCAATGCCTACCAAAACCACCGAGATCAGGATCATTGGGAATGAAGCGGCATAGGACAGCATGACGATCCCTGAAAGGGTAAATAGCATGCCGTATATCTTGGAGTAAGGTTTAGGTTTTTTGTCGGTATAAAAGCCTACGAAGGGCTGCAGTATCGATGCTGCCATTTGGTAGGAGAACGTAATGAGCCCTATCTGTCCGAAGCTAAGGTCATATTTTTCTTTGAGTATGGGATAGGCTGCCGGAATCACCGCCTGCAGCAGGTCGTTGAGCAGGTGTGCGAAGGCTACCGAGAAGAGTATCGAGTATACGGTTCTTTGCACTATTTGCTGGTGGTTATCATCAAGGATAACCGATTCGTTCTCTTTTATCATTTTAATTAAAAAGTATTTATTACCCAGTACCAAAATGCCAGCGTGATAAAGGAAAGCGGTATGCCTACGCCTATCATCATTCCGGCCAGCTTTGGCTTTAGGCCATATGTAGATGCCAATATGGCGGCAGTGATCATGGGGGCCATGGCAGCTTCCATGATGCACACATCAATAACCATCCCTTCACCTCCAAGCGCCAGTTTATAGAGCAGGAACAAGAACAGCGGCATTAGCAATAGTTTGAACGCAAGCCCCAGTGAGAGAAAACCCCAGTGCCTGCTTTTGCGCTGTATCTGCAATTGCATGCCTACCGCCACAAGTGCTACGGGCGTTACCGTACTGCCGAGCCTTTGGAACACGGGCTGCACCATATCATGAAAGTCAAAACCTGCAAGGTTCATGCACAGCCCTATGGCAAAGGCTACGAACGGAGGGAATAGCGCGATCTTTCGCAACAGTCCCGATGTACCCGCGTTCTCTTTGGAGTAGGCAGCGGCTACCAATATGCCCAGTGTAGACACTACGACAAACGTTCCGGGCTGGTCGATAATAATGGCTGTTTCGAGCCCCTGCTTTCCAAAAAGAGCTTCTATTACAGGAAAACCTACGAAGGCTGTGTTACCCAATCCGGCGGTCAGCACAAGGCACCCGATGATCTTTGGGGGCCAGCCGAGCCATTTTCCCAACAGGGCAAAAAATAGCCATGAGAGGCCAAACCCTATCCATGCTACACCAAGCGGTAGTAATAACTTACTGCTTATTTCGATCTTAGGGAGGTAATATAGTGCAAGCCCGGGAAGCGATATGTATATGACGAACTGGTTGAGGACCGTGTGCGCGCCCTGGAGAACTATCTTCATGCGGCGAAGGGCCACCCCGGCCAAAAGGCATAAAAATATCAGGATAATGCTGTCCATTTAGTCCCTTAAGGGTTAGGTTCCTGCAAATTTACGCATGCCTGTCCCATGCCGCAATAAAATTGGTATAAAAATTATGGCTGTTTAAAAAACTTTTATACTTTAGTCCATTATTTTGATAGACAATGATCTCAGGCAAATTTGCCATAACGCTACACATCCTTACGCTCCTGTATAAATTCCCGGAAGACTACCTCTCATCCGAATTTATCGCAGGAAGCATGAACATAAACCCTGTGTTGGTGCGTAAGGAAATTGCCAACCTCAAGAAGTACAGCATTGTAGAATGCCGCGAGGGTAAATACGGTGGTACGCGCCTTGCCGGGCAGGCTACGGGCATTACGCTCGAAGACATTTTCAAAATGACCTTTGAGGAAGTCAATCTCGGCTTCTCCAAGAACGACCCCAACCCCGCTTGTCCTGTTGGTAAAAATATCAACCAAAATCTTGACTCCCTTTACAAGGAGATCAATACCGACATCTGTAAAAAGCTAAAGGCAATTTCGCTGCGGGAATTTACAGAGGCTTTTTAAGCGCACTGCCATTTAGCCTCAGAATATCCATCGAAGACAGAACGCATTTTTTAATGTGCATCCAATGCCATATTCTTTATCTTTGCGCCATGACAGGACTGGTTTATAAATCTACAGGCAGCTGGTATACCGTAAAAACGGAGCAGGGCGAAGTGTATGAGTGCCGCATTAAAGGGAAATTCCGCATTAAGGGCATTAAAAGTACGAACCCCGTTGCCGTGGGCGACATTGTGGACTTTGACCTTGATGAGACTTCTGATGCCACTACAGGTGTGATAAAGAACATACATGAACGCAAGAACTACATAGTGCGCAAGTCGGTAAACCTGTCTAAGCAAGTCCATATCATTGCATCTAACATTGACAAGGTGTTCCTGCTCGTTACCATTAACAATCCGCCAACCACGACCAGCTTTATCGACCGCTTTTTGGTTACTGCCAAGGCTTATGACATTGAGGCTGTAATTGTATTCAATAAGATCGATACGTTTGACGACCCAATGCTCGATGAGCAGCTGTACCTGCAGTTCGTGTATGAAAGAATCGGTTACAAGTGCCTGCGCGTTTCATCGACAACTGGCAAAGGCATCGACAAGCTCAAGGAGGAAATGGTTGATAACGTGAGCATGTTCTCCGGCCATTCGGGCGTGGGTAAATCTACTCTTGTAAACACACTGCAGCCCGGCCTTAACCTGAAGACAAAGCAGATAAGCGAGCAGCACAGCCAGGGACAGCATACCACTACATTCGCCGAAATGTTCGACCTGGATCTTGGAGCCAAGATCATCGATACCCCGGGCATACGCGGCTTTGGCATCGTAGATATGGAAAAGGAGGAGATCGGTGATTACTTTCCTGAATTCTTTGCTTTAAAAGAGCAATGCAAATTCAACAATTGCCTTCATAAGGAAGAACCTCAATGCGCCGTAAAAGATGCCTTGGAAAATGACGAGATCGCCTGGTCACGCTACCGCAGCTACCTGCAAATGCTGGAAGGTGATGACGAACATTACAGGACTGACCATTATGCCGACGGGAAGAACAATGATAACGGTTTGGAAGAATAATGAGGGCCGTTATCCAACGCGTAACTGATGCTTCGGTAACCATATCGGGTAATAAAGTAGCCGAGATAAATACCGGGTTACTGATACTGGTGGGCATTGAAGATGCCGATACACAGGAAGACATTGACTGGCTCGCGGCCAAGATCGTAAAGCTGCGCATTTTTGGCGATGCCGATGGCGTAATGAACCTTTCAATTCAGGATATTGGGGGCGATATCATCGTGGTAAGCCAGTTCACCCTGCATGCTGCGACCAAAAAAGGCAACCGCCCATCGTACATTAAAGCCGCAAGGCCAGAGTTCGCCATTCCAATGTATGAGGAATTCGTAGCACGGATGGAGCAGGAACTGGGTAAAAAAATACAGACCGGGCAGTTTGGTGCCGATATGAAAGTCGCACTCCTTAACGATGGCCCTGTAACCATTATTATTGATACCAAAAACCGGGAATAAAGTTTTGATTTTTAACAAGATCGACTATTTTTGACGAAAATCCAACTTTAACATGTTTTTAAGAATTTCCCTGTTACTTATGCTGGTCCTTCAGCTACATGCCGTTGCGCAGGAGAATCCAACCGTATCTTCTATCCCCAAGGCTTTAATTGAAAATGCCAATGCCGTTATAAGGTTGGACAGGAAGGATATAGCCATTTCGTCACGAAAGTCGATGACCATTAAGACCACCAGGATAGTAACCATTTTTAATGAAAATGGGTTGGGATATATCGATGCATCTGAATATTATGACAAGTCGACGAGCATAAGGGACATCAAAACTGTAGTCTATAATGCATTTGGACAGGAAATAAAAAAAATAAAGCAAAAGGACTTTAAGGAAAGGGCAGTCTCTGAAGGCTCTATGATCACTGACAACCGTTTGATATATCTTGACTATATCCCGGTGCAATATCCATTTACCATAATATATACAAGCGAGACGCAGACTTCCAATACGGCTTTCCTGCCACGGTGGTCGCCGGTAGAAGGGCCTTTTGCCAGCGTAGAAAAGGCGGTGCTTTCGATCACCTGCGATCCCGAGCTGGGATTGAGGCACAGGGAGTATAATTTTGAAGGGCTGGCGCTGGATAAGCAGGAGGCCGGTACTACACTAACGCTGACGGCTACGAACATTGCTGCTCCCAAAAATGAGGATCTTTCGCCATCCTACCAAAAGTTGGTGCCACATGTGTTGTTTGGACTGAAGAAATACCATCTGGAAGGAGTGGATGGAGAGGCTGACAGTTGGGAGAACCTGGGGACCTGGATGCATAAGGCCCTAATAGCAGGTACAGACGAACTTTCGCCCGAAACGCAGGCAAAGATAAAAGCGCTGGTGGGAACTGAAACGGATCCGCTGAAAAAGGCGAAGATAGTATATGAATACATGCAGGGCAAAACCCGCTATGTAAGCATACAGCTGGGCATAGGCGGATGGAAGCCGATGCTGGCCAAAGACGTTGATCGCCTGGGATACGGCGATTGCAAGGCGCTGAGCAACTATACGAGGGCGTTGCTTAAAGCGGTAGGTGTAGACTCCTATTGCGTAGTGATATATGGGGACAGGAAAAAGCGCGACATGACGAACGACTTTGTGTGCATGCAGGGCAACCACATGATACTGGCCATACCGAATAATGGTAAATATACATGGCTGGAATGTACAAGCCAGGTAGCGCCGTTCGGTTTTCAGGGAGATTTTACCGACGATAGGATGGCATTGGTCATCAAGCCTGAAAAGAGCGAACTGGTGCGCACGGCAGTATACGATAAATTTGGGAATACCCAGGTTTCAAAAGGCAGTTATGCGATAACCGGCACAGGCAGCATTACCGGTGGCGTTATGATAACATCGAAAGGGTCGCAGTATGACAGCAAGTATGTGCTGGAGTCGAAGTCGAAAGATGAGTTGGATGATCTTTATAGATCAGTATTTAATACCATTGGCAACCTTAAGCTTAAAAAGACCGGCCTGAAAAATAATAAGGACAGCCAGGAATTTACAGAAGACATTGCGATCGAGGCAGAGAACTATTGCAGCAGGAGCGGGAACATGATGATGTTTGCCGTTAATGCCTTCAACCAGTATTCGTACATACCGCAGCGATACCGCGACAGGAAAACGCCTTTTGAGATCGCAAGGGGTTTTTATGATACCGATGAGATAACCATCGAACTGCCTGAAGGATTTACCATGGATGCGAAGCCGGATAATATAATCATAAACGAAAAATTTGGCGAATACAAAGCTGAGTATGTAATGGTAACACCTACACAAATGCTCTTTAAGCGTTCGCTGCTCATAAATGAAGGCTTTTATGACAGCAAGGAATATGAGAATTACAGGCAGTTCCGCGAGAAGATAGCCAGGAATGATAACGCCAAGGTGGTGTTGCTTAAAAAGGCGCAATAATGGTACGATACGTATTAATTTTTATATGGCTCTGGAGTGCCAGCATTTATGCGCAGAATGGTGTAACCAGGCCACCAGCTGTAACAATAGATGAGCTCTCGGAAAGTTTGCATCCTAACGACAGCAGTGCGGTCGCAGCTTACAAGTACCGTTATGGCAAAACCTGGTTTGAGCGTACTAATGGCGGCACATGGATAATGGTTACCGAGGTGTATACCCGGATCAAGGTATACAAAAAGGCAGGACTTGGTTATTCCAATTCTCAAATAATATATTATTCAGATACCAGAAAAGCCAAAGGCTCTTTTTCTGATGCAAATACTTATAATCTTGTCAACGGCGCTATTGAAAAAACACCTTTAAAAAAAGAGGGGCAGTTCGAGGAGGAAGCGGAGGAAGACTTTATGGTAAAAAAGATCGCTATGCCCAATGTAAAAGAAGGCAGTATAATAGAATATACTTACACCCTCAGGACTCCTTATTTTTTGTCGATCGAGGATTGGTACTTTCAGTTCACGATCCCGGCAGATGAGGTTTGGTATGAATTATATATACCCACTTATTTTAAATTCAATGTATACACAACAGGTTTTGTGCCGATCGAAAAAGGACTTACAGCATATAACCAAAATGAAAAAACAAACGTATCGGAGCAATATTACACCTATAAGGCCAAAAATGTGAAGGCGATCCGAAATGAAAAGTACGTAACTAATATTGATAACTATACATCGTCTATAAAGCATGAATTGTCATCTGTGTATGTACCCGGTATGCCATTGCAGCGATTATCGACAAACTGGAATAATATTGCCAATGAGATATATAAAAGGGATAAATTTGGTAGGGAACTGGAACTCGCTTCCTATTACAGGCATGACCTCGACCTGCTATTAAAACCTGGTTATACCCAAAGGCAGAAAACAGACAGTATTTATAAGTTCGTACGCAACAGGATGGCCTGGGACAAATATGTAGGTTTTTTTTGCCGAAAAGGGGTAGAAAAAGCATATGCTGACAAGACAGGCAATGCGGCAGAAATAAACCTGATGCTTACTTCTATGCTACGCTATGCAGGCCTGGATGCAAATCCTGTACTTGCAAGTACGCGCTCACATGGCAGTGCACTGTTCCCTACACCATTCGCTTTTAATTATGTGATCTCTTCGGTAAGTGTCGACGGGCAGATAATTCTATTAGATGCTACCAGCAAGTATTCTTTGCCGGGGATATTGCCGGAACGGGTTTTGAACTGGAACGGGCAAATGGTTAAGAAAGGAAAAGGAACTGTTGAGGTAAACCTTATGCCATCAATAAATTCTCATGAAACGGTAAGTGTTGTAGCAGCAATTGATGCTGACGGTAATGTAGCCGGTAGAGCGCGATACCTGCACATGGAATACATAGGGCATATTTTAAGGGAGATGTTTGCGATGATCCCTAAAGATGATTACGTCGAGAAACTGGAAGCAACCAATAAGGGTACTGTGATCAGTAATTACAAGATGCTGAATGATAATGATCCGGATAAGGTATTAACTGAGGAATTTGATTATGTAAATACAATGCTTGCAGACAATGTAGGAGGGAAAATATATTTCAGCCCGATGCTTTTATTTGGCGAAAATGAAAATCCATTTTTAAGCGAGACCCGTGACTACCCAATAGATTTTATATATCCCTTTCAGAAGAAATTCAATATAAATATTTCCTTACCGCAAGGATATGAAGTAGAGTCTTTTCCACGAAATATGTCATTGGCTATGAAAGATAATATCGGTAAGTTCAGGTATAATTTGAATACCAGTGCAAATGGTATACAGTTGTCTGCGGTATTCGAAATTAATTTTTCGGTAGTTCCTGTTGAATATTATAAAGAGATCAGGGAATTTTTCCGCCAGATGATAGAAAAGCAAAACGAAAAAGTAGTACTTGTAAAAACCAATAACCCAAAATAACCTGAAATGAAATTATTACGATTGATCGCGGCATTCCTTATAACTGGCTTTTCGGCGGAGGCGCAAAAGTATGAGCTTGGCGAAGTGACAAAGGCTGAACTGGAAGAGAAAAGCCATCCGCTGGATCCCTCTGCCGGTGCTGCCATACTGTTTAGCAAGGGGCAAACATATATGTCGTACTCTGACCAAAGCGGTTTTGACCTGGTGACAGAGACCGAGGTGAAAATAAAGATATATACTAAAGAAGGTTATGAATGGGCTAATAAGATCATACCCTATTATAGTACATCAACAACAAAGGAGACGGTAGATGTATCTAAAGCCGCGACCTATAACCTTGTTGAGGGCGCCGTAAAAAAAACCAAGCTGAAGGGCGAAGGTGAATTTGACGAGCAGGTAAATAAATTTTGGAAGCAGAAGAAGATCGTAATGCCCGAAGTGAAGGAAGGCAGTATAATAGAATATAAATATGTTGTACGGTCGCCTATCATTGACCAGTTCCCTGACTGGCAGTTCCAACAGAGCATACCGGTAAACCACTCGGAATATACGACCAAGATACCTGAGTATTTTATGTACAACACAAATTTCAGGGGCTATATTCCACCAAAAGTGATCAGGACAACAGCGAGTAAGTCCTTTACCATAAACTCGAAAGAGAGGACCGGGGTACATGTTTCCAAAACAACCTTTTCAACAGATAAAATAGACTATTTAGAGGCGCAGGTGTCTTATAAATTAGATAACCTTCCTGCACTTAAGGATGAGAGTTTTGTGAACAATGTACTCAATTATACAGCGGGTGTAGAACACGAGCTTACTATTGTGAAATATCCTAACACTCCGGTAAAGTCTTACTCTACAACATGGGAAGATGTTGTTAAGACCATTTATGCTTATGATGATTTTGGCCCTGAGCTTAATAAAACAGGCTATTTTGATAAAGATATCGACGCCCTCCTTGCCGGTCAAAAAACGGCTGCTGATAAAGCCAATGCCATTTTCTTTTATGTAAGGGACAGGATGAACTGGAATGACTATACGGGATATTCCTGTAATAGCGGTGTGCGAAAGGCATATAATGACAAAGTGGGCAACGTGGCCGAAATAAACCTGATGATGACAGCCATGCTTCGTTATGCCGGACTCAATGCCGATCCGGTCCTGGTAAGCACACGTTCCAATAAAATAGCGCTTTTCCCTAACAGGACAGCCTTTAACTATGTGATCGCTGCCGTTGAGATCGACGGTAAGCTGATGTTGATGGATGCAACGTCAAGATCGGCCATGCCTAATGTTGTGCCACCGCGCGCCATCAACTGGATCGGGAGGCTGATAAAGAAGGACGGTTCTTCGCAGGGAATAGACCTTACGCCTCAAACCAATGCTAAAGAGGTGGTGAACATTGCCGCCCAGCTCGATGAAAAGGGCAATATTACCGGTAAGGCAAGGGACCAGTATTTTGACCATAATGCCTACTATTTCAGGGAGAACTTTGGAGGGGCCAGCAAGGAAAGCTGTATGGAACACCTGGAGAAAAAATACAAAGGCCTTGAAGTGAGCACTTATACTATTGTAGATGATAAAATACTTGCAAAGCCGGCAATGGAAGAATATGAGTTTGTTCATAACGGCCTGTGTGACATTGTAGGCGATAAAATATACCTGAACCCAATGCTTTTCTTTAAGCAGGCCGAAAATCCGTTCACCAAAGAAAAAAGGGAATATCCGATAGATTTTGTTTTTCCGAGGCAGGATAAATACATGATAAGCATTGCGTTGCCAAAAGGTTATGTAGCGGAGTCGCTGCCTGCATCTGTAAATTTTGTCATGGAAGATGGTATCGGTTCTTTCAGGTACAATATCAAAGAAGTGAACAGTACCTTGCAGATAGGT
This sequence comes from Flavobacterium sp., assembly GCF_052437795.1. Lineage (GTDB taxonomy): Bacteria > Bacteroidota > Bacteroidia > Flavobacteriales > Flavobacteriaceae > Flavobacterium. The sequence continues at coordinate 50,539 of NZ_JBQVPA010000002.1, forward strand.
GTACAGCTTGATATAAACCATGCGGCGATATCGCAGGACCGCTATGTTACGCTTAAAGATTTTTTCCAAAAGATGATCGACAAACAAAATGAGAAAGTTGTGCTGAAAAAAGCATAATTTAGTAAAATGAAGAAGATCCCATTGGCATTGTTGCTCCTGCTTACCGGCCTGTTGGCTTATGGGCAGGAGTACAGGCTGGGGAAAGTGAGCCGTGCCGAGCTCGAGCAAAGATCCCATCCCGCAGATACATCGGCCCCCGCGGCGATATTGTATAAAAAAGGCCATACCTATTTTGTGCTTGACCTGGACGGCTATTGGTCGATGATAACCGAAGTAGAATACCGTATCAAGATCTATAAAAAGGATGGCTATAAATACGCGACCGATAAGCTTACCTATTATACTGGGGGCAAAACGGTGAAAGCTTCTTATTCGGACGCATATACCTACAATCTTGTTGATGGTAAAATTGAAAGGACAAAGCTGAAGGGCGATGGCGAATTTCGGGAAAATATTGAGGATAACTATCGGCAACGCATTATTACAATGCCTAACGTGAAGGAAGGCAGTGTAATTGAATATAAATACACCATCACAACCCCATATTTTACGGTATTCAGTGATTGGCTCTTCCAGCATGAGATACCCGTTAACCATGTATCTTATGAAGTAGCCATACCGGTATACTTCAATTATAACCGTTTCCTGAGTGGCTATGTGAAGGTTGACCAGTCCGAAGGAAAAGTACGGCTGGGTGCCGGAGGAAGGTTCAACGAGTCGGTCACGACCTTTACGGCAAAAGATGTCAAAGCAATTAAGGATGAAGGCTACGTTAACAACATCAGGAATTACACTTCCATCCTTATGCACGAGCTGGCTTCTACCCACTTCCCGTCGGGCAAAGAAGAATATGCCACCGATTGGGGATCGGTCACTAAAAGGATCTATGACGATATGGACTTTGGTAAAGAGCTGGAGTATAACTCTTATTTCAGGGCCGATCTTTCCGAGATAACTGCGGGAATAACGTCTGTTACAGATAAAACAGCTGCGATCTTCAAATACGTGCAAAACCGCATGAACTGGAATGGAGAGACCAGCTATTATTGTGAAAAGGGCGTAAAGAAAGCCTATGAGGACAAGGTGGGCAACTCGGCCGAGATCAATCTGATGCTTGTTGCCATGCTTCGTGAAGCCCAGGTTCCCGCACATCCCATATTGGTAAGTACACGATCTAATGGTGTGGCGCTGTTCCCCAATCGCGCAGCATACAACTACGTTGTGGCAGGCGTGGAGGACGGGAAGAACATCGTACTCCTTGATGCTACAAGCAAAAATACGACCCCAGGGATCTTGCCGGTGAGGGCGCTAAACTGGGAGGGAAGGATGATACGCAATGACGGTTCGAGCGTTGAGGTCGACCTGATGCCGCACAGCAATGCGTGCGACATGGTGAGCATAACTGCCGCCATTGACCCGGACGGGAGCGTGGCGGGAAATGCCCGCCTGCAGCATTTTGACCACTATGCCTACTTGTTCAGGGAAAAATATGCCGGAATGGCTTCCGAAAGCTATGTGCAGCAACTGGAGAAAAAATATTCCAATACCGAAATAAGCGATAATGTTGTTGAAAATAGTGGTAAGGACCTGGCAAAACCTGTAACGGAAACCTATTCGTTTATCCATAACGGCAGTATTGAGATCGCAGGCAACAGGATGTACATTAGCCCCATGCTGTTTTTGGGCGGCAGACAGGACACGTTTACCAAAGAGACCCGTGAGTATCCGGTAGATTTTGGGTTTCCATACCAGGACAGGTATGTTTTTACGCTGACCATACCCGAAGGTTATGAAATAGAGTCGTTCCCTAAGCCCATAGCTCTGAAGATGGAGGAGAACATCGGCAGCTTCAGGTATAATATTACTGCTAAAGATGCTACGATACAGATCGGCATTACGCTCGATATTAATTATCCCAATGTGTCGCAAAGTTATTACCCCACACTAAGGAGTTTCTTCATGAAAATGAACGACAAGCAAAACGAGAAAATAGTACTTAAAAAGAAATAGCATGAACCTGCAAAACGCACAACTTGAAGTAGACAACTGGATAAAGGAACACGGCGTACGCTACTTTAATGAGTTGACCAATATGGCGCAGCTTACCGAAGAGGTCGGTGAGGTGGCCCGCATCATCGCGCGCCGTTATGGTGAGCAGAGCGAAAAGGAAAGTGACAAGGGCAAAGACCTCGGCGAAGAGCTGGCCGATGTGGTTTTTGTAGTGCTTTGCCTTGCGAACCAAACCGGGGTAGACCTTCAGGAAGCCTTTGATAAGAAGATGGACCTTAAATCCAAGCGCGACCACGACCGCCATCATAACAACGAAAAACTGCGCTAAAATCGTTACTTTTGGCAAAAGTATTTCCATGAAAGCCAAATTAGCCCAGTTCATTGCCGGACTTATCATTTACTTCCTCTTCGGGATGCTTATGGTATTCATTGCCATGGGCAGCCTCGCCTCCAATTGGGGTTTCATTGGTATCTGGACCGTTGGCATGGCATTGGCACACACATTTATCATGGAACCATTCCGAAAGCGAATGGCAGCCAAAAAAGAAAGGCTCAACAAATAGTTATGGACATCCGCCTTACTACACCGGGTGCTGTAGCCAACCGTCACATTAAGGTTTCAGGCTCGAAAAGCGAAACCAATCGACTGTTGCTCTTACAGGCGCTATATCCCGGGATCGCTATCGAAAATGCCTCCTCATCTGATGATAGTGAGGTAATGTTCAAAGCCCTTACGGGAGATGATGCTGTTGTCGATATCCACCACGCCGGTACGGCCATGCGTTTCCTTACCGCTTATTTTGCCATACAGGAAGGCCGGGAAGTTATCCTTACCGGTTCGCCCAGGATGAAGGAGCGCCCAATAAGTATTTTAGTTGATGCCCTCCGCAGCCTTGGTGCCTCAATAGATTATCTGGAAAATGAAGGCTTTCCACCGTTGAAGATCATTGGAAGGAAACTTTCCGGGGGCATGGTAACATTACCTGCCAACATCAGTAGCCAGTACATTACCGCGTTACTCCTGATAGCCGGAAGGTTGGATAATGAGATCGAAATTACCCTCCAGAGTGAGATCACTTCCCGGCCCTATATCGAAATGACGGTTGCCTTGCTGAATGAAATTGGCATTCCAACAAAATTTTCGGATAACAAAATTATAGTCAAGCCGGCAACCGGCAACCGGCAACCAACAACCGTTAACCTGACAGTTGAAAGTGACTGGAGTTCTGCCTCTTATTATTATTCCATCATCGCATTATCGCCCGAAGGTACTTCTGTACAATTATCCTCTTATAAAAAAATCAGCCTTCAGGGTGATAGTGAATTAGTCGAAATTTATAATACGCTCGGAGTTACAACAAAATTTAACAGCGATACTATCACGTTACGAAAGGAAAACCGACAACTGTCAACTGTCAACTGTCAACTAAATAATACCCCCGACATCGCCCAAACCATCGCCGTAACCTGCTTCGGACTTGGTATTGGCTGCCACCTCACGGGGCTCCATACATTAAAGATAAAAGAAACAGACCGCCTTGCCGCCCTTAAAACGGAACTCGAAAAACTGGGAGCAAAGGTTGATATAACAAATGACAGTTTAACCTTATCTCCATACCAAAATTTTGAGGGAATGAGTGAAGCTCGCTCCCCTCTACTTCGGAGAGGGGCTGGGGGTGAGGTCAATACCTACAACGACCATCGCATGGCCATGGCCTTTGCGCCGCTTGCCCTGAAAAGGGACATCATCATTAAAGATGCAGGGGTTGTTTCCAAATCCTATCCTGCATTTTGGGACGATCTTAAGGCATTGGGGTTTGGTATGGAAGAATTGTAAACTGTTGGTTTATAGCTCAATTTGTAAATAATTCGTAAAACACTTGACAACGCCTGTTTCACGATAGTATATTTGCACGCAATGAAAATTGCCGGGCAGGCCAATGAAGGCCCTCCTATAGCACAAGAAAAGACACATACATGAAATTATCAAACTTCAATTTTAACCTTCCGAAAGAGCTTCTGGCCGAATTTCCTGCAGAGAACAGGGACGAAGCACGCCTTATGGTGGTTGACAGGAAAACAAAGACTATTGAGCACAAGCTGTTTAAGGATGTACTGGATTATTTTGATGAAGGAGATGTAATGGTGCTTAACAACACCAAGGTTTTCCCGGCACGCCTGTATGGCAACAAAGAAAAAACAGGGGCAAGGATAGAGGTATTCCTTTTGAGGGAGCTGAACTCTGAGCAGCGCCTTTGGGACGTGCTTGTAGACCCTGCAAGGAAGATACGTATCGGTAATAAGCTGTACTTTGGCGATGACGATTCGCTTGTAGCTGAGGTTATAGACAATACCACATCGCGCGGGCGTACGCTGCGTTTCCTTTACGACGGTTCGTATGAGGAATTCCGTAACAAGCTTACCGAGCTGGGCGAAACCCCGATACCGAAATATATCAACCGTGAGGTAATGCCCGAAGATGCCGAACGCTACCAAACCATATATGCTAAAGAAGAAGGTGCCGTTGCCGCACCTACAGCCGGGCTTCACTTTTCGAAGCACCTGCTAAAAAGGCTGGAGATCAAAGGTATTGATTTTGCCGAGATCACCCTGCACGTAGGCCTTGGTACCTTCAACCCGGTTGAGGTGGAAGACCTTTCCAAGCATAAGATGGATTCTGAAGAGCTGATCATCACGCAGGAAGCCTGTGATATCGTGAACAAAGCAAAACTGAATAAAAGCCGTATTTGCGCCGTAGGCACAACTACCATGCGCGCTATGGAAAGTTCGGTATCGTCTGCCAAAACGCTAAACCCTTATGTGGGGTGGACCAACAAGTTCATTTTCCCTCCATACGACTTCAGTGTGGCCGATTGCATGATCACCAACTTCCATACGCCAAAATCGACCCTTCTCATGATGATCTCAGCCTTCACCGGCCACGACCTTATGCGCAAGGCGTACGATGAGGCGATCAAGGAAGGCTACCGTTTCTATACATACGGCGATGCGATGCTGATACTGTAATTTACAGTTACACATAATAGTAAAAGCAGCTCTTTTAGGGCTGCTTTTTACGTTATTTCCTCTCTGTGGCATCAGTCGTATCATTTTCCGTAGATCCATTAAAGATCTTCTGTAAAACTACAGAATTTAAAGCCGCTTTTAAGTTTGTTCCAAAATGATTAAAATCATATTTTTACCTCACAAACAAACAACACATGGAATTTCAGAATACGCGTGAATTCGCACAGGGGCTTGATGCCGCCGACAAGCTCGCCAAATACAGGGAGGAGTTCCTTTTTCCGCATGTGAATGGCAAACAGGTGATCTATTTTACGGGCAACTCGCTAGGGCTGCAGCCAAAACGTACCAAAGCTTATGTAGACGAGGTAATGGATGACTGGGCTAAGCTGGCTGTTGAGGGCCACTTTTATGCCGACAAGCCATGGTGGGATTACCATGAGCGCTTTTCCGCGCCGCTGGGACGCATTGTTGGCGCATTGCCATCGGAAGTGACGGTGATGAACACCCTTACCGTAAACCTTCACCTGCTGATGGTAACGTTTTACCGTCCTACGGCCAAGCGTTATAAGATCATTTGCGAGGAGAAGGCTTTCCCGAGCGACCAGTACATGATAAAAAGCCAGGTGCGTTTTCATGGCCTTGAGCCCGAAAATGCCATCGTGGAAATAAAGCGCAGGGAAGGCGAGCACAACATCCGCCTGGAAGATGTGCTTGATAAAATAAAAGAGGTAGGCGATGAGCTTGCCCTCGTCCTCATTGGTGGCGTAAATTACTACACCGGACAGGTATTCGATATGAAAACTATTACTAAAGCAGGGCAGGATGCCGGAGCCTATGTGGGCTGGGACCTTGCGCATGCCGCGGGTAATATCAAGCTGGAGCTTCATGAATGGAATGTAGATTTCGCCGCGTGGTGCAGCTACAAATACATGAACTCGGGGCCGGGCAATGCTTCAGGTGCTTTCGTACACGAAATGCACCACAACGACCTCGACCTGCCACGCTTTGCCGGATGGTGGGGCCACAATAAAGAGCGCCGTTTCCTCATGGAGCCGAATTTCGACCCGGTTCGAGGGGCGCACGGCTGGCAGATAAGCAATCTTCCGGTAATGTCGTTAGCACCATATTTAGCTTCGGTAGAAATGTTTGACGAAGTTGGAATGGACGCGCTCATCAAAAAGCGGGACTGTATCACTTCTTACCTTGAATTCATCCTGCATGAGATCGATAAGGAAGTAGACAGCACGTTCGAGATCATTACCCCGTCCGAACCATCCGAAAGGGCATGCCAGCTATCGGTATTCCTTCACGGGGAGGGCAGGAGCCTTTTCGAATATTTAATGAAGAACGGTGTTATAACCGACTGGCGCGAACCCAATGTGATCCGCCTCGCTCCGGTGCCGCTATACTGCTCGTATGAGGATATGTACGAATTTGGGCAGGTGCTTAAAGCAGGGATATTATCGCATAAGAAATAAGGGACAACGGACCTTACAGTAAATGAAAAAGCAGCAGGTTCAAAACCTGCTGCTTTTTCATTTACTGTAAGGTCCGGATGCTAAAGGTCCTCCCTTTTATGCATCCTGAATTTGGCATTATATTTATTAAATGCCACCTTATGTTTTTCGTAATATTCCATGTCCTTTTGGTCTTCCATCAGGAACAGCAGGCTCCTGTAGCGCTCAATATTGGTAATGATCTCCATGTGCTCATCAAGCTGCTGTGCCGGTGAATAGCCCGCGTAGAAGTCAAGGTTCTCCTGGTATTTCTTTATCAGCTTGTCGAGCAGTTTGCGCGCCTCGTCCCTTTGGCTTACTTCATAATACCCTTGTACGAATGGCTCCAGTAAGGTGTAGTAGCCATAATATTCTACCGGCATTTTGGCCATGGCAAGGTCTATGATCTTTTTAGCCTTGTCCCTTTTGCCCTCGTTAATGAGCGACTGCATCAGCCTTGCAAGGTTCGTGCGATAAGTAATACTGTTCTTGCGTGTTTCCGGGTCGTGGTATATGTCAGGGCTTTCGCTGTTGCCCCAGTCCCACGACATTACGATGTTGTACATCTTATCGGCATCAATATGCCCCATATCCAGCGGGCTGCCGTCTTTAGGTATCGGTGTTTTTACAGGTACGAGCTTGTACACCATGCCGTCAAGTTGCAGGTAGTCCTTCATCCACAGGTAATCATCATCGCCAAAGCTGCCCCCGGTAAAGTACATTGGCCTTTTCCAGTTGTTCTTATGGAAAATATCGAGCATGATCATGCGGTTCTTGTACAGTGCTTCGCCCTTAATGTCAATGTCGATGTACGGCACTATCGAGTCGAATAGTTTTGGAGAAACCACTTTGTTCTTAATGATCTCTTCTTTGTTTATGTTCAGGCGGATCTTGTTGGTAGGGTAGTAGTTAACCATGTGGCCGTTGCTCATTTCCCTTTGCGCGCGCGGGTCGTCCATGGCGAGCCATTTTAGGAAGTCACCCAGCTGCCAGCGTGCATCGGTACCTTTGTCAAAGAACATGTAGTCGCGTGTTCCCGGCTTGTACTGTTCGTTGGTAAACGATATTGGCATCGGATCAGACTCGTATGCCTTAGCCTTCATCTGATCAATGTACCAGTCGGTCATCAGGAGGCTGGTGTTCACAATGCGCACATCGGTACGGTAACCTTCGATCTCCTGTGCATACCAAAGCGGGAAGGTGTCGTTATCGCCAATGGTAAAGAGTATCGCATCCTTATCGCATGACGAAAGGTAAGCCTTCGCCATGGCCAGTGCTGTATAACGGCCGGAACGGTCGTGATCATCCCAGTTTTGGGCTGCCATGAGCACCGGCGCGGCAAGCATAGTTACGGCCAGCACTACAGGTCCGGCCACTTTTGGCTGCAGGTATTTTTTAATGCCGTCGTATATGGCATACACGCCAAGTCCTATCCACATGGCAAATACGTAGAATGAGCCTACCAGTGCATAGTCGCGCTCACGCGGTTCGAAAGGCCTTTCGTTAAGGTATATCTTCAGCGCAAGCCCTGTGAAGAGGAACAGCGCCAACAGTACGTAAAAGCTCTTGGCATCTTTCCTGGCGTGGAAAATAAAGCCTATCACACCAAGTATGAACGGCAGCAGGAAGTACACATTGCGGGCCTTGTTATTCGCCTGGTCAGACGGCAGGTTGTCCTGCGGGCCATACATCATGGCATCGATAGGTCTTATGCCGCTTATCCAGTTGCCGTCTATCCTGTCCCATCGGCCCTGGATGTCATTCTGCCTTCCGGCGAAATTCCACATCAGGTAGCGCCAGTACATGTAGCCGAACTGGTATTGGAACATATACTGCATGTTCGCCCCAAAAGAAGGTTTGTCTACCAGCAGGTACCTGCTGTATCTTTTCAGGAATTTATCGTAATCTTCCAGGTCGGCATTGCCTTTTTTAAACTCGGCCCTGAATTCAGAGATCGCTCCTTCTACCTGTGCGCGCGCTTCGGCCATGGCCATGCCCAGGTCTTCGTCGGTCATCTGGTCTACAGGCAGCCCGTAGCGCATCAGGTCTTCAGTAAAATCGTATGATGGGTCTATCCTGAACTCAAGGGGTTCGGTAAACCTCATGTAGTTGGCAGCATGCTCGGTGCTCCACATCCGCGGCATGAAGCCTTTGTGGTTGTCGTCGGTATTTTGTTTGGCGTTCTTGTAATCGTTTACAATTACATACTTGCCGGTTTTGTGATCCCTTTGATAGTTGGGTTTTTCATCTTCATACGGGTTAACTTTGTCAAGGCCGGCGTAGGTGTCCGAGAACATAGGGCCGTAAAACAGCTTCTGTTCGCCATACTGCTCCCTGTTATAGTAGGCGAGTACCTCGGCAGCATCCGATGGCCTGTTCTCATTAATTACAACGTTGGCATTGGCACGTATCGGCAGCATCATCCAGGTAGAAAAGCCTATCAGTATGAACAATACGCAAAGCAGCAACGTGTTGTACAGCGCATAGCCTTTTTTGCGGGTATAGCTAAGCCCGAAGTAAAACCCGGCAATGATAAGCAGTGTAATGAATATGGTGCCCGAGTTGAACGGCATGCCCAACGAATTGACCATGAATATTTCGGTCTTCCCGAAAAGGGCCATGGTGTAGGGCAATAGCAATTTGAAGATGAATAGGAGTATCGCTATGATCACCACATTGGCAATGATGAAGCTTTTAACGGTAACTGTCTTGTAATTTTTAAAGAAGTAAATGAAGCCGATCGACGGAATGGTTAGCAGCGCCATGAAGTGCACGCCGAACGAAAGCCCGATAACCAGCGATATGATGAGCAGCCACTTGTGTCCCCGCGGGGTGTGCATTTCTTCTTCCCAACGCAGTCCCAGCCACAGCAGTAATGCGATGAATAATGATGCCATGGCGTATACCTCGGCTTCTACGGCGTTGAACCAAAAACTGTCAGAGAAAGTGTAAGCCAGCGACCCTACAGCCGATGCGCCCAGCACCATAATGGCATTACTACTATTGAATTCAGAGAATTTGGATACCAGGTTGCGCATTACGATGGTAAGGGACCAAAACATGAACAATATGGTGAACGCGCTCGAAAATACAGACATCATGTTCACCATCAGTGCTACTTTGTCATCGGCTGTGGCAAACATCGCGAAGAACGCCCCCATCATCTGGAAAAGCGGTGCTCCGGGCGGGTGGCCTACTTCGAGCTTGGCAGCGGTGGCAATGTACTCGCCGCAGTCCCAAAAACTCAATGTTGGCTCTACGGTAAGTGAATAGGTGATCAGTGCAATGGCAAAAACGGCCCACCCGAGGATGGTATTCCATTTTTTGAAATTGAATGTTATCATGAAGGGTTCGGTTATTCCGGATTAATCTATCTGCAAAGAAACTATTTTTTTGCGTAAGGTTAAGCGGTTTTTTGACCGATGTTAAGAATTTAAGGTTTTACCACAGGGTACCCAAAGGTTTTTGTACAAAGGCCACAAAGCTATAGTAGCAGTGTGGCCTTGATAGTAATTGTATTTTATGTTATGGTGCTATTTTTTCACTGCAGTGAATTTTCCATTAGGCTGGTGCATTACCATCTCCCTGACCTTGCCGTCCTTGCTGATGAATTCGGCTTTATAGCCATCCAGTGTGGTAACTACGTACATGGTTTTGGATGTTGGGCTAAGCTCATATTCCGGCTGGCCCGGTACGAACATGTACAGCTTGCCATTTTTAACCGAAACTTTTACGGTCATTCCGGCGATCTCGTAGTTACCTGCATATTCGTTCAGTATATCGCCGTCAACCGCTACGGCTTTTGGCTTGCGCGTAAATTCAAGCGGATGGTCCAGCGATTGCTCTACCTTTAGTTTTACGCCCGATATATCGCCACCGTCATTGGTAGCGAAATTAAAGAAAAGGCCATTGCTGTCTTCAGAGGTATCAATGCCGTCTTTAGCGTCATACGGCGCGAATATGTCGTAATGCTTGTGCTTCAGGTAAAAGCGCGTTTGTTGGAATTCGGCAAAAAGGGAATCACCTTTCCTTACGATCTCAAAAGTTCCATATCCCGGATTTGTGAACAGCCCCGTATAATCGTTCAGTTCGTGTGAAGGTGCTTTAGTTACCGGATCGTCCTGTTTTTTAACTTTTTTAGCCTCAGCCTCCGCTTCTTTTGCCTTTTTCAGCTCATCTTTCAATTGTGCGTTCCAGTCGGTCTTTTTAGTGCCAAGCATCCTGTCGGCAATGGTGTTGCGCACAAGTGATGGAATTGACGACCCATTTTGGTTGGTAAGCACCACGATGCCTATTTCTTCAGCCGGGAAGAATGCTACACTGGCCGAAAATCCGTCTATATTCCCACCGTGCTCTACCCTGTAGTGGCCTTTATACGAAGCCATCATCCATCCGTAGCCGTAATTGGCCATGAAGGTAGTCGGGTATTCTTTTGACGGAAGGCCGCCACGCACTACGGCATGCGAGCTCATAGCTTCATTAATGTAGGCTTCCGGCAGTATTTCCCTGCCTTTGAACTTTCCTTTGTTTATCCAAACCATCATCCAGTTTGCAATATCATTCGCGCTACTGTTGATTGCTCCGGCGGGTGCCATCGCAGCGATGTCATAGTAGTCCGTTCTCGTGATAACGTCGTTTTTTAGATCATAGCCCAATGCCGCGTTCGATGCTGCTTTCATTTCCGCTATCGAAACATTGGTACGGTTCATCCCAAGCGGAACAAGGAACCGCTCGCGTATGTTGTCTTCCCAGCTTTTGCCGGTTATCTTTTCGGCAATGACACCCTGCACGGTAAACATAAAGTTGTTGTAATGCCATTGTTTCCTCAGTCCAGTAAAGGGCTCCTGGTACTTTATCCTTTGTATGATACTGTCCCTACTGTGGGTAGGGAACAGGTACCATGAATAGTCATGGCGCGGGATCCCCGTGCGGTGGCTCATCAGGTCCTCAATGTTCACATTGCCGTTCAGGTCGTTATTGTAGAATTGAAGTTCAGGAACGTATTTCAGCGGACTGTCGTCAAAGTCCAGCTTGCCGTCGGCCCTCAGCGATCCAAGTATTGCCGAGGTAAATGCCTTTGTGCTTGAACCGATCGCAAATAGTGTGTTGGCATCGGCAGGGAGTTTTTTCTCGTGATCCCTGTAGCCAAACCCGGCCGAGTAGATCACTTTGTCCTTCTCTACCACCGCTACTGAGAATCCGGCGGCCTTTGCGGTCTGCAGCAACGCGTTCAGGTCTTTGTCAATTCCTTTCAGGCGCTTGTCGGTCTGGGCATTCGCCGAAAGACCTATTAAAAATAGCAGAGTAAGTGTAATGTGTTTATTCATAAAGGTGTGTGTTTTATTGGTTTTGTCTGACCTCACCCATCCCCTCTCCAAAGGAGAGGGGAGCGAGTAAGTGCTCTATGCTGTAATTATAAATTCGTGAAGCTATTCGAGTGAAGCTTCTCTATCTCTTTTGGAGAGGGTTGGGGAGAGGCTACCTACTCATTCGGCCTCTTAAACCTTGCGAACATTCCATTGGCCTTATTAAAGGCTACTTTCGATGCCTCAAAGAACTCCATGTCATTGTTCTCCTCCATGATGATGAGCAGCGTCCTGTAGGCTTCTATCGACCCCATGATATCGGGCGCACCCGCATTCTGTTCGGCTACCGGCAGCGATTTGTAATAGTTCAGCGTTTCGTTGTATTTGCCTATCAGTTTGGTCAGGAACTCACGTGCCTGCTTCTTTTGGCCTGTTTGGTAATATAGTCCTGCAAAAGGTTCGCTGATGAAGTAGTACCCGAACTGGTCGAGCGGCATGTTCTTAATTGCAACGTCTATTACGTTACGCGCCTTGTCGATATTACCTTCCTTAACCAGCGCATCTCCCAGCCTTGCCAGGTTCTTCCGGAAGCTAATGCTGTTCTTCTGCGTTTGAGGGTCGTGGTATATGCCGGTGTCGCCGCCATTGCCCCAGTCCCATTTCATCACGATGTTGTACATGTCATCGGTATCAATGTAACCCATGTCCAGCGGACTGCCGTTTTCGGGTATCGCGGTTTTTACAGGCACGAGCTTGTATATCATGCCTTCAAGCTGCAGGTAATCCTTCATCCAGGCATAATCCTCATCATCAAACCTTCCACCTGCAAAGTATATCGGCCGTTTCCAGTTATTGGTCCGGATGATGTCGAGCATCACAAGGTTATGCTTGTAGATCGCTTCCTCCGGCAGGGTAATTTCAATGAATGGTACGATAGAATCATAACGCTGCGGCGAAACCACCTTGTTGCGGATTATCGTTTCCTTATCTATCGGGAAGCGTATTTTGTTGATAGGGTAGTAATTTACCAAATGGTCGTTGCTCAACGGCACCTTGGCCCTGTCGTCCTCAAGTGTTACAAAGGTCATGAAATCGTTTATGGTCATGGTCGAATCCTTTTTCTGTCCCCTTGGGTTGTAGAAAAGAAAATCGCGCGTACCGTCAACATACTGGTCGTGTTTAAGAGAGATCGGCACAGGGTCCGACTTATACGCCTTGCGCTTCATCTGGTCAATGTACCAGTCGGTAGGCAGCAGGGTAGAGCATACAATGCGCACATCGGTACGGAAGCCTTCTATCTCCTGTGCATACCATAGCGGGAAGGTGTCGTTGTCGCCTACGGTAAAGAGTATGGCGTTCGGCTCGCACGAATCCAGGTAGGCTTTCGCCATAGATAGTGCGGTATAGCGGCCGGAGCGGTCATGGTCGTCCCAGTTTTGAGATGCCATCAGCACCGGTGCGGCAAGAAGGGTAACACCAAGTACTACAGGGACAGAGATTTTTGGTGCTAAGTATTGTTTGATGCCGTCATAAATGGCGTACACCCCAAAGGCGATCCACATGGCAAATACATAGTAGGATCCTACGAGCACATAATCGCGTTCGCGTACTTCGAAAGGCCTTTCGTTAAGGAATATCTTCAGCGCAATGCCCATGAACAGGAATAGCGCCAACAGTACGTAAAAGCTTTTCAGGTCTTTCCTCGCATGGTAGACCGCACCGATGATCCCAAGGATGAACGGCAGGAAAAAGTATACGTTCCGGCCTTTATTATTCTTCATGTCAGAGGTAAGCGCTTGCTGCGGGCCAAGCCTCATCTCGTCGATAAAGGTAATGCCGCTCAGCCAGTTGCCGTTGTTGTCCATTTCGCCCTGCACGTCGTTCTGCCGGCCGGTAAAGTTCCACATCAGGTAGCGCCAGTACATATAGCCGAACTGGTAGTCGAACATATAGGACATGTTATCGCCAAACGAAGGCTTCTCTACGATCAGGTAATTTTTGTAATGCTTCAGGAACTTGTCATATTCCTTAAACCCAACATCGCCTTTGGCATATGCCGATCGGAACTCGTTGATCACCGCCTCAAGCTCACCTTGTATTTGTGCTATGGCTGCCGCGGCTTCCTGTGGCTCTAAAGTTTCTACATCAATGCCATAGCGGAGCAATTCGCCTGCGTAATCATAATTAGGGTCGATCCTGAAATTCGGCGGTCCTGAAAATGACATATAGTTCGCGGCATGGTCCGTGCTGGTCATCCTCGGCAGGATGGCGCTGTGGGTCTCGTCGGGATTTTGTTTGGCGTTCTTGTAATTGTTCACGATCTTATAGGTGCCGCTGGCATAGTCGCGCTGGTAGTTGGGCTTGGCATCTTTGTACGGATGCTCCTTGTCGAGCCCGCTGTAGATCTCGGTATATAAAGGCCCAAAGAATGTTTTCTGCTCACCATATTGCTCACGGTTATAGTAAGCCAAAAGCTCGGCAGCATCAGATGGTTTGTTCTCATTGATGACCACTTCGGCATTGGCGCGTATCGGCAGCATCATCCATGTGGAGAAGCCTATGAATAGGAACAGCACGCAAAGCAATATGGTATTAAGGAAGGGTTTGTTGTTCTTTTTGGTATAGCGCAGCCCAAAGTAAAATAGGGAGGCCAGGAGCACGAACATGAAAATGGTGCCCGAGTTGAACGGCAGGCCGAAGCTGTTGACCATGAATATCTCTGTACGCCCGAAAAGCGCCATAGTATAGGGTAGGAGGAATTTGAATACAAAGAAGAGTATAGCAATGGTAACGGCATTGGCAATGATAAAATTTTTGACCGTTACGGTTTTGTAATTCTTAAAGAAATAGATAAGCCCTATCGAAGGGATAGTAAGCAAAGCCAGGAAGTGTACCCCGAACGAAAGGCCCAGTAATAGCGATATGAGCAGCAGCCAGCGGTTGGCGCGCGGTGTGCCTATTTCCTCACCCCATCGGAGCCCGGCCCAAAAAAGCAATGCGATAAACAGTGATGCCATGGCATATACTTCGGCTTCGGTGGCGTTGAACCAAAAACTGTCCGAGAACAGGAATGCAAGTGTGCCTATGGCCGAACTGCCCAGTACCATTATGGCATTGTTCTTATTGAATTCGGCAAATGACGAAACCAGGTTTTTAAGCAAAATAGTAAGCGACCAGAACATGAACAATATGGTAAATGCACTGGACATTACCGAAACCATATTGACCATGAGCGCGATCTTGTCATCGGCGGTAGCGAACATCGAAAAGAAGGCGCCTATGATCTGGAATAGTGGCGCACCGGGAGGGTGGCCTACCTCCAGTTTGGCGGCAGTGGCAATATATTCACCGCAATCCCAAAAGCTGAGGGTACGTTCTACAGTTAAGCAATATACAATTAGGGCTGTGGCGAACAGGCACCAGCCTGCTATCATGTTCCACTTCCGGAAGTCCTGGTTTGTCATGTAAATTGGTTCGGAAAGGTTTAATTATACTACAAAGAAAAGCTATTTTACTGCTTACCAAACGGCAAAGCTATTTTTTTAATATTTTTCCGGTAAAAATTTGCAATAAATAAATTATGTGCTACATTTGCACCCGCAATAAGGCACTACAGCGGTTGTGAAAGCTAAATGCGGTAGTGGTGAAAAGCAAAATTGACCTATGGTGTAATGGTAACACAGCTGATTTTGGTTCAGTCGTTCTAGGTTCGAGTCCTAGTAGGTCAACAAAAAAACCTCTCAATTATTCGAGAGGTTTTTTTGGTTTTATGCTCAAAGGAAAACCCCAAAGATTTTTGAAATCTTTGGGGTTTTGCAGGGATTATTTTATTAAATAATTATATCCTGAACGTTACCACCGGCCTTACCGAATGGTTTACCAGGTCTTCGCTGATGCTTCCGTTAAAGAAGTGGGCAAGCCCCTGCCTTCCGTGCGTGCACATGCCTATCAGGTCGGCGTTAACGCTGTTTGCGAAATGAAGGATGCCTTTTTCTACGTTCACATCGTTATATACGTGTGTGGTATATCCGTTGGCTACCTGGAAGCCCGAAATGAAATCGTGCATTTTTTTCTCGGCAGCATGGGTCGACTTAAAGTCATTCGGTGTGTTGATGAACGTCAGGTGGATGTGTATGCCGAACATATTGGCAAAATCAACCACTTTAGCAAATGGTTTTTTGATCTCGTCACTAAAGTTGGAAGCGAAAACGAATTTTTGCGGGTTGAAAGTGCCTTCTTCTTTTTTGATGACAAGTACAGGAACGTCAGATGTCCTTACCACTTTTTCGGTATTGGAGCCAATGAACATTTCCTGGAAGCCGCTGGCGCCGTGTGAGCCCATTACTACAAGGTCGATGCCGTGTTTTTTGCTGTGTGATATGATACCGTCAAAAGCCCTTTCGAACTGTATGGCCTCAACGACCGGAATGCCTTCAAGATACGGCTGCTCAAGGATGTCCTGGAAGCGCTCGCGTGTTTTTTGCATGAAGAACATTACCTCGGGAAGGTCGCTGCTGCTGCCCACCGCGTTGCTTTCGCCTATGCCGTCGCTGGCAAGTGCGGGCAGTTCCAGCATGTGCAGCAGGAAGATCTCGCCGTCATTTTCGCGTGCTATTTGCGCCGCTACTTTAAGGGCATATTCTGCGTGGTCTGAAAAGTCGGTGGGTACTAGGATTTTTTTCATGATAAAGGATTATAATAATTTAACAGGATTTTGGTTAGAAATTAATTACAATAAAGGTAGTGATATTTTTTGCATTAACCAATGGTTTTCAAGATTTATGCGATGATTTTCAAGATATAAAAAAAAGTCTTATATTTGCACGGTTATTTAAATAAGCACTAAATAATGAGGGGACAGGAGTCCCCTCTTTTTATACAATTATGACATTCAAAGAAAAAGTGGTATCGCTGTTGGAAAAAGGGCTCGAAGAGAACCCTTCGCTGTTCCTGATAGACCTTTCCATAACAGGTGCCAACAAGATAGAAGTTACGCTGGATGGCGATAACGGGGTGACCCTGCAGGACTGCATTGACATTAGCCGCGCCATAGAGCACAACCTTGACAGGGAAGAGGAAGACTTTTCGCTGGAGGTGGCTTCGGCAGGGGCGACAAGCCCTATGACAAACCCGAGGCAATACAAAAAAAACATAGGAAGGACAATATTGGTAAAGACCGCCGATCAGCAGATAGAGGCGGAAATTACCGACGCAAATGAAGAGCATATTGTTTTGGAGTGGGAAGCCCGTGAGCCAAAGCAGATAGGTAAAGGAAAAGAGACGGTCCAAAAAAAGGCTGAGATACCTTATTCGGACATTAAAGAAGCAGTTGTTGTAATAAAATTTTAAAAAAATAAAAAGTTGGCATGGAAAATCTCGCATTAATCGATTCGTTTTCAGAGTTTAAAGATGATAAGCTTATAGATCGCGTTACGCTCATGGCGATACTGGAAGATGTATTCAGGAATGCTCTGAAAAAGAAATATGGTTCTGATGATAACTTCGACATTATCATCAACCCTGATAAAGGGGATATGGAGATATGGAGGAACCGCGTGGTGGTCGCCGATGGTGAAGTAGAGGACCCTAACCAGGAGATCTCGCTAACCGAAGCCCGCAGGATCGAGCCCGACTTTGAAGTAGGTGAAGACGTTTCTGAAGAGGTAAAGCTGATCCAGTTGGGCCGCAGGGCGATACTGGCGCTGCGCCAAAACCTGATATCGAAGATACATGAACACGATAATACCAACCTGTATAAGCAGTTTAAAGACCTTATTGGTGATATTTATACTGCTGAAGTACACCACGTAAGGCCAAAAGCTGTAATTTTGGTGGATGATGAAGGCAATGAGATCGTATTGTTGAAAGAAAAGCAAATACCGTCTGACTTTTTCAGGAAAGGCGACAACGTGCGCGGCATCATTGAAAGTGTGGAACTGAAAGGCAATAAGCCTCAGATAATGATGTCAAGGACATCGGAACTTTTCCTTGAAAAACTGTTCGAACAGGAGATACCTGAAGTGGCTGACGGTCTTATCACCGTGAAAAAAGTAGTAAGGATCCCGGGCGAAAAAGCGAAAGTAGCCGTAGATTCTTACGATGACAGGATCGATCCTGTAGGGGCCTGTGTGGGTATGAAAGGCTCGCGCATCCACGGTATCGTTCGTGAACTGGGCAACGAGAATATCGACGTGATCAACTATACGACCAATACGCAGCTATTCATATCAAGGGCGCTTAGCCCTGCAAAAGTGTCATCTATCAAATTAGACGATGCGAACTCAAGGGCCGAGGTGTTCCTTAAGCTTGAAGAAGTTTCCAAAGCTATTGGCCGCGGAGGGCACAACATCAAACTGGCAGGATTGCTTACAGGCTATGAGCTTGATGTTATCCGTGAAGGCAACGCTGCTGAAGATGAGGATGTGGAATTGACAGAGTTCTCAGATGAGATCGAAGCATGGGTGATCGAGGAATTTGGCAAGATAGGACTTGATACCGCAAGGAGCGTACTGAAGCAGGATGTGGCCGACCTTGTAAGGAGGACCGATCTGGAAGAGGAGACTATTCTTGAAGTGATGAGGATACTGAAGGAGGAATTTGAAGACTAATAATATCCGGTTTAACGCCGTAACCAGCACAACACAACAAAGAAGATAATTTAATAAGATTGTATGTCTGAAGAAAGAGCAATAAGAATAAACAAAGTATTAAGGGAATTAAATATTTCGCTTGACAGGGCTGTCGAGTTCCTTAAGGAAAAAGGCCACGCTATCGAGGCCAGCCCTAACGCCAAGATATCAGGCGAGGAATATAATGCCCTTTTCAACCAATTTTCTGCCGACAAAAAGAATAAGGCCACTTCCCTCGAAGTAAGCGAGGAGAAGAGGAAAGAGAAGGAAGCGCTTCGTGTGGAGCGTGAACGCGAGATCGAAGAAAAAAGGAAGCAGGATGAGGACAGGCAGCGCCAGGAGGTGATAAAGGCAAGGGCCACACTTTCAGGGCCGGTTGCTGTGGGCAAGATCGACCTTAATGCCAAAAAATCTGAGCCCGCTTCAGACACTCCTGCCAAACCTGAGCCACAGGTACAGGCGGCAGCGCCGGAAAAAGTACAGGAGGCTGCAAAGCCTGCTGATGAACCGGTACAGGAAAAACCGGCAGCTGAACAGCCAAAAGCAGCACCGGCGATACAGCCAAAAATAACGCCTGCGAAACCCGCTGAGCAGCAGGAGAAACCTGCGGCAGCCGAGGCACAGGCGCCTGCAGATGAGAAGATAACCACGCAATACCAAAAGCTTACCGGTGCTACCTTTACCGGGCAAACTATTGACCTTTCGCAGTTCAATAAGCCTAAAAAGAAGAAGGAAGATTTCAGGAAAGACGGGCCGAAACCGGGAGGCGCAGCCACACCGGGTGCTACTAACCAGGCAGGTGCCAACCAGCAGGGTGGTGCGGGAGCAGACAAGAAAAAAAGGAACAGGATCACACCGAACAGGCCTCCCGGACAGGGAGGACCGGGCCAGGGTGGCGGCCAGAACAGGCCGGCTGGCCAGGGCGGCAATAAATTTGGCCCTAATACAGGCAAGCGTCCTGCTATTGTGTCTAAAGTAGAGCCTACCGAAGAAGAAGTTAAGAACCAGATCCGCGAGACCCTTGAAAAACTTCAGGGTAAAGGAGGAAAATCCAAAGCGGCTAAATACAGGAGGGATAAGCGCGACAGCCACCGCCAGAAGTCGGACGACGAGCAAAGGATGCTCGACGAAGGCAGCAAAACGCTTAAGGTTACAGAATTTGTGACCGTAGGCGAGGTTGCTACCATGATGGATGTGCCTATCACCAAAGTAATATCGGTATGTATGTCGTTGGGTATCATGGTAACCATGAACCAAAGGCTCGATGCCGAAACGCTTACCATTGTTGCTGACGAATTTGGCTATGAGGTGGAATTCATCACTACCGATATCGAAGAAGCGATGGAAGTTGTGGCAGATAAGGAAGAAGACCTTGTATTCAGGGCTCCTATAGTAACTGTAATGGGCCACGTTGACCACGGTAAAACATCACTTCTTGACTACATTCGTAAAGAGAATGTAATTGCGGGTGAGTCGGGTGGTATAACCCAGCACATTGGTGCGTATGGTGTAACCCTTGATAACGGGCAAAAGATAGCATTCCTCGATACACCGGGCCACGAAGCGTTTACCGCGATGAGGGCCAGGGGTGCGCAGGTGACGGATATCGCGATCGTTGTGATCGCGGCAGACGACGACATCATGCCACAAACGAAGGAAGCCATCAACCACGCGCAGGCGGCAGGTGTTCCTATCATTTTTGCAATAAACAAAGTGGATAAGCCGGCGGCAAATCCGGAAAAGATAAAAGAAAGGCTTGCGGGCATGAACCTCCTGGTTGAAGACTGGGGCGGTAAGATACAGTCGCACGACATATCGGCCAAAACAGGCCTTGGTGTGAAAGACCTTCTTGAAAAAGTATTGCTTGAGGCCGAAATACTTGACCTTAAGGCCAATCCTGAAAAAGCGGCTGTTGGTACTGTGGTAGAAGCGTTCCTTGACAAAGGGCGTGGCTATGTATCGACCGTTCTTGTACAGGGCGGTACGCTTAAGGTGGGCGACTATGTTCTTGCAGGGAAGCACCACGGTAAGGTCAAGGCAATGCACGATGAGCGTGGGCACAATGTAAAAGAGGCAGGGCCATCAACACCAATATCAATATTGGGACTTGACGGCGCGCCAACAGCGGGCGACAAGTTCAGTGTATTTGAGGATGAAAGGGAAGCGAAGCAGATCGCGGCCAAACGTACCCAATTGATGCGTGAGCAGTCAGTACGTACGCAAAGGCACATTACCCTTGCGGAGATCGGAAGGCGTATCGCACTTGGGCAGTTCAAGGAACTTAATATTATCCTTAAAGGTGACGTGGACGGCTCGGTGGAAGCGCTATCAGACTCATTCTCGAAACTTTCGACCGAAGAGATCCAGATCAATATCATCCACAAAGGTGTGGGCGCGATCACGGAATCGGACGTATTGCTTGCCTCAGCTTCAGATGCGATCATCATCGGGTTCAACGTTCGTCCATCGGCAAGTGCCAGGACTTTGGCCGACAAGGAAGAGATCGACATCAGGAACTACTCGATCATTTACGATGCTATCGACGACCTGAAAGATGCGATGGAAGGCATGCTTTCTCCGGAAATGAAGGAAGAAGTTACCGGTACTGCTGAGATACGCGAAACGTTCAAGATTTCTAAGGTGGGTACCATTGCAGGATGTATGGTTACCGATGGTAAGATATTCAGGACGTCGAAGATCAGGCTGATCAGGGATGGTGTGGTTATCTACACCGGCGAACTTACCGCGCTGAAACGTTTCAAGGACGATGTGAAGGAAGTTTCAAAAGGTTACGACTGTGGTATGCAGGTTAAGAACTATAACGACATACAGCAGCTGGATATCATCGAGGCTTACCAAACTGTAGAAGTGAAGAAAAAGCTGAAGTAATCGTTTAGCTTTAGATATAATAAAACCCATGCGAGAGCATGGGTTTTTTGTTTATTGACGAAACCATTTCACGTGCATCATTGAGAGCATAGTTTGCAAAGCGTTGCGATCTTTATTCCATTGCTCACCTGACAGACTGGTTCGTGCCTCGCAGTAACACTGCCTGTGAATTGTACTGCTATGCAAATAAAAAAACGCCCTCCTTTTACAGAGAGCGGTTTTCCAATATAAAGGTTAGTAACAATTATAAGTTAAAGGCAGCTTTTACCTTGTCCACATAGTCCAGTTTTTCCCACGTGAACAGTTCTACCGTAACCTCTTTGGTCTCGCCGCTTGGCGACCTGAAGGTTTTGGTAACGGTCTCAGGCGTGCGGCCCATGTGCCCATAGGCAGCTGTTTCGCTGTAGATAGGGTTCCTCAGTTTCAGGCGCTGCTCAATGAAGTAAGGGCGCATATCGAACAGCTCCTCTACTTTTTTGGCAACTTCACCATCAGTAAGGCCTACTTTGCCTGTTCCGTAGGTATTGATGTAAATACCCATTGGCTTAGCCACACCAATAGCATACGATACCTGTACCAGGATCTCGTCGGCTACACCGGCAGCAACAAGGTTCTTGGCAATGTGGCGCGTAGCATAGGCAGCGCTGCGGTCTACCTTGCTTGGGTCTTTGCCCGAAAAGGCACCACCACCGTGGGCTCCTTTACCACCATACGTATCTACGATGATCTTCCTTCCGGTAAGGCCGGTGTCGCCGTGTGGCCCACCTATAACGAACTTGCCCGTAGGATTGATATGGTATTCGATCTTGTCGTTGAAGAGGTGTGCGTACTGCGGGTATTTCTTTACGATCCTCGGCACCAGTATTTCTACGATGTCCTTTTTGATCTTCGCAAGCATAGCAGGCTCCTCATCAAAATCGTCATGTTGTGTGGATACTACAATAGCATCTATGCGTACCGGCTTATTGTTATCGTCATATTCAAGCGTCACCTGGCTTTTTGCATCCGGGCGGAGGTATTTTATTTCATTGTCCTCACGGCGAAGCTCCGCAAGTTCGCGAAGGAGGTTGTGTGAAAGGTTCAGTGCAAGGGGCATGTAGTCGGATGTTTCGTTGGTCGCGTAACCAAACATCATGCCCTGGTCGCCCGCTCCCTGGTCTTCTTTGTTCTGGCGGTCCACACCCTGGTTGATGTCCTGGGATTGTTCATGTATCGCTGAAAGCACACCGCATGAATTGGCTTCGAACATATATTCGCTCTTAGTATAGCCGATCTTTTTGATCACGTCGCGGGCGATCTGCTGTACATCAAGATATGTTTTGGACCTTACTTCACCTGCAAGGATCACCTGGCCAGTTGTAACAAGGGTTTCGCATGCTACCTTCGACTCCGGGTCGAAAGCAAGGAAATTATCGATCAGCGCATCAGAGATCTGGTCAGCAACTTTGTCAGGATGCCCTTCACTCACGGACTCCGACGTAAATAGATATGCCATTTGTGTATAGTTTTACGGGAGGTAAGAGATGCAGCCGCTAAAGGGGAAGGAGTTCCTGCTTTAGCATTTTTTTATGAGGTTGCAATCAGACAAATTTTTCCTCCGGGATTAAATCAGGGCAAAGGTATAAAACAGGAACGGAATAAAAAATCTCAACGTATAAATAATTTAAACTTTTGCTTACTAAGGGTTAACCAGGTGGTGTCAAAATTAGTTTCCATTTTAGGATCTGAAGTTCCATGTTCTTGCTTTCCGAAAACGATTTATGTTAAAATTAAAAATTATGCTTGCATATATTAAAAATAGTGTCGAAGTTTGTTAAAGTCAAAATCGAGAAAAAATGAGCTTTATTACATGTCAATACCGTTGCTTTATGTGGAACCACTCCACAGGGGCCGTTATTGCATGATCATAGTCTTAAACCGACATAATCTGTAAAGGCCCCCGCAATTAAGAGCAGGGGCCTTTTGTTTTTACACAATACTATATTAGTATAAAAATAATAAATATGAATACCGTTATCCGCACATCATCACACCGCCAGCACATCTGCTTTACATGGATGTACTGTATGCGCGCGCCGTTGCCAAAAAGGATAACCCCATCTTAGTTTTTTAGAATTCAAATTCAGATAAGGTCCTTTGGCAACAGCGCTAAAGGGCCTTTTTTGTTACCGTTCAATCATTAATCATCAAAATCGCAGTTATGAAAACCAAGATCAACGTACTCGGATACACCGGCAACAACAGCCAATTCGTAGTGAAGACCCTCAATGCCAACCTAAGGATGGACCAGAATGAAAAATACCCGGAACTCGAAGGCCCCAACCCTTACGAATACATCCTTGCCGGATTTGCAGGATGCATTAATGCTCTTGGCCAGGAAGTGGCGGCAGAGCAGGGTATCGCCTTACGTTCATTGCAGATCGAGATCACCGGCAGCCTTGAAAAAGACGGACGTAAAGCACGCCCCGGCTTCAGGAATATCGAGATCACGCTCAAGCCATCATCTGCCGCGCCGCTCGATGTGCTGCAAAACTGGATGAAGGAAGTACAGCAACGCAGCCCTGTATATGACACGTTGGTGAGCAATACTCCCGTACACCTAAGCCTGTACAAAGAGTACACCTATAACTAAGGTTACTAACCCGGAAACACCTGCTTAGCCGGAATATGCGGCAGGTGTTTTATAAAGATATGTTTTAAGTTGTTTTGTTTGTTTGTGAAAGAACTGCCTTCGGGCAACCGGGGCAGTTTCTTTTTTAAAATTGTAAATTATGACCAAAAGAATAAATATAGTGCTGTTTGGTATAGGGAATACCGGCAGCGCGCTCATTAATAAAGTATTGAAAGAACGCAAGGAACTAATGCTGGATCGCAAGCTCGACCTGAGGTTTCCCGTTATCACTAACTCCACCGTAGCTTTTTTCGAGAAAGAAGGCGCCAATTACTCGTGGGAGGCCAACTTCATACAGTTTGCCATCCCTTTTAAACTGGAAGATGTGCTGTACTACCTGATGGAAAACAATATAGAAAACCTGATTGCCGTGGATGCCACCGCCAGCGCTGCCCTCGCGGTCGAGTATCATGATCTTATAAAGAGCGGCTTCAGCATTGTGACTATAAACGAAAGCCTTAATGGCCTGCCCGGTGTCGGGAAAGGCCTGCAGTTCCTCGCTGAAAGCAGAGGACTGGAGTTTCGCCAGGTCGCGGGTGCTATAAAAGGAAAAGATGCCGCCGCCGATGCTCTTTTCGATGCCATATTGGATGTGGCAGAGAAAAAGAGCAAAGCGGCATAAAAAATAAGTTTGTTTGGTTTGTTTGTTACTTGGAAGATCCCGGGTTGTGAGGCCCGTGATCTTATTTGATGTGTACCTTGTCTGTAATGATTTCGGAAATATCGTCATTCCATTTTTGCCCCATCAGGTAATAATGGCCATTTTCCATCTTTACACGATCCCTAAAATCGTTGTCATCCCAGGTTATAAATGCTTTGGAAGTCGCAATAATATTCCACGTACCAGATCTATAACTATACAGGTCAAGGGTTGTCCAACAGCATTCATACCACCAACGGTATACCAAAACCTCATTTGCCCCATCTTTATTTACATCTATGGTTTGTGCCAAAACAACACTCATGCCCTCAAAAACAATAGGTTCAATTTTTCTGCCAAAGCTAATCCTTACATTGCATACTCCTTTTCCGCAATCATTTTGGGGAGAGCCATCTGCGGCAATTGCTTTTTCATATTCTACTATAGCAGTATCGGGCTTTTTATCACCATCCACATCCCCAACAGGATATTCATCTATAAAGGTTTCTATCCTTTCACCTTCGGCCAGGAAAGTAAAAGCCGGGTCCACAGTGATTTTATATGGGACATTTTTAGGATCGTCAATAACCGCCTCCAGCTTATAATATTTGCTGTTGCCATCGCAGATTTTCGAATTATTGACGGTTATGATGATCGA
Organism: Flavobacterium sp.; assembly: GCF_052437795.1. Classification (GTDB taxonomy): domain Bacteria; phylum Bacteroidota; class Bacteroidia; order Flavobacteriales; family Flavobacteriaceae; genus Flavobacterium. The sequence continues at coordinate 75,925 of NZ_JBQVPA010000002.1, forward strand.
ATCGTTCTTTACTTTGGCAGATGCCGTATAGTTCCCGCAGTCCAATAAATGAAAATAGGTAGTTGCCGTGATTTTGCCTTTCTCCCTTTTAATGTCCAGCGTTTCATCCTTCTCCATTTTTTTGACGGCATCAGTTACAAATGTATCGGTGAGTTGGGATATGGTAATCGCAATTTGGTCGTTTGCGGTCAGGGTTTGCGCATTGATGCAGCCGGGCAGGCTGACAACCGAAAGCAGCAGCAGCAATAGTTGCAGGTTTTTCATAATAGGATAGCTGTTTTTGTGGTATCTGATCGCAACAACCTAAAATACTCCTTACTTATTTTCTACGACCTTAAAAACAAATATCTTACACTTGTTGGGCAGGTAGTCCACATTCGACAAAAGTGTGGCGGCATTTTCGTTGGGTGTAGTTTCGAGTACCTTACTGGCAGGGAGTTTTAAAACCGCATTAGCTATTGTACGGGCGCTTTCTACACCGTTCATGTTGTTGTTCACTGCATTCTTATCATTTTTAAAGCCGTTCACGTGCCATGAAATTTTCCTCATTTTGGTATTCACGTGCTTCTTTCGGGCGAGGTGGAGGTTTATGGGGCCATTATCGCCATCCGGCTTCTCGGCTCTTTTCCAGTAGTCCATTATGCCGCTCTCAGTCCAAATGCCTTCTTCGGCAGCTTCGATATCGGCTGCATCTCCGATCACGATGATGTGGAACTGGTTACGGTCTTCGGCAACCGAAGCATTTAAATAGGACTTGAATGTTTTCATATTTATAAATAGGATTAGTATGTTCAAAACCCTATAGGGTATCTTTGGTAAATGTATAATTTTTTGAAGGTAAAAAGATATTTGCGAAATAGTATTTTATTCCCTTACTTTGCATTGTTCTTTTACACACTGATACGTTATCACGAAAGGCAGAGGGAATAGACCCTATGAAGCCTTAGCAACCCTTTATCTTTAAAGAAGGTGCTAAATTCTACCAAGCTTACGCGCGGATAGATAACATACGAAATACTTCACGGTATTTCCCACTCCATTTTTGATGACATATAAGCAGTAAAGTAATGCGAAGCGCATTTTGTCCGGGCACAGGATTCATAACCCTGAGGTCATTGGTTCAACTCCCGTCTTCGCTCCAGAAAATTTTATGGTTTACGGTGCTAAACTGAAACCTGAAACTTTAAACCTGAAACAAAACTATGTCTAATATACAACAAGCGATACGCGAAAGGATCCTCGTACTCGACGGCGCTATGGGTACCATGCTGCAGCGCCATAACTTTTCCGAAGAGGATTTCCGTGGGGAGCGCTTTAAGGATTTCCCGCATCCGCTAAAGGGCAACAATGACCTGCTTTCCCTCACCCAGCCCGAAGCCGTGAAGGATGTGCACCGCCAGTACTTTGCCGCAGGCGCCGACATCGTGGAGACCAATACTTTTTCCGGTACCACCATCGGGATGGCCGACTACCACATGGAAGATCTGGTATACGAACTGAATTATGAGTCGGCTAAATTAGCCCGCGAGGCAGCTGATGAATTTATCGACAGGCCGAGGTTCGTCGCCGGTTCAATAGGGCCTACCAACCGTACCGCGAGCATGAGCCCGGATGTGAACGATTCCGGTTTTAGGGCAGTAACGTTCGATGATCTGCGCATCGCCTACAAAGAACAGGTAAAAGCCCTCATCGATGGCGGTGTGGACGTGCTTTTGGTAGAGACCATATTCGACACACTGAATGCAAAGGCTGCTTTATTTGCAATTGAAGAAATAAAGGACGAGCTGGGTATCGACATTCCTGTAATGGTAAGCGGAACTATTACCGATGCTTCAGGGAGAACATTATCAGGACAGACGGTGGAGGCTTTCCTTATTTCCATATCACACCTGCCGCTATTGAGCGTGGGCTTTAATTGTGCCCTTGGTGCCGACCAGCTCAAGCCGTACCTGAAACGCCTGGCGCACAATACGTCGTTCAGCATATCGGCGCATCCTAATGCAGGATTGCCCAATGCCTTTGGCGAATACGACCAGACACCCGCAGAAATGCAGCAGTTGATAAAAGAATATTTAGACGACGATCTGATAAATATTATAGGCGGCTGTTGCGGAACGACACCAGAGCACATAAAATTAATAGCTGAAGTGGCTAAGAATTACAAACCAAGAAAAGCGGAGGCTGAAGTATAATGGCAGAGAATAGATATTTAAAACTATCCGGACTTGAGCCACTAATAGTGACTCCGGAAAGTAACTTTATTAACGTGGGTGAGCGTACGAACGTTACGGGATCTCGTAAGTTTTTAAGGTTGATAAAGGAGGAAAAATATGAAGAAGCACTGGATGTTGCCCGTGCACAGGTAGAGGGCGGCGCGCAGATCATTGACATCAATATGGACGAGGGGATGCTCGACGGCGTGTATGCCATGACAAAGTTCCTTAACCTGATCGCTGCCGAGCCGGACATTGCGCGAGTGCCTGTAATGATCGACAGTTCCAAATGGGATATCATCGAGGCTGGGCTGAAGGTAACGCAGGGCAAAAGTGTGGTGAACTCCATCAGCCTGAAAGAAGGCGAGGCTGCATTTATCGACCATGCCAAAAAAGTGAAGCGTTATGGCGCTGCCGTGATCGTTATGGCTTTTGATGAAGATGGCCAGGCGGACACGTATCAAAGGCGCATTGAGATATGCAAACGCTCGTATGATATATTGGTGGAAAAAGTTGGATTTCCGCCCGAGGACATCATATTTGACCCAAATATATTTCCCGTAGCAACCGGAATGGAAGAGCACCGCACGAACGCGCTCGACTTTTTCCGGGCTACCAAATGGATACGCACCAACCTGCCGCATGCCCACGTGAGTGGTGGGGTGAGCAACGTGTCATTCTCCTTTCGTGGTAATGACAGGGTGCGTGAAGCCATGCACTCGGCATTTCTGTACCACGCCATTCAGCACGGCATGGACATGGGCATTGTGAACCCTGAAATGCTGGAGGTGTACGACGAGATCGACAAACAACTGCTCGAACGCGTTGAGGATGTGCTTCTCGATCGCCGTGATGACGCTACGGAAAGGCTTTTGGCATTCGCCGAAAACGTAAAAGGAGATGTAAAAGCCAACGAGAAACAGGCTCAGGAGTGGAGGTTGCTCCCGGTACAGGAGCGCATTACCCACGCCCTTGTAAAAGGTATCGACGAGTTTATAGAGACCGATGCGGAAGAGGCACGGCAACTTGCAGCTAAACCCATTGAAGTAATAGAGATCAACCTGATGGCCGGTATGAACGTGGTTGGCGACCTTTTTGGAAGTGGCAAGATGTTCCTGCCCCAGGTAGTGAAGTCGGCCAGGGTGATGAAAAAAGCGGTGGCGTATCTGCTTCCGTATATCGAAGCTCAAAAGGATGGGCGCTCTTCGAGCGCCGGACGCGTGCTCATGGCTACAGTTAAGGGCGATGTGCACGACATTGGTAAAAATATCGTTGCGGTGGTTTTGGGCTGCAATAATTTCGAGATAATCGACCTTGGTGTGATGGTGCCGCCTGAAAAGATTATAGAGGTCGCTGTCAGGGAACAGGTGGACATCATTGGCCTTAGCGGGCTTATCACGCCATCATTGGATGAAATGGTGTATCTCGCTAAAGAGATGGACAAGCTCAATATCAGCATCCCGATCATGATAGGCGGGGCAACCACATCGCGCGCGCATACTGCCGTAAAGATAGCACCGCAATACCGTGAGACCGTAGTACATGTAAACGATGCTTCCCGTGCGGTAACCGTGGCGGGCAATCTTTTGAATGCAAACACAAAAACCGAATATGCGAAAGGTTTGCGCGAAGAGTACGACAAGCTGCGGGAAGGCTATCTGAACCGTTCGCGCGACAAGGATTTCCTTACCATTGAGGAAGCCCGCAAGAACAAGCTGCAACTGGGATTTGACCCTGTAAAGCCGAACTTTATCGGGACACAAACCATTTACCCTAAGCTTGAAGAACTTGTACCCTATATCGACTGGACACCGTTTTTCCAGACGTGGGACCTGCATGGCAAATACCCCCGCATCCTTGAAGATGAGGTAGTGGGAGAGCAGGCCAAAGCACTTTTCGCAGATGCGCAGGAAATGCTGAAGCAGATAGTGGATGAGAACTGGTTTGAGGCAAAAGGGATGTACGGCATTTTCCCGGCAAACAGTGTGAATGATGATGATATTGAACTGGACGGATTTAAATTTCTGACATTACGCCAACAATCAAAAAAAACAGCAGGCGCACCGAATATCGCTTTAGCCGATTTTATAGCACCCAAAGATTCCGGCAAGCAGGATCACATTGGCGCATTTGCAGTGACCACCGGTTTTGGCGTCGATGAAAAAGCGGCTGAATTCGAAAAGAGCCACGACGACTATAATTCCATTATGGCAAAAGCTTTGGGGGATCGCCTTGCTGAGGCCTTTGCCGAATATTTGCATGAAAAGGTGCGTAAGGAGATATGGGGTTATGCATCGGGTGAAATATTATCCAACGACGACTTGATAAAAGAAGAGTACCAGGGTATACGTCCGGCGCCGGGCTATCCTGCCTGCCCCGACCATTTAGAGAAGGCAACCATTTGGCAGCTGCTGGATGTAGAAAACCAAATTGGGATAAAACTGACCGAAAGCCTTGCCATGTGGCCGGCATCATCAGTCTCGGGATACTATTTTGCACATCCGCAGAGCAGGTATTTCGGCTTGGGAAAAATAAAAGAAGACCAGGTAGTCGATTACGCAAAAAGACGGAACATAAGCACTGAAGAAGCCACAAAATGGCTCAATCCAAACATAGCAGATTAAGCCCCTAATCCCCGAAGGTGGGAATTTAAAGGGAAGTGGCTATTTAGCACTTGATCGAAGATGATAAGATACGAAAATACGAATATTAACGATAACAATTCCCCCGTTGGGGGGTAGGGGGCTGAACCATGAAAGTAACCGAACATATAGAGAACGCCAACGGCAAATGCCTTTTTTCCTTTGAGATACTGCCTCCGCTAAAGGGGCAGAACATCCAGTCAATATTCGACAGCATCGACCCGCTGATGGAGTTCAACCCTCCGTTCATCGACGTCACCTACCACCGCGAGGAGTATGAATACCGTGAGTTGCCAAGCGGCCTGCTGGAAAAGCGCATCGTAAAGAAACGTCCGGGTACGGTGGGCATCTGCTCAGCGATACAGAACAAATATAACCTTGATGCCATTCCGCATATCCTTTGCGGCGGATTTACCAAAGAGGACACCGAGAACTTCCTGATCGACCTTGATTTTCTTGGCATACAGAATGTAGTGGCACTGCGCGGCGATGCTGTAAAAAGCGAGATCTATTTTAAACCGGAAAGGGAAGGCAACCATTACGCGACCGAACTGGTGTCGCAGATCGATAATCTGAATAAAGGTATTTATTTGGACGACCACCTGCTGAATACCTCAGCTACGAACTTCTGCATCGGAGTGGCAGGTTATCCCGAAAAGCACATGGAAGCGCCCAGCCTGGATAGTGACATTTATTTTTTAAAGCAAAAGATAAAGAACGGTGCCGCCTATATCGTGACGCAGATGTTCTTCGATAATAAGAAATTCTTTGATTTTGTAGATAAGTGCAGGAGGGAAGGCATTACGGTACCCATTATTCCGGGACTCAAGCCCATCTCCACAAAAAAGCAGCTCAACCAGATCCCGCACCGCTTCAAGGTCGATCTGCCGGACGACCTGATAATGGCAGTGGTTAAGGCTAAGGATAACGATGCCGTGCGCCAGATAGGCATTGAGTGGTGTACACAACAGAGCAGGGAACTGGTAGCCGCAGGCATCCCGGTGCTGCATTATTATTCAATGGGCAAGCCGGATAACATTAAGGCAATAGCGAAGGATGTATTTTAAATCGTACTGAAAGGGTAATAATAGCTTGGTATAATGCTCGGGATAATTGCATTGAAGGACATGCCATAACGATGCAATAAAACAATGCAAAATTTAGTTGTATAGTACGACCAAACCCAACCAACATGCGCCAAACATTACTTTGGGCATTGCTAATCATTAGCACTGCCGCCATTGCCCAGGATTATCCGTTCCTTTCTGCTTCCAGTAAAAGGACTTCCATGACTGAGTATGCAGATCACCTTAATGCGCTCCCAAAGCATGTCAGGGACAGCCTTATCAATAATACAATGTCTTTTAAGGAGAACGGCAAGCGGTACAATAAGGCCTATTCCGACTCGATCTTCAAAGCAAAGGATTTTTACCGATACACTACCCGGGTCTATAAAGATACCGTAACCAATACTTTCGCCTACGTACTGCACTGGCGCACTGATGAGGAATTTGAAGCCGATGGCAAGGCGTTCCAAAAAAGCAGTGAGGAAGATGAGGAGAACCGTAAGAAGCTAATGGGGTTGAAGCTTGACGAGCTGACGCTTACTGATATGGATAGCAATATCCATACCCTGGAATCTCTTGCGGGCAAAGTGATCGTCATCGATTTTTGGTTTATCAACTGCTCAGCCTGCATTCAGGAGATGCCGGAGCTTAATAAAATGCGTGAAAAGTTTGGTACGGACAATGTCGCCTGGTTTGGCATAACGTTCGATAAAAAAGAAAAGGTAACGAAGTTCCTGGAAAAGGTAAAGTTCGATTTTACGCTGATTCCTGAAAGCCAGCATTTAGTAGACCGTTTCGGGATAAAATTCTTCCCCACAACACTTATAATCGATCCTGATCACGAAATTGTTTATACCGGCAAACTTGGCGGGATGTCGGGCCGGGCGGATGAGATCAGCAAGGCCCTGAAAAAAGTGATAAAGAAGGAAAAGAAACGAAAAAAAGTAAGCGTTACGGCAGGCCCGGTGGAAAGGGTAGAATAGCTTTTTATCGTAATTCACTATATTGTCATCAAAGCATAATAATTTTCCTATTTTTGGGCAAACCAATGGATCATGCCTAAAAAAATAGCCCTTGCTGCCATTGTTGCAGCGCTGATGGGCCTATATACTGAATTGATGCTCACATCGCTGGGCCTGCCAGGATGGAAATATTACATTAAGGATCTTTTCACTTCGCTCAACCTTGGCTATTTGGGTGTTGAGAACAGGTTTGATGAAATAAACTACATCAACCTGTTTTTCTATGCGCTGCTGCTTACCGGAGGATCCCTCTATCTCTTAAGCAGTAAGGAAACCCGCCTCGTGCGTTATGTCATTTCAATGATATTCCTCTCAAAATGCATAAGGGTTTTCTTTATGGTCATCTACATGCCCTTCAGCGTCAAATGGATGATCCAGGGCTGGAACTCCGCCATCATGCTAATATACCTGGCGTGGCACCTATTGTGGGTATGGTTGTGCTGGAAAGCGCTCAAATATTTCAGGGATACCAAAGAAATAGCGGTGATCAAGAAACAGTATGGTGATCTGGAGCAGGATATTATTTCCGAATCGTCACGCTGGCAGCGCCTTTTTAACCTTATTGCCGACAGCGTTACGTTTGTCGTTATACTGTTCCCCATACTGGAATCGTTCGCCCATGTCGATGCCGTAAGCGAATTCCTCGCGCCGATGGGAGATACATTAGGGGCACGCCTGGTGTTGTATTTTATAGGTGTAATTATCCAGATCATTTATTATATGTTCTTTGAAGGCTTGTTGCAGGCAACGCCCGGCAAGATGCTTACCGAAACAAGGGTTGTGACCGATACCGGCGAAAAACCTGCTTTAAGCAAAATGTTTTTGCGTACGGTTTCAAGGTTCGTGCCCTTCGAGTCACTGTCGGTGCTTTTTTCAAGAGGCTGGCATGATGACTGGTCGGAGACTTATGTGGTGCGTGAAAAGCGCGAGGGTGTGAACGGGGGCTGGTATTTTTTCATTTTCCCGGCATTTTTGTTCATCGGGCTGTTTGGGTATCTGGGCATGGAATCGTATAAGAAGCACAAGATCGGGCAGCGGGAAGAAGAACGCTTTGAAGAGAGGAAGGAGCGGATAGAAGGAACTTTGGGCAAACTCACGACCGACCACGTGATCACGATCAGCAAAGGCCATGGCGACCAGATCTTCATGAAGCCTGAAAAGATAGGTAAAGATGCGATCACTTTTATATATACGAGTGGAGGCTATGCCTCTGGCCCCGTTGATGCGCAGCGCGAAGTCGAGGCTGTCTTTGTTGAGGAGGCAGAGCTGTTGGAACGTGTAACCCTCACAAGAAAGGAACTTTCGGAAGGCATCCTGAAAGAATATAATCCTAACGTAAGCAACGAGTACAGCTACAGTGGTACTGCCGACCTGCTGAAAGACGGCACCAGTTACTATATCATTGACATTGTGCAATGGTTCGCTCCGAACATAACGATAGATAACTCCTATATGTCCCGTTCTGACGGAAGCGAAATATCCATAAACCTTAAAAATTTCGGCTGGGGTGCCGAGCTGATAAAGGTAGAGAACAAAGGTGATGAGATTGATTGGGGACAACTGCCTGTAAACCTTCGCAATGACTCTGAATATACTAACAATACACAAATAACCGGTAAGGGAGATGGCATCGACGTTATTGATGCCTACCTTTATGTGAGGGATACTCTGGGAAGGATACAAGTCTACAATATTAAAGGTGAGGCCGATGAGATGGGGGAGCTTAAAATGACAAGGATAAAGTAATGCGTGAACTCATAAAATATCTTTGTATAATGCTTGTTGCTGTAGCTGCTTTTGCCCAGGAAACGCCTAACGGCAAGTTCAGTGTGGATGCAAATTACTTTTATGGCAATATCATCCCGCACCGGAAGTCGATACAACACCTGATCACCCAACATCCTGTTGGGATAATGATAGGCTTCAACCGCAAGACCTTTGGCGATGAGCGCTGGCAGTCGGGATACAATTACCCGGACTATGGTTTTTCTTTCCATTACCAGGACATGCGCAACGAAACGCTGGGCGAGATGTTCGGGCTGTATGGGCATTATAACTTTTATTTCCTAAAGAGGCGGCTGATGTTCCGCGTAGGGCAGGGTGTCGCCTACAATACCAACCCGTACGACCGCGATACTAACTTCCGGAATTATGCCTATGGAATGCACCTGATGCCATCGACCTACTTTATGCTGAACTATACTAAACCGGATCTTTGGAAAAATGTTGGCGTTCAGGCAGGGCTTACGTTCATCCATCATTCAAATGCCAGCATGAAAGCGCCCAATACCAGTACCAATACCCTTGCGGTAAATGTTGGCCTTAACTATACCTTCGGGCGGAGTGAGGAATACCGATATATTTCGGAAAACGATACCATAAAATATAGCGAACCCATCAAATTCAACTTTGCTTTCAAAGGCGGGGTTAATGAGAGCGACATCATTGGCAGCGGACAATATCCGTATTACGCGCTCTCTGTATATGCCGATAAGCGGTGGAGCCGAAAGAGCGCGTTCCAGTTTGGGGCTGAGGTCTTTTGGCCGGAATACCTGCGGGAACACATACGGTTCAAGTCCATCGCCTACCCCGAAGAAAATGTGGATGGCGATACGGATTACCGCAAAGTGGGTGTATTCATCGGGCACGAACTTTTCATCAACAGCCTTTCTATAGAGGCGCAGGCGGGGTATTATGTATACGCGCCATTTGATACCACTGGAATGCTATACCAGCGCATTGGGGCCAAGTATTATATCAGTGATAAGATTTTCAGTACGATAGGATTAAAGACACACGGCGCCAAGGCTGAAGTTATGGAAATGGGGGTAGGGATACGATTATGAGAATTATGAATTATAAATTACGGATCACGATCTTTACTATGTTGCTGTGCATGTTCTCTTCCTGCAACAACGACCTTGCACCCGAATGCTTTACGGCCAGGGGCGATGACATTATCTATGCTGCAGATGTAGGGACCTTCAGCAGCATCCATATTTCACCGGGTATCGAACTGGTAATTAAACAGGGGCCGGAGCAAAAAGTGACCATCGCCACGGGGGAGAACATTAAGCAATACCTTTCGGCAGAAGTGAAGAATGGTGAATTGTGGCTGGAAAATGCCAACAATTGTAACTGGGTGCATACCTATAAGACCACGACCGTTTATGTGACCACTCCCAACCTGGAGCGCATCTATTCGGCATCACAGTTAGCGGTTAAGTCAGATGGCGTACTGGCATTCCCAAACCTCTCCCTGCAGTCAGGTATTTTTAGCGAAACCGCTTCGGGTACTTTTGAACTGAATGTGGATTGTACCAACCTTACCGTTGAGGACAACCAATCGGCATATTACGTTATCAAAGGTTCGGTAGAAAACCTGGCAGTGCAATTCTACTCCGGCGATGCCCGATTTGATGGACGTAACCTGGAAGTGCAAAACCTGCAGGTCTTCCACCGCAGTTCCAATGACATTATCGCTAAAGTTCAGCAGCAGGTTACGGGCACGCTTTATTCCACGGGTGATCTGGTATTGAAAAATCATCCACCGATCGTAGAGGTGGAACGGCTGTACAGCGGCAGGGTGGTTTATGATCAATAGTTTTAGCAGTATTGCTTCAAGCTTATAATGCTGTTGAGTCATTGCGAGCGGAGGAAAGGAGCGCGGCGATCTTTCGTGCTAACTAATAGAAAGATCGCTAGTCGAAGGTTCCCGTAAACCTAACGGAGTGGATTCGATTAGATTAATGCCGAAAACATATAACTATAGAGCCGTTGCATTGCAAAGGCTCTATAGTATTTATCCATGTTCCGGAGCAGGCTGTCAACTGACAACCATCAACCGGCAACTCTATTTCTGGTCTTTCTTCTCTTTCTTTTTAAACAGGTCCTTCACGGCATTCTTCACGCCTTCCTTGGCTTTTTCTTCTACCTGTTGCTTCACTTCCTGGTTGGTAGGAGTTTTGGTAGTACCGGTTGAGTCCTTTTTTGTATTCAGTGGGTTCTTGTTGCCGGCCAAAATGTTGCCCAAAACTTCTTTGCCCTTGTCCTGCGCCTGATTCACATATTTATCTTTTTGCTGCTGTACAAGCTGCGTAGTAAGGCTGGTAACCGATTTGCTAAGGTCGGTACTCACTTTAGGGTTTTTGAAGTTGCCTGTGATCACTGCATTTACAGGGATGCTAATCTTACTTCCATCGGTTTTTAAGGTAGCCAGCAGCTTATTCACTTCGGTGCCAAGGTATTTGGCCGGAACGTCAAACCCTACTTTATAGTTCATTGTCTGGTCAAAACCGTGCTGCCCACTGATATTGATGGCAATGTCCTGGTACTTGAGGGTGAATGGCTTGATGTTCACTTTACCGTTCTCAAAAGTAAGACCGATCTTTTGGTTCAGGTTCAGCTTGCTCAGGTCAAGGAACTTCAGGTTGCTTGTCAGCGCTGTCAGTACTTTCGACTTTTCCGGATTGACCGATGTCGAAAGCAGCTGCCCCATCAGGTCGCCGGTCATAGATGTAAGGTTTGGCGTCATTTCTTTAGGATCGAGGTTCCCCGAGAACTTAACGGTCGTGTTCAGCTTGCCGTTAATGATGTCAGCGATCGGCGCTATGGACTTCAGCATCTCCAGTTGCGTGAACGACTGCGTAATGTCCACACTGTTCAGCGAAAGGTCCATGGCAAAGGTAGGTGTAGCGCCTTTGGTAGATACATTACCGCTGGCCGAGATGAGCCCTCCAAAGATATTGGTCTTTAGGTTCTCGATCTTTACCGCTTCATCCTTTATGATCATTTTTCCCGAAACATCTTTCAGGTTCAGGTTGTCGTACACCACCGTATTGGCTTTGGCAGTTATGGTACAGTCCAGGAACGCGGGGATCTTTACGGCATCGGCCGTGGTCGTTGTTTTCTTTACCGTTTCACCATCCTCTTTTTTAGTGGTGGTCGTTTTCGTCTCCGGAGCCATGAAGTCGGCGACCTGCAGCTTGTTGGAATTCATGTTGAAATTGCCCTTCAGCACCTGGTCTTTAAAGATAAATCCGTAAAAGTTTTCCAGCGTACCGGTTACAGAAATATCCGATCCGCCAGTTTTGGCATCAAAGCGGCTCAGGGTAATGCGGCTTGGGTTAAAGGCTACATCTGCCTGGTTGATAACGATAGGCTTTGCCAGCCCGTCACCCGAATAATTGAACCCGCTTAGGCTGATAGTACCATTGTTCTGTATTTTTTCATACTCGCTTTTCTCTACCGCCTGCATATCAAATTTTGTTTCCACATCGGCCTTTAGCATCCCTGATAGCGGCATGTCCAGCTTCACAGGATAGGCCTTCCCGAAGTTCGTCAGGTTTACGGTGCCTTTCAGTTTGGCATCCACCAATGGATTTTCTACAATATTCTTAATGCTCGCGCTGGCATCGAAAACATCCTGGTCAATGCGGAACGACAACTTGTCAAGGTTTACATACGTGTCGTTCAGCGAGCCGGTCTCGTTAATGATCTTGGTGTCGATCACTATATTCTCTACCGATTTGGGCAGGTCCGGGTATTTGAACGATGCATTGTTCGAAGCGATAGCAATGTTGAATTTCGGTACGCTGTTATCGCCGTTAAGGCCGTTCACTTTTCCGTTGATGGTAAAGTCGCCTTCGGTTTTTACATTGGCAAGGTTGCCCGAATAGGCTTCCGGTATCAGCCCCAAAAAGTTCTTGAATGATGAGGTTGGCGTTTTGAAGGTCAGGTCAAATTGCTGGCCGGTATCCAAAAGGCCCACGCTTCCGTCAAACTCCAATGGCAGCTGGTTGATGAGCGCCTTGTTATTTTTGAACGTGTAAATACTTTTGTCAAGGTCAAGGCCCAATACCGCATCAAGTTTCAGTGCCACGTTGCGCATGTAGTTGGTCTTGTCCATGTCGAGCGAAAGTTTCGCTGTAGTTTTGGTATCAAGGTCGAGTTTGCTTGCCGCGAAGTTGCCTTTGCCTTCGTGGTTCAGGCTGTCGATCACCATTTTTATTTTGGAGCGCTCGTCATAATATTTAAAACGCAGGTTCTCAATTTTATAATCCTGTACGCTTAGCGCGAAAGGTTTACTCTCTTTATCGTCTTTCGGTTTTTCCTTATCATCTTTTATGGCGATGTCAAAATTGCCAACACCGTCCTTATTGAAAAGGATATTGATAACACCGTCCTTTGTGCTAAGCGACTCTACGTTCATAGGTTCGCCTTCGCCCTTAAAAAGTTCCTTGATGGACATGTCTAGGTTCAGCTGGCCCATGTATACCAGCGTATCGCCGGCGAATGGTGCCTTGTTGATGATGCTCAGCTTATCTACGGTCACGCTCGCTTTTGGAAAACTGCTGAACAGGCTCAGGCTAACGTCCTCGAATGCCACGGTGGCATCCACCTGCTCGTTGATGGCTTTGGCGACCATCTCTTTTATCTTATTCTTAAAAAGGAAAGGCGCTGCAGCCAGTGCGATTATTAGAACAAGGAGGATAATTCCCGTCCATTTGAGGATCTTCTTAACCATAATTCAATTTTGTAATATTTGCCTTAAAGGTAGTAGTAACAGCTTAATTTTTCAAGTATAAAATATAAAAACCACATAGTCACATAGTTTATTGTTGCCTCACACATTTTCATTAGGTTTTAAAGGGCTACATAGTTGAAGCAATGCCTCAAAACTAAGTGTTCTGTCTCTTCCTGAATGTCTAAAGCTATTAAACCTATGTTCCTATGTGGTTAAATTTATTCCCGTTAAGACCTTACCTGATAGTTATCTCATACGGCATGATGGCTTGTACGCCCCTCAGCTGGCTTACCCTCCTTATGCGCTCGATCATTTGGTAATTTTGTTCGCCCACCTCTTCCTTAATGAAGTCTTCTTTGGTTTTGGCAAAAGGCATCCCGGTAAGGTTGGCCAGTATCTTTTCGAAGTTTATCTCATATTCCGGGAAGTCAACCGTCCTGTAGGTCTTAATCTTAGCAAGTTTGGCGGCATATTTCACGGCATCGTCAAGCCCGCCCAGTTCGTCTACCAGTCCTTTTTCCAGAGCCTCGGCACCGGTCCATACACGGCCCTGTGCAATGGCATCTACCTGTTCAAAGCTCATTTTCCTGCCTGCTGCAACGCGGTTTACAAAGGTGGAGTATATTTTTTCTACACTCTGCTGTATGATCTCGCGGGTTGCTGGCTGCAGCGGCGTGAACACGCTATACCCCGAAGCATTGCTGTGCGTTCTTACCTGCTCGGTGTGTATGCCCACCCTGCCCGAAAGCTCATTAAGGTTGGGCAGTACGCCAAATACGCCTATCGATCCGGTGATGGTGCCCGGCTCGGCAAAAATGCGGTTGGCGCCGCACGAAATGTAGTATCCGCCCGATGCGGCATAGTTGCCCATAGAGACCACTACAGGTTTTTTCTTTTTGGCAAGTTCTACTTCCCTCCATATCAGTTCCGATGTCAGCGCGCTTCCTCCCGGTGAGTTTACGCGGAGCACAATGGCTTTCACTCTGTCATCCTCAAGTGCGGCTTTGAACGATTCGCGCATCGGGTCTTCGCCAATGCTGGTCAGGCTGCCTTCGCCGCCGGTAATTTCGCCCTGGGCATAAATGATGGCAATGTCATCTTTGGCATCCGGGAATACATCGTTAAGAGATGTAGCGGTCACGTAGTCAAGGATGTCTACTGAGTTGTAATCTTCGTCTTTTTTAACCTTGAGCGCCTTTTTGATGCCGCTCTTATATTCATCTTCATATCCTATCTTATCGACAAGGTTATGCTGCTTAGCCAGTTCGGGCGTGCGGCCGTTAAGGTTTTCGGCAATGCTGTTCAGGCTGTCCAGCGATATCTTACGGCTTTTGGAAATGTCTTTCGCTATAGATCCCCAGATGCTGTTGAGCATTGAGGTGATCTGCTCGCGGTTCTCAGGGCTCATCTCATTGGCAAGGAACGGCTCTACGGCACTTTTGTATTTGCCATGGCGTATCACTTCCATCTTTATGCCCGTCTTTTCCTGAAGGTCTTTAAAGAACATCACTTCCGATGAAAGCCCTTTAAAGTCAACCTCGCCGATCGGGTTCAGGTAAAGTGTGTCGGCTACCGAGTTGAGGTAGTAATCGCTTTGCGAATAATTATCGGCATAAGCCACCACGAATTTCTTCGAGGTCTTGAAGTCTTCCAACTGGTCGCGAAGGGATTTCATTTGCGCAATGCCCAGCATGCTCATGTTGTTGGTTATCGAAATGCCCTTGATGCGCTTATCATCCTTAGCTGCCTTTATGGCTTTCAGTACATCTGTCAGCCCTTCTTTCGGCTCAGAGTTTAGGAAGCTGTATTTATCGTTGTAGAATGACCCGGAGTAATCCTCGGTCACTTTGCTCAGGTCGAGCTCTATTACCGAATTGTCCTTTACCTGTACGGTATCCTTATCACTGCCACCCGCTGCAACGCCTATCAGCACAATGATAATGAAGAACAAAAAGCAAAACAGGAACAGGCCTACGAGCGTAGCCAGTACATTTTTTAAAAACTGCATATGTATTTACTATTTAGATATGTAATAAGTAGCAAAACTAATCAATATGTTACAATGCCATGGAGTTTTTAAATTGTGTGCCACGAATTATATAATTATCCAAATATGAGTATCCTAAATGGTTCGTGTTTTAAGCATAAAAAGTAGAAATTAGTGGGATTTGTGTAATTCGTGCTGAACTTTCTCATTCTTCAAACTTATCAACAACCCACCATGGCACCCGAATGTTTACTTACTTTGCATCCTATGAAATTCCAGAACACCGCCATTTTATCCCTCGGCAGCAACATGGGCGACAGGCTTGCCAACCTGCAATGGGCCATCAATGCCATTCATGCTAAGATCGCCACGGTTACAGCTGTTTCAGGCATTTATGAGAATCCCGCATTTGGGTTCGAGGGCGATGATTTTTACAACTGTGCCATTACGGTGCACACCTCCAAAAGCGCCCGCGAACTGCTCAATGCGCTCCTTACAGCCGAGCTTGAGGGCGGAAGGGTGCGCAGCGCTACCGAAAGGCACACCTCGCGCACCATCGACATTGACATCATTTCCTTTAACAATGAGGTGATAGAAGAGGAGCATCTGCACATCCCGCATCCGCGAATGCAGCAGCGTAACTTTGTATTGCTGCCCATGCGCGATATCGCCCACGACTGGATACACCCGGTTTTGAACAAAGATGTAAATGCCCTGATAGCCCAAAGCGGCGACACCAACCGTTGCGATCTCGTGATGCAGCTGCCCGCGCCATTTGCCGGCATGCAGCCGCACACCTTCAATTACATTGCCATAGAGGGGAATATTGGAGCAGGCAAGACAACCCTGGCCGGAAAAATATCCGAAGACTTTAACGCCAAGCTGATATTGGAACGCTTTGCCGATAACGCATTCCTTCCCAAATTTTACAAGGACCAGGCACGGTATGCGTTCTCTCTCGAAATGTCCTTTCTGGCCGACCGCTACCAGCAGCTAAGCGACGACCTCGCGCAGTTCGACCTGTTCCGCGATTTTGTGGTAGCCGATTACCATATCTTCAAGTCTCTTATTTTCTCGAAAGTGACTTTAGGCGAGGATGAGTATCGCCTGTACCGCAAGCTGTTCGATATCATGTATAAAGAGATGCGCAAGCCGGGATTGTACGTATACCTGTACCAAAGCACTGACCGCCTGTTGCACCACATAAGGATGCGCGGACGAAGCTATGAGCAGGACATTAAGGGCGATTACCTCGAAAGCATCAACCAGGGTTATCTGGATTACATCAAGTCGCAAACAGGCCTTAATGTATTGATCATCGATGTGACCGACCGTGATTTCGTGAATAGCCAGGAGGATTACATTTGGCTATTGGAACAGATCAATGCTAAAGTGACAAGGTGATCTTAACAGCACATTTTCACAAGATGGATCAAAGCTTTAGTGACTGCCTTAATTTTAACGGATTAAAATTTAATCATATAGATACATAAGCTCTTAGCTGACGCGCATAAAATGTAATTGAGCGGCACAGAGCCTGAAGCTTCGCTTAACTATGTTTCACTATAACCACTTTATGCTAATGAAGAACTATAAAACTATGTGCCTATGTGGTTAAATTTAATTAGCGAAGGCCATGTAAATTAGGATTTCCGTATATTTACAAAACATCATTCAATACCAACCAATGGAAGAACTAAAACCGGAAGGCTACTCCGAATCGGGAACCCCAATTTATAAGTACGAAGCCCTTGACCGCGACATTGAGCCTGTTATGGGCGATGCCGATACCGTGTCCCATATTGATGAGCACCTGGAGCGTTTTTTTGACGATGAGGATATTACAGTGTTCCACGAGATCATTTCTGACAAGGTACATATCGACATCTATATGATAAAGGCTAATGAAGAGCGTGACTTCCACATTTTGCTTACCTCAGGCCTTAGCAGCCTGCCGATGAATGTGCCGGAGGGTGCAGAGGATCTCGCTTATGCCGAAATATATGCCCTGTTGCCGGCGGACTGGAAGCTGTCACAGGAGGACTTTGAAAATGAAGATAATTACTGGCCCATCCGCCAGCTGAAAACTCTAGCCCGTTTCCCGCACCTTTATGGCACGTGGATAGGCGAGGGGCATACCATAGCCAACGGTAACCCTCCGCAGCCGATGTCTGATAATTGTAACTTTGAAGGCGTGATCCTGCTGGCAGGTTATACTATGAGTGAGGAATTTACCTTTATCGATACCGGCGACAAGGTGATCAGCGTGCTATCCATGGTCCCGCTGTATGCCGAAGAAATGGACTATAAGCTGAAAAAAGGCAGGGATGCACTGATGGAGAAGTTCGATAAATACAACATCGGCGAGATCATAGATATCCACAGGAAGAATACCTGTAAGAAGAAATTCGGGTTATTTTAGTAACAATAGCATTCCTTGACCGACTTACACCATGCAGGGTCCCCTGTGTGGTTTTTTATTTTGATAAAATGTATAAGTATATTGTTTTTGATTTTGACGGAACGCTGGTCGATTCCCGTGCCGCTTTCCTCTCTCTGTATAATGAAATAGCGCAGGAACGGGGCTACCTCCTCATGACACCCGAAAACATAGGGCAGCTGCGTGGCATGAGCATCCCCGAAAGGTGCAGGTACTTAAATGTACCAATTTACAAGCTGCCCTTTTTGGTGGCTGAAGCGTTACGTAAATATAAAGCCATCATCCCTACACTTCAGTTCAACACAGGAATAATAGAGATGCTTGGGGAGCTTTCTGATAAGGGAATGCCATTCGCATTGCTTTCCTCTAATTCCAAAGCCAACATTGAGGAATTCTTTGCGCTGCACCAAATTACTGTGGACGATATTTATACTTCAGGCAAGATCTTTGGGAAAGATAAAATGCTGAAGCGTTTCCTTAAAGATAAAAAACTCAAAGCCTCAGAAATAGTCTATGTTGGCGATGAATCGCGCGATGTTATTGCCTGCAAAAAGGCCGGTGTGCAGATCGCCTGGGTCAGCTGGGGATACGATACCGAAGCTGCCGTTACACAACACTCCCCTGATCACATTATCCATCACCCTTCAGGATTATTGGAAATTATAAAAGGTGCGGAATGACGCACCTTTTGTAACTGTATGATCAGTGAAATTCCCGGCTTTCGCTTTATCGCATCAGCGAAAAGTGGCCCTTTATTTCCGGCGTTGCATCATCAATTTTTACCACATACCAGTAATCGGTCGCGGGTAGTGGTGCGCCATTATGGGTGCCATCCCAGCTGCGGTTCCTGCGGCTCAGTTGCGTGATGAGCTTGCCGTATCGGTCAAAAATGTCAACGGTAGCCTCAGGGAATGTCTGCATTCCCGCCAGGGTGAATACGTCGTTTATGTTATCGCCGTTCGGCGTGAAAAATTTCGGTATCAGGTAGACGATGAAGTTATAAAAATCTTCCCCACAGTCTGTACGTGACTTTGCCGATGCCGTGTGGTAGCCGCTCGTCATTCCGTTAAACTGGTTGGAATCCTGCATTGGACCTCCATCCATCGAGAATTCATAATTCTCAGGATCATTGTTCTCCATTAGTATTATGGCAACATCCGTATTTACGGCAACGATCCTTATATTAGCCGCATCAATTGTTGTCGCGGTAAAAGTCCTTTCGGCGGTACAGCCAAAAGGGTTGGTCACTGTTACAGTATACACTCCGGCTTCATCGATCGTAATGATCTGCGAAGTTTCTCCTGTAGACCACAGGTATGTTACTCCCGTTACGCCGGCATCCAGGTCGGTATCGCCATTTTCACAGAACATTACATCTTCATCCGGTCCGATCACAGGGAGGTCGCGATAAAAAACAGTTACGGGTTCGCGCGATGTTGAAGCGCACCCATTATTCACAGCCTGTGCGTAAAAAGTAACATCGGCAGTAATGACAGGGCTTTGAATGCTGTTGCCTGTTCCTATCAGGTTGCCGCCTGTTGGCGCGTCATACCATTCTATCGTCCCAGCCGATGGCGTGCCTTCCAGTGTTACCGTTACAGGGCCACACGAGTCGGCAGTTGCTACTATGGTAAGGGTAGGCAACGGCAACACCAAAGCTTCTACGGCAGTACGGCCAGATGAAGCACACCCTTCAGGATTTATGGCTTCGGCATAGTAATTTGTCGTAGCGGTCAATACCGGTGTGGTAAATGTATCGCCTGTTGCCAGTATCGCCCCGCCCGTTGCAGTGGCATACCAGTTGATAATCCCCGTGTCAGCAACAGCGCTTAATGTAGCCGTACCCTGTGCGCAGATCACACCGTTCGTAGTCGATGTGATGGCAGGCAGCGGCTGTACCGTAACCGTTACGGGCTGCCTCGCTGCAGAGCTGCATCCTGCGTTGGCCGCTTCGGCATAAAATACAGTGGTCGTATTTACAAGCGGGCTCGTAATGCTGTTCCCTGTGCCGATGGATGTTCCTCCGGTCGCATCAGTGTACCAGTTTACCACACCTCCCGATGGGGTTGCCTGCAATATGGCTGTTCCGCCGCCGCAGAGGGCAGGCGGGTTCGTAACCGTAAGGGTAGGCAATGTGCTTACATTGATAAGTACCGCTGTTCGTGTTGCTGAAACGCAGGTTCCGCTAACAGCTTCGGCATAATAGGTCGTATTTGCAGTAATTGCGGGTGTTGTAAAGGTATCGCCTGTGCCCACCGATGTACCACCTGTCGCTGTGGTATACCAGCTTACTGTCGCACCTGCAGCAGGTGTTGCCTGCAATGTGGCCGGGCTTCCGTTACAGGTCGTTACGGGCGTTATTGCTGTAAGCGTTGGAAGCGGGGTAACGGTAATTTCTACCGCTGTACGCCCGTTAGAGAGGCATCCGCCTACATATCCTACAGCCTCGGCATAAAGAGTTGTAGTAGCATTTATTGGTGCCGTGGTAAAGGGAAAGCCTGTTCCTAATAAGTTGCCTCCCGTGGCGGCATCGTACCAATTGATCATTGCCCCGGTCGCTATATTGACCGTAAGGGTAGCAGGCTGCCCTGCACATACTGTAGCCGGTTGTATCATGTTGATCACCGGTATCGGGTTCACCGTAACCGTTACTTCCTGTCTTGCCGCGGAAATGCACGCATTGTCATTGGCTTCGGCATAATAGGTCGTAGTGGCAGTGAGGGTTGGGGTGGTATAGCTGTTGCCTGTCGCTATCGCCGTTCCGCCTGTTGCTGTGGTATACCAGCTTACAGTTCCCGCGGACGGTGTAGCCTGCAGCGTTACACTTCCCTGTCCGCACAAAGCGGTGGGTGTGGGTATCGCAACCGTAGGCTGTGGACTGGTATTGATCGTTATTTCTATTCGTGTAGCTGAAGGGCAGCCTTGGGCCGACAGGGCTTCGGCAAAGTAGGAGGTAGTCGCCGGAATGATGGGTGTGGTAAAGCTGGTGCCGGTCCCAACGGGTGTGCCGCCGGTAGCCGTTGTGTACCATGTTACCGATCCAGAAGATGGTGTGGCCTGCAATGTAGCCGTGCTGTTCTGGCAGATGTTGATAACAGGTGATGTTGTAGTAACGGTTGGCAGCGGGTTTACGGTAGCCACTACCGCGGTGCGTGGAGCGGTCGTACAGCTGCTGTCAAAAGCAGATGCGTAGTAGGTCGTTGTAGTTGTTAGTACAGGTGTGGTAAATGTAGCGCCTGTGCCTGTTTCTGTTGCTCCTGTTGCGCTGGTGTACCAATGCACATCAGCATTGTAGCTTGCTACTGCCGATAGGTTAACGGTGCCGTCGCCACAGCGTGATCCCGGGGTGCTGGCAATTATCTTTGGCATATTGATCACCGTGCTGCCTGATATGTTAAGGACCGGGTCTCCCGGCATGCCGCCATATTCGGCTATGTAGCCCATTGGCGCATATTGGCCTGTACTCCCCGCATTAGGCAGGTCGTTCCATGAGCCGGGTATGCCTACGCCCGGAGCAGTTATGTGTGCATAGTCTTCTTCGCCGGAATTATTAGGCTCACCATTGTTCCAAAAGGCAAAGTTGGGGGTAGAGCCGTTAACGCCGCCGTTCCAAAAAACGGTTCCTGCCTCGGGGCCGGTCATCCAGCGCCAAACACCCTCGGTCTGCATGTCGCTGCCGCCTATCCATCCTGTGCCGGTCGCCTGTTCGCCGCATAACTGTGCTTCTTCGGCCGAAAGCAATGTGGCAAGATAGCCTTGAAGGCCGTAATAGTTGCTGCTTTGTGCCGCGGTCCTCGCTGCTGTCCAGCTGATCCCCGGCTGTGATATAAAGCGATAGTAATGTCCTGTTGATGGCAGGTAGTTGGCTTCTCCTACGGTGATCGAAAAGGAACGCGATCCCGCAGGGTTGGCCGAAGTGCTGCTGTACTTTACATTTTGCACCGCCTGTATGAACGTGGAATAGGGAAGCTCCATGCCGCCAACACCGCGTATGATCAGCTTGGCCGATGTGGCGTTCCAGGTGGTGGTCACATTGGGTATCGCCGGTGTCATGACAAGCATGTCCTGCCCGTTCACATAGCCAGATGATATCTGTATGTAAATGGCATCGGTCATGCTATCATCGGGATCAACAATGTTGAATGAGGTAACTATAGGCAACTGCGAACCGGGGCAGTATATCTGATCGCCAGATGCCGTTACCACCGGTGGCTGGTCCTGGGCGGCGGCGAACGTTGTTGCAAGGATAAGCAGCAGGAATGAAAACGATTTCGAAAAGAGAGTGTTTGTATTCAGTATTGGTAATGGTATCTTCATCTTGTAAAAATAGGTAAATATGCTACCGTGCGTGGTTTGTATAGTTTTTTTGAAATATATCCCATACTACAACACCCGCGCTTACCGAAATGTTGAGGGAATGTTTAGTTCCGAGTTGCGGTATCTCTATTGATCCGGTACATTGTTGTATGGCTTCCTGCGACACGCCTTTTACCTCATTGCCAAAAACCAGGGCATATTTACGGCCTTCTTCGGGTTCAAAATCGTTGAGGTACACAGCGCCTTCCACCTGCTCTACGGCCCAGGCCTCCACACCTTCAGACTGTAGTGAAGTAATTACATCCAGCACGTTCTTTTGGTATTCCCAGGCTACGGTATCGGTAGCGCCAAGGGCTGTTTTGTGTATCTCTTTGTTTGGGGGAGTGGCCGTAATGCCGCACAGGTAGATCTTCTCCACAAGGAAGGCATCGGCCGTGCGGAACACCGACCCGATGTTGTGCAGGCTGCGGATATCGTCCAGCACAAGTATGAGGGGCGTTTTTTCGGCAGCCTTAAAATCGGCAATGCTCATGCGCCCCAGCTCATTATTGGCCAGTTTTCTCATGTTATTTTAGAATAGATAAAAGCAAAAGTAACATAAATATAGGATTTAGGTAAACTTTAACTTTTAAAGATTCTGTCGACCCCGGCATTGGCGGAGCATAGATGTAAAAATACTACTGCTGGCTCAAAGGGTCGTCATATACAACGCTAATGATACCGTCCGTAACGGTCATTTCTTCGCCACCGGCCATGAATGTGCCGGAAAATGTAGCATAAAAACACGTGTGCCGGTTGATCTTTACATGGGTATCAATGTTTTCATTGATAAGGTTGTATTCGCCTGTATGGTTTTCGTCAAAATGGTCAAAGGACAGCGCATCTATTACATTATGCCCCGTTTTCTTATACCGCATGGTTAGTATCATATTTTCATTGGGCATTCCGTCACGGTCAAACCACAAGGTCAATTCGTGGCCGTTAGTCCCCCAGATCATGTCAATCCCGTATCCGGAATTTATGTAGGTATGCAGCTCGCCGTTAATTTTCATCGATACTTCGGCAGTACGGCAGGATAACGTGCCGCCATCATCTTCAGAACATGACAGGGATAGCGACCCAATGATGCACACTAATAAAGTGCGCAGAATAAATTTCAGTTTCATGGCAGTTGGTTTTGGTTTAGCCAAATATAAAAAATATCCCGACATGCATGCCGGGATATTATAATTCTAAAAACTAAAAAACCAATTACTTAGGCTGCATTCCGGTTGTTATGGCGATCCTGTTCCATCCGTTGATGACTACCACAGCCATGATCACTTCGGCCACATATTTTTCGCCCAGAGCAGTTACGGCGCGGTTGTATGTACTGTCCGAAACGTGGTTCGAAATTTGGGTCACTTCTTCTGTAAGGGAAAGCAGGGCCTGCTCCTCTTCGGTGAAGAAGGGTGTGTCCCTCCAGGCGCTCACAGTATAGATGCGCTGCTCGGTCTCACCATACTTGCGGGCATCTTTGGTATGCATGTCGAGGCAAAAGGCACAGCCGTTTATCTGCGATGCGCGTATTTTTATCAATTCTTTGTGGGTTTTTGTAAGCGATGTGCCTGCGATGTATCTTTCGAGTTCCATCATCATTTTATAGCCATCGGGTACTACGGTAAAAAGGTTCATTCTTGTGTCCATGATCATATTGATTTATAATTACAGGACAAAGTTCCGCCTTAGCCGCCGCAAAAAACTTAAGGTAGTTTAAGAAAGTTAGCAAGCTGAAAAAAAATCATTTCTTAGCCCGCAGCATGCTCAGGAATTCCGGCGTGATCCCTAAGAACGATGCCAGCATGTATTGTGGTATGCGCTGTACGAATGCGGGATATTTTTCTACCATCATGCGGTACTGCTCTTCGCCGGTAAGGTTGAAGATGTAGTGGATGCGCATCAGCTGTGCGGCGTAGGCTTTTTCCAGCACAAAGCGAAAGTACCTTTCCAGTTGCGGTAGTTTCCCGAAAAGCTCCTCCTGGGTATTCCTGTTGATCGCGATCACTGTAGCGTTTTCAACGGCCTGAAGGTAAAAACCCGATGGCATCCCACTCTTGTAGCTGTGGTATTCGGTTATCCACCAGCCTTCTATGCCAAACTGTATTACCTGTTCCGCACCTTTTGAAGTGATCAGGTACAGCCTGAAAAGGCCTTTGATGATAAAATAATTCTCCTGGCAAATTTCTCCGGCCCGCAGCAGTTGCTCTTTTTTCTTAACTTCTTTTACGGTCAGGTAGGATATAAGCAGTTCTTCTTCGGCCTCAGTAAGGCTGATGAACTTCTTCATGTGGGCAATGATGTCTTTAAACATTGGCGGCAAAATTACTCCGTGAAGATAGTGATTCTACTAAAAAGAAGAGCCCTGCTGAAACAGCAGGACCCTATCGGAGTAAATAAAACAAAGCTACAAAACAAAATAGGCGTTCTTCACAGGCTCTATGTGTCGCGATACCTGTGGCATTGCCTCGTCATCAAACTCATCGCGGTATTCGTATACCATCTGCATGAGGTTATTTTCAATATTTGTCGATATGGTTATCATCGGCGTATCGGTCGGCCTGCTTTCAAACGGGTCCTGCAGGTGTATGGCCATCTTCTCGATAAGGAAGCACGCCGCGCCTATGGTCGCGATCACCGGTATCTGCATCCAGCCCAGGTAATCGGTAAGCCCGAACGGCAGCAGCAGGATGAACAGGCACAAAGTAAAGCGGATGTACATACTGTAGGTTGTTGGGAAAATGGTGTTTTTTATTCGTTCGCATTTACCCATGTGGTCGCACAGCCTGGTCAGGGTGTTATCGATCTCCACCTGTTGATAGGTGTTTATCTTACCTTCTTCTTTGGCTTTCTTAAGCTCCTTTGCATGCAGCATCAGGAGGGCATTGGGCACGTGCCTGTGGTTCTTTACAAAGCGCATTTCCTTTTCGTTAAGCAGCCCTGTCAATGGTTTGTAGGGGTCTTTTCCGCGAAGTGCCTGTGCCAATGCATAACACCATGCCGCCTGCCTCTTGGCAAAGCGCTCTTTATAGTCGTGGGCCTCGGTAGAAAAATCCGGGTCTTTATAAAATGCGATCACCTGTCGCAGTAACGTACGCGAGTCGTTCACAATGCCACCCCATACAATGCGCGCCTCCCACCAGCGGTCATACGCCTGGTTGGACTTGAATGCCAGCAACAACGATATGATCGTACCTATGATCGTTGGCACCGCTATGGGTATGTTGATGGAAATGGCATGGTAAAAATGGTGGATGACCTCGAACAGTACCGTATAGGCGATCACCAGCACAAGCTCGACACGTATTTTACCGAGCACGTATTTCATGGGTATTTTCTTATTCAGCAGCATAGTCTTTTCGTTTATTAGGAATTAATATTATACCCTCGCCGCCTCTTCATGTATGGAGAGCAGGGGGAGCCCGTAGGTATCGGTCACCTCGATCCTGCGGGTGACCGCCTTAGGCTTGCGGGTCTCGATCAGCAGGTCGATGCCGTTCTTTTCTATGGCTTCGTTCACAAAAGGTGCGAAGCCACCCGGGTTGTGCTCTTCGGCAACGCTGGCACGGGTCACGATCCTGAAATCAAATTGCTTGTTAACCAGCTGCTGCAGCTCCCGGATGTCAATTTGGGCATTGTTACGCTCAATATACAGTGCCTTATTGAACTCAGGCTGTTCGCTGCCGTTGCCGAGATGGAGGATCGGTTTTTTGCAGCCGGCCACAAGCTTGCAGAAGTAAGTGTGGATCTTTCTTTTTTCTGCTTTATAGGATGGGGATAATATGATCATTTCGGTACCCAGGTACTCCAGCAGGTTGCGAAGCAAAGCCGATGTAAGGCCGTACTGGTGGCGTATCTCAAGGGTGCAATTGGCCGATGCCGCGACCCTGCGTCCGCACTCCTCTAACAGTTCCGATTGCGCAGCGGTAAGCGGCCTTCGGGTTTTCCTTAAATATTCGGCGGCCGAACACGCGTCGGGCGTATCGGTCAGGGTAAGCAACACAATGTTGCTGCTTTTTCCTTTGGCATGTTTGATAGCCGTATCGATGGCATGAAGCGTGTCATTTTCAAGGACTGAGGGTATAAGGATGCTTTTCATGGTATAGGCGTTTTAAGTTTATACCACAAAACAACGACCCGCAGTTTAGAGCGGGTTTAAAATAACATTAGAAGATCCTAAGATCTCACATTAGCGTTTTTAATGTTGGCCCGGCTAAAGGTTATGGTAACTACGGTGCCTTTGTCTGGCTCTGACTGTACCTGCAGCTCGCCGCTGTGCATACGGATGATCTTCATGGCCAATGGCAGCCCCAGCCCGTAACCTGTATACTTAGATGCTTTTTTGCCGCGGAAAAAAGGTTCGTATAAATAAGGGATGTCTTCCGGAGGGATGCCAATGCCGATGTCGGAGATCACTATCTTTATCGCGCTGCGTTCTACCATAAGGTTTACGAATACCTCATTATTGTCAGAATATTTTACGCCATTGGCAATGATGTTCCCTATCGCCAGTTCAAGTAAAGGCTTGTTGCACGGGAGTATCAGCAAAGAGTCGTCGTCCGGCATTATACCCAGTATAATGCTTATGCGGTTGCCGGGATACAGCCTGTCAAGGTCGCATTTCACATCCATCAGCAGCTCATCGATGCGGGTCACGTCCTGTACCTGTTTTTGCCCGTCGTAGCCGGTCTGGGTAAGCTTCAGCAGGCTCTCGGTAAGATTGGAAAGGCGTGTTGCCTGGCGGCCAATGCTTTCGAGTGACGCGCTATATTCTTCTGTAGTACGTTCCTTCAGGAGGGCAATCTCGCTTTCGGCCATTATGGTGGCTATGGGCGTTTTCAGCTCGTGCGACGCGTTATTAATAAAGTTGGCCTGTATCTCGAACGACGTTTCCAGCCTGTCGAGCATATCGTTAAAGGTGCGTGTAAGGTCGGCCATCTCGTCCGAATCTTCCGTGCCTGCCAGTGGAAGCCTGTTGTGCAGGTTGGAAGCGCTTATGCGGTTGGCTTCTTTAGTGATCCTCGCCACGGGGGCTATAACCCTGCGTGCCAGGAAGCGTCCAAGGAAATATGCCAATATCACAAATGCCAACCCACCAAAGATCATAATGCGTGTAAGGTACAGGCTCGATGTGTTGCCCCGCCTGTCGCGCGCGGTAACAATGACCATGTACTGGTTGCGCCCTTCGTTGAATATCTGGGCATAATAATATTGGTGGCCTTCCTGCTCCCATCCGGAGCCGTTGCGCATTACCGCCTGGTAAAAGTCGGGGGAGAGGTGGAGGTCGGTGTTATACTCAAAAGAGTTGGTGCCGTTAACACGCAGCACATAGTCTTTCTCGTTGATCATTTCCTCCAGCCCGTTAGCTTTGAATTCCCTGAAGTATTCTGCCTTTACCGGATCATGCTGGTAATGTATCGAAGCCACGATCTTGGCACGGTCCTGCAGCCTTTTCAGGAAATAATAGCTGTTGTTCTGCCGGAAAAGGAAAAACACGATAATGCAGAGCAGCAGCGTGCTGAAGACCGAAAGGGCAACATAGGTAATGGTGATCTTCTTGCGTATCTGCATATTATGGGTTTATCACGTAGCCCAACCCTTTTATGGTATGGATGAGCTTGTGCTCGTAAGGCTTGTCTATTTTTTTGCGAAGGTAGTTAATGTACACATCAACCACATTGGTATTCATGTCAAAATTAATGTTCCAAACGTTGTCGAGTATCTTTTCGCGCGAAAGGATGATGCCTGAATTTTTTGCGAGGTAGTACAGCAGCAGGAATTCCTTTGCGGTAAGCTGTATCGCGTCGCCGGCGCGGGTAACCTTTTTAGAGTTCATGTCCATTTCAAGGTCGTCTACCACGATCATCTCGGCAGGCTTTTGGCTTTGCCCTGCCCTGCGTGCCAATGCATTGATGCGTGCTTCGAGCTCGGTGAACTTAAAGGGCTTGGCCATGTAGTCATCTGCCCCCGAGTTAAGGCCGGAGACAATGTTCTCGCTGCTGTCGAGCGCTGTGAGCATTAATATTGGTACATAATTCCCGGCAGCTCTCAGGCGGCGGCATATCTCGATACCGTTGATGTCCGGCAGCATAACATCGAGCACCACCACATCAAAATTGCTGCTTTCCAGCATTTGCAATGCGGTCGTACCGTCGAGTGCGGCGCTCACGTCATGGTTGCGCTCAGCCAGTCCTTTACGGATCAGCGAAAGCAATTGTGGCTCGTCTTCTACTATCAGCAGCTTCATGGGGCGTAAAAAAGTGTTAACAACAAAAATAGGAATTCAAATGTTAAAGGCTTCTAAATTTAATAATGATCCTGCATAATTTTGTAATTCAGAAAAAGGAAAACACGCTAAGATAACGTGTTCCTGTTTTTAACCTCCCGGCTAAAAGGTTTTCGCCAATTATCATTAACTTGCGGCACAAAACGAAACAGACTATGAAACTATTACGCTTACTGGTACTATTGCTTGTTCTTCCTGCCTACGCGCAGCAGGGCGGCATGTGGGTACCTTCCCTGCTGAAAGGGATGAACGAAAAGGAAATGAAAAGCCTGGGTATGAAAATGACCGCAGAGGACATTTACTCTGTAAACCATTCCAGCCTTAAGGATGCCGTACCACACTTCAACGGTGGGTGTACATCTGAGGTGATCTCGCCGAAAGGCCTGCTGCTGACCAACCACCACTGCGGTTTTGGCGAGATACAGGCACATTCTACCATCGACCATGACTACCTGACCGATGGCTTTTGGGCAATGACGATGGAAGAGGAATTGCCGAACCCCGACATGGAGGCGACCTTTATAATCCGCATTGAGGATGTGACGACCAAGGTGCTGGAGGGTACACATTCTATCACTTCCGAAAAAGACAGGCAAAAGAAGATACAGGAAAACATTGCTTCGCTTACGAGATCATTGCCGAAAGAAACATATCAGGAAAACAGCATCCGTACCTTTTACGAAGGCAACCAGTACATGCTCTTCGTGACCGAGACCTATAAAGATGTACGCCTTGTGGGCGCGCCGCCGTCATCGATCGGTAAGTTCGGTTCGGATACCGACAACTGGGTATGGCCAAGACATACGGGCGATTTCTCGCTGTTCCGGATCTATGCGAACAAGGACAATAAGCCTGCGGAATATTCTAAAGATAACGTACCGTATACCCCGAAGCACTTCTTCCCGGTATCGATAGGCGGCGTCAGGGAGAACGACTTTACCATGGTGTTCGGCTACCCGGGCCGTACTACCGAATACCTGCCTGCGGTGGCTGTGGAGCAGATCGTAAATGTGCTGAACCCTGCGAAGATAGAAGTAAGGGATGCAGCCCTGAAGGTTGCCGATGGCTTCATGCGTAAGGACAACGCCATTAAAATACAATATGCTGCAAAGTATGCCAGCATTGCCAACTACTGGAAAAAGTGGATAGGGGAGTCGCAGGGGCTTAAAAAGTCGAACGCGGTGGCCATCAAAAAGAAATTCGAAAAAGATTTCCTGGCGAAAGTAGCTAAAGCCGGAAAGCAGGCCGAATACGGTAACCTGTTCACCGAATTTGAAAAAAACTACAGGGAGATCGAACCGTACGCACTGGCACGTGACTATTTTATGGAAGTAGCGCTGCGCAACACGGAGCTACTGACCACAGGATACCGCCTTTACCAACTGGATCAGGTGTACAATGCCCGCGGCGAGCAATCGTTTACCGACAGGAAAGCCAATACCATTGCCGCGCTGGAAGGTGTGTTCAAAGACTTTAATAAGCAGGTGGACGAGAAGGTGTTCGAGCAGCTGATCGCTTTATATGCTACCAAGTCGCCGAAACAGTTCCTTCCGCAGGAGGTTATAGGAGCCGACTATAAGGCACTTACAACTTCGGTTTACGGAACTTCGAAGCTAACCTCGTTCAATGGCGTGAAGGAATTGCTTGAAGGCGATGCCAAAACGGTTATTGCCAGGCTTAATGCCGACAAAGGTTACCAGCTTATAAAGGCCATGGCCGATGCCTACTCGAATAAAGTAGCGCCCAAATATGACGAGATCAACCTGAAGATAGCTTCGTTGCAGCGCACTTATATGAAAGGCATACTGGAGCTGAGCCCCAAGGATGCACGGATATTCCCCGATGCCAACAGCACCCTGCGTGTGACCTACGGCAAAGTGGATGGCTACGCCCCGAAAGATGCTACATACTACGAGCCGGTGACCTACCTGGATGGTGTGATCGAGAAATACATTCCGGGTGACTATGAGTTTGACGTACCGGCCAAGCTCATCGACCTGTACAATAAAAAAGATTACGGACCTTATGGCGAGAACGGTAAGATGCCGGTATGCTTCATTGGTACCAACCACACGACCGGAGGCAATTCGGGCAGTCCTGCTATCGACGCGAAAGGCAACCTCATTGGGCTTAATTTCGACCGCGTGTGGGAAGGGACGATGAGCGATATCCACTACGACCCGTCGATATGCCGTAACATTATGGTAGACATGCGCTATGTGCTGTTCATTGTCGATAAATATGCAGGCTGTAAGCGCCTGATCGATGAAATGAAGATCGTGAACGGTAAGAAAAAATAATACAAAAGGCAATACTCGTCGAAAGATTTGATCATCAAAGATCCCCCTGTCAGGAATTTCCGGACGGGGGGATCTTTTTAAAAGGGGTTTTCTAAATCAAACAGGTGTATTTAACTATCTGAATTTCAGTTTTTGACATCTTTTTAATTTTTTTTATTGAAATATATTGCGGTATCGAAAAATTCATATCTTTGCTCCGAATTAATAATTAACCTTTTATAATTAGTAAGATGAAAAAAATCGTATTGAGCGTTGCTCTTGTAGCTATGATGTCTCTGGTTTCTTGCAAAGAAACAGCTAAAGAAGAAACTACTGTAACTGAAACTGAAACTGTTGAAGCTCCTGCTGAAACTCCAGCTACTGAAACTCCAGCTGCTGACTCAACTACAGTTAAAACTGATTCAACTACAGTTAAAACTGAAACTACAACTCCTGCTGCTCACTAAGATCTGCAAGATAATAGTATTAAGAAGCCTTCGCATTGCGGAGGCTTTTTTTATGGCTGATCATGCAGTATATTGGCGCGTTGTAGAAGTATAAGTACAACGGCAAGGAATTGCAGGACGAGCTGGGGCTTAATATGTACGACTATGGCGCAAGGAATTATGACCCTGCGTTAGGAAGGTGGATGAATATTGACCCGCTGGCGGAGAAGCGTTACAACAATAATCCATACATGTATGCCAACAATAATCCTGTCATATTCATTGACCCTGATGGTATGGATTTTAGTCTTTCTGGTGATGCTGCAAAAAGTTTTGTTGCAGGTCTACAGCGAGACTTAGCCCAAGCAGATGTAAATGGAGAT
The DNA here is from genome assembly GCF_052437795.1 of Flavobacterium sp. GTDB lineage: Bacteria > Bacteroidota > Bacteroidia > Flavobacteriales > Flavobacteriaceae > Flavobacterium. The sequence continues at coordinate 107,569 of NZ_JBQVPA010000002.1, forward strand.
GAAGTACGTTTAGATGCAAATACTGGTAAAAGGAGTATAATAGAAAATTGGAAACCGTTGAATAAATCAACATTAACTGATTTTGTTAAGAATAACTTTTGCATAGGGTGTTCAAATGGTACATTGCAACAAATGGCTGGTACAAAATTTGAAAATGCATTTCATTCAAGTATGAAAGGTCAATTAGCGGAAAATAATTATAAGCCTAATTTGTCTAAACAAACAGGTTCATACAAAGGGAAAGATAGAAATGTAGTTCCTGACGGAGTTTTCGACCTTTTAGTTAATGAGAAATATACTTTCCCGACTCGATGGGGACCTGTTAGAACACCTTTTACTACTGGAAATATTTATAGATTCCCAGGATTACAATTTGCAGAAGTAAAAGCAATGGATGGAACACTTTACAGCAGCACAAATCAAGGTCAACTTACTGGAATGATTACAGCTATGGGAGCAAATGCCTCTATAAGGCGATATGGCGGTGAGTTCCTGATAGGCACTACAGCCGACACAGATATATCGCCAAGTCTAACCGCAACAGCGGCATCAAATAACATCAGTATTGTGCATGCAACAGCATATTATAGGATGAATGCAGCAGGACAAATGGTTATAAATTTTCATCAACGAGATACTCCCTCACTCTATTCCTCAACTTTGAAATAATGAAATATATTTTTTCTTCAATGTTATTATTTATTACAATTTCTATCTTAGCACAAACTAACGGTATGAATCAACAATTAATAAAATCTACAGATTTACAATTGGCAGAATATATGCCGATACGCCAGCTTGAATATAATTTAGCAATAATCTACACCAGACCACAAGGAGATTATATAATTGTTCCTCAAAAAGGAGAATATAGTTTTGTTGTTAAATCACAAAAAGAGTTGGAACGTATTGTTCAAAGTAATTCATTTCCTCTACTAGAAGAAAATAAGAGTTTATATCCAAATGAAATAATAGTTGTAAAAAATGGAATTGTAATCAATAGTGATACGCTTCTTAAAAAGAATTATGAATATGCGGAATTTTTTAAAACTGATATAGATGAGAATTTTATTAAGTTACTAAACACAAAATTTTCCGAATTACAAGAGGAACAAAAAGTGGAGTTGTTTCCGAAATTATTAGTTTTTTTTGGAGAATTTTTCAAAAGCAAATGGTCTTTGGATTGGGTAGTAGAGAAAGAATACTTTTTTCATCCAATTTCTATTCCTATATTATATAATAGTGAATTGAACATTTCATTATTTATACTAAATGAAAGGCTTGAAGAGCTAATATCAAAAGATAAAGTGAATTTTCAAAATTCATTGATTGATATTTATTGTTACTATTATGAGAAAAGATTTTTATCTACTGGACAAGCTAATTATTTTGTTTCTAAAGAATATAAAAAATTACTAAAAAATGATTTTAATACATATTGGAAATTTCCATTTGTAAATATTTGGGAGAAAAAATAATTTAATTTGAGGCAGCCCGTCGGCTCCTTTCATTCTTTATAATCTTCTCCAAACCCACCGCAACCCAACAACCAATATAACCACCACCGCAATCACTCCCTCTAAAACCGCACCCACCAGCCCAAAGCTAACCATTGGGTGAGAGGGTGCATTGCGCTTGTGGTGGTTGTGTACGCCAGTCATATACTTGCTGGCAATAATATCGTATTTCAATTGCGTGCTGGGGCTGTTATCGTAGGGAGAGGTAGAAAGCGGCCACTGACTTTGATACTTAATAGATATAAAAAAAGCCCCAACAGATGTTGAGGCTTTGTACTGCGTACTCAAGGTGGGACTTGAACCCACACGGGCATTACTGCCCACTGGATTTTAAGTCCAGCGTGTCTACCGATTCCACCACTCGAGCTTAAAAAGTTGAGCGAAAAACGGGATTCGAACCCGCGACCTCCACCTTGGCAAGGTGGCGCTCTACCAACTGAGCTATTTTCGCATTATTTCAAATCGCTTTGAGTATTTCATCATTGCGGATGCAAAGGTAGCACATAAATCCACTTTTGCAAGCCTTTTGATAAAAAATATTGCAGAAAAAATATAATCTTCTGATAACGTTTGGCTTAAAACTGAAAGTTTTTTGCCAATGTTGATCAGTAAGCATAGGTTCGGCAAGAGTGTAGCTGCCCCTCTCTTTGGGAGAGGGGTTGGGGTGAGGCATTACTTCACCAGCATCCTCTTGATCTCATTCAGCTTCATTAGCGCCTCCACAGGTGTAAGCGTATTGATGTCGATATTCATTATCTCTTCTTTGATCTCTTCAAGCAGGGGGTCGTCCAGGTTGAAGAAGCTCAGCTGCAGTTCGTCTTTGGCTGCCGCCTTTACATTGCCCAGCGCCTCACCCGAATGGTTCTTCTCAAGCTTCTTAAGCATCTTTTGGGCCTTCTGTATCACCGTTTGCGGCATCCCGGCCATCCTGGCAACGTGTATCCCAAAACTGTGTGCAGAGCCCCCTTTTACGAGCTTACGGATAAACAGCACCGTGTCTTTCAGTTCCTTTACCGATACGTTATAATTCTGTATCCTGCCATATATATCCTGCATTTCGTTAAGCTCATGGTAATGCGTGGCAAAAAGCGTTTTGGGTTGTGCCGGGTGCTCGTGCAGGAATTCGGCTATGGCCCACGCAATGGAAATACCATCGTACGTACTGGTGCCACGCCCTATCTCATCAAGCAGGATCAGGCTGCGGTCGGAAATATTGTTCAGGATGCTTGCCGTCTCATTCATTTCTACCATGAACGTCGATTCGCCCATGGAGATATTGTCCGATGCGCCAACACGGGTAAATATCTTGTCCACCACGCCCATGCGCACGCTCTCGGCAGGGACAAAGCTTCCCATCTGCGCCAACAGGACAATTAGGGCGGTCTGACGTAGTATGGCCGACTTACCCGACATGTTAGGCCCCGTGATCATGATGATCTGTTGCTGTGTACGGTCAAGGAATACATCGTTGGTTATGTAGGGAGTGCCTACAGGCAATTGCTTTTCGATGACAGGGTGGCGGCCTTCTTTGATGTCGAGCTCAAAGCTGTCATCAATTTCGGGGCAAACGTATTTATTGTCGATGGCCAGTTGCGCGAACGACGCCAGGCAGTCCACCTGCGCGATAAGGCTGGCATTGAGCTGTACGGGTTTGATGTATGTAGCTATCCATACTACCAACTGCTCGAATAATTGCGACTCAAGCAGATGGATCTTTTCCTCGGCGCCGAGTATCTTGGTTTCATATTCCTTTAATTCTTCGGTGATGTAGCGTTCTGCATTCACCAGTGTCTGTTTGCGGATCCACTCCGTTGGCACTTTGTCCTTGTGCGTATTGCGCACCTCGATATAATACCCGAAAACATTATTAAAAGATATTTTCAATGACGATATCCCAGTCAGTTCCGATTCCCGTTTTTCTATCCCTTCCAGGTATTCCTTGCCCGAATAGGCAATGGCGCGCAAGTCATCCAGTTCCGGATGAACGCCTTTTGCTATAGCGTTGCCCTTATTTATAGAAACCGGGGCTTCGGGGTTTAGCGTGGTTTTTATCTTTTCACGCAGCAGTTCGCAGGCATGCAGGCTGTCGCCAATAGCTTTCAGGGCATCATTGTTGCTTTCCAGCGCCAGGTTTTTTACCGGCACAATGGCATCGAGCGATTCCTTCAGGTAGACCACCTCACGCGGCGATACTTTCCCGGTAGCTATTTTCGAGATAAGCCTCTCAAGGTCGGATATCTGTTTGACCTGCTGCTGTATCTTTTGCAGCGTACTTTTATTTTCTTTAAGGTAGGCCACGACTTCATGGCGCGCCCGTATCTTGTTGGCATCTTTTAGCGGAAGCGCCAGCCAGCGTTTCAGCAGGCGGCTTCCCATGGGCGAAAGTGTTTTGTCTATCACGTCGAGCAGGGTCACGGCATTCACATTCGGGCTTTGGTACAGCTCGAGGTTGCGTATAGTAAAGCGGTCCATCCAAACGTAAGCATCTTCGGCAATGCGCTGTATGTTGGTAATGTGCTGCACCCTGTTGTGCTGCGTTTCCGATAGGTAATACAGTACCGCGCCCGATGCGATGATGCCCTCCTGTAATTCCTCTACGCCAAAACCTTTCAGCGAGTTCGTGGCAAAATGTGTAGTCAGGCTGTCAAAGGCATAATCTTCTTTATATACCCAGTCCTCAAGATAAAAAGTATGGTGATCGTCGCCAAAGGTATCGCGGAAGTTGGTCTTCTCATTCTTTGGTACCAGCACCTCGCTGGGGCTGAAATTCTGTAGCAGCTTGTCGATGTATTCCTCGCTGCCCTGCGCGGTAAGGAATTCGCCTGTAGACACATCCAGAAATGAAACCCCAATGTTCTTGCGTCCAAAATATACCGACGCCAAAAAGTTGTTCGACTTGGAATGCAATACCTCGTCATTCATCGAGACGCCAGGAGTTACCAATTCGGTTACACCACGCTTCACGATGGTCTTGGTCATTTTCGGGTCTTCGAGCTGGTCGCATATCGCTACGCGCAATCCGGCCTTTACTAATTTAGGCAGGTAGGTGTTCAGCGAGTGGTGCGGGAACCCGGCCAGTGCCGTTTCGGTTTCGCTGCCATTGCCGCGCTTGGTGAGCGTGATGCCCAAAATACCCGCTGCCCTTATAGCATCCTCGCCAAAGGTCTCATAAAAATCACCCACGCGGAAAAGCAGACAGGCATCTGGGTACTTGGCCTTAATGGTGTTGTACTGCTTCATTAACGGGGTCTCCTTAGCGGTCTTTTCTTTCGTGGCTGCCAATATAATGGGTGTGATTTGATTAAGAGGCGAATTTACTCAAATTCCGAAAAAGGAGGGCAGTGTGTTTGTAAATGGTGGATAACTTATGATTTTGTTTCAGGTTTAAAGTTTCAAATTGCTGACTCAAACCAAAATGTTGAATTTCATTAAGTATTATAGTACACAATATAAGATCACAACACCCGCTTCATCAATCCCCTATTATGGATCTCATATCCTTTGGATAAATACAATTTTTGCGCGACACTGTTATGCCCCTCAATTTCCAGGTAAATTATTTTAACCGACAGTTTTTTGGCCTGTTCGTTTATGTGATCGAGGGTCAGCTTGCCTAATCCTAAACCCCTCGCATCGGGCGAAAGGAACAATTCATCCAAAAATGCGATGCGCCCTTTGTATTCAAATGAAAATACGAATGTGAGGATGACATATCCGACGGGTTTATTGTCGTTTAAAATTATCCATCCGCGGCCGAGGGCTTCGTTCTCTAAAAATTCCAGAAATAATCCGCGTGACACTGCTGTATCGATCGGATAATTGTCGATGGCATAGAATTGCTCCATCATGGCGATCACCGCATGGACATCTGCCGGTTCGAAAGGCTTAAATAAGAGCATCATTGGTAATATGGTTTAGGATGATATTTATGGCGCCGCGGTTCATCGAAACGAATGTCCCGGCGACATGTCCCTTTTCCCAACGATAGTCGTCATTGATTACCAATGCTGAAAGCGCGTCTTCCGTTTCCTGTTTGTTGGCAACGGCAACAACACCGCCCATTTGTACCAGCGCCATAGCTTCGGGGAATCTTTGGTGGTTGGGGCCGATCACGATCGGCACGCCAAAAGCAGCGGGTTCCAGTATGTTGTGCAGCCCCGATGTTCCGAAACCACCCCCCACATAAGCCACATCTGCATAGCTGTAAATTTTGCTGAGCAGCCCGATGGTATTGATGATGATCACATCATATTCAGCCAGGTTCATGCCCTCCTTTTCGGTAAACAAAACAGTTTTTTTAGTGATGCTTTCCTTTAAGGCCGGCACATGTCCAAAAGTATGCGGCGCTATGATGAATTTAATATCAATGGAAGAGTTTATAAAATCTACGAACATGGCTTCATCCTTTGGCCACGAACTCCCAAAAACCACAGTAGTTTTCCCATTGATGAATTCTTCAATGAACGGCAGGCTGTTGTCACGTTCCAAGATCTCACTTACGCGGTCATAACGGGTATCGCCGCTAATGGTCACATTGCTAAACCCGATATTGTGCAGTATCTTTTTGGAACTTTCATATTGCACGAAGAAGTGGCTGAACGCCTTTAGTGCTTGCCTGTAAAAGCCGCCGTACCACTTAAAGAATACCTGTTTCTCCCTGAACAAACCGGAAATGAGATAGGCAGGGATTCCCGCCTTCCTGACTTCATTAAGGTAATTGGGCCAAAATTCGTATTTGATGAAGAAAACCATCTCCGGCTTTACGGCCTGCATGAATCTTTTCGCATTTGCCAAAGTGTCCATCGGCAGGTATACCACCACATCGGCCGCTTTGGTGTTTTTCCGTATTTCATAGCCTGAAGGCGAAAAGAACGTCAGTACGATCTTGTGGCTCGGGTACAGTTCACGCACTTTTTCCATCACCGGAAGCCCTTGCTCATATTCGCCCAATGAAGCCGAGTGGAACCATATCGTCTTGTCGCCCGGCTGAATTTTCTGCGAAAGCGTACTGAAAACCGTTTTTCGGCCCTCAACAAAAAGTTCCATCTTCGGGCTGAAAAGGGCAGCGATCTTTACGATGCCTGAGGCGATTAGGGTAAGCAGGTTGTATATAAAAAGCATGGCTGTACTATTGATGCGCTAAATTACATATTTTCATTGGCAGGCAGTCATTTAATTAGTAGTTTTGCGTGACTTAATACTTCATTACGACATGAAAAAAATACAAATGGTCGACCTGAAAAGCCAGTACGACCGTATAAAAGATACTGTGAACGCTTCCATCCAGGAAGTGCTTGATACGACCTCTTACATCAACGGCCCGCAGGTGCACAGCTTCCAGAAAAACCTGGAAGATCACCTTGGCGCCAAGCACGTTATCCCGTGTGCCAATGGTACCGATGCCTTGCAGATCGCCATGATGGGCCTTGGCCTGCAACCGGGCGATGAGGTGATCACGGCCGACTTTACCTTTGCCGCAACGGTAGAGGTTATAGCGCTTCTGCAGCTTACCCCCGTATTGGTAGATGTTGACGCAGACACTTTCAATATTTCCATCGAATCGATAAAAAAAGCAATAACGCCGAAAACAAAAGCTATTGTTCCGGTGCACCTTTTCGGCCAAGCCGCCGACATGGAGGCGATCATGGCACTTGCCAAAGAACATAACCTGTATGTGATCGAGGACAATGCACAGGCCATTGGGGCCAATTATACATATGCCGACGGGTCAAAAGTAAAAGTGGGTGTGATCGGCCATGCGGCCTCCACATCGTTCTTTCCCTCTAAAAACCTGGGCTGCTACGGCGACGGCGGAGCGATATTTACTAACGATGATGCCCTTGCCCACACACTTCGGGGCATCGTGAACCATGGTATGTACGTGCGTTATCATCATGATGTGGTAGGTGTGAACTCAAGGCTCGACAGCGTACAGGCGGCAGTGCTTAACGCTAAACTGCCATTGCTCGACAGCTACAATGATGCCAGGCAAACTACTGCCGAAAAATACAGCGCGGCCTTTGCCAACCACCCGAACATCATTACGCCGATCGTGAAAGGCGACAGGGACAGCCACGTGTTCCACCAGTATACGCTGAGGATCATTGATGCCGACCGCGATGCGCTGATGCAGCACCTGCTTGATAAAGGTATTCCGTGCGCCATCTACTACCCTATAGCCCTGCACAAGCAAAAGGCGTATGCCGATGAGCGCTACAATGAAGCTGATTTCCCTGTTACCAACCAACTGGTTAAGGAAGTGCTTTCCCTGCCGATGCATACCGAGCTTGACGATGAGCAAATACAATTCATTACCGATAGCGTACTTGAATTTTTAAAATAGTTATTAGTTGCCGGTTGTCTGATGATGGCAGCTTCCGACAACCAGCGACTGACAACCAACAACAATTAAATAATGAAAATACTCGTAACAGGAGGCCTGGGTTTCATAGGTTCTCACACCGTGGTCGAATTGCAAAATGAAGGATTTGACGTCGTGGTGATCGATGACCTTTCTAACGCCGAAGCCGGCGTGGTGGATGGTATCGCCGCAATAACCGGCAAAAAACCGGAATTTGAAAAGATCGACCTGCGCGATAAGGCTGCTGTACAGAATTTTTTCCAAAAACATAGCGATGTGTCCGGCGTGATCCATTTTGCAGCCTCCAAAGCTGTAGGCGAAAGTGTTGAAAACCCGCTATTATATTATGAAAATAATGTAGGCGCGCTGGTATACCTTTTACAGGAACTGCAAAAGAAAGATGCCGCGCATTTTATTTTCAGTTCGTCATGCACCGTATATGGCCAGGCAGAGAAAATGCCGATCGCGGAGGATGCTCCTGTGCAACCGGCGATGTCGCCCTACGGGAACACCAAGCAGATCGGTGAGGAGATAATTAGGGATGTTGCCAACATCAGTGGCATATCGGCAGTTTTGCTGCGCTATTTCAACCCGGTTGGAGCGCACCCATCTGGCAATATTGGCGAACTGCCGCTTGGCATACCCCAAAACCTTGTGCCTTTCATAACTCAGACGGCGATCGGGCTACGGGAACAGCTATCGGTATTTGGAGATGATTACAGCACACACGATGGTACCTGCGTTCGCGATTACATCCATGTGGTGGATCTTGCCATTGCCCACGTTACCGCCCTGAAACGCCTCATCAACAAAGCGAATGCAGAAAAGGTTGAGGTATTCAACCTGGGCACAGGAAAGGGCAGCAGTGTGCTGGAAGTGATCGGTGCATTCGAGAATGCGACAGGCCAGAAGCTAAATTATAAGATAGTACCCAAAAGGCCGGGCGACGTGACAGAGGCATACGCCGATACGACCAAAGCGAACGATGTGCTGGGCTGGAAGGCAGAGCTTACCCTTGAAGATGCCCTTGCTTCCGCATGGAAGTGGGAGCAGAAGGTGAGAGGGAAATAGTTTTCAGTCGCAGTAACAGTTTTCAATACTGTCGGAAAATATAATTTTAACGATTGAGCCGTTGCATTGCAACCGCTCACTTATTTTATTACGTCCGTGAAAATCCGCCTTATCGGTTTCATCCGTGATCCTCCTCAAATCAAAACCCAAACGGCAGCCTGTACTGAAAGTCAAGGCTGATGACGTGCTGGTACGAAAAACCGTTCCTGGGAAAAGTGTTGTAAAAGGTTGGGCTGTACACCAGTCCCACCGACCAATGATCCGAAAACTGCAGGTATGCGTTGGCCGTCAACCCAAACGAATGGCTTTGCTTTTTACGCGGCTCCTCATCGTTAGAGGGAAACTCCCAGTCGCTATTTACGAGATACCAATTGTGTATGGTGTAATTAAGGCCATAGCCAAACGACAGGCGATTGAACTTGTGGTTGTCCGTCAGCGAAAAGTTATATGCGTCCATTGACTCATACGAATCAAATTTGTCAAGGGGAGCAGGAAAAGGCAGGTCGAAATCTATGGGTGCGGCAGCACTGACCTTTACATACCGATCGTCTTTATAGTAATATTCAAGCCCAGCGGCAATGCCAAAAAAGCCAACCCTGTCTTTTTTTCCTTCATTCCGCGGTTGCTGGTAAAACTGGTTGGCATATGGTATCGAAGCTGTAAATGTCCAAGTGCCTTTTGGGATCGTATATCTTTTTCTGAAGAAATCGTTCCAGGACCTTAGGATCGGCGGTTCGATGATGCTATCGGTGGCATTTTTGTCAAGTCTTATTTTTTTGCCATACGTAAAACGTTTCTGGGTGGTCATGTCAATAGCAAAAGCCCCGGGATAACCTATCGAGAATAGGAAATTACCATAGATCAATTCCGCATTGGGCGATGCCTTTACTGTAAAATCTTTCCGTATCGAATCGGAGATCAGGGTAACCTTAAGGTCTTTTTTGGAACGCTTTACCTTTACATAAGCCGGCAGGTCATAAATGCTGTCGTTTATCTCGGCCTTCATGTTGGCATCATACGAAAACACCTTCATCTTATATTCCCTCCGGTTAAAAATGGTGGCGCAGGAGGTAAGGCACAGCGTAGCGGCCAGCACGAATAATTTCTTCAACATGGCAATGGTTGGTTTTCTTACAAGATAAGAAAATTCGTAAATGGTTGCTTAGAGCATGTTATATTAATGAAAGATCCCCATATTTCTTTAAAATACGGGGATCCATATTGCTTTGAAAAGGGCCTATGCCCCAGCTGTATCTATATCCTTATTGATCTTTTTTACCAATCCCTGCAGTACATTGCCAGGACCCACTTCGGTAAACAAAGTAGCGCCGTCGGCGATCATGTTCTGTACACTTTGCGTCCATTTTACGGGAGCCGTAAGCTGTATGATGAGGTTGGCCTTAATCTCTTCCGGGTCGGTCACTGCTGTGGCAGGCACATTCTGGTATATCGGGCAAACCGGTTTTGAGAAGGTTGTCTTTTCAATGGCAGCTGCAAGCTCTTCCCTGGCAGGCTCCATCATTGGGGAGTGGAAAGCACCACCTACAGGCAGTATAAGCGCCCTTTTGGCACCGGCTTCCTTCATCGCTTCGCATGCCCTTTCTACGGCTGAGGTTTCTCCCGAAATTACCAGCTGGCCCGGGCAGTTATAGTTGGCAGGAACCACGATGCCGTCAACACCGGCGCATACATCCTCTACCACTTTATCTTCAAGGCCCAGTACGGCTGCCATGGTCGATGGGGTGATCTCACAGGCTTTCTGCATGGCAATAGCACGCTGCGATACCAGCTTCAGGCCGTCCTCAAATGTCATGGCGCCCGCGGAAACAAGCGCAGAGAATTCACCGAGTGAGTGACCTGCAACCATTTCCGGCTTAAAGTCGGCACCAAGTGTTTTCGCCTTAATTACCGAATGCAGGAATACCGCGGGCTGTGTTACCTTGGTTTCTTTGAGTTCGTCGGCCGTGCCTTCAAACATGATATCGGTTATGCGGAAGCCAAGTATCTCGTTGGCTTTGTCAAAAAGTTCTTTTGCTTCGGCAGAGCTTTCATAAAGGTCTTTGCCCATTCCGGTAAACTGGGCACCCTGGCCCGGGAATACGTATGCTTTCATATTGTTTCCGTTAGTTTGTTTTGGCAAAAATAACACTATTATCGTAACTTTATCGGCGTCCACACGACTAATCCCCTAAACACAAAAAACACCATGAATAAAATTGCTGCGGTCATTATTATCGCGATCATCGGCTTCCTGTTCTTTTACATCGGGCTGCCGGTCATCAGTTACGGGTTTACGGGCTTTGCCTTGCTCCTGATCTTTCTCATTATCCTGTACATCCTTTTTACCGGTTTTGCTGCAACAGGTAAAAAGCTGGTAACCAATTTTAACGGCCTTCACAAAGCCCTGTTCGCCATAGGCGGTGTGTTACTCTTCTATGTTACCCTGCTGCCGCTTATAGTAAGCGCGCCAATGTTCCACACGCAGGCTTACAGGGAGCTTATCGGCAAGGTGCATACAGGCAAGGAGATCGCCAACCACATTGCGCCCATATCCATCAATAAGGTAAGGGTGGTAGATGAAGAGCTGGCACACCTGCTGGGCGAAAAGATCCTGGGTTCCGATCCCGCACTGGGAAGCAAATCGGAATTGGGAGAGTTCTTTATTCAAAAAGTGGGCAACGACCTGTATTGGGTAGCGCCGCTATTGCACTCGGGTTTCTTTAAATGGCTAAATAGCCCTGAAGGAACGGAAGGTTATGTAATGGTATCGGCTACCAATGAGCGCGATGTGAAGCTGGTGCAGAGCCTTAACGGCAAAGACCTCAAGATAAAATACCAGCCGGGCGCTTTCTTCGGGAGTTATACCGAGCGTAAAGTATATTTTAATGGATATGCGTCTACACCCCTTGCTGATTACAGCTTTGAGATCGACGATGAGGGTAAGCCGTATTGGGTTGCCACAAAATATGATAAAGAAGTTGGCTTTGGCGGAAATAATGCCACAGGCGTAGTGCTTCTCGATGCGCAAACCGGCGACATCAAAGAATATTCCATTGCCGATGCCCCAAAGTGGGTAGAGCGCATCCAGCCGATATCGTTCGTTATTGACCAGCTTTCTGACTGGGGTGAGTACGTGCACGGATATTGGAACTTCTCGAATGAGAATAAGCTGATGATCACCGAAGACCTTACCCTGGTGTATGGCGATGACGGCAGGTCATACTGGTACACGGGCGTATCTTCGGTAGGTAAGGAAGAATCGGCTGTCGGATTTGTATTGGTCGATACCCGTACCAAAGAAGCCACGATGTATAATCAGAGCGGTGCCACCGAGTATGCGGCACAGCGCTCGGCAGAAGGTAAGGTACAGGAAAAGGGGTACAGGGCATCATTGCCTGTCCCGTATAACATCAATGGAATCCCTACGTATGTAATGACCCTGAAAGATGGGGGAGGCCTGGTGAAGATGTATGCCATGGTAGCCATTGGCGACTATACGATCGTGGGCGTGGGCAACACCATGCGCGAAACGCTGATGTCCTACAAAAACGTGTTCAACATGGCCGGGAACAGGATCAATCCTGATGCCGCCGACAACCGCAAGACGCTAAGCACGGTAGTAAAACGCATCCAAAGCGATATCAAAAATGGCAATAGCTTCTACTATTTTACAGTGGATGGGTATCCCAAGATATTCATCGGTTCGTCGCAATTGTCGAATGAATTGCCGGTAACTTCAGTGGGTGACAGCATCCGTATCTCTTTCGATACCGATAACGAAGAGGTGATCGACATATCTACGTTTGATAATCTTGCGATAGGGAAGAAGTAAATGATGAAATAAATAAGATGAAAGTCCTTTCGCAGCAATGCGGAAGGATCTTTTATTTTACGGGGCGGAACTGGTTTATTTTGATGTCAAAATAATCGGTGCTGTACATTGGTACCATGGAGTAAAAGAAACTCTTCCGTGCTTCGGGCTCTGTAGGGATATTAATGCAATGCAGGTCTTTTTCCAGTATCTGCCATACGAGTTCGGTACAGAAAAGTTCATTGCAATCGTCAAATTTTCCGTTATGGTCAAAGGGTATGTGCCTTCCAAGGTAGCTTTCGGCCAGTTTAGCGATCTTAATACCTTTAGCGGTATCCGTATTCTTGGCGCGGGTCACTATGATCTTATCGGGAGTCGAATATTCCAGGAACGTCTCCAGCGGCTGGATCTGCATCCCGTCTATTTTAGTAACATCCGAAGATAGGGAATGTATGACGTGGAAGCTGCCGTTACGACGAACGAGGATGCCGGCATGGGTTACATCGATCGTACCGCCATCATTAAGGTTCTCCGAGATGTAATCGCTGAAAAAGCCAAATCCCCTGCGTAGTATGATGTCTCCTTCCTGCAATTGTGCCATTTCATCAGCAGTAAGCCGGGTTACATCTTTGTTGAGGGCAATTCCACGTTGTTCCGACTGACTGTCAAAGTAAAAAAAAGCTTTGTATGCAATTATAAGAATGCAAAAAAGCACCGCGATGCCAAAGAAGATCTTTTTTATCATACGGTGCTTTTTCATAATCAACAGCCGTTATTCACGGCGAAGGTATTTTATTTCATGCCCTCTTTGTTGATGGTAACTTTCCATTCGCCATCAACTTTCTTAAGGTCCATTTTTTGCTCAGGTGAGGTTTCGCCTTTAGCAGTCATCTTGTATTTTACTACAGCTGTATCTTCTTTAATGTCTGTAGAGATAACGTCCATCTTTACTTCCATTTTCTTAGCTTCTTCTTTGTCTTTTTCGCTCATGGCGCCTGCCATCATACCGATCATAGACGCTGTATTCTCGTCACAGTATTTTTTTGCTTCTTCAAACTCGCCTTTTGAAGTTGCCATGATGAATTTTTCGGCAACGCTCTCAGGAGTATCTCCACCGCTACATGATACGAAAAGTGTTAGCGAAAATAGCGCTAATACTGCAAATAATTTTTTCATAATTAAAGGTTGTTAATTTTTGTAAAAATATACTTTTTAACGGAAAAATTTCACGCGCCGCATATTATTTATTAACATTAACCAAGGCCGCGGCCCTACTGGCTTTTTCAACTATCTGTTTAATGTCTGTACCCAATTTATCGCTTACCAGCGCTACCCCCATTCGCCTGTAGGGCCTCGATGTAGGCTTGCCAAAAAGCCTGAAGTCGGTTCGTGGCAGGGCGGCTATATTTTCTATCCCTGTAAATGTAGGGTTGTCGCTATTTTCCGACGCCAGTATCACTGCACTTGCCCCGGCCTTCTCCAGAGTAATTTCTGTGATCGGCAGGCTTAGTATCGCACGCAGGTGCAGTTCGAACTCATTGAAATTTTGCGTACCTGCAAGCGTTACCATACCGGTATCATGGGGACGTGGTGACAATTCCGAGAAATATACTCCTTCATCGGCAAGGAAAAATTCTACACCAAATAATCCGGCGCCGCCAAGCGCTTCAGTTACTTTGCGGGCCATGTCCTGTGCCTCTGTAATGTCTTTGTCCGGAACATTGGCGGGCTGCCAGCTCTCCTGGTAATCGCCGCGTTCCTGCCTATGCCCGATCGGTGCGCAAAATAGGGTAGGGCCATTGTTTTGTGTTACGGTAAGCAGTGTTATCTCCGAATTGAACGCTACGAATGCCTCGACTATCACTTCTACAACATCGCCGCGTGAGCCTTCAACAGCATAACTCCATGCCTTTTGGATGTCGGCTTCCGCCTTAATAGTACTTTGGCCTTTGCCGGATGAGGACATAAGGGGTTTTACTACACAGGGAATGCCTACTTCGGCAACAGCCTTTTGCAGCTCTTCGGCAGATGTGGCATAGCGGTAGTTGGCCGTGCGCAAGCCAAGGTCTTTGGCTGCAAGGTCGCGTATCGCTTTCCGGTTCATGGTATAGTTGGCCGCCTTTGCCGATGGCACTACGTTGATTCCCTGCTTTTCATAATCGTAAAAACGTTCGGTGCGTATGGCTTCTATCTCGGGAACAATGAAGTCAGGCTGGTGCCTGGCAACAATAGTATCCAGCGCATCGCCATCGAGCATGTTGATCACTTCATAGCCGTGGGCTACCTGCATGGCGGGTGCACCTTCATAGCTGTCAACGGCAATTACTTTCTGCCCCATACGCTGTGCGGCGATCACAAATTCCTTTCCGAGTTCCCCACTACCGAGGAGTAAGATCTTTTTTTGCATTATGTATTATTTGATAATATAAAAAAAGCCCCAAAATTTGGGGCAGTATGGTTAAGCTAACGCTTCTTTTATCCTTTTCAGTGCTTCGGTGAGCACATCTTCGCTGGTGGCGTAGGAGAAACGGATGCAGTCAGGGTTCCCGAACGCATCTCCTGTTACGGTCGCGACATTGGCATGCTCCAACAGGTACATGCTCAGGTCGTCGGCATTATTTATGGTTACGCCATTAAGTGTCTTTCCGAAAAAGGAGGATACATCAGGGAATACATAAAATGCCCCTTCGGGTACATTGATCTTTACGCCCGGTATCTCTTTCAGTAGGCCTACTACGAGGTCCCTCCTGCTATGGAACGCTTTTACCATATCATTAAGTACGGATGGGTCGGCATCCACTGCGGTGATGGTAGCACGCTGCGCAATGCTGTTCGCGCCGCTGGTCACCTGCCCCTGCATTTTGGTACAGGCTTTGGCAATGAATTCAGGCGCGCCAATGTAACCTATCCTCCACCCGGTCATGGCAAAAGCTTTTGCTACGCCATTTACGGTAATAGTCCTTTCAAAAAGCCCGGGAATTGACCCGATGCTGCAAAACGTACCTGAGAAATTGATATGTTCATATATCTCGTCGGATACGATATAAATGTTGGGATGCTTGTCCAATACTTTGCCCAATGCGGTAAGCTCCTCTCGGCTGTATACCGAGCCGCTTGGGTTGCAGGGCGAGCTGAACCACATCATTTTTGTTTTTGGTGTAATGGCTGCTTCAAGTTGTTCCGGGGTTATCTTGAAATCAGTATCTACAGATGTAGGCACTTCTACCGGTATACCACCTGAAAGCTTAATAATCTCAAAGTAGCTTACCCAATAGGGTGCGGGCAGGATCACTTCATCGCCGTCGTTCAGCATTACCTGGGCAATGTTGTACAGGGACTGCTTGGCGCCCGTAGACACAACGATCTGCGACGGCTTGTAGTCAAGGTTATTGTCGCGCTTGAATTTTCGGCAAATAGCCTCCTTCAACTCTGCATAGCCATCAACGGGCGAGTAGGTGCTGTAATTATCATGGATGGCCTGTATGGCGGCCTCTTTAATGAAGTCCGGTGTATTGAAGTCCGGTTCGCCAAGGCTAAGGCTTATGATGTCTTTACCCTGTGCTTTAAGTTCCCTGGCTTTAGCGGCCATAGCAAGGGTTTGCGAAGTGGAAAGGTTGTTGATCCTGTCTGAAAGCGCGTTCATGTGTGTCGTTTAATGGTCGTTAGTATTAATTCATGGCGGGTTTCATCCCCAGCTCTTTTAAATGCCTGAAGTGTGCGGCTACTGCTTCGCGCATAGTCCTGAACTCGTGGTACGGCAGGTTGTGCTCTCTTGCCGTAGCCTTTACGATCTCGGCGATCTTTCCGTAATGGATGTGGCTTATGTTCGGGAAAATGTGGTGCTCTATCTGGTGGTTCAGGCCACCGGTAAACCAGTTAATTATCCTGTTCTTTGGTGCAAAGTTGGCAGTGGTGTACAGCTGGTGAATGGCCCAGGTATTCTCCATCTCACCATTCTCGTCCGGTACCGGGTTGGCTGTCTCCTCAACAACGTGTGCCAATTGGAAAACCACACTAAGTATAAGTCCGGCTACATAATGCATTACAAAAAAACCGATGAGTACTTTCCACCATAATATGCCGAGCAGCATAGGGACTACAAGCCATACTGTGATATAAATAAGTTTGGTGATCACCAAAACGGTCCATTGCTGTATCGGGCTCTGGAATTTCCCGTAAGACAATCCTCTCTTAATGTAACGCCTCATTTGCTTGATATCAGTTGTGATCGCCCAGTTGAACGTTAGGAGGCCGTATAGGAAAATGGAATAATAATGCTGGAATTTGTGGAACCAGCTCCATTTGGCAGATTCTGTAAAACGTATCACCCGGCCCGCATCAAGGTCTTCATCGTGACCGTGGATGTTGGTGTAGGTATGGTGTAGCACATTGTGCTGTACCTGCCAGTTATTAACGTTGCCTGCAAGGATATAAAGGCTTCCGCCCATGATCTTGTTGAGCCATGACCTGGAAGAGTACGATCCGTGATTGCCATCGTGCATTACGTTCATGCCTATTCCGGCCATGCCGATACCCATTACTATCGTAAGCAGTAGTTGTGCCCACACAGGGATATCAAGCGTAAGGATGATGAAGTAGGGCGCAAAGAAAAGTGTGAACATTATAACGGCTTTCAGGTGCAGCTGCCAGTTGCCGGTCTTCTTGATGTTGTTGTCCTTAAAGTAATCGTTCACGCGTTTATTGAGCGTACGAAAAAATTTTATCGAGTCGTTTTTTGAAAAAACAGGAGGGCTGATATTCATAAAAAAATTATATAACTTGGTTTCCAAAGGTAATCATTATCAAAGCTGAAAACAAACTAAGTGACAAATATCACGCCAATTGACTACTTTTGCGAAAAGTAAAAATAATGGAGGAGATAATCAAACATTTTCCAAACCTTACTGAGGTACAGCTGCACCAGTTTGAAAAATTAGCATCTTTATATGAGGAGTGGAATGCGAAGATCAATGTGATCTCAAGGAAGGATATTGACGAACTGTATACGAGGCACGTTTTGCATTCGCTGGGTATTGCAAAGGTTATGGAATTCAAACACGGTGCGAGTGTGCTCGATGTGGGTACAGGCGGAGGATTCCCGGGCATACCATTGGCTATTCTATTCCCCGGGACCAATTTTTACCTTATTGATGTCATTGCCAAAAAAATAAAGGTGGTTCAGGAAGTCGCTGATGCACTGGGGCTGCAGAACGTAAAGGCTGAGCAGATGCGTGCCGAAAATGTTAAGGAGGAGTTCGATTTCATTGTGAGCCGTGCCGTGACCAATATGCCCGATTTTGTACAATGGGTAAAAGACAGGATAAAAAAGGAACAGGTACACGAACTGCCAAATGGCATATTATACCTTAAAGGCGGCGACCTGGCCGAAGAGCTGCAGGATTTCCCTAAAGCAACACTATATGAACTCTCCGGTCATTTTGAAGACGAATTTTTCGAAACCAAAAAAGTGGTGCACCTGCCGCTCAAATATCAAGGATAAAAGAGAAGCCCCGATTTTTTAGCGGGGCTTCTCTTTTATGGAAAATATTTTTACATCTCCTCAAACTCCTGGCTGGCATTAAGCCCGGCATGCCTTACGTTGATGGCTTTACCCTGCGCGTCTACCACGAACGCAACAAACTCTAAGTTCGCTGCATTGGCAACATTTGCAGGTACAGGTACGCTGAATGATCTTGTGTATACATTGTTAAGTACGGTTTCGGTACTGGCGATAGCCTCACCCAAAAGAGGGGTAAGTACTCCCCTAAGCACGTGGTTGTGCTGGTAGTTCACCAGGATGTCTACGCCGCCGTAATAGGTGGTGTAGTTGTGCTGGTCATAAATAAGCCCATTCTCAAGTACATATACCACCAGCTTCAGGTTGCTGAAATCCTGGCTGAACTTTACGTTCACATCTACATTCATCGTCCCGCCCGAAACAGTTGTTTCCAGTGCAAGGTCCATTTTACTGCCACCCTGGGTCAGCCCTATGGCCTGTGCAATGTTGTCAGGCTCAGGAAAGTTCCATTGGGTCATGCGGTTAAGCATACCTTTTGGATATCCCGGAATGTTGATGATCTCCTCAAGTTCACCGGTGTTGTAATTATAGGGGTCGTAGCTTGGACTGGCAGGGTTACTGCTTGGCCTGTGTATGGCTACAGGAACCACATTGTGGCTTTGTTCCTTTGCCAGTTCAATGCCGTAAGCCACCCTTGGGCAGTATCCGCACCATGTCCCGGTATAATCCTCGATAAGCACACGCCTCACGAAGTTGGTCTCCGAGCCGTCATGGAACCTTACAGGCAGCGCCGCAGAACTTACACCCAAATACTTTGCCGTTACTTCAAAAGTGCCAACGGTGGCCGAGGTCAGCATATTGCCTTCGATCTCCTCGCCATTTACATATAGGGTCGCTTCACCGGTAAGGTCGGCCCCGGTGTTGTCTTTTACGGTAAAGGTAATTGTCTGGTCAACAGCTTTTATCGAACTATCGGCTGTCAGGATCACTGCCTCTACCGATTTGAGTATCTCATATTCGGAAGAACAGGCCGAAAGCATCAGCGAAGTCAGGAAAAGCAGGATAATATTCTTTTTCATTGTATTCTTTCTACAGTCATCCCAATACAGGGCTGTACATTATATTAGTTTTTTACGATCCTTATTTGGGACGTTTTGTTCTCCTCGTTGGTAAACCTTGCAATGTAAACACCTGCCGCAAGTACCGATGCGTCTACCGACTGTGAGCCCGAAGTGATGGCAGCCGTTTTAACCGCCTGGCCATTGATGTTGAAGAGTTCCAATTTAGCATTTTGCGTAGCAGTGATATCCAAAGCATTGGTCACGATATTGCTGCCAAGGCTGATACCCATTTTTTGCAGTGAAGCAAGATCAGCTGTTGATGCTGTAGACGAGTACCTGTACGAGAACGCTACAACTTCGTTTAGTATTGCCTGGTTGGCATCTACCTGCACCACCCTGAAGTTGTACACCACATCGCCTGTTGCATCGCCTGTGTAAGCATTAAGGAAATGGTCAGCCTCATCATTGTGTCCTCCGTTCGCAGTAAGTTCCACAGCATAATTAGGATAATAATTTCCGCCGCCTATGTCAGTATAGCAAAGGGCTCCAAAACAAAGCTGGATATCTCCTGCTTTTCCGGCAATGCCGCTTGTGTTATTGGTTACAGATACAAGCTGTAGTCTGTAGTACACTGTTTCAGGTGTATTGTTTGTTACCAATATCTGCATTTTGGCATTATTGCCAAGGGTATTGAACACCAGTTCCTCGCCGTTCGTTATGGTATTTGAGCCGGAGGTAACTGTTATCTGCGCCTGCGTCAGGGTGCTTAGCAACAATCCTGCGATAAGTAGAAGTTTTTTCATGATGGTATTAAAATTAAGCAATTATTTTTTATGAAAAAGGCTATCGGGGTTAGTTGCCTGCTCCCGATAGCATTTTCAAAATTTATGTTTTAAAGCAATTATTGTATTATAAGTTTCTCAACTTTTTCAGATGCCGCGCCGTTTATCTTAGCTATGTACATACCTTTTTGAAGTCCGCCCAGGTTCAGGGTGCTGCCATCCGAAAGGCCTTTTGCAGTTTGTACCACCTTGCCTGTAATGTCAAGTACGGTCACATCTACAGCCTCCTGTGTAGTAAGGTTGAATACTCCTGTAGACGGGTTAGGGTAGATCGCAAATCCTTTCAGCGCTGTATTTGGCGTAGCCATAACTCCGTTGGTTACAAAAGCAGCCTCTAATACAAGGCTTGTGCCAAAGTTACCCGGGTTCATTTTAGAAGCTACAAGCGTACCGCCTGCAAAAACTTCAATACCCTGGCCGCTGCCAGACATCCATCCGTCGCCATAAGTGTCCTGAAGTTCTACTGAGTAGCAGTCAGTACCTTCCGGCAGTGTGAATGTGTGTATCTTTGTTGTATTCGCATCAGCGCCACCACCGTTAGGATTACCTGCATAAGGGCCTGCCTGTGCTACTACGGTACCGTTGCTTCCTTTTATGTTCCATTTCATTTCTGTAGGATAGTTGCCTGTATGCACCCTTACTTCGATAACGTTCGGGCTTTGTGGGGCTACATTGATATGAAGGTCATGTGTTGAAATGTTTTCATTCGTTTGTGCTGCACCGTTAATGTCCTGTATAACTACCTCATATTCTGCAGCAGGGTTAAGCGCAACATTGGTAAAGCTAAGGTTGGTACTTGTACCAAAGCCCAGGTTCCCGGTATAGTTTTTTGTACTCACTACCGTTCCGTTCTCTTTAAGAACAACTGTTGCGGCGGTTATCTGGTTGTTGCCAAGGTTCCTCATCCTCGCCTGCATTGTAAGGCTTTCAGGTGCAGCACATAGTGACTGGTCTGCAGGAGCTATCGAGGCATGGCTTGCGATCCCTACAAGCGGTCCGCCGCATCCCATGATGCTTGACTTCAGGTCGGCAAGGCCAAGTGCGCCGATCTCGGTCATTATGCCGTCAGGGCAAATCCTTACAACTGTAGGAAAATACTCAAGATTAAAGATGGTTGATATCGAGCCATTATCGATCACAGGATACGGAGAGTGCTCCAGCCAGTTGCCTTGTGTATTTGGTCCGCTTCCCTGTAGGTCTGCACTGGTAGTCTGCGGATCACCTTCTACAAAAAGGACCACAACCTCATTAGAACCTCCCGGCCCGTAAGAATTATGCAGGTTAGCAAGTGCATTGGAGCCATGGTAGTTCCAGCACGGGCCGCACCACGTTGCCGAAATGTCCAATATAACTGTTTTTCCCTGGTTCAGGTAATCGTAAAGATTATGCGTCACTCCGTTAACGTCAGTAGCCGTAAAATCCGGTGCTGCAGTACCGTTCGCGATTTGTGCGCTGGCGGTGTAGCTGCCCAAAGCAAGCAATCCTAAAAGTAGAGTTTTTTTCATGTGATCAAGTTTAATAGTTTAGTTATCCCGTTGTAATAGAGGCGAAAATTATGTAAAAAAATCGTTATCCAAAAAAAAATCAAAGAAAATATTTAAAAAAGAAGCAAATGTTAAAAAATGAGTGCGGAAAATGTTATAAAAAGTAGGTTTTTGGGTATAATGTTGTGATTTTTATAATTCTATCAGTCCTATAGGGTTATAATTTTCCTTAAAAATAGCTTTTTCCAGTTAAAATTTTTTTAATATTGCCCCGCAACTATTTATGTCTATTTAACTAAACAAAAATGAAAAAGTTACTAGTACTCTTTTTATTCCTTTCTGCTTCAGCATTTGCACAAAAGGAAATGCCAAACGTAACCCTTAAATCGGAGAAGAATAAGAGTTACAATGTGAAGACCGACTTTGCCGAAAAAGACAAGCTTTATGTCTTTACGTTCTGGGCTACCTGGTGCGTTCCATGCATCAATGAGCTTGATGCCATTAATGAGCATTATGCGCAATGGTCAAAAGAACTTAATATGGAGGTTATTGCCGTATCTATCGACGACGCACGGACACAAAAACGCGTGAAGCCACTGCTTAACGGGAAAAAGTGGCCTTATAATGTATTGCTGGACACCAACCAGGACCTGAAGAGGGCTTTGGCGATCGCCAATGTTCCTTATACTGTTGTGGTGAAGAACAAAAAAGTGGTATATGTACACAATGGATACAGCCAGGGTGCCGAAAAGGAGCTGTATAATAAACTGAAGCAGCTCTAGATCGATGAGAAAATTATCCTTACTGCTCCTTTCGCTTTCCGTAGGCAGCCTTTGTGCGCAGGAAAATGATTCCATACCAAAAAAGGATCACGGCAAAGTATTCGGTGGATTTGAGTCCAACTCGCAATGGTACCTTAATGATAAGGAACGTGGTCTGTCACATCCTGAAGACCCTATCCGTTCCAACAATTACCTTTTGGTCAACTACCAGATCGGTAAGTTTACAGCAGGTGTTCAGGTAGAGTCCTATGAGCCCAATGCATTGCTTAACTACAATCCCGGTTTTAAAGGTACCGACCTTGCGACCTATTATGCCAGCTATAAATCTGATAAATTCGAAGCTACCGCCGGCTATTTTTACGAGCAGTTCGGCAGCGGCCTGCTATTGCGTGCCTGGGAAGACAGGGCGCTGGGGATCAACACCGCGCTTCGCGGCGGAAGGATACTGTTTCGCCCGTCGGATAACATAAGGCTTACTGCTTTATATGGCCGCCAGCGTACAGGTTTTGACGTGGCGCATGGCGATGTGTATGGCTTCGATTCTGATCTTAACCTTAGCCAGCTCTTTAAGTTCGAGACCTCCGACCTTTCGGTGGGTGCAAGCTATGTGGGGCGTTACGAAAAAATAGACATGCCTAACCCACCTGTAGATGAGCTTACGAACGCTTTTGCAGGAAGGTTCAACTTCATACACAATTCGTTCTACATTTCGGGCGAGTACAACTACAAGCAGAAGGATATTTTGCTGAATGCGCTCAATACGCTCAACTATAATTTTGTGAAGCCGGGTAATGCCGTGCTGCTCAATTTCGGTTATTCTAAAGAAGGGTTGGGTATCGATGCTACGCTGCGGCGTTTGGAAAATATGGGCTTCCTTTCGGAGAGGACACCTACCAGCGCGGGCGATGGCCTTTCTACAAGTCTTAACTTTAACGACAAAGTCCTTAATTACACACCGGCGCTCACCAAGCAGCACCACTCTAACCTTGCCAACATTTATGTATTTCAGGCACAGAGCCGCGTAAGCTTTGTAGATCCTACCATTATGATGTCAGGCGAAACGGGTGGGCAGATCGATATCTTTTACGATTTTGCGAAAGAGACGACGCTTGGAGGTAAGTATGGCACAAAAGTCGCACTGAACCTTTCAAGCTGGTACAACCTGCCCGGCTCGTATAGGTTCAATCCCGCGCAGTATGAGACGAACTTCTTTGGCGTAGGCCAGAAATATTTTTCCGACTACAACATTGAAGTGAAGAAGCAGCTGTCCGAAAGCTGGCATACTGCTTTTAGCTACATCAACCAGTATTATAACAAAGAATGGCTTCAGGGCGGCGAAGAGGTAAATACCAATATCGTGATCGCCGAAGCGACCTATAATTTTTCCCCTTCGAAATCAATACGCGTTGAGGCCGAGCACATGTGGGCCGATGCCGATTTTAAGAACTGGGCAGGCGGTACTGTTGAGCTTAACATCAATGACAAATATTCCCTCTATGTATGGGATATCATGAACTACGGTAATGATGATGAGAAGAAACAGGTGCATTACTACAACGTAGGAGGCGCCTACAGGATCGGTGCTACCCGTATCGCTCTTAATTACGGCAGGCAGCGCGGCGGACTCGTATGCGTAGGCGGTGTATGCCGTTTTGTACCGGAGAGTACAGGTTTGTCAATGCAGATCAGTACGGCGTTCTAAAACACAAATTATCTCAAAGGAAATATCCTTACATGTCAAGAATAAAAAAAGTTCCCGTTGTAGCGGGAACTTTTTGTTTATATAGTCTTAAGCTATCCTAAGAAAGGATACCTGTAGTCTGTTGGCGGAACAAAAGTTTCCTTGATCGTTCTCGGGGATACCCAGCGTAATAGATTGAGCACTGATCCGGCTTTATCGTTCGTGCCCGATGCCCTGGCGCCGCCAAATGGCTGCTGCCCTACAACGGCACCTGTAGGCTTGTCGTTGATATAGAAGTTACCTGCACTGTTCTCAAGCGCTTTTGTGGCTTCCTCAATTGCGTAGCGGTCCTGGCTGAATATTGCCCCTGTAAGTGCATACGGTGAGGTTTCATCTACCAGTTTTAGTGTTTCTTCCCACTGGCTGTCTTCGTAAACATATATGGTGAGTACAGGCCCGAAAAGTTCTGTGCACAGTGTTTCATATTTTTTGTTGGTGGTTACGATAACCGTTGGCTCTATGAAATAGCCAACCGATCTATCATACCCGCCGCCAGCGATAACCTCGGCATCCGGAGCATTTTTGGCTTCATCGATGTATTTCGCAAGCTTGTTGAACGATGTCTCGTGTATTACAGCCGACACAAAATTGGATGGATCTTCCGGAGACCCCATTTTGAACGAAGCCATATCTTTAAGCAAATG
This sequence comes from Flavobacterium sp., assembly GCF_052437795.1. Lineage (GTDB taxonomy): Bacteria > Bacteroidota > Bacteroidia > Flavobacteriales > Flavobacteriaceae > Flavobacterium. The sequence goes on from NZ_JBQVPA010000002.1 coordinate 132,401, forward strand.
CTCTTTAACTGCCGGCCACAGCGACTGTGGTATATATGCCCTTGATGCTGCCGAACATTTTTGGCCCTGGTATTCGAAAGCGCCACGCGAAAGTGCGGTAGCTACTTCGGCAGGGATAGATGATGGGTGCGCCACAACAAAGTCTTTGCCGCCTGTCTCTCCCACGATCCTTGGATACGTTTTATATTTGCTTATGTTCTTGCCAATACTTGTCCAGATGTCGTTGAAAACGCCTGTAGACCCGGTAAAGTGTACTCCGGCAAAATCAGGGCTCGAGATCAGCACATCGCTTATCATCGATGCGCTGCCATGTACCATGTTGATAACACCGTCCGGCAATCCGGCAAGCTTGAACACCTCCATGATCACGTTGGCGCTATATACCTGTGCGGCGCTTGGTTTCCAAACCACCACGTTACCCATTAGGGCAGGGGAGGCCGGGAGGTTACCGGCAATGGCCGTAAAGTTGAAAGGCGTAACCGCATATACAAAACCTTCAAGGGGGCGGTGCTCCATACGGTTCCAGATACCTTCTGACGATACAGGCTGCTCGGCATAGATCTGTGTCATGAACTCCACATTGTAACGAAGGAAGTCGATGAACTCGCAAGCCGCATCGATCTCGGCCTGATGCATTGTCTTAGCCTGCGCTATCATGGTCGCGGCGTTGATCTTGGCACGGTAAGGCCCTGCAAGCAGCTCGGCAGCCTTGAGGAATATCGATGCCCTGTGTTCCCAAGCCATAGCGGCCCATTTTTTCTTTGCGGCAAGCGCGGCAGTAATAGCTTTTTCAATATGCTCCCTTTCCGCCTCATGGTATTGGCCCACGGTTTTCTTGTGGTCGAACGGCGGGTTTATAGTTTTGGTTTTCCCGGTGCGGATCTCTTCGCTGCCGATGTATAGCGGCACATCCACAGTGGTATTGTACATTTCTTTAAAAGTGGCAAGTACCTGCTCGCGCTCTTTTGTCCCCGGAGCATAGGTCTTAACAGGTTCGTTAATGGCCCTAGGCACATTGTATATTCCTTTTGGCATAATGGTATGTAGTTTAAAGGATTAAATTTTGGTATTGCAAATATACGGGAAATTATTCATCGCCAATTTGCAAAAAAGGCAACAAAAAATATGAATTCCTGAAAAAGTTGTTAGTTTAAAGCAAACGGCGCGCTCAATCTAAAAGTAGGCACAATGACCTTAAATGTACGTGTGGAAGTAAAGTTGACCATGCTGAAGTAACCCCTCATGGCACCGAATGGCGATGCCAGCAGGCAGCCTGAACTGTAGGTATGCTTTTCACCCGGCTTGAGTACCGGCTTTTTGCCAATAACGCCTTCGCCGTCAACTATTTCAATGTCATTCAGGGAATCGAATATTTCCCAGTGGCGGGTATTGAGCTGTACGGAATCCTTACTGTGGTTCTCGATGGTGATCTCGTAGGAAAAAGCGAACTGTATGCGGTAGTTTTTGAAGTAAGTGCCTTCAAAACTGGTTGATACTGATATTTTTATGCCACGCGTGATTTGTGAAACCATCCCTTTAATTTGCTGCTTGTGCTGTAAAATTACAAAAATTATTAACCTGCCCGGTATAGTTATGCTGTTAAATTATGGTTGCCGGACATTTAACTCTTAGGTATTTAATTGATAATATTTTCGGAGTTTGCCGATCCGCGGCCAATAACCCTGTCATAACGTTCATTGTTCTCGCGGTAGTATACAAATATGTTATAATCGTTCTCGGTTTGGTAAAAGTTACCGTCAACGGCGTCCTTTCCATTCACTTTACCGCTCTTGTCGGCTATGATGTACTGGAAGTTATTAAAGCCCTGCTTCATCATGATGGCTTTTTCATATAATTTTGTCTTCTCATTATACTCCATCTTGTACTCATCGGTCTTGGCATAATTATTAAACATGCCGCCGATGTAAATGTCATTTTTACCAAAATAAGCAGGAGCGCTAAGCGAAAAGAACACCCAAGTATAATCCGACTCTAAAAAAGGGTTTGTGGCGCTCAGGTTGGCGTTGCGGGTAACAAAGTTGCCGTTCACGTCGGGGTAGTAGGTGTAGGGCTTGTTGCCCCGTGCATCATTAGTATACAAAATGGTGTTGTACACTTCGCCTGCCGTAATGCGAAGCACGTTGTTCACGGCATTGCGTACATCCTTGTTCTCGAAGTACAGGTATTCGTTACCGGCCCAAAACTGTGTTTCCCTGTCATATTTGTAAATAAGGTCGTTGGCAATGGTGTATTGTGGCTTTACGTTATAGATCGCATTGTCGAACCGCCCGTTCTGGAACAGCGCGACCTTTACATTCTGTAACGGGCTTTGGAATATGAACGCACTGGTCTTAACAGAGAAGTCAAGGTTTTGCTTTTCCTGGATCTCGTCCATCCCGCGGGCCCTTTTTACCTGCACGGGAACGGCGACCTGATCTTCGTAAACAATGATCTTGCGCGAAAAGACAACCTCCCGGTCTTCGTTAAGGATCTTTATCATGTAATTGCCGCTCAGCTTTATGCGTGTAAATTTATTGGGGAAAGAAAGGGAATATCGCGAATAGAGCTGCAGGGTGTTGAAAGAGTTCTCGTAAAGCTGTATGCGTTGCGTGTCGAAACCTTCCAGATAATCATTCACCATAAGCTGCGACGATGGTGTCCAGTCATAATTGCAATGCTGTATGGAGTAGTAGTAGTTGGCCTCATTCCCAAAAAGGTCGTCAAATACCAAAGTAAAGCCTTCTCCTAGACGGAAGTAAGGATAAACGTTCTCGGAACTCCGCATGAGCGAAACGGTCTTTATGTTGTAAGGCGGCGCAATTTCCTGCTGTACCTGGCCGAAAGCTGTAGTTGAAAAAAGTAATGCAGCCCCCAGGAACCGCACGAAAGCATTTGCCATTGCTGAAATTTGTTTTATTGGTGAACGTAAATATACTAAATATATTATAAAAGGTCCGTTAGGGTGATCTTATCGGTAGAAAAAGCAGTGTATCGGAAAATGTGTTAAAAATCATACAATAAATATTGCTTTTAGTAGTTTTAAGCCTTACCAATTTATAAACCACAATAAACATGAAGAATCTCAAACTATGGATGTTCCTCGTTGCAGTGCCGCTTTCGGGCTTTGCGCAGGACCTTAAGGGAGACTCACCCATTCCGTTTGACCCTGCCGTAAAAACGGGTAAACTTAAGAACGGCCTTACCTATTACATCAGGAAAAATGCCAAACCGGAGAATAAGGTCGACCTCAGGCTGGTGATTAACGCCGGTTCCATTCTTGAGGAAGACGACCAGCAGGGACTTGCCCACTTTATGGAGCACATGTGCTTTAACGGCACCAAGCGCTTCCCTAAAAATGCATTGGTAGACTACCTGCAAAGCATAGGTGTAAAATTCGGGCAGCACCTTAACGCCTATACCAGCTTTGATGAGACCGTATACTTTCTTCCTATTCCGAGCGACAGCCCCGAAAAAGTAGAAAAGGGCTTCCAGATTATTGAGGACTGGGCTTTTAACGCGGTGCTTACACCGGAAGAGATTGACAAAGAGCGCGGTGTGGTGCTTGAGGAGTACCGCCTGGGCCTTGGCGCCGACGACAGGATGACCAAGCGCTTCATGCCTAAGATGATGTACCAGTCGCATTATGCTAACCGCCTCCCTATTGGGCAGAAGGAGATATTGGAGAATTTTAAGTACGAAAAGCTTGTTAAGTTCTATAAAGATTGGTACCGTCCGGACCTGATGGCGGTTATCGTAGTAGGTGATATCGATGTTGCCGAAATGGAAAAGAAGATCAAAGACCATTTTGGTTCATATGAAAATCCTAAAAAAGAAAAGCCGCGCAAAGTGTATGACGTTCCGAACCACAAAGAAACTTTTGTATCGGTAGAAAGTGATAAGGAAGCATCGTATGCACAGGTGCAGCTGCTTTATAAGGATTACAACATGCCGAAGACGCTGGTAACCATCAACGACTTTAAGCAATATATTGCCAAAGGCCTTTTCTCGACAATGCTCAACAACAGGCTTCAGGAGCTTACGCACTCGGCCAACCCACCCTTTACATTTGGGTACACCTACCACGGCGGGACATGGGCCAGGACTAAAGAAGCTTATCAATCGTTTGCCATGACACAGGAGAACAAGCAGCTTGATGCACTTAAGGTTTTGGTTGAAGAAAATGAGCGCGTTAAAAAATTCGGCTTTACGCAAGGCGAGCTTGAAAGGGCAAAGACCGAGTGGCTTGCCGGTATGGAGAGCTCGTATAAGGACCGTGACAAAACGGAGTCGGAGCGCTTTGTTAGCGAATACCAGGGCCACTTCCTTACCAAGGAACCAACTCCGGGAATTGAGTGGACATTCAACGCCATGCAGAAAATGCTTCCGCAGGTATCACTTGCCGATGTGAACGGTCTCGTGAAGGATTATATTAAGAACGATAACAGGGTGGTGATCTTTACCGGGCCTGAAAAGGAAGGCCTGAAAAAACCAACTGAGGCCGAAGTGCTTGCCGTGCTGAACAAAGGCGGTGAGAACATAACCGCATATGAAGATGCAGCAGTTGCCGGCAGCCTGTTGAGGAAAGACGTAAAGGCAGGCACCATCACTAAAAAAGAAAAGAACGACAAGCTGGGCACTACGACCCTTACACTAAGCAACGGCGTTAAGGTGACCTACAAAAAAACCGACTTCAAGAATGACGAAGTGATCATGGAGGGTATCAGCTTTGGCGGCAGCAACCTGTTTAGCAACGATGACCAGAAAAAAGTGCAGTATGCGCAGGGCGCGCTTACAGAGGCCGGTTTCTCAGGGCTGAAGCTGAACGACATCAATAAGTTCATGACGGGCAAGCTCGCAAGTGCAAGGCCATATATTGGCGGTATCACTGAGGGCTTCCGCGGAAGCGCCACGCCAAAAGACATGGAATACATGTTCCAGATGGTGCATGCCTACTTTACCGACCTCAACCTTGACAAAGAGGCTTACGAAGGCTACAAGCAAAAGCAGTCGGCGTTCTATGCTAATATGGCTTCGGAACCATCAGCCTACTTCCAACAGGAGTTCTACGGCTTTTTGTATAAAGACAACCCACGTTTTATGGGTGTTATCCCTAACGAGAAGACGTGGGAGAATACCGATTATGAGCTGGCCTACAATAAATATAAAGAGCGTTTTGCCAATGCGGGCGACTTCGAGTTCTACTTTGTAGGGAATATCGATGACAAGGCTATAGAGGAGTATTCGGCAAAATACCTGGCGTCATTGCCAACTACCGGTGTTAAAGAAAAGATCACCGACCTGGGATATCGCATGATAAAAGGCGATCATAAAAAGGTGGTGAACAAAGGGACCGATCCTAAAAGCAATGTGACCATTATGTACTATGGCGATGCCACATATTCGCCTAAAGAAGCCCTTGCCATGCAGGCGCTGGGAGAGATACTTACCATAAAGCTTGTAGAAGAGCTAAGGGAAAATGAAAGCGGCGTGTATGGCGTGAACGCGAGGGGCTCGATGAGCAAGGTGCCTTATGGTTCGTACAGCTTCAATATCTCGTTCCCATGCGGGCCGGACAATGCCGAAAAGCTTACTGCCTCAGCCCTTAAAGAACTGCAGAAGATCATTGACAACGGGCCGGAAGCCAAGGACCTTACCAAATTCAAGGAGGGTGAGCTGCTTGACCACAAAAAGGACATCAAGGAGAATAACTACTGGCTGAGCTACTTCACGAGGTCATACACCAATGGCACAAACGCTGAAGAGATCTTTAAAGTAGAAGAGAAAATAAATGCTCTTACTGCCAAAGAGGTACAGGATGTGGCCAAAAAATACCTGGCCAAAGACAAAGTTATCGGTATACTGATGCCGGAATAAAAATAATTTTTGGATTTAAATTGGAAAGGCCCCCGCGATCTCGTGGGGGCTTTTTATATGATGGCAGGCTCTGTCCGGGCGTGCTTTTTGCATTGATAGGTAATCTGTATAAAAATCGTACTTTTGTAGCCGTAAATTTTTGACAATGATTATCCAAAAGACAAGGGAAGAGATCGAACTGATGCGCCAGAGCGCGCTTATGGTATCGAAAACACTGGGCATGATCGCCTCTGAAATAAAGCCGGGCATAACGACATTGCAGCTTGATACCCTGGCGGAACAGTTCATCCGTGATAATGGTGCCATACCGGGCTTCAAAGGTTTGTACGGATGCCCGTCGACGTTGCTTACCAGTGTGAACGAGCAGGTCGTGCACGGCCTTCCGGACAACCGCCCGATACAGGAAGGCGATGTGGTGTCAGTTGACTGTGGTGCCATCATGAACGAGTTCTATGGCGACCATGCTTATACTTTCGAGATAGGTGAGGTGGCGGAAGATACCCGTAAGCTTCTCAGGATAACTAAAGAGTCATTATATGTTGGTATTCGCGAGTTAAAGGTTGGCAACCGTGTCGAGGATGTAGGCAGCGCCATACAACGCTATACCGAAGCCCAAGGCTATGGTGTAGTGCGCGAACTGGTGGGCCATGGCCTGGGCCGCAAAATGCACGAAGCGCCCGAAATGCCGAATTTCGGCAAGCGTGGCCGCGGCAAACTATTTGTTGAGGGCATGGTAGTAGCTATTGAACCGATGATCAACATGGGCACTAAAAATGTACGCACCCTTAAAGATGGCTGGACCATTGTGACCCGCGACGGTAAGCCGAGCGCCCACTTTGAACATAACGTAGCCATTGTGGACGGTAAGCCTGAATTGTTATCTACCTATGCCTATATCTATAAGGCATTGGGTATAGATAGTAATGAGGAGGAGGAGTTCAGGAGGGCACCTCTTGTAATTTAAGAATATCTGACACGTTCGTCATTGCGAGGAGGTACGACGAAGCAATCTTTCCGGAGAGTCCTTGCAGTGTGACTGAAAGATTGCGCGCACCGTTCTTCCGCTCGCAATGGCCGGACGAATCTCTGTGTAACTCTGCGAAACCATAAAAAATGAAGAAACTTTTTAAATTCATACTCAATACCATTCCCCGCCCGTTGCTCATACGCCTTAGTTATGTCATCAGGCCGGTATTGGCATTTGCCCTGAAAGGCAGCAGGTACACTGATCCTATTGACGGGAAGAGCTTTAAGAACTTCCTGCCTTACGGTTACGGCCACCAGCGCAACAATGTGCTGTCACCGAGTACGCTTTCGCTGGAAAGGCACCGCCTGCTGTGGCTGTACCTGAATAACGAGACTGATTTTTTTACAGCACCAAAAAAAGTACTCCATTTTGCCCCCGAGCAGGCTTTTCACAAGCTGTTCCGTGGTCAAAAGAACCTGGACTACACTACAACCGACCTCTATTCGCCATTGGCCGATGTAAAGGCCGACATCTGCGACCTGCCGTTCGAGGACAATTCCTACGACCTGATACTGTGTAATCACGTATTGGAGCATATCCCCGACGATACCAAAGCCATGCAGGAACTCTACCGCGTGATGAAGCCCGGCGGCATGGGTATCTTCCAGATACCGCAGGACTTGGATAGGGAAACCACTTTTGAGGACGACTCGATCACCGACCCGAAAGAACGTGCAAGGATTTTCGGGCAATACGACCATGTAAGGGTGTATGGACGCGATTATTTTGATAAGCTCCGCACAATAGGCTTCACAGTAGTTGAGGAAGATTACACAAAAAAATTATCTCTTGAAGATGTACAGCTCTACTGCCTTGCCAAAGGAGAGATCATTCCGGTTTGCTATAAGAACTGATCATTTATTAAATTATATAAGAAAGCCTGAAGGATGTTCCCTCAGGCTTTCTTTGTATTAAGTTCCTTATAATTTCAGCAACTAAACACCTTCTCAGGAAACCAGCGAATGTCTTGACATCACTTCCGGCTGCTGTAGTCCCATCAGGTCGAGGATGGTAGGGGCAATGTCGCCCAGTACGCCATCCTTCACGTGCTTCAGTTCTTTATCTACCAGAATGATCGGTACCGGATTGGTGGTGTGTGCCGTGTTCGGGCTGCCGTCTGGGTTGATCATGGTCTCACAGTTGCCATGGTCGGCGATCACTATGGTAGTGTAGCCATTTTCAAGGGCTGTTTCAATTACTTCTTTAGCGCAGGTATCTACCGCTTCACAGGCTTTTATGGCCGCTTCCATTACGCCGGTGTGGCCCACCATGTCGCCGTTGGCAAAGTTGAGGCACACAAAGTCCACTTCGCCTTTTTTTAGTTCCGGAATAAGTGCATCCTTTAGATCGAAGGCGCTCATTTCGGGCTGCAGGTCGTAGGTAGCTACTTTTGGCGATGGGCAAAGCAGGCGTTTCTCGCCCTCAAAAGGCTCTTCGCGTCCACCTGAAAAGAAGAATGTAACGTGCGGGTATTTCTCGGTCTCGGCAATGCGGATCTGCTTTTTGCCATTGCGTGATACTATTTCACCCAGGGTTTCGGTCAGGTTGTCCTTATCATAAACCACGTGGATATCCTTATAGTTATCATCATAATTGGTCATTGTTACATAGTACAGCTTTAACTTGTGCATGTTCTGCTCGTGGATGTCATATTGAGATAGTACCTCTGTAAGCTGCCTTCCACGATCGGTACGGAAGTTAAAGAAGATCACCACATCATCCTCCTGTATCGTTGCCAGTGGATTTCCGTTATCATCGGTCATCACGATAGGCTTGATGAACTCATCGGTAATACCTTCATTGTAGCTGTCATGGATGCTGTTTATCGCATTGGTCGACGGGTGCCCTATGCCATTCACCAGCAGGTCGTAGGCCAGCTTAACACGTTCCCATCGCTTGTCGCGGTCCATTGCATAATACCGGCCTACTATCGAAGCCAGTTTTGCTTTCGTATTTTTAAGATGGTTCTCAAGGTCGGAAATAAAGAATACACCCGACTTTGGATCAACGTCGCGCCCATCGGTAAAGGCGTGAATGAACACATCTTCAACACCTGCCTGCTGCGTGGCATCCACCAGTCCTTTCAGGTGGTCGATATGTGAATGTACCCCGCCATTGGACACAAGGCCCAGCAGGTGTACTTTCTTGTTATTTTGTTTTGCATAATTAAACGCATCTACAAGTGGTTGTTCCTGAGCGAGAGTATTGTTTTGCACTGCCAGGTTGATCTTTACAAGGTCCTGGTATACGATCCGGCCTGCGCCAAGGTTCATGTGGCCCACCTCGCTGTTGCCCATCTGGCCTTCGGGTAATCCTACATTAAGGCCGTCGGTACGAAGGGATGCATTAGGATAATTTTTGTAAAGGCTGTCAATGAATGGGGTATTGGCATTGTCGATGGCTGATACTTTGGGGTCGGGCGATGTTCCCCAGCCATCCAGTATCATAAGGATAACTTTTTTGTTCATTTTCAAACGATTAGATGTTTTTGGCACGGTTTTGGAATAATAGATGTCCGTAAACGCGGTATAAATTTACTACATATTTAGCCATGTTTGACAATGATGGTTCAGCTTTATACAGGTTGCGGAAAAAATTATATTTTTTTTTGTAGTCAGGCAATATCGATGAGAACTAACCGTTATAGTGTAGGATTATCCATGAAAGTGAAAGGCACAGCGCAGGGAGCGCCTGCCAAATGAAAATGTTAAATAATTGATTTTAACACGGTTGCTTTTTTTTATTTAGATCTCTTTAACTTATTTTAGCGCCCTGTTAAAAACACACAACTACTAAATTACAATGGCTTACAACTTTTTTACGTCGGTTTTCTTTTTGTTCTTTTCAATTACATCAACAACACCAAAACACGAAAAAGCTCCGGCTACGCTGGCTTCTAACGAAGCGGTTTCAGGAGCGGAAATGTTGTATAACAGCATCAAGTCACACTCTGTAACCATGCCTGCGTATGAGTGCTTCTCTAAAGCATTTAATGGCTTTAACAAGCTTAAGGCACAGGGCAAGATCAAGAAAGACCTTCTTACGGTTATCGATTTCAGTCTTTCATCTACTGCCAAAAGGCTTTGGATCATCGATATGGCTACGCAAACCGTAGTATACAATACCCTTGTAGCGCATGGTAGGAATAGTGGGGATGAATTTGCCACTACGTTCTCTAATGCGGCCAGCTCTAACTGTAGCAGTCTTGGGTTTTATGCTACTGGCGAATTGTACATGGGCAAGCACGGAGAGTCGATGAGGCTTGACGGACTTGAGCAGGGCATCAACAATAATGCCCGCAACAGGGCCGTGGTAATGCACGCCGCCGACTACGTGAACGAGGATTTTGCAAAGCAGCACCACAGGATAGGCAGGAGCCAGGGCTGCCCTGCACTTCCTAACGAAGTAAATAAAGAAGTTATCAAATTGATACAAGGCAGATCATGCCTGTTCATCTACCACCCATCACAAAGCTATGCTACAGCATCGAGGTTACTTTCGTAACTTGTCGTAAAGCGTTTTGTCGAGGTTATAAATATCATTGCGGAATTGCAATCCATCCCTATCCATCCAGGCGGTCCAGTACAGCTGGTGGATAGGGGTGGTTTTTTTTAGGGCTACATATTTCGTTTCGCCCTCTTCCACCATCTCGTCAAGTTTCTTACGGTCAACATTTTTATCATCTGCTAAAACATACTCTGCGAGCCTGAAGGGATCTTCGACACGTACACAGCCGGAGCTTAGTGCCCTATAGCTTTTTTTAAAGTATTCCCTGTGGTTGGTATCGTGCAGGTAAACATAAAATCCATTATTGAAATTGAACTTGATCTGTCCCAACGAATTATGCTTGCCCGGGCTTTGAACATATACGTAATGGTCAGCTTTCAGCGAATCCCATTGTGATACAGGTATCTCCTCATTTTTATACATGATCTTCATGTTGAGGTGCGAAAAATGAGCTGTATCCTTGATGGCAGCAGGCGTAAGGTCTTTTTTCAGGTATGTGGGCGGTACCGTCCATGTTGGATTGATGGTAAGCTGGTTAATAGCTGAATATAAGACCGGCGACCTTCTGTCGGGTTTGCCCACCACTACGTTATAAGTATCTATAGTATCCCTGTTATTCTCTACGACCGCAAGCTGGTAGGTAGGTATGTTCACAATGATGGCACGTTTGCCAAAATCGTAAGGGAACCACCGCCACCGCTCAAGATTGGCTATTATCTGGTTCCTTCGGTCGCTGCGGGTAATGTTGAGCGCATCGGCAGTCTTGGGGTCAATAATTCCGGTTGCGGCTAGGCCATGGCGCTCCTGGAACCTTTTCACGGCTTTAGCGGTCGTCTTGTCGTAAAGACCATTGTTGGCATCTTTAAGGTCGCCCCAGTAGGCCAGGCGTTGTTTTACCGATGTTACCACTGCACTTGAATCATTCAGCTTTAATGCCTTTTCTACTTTTATTTCTGCTATGCTTTTATCATCCGGCAATCCGTTGAGATAGGCAAGGCTTTTGCGCAGGCCGTCATACACGGCATGTTTCGGGCGGCATCGGCCAATGACCTCGGCAAGGTTCTCCTTTTCCAAAACCTCAGCGAGCAGCTTATTGGTGTCAACGTTTTTGGGTGCCAAAGCCCAATCGTGGTATACAGTGCGTGGCAGCAATTTACCTTTGAATAAATGAGTTGCCAGCTTAGTGAACGACTCTGTAAGCAATATATCATAGCGCATGCATTCCTCCTCACTGATGGTGGTGAGTGCCTCGAACTGCTCAAGGGTATTAAGGTTGTAATCTTTAGGCTGCAATCCGTCGCTGCCTGCGTCCTTTACCGCAGCTATGAGCGCTTTACGGTTTTCAGGGGTGGTCCATATGGTTTTTAGCTCATGGGAGGCGTAGAATGCTTTTATTTCTTCGGGAGATCTTACAAATAAGTCCGGGTCAATAGAAATAGGCGTATCTTTAAGGTAAGCTGTATTTGCGGCTTTGGCAGGGAAATTTTCCTTCCGTGCGTTTTTACAGGCAGGGAAGAGGAAAATGATAAGGAGCAATATGGTAGCAGCTATTCGCATGGTATTTGCTTTTTTGCTTGTACTAAAAGTACAAAACAAATACTGACGATGAGAAAGTTAGGGGTTAATTATTTTGTTAAATAATTATGCCTGCATAGTTTTTTATAACAAAAGTTTACCGTTATGATAAATGTGTACTTAGATAAAATATTTAGGGGTTAACTGTTTTCTGTCCAAACGGATATGAATTTGATGCTGGGTCAGGTTAAATTTTTTCACCAAAAAACTTGCATTGAAGAAAAGTTATTCTGTATATTTGCACCCACAAAAGCGGAAGTAGCTCAGTTGGTAGAGCTCCAGCCTTCCAAGCTGGTTGTCGCGAGTTCGAGCCTCGTCTTCCGCTCTGCTTAAAGCCTGAATAGAAATGTTCAGGCTTTATTATTTTTATATTGATCATGCAAAATTGTCGGCACGTTGCGGCTCTCTCTCAATAGGAGAGGGTTGGGTTGACATTACCTCAACCCCGACAGATCACTTCCCGCGTCTAATTCTTCCGGCTCTTTACCCTGCCTGAAAAGCCTTGCAGGCAGGTTGCCCTTCAGTAAAACCGTATTATCACTTACCTCAAGCCAGCTGCCCTCGCGCAGGCCCAGCACCGGCTGCGTGTTGAACTGGTGGAACTCCTTTATCCTCGTTTCGCGCGTCTCGCCCATGTGGGTAGATCCCGATTGCGGGTCGAGGTAGTGTGGGTTCAGGTTAAAGTTGACCGCCCCCAGTGTTTTAAAGCTCGGCGGGTAAATAATAGGCATATCGTTGGTGGTTTGCATCGTAAGTCCGCAGATGTTGCTGCCCGCGCTGCTGCCCAGGTAGGGCGTGCCTTTATCTATCGCATCTTTTAGTGCGGTCATTACTCCTGTCTTATATAATTGGGTAACCAAAAGAAATGTATTCCCCCCGCCGGTAAACAGCGCTTCGGCATTGGCCACGGCTTCTGCGGGATCTTCAAATTCGTGTGCGCCTTTCACGGTGATGTCGAGGCCTGCAAAGAAATCGGCAACACGGTTAGTATAATCGTCATGGCTGATGCCACCCGGCCTGGCATATGGGATAAACAGCACCGATGTGCGGTCTTTGAAGTGTTCTGCCAAAGCAGGCTTTAGGTATTCCATGTAATTTCCCCCATGAAGTGTAGAGGTACTTGCAATAATTAGTTTTTTCATCCGTTAGGTTTAGGAAAGGTAAAGTTACAAAGATTTTGATGCCGTGGAGCGTATGTACGGTAGCTTGCCTTAGATCATCGACCAATCACCTATACTTTGAACTTTTTGAAAAATCCTGTTTTAATTGCCTTGATGCTGTTCTCGGCAATATCGGTTGCCCAGGAACGCCACCCGCTAAAGGGCAAGGTCGTATCCGGTTTCGACGACCTCGAAGGCATATATGTCATCAACCGTTCTACCGAAACCAATTTTGCCACTACCCGCGGCGGCTATTTTACCATCAGTGCCCAACCCAACGATACCCTTGTTTTTTCATCCCTTCAGTTTGAAGCCAAAGACGTGGTGGTGACGGAAAGGGATCTTGGAGACAACCTGCTTTTTGTTCCGCTTAAAACCCGGACCCGCGAACTCCAGGAGGTTGTCATCAACGACTACCGGCACCTTAATGCCGAATCGATGGGGCTCGTGTCGAAAGGCCAAATGCGGTATACACCAGCCGAAAAAAAGCTCGCCACGGCATCGAAATGGAAGATGAACCCCTTGGGACTCGACCCGCTCATCAATATGTTCTCAGGGCGCACGGCCATGCTTCAAAAAGCTAAAGAAACCGAAAACAAGGAGGCGTTGATCGAAAAGATGCGCTATCTTTATAGTGAAGAAGATATTGTAACGCTGTTCAAGATACCGCAGGAGTATGTTTCGGGTTTCCTGTTCTACATTGTAGAGAACAAGTATTTTGTAAAAGCAATGAAGGAGGAAAGCGAAGAGCGGATAAAGTTCATGCTGAATGGCCTGGCAGTAAAATATCTTGAATTGACCGACAATGAAAAATAGCATTTTATACTTTTTGTTATGCCTTCCGCTGCTCGCTTTTTCGCAGCGAAAAAACCTCAATGGGCGCGTAGTGACCGATGGCGCGGGCATAGGCGGCATTTACATCATCAATAAAAGCACGGGCGCTGAGAAGAAGTCGGATGCGCTGGGCAATTTTGCCATTGAGGCCAGGGCAGGCGATGTAATTACAGCCTACAGCTCCAAAACTGAGGTGCGTGATTTTGTCATTAATGAAAAGTCGTTCGAGGAAGATCCGTATATCATCAGCATAAATACCCAGACATACGAACTGGACGAAGTGGTGGTGGAAAAAAGGGTAACATCCGAGTCGCTGGGCCTCGTTCCGCCGGGACAAAAGCGGTACACTCCTGCGGAGCGCAAGCTTTTCGCGGCTACGAGTGGCTTTGGTATTGATATTTTGCTGAATGCCCTTAGCGGGCGTACCCAAATGCTGAAGCGCGCCCTGGAGACCGAGAAAAAGGAAATGCTGCTGGAAATGATAGGCAACGTTTGTACCGAAGAGGAACTGAGAACGGAATATAAGATACCGGAAGAATATACCCGTGGGTTTGTGTACTATGTGGTGGAAGACAACGAGTTTGCCAATGCGCTTAGATCAGGGAATGACACCATGGCCCGCTTCCTGATGACCGGCCTTGCAACAAAATACCGAAAAATGTTAGCCGATGAAAAGTAAGATAACCATGATCCTGCTGCTATTTTGCACTGTGGCTTTCGCACAGGGCAGGAAAGCGCTGAGAGGCACCGTTAATGCGGGAGGCGTACCTATCGCCAATGTATTTGTGATCAATAAGCAGACAGGCGACGAAACCAGGACCGACAGCCAGGGTGGCTTTAACATTGCAGCAAAACCGGGTGACCGCATCGCTGTGTACAGCGATAAGACCGAAACCCGCGACTTTACCATTACCGATGACAGCTTCCGCCCGCCATATATCGTGGCGGTAGATTATAAAGTGACCGAGCTTGACGAGGTCGTGGTTGAGGATAAAAAGGATCCGTATGCGCTTGGCGATAAGGGCAGACTTGCAGCCCACACCCCACAGGAACGAAAGGCAGTGGCCGGAGCCAGGATAGGTCCAAGGTTTAACGACCCAACCGTGCAGGGTATGGCGATTAACGGCGATGGCATTATCAATTGGTTTACCGGTAAAAGGAGATCCATAAAGCGTGCGCTGGAAATGGAACGAAAGGAAAAGCTGATCGTGGCTTTTAAAGGGATGTATAATGAGGTGGTGCTGAATGAAGAATTCGGCATACCTAAGGATAATGTTGATGGGTTCATTTATTTTGCGACCGAGGATAAAAAGATGGCTAAGGCCATCGAGGCAAATGATAAGCCAAAAGCTGAAGAATTGATGCCCGACCTGGTGCTGGACTATATTGACAATATCAAAAACAAAAAATGATGGGCAGGCTATCGTGGCTGCTGTTCCTTGTCAGCATATCTTGTTTTGCCCAGCAGCGCCAGCTGCTTAAAGGGAAAGCCTTTATTGGCGATGATGCGGGTGCAGGGCTTTTTGTGATCAATAATAAGACAGGAGAGGAGACAAAGACCGACAGCCAGGGGAACTTCAGCATACATGTAACGGTGGGCGACAGGCTTGCGGTGTATAGCGAAAAGACCGAGATAAGGGAATTTGCCATCAATCAAAATACTTTAAAGGAAAACCCTTACCTGGTTAGCGTGAACTATAAGACTACCGAACTTGAGGGTGTCGAAATTAATAAGTTTAAGAATATCAATTCCGAGTCGCTGGGGCTGGTGCCGAAAGGCCAAAAAAAATACACACCTGCAGAACGGAAACTCAAAACAGCAGGCGACTTTAAGCCCATAATGCTTTTGGGGATCATTGCGGGCGGTATGCCGATAGACCCGATCATCAATGCGATCAATGGCCGGACCAAAATGCTGAAGAAAGCGATTGCCACCGAGCGGAGGGAAGGGCTGATAGACAAGATCTACGGCCTTTATACGGAAGATGAGATCGCGCGTGAATTCTCCATCCCGAAGGAATATGTCAACGGGTTTGTTTTCCATGTTGTGGAAGATGCGGACCTTGCTGCTGCACTGAAAGCGGATAATGCCGACAGGGTGAAATTCTTAATGAAGGGCCTTGCCGTAAAATATCTTGAAATAATTAAAGAATGAGTAAAATCCTTTTATGGCTTTTAATGGTGTTACCCACAGGGATCCTGGCGCAGGAAAGGCATGTACTTAAAGGAAAGGCGATCACTGATATTGGTACAGTTGAAGATGTGTCGGTAACCAATGCGGCTACAGGCATTAGTGTTGTTACACGGAACGACGGTGACTTTTCGCTTAAGGCAAAAAAGGGTGACACACTGCGTTTTTCCGGAGGTGTGTACAAGCCAATGATCGTTATACTAAAGGGAAAGGACCTTGAAGAGGATGTTTTTGTAGTGAGGCTTGATCCTGTGGCAACAATGCTAGATGAGGTGGTGGTGTCAGGATTGACAGGCAACCTCGCTGCTGATAGCAAGAATTTAAAGACGATGCAGGTAAACACATGGTTCGACCCAATAGAGATCAATAAAGATGTGGTGCCGCAAACAAGCATAGGGGCTAACTGGGTAACTGGTTTTTCGCAATTGTTAAAAAAGAAAAAGCAGCCAAAGCGCGCGACTACCTATGCCCCATCAGTGTATTATGTCGAGAAGACCTTATTTTCTGAAGTAGTAAGGGGTGCTTATGCCGATGCGTTTTTTACGGAAACACTAATCATTCCCGCAAAGTTCATTCCCGCTTTTCTGGATCTTTGCGATGAAGATGCCAAACAATACCTGCTAATGAAGCAAAACGAGGATAAACTTTTGGAATATCTTAAAAATAAAGCCCTGGAATTTTTGAAGCTAAACCCTGATGCAAGGCAATAAATGCGCTGTACTGTAAACTTTATGGATAAGTTTACTATTTTTGGGAAATGAAGCATTTTTGCCGCTACCTATTTTTGATCATTATATCCTTTACTCTGGCCGGGGCAGGGATGCATAAATATTATGTGTCGGTATTCCAGATAGAGCACGTGCCAAAAAAGAAAGCGCTGCAAATGACCGCCCGCATTTTTATTGATGACCTTGAACTGGGCCTTCAGAAGAAATACGGCAAGAAATTTTACCTGACGGAAAAGCGGGAGTTGCCGGATACGGAGGAATTTCTCAGTAAATACTTTTCCGAAAAAGTAAAAGTAAAGGTCAATGGCAAGGCAAAACCCATAAAGTATCTGGCCAAAGACACTGAAAACGATGTGCTGGTATGTTATTTTACAATTGAGGCCGGAACTAAAGTAACTTCGGTAGAAATGAACAATGCCACTCTTCTCGATGTATATCCAGAACAGCAAAATATTATCAATGTAAAAATAAACAGTAACAAAAAGAGCCTGTTGCTGACCAATGATGAACCGGAAGGTATATTGGAGTTTTAAACTATAGTTATGAGAAAAGTATTTTACGTACTATCGATGGCGGCGTCAATAACGGTTTCCGCACAGGAAAAACCGGCACAAAAGCGCGAGCCCGGCCATAAGGACAGCAACAGGATGAGCCAGATGTACGACCTGATGGCAACGCCTAATATGTTCCGCACCGCATCGGGTGCGCCAGGGCCTGCCTACTACCAGCAACAGGCCGACTATAAAATGGACATCGAGCTCGATGATAAGAATACGAAGCTTTTTGGTAAGGAGACCATTACCTATCATAATAATTCGCCTGAAAGCCTGGAATACCTGTGGGTACAGCTGGATCAGAACATCAACACAAAAGATTCCCGATCAAAGCTTGTAGAAAGCCAGAAAATGGATCCGGCCTACAAGCCCGATGCGTTTTCGCGCCGCTACATGGAAGATGCTTTTGATGGCGGTTTTAAGATAGACTATGTGCAGGATGCCAATGGCAAGCCGATGAAGTATACCATCAACCAGACCATGATGCGCATCGACCTGCCTACGCGTTTAAAGAACGGCGAAAAAATATCTTTTTCAATTAAATGGTGGTACAATATCAACAATTACAGGGTAATTGGCGGTCGTTCGGGTTACGAGCATTTTGATAAGGATAATAACAACCTGTATGTTATCGCGCAGTTCTTTCCGCGGATGGCTGTTTACAATGATGTAGAGGGCTGGCAGAACATGCAGTTTTGGGGTGCGGGGGAATTTGCCCTGACCTTTGGTAACTACGAAGTGAACATTACCGTGCCTGCCGACCATATCATTGATGGCACAGGAGACCTGACCAACCGCCCCGAAGTACTTACTGCCGAACAGCTGAAACGCTACGAACAGGCGACAAGATCATTCGATAAGCCGGTAGTGATCGTCACGCAGGATGAGGCCGAAAGAGCTGAAAAAGGCTTCAGTACCAAAAAGAAGACCTGGAAATTTAACGCGAAGAACGTGAGGGACTTTGGGTTCTCTTCGTCGCGTAAGTTCATATACGACGGTATGGCAGTGCAGTTGGGCGGCAAGATGGTGATGGCACACTCGCTTTATCCTAAAGAGGCCAACCCTATGTGGGGAGAAACCTCTACCCGTGTGGTGGCGCATACGCTAAAAACCTATTCGAAATATACATTTGATTATCCCTACCCAAAGGCAATATCGGTCTCTGCCGAAGACCAGGGGATGGAGTACCCTATGATCTGCTGGAACTATGGCCGCCCCGATGAGAAAGGCTATGTATCTGACAGGATAAAATACGGCAACATGAGCGTGATCATCCATGAGGTGGGACATAACTTTTTCCCGATGATCGTGAACTCTGACGAAAGGCAGTGGACGTGGATGGATGAGGGCCTCAATACCTTTTTGCAGTACCTAACCGAAAAGGAATGGGATGCGTATTATCCTTCGAATCGTGGGCCTGCGGCTAATATCGTGCCTTACATGAGCGGTGACCAGAAATTCCTGGAGCCGATAATGACCAATTCGGAAGCGATACACCAGTTTGGCTCCAACGCGTATGGCAAGCCTGCAACGGGATTGAATATGCTGCGCGAGGTGGTCATGGGCCATGAGCTTTTTGACCACGCCTTTAAGACCTATGCCAACCGCTGGAAATTCAGGCACCCAACGCCCAAGGACTTTTTCAGGACGATGGAGGATGCCTCGGCAGTGGACCTGGATTGGTTTTGGAGGGGATGGTTCTACACTACCGACTATGTGGACATGGGCATTATGGAGGTAAAGCAGTTTTACGTTACCGAAACCCAACCGGAATCGATGAAAGATCATAAGATAAAAAGAGGCCGCTTTAATGAAGATACCGGGCCATTTGTATACATGGTTGCGGATGGGCCGGATGCCGTAAAGCAAAACAAAAAAGCCCTGGATGCAAAGGATGTAAAATTGCTCAATGATTACCTGAAGGAGAAATTCACCAATGAGGAAAGAGTAAAACTTAAAGCGCCGAAATATTTTTATGAGGTGACCTTTGACAAGCCGGGCGACATGCTGATGCCAATATTGGTGGAGCTTGCCTTTGAGGATGGCACAAGTGAATATCATACCTTCCCGGTGCAGATATGGCGTAAGAACAACCAAACGGCATCGCGCGTATTTGCCACCGAAAAGGCGGTTAAAAAAATAACGCTCGACCCTAGATTGCTTACCGCCGATATTGATGTCAGCAACAACACCTGGCCCAAAGAAGTGGTAAAGGATAAATTTGACACTCTTGAAAATAAGAAATAACCTCAATAGGAATAAATTCCTACATTTTAAAAAAAACCAAACATGAAAAAAACACTACTTTCTGCAGTATTGCTGCTATCATTGAATGCCTTTGCACAAGCTCCTATCCAGGCATTTTACAGCGCGTCTGTCATTCCTGAAGACGACAATACTACACATTACCTGCTTGTAAACCCATCTGCACCGCTTGATCATGATACAAATGGCAACGGTAATAATTTTGTATGGAATTTTAACAACCTGAATGTGGTAACTACTACAGCTACATCTGTAATGGCCCCTACTGCCGGTGACCTCGCCAATTACCCGGGAACGACCATGGTAGTAGAAACTATTACCCAGGGTGGCAATCCTACACATTACTACCTTTCCGATATTGGGCAGGGCACCAATATCAAAGGCGCACAGACTTCACAACTGATTTTAAAATATACTACCGGCGGTTTAATTGGCAATTTCCCGATGAATTTCGGCGAACAGATGATGGGTGGCGTAACCGGGACATTTCAGGGTAATGGTATTGAGGGTACTTTTACGGGTACATCACTAACTAACGTTGATGCTTTTGGTACACTTACGGTAAATCAGGGTTTTGCCGGCCCTAAGGAGGTAACCCGCCTTACGATCCAGCAATTCCTTACATTATATTATATGGGTGTTGAAGTAGGTACCGTAAACCAAACGATATACAGCTATTACAGTGCCGACCTTGTAGCCGGTCCGGTAATGAGGGATATTACGACACATACTGTAGTTGCTGTTGCAGGCATCGACCAAACACAAAATTCGGTTGAAGTATACGATCAGGCCACTAATGGTGCTAATGATCATATTTCACTTGCGAAAACTTTTATTGCGCCAAACCCGGTACAGGATATAATGCACATTGAGGGAGCTGCCGAAGTTGGCAGTGTAACAATAACCGATGTCATGGGCAGGACAGTAGTGCGGGGGCAGGGCAACGATGTTGCCGTAAGCCAACTTCCGGCAGGCATTTACCATGTTGCTGTTGTTGCAGAAGGCAGAAGCTCTACGCTTAAAATGGTTAAACAATAAACGTTAAGGTTAAAATTGTTAGTTAGGACAATCCCTTTCGCACAACTTTGCGTAACTTTGCTATATAAATACGTTTAGTTATGTTTGGAATTGGCGGAGGGGAATTTTTCCTTATCATAGTGGTGGTACTGATGCTTTTCGGGTCGGATAAGATACCTGAGATCGCCCGTACGCTTGGGAGGGGAATGCAGCAGCTGAAAGATGCCACCAACGACATTAAGAGCGAGATCCACAAAAGCGCCGAGATAGATGATATAAAGAAAACTTTTACCGACATTGGCAATGATGTTACCGGCAACCTGAACGCCAATAATACCGCGGCCGATATTACGAACGAGATCAATAAGGTAAAAGAAGACATTGAGGATATTCAGGGGCCAATAAAACGTATCAGGTAATGCTTGAAAAAATACTGCAGCTCGACAGGGAAGCATTTATATACTTAAATTCTTTCGGGTCGGATACATGGGATTCGTTCTGGCTTATCATTACCCAGATGTACAGCTGGATCCCTATTTTTGCGATCATACTTTATCTTACCTTCAAAAGGCTGGGCTGGCGCCATGCCCTACTCATCATTGGCATGATAACCGTGCTTTTGTTACTTACCGACCAAACGACCAATCTTATAAAGAATTATTTCCAGCGCCTGCGCCCCGGCAGCGATCCCGGGTTGGAAGGGCTAATGCGTGCGGTAAAGAAACGCCAATCGTTCAGCTTCATATCAGGCCATGCCTCCAACTCAATGGCGGTGGCATTTTTTTTGTATAGGGTGCTTCACCCTTACCTGAAATATATGGGCTTCTTTTTCCTTTGGCCGCTTATATTCGCTTACAGCCGCATCTACCTTGGGTTGCATTATCCGGGCGATATACTGGTAGGCTATCTTTACGGGATATTTACCGGTTGGCTGGTACTCAAACTTTATATTTACCTGCGTGACCGCTATTTCCCGCAACACGAAAGGTTAGACGACCCGACTAACAGTGAGCCCGTCTCTAATGGGTAGTAACACCGTTTCTACGCGCGGGTCATGTTTTAGCAGTTTGTTATATTCCAATAATATTTTAGTGCTCTTATCATTGGGTTTTACCGGTTCCAGCACCTTTCCGCTCCACAGTACATTGTCTGACAGTATGACACCGCCTTTGTTCATCATCGGGACGATCATCTCGAAATAATTGATGTAATTCTCCTTGTCGGCATCTATGAAGACAAGGTCGAATTTTTTACCCAGCCCCGGGATGATCTCAAGGGCATTACCCAAATGCTGGTGAATGCTGTCCTTCCATTGCGATCTGTCGAAGTACTTTTTTTGCATATCGTATAGCTCTTCATTATTATCAAGGGTATCTAGTGTACCACCTTCCCTCATGCCTTCAGCAAGGCAAAGTGTGGCATAGCCGGTATAAGTACCTATCTCTAATACGTGCGTTGGGTTAATAAGCTTTGATATCATACTCAGGACACGCCCCTGGAAATGCCCGCTGAGCATACGTGGCTGTAGTACTTTCTGGTGCGTTTCCCTGTTAAGGGCGGCCAATAGTTCAGGCTCGTTCTCACTATGGTTCGCCGCGTAATCCTCAAGTTCTTCTGATATGAAATGCATCTGTTTTTTTTTGCGAAGTTACAAAACCATCGTTAAATGTTTGGAATAGTCATAAATAGTAATAAAATTTATTACAAAAAGATTTATTTTTACCCCGCTAAACCTAAACGAATGAAACTGAGATCTACTTTTTTGCTGATGCTTATTGCAGCCATGGGCTACAGCCAGGTAACCAACGAAGGAAAACCTGCCAGCTGGAAGACCCAAAACCTTGAGCAGGTAGCACCTGTTATAATGCCGAAATTCGATCTTGCAGCACTACAGGCTGAAGATGTGGTGAATAAGGGCAGGAAGGATATACCCTGGCGTTTTGGTACCGATCTCACGGTAGACCATAACCTGCAAAACAGCGGAAGCTGGCATACCCTGCCTAATGGTGACAGGATCTGGAGGATAAGGTACCACTCGAAAGGCGCAAAAACGCTCAATTTTGTATTTAGCGACTTTTACATGCCAAAAGGCGGTAAAGTGTACCTGTATAACAATGACCATTCCGACCTTGTAGGGGCCTATGATGAGTCGCAGAATAATGAGCAGAGGCAGCTTGGCACTTGGCTGGTAAATGGAGAGGATGTATGGATCGAATATTACGAGCCGCATACCGTGGCCGGACAGGGAAAACTGGAGGTTTTTAAAGTGGTTCACGGCTACAGGACCTCGGATGGGATGAAAGATGTAGATGATGACATAGACGGCTCTGGCGCCTGTAACTACGATGTTGATTGTTATATGGGCAACATAGACGGCCTTAAGGACCATAACAAAAAGGCGATCGCATTGCTGATAACCGGTGGGGACAGCTTTTGCTCGGGTTCGCTTGTAAATAATACGACGAATGACGGTACGCCTTACCTGCTTACGGCAAACCATTGTTACGATAACAATCCGGCACAATGGGCGTTCCGCTTCAACTGGATAAGCCCTAACCCCATATGTGCTGGCACCGAGCCAAGTGTGCCGAATACGAACTATTACCAGACTGCCAGCGGTGCCCAGCTTAGGGCAAGGAATGCGGGCAGCGATTTTTGCCTTGTACAGATAACCGCCAATATGCCAACTGCATGGGATCTGGTTTGGGCAGGATGGGACCGCAGCGATGCAGTACCATCCTCTACTTTTGGCATCCACCACCCGGCAGGGGATATTATGAAAGCCTGTGTTGACCTTGATGAGCCAACATTTGCTTCAGGCCAGGGAGCACAGCTTTGGAGAATAGGCAGCTGGGACCTGGGTGTTACCGAAGGAGGTTCTTCCGGTTCACCGCTTTTTGATAATAACGGACGCATCATCGGGCAGCTTTATTTTGGATGGGCAGCCTGCGACGGTACTGAGAACAACGGTGAGTTTGATGCTTATGGCCGTTTTGCGGTATCGTGGGATTCCGGGGCTACATCTTCCACACGGCTTAAAGAATGGCTTGACCCTGCCAATACGGGTGCTATGACGGTTAACGCTTACCCGGCACAGGAAATGCTTGCTCTTAATGCTAAGGTGGCCATCCCTGAAGTGGGTGTGGAAACGTGTGGCACTGCCGTTTCGCCTGTGATCAGGCTTATCAATAAAGGAACGCAGCCACTGGTATCGGCACTAATAAATTATACACTTAACGATGGCACCCCGATGGTGTATAGCTGGACCGGCAACCTGGCAACGAGCCAGTCGGCCGAAATAACGTTGCCGGTCATGACCGGTTTGTACGGGCAAAATGTATTCAGCGCCAGCCTTAGTATGCCTAACGGTGGCACAGACGGCGATACCTCTGATGATGCTGCATCATCTACATTTGTGGTACGGGTAATGGAGATCGCAAATGTTACACTGGACCTGTCTACCGATTACTATGGCGAAGAGACATCATGGGAACTTCGCGATGAGAACGGCGCACTGCTGTACAGCGGTGGTGATTACGGTTCTTTTGAAGATGAAAGCGTAACCTTTGACCTTACGGAAGAAGGCTGTTATACATTTACCATTTTTGACAGTTATAATGACGGGATGTGTTGTTCGGCAGGACAGGGAAGCTATACCCTCACAGGTGCTAATGGAACGGTATTAGCGCAGGGCGGCGCATTTGGCACTTCTGAATCTGCAAGCTTCAGGCTGGTTGATACCGCAGGTATCGGTGAAAATTCGTTACAGACTGCGGTTAAAGTATTCCCTAACCCATCTACAGGGGTATTTACTGTCAATGGCAACGGAATATCACTTAAATATGAAATGTACAATGTACTTGGCCAACAGGTAAGGTCAGGTGACCTGGCTAACGGCACAGGTACTATAGACATATCTTCGGCTGCCAATGGCGTATACATCCTTAAACTGACTGATACAACAGGGAGAACAGCTAACTTCAAGCTTTCTAAAAAGTAATAGTTACATGATCGCATATCAGGCCTGCGGAAATGTCCGCAGGCTTTTGCATTAAACTTGGTCTGTGTGCTTTTAACCCGCCTATTGGTGTTGCTTTCCCATAATTTCAATATTCGCAAATAGTTAGTACCTTTGCGCCATGCAAACGGAAAAGAAAGACATAAGGGCGCTAACGAAAGAACAGCTTCGCGATTTTTTTGTGGCAAATGGGGATAAGGCATTCCGGGGCAACCAGGTATACGAATGGTTGTGGAGCAAGCGTGCGCATAGTTTTGACGATATGACCAACGTTGCCAAACCTACACGCCAGATGCTGGAGGATAATTTTGTCATCAACCACATCCACGTAGATGAGATGCAGCAAAGCAGTGACGGCACGGTAAAGAACGCCGTGCGCCTGCATGATGGACTAGTAGTGGAATCGGTACTTATACCTACCGAAACCCGCACCACTGCCTGCGTATCGAGCCAGGTGGGCTGCAGCCTTGACTGTAATTTTTGCGCTACGGCACGCCTCAAACGCATGCGTAACCTTAATCCTGATGAGATATACGATCAGGTTGCTGCTATAGACAGTGAAAGCCGCCTGTACCACAACCGCCCGCTATCCAATATCGTGTTCATGGGGATGGGTGAGCCGCTTATGAACTATAACAACGTACTGAAAGCCATCGAAAAGATCACTTCGCCGGAGGGCTTAGGGATGTCGGCAAAGCGGATCACCGTTTCCACTTCGGGTATACCGAAAATGATAAAGAAAATGGCGGATGACGGGGTAAAGTTCAAGCTTGCCGTATCATTGCACTCGGCGATCGATGAGGTACGCTCCCAGATCATGCCCTTTAGCAAGAACTTTCCGCTGAAAGAACTGCGGGAGTCATTGGAATATTGGTATAAAATGACCAAAAGCCGCGTTACCTACGAGTATGTGGTTTGGAAAGGCATTAACGACAGGAAACAGGACATTGATGCGCTCGTAAGATTTTGCCGCCATGTGCCCTGCAAGGTCAACCTTATCGAATACAACCCTATCGATGACGGCGAATTCCAGCAGGCTGACCCGGAATCCATTGATGCTTACATAAGGGCTTTGGAAAATGATGGCGTTGTAGCAAAAGTCCGCCGAAGCCGCGGCAAAGACATTGATGCTGCCTGCGGGCAGCTGGCCAACAAGAATGAGTCGGCCAATGCTTAAACTTTTATAAAACGCCTTACCTTTCGAAGGCTTTTCCCTATCTTTGAGGGCGATGAAAATCACAGAACAAATTAAGCAGCCCATAGCACAGGAAATGGAACTTTTTGAAGAAAAGTTCCGTGATTCCATGTCATCCAAGGTTTCGCTGCTTAACCGCATTACCTACTACATTGTAAACCGCAAGGGCAAGCAAATGCGCCCAATGTTCGTATTCCTTACTGCTAAAATGATAAGTGGCGGTGCGGTAAATGAGCGTACATATCGCGGTGCGGCTGTCATCGAGCTAATCCATACCGCGACACTGGTACATGATGATGTGGTGGACGACAGCAACCGTCGCCGTGGCTTTTTCTCCATTAATGCACTTTGGAAAAATAAGATCGCCGTTTTGGTTGGGGACTACCTTTTATCTAAAGGACTGCTGCTATCTATAGATAATGGCGATTTTGACCTGTTGCGCATCATCTCTGTTGCTGTACGCGAAATGAGCGAAGGTGAACTGCTCCAGATAGAAAAGGCCCGAAGGCTTGATATTACCGAAGACATATATTATGAGATCATACGCCAAAAAACGGCTACGCTAATTGCTGCCTGCTGTTCTCTGGGCGCGTGCTCTGTATCACCCGAGAGTGATGACACCGAAAAGATGCGAAAATTCGGCGAGCTGATAGGTATGGCCTTCCAGATCAAGGATGACCTTTTTGACTACACCGAAGATGCTATAGGCAAGCCCACCGGGATCGATATAAAGGAGCAGAAAATGACACTACCGCTCATTTACACCCTAAACAACTGCAGCAAGGACGAAAAGAAGTGGCTCATCAATTCTGTCAAAAATCATAATAAGGATAAAAAGCGCGTAAAAGAGGTCATTGCTTTCGTGAAACAAAAGGGAGGGTTGGAATATGCCGAAAAACGTATGGCGCAATTCCGTGAGGAGGCATTGCTGCTACTGGCCGACTATCCGTCTTCTGTTTACAAGGATGCTCTTGTGCTGATGGTAAATTATGTTATCGAAAGGAAGATATAGCTAAGAGACCTTTTTATACTGCTTTTTTGCAAACATTATTGCCTGCACACTTTCCACTAAAACGTAATAGTTACCTATACATTACCACAACAACATCGTTATATATTGGCGTTACTGGGGTTGCACAGATCTTCATAACTGCCGTGTTTTTATTGTAGTGTGTGTGCTTTTGATCGAATTAGGTTGTGATCTTTCAAGCGTATAGTATTTATATGGGAAGATATATCCATTCGCCTCAAAATTCTTATTAAGTTTATCTTAACAAAAATGATGGAACCAAAACAACTTTAATGATGAAAAAATTTTACTTCAGCTTACTTTCCTTAGCTGCCGTTACAGTAAGTAATGCGCAGAACGATATGAGCTTTGAACCTAATGGCTATGGGGCGAACTATGCCTGGAACGTGTTCGAAAATGATGATAACCCGCCATTGGCATTTGTTGCAAATCCCAGCGCGTCGGGCATCAACCTGTCACCCACCGTTGCGCAATTTGATGTAAGGGCTACCGGCAACCCATGGGCAGGATGCGAAACCCAGCAGCCGGGTACAAATCCGTGGGAAGGTGGTCCCGGTATGGGCAACTGGACGCTTAATGCCGACAATGCCATTATCAAGATCATGGTATATAAAAAGGTGATAAGCGATGTGGGCATTAAGCTCGTTATGCCAAACGATGACGCAAGGCCGGAAAAGAAAATACCTAATACGGTGACCAACCAGTGGGAAGAGCTTACTTTTGACTTTACCGATATCATCGACCACCCGCTAATGCCGCCGGGGAATGTATACAACCAGATCGTGATATTCCCCGACTTCGGACCAAGGGAGAACGGATTGCCGCTGTACTTTGACAATATCGTGTTCGGTACATCTGAGATCGCAGGCGTAAAAGACCGCGTAGCCATAAAGGTAAACCTGTTCCCTAATCCGGTAAAGGATTTCCTGACTTTTAATTGCAGCGGTACTATTGAAACGATCAATGTATATAACATGATAGGCCAGGAAGTTGCAACGTCTAAGCCTCAGTCAGGTACTGCCAGGGTAAATGTATCCGGACTTCAAAATGGTGTATATATGGTAAATGTTGTCGTAAACGGTGCTGCCACTTCGCATAAATTCATAAAAGAATAGTTTTTTATTTGTTTAGTTATTTGAGGCTGCCCCCTGATAGGCAGCCTTTTTTTGTTTTTTATATACTGATGTGCCGGATAATGCGTTGATACTTATAACCACCATACTATGAAATTCGCACCTTATATCCTGCTGATATGCTGCCTTGCTTTTTTGCAGGGTAACGCACAATTGCAAAATGCCGACGATATAAGGAAACTGGTCAACGATGTGAAAGGCGATGGGTCAGACTTTTATATTGAAATACCCTTTGAATATAACGGACAGATCATCATCAAGGCGATAGTAGGGGGAGAACCCTATGACTTTCTTTTCGATACTGGAGGTTATACGATGATCGATGCGGCCCTACAGCAAAAGAACGATTTCACGGTTTTGGGCAGGCAGATCCTCAATAGCACCAACGGACTCTCAAAAGAAACCGACATTTTATTTGCCGGCACTTTTGATATTGGAGGGTTGTTATTCCATAATGTAAAGGCCTACTGTGTCGATCTTGACAATTCGCCAAGACTGCAATGCATGGCGAATGGCGGCATTATTGGGTCGGCCATCATACAAAACTACATTTGGCAGATCGATCACCCGAATCGTAAGATCATCATAACCGATTCGCTCGATAAGCTTCCCGATATGGACGGCGCAGTAAAGATCCCGGTTTTCCTCAACCCAAATCTGCAGCCCTACTTCATGTCGAAGATAAATGGACGATCACAATGGCTGATGTTCGATACCGGCTGTGCGTCGCTGTTGTGGGTAGGCGATAAGGATGCCCCGAAGCTCGTTAACGCGACTACGTCAAAAAGAAGTATCATTGGCGGATCGATAGAGACCCACCATGGGACGATCTCAGGGACCATAAATATATTTAAGGCAGATTGCGAATTCGAGGGACTAAAATTCGAAGGCATCCCCGCGCGATACAGGGATGGTTCAGGACTTACGCTCTTTGGCAACCCTGTTATTGAAGATCACATTGTGACGCTAAATTTTTCACAGGGCGAAATGTATCTTAAGCCAATTGCCGACAAGCCTGTGACAAAAGGGCGGGACAGCTTTGGGTTTACATTAGAATATAGTGGTGGTGCTCATAAGATCGCAACTGTTATATCGGGCACTGCTGCTGATAAGCTGGGCTTGCGACCGGGCGACAAAGTAACAGCCATTAATGGGAAGAAGATCATCTGTGCCGATCTTTGTGATTGCTGGGAGGATCTTTCGCAGTTACTGAAAAATTCAAGTGAAATTACGTTGACATTATTTAAAGATAATAAGCCGAAAGAGATAAAAGTTAAAAAAGAAAAGGTGTTTTAAGCCTTCTGCCAAAATAAACTACTGTGGTCTGTAAAATTATTTCAATTTTATTTAATTGATAATTAATGTTTTAAATATTTTTGTAAAAATATTTTTTGTGTCCGTGCAACCATTTTACAACGCTATCCGTCTATGCTAATAGAAGTCGGTTAGTAATTGAGAAATGAAAAACGGCATCCGCAAAGACCAACCAATAAAACGAGATTTTGAAAGTAATCGCCTTACATCAGGAAGAGAGAGACCTCATCAGCCAGGCTGCGGAGAACAACCGTCATGCCCAGCAGAAGATCTACTCGAAGCATTCGCCCAAGATGCTTAGCATCTGCAGGCAGTATATAAAGGACGTTCACCAGGCCGAAGACATAATGATAACCGCTTTTATGAAGGTTTTTACCAACCTGAAGAACTTTGAGCACAAAGGCAGCTTTGAAGGATGGATACGGCGGATCATGGTAAACGAATGCATATCGTACCTGCGGGTCCAGAAAAAAGTAGGGTTTTTAGAGGATGAGTTTTATGTAGAGGATACGTTCAATAACATAGAGAGCCATTTTTCGGTAGAGGATATACAAGCGCTGATAGACAGCCTGCCGGATGGTTACAAAATGGTGTTCAACCTTTATGCGATAGAGGGCTTTAAGCACCAGGAAATAGGAAAGATGCTGGGGATAAGCGAAGGGACGTCGAAATCGCAACTGTCGCATGCCAGGAAGATGCTTCAGGAACAAATTAACAAGCAAAAGAATTACGTAAATGGAACCGAATAGATTAGAAGAGCAATTTAGGGATAAGCTGGAGCAGCGCACCATACAGCCATCAAAAATGGCATGGGACAGGCTCGATGCCATGCTTTCGGTAAATGAAGAGAAGGAGGAGAAAAAGGTGATAGCCATCAAAAAGCCCAACAGGAACTGGATGTACATGGCGGGAAGCTTTGTACTTTTCGCTACCATCGGCGCTTTCTTCCTTACCCGCGGATCAGGAAGCAACAACAGCACGCAAGGCACAGGTACTTCGGTAGTAAATACAGAAAAAACAGTGCAGCCGGAAGGAACAAGTGATATGGTACAGCCATCGGGTGCAGGAGCAATGGAGAACCTTTCTGCCCCGGCGATGAAGGATGGAGCGGTGGCAAGTAACGGGAAAGCAGGCTCAAAGCAGAACTACGGGAGAGTAACTGTTACAATGCCTTCTCAGCCGATTTGCGGTCTTCCTATTCCACAGCCCTCTGATCCCGGTATCGCTGAAGCTACTCCGGAGAATGTACAAACAGATGCGCAAAAAAACTTTGAAGCCGAGAAGCTACTGGCAGCCAATCATCCGGCTCCGAAAAAGAAATCAGCCTTAAAAGTCGATGCCGGTTCGCTGCTTTCATCAGTAGAAGGCGAGCTTGACGAAAGTTTCCGCGACAAGGCGCTCAATGGAGTGATCAAGAATTTTAATACAGTAAGATCTTCTGTAGCCAACAGGAACTATCAGTAATAATCATCAATAACAGAACAGTAAATAACAAGAACATGAAAACAATTATTTTTTATGTAGCGGGATTGCTATGCCTTATCGCTACCAGCGCAAAAGCACAAACATTTGAAGAAAGGGCGGGTATCATCGCCAAGAACATCGAAAGGATCACCAAGCAGGAGAAGGATTCCCTTAAAGCGGAAGTAGAGCAGGTGAACATTCAGTTGGAGAACAAAGCCATTACTAAGGAGGAGGCCGATGCCAAAAAACAGCAGCTTGCCGAAGTACGTGCAAAAAACATCGAAACAAAGGTAGCTTTGGAAGAAGAAAAACTATCCCAGCTGGTTAAAGATAAAGTGGATGGCAAGGTTAAGAGAGAAAAGTTCCGCATTGTTTTCAATGAATCGGATAATGATACCACCGTAACCAAAGAGCTTAGCTACAAAAGGACTACATCGCAATTTGTATTCGCCCTGGGTGTGAACCGCCTGGTGACCGACGACAAGATCGATAATGACAACTTCAAGTGGCGTTCCGATTTTTATGAGTGGGGTGTGGCTTTCAATACAAGGGTATTCAAGAACAACAACCTGCTGCATGCCAAGTACGGACTGTCATTGCAATATAACAACCTGCGCCCGGACAACGATATGATGTTCGCGACAGAAGGTGGTAAGACGGTGTTGGTCGACTCAGGCCTTGACCTTGATGTAGCGCGCCTTAGGTACGTGAACCTGGTACTGCCGCTGCACCTCGAATTCGACTTTACCAAAAAACAGGTAAATGGCGACAAGACCTATTTTCCTACACACAAAAGCTTCCGTTTGGGAGTGGGTGGATACACAGGGTTTAACGTAAAAGAAAAACAAATTCTGAAGTACAGCCAGGATGGCCACGATGTAAAGACGAAGCAGAAAGGCGATTTTAATGTAAGCGACTTTGTATACGGCCTGAGCGCCTATGTAGGATATGGTGAGGTGAGCCTTTATGCCAAATACGACCTGCAGCCGGTATTTGCAAATAATGATGTTGACTCCAATAATTTGTCTCTTGGCATAAGATTTGATTTCAATTAAGAGTTAAGGGTTAGTTTTGTACTTTGAAAAGGGCGTTTCCGATGAGGGAGCGCCTTTTTTGATTTTATTGGCTTTTAAGTAGATGTATATTTCTTATTTTTAAATATAAATATACACTGATGCCCCACGACCATTCCCATCACGGCCATTCCCACCACCATTCGGCTAAGAATATAAAAGTTGCCTTTTTCCTTAATCTCGGGTTTACGGTACTCGAGATCATAGGCGGATTTTTTGTGAATAGTGTTTCCATACTGTCCGATGCGCTTCACGACCTGGGCGACAGCCTGTCTCTGGGCATCTCCTGGTACCTGCACAACCGTTCGAAAAAGGAGGCCGACAGCAAGTTCACCTTTGGCTACAGCAGGTTTTCAATTTTGGGAGCGCTGGTCAATAGTGTTATCCTTTTGCTGGGTTCCGGTTTTGTTATTTACGAAGCAGTTAACCGTCTCATACATCCGGAACCCGCAGATGCCAAAGGAATGCTGATCTTTGCCATCATAGGTGTTGCGGTCAATGGTTATGCGGCCTTCAGGCTAAGCCATGGCAAGTCGCTTAACGAACGTGTGGTAAGCTGGCATTTGGTGGAGGATGTATTGGGTTGGGCGGCCGTACTGGTGGTATCAATAGTAATGATGTTTACCGATGCCCCGTGGCTCGACCCGGCGCTATCGTTAGGGATCACCATTTTCATAGTGTATAATGTGGTAAAAAGGCTGAGGGAAACATTGGTCATATTAT
Source organism: Flavobacterium sp. (assembly GCF_052437795.1). Classification (GTDB taxonomy): domain Bacteria; phylum Bacteroidota; class Bacteroidia; order Flavobacteriales; family Flavobacteriaceae; genus Flavobacterium. The sequence goes on from NZ_JBQVPA010000002.1 coordinate 165,083, forward strand.
TACAAGGCACACCCGAGGGCATTGACCCGGAGAAGATAAAACAGGAAATACTCCTGGTACCGCATGTTGTCTCTCTGCATCATATGAACATCTGGTCGCTGGAGGGTGAACATCATGTGTTTACTACGCACATAAAGCTCGATGCCATAGCAGGATTTCCCGAAATGCTCGATGTAAAACGGAACGTAAAAGAAGTTTTGACAAAATACCCTTTCTCGCATTATACCATTGAGGTAGAGGTGCATAATGAAACCTGTGAACTTGCAGAGGGTAAAGGATTGCAATAGCATGAAAACTTTGTAACTTTGACCTTTGTAATTTTACTTTTCCTAATCCTTGATCTCCAAAAGCACCATAGATACCGTATATGAAACCGCCCGTGTTGAGGAGGTGATCGGTGATTTTGTAGTACTGAAGAGGTCGGGGACCAATCTTAAAGGGTTGAGCCCGTTCAGTAATGAAAAGTCACCATCGTTCATGGTGTCGCCCGTAAAGCAGATATGGAAGGATTTCAGTTCGGGCAAGGGTGGCAACGCTGTGGCATTCCTCATGGAGCACGAGCATTTTACCTATCCGGAAGCCATCCGCTATTTAGCCAAAAAGTACAATATAGAGATCGAGGAAACTGAGCAGACCGATGAGGACAGGGAGCAGGCCAACGAAAAGGAGAGCATGTACCTGGTATCCGAGTTCGCGCAGAAGTATTTCCACAATATCATGATGAACACCGACGAAGGCCAGGCCATAGGGTATTCGTATTTTAAAGAGCGTGGGTTTACAGGCAATACCATAAAGAAGTTCGGGTTGGGTTATTCACCCGAAGAATGGGATGCGTTTAGCAAGGAAGCGTTGGGTAAGGGCTATAAGTTGGAGTACCTCGATAAAACAGGATTTACGATAGTACGTGAAGATGGCCGCATGGCAGACCGTTTCCGCGGGCGTGTGATGTTCCCGATACAAAGCATGTCGGGGCGTGTGCTGGGCTTTGGTGGCCGTATTTTAGGCAATGACAAAAAGGTGGCCAAATACCTCAACTCTCCTGAAAGCGACATTTACCATAAGAGTAAGGTGCTGTACGGCATTTTTCATGCCAAGCAGGCCATTGCCAAGCAGGATAATTGTTATCTGGTGGAAGGCTACACCGATGTGATCCAAATGCACCAGGCGGGTATTGAGAACGTGGTGGCATCGTCAGGTACGGCGCTGACACCCGATCAGATCCGACTGATAAGCCGTCTTACTAAAAATATTACTGTATTGTTCGATGGCGATGCGGCCGGGCTTCGGGCTTCAGTTCGCGGTATCGACCTGATACTGGAGGAGGGTATGAACGTAAAGGTATGCACATTCCCTGATGGCGATGACCCCGACAGCTTTGCTAAGAGAACGCCGCACGACGAGCTGATGGCTTACCTTAATGACAATGCTAAAGACTTCATACAATTCAAGGCAGGGTTATTAATGGATGAGGCCAAGAACGACCCGGTGAAAAAAGCCGGGCTGATACGGGACATGGTCACGAGCATTGGCAAGATACCCGACCGCATACAGCGCGAAATATACGTACAGGAAGTATCGCGCATCATGGATATTTCAGAACAGGTGCTGGTGAGTACCCTTTCACAGATCGTTTCCAAGGAAATTGCGGATGCCGGAAAGCAAATGAAGGAGCAGCAAAAGGCTAATGCTATGAAGCCTGTTCCCGATGATCTCATGCCCCAGCAGGAGCGTATTGATATACTTGAGGGACTGGAGCGCAGGATCATTGAGATATTGCTGTTATATGGAAGTACCGAGCAGGACTTTGAGGATGTGTATATAAAATATGATGAATTTGGTAAGGAATATGAAGATACTGAGCGTAAGACCTATAAGGTATACGAGCGCATTTACCTAAACCTGCAGGAAGACGAGATACAATTTACAGATCCGGTGTTCAGGGATCTTTACAAGGCTATAATCGACCATTACCTGGCACATCAGGAACTGAATATTGAAACATTCCTCAATACACTACATCCCGAATTGCAATATGTAGCGACAGATATTTTCATGCAGGATGAAAAATATGTGCTCCACGAATGGGAGGAAAAAAAGCAGATCCCGGTAAAGGATAAGTCATTATCAGTTTCGGCATATGCCAATGAACATATCATCGACTTAAGGTGGCTGCTGCTCGGTAAACTTATTCAGGACCTAAAAATGCAGGTAAGCCCGGAAGCCGATAATATGGAAATCCTCATGGCGGTAAACGATTACAATACTTTGGTCAATTACCTCTCCCGTAAGATCAGCAGGCTTCGGAGCCAATTCTTTTAATACTAAGGACCTCGACCATTTGCCAGATCTGCAGCTAGCGAGTTCAGGATCAAAGTCCCCAGTAAACAAAAACGCCTCCCGAAGGAAGCGCTTGTATTTTTTAAGTAAAGGCGAAATGCCGCACGCGTAGTTTTTTTTCCGTTCGGTTGGTATTTGGGGTTTAAACGATGTCGAGCGTCTTGGCTTTGTTCACAAGGTCTACAAGGTTGGTAACATGTAGTTTTGTAAGCAGCCTTAGCTTGTAGGTACTGATGGTTTTTTCGTTCAGGTCCAGCAGCTTGGCAATCTCCTTGTTCTTTTTGCCTTCGCTAAGGTAGCGCAGTACTTCGATCTCGCGTGAAGAAAGCTTCCTGTACAGCCTTTCCGACTTTTTGCCTTTGTTAAGCAGTGCGAGGTTTTTCTTCACTGCATCGCTGAATACTACTTCGCCCTCATTTACCTTTTTAATGGCATTTTCAAGTTCTTCCATCTTGGCGCTCTTGTGTACATAGGCCGATAAGCCGGCTTTCAGGGCATTGGGTGCATAGATCTGCTCGGCGAGGTTGGTAAAGATGATGATCTTTGTTTCAGGAAATTCCTTCACCAGTGATTTTACCGAACTGATGCTGGTCAGGCCGTCAAGTTCCAGATCGATCACTGCTGCATCTACAGTCTTTTTCCCCAATATATCGAGCAGGCTATCGAGATTGTTTACCACGCCCACAAAACTAATTTGCGGATTATCGCTAAAGTACGACTTCATCCCATTATGTACAACCGGGTGGTTATCCGCGAGACATAGTTTTATCATAATTGCTTTGTTTTTGGGTTTTACACTAAAGTAAAGTTATATATTAATATCTTAAAGTATTGTGAATGAAAGAATTTTATTTCAAATTTTAAGGGTAATTTAGGATATAACAATGAAGATCCTACATTAGGTAAAACAGTTTTTTACTTCAAAACTGCAGGTATTTCACACACCGGTATCGGTACCATTTTGTGCCTGTTCGCTGTGTTCAGCCTGCGGTATATCTCAAAAACTTCTTTTTCACGACCTTCAAGATCATCGGCGGTTTTTCCATCTGCTACCTGACCCATAGCACGCTCCAGTTCTTCATAGCTTGCGCCAAGCTGGTCTTCGTCGCTGCGGTCGTCATGGAAAAGGCCATCGGCAGGCTTGGCGACCAATATGCTTTCAGTAACATTCAGGTGTCTTGCCAGCATTCGTACTTCGGTCTTGGTCAGGTCGGCGATCGGGCTGACGTCTACACCGCCATCGCCGTACTTGGTAAAAAAGCCTACGCCAAAATCCTCCACCTTATTACCTGTCCCTGCTACGAGCGCGCTGTTGATCCCCGCGAAATAATACAATGTGGTCATCCTGAGCCTGGCACGGGTATTGGCCAATGATAGGTGCAATGCGTGTTCATTATCCGTTCCGGTAACCTGCTGCTTAAAAGTTTCAAATACCGGGGTAAGGTCAGCCAGGGCAGAAGATACGTTAGTGAAGTTTTCCTTCAGGTATTTGATATGTTCCTGCGCACGGCTTACATGGGCGGGCGGTTGGTGTATGGGCATTTCAACGCAAAGTGTCGGCAGGCCGGTCTGTGCACACAGGGTTGAGGTTAGCGCCGAGTCGATGCCCCCGGATATCCCTACAACAAAACCCTTTACTTTTGCGTTAGTGGCATAGTTCCGCAGCCATTTTACGATGTGGTCATTGATGGCCTGCGCCTGAAAAGTAGCATTCGTCGGCATTGTTTTTTCTATTAGTGGGTGAGTGCGTATATTTGCGGAGTAAAATTACATAATCCAATAGGGAATTTTCCTAACAAAAATACAAAATGAAGAAATACATCCTTTTAATGGCTTCGCTGCTACTGTTCTTTTCCTGCAAGGAGGAGAACGAAACCGAGGAAAAAGTGGCTGAAGTGAAGGTGGAAAAAGTAACCATTGAGCGCTTTGACAAGCTTTTTTTTGAAAGCAAACCCGAAGACCTGCCGAAATTAAAACAGCAATTCCCATTCTTTTTCCCAGAAGGCAACGGCGATGAGGTATGGCAAAAGCGCATGAACGACCCGTTCCTGCGTAAACTGTATATTGAGGTGCAGAAGAAATTCCCAGATCTGCAGTCACTCGATTCCGGCTTTGAAGATCTTTTCAGGCATATTAAATATTATTATCCCGAATTTAAGTCGCCCAGAGTGATCACCCTGATAGAAGATAATAACGACATTACAGCCATCTTTCAAAAGGAATTGGTTATCGTACCGCTGAGCCTTTACCTTGGCAAGGACAGCTATCTGTACGAAGGCCTGCCAAAATACCAGGTACAGGAGTATGAGCCTTCGCAGATATTGCCGAATATGGTCACGGCATTCTCAATGGGACGCATACCTGTGCCAAAAGACAATACGCTGCTTAGCGAAATGATCTACTCAGGCAAAGAGCTTTACTTAAAGGATATGCTCATACCTGATATTGCCGATGAGCACAAAATGGGCTACACTAAGGAACAGCTGGCATGGTCTAAAGCGAATGAAGGCGAGATATGGCGCTATTTTGTAGACAGGAAACTGCTATACTCTACCGACCACAAGCTGATGGACCGTTTCATCAAGCCGGCGCCGTTCTCAAAATTTTACCTTGAGCTTGATAATGAGTCACCTGGAAGGCTGGGGCAGTGGATAGGCTGGCAGATCGTGAGGTCGTATGCAGAAAATAATAAAAATGTACCTTTGCAACAAATTTTGGCAATGGACGCCAAAGCACTTTTTGATAAATCCAAATACAAACCCAAAAGCGATGCCGAATAATCTGAGATCTGAAATAAACATACTTGTTGAACTTGACGAGAACCGTGTTCCCGAGAAGCTGAGCTGGACTGCCAAAGACGGCGGCGTTACCAATGAGCCCGCAAAGGCCGTTATGCTTTCGGTGTGGGACAGCAGGGCGCAGGAAAGCATGCGCATTGACCTGTGGACAAAAGATATGCCGGTCGATGAAATGAAAACATTCTTCCACCAAACGCTGGTTTCTATGTCAGACACCTTTGAACGTGCTACGAACGACCAGAAAATGGCTGATACGATGAAGGACTTCTGTGATTACTTTGCAGAAAAGCTGGAGCTGAAAAAGCAGTGATCGCACCTTTTATATGAATCCCTGGTTCTTGAAGATCCCGCCGTTGACGCCATCGATGAATTCCAGTACTTTATCACGACCTGTACCTTCGGTAGATGAGGTAACGAAATATTGGGGCATTTCCTCCCAATTGTTAGCTAAAAGCTGTTTGCGGTAAGCCGCTACATGCTGGTCTACCTTACCACGGCTGATTTTGTCGGCCTTGGTAAAAATGATGCAGAATGGCACGCCCGACTCTCCTAAATAGTTGATGAACTCAAGATCGATCTTTTGTGCCTCGAGGCGTATGTCTATCAGTACGAACGCACAAACCAGCTGCTCGCGACGTTCAAAATAATCGGTAATGAATTTCTGGAAGGTTTCCTTGGTCGATTTTGATACCCGTGCGTATCCATAACCCGGGAGATCGACAAGGTACCAGTTGCCATTGATCTTAAAATGGTTTATGAGTTGTGTCTTACCAGGCTTTCCTGAGGTCTTTGCAAGGCTGTTGCGCCCCGTAAGCATATTGATGAGAGATGACTTCCCTACATTACTCCTGCCAATGAAGGCATATTCCGGAAGCGGCTCGTTGGGGCATTTGCTAACATCGGAATTGCTGATTATGAACTCGGCGGTATTGATCTTCATAGCACTGGATTTTGTGCAAAGGTATGATTATATAAGGCGAATGCCAAATGGGTAGGGCAATGGTTACTGCGCCGCGCCAACTATAGCAAATACGGACAGCATGAATAACGCTATGAAAAGGATAAATAAGAGGAATGGCCTTATGTCTTTAGCGGTGCGGCCTTCTTTCAGGACAAGTCCCGCAAAAGCAGGCGATACAAGCAGGAGTATAGCTGTAAGGGCTAAAAAGCCAATTGCCGGATACGGTGCATAGACCAATAGCTTTTCTGATGTAGTACTTTGCATGTTTAAAAGTAGTCCCCCGATCAAAAGTACGTTCCATACTATTACGAAGGCTATGGCATAAGGCTTTTTTACCGGAAAGCCACCTTAAGCCTGCAGTTGGCGGACCTCCTTTTCCTTTTGTGTTATGTTGAGGTTTTTTGTTACGTCTTTATCAATAAAACCTGCTGACCTTATTGTTCTTATTAACTCGTTAGCCGATATTTTCAACGACTGGAAAATAATTTTTTCGGGGTAGCCCTTAACATTGTGGTAGATCCTAATGCCTTCTTTTCCAAAACCGGTCATGCTGTAAGTCCCTATAGAAGTTATATCTCCCGAAAGGAATACGAACTTACCCAGGAGGCCTGCATTGAGTTCCAGTATACCGTCCTGCAACGTCAGCGTGACAAACGGCCAGGATGCCCTGCTTCGGTCTATGTAGGCACCTCCCCTTATTTTTAGTTCGTTCATTGGCTGGTGTTTTGAAATAAAAAACCACAGAAAATATCTGTGGCCATGGTATTATAGGTCCTCTGTAAGCAGACTGTGTGCTGTGTCCAGTTTTTTGAGCCATTCGTGCATCAGGCGGTTAAATTCATCGGGATGTTCCATCATGGCAGCGTGCCCGCATTTGTCTATCCATGACAATGTAGAGTTGGGCAGTAGCTTATGGAAGTCCTCCGCTACATTTGGCGGTGTAACGTTATCATTCCTTCCCCAAATGATGCAGGTAGGCACGTGCATTTTCGGCAGGTCCTTTGCCATGTTGTGGCGTATGGCGCTTTTGGCTATAGTAAGCGTCTTAATAAGTTTGATGCGGTCATTCGCCATCGCGTATACCTCCTCGATGATCTCATCGGTAGCTACTGCAGGGTCATAGAACACATCCTGTGCCTTCTTTTTGATGTAGTCGCGGTCGCCGCGGCGTGGGTAGCTGTCACCCATGGCGCTTTCATATAGTCCTGAGCTTCCGGTAATGATGAGCCCCAGCATTTTCTCAGGGTACATCTTGGTATGGTAAAGCGCGATGTGGCCTCCAAGGGAGTTGCCCAGCAGGATCACACGGTCAAAACCTTTATACGTAATGAAGTCCTTTACCCATTTGGCAAAAGCCTTTACGTTGGTTTTCAGTATACTTTGCGTGTAAATAGGTAATTCGGGAATTACTACTTTGTAGCCTTGTTTCGGGAAGTAATCAGCCACCCCGCCAAAATTGCTCAGGCCGCCCATAAGGCCATGAAGAATGATTATAGGAGTACCTTCGCCGGCTTCGAAGTAAGTGTATTTGCCGTCTTTTTTTTTGTCTTGCATGTGGTAGAGTACAAATTCCAAATATCAAACAAATATATGACTTTCTATATTATAAAGAAATCCGCTCACATTTATTTAGTATAGTATTATGCATGCATTGCATTGTTCCGGTCAATATTTTCAGCTTCGATCGCTTTCAAATTCCGTTAAAGTATTATTAAACTCCCACCATCTCCCACCGCGTTCAAATTTTTTGGAATTTATAATTTCATTGTTAAGGATCCTTAAAAAATTATAAACTCTTTACGGTATTGTTTTATACGGTGAAATTTCTGCATCCGTTTCGCCTTTACATGTGTAGTGGGCTTTTCCCACAAAACCAGTTTTCAGTTCAAAACTTATTAACAAAGTAGGGGAAAGTGGGAAAATGTGGAGATTAATTACATATATTTGCTTCAAATCAAAGGGGGAGGTAACTCATTGAAAGTCATAACCGGAACATACGAATGTAAGGCAGATGCAAAGGGCAGGGTAGCGATACCGGCACCTTTGAAGAAGCAATTGTCAGGGAGCCTGGAAGAGGGGTTTATCCTGAAGCGTTCTGTATTCCAGCCTTGTCTCGAGTTATACCCGATGGCGGAATGGAACAAGATGATGGCGAAGATCAATAAGCTGAACCGTTTCGTGAAAAAGAACAATGATTTCATTCGCAGGTTCACGGCAGGTGTGAAGGAAGTGGAGATCGATGCGGCAGGAAGGCTGCTTATTGCAAAGGACCTGCTTGTGTTCTCAGGTATTGAGGGTAATGTGGTGCTGTCTTCGGCAGTGAACATTCTTGAGATTTGGGACAAAGATAAGTATGAACAGTCGATCGACGGCTCTGATATTGACTTTGCTGACCTTGCGGAAGATGTAATGGGAGGCTTAAATGATGATGAAAATGGAATATCATAACCCTGTGTTGCTAAAGGAAACCGTTGATGGGCTTAATATTAAGCCGGATGGTGTATATGTGGATGTGACCTTTGGCGGCGGTGGGCATTCTCGTGAAATAATGAGCAGGCTCGGGCCGAACGGGAGGCTTTTTGGCTTCGATCAGGACGAGGACGCGCAGGCGAACGAGATAAATGACCCGAGGTTTACGCTGATACCGGAGAATTTCAGGTTCATAAAAAGATACCTGAGGTTCCATAACGTGAAAGAGGTGGATGGCATACTGGCCGACCTTGGTGTTTCATCGCACCAGTTCGATGTGGCCGAACGCGGTTTTTCGACCCGCTTTGAAGCAGAGCTGGACATGAGGATGAGCAAAAAGAACGAACTGAATGCCTTTAAGGTGGTGAATGATTACGAAGAGGCCGATATAAAAAGAGTGTTGGTTGATTACGGAGAGCTTAAAAATGGCGGGGCAATGGCTTCGGTCATTGTAAAGGCCAGGGCGGAGCACCCAATAAAGAACAGTAGCGAACTGAAGCAGGTGCTTGGCAGGTTTTTGCCGGGGCACAAAAGCAATAAGATACTTGCGCAGATCTACCAGGCGATACGAATTGAGGTGAACCAGGAAATGGATGTGCTGAAGGAGTTTTTGGAGCAGTCCCTTGATATTTTGAAGCCCGGAGGCAGGCTGAGCGTAATATCCTACCACTCGCTGGAGGACAGGCTGGTAAAAAGATACATGCGCAATGGGATGTTCGATGGTGAGCCGGAGCGCGATTTCTTCGGGAATTTCGAAGTGCCTTTCAAAAGCATCGAAAAGCTGATCATTCCTACAGATGAAGAGATACGCATCAATAACAGGGCCCGTAGCGCAAAGTTGAGGGTTGCTGAAAAGAAATAAACAAAATAAAGTCCTGATTGGGCGTCCCGTCTCCCCCTCCTCCGGAGGGGGGGGCGGGGGGAGGAAAAAATAAACGTCCCAGTCCTCTTTGGCCGGGGCTGGAAAAAAACAAATCATGAAAGGCGGGGTCATCAATCTTTTAAAGGCAAAATACTTAGTAGACCAGGGGTCTATGAAGAACTGGAGCTTTATAGTGTTCCTGGTCATGGTTACCATGCTGATGATCGCCAACACGCACGATTATGAGCAAAAGCTGTACCGTATAGGGGAGCTCGAGAATGAGGTGAAGATACTGAGGTCGGAATTCGTAGACCGCCGCTCGGAACTGATGGAGCTCAAAATGGAGTCGACGGTATCGCGCAAGATGGAGGAACGCGAAATATACCCGTCATCGGTACCACCAAAGAAGATAAAAGTTGTAAGGGAAAAAGAAAAAAGCTTTTTGGATAAGCTAAAAATATGGGAGTAGAAGATAAAAAAACCTCGTACAGGATCTACCTGGTAGCCTTCATGATCTTCATGATGGCTATCCTCGTTTCTGTGAAGCTCACGAATATACAGTGGGTAGAGGGCGACTATTACCGTAAGCTTGCCGAAGACCGCACGGTGAAGAACGTGCCGCTGAAAGCTAATCGCGGCAATGTGTATTCTTCTGACGGAAGCCTGCTGGCAACCTCTATTCCGCATTACACGGTAAGGTTCGATGCTATGGCGCCGTCAAAAGAGGATTTTGGTCAACATGCCGAAGGGCTGGCCGATTCGCTTTCGGTGATGTTCGGCCGCCCGGCGGGCGAATATTATAATGAGCTCCGCAAGGCTCGCAATACGAAGAACAGGTATTTTTTTATTGCGAAAGGCTTAAGCTATACCGAATACCTGCGCGTAAAAAGCTTTCCACTTTTCAGTCTTGGGGCATTTAAAGGCGGTGTGATAACAGAGCAAAAGATCGTGCGTGAGCACCCTATAGGCAGGATAGCCGAAAGGACTATAGGCTATGAAAGGACCGGACATTCGGGAGAGAACCTTGAAGTAGGCATTGAAGGCGCATTTGCAAAATACCTTAATGGCAAAGATGGCCGCCGCATGATGCAGAAGATCGCCAAGAACCAGTGGAAACCGATAAGCGATGTGGACCAGGTAGAGCCGGTTGACGGTTTTGACGTGGTCTCGACGATCGATGTATACATTCAGGACATTGCGCACCACGCGCTTGTAAAGCAGCTGGAATATTATGAGGCCGACCATGGCTGTGTAGTGGTTATGGAGACCAAGACCGGCTACGTACGTGCGATATCGAATTTGGGAAGGAACACCGATGGTACTTATAGTGAAACAGTGAACTATGCCGTATGGGAGTCGCAGGAACCGGGCTCAACCTTTAAGCTGCCGGCATTAGTGGCTTTGCTTGAAGATAAAAAAGTAGACACCAGTAAAGTATTTGACTGCCATGGTGGCGTTGTCAACTATTTTGGCCGCCAGGTCGAGGATTCGAAAAAAGGCGGATATGGTAAAATATCGCTGGCAAGGGGTTTTGAGTTGTCGTCGAACACCGTGTTGGTACAGGCTGTATACGAAGGCTACAAGGACAACCCAAAGCAGTTCGTGGACCGCCTGAATGGCTTTGGGCTTAATAAAAAACTTGGCGTGTCGCTCAAAGGCGAAGCATCGCCAAGGATACCGCAGCCAGAAGATAAAACATGGTCGAGGTTATCATTGCCATGGATGGGCTTTGGCTATGGGCTGAGCCTTACGCCGCTGCAGACACTTACGTTTTACAACGCAATTGCAAATAACGGTGAGATGGTAAAGCCGCTATTCGTACAGGAAATAAAAGAGCGCGACAGGCTGATAAAGAAATTTGGAAAAGAAGTGATCAACCCAAAGGTATGTTCGCAGGAAACGATAGACCAGGTAAAGGCCATTATGGAGAATGTAGTGAAAAAAGGTACAGGCTCAAAGCTGTATTCACCTAATTTCTCGATGGCAGGAAAGACCGGTACCGCGCAGGTAAATTATGGTGGCGGAAAAGGGGATGGTATGTACTACGCATCATCTTTCGCGGGTTATTTCCCGGCAGATGATCCGGAGTATTCCTGCATCGTGATCATCCACAAGCCGCACGTGGGTAAGGGATATTATGGCGCCGATGTATCAGGCCCGGTGTTCAAGAGGATCGCTCAGAAAATATATACAGATGTGCCAAGCACTAACGAGGTGAAGAAGCTTGATAAAGAGCTAAAAAAACAGGAAGTGCTTTATGCGGCCTACTATGACAAGCAAAGCAAGGTTAAGGATACCATACCAAACACCATTGGCATGAGCGGCATGGATGCCGTGGCGCTGCTGGGCAACATGGGGCTGAAGGTGCAGGTGATAGGTATGGGCAAGGTGAAAAAGCAATCGCTTGCGCCAGGGCATTCTGTAGCAAAGGATCAAACCATAATACTGGAATTATCGTGATGGTTTTAAGGGATATACTATACAAGACATCAATTGAGGCCGTGAGTGGCCCGACCGATATAGCCGTCAACAAGATGGAGTTCGACTCGCGTGCAATAGCGCCAGGCGATGCATTTGTTGCCATAAGAGGTACGCAAAGCGATGGGCATGGATATATAGATAAAGCTATAAGCCTTGGCGCTGTGGTCGTGGTTTGTGAAGCAATGCCCGAGAACCTTAGTGAAAATGTAACTTATATCCAGGTAAAAAGTGCGTCGGCGGCACTGGCTACAATGGCGGCCAACTACTTTGGGAATCCGTCGCGCAGCCTGAAGCTGGTAGGGATCACTGGGACCAACGGCAAGACGACCATCGCAACACTGCTCTACCAGTTGTTTAAAAATGCCGGCTATAAAACAGGCCTGCTGTCGACAGTAAAAGTTATGGTTGCTGATACCGAATATCCCGCGACTCACACAACCCCTGATTCGCTTACCATCAACAGGTACTTAAGGGAAATGGCAGATACGGGGGTAGACTTCTGCTTCATGGAGGTAAGTTCGCATGGCATCCACCAGCACAGGTCGACCGGGCTGGAGTTTGCGGGAGGGATATTTACCAACCTGAGCCATGACCACCTGGACTACCATAACAGCTTCGCGGAATACCGCGATGTGAAGAAAAGGTTCTTTGACGAATTGCCCAAAGGTTCATTCGCCCTTGTGAATGTCGATGACAAGAACGGGCTGGTAATGTTGCAGAACACAATGGCAAAAAAGCTGACGTATGCGCTAAAAACCTACGCCGACTATAAGGCTCAGATACTGGAGAACCAACTTTCGGGCTTGTTGCTGAAGATCAATGAGCAGGAAGTTTGGGTTAAGCTGATAGGCAAGTTCAATGCCTACAACCTGCTGGCCATTTATGCGGCAGCGGTAAACCTCGGACTGGAAAGCCAGGAGGTGTTAAGGCTGATGAGCGAGTTGGAAAGCGTGTCGGGCAGGTTCCAATTCATCGTGTCAGACAGCAACATAACAGCGATCGTAGATTATGCACATACACCCGATGCATTGGAAAACGTACTGAAGACGATAGAGAACATCCGTACCCGTAATGAGCAATTGATAACCGTAGTAGGATGTGGCGGCGACAGGGACAAAACAAAACGCCCCGTGATGGCCAATATTGCTTCAACCATTAGCGACAGGGCTATATTCACATCGGATAACCCAAGGAGCGAGGATCCGGTAGATATTATCCAGGACATGGAGAAAGGGGTGGAAGCCCAGAATTATAAAAAAACGGTGGCAATGGTGGACAGGCAGGCGGCAATAAAGCTCGCATGCCAGCTGGCCCAGCCGAACGACATTATACTCATAGCAGGAAAAGGCCATGAGACGTACCAGGAAATAAAGGGAGTGAAGTATGATTTTGATGATATGAAGATCGTGAAGGAAATTTTAGGGCAACTAAACAAATAGGCGTATATGCTATACTACTTATTCGAATATCTTGACAAGCAGCTGGATGTGCCGGGCACAGGGGTGTTCCAGTACATTACCTTCCGCTCGGGGCTGGCAGTGATATTGTCGCTGTTCATCTCTACCGTGTTCGGTAAAAAGATCATCAATTTCCTGCGCAGGCAGCAGATCGGTGAAACGGTAAGGGAACTGGGCCTTGAAGGGCAGACCCAAAAAGCAGGTACGCCGACCATGGGAGGGCTTATCATCATCATGGCAACCCTTATCCCGGTGCTGTTGCTGGCAAAGCTGGATAACATCTATGTAATGCTGCTTATCGTGACAACGCTTTGGATGGGGACCATCGGCTTTATCGATGATTACATTAAGATATTCAAAAAAGATAAGGAAGGCCTAAAAGGAAAGTTCAAGGTAGTAGGCCAGGTAGGATTGGGATTGATTGTAGGCTATGTGCTGTATTTTCACCCTGGTGTTACTGTGCGTACTGACACTGCCGGGAATACTTACAGTACCGTGAGCACTACCGAGCTGACAACAGTTTCATCATTGCCTAAGGAAGAGAAGTCGACAGTAACTACCATACCGTTCTTTAAAAATAATGAGTTTGACTATGCCGAGGTATTATCCTTTATGGGAGACGGTTACAAGGATTATGCCTGGATAGTATTCATACTGATCGCGATATTCATTATCACGGCAGTGTCCAACGGCGCCAATCTTACCGATGGCATTGACGGGCTTGCGGCGGGAACATCGGCCATAGCGGTGCTCACACTGGGGATATTCGCATTCGTTTCGGGTAACATCATTTTCTCGAATTACCTGAACATCATGTACATTCCCAATTCGGGAGAGATGACCGTATACATAGCCGCGTTCGTAGGTTCGCTCATCGGCTTCCTGTGGTATAATACGTATCCTGCAAGCGTGTTCATGGGAGATACGGGCAGCCTTACCATCGGCGGTATCATAGCGGTACTGGCTATAGCTGTTCGTAAAGAACTCTTGATACCGGTGCTGTGCGGGATCTTCCTTGCGGAGAACCTTTCGGTAGTGATGCAGGTAAGCTACTTTAAGTATACGAAAAAGAAATATGGCGAAGGCCGACGGATCTTCCTGATGTCGCCACTGCACCACCACTACCAAAAGAAGGGCTATCACGAAAGCAAGATCGTGACCCGTTTTTGGATCGTAGCCATACTGTTGTCGATCTTCTCACTGGTATCACTAAAACTGAGGTAGTATGGGAAAAAGGCTGGTAATACTCGGTGGAGGCGAAAGCGGTGTAGGTACTGCGATTCTCGGAAAGAAGAAAGGATATGATGTTTTCATCTCCGACTTCGGAAAAATAAAGAACAATTACAAGGAAGTATTGGCGCTTAACGGGCTGCCTTGGGAAGAGGAAAAACATACTGAGGCCCTGATACTGAATGCCGACCTGGTGATGAAGAGCCCGGGTATACCGGATAAATCGCCGATAGTGAAGAAATTGAAGGAAAAAGGCATCTCGATAATATCAGAAATAGAGTTTGCACAGCAGTTCATTGAAGTCGAGACCATAGGCATTACCGGAAGCAACGGCAAGACTACCACTACGATGCTCACACACCACCTGCTGAAACAGGGTTCGCTGAACTATGGGCTGGCAGGCAACATAGGGAAGAGCTTTGCGTGGCAGGTAGCTGAGAATAAGCATGAAGGGTATGTGTTGGAACTGAGCAGCTTTCAGCTCGACGGGATAGCCGATTACCGTCCGCACATTGCGGTGATAACCAACATTAGCCCCGATCATTTGGACAGGTACGATTACAAGTACGAAAATTACATAGCGGCCAAGTTCAGGATAACCATGAACCAGACGGAGAATGATTACCTGATCTATGATGCCGATGATGAGATAATAACAAAGTGGCTCAGTGAGCACGAGATCAAAGCAAAAAAGATCCCCTTTTCGCTAACGAAAAAAGTTGAAGGAGGGATCTATGTGGACAACGATACTATTATAAGCAATATAACAAACGAACAATTTACCATGCCAATAAACGAACTATCATTAGAAGGGAAGCACAATGTGAAGAATGCGATGGCGGCTACATCTGTAGGCCAGCTGATGCGCATTAGGAAAGACACCATCAGGGAAAGCCTTTCCAACTTCCAGGGCGTGGAGCACCGCCTCGAGAAGGTGCTGAAGATACAGAACGTGCAGTACATCAATGACAGTAAGGCGACCAACATCAACTCGACCTATTACGCGCTGGACAGCATGACGACGCCAACGGTATGGATAGTGGGTGGTGTGGACAAAGGGAATGACTATGACGAACTCATGGCGCTGGTACGTGAAAAGGTAAAGGCGATCGTGGTGCTTGGTGTAGATAACCAAAAGATCGTGAACGCATTTGGCAATGTAGTAGATGTAATGGTGGAAACCACCAGCATGGCTGAGGCTGTGAAAATAGCGCAGAAGTTGGCAGAAAAAGGGGATACGGTATTGCTATCGCCGGCCTGTGCAAGTTTCGACCTGTTCGAAAATTACGAAGAGCGTGGCAAGCAGTTCAAGAACGCCGTACAGAATTTATAATAACATAGCCGTAGAGATGCGTTGAATGTGTCCCGGCAAAATGAATACAAAAACTTGAGGCACACACAATGTGTCTCTGCAGAGGTATAAAAAATGAAAGAATTGATCAATAACCTAAAGGGAGATAAAGTCATCTGGTCATTCGTGGTCCTGCTGGCGCTTATCTCGTTCATGCCGGTTTTCAGCGCCAGTACCAACTTGGTGTATGTTATCGGCAAGGGCTCTACCATTGGTTACCTGGTTAAGCACCTCATGCACATACTCATTGGCTTTGGCCTTATTTACTTTGTGCACAAAGTGCCTTATCATTATTACAGAGGATTATCGCAACTGGCACTCCCGGTCGTAGCGCTGTTGCTGGTCTATACCTTTTTCCAGGGAACAGTGATCGACGGGGCTAATGCCAGCCGCTGGATCAAGGTGCCTTTTATTGGGGTGACATTCCAGACATCGGCGCTGGCCATGATCGTGCTTATGGTATATGTGGCGCGCTATCTGGCTAAAATGCAGGATAAGCCTATAACCTTCAAGGCATCGTTCTTTGAATTGTGGGTTCCGGTATTCATCATACTGGCGTTGATATTGCCGGCCAACTTTTCTACAGCGGCGCTCATCTTTTCGATGGTGTGCATGCTGGTGTTCGTGGGCAAATACCCGCTGAAATACCTCGGGGCGATCATCGCGATGGGTATTGCGATGCTTACACTGTTCGTGCTGCTCGCAATGGCCTTTCCTAAGGCCATGCCCAATAGGGTAGACACGTGGATGAGCCGTATAGAAAGGTTTACTACTGATGCGCCCGATGAGGACGATTACCAAATAGAAAAAGCCAAGATCGCCATAGCTACCGGTGGCATATACGGTCAGGGTCCGGGCAAGAGCATACAGAAAAACTTCCTGCCGCAGTCGTCATCCGACTTTATTTTCGCTATCATAGTGGAGGAGTACGGGCTGATAGGCGGACTTGGGGTACTGATGCTGTATATGATATTGTTCTTCAGGTTCCTGGTCACGGCGCATAAGGCACAAACAATGTTTGGCAAGCTGCTGATAGTAGGGCTTGGGTTCCCTATTATCTTCCAGGCGCTCATCAACATGGGAGTGGCGGTTGAGCTCCTCCCGGTCACGGGCCAGACACTGCCGCTGATAAGCAGTGGGGGAAGCTCGATATGGATGACATGTATTTCGATAGGCATCATCATCAGCGTTACGAAGAAGGAGGAAGAGATAGCGCAGGAAATGGAAGAGAAAGAGTTCAGGGAGCAGGCCCTTCAGCGCATGGTAGATGAGCACATCCTACGTGAAAAGCAAAGGGAGGAAGCCGAAGCGGCGGGCCTGGCACAACCGGCAGCATACTCGATAGAAGATGCATCTAACCCAATGAATGCGGTTTTTGGGAAGTAGGTTGTTAGATATTGGATTATTGGATTTTTAGACAGGAGATAATAGATAAAAGATAATAGACAAAGACCGTAACTGATTAGACATACCTCGCTCCCCTCTCCCTTGGAGAGGGGCTGGGGGTAAGGTCAAATAAAAAATAAACAATAAAAATGGCAGATCCGAAATTCATACTAAGCGGCGGCGGCACAGGGGGGCACATCTACCCTGCGATAGCTATTGCGGATGGATTGAAGCGCCGTTTCCCTGATAGTGAGATACTGTTCGTGGGTGCGAGTGACAAAATGGAAATGCAGAAGGTGCCGCAGGCAGGATACAACATAAAAGGCTTGTGGATCGCCGGTATACAAAGAAAACTGACGCTGGATAATGCCATGCTCCCGTTGAAGATGATGAGCAGCCTGTGGAAGTCACGCGGCATTGTCAAGAGCTTTAGGCCGGATGTGGTGATCGGTACGGGTGGTTTCGCAAGCGGGCCACTGCTAAAAGCTGCTTCATCGTTTGGGATCCCGACGGTGATACAGGAGCAGAATTCGTATGCGGGGATCACCAATAAATGGCTCTCGAAAAATGCGGATAAGATATGTGTGGCGTATGATGGCATGGAGCGATTTTTTCCGGCATCGAAGCTTGTGTTTACAGGCAATCCGGTGCGTCAGGACCTGATAC
The DNA here is from genome assembly GCF_052437795.1 of Flavobacterium sp. Taxonomy (GTDB): domain Bacteria; phylum Bacteroidota; class Bacteroidia; order Flavobacteriales; family Flavobacteriaceae; genus Flavobacterium. Next base: position 183,081 of record NZ_JBQVPA010000002.1, read on the forward strand.
ATACCGAAGATAACAGGACAGAAGCGATAAAGAAATATGGATTAGACCCGGAGAAAAAGACCCTGTTGGTATTGGGCGGAAGCCTTGGGTCGATGCGTATCAATCAGCTGATAGCAAAGGAACTTATGTGGATGCTGGCGCAAAATGTGCAGGTGATATGGCAGTGTGGTAAGTTCTATTTTGAGGAGTACAGGCACTATGGCGATACAGATAACGTCCAGGTACTGTCGTTCATAGACAGGATGGATCTGGCATATGCCGCTGCAGATGTAGTGATATCAAGGTCGGGTGCGTCATCGGTGTCAGAGCTTTGCATTGTGGGCAAGCCTGTGATCTTCATACCGTCGCCCAATGTAGCTGAAGACCACCAGACTAAGAACGCCAAGTCTATCGTAGATAAAGATGGTGCACTGATGCTAAAGGAAGTGCAGCTGGATACACAGTTCCAGCCTGTGTTCGAAGATCTGCTTCGAAATGAAGACAAGCAGCGGAGGCTGGGTGAGAACATGAAAAAATTGGCAAAAGTAAATGCCACTAATTATATTGTTGAGGAAATAATAAAGTTGCTGAAGTAGTAAAGTTTCAAAGTAAAAAAAATGGATCTAAACCAAATACATAACGTCTATTTTGTAGGTATCGGAGGCATCGGGATGAGCGCCCTGGCCCGCTATTTCAAATTTATAGGCAAAAATGTAGCCGGCTATGACCGTACGCCCACCCATCTTACAGATGAGTTGAAGGCAGAGGGCATCCACATCCATTTTGAGGACAGGCTGGAACTGATCGCGCTTCCGTTCCTGAACAAGGAAAATACGCTCATAGTAGTTACGCCTGCCGTGCCGAAGCAGCACATGCAGTGGAACTATTTTCTTGATAATGGTTTTGTAGTGAAAAAACGCGCCGAAGTACTTGGGATCATCACTAAGGATACCTATTGCTTCGCGGTGGCTGGTACGCACGGAAAGACCACCACATCGAGCATACTGGGCCATGTGCTGTATGAGAGTGGTGTGGATGTTACAGCTTTTTTGGGAGGCATTGTAGAAAACTACAATAGTAACCTGATAGGAAGTGGCAAGACCGTAACGGTAGTAGAGGCAGATGAGTTTGACCGCTCGTTCCTGCACCTGCATCCGGATATGGCCTGTATTACATCGATGGATGCCGACCACCTTGATATTTATGGTGATGAGGCTGCGATCGTAGTGACCTTTATGGAATTTGCCGGTAAAGTAGAAGATAAAGAACATTTTTTCATAACCAACGGCCTTCCTCTGGAGGGGATAACGGTAGGTGTGAATGGCGGGGATTTTTCCGCAGATAATATCAGGATAGTGGATGGCTGGTATGAATTTGATGTTACTACACCAGCCGCAACTATAAGAAATATAAAATTTGGCCTTCCGGGACACCACAACCTTACGAATGCGCTACTGGCTCTGGCCATGGCGAGTACATATGGGGTGGCTTTAGAGGATATTGCAAAGGCACTGGAAACCTTTAAGGGTGTAAAAAGGAGGTTTTCGTACCAGATAAAAAAACCGGGACTGGTGTACATTGACGATTATGCGCACCACCCAACGGAGATCAACGCGGTACACCAGGCGGTAAGTGAGCTGTATCCGGGCAAAAAGGTCCTGGCAGTGTTCCAGCCGCACCTGTTTAGCCGCACAAGGGATTTTGCCGACGGGTTTGCCAAAAGCCTGTCAGCGTTCGGGAATATAGTACTGCTGGACATCTATCCGGCAAGGGAACTGCCTATGGAAGGGATCACCTCAAAATGGCTATTGGGTAAGATAGAGAACGAGAACAAAAAACTGGTAAGCAAAGCCGATCTGATACCGTTGCTCAGGATGACCGATGCGGAAGTGATCATCACGATAGGGGCAGGGGACATTGGCGAAATGGTACCGGAAATTAAAAAAGTTTTAGATGAAAAAAATTAAGTGGAACGACGTACGTCTGGTGCTCATGCTTGGTGCCGTGGTGTTCCTGTTCTCTTTCTCATCTAACCGGAATGAAAGCAGGGCGCTGAAGAAAGTTGATGTTATATTTGCTGACAATGAGGCGTTTATAACCCGTGATAAAGTTAATAAGTTGTTGATACAAAATTATGGCAGTGTTACGGGCATCAGGAAAGATAAATTAGATTTGAATAACGTGGAAAAAACACTCGATGCTGACCCTATGATAGACAAGGCAGAGGTTTTTACCACGATAGATGGCAGGCTTGAAGCTGTGGTAAGGCAGCGCCAACCGGTCGCCAGGATCTATAAAGGGGGGAATTCGTATTACATCGACAGTAAGGGGCGCCAAATGCCGCTGTCTGACAACTACACTGCAAGAGTGCCGATAGTTACCGGCGAGATCGACAGTGCGGATAACGACAAGCTGAACCGGCTGCTTAAGTACATTCATGAAGATGAGTTCTTAAAGAAGAACATCATTGGGGTGGAGGTATACGAGACCGGGGGCACGAGGATGAAGAGCAGGGGGTATGATTTTGACATCCTGTTCGGGAAGCCCATAAACATTGAGAAGAAGTTTAATAATTATAAGGCGTTCCTGCAGGAAGCCGTGAGGGATACATTGATCGAACAATACAAAACCATTAACCTGAAGTTTACGCAACAGGTAGTGTGCACCAAAAAATAGATTATGGAAAAAGACAACATTGCAGTAGGTTTAGACATCGGGACGACAAAGATCGTAGCGATGATAGGCAGAAAAAATGAGTATGGGAAACTGGAGATCCTTGGTGTGGGTAAGTCCAAAAGCCTTGGCGTTGCCAGAGGGGTTGTTAATAACATAACGCAAACGATCCAGTCGATACAGCAGGCCATACAGGAGGCTGAATCAGATTCAGGATACAAGATCAACGATGTGGTGGTAGGCATTGCGGGGCAGCACATTCGAAGCATCCAGCACAGCGACTACATTTCCAGGAACAATCCGGAGGAAGTGATAGGCGATGCCGATATCGACTTGCTGATAAACCAGGTGCACAAGCTGGCAATGCTGCCGGGTGAGGAGATCATCCATGTATTGCCGCAGGAATTCAAGATCGACGGGCAGAACGAGATAAAAGAACCGATAGGAATGTACGGCGGCAGGCTGGAAAGCAGCTTCCACGTGGTGGTAGGACAGGCATCGTCTATCCGTAACGTGGGCCGTTGCATCAAAAGCTCCGGGCTTGATCTTTCGGGATTGACACTGGAGCCACTGGCATCTGCGGATGCGGTATTGAGCCAGGAAGAAAAAGAGGCCGGTGTAGCGCTTATTGACATAGGCGGCGGTACGACTGACCTTGCCATCTTTAAAGACGGCATTATCCGTCATACGGCAGTTATCCCTTTTGGGGGCAACGTGATCACGGATGACATCAAGGAAGGGTGCTCGATCATAGAAAAGCAGGCGGAATTGCTAAAGACCAAATTTGGTTCGGCATGGCCGGGCGAGAATAAAGACAACGAGATCGTATCGATCCCGGGACTTCGCGGTCGTGAGCCAAAGGAAATATCATTAAAGAACCTATCTAAGATCATCCATGCCCGTGTGGTGGAGATCATTGAGCAGGTGTTTGCCGAGATAAAAATGTACGGTCATGAAGACCCTCGCAAAAAGCTGATAGCAGGCATTGTGCTTACCGGTGGTGGTGCGCAGCTTAACCATATCAAGCAGCTGGTGGAATACATAACAGGAATGGATACCCGCATAGGCTACCCGAACGAGCACCTGGCAGGCAACAGCGAGGAGGAGATCTCGAGCCCGCTGTATGCCACGGCAGTTGGTTTGGTTATGAACAGCTTGCGCAACAATACCTACAGCGCAACACCGCTTGTAGAGTTGCAAAAACCTGTAGAGCAGCCTGTGGTAAGGCATCAGCCGCAGCCACAGCCGATAATAAATACTGTTGTTGCGCCCGAGCCAATAGTGGAGCAGGAGCTGGAAACCGTAGCGGTGGCAGCCGAACCGTCACGCAATTCGAATGAAAGCACTGAGAAGAAGGTAAAGAGGTCGTTTTTCGACAAGTATATAGACAAGATCAAAGATTTTTTAGATAACGCAGAATAAAAACCCGATGGATATGATGAACACAGAATTTGGAAGCATTTCGTTTGATCTACCCAAAAATCAATCGAACGTGATCAAGGTAATTGGTGTTGGCGGAGGCGGTAGCAACGCGATAAACCACATGTTTAAGCAGGGGATCAAAGGTGTTGATTTTATTGTCTGCAATACAGATTCGCAAGCATTGCAAAACAGTCCGGTCCCAAACAAGATACAGCTTGGGGTAGGCCTTACCGAAGGGCTTGGTGCGGGTGCGAACCCTGAAGTAGGCCAGCAGTCGGCGCTGGAAAGCATCGACGACATCGAGAAGATGCTGGATACCAATACAAAAATGATATTCATAACTGCGGGCATGGGCGGCGGTACCGGTACCGGTGCGGCTCCTGTTATCGCACAGTTGGCCAAGGAAAGGGACATTCTTACCGTAGGCATCGTGACCATACCGTTCCAGTTTGAAGGAAAGGTGAGGGGCGAGCAGGCGCTTGCAGGTGTGGAAAGGCTGCGCAAGCAGGTAGACTCCCTTATCGTGATCAACAATAATAAGCTTCGTGAAGTGTACGGAAACCTTGGCTTTAAGGCCGGTTTCTCGAAAGCGGATGAAGTATTGGCAACGGCCTCAAGGGGTATTGCCGAAGTAATTACGCACCACTACACGCAAAATATTGACCTTAAAGATGCCAAGACCGTACTTAGCAACAGCGGTACTGCCATAATGGGTTCATCGTTGGCTTCGGGTGATAACCGTGCCAAGGATGCCATTATTGACGCACTGGATTCGCCACTATTGAACGATAATAAGATCACTGGCGCGAAAAACGTACTATTGCTTATCGTTTCGGGTACTACCGAGATCACTATCGATGAGATCGGCGAGATCAACGACCATATCCAGTCGGAGGCAGGGCATAACGCCAACATCATTATGGGTGTGGGCGAAGATGAATCGTTGGGTGACTCTATTGCCGTGACCATCATCGCGACAGGTTTCAATGTGGAGCAGCAGAACGAGATCGTTAACACCGAGCCTAAAAAGATCATCCACGCGCTGGAGGAAGACCAAAGGCTTGTGCGCGATCTTACGCAGTCTCCTATAGTGCCATCATTCGATCTTCCTGCGCGTGTTGCTGAAATACCGAAGCCTGAAGTAAGCGCGGCTCCTGTAGTTGAGGAAAAAATAGTTTTTGCGCTTGAGGAGGAAGTAACAGAAGAAAAAAAGCCTATAGCTGAAGTTGTTGAAGCGCCTGTTGCTGAAGCGCCTGCGTTCCCATCTTCAGAATACATCAATAACCTTGACGTTTTCTTTGAGATCGTAACGCCCGAAAAAGCGCCGGCTCCGGTACAGCAGTTCCAGATAAAGGATGTAAGGGAGATCGAAGTGATCGATGCAGAATTTGTGATCGTTGAGAAAGAGCAGGAGCAATTTGCCTTTTCATTCGACCTGTCAATTGATAATGTAAGGAAAGAAGAGCCGATCTTGTTCAGCCTTACGGAGGAGACCCGTGCTATAAAAGTGAACGAGCCTGTGCAGGTAGTTCCGGTAACGGAAGTGAACGAGGCAGGGGTTATACGCTATTCGCTTGACGATTATCTGGAGAAAGAAGCTGAGTTGCTGGAGTCAAAACCGGTTGCCAAAGTAGAAGAAAAGATCGCGCCCGAGCTTGATCTTACCGTAAGGAGGACAGAGCAGCCGGAGACGGCAAGGTTCAATCCGAACGATAGTCTTTCGCCGGTAGAGATGACCATAGAAGATACGCTTCGCCTTAGGGCAGAGGAGCGCAGGAGGAAGATGAAGGAATTTAACTATAAATTCCATAACAGCGCTTCTAAAGTAGATGAGTACGAAAGGGAACCGGCCTACAAAAGGATGGGTATAGACCTGAACGATCCCCGTACAGACAATAGCAAGTCCCGTTTGTCATTGGGCATGGACAGTAACGACGACCTACAGTTGCGTTCGAACAATTCGTTCCTGCATGATAACGTGGATTAAACTAACCCAAATGTGAACCTTAACCCGAAAATATCTTAGTATTTTCGGGTTATTTTTTTATCTTCGCAAGCACATTTTAAACACTGTATTATGAATTTACAGACACAGATCATGGACGAGATGAAAACCGCCATGAAAGCAAAAGATACCGTTGCCCTTGAATCGCTCAGGGCTATTAAATCAGCCATACTTATCGCCCAGACAGAGAGCGGGGCGAAGGAAGAACTATCGCAGGAAGAAGAGATAAAAATGCTGCAAAGGCTGGTAAAACAACGTAAGGACAGCGCTGCAATATATATTGAGCAGGGCCGCCAGGACCTCGCCGACCCGGAACTGGCCCAGGTTGCCGTGATCGAGAAATTCCTGCCCGCGCAAATGGGTGAAGAAGAAGTGGAAGCATTGGTCAAAAAGATCATTGCCGATAACGGATTTTCAGGCATGGCCGATATGGGTAAAGTAATGGGTATCGCATCAAAGGAGCTTGCAGGCCAGGCGGATGGCAAAACGATATCGAACGCTGTTAAGAAAGCGCTGGCATAGTTTCAGGTTTCGGGTTTCGAGTTTCACGTTAAGCAAACTGAAATTTGAAACCCGAAGCAAAAGATAGGCTCCATAGTTCAATGGATAGAATTTCAGATTCCGGTTCTGAAGATTTGGGTTCGAATCCCGATGGAGTCACAAAACCTCAGTTTATGCTGGGGTTTTTATTTTGCAGGGAATTATCTTTTCCTGAGCCAGATCCCATACAGCATCAATAGAGAGCCAAGGAAAAAAATGACCCGTACCCCATTCCGGATCACCTGCTCATTTTTAACAAGGAACCGTACCGGGAAGCGGTCACTATTTACAGCATTGTGGGTAGTATGGAATTTTAGCTGCATGTCAATGATATGATCTGCGGCGATGATAATGATATTCGTAAGCAGGATCGTGAGTATTGAGAGTATTATCCCGAAGAATATGTTTTTGAATGGATCGTCAGGGCGCATGCCAATTATTTTCATTGCCAGCATTACCAGGATGGCTGTCACAAAGGTTATAGGAATCCCCCATCCCAAAAACTTCAGGTATTTCATTTTTGCAGTACCATCAGGTATCCTCAAAATTAGTAACAGGTTGATGGCTGCGAATGCCAGGTAAAATATAATTTTCATAGTGGTGATCGTCTTGCGGAAATATACTTATACGTTTGCAAATTTAATGTTAACGAAACATCTTTATTCCTAAATTTGCCCCCAACTCATAGATAACCATACAAATGCAAAAAATTACACGCTATTTACTCCTGTTATCCATCTTCGCCTTCGGGATGGACCTTAAGGCCCAAACCACCATACTCGATGAGACCCTGATGACCCAGCAAAGCTTCAATACCTTTACGGCTGTAAGTGTATCGGGTACGCAGGGATGGAATTTCAGCGCTCAATACGGGGCAGTGTGCAGTGGATTCTCGAACAGCCAAAGCAATGCCAACGAAGACTGGTTCATAAGCCCGGAATTGGATATGTCGGGCCTGGATAATTTAAAGATAAGCTTCAGCCATGCCAGAGGTCCGGCCCCCATGATCAATGTGGGTGTGGCCCAGGGCTGGTACAAAGTATTTGCGACAAGCGGCTATACCGGCAACCCTGCCACTACGGCATGGGTAGAGGTTACTGGGGTAAATCAAAACATTACCGATGGCTGGCAATATATCTCATCCGGTGAAGTAACGGTGCCCACATCGGCTTTATCACCGCAAACGCGCATAGCTTTCCGCTACATGAGCAGCAATACACAAAGCGCCACATGGGAAATAAAGAACGTAAAGGTGACCGGCGAGCAGGAAGGCACAGAGTCGTTTAAGGTGACCAATTGGAATGTTGAATGGCTTGGCTGTACGGATTTTGGCCCTGAAGATGAAAGCGGCCAGCTAAGCAATGTTGTCCAGGCCATGCTGCTGATGGATTCGGACGTGTATTGCCTGCAGGAAGTGATCAATACGCCATCTGCTCCTACCGTCGCATCCCTTGTCGCGCAAATGGGCAGCAGCCAGTGGGGCGGTGCCATTGTACCGGCCAACACAGGCTATTGTAACCAAAGGCAGGCGATCATCTATAAAAAATCGAGGGTGCAGCTGGTAAGTTCCCAGGAGTTGAGCAATGGTAACGGATCTCAGGGAAATTCGTATGCGACCAACTGGTCAGGCGGCAGGTTCCCTTCGGTATATAACATCAATTTTGTTTCAGGGAGCACGACCATACCGGTCTCGCTTGTGAATATCCACGCAAAGGCAGAGGATGGGAACGCAACCAGCTATACACGCAGGAAAGGCGGCTCGGAAGGGTTGAAAGGCATACTGGACGGTGCGGCTTACAATACCAAAAATATAGTCGTGATCGGCGATTTCAACGATTACCTGGTTGGGACTACGAGCGAAGCCTGCAATTGCAGCATTTCTCCATTTAAGAATTTTATGGACGATACCGCGCGCTACACGGGCATAACTCAAAATATCATAGATGTAGATAACGACTGGGGTAACCATCCAATTATTGAAAATATCATTATTTCGAATGAGTTGGTGGATAATTATGTTGCCAACAGCGCTGTGCAGGAAACAGATCTCCCGAACCAGATCTTCGGCTATTACAATACTACATCCAACCACTTGCCGGTATCAGCAAGGCTCCAGTTCGAAGTGCTTGGCACGCCAGTATTTGAAAAGGCTGCATGGGCAGTATATCCGAACCCGGTGAGGAACGAATTGAATATTACTGCAACAGCCCCGTTAGAGGATAAACTAACTGCGATTTACGACCTTACCGGCAGGCAGGTTTTTTCCGGCGAGATCAAAGGCGAAAGCATCAATGTAAGTATGCTTCCGGCGGGGATCTACATCCTGAAGCTGGATGGCAGGAGCCAGAAGTTTGTAAAAGAATAGTTTTTTAAAATACAGGAGAAGGGTAAATGTAGGAATGCATTTGCCCTTCTTCTTTTTTGTAACTTCGATATCTAAATAATATATAATGAGATCGGATATATTGATTATTGGTGCGGGCGCATCGGGCCTCATGGCGGCATATACTTTGGTTAAAGCCGGAAAAAAAGTTGCCGTACTTGAGGCGCGTGACCGCACAGGCGGGCGTATCCATACCATTGAAGGCAGGGGTTTCTCTGGGCCGGTCGAGTTAGGTGCTGAATTCGTGCACGGCAACCTGCCGGTTACATTAGGGCTGTTAAAGGAAGCTGGTATCGGTTATAGCGATGTGGGGTTTGAAATGTGGCAGCACCATAATGGAAAGTTGGAGCAAAGCATAGCGTTCGTAGATGGTTGGGATGCCTTTTTAGAAAAGCTGAACGGTTTGGCAGAGGATATGCCCATACTTGATTTCATTGAGCAAAATTTTGGAGGGGAAAAGTATGCCAATATGCGCCGCCAGATCGTAGATTATGTGTCGGGTTATGATACAGCCGACGTGAAGGATGTAGGTGCGTTTGCCCTTCGCAACGAATGGAACCATGAAGACGAGGATGCCCAGCACCGCATTAACGGAGGCTACTGCAGGGTGATCGATCTCCTGGCGGGAACCGTACAGGATGCGGGTAATGCGATATATCTCAATAGCGTTGTCAAGGAAATAATTTGGGAACGAGGATCGGTCAAAGCAATTACTGCTGACGGTACTGCTTTTGAAGGAGGAGAAGCCATTGTTGCACTGCCGCTGGGAGTTTTGCACAATAAGGAGGGCGAAGGAGCTGTAAAATTCTGTCCGCCGATAAACGAGCAGGAAAAAGCGTTTAGTGGTATCGGTTTTGGCTCAGTGATAAAAGTACTGCTTGAGTTTGATACGATCTTTTGGGAGAAAGGTGGCGTTGACGCGGACCTCTCCTCTATGGGGTTCCTGTTTAGTGATGAAGCTATCCCGACGTATTGGACACAAGCGCACCAACGCAGCTCGCTGCTTACGGGATGGCTGGGTGGCCCTCCTGCACATTTGCAAAAAGACACTTCCGCGGAAACGGTATTGGATATGGCATTGGTTTCATTAGCGAATATTTTTAAGACCGGTCCTGAGGAATTGCGGAGCAGGCTGGTAGCCTGGCATGTCGCCAACTGGACGGCAGAGCCTTTTAGCTTAGGGTCGTATGCATATGACAAGGTGGAAAGCGCCAAGGCACGGATACTTTTATCGCAACCGGTTGATAATACCATACTCTTTGCCGGGGAATATTTATACGAAGGCCCTGCTATGGGTACTGTAGAGGCAGCACTGACAAGTGGAAGGGATGTTGCTCATAAACTTCTGGAGATCATATAAAAAAAATGCCGCATCGCGATCGATACGGCATCTAAAAGCACTACCTTTTTAAAAATAATATCGTTAAGCGATCTCGCGGGTCAGCCATCCGCGTTTATGTGCGGTCGCTATGGCATATGGCGTGATCCAGAACAGCGCGAAAGTATATAATATGCTGTAGGAGTATGCCCAGACAGACTCGGCAATGCTGTGCCTTTTAGCGTAAAACAATACAGGAAAGCTTGAGAACACAAGTATGCCGAATATGGTAGAACTTAGGAACAGCACAGGGTGTATCACTATGAAAAAAACCATGAACAGCAGGAATGGATAGGTCATGATCAGCCTCATTGATTGGTTAAGGAACAGCAGCCTGGCACCCAGCTTTGAGCCCACCCTGAAGTTTTTGAAAACGAATTTTCCCATCATAATGTTTTCGCGCACATTGCTTCGGTCCCAACGAATGAACATTTTGTACAATCCGCTGTATTTCTCCGGCACGTTTGTCAATACGTGGGCATTGCGTTGGAACAATACTTTAAAACCCTGTTTCAGTATCATGTTGGTCATGGCACGGTCTTCACCAATGTCCGACGGCTGGCCCATGAACGTTTGATTGATCCACTCCTCAAGGCAGTTGAATACCGCATCCCTCCTGTAAGCGGATAGCGCGCCCGGCGTACACATCACGGTACCCAGCATGCTTTCGGCAGAGCGTACGAATTCAAAGCTCAGCGCAAAACTCACATTCAGCATTTTAGGCAGTATTGCATTGCCGCTGTTCAGCACTTTCACGTTCCCGGCTACAGCGCCGCAGTCTTTATTGGTCACAAATGGCGTTACCAGGTTGCGGAGGGTGTCGGTTTTTACTACAGAGTCACTGTCTACAGTTACGAACACCTCGCCTGTACCCATGTTGAAACCACGGTATAATGCATGGCGTTTGCCTTTGTTCTCGGGCTGCTGGAAAATAGTCACGCGGTCGCCCAGCTTTGCTTTGGCCTTTTGCATCCATTGCCATGTATCATCTTTACTGCCATCATCAATGGCAAGGAGTTGCATTTTTTCTTCAGGATATTTGCTGGCGGCGAGGCTCATCAGTGTATCATATACCAATCGCCCCTCGTTATATGCGGGCACGATCACGGTAACGGTAGGGAGCAATTCGTCTGAAACAGAAGGGATCGACTTGTATCTCATGTACAGCACTACGTTGTAAATGAAGAATCCGACCTTGAACAGCAATAACGCCGAGGCAACTATCAGGAACGGAAAACCCCATGATGAGTTGATCCTGTCAGTGTTGAACTGCTCAAGATCCTCCTTGAACTCATATACAAGGTAACCTGAAAGCGCCATAATGATAAATGTGCTTACAAGCACAAAGCGTCCCATCGCGCTTATCTTCTGCTTCGGTTTTGGAGCTTCAGTGGTTATATTTGGTGCAGAAGCAATATTCTTTTTCGGGATATTTACATTACCGGTCAATACAAAATTAGTAATAGGCCCTCCGGCCATTCCAGTGGCTGCCGTAAAAGTATATGGTTGGTTGGTTGTTGTAATTATTCCGTTTTTCATGGTGCAACATTTATTGTTATGGCAAAGGTTAGGCAACCCCTGTGCCACTATGGTAATATTACTGGGATGTAGTGTTTTACAGTTTTTAGCAAAATTTATATAGTGTGGAATTTCCTGCAAAAGTGTGGAATTATTCTACACTTTTTCCAGGCAGGTGATCCAAACACAGATGTTAAAAGCTTCTTAATTTGTTAAATATCAGTGTCATGGATACTTTGGGCATACTCCTTGCGTTATCAATAGCCTATTGATGATGAAAAGGACTGAATGAAGAAGAAACTCGCATTGTGGCTTTCCGTATCCGGGATGCTATGCCTCCACGCGCAAGAAAAGATCGTTATTGGGAATGACACCCTTGTGAACCAGACTAAAATTTCCGGTGACGCATCGGTGTACAAAAAACTCCTGGTGCCTACTTTATTAGTAGGTTACGGTGCCATGGGCCTGTGCAGCGATGAATTGAGGAGCATTAATTCCAATGTTCGTGTAAGTGTGAACGGAGAGCGGGGCCAGCGCACCAATATTGATGATTATTCCAGATATGCGCCCGTAGCGGCTGTTTATGCGCTAAACCTGGCAGGGGTGCAGGGAAAGCATAACTTTCGCGATCGCACCATTATCCTGGCGACATCGCACCTTATCATGTGCGGGTCGGTAATGGGGATGAAAAAGCGTGCAGGTGTTACCCGCCCCGACGGCAGTACTGATAATTCGTTCCCATCCGGGCATACGGCAACAGCCTTTGCTGGTGCGGAATTCATGTGGCAGGAATATAAGGACGTATCGGTTTGGTACGGTGTTGCGGGCTATGTAGTGGCAACAGGTACCGGATTGCTGCGCATTTATAATGACAGGCACTGGCTAACGGATGTAGCTGCCGGGGCAGGCATAGGTATACTGAGCACCAAGCTGGCCTACTGGATACACCCCTGGATGCAAAAACAGCTTTTTGGAAATAAAGAGGAGAGGAAATATACGGCCCTTGCCGCGCCATTTTACAACGGTGAACAATTAGGGTTGAGTATTGCGATACGTTTTTAATGCCAAAAATCCCTCACGGGGAGGGATCTTGTAATGTACTTTTGTTTTCGGTTATTGACGGATATAACTACGGCCTCCTGCCAACGGCAAGCCTGTAAAGTATTCCGATAATTGCCAATACTAATAAGATGTGGATAAGGCTACCTACAGATTCTGCAAAGCCAAAGTACCCCACAAGCCATCCTATGATCAGGATTACAACGATTAACCAAACTAAATCTCTCATGATCGTAATATTTTAAATAGTTAGTGAGATAAAATTACTTCTTTCAATAGAGTATAGTTAATTAATTAAGAATCCTTTAATAGCTAAAGTTTTCTTAACAGTTAAGTCTGAACAGCTACGCAAATAAATGAGTAAAATCATTTCGCCTGCCCTTTAATTGCCTACTTTTGCCTTACTTACATTATTGTGCATGCAAACTCCCTTAAAAATAGCCATAGTAGGCTCGGGCCTTGTGGGTTCCCTATTGGCGATTTACCTTAAAAAAGCCGGCCATACCGTTCATGTTTATGACCGCAGCCCCGATATCAGAAAGGTTAACTTCTCCGGACGCTCCATCAACCTGGCCATGTCCAACCGTGGCTGGCGGGCACTGGATGATATGGGTCTTGGAGATGCGATAAGGGAGATAGCGATACCAATGGACAAGCGGGCCATACATACTGTTGGCCAGCCGCTAAACTATCTTTATTACGGTAAGGAGGGGGAGAGTATTTACTCGTTGTCGCGCGGGGTGCTGAACCGTAAGATGGTAACCCTCGCCGAAGAGGCTGGCGCGGAGTTCTTTTTCGACACCCGTGTGTGGGATGTGACCATGGCCACTGCTACGCTGCATACCGGCGAAACCGAGCAGGGCGCGTGGGATGAAAGGAAGTACGACATCGTGTTTGGTGCCGATGGGGCATTTTCAAGGGTACGCCACCGAATGCAGCGACAGAATATGTTCAACTATTCGCAGGAATTCCTCAATACAGGCTATAAGGAATTGCATATCCCGGCTAATGAGGACGGCACGCACAAGCTAGATATGAATTCATTCCATATATGGCCGCGCGGCGAATTCATGCTGATAGCCATGCCCAATCTGGACGGTACCTTTACCTGTACGTTGTTCATGCCGTTTACAGGCGAAAATTCGTTTGAGTCGTTAAAAGACAGGGAAACCCTTGAAGCATTCTTTTTAAAGTATTTCCCTTCGACCACTGATGTTATGCCCGACCTGGTAGAGGATTTCTTTAAAAACCCTACAAGTACGCTGGTCACCATGAAATGCTATCCGTGGACATTTGAAGATAAAGTAGCCCTGATTGGGGATGCCTGCCATGCGATAGTCCCCTTTTACGGACATGGCATGAATGCGGGATTTGAGGATATTACCATCCTGAGCCAGCTAATGGAGCAGTATGGCGATGACTGGAAGACCATATTTAGTGAGTACCAGGAAAGCCGCAAGCCGAATGCGGATGCCATTGCTGAATTGTCTTACCGCAATTTCATGGAAATGAGCTCTGATACTGCTAACCCGGATTTCATCCTTCGCAAAAAGATAGAAAAGCGCTTTTCTGAAAAATATCCCGACAAGTGGCTGCCATTGTATAGCCGCGTAACGTTTAGCCACCGCCCTTATGCTGAGGCGCTTGCCCTGGGCGACCGCCAAAAAGCCATTATGGATGAAGTGATGCTGACGGATGGCCTGGCCGAGAAGTGGGATTCGCCGGAGGTGGATGGAAAGATACTGGAACTTTTGGAAGGGTAGGGTTTAGCCTTTGCAGTTACACTTCGGTTTCAAAACTTCTCGATTTTAGAACTTTGAAGTCTGAAATTATTTCTTGAAAATAAAATATACCGCCAGCACCAGGAATAAAAAGCCTACAGCGTGGTTCCAGCGAAATGTTTCCCCTTTAAAGAAGAGGAGCATGAATACTGTAAATACGACCAGGGTGATCACTTCCTGTATTACCTTTAATTGCAGCAATGTAAAGGGGCCGCCATTCTCGTTATACCCCATTTTATTTGCAGGCACCTGGAAAAAGTATTCGAACAACGCCAGTCCCCAGCTTATGAATACAATAGCGATGAGCCCCAAATTCTCAAACCATTTCAACTCCTTGAATTTCAGGTGGCCATACCACGCGAGTGTCATGAAAATGTTGGAGAGGACGAGAAGGCCGATAGTGAAAAATCCTTTCATTAGTATGGATAATTGTTGTTCCTAAAACGTTTTTTGTAGATCGTGTTGTATTATTTTATGGCAAAATAATACCATATATTTATTTAAATTGTGAATTTACAGATTAAAATCACTTTGTCAAATAAATTTACAATGCTCGCACAATAATTATATTGGAATTATGTTATTAGTAGGTAATTCGTATTATTAAATTAAAATTTTATCAAATAATCGGTTTATGTAAGTTAAATTAAAAAATGTATAGGCAAATAGTTTTTATGCTCGGTTTTGACAGCATTATGATTACGATAAATTACTGTTAAGAATTAAGAAAAAAAATCAATTTGTTTTTTTTTATGGCGTAATGGTATAAATTTGCCAGTCTTATACAGCTAAATTTTAACAACAAAAGACTATTATTAAAAAATCAGAAAACTAAATTTTTAAAAGAAATGGCAAACGCATCTATTCAGAAGGTTGAAAAAAATGGAGGTTCTTCTACAGGATCTAATGTATTCGCAGCACTAACTATCGTGCTTTGTTTGATAGTAGGCGCCCTGGTGTGGAAATTTGTAATGGGAGCTCCAGGTAATTTTCAAAATGCCGCAGAGATGAGGAATGGCGCTGAAGCAGGCGAGCCGATCGCGGGGAACTACCTTGCAATGGTTTACAAAGGAGGGTATGTAGTACCGGTACTTATGGGCCTATTGCTAATGACGGTGGTATTCTCTATTGAGCGTCTGTTCGTTATCGGAAAAGCGGCAGGTAAAGGAAATGTTGAGTCTTTCGTAAGGAAAGTACAGGGCCAGATCGCTGCAGGCAATATCAACGAGGCTATGGCTGAGTGCGACAAGCAGCAAGGTACTGTGGCTAACGTTGTAAAGGCGGGCCTTTTGAAATATGAAGAAGTGAAGAGGGAAGGCTTTGACAGCGAAAGGGCTGAAGCTGCCATCCAGCAGGAAATAGAAGAAGCTACATCGCTTGAGATGCCAATGCTTGAGAAGAACCTTGTGATCATCTCTACGCTTGTATCTATCGGTACGCTAATGGGTCTTCTTGGTACGGTAACAGGTATGATCAAGGCGTTCTCGGCTCTTGGAGCAGGTTCTACGCCAGATTCATCACAGCTTGCTAACGGTATCTCTGAAGCGCTTATCAACACAGCTACAGGTATCTCGACTTCAACTATCGCGATCATCGCTTACAACGCGTTCACGTCTAAAATTGACAAGCTTACTTACTCTATTGATGAGGCTGGTTTTGCCATCACCCAAACCTACAGGAGGTTCAGGGCTCGTGCGAACAACTAGTTATCAGTAATTGTAAAACATATAAGTGCCGGGATGCTGACACATGGTCTCAGTATCCGGGCGCTTCATTAAGCTAAGAGAAATATAATGGGTAAAGTAAAAATATCAAAGAAAAGCACCAGGATAGACATGACCGCGATGTGCGACGTGGCATTCCTTTTGCTATCATTCTTTATTATGACCGCTACCGCCAAGCAGCCTGAGGCTAAGCCGGTAGATACGCCTGAGTCTACAGTGATCGAAAAACTTCCGGATGAGGGGGTTGCTACGATCACCGTGGGACAAAAAGAGGTGTTCTTCATTATGCCAAAGAATATCAGGAGGGCTACGCTTGAGCAGGTTGCTTCTAAATACAATGTGAAGCTGACCGAAGATGAGATCAAGGAATTTGAGAACCTTGAGGGATTTGGTGTTAACATAACACAATTGAGGTCATTGCTTCAGCTTTCTCCTGCCGACAGGGTGAAGGAAGGTGTACAAAAGGGAATTCCTTATGACACGATCAACAAAAATGCTAACAACCAGCTTTTTGACTGGGTTAAGGAAGCAAGGCAGGCACAGCGTAAAATTTTTAGTGATAAATTTGACGCCGGCGAAATTAATGCTGAAGAGTTTAAGGTAAAAGGTGACCTCCAGATCGCTATCAAAGGCGATGCAAAAGAGGAGTACCCTACCATAAAGACCGTTATGGATATCCTGCAGGCCCAGAAGAAGAACAAGTTCTTCCTGGTGACAGGTTTACGAAATGAAGATTTTTAATATTATAAAAAGATAATATAAAATGGCAGAATTAAATACCGGCGGCGACGGTGGCAAAGGCAAAAAGGTAAGAAGTAAAAAATCCAATCCGGGAGTAGACCTTACCGCGATGGTGGACCTTGCGTTCCTTCTTATCACGTTCTTCATGCTTACCACTACGCTGTCAAAGCCACAGGCAATGCCGCTTCCTATGCCGGAGAAAAATCCGGACAAGGTTATTGATGACAACACTAAGATCCCTGAAGAACGCATGATGACGATATTGATCGGTAGCAAGAACAGGATCATGTGGTATATGGGTAAATTTGATACACCAACCATTCCTCCCACCCAAGCATCCTTCGGAAAGGATGGGATCAGGAAAGACCTTCTTAAGAATGTGCAGCTTGGAAAACAGTATGCTGCTAAGGAAGGCAAACCTGAACAAGGACTGGTAGTGAATATTAAAGCGAGTGATAAGGCAAGCTACAAAAACCTTGTAGATATCCTTGATGAGATGGCTATAACCAAGCCACAGCTTTTCGCAATTGGCGACATGACTCCGGGAGAGCTTGACTTGTTGAAGCAATCGAACTCATACGAATAATCCTTACGGTCAACCAAAAAACAGAAAAATTATGTCAAAAATAGGTTTATTTAAAAAGGAATGGATCGACATCGTGTTTGAAGGCCGTAACAAAAAGTACGGTGCTTACAAACTGAGGTCTGAAAGCCCGGTAACGACATCGATAGCCCTGGGCATCGGTATAGTGCTTTTCGTAGGGCTTATCCTTTCGTACCATCTTCCGGGCCTTATTGGCGGGATGATGAAGGAAGAGGTGAAGGAAGATGTAAAGCTTGTAGAGCTTACAGAGCTGCCTGAGCCTGTAGTTGAGGTACTGCCTCCGGAACCTCCAAAGGTAGAGTTGCAGCAGGCGCCCAAGTCTATTGTAGAAGAGATCAAGTTCAAGCCGCTTGAGGCTGCCAAGAAGGAAGAAGTGCCGGACGAGATCCCGGATACGAAAGACTTTAAGGATGCCGACCCAAGCGACAAGAACGCTGAAGCAAGCCCTGAGGGCGACATCAATATCGACAAGCCATCAGGTGATCTTAACAAAGGTGTAGAGCCGGTTGAAGATACAGGTGTTTACGATTCGCAAGGCCTGCAGGTGAAGCCTAACTACCCTGGTGGTATGAAAGGTTTCTATGACTATGTTATGTCCAACTTCAGGGTTCCTGAAATTGAGAATATGAAGCAAATTAAAGTATATGTATACTTTGTTGTTGAGAAAGACGGTACTATGAGTGGCATTAAGGCGCTTAGGGACCCGGGCCACGGCCTTGGTAAAGAAGCCGAGCGTGTACTTAAGTCTATGAAAAAGAAATGGGAGCCGGGAATCCAGAACGGTAAGCCGGTAAGGGCATCTTTCAGCCTTCCTATTACTATCAACATCAGGTCATAATTAAATTTAAGAGATGCTTTCACGAAAAAAATCTCGATACCAAACGCAGAAATCGCCCCAACAGCGATTTCTGCTTGTTTTTGGGATGATCTTCTTCCTGCTTTACTTTATCCTCGGGATCATAGTCATCTTTTGGAAGGAGATTCCTATACAGTTGAGCTCCAACGGCAGGCTGGCCTTCGGGCTGCTGCTCATTGGCTATTCTTTCCTGAGGTTTATTAGGCTCATCCAAAAAAACAATGAAAGAGATGAAGAGTAAGTTAATGCTTTTTGCCTTGCTGTTGTTTTATGCAGGCTTGAAAGCCCAGACCGTAACTAATATACCTCCGGCAGTTAATACTACACAGGTGGAAGACCCCGAATACATGGTCTACGATACTTCCGCGCTTCAGGGAAAACCTGAATACCCCGGCGGCATGGATGCATTCTATAAATTCGTTTCCCAGACCATCAAGGTTCCTCCAATAGAGCCTGAAGAGGATATGAAGATAAAGATCATCGTAACTTTCGTTATTGAGAAGGATGGTACTATTAGCAGCATTAAAGTGCCCCGCGACCCCGGTTACGGAATGGTCGAAGAGGTAAAGCGTGTGTTGCGCCTTTCGAAGAAATGGAAGCCGGGAGAACAGAACGGCAAGCTGGTGCGTACATCTTTTGCCCTGCCGATAATACTACAGATCGAGGGTGTTGGAAAGATAGAGGAACCGAAAGTAAAGGAATAGCATTAAACGCTATTGATGCTGTGGGTACTTCTTTTTGATATATGTAACTATAGAAAAGCCAGAAATAAAATGAAAAATACTATCCGTATATTTTTTGTATGTATTGCCACGGCAGCCATTATTTTTTCCTGTAAGCAGGATACCGATGGCAAGGGCGGATTTGAAGGGGAATCGCTTACTTATGGCAACGCGGCATTTTATGTAGATAATACGATACAGCCCATTGTTGAGGATGTACTGGCAGTTTTCCTTAATGTTTATGGCCATGCACAGATCAAACAAATAAATCTCACTGAAAATGAACTACTGCAGGCCGCCCAAAGGAATTCGGCACGGGTACTTATTATGCCGAGGAAGTTAACCGCAGAGGAAGAAACGCATTTCCGCAACAGGAAAATAGAGCCAAAAGTAACAGAATTTGCCGTTGATGCCATCGCACTTATTACGAACGCAAAAACTACCGATACGCTTATCGATCTGGAGGATGTTTATGCGGCAATGCAAGGCAAAACATCGGCGAGGGTGCCAAAGCTGGTTTTTGACAATCCTAATTCCGGCATCGTAAAAGAGATGATGCGCCTGGCAGGTGTAAAAACATTACCGTCAGAAAATATTTATTCTTTGAAAACTAACGAAGAAGTAATTAAATTTGTACACGATAACCCCGGTTCGGTAGGTGTTGTGGGCGTGAACTGGCTGTTGCAGCCACCTCCGGCACTGTTGAAATATGTGGAGGGTGTTGTGGTTTTGTCAGTTGATAATGTTAAGATCGACAAGGGTGCCAAAAAATATTACAAGCCCAGCCAAAGCAATATTGCCACGGGATCGTACCCGCTCACGCGAAAACTTTATGTGTTAAATTATCAGGGCACGCAGGGCTTGGGCATGGGTTTTGCAAATTACATCAGTGCACCCGAAGGGCAGCGCATCGTGCTGAAGTCGGGGCTGCTGCCGATAACCCTTCCTACAAGGGAAGTGGTGGTGCAGTAATAATAATAGAAACTACTAAATATTAATAGGAGAAACAAAAATGACCAAGATGAAAAATTTCAAGTTCTTAGGTTTATCATTGCTTGTTTTTGGTGTTGCTTCCGCACAGGACGCGAACGAGGCCAAAAAAGCGATCGATGCCGAACAGTACCAAAAAGCAAAAACAACCCTGAAATCGCTTATTGCAAGTTCGCCTGATGAAGGTAAAAATTATTTCCTTCTGGGTGACGTATACATGAAGCAGAACGAACAGGATTCTGCGGCGATCTATTTCAACAAGGGTAAAGCAGTTAAAAACAATCCTGAATATAACAACATCGGCCTTGGCCACCTTGACCTGGATAACGGCAATGCAGCCGGTGCACAAGCTAAGTTTGACGCGGTAGAAAAGGAACTGAAGAAAAAAGATGTGGAGCAGCTGATCTATATTGGCCGTGCATACATCAATTCTGACAATCCGGACTATAAAAAAGCCATCGCTGTGTTGAACAAGGCAGTAGCTAAAGATGCAAAATCGGCGCAGGCTTATCTCAGCCTTGGTGATGCCTACTACCGCGACCGTAACCAGAACGAGGCGTACAGCTCATACAGGACGGCGCTTTCGTTGGATAATACACTGCTAAGGGCAAAACTGCAGATCGGTACCATTACCAAAAATACAAGGGCGGCATTCCCTGAGGCGATCAAGGCTTTTGATGAGATCGTTAAGGCGAACCCAAACTATGGCCCGGTGTACAGGGAGCTTGCAGAGACCTACTACCTGTGGGCTAATACCGAAGGTGGAAAATATACTGAGTATACCAAAAAAGCGCTTGAATATTATGAAAGGTACATGTCGCTTACCGATTACTCCCTAAACTCAAGGATGAGGCATGCCGACTTCCTGGTACTGACACGCGACTGGAAAGCCCTAGAGGCTGAAGCTGCCGCAATGCAGAAACTGGACAGGGTTAACCCTAAGATCCTTCGTTACCTTGCTTACTCAGCGTATGAGAACGGTAACTATGCCGGTAGTCTGACCGCAATGAAGGATTTCCTTGCTAAAGCAGATCCAAAAAGGATCATTGGCAGGGATCACCTGTATCTTGGCCTTGCAAAGCTTGCTACTACAGTTGGTAAAGACGATAAGCAAAATAACATCATTACCGACCAGGCATTGTTTGATGAAGCGATAGTTGACCTTAAGAAAGCTATTGAGCTTGACCCAACACTTATCAGCGAATACAATGAGATAGGCAAGAAACTTTTTGGTCAGAAGCTTTATCGCCCTGCAGCGGCAGTGTTTGAAATAGGCACGACAGTGCCTGATAACAAGAACGCATTCTATGACAACTTCTATCTTGGGTACGCGATATACTACGGCCACCTGAACATGTCGGAGGAAGCACAGAAAACCAACATTGAGAGGCTTAAGACAGGCTCTGCCGCAATGGATAAGGTAATTCAACTTTCGGCTACATCGCAGGATGCCTACCTGTTCAAGGCAAGGATAAACCGCCAGATCGGTACTGATGCTTCCTATGCGGAAATGGCTAAGGCTTATGACAACTACATCAGGGTGGTGAATGAAAAAGGTGCTGAAGAAACATCGAAAGAGGCTGTTAAGAAAAACCTTGTAGATGCTTATTCAAATGCTGCGGCTTATTATGCATTGACAGACAAGCCTAAAGCTATCGACTATTTTACAAAAGCACTGGCTATTGACCCTGCAGATGAATACGCTAAGGGAGAATTGGCGAAGCTTAAGAAATAATTTACTGCTGAATTATAAACAGGACCGTCCCGATACTTTCGGGGCGGTTTTTATTTGTCTGATAATACGTATCTTTGCACCCTATTTTTGAAAACAATGTTGAAGAAGGAAATACAGACAGAAGTTGAAAAAGGCCTGATGCTGCCGCTGATGGAGGAGTTCTACACCATTCAGGGAGAGGGCTACCATACCGGCACCGCGGCCTACTTTATACGTGTAGGTGGCTGCGACGTGGGCTGCCACTGGTGTGATGTGAAGGAAAGCTGGAATGCCGACCTGCATCCGCCAACGAATATAGAGGCCATTGTAGCTAATGCAAAGCAATACTGTAAGACCATTGTAATTACCGGCGGCGAACCACTTACCTGGGACATGGGCCCAATTACGCAAAGGTTGAAGGCCGAAGGAATGAAAACCCACATAGAGACCTCGGGGGCATACACGCTTTCGGGAATATGGGACTGGATATGCCTTTCGCCAAAAAAAACAAAGCTGCCTACAGATTCAGTATATGCCAGCGCCCATGAGCTGAAGGTGATCATCCATAACAGGCACGACTTCATTTTCGCCGAAGAGCAGGCAGCAAAGGTGAATCCCAACGCCATACTCTTCCTCCAGCCCGAGTGGAGCAAAAAGGAGGAAATGACACCGCTGATAGTAGATTATGTAATGAACAACCCTAAATGGCGTGTGTCATTGCAAACGCATAAGTATCTGAACATACCGTAAGCAACTGCTTATTGAAAATATGACCCGGGCACTGTCCCGGGTTTGTTTTTATACTGTCAGCCGAGCCAAATAATCATAATGCTCACCTTCCATAACTAGTTCGCAATTGAGGCCATTGGCATGTGCGGCATTTTGTAGGGTATTATAGTCAATGTACAGCCAGTCGAACGTTTCTTCAACCTCGCCTTTGTACTTTACCGTAAAAGTTACTTCGCCATAGTAATCTACATCCGAAGGTATCCACTTGCCGCCATCCTCATCTTCATCGAACATGTAGATGATATCTGAGGAGTCAATCAGTATCTGCCCGTTCGGGTGTAGCAGTGATTTCAGTTTTTCAAGATAGGTACTGATGTTCTTCAGTTTTCCGAATATGCCTGTGCCGTTCATCAGGAGAATGATAGTGTCAAACTTTTGGTTTTCCAGTTCGAGTACGTTTATGCATACAGCATTTTTTACCCCTCGTAGACAGCAGGCTTCAACAGCGTTCGGAGATATGTCGACTGCCATTATCTCCAGTCCCTTTTGCAGGAAAAGGGCATGGCTACCCGCGCCGCACCCAACATCGAGCACGCGTCCCTTTGCTATCATAAGTGCTTTTTGCTCTATTGCCGGCATGGACTTATAATCCCTGAACAGGTAGGCTACGCTCATTTCATCTTCTTCAGATATTGAGGTTTCGGTAATGAGGTCTTGCGGATCATTGCCGGTTTGATAGTCTAATATGGCTTTCCCGAAAAGGTCTTTCATTTTTTTATACTTTTGCCACAGATTGATAAATGACTGCGGAATGGAGGATTTTTTAAGGCAATTGCCGAAGCTTGCCAAAGATAAGAATAACGAGAATAAAAAGTTTTTCGATAAGCTTAAAAAGAAAACGCCCAAAAACCTGGATTATGTAATGCAGGAATTGCACGACAGGGAGTTTAAAAAAGACTACTGCCTGGATTGTGCTAACTGCTGTAAAACGACCGGGCCGCTGTTTACCCTGGCCGATATCGAGCGCATTGCAAAGCACCTTCGCCAAAAGCCGCAGCAGTTCATCGATAAGTACCTGCGCATCGATGAGGATAACGACTATGTACTGCAAAGCGTACCGTGCACCTTTCTCGATAGCGAGAACTATTGCCTCATTTACGACGTTCGCCCCAAGGCCTGCCGCGAGTTCCCCCACACCGACAGGAAAAAGTTCCAGCAGATCGCGAACCTGACAATGAAGAATGTGGCGATATGCCCCGCGGCTTACAATATTGTGGAGGAGATGAAAAAGAAGATCGTTGTTTAATCATATTAATTATTGGCTTATATTTGGGTAGCATTACCAATATGAAAGAAACATACATCACAAGAGCCATACTCAAAGACTACCTTACGATTAAAGAGGTAGATATCACTTTTAATAAGGATATCAACATCATCATCGGGCAGAATGGGACAGGGAAGACGAATTTTATAAATTATTTGGGTGAGTCACTTGGTCCTTTAGGTGAAATAGACAATAATAATGACAGTCATATTCATTTTATTTCATCTGACAAGGAATTCTTAAAAACATTGTATTTGTCGAAGTATATTGGAGATGATTTTCTTCCTAAGGAAACTGTACGTATTCAGTTATATCAAGGAGAATGGGAGACAAATGAAGTGGTAGCCCATAATTTGGTACCTATTAAAATCTTACACGGGATACCTCAAAATTATTATGTTGCTGACGAACCAATAAATGATATCGTAAAAAAAATCACAAATGGCTATAGGGTCTTTGCAAA
This sequence comes from Flavobacterium sp., assembly GCF_052437795.1. Lineage (GTDB taxonomy): Bacteria > Bacteroidota > Bacteroidia > Flavobacteriales > Flavobacteriaceae > Flavobacterium. Next base: position 207,689 of record NZ_JBQVPA010000002.1, read on the forward strand.
TAATAGTAATGCGATATCGTCAGAAATAGGTGTTAACTATTTATATCATGCTATCCTTCATCCAAAAGAAGATAATTGGGATATTAATGATTCACTTATTGAGCTTAATGAAAATCTTGCTGATTATACCAATATTCATAAAGTGAGAATTGGGATTAATTCAAAAATAGTTGAAATAACCAAAGATGAAGTAAACTTTAATAATCTTTATCTTGAATATCTTGTGAATGGGGAGTGGCTTTTATTCAAACAATTATCAGACGGAACTAAGCGACTTTTTTATGTTATTTCTGAAATTTTGATGGGAAAGCGTTCAATAGTACTGCTCGAAGAGCCGGAACTCGGCCTGCATCCGCACCAACTTTATAAACTGATGGAATTTGTAAGGGAGATGTCAGATAGGCACCAGTTCATCATTACAACCCATTCTCCAATTGTCCTAAATATGTTGCAAAAAGATGAACTTGACAGCATCATAATAGCAACCATTGAGAAAGGTTCAACGAAACTGAATCATCTTAAGGAAGAGCAGATTGAGAAAGCAAAGGCATACATGGATGTCGCCGACCTTAGCGATTATTGGATGCATTCAGATTTAGAGAAGGCATGAAAGTAGGACTTATAGGTGAGAATCCGAATGATACAATTGGGGTTGCACAACTGCTTCTACAATGCCATCCCCACTATTATGTTCCGGTGCTGAAGCGGAGGACAGGTGGGCAATTGGACAATGTAAAGTTTACTAAGCTTTTCGAAATAGAATTAAAAACCGGTCAATTTGACCTATTGATTTTCGTCAGGGATCTGGATGGGTTTGAAAATGATGCTCCTAAAATGCAGGCAAGGCAAAAATGGTTCAATAACCATAAAGTTTTATTCAATGGAGAATCTTTATACCTGCTGAACATCCAGACCCTTGAAGCGATATTTTTTTCCGACATTGAAAGCCTGAACAAAATTTTTAAGCTAAAACTGAAGTTCAAAAATCCGCTTCAGATTGATAACCCCAAGAAAGAACTGATAAGGTTAACTTCGGAAAAATATAAGGAAAGCCGATCGGCCGACTATATGGCAAGGCTGGATTACGCTACAGTTTTAAAGAATTACCCACCTTGGAAAGTGCTGGATGATTATTTTAAGAAAAACCGATGAAAACCTACCGCTCCAAGATCGACCTGTGGCTCTTCATCCTTATCTTCGGCATATTGGGTGGTATTATGATCGAGGGAGTCATACGTAAGGATTGGCTGGTACTGGCGATGATCCTTCCCGTGATAGGTTTCATTGCCTATTTAATGTATTCCATTAGGTATATCATCAATAATGATGTACTCGAAATACGTACCTGGATATTGGGGGCGACAAAGATCCCCATCTCAGGGATAAAGTCGGTAGAGAAAACCAATAATCCCCTGAGTGCCCCTGCCATGTCACTCAAAAGGCTGGAGGTATTGTACGGAAAGTATGACTTTGCCCTTATTTCCCCACAGGATAGGGATACTTTTATAAGTGACCTTCTAGAAATAAACCTGGATATACTTATTAAAGGTTAAACATAAGTTCCTTCTTTTCAATTTGTGTGATTATTGTAAATCGTGTCAAAATTTTAAATCCCTTAAATACCACTGCAACGATTTTTTTATAGTTTTACGGCAAATTACAAATATGGCAAAACTCACAGCCCTCAAGCCAATGCTTTATACCCGCGATCTGAAGGGGACCATAGCCTTTTATACCGAAGTGCTGGGGTTTACTTGCGGTGTGTTCGAGGAAAGCCTGGGCTGGGCATCCTTTGAAAAGGATGGGATAGAGATGATGGCCTGCCTGCCTAATGCGCACATCCCTTTTGATACGCCTGTGTTCACGGGTTCGTTCTATATTACCACTGATGATGTGGATGCGCTTTGGGAGGAATGGAAAGGCAAGTGCCACATTTGCTACGACATTGAAACTTTCGAATATGGCATGCGTGAGTTCGCACTATATGACAATAACGGCTACCTGTTGCAATTCGGGCAGGAAATAAACCAATAAACCATGAAACTATTACGCAACATGCTGATCATTGCAGTCTTTTCCATGGGGCTGTCTGCGCTTTTCTTCTATAGGAATAACAATGTGGTAAAAACAGCCTCCTGGGCCGATGAGATAGGCGAGATCGCTACGGTAGGGTTATTCATCTTCATCTTTACTTTCGTGCTGTACCTTATTGCGCGTACTGCGATGAAGGGTGCAAAAGCCGTAACAAAGAAAAAGCCCTCCAATACGGAAGGCCCTCAGGTTTAAGCGGCAAGTTCTTCGGTGGCGTGCTGCTTCAGTTCGCCTACAAAGCTCTCAATGCTGTGGATCTTGTCTTCCACATATTCCAGCAGCCCTTCTATCTTGTCCCTAAGGCTCTCGAAGAAGGCAATAATATCGTCTACATATCCTTTTGCCCTATCGATAAGGCCGAGGATCATTTCGATAAAGTCGTTTATTTTTTCTGTAATATTCATGGCAGTATGTTTTAAGATTAATACAACTGAAAATTACGAAACCCTCACGGGAAGCGGAAACACTTTGTAAAAACATTATGATTTATCTTGTGATCTTGGAACGCGGAACGCCGATCGGGCGGAGCGGCACAGATCTTACGAACAATTCCCAGGGGTAAATATTTTTAGGCCTTATCCGCGTCATCCGCGTTCCATTCTTTACCTGTAGATCAAATACTTCTTCCGCATCTTCTTGAAATCCGAAATACCATCTTTCCAGCTGTCGCGTATGTCATCTTCATCCATGCCGCTTTCTATCTGCCTGCGCAGTGTTTCCGTACCGGCAAGCTTGGTAAAGAATGATGTAAAGAAAACCGATTTATCCCTGGTCTCCTCATAGGCTTTCAACAGCCATTTCAATTCCAGTTTCTTTACTTTGGACGCATTGCTCAGGTCTTCGCCAAAGCACAGTTTCCCTTTTTGCGGAGGTTCTTTGGACCCCTCATTGGGCATGGGCGTAAAGCTGAAGCCTGTATCAGGCAGGTCGGGCGAACCATATATCTGGAACTGCTTATCGGTGCCGCGGCCAAGGCTCACGTTAGTACCCTCAAAAAAGCACAGGCTGGCATAGAGGTTAATGGCCTTGTCGTTCGGCAGGTTGGGCGATGGCTTTACCGGCAGGTGGTAAAACATACTGCGCTTATAGTTAAGGCATGGTATCACGGTCAGTTCGCACTGCACGCTGTCCTTCAGCCATTTTTCCCCGTTTATCATTTTACCATATTCACCTATGGTCATGCCGTGCAGCACAGGTATCGAATGCATGCCGATGAAGCTGTTATGCTGCTTCTCGAGTATCGGCCCATCGATTATGGCACCATTGGGGTTTGGCCTGTCAAATATTACCAGCGGCAGGTCCTTTTCGGCGCAGGCCTCCATGATGTAGTGCAAAGATGATATGTAGGTATAAAATCGCGCTCCCACATCCTGCAGGTCAAATACCAGTATGTCGATGCCATCCAGCTGCTCTGACTTAGGCTTCTTATTGTCACCGTAGAGGGAGATGATGGGCAGCCCGGTCTTGGTATCCTTGCCGTCCTTTATCAATTCACCTGCATCGGCAGTGCCGCGGAACCCATGCTCTGGAGCATATATTTTTTGCACGTTCACTTTGCTGTCAAGCAAAAAGTCGACCACGCTCATCATTCCTTCGGGGTTAGTGTTCAGGGTAATGTTCTTGGCCTCAGGGCGGTCTTCAATGTAGCGTACGATACCGGTCTGGTTGGTCACTACACCTACGCGCTTGCCTTCCAGCAACGGGAGATAGGCGTCGAAGTTGTCGGCGCCGGTAATGATGTCTTTTTTATCGTTTTTGGCTTTTAATGAGATCTGCCTGCCCTTCGGTCCGTCTTTCAGGTGCGGGGTAGTGGTAGGGCGCATCGATTTTCCGCACGCCACCATAAATAGTATTGAGAATAAAACTGTACTTTTGAAAAACGAATTATATACCATACCCGTTTGAATTTAGAATATTTCATAGCCCGGAGGCTGGTTTCTGCAAAAAGCCATAAAAGTAGTATATCTGCGCCAATTATAAAAATCGCTATCATTGCCATAGCCATTGGCATCACCATGATGGTGGTCGCGGTGGCCACAGGGCGCGGGCTTCAGGACAAGATACGCGAAAAAGTATCGGCTTTCAACGGGCATGTCATCATCTCTAATTTTGACGATAACCAGTCGGAGGTAAGTGTTGAGCCTTTATCCATAAAACAGGATTTTTACCCTAAGTTCACTCAGGTGCGGGGCGTGCAGCATATCCAGGCGGTAGCTTCCAAGGCGGGTATCATCCGGACTGAAAAGGCGTTCGATGGAATTGTCTTTAAAGGCGTAGGCAAGGAATACAAGTGGGATATTCTGGAGGAATACATAACAAAGGGCAAAAAGCCCAACCTCAATGCCACGCTCAACAATGAGGTTATTTTATCCGAATATTTAGCGAACCGGCTTGAACTTAAAGTTGGCGACGAGTTCAATACCTACTTTATGAAGGAAGATGGCAACGGTATGCCGAACCTCAGGCGTTTCAAGCTGGTGGGGATCTATAATTCCGGTTTCCAGGAATTCGACGCGGTATATGTCATTGGTGACATCCGCCATGTACAGCGCATCAACAAATGGCGCAATGGCGAGGTTGGATCTTTCGAGGTCTTTATCGATGATTTTGATGAGATCGACCAAAAGGGCAGGGAGGTCCACGAAGCCATACCGTCTACGCTCGAAGCACGAACCATAAAGCAGAAATACTTTAATATTTTTGAATGGCTTACGCTGTTCGACGTCAATATCATGGTCATCATCGTCATTATGGTAGTCGTGGCTACTATCAATATGATCGTGGCATTGCTCGTGCTTATTTTAGAGCGTACACAAATGGTGGGCATGCTCAAAGCGCTTGGGGCGAACAATTGGAGCGTGCGAAAAATATTCCTGTACAATGCAGCCTACCTTATCATAAAAGGCCTGCTGTGGGGCAATGGCATCAGCCTCGGGCTCATCCTCATCCAGAAATACTTCGGCGTGATCACCCTGCCACCCGAGAATTACTATGTAAGCGTGGCACCGGTAACCATCGATGTGCCGGCGATCCTCCTCATAAATATAGGTACGATAGTAGTATGTGTAACGCTATTGCTGATCCCGTCCTATATTATCACCAAGATCTCCCCGGTAAAGGCGTTGCGCTTCGATTAAAAGCAACACAGGCAATGCTGATCTTTCGGATCTACACTGATCTTCTTCAGGAGCGAAAGGCTCGGGCATTTTCAGCAGGCGCAATTCCTGCCCTCGCCTTTATCCCTCCACTGCGTTACGGGGATACCGGCTCGTTCAGGGCTATGTGGCTTTCTTTTTCGTTTGTCGGTATAGAATAGGGCTGGGTGAGGCCATAAAAAAAAGCAGCTAAACGCTGCTTCTCTCCAAAATATTGTATTACTTATTTGTTCGGCTTGATGAGCAGCGCGTACGGATACTTTTTCCTGATGTCCGCCAGGTTCTTTTCTGCCTCAAAGCGCGTCCTGAAATTGCCTACCCATACTTTATAAGTAGGGCTCTCGAACACAATGGTTCCGTCCAGGGTTTTGAACTCCCTTTTAAAGTCAGAAAGTGTTTTGCGTGCCTTGTCATTCTCTCCGTAGAATATTTGGATCTTATACTTCTCATTTACAGAGATAGACGCATTTATCTTGCGTTTTTCGGCCAAAAGCTGTTCAAATTTGCTGTCCTGCACAACGGTCACCTTATTCTCCTGTGCATGGCTTTTTATTCCTGTCAGCGACAGTAAAATTATCCCCGAAAATAGCAGGCCCGATTTTAAAATTCTCATAATGAAGTGTCTTTACCACAAATGTACGATATATTGCAATATCTGCCTAAACCGATTTTATTTAGAATTATTATAAATTATCCCTTAAGATTTATTTAAGGTTTGAGAATAACTATGAAGTCGTATTTTTGTGGGAGTTTTTGAAAAAGCATGGGCATTCCATGTCATGCATTGAAAAAATCGTACCAATTATGTCGATAATCATTTTTAATATGAAAAAAGTGGGTAACCATACTTCGTTTTCAAGAATTTTATTGTTCTTCCTGGCGTTATCGCTCACCATTCCCTTTACATCATTTGCACAGGAAACGGCGGCTCCGGCTACCGAGGCTGCTGCCCCTGCAGATGCTGCCGCGGCTCCGGCTGCCGGTGCGGGCGACCCTGTAAAAGGTAAGGAGTTGTTTAACAGTCTGTGTGCCGCGTGTCACAAGCTTGATGCCAAATCGACAGGGCCTGCCCTTCGTGGTGTGGCAGATAAGCATGACCGTGCATGGCTTTACAAGTGGATCCATAACAGCAGTGAGATGATCAAGGCTGGTGATCCTGCCGCGGTAAAGCTGTTTGCTGAGAACAACAACTCGGTAATGACGCCATTTCCGCAATTAAGTGAGGGCGATATTGATAACATTTTGGCGTATACGTCTGCTCCGGCTCCTGTAATTGAAAAAAAGGATGCTCCGGTTGCGGCGGCGGCTGAAGGTGGTTCGTCAAATACGCTTATCCTTGGTGCATTGGTATTGGTACTTGTTGTGCTTATAGTAATGCTTGTATTGGTGAACAGGACCCTTCGTCGGGTAGCTGCCGCCAATGGTGTTGTGGTGGTTACAGAGCAGCGCACTTCGCTTTGGAGAGCATATGTAAAAAACCAGTTCCTTGTATTGGTTACGGCGATACTTCTTCTTTTGGCATCATCGTACTTCCTATACGGTTACCTGATGCAGATCGGTGTTGACCAGGGCTATGAGCCGGTTCAGCCGATACACTTCTCGCACAAGATACACGCCGGCGACAACGGCATCGACTGTAAGTACTGCCACTCTTCCGCAAGGGTGAGCAAAGCTTCGGGCATACCTTCCCTTAACGTATGTATGAACTGTCATAAGAATATCAATGAATTTGCCGGTGATAAGGATTCGGTTTATGTAGACCATTCAAAAGAATTCTACAGCGGCGAGATCAAGAAACTTTATGATGCAGTGGGATGGGATCCGGCTACTCAAAAATATACCGGAAAACAAAAGCCTGTTAAATGGGTCAGGGTACACAACCTTCCGGATTTCGTTTACTTTAACCACTCTCAGCACGTTTCTGTTGCAGGTGTAGAGTGCCAGACTTGCCACGGCCCTGTAGAGACCATGGAGGTTATGAGGCAGCACGCGCCGCTAACCATGGGATGGTGTGTGAACTGTCACCGCGAGACCGATGTTAAGGTAGAGGGTAACGAGTACTACACTAAAGTCCATGATGAGCTTGCTAAAAAGTATGGCAAGCAAAAGCTTACCGCAGCTGACATGGGCGGTACCGAGTGTGGAAAATGTCACTATTAATCAATCTATAAGAAGCTAAATATCTGTATATAACATGGCATCAAACAAAAAATACTGGCAAAGTGTTGAAGAGCTCAATGAAAACAGCTCTATTGTTGAGACGCTAAGAAACAATGAGTTTGTTGAGGAGATACCTACTGATGAGTTCCTTGGTAATAAGGAAGTTTTGGAGTCATCATCAACAAGCCGTCGTGACTTTTTGAAATATGTTGGGTTTACCACTGCGGCGGCATCACTTGCTGCGTGTGAGGGGCCTGTTACAAAATCAATACCTTACGTAGTTCAGCCGGAAGAGATCATTCCTGGCGTTGCTGATTATTATGCAACAACGATCGCTGATGGTTTCGATTTCGCGAACGTACTTGTCAAAACCCGTGAGGGCCGTCCTATCAAAGTTGAGAACAACAGGCTTCCGGGTGCAAAATATACTGCCAACGGCAGGGTGTACGCTTCGGTGCTTTCACTTTATGACAGCATGAGGCTTAAAGAGCCGATGATCGCTGAAAAGCCTGCTACATGGGAAGCAGTTGATGCTAAAGTTAAAGAATCGCTTTCGCAGGCAGCTGCGGGCGGCGGACAGGTAGTTCTTCTTACAGGTACTATGGCCAGTCCGTCTACAGATAAACTTATTGCCGAATTCGGTGCAAAATACCCTGGATTCAAACATGTGGTATATGACGCTGTTTCTTCATCTGAAGCGCTTGATGCCTTCCAGATGGTATATGGCGAAAGGGCGCTTGCTGATTATGATTTCGGTAAGGCTGATGTTATCGTTTCTGTTGGTGCCGATTTCCTTGGCGACTGGCAGGGTGGTAACTACGATAGCGGCTATACTATGGGCCGCATCCCTTCAAAAGGAAAAATGTCAAGGCATATCCAGATAGAGGCTAACATGTCGCTAACGGGTTCGAATGCTGATAAGCGTATCCCGCTTACAGTGACCGAGCAGAAATATGCCCTTGTAAAAATATATAATGCTGTTACAGGCGCCGGAGTAAGTGTTCCTGCCATCGGGAATGCTGCTTACGAAAAAGCCGTAACCGCTGCTGCTGCTGAGCTTAAGGCTAAAGGTTCAAGGGGTGTTCTCGTAACTGGCCTTGATGATGTTAACGCGCAGCTTCTTGCCATAGCCATTAACAATGCACTGGCTTCAGAAGCTTTCAGGCCGGGTGCTGCCCGCCTTACCCGCAAAGGAGATGCCAAAGCAGTTGCACAGCTTGTTAACGATATGAAAGCGGGTGCTGTACATACGCTTATCATGAGCAATGTAAACCCTGTGTACACATTGCCTAACAGTGCCGACTTTACAGAAGGCCTTAAAAAAGTAAAACTTTCGGTTGCATTCTCGCTTAAGGCAGATGAAACCGCCTCAAGATCAAATATTGCTGCCGCTGCGCCACACTACCTGGAATCATGGGGAGATGTGAGCATTGCAAAAGGTAGCTATGCCATTACCCAGCCAACCATCCGTCCGCTGTTCAAAACAAGGCAGTTGCAGGATGCGCTATTAGTATGGTCGGGCAGTTCGCAAAACTTCTACGATTATGTAAGGGCTACTGCTCCTGCATGGTCGGCAGGAAAATCATGGAATCAGCTTGTACACGATGGTGTGGCAATGGTTGAAGTTCCTGCTACTGCTACAGGCGCCGGCGCTGACTATAATGGTGCGGCATCTAAGCTTGCTGCGGCTAAAAAAGGAAACGGGCTGGAGCTTGTACTTTATACAAAAACAGGTATGGGTGACGGCCAGCAGGCGAACAACCCATGGCTGCAGGAATTCCCGGACCCGATCACCAGGGTATCATGGGATAACTACATCACCGTTTCTAAAGCCGATGCCGAAGCGCTTGGCCTTGAGAACTGGAACGTAGCCAATGGTGGTTTGAACGGAAGCGTGGTTACTGTAAAAGTAGCCGGTAAAGAGCTTAAAGACGTGCCGGTAGTAATACAGCCGGGCCAGGCTAAAGGCACCGCGGGCCTTGCCCTTGGATACGGTCGCCAGGCAGCCATGCAAAAAGAAATGCAGGTAGGTGTAAACGCTTACACACTATATAATAATTTCAATTCCTTCCAAAATGTTGAGTTGAGCAAGCAGGGCGGCGAGCATGAGTTCGCCTGTGTTCAGCTTCAGAATACATTGATGGGTAGGGGAGACATCGTTAAGGAAACTACACTTAAGACCTTTAACGAGAAAGATGCTAAAGAATGGAACATCATGCCTGTTGTATCATTCAACCATGAGGAAGTTCCTGCAGCATCTATTGACCTTTGGGAGTCATTCGACAGGACTACAGGACACCACTTCAACCTTTCTATAGACCTTAATGCCTGTACAGGTTGTGGCGCGTGCGTTATCGCATGCCACGCTGAGAACAACGTACCGGTAGTAGGTAAATCGGAGATCAGGAGGAGCCGCGATATGCACTGGTTGCGTATTGACAGGTATTACTCTCACGAAGAGACTTTCGCAGGCGATGTTACGCTTAAAGAAAATACTTCAGGCTTATTCGACTCTGTATCTACGTTCAGTGCAATGGAGGATCCGTCAGAGAACCCTCAGGTCGTATTCCAGCCTGTAATGTGCCAGCACTGTAACCACGCTCCTTGTGAGACCGTATGTCCGGTAGCTGCGACTTCTCACGGCCGCCAGGGCCAGAACCACATGGCTTATAACCGTTGTGTGGGTACACGTTACTGCGCTAACAACTGTCCGTACAAAGTACGCCGTTTCAACTGGTTCCTTTATAACAAGAATAACGAGTTTGACTACCACATGAACAACGACCTTGGCCGTATGGTACTTAACCCGGATGTGAACGTTCGTTCAAGGGGTGTTATGGAGAAATGTTCTTTCTGTATCCAAATGACGCAGGCTACTATACTTACAGCTAAGCGTGAAGGGCGCCAGGTACGTAAAGATGAGTTCTACACAGCGTGTTCTGAGGCTTGCGGTACAGGTGCAATGGTATTTGGCGATGTTAATCATAACGAAGATCCTATCGTTGCGCTTAAGGAAGATGACAGGGCTTACCACCTGCTAAGCCAGATCGGGACCAAGCCGAATGTATTCTACCACGTAAAAGTGAGGAACACATAGTTAGAAGAAATATTAATAAGAAACAAGATAAAGGATTATGTCGTCTCATTACGAAGCACCCATTAGAAAACCTTTAATTATAGGTGACAAAAATTACCACGATGTAACAGTTGATGTTGCAAGGCCGGTGGAAGGCAGGGCCAACAAGCAATGGTGGATAGCATTTTCCATCGCGCTTGCCGCTTTCCTTTGGGGCGTTGGTTGCGTTGCTTATACAGTTGGAACCGGTATCGGTACATGGGGTTCAAATAAAACAATCGGCTGGGCCTGGGACATCACCAACTTCGTTTGGTGGGTAGGTATCGGCCACGCCGGAACACTTATCTCTGCGGTACTTCTTTTGTTCCGCCAAAAGTGGAGGATGGCGATCAACCGTTCTGCGGAAGCGATGACCATCTTCTCGGTTATACAGGCAGCGATGTTCCCCGTATTCCACATGGGCCGTCCATGGTTAGCGTACTGGGTAATGCCTATCCCGAACCAGTTCGGTTCGCTTTGGGTTAACTTCAACTCTCCCCTTCTTTGGGACGTATTCGCGATCTCGACCTACCTTTCGGTATCATTGGTTTTCTGGTGGACAGGACTTCTTCCTGACTTTGCAATGCTTCGCGACAGAGCCATTACACCTTTTACAAAAAGAGTTTATTCAATAGTAAGTTTCGGATGGAGCGGCCGTGCCAAAGACTGGCAGCGCTTTGAGGAAGTATCATTGGTACTTGCCGGACTTGCGACACCACTTGTACTTTCTGTACACACCATTGTATCTTTTGACTTTGCCACGTCGGTTATACCGGGCTGGCACACTACGATCCTTCCGCCATACTTTGTTGCGGGTGCGATCTTCTCAGGTTTCGCGATGGTAAATACCCTCCTTATCATCATGAGGAAGGTGTCAAATCTTGAAGCATACATTACTATCCAGCATATCGAGTTGATGAACATCATCATCATGATCACAGGATCGATAGTAGGTATCGCCTATATCACTGAACTTTTTGTTGCCTGGTATTCAGGTGTTGAATATGAGCAGTATGCGTTCCTTAACCGTGCTACCGGTCCTTACTGGTGGGCATATGCACTGATGATGACGTGCAACGTGATATCTCCGCAGGTAATGTGGTTCAAAAAGATCAGAACAAGTATCTATGTTTCATTCGTTATCTCTATCGTTGTAAACATTGGTATGTGGTTCGAGCGTTTCGTGATCATCGTTACATCGCTTCACAGGGATTACCTTCCGTCATCATGGACGATGTTCCAGCCAACATTTATTGACGCGGGCTTCTTTATCGGAACCATAGGCTTCTTCTTCGTATTGTTCCTTCTTTACTCAAGGAGCTTCCCTGTCATCGCACAGGCAGAGGTGAAGTCGATCATGAAAACATCGAGCGAGACCTACAAGAAGAAATGGGCTGCAGAAGGCCATGGACATGACAATCATTCACATTCAGAAAATAACCATCACTAAGAACCATGAGTAATAAAGTTATACATGTATTGTACAATGATGATGATATCCTGATGGATGCAGTAAGGAAGACACGCGCTGCGCATCATCACATTGAAGAGATCTATACGCCTTTCCCGGTTCACGGGCTTGATAAGGCCATGGGCCTTGCACCAACAAGGTTAGCTATCTGCGCATTCTTATATGGTTTAGTGGGGCTTTCGGTAGCTACCACCATGATGTGGTTCATCATGATCCAGGACTGGCCTCAGGACATTGGCGGCAAGCCAAGCTTTACCTACATTCAGAACATGCCGGCATTCGTACCGGTAATGTTCGAAATGACAGTATTCTTCGCGGCTCACTTAATGGTGATCACCTTTTACATGAGGAGTAAGCTATGGCCTTTTAAAGATGCGGAGAACCCGGATGTAAGGACAACTGATGACCACTTCCTTATGGAGGTTGCCGTTCACGGCGACGTAGACCAGATGGTTTCCTTTTTTGAAGGCACACATGCTGTGGAAGTGAAAGTAATTGAAAAGCATTAAGAGAAAGTATGAAAGCGATATATAAAATAGCATTACTTGCAGTAGCATCGGCATCGCTTACTGCCTGCTTTGACAAATCGGCACCCAACTACCAATACATGCCGAACATGTATGAAGCTGTACCTTATGAAACGTATTCGGAGCATGCCGTATTCCCTAACGGGAAAGAGGGCCAAATGCCCGCAGAGGGTTCTATTCCGAGGGGATTCGTTCCTTACGAGATACCTAATACTACTGAAGGATACGAGGCTTCCAAAGCCAACACTTCGCCGCTTGACTCTGTGGGCTTTGATGCCGCAAGGGCAGAACAGCTGTTCACGATATACTGCGCCATTTGCCATGGTGATAAAGGTGATGGAAAAGGAAACCTGCCTAAGAGGGAGAAATTCCTGGGCGTACCAAGCTATAAAGACAGGGTTATCACTGAAGGAAGCATATTCCACGTAGAGACTTACGGCCTTAACAGCATGGGGTCTCACGCTAACCAGCTTACGCAGGAAGAGCGTTGGCAGGTAGCCCGCCACGTGATGGATCTTAAGAGCAAATTATAATTGTAGAACACTGAAAGCATAAAGTATGTACACATTTTCAAGTAGATTAAAAACTTTTGCGTTCGTCCTGATGATACTTGGTATCCTGGGGATAGGCTATAGTTTTTTCACTGCACCAAAGAGTATTGAAGACGTAGAGAAAATTGTTGCGGAACAGGATGCACACGGCCACCACGGTGATGCCCATGCTGCTCCTGCGCACGATGCACACGGTTCTGCAAAAGAAGAGCACAAAGCGGAAGAGCACGCAGCACCGGCTAAACCTGCCGATACACAACACGCTGTTGCTGTTGACTCTGCACATAAAACAACTGATTCAGTTCATGCTGAGGCTGCTGTTGCTGCCGGCCATGACGATCATGACCACGCAGGCCACGACCATGCCGCCGATCCGCACGGTAATGAAGCTCACGACCACACTACGCACGCTAAAGCTGCCCACGGCCACGATGATGCCCATGCAGCTCACGCTGAGCACCAAAAACACATGGACCACATGCTGCACCAGTTGCAGAACAAGCCATGGTCCGCTGTGTATGTTGCCGCATTGTTCTTTATGCTGATCTCACTTGGAGCGCTTGCGTTCTATGCCATACAAAATGCTGCTTCTGCGGGTTGGTCGCCTGTATTGTTCAGGGTTATGGAGGCTATCTCGGCTTACCTTGTTCCGGGAGCCATTATCGTATATGTACTTTTAGTACTTGGAGCGCTTGACATGCACCATATCTTTATTTGGATGGATGCGAAAGTTGTAGCTCACGACCACCTTATCCAGGCGAAGTCGGGCTACCTTAATAAAACGTTCTTCCTTATCAGGGCCGCTATTTTTATGGGTGGCTGGATATTATACCGTCAGTATGCAAGGAAAAACTCCCTTGCTCAGGACGAATCGAACGATAACAGCTATTACAAGAAAAACTTCAAGGCATCTGCCGGTTTCCTTGTGTTCTTTATCATTACTGAGTCGATCATGTCATGGGACTGGATCATGTCGGTTGACCCACACTGGTACAGCACATTGTTCGGATGGTATGTATTTGCAAGTTTTGTAGTGAGCGCGGTGACCGTTATTGCAATGGTAACGATCTACCTTAAATCTAAAGGATACCTTGAGTATGTCAACACAAGCCACCTTCATGACCTTGCAAAGTTCATGTTCGGCTTCAGCGTATTCTGGACGTACCTTTGGTTCTCTCAGTTCATGCTTATATGGTATGCTGATATACCTGAAGAAGTTACTTACTTTAAGACACGTATTGAAGATTATAACCTTCCTTTCTTCGGAATGGTGGTGCTTAACTTCGTATTGCCGATACTTATCCTTATCAATTCTGATTTCAAGCGTTTGACATGGATCATTGTTATGGCAGGAACGATCATATTGGCAGGCCACTACATGGATTTCTTCAACATGATCATGCCGGCTACCGTAGGCGACCAGTGGTTCATCGGTGCGGGTGAGATAGGCGCGATACTGTTCTTTATGGGCTTGTTCATACTCGTGGTGTTCACTGCGCTTACAAAGGCTCCGCTATTGGCAAAACGCAATCCGCTTATTGAGGAAAGCAAGCATTTTCATTATTAATATTTAAACAAATAAACAGATGACTAGTTTATTGGTAATTATAGTTTTAGTTTTATTAGGCATTGCGATATGGCAGTTAACTAAAATATTCCAACTTACCCAGATAGGTTCGGCTAAAGCTTATGAAGACGGAATGTCTGAAGTAGCCACCGATAAGGATAATAATGTAAATGGATACCTGATGTTCGCCTTTGTAGGCTTCATCTACATCGTTACTATTTTCTCATTGTGGAAATACGGCCACCTGGTACTGGGTACTCCGGCCTCTGAGCATGGCCCGCAGGTAGATAACCTTATGGCTATCTCTATGGCGCTTATTTTCTTCGTGCAAACGATCACGCAGTTCCTTCTTCATTACTTTGCCTTTAAATACAGGGGCAAACAAGGGAAAGTTGCTTTTTATTATGCCGATAACGACAAACTTGAGTTCATCTGGACCATTATACCGGTGATCGTTCTTGCAGGCCTTATCCTTTACGGATTGTATGCATGGACCAACATCATGTTTATTGACGAAGAAAAGGAAGATACTATTTTTGTTGAAGTGTATGCCAAGCAGTTCAGCTGGGAAGTGCGTTATTCCGGTAAAGACGGTGTTCTTGGAAAAGCCAACGTTCGTTATATTGAAGGTGTGAACACGATGGGTGTTGACATGTCTGACAAAAATGCACAGGACGATATCACTGCTACCGAGCTTCACTTGCCAAAAGGAAAACAGGTAGTGTTCAAGTTCCGTTCCCAGGATGTTCTTCACTCGGCCTACATGCCGCACTTCCGCGCACAAATGAACGTGGTGCCTGGTATGGTAACTGAATTCGCATTCGTTCCTACCGTTACTACTGACGAGATGCGCCAAGATCCTGCCATCATGAACAAAGTGGCTAATATCAATAATATCAGGTCTAAGAAAAGCGCCGAGCTTGTAGCCGATGGCAAACCTGCACTTGATCCTTATACTTTCGACTATTTGTTGCTTTGTAACAAGATATGTGGCCAGTCACACTACAATATGCAGATGAAGATCGTTGTTGAGGATGATGCCGATTTCCAAAAATGGCTTGATAGCAAGGAAACACTTGCTTCGGCGGTTAAGAAATCTAAAGAAGATGCAGCGAAGGGTACTGACACAGGAGCTCCGATGTCAGAAGGGGAGGCTCCGGCTGGAGAGAATGCTACGCCATCACCAACAGACACAGTTGCTGTTAAGCCAAAAGCAATAGCACAGGTAACAAAACAATAATTCTTTTTAAATATATTCAAATTAAAGAAATATGTCAGCAGAAGGACACGAAATACACGGCCACGACGATCACGGTCACCACGATGAGCACCACCACCATAAAGATACCTTCATAACGAAGTATATCTTTAGCATCGACCATAAGATGATTGCCAAGCAGTACCTTATTACAGGTATACTGATGGGTATTCTTGGTGTGGGAATGTCACTTTTATTCCGTATGCAGATCGCATGGCCGGAAGAATCGTTCAAGGTATTCGATATTTTCCTGGGTGAGAAATTCGCTCCGGGAGGCGTAATGCGAAACGATATTTACCTGGCCCTTGTAACCATACACGGTACTATCATGGTATTCTTTGTATTGACGGCAGGTTTGAGCGGTACATTTAGTAACCTCCTCATTCCGTTGCAGATCGGTGCACGGGATATGGCATCAGGTTTCATGAACATGATCTCATACTGGTTATTCTTCATTTCGACCCTTATCATGGTAATGTCATTATTCGTAGAGGCAGGCCCTGCATCAGCGGGTTGGACGATCTACCCGCCGTTGAGCGCACTTCCGCAGGCAATACCAGGCTCTGGTGCCGGTATGACGCTTTGGTTGGTTTCGATGGCAATATTCATCGCGTCATCACTAATGGGTTCACTAAACTATGTGGTAACGGTTATCAACCTTCGTACAAAAGGTATGTCGATGACAAGGCTCCCACTTACAATATGGGCGTTCTTCATTACTGCGGTTATCGGTATCATTTCATTCCCGGTATTATTCTCTGCAGCATTACTATTGATATTTGACAGGAGCTTCGGTACATCGTTCTTCCTTTCAGATATATTCATTGCAGGTGAGGTATTGCACTACCAGGGAGGTTCTCCTGTACTGTTCGAACACCTTTTCTGGTTCCTTGGACACCCTGAAGTTTACATTGTACTTCTTCCTGCACTTGGTATCACGTCAGAAATTATCGCGACCAACTCACGTAAGCCTATCTTTGGTTACCGTGCGATGATCGCCTCCATACTTGCGATTGCATTCCTTTCAACGATAGTTTGGGGCCACCACATGTTCATCTCGGGTATGAACCCGTTCCTGGGCTCGGTGTTTACCTTTACAACACTATTGATCGCGATACCATCAGCTGTAAAAGCATTCAACTACATCACGACCCTTTGGAGGGGTAACCTGCAGCTTAATCCTGCGATGTTGTTCTCCATCGGCCTTGTATCAACGTTCATCACAGGTGGTCTTACAGGTATTATCCTTGGTGACAGTACGCTGGATATCAACGTGCACGATACCTATTTCGTTGTAGCTCACTTCCACCTTGTAATGGGTATCTCTGCACTATACGGCTTCTTTGCCGGTGTGTACCACTGGTTCCCTAAGATGTTCGGAAGGATGATGAACAAAAACCTTGGCTACATCCACTTCTGGGTAACGGCAGTATGTGCTTATGGCGTATTCTTCCCGATGCACTTTGTAGGTATGGCCGGCCTTCCTAGGCGTTATTATACCAACTCCGCTTTCCCATTGTTCGATGACCTTGCCGATGTTAACATACTTATCACGATGTTCGCTATCATCGGTGCTGCATTCCAGTTGGTGTTCCTTTGGAACTTCTTCTACAGCATCTTCCGTGGCAAGCGTGCACCGCAAAACCCATGGAGGTCCAACACTCTTGAGTGGACTACCCCTGTAGAGCACATCCACGGTAACTGGCCGGGCGAGATCCCGGAAGTATACAGGTGGCCTTATGACTACAGCAAGCCGGGCCATGACGAAGACTTCGTTCCGCAAACTGTTCCGTACAAGGAAGGCGAGGAGCAGCTTCACCACTAGGATTCGATCTTACTCAATTATACAAAGGCGGCAGGTTTTTACCTGCCGCCTTTTTTGTTTATATTGAAAGTGTGACGTCGTTATCCTCATTGCGAGCGGACGAATTGAGCGCGGCGATCTTTTATTCGTAAATAATAATTACAGTAGGAGGAGCAGTGGGTTGGTACAATTACTATACGTCGTTCCCGACATCACCTTTATTTGCCTCCGTACGCTTTAGCAGGATTTTGACTGTGAGGGAAAGCGGTCTGTGTAGAGAGCATTGTTTCATTCAGGAACCAAGAGGAGTCCATTTTTCAAAATCTCTATGCCTACAGGCAGTGGTCGAAGTAACAGGAACTCCCAAAACAAAAACCCGCCACGACTTTCATCATGGCGGGTTTTATTCAGGTCGCTAATTATCAATAATGAGGCGTATTTCCCTTTGAGCTTAGGGGGCTGGTTTCGGCTTCGTCAAATAATATACCGGTATACCGGCAAGCATAATGACCACGCCCCATCCGCAGGTTTCAGGCTTGTCCTTCAGTAACATGAAACAAAAGGCAGCCGCCAGGATAATGTATAGTGCGGGGATAATTGGATAACCAAAGGCTTTATACGGTCTTTCGGCATCCGGCATTTTTTTACGGAGTATGAAGATGCCCGCAATGGTAAGGATATAAAAGATGACCACGATGATCATCACATAGTCCAGCAGGTCGCCATACTGGCCGCTCAGGCACAGGGCGGAGGCCCAAATGCATTGGAACCACAATCCCCATCCCGGAACGCTCGCCTTGTTCAGGTTCGCAGCTTTTTTAAAGAACAGCCCATCCTTTGCCATGGTATAATATACCCGTGCCCCGGCCAGTATAAGGCCATTGTTACACCCAAAGGTAGAGATCATGATCATAATGGCGATGATGTACACACCCGTGCTTCCGAAGATGGGCTGCGCCGCGGCAGTACCGACACGATCCAGGTCGGCAAAGGCAATGCCATCATTAGGCAATACAGCAAGGTACATGATATTGGTCAGTATATAAATGACCGTAACGATCAGCGTGCCGTAAAAAAGGCTCAGGCCCACATTGCGGTGCGGGTCTCTGATCTCCCCTGAGATGAAAGTAACGCCGTTCCAGGCGTCACTGGAGAACAGTGATCCCACCATCGATGCCGCTATTGCCGACATCAGCACCCCGCCGCCGATGGCCGTCCACGTTCCCGATTCTTTATCCCACTGCCTTGCGGTCCAGGCATCGGCCCAGTTGGCATCCCAAATGTCGGCATTCGCCGCCAGTGCGAACCCGAATACGACCAGTCCTGCCAATGACGCTATCTTTGTGATCGTAAAAACGGTTTGGATGTACTTGCCGTTCTTCACGCCGCGACTGTTGATGAACGTAAGCAATATAATGGTGGCTATCGATACGAGCTGTGCGGCATTAAGTTTGAAGGAACCTATTTCATAAAGTATGTTATCCGGGCCGAGAGGAGGGCAGAGGTAGGCGGCAAACTTCCCAAAAGCAACACCCACAGCTGCAATGGTCCCGGTCTGGATCACGGCAAAAAAGCTCCATCCGTACAGGAAGGCGATAAGCTTGTTGTAGGCTTCCTTAAGATATACATACTGACCGCCAGCCTTGGGGAACATGGCGCTCAGTTCGCCATAGCTAACGGCAGCGATCATAGTCATTATGCCCGAGAGTATCCAGATAAGAATGAGCCATCCTGCACTCCCAACGTTGCGCATCATGTCGGCGCTTACGATGAAGATGCCCGACCCGATCATTGACCCTACAACGAGCATGGTGCCGTCCAGCAGGCCAAGTTCGCGTTTTAAGTGTTTGTTGTCGTGTTCGTTTTCCATTTTGGTTTTTGGTTTGGTCGCCTAAAGATATTTAAAAAAGCATTGCGTTGGCGGGAATAGCCTATAATTGCTATTTTTACAGCTATGCAACTGATGAAAAACACCCTTGCGCTTTGTTTCCTGCTATACTTCGTTCCTGCCGCCTTTTCACAGCAAAAAGTAAAGGTGCACCTTATTGCGACCTACCATATGGGCGGAACAACAGATGCACTGAAGGTTGATGGCAATAAAGACAACATCCTTGGCCCCGAACGACAAAAGCAGCTCAGCGCCCTGTTGGACATCCTCCAAAAAACAGATGTGGAAAAGATCTACGTGGAAAACACACCTGACAAGCAGAAGTTTTGGGACAGTATCTATAGGGATCACTACACAAAAAAGCGGGTCGCCATGCGCAACGAGATCTTCCAGATAGGCGTAAAGCTTGCCCAACGCCTCAATATCCGCGGCGGTGTAAAATGCATTGACTGGGCTTATGACGAAAGCCGTAACCTTAGTGACAGGCTTTTTGCCGAGTATGCTGCAAAGATGAACCGCCTTTGTGATTCGCTGCACATTGATAACCACGACTTCACGATATATGATAGCATCGTACTGAAACAGCTCAGCGAGTTTAACTCCAACATACCAAAACAGGATCTGGTGACCGTTTTTCGCAACCTGAATTCAAAAGAATATCTCAATAAGTTCTATTACGGTAACGTGAGCACTTACCTCGACAAGAATACGGAAGGCACAGGTGCTTTTTGGACGCAGTACAATATGATGCGCAACGTGAACATTTACTCGAACATCATTCGCGACATCCTCGCCGACAGGCCTCAAAGCGTGTTGGTATTATATGGAGCAGGCCATATTAAGGCTTTAAAAGATATGTTCGAAGCGCACCCACTTATCGAGGTAGTCATGTTTGAGGACTATTTTAAGGAGTGAATTTTGGACATGACGCTTTTGAACGATGTAATATCGGTTAATTCACTCAGTTAACGCTCGGTTAACACACATCATCTCCACCACATAAATCATTAAATAGTATAGCTTTGCAGGATGAAGCGGAAAATATACTTCCTTATTGCCGGATGCATCATCACTGTGGCCGCGCTCGCGCCGATACAGGGCTATTTCATTTACAACACTTACCGGCTGTATGCTAAAGAGGCCAATGCCGAAATTACCCAGGAACTATTGCGACTGGAAACGGATGGCAAGCTGGACACCATCAATTCGGTATGGATGAGCCGAACCCAACAGTTCATGAGGGATTATTCCGAAGGTAAAGTGCGGCGGGGGGAGTATGAGCAGGCAATGCAGGGAATATCCGATTCGCTTTCCGGCGAGGTGCAAAAGTGTATTGAAAGTGACCCAAAGCTGGACAGTTACGATGTAACCTATACCAATTACATTACATCGGCAAGGATGTGTAAAGACACTACCAAGCCGGCCGATACCATATTTAAGGGCAAAATGCTGCTGTATGGCACTAACGTGGAAAACGTACCGGAAGACAAGGCTTCACAATCAACCTGGCGCGATAATACCAGCAAAAATGACAGTCTGTGGGGAGCCTTTGAGGTGGTTACCACCCGCTACTACAGCATTGCCAACTGGGAAAAGCTGGTTTTTGCGCGGATGTCGGGGCTGCTGATATTTTCAGTACTGCTATTGGTATTTGTGGTGGTGCTGTTCTACCTTTCGATAAAGAACCTCATCGCGCAAAAGAAGATAGCCGACATAAAGACCGACTTCATCAACAACATTACCCACGAATTCCAGACACCATTGGGTGCCATGGACATTGCCGTGAAAATGCTCCAGCGTAATGATGGCGGCCTTACGGAGGAACAGTTCGGGCACTCCATTTCCATCATCGACAGGCAAAACAAGCGGATGCAAAAACTGTTTGGGCAGGTAACGGATGCATCCCTTTCGACCGGCATCGATACAGCCCAGGCGACCACAATATCACACAACGAGATTGCCGAGATAGTGAATGATTTCGCGCTTTCGCATCCCGAAATAATGACAATGCAGCCCCAAATGGATGATGCCGCCCTGTTCATGGACAAGTTCCACATTGGCACGATCCTGAACAATCTGCTGGACAATGCCGCAAAATATGGCGCTACAAAAATACTGGTATCGCTGAAAGACTGGGAAAAGCAGGCCACATTAACCATTACCGATAATGGCATGGGCATTGCCGAAAAGGAACAAAAGCTTATATTCGATAAGTTTTACCGGGTGGAAAAAGGGAACATCCACACCGCAAAGGGGCTAGGGCTAGGGCTGTATTATGTAAAAGAGATCGTGACCGCCTACAAAGGCATCATTACCGTGAAGAGCGAACCCGGCAAAGGCTCGGAATTTACCATTACACTACCGAAAGTATGAAACACATCCTCTTAGCCGAAGACGATATCGACTACGCCAGCATCCTGAAACAATACCTTGAGATCTCAGGATTTAAAGTTACGTGGGCCAAAGATGGGGCGGAAGCATTGGAACTTTATCCGGCTGCGAAACCTGATATATGTGTTTTTGATGTGATGATGCCAAAGATGGACGGTTTTACATTAGCCGAAACGATCGTTGGTTCCTATCCCGAAACACCAGTGGTCTTCCTTACTGCAAAAGGGATGAAGGAAGATAAAATAAAAGGCCTGAAGCTGGGCGCCGACGACTATGTGGTAAAACCTTTTGAAGCCGATGAACTTGTACTGCGAATAACCAATATCCTGAAGCGAAGCCAACGTGCAGTTGCCATGCCTGCCGAAAAAGGCCAAACCATTGCGATAGGGAACTATGCTTTTGATGCCTCTAACTATACACTTGTCCATCCTAATATCATGCACCGCCTCACCGAACGCGAATCGCACCTGATAAGCTACCTGTTCACCAACCGCAACCGCATGCTAAAGCGGGAGGACATCCTCCTTGAAGTATGGGGCAGCGATGACTTTTTTTCCGGCCGCAGTATGGATGTGTTCATCAGCCGTTTGCGGAAGTATTTTGCCGAAGATGCGTCGATAGCCATTACTGGTTACAGAGGATTGGGATTGGAGTTTATTGTGAAGTAGATTCTTAGATATCACTCCTGCTGATCAGTCCTCACCCTTCCCTCTCCAAAGGAGAGGGTGACGGGATGTAACGTAACACTCCTACCCTAAACCCCCCAGCCCCTCTCCAAAGGAGAGGGGAGCAGCTACAGTCATGCCGGAAAATATCTGTTTAAAAGAATGAGTAAACATATCCGGGTGAAGCTCAATCTGAAATCTAAAATCTGAAATCTGAAATGCGTTAAACCATCTGTCCGCTAAACTTTTCCCTGTACATTTTCGGGGTCATCCCCACCGTTTTTTTGAAGAGGGTCCGGAAGGTCTTCAGGTCGTTATAGCCTGATTCCAGCATTACCTCCAATATGCTGTGGCGTGACTGCTCCAGCATCTGCTTGGCCGCCTCAATGCGGGTCTTTTGCAGGTATTCTATAGGTGTGATACCGGTTACCTGCTTAAAGCGGCGTACAAGGTTGCGGCGGCTCGCGGGCACATCGGTGATCAGTTCTTCAATGGTATTAGCAGTGCTGAATTTCTTCCTGATCTCTTCCTGCGCCTTTTTTACGAGGTCATCGCCATGGTCCTGGGATGGCGTGAACGTACCAAAATACGTCTGCCTGTTCCTGTCGAGGTCAATAGAAAAAACTTTCGCGGCTTTCACTGCTATTTTGCGGCTGCAATATACTTCGAGCAGGAGCATTAGTAAATGGAAGGTATTGGTCGCCCCACCGCTTGTGTAAATGCGGTCTTTCTCGGTCACAACGGCTTCAGCCTGCAATAATACATTGGGGAATAGCTTTGCGAAAGCGCCTTCTGCATTGATGTGCGTTGTCGCCGGCCTGCCATCGAGCAACCCTGTCGCGCCCAGTACGAATGCACCGGTACAAAAACTTGCCAGGGCGGCACCCTCCCGGTATTGGTTTTGCAGCCATGGTATCCATCCCATGTTGGCCTGCATAGACTCCCCTATGCCGTCATGGGTAAAGGAGGGGACCAGCAGCAGGTCGTAATAATTATCGTTGCCGGCCGCTATTGCGTTTTGCCCGGGATAGGCCAGGCCTTCGTGCTCCGGCAGGTGTAGCAGGTCGATGGTGAACGGGGCGGTAATGCCTTCTTCAACATAAAAGCGGTTGGCGGTTTCGAACACATCCAGAAGCGCTGCAACACTTAGCAGGCGATGGCCTTTGGTCAATAAGATCCCTATTTGCATGGTATATTGTCTTAGAAATTTGGTGGTTATCACAAATATAAGGTTTTTGTCCTAAACACCCCCTTAGGTTGACTTTTAAGCACACCGTGAACTGCAACGCGTCGCCATATCTTTGTAAGGCAAACAATTAGAAAACTATGGAAACTCCAAGAGATAGCAGGATGGTCGCATTGGTTAACCTGTATGACTGGCAGACAACATTCTTTAAAAACGTTCTTGACGGCATTTCGGATGCCGATGCCCACAAGCGCCTTGATACCCCGGCTAACCACATTGCGTGGCTGGCGGGAAGCCTGGTCGGGCAGCGCTACGAGTTGGTGAACGAGCTTACAGGCAGCAGCCACAAGCAGCAGGCAGATGAACTTTTTAAAGGCAACCAGGGAATAAAGGAAGGGGTGGCGTATCCGTCATTGGAACAGTATAGGGCCGACTGGGAAAAAGTATCGCCAATAGCGAGGGAAGCTTTGCTGAATGCCACGACCGAAAAGCTGGACAGCATCCTGAAAATGCCGGGCATGGAAATGCCTCTGTACGACTATGTGTTGTTCACGATATACAGGGAGGCGAACTGCATAGGGCAGATAGCGCTGTGGCGGAGGCTGTTGGGCTATGAGGCAATGAAGTATATGTAGTTGTAGAAAATTTGCTACATTTACTACAAGAACCTTTAACAAAATAAACCATGAAACGATTTTTAAGCCCTGAGCCCTTAGACAAAAACCTTGCGGCATTATTACTACGCGTACTTGTTGGTGGATTAATGATCATGCACGGATGGCCCAAGCTGGATAATTACAGCCAGTATGTAACTGAATTCGACCCGATAGGGTTGGGTAACGACCTTTCACTGTCACTTGCTATATTCGGTGAGTTCATATGCGGTATCTTTCTCGTATTGGGCTTTATGACGCGCCTTTCGGCGATCCCGGTGCTTATAACGATGATCGTAGCCTTTTTTGTAGTGCATGGAGCAGATGAGTTCCAGGTCAAGGAGCTGTCATTTCTTTATATGGGCCTTGCACTGGTTATCTTCTTTCTCGGCGGCGGCAAATATTCCGCTGATGCCTTGCTTTTCAGGAAGAAGGCTTTAGAATAAACAACTGATATACAGTGGTTTTTTCATTCCGGATCTTTCCGGCAGGCTTGACCTGTCTTCAATTTTAAACAAACTAAACTAAAATGTTGCCATGAAAATTCTAAAAGGAATCCTGTTTACGTTATTAGGGATCGTTGTGTTGCTTCTTGTAATAGCACTATTTGTGAAGAAGGACTACGCCATTGAGCGGGAGATCGTGATCAACAAACCTAGAGCGGATGTGTTCGACTACATAAAGCACATAAGGAACCAGGACACCTACAGTATTTGGAACATGATGGACCCGAAAAAGAAGCAGATCTTTACGGGTACCGATGGGACTGTAGGCTTCATTTATGCCTGGGACGGCAACAGCGACGTAGGTGCGGGCGAGCAGGAGATCACCAAAATTGATGGAGGTAACCGCATCGAGATGGAACTGCGTTTTAAAAGGCCGATGGAAGGCGTGGCGTTTGCCTACATGGCGACCGGGGATGCAGGCAGTGGAGCGACCAAAGTAAAATGGGGCATGACAGGGACAAGCAACTACCCGATGAACATCATGAACCTGATGATGGGCAGCATGATGGGTGACGGGCTTGAAAAAGGGCTGGCCAACCTGAAGAAAAACCTGGAAAGTAAATAATTTCGGCATTGGCCGGGGAATCTTCACTTACAGTGACAAATAACAATTACAAACTATAAAATCAAAAACCATGAAATTCATTAATCCGTACCTGAACTTCAACGGCAATACAGAGGAAGCATTCAACTTTTACAAGTCGGTTATCGGTGGCGAGTTTGCCGCAGTGATGCGATATGAAGACACTCCCGGCTGCGAAGACATCCCGGCAGATGAGCGCAAAGGCATCATGCACATTGCACTCCCCGTAGGCAGCAGCGTGATCATGGGCACCGACGTACCGTCGGGCATGGAACAGGTGATTCATGGCACCAGCGTATCCATGTGTGTTAGCATGGACAGCCGCGAGGAAGCCGACCGTATCTTTAACGGCCTTTCGGAAGGTGGAAAAGTGACCATGCCCATGGAGGATATGTTTTGGGGTGATTACTTCGGGAGCTTCTTCGATAAGTTCGGTATCCAGTGGATGATAAGCTTCAGCACGCAGGATCACAGCCAGCAATAAAAAAGAAAGTCTAACGATCGATCAAAAAACGACATTTTTTATGCATAACGAGATCATTTCCAAACTGGAATCGGCATTGGGCAAAACCATCACGCTGCTTTCTTCTTTCAACGAAAAAGACCTGAACACCGTACCGTTTGAAGGGAGCTGGACCGGAGCGCAGGTAGGCAGGCATATTTATAAGGCAAGTAAAGGCATGGATGAATTGCTGCTCGCTCCAACGGGACCGGTTAATCGCGACCCGGAAGAAAAAGCTGAAGAACTTAAAAATCTCTTTTTAGATTTCAGTATTAAAATGAAGTCGCCGGACTTTATAATTCCTGAAGACAGGGAATACGCCACGGAAGAGCTTATTGCTTCATTGTGCCAAGTGAAGGACAAAATAATCCCCGCAGCCAAAGAAGCAGACCTTACCCAACTGGCCCCGCTACCTGAGGGACATCCGTTGCAAGGGTACACCAAACTTGAAATGGTGCATTTCATGACGTACCATACAATGAGGCATAATCATCAAATTGAAAAGATAGGGGAAGCTTTATAAAGTTTTCAGTCGCAGTCGCAGTTTTCATTGAGCCTCGTGACTGAGACTGAAAACTGCGACTGGGTATTACTTCAGGAACTCAATATTCCGCCAAAGGCCATCGTATGTGGTGCGCTTTACGGCGGAATTTTTAAATACGGCCCTAAAGGTATCCTCGGTAATTTCCTCCCAGTCTTTTTTGGTCATGGAAAGCAGTTCGGGGTGGGGGTTGAACAGCGGTTCGGAATGCGGTTTGGAGAAGCGGTTCCACGGGCATACGTCCTGGCACACATCGCACCCGAAAGCCCAGTCGTCGAATTTTCCATTCATTTCATGCGGAAGGTTGTCCTTTAATTCGATGGTAAAGTACGAAATGCATTTGCTTCCATCTACTACATAAGGTTGTATGATGGCCTGGGTAGGGCAGGCATCAAGACAGGCGGTACAGCTGCCGCAATGGTCGGTTACAGCATGGTCGTAGTCCAGTTCGATATCGACGATAAGTTCGGCAATAAAAAAGAAAGAACCGACCTGTTTGCTGAGCAGGTTACTGTTCTTCCCGATCCACCCCAGGCCGCTCTTGGCTGCCCAGGCCTTGTCAAGCACCGGTGCCGAATCTACGAACGCCCTGCCACCTACCTCGCCAATAGTTGATTGTATGGAGTGCAGCAGCTCTTTCAGTTTTCCTTTTATGACGAAATGGTAATCCTGCCCGTAGGCGTATTTTGAGATCTTATAGCTGTTGTCAGTTTGTTTTTCTGATGGATAGTAATTCAGCAGCAGTGATATCACGCTTTTTGCCCCATCGACAAGCAATGTCGGGTCAAGGCGCTTGTCGAAGTGATTCTCCATGTACTGCATCTGCCCATGGCGGCCTTCATTGAGCCATTTTTCAAGGCGCGGGGCTTCTTCTTCTAAAAATCCGGCTTTTGAAATTCCGCACGAAATGAAGCCGAGGCGTTTGGCTTCGGATTTTATGAATTCGGAATGTTTTTGCTTATTTTTCATAGACCTCACCTCCGTCCCCTCTCCAAAGGAGAGGGGAGCGAGACGGAAATGTTCCTTATTATATCAAAAGTATAAAACCACTGTTTAGGTTATGAGTGTAGCCGCTCCCTCTCCTTTGGATAGGGCTGGGGAGAGGCCTTTAATCAAACAACCCACCCTGCGGCCCCAGCTTATATTTACCCAAATGTTTGTATGCCTTATCTGTCACTTCCCTGCCTCTTGGTGTACGTATGATAAATCCTTCCTGTATCAGGAAAGGCTCGTACACTTCCTCGATCGTCTCCCCACTTTCGGATACGGCAGTCGCTAAGGTAGACAGGCCGACAGGCCCACCCTTGAACTTGTCTATGATGGTGTTGAGTATCCTGTTATCCATTTCGTCAAGGCCGTGGGCATCTACGTGAAGGGCTTTCAGGGCAAATTTGGAAATTTCGATATCGATCTTGCCATTGCCTTTTATCTGTGCAAAGTCGCGTACACGGCGCAGCAGGGCATTGGCAATTCGCGGTGTGCCACGGCTGCGGCCCGCGATCTCGATGGCGGCTTCCATGGTAATGGGCATTTTTAATATCATGGAACTGCGCTGTACGATAGTAGTGAGGAGCTCGGTAGTGTAGTATTGCAACCGGCTGGAGATCCCGAACCGGGCGCGCATGGGTGCGGTCAGCAATCCGGAGCGGGTGGTAGCCCCTACCAGCGTAAAGGGGTTAAGCCCTATTTGTACCGAGCGGGCATTGGGTCCCGACTCGATCATGATGTCGATCCTGAAGTCCTCCATGGCAGAATACAGGTATTCTTCAACAATGGGGCTAAGGCGGTGTATCTCGTCAATGAAAAGGATGTCGCGCTCCTCGAGGTTGGTAAGCAGCCCTGCCAGGTCGCCCGGTTTGTCAAGCACCGGCCCCGAAGTGATCTTGATGCCCACGCCCAACTCATTGGCAAGGATGTTGGCCAGGGTGGTCTTACCAAGTCCCGGAGGCCCGTGGAACAGCGTATGGTCCAGTGCCTCACCGCGCATGTTGGCAGCCTGCACAAATACCAGGAGGTTTTCCAGTACCTGGTCCTGCCCGGTAAAATCGTCAAAGGAGAGCGGCCTTAATTTCTTTTCAAGGTCGATCTCTTCAGCGTTAAAACGGGTGTTGGTCGGGTCAAGATTTTCATTCATACAGCAAAGATAAACGAAATTGCCTGTACTACATCCTATACCCTTCAGAAAGGATATCGCCCCATTCGGGATGGTCGTTAACGTATTTCGCTATGTAAGAACATAACGGCATTACGGTAAAACCATTGTCTTTGGCACATTGCAGCGTCATTTGTACCAGCTTTGCGGCAACTCCTTTACCACGAAGGGCTTCAGGCGCTTCGGTATGTGTGAGGAACAGCTTTTCGCCTTCGCGATAGTATTCAATAAAGGCAACATGGCCGTCAACGTGCAGCTCGAACTGGCTGGCTGCCTCATTGATCTTAAAGCCATCTTTGTTGTTGTTTTTCATAGCGGGTGGTTTTTTGTAAAAGTAGTACGAATTTGTTTAGACATATCGTAAAGGAAGCTTAAAGTCAGGTTAGTTCAAGCTGAAGTAATTCATTAGCAGGGGCGATATGAGGACATTAACCCATCATTAACCGTCCGTTAACCCAACCATCGATACGGTTTTCAGAGATTTGCACCAACCAATCATTCAACCATGAGTTCATCATCGATCATTAAATTGTTTTTTGCGTTAGTTATCCCGATAGTATGCTCCGCCCAATCAGCGGGGCTTTCGGGTAAAGTAACAGACAAGGCCGGACATCCCATAGCATTTGCCAACGTCGCCCTGTGGATGGCGGATTCAGTTAAAAAAACCTCCTATACCGATGAGGCCGGGCAGTTTGAGTTTAAAGACATGTCCCAAAGCAAGTATACCCTCAAGATCAATACTATGGGCTATGCACCCTATAGTGCCGAAATATCCATTCCTGAAAATGCCGTGCTTGCAGATATCGTACTTGAGGAAAGTACTGAACAGCTTGCGAATGTAGAGATCAATTACCGCAGGCCGGTGGTTAACCGAAAGATCGACCGGCTGGAGTTCGATGTGGAGAACTCCATATTATCATCAGACAATGCATGGGAAATATTGCGTAAAACACCGGGGGTAAGCCTCTCAGGTGGGGGTATTTCCATTCGCGGGAGCAACAGCATCCTTGTGACCATCAACGATAAGAAAGTTTACCTCACAGGGGAAGAACTCAAGAACCTGCTGGAAAATACCGATGGGGATAATATCAAGTCCATCGAGGTAATAACCACACCGCCTTCCAAGTATGAGGCGCAGGGGAGCGCCGTACTCAATATCAAAATGAAGCGCAGTACTAACGAGGGCTACAAGGGCTCGGTAGTAGGAGCCTATGAGCAGAGTATGTATCCAAAGGGTGTAATGTCCACAAACCATTACTACAAAGGCAACCGCCTTTCAGCGTATGGCGGGTACATGTTCGGGTCGGGGCATTATTATGGCAGGAACTATTCTACCGTAAAATACATGGACGACAACGGCGACGTTTCCTCCATCTGGAAAAGCAGGGAGCAGGCACATTACAGGGCCACATCGCAAAATAGCTTCAACCTTAATTTGGAATACCAGATCGACAGCCTGAATACGGTAACCTTTGGCGGTAATAGTTTCTTTAGCATGAAGAGCACTGCCAACATCCATACGCCAACTTACATTTATGATGGCAATGGTGTGCTTGACTCGGTATTTGATGCCAAAAACCACCGCGATTACCCACAGAAGAACAACACACTGAACGGCTCGTTCGAGCATAAGTTCCGCAAAGGAAAACTCATCTTAATGTCCGATTATACCTGGCATTACTTCAACCAGTCGCAGGATGTGAACACATTGTTCTCGCTGCCGGGCGAAGCACCTTACCGTTCGCAGCTCCTTGCCAGCGACGACAACCGCCGCATAAGCCTCTTTTCGGCGCAGGCCGATTACAGCGGGCCAATGGGCAAGTACAACGTTGAGACGGGATTGCGCTTTGGTAATGTGAATGCCGAAAATGACTTCGACTATGAACAGGAGATCGATGGTGAGCCTGTGAGCATTGACGGGCTTTCTAACCGCTTCCTGTATGATGAAGCAGTGTTTGCGGGCTATTTTGGGCTCGACCGGGAGTTTGGCAAATGGGCGCTTAAGGCCGGACTCAGGGGTGAATATACCTCGCTGGAAGGTAATTCTGTAACCACTGCCGAAGTGAATTCGCAGGATTATTTCAAGCTGTTCCCAACGCTATATACGCTATACAAAGCATCCGATGACCATCAGATAGGGCTGTCTTATGGCAAGCGCATCAGCAGGCCGCCGTATTCCTACCTAAACCCGTTCCGTCTATACAGCACGCCATATGCTTACGTAACGGGCGACCCGAGGCTGCAGCCTGCCATTACGCATAACATAAGCCTGTTGTACACGCTGAAGAATAAATACAATTTCGACTTCTATTACCGGTATGAAAAGGACCCGGCCATGGAAGTGATGTACCAGGATTACGGAACGAATACGATCATCAGCAAGGTGACCAATATCGATAATAATTATGTAGCCGGGCTTGACTTCAATACCAACCTGGAGCTAAAAGACTGGTGGCAGTCCGGGATTCAGGCAAGCACGATGTATAAGGAAGATACCTTTCAGGGCATTGACGGCACCATGCAGAAGAACAAGATCGTAAGCTTTTTTGTCTACATGAACCACCGCTTTACGCTCGACAAGAAAAAAACATGGACTGCCGAGACCGGGTATTACTATGCTTCACCGGGAGTGTCGGGGGTATTCAAATTTGGCGATATGTCCAGCCTGTCGGCAAGCTTCAGGAAGACAATGCTAAAAGGCAAGGCAGAGCTGTCGTTCATCTTTTCTGATATTTACAGGGGCGAGCAACAAACCACTACGGTGCGTTATGCCAACCAGGACAGGGTAGCGCACCAATACAATGACACACAGAATTTCCGCATACAGTTCCGTTACCGCTTCGGTAACCAGAAGTTGGGGGATAAGCAAAGACAGGAAGCCGATGAGAAGGGGAGGTTGTAAAAAGCGTGCTATTTAGAATTGCGGAAAAAGAGGGATTCTCCGCACTAACCCTTTACATACCTAAGTGCCATGTGCCCTGAAGCAAAAACCTTTGATGCGACAAGTTTTAATTCAAATTGTTCAGGAAGGTTGGCACCTTCAAACAACCTCCTGCCTTCGCCGCCAATAACGGGATGCACAACAAAATGGTATTCATCAATGAGGCCAAGCTGCATAAGCTGTGTGGGAATAGCTATGCCACCGGTCACAATAGCTCTGCCATCTTCCTGCTTTAGCCTGATTATTTCTTCCCGAAGGTTGGTACGAATTATCTGTGTATTACTGCCCTCGGCTTTCTTCAACGTTTTTGATACCACTACAATTTTATCTACCGCATCAAATACGCGGGCAAATTCATGCGTTGCATCATTATGACCGGAACTTTCTTTTGCCATGTCGGGCCAAAACGGAACCATCAGTTCGTAGGTCTTGCGGCCATAAAGCAGTATGTCGGCCTCGCGTAATAGTTCGGTAAAATAGTCATGCACTTCTTCATTTGCAATTCCTTTGGTATGCTCGCAGCACCCGTCAAGGGTAACGTTTATGCCGTAGATCAGTTTTCTCATAATTGCCTGTTTAGTGTAAACTACATTACAAATGTAAGAGGGTAATAGCAGATTTAAAGCCCGTTAGAAAGACAATTTAGGGGGGATGATACGACAAGATCGGGCAACAATGTAAATTTTGCAGCATTTATTTTTAACCACATAGGTACATAGCTTTTAGCTGTCGGGTAT
Organism: Flavobacterium sp.; assembly: GCF_052437795.1. Classification (GTDB taxonomy): domain Bacteria; phylum Bacteroidota; class Bacteroidia; order Flavobacteriales; family Flavobacteriaceae; genus Flavobacterium. The sequence goes on from NZ_JBQVPA010000002.1 coordinate 240,133, forward strand.
AGGATGTAATTAAGTAACACAGAGCCTGAAGCTTCGCTTCACTATGTTTTACTATATACGCTTTTTAGTTCATTTAGAGCTATGTACCTATGTGGTTAAATGAATTTTCAGGAATTATTGCTGCTCCAGCAGTTCTCTTAGTTGCTCCGTTTCCACTAATCCGTTATAGTTCCCGATGAATCTGTAATTGCTATCCAATAACACCCATGTAGGGTAACCGTCCTGCGGGTTGGCCATGGCGGCGGCAAGGCTTTGCATGCCGCCTGTGCCATTGCCTAAAAACCGGTACTCGCGATAATTGAAGAAGATGGTTTTACGCGATCCGGCATCCAGCTCGAGGAAGTAGCATTTTTCGGAAAGCAGTTTTTTCAGTGCCTCGTCTTTCTCTATCTTTTTGTCCTGGATCTTGCAGACGGCGCACCATGTGGTGTAGACTTTTACCAGGATAGGGCGCGGCTTTTCGGCCAGTTTCTGCGGAAGCGCCTCAAAGGTTATAGCAGGGCTTTGACTGTAGCCGATAGCCATTGCAAATAATAATAGGGATGTTACTATCTTCATTGTTATTATAGCTTGATCATTTCGCAAAGATCCGCAAAGAAGCTCAAAGATACACAAAGCCTGGAACACTTCTTTCTTTGCAAAATTTAGCGTCTCCTCTGCGGAACTTTGTGGAATATAACCCCTTAAAAGAAATTATAACGCATTCCTAAAAACACCCTTCGCCCCTGCATCGACGCATAGTTATAGCTTGGGTCGAACGTATAGCCGTTCGGGTTGCTTACCGGGTCGTTCACATTTTTATCAAAAGGGTCGAACGGCCGCATGATCGGGTCTCCCGGGACAAAATCGAATAGGTTTTTTACCCCGCCATAAAACTCAAGTCCGAAGTAGAATTTCTTGGTGGCTTGTGCATTGGCGATCAGGAACCACGGCGAATATTCAGGCCTGTAATCATTTGGCAGTACCGGCAGGCGCATTGGGCCGTACCAGTTGCCTGTCAGGTCGATGCTCACTCCTTTCGGGAAGCTGTAAGTCCCCACAAAATTACCCGACCATTTTGGCGCGTGCAGCTGTTGTATGCGGTCAAGCCCGTTGCCTTTGTCCTCCATTTGGAAAACATCCATGTACGATACCCCTGCCATGATCTTTAGCGGAAAGGTGAACGTCAAATCGGTATTCAGCGATACGCCCTGCGATATGGCGTGCCCACGAAGGTTGTCGTATATGATCTTATCGGGATCGGTATCAAAGTCACCTACGATCTTGTTGGTAAAATAAGAGTAGAACCCGGTAATGTCAAATCCAAGGAAGAGATCCTCAGTAGGGACCTTCAGCACATAGTTGAGGTTGCCGTTGTAGGAGCGCTCCGGCTTCAGGGCTTCGGCGATCACCACCTCGCGGGCACCGGTAAGCGCGGCATGGTCTTCGGTAAAAAGGTTCACCACCCTGAACCCTGTGCCGAAACTCGCCCGTATGGTGTTATTCACATCCGGGGAGAATTTATAAGCTACCCTCGGCGAATGCACAGCACCGTGGTTTTTGTCGTAGTCAAAGCGGTAGCCACCCAATACTTTGTGCCTGTCGTTCAGCCTCCATTCATCCTGTATGAAGATCCCGGGCAAGGGTGTGCGCTGCGGCTCATTACCCGTTCCGTCAGGCGTTGCGGTGGCAGGAGTGTTGTCATCATATTCAGTATAGCGCAATGCAGCCCCAAGCAGGAAGGTGTGGTCCTCTCCAAACTGCTTGTCCCAGTACGTCTGCACAAAAGCGACCTGCTGCGTGGCCATGTAGGGCGTAAACCCGTAATACGAATTCTGGTCGTGCCAGTTGTAGGAAAACTGCGTAAAGATGCGTTCCGAAAAAGGCAATTGGTACAGCCCGATAAGCTCGGCACGGCGTGTGTAAATGCTTTCCCCGTAAATGCTGTCACTGCCCCTCCATTTTTTGCTCCAGTTGAGCTCGCCGCCCCAGCGGTCCTCGTACACATAGCGCCCGGCAAGGCTAAAGACACGGCTGTCGGGCCTTTCGAAATTCCATTTATTGAAAACAGAGATGCGGTTTTGCTGGGTCACATCGGTAAAGTTGTCGCCGTTCTTATCCGCCCTGTGGTTGTAATTGAAGTAATTCACGCCCAGCAGCGACGAGGCTTTCCCCAAATTGAATTTCACGGCACCATCCATGCTCAGCTCGCCCCAGCTTGTCACGAAGGTATCGGCAGAAATTACCGGTGCCTTTGCCGGTGTTTTAGTGATGACGTTGATGATGCCGCCCATCGCCTCCGATCCGTACAGCGACGATGCCGGGCCTTTGACTACCTCGATGCGCTCGACGATGCTGTTGGGGATGCCGCTAAGTCCATAGACGGTTGACAAAGAGCTGACTATCGGCATGCCGTCGATCAGGATCATGGTATAGGGGCCTTCCATCCCGTTGATGTGGATGTCGCCCGTATTGCACACATTGCAGTTGAGTTGCGGCTGGACCCCATTGACCATGCCTACTGCTTCGAACAGGCTGGCGGTAGGGTTCTTTTTGAATAATTTTGGTGTGATGATCTCTACTGGTATGGGGCTTTCGCTGCGGCTTACCTCCTTCATGGTGCCTGTTATCACCACTTCTTCGAGCGAGGTGCTTTCTTCCTGCAGGGTAATGTCGATCACGGTTTCCGCTTGCGATATGGTTATTTTTTTGCGCACTGTTTGCAGGCCGACCGCACTAAAGATGATCTCATAGTAGCCATAAGGCACATTTTTTATGCTGTAGTTGCCATCGTTATCTGCGGTAACGCTTTTCCCTGCAGGTGAGAGGATAACCTGTGCCGCCGGGACACTACCGCTGGCATCGCTTACTTTTCCGGTCACAGCGCCGTTTTGTGCATATATCGAAATGGATGTGAAAAGTAAAAATAACTGTGTAAAGATCTTCATTAGCTAAAAGTATAATTCGTTATGCAAAATTATAAATTTAGTTTAGACTAAAAATTATTTCTTGTTATTTTAATATTTTATTTCGATTAGTGAAATTTGTCCTGTAATTTTAAAATCGCTATTTTTATGGCAAACGGCATAATTTGGACACAAGAGGGAATTTCACAACGGTAAAGCCTGCGGATGAGGTAGTGGCAAAACATATTGCCTATTACTATTTCCATTCGTCAGATGATGAAGGCTTTGACAGTAAATTCACTTTTTATCCCAATTACCTTCACGCGATTACAATTTATAAAGGCTCAAACCTCACATTTACCGAAGATTCCTCCGTTATCAGGCCTGCCACAGATGACACTATCGGATGCTACTATTCCATCAACACAGATCAAAGTTTCTCGGTCGATCTGGAAGGAAGTTTTTACAAAATAGGGATCGTGTTCAATCCGCTTGGACTGAACAATTTTCTCGATAAGCCTTTATGCGATGCCTTTATCCCTTCGTTCGGTCCGTTTTATCACTTTGGCAAAGCACTGGAAGATGTGGTTAACCAGATCGCGAAACTTGAATATGCCGAAGCCAAGGCTGCGCTGCTGGACGGTTTTTTTCGTACCGCATATTGTGGCTTTGCTGAAACTGCTGTAAAACGCGGGGTGCAGGAGATACTGAACTCGAATGGTACCATAAAAGTGGAGCAGCTTTCGGATATTATTGGCGTTAACCGGAAAACGCTGCTCAGGCTCTTTAAAAAACACCTTTGCTGCTCGGTGGAGGAATATAAAAAGATGGTAATGTTCCGCAATGCGCTCAATTATGCCCAGCAGGCCGGTGACGATGCCACGCTGACAGATGTTGCGCTGTACAATTACTACTACGATCAGGCGCACTACATCAAGCACTTTAGGTCGGTCACCATGCAGTCGCCCAAAACGCTGCTCTCCAAGATCACCCAACTGGGCAGCCAGCCCGTGTACTGGAATTTTGAGGAATGAAATTGTTACATTGGTACATTTTGAAATTTTTCAAATGTCCCAATTTTACAATTTTATGTTTTGCCGTTGCCGCAACTTTGCACTATCAATCATCAATCAACTTTTTAAAGTCATGGCAAAACTAATTATGATCGTTGTGGAAAAGCTTGTCCACATCCTGTTTTAGGATTTGGATTCCTGCTGGACATCATGTCGGTCGCTAATTTCCCGATGTATCTCCCAATAAATTGCCGGGCACACATTGATCGTTACCCATATTAACCACCTTCCAAAATGAGAACCCCGCCGGTAAAAGCGGGGTTTTCTACTCAAAAAAAATGGTGGTTGGTTTGTGCCTGCTATTAAGGCGATATAGAAGGGGACTTCTGGCGGGAGCTAAAGTAAAGTTTCAAAATAACATACCAAATACCCATAAATAGGGATATTTCGTTTTAAAGACATTTGCCAGGATTTGCGTACTGCTTATTTTGTAAATTGCAGCTTTATCAAAAAAAATGCGAAGGAAGAAAATAGAAAGGATAAAGGAAGAGAAGTTTTGGGAAAACTTCTTCTACTTCAATGTGCCTGAAGGTATCGATGAACTGCCCAGGCATCTGGACCATGTGCGGTTCAGGCTATACGGGGTGGATGATGAAGGCATTGCAATGATGGTTCCCGAGCTTGACTCCATTACAATGCTCGACCTTGATGAGACCGACATTACCAATGATGGTATCATGCACCTCACAAAACTACATTTTATCAAAGAAATGCGGCTGAAGGGCTGTGACCGAATTGACGATGCCTGCATACCTTTCATCAATAAAATAAAAGGGCTTGAGCTGCTCCATCTGTGCAGTACCCCAATAACGACTGACGGTATCCTGCGATTGTTCCTTCCTGGGTTGAAACAGCTTTTTATTTCTGCAGAATATGATGAAGATACAAAAGTGAAGCTTCAAAGGCTTTGTAAAGCCTTCCCTGATTGCGAAGTAGTGGTTAACCATAAGCTGTTTGAAGATTACCTTACCCGTACGGGTTGGTAATTTCTAAATACATATTTAACTAAAAATGTAAGAAAATATCGCCATATTTTTTGTTAATACAAAACTGTGTCGTTGAATATTGCATTAGCTTTGCGTTTGCCTTATATCTCAACGTTGCAATGAAGATAAAATATATCGTATATACGCTCCTTATCCTCGGAGTTGGTGCCCTTGTTTATTACCGTATCTCAGAAAATAGTGCCAAAAAAGCTGAAGCCCCAGGTGGTGGTGGCAAAGGAGGCAAAAAGCCGCCCATGGCTGTAAATGGCATCGTGGTTCACCCTGAGCGATTTTCAAACGTATTGTCGCTTTCGGGTTCCATCGAGGCCAATGAGCAGGTGGAGCTGAGCAGTGAAGTAGCAGGCATTGCCGAGAAGATCTATTTTGAAGAAGGCAAAAAGGTCGCAAAGGGACAAGTGCTTGTAAAGATAAACGATGTGGAATTGAGGGCACAGCTGGGCCAGGCGCAAACCCGACAAAAACTGGCCTCAGAAAATGCAAGGCGTGCCAAATTGCTTTTTGAGAAAGAAGCCATCAGCCGCGAAGAATACGACATTGCCACAGCCGACTTCAAGACCTCCCAGGCACAGACACAGCTTATCAATGCCCAGATAGCCAAAACTTCCATAAGGGCGCCGTTCTCCGGCACTGTAGGTTTAAGGAGCATCTCGCCGGGCACCTACGTTACACCCGATATACTGATAGCACGCCTGGTAAACAGCACGAAGGTAAAGATCACCTTTTCGATACCTGAAAAATATGCGTCGCAGGTAAAACCCAACACAACAGTTAGCTTTACCATTCCCGGCGAGAAGAATAAATTTACCGCTAAAATTTACGCGCTTGAACCTGCTGTGGAGGTAGCTACCCGTACCTTACGCATACGCGCATTGGCCGATAATCCACAGGGGAAGTTCATCCCGGGTACATTTGCTAACGTTGAGCTGCCGCTGGAAAAGATAGACGATGCCTATATTGTCCCTACCGAAGCCATAGTGCCGGTACAGGGCGGTAAAAAAGTTTTCGTGTCCCGCAATGGCAAGGCCGATGAGGTAATGGTGGAGACCACGACCCGTACCGATAAGGACATCGTGGTGCTGTCGGGCCTCAAGTCCGGCGATACGGTGCTTACTACAGGTGTGCTGACGCTCAAGAAGGAAACACCGGTAAAGGTTAAGGTAACCCAAGCAAAGAAACCATGAGCCTTTCTACACTAAGCATAAAGCGGCCGGTACTCACTATCGTGATGAACATTGCCATTATCCTTTTTGGGGTAATAGGTTATACGTTCCTCGGTGTACGTGAGTTCCCGTCCATCGACCCGGCACAAATATCGGTACGTACCAGTTATGCGGGTGCCAATGCTGATATCATTGAATCGCAGATCACTGAACCGCTCGAAAAATCCATTAACTCGATCGACGGGATACGCAATATTACCTCGTCCAGCAACCAGGGTTCGAGCAACATTACCATAGAATTTGAACTGGAAAAAAACCTCGAGGAAGCCGCTAACGATGTGCGCGATAAAGTATCGCAGGCAATCCGCAGCCTTCCGCAGGATATCGACGCACCCCCTGTAGTTTCTAAAGCGGATGCCGATTCCGACCCGATCGTCACCATGACCGTGCAAAGCGCATCCCGCGACCCGCTGGAACTTAGCGATTATGCCGAGAACGTGATCGCCGAAAGGCTGCAGACCATTCCCGGAGTGAGCAGCGTGCAGATATGGGGACAGAAACGCTATGCGATGCGGTTATGGATCGAGCCAACGAAACTGGCTTCGTATGGCGTTACGGTCTCTGATGTGCGAACAGCCCTTTCCAGCCAGAATGTAGAATTGCCTTCCGGTAAACTGACAGGTGCTAATACGGAACTGACCGTGAAAACTATGGGCAACCTCTCTACTGCTGAGGAATTCAATAATATCATCATTAAGTCGGAAGGGGATAAGATCGTTAAGCTAAGCGATGTGGGCCGTGCTGAATTGGGGCCTGAGAACCTGGAGACAAAAATGACGAATGACGGGCAGCAGCTCGTGGGGCTTGCCATCATTCCGCAACCGGGTACGAATTACATAGAGATAGCCGATGCCTTTTACGAGCAGTACGACCAGATGAAGAAGGAACTGCCCGCCGACCTGAAACTCAACGTTGTAATTGATAATACGGTCTTTATCAAAAAATCGGTACATGAGGTGGTGGAAACGCTGGGCATTTCCATCCTTTTGGTAACGCTCATCATTTACCTGTTCTTCCGTGATTGGGCTATTGCGTTAAGGCCATTGCTGGATATACCAGTTTCACTCATCGCGACATTCTTCATCATGTATATTTTTGGATTTTCTATAAATGTACTTACGCTGCTGGCGATCGTACTTGCCACGGGACTTGTAGTGGATGATGGTATAGTGGTAACCGAAAACATTTTCAAAAAAGTTGAGGAGGGCATGACCCCGATCGAGGCGGCCATGAAAGGCGCCAACGAGATATTCTTTGCCGTGATCTCCATATCGGTCACGTTGGCGGCGGTGTTCCTTCCGGTGATATTTTTGGAAGGTTTCGTAGGGCGGTTGTTCCGGGAGTTTGGGGTCGTCATCGCGGCGGCAGTGCTGGTCTCCGCCTTCGTTTCGCTTACACTTACGCCAATGCTCAACGCTTACCTGATAAAGGGCGTACACAAAAAATCAAGGTTCTATGAATTTACCGAACCCTATTTCGAAAAAATGAACAAGGGTTATGCCCAAGCGCTTACCGGATTCATGAAGCGCAAATGGCTTAGCTTTCCCATTCTGATCGTATGTGTAGGACTTATCGCACTGTTCTTTTCAACGTTGCAAAAAGAGACCGCGCCTTACGACGACCGCAGCTTTGTCGGCTTGAATATTACAGGCCCGGAGGGTGCTTCCTATGATTATATGGATCGCTTTATGCAGGAAATGGAGCAGCTTATCAACGATTCAGTTCCCGAAAAGAAAGCCAGCCTGGTGATCACTTCGCCGGGGTTTGGTTCGGCATCAGTAAACAGTGGCCGCATCAGGCTGGCGCTGAAGGAGCCGGGTGAAAGGGAACGTTCGCAAAAGGAGATCGCTGCCGACCTGACCAAATGGACCAAGCGCTATGCTGAAGCCAGGGTTTCAGTATCTGAGCAGCCAACCATTGCCGTGAACAGGAGGGGAGGCTTCCCGATACAATACATCATACAGGCACAGAACTTTGAAAAACTGCAGCAAAAGATACCGGAATTCATGGATGAGGTAAGCAAGGACCCAACCTTTGCCATGACCGATGTGAACCTGAAATTCAACAAACCCGAAATTAATGTAACGATAGATCGCGAGAAAGCTCAGAGCCTTGGGGTGTCTTTATTAGATGTGGCACAAACGCTGCAATTGTCGCTTAGTGGGCAGCGTTTCGGCTATTTCATGATGAACGGCAAGCAGTACCAGGTGATGGGGCAGTTTGATAAAGAAGACCGCGCCGCGCCGCTGGACCTGACTTCGATATTCGTGAAAAGCAGCACGGGGCAGCTGATACAGCTGGATAACCTTGTTACTGTGAAAGAAGAAAGCAGCCCTCCGCAACTGTACCATAATAACAGGTATATGTCGGCTACCGTCTCGGCAGGATTGTCACCGGGCATGAGTATCAGTGACGGTATCGATGCTATGGAGCGTGCCAAAGAAAAAGTACTCGACGATACCTTTACGACCGACCTTGGCGGCGAGTCACGCGATTTTGTGGAGAGCTCGAGCAATACGCTGTTCGCATTCGGGTTGGCACTATTGCTTATATACTTGATATTGGCAGGCCAGTTCGAAAGCTTCATCGACCCTTTCATCATTATCCTTACGGTGCCTATGGCCGTCGCGGGAGCCTTGCTGTCGCTGTGGCTGTTCGGGCAAACATGGAATATTTTCAGCCAGATCGGTACCATCATGCTGATAGGCCTTGTAACGAAAAATGGTATATTGATCGTAGAATTTGCCAATCAGCTCCGTGAAGAGGGCAAGGAAAAATATGAAGCCATACTGGAAGCTTCCGAATCGCGCCTTCGTCCGATATTAATGACGAGCCTTGCCATTGCATTGGGTGCTTTGCCTATCGCCATGTCACTAGGAGCAGCCTCTACCAGCCGTATCGGCATGGGTGTTGTTATTGTTGGCGGTACCATTTTTTCACTGATATTGACGCTGTTCATTATCCCTGCAATATATTACATGTGGTCGCGACCGAAAAAGCACCGCCCCGAATTTGATAACCTTGAAGACTAATGAAGTTTTTCATCTATTTATATTTGAGTTTTTTCTGCCTCACTGCATTGGCACAGGACAGTATCGTTAAGCCGGAATATCCGCTGCTTAGCGCTGAAGATGCCGTGGCCGAAGCACTGAAGAATAATTATGATATTAAGTTGGCTGCCAACGACCTGAAGATCGACGAGAACAATGTGAGCCTTGCCAATGCAGGGATCTTGCCAACCTTATCCGGTACATTCAGCCAAAATAACAGCGTACAGAACTCACGACAGGTGCGTGCGGATGGCACTGCCCAGGAACTCGATAACGCCCGTAACAACAGTATGCAGTATGGTGTAAACCTTGGCTGGACGATATTTGACGGCTTCCGGATGTTCGCCCGCTATGACCAGTTGAAAGAATTGGAAAAACTGGGCGGCACCGAATTGAAATACACCATCCTTACCCGCGTGGGCGATGTGCTGACAACTTATTATGACCTCGTACAGCAGCAGCAAACGCTAAAGGCTCTCGATACCGCAGTGGTCATTTCGAAGCAAAGGGTAACGTTGGCCGACAACCGTTTTACAATAGGAAAAGCTGCCAAACTGGAAGTGCTTAATGCAAAGGTCGACCTGAATACCGATACGACCAACTACCTTCGGCAGAGGGAACTGTACGAAAATACTAAGACCTACCTGAATCAACTTTTGGCGCGCGAACTTACCATGCAATTCCGGGTTGTCGATTCGGTGGCGATCGATAACCGGCTTAAGTTGGTTGACCTGATGTCTTCGGCATCATCACAAAACCCGCAGATACAGATGGCGCTCATCAATAAGCGTGTCGCCGAATTCAACCTGAAACAGGTAAAGGCTGCCCGCTATCCGCAGATCGGTGTAAGCACGGGATATATTTTTACAGAAAGCGAGAACAGCCTAGGGTTCGCACGTGAGAACAGCGGAAGGGGACTGAGCTATGGCATTTCGGCAAATATCAATATCTTTAATGGTTTTTTGCAAAAGCGCAACGAAAATATAGCCCGCCTGCAAATTGACAATAGCAAACTCATCATCGATCAGCAGACGCAGGCGATCAATTCGCAATTGATATCAGCCTACCAAACCTACCTGACCAACCTGGAACTGGTGGAACTTGAAGGCAGTAATGTAGAGATCGCCAGGCAGAACCTTGATATTACCATGGAGAAATACCGGATAGGGAGCATTACCCAGATCGAGGTGCGCACTGCCCAGCTGAATTATGTGAACGCGGTGACCCGTAATAATTCGGCACAATATCAGGCCAAGATATCTGAAGTTACCTTAAAGGAGCTGGCCGGGAATATTACTTTTTAATTGAAAAATACCTGGTATTGGGCCACCACAGCGCTTCTGGTTCCTGTATTGTCGCCCAATGTGTTGAACAGCGGGCGGTTTTGGTAGGATAGGGTTAACTTTGATGTATGCCCTGCCAGCAACCAGTTAACACCTGCATCTACATAAGCCATGCCATCGTTCAGGCGTTCGTATTTCGCATACTGGATCGAGGCATACGGCATAAGCGTGGTAGTGCCAATAAGGTTATCCCGAAATTTATAGCCTGCCTGCATATAGCCTATCGTGCCCGTACCATACATTGGGAAAGCCGTGCCGCCGCCATTCAATACTGATGGATCGCTATTCCCATTGGCCGGGTTCATTGGGCCGCCATTGCGAAGGTAATTCTTCCCGTAGTCGGAAACGGTCACACTACCGTAAAGGCTTATTACCTGGCCTTTTTCGCCTACAGGAGCATCGTAGTACACATCGGCAGCCAGGTGGAGCATATTGCTGTGAATAGTATCTGTAGCCGTTTCATTAAGCCTCCACATGGCATCTTTCTGGTAAATGAACCCCGCACCAATGTTGAATACTTTTTTCTTTCCGAGGTAGGTTCCGGTAGTATAGGGCGTTAAGTTGGACTCCTGATCTTGGAACTGATACATGAAATAGCCGTTGTACTGCATCTTAGGCGGATCGCCCGAGAACATCGCATTTTGTCCAATGGCATTGGCGGGGTTATATCCGGCCGACTTTTGTATGGCCATTGGCTGTACCATCTGTATGCGGTAATCGAGCTTACCCAGCTTACCTTTCGCAAAAACCGACAGCTTACGCAGGAACTGGTCCGTAGCATCGGCGGTGGTTTGCTGGTAAATGGGTGCGTCAAGCCCTAATATGCTGCCTGCGGATGGCGATGCAAAACGCGTAAGCCCACTCCACCCTGAAAGCCCCGCGCCTAACGAGAACCTGGTCCTTTCTACTGCATATTCGCCATAGGCATCGTGCACAAAAAATCCTTGCTTGCGGTCTGCGATGTTATTGAAGTTATTCTCGCCAAACTGGCTGTAGGCGAACACCCTGTCGGTCAGTTGCCCGAAGAGCTGTACCCTGTACCGGCGGATGCCAATATCGGTGCCGCTGCTTTTGGCCACACCGTTGATGGTCGTCCCGGGATTGTATTGCGTGCTCCTGAGCCAGGCTTGTGTAAGGAAAGTGAACTTTACATAATTGCTGCCATCTTCATTAAGGTAGAATTTGCGGTCCTTAAAAAAGTTGTTCTCAGTTTTTGCCGGTTGTTCCTGTGCAGCGGCAATTTGGGGCAATATCAAACCCGCTAATAGTGCCAACGCATTTGTAAGCGATCTAGTCATTATGATAGTATGAAGGTGATCATTGCAAATTTACCTTTCTAAGTCGCAAACAGCAACTTTACCTTACATATTAACGCAAAAAAATACCCCAAACAAGTGTAGGGGTACTTTTGATAATGTGTTGCGGCTATTAGCCTTTGTCATATTTACAGCACGAATGCAGCTTGTTGTAATCTTCCTCAGTGGCTTTTACCTTATCGGTATCGTGGCCGGACTTCGCAACAGCAGCGCGAACGTCATCAAGGCTGCATTTGGTTTCGTCGATGATCAGGTGCAGGTCCTGATGGTCCTGGTGCCATACAGCCGATTTTACGCCTTTTACCGTATAAGCAGCCTTTTCAATGCGTTTCTTGCACTGGTCGCAATTGCCTTTCACTTCGATCTCGGCCTTGGCATTTTTGTTCTTTTTTTCCTGTGCCTGGAGCGATATGCCCATGAACAGCACAAGCATCATTAAAACGAGTTTTTTCATATTAATAGTTGTTAGAGGTTTTAAATGTAATTAATTGATCTTGAATCGCAAACCGGCATAATACATTTGCCCGAATATTGGCGCGTAGATAATGGAACTGTCAAAATACGGGCCAAAAGGATCGTCATTGCCTAATATTGCTTTTTTCTGTTGGTAATTGCCAAGGTTCTCTGCACCCACATACATTTCAAAAACGCTTGAGAAACTGCGCGTAACCTGAGCGTTCATGAGCGAGAAGGACGGCGAATGATTGCCCATTTGGTACTCTGCAGGGTTACTTGCGGTGTTTGGGAGGCGCTGCTTGCCCATCAGGTTATAGGTAAAGTCGAACTTCCATTGGCGGCCGCCGTCTTTTACGTGGGTTTCATAAGATACATTGGTAAAGAAGCGGTGCTTGGCCTGTAATACCCTTTCCTGTGTACCGACCGAAGCATAATCGGTCTGGATATCGTAATATTTGTAGGCCGTACGGATGTTGAAGTGGTGTGTTATCTCATAGTTCAGTTCTACCTGGAGGCTGTTGGCGAATGACTTTCCGTCGAGGTTGTAAAAATTCACTTCCTGTGGCGAACCAAATACATCTACCACCACCTGGTTCTGGAAATCGGTGCGATAGAGATCTACTACGAACTCAGCATTTTTATTGAACAGCGGGAAGCTTTGGATGAAGCTCACACCGTAGTTCCATGCGATTTCGGGGTCAAGGCCATAAAGTTTGCCGCCCGTTCCAAGTATATTCATTGTACGTGAACTGCCAAAGAATGCCTGATTCTCGGCAAAAATGTTAGCTGCTCTTTTGCCCCTGCCGGCAGATGCCCTGAACGTACCGCCTTCCCAAGGGTTGTAACGAAGGTGCATACGCGGTGTAAAGAACGAGCCAAGGCGGTTATGAACATCAAAACGGCCGCCAAGGATAATGCTGAAATCGTTGGCATTGTCGTAGTTGTATTCAAAGAAAGCACCTGCAGAATTATCCCTACGGCTAAAGTCGGCAGTATTTACAAATTCGCCATAGCTGTCGTAGGTAAAGTTAAGGCCCGTGGTAAATTTGTTCATTGTATTGTTGATGATCGAACTGAAGACCAGATTGGAATACATGCTTTTTTGGTCGATGTCGTAGGTTTTGAACCCAAAGTATGACTCCTGGTTGTGCCAGTTGAAAGAAGTTTGAAGGCCAATGCTTTGGTAGGGCATATCGGGGAACACATAGCCTAATTTGGCAGATGCATCCACCTTGTCGGTATTGATCTCGGATCCCCAGTGGTTCGTAGTAAACTTGTCGCGGTCCGGATCAAAGTCAACCTCGCCGGCCTGCCTTTCATCGCGCATGTAACGCAGGTTGATGAAGCTTACCCAGCCTTTTTCGGCATCATTATACTGCCAGCGGTTCATCACGTTGATCTGTTTTGCCAGGGGGTTATCGAGGAAGCCATCATCATTCATGTCGTTTTTGCCGATTCGGGTATTACCGTGTACGAACAGGCTGCTGCTCCATTTGTCGGAAAATTTTTTGTTGAAATGGGTGTTCAGCTCAAAGCGGCTGTCGGTTGAGCCATAGGCATTCAGGAAGAACGGTATGTCATCGGCAGGTTTTATCAGGTCATAGTTGATCTGGCCTGAGATGCTTTCGTAACCATTGACAACCGGTCCGGCACCTTTGGTGATCTGGATGCTGTTGACCCATGTGCCCGGCACAAATGAAAGTCCGTAGGCTTGCGATGCCCCACGTATTGATGGTATGTTCTCTTCGGCTATCAATAAATAAGGACTGGTAAGCCCAAGCATTTTTATCTGGCGGCTGCCGGTTAGCGCGTCCGAAAAGCTGGCATCGATAGAAGGATTGGTCTCAAAGCTCTCGGCAATGTTGCAGCAGGCGGCTTTAAGGAGTTCTTTGTGGCTCATTGTCGATACGTTAGTTGTCTGTACCCGTGATCGCTCAAGGCTCCTGCGCTGTTTTTCCAATACCACTTCGTTGAGTTCCTGGCCATCGTCAGGGGTCATTTTATGGTCGATGGCCCTTGGTACGGGTACGCTCAGGGTATCGGTCTTGTATCCGATGTAACTGATGATGAGCTTATCCGTCTCGGTAGAGTAGGGCAGTGAAAAAGTACCGCTTTCTGAAGTTATCGTAGAATGTTGGGGATCGGCAGGCTTTAGCCAATAGACCGACGCGCCCGGCATGGGCTGGCTGTTCTCATCGAGAATGGTGCCGGTAAGGTTTTCCTGGGCCTGCACATATCCGGCAGCCATAAGGAATAGTATATAAATGAATATGTTACGCATAAAAAAAGTTTAATGTTATTACTAAGATACTTTCGCACGGGCGAAAGTTGTAAGAACATTGAACTTAGGCGTAGAAAATGTGTTGGCAATACAGTTTGTATAGCGGTGGCGCATTAGATTCGCAATAAAAAGACGGCGTGTCTTTTGTTACGATCGTGGCAGTTGTACTGTATAACGCATTTGGGTTCCACTCTGTGGCAAGGCAAAAAGCGCCAAGGTCAAGCTGGAGTGATTTTGAAAGTATGTTGTCCGACTTGGTATCCTTAAGCTTTACCAGGTCGTCTTTGCAGCATTTTTTGTGCGAGTCTTTTTCCACACCGCAGGCATGGGCTTTCTTCCCGTCCTTATGCCCATTGCAGGGTTCAGCTTTCCTGTAAGCAAAATTAACCGAGGACACTTTACCGTGGCAGTAATGCACATTGAGCGCCAACCCCATACTGGAAACCAATATGAGCATTGTAAGCAGGGTGCTTATGTGTTTTCTTATCTGCATGTGGTGCAAAATTATGCAATTATGTTTTGATAACGGGAAATTTGCCCGAAAATTATTCAAACTCCGAAGTGTACTCTAAAACTGGAAACCGGCAGTTAAAAGTATATAAGCTCTGTTAAGGTTTTGACTTGAAGCTGAACGGTAGAAATCTGATACTAAAACCTCTTTAAAATATTTATTATTGGTTATGTTTTTTGCGGTCAGGTTAAATTCCCAGCCTTTACCGGGTATCCTGTACCGCAGCATTGCGTCAAGAAAATAGTATTCCCCGATATTTTGGGTGCTCGGAAGAAAGTAATCGGCGATAAGGACGCCAAACCAATTATCATTATATTTTACAAGCGTCTTAAATGAGTTGATGATGGTTGTATTGGTAAAGTCGCCATCGTAATTATCGGATGAAGAAGTACTGTTTTGCACACGCAGGGTGTTCTCAAAATTTAATGGGATGTCCAGAGCTGTTTTACCAAACAGGTCCACATAGGCTATATCGGACCTGTTGTTTCGCAGATCGGAACCATTAACAACATTTATATACCTGTAGGATACAAAATTGCCATTTAGTTTGATGGTAGACCTTATGGAAGGAATGTATTTTTCCACACTTGCCGAAGCGGTATAGGTATCATTGCTTTCAGGAAGGAAAAAGTAGCTTACTGTAGTAAGGTTCTGGGTTACCGTACTGTTCGCGTAAAAGTTATTCTGCTGCCTGAAATAATTCAGGCTCGCGTTAATGACAAATTGGTTGTAAATATCATTAAGTTCGTACCCTAACGTAGCATTGGTGGTTTTACTGAACGGTGTTGACGGCATGTTGCTGACCAGTGTACGGCTGGATGAGAGTACAAAACCTGAGTAAAGGTTATTCTCGCGGGGAGGCGTCATGTCATAGGAGTAGGTCGCGTAAAGCCTCGTTAAGGGATCTAGCTTGTAGCTGACTAAAAGCGACGGTGCAGCCAGCCATTCACTCTCACGGCTGTCAATTGCCCGCAGTGGTTCTTTCCTGTTCCACGAATAATTTTTGATCTGCAGCATGGGCTTTAACGTAAATTTGCCAAATTTAAAATTGTATACCGCTTCCGCAGACGTTTCTACCAGATCATAATCGAGGTCATTTCGATAGCCGGAGCTTAACAGATCGCCGGCTTCATACAGGTCTGACCGAAGTTTATTCTGCCAGTACTTAGTCCCTGCTTTTATGTGATATTTATCGGTTTTCCTTACGCCAAGCAAAGTGCCGCCCAGCTCGAGGTAGTTTTTATGGAAGACCGACTGCTGGCGGTTGCTGGTGCCCCCGATTATATTACCCGTATCCAGGTCGAGGCCGGGCCTCAGGCGAAGATCCTGGTCCGACCGGACATGGGAAAAGATCCCCTGTAGCTGAAAGCTATGTGTTTTGCTTAATTTTTGTGTGTAGAGCAGGTCCTGTTTTGTAAAAAAACGGACCGACTGAAGCCGAGAGTCCAGGCTGTTCTGATCATTGGTGAACAAGTCTGCCATTGTTCTAATACTTTCAGCATTCCATTTGGATGTAATTTCAAGTTGCGAAACTTTTGAAGCGTTCCATGTCAGTTTTACATTACCGTCGTATTGTCGCGGCAGTTTGACTACTGTTTCTTCCTGCGTGGTGGTAAGCTGTTGGCCATCATCAAAAATATAATCTGAGCGATCTGATTTGATAAAACTCAGCTTGTCGTCATAATAAGCAAGCATCACCCGTGCATTGAGGCTCTTTGAGATCTTATAAAGGTTATTGATCCCGCCGTACCAATTGTCATTAATGGTCGCCCTGCTCTCCCCAACGGCGCTTGCCGACACTATTTCAGGTATCAGCTTTGGGGCAAGCATTGGCTGGTTCTTAGATTCTTCAGGTGAGGGGAAAAAAGAAAAATAGTTATAGGGCGATTTATTTTCGCCTACATTGTTATAATTGACCACGGAGAAATTTTTGTTGGACTTTGATACCGCAAGGCCATTTATATCGGCATAATAACGGTCTTCTACTCCATAGCCAACGATTCCTTCACCGGAAAGTGCCGTCTTGCCATCCTTCAGTTTCAGGTTAAGTGCGACCTTATCTGAATCTTCAATGCCTGCCAATAGTGGATTTTCCACGAATTTTTCAATAGCCTGTACCTCATCAATGATCCCTACAGCCATATTTTGTGTGCCCGTAGTATAATTTTGATCAAAAAGGTCATCACCGTCAAGCAGTACTTTTTCAACATTCCTGCCTTTATATTTAATATAGCCCTGATCATCGATCTGGATACCCGGTATTTTCTTTAGCAGGTCTTCCACCTTTCTTTCGGATCCATCTAAAAATGCCGACGCGCGGTAATTGACCGTATCACCGGCCACTTCAATTTTGGGCCGTTGACTGATAACCACCTCTTCCATAACAATGGCCTGTTCGGTCAATACTATATCAAGGTGATACCGGTCTCCGATATCGGCGCTTTTCAATTGAAATGATCGTGTTTCAAAGCCCATTTTTGTAGCTTCAAGAATAATGTTCTCAAATTTAGACCTCAGGGTTATACTGAAAGACCCGTCATTTCCCGATATGGAAAATTCAGAGATCAACTGTGGGGTTTCGGCATTCCTCACCGTTATGTTCACATTCGAAAGCTTTTCTTCAGCTGCGCCGGTCACGGTCCCGGTAATGGTTTGTGCGCAAAGACTATATGTTCCCAATAACAGAAAGAAGAGTAAGGCAATTTTATTCCTGGTCATTTAAATATCTTTGAAATCCATCTCAATAGCAGAATTGTTTATTATAACCTCAGAAATGTTTGGGTTTTTACTGCGTTGATATCGTATTTCTTTTTCTTCGTTGGCCTTAATGATCGCTAATTTTTCTTTTATTGAAACAGTTTTATTTTTCCTGTATTTACTCTTTAATTTTTCAATTTTAAAATTATCCGACTTTTGGTTTATCTTAAGTTCGTAAGCCAAAAAATGATATTTCCCTTCCTTCGATGCTACTTCCAGGATGAGTCCCGGCAGTCCGTGAAATTTATAGGGCCCATCAGGTATAGGGATATCCTGTGCGAACCATGCTTCGTAATTTCTTCCCCTGAAGGATGTTGTTGCCCTTTGCACGGTATGGCCCAAAATGGATCTGGTTTCTTTTTCAATAGTCCAGCTCATCTTCGGCATTTTTTCTGCGATGATGTGGCAAAGCCTTTCACCATATACATTTTCGAAAGCGTAGAGTGAATCTTTATCATACAGTTTTTGATATTCAGGCTTTTGTCCTTCACTGTCACTGTACTTTTCAACATTTATAAATTTATCCCCGTTCTCCTCTCCGGATACCGTATAGGTACTGTCAGGCACTTTAAGGAACCCGAGATTGATGTAGGTAGACATTTTGTTCTTAGCAGAATAAAGCAATGCTCCGTCTATTTGCGCCTTTGACTGCTCATTATTTATTGTGAACACATATTTAACTTCAGAAAATACAGTTTGCGCCACAGCCGTAAAGCCCGTACAAAGGATCATCAGTATAAAAAATACTTTTTTCATTTTATAATTATTAAAAATTGCCGGAAGTAGTGCTTCCGGCAATTGATTAACTAAAAACAATTATTATAAGCCCATTCCTATGGCTTTCATAAGTTTATGCATCTCCGCGAGTTCTCCCGGAGTATCGCAATTCCACGTTGTTGTCGTAGTAGTACTTGTTGAACCGTCAGCATTTGTCTTACTTGACATTTTTACTGTTGTAGAGCAGTCTACAGTTTCCTTTTTATCAGCGGACTCTGATTTCTTCTCTTCGGTCGTTACCGCAAATGCAGATGTTGAGGCCAACACTACTGCCATCATAATTATTTTTTTCATGATAAACATTTTATGGGTTTTGTTTCATTAATTTATGGTACGTTACCAACTCCTGAGGGGTGTCGCAATTTACTACAGTAGTTGTGTTAACCGAAGATGTGCCGTCCAGTTTTGTAGTAGTAACTGTAGTTGTGGTACTTGAGCAGCCCACAATAAGCTCTACAGCCTTCTCTACCTTTTTGTTTTTTACAGGCTGGTTCGCTGCAAACGCAAATGTTCCGATCATAGCGAAACTTGCTGTCAAAATGATTCTTTTCATAATAAAAATGATTTGTAAAAAGTTGATAAATAGATTATGGCGCCATTGTAAATCTATATCAAATTTTCAATGAATTATTACGGAAAAACCTCAATTAACAAAATATTGGCTTAAATAATTATAATTATTTAAATAATATATTTATTTTATTGAAAATAATTAAATTATGACTAATTATTCCTTTTATTCTTTTGGTAAAAGAAAGCAGGTAGGAACAGCAGCAGCAACAATGGCTGTATCAGGAAGCGGCGTATGTAAAAAATGAGCATCAGGTTAGGCGTGTCATCAGTGAGGCTTATGAATAATAGTGCTGTAAGCACTACAAAAAAAGCGAGATATAATAATGCTGCAAGCCTTAGTATGGCCTTGTCCTTAAATGCAAGCCAAATGATGCCCAGCGAGAGTAGTGTGTTAATGCCGTAGCGGAAAGCTATGCCAAGGAAGAGCTTAAAGCTCTCATAGTCGGGTAATGTTTTGTCTTCTTTCCTGAAGAATTCGAGTAGTGGGTCATAAAACAGGGATGCTTCAAAAGATCGTACCAGCACCAGCAATATCAAAAGCGCAAGTATCCCTATCAGGGCATTCGCGTTTTTTATCCTGACGACCGAGAGCTTTAATACCCATGCTATCCACAAAACAAAAACTACTCCATATATAAAGAGCGGGAAGATAATGTCATGCAGCAGCGGCCCATGTTCCTTGTAATAAAAAAGCCCCAGCCCCAGCAGGGCTATCCGTACCACATTAAGAATGTGCAGCAAGGCTATGCCCATGATAATATATAGCGAGGTGCGCTTGAACGTGGTGGAAAATGCTACGATGAATGATGCGAACAATGCCATGACACTAACGGCATTGCATCCCTCGACCACCCTTGCCAAACGTTTGCCGTTGACAAAAAAGTACCAGGAGGCCTCTTTTGAATTCTTAGCAATATGAGACTCCTCACCCCATAGGTCCACTAATCCGGAAGCTTGCTCTGCAACAAGGGTGGTCATGCCATCGGGCTCAAAAGCTTTGGCATCGTACTGGCTGAGATAGGCCCAGTACAGCGCTGAAAGCAAAAGGTAGGTGCCCGCGAATTTTATGAGGAAAAGAAAAAAGCCCCTGTTGTTTTGAAGGATGCCCATCGGCAATTTAGTTTTTAACAAAAATATGGAAAATACCTTATAAACTACGAAAATGTCACATTGAGAACAGTCGAAATGCGGCATTTTCGTAATTTTGCTACTCGGATCCGCTCACGACTAACGAGAGCGCTGCCACTGTAAACTAAAGATCTTAACGCCATGACATTTGAAGAACTGAAACCAAAGGTTGTCGACATACTGCACCGCGACAACATACTGCGTGATGAAAAACTGCTGCAGCTTTGCCATCTATTAAAAGAGAACATTGATTATTATGACTGGGTAGGCTTTTACTTCCGCAACGGCGACAAGGAAGAACTTATCCTTGGGCCGTATGCAGGGGAACCAACAGACCATACTGTTATCCCATTTGGTAAAGGCATTTGCGGGCAGGTAGCGTTATCGAACCAAAACTTTGTAGTGCCCGATGTTAGCGCGCAGGACAACTACATTGCGTGCAGTATTACGGTTAAGTCGGAGATCGTGGTGCCGCTTTTTGTAAATGGCGAGAATATTGGCCAGATCGACATTGACTCGGGCGTGCTGGACCCGTTCACAGAACTGGATGAAAGGTTCCTGGAGTTTGTGAATGGGGAAGTGAGCAAGTTGTTTAGGTAGTTGCAAAGTCATAAAGTTATAAAGTTGCAAAGTGCTTCTTAGTGTCGGATAACAAGTTATTCCATGGCAATAATGCTAATGGATTGCTTCACTGTGGATTATAAGCTTTGCGGCTTTGGTGCTCTGTAACTTTGGAACTTATAACTTTATCACATTTCTCCTCTTGCGCGTTTAAAAATATTGATTACCTTTGCACCCAATCAGGAGAAACCTGGTATACATAATAATCATTTAGATAATATTAGCATGTACTTGACTAAAGAAGTAAAAGCAGAGATCTTCGCCAAGCACGGTGGAGCAGAAGCTAACACAGGATCTGCAGAAGGGCAGATCGCATTGTTCACATTCAGGATCAACCACCTTACAGGGCACCTTAAAAAAAATCGCCACGATTTTAATACAGAGCGTTCGCTAGTAATGCTGGTAGGTAAAAGGAGAAGCCTTCTTGACTACCTGAAAAAGAAAGATATCAACAGGTATCGTGAGATTATCAAAGAACTGAACATCAGGAAATAATCGAGATAAGAAGAGGTGCCCGCGCGCCTCTTTTTGTTTTATTACATATTGCAGAAAAAGTTTTAGGTTTTTCATTGGGTTCCATACAACTACAACAACTACAACACAACAACTAAACCCATTGTTTAACAAAAGAATTAAATTTTATGATCCCTAACGTAATTAAAGAGATCATCGATCTGGGAGATGGACGAAGCATCTCGATCGAGACAGGCAAACTTGCCAAACAAGCCGATGGTTCGGTAGTAGTACAAATGGGCAACGCGATGCTCCTTGCCACTGTGGTTTCTGCCCGCACAGCAAGTCCAGGCATCGACTTCTTGCCATTGACACTTGACTACCGCGAAAAATTTGCAGCCGCAGGGCGTTTTCCCGGCGGTTTCTTTAAGCGCGAAGCAAGGCCAAGCGATGGTGAAGTACTTACCATGCGTCTTGTAGACCGTGTACTGCGCCCGCTATTCCCTAAGGACTACCATGCCGAGACGCAGGTAATGATCCAGCTTATGAGCCATGACGAAGAGGTTATGCCCGATGCACTTGCCGGACTGGCAGCATCTGCGGCACTTGCCCTTTCTGACATTCCTTTCGCGACACTTATATCTGAAGTGCGTGTAGCAAGGATCAACGGCGAATTCGTGATCAACCCAAGCAAAGCCCAACTGGCTGAGTCGGACATCGACATGATGATCGGCGCGTCTATGGACTCTATCGCGATGGTAGAAGGCGAGATGAAAGAAATATCTGAAGCTGAAATGATCGAGGCCATTAAATTTGCCCACGAAGCCATTAAGGTACAGATCGCCGCGCAGGAAAGGCTACAGGCCGCTGCAGGCAAAAAAGAAGTAAGGACGTATGAAGAGGAGCGTAAGGATGAAACCATCCTTGCAAAAGTAAAAGAGCTTGCTTACGATAAATACTTTGCCATTGCCAGCGAAGGCTCTGCAAAGCACGAGCGTTCTGAGAAATTTGCAGGCGTGAAGGAAGAAGTGAAAGCGTTGTTTACTGACGAGGAGCTTCTTGAGAACGGCGACCTTATCAGCAAATACCTTTCTAAAGTTAACAAAGAAGCGGTACGTAACGTGATCCTTGACAACGGCACACGCCTTGACGGAAGGAAAACAGATGAGATACGCCCTATCTGGTGTGAGGTGGATTACCTTCCATCAACACATGGATCTGCCCTTTTCACAAGGGGAGAGACCCAGGCGCTTGCTACAGTGACGCTTGGTACTTCACGAGAGGCCAACATCATTGACCGCCCTACAGACCAGGGAGAAGAGCGTTTCTACCTGCACTACAATTTCCCTCCGTTCTCTACAGGTGAGGCAAAACCGCTAAGGGGTACCTCAAGGCGCGAAGTAGGCCACGGTAACCTTGCACAGCGTGCACTTAAAAATATGCTTCCTGCAGAAGTTCCTTACACGGTACGTGTTGTATCTGAAGTATTGGAATCGAACGGTTCGTCTTCAATGGCAACTGTTTGTGCTGGTACACTTGCACTAATGGATGCCGGTATCCAGATGATACGCCCTGTGTCGGGTATCGCCATGGGACTAATATCTGATGATGCTACAGGCCGTTGGGCTGTACTTTCGGATATCCTTGGTGACGAAGACCACCTTGGCGACATGGACTTTAAAGTAACCGGAACATCTGAAGGTATTACTGCCTGCCAGATGGACATCAAGATCACAGGCCTTAAATACGAGATCATGGAACAGGCGCTTAACCAGGCCCGTGAAGGCCGCCTTCATATCCTTGGAAAACTGACTGAAGTTATCGATACTCCAAGGGAAGATGTGAAACGCCACGCTCCGAAGATCATAAAAGTTACCATTCCAGGTGCATTCATCGGAGCCCTTATCGGCCCTGGTGGAAAAGTTATCCAGGAACTTCAGAAAGCCACAGGCACTACTATCGTTATTAACGAGGTAGACGAGCAGGGCGAAGTGGAGATCCTTGGAACAAGCCCTGAAGGGATCCAGGCGGTACTGAACAAGATCGACTCGATCATATTCAAGCCGACAGTCGGAGAGACCTACAGCGTAAAAGTTATCAAGATGCTTGACTTTGGCGCAGTGGTAGAATACCTTGACGCACCGGGCAATGAAGTATTGCTTCACGTAAGTGAGCTTGACTGGGCACGTACCGAGAACGTATCTGACGTGGTGAACATGGGCGACGTATTTGATGTAAAATACATTGGTATAGACCCTAAGACACGCAAGGAGAAAGTTTCCAGGAAAGCGCTTATGCCAAGGCCTCCAAGGGATGAGAATTATGTTCCGAGGGAACGTGACGACCGCCCAAGGGATAACGACCGTGGCGGCTACAGGGATAACCGTGGCGGCGGACGCGATAACCGCGGACGTGACGACAGGAACTCACGCGACCGTGGCCCAAGGGAAGAAAGAAGAGACGATGCCCCGAGGGAACCAAGGGAGCCGCGTAACGAAGATAATGGCGGAGAGCCACAAGGATCTTAATTACTTTTAAGGTTAATTCAGGAAGAACCCTGTCGCTGCAAAGTGGCAGGGTTTTTTGGTTTTTAAATACAGCTAACTTTCAAAGCTTAGAATTTAATTGAGATAATTATCTTTACTGTTCTAATACGAGCAAAATGACTATCCGAGAAGCCTTCATCACCGATATCCCCCAAATACAAATTATCCGCAATTCTGTAAAAGAGAACATGCTGTCCAATCCTGCGCTCGTCCCCGATTCTGACGTTGACGATTATATGTTCCGTCGTGGCAAAGGCTGGGTGGCAGAAGATAATGGCATGATCGTAGGCTTTGCCATCGCCGACCTGCAGGACCATAATATTTGGGCATTGTTCCTGCATCAGGACAATGAAGGCAAAGGCATTGGTAAGCAGTTGCATAAAACGATGATGGATTGGTACTTTTCGCAAACTCAGGAAACCGTATGGCTAAGTACCGGCTTTAATACCCGTGCGGACAAATTTTATCGTATGCAGGGTTGGCGCGAAGCCGGATTGTATGGCACCAAGGAAACGAGATTTGAAATGAGCTTTGAAGACTGGAAAGCCATTACCCGTTAAACAGCTTATTCCTCTTTATATCCCTCCCTTTGCGCAGCTGCCAGGCATGCCACGCACTGGGCACATCGTGTGTCCATTTAGGTAATAGCAAAATGATCAGGTACACATCGATGTGCGAGATGATGCCGAAGATCACTGCCAGTGCCAATGGTATCCCGCCATACCCAAACCCTATGATAGAAATAAAGGCAACGAACAACGTTATGCCCCATAGCTTGGAGAGCAACGCGTGTGTACAGGTTTCCTTACCAAATTTAGCAATGCTCAATACATAAGTCAGCCCTTCCATAGCGAAGATGGTAATGATCGCGTATTTGTTTTCGATAACGATCTCAGGGTTGAGTAACCAGCTGCACCATCCGGCGCATATCCAAAACACCAGGTCGGTCTGGCTGTCCATGCGGCGAAGCTTTTCGGTTGATACACCTGACTTCCGTGCTATGATGCCATCAAAAATATCCGATAGTATGCCCAGCAGCAGCATAACCATCAGTACAATGCGTACCGATGCTCCGTAGTTGTATGTTATGCCTATCATTACCGGCCCAAGAACGAACCGGAAGGCAATAAGTAAAAGTGGTATGTTTTTCATAATATATTTTTTATCTCACCCCAGCCCTCTCCAAAGGAGAGGGAGGAGCTTCACTCATATGGAAATTGACTATCCAACTTTCAGTTTTGGCTCCCCTCTCCTTTGGAAAGGGCCGGGGGTGAGGTCTGTTTCAGTCTTTAAAATTCCAATTAAAAAAAGGGAGTATTCGTTTCTCGTTCCTGTTGATCAGCCCGATCTGGATGCCCTTCAGTTTTTTGGCGTTATTGAAAAGCCCGATCTGGACTCCGGAAAATTTTTCAGCTTTGCCATAGGCTCCGTTGAGCATGCCGATCTGCACGCCCGAGAAAGTATCGTAATCATTATGAATTCCCGCTACTTGCAGTCCTTTCCCTTCATGTGTGGTCGTACTGAACATCGCTGCCAGTAAACCGTTGCTATAAACCGTTCCCGTAAAGCCCGCGGCCACCTGAAGGCCATTGTTACCGTAGGACTGGCTGGAAAATCCGGCTACAGAAAGTCCGTTGGTTTGTCGCAGCGATTGCACGAGCGCGGAAACAGTGATCCCGTTTACATCGGCAAAGGCATTCGTGCCGCAGGAAAGATTAAGTCCGTTAATAACTTCGTTTGGGACTTTCTTTTCAAACTCTTTAATTTCTTTCGGCGTATCGGGATAGCGCACCCTGTCGATGGGAAATATCAATGTAAAGAATAGTAGTGCCTGCGATACCGGCTCAATGCGGATCCCGTTGGACCGTACGCTTACACGATCGGAGTCCATGTAAGTATCGGACCCGACACCGAACGAAATACCGTAAATGTCGCTTTCGCCCGTGGTATAAAGGCCAACGGGGAACCGTGTTTTGCGGTGCTGCACTTCCTGTGCCTTCACCGGGGAATAAATTAGGAATGGCATAAGCATAAACAAAAGTGGTTTCATGGTTAAAGACTTGGTTAGTTTAAATTTAACCACACAGGCACATAGATTTTTTTTCAGATGTTTAGTCAGGCAGAGCTACACACAGATGAAGCCTAAATACATCCTCTGTGAACTAAAACATTAATAATTTTAGCCTCTCATACTATGTGCCTATGTGGTTAAACGATTATTGATCTATTGTCGGTAAACGACCCCAAAACTCAGGCTGTGGGAACCGAAGTTTCTCGGTACATAGTCGGTCAGGAGGCCATAAGGCGTATAGCTGTAATGCACCTGTAGGCCAACGTTGGCATAATTCAGCCGCACGCCCTGCCCAATGTGAAAGGTGCTGAAGGACTTGATGAAGGAAGTGTTATCGCTTTCTTCAAATTCTTCGGGGAAAGCCCTGTGCTTGTAGCGCGCTTCCTTATCGTCATACATCATGAAGGCATACCCGAAAGTCGAGACCCACTCCAGGCTAAGGTCGAAACCTATAGTATACACCTTTGTGGGCCGGATGCCAATCATCCCCGAAACACCTTTGGCTTTGGTCCGGTAAAGGCTGTCGGGCGTTGTGTAGTCAAACTCTTTTGTTTTACCTGGAATTTGTATCGAAATACCTATATCCAGCATGTCATTGCTTTCATCCATCCGGCATCGGTACCACAAACCGAATTCCGGCGACGGTCCGATCTTGTCGGCCAGGTTACCCAGCGGCACCCTTACGCCCGCTTCGCCAATAAAGCGCTCATAGCCCTGCGCGAAACAATTAAGTGTTGCAAGCAGCAGTGTTATTGTGATCATCTTTTTCATGAATTACCAGTTTACGAACGGCAGCGACCGCTTGCCATTCCTGTTCCACAATCCTACCTGCAGGCCGCTTTGTTCTTTGGTGCGGTTAAAAAGCCCTATCTGCACGCCGGTAAAGCTTTCGGAATAATTGCTCAGCCCCACCTGGACCCCGGTAAACTGGTCGGCTACGTTAAATGGTGAAATGATAACACCTACACCATTGTCAGCAATGTTCGCAAGGCCGGATATGTGTAACCCATTTAGCGTATCGCCGGCATTATACAGCCCGGTAAGGCTTACACCATTGCAGCCGTAGCCAATATTATAAAGCGAAATGCCCAGCCCATTAACCGATCCATTGCCGCTGAACCCGCCTACGGCCAGGTGTAGCCCGTTAACATCTACCGACGATTCACCCGATCTTGCCCCTCTAGAGGGATCCTGAAAGAGAATGAAAAAGGGTGATACGGGATTGATCTCGATATTAATGCCGTTGATGGTGGCTCCATTCGGACTCCCGAACCAATGCCCAACGCCTAAAGCCAGCCCATTGACCTCGACCACATTTTGCGAAAGTGGTGTGAAGCTGAATACCTGCGCACGGCCCTGGGCAAAACCCGCGGCGCTTAGCAAAAGGAACAGTAATGATAATTTCGTTTTCATGGTAAGATGCTTTATAATTCTGAACCAAAATTATTGTGATGCCCGCAATTCAAATTGTGGTAATGAATTAATAAAAAACCTACATTTGTGAAAATCGCAAAAATGGACAATCAGGACCTGTTGCTCAAAGCCATACGGCGAAAGGTAGATAGATCGGCATCTGTGATCGATGAGATCGCTGCCGTACTGAACATAAGTTATGATGCCGCGCACCGCAGGGTATCCCAGAAGAGCAAGTTCTCTATAGAAGAAGCCGTACTGTTGTGCAGGCACTATTTGCTGTCTATGGATGTGCTGTTTGCCGACGGAAAAAAAGTGATCGTAGAAAAAACCAGTGAGATACGTTCGATGGAAGATATGGCAGTTTACTTTCGGCAGTCCGCAGAGAATATCAGCAGCTTTCTGGATCATGCCGGAGCAAAGATGTATTATTCAGCAAAAGATATTCCCTTGTTTTACACCATTGGCGGTACCTTGCTATCCAAATTCAAGCTGTATGTATGGCTAAACCTTTTAGCCGGTACGCAAAACCAGGACAGCTTTGAGAGCTTTACTATTGACCAGTCTTTGCTCGAACACAGCACGAAGCTGAAGCAGGTGTATGACAGTGTGGAGGTACACGAGATATGGAACGATACCACCATCAACAGCAGCCTCCAGCAAATTTATTACCTGTACCAGTCCGGATTGCTCACTTTGGCGAATGCTCAATTGCTTTGTGATGACCTGAAAACCATATTGCGAACCGCCGAAGACCGATGCTGCAATGGTACATCGCGATTCCATCTGTACTATAATGAGCTGCTCATACTCAATAACAACGTGCTTCTTTCGGCACCCGAAAAGCAGTCGCTGTTCGTTCCCTACACAATGCTCGGTTATTTTATTACAAATGATGCGAATACCTGTGGCAACGCGCTCGACTTTTTCAGGCACCAGCTAAAGAATTCCAAGGCGCTGAACGATTCGGGCACGCGCGACCGGAAGCTGTTCTTCAACAAGGCACACCAAAAGATCGACTTTTACCTGCAACGGATGGAAGGCGAGGCCGGCATGGCATTTTAAAAAAAAATATCCACCTGCGCGCAACCTTTTACTTTTTGGATACTATTAAGAGGAATGTGACAGGAAATAAAAATTATTTCAATTGCCAACGCAACCTTTAGCATTCCATAAAGACTAATAAAAAAGGACCGGGCGATCCTTAACCTGCCCCGATCAATAAAACCAACCTTACTTGAACCAGGAACAACTGATAAAAGGCTGCATTAAGCACAATGCCGGCGCGCAGGAAGAACTGTACCGCCGTTACAAGGACGTGCTTTTTACAGTGAGCCTGAAATATTGCAGGAATGAGGCCGAAGCCGAAGACAACCTGCACAACACATTTATTGAGGTCTTTACCACGATAGACAGGTATCAGGGCTCAGGGTCATTTGAGGGGTGGATGAAGCGCATAGCCATCAACAAAGCCATTGACAGCTACAAAAAAAGCATACAGCTTGTGCCCGTGAAAGAAGACTATAGTGAAGATACTGATGTAAGTGACGCTGAGATGGACCTTCCGCTGGACTACCTCCTTTCGCTCGTACAGCAATTGCCCGATAAGTACAGGCTGGTATTCTCTCTCTATGAACTTGATGACCATTCGCACAGTGAAATTGCGGCAATGCTCGACGTTAGCGAAGGTACTTCCAAAAGCAACCTGCACCGTGCAAGATCTGTATTAAAAGAAAAGATAACCGGCAGGCAGCCGCGCCCTAATTATAATATGAGTAATGGAAAGTAAGAAAGACATAGGCAAAGCATTTCGCGATAAGCTGGACCGCCTCGATAAGACGGCGCCCGGCAGCGGATGGACCGCTATATCGGGCGAGTTGCAGCAGATGAAGATGCAGCGAAGGTTTCCGTGGAAGCGCGTGCTCGGATCTTTGCTGCTGTTGCTTTTGATCGGGCTGGTAGCTACTTACCCACTTTGGGAGGATGATGTGCCTCATGTATATATAGAGATGCCTGAAGAACACGAAGGCCAGGGAGATGATATTAAGGAAAAGGGCATGCATGAAAAAAGCACTGCGGAAGAAGCCCAAAAAACGGGAACAAATTCGGTACAGGATAAAATTAATGAAGGTACCGGTACAGGGCTGACTATTATCCCGAAAGGGAACGATCCAAGAAATAGTATACAAACTGATAGTCCCATAAGTACGATCAGGCCAACGGGCATCGGGAACGAAAATTATGATGGGAACACTATTATCCCTTTGCCAAAAGCTGCAGCAGAAATGCCAATTCCGGATAAAACA
Source organism: Flavobacterium sp. (assembly GCF_052437795.1). GTDB lineage: Bacteria > Bacteroidota > Bacteroidia > Flavobacteriales > Flavobacteriaceae > Flavobacterium. The sequence goes on from NZ_JBQVPA010000002.1 coordinate 269,920, forward strand.
AGTACAGGCACAAAATTCGCAACAGCCGGTACGGATGATGGTGAGGGAAAATATAAAATGCTTGATCTGAGCAGCGTAAATTATGGGACCGACACCTTAAAATTTAATAAAAATAAAAAGCTGGACACAAAACGGATCTCAGACAGTCTTAATAAACTATATGGAAAAGAAAGGGCGGGAAGAAAAAATAAGGAAAAGGAATGACGGCCCGCAAACAAGCAGGCAATGTTGTTATACAGGCAATAGATACATGCTCATTTTTTAGTTGCACCCCAAGCCCCGGCCGGAGCCTCCAAAGGCCGGGGTTTTTGTTAAAGTTTACGTAAAATGAAAAACTTTGTAACTTTTTGCGTTTTGGTTACGTATAACTAATACACACTTAAACTCAGGAATCTTTTAAATGAGACAATTAAAAATTACCAAGCAGGTTACCAACAGGGAAACTGCATCGTTAGACAAATACCTTCAGGAGATCGGAAAAGTGGATCTGATCACAGCGGATGAGGAGGTAGAATTAGCACAACGTATAAAAGCCGGAGACCAGAGAGCACTTGAGAAATTAACCAAAGCAAACCTTCGTTTCGTGGTGTCTGTTGCGAAACAGTACCAAAACCAGGGACTTACACTTCCCGACCTTATCAACGAAGGAAACCTGGGACTTATAAAAGCCGCACAGCGTTTTGACGAGACACGCGGTTTCAAATTCATATCGTATGCCGTATGGTGGATCCGCCAGTCGATCCTTCAGGCACTTGCCGAACAATCGCGTATCGTTCGCCTTCCGCTTAACAAGATCGGATCGATCAACAAGATCAACAAAATGTACGCACTGCTTGAGCAAAGCAACGAGCGGGCCCCTTCGGCAGAAGAGATCGCCAAGGAGCTTGACATGACGGTGAACGATGTTAAGGAGAGCATGAAGAACTCAGGCCGACACCTTTCGATGGACGCGCCACTTGTGGAAGGTGAGGATTCCAACCTGTACGATGTACTTCGTTCGGGAGAGTCTCCAAACCCGGACAGGGAGCTTATCCATGAGTCGCTTCGTACAGAGATAGAGCGTGCACTGGAAACATTGACCCCGCGTGAGGCCGATGTAGTGAGGCTGTACTTCGGATTGGGCGACCAGCACCCGATGACGCTTGAGGAAATAGGAGAAACTTTCGACCTTACCCGCGAGCGTGTACGCCAAATTAAGGAAAAGGCTATCAGGAGGTTAAAGCATACTTCCCGCAGCAAGATCCTTAAAACGTACCTTGGATAAATACCGGCCAGCAAAAAATGCCGCCCAAAATTTTATATTTTAAATATAATTTGTATTTTGGCGGTATAATTGCGCGATACACCGATATAACAATATATAACGTACCTACAGTTCAATAACTGTTCGTTTTTTGATTGATGATTGAACTCCGGCTGATTACCGGAGTTTTTTATTTTCATCAATTTTCTTTCCCTTTAAAACATTGTTACTAACTCAAATTATTTAAACCGGAAAATCTTACAGTATCTAACGCAAGCACTGTGCCAAAATTGTGAAGTAGTTAAAATAATTTTTTGTAAGAAGAAAGAGAGAAAGTCGTAAAGTTAGAAAGTCGTAAAGTTGGAAAGTTGAGTTTGTAACATACTTTTATTCGGATTATGATCTGCGACTTAATAACTTTAAGGCTTTATGACTTTCCAACTTTGCCACTCTGCAACTTAAAACTATATTTGCCGCACTAAACAACAACACAATAATGAAGAATACACTTATAGCACCCTCAGTGCTTTCGGCAGATTTTGCCAACCTGCAGCGCGACATCGAAATGATCAATAACAGCGAGGCCGACTGGTTTCATGTAGATATCATGGATGGTGTTTTCGTACCCAATATCTCCTTCGGGATGCCGGTACTGGAAGCTATTTCGCGCCATGCTAAAAAGACGGTCGACGTTCACCTGATGATCGTGAACCCTGATCAATACATTAAAACATTTGCGCAGCTTGGGGCGAATAACCTTACTGTACATTACGAAGCCTGCACCCATCTTCACCGTACGTTGCAGGCCATAAAGGCCGAAGGCATGAAAGCCGGTGTTGCCCTTAATCCGCACACTAACGTAGCTTTACTGGAGGATATTATTAACGATATCGATCTGGTATGCCTTATGAGCGTGAACCCGGGCTTCGGAGGGCAGTCGTTCATAGAGCGTACCTATAGCAAAATAAAGCAGCTAAAAGAGATCATTACGCGTAATGGCGCATCTACATTAATAGAAATTGATGGAGGCGTAAGCGATAAAAATGCGGTACAGCTTGTTGAAGCAGGCGCCGACGTGCTTGTGGCAGGTAATTACGTGTTCAGGGCCGGGGATCCTGTGGCAACTATTGCAGGTTTGAAAAAGCTTACCGCGATCTGATCTTAATAGTCATCAGTCCAAATAAAAAACTCCGAACATCTCATTTGTTCCGGAGTTTTTATTTAATGACCACTCATTGCAGTACTTTTAATCAGCTGTAATAGTTTTTATTTCAGATATCAACTTCCCATCGGCACTAAAGCCTTCGATCATCGCGTTCATCGTCTTTTGTCCTGTTTTTGGCAGCGTGAACTCAAACCCGCCATTTTCATCCGTCATTAAGACCGGTTCCCAATCGATCACGCCAAAATTCTCAAATCCCTTATCGGTAGTAGAGGTATATTTGATGTTCTCGAAAGCCGTCACTTTACTGAATCCATTTTCAAGGATGATATTGGGTGTTGCATTTTTAGAATTTACTCTCGCACCCTTCTTTAGGTATACCCTTATAATGCCCATGTAATTACGTACCGATGGCACTATGGCATGAGGGCTCATGTAAATTTCATCGACTTCGGATAACTGGATCATTCCCATCATCGAGTAATCCATCTGCTGCATATTGTCAATATAGAAGATCGGTCCGCTTGTGCCACCATTGATCGTATTTACCGTCCGGCTCGTAAGGCGCACCTGGCCGTTGCTTTCGGTTACGTTAAACCCTCCGTAGGTCTTTATATAATTAAGCAGGCTTTGGTACATATATTCCTGGGAATCGGAGATCTTGTAAGCTCTCAGGTTGCCATTACCAAAGTTTTTGGCATATTTCAGGCCGGTAGCTTCTATCGTGACCTCATCAAGCATTGTCATCTCACGATACACTGCGGGTGCGTCATAGTCCTGGGGTCCTGACTGCTGATAAAACTTCGGTTCAGGCTTGTATGGCTTGTTGAATTTTCTTGCGCCATTGGTTACTAATGGTGTTGTAGTGAGTTCCTTTGGTTTTTCGCCTTTTCGCAGCATCGTAAGGTTGATGTAGGAGGAATCTACTGCTACGATGTTCTCAAATATAAATTCCCTGTTCTCATTTACATCCGCCATGACATCTAAAGAGGATGTGATCGAATAGAGGCGCACCTTCGCGAACTTCGCTTCGCCTGCGATCCGCGGCAATGTGCCTTTGAGCGTTAGCCCCATGTCAAATTGGTATTTGTTTGCAGGAGGATTGCTTTTAATGGGGTTCCATTTGTATTTTGGGGACTGGTTGAGCAGGTAGAGGTCCAGCTCATAATTTTTTGACCTCGATGCATTAGCAAGATAGTACCGGCCGGATACAGGCCTGTGTCCATGTATGTGGGGGAGAAGAAGGAATGAACCGTAAATGTCATCGGTTTCGACCAGGCTCTTACTATTTTCTGGAAGAACTGAAACGCTGAGGTTCATGTTGGGATAGCTTACTTTTCCTTTATAAGTGATATCATCTCCTTTCTGCCCGGACCTGCCTATCTGGGCACTTAAGCCCTGTGGCAGGCTTTTAAATATCAGGCGGGATGCGATCTCATTCAGGTCATTATCCAGTATCCTTATGGTATTCACTCCCTCAAATAGGTCGGCAGCGGGCAGGGCAATGGTCTGTTCAGCACTGCCGGGTTTAAAAGAGAACTCATATACTGCCGACTGCTCATCCTGGTGGAGCAGTAAATACAATGGTTTTCCTGTAAATGCATCCGCCGTGTATTTATTGGTCTTTATCCGTACAACGGTTTTATCCGGAAAATTATTTACGTCAAGTGCAATGCCCCTTGCCTGGGGTGGGGGAAGGGGCTGTTCAAATTTATTGCCGTCAACCATCACGATCGCTTTGCATCCGGAAGCAGTGGCAGGAAGCTCAAATTTTCCATATCCCTTTTTGTTCAATTGCACCTTTAAAAGTGATCTTCCCGAACTATCAACGATATCGGCAGATGAAATCGCAACAGGATCGTTATTGCAGTCGGTTACGCTTATGCCTATAGTATTATTTATGTCACTTACCAGTGTACCGCCTTCCGGCCTGAAAACTATGTTCATTTTAGAAGGGTCGGCTTTTGCCAATGCGGTACCCGCGCCTTCAGCCTCATTAATAATGGCGATCTCGTACACTGCCGATTCATCTTCTGTAAAATTGTTCATCCAGTTGGTGTAGAATTGGAGGTAGTATTTACCTGATCTTAACTGGCTGTTCAGTTTAAAGTTGCCCGAAAAGCTGCCAATGTTACCGTATATAAGTTGCGTGTCCAGTATTTTGCCATCCTGGTCAATAATGGAAGCGTAGACGTTCACTGTAGAGAAGAAAGGCACATTCTTCCTTCGGTGGAATACGTAACCCTTGAACCAAACCTGCTCATGGGACATAAAAATGTGCTTGTTGAGGTGGACATGGATGTTTTCCCGCTCCAGAAAAAAATAATCGGTAAGGTACTTTGCGATCTGTTCTTTTTTATTTTCCTGTGCTGTGGTTTTTTGGCTGTAGCCGAATAAGGCCAATAAGATAAAGGCGAGTAGTGATCGTTTCATAAGGTTGTGGTTGGTTGGTAATTTCCGAACAAATATTATTCCCTAAAACGCAAATGCTTTAATTTATATTGAAATATTATGTAAAAATTAACATAATAAAAAAGGAGCGTTATCAAACGCTCCTTTAAATATTGTGACGGTATATCTTACATCATTCCTGGCATTCCGCCGCCCATTGGCATTCCGCCTCCGGCTCCTTCTTCTTTAATATCGATTAGCGCACACTCGGTAGTAAGGATCATTCCCGCAACCGAAGCAGCATTCTCAAGCGCTACGCGTGTTACTTTCTTAGGGTCGATGATACCTGCCGCAAGCATGTCTACATACTCGTCCGTCTTGGCATTGTATCCGAAGTCTCCGCTGCCTTCAGCAACTTTTGCCACTACTACCGATCCTTCAAGTCCGGCATTCTCAACAATAGTCCTCAATGGCGACTCTATTGCACGGGCAACGATCTGGATGCCTGTAGCCTCATCTGCATTTTCGGCTTTGATGCCTGCAAGAGCCGATTTTGCCCTTAACAGTGCCACACCGCCACCGGCCACGATACCTTCTTCTACAGCAGCCCTTGTTGCGTGAAGCGCGTCGTCTACACGGTCTTTCTTCTCTTTCATTTCCACTTCCGATGCCGCGCCAACATATAGTACGGCAACACCGCCAGCCAGTTTGGCAAGGCGTTCCTGAAGCTTTTCCCTGTCGTAATCAGAGGTTGTAGACTCTATTTGCGCTTTTATCTGGTTTACACGGTTCTTGATCATTTCGGCTTCGCCTGCACCATTCACCAGAGTCGTGTTGTCTTTGTCGATAACCACTTTTTCGCACGTGCCCAACATGTCAAGGGTAGCGTTCTCAAGCGTATATCCGCGCTCTTCAGCGATCACGGTACCGCCTGTAAGGATAGCAATGTCTTCCAAAAGCGCCTTTCTCCTGTCGCCAAAGCCAGGAGCCTTGACAGCAGCGATCTTAAGCGCGCCGCGAAGTTTGTTCACTACAAGTGTAGCAAGAGCTTCACCGTCTACATCCTCAGCAATGATCAACAGGGGCTTGCCCGATTGTGCTACCGGCTCCAATACAGGAAGCAGCTCCTTCATTGAAGATACTTTTTTGTCGTATAGCAATATGTATGGCCTTTCAAGTTCAGCCTCCATTTTTTCAGAGTTGGTTACAAAGTATGGAGAAAGGTAACCGCGATCAAACTGCATGCCTTCTACAACGTCAACATAGGTGTCAGTCCCTTTTGCCTCTTCAACTGTGATCACACCTTCCTTACCTACTTTGCCGAAAGCTTTTGCGATAAGCTCGCCAATGGTCTCGTCATTGTTCGCAGATATTGAAGCGATCTGCTTGATCTTTTCACTATCCGATCCCACTACTTTTGCCTGTTGTCCAAGATCGGCAACAATAGCCTCAACAGCTTTATCGATGCCACGCTTCAGGTCCATAGGGTTGGCGCCTGCCGCTACGTTCTTAAGGCCTTCTTTTACTATGGCCTGTGCCAAAACCGTTGCTGTTGTAGTACCGTCACCGGCAAGGTCGTTGGTTTTAGAGGCTACCTCTTTTACCATCTGTGCGCCCATGTTCTCAAGGGTATCTGCCAGTTCGATCTCTTTTGCTACCGATACACCGTCTTTAGTTACTGTCGGCCCGCCAAATGACTTGCTGATGATAACATTACGGCCTTTCGGGCCAAGGGTCACTTTTACCGCATTTGCCAATGCATCCACGCCACGCTTCAGTCCGTCGCGTGCTTCAATGTCGAATTTTATTTCTTTTGCCATTTTCTTTTGTAATATGTGTTTAAATGATAGACGCTTAGATTATCGCGAAGATCTCCTCTTCTTTCATCATAAGATAGTCCTTGCCTTCAAATTTCAGTTCGGTTCCTGCATATTTGCCATACAGTACGGTATCGCCTACCTTTACGGTCATGTCATGGTCTTTAGTACCATTGCCCACGGCCACTACGATACCTTTTTGCGGTTTCTCCTTAGCGGTGTCAGGAATGAATATCCCGGAAGCAGTTTGTGTTTCTGCGGCAACCGGCTCAACCAGAACACGGTCATGAAGGGGTTTAATGTTTAAAGCCATATTATATTGTTTTGTTATTAAAGTTATTCGTTTCTGTTTTGTCAGAAACTGTGCCATACTGCGGCGGCTGACAAATTTACAGATACAAAAAATGCCAGCATGAAAGTGCCGGCATTTTTTTAATTATATAATGTGAATTATTGTGCAGGTTGTGTTGCAGGTGCAGGAGTTCCTTGTGGCTGTCCGGCAGGTGCGGCAGGAGTCCCTGTTGCAGGGGCCGCAGTTTTTGCAGGTACCGCGCTTTCATCTATCAATGGCTGTTCGCCTGAAAATCCTGTAGAGAAGCTAAGGCTCGAAAGGAGGATAAGCGCGATGAGTATCGTGCCCAGTGTCCAGGTGCTTTTGTCAAGGAAATCAGTTGTTTTCTGTACGCCACCCATCATTTGTGTTCCGCCAAGGGTTGATGACAAACCGCCGCCTTTAGGGTTTTGAACCATAATTACGACTATTAGCAGAAAGCTCACTATCGTTATAAGTACCAGAAAAATTGAAAAGTTAACCATCGTTATTAATTGTTATTTTGTTGTAAAGTCTTTATGTCCGAAATACGGTCTGCAAAGAAAACACTTTTTTCCGGATATTTCAAAATTAAAATTTCATAAGCTTGTATCGCTTTCGAATATTTTTTCTGTTCGAGATAAACCCTTGCAAGCGTTTCGGTCATAAGGCTGGAATTGTCCTCCACACTGCGCTCAATGTTCGCGGGTGCGGGAATGGACCTGGCAGGCGCGATCTTAGGGTTGCTCTCTATGAACCTGTCGATCATGTCCAGCTTTTTGGTAAGTCGGTTTTTTTCTTCCGGCTCCGGGTCTGCCGTAACAATGTGTGCCTCCTCACGGCTGATGGGGGTGAGTTTTGACAGTTGAAGCCATTCGGCAAAAGAGTGCTTTTCGCCATCATTAAACTCCAGGGGCTTGCCTATATTAAGGTGTGTTTCGGCTTCGGTGATCTCTCCGGCAGCCTCATGCTGTTCTAAAGGCTCGTCCGTAACTACAGGCTCGTCATCTGTAACGATGGTCATTTCAGGCATTTGTTCAGGAATCGGATCGGTTTCAGATTCCGCTTCGGCAACCAATCTCTTTATCGATTCTTCAAGTGTGTCAACCACAGGTACTGCCACGACCTCGTTATCTGTCACGCTGATCTGTGCTATTGCCTCCAGCTGCTCGTCATACATCTTCTTCTGTACGCTCTGGAACTGCTCCGAAGTAATGAAGTCAAACAGCACCGAGCGGTCAGTACTATAAGCTGCCGTTTTTTTTAATTCAGTATTGTATCGAAAGCTGTCCTGGTTATATAGCCCTTTTAAATAAATGGCACGTGCGCTCTGCAGGAACGGGAACTCATTAAGGATCCGCTCCAGCTCGCCCGTCTGCTTTTCGTTCAGCGCGTAAGGCCTGTTCAAAAGGTGTATGTAGTCTTTCGTGTTCAATTAGTTTACAGTTTTAAGTTTACAGTTCACAGTCAGGCACCATAGGCCGTGAACTGTGAACTATAAACCAATTTACCATTTTGCCAGGGATTCGTTAAATATGTCCTGCGTGATCCTTTCGAATATCTCTTCGAGAGCGGCTGACTTTATTTGTCCCGACGGCAATTCATTGCCGGTGTAGTCATAGTAAAAACTGAAGCGCTTCTCAAAATCATCATCTTCCTTTTTCTTATTGGTAAAACGGACCATCACCGATATGGTAAGCCTGTTTTGCGATGCCCTTTGGTTGGCCGTAGCTGTCATCGGGGTAACGCGGTATTCGGTGATCTCTCCTTCATAGACCAGATCGCCACCGGAGCCTGTAAGTGTTAGGCGTGTATTATCCTTTATGCGATCTTGTAAGGTAGTAGTAAATATCCTTTCGATCCCCGGCTCAACAATGTCGGCTGTATTTTGGAACGACTTAACCTCAAATGTCTTTAAATTCTCGGGTATATTATCTCCGGACAATGTGTATTTCGACTTACAACCTGTTAAGGCAATAATAGTAAAAATCATAACGGCTGTCAAAACCTTTAACTTGCGAGTCACGACTTTCAAACAATTTACCATTTTGCAAGGGATTCGTTAAATATATCCTGCGTGATCCTTTCGAATATCTCTTCGAGCGCGGCTGACTTTATCTGCCCTGAAGGCAATTCATTGCCGGTGTAATCATAGTAAAAACTGAAGCGCTTCTCAAAATCATCATCTTCCTTTTTCTTATTGGTAAAGCGAACCATTACCGATATGGTAAGCCTGTTTTGCGATGCCCTTTGGTTGGCCGTGGCCGTCATCGGGGTAACCCGGTATTCTGTGATCTCGCCTTCATAGACCAGGTCGCCGCCGGTTGTCGTCAGGCTAAGGTTCGTCTGGTTCTGTATCAGGTTTTGCAGCCTTTGTGTAAAGTCGCGCTCAATGCCCGGCTCGACCAGGTCGGCCGTATTCTGGAAATAATTCACCTGGAATGTCTTGGCATCTATCTTGCCCGTCCCGGTAAAGTTATAAATGCTACATCCGCTTAGGGTAAAAATAATGGCGAATGCCAACAGAAATTGTATCTTTTTCATTTGATCGGCTTATAGGTCAAATTGTTTTATTTTGCGGTATAGCGTCCTTTCGGATATGCCCAGTTCGTCGGCGGCAGCCTTGCGCTTGCCTTTGTTGCGTTCCAGTGCCTTTTTGATAAGTTCTATCTCCTTTTCATCAAGGCGCAGGGTCTCTTCCTCCTCTACGGTCTCGGCGAATAGGTAGTTGTCGTCATCATCGTCGTCGTGGTTCTCCACAACAGGTTCCGGCCTTTGTGCCTTTTGCGGAGCAAATACCTCGGGCCTCGACAACTCTTCAAAATCGCTGTGGGTATCGTTGCCGTTGCCGTATATTTTCTGTATCAGTCCTTTGTTCGACTCGTGTACCTTATTGGTGTTGCCATTCTGCATAAGCTCCATGGTCAGCTTCTTCAGGTCATTGAGGTCATTCTTCATGTCGAACAACACCTTATATAGTATCTCCCTCTCGTTGCTAAAATCACTTTCGGCCTTCTGTCCCTTTACTACGGCAGGAAGATTAGTGCCTGCTTCCGGCAAATAGTGGCGCAGTGTGCTTAATGATATGTTCCGGTTGGTCTCTAAAACGGATATCTGCTCGGCTACATTGCGCAACTGTCGGATATTTCCGCTCCAGCGGTAATTTTGTAACAGTGATACCGCATTGTCGTCAAGTTTAATGGGCGGCATCTTGTATTTGTGAGCAAAGTCCGATGAGAACTTGCGGAACAGCAAATGGATGTCGTCCTGCCTGTCGCGCAATGGTGGTAATAATATTTCCACTGTGCTTAGGCGGTAATACAGGTCTTCCCTGAACCTGCCTTTCTCAATGGCATCGAACATGTTCACGTTGGTCGCTGCCACAATGCGCACATTGGTCTTTTGCACCTGTGACGAACCTACTTTTATGAATTCGCCATTCTCCAATACACGCAGCAGCCTCACCTGTGTGGTAAGTGGCAGTTCGCCTACTTCGTCGAGGAAGATGGTACCGCCATCAGCTACTTCAAAATAGCCCTCGCGGGTAGCGGTCGCCCCTGTAAACGCACCCTTCTCGTGCCCAAAAAGCTCACTGTCGATAGTACCTTCCGGGATGGCACCGCAGTTCACTGCAATATATTTGCCGTGTTTCCTGTGCGACAGGGCATGTATGATCTTGGGGATGCTCTCCTTACCCACGCCGCTCTCACCGGTAACGAGCACCGAAATATCAGTCGGTGCCACCTGTATGGCTTTCTCCACGGCACGGTTCAGCCTTGGGTCATTCCCTATTATCTCGAATCTTTGTTTTATCGCTTGTACGCTTTCCATAAATTAAGTTTCAGGTTTAAAGTTTCAAGTTGTCAATCGTTTCCCATAAGTTGTTGCGGCTCCAGTAACCTGAAACTTGAAACCTGAAACAAAAACTATTGCATTTGAGAATACCCCACAGCTTCACCGATCAGTGTAGCCGAAGTACAGTCGCTTACCAGCACGTTCACAAAGTCGCCCGGCTTGTAATCGCCTTTCGGGAAGACCACCACCGTATTTTGGGAGTTACGCCCGCTCCAGTGCGCATCGGAACGCTTTGATCCTTTTTCTACCAACACTTCCACGACCTGACCTACGAAACGCTGTGTGCGCCCCAATGCCATTTGCTGCTGCAGGTTGATGATCTCCACCAGCCTTCGGTTCTTTACTTCGTCTGGCACATCATCTTCCATTTTCCTTGCGGCAAGTGTTCCCGGGCGCTCGGAGTAGGCGAACATGAACCCGAAGTCGTACTTGCAATGCTCCATCAGGCTAAGCGTATCCTGGTGGTCTTCTTCGGTCTCGGTAGGGAAACCGGCGATCATGTCCTGCGAAAGTGACATTTCAGGGATAATGCGGTAAATGTTGTCCACAAGCTCCATGTATTCCTCACGGGTATGCTGGCGGTTCATTTCTTTTAGTATCCTTGTACTGCCGCTTTGTACCGGCAGGTGGATGTACTTACATATATTATGGTGTTTGGCCATTACCTCGATCACTTCCAGGTGCATGTCCTGCGGATTGGATGTCGAGAAGCGGAAACGCATTTTCGGGAAAGCGATCGCTGCCATGTCCAGCAGCTGTGCAAAATCGACCGCGGTAGCTTTCTGCATGTCAGATGCCTTTACGAAGTCCTTCTTCAGGCCGCCGCCGTACCACAGGTAGCTGTCCACATTTTGCCCCAGCAGGGTGATCTCCTTAAAGCCCCTGCTCCAAAGGTCCTGTATCTCCTCCATGATGCTCTGCGGTTCGCGGCTGCGCTCACGTCCACGGGTGAACGGCACCACGCAAAAGGTACACATGTTGTCGCATCCACGGGTAATAGATACAAATGCCGTCACGCCGTTACTGTTAAGGCGTACGGGAGAAATATTTCCATATGTTTCATCTTTGGACAATATCACATTGATGGCATCACGGCCTTCCTCAACTTCCTTTAACAGATTAGGAAGGTCCTTATAGGCATCAGGGCCAATTACCATGTCAACGATCTTTTCTTCTTCCAGGAACTGGCTTTTGAGTCGCTCGGCCATGCAGCCAAGTACACCCACCTTCATTCCGGGGTTGATCTTCTTTACGGCATTGTATTTTTCAAGCCTTTTGCGCACGGTCTGCTCTGCCTTGTCGCGTATGGAACAGGTGTTGACCAATACAAGGTCGGCCTCCTCAATGTTCTGGGTGGTATTAAATCCTTCATTGGCAAGGATCGAGGCTACTATCTCGCTGTCGGAAAAATTCATCTGGCAGCCGTAGCTCTCTATGAAAAGCTTTTTGGTGTTCCCTTCCTTCTGTTCCAAAACAAGGCTCTGTCCCTGCTTGTTCTCTTCAATTATCTTTTCCATATCACTCCTGTCGTGCTTTTTAGAACGGCAAAGATAGTACTTTATTCAATATTATGACAAGATGGCAGGAAGTGATTTCAGATTTTGATCTCAGGTACGCAGCGAATATTATCCGCGCTTACGATAATTAGACATCAGTGCAATTGGTACCGTAAAACCTCTTATGCAATATCATAAAATCATTTTTAAATTTCTTAAAAAAGCTTCTATTTAAAAAATTCGCATACTTTTGCCCCCAAAGAAACATGGAATGGCAAAGAATTTAGTGATCGTTGAGTCGCCTGCAAAGGCAAAGACCATAGAAAAATTTTTAGGGAAAGACTTTCAGGTAGAGTCGAGTTACGGGCACATTGCCGACCTTCCCAGTAAGGAGATAGGGGTAGATGTGAACAACGGGTTCAAGCCGCGCTATGAAGTGTCTTCTGATAAAAAGGCATTGGTTAAAAAGCTCAAAGACCTTTCTAAAACCGCCGAAATGGTTTGGCTGGCTTCCGATGAGGACCGCGAGGGTGAGGCGATCGCCTGGCACTTGGCGGAAGAGCTGAAACTGGATAAAGCCAAGACCAAACGCATCGTTTTCCACGAGATCACCAAGACTGCGATACTAAAGGCGATAGAGAACCCGAGGGGGATCAACTACGACCTTGTAAATGCCCAACAGGCACGCCGTGTACTTGACAGGCTGGTAGGGTATGAGCTTTCGCCAGTACTTTGGAAGAAAGTAAAAAGCGGACTTTCTGCGGGAAGGGTGCAGTCGGTTTCCGTGCGCCTTATCGTAGAGCGTGAGCGTGAGATACAGAATTTCAATTCGGAAGGCACATATAGTGTTACCGCCGAATTCGTGAACGAAGCCGGAAGATCATTAAAAGCAAAGCTCCCAAAGAACTTTTCGACCAGGCAGGAAGCCCAGGATTTTTTGAATAAAAATATTGGTACTATATATAAGGTGTCGGACCTTGAAACGAAACCGGCAAAAAAATCGCCCGCAGCGCCATTCACCACATCAACACTTCAACAGGAGGCATCGAGGAAACTTTACTTTCCGGTAGGTGTGACCATGATGCTGGCGCAGCGCCTGTATGAAGCGGGGCTTATCACTTATATGAGGACGGACAGCGTGAACCTTTCGCAGGAAGCCATGACGGCAGCGCAGGATGAGATCACCAGGTCGTATGGCAAAGAGTTCAGTAAGCCGCGTACCTATGCTACAAAAAGCAAAGGGGCACAGGAGGCGCACGAAGCCATCCGCCCGACCGATATGTCGCGCCATAGCGTGAACATCGATCGTGACCAGGCGAGATTATATGACCTGATATGGAAGCGTACGCTTGCCTCCCAAATGAGCGATGCCGAACTGGAGCGTACTAACGTGAAAATTGAAGCAAATAACCATAAGGAGCTATTTACCGCATCAGGCGAGGTGCTCTTGTTCGAAGGCTTCCTGAAAGTATACCTTGAAGGCAATGACGATGAGGATTCGGAACAGGAGGGGATGCTGCCTGCGCTTAAGGTAAATGAAAAGCTGACGAACAACTACATAACCGCTACCGAGCGTTTTTCCCGCCCGCCGGCCCGTTACACGGAAGCAGCGCTGGTGAAAAAACTGGAAGAGCTGGGTATCGGACGCCCGTCAACTTATGCGCCTACCATTTCTACCATCATCAACAGGAATTATGTAGAGAAGGGAAGCTTTGAAGGGCAGGAGCGTAAATACACGCAAATGGTGCTGAAAGGTGCACAGGTGTCCAGCCAGGAGCTCACTGAGAACTACGGCTCGGACAAAGGAAAACTGGTACCGACAGACATCGGTATCATCGTGAACGACTTCCTTGTAAACCATTTTGAGACAATACTTGATTATAACTTTACCGCTAAGGTAGAGCAGGACTTTGACGAGATCGCTTCGGGCAATGAGGACTGGACCAAGATGATGGGTGATTTCTACGGGCATTTCCATCCGACGGTACAAGACGTAGAAAAGAATGCCGAAAGGGAGTCGGGTGAGAGGATATTGGGTACCGACCCTAAGACCGGCAAGCCGGTAAGCGTACGCCTTGGAAGGTTTGGCGCCATGGCACAGATAGGAGATGCGGAAGATGAGAACAAGCAGTTCGCGAGCCTCATGCCTGACCAGAACATCACCACTATTACAATAGACCAGGCCCTGGCGCTGTTCATGCTGCCTAAGGCTTTGGGAACTTATAAAGGAGAAGAAGTTGAAGTGAACAACGGGCGTTTCGGTCCCTACGTGCGCTTTGGCAAAACCTTCATTTCGCTGCCGAAAGGGGAGGATCCGTTAGATGTTACCTTTGAGAGGGCACAGGAACTTATTGGCGAAAAAGAGCAGGCCGATGCGCCGATAGGCATGTACGAAGACCAGCCGGTGCAAAAAGGCGTGGGCCGTTTCGGGCCGTTCATCAAATGGAACGGGATGTTCATCAACGTAAATAAGAAATACGATTTTGACCGGCTTTCTCAGGACGATATTGTTAACCTTATCGAAGACAAGCTTCAGAAAGACCAGGATAAAGTGCTCCATAATTGGGAGGCAGAGGGGATAAAAGTAGAAAAGGCACGCTGGGGCCGTTCCGTTATCCTGAAAGGGAAGACCAAGATCGAACTGGGTAAGGATGTTGATGCGGCCGCACTGACACTTGACCAGGTAAAGGCAATGATAGAGGCCAAAGCCCCTGCAAAGAAAACAGCTGCTAAAAAACCAGCCGCAAAAAAAGCCCCTGCAAAAAAGACAACCGCAACAAAGAAATAACCCGCCATGCCTTTTGAATATTTAGAGCCTTTAGACAGTACACTGATTGAGTTCGTGAACGAGCTGCCGGCGCAATCGCTGGGCAGGAAGATCGTGTTGCATACAGAAGAGGTTTTTCCGGAAACGGAGAATGCCGCTATCGCCATTATTGGGGTGCCGGACAACAGGGGCATGAACGATAAAAAGGACCATGTACACCTAAATTATATCAGGAAGGAATTGTACAGCCTGTTCCCGGGTAACTGGCATAAAGCGATTATCGACCTTGGTGACATACCTTCGGGTGAGACTCCACAGGATACCTATTTTGCGATGAAAAGCATCGTGGAGATCCTGTTAAAGGATAAAGTGATACCTATAGTCATCGGGGGTTCGCAGGATCTCGCTTACGGCATGTACCGTGCCTACGACAAACTGGAACAGATGGTGAATATGGTGGCGATCGACAGCAGGTTCGACTTTGGGAAGGAAGATGAGGCAATGTCGGCAAGGTCATATCTTACAAGGGTGATCGTAGATGAGCCGAATAACCTTTTTAACTACAGCAATATAGGCTACCAAACGTATTATAACTCTCAGGAAGAGATCGACCTGATCGAAAAGCTGTATTTTGATGCTTATCGATTGGGGGAGATAAGTAAGGACCCTTCGGTCGCTGAGCCGGTCTTTAGAGATGCAGACATGGTGTGTGTTGACATGACAGCAGTTAAGTCGGCCGATTCCGGAAATATTGTTAAATTTATACCAAATGGTTTTGATGGCAAAGAAATTTGTACTTTAGCGCGCTACGCAGGGATCAGCGATAAGGTAAGTGCCTTTGGTATTTTCAACCATGAGGACACAAAGCAGGAGGCAGCCCTGATAGCACAGGTTATTTGGTACTTTGTTGAAGGGATGCATTACCGTTCGAACGAATATCCGTTCGGGAGTAAGGAGCAATACCTTAAATATATAGTGCCGATGGAAGGTGAAGAGCTCGTGTTCTACAAGAGCGACAAGACCGAAAGATGGTGGATCGATGTCCCTTATATATCGGGAGTTGATAATAAATTAAAAAGGAATACGTTATTACCATGTAGCTACGAGGATTATATTAGTGCATGTAACAACGAGTTTCCTGAAAGATTATGGAAAGCTCAAAGAAAAAACATAATTTAACGTTTTTGTTATAAAATACGAACGTTTATCGCTAAGAATTCAAATGTTTGCTTTTTGACGCGGTTTTTTTATTAAAAAAATTGTTTTTTTGAAAATAAATAAATAGGTTTACGCCCTTAAAAATAGAATTACAAAAACAACCCAAATCTATGAAGAAGTTCATTGCATTAACAGCAACTTTATCATTTTTAATCAGCTGTGGTTCCAGTGACCGGGGGGAACTGGTAGGTGTTAAAGGAAAAAAGTGGAGGCCTGAAAAGCCTTATGGTATGACTTTGGTTCCGGGTGGCGCTTTCATTATGGGTAAGTCGGACGATGACTTGGCTAACGTGCAGGATGCTCCTACCAAGACTGTAACTGTACGTTCTTTTTACATGGACGAAACGGAGATCACGAACAGCGAGTACCGACAGTTCGTAGAGTGGGTAAAAGATTCAACTATCAGGACCAGGCTTGCTATCCAGGCGGATGAGATGGGTGCTACACCGGGAAGCGGCGGTATTGGTGAATATGCATTTAAAGGTGCTGACGAAGGAGAAGAGCTTACTCCTTACGAAACATATATGAAGGAAAATTATTGGGATCTCCCGGACCCTAATAATCCTGACGACCTTTACGCCGGCAGGAGGCTGAACCGTAAGCCGAAACTTATTAGTGATCCGTACAAGTATCCGGATGCTGATTATGTAGAAGTTATGGACTCAATGTATCTTCCTGAGTCTGAATCGTATAATGGTGTGAGGACTATTGACGTTTCTAAGCTTGTGTTCCGCTATAAGTGGATGGATATCGAAAAAGCTGCGAACGACAGATCGACTTCAGTAAATTCAAGGGAAAAAAGGAGGCAGTACATCAAGTCTGAGCCGATAGCTATCTATCCTGATACAACGGCATGGATAAAGGATTTTGCATATTCTTATAACGAGCCAATGCATAACGACTATTTTTGGCACGATGCATACGGTGAGTATCCGGTAGTTGGTATTTCATGGAAAAAAGCAAAGGCTTTCTGTGCATGGAGGCACCTTAATAAAAATGCTTACCAAAAACAAAAAGGAAGGCAGTTCGTGAACAAGTTCCGTTTGCCTACTGAAGCTGAATGGGAATATGCCGCAAGGGGTGGCCTCGAGTCTGCAACATTCCCTTGGGGTGGTCCTTACGCTAAAAATGACACAGGTTGTTTCCTTGCTAACTTTAAGCCGAACAGGGGTGACTACGCGGCGGATGGTGCTCTTTATACTGTAGAGGCTCATTCATTTGATCCGAATGATTTTAATCTTTATAACATGGCCGGTAACGTTTCTGAGTGGACTGATTCATCTTATGATGCAGCGTCTTACGAATATGTTTCTACAATGAACCCTAACGTTCCTGACCAGACCAATAACCGTAAGGTAATTCGCGGTGGTTCATGGAAGGATGTAGGTTACTTCCTTCAGGTAAGTACGAGGGATTGGGAATATGCCGACTCGGCAAGGAGCTACATAGGCTTCAGGACTTGCCAGGATTATATGGGTACAGAAAGTACCGCAAATCAATAAGTAACCAACATTGTCTTTTGAATATTTAAATTTAACTTAACTAAAAACTAAAAATTATTTTTATTATGGCACTACCTAAAAAAGTTATGAATTTTGCCTACGGTATGGGAGCGGCAGTTGTTATCATCGGAGCTCTATTTAAGCTTATGCACTGGCCGGGGGCTAGTATAATGCTAATCGTAGGTCTTGGTGTTGAAGCCCTTATCTTTGGTCTTTCTGCTTTTGACCCTGTTGAAAAAGAACTTGACTGGTCTCTAGTGTATCCTGAGCTTGCAGGTGGCGAAGCCAAGAAAAAAGAGTTGAAGAAAGAAGATCCGAAAGAGGCTCAGGGACTACTTTCTCAGAAACTTGACAACTTATTGAAAGAAGCTAAAATTGACGGTGCGCTTATGGAAAGCCTTGGTAACAGCATCAAGAATTTCGAATCTGCTGCTAAAGGTATCTCTCCAACAGTTGATTCAATTGCTTCACAGAAAAAATACAGCGAAGAAATGTCTCAGGCTGCCGCGCAAATGGAGTCATTGAACAGCCTGTACAGGGTTCAGCTTGAAAGCGCTTCACGTAATGCTGAAGCTAACAAGGAGATCGCTGACAACGCAGTTAAGCTAAAAGAGCAGATGGGTGCTATGACACAGAACATCGCTTCTTTGAACAATGTTTACGGCGGTATGCTTTCTGCTATGGGCAACAGGGGCTAATCTCTAATTAGCAATTAATTTTATTTAACTAAAAGAAAAACAAACTAATTAGAAATGGCAGGAGGAAAATTAACCCCAAGGCAGAAGATGATCAACCTCATGTACCTGGTTTTCATCGCGATGTTGGCATTGAACATGTCAAAAGAGGTACTATCGGCCTTCGGCCTTATGAACGAGCAGTTTGAGTCTTCTAACGTAGAGGCTAAGAAAACTAACGATCAATTATACGAAGTTATTAAGCAAAAGGCTTCTGAAAGCGCTTCATTCGCTCCGGCTAAAGTAATATCGGATAAAGTAAAAGTGATCTCTGAAAAATTCGTTGCTTATATCGAGACACTTAAAGGTGATATAACAAAGGATATTGAAAGGGACGAGAACGGTAAGCTTCCATATGAGGCTATGGACAAAGGAGACAAGATCGACGAAGGCTGGTTCGAAGGAGACGGCTATTCGCCAAGAGGTAAGGAATTTGTTGCCGCTATCGAAAAATACAAATCTGATATCAAAGCTGCTGTAGGTAACGATGTGAAATACAAAGCTATTGTTAGGGAACTTGATAACAAATTCGCTACTGCTGATATCACTGACGGTGAAGGCGTAAAAAAGAAATATCTTGATTACCACTATAAAGGTTTCCCTTCGATCGCATCTTTAACGAAGCTTTCTGCCATGCAGAACAACGTTAAGGTAATGGAAGCTAACGTTTACAACCTTGCTCTTGGTAAGGCGGCTATCGATGCTACATCGATGAACAAATACCAGGCTATCGTTGTATTAGACAAAAATGCATATTTCCAGGGTGAAAAAGTTACCGGTAAGGTAGTTCTTGGAAGGTATGACGAAGATACTAAACCTGTATCTTTCGAAGGCCCGGGTAAAATTGACCCGGCTACAGGCCAGGCAAAAATTGAAATGACCGCAGGTGGTGTAGGTGAGCAGAACATTAAAGGTAAATTCAACTTCCTTGAAGATGGTAAGAATGTTCCATTGGCATTTGAAGGTACTTATGTTGTAGTTCCTAAGCCGAACTCAGCTACTATCTCTGCTGACAAGATGAATGTTGTTTACCGTGGTGTTGATAACCCGATCTCAGTATCATTCGCAGGTATCGGTTCTGATAAAGTTTCTGCTTCTGCTCCGGGTATGAGGGCTGCTGGAAAAGCTGGTCAGTATATGCTTACACCTGGTTCAGGAACTGAAGTTGTTGTAAGTGTTACCGGTAAGCTTCCTGACGGATCATCTGTTAGTGATAGGAGAGCATTCCGTATCAAAGGTCTTCCTAACCCTACCGGTCTCGTAAGGGGCGAGGTAAACGCTAAAGGCTCTAAGTCAAACCTTGAAGTTGTAACTGTATCTGCTATCATGGAAGATTTTGATTTCCCTGTAACAGTTAACGTTACACAATTTAACCTTAGGGTTCCGGGACAGCCAACGATCGTTGTTCAGGGTAACAAAATGGATTCAAGGGCTAAAGCGGCGATCGCTAAAGCAGGTAAGGGTGATATCGTAGTTATTTCTGATATCAAAGCTAAATTCACTGGTATCGACCAGGCGCCGAAAAGAGTTTCAACGTGTACGTTCGAAGTTCAGTAATAGCTTAATTATTTTAACATACAAAAGTATAGACACATGAAAAGGATTTTTTCAATGCTGGTTTTCTTCAGCCTCGTATCCGGGGGAGTGTATGCGCAATCAAACCTTTTGAATGCAAAGACTCCTGGAGAGATAGGTAAGAAGACCGCGCAACAGGATTCACTGGATAATGATAATCCGCTTCCTTACGGCTACGTGGGTGACAGGGATGTATTGCTGGCCAGGAAAGTATGGGAACGCATTGATATTGATCAGAGGGTTAATTTCCCGATGTACTTTCCTATAGAAGGTAATCTTGGTCCTGACAGACAGCCCCTTTACCACGTTCTGTCGAGCGCTATACGTGATGGTAGAATTACCGAAGTGTATGATGACAGCTACTTTACAACTAAGAAAACACTTAAGGATATTGAGGCTTCCCTGACAAAGATCGATACAACCGACGCAGGTATTGAAGAAATGAACACTGATCTTGCAGCATACAGGTCTGGTAAAAAGACCATATCGCCGGAATATATCAACAGGACTGACATTGATGCCAGTCACGTTGCCGGGTATGATGTTGTAGGCTTATGGTACTTTGATAAGCGTCAGGGTGAATTGAAATACAGGATGCTTGGTATTTCTCCTATCGTTCCGGATGTTTACACAATGAACGAGGCAGAGAAGACATACATCAATATTTTTTGGGTATTCTTCCCGGCGGCAAGGAACGAGCTTCACAAAGCCAAAGCCTTTAATGAAAAGAATTCTGCCATGCCAATTACGTTCGACCACCTTTTAAACTCAAGGCGCTTTAGCGGCGTTATGACTAAAGAGGAGAACGTTTACGGCGATAGGCTTATACAGGACTATTTGAAAGATAATTCACAAATGCAGCTGCTTGAAGCGGAACGTATCAAAGATAAGATCCGTAACTTTGAGCAGGACATGTGGAATTACTAATTTCATTGTTCTAAAATAACAAAAACTCTTACCCTTGTGGTAAGAGTTTTTTATTTTTACCCCATGAAAGATCTTATCATTGTAGGTGGTGGGCTGGCCGGGATCAGCTTTGCAGAAACGGCTTTTCGCGAAGGGAAGACCTTTACGATTATTTCTGATGACTCTCAAAATTCATCATTAGTAGCCGGCGGGCTGTATAATCCTGTTATCCTGAAACGGCTGAACATGCCACAGGATGCAGTATCGCACATGGCATTCATCAGACCATTTTATAAAGCCATTGAAGAACGACTGAACATCAGGTTTGACATTCAAATGCCGATATACAGGAAATTTGCTTCTGTTGAGGAACAGAACAATTGGTTTGCTGCAGCAGATAAGCCGGGTCTTGATCAATTCCTGTCCTTAAATATCATCCACAAAAACTATCCGTGCATTCCTTCCCCGTGCGGTTTTGGCGAAGTATTGCATACAGGCTATCTGGATACGGCGGCACTGGTTACAGGCTACCATAACTTTCTTCGGGAACATGATAGTTTAGTAGAGGAGAAGTTTGATCATCATTCTCTTGTGATCCATGAGGGTCATATTGAATACAAGGGCTTACAGGCTTCAAATATTGTTTTTGCCGAAGGATTTGGAATAAAGAAGAATCCGTTGTTTAAAGATCTGCCATTAAACGGCACGAAGGGTGAGATGTTGGTTATTGAAGCGCCAGACCTTGAACTGGATGCCATTATCAAAGCGGATGTGTTTATCCTTCCATTAGGTAATAGTCTGTTTAAAGTTGGTGCGACCTACGAATGGGAAGACAAAACCAATACACCCACCGATGCTGCACGTGCCGAACTCGCTGCCAGGCTTGAGGAGATCATTACCTGCGATTATAAGGTTGTACATCAACTCGCAGGCATTCGCCCAACGACCAAAGACCGCAAGCCCCTGATTGGAACACATCCAGATCATAAGAATGTACACCTGCTAAACGGTTTAGGTACTCGTGGGGTAATGCTCGGCCCACCCATGGCAAGGGAGTTATTCGACTCTATTGTTTCCGGCGATCCTGTCCGTAAGGAAGTAAATCTGGTGCGGTTTATGTAATACGGTTTGTAAATGCTACCTTTGCGCAAAATTGCAGACACATAATGCTGAACATACATAATTTATCGGTGTCCTTTGGCGGGACCTATTTGTTTGAAGAAGTAACTTTCAGGCTCGGCGCCGGCGACAGGGTAGGCCTTGTGGGTAAGAACGGGGCGGGTAAGTCGACTATGCTGAAGATACTCTCAGGAGACATCGCGCCTGATTCTGGTGTTATCGCGACCGAAAAAGAAGTGAAACTGGGTTTCCTAAGGCAGGATATTGACTTTGTCAAAGGCCGCACAGTACTTGATGAAGCTTATCAGGCATTCGAGGAAATTAAGGCTGCGGAGAAGAAAATAGATGACATCAATCACCAGCTGGTGACCCGTACCGATTATGAAAGTGAGTCGTACTCAAAACTAATTGAAGACCTGAGTGACCATAGTCACCACTATGAGATACTAGGCGGTTACAACTACGTAGGGGATACTGAAAAAATATTGCTGGGGCTTGGCTTTAAACGTGAGGATTTTGATAAGCTGACCGATACCTTTTCGGGTGGATGGCGTATGCGTATCGAACTGGCAAAACTCCTGCTCCAAAATAATGACGTGCTGTTGCTCGATGAGCCTACCAACCACCTCGATATCGAGAGTATCATTTGGCTCGAATCCTTCCTGAGGAATTATCCGGGAGTAGTGATCATCGTATCGCACGACAAAATGTTCCTCGATAATGTGACCAATCGGACTATAGAAATTTCATTGGGCAAGATATACGACTTCAATAAACCATATACCGAATACCTTGATCTTCGACACGAGATAAGAGAGAAGCAGCTGGCGACGCAAAAGAACCAGGAGAAGAAGATCGAGCAAACCGAAAAGCTTATCGAAAAGTTCAGGGCTAAGGCATCCAAAGCTTCGATGGCACAATCGCTCATCAAAAAGCTGGATAAGGTAGAGCGAATAGAGGTGGATGAAGATGATAATTCGGTAATGAGCATATCGTTCCCTGTTTCGCAAACTCCCGGGCGTGTGGTGGTCGAAGCCGAACACGTTACAAAAAAATACGGTGAGAAAACTATTTTAAAGGATATTGACCTTTTGGTGGAACGAGGTAGCAAAATTGCATTCGTAGGCCAGAATGGACAGGGCAAATCGACTCTGATAAAAGCCATCACCAAGGACATAGATTATACCGGGAACATAAAGTTGGGTCATAACGTACAGTTGGGTTACTTTGCGCAAAACCAGGCCGAATACCTCAATGGCGAGATCACCCTGCTTGAGACCATGGAAAATGCCGCTACCGACACCAACCGCATGAAAGTGCGCGACATGCTGGGCGCTTTCCTTTTCCGGGGGGATGATGTTGAAAAGAAGGTTAAGGTGCTTTCCGGGGGTGAAAGGAACAGGCTGGCGCTTTGTAAGCTGCTGCTTCAGCCTATTAACGTACTGGTAATGGATGAACCTACCAACCACCTTGACATCAAGTCTAAGAATGTACTGAAAGCCGCCCTTCAGAAGTTTGAAGGTACGCTGCTGCTCGTATCGCACGACAGGGATTTCCTTCAGGGGATGGCCAATACGGTTTATGAATTCAAAGACCAAAAGATAAGGGAATACCTGGGCGACATTAACTTTTACCTTGAGCAGCGCAATATGCAGAATATGCGCGAGGTGGAGAAAAAAGACCCTGTTGTAAAAGAGGCTCCTAAAGCAGCGCCAAAGCAGCCTGTATCTTATGAAGACCAGAAAAAGAATAAAACCCTGCAGAACCGTCTTTCAAAAATAGAGAGCCAGGTACAGGAACTGGAAAGGGAGATCCAAAAGGATGACCGTGCGCTTGCCGAACATCCGGAGAAGTTAATGGGCGACCCTGCCTTCTTCTCGGCTTACGAAAAGAAAAAGAAAGACCTGGATGCCCTGATGGAAGAATGGGGAACGGTACAGGAAGAAATGGAAAAGGCATAAAATAAAAGTCTCCGCAGTGGCGGAGACTTTTTCGTTAATTCTTAGTCTTAATTTCGACTTCCTTCTTTTGGTTGGTGATGATCACATTATTCTTTTTCTCACCATCCTTGCTTTGAATGCTTACACCGTCTTTACCAATGCTTACCGAAGTTCCGTCAGGCTCCTCTTCAGCTTTTGTGGTCGTTGTGGTCGTAGTGCTGGTAGCAGTAGTGTTATTTGTTTGTGGCTGCGGCGTTGGTTCCGGGGCCGGCTCTTCCACTGGTGGAGGTGTTACAGGAACAGGCTCTTCTTTCTTTTTGCAGGATGCCAACATCATTAGCGACAGTCCAGCCATCATGATCACTTTTTTCATATTCTTACTTTTAAGGTTATCTATGCAGATTAAAATTAACCATTTTGTAAGGTATTTTATCTAATAATATCTTAAAATTAACAGATTGTGTATAAAAGTGAATTATCATGCGATGAGCCCTATCCTTTTAGAATGCTCGATCGCTTCACTGCTTTCTTTAAAATAGCATACAGCTACACCCATCGACTCAATATTTTTGATAGCTTTTACCGCTTTGTCTTTTTTGTGCCTCCCGGTCTGGCGTATGTAAACCGCCTTTACAGTAATGGGGAACATCTTACAGATGTCTTCATACAAAAAAGGGTCGTGCTGGGAGTCATCCCCTAGTAGGGTATACTTAAGGTGTGGGTAAAACTCAAGGATATGCTTAATTTTGTCAAATTTATGGTTGTGGTTGCCGCGCCCTGTCACAAAAAAATCCATCAGGCTGGTCTTAATATCTTTGAGTAATAGTACAGCCCTGGGCAGTTCATGTTTTTCGGTAAACTTGACAATGAAGCTATACAGGTTCCATTCGCTGCTGGATACATAGAAAAAAGCGTTCGTCTCTTCCATGGCGTTACGTCCCGCGGTACTCAATGCTTTGTAGTGTGCCACCACATCTTCATATGTCTTTCGATTATTGATGTTCTTCCATAAGAGGATGTATAGCTTCTTGAAAGCATTACGTGTATGTGATACCAGGAACGTGTCGTCGATATCCGAGATGAAGCCGAGATTGCCTGTATAAGGGTGGATGTAACTGCCTTTTTCCCGGATCTCCTCACCCTCATGGAAAATACTCACATAATAATCCGTCCAGCCATATTCGACACTTTTTTTTAACGGTATGCAGAATTTGAAATATCCATCGTCAAACGACTTTGTGTGTATCTTCATACCTCGATGCTCAAGATACACATCAGCATTAGGGATGGTCTTGATGCGGAACATCCGTATGATGGATTTCGCGTTCTTAAATCGCTTCTTTTCAAATTCGTAATCACCTGCCGTATTTGGCCGGAATACATGCCCCAGAACTATGAGTTCCTGCTCATTGGCATAACCACGGTAAAGTTTTAAAACTGGCTTCATGAAATTTTATAAATTTGATAAGAGTTAACGAGCTTCATTTTTCTAAATTTAATAAAAAATTCAGGATGTATCCCCTAAAGAAATGTTTATTGATCGTTAATCCTATTGCAGGAGGGAATGACAAGACCGAAATTATAAATGCTTCACGCGAATTTGCCCAAAACGAGGGTGTGGAACTAATAGAATTTGAAACTACCGGCGAGGATGACGAGAACGCTATCCGCTCCCTATACAAAGAACATAGGCCGCAACGCATACTCGTAGCCGGCGGCGATGGTACCATAAAAATGGTTGCCGAGGCAGTGGAACACAATGATGTGATCATTGGAGTGCTTCCCGCGGGCTCTGCCAACGGCTTATCGGTCGACCTGGAGCTGCCAAACGATATTCAGGAGACCCTGAAGATAGCTTTCCATGGCAACGTGATGGAAATGGATATGGTATGCATAAACGATAAAAAGAGCCTTCACCTTAGCGATATTGGCGTAAATGCAGAGCTCATCCGTAATTATGAAGGCAGTAAAATTCGCGGTAAGCTGGGGTATGCGCTGCAGGCGATCAGCACTCTGACTGACCTTGACCCACCTTTTCATGTTAAGATCGAGGCCAATGGTAAAACGATAGAGACCGAAGCCCGTATGGTGGTAATGGCCAATACGCAGCGCTACGGTACCGGGGTGACTATAAATCCAGTAGGGAAAATGGACGATGGCAAATTTGAGATCGTTATCCTGAAAAGCATGGATGTTTTCCTGATCGGGAAAATAATCGCAGGGAATATACCGCTGGACAGTGAAGAGGATGTCGAGATCATCTCTACACAGCAGGCACTTATTACGACCAATGTACCGGTTTGCTTCCAGATCGATGGCGAATACTGCGGAGAAGAAGAAAGGCTTGAAGTAAGGATCCTGCACAGGCAAATGAAGGTAGCGGTTCCATAGCATTATACTCTCGCAAGTTTTCCGGTAGAGATGCAGTGACTGCGATTTATATCGGCTATTCACTTACGAAATGCATCCAATGTGTTTATACGGTAAGGTCACCTGAACGGACTCCTCTCTTTCCATTCCACTTTCGGGTCGAAATATGGGAATAGCTTTGCCATGAACGCATTCAATAAGGGGTTGGTGTGCTTTATGATGCCGTATACCTCTTCGGCTTTTGCGCCTACAGAACTCTTTATCTCCATAGCCGAACGCGCAAAGATCACGTGCTTAAAACCTTTCTTTATGGCATAGCTTACCATGTCGTAAAGCATGTTCAGATAGAGCATCTTTTCTTTTTGGACGGCATCATCATAGCCAAGGAAATAAGTATCCATGTCGCTGCCGTTCTTGATAAGCGTGTTAAAGCCTATAAGTTTCCCGTTAAGGAAGTAGCCGTAAAAAAGAAAGTCGTCCTTCAGTTCCCTTTTGAAAGATCCAAAATGGTCCTTCGGTAAATGAAACGTATTGAACGAGGCATTCCCGGCTACAGTGAGGTACAATTCGTGGATGCGGTCTTGCTGTTCAATAATTTCCTCTAAGCTCAGCTTTTTCTTTTCGATGCCTTCCGACTTCTTGCGCGCACGGTTGTATTGTGTGCGGTATTTGGTGTTCAGGTCGGCGAGGTAATCTTCAATGTTGCCCCAGTTTTCTTTTATCGAAAAGATCATGTTGGGCTGGGTACAAAACTGGTAATACCCATTAAAACCTGCCGCTTTAAAGTCGGGTAGCTCTTCGCGGTTGAAATCCTTTATTGCCAGCACATTCATGTACACGCATTTTTTGCGGTACTCGCGCGCCAGTTGCTGTAGTGATCTTCGCAACAGCGATAAAGCCGTCGTTTCGGGAACTGCATCGGTAAGCAGGTAAGCATTTTGGCCTGTCAGCGTATTGTTGCCTATGACAAGTATATGCGAAGAAAATTGTTTGAAAATATAGTCTTTTAGAGAAAAACGCCTTTTTTCTTCCACAAAAGTATTCACACGGCTCAGGTTGATGTACTGCGCCAGGGCGATGCCGCAGAGCGTACCGTCCTTAAACAGCCCGATGAAGTGGCACTCCATGTTATCCGGAGCCGATCGCTCCAGCACCGAAAGGTAGCTACGGGAAAGGAAAGCATTCTGTTCGGCTATGGTATCCCATGTAGCCGGGAGCGCTTCCGCGGAATTGAAAATGGTAAAAGAAAAGTTTTGGTCCAAAGTTGTTATTTCACAAAAGCCCCCAAAGATACTGAAACCTCCGTGAGCTGTGTTGCTTTTACATAACGATATGTTTATTCCCATGCGCAAAGTATGCCGCCCATTATTGTAAGGCAGACGATAAAATATCCGGCGTTGATCAATATGTATTTCCAGCCTTTGCCTTCAAACTGGGCATTGATCCCGATAGATGGCAGTATGATGAACAGCCCGGCCATGAAACCATGCAGCGCACCGTGCTTAAAGGTGCGGAAATTATGCGCATAGTCCGCCATGAAGGCAGTATAGGATGGTTTTACCTCGGTGAGGTCACCGCCTGTAAGCTGAAGTGCTCCGATCTGGTGGATAACCAGGGTTGGCAGTATAAACGCCAGCATGAACGAAAATATTAGGGTAAGCCCGAATACCTTGAGCATGTTGGCTTTGCGTGCGCTTTCTTCGGTAACCCCGGTTTCACGCATCCATACGGTGCCGAATACACTTTTGTGATACCAGATAAAGCCTATAGGCAGGGTTACTATCGTTGCCACAAGTATGGCCGGAAAATTCATCATGATCGCTTTGTTTTATGGTTCGTTATAACAAATGTATCAAATTTATCATAAAGCCATAAATTATTATTGTTCTGAATGCAAGTACTTTAAGAAGCTCCACAGCCGCCTGTTAGCCAAATAGTCCAGGTCTGCCTCATTGCCATATGCCTCCCGCTCAAAACTGATATTGCGGTAGGCTTTTTTTGCATCCTTGTACCGTAGACGATTGATAAGATATTCTGTTACATACCAAAGGTAAAAAGGCAGTATGAGCAGTTCGACCTGTTGTCGGAGGTGGATGCGCTCGTGGTTGATGAGTGTCTTATTATCCCTCATATTTTGGTCGTGCACAAAGATGAACGGGAATATTGCCATGGCAGCGTAGCCTTTAGGGACGAGGTATTTGGAGGTGATAATCATTTACATTAATGAAAGAAATCGGCGTCTGTCCGCAAGATCCGTGTCATCCGCCTTCCTTTTTCTATTTATTTTGAATTTAGATCAACAATAAATGTAAAGTTCCTAAATTTGCGCATATGACAGGGCAAAATTTAGGAAATAAATTAACCGAGGGTGAAGATTACTACCTTACCCCCGAAGGTTACAAGGTATTCACCGAGGCATTCCACCTTAAAAGAGGCTACTGCTGCAAGAGTGGCTGCCGCCATTGCCCTTACGGATTTGACAAACGAACAGGAACTAATAAAAAATAGTTTTCAGTCGCAGTCGCAGTTTCCAGTTTGGACTGCTGACTAAGACTGGGACTGCAAACTTAAAAAAATGACATTCCACGAACAGATACAGGAAGGCATCCCTTCCGTTTTACCACAGCCTAAGCCTTACGAAACTGACATCAACCACGCACCCAAGCGTAAGGAGATATTATCTGCTGAAGAGAAGAAACTGGCGCTCCGCAATGCATTGCGTTACTTTGAGCCGCAGCACCATGCTGAACTCGTAAAGGAATTCAGCCACGAACTGGAGACCTATGGGCGCATTTATATGTACCGCCTGCGTCCTGACTACCGAATGTATGCACGCCCTATTAGCGAGTACCCCGGCATTAGCGGGCAGGCCAAAGCCATTATGCTCATGATCCAGAATAATTTGGACTATGCCGTGGCACAGCACCCGCACGAACTGATCACCTATGGCGGCAACGGAGCGGTGTTCTCGAACTGGGCACAGTACCGCCTTACTATGAAGTACCTTAGCGAAATGACCGATGAGCAGACGCTTGTGATGTATTCGGGGCACCCAATGGGACTGTTCCCGTCGCACAGGGAAGCACCAAGGGTAGTGGTAACCAACGGAATGATGATACCCAACTACTCCAAGCCGGACGACTGGGAGAAGTTCAACGCGCTGGGTGTAACGCAATACGGGCAAATGACCGCGGGAAGCTATATGTATATCGGTCCACAAGGCATTGTGCACGGTACGACGATAACGGTGTTGAACGGCGGACGCAAAATATCCAAGAACGGTGAGGGACTGGACGGAAAGGTATTCGTAACCTCCGGCCTTGGCGGGATGAGCGGCGCGCAGCCCAAAGCAGGCAACATCGCGGGCTGCATCACTGTATGTGCCGAAGTGAACCCTAAAGCCGTACACACACGCCATTCGCAGGGGTGGGTGGATGAAGTAGTGACCGACATCAACGAACTCGTGAAGCGTGTCCGTTCGGCGAAAGCCAATAAGGAAGTAGTATCTATTGCTTACCAGGGAAACGTGGTGGACGTGTGGGAAGAATTTGATAAACAAAATATTTATATCGATCTGGGCAGTGACCAGACCTCACTGCACAACCCTTGGGCAGGCGGGTATTACCCGGTGGGGTTATCTCTGGAAGAGGCCAATACCATGATGGCTGAGAACCCGGAGCAGTTTAAGGAAAAAGTACACGCATCGCTGCGCAGGCAGGCAGATGCTATTAATAAGCATACGGCAAAAGGCACGTATTTCTTCGATTATGGGAATGCATTCCTGTTGGAAGCTTCCCGTGCCGGCGCTGATGTAATGGCGGCCAACGGCATCGACTTCAAATATCCGAGCTACGTGCAGGATATCATGGGGCCTATGTGCTTTGATTACGGCTTTGGGCCGTTCCGATGGGTGTGTGCTTCGGGCAAGCCGGAAGACCTGGCCAAGACCGATGTCATTGCCGCGAACATTCTGGAAGAAATGGCCAAAACCGCGCCTGATGAGATAAAGCAACAGATGCAGGACAATATAAAATGGATACGCGGCGCACAGGAGAATAAGCTGGTTGTAGGCTCGCAGGCTCGCATATTGTATGCCGATGCCGAAGGTCGCATTAACATTGCTCGGGCATTTAACGAAGCTATTGCAAAAGGCGAAATAGGCTACGTGATACTGGGGCGTGACCACCACGATGTGTCCGGTACCGACTCCCCGTACCGCGAGACCTCCAACATTTACGACGGCTCGCGTTTTACGGCCGACATGGCGATACATAACGTTATTGGCGACAGCTTCCGTGGGGCTACATGGGTGAGCATCCATAATGGCGGCGGCGTGGGCTGGGGCGAGGTGATCAACGGGGGCTTTGGTATGGTTCTTGATGGTTCTGCAGATGCATCAAGACGCTTAGGATCAATGCTTTTCTGGGATGTTAACAACGGTATAGCGAGGCGCAGCTGGGCCAGGAATGATGAGGCGATATTCGCTATCAAACGGGCCATGGAAGCGCAGCCGCTACTGAAGGTCACACTCCCGAATAAAGTGGACGATACCTTACTCTAAACGGTATTCATAAGAGAGGTTGATCTCAAGATCGGTGCAAATGCTATGAATAATTAACTCTCTATTTTATGAAAACAGTAAAATTGCTATCGTTGCTATTTATTACCGCGCTCACGGTGTCGTGCAGCTCGGTACGTGTTTCGTCAGATCATGACGAATCCGTGAACTTTGACCAATACAAAACATATGGTTTTCTAAAGGACGGTATCGACAAGTTGGAAGTATCCGACCTCGATAAGAAAAGGATCATGCGCGCCATTGATGCCGAGCTTCAGAAGAAAGGCCTTACCAAGAGCGAAAAGCCGGCCCTTTTAGTGAACATCTTTACCAAAGCTAATAAGCAGGTAGATGTGAACCGATGGGGCGGTTACTATGGTTGGGGCGGCGGCTGGGGTCCCGGATGGGGTTGGGGCGGACCCTGGGGCTGGGGCGGTAATTATGCCTCGGTAAGTACTTCCACCCAGGGTACGCTGTACATTGATCTTATCGATGCCGCAAAGAAAGAATTGGTATGGCAGGGCGTTGGAGATGGAGTGCTGACGCTTAAACAGGATAAGAAGCAGGAGCGCATTAATGAATTTGTTGAAGAGATTCTTGCGCAGTTCCCTCCGAAGAAAAAGTAAGGCATAATTTATTAAAAAGTAGTCCGTTATATAACGGACTACTTTTTTTGGCACGCAACCTTTAAGAAATTTCGGTATCTACCAATAAACCAACTTTACTATGAAAAAAACTTTACTATTGTTACCGCTGCTGGTGGCAGGGATAATGCAGGCGCAGATCGTGAATGTTCCGGATGCGAATTTTAAGGCTTTACTGTTATCTGCTAATCCGAATAACTACACTGCAAGGGATGCGGATAATAGCTTTATTAAAATTGACGTAAATGAGGATGGTGAAATTCAGTTGTCAGAGACTATGAATGTATATCATCTAAATGTTACTTCAGATGTAATTGCTTCGTATCAGGGAGTGCAAAGTTTTACCAATCTGGAATCATTTTATTGCGGTGGAGAGAGTCTTATGTCACTTGATATTAACGGGTTGAATAATCTGAAAAAAATAAATTGCAGCAATTCGCCACTTACTTCGGTAGAAATAGGGTCTCTAACAAATTTAGAGGATCTAGCGATTTATTCATGTAATTTAAATGCATTGAATGTTGCCGGTATGAGTAGTCTTAAAAGGATTTTTTGCGCTGAAAATTCAATAGAAGTTTTAGAGGTTTCAAATCTGCCAAACTTAGAACAATTAAACTGTAGTAGTAATTTGTTGACAGAATTGACACTATCAAACCTCCCTGCATTACGAGATTTAAATTTTAGTAATAATCCTTTAGAAACTATAGATCTTAGTCAGGTCAATAATCTATCAAGTTTGAGGGCAAATGATTGTCCATTAACTTCTCTTGATGTTACTATTGCCAACTTTCCGTTTTCTGCAACTCAGAGGCAGCAATATTACAGAACTAGACCTAAGTCAATCAGATCAAATGTTTTTACTTCATTTGGATGATAATGAATTGCTTGAATCTATAAATTTGAAAAATGGAAATATTGAGAATTCATTTGAGATTCATATTAGTGAAAGTAATACAGCTTTACAATACATATGCATCGATGAAGATGATCAAATTTACGCTGATTCTGATGTATTATTCAGTACTTACTGCACCTTTACCCCGGGCGGCGATTACAACGTTATAACAGGTTCATTGCTTTTTGATAATGACGGCAACTGCGATACGAATGGTACGGTTATCAGTAATATAAAACTCAATATCAATGATGGCACAGAGAGTGGCTCAACAATGAGTAGTACTGGTCTTTACAACTTCTTCACCCAGGCAGGAACTTACACCATTACCCCCGATCTCGAGAACGACCTGTTCACTATCAACCCTCCATCTGCCGAGGTGAGCTTTACTGCTGTAGACAGCCTCGTTACCACCCAAAACTTCTGCCTTACGCCAAACGGCGACCACCCCGACCTCGATATCGTAATTGTACCATTCGGTGCACAGCCGGGTTTCGATGCTAATTATAAAATTGTTTACCGTAATAAAGGCAACCAGACACTTTCGGGCTCAGTAGTATTTACGTATCGGGAAGATGTATTGGACTTTGTATCGGCCAATCCTCCGCAGGATGCTTCAGCTTCAGGTTCGCTAACTTGGGATTATAACGATTTGGCACCCTTTCAGCAGCGCGAGATCTTTGTAACGTTAAATGTTAACGGACCAATGGAAATACCTCCTGTCAACATTGACGACCAGCTTGGATTTACGGCAACCGTCAGCCCTGTTGCGGCAGATGAAACTCCGGGCGATAATGTTTTTGAACTCAAACAGATAGTTGTAGGCTCTTTCGATCCTAACGACATTACCTGTCTTGAGGGTGATTCGGTCCATCCGGATAGAATAGGGGAGTACTTGCACTACAATATCAACTTTGAGAATACAGGGACGGCTCCCGCCACTTTCATTGTGGTAAAGGATGTGATCGATACTACGCAGTTCGATATGGCCACCTTGCAGACGATCAATGCATCGCACCCTGTGCAGGCAACTATAACAGGTAACAAAGTAGAGTTCCGTTTTGATGATATCGATCTCGGGCCACAAGGTAAAGGCAATGTGGTTTTCAAAATAAAAACACTCAATACGCTCCAGGTTAATGACGATGTGACCCAGCAGGCCGACATTTTTTTCGATTATAACTGGCCGATAGTGACCAATGAAGCTATAACGGTATTCGAGGTATTGAGTCGTGGCGAATTTGAAAAAGATACGTCGGTAAAAGTATACCCTAACCCATCCAACGGTCTTGTGAGTATTACAGCGGCTTCAGTAATTAGATCGGTTGAACTGTATGATATGCAGGGCAGGCTGCTACAGGCACGAGCAACATTTCGCTTGATATTTCAGGCCGTGCTGCCGGGATGTATTTTGTAAAAGTTGTGACCAAAGCCGGTATTAGGGTAGAGAAGGTCATTAAAAAATAAATTTACGATCTGCGATACTAAAACAGTATTCTTCTCAGTTCTATATAGACTGTTTATTACTGTTATTAAATTATTACTTTGTTTCTGTTCTGGGCCGTGGCGTAAGCCGCGGCTTTTTTATGTTGACTATCTAACCAACCGTTTCCATTGAACGAAAATTAAATATAAACTTTATGTTTTATTGGTATTAGATGAGAAATTCGTAATTTTACGAAGTTACTAATGAAGAAACTATGAGCGCACCCATTGAGAGCAATCCTTTAATTGACAGGCTTCCGAAGCATTTGATGCAATTCATAAAACCGCAGGACTACAGCGATTACACACCAATTAACCAGGCGGTGTGGCGCTACGTGATGCGTAAAAATGTAGATTACCTCAGCAGGGTCGCGCACAGTTCCTACCTCGACGGATTGAAGAAGACAGGCATCGAGATCGATAACATCCCGAGCATGTACGGCATGAACCGCATACTGCGTGAAATTGGCTGGGCTGCCGTGGCTGTGGACGGCTTTATACCGCCCAACGCGTTCATGGAATTCCAGGCATACAATGTATTGGTTATAGCATCAGACATCCGCCAGTTGGAACACATCGAATATACCCCCGCGCCGGACATCATCCACGAGGGGGCAGGGCATGCGCCGATTATCGCCAATCCTGAATATGCCGAGTACTTAAGGCGTTTTGGTGAAATTGGCTGCAAGGCCATATCGTCGTCGCACGATTATGAGATCTATGAGGCGATACGCCTGCTTTCCATATTAAAAGAAGCAGAGGGCACACCACAGGAGGAAATTGACGCTATTGAAAAACGCGTTGATGAATTACAGAACCAGGCGGTTGAACCATCGGAAATGGCGCTCATACGCAACCTGCACTGGTGGACGGTAGAGTACGGGCTCATTGGTACTGTGGAAGATCCAAAAATATACGGCGCCGGCCTGCTTTCCTCCATCGGTGAAAGCGCATGGTGCATGACCGATAATGTAATAAAACTGCCTTATGACCTCGAAGCTGCTTACCAGGGCTTCGATATCACCAAGCCGCAGCCTCAGCTTTATGTAACGCCCGATTTTGCGTTCCTGAGCCAGGTGCTCGAGGAGTTCGCCAACAAAATGGCATTGCGTATCGGAGGGCTTTCAGGGGTACAGAAACTTATTACATCGAAAGCGCTGGGTACAGTTGAGCTAAGCACGGGCATACAGGTGTCGGGGACGTTCACCAATGTGATCGAGAATGAGGGAAAACCTGTTTACATACAAACTACCGGCAAAACGGCCTTGTCCTACCGTGATAAGGAATTGGTGGGCCATAGCGGCGACTATCATTCCGAAGGGTTTGGCAGCCCCATAGGCAAGCTGGTGGGCATCAACCTCGCCATTGAGGACATGAGCCCACGCGACCTGAAAGCATACGACATTTACGAAGGACTGAGGGCAACACTTGAGTTTGAAGGCGACATAAAAGTGAGCGGCGAGATCATTACCGGGACGCGCAACATCCAAGGCAAGATCATCATCATCAGCTTCAAGGATTGTACCGTTACCCATGGTGATACTGTGCTTTTCCAACCGGAGTGGGGCATCTATGATATGGCTGTGGGTAAAAAAGTAGTTTCGGCCTACTCAGGCCCTGCCGATGTGAGCAGCTTCGACCTGATCACACACGTGCCATCGAGTAAGACGATCAAGGCTAAAAAGTCAACCGAAAGGGAAGAATTGGAAGGCCTTTACCAAAACATCCGAAGCATAAGGGAAGGCAAGGGGCAAACGATCACAATTGCCAATACTTTTGAGAAAGTAAAGGAAAGCCACCCTAACGACTGGCTGTTGTCATTAGAGATCGCTGAGGTGCTGAATAAAATTAATGATAGCGAACTGCTGCCTGAAGTGATCGCACACCTGGATGCTGTTAAAAAGGAACGCCCCGAAGTCGCGCACCTTATCGATGGCGGCCTCGACCTCATATTTGAAAAAGAAAAAGCAATTTAGTTTTTTCCTGTATTCCTGTTATTGCGAGCATAGTTTACGGAGCGCGGCGATCGTCCTTGCCGGACATACGACCGGAGGAAAGATAGCTTCGTCGTTCCTCCCCGCAATGACAAGGACCTAAAAAATCCCGTCATTCAGTTTTTGATCATCCATTTGCTGTCCGTTGTACTTTAGTGTCCATCCCATCGAATTGGTCAGTATGAGGATCTTTCCTAACTCGCTTATCAGGCGGTTTTGCGCATTGCTTTTCAGTGATGACCTTTCGATCTTCTTTGTAATGCTTTCCTTAGCCTGTTTGCTGATCTTGTTGTAGTCATCCCCGCTAAACTCGTTGAAGCCATTCTGCTCTACATCATAATATTTCAGTTCAGGACTTATCTTTATTTCTTCCTTGGGGATATTTACGATAGTGATCGTTTTTGCTGCCTCGTCAACATCATATTTAATTTGGCTAAGGTCGTAACCTACGGTTACCTCGGCATTCACTATTACAATGGCTTTTTTCTCGGCATCAAACAGGTTCAGGAACCCTTTTTTTGTGTTCTTGTAAGTAAGGACCTCACTGAAATGCCCTTCCGTTACTACCAGCTTGCTGACATTCCTAAGCTGTTCCTGTATCAGGGCGCTCTCCTCGATCACGGTCGTGCCGCTATCATCCTTAAATCCGCAATATTTGAACAACAGGATGATCACCCCAACCGCAATGATACCCAAAAGTGCCTTCCTTACCATCTTTTTATTTTAAAGTTAGTAAGAATTGTAAGGCAGGGATGTTATAATTAGCTTAAAGTTGACTGCAGGGATGATCACCGAAGACAGAAGATAGGTTAAATGAAAGCCGTAAACCGTAAACCAAATAAGGATATTGCTCTTCGCCTGCTTCACCACCCTCGGTCTTAGAACGCACCCGGAGAGAATAGGTTATCGGCAATAGTGACAGGCCCACGAATAATACGAACTGAATTTTAGCAATTGTTTTCATAATGATCAGAAGTTAAATTTGTTTATCCAAAATTCTGATCTATGATTAAGGCGATCGATAAGGCAACTGACTTATTTTTTAATCCCCAAAACAGATCTCAAATCACAAAAAAGCTCCGGCCCCAAACCTCGGTCCTTTGACTAAATGATATTATTATGCCTTGCCTTTTCAACAGCCTCCATTTTGTTGTGTACCTGTAGCTTTGAGTATATGTTCTCGATATGCTTGCGTACTGTGCCGGTAGAGATGAACAGATTAGTCGCTATCTGATTGTAATTTAGGCCTTTGCTTAGCTGTTCCAGTACTTCGGTTTCGCGGATGGTAAGCGCAACATTGATAGACGATGCCGGTGTACGGTTCTCAATGGGGTTGCGCAGCAGTTTTAAGGCCTTTAAAGCTATGGATGGTGTCATGGCTGCGCCGCCTTCCATGGTTTCGACGATGCCCTTGTGCAATTCGCCCGACTTCACATCCTTAAGCAGGTAACCGTCCGCGCCTGCTTTTATGGAGTCGAATATGCGCTCGTCATTGTCAAAGATCGTCAGCATGATGATCTTTATGTGCGGGTACTTGGCCTTTACGGCAAATGTAGCCTCAATGCCGTTCATTTTGGGCATCTCGATATCCATGATGATAAGGTCGATGTTGGGGTTGGCATCCAGTTTTTCCAACAGTTCTTTTCCGTTCAGGGCTGTGAACCGGCACGCCAGATCATCATAAAAAGATAATTTTTCTTTGACGGCCTTCTGCAGGAAAGTGTTGTCTTCGGCTATTGCTATTCGTATCATGCTATTGTGTTAGGCGTTGTCTTTTTTGTCCGGGAGAATGGCCGTGATCGTGGTGCCCTTGCCGGGAGCAGATGCCAGATCAAAGCTTCCGCCAATGTCCTCAACGCGTTTCTCCATATTCAGCAGTCCATTTCCGGGGTCGGTCCCGTTCAGGTCAAAACCTTTCCCGTTGTCAGTTATAGTGATCTTTATGGCCTCGTCCTCGTGGGTAATGTCGATCGCTACTACGCTGGCTCCGGAATGCTTTATTGCGTTGTTCACGGCCTCCTGTATAGTGCGGTAAATGTTCATGCCTTCCAATGATGAAAGTGTTGCCTGCTCCAGGCTTTCGGCAACGGTAAAGGTAAACGCCACATCTTCTTTTGCCTGTTGCGCCTTATCGATAAAATTGAATATCCGTACCCGCAGCTGTTCGAAGGATATGTCCTTATTGTTCATAGCCCATATCGTGTCGCGCAGTTCCAGTATGGTATCGCGGGTAAAGGCAGAGATATTGTTGAGCCTGCCCGCAATGGCCGGATCCTCTATAGTATATGCTTCGTTGATATTATCTACAGATGATATGATGAAGGTAAGCTGAGAGCCGATGTTGTCGTGCAGGTCCTTCGATATTTCAAGGCGCTGGCGCTGCAGCCTGTTCCTGGTCTCTATTTCTTTTAGGGCCTCCTTCAGGGTAAACTCTTGTTTTAGCTGCATGTTCTTCAGCTTTTGCTGCCTGTAGATAAGGTAGCTTACAATGAGCGAGAATATAACTACTATCGAAAGTATGATGATGAGCGTATTGCGCTTCCGGGCCTCGGCTTCTTTCAGTAAAAGCTCCTTTTCCTTTTTCTCGGTCTGGTATTTCTTCTCAAGTTCCATGGCCTCGCCCAGTACGCGGTCCTCCACCTTTACCCCCATGGCATCCTTATATTTTTGTAAATGGTAGTCGGCACTGTCCTGCATTCCCAGCGAGCCATATATCGGCACCAGGTCCAGGTGGAGCCTTTCGGTCTCACGACGATCCATTTTTTTCATTTCATCCAATGCCTTCAGGTAGTACCCTTTGGCCTTTTCATCCTGGTCCAGTTTTTTATATGAGATACCCAGGCCGTTGTTTATTTTGGCAATGTCATAGTTGGACTTGACCTTTTTAGCGATCTCAAGGCTTTTTTCGAACATGGGGATCGCTTCCTTTGGCTTTTCCATGGCATTGTATAAAAAGCCAAGGTTCATGTAAATGGTCGACAGCACTGTAGGGTCGCCCTGTGTGGTTGCTATCGCCAGTGCCTCCTGATAATAATTTTGTGCTTCAGGCAACCGTTTTTGGACCTTGTTAAGGTTACCCAGGTTGATGAGCACCATGGCCAGCGGTATCTTTTGTCCAGAAGCTTTCCTGTACGTGGCTACTTCCTTGTACAACATTTCGGCCTGTGTGTAGTTTTCCATTTTTTCATACAGCAGGCCTATGTTATTCTTCAGCATGTCCACCTTTTTGTGGTCTTTTACAGATTCAAAATACCTAAGCGCGTGCGTGTAATTTGCCATGGCGCTGTCGCGTTGCCCAATGCGTTCGTATATCACGCCAAGGTTGCTCATTGTTCCCGCCACGCCCGGTACGTCTTTTAATTTTTTGCGCAATTTTAGGCAGGCGAGGTAGTTTTCGTAGGAATCGTCCATGGCCCCTTTGTTCAGGTAAACGGCACCAAGGTCGCTGTGTACCTGCGCTATGAGTTTATCATTATTTTGCCCTTTGGCAAGGGCCAATGCCTTTTTGCCGTAAGCAAGTGCAGAATCTATGGAAACATTGGCATAATACCATGTAAGGTCGCTGTACACAACTGCTTTCCGCTCGGGAGTTATGGGGCGTGATAGCTCTGCCTTGAGCGTATCGATCATTTTTTTTGGATTTTGGGCATGCAGGTGGATGCCCGTGATAAAAAACAGGAGTGTGAGTATTTTTTTTACCATGATCCAAAATTTGAATAAATATAGTTAATAAATGAACAATCGGTAGGTTCAGTCTTTTTTTTCAGCTACCTGTTCCAGGAACTCGCGCATAAGCTCTTCAATGTCGGTAAGGAGGCGGGTTTTCACACGCTTCATCTTTTGCTCCAGATCGCCCGAAATTTCTGCCTCCATAGCCTGCGACCGGTTAATGGCTATTACATCCTGTATCATGCCATGCAATAGTTCCATGTTCTTGCGGTGTTGGGTTATCGAGTTCCGTGCCCTGACAATGATAGCCGCAATAAGGACGAGCAGGGCTGCGTTAAGGAGTATGAGGAAAGCCATGGTTTATGGGATTAAATGAGAAAAGAAATACGGCCGTAGCCGTATTTCGTAAGCAACCAACACAAATTGAAAAAAATACTATGATCTTTTAGTTGGCATAAATGCCCCTGAATTTTCCTTGTGTCACGGTTTTGCTTTGCGAGCAGTCGTCATCGCTCTTGCCTGTAAAAGTGAATGTGCCTTCGATCTTTTCAGCGCTGTAATGCGTTACTTTCAGTTCGCCCTCTGCTCCGGCACAATCTGCACTGCTGGCAAATGCTGTCTCTGTAGCTGTATCAAAAAATGCAACTGCATTTTCGGAAGCAGGGCCTACGTCATAGGTCCCTGTGGCGGTAATTCCCATAAGTGTGATCACCATGGTGTTGGTATTGCCGCTTGTAGCTGTTATGGTGATAAAAGTGTCATCGCCAATAACCTGCTTTGTTGCCGATGCTGCATTGAAGCCCTGTTGTGACAAAGTTTCAAAAGTCGACCCGCCTACTTTCGCGCTGATGTAGGTTCCGCTTGGTGTATTTCCGCCCGTGTTCCCGTCGCTGTCGTCGCTGCAAGAAGTTAGTAGGGTAGTTGCTGCGATAAGTACCATTACTGTTTTGTAGATTGTTTTCATAGTTTTAAAAGATAAATGATTATGTGATTTTTATTTTACAAAGGTTTACAATTGGCGTATGCCGTTCAATACGAAGAGTTGCGTATATTTTAAATTTTAATGTACGTATACGTCAAGCACATTCTCGTCATTGTTCTCAAAAGGAGCGGATACAGTAGCTTCAGTAAGGTTAAAAATGTACGATCTTGACCTGGCATATCCTTCTCCGGTAACGGTCAATACTCCTCTGTTGGAATCTGAGGCCATGGCAACGCGATAGGAGATCCATCCCCCCGAAAGGCCACTAACAATGGTCATGTCTGATGAAGTTTTAGTATCCATGCTTATTATGCGGACCTTGATCTCGTTGCCGTCTGCATATGGTATTACTGCAAGTTTACTGTCGGTAGTAAATACACCATGGCCTACGGCATATTCTCCGATCCCATCAAACATTTCATTGTGGTATAGGCTTCCTGCGCCATTGTCGCCTGTGCGGTCTATTATTTGAACGCGTGGGCCATTGGCAGCAGCAACAGGGTCTAGCAGCAAATAAGCCAGGTCACCTGTAATGTCGGCGGCATCATACTGTCCGGGCAGGGTTTGCAGCCCGGTCCCGTCGGTATTTACAATTTGCAGC
Organism: Flavobacterium sp.; assembly: GCF_052437795.1. Lineage (GTDB taxonomy): Bacteria > Bacteroidota > Bacteroidia > Flavobacteriales > Flavobacteriaceae > Flavobacterium. The sequence goes on from NZ_JBQVPA010000002.1 coordinate 311,153, forward strand.
TTTCGGGTAGCGTCGGGCCAGTAGGTTTCTTCTACAAAAAATATCTTATTGCCGCTGAGGTATCTTATCGCCCCAAAAGACACATTCGTGTTGTCGGCGGTATATATCGCGTTATCGCCGGCCCCGTCGATCGCTGCTACACGAATTTGGCGGGTGCTCACCACATCAGGAGAGAACGACAGCGTTTGATAGTCGCCATACGCGATCTTGTCGCCCTCCGGGCTAATAGCGAGCCCGCTGAAATAGCTGCTGGAGTTTTGCAGGCGGTCGAGTACGATAGCAGGATTGGCACCGTTCCCGTCCATGGTAATTACCTTTGCGGTATCTATGGCTACAAGTACAAGTTCGCAGGGTTCATTCGGCCCGGGACCCGGATCGGTGGGGTCGTCGCTACTGCATGAGGCCAGAAGCCCGGCAGTGACGCATAAAAATGCAGGAAGGATCTTAGTGAGTTTCATAATTATCGGGTTTGAAGTTTACATTGCAAAGATGTAAAGCTTGCAAAGCCAATTCAATACGAAACTATACGTATATTTTAAAACCGTATATGCGGATGCTGCTGCTGTAAAGCGGTGATCTTATCATTTAGCTTCGATAAGAAATCCCTGTGTTGCGCCGAATCGGCGTTGAACGGGCGATGCTGCAAACCCTTTTGTATATTGTCGGCCAGCTTCATGGTAGCCAGTGCTTCGGGGGTAATGAAAGCATCGGAAAAGCGTTCCCAAATGTAGCTGATGGCTATCTCATTGGGATGTATCATGTCTTCCGCATAAAAGCGGTAATCGCGCAGTTCATCCATCATTATTTCGTAGGAAGGAAAATAAGTGGTTGCCGGTTGATGGTTGTTAGTTGTCAGTATTTGCTGGAGGGCTGTGATGAGGTTGGCCTTGCTCCACTGGTTTTGTGTAAAGCCATCCTTTATGTGGCGCACCGGCGATACGGTAAAGATGATGTGTGCCTCCGGGTTAGCAACTTTTACCAAAGCGATGATGTTTTGCAGGCTTTGGCATATGGCATCGACAGAAAGTAGTTCTTTAGTAAATTCCTTTTGTGGTACTTTGTGGCAGTTGGCAACAAGCTCACCGTTTGCATTGCTGCGGTATACCCATGCCGTGCCCAGCGTAATGATAAGGTGCGATGCGGTTTTTATTTCGGCATTAGCCAATGTGGCAGCGCTGTTGAGGTTTTGAAGCAAAATATCCTTGTAGGGATGGCTGAGGTCAGAATGTGCGTCGAAGCAGTGCCAGCGTTCGTTATGGAAAAAAATATCACCTTCGGTAAACGTTTTCCCGTTTACAGCGAAGGCGATGAATTTTTCAAGGGCAAGCGGGTGGAACAGTATTCCAAACGGGTTGGTGGTATTCGTGAATTTAAAATAGTCCAGCTTTTGCCCTATGTTTACCGCAAAACACGAACCCAACGACACCACCCTGCTATTGTAATCGATAGGATAACTGCTTTTTTGGATGGGTATTTGGGTTGTGAACTGCATTGTCTATTCGTAATAGTATTGCGTGGTATAAACCGAACCGCCAATGTTCTGCTCGGCTTTCACAGGGTAATTGGCAGCATTGTAAGTGTAGGTATAGGTGTAGGGCTCCCCGTCACCGGTGTAGGAAAGGATGTTATTTGGCCCGCCCTGGCGTAGTTCCATATTCATGACATCTATGGCAAATGTGTTCTTAGTAGGGCTGTTCTTAGTATCATACGTGTATGTGTTCTCAGAATTAAAAACGGTATATGCTACAATGTTCCCATTTTCAAACTGATACGATCCATTGCTGACAAGTTCAAGGTTATTCTCCATTCCAGAGAAAAGCTCAAACGATACTGTTCCGTTCGTGTTGTAAGTGAATTCCGTTCTTTGGATATAAGTGGTGTTTTCCCAGGCATTGAATATCGAAGTAGTCGTTGAAGACAGTTTACCCTGTGTATCATAAGCAAATATAGTCCTTGTCGTAACTTCCCCGTCTTCCTGACGCTCCATCTTGATCAGCCTATCGGTAGAATAGGTGTAATTTATAGATAAATAGGTTTCCTCTTCATTACCCACAGTTATTTTCGTAAGCCTGTTGCCATCATAGTCATATCTGAATATGTTGGAAAAGCCGTCATCGCTTGTTACCACTATCTTCTTTAGCAATACAGTGTCATTATTTGAGGCATCATCATCACCTGAACATGATGTCATTAATATTAGGATGACGGATGCCAGTGCAAAAAACTTTTTCATACTATGAGTTTGTCGTTATTTTATGCAATGATAGCAAAAAGCAATGATGTTTTAAAAAAAATACGCCCCGGTCAGGAGGCGTATTGATTTTTCTAAATGTTACTCGTAAATGTATTGGATGTTTATGGTTTCGGTACCCCAATTTTGAGAAACGGTCACGGGGTAGTTGTCAGCATTGTAAGTATACGTAGCCGTATACCCTTCGCTAAATTCCTCGCTGTTGTAGGCCGTGATGTTGTTCACGCCGCCTTCCTGCCATGACAGGTTAAGCATTGCTACGCCTGTAATGTTCTTTTCAGGGCTGTTCTTAGTGTCATAGCTGTAGGTAGATGTGTTGGAGTCAGTAACATATTGCGTGATGTTTCCGCCCAAAACAGTTACAACGCCATCCTGAACGTGGTCCGTTTGCGAGGTGTGGTTGCCGGTGGTTTTTACCGTAGTTATCGTGTTGTTGTCATTGTAGGTAAATACGGTTTTGTCAGCCCATGGTTCCTGTTCGTCAAAAACATATTCGATAACCGATGTAAGCCTGCCCTGTGCGTCGTAAGTCATTACATTTCGTTGGGAAAGCTCGTTCTCTTCTATATATTCGATCTTGGTCACGTTGTCACCAGTGTAGGTAAAGTTGGTCTTAGCGCCATCACTGTGGTGTATGCTCGATATCTTGGTGCCGTTGTAGTGGAATGTAGAGGTAAGCGTGCTTCCGTCCTCATACGTTTCTATTGCCTTCTTTATCAATACCACATCGGTATTGTTGTTGTTTGAAGAACTATCGTCATCAGAACATGATGTCATCATGAACAGCGCAATGGCTGCCGCAGCAAAGATCTTTTTCATTTGGTAATTGATTTGTTAAGTGAGTTATAATTTCTGCAATATTAACAATTAAGGCAGGTAAATATTGCATCGTTCCATAAAAGAAAATGCCATTTCGCAAATAGTTTTGGAAATGGCATTTTGAGGACCTGTTTCAGGATTAATAAAAATACTGAATGTTGTATACTGTACCGTTTGTGTCGGTATGTACAGCCGTTACAGGATAATCTTTATTATTGTACGTGTAGTTGGTAAGGGTGTTAGCGGTTTGCCCATTAACAGATACCAGCGATGAGGTAATGTTATTAAAGCCACCTTCAAATTGCGAAAGCAGCAGGAACCCGTAACCAAAAGCTTCCTTGAGCGGCGCGTTCTTGAAATCGAAAGAATAGTTAACTACTTTATTGCCTGCGCTTCCCTCAAATTTTACGATATTGCCGTTGCTGGCAAGTGTCATCGTACCGGTCTGTATCTCTTCGTCCTGGCTGCTATCGTCGCCTTTTAGCTGTACGAGATCCACTTTGTTGCCATTGTAGGAGTAATTGGTGCGTACGGCATAATTGTTCGCCGGGTTCGCCAGGTCATATACATAGTCTACATGCGCGCCAAATATCCCGCTGTTGTCATACAGGAATGTTTCTTTCCTGATCAGTCCACCATCTTTATAATGCCTTATCTCGGTTAGGAAGTTGCCCTGGTATGCAAAATTTTCAACTGTGCCGTCGTTGTGGTTTATGGCAGTTATCTTATTCTCCTCATAGGTGTAGGTAGATATGGATTCGCTGCCGTCGGGCGCGGTTTCAATGGTTTTTTTAAGAAGGATAACGTCATTTTCACCCGGAGGGTTGCCCACACCCGATGGCCCGTCATCCGAGCATGATGCCAACAGCCCTAAGGCCATAAGTACAAATACGATCTTTTTCATAGCTTTATTTTAAATTCAACCAAAGGTATGAAAAGTTTAAAAGGCGAAAGTCAATAAAGTTGAAAGTTCGAAAATCGCAACTAATGTAAAAAATTAAAGCGGCAGGAATAACAAACCTGCTATCCTGACGCTTTAAGACTTTAAGACTTTTGACTTTAAGACTAATGCATTACTTCACAAACTCCACAGCCGCGCCCAGTGCTTCATTAATGCCTTCAGGGTTCTTGCCGCCTGCCGTTGCGAAGAAAGGCTGCCCGCCGCCGCCGCCCTGTATGTATTTGCCCAGTTCGCGTACCACCTGCCCGGCATTGAGGCCTTTGTCAGCCACAAGCTCTTTGGAGATGTAGCACGTCAGCATGGGTTTGCCATCGGTTACGGTAGCCAGTACAAGGAACAGGTTCGTGCCGAGGCTGCCCAGTTCGTACGCAAGGTCCTTAGCGCTATTAGCATCAAGACCCACCTGTTTGGCAAGGAACTGTATGCCGTTGATGTCCTGCAATTCATTGGCCAGGTCGCCCTTCAGGTTTTTAGCCTTGTCGCGAAGCAGTGCCTCCAGTTGTTTTTTCAGCTTTGTGTTTTCATCCTGCAACGATACCACTGCTTTCAGGGTATCCTGCGGGTTTTTCAATGCATTGTTTATTTCTTCAAGCGCTTTTTCCTGCTTTGCGAAGTGATCTTTCACGGCTTCGTTGGTTATAGCCTCAATTCGGCGTATGCCTGCCGCAACCGCGCCTTCGCTCACGATCTTAAAGTACCATATGTCGGCTGTGTTCTTCACGTGGATGCCCCCGCAAAGTTCCATGCTCTCGCCAAATTTAATTGCACGTACATTGTCGCCATATTTCTCACCGAATAACGCCATGGCGCCTTCTTCCACCGCCTGTTTGAACGGGATGCTCCGGCGTTCGATAAGCGGCAGGTGCTCCTGTATGCGGGCGTTCACGAAGTCCTCCACCTGCTGCAGTTCCTCATCGGTCACTTTGGCAAAGTGCGAAAAGTCGAAGCGCAGGTAGTTCGGGCTTACCAACGAGCCTTTCTGTTCCACGTGCGTACCCAATATTGTCCTTAGTGCCTGGTGGAGCAGGTGGGTAGCCGAGTGGTTACTCGCCGAATCGTCACGCAGCTTTTCGTTCACCTTGGCGGTAAACGAAGCATTCACATTTTCAGGAAGCTTTTTGGCGATATGCAATATCAGGTTGTTCTCTTTCTTGGTGTCGATGATATCGATGGTCTCATTGGCAGTAGCCAAAGTGCCTTTGTCGCCTACCTGTCCGCCGCCCTCCGGGTAGAAAGGCGTGTTATCCAAAACGATCTGGTACAGTACGCCGTCTTTCTTGGAATCCACTTTGCGGTAGCGGGTTATTTTTACTTCATTCTGTGTCTGGTCGTAGCCTACAAAGGTTTCCACGTTGCCATCAACAAGCAGTACCCAGTCGTCCGTAGCTACTTCCGATGCGGCACGTGAACGGTCTTTCTGTTTTTTAAGTTCTGCATCAAAGTCAGCCTCATTATAAGTCATGCCTTTTTCCTTGAGGATAAGTGCGGTAAGGTCTTTCGGGAAACCAAAGGTGTCGTAAAGTTCAAATGCCTTTGCACCCGAAACCTCCTCGCCTTCCGTTTGTGCGATAACATTATCCAAAAGCTGTAGCCCCTGGTCAAGCGTACGCAGGAACGAAGCCTCTTCCTCACGGATAACATTCGTAACAAGCCCTTGCTGGTTCTTTATCTCCGGGAAGAATTCGCCCATTTGGTTGGCCAGTATAGCGACAAGCTCATTGATAAATGGCTCTTTCTTGTCAAGGAATGTAAAGCCGTAACGTATCGCCCTCCTCAATATCCTGCGGATCACATAACCCGCACCACCATTGCTTGGCAGCTGTCCGTCGGCAATGGCAAAAGCCACGGCTCGCACGTGGTCGGCAATAACGCGGATGGCAATGTTGATCTTCTCTTCGGCATCATTGGCAGCCTTAGAATTATATTTTGCACCCGTTAGGGCCTCAATTTTTTCGATAAGCGGGGTAAATACGTCGGTATCGTAGTTGCTCGTCACGTTTTGCAATACCATGCACAGGCGCTCGAAGCCCATACCGGTATCCACGTGCTGTGCAGGGAGTTTTTCCAGTGAGCCATCGGCTTTGCGGTTGAACTCCATGAATACATTGTTCCATATCTCCACAACCTGCGGGTGGTCATTGTTCACAAGGTCTTTACCCGGTACTTCCGCCTTTTCGGCAGACGAACGGATGTCAACGTGGATCTCCGAGCACGGCCCGCACGGCCCCTGATCGCCCATTTCCCAAAAGTTATCCTTCTTGTTGCCCAGCAGGATACGGTCCTCCGCGATAAGCGATTTCCAGATATCATAAGCCTCCTGGTCGAATGGTACATTCTCTTCAGGGCTGCCCTCGAACACGCTCACATACAGGATATCCTTAGGTATTTTGTATACTTCTGTCAGCAGTTCCCACGCCCAGTGTATCGCTTCTTTTTTAAAGTAATCGCCAAAGCTCCAGTTGCCCAGCATTTCGAACATGGTGTGGTGGTACGTGTCAAAGCCCACATCCTCAAGGTCATTGTGCTTGCCACTTACGCGAAGGCATTTCTGGGTATCGGCAATACGCTTGCTCTTCGGTATCGCATTGCCCAAAAAGTACTCTTTGAACTGTGCCATGCCTGAGTTGTTGAACATCAGGGTTGGGTCGTCCTTGGTCACTATAGGCGCCGATGGCACGATGAGGTGGCCTTTGCTTTCAAAAAAATCTAGGAACTGCTTCCTTATTTCGCGGGATTTCATATTTTGAGATGCTATTTATTTTACCATTTATATTATAAAGCCACTATTGCTTTTTTTAACCACATAGATACATAGCTAACTTGGTGGCAGAGAACTAAAATATTCATTTACATACGTTTTTTGGCCTTCCCTGAAAATGTTAGAACAATTAAAGTTTATTAGTATCCCTTTTGGGGCTTTCAATAGTTTCATATAGGTAAGAAGCTGCGCTTCGAAGGCGGGCGTAAATTCCTGTACGGTTTTTAATTCAAGAACGATCAGGTTTTCCACAAAAAGGTCGCATCGAAAATCTAATTCAAGGAGTTTTTCTTTGTAATAAACCGGAAGCCGCATCTCTGTGAAAAAATTTATTTTTCTATGCTGCAACTCTTCTTTAAGGCATTGATGATATACGCTTTCCAACAATCCTCGCCCCATAATTTTATGTACTTCAATTGCAGCCCCGATTATCTCATAGGTTAATTCATCCAGATATTTTTTCGTGACCAAGCTCATCTATGTGCCTATGTGGTTAAACATTTATCGCTCTTAAATTAAAAAGGATTCTGTGAAGTCGTAACATTTACTATATTTGTTCGTTTCACTGTACTTTACAGGGCATTTTCCGTAAGGTGCAAAAATAGAATAATTTAAGACATGGCGAAGGTAAAATATTACTTTGATACCGAAAACCTGGCCTACCGCAAGATCAAGACCAAGCTTAGTAAAAAGATAGGCGTAGTGCTGCTTTTCCTCACGGCGGCGGCACTCTTCGGGTTCCTGTGCTTTGTTGCGCTCCTCAATACGCCTTACTTCGAAACGCCGAAGGACAGGCTGCAGGCGCGTGAGATCGAGAACATGCAGATACGCTACGATATACTCAATCGTAAAATGGATGAGGTGGAAGAGGTATTGGCCAATGTAGAGGACCGGGACAATAACATTTACCGTACCTATTTCAACACGACCCCTATTCCCGAAGAACAGCGCAAGGCAGGCTTTGGCGGGGTGAACCGTTATAAGGACCTGGAGGGTTATAACAACTCCGACCTTGTGATCAATACTACCAAAAGGCTGGATATTATTTCGAAAGAGCTTGTGGTCCAGTCCAGATCATTGGAGGAGATAGCCAGGCTGGCTAAAGACAAAGAGAAACTGTTGGCCTCGATACCTGCCATTCAGCCGGTAAAGAATGAAGACCTGCGCATGATGGCCTCGGGCTTTGGTTATCGAAGCGACCCATTTACCAAGATACGCAAGTTCCACGCGGGGATGGACTTTTCCGCACGTACAGGCACGCCTATTTTTGCCACAGGCGACGGGGTAGTGGTAGTGGCCGACAACAAGATGTCGGGCTACGGCAACCGCATCGTGATACGCCACGGCTTTGGGTATGAAACGCTGTATGGCCACATGAGCAAGTTCAAAGCAAAGGCCGGGCAAAAGGTAAAGCGTGGCGACATTATAGGCTATGTGGGCAGCACCGGCCGAAGCGAGGCGCCCCACCTGCATTACGAAGTGCATAAGAACGGCGAGGTGATCAATCCGGTAAATTTCTATTACGGAAATATTTCTGCCAAAGAATACATTTTAATTTCTAAATTAGCTAACCAGGAAAACCAATCGTTAGACTAATGCATTTAGACCTTCCCGAAAAACGGTATTACAGCATAGGCGAGCTCGCAAAGGCTTTCGACGTCAATGCATCGCTCATCCGCTTTTGGGATAAGGAGTTCGATATCCTGAAACCAAAGAAGAACGCAAAGGGCAACCGCATGTTCACGCCCGAGGATGTGAAGAACCTCCAGCTTATTTACCATTTGGTGAAGGAACGCGGCTTTACGCTCGATGGCGCACGCGTACACCTGAAGGAAGGCCAGAAAAAAACCATGGATAAGTACGATATTATCCGTAAACTTGAAATAATTAAAACAAACCTTATAAATTTAAAAAATGAGCTCTAGTACAGTAAAAAGCGGCAGGCCCGGATGGGTATTGCCTGCGATCATCATCGGTATCCTTGCCGTTATTATTTTCATTTGGTCGGCCAATATTAAAAACGGGGCACTCGAAAAAAGCCAGGGCGTTTCAAAATCCTGGGGCGATGTGAACACATCTTACCAAAGGCGTAACGACCTTATCGGCAACCTTGTTAAGACAGTTGAAGGTGCGGCCAATTTTGAGAAAAGCACCTTAGTAGAGGTTACTCAGGCAAGGGCAGCAGCTACGCAGGTAAAAGTTGACCCGAGCAACATCACGCCTGAAAAGCTGGCCGAATTCAACCAGGCCCAGGCAGGAGTGTCTTCTGCGCTTTCAAGGCTATTGGTGTCGGTTGAGGCATATCCTACGCTGCAAACTAACCAAAACTTCCTGAAACTGCAGGATGAACTGGCTTCGACCGAAAATGAGATACGCACCGCAAGGACACGCTACAATGAAAAAGTAGAAGTGTACAATAATTATGTGCTGCGTTTCCCGAACTCCATGTTCCTGGGCAATTATAAAGAGAAGCCTTACTTTGAGGCAGTGGCAGGTGCCGAAAAGCCTAAAGAGGTAGAATTTAATATCAAATAATAATGGCTAAGGCAAAAGATCTCCTTACCCCGGCCGAAGAGGAAGCCATTGTTGCTGCCATAGGCCAGGCAGAGAAAAATACATCTGGCGAAATACGCGTGCATGTCGAAGATACATCTAAAAAACCTCCGCTCGAAAGGGCACAGGAGGTTTTTCAGCAATTGGGCATGCATGCTACCGAAGCGCGTAATGGGGTGCTGTTTTACGTAGGCGTAAAAGACCATTCCTTTGCCATTGTTGGCGATGAAGGCATTGATAAGGCTGTGGAGAACGATTTTTGGGACTGCACTAAGGATGTTGTCATAGGGCATTTTAAGGAAGGCCGTTTCAGCCAGGGACTGGTGGAGGGTATCCTTCGCGCGGGCGACAGGCTAAAGGCCTACTTCCCGTTTGCCGACAGCGACAGTAACGAGCTCCCTGATAGCATTTCGAAAGGATGAGAAAGGCGGCCTACATAATTATGCTATTGGCGGTACTGCTGCCTGCGGCGGTCTTTGCGCAATTCGACATACCTTCAAAACCGTCATTACAAACAAGTGTTTACGACTATGCCAATGTTTTGGCAGCCAACGAAAAAAGTGCGTTGGAGGAAAAGCTGATCCGCTATTCCGATACTACTTCTACGCAGATCGTGATCGTTACTATTAGATCACTGAAAGGCGAAAGCATTGCCGATCTTAGTACACGTTGGGCGCAGGGCTGGGGTATTGGGCAGGCAGATAAGGACAACGGCGTACTGGTCCTTTTGGCAGAAGCCGAACGTAAGATATGGATAACGCCAGGCTATGGTGTTGATGACCGCCTTACGGCAGGAGAACTAGGGGAGATGACGCGCGACGTCATCATACCCGAATTCAAGGCAGGCAGCTATTACAGCGGGCTCGATAAAGGCAGCGACGCGATCTTCCAGATGCTTACCGGCAAATATAAGGGAGAGGGAAAACGTGCCGACAAAAAAAGTTCAGATGACGGCCCCGGCGGCTTTATCTTTATCGTGATCATCATTGTGATCCTGGCGGCTATTTTCGGTCGACGGGGCGGTGGTGGCCGGGGTGGCCGAGGCTTAACGGGCAGTACCCTGGGCGATATACTGATACTAAGCAGCCTTGGGCGCGGCGGACGAAGCAGCGGTGGCTGGGGCGGTAGCTCCGGTGGTGGCGGTGGCTTTGGCGGCGGTTTCGGCGGCGGCGGCTTTAGTGGCGGTGGTGCGGGCGGAAGCTGGTAATTGCATACTGTCTTTCAAGATGAAGAAACTTTACAGGATAAAGATACTCATTATATTTGTTGCCTTGCTTTCGGTCCCGGTACAGGCAAGGCCTCTTACTGCAATGGTAATGCAGGACACCCTGCCATTTGGGCAGACATTCGTCATACCTGAGAAGCCGTCAACGCAAACCAGCGTTTACGACCATGCCAACATACTTAACGGGAATGAAAGGCAGGTGCTTGAAAACAAGCTTGTGCGCTATGCCGACTCTACTTCGACCCAGATCGTGCTCATCACCATCGCATCGCTACAAGGTGAAAGCATTGGAGAGCTCACGCCCAGATGGGCACATGAATGGGGCATCGGCCAGGCAGACAAGGATAATGGAGTGCTCATACTTTTAGCTAAAGAAGAACGGCAGATATGGATATCCCCCGGATATGGCGTAGACGACCGGCTAACTGCGGGTGTTTTGGGAGAGATGACACGCAACGTTATCATACCCGAATTTAAGACAGGGAATTATTATTCGGGACTTGACAAAGGCGCTGACGCGATATTTTTGATCCTTAAGGGCAAGTACAAAGAGGAAAGGGATTTTGATGAAGGTAACACTTGGGCGTATGCCCTTGCCTGGCTGATAGTAATAGTTGTGGTTTTTGCAGGATTATGGCTTTTTTGGCAAATACTAAAAGTGATCGCAAAAGGAGGAGGAACTACCTACAGCAGTTCCGGAAGGAGCAGCTATTCATCGGGCAGTTCCTATACGCCAAGCCGCAGCTCATCATCTTCGAGGAGCAGTTCCTCAGGCAGTTCCCGCAGCGGGTTCCGGGGTGGCTTCGGCGGAGGGGGCTTTAGCGGCGGAGGTGCCGGAGGAAGCTGGTAGAACCCTTTGTGAAATATGAAACGGAAGTTGGCGGCAAATAACGAAGAGATGATCAGATCGTTTACAATAAACTTTACTTTACTTTGCCTGCTGCTGCTGATGCCTGTGGCAGTAACGGCACAGTTTAAGATCCCTGAAAAACCAAAGCTGCAAACCAGCGTGTATGACTACGCTGATTTTTTTTCGACACGGGAAAAGCAGCAGTTGGAACATAAGCTGGTCAGCTATGCTGACAGTACCTCTACGCAGATCGTTATTATTACCGTCGAAACGATAAATGGCGAAAGCATTGGGGAGCTTACTCCAAAATGGGCACACGAATGGGGTATAGGCCAAGCCGATAAAGACAATGGCATACTGATACTGCTGGCAAAGCAGGAGCGGGACATCTGGATATCACCGGGCTATGGGGTAGACGACAGGCTTACGGCGGGCCTGCTTGGAAAAATGACCCGGGAGGTAATTATTCCCGAATTCAAGCAGGGCAACTTTTACGGAGGCCTTGACAAAGGCACCGACAGTATTTTCGGGCTGCTGAAAGGTAAATATAAGGAAGATAGGATATTTACCGGGAATTCGCCATATGAAAAGCCCAAAAATGAGATCACCATGGGGGCAATTGCCCTGAATTTTATGAAAGGTGCAGGCATAATTATCCTCGCGGCAACTGTATTTATAGGGTTGCTGGTCCTGCTGTTAAAATTATTGTACCGGATGTTTAACCTTAAGCCTGATGACTCCTTTGAGCCGATACGGTTCAGGAATCTCTCACGATCAACATCATCGTTCACCTGGCCCAGCTTTAAAAAGAAGCCGGTCCCCGAGCAGGAGCAAAAGCATTACGGAGGTACGGGTAAAAGCAGCGATACTTCCAGGAGCGGCTTTATTGGAGGCTTTGGCGGTGGCGGCTTTAGCGGCGGCGGTGCGGGCGGAAAATGGTAGGCCAGGTTAATTTGATGATCCGGTAATTTCGTCGGGAAATAAAGTAATAGCTTTAATATATTGTCCCATTAGTACAATTTTAGAGGATCTTTACGTTCTATTTTTGCGATCAAATCACCAATCATGCAACTACGATCATTATTGTTCTTCCTCTCCTTTTTTATAACGGTTTCTTACGGACAACACCGCATCAGCGGTAAGGTAAAGGATAAAGATACCGGCGAGCCTCTAGCATTCGCCTCTGTTATCTTTAACACTGATCCCCGCTTTGGCACTACGACCAACATAGATGGCAAGTTTGTCTATTCCGGCGCCGAGGCCATACACACGATAAAATGCAGCTACGTAGGATATGAGGAACAGGCAGTGCAACTATCAGGCAACAGGCAGGACATTATCATAGAGTTGGCATTTGCCGAAAACATGCTGGATGAGGTAATCGTCAACCAGGGGGAGAACCCTGCCAATGCCATCATGCGAAAGGTGATAGCTAACAAAGAGCTGAATGATCCCGAGAACATCACTTCCTTCAAATACAATTCCTATAATAAAGTTATTTACGATTTTAAGTCAAAGGATAAGAATGACAGCATCAAGCTAAAAGAAAAACTACAAAATGGGCACATCTTCATGATGGAGTCGGTTACAGAAAGGAAATTCATTTCGCACGATAACAGCGAGGAAGTGGTACTGGCCACCAAAGTTTCCGGCTTTAAAGATCCCTCTTTTGCTTCACTCGCCACCGACCTGCAGCCGTTCTCATTTTACAAGGACAATATCCCTTTCATCAATGTCAACTACTTAAATCCGGTAAGCAAAGGCAGCCTGAATAAATACAAATTTATATTGCGGGATACGCTCTATCAGGGCCGCGACACAGTATATGTGATATCCTACAAGCCATTGCCGCGCAAGAATTTTGACGGGCTTACCGGCCTGCTTTATATCAATACGAATAAATACGCGCTGCAAAACGTTTCGGCCACCCCTTTCGAAAAAGGAAAGATCGATATTAAGATCCAGCAGCAGTACAGCCTTATTGACGGGCAATGGTTCCCGCAACAGCTGGAATATGCGCTGATAATGAATGACTACCCCACAAAGAAGATCGGGATGATCGTGCAGGGCAGGAGCTACATTGACAATGTGCAGCTCAATGTGCCGTTGCGTAAAAAAGACTTCAGGCTCGAATCGGTCTGGATCGATGATGATGCCGCGAAAAAAGACAGTATCTACTGGCGATCGGCACGGCGTGAAGCCCTCAATATCGAAGAAGCTACCACCTACAGGGTCATTGACAGCATAGGCGAAAAGAATAATTTCGACGGCCTGCTTACATTGGTCGAAAAGCTGGTACGCGGTAGGATACCGGTAAAATATGTCGATATCGACCTGGGTAAAACACTGGTATACAATAAATACGAAGGCTTCAGGCTTGGGCTTGGAATGCATACCAATGAAAAGTTGTTTGACAGGCTTACGCTTGGCGGGTTTTTTGGCTATGGCCTCAAGGATGAAAAGTGGAAATATGGCGGGGAAATTAACTATGAGCTTTCTAAAAAGCATGAGTTCTCCATTGGGGCAAAGTACCAGGATAATCTGGTCGAGGTGGGCAAGCATGGCTTTAAGCATGCCGATTTCAGTTACTATAACTTCCGCGATGTCATTGCCTACCGAATGGACAGGGTGCAGGAGGAAACTTTTAATGTTGGCTTCAGGACCATGCGCTATTTAAGGTGGAACGTTAGCCTGAACCATCAAAGGGTCAGCCCACTCTATCCCTATGCGTTCGTAAACGACGGTACAGCTTTTACAAGATATGACAACAGTACCATTGGCGTAGGCCTGAGATTTGCCTACAAAGAAAAGATCGTAAACTCTTTTAGGCAGAATATAAGCGCGGGCACGGCCTGGCCGATATTGTATTTTTATTATACAAAGGGCATTAAGGATATGTTTGACGGCGATCTTAATTACAATAAGATAGAAGCGGTCATCGAAGATTCGTTTTACACCAAAAGCTTAGGTAAAACATCATACCGCATAGAAGGCGGCTACATTGATAAGCCGGTGCCGTATGGGCAGCTTTTTACCGGCGAAGGCAGCTACGATGATGATACCAAGATCATTATAAAAAATACTTTCCAGACGGTACTGCCGTATGAATTTTTATCCGACAGGTATGTCAACCTTTTTACTGCCCATAACTTTGAAAGTCTGCTCTTCAAAACCGAATGGCTGCAGCCGGTGTTGTCAATTCATAATAATTTTGGCTATGGCGACCTGCACAACCCCTACAGCCACCTGACCGACTTTAAGGTAAAGAACAAACTCTTTATGGAAACCGGCCTGCAGGTAGATAACCTTGTCAAGATGAATTATATGAACCTGGGTTACCTTGGCCTTGGGGCGGGGGTCTTCTGCAGGTATGGCGGTTATGCCTACGACAATTTCAACGATAACCTGGCGCTCAAGATAACGGCGAGCTTTTCAATAAAGTAATGCCTGATACAATAACCTCACGCCATCCCTCTCCAAAGGAGAGAGTGTAGCTTCACTCTATATTTCGTCATCTAATTCAGTATTTTGAAGGTAATGTAATTCATAATTGTATTGGGTGCAGGCTCCTACTCTTCTTTGGAGAGGTTAGGCGGGGTCTGAAGTAAAGTAGAAGAGATCATGTCGATGAAGTCGATTAAATAAAAAAAGCTGCCCTTTCGGACAGCTTTTGTAGATACTATTTTAGAACCACCAGAACGGGCTTCCCCCTTCTTCTTTCTTCTTGGCAAACTTGTCCAGCTTAAAGGTAAGTGAGAACATCACGTAACGTCTTAATACTGTGTTTTCCTCATCGCGAATGCTGGTTGGGGTAATATTCCGCGTGGTACCAATATTCTGGTTGAGCATGTCGTATACTTTCACTTTGAATAGTAGATGGTCTTGTAAAAAGTTATAACCTAGGCTGCTGTTCCAAAGGAAAAAGTCGGGCTTAAAGCCATTAGCTATCTGTGTGGTATAGGTATAGCCAAAGTCGTTCCCAAATACTACGTGCTTGGGCCAGCGGCTGGTAGTTTGTAAATTGATCCTGTGCACGGCATTGCTTGCCTCCCCTACAGGATAATTGTCAGAGAAATTGGTTTGTCGATAGGTAAAGTTGTATGACGGGCTTATGGTAAGCAGTTCGCCATACTCATAAGTGAAGTTTATTCTTGGAGTTAAGCGTACTGACTTGGAATCAAACAGCACATCATTAAGGAATCCTTTGTCAACATTAAATCCACCGTTAAGTCCTAAGCTGAAACGATAGGTATTTCCTCCTTCCGTCTTGATTGACTTGTTATAATTACCCCCGAACCACGTATAAAATGTGCCGGAAACATTAGTGTATTGGGTAGTACGCTCCCCACTTGTGTTTACTTCGGTAAAGCCTTTTATTTCGTCGTGGTTAAAATTACCTCCGGCCCAAAAGTTATATCCGGAGCGCGTGGCATAATCAAAATCGCGGAAACCCAGATTCACGCTATGGTAGCGTTGCGGGTCGAGGTCGCTGTTACCACGGGTTATGGCAAGCGGGTTGCTTACATCATCTACAGGGAGGATCATGTTGGGCTGCGGGAATGTTACATCATAGTTGTAGTAAAGATACACTGAACTGGATTTCGAAATTTGATAATTCATGTTCATGTTCGCTGCGGGCAGCACATAGTCTTTTACCAGTTTTGTATTAGCGCCCCTGTATAGTGAATAGTTGTCAAACCTTGATATTTGCGGCCCGGCTTCAAAATTGAACCACAATTTACCCTTGCTGATGCTAAAGCCGGCAACTGGCTTTAGCGTGTTGGTCTTTGAGGCCATATAGTTGGTCAGCGAGTCATTGTAAACACTGTAGCGGTTGGTAAGCGGGTCAAGGTCAAAACCATCGCGGTCCTGGAGCATTCTCTTATTCTCATAGATCATGCCTATTTTTACGTTCATCGAATCCGTTACCGGTTCAAGGTATTCAATTCCTACAGTATAATTATCGTTGGCCTGGCGGTTAAGGCGCAACTGGTCCCTGTTCCTGTTTTTTACCGTTTGTTCGCCATTCTCGTATTTGTAGGTATTAATGTCATAAGCATTATATTCCGTCCCATCATCTACTTTATTATCGTTTTGAAGGATTACGTTCATCGACCTGCCTTTCTTCTTAAAAGCTTTGTTAAATACAAAGTAGCTTTCAAAGCCTTTGTTGTCGTTGTTGGTGAAGTTATTGTTCACGCTCTCGTTCATCGGGCGGCCATCGGCTATACGGTAGGATTCCTGGCTCGATGTGTTCCTGTATTTCGAATTGGCTGTAACAAATTTCGGTGCAAAATAGATCGATGTAGTGGAATCGATCTTAATGTCAAACTCGGTGTTGAAGTTGTGTGCGTAGCGGCTTGTATTTGTTTTAGAGCGCGAATCAACGCGATAACTCGGGTCGGTCAGGTCGCCTGTCGTGGCATCTACCGGAAGGAAATTCGTCTCGCTGGAACGGTTTTGATTATCGGTATCGGCGCTACTGTAAAAATAACTCCCATTACCATCAAAGCCTTTTGCCCATTCGTCAGCATAGTTAAGCCCAAGTATGTTGGACTGCGTAATCCCCCTCCCGCCGCCAAACTGCATACCGTTCACGCTAAAGCTGCCATCGTCGCTGCTCCAGAAAGAGCTGTTGCGCCCGCCACCCATGGTATCGAAGATCTCGTCCATGCTAAAGCCGCTGGAGTTGATATTGTTGGATGATGCAAGCAGGCTAATTTTGGTTGGGCCTTTAAAATAATTGGCTAACAGGCTGCTTTCATAACGGTCGTCGCTGCCGTAGCCGCCCATGAGCTTACCGAAGTAACCCTTGTTCTTTTCTTCGTCTATGGTAAGGTTGATGCTGGCGTTATCGGTACTTGCTTTTTGGCCGGAAAGTTCCTCCTGCTTGCTTTTAGATTCAGTTACCTGCACTTTGTTGATGATATCGGCAGGCAGGTTTTGTAATGCCACTTTACCGTCACGGTCAAAAAAGGGCTTGCCGTTCACGAGTATCTGGTTCACTTCCTTGCCGTTCACGGTTATCTTGCCTTCCTCGTCGATGTCAACGCCGGGCAGCTGCTTGAGGAGTGCCTCCACGTTGGCATCGGGGCGTACTTTGAACGACGCCGCGTTAAATTCCAGTGTATCCGATTTTATACGGATAGGAGGGATCTCTGATTCGATGACGACCTCATTCAATTCCGAAGGCTTGTCTTCCAGTTTTACGGTGCCAAAGTCTTTGTCTTCGGTAGCCGAATCAAGCTGCTGCTTATAATCGGACATGCCGATGAATGAGATCTTGAGGAATACCGGCTGCGTGATCTTCCGGGTCTTTATCTCCCAGCTACCGTTTTTTCCGGTAATGGTGTAATCGATCATTGTAGAGTCTTTTACTGAGGTAAGGTAAACCGTTGCCGATTCAAGCGGAATGTCCTGAGCATCGGTGATTTTTCCCTTTAGGGTAATATTTTGGCAGTAGCTTAATGTTGTAAAGGCAAAAAATAATAGGAACGTGAGTAATTTGTGCATGTAATTTTGATAATAGGTTGGTTTAATGGTAAGGTTTCCCCTATAAAACTGCTAAGTAACTATTTTATTATGGAATATACTGAAAACAGCAACTTTTTAACTATGGCCTCATTCTTCTCATGCCAGGGCCGCGTTGCCTTTCCGGAGCTGGGGGAGTGCCGCCGAACTTGTTGAACTTCCAGGTAAGGGAGAACATCACGTACCGCCTTAGCACCGTGTTCTCTTCATTGGTCACAGAGGTAGGGTCAACTGTCCTTTTTACACCGGTATTCTGGTTGAGAAGGTCGTATACCTTTGCCTTGAACATGAGCTTGTCATTCAGAAAGTTGTATCCAATACTGGTATTGAGCAGATAAAAGTCTTTCGGGAACCCGTCCGGTATGTTAGAATTATAAGTATACCCGAGGTCGGCGCCAATAACAGTATGCTTAGGCCAATAGCTGGTAGCTTCGAGGCCTGCGGTATGCATGAAGCTTGAGGCCGAACTTACGCTGTAGTTGCTGTAGTTGTATTCGTTATAGCTGAAGTTGTACGACGGCCTGATATTCAGCAGCTCGCCATAGCGATAGGTCACGTTGAAATTAGGCGTCAGGCCAACAGATCTGGAGTTATAAAGCACAGTATTGAGGTAGCCTTTATCTGTACTGAAGTTGGCATTGATGCCTGCCGCCACGAGCCACTCATGGGCCTCCTGCTTAAAGGTTTTGTTCCAGCTTACGGATAAGGATGATGTCATGGTGCCCGAAATGTTCCGGTAGGTGGTCTCCCGCTTGGCGCTTTCGTCCGTTTCGGTATACCCCACCACTTCATCGTTATACAGTGTTATGTTCCCCGAAATGTTAAGTCCTGAAAGCTTCGCGGTATTATAATTACGATAGCCTGCCATTATATTGTGTGAACTGGTAGGGTCCAGGTTTGGGTTCCCGGTAATAGTGTTCAGTGGGTTGCTGATGTCTACCACAGGCAAAAGTTGTGTAGCCGACGGAAAAGTTGCCGAGTAGCGGTAATTGGCATAGACCGACTTCGATTTATTGAACCGGTAATTGGCCCTTGCCGTTGCCCTTGGCAGTATGTAATTTTTGTTCAGGTCATAATTATCACCTATATACAGGGCGTGGTTGCTGAAGTTTGTAAATTGTGTGCCTATCTCTGCGCTGGCCCTGAGTTTGGACTTGTCTAAAAATAATCCCACCGCCGGCCCAAGTGTACTTGTCCGTGAAGTTGTATAGTTTGAAAGCGAATCGTTAAAAACTGAATAGGTGCCTGATACCGGGTCGAGATCAAAACTGTTCCTGCTGTCAACATCCTTGTTCCAGCGGTAATTGGCTATAAGGTTCAGTTTAAGAGAGTCGGTAAGGGGTTCGATAAATTCGATGTTCACGTTATAAAGGTCGGTTCCCCCGGAATCATCGATCACCTGGTTGCGGTTGTCAATTATGGTTTCAGTAACTCCGCCGGGATATTTGTACCTTGTCGTATTGGACCGGTTAAGGTTCATGCGCCCGTTCTCACTATTGGAGTTGGATGCGTTCAGGCTGAGCCCCCTTCCTTTTTTACCATACCTTTTGAAGTAGTTCAGGTTGCTGCTGAAGGTTTCTGAATCACTTTCAGAGTAGCTGTCGGCTGTATTCTCATTAAGGAGCTTTTCATCAAAAAGCCTTTGCGAATAGCTTTGTGATGATGAGGAGCTCGAGGAATTGGATGTGCGGAAAACGGGCCGGTAATGTATCGTGGCTGTAGAGTCGATCTTATACTGCAGGTCCGAGTTGATGCTGTGCGAATAGGTGTCGCTGTCCGAACGTGATGATGATCCGGTGCGGTAGCTCTTGTCTATGAACGTGCCGGGATTGTCGGTGTCCTCCCCCTCGGGTTGATAATTTATCGCGTCATACCTGCGGCTGTTCCCGGTAGAGGAACTGTTGTAGTTGTAACTGGTAGCCGCCTCAAAATTTTTGAACCACTCATCGCTATAGTTCACGCCGACAGTATTGCTGAGTGTGATCCCCTGTGCGTTGCCACCACTGTTAAACGACCTGATACCCCCGCCACGGCCTACGGCCCCAAAAACTTCGTCCATCGAAAATCCGGAAGAGTTAATGTTGTTGGATGATGCCAGCACACTGAACTTTTTCTTGTCCTTAAAATAGTTGACCAGCCCGCTGGCCTCATACCGTCCGTCACTGCCGTAGCCTGTCGTGACACGCCCAAAGAGCCCTTTGTTCTTATCCTTTTTTATGGTGAGGTTTATACTGGCATTCTCGCCGCTTGCCTGTTGGCCCGCAAGCTCTTCTTTTTTGGTCTTGGTATCACTCACCTGTACTTTGTCGATCATGTCGGCGGGGAGGTTTTGCAAAGCGATCTGGCCGTTCTCGTCGAAAAAGGGCTTGCCGTTCACCAGTATCTGGTTTACTTCCTTGCCGTTCACGGTTATCTTTTTGTCGGGTGTTATAACTACTCCGGGCAATTGTTTCAGCAAGGCTTCCACATTGGCGTCGGGCCTGACCTTGAACGATGACGCATTGAATTCAAGCGTGTCTTTTTTAATGCGGATAGGCGGTATCTCGCTTTCAATGATCACTTCATTAAGTTCAGTAGGCAGGTCCTTAAGCTTTATGGTGCCAAAATCGCGGTCTTTATCTATTGCCGAAAGTGCTTCGGTATAGTTGGCCATTCCCACAAAAGAAATCTTCAGTGTAGCAGGTGCCGCCATGGTGGGCACTTTTAATTCCCAACCACCGCTTTTACCCGAAATGGTATAATCTACCACCGATGAATCTTTCGCACGCATCAGGTATACGGTGGCCGATTCGAGCGGTATGCTGGCACTGTCTGCCACTACGCCGCGAAGCGTTACCGACTGGCCGTAGCCGGCTATCCCAAAAAAGAAAAGCAAAAGTAAAAGTTGGCGCATAGGTTGATAACAGGCTGCTGGTTACATACTAAACCGAATATTCATTGTTTTAGTATGCCATTTAAAGTTCACCGGTAAAAATACCCACTTATAGGTATTGCCTGCAAATCTTATTTGGATGAATTTTACACTATAACCAAAAGATCACCAATTATGAAATTCAGGAATAAATGCCAAAAAACGCTTTGCCTTGCAATGCTGTCGCTGTTCACACTGTCAGTCTTTGCGCAAAAGGAAGCGGACTATACCAACTGGTTCTTTGTACAATCGGATAAAGCCATGCAGGTGCGCTATGCGCTGGTGAAACAGGAGGGCGATGTGGGGCACTACAGCGTGCAGTTCCGCATTAACCAGCAGGATGATATATTTTGCAAAAGTGCCGACTGCGAAGGATATGTCATGGCGTTCTCGTATCCTACGGCGGATAATCAGAACTCCATTTACCACCACTTTATTTTTTATAATACCTTCAGGGGAGTGTATACAATGAAGGACTTGATGCCGGTAAAGAATAAGTGGCCCGATGGCTCAAAGCGCTATCTTTCTAAAGAAGAAGGGATGATGTATGAGCTGGTCGACGGGCAGAAGGGAAGCGCGGCGCAGATCTTCTATAACTGTGTGGACGAAAAGCTGAAAAGCACCAACAAGACACGTTGTGAAGGCAGCGGTGCCTACAGGAACATATTTGTTACTTCAGATGCAATACTTGTCAGGTAGGGAGGGCGGTTTGTTTACTGAAAAACCCGGAGTTAGAGCTCCGGGTTTTGTTTTATGATTACTTCTGCCTGAAGTAAATGTCTATCGGCACACCCTCAAAATTGTATATCTCGCGCATCTTGTTCTCAAGGTAACGCTTGTACGGGTCCTTTACATACTGCGGCAGGTTGCAGAAGAATACGAACTGCGGCGTAGGCGTAGGCAGCTGCATACAGAACTTGATCTTAACATACTTGCCTTTTAGTGCCGGTGGCGGATGATTCTCGATAATAGGCAGCATGGTCTCGTTAAGCTTGGAGGTCGCAATGCGTTGCTTCCTGTTCTCGAATACCTCGACTGCTGTTTCCAGAGCCTTTAGCAAACGCTGCTTTGTTATTGCCGATACGAAAAGGATAGGCACATCGGTAAATGGCTGCAGCTCTTCGCGTATCTTGCGCTCATAGTCGCGGGTGGTCATGGTCTCCTTTTCTACAAGGTCCCATTTGTTAACCAATATTACGACACCCTTGCGGTTCTTTTCGGCAAGCCAGAAGATACTCTGGTCCTGGCCTTCAAAGCCGCGTGTAGCGTCAATAACGAGGATACATATATCGCTGTGTTCTATGGCACGTACGGAACGCATTACCGAATAGAATTCAAGGTCTTCCTTTACCTTCGCCTTACGGCGGATACCCGCAGTATCAACAAGGTTAAATTCAAAACCGAAGCGGTTGTAGGTAGTATCAATGGCATCGCGGGTTGTACCGGCAATGTCGGTAACCACAAAACGATCTTCGCCTATAAGCGCGTTAATGAACGATGACTTACCTGCATTGGGGCGTCCCACTACGGCAAAACGCGGCAGTGTAACGGCATTTTCATCAGGGGCAACAGCCTCCGGCATCAGCTTTACAAGGGCATCCAGCAATTCTCCGGTACCCGAGCCGCTCATTCCCGCAATGGTATAGTATTCGCCAAGGCCAAGGTTGTAAAACTCTACCGCGTCTTTTTCACGCATGGAGTTGTCCACCTTGTTAACGGCAACGAGCACCGGCTTTGTTACTTTACGCAGCAATTTTGCCACTTCATCGTCCATGGGTGTAATGCCTTCTTCGACATCCACCAAAAATATGATAACGTCGGCTTCGTCGATCGCCAGTTCTACCTGGCGGCGTATCTCGGCCTCAAAAACATCGTCAGATCCTTTAATGTAGCCACCGGTATCGATCACCGAAAATTCTTTTCCGTTCCATTCGCTCTTGCCGTAATTACGGTCGCGCGTTACCCCGCTCACCGAGTCGACAATAGCTTCCCTGCGCTGTATCAGCCTGTTAAAAAAAGTGGACTTGCCCACATTCGGCCTACCTACTATGGCTACGATATTATTCATTCCTGATTTTTAATTTTTTGCAAAAGTACGGAAAAGTTTCAGGTTTCAGGTTTAAAGTTCCAAGTTGCCGCCCGGAACCTTAAACTTGAAACCTTAAACAAATAAAACTACTTCTGATTATACCCAAACCTCCTCAACTGGTAGTTGTTGCTTCTCCAGTCTTTATTGACCTTTACGAACATTTCTATGTGTATCTGCTTGCCAAAGAACTTCTCCAGGTCGGCGCGGGCTTCCATGCCTACACGCTTGATGGCTTCGCCTTTGTGGCCAATGATAATACCTTTTTGTGTATCGCGCTCCACCATGATAAGGGCACGGATACGGATGATATCGTCGCTTTCGATAAACTCTTCAGTTTCAATTTCTACGGCATACGGGATCTCTTTGTCGTAATGCAAGAGGATCTTTTCGCGGATGGTCTCATTTACGAAAAAGCGTTCCGGCTTATCGGTAAGTGTATCTTTAGGATAATAAGGTGGCGACAATGGCATTAATTCGATGATGCGGCTGAATACTTCCTTAACGTTGAAGTTCTGCAATGCGGAGATAGGATATATCTCTGCATTCGGTACTTTCTCCGTCCAGAACTGTACCTGCTCCTCCAGCTGCTCCTGCGTCGATTTGTCGATCTTGTTGAGCAATAGCAGTACAGGAATCTTTGCGTGGATGATCTTGTTGAAGAACGCCTCGTCCTTAAGCTCCTTTTCGCCGATCTCTACCATATAGATAAGGATGTCGGCATCCTCAAAGGCCGACTTTACAAAGTCCATCATCGAGCTTTGCAGTTCGTAAGCAGGCTTGATGATACCCGGCGTATCGGATAGCACTACCTGGAAGTCATCGCCGTTGACGATGCCCAGTATACGGTGGCGCGTAGTCTGTGCTTTAGAGGTGATTATAGAGAGGCGCTCGCCCACAAATGCGTTCATGAGGGTTGATTTCCCAACATTGGGGTTGCCTATTATATTAACGAAACCGGCTTTATGTGACATAGAAAAATAATTATCCCGCAAAGGTAGGCATATCAATGGAATAGTAGAAATAAAAGATTTTTATTCAAATTTAGTTGCTAATTCAAATAATGGTGGTATATTTGCACTCGAAACAGCGCGGGATAGAGCAGTAGGCAGCTCGTCGGGCTCATAACCCGAAGGTCACAGGTTCGAGTCCTGTTCCCGCTACTAAGAAAACCGAAAACCCAATCAACACAAGGGTTTTCGGTTTTGCTTTTTAATAGGTCGTGTCAAATTTGTATCAACTTTTGCAGTTCCAAAATTTAAAAATTTTTGGAGCCGTAAAAAAAAATGCAAAATTTTCAGATTTTAACATCACGCGCAAAAGCAAGGGAATTCGTAGATTACATTCCTGCCGAGCTTCGCATCAATCAGGATTGGCTGATTGTATTTTATGCCAAGAATCCGGTTACCGGCAAACTGGAAAGGGAACGCCGCAGGGTACCAAAGCTTAAGAATTTAAAGGAACGCCGAAAGGTGGCCAAGAAAATGGAAGCTGAGATCAACAGGAAGCTGGAGGAAGGATGGCATCCTGCCCTGGAACAGAATGGCCAAAATTCTTTCCGTCCATTCCGCGAGTGCGTGGATAAATTTTTAGACTACACTCAACGAGATGTAAAGAAGCAAGTTAAGAGCGAGGACACATTTAGAACCTATAAGTCGTTTCTCAATATGATAGCGACTTACATGGAGGAGAAAAAAATCACACTAACTTTTGCTCTCGAATTTAACAAGTCATTTATTGTTGACTACCTCGACTGGATCTATTATGATCGCGAAAATTCCCCACGCACCTATAATAATCATCTTAATTTTATTATTACATTTTGTACTTTCCTAATTGAAAAATCATACCTGAAAGAAAACCCAACGAATGAGCTTACTACAAAAGCAACTTCCGGAAAAAAACGAGAGCCAATTCCTAAATGGGTTAAGGAGATTATTCGGGATAAGCTGCCGGAATTCAATTGGTCATTTTTCGTGCTTTGTATGTGTTCATACTATGGGCTGGTACGTAGGACTGAACTCACAAAACTAAAAGTCCGGGATTTTGATTTGGATCGAGGCATCATAACAATACCTTGCGGAGAAGGTAAATATAAAAGCAAAACCGAATTCGCTACAATTCCGGAAAATCTTTTGCCAATGTTGATAGTACAATTAAGAGAAGCCAACATTAATGACTATGCCTTTTCAAAAACTGACCTTGTTCCGGGAGTGCTAAAGTTAGCGCCTAAGAAGATATCAGACCTGTGGGCCATCTTCAGGAAAAAATATGATCTGCCTGCAAATATTCAGTGGTATGACCTAAAACGGACAGGTATTACTGACCTGTTCCTACTCAATATTCCTGCATTGGTTATCCGTGACCAGGCACGCCATAAAGATTTAAAAACGACTGAACTTTATACTCCATACATCAAGCCTGGCAACGAACAAATTAAAAAGTCGGGAGCATCTTTTTAAAAACTTGCGCACCTAAACAAAATAAAAGCTGAAAACTATATAAACATTGTAAACAAAGTAAATAAAAATATTAACACATTGATTTATAGTATTATAGCTTAATATTTATGTTTACATTATTGTTTACAATGTGTTTTGTAAACATATAAACAATGGGGTGTGGGGATAAAAAAACCGCTCAACTGAGCGGTTCTCTTACTTTTTGGCTTTAGCCTTGACCACGCGGCCACCCTTGGCATATTTATAGCCTTTTTTAAGCTGGCCGGTAGTCTTGTTGACACCCTCCTGCTTTACAACTGACCTGCACACTTTTTTAAGTGTGGGTTTCTTCCTTTTGGCCGGAGCCTTCTTCTTGGTTGTTGCCATCCTGTTTTTCTTTTAGAGGTTCTACATTTTGTTTTTTCGTTTTGTCTGCGACCGGCAGATTTACCCAGTATGGTTGTCCATCCTGTGCATCATCCTTGTGCGATATGCTCCAGCCGACTTTTACAGGTTCGCCGGATGCATCAGCAGTATAGATGTTTAGGTTTACATTGTTTTCAAACACCTGGACAACGATTGCCGGTGCGAATTCCATTCCATTCGGCAGGTTGTGGCCTTCAGAGCCATTTGGGTGGAAGTGAACGATCCTTCCGGGAATTGTGCTTTTCATAATTATTGATTTATATTATATTACATTAAATTTAAGTCTTGGTTTGTCTATCGTGGCGGCGGGCTCAACTGGCTTCAGGACAGGTTCTGCCTGCGCTTCCGGGTTGTAGCAAGTTCCATTTGCTATATTGTATTGTATTGTTTCCAGTGGAATAAGTGTATACCGGTTTTTGTCGAAATAGGCATAATTGTCACTGAACCTGGCTTCCTTGATCATTTTTATAATGATATCGCCATCAAAGCCTATTTCAGCACCACCTTTTGTTTTACCATCAGTTGTCTGCTGGAAGATTATCACAAACACTTTAGCGTCAAACTTTTTCCGTAAATCTTCATCCATGCGTATTGAGCCAATCATACGCACCAATTTTTGCCAGCTGTCAATGAATATTATATCGTAATTTTTAACCAGGTCATATAGCTCAGGTGCCGAATCTACTTCAGCCGTTGTATCGAGGCGTTGGATTGTTTCGGGAGATAGATATTTCTCAGCCTTATCTTTAGCCAAGCTACTTTCGGGATGCTCCTCTAAGGATAAAAACAAGCAACTGTTACCTGGCGCCGAAAAAGCTTCGATGAACTTGTATAATGTTGTCGTTTTGCCTGCCCCACGCTCACCGTCCATAGTAATTACCACACTTTCTTTTGGCTTTCGCTCTACGCGTTGCAGGAATTTACCAACTTCACCGGCAACAGTAAAATATTCAGAGGGCTGGCCAGTTCCGCCGATCTTCATAACTTTTGGATGGTGGCTTTTAGGCACTGCTACCGGTGCGGGAACAATGGCTGGTTCAGGTACCGGGCGCGAAAGTTCTATCTCATTTCTTAATGCCTCATAGTTATCATTTAATTCATCCTCATTAACTATACCCCGTAGTCCACGTACACTTCCAGGTTTCCTGCCTAACAATGATAATTGCGCTGGATCTGCTTTAGCTCTCGACCGCGAACGGGCGGCTCTCTCGATCAGATCTTTTTTAAATTCTACCTCGACAACCTTGCCCAACTTATTTTTACCGGCAACTAAAATAACCTCCCTAACGATTGGGGGCAGCTTGGCAAATTTTGCGTCTTTTAATTCGTGGTAAACCTTTTCCAGTTCGGCAAGGGTTTCCTTTGAAGCTGCCATTTTACCGGAAATGTTATCGATCAGCGCATAGCCAACAATTTTATTTATTACCTGTTTCTTATTTGATTTGGTAACGGAAACTTTTTTCTTTGGCTTTATTAAAGGCCCTTTTTTAATTGCCTGACGCTGGTATGCCGGCATACCATCCGCATTTAGGTCAAGTACATGGTTGGTGCCTTTTTGGGCTGCAGCAGCTGCGCGAAAAAAGAAACGGTTGTCCTCTTTCAAGATCTTTGACAACTGGCCGTTCCAGTGCGCCAGATATTTTGCATTGTTCTCTTTGGTAGAAAATAAGATGCCTGCCTCGCTACACAGGTATACTGCGCCAAGCTCTGCTATAAGTTCCTCGAATGCGTAAGCCTTTTTATCATCCATGCTGCCATCACGCCTGCGTGTATCATTGCCACGGTCAAGCCTTTTGGAATGGCCGGTACTGTGTACGATCTCATGAAAGTAAGTGCTATAATAAAATGCCGGTTGTGAAAAGTCCTCGATCACCGGCATATTTATAGTGTCCATGGCCGGAAGATAAAATGCGCCATCGCCACCAAAAGTATATTTTGGTGATGCAGGATAATGATCAATGATAGCTTGTGCCGCTTCTATAGGCTCAACGATCGTGCGCGGCATTTGTTCGGGAAATTTCAGCCCGTCACAATCATCTGCCCGATAGACGTTGTAATATTTCACAACAGGTACCTGATAGGCGAACTTTTTGACATTTTCGGGTGTGATGCCATTTGAACGTATGAAATTCAAGAATTTCTCTTTATCGGAAGTCCGGATCTTTTGACCGTTATTGTCATAAGCAAAAATCGGGGTGTAATAAAATACCCTGCTTGCCCTACTGCCTTTACGTAATGTCGCTTTTGCAGATTGGATCTGCTTAAAAGTTAAGTAATAAGGTTGTTTGAAATTGATCGGCACTAAGTAAGGGTTGCCGTCCTTATCTTCTTTTTGCTCGAAATTGAGCATAATAAAATTGATCCCGGTATATGTCTTTTTTGAAACATAATTTTTGGCAGCATTGCCGCCTGATCCTTTCCATTCTTTTTGCCATGGGAGGTGGCCTACAGTAGCAATAGTATTTAGGATCATATCCGTGACCATATCGTAAATCTCTTGTTGGCCTACACCGTTAAGTCCGGTTTCCTCATTGATCTCATCCATTTGGAAACAACCTGCCATTGAAGCGGGAACACATTCAATTGCAGGTTCTTTAATATCAATATCGAATTTTGCTACTTTTGGGTGGTCGGCAAGCAATGCGGACAACCTGGAAACAATATCATATTGTTCTTCCCGAGCTGCCTGCTGGATCAGTTCCTCGATCCGCACGCGGGACATTACGGCTCCTTTTAAGCCATTGAACTTTTTTACTATATTCATTTACCCCTCAATTATATAATCGTTCCCCAGCACGGTAACTACTGCATGCAGGGACAATTTGTTAATGTCTATTTGGTCTATCGTGAAAATGGCCTCGAGCAGGTTCTGTGTTGATACCTGGAATGGCATCTTTTTTAAGATCGTGTATGACCGTGCCGGGATCTCTATAGCATCAAGGTTTACCTCCGCAATGCCCATGAACCGGCCATCATAGTAAGCCGTGATCCTTTTAAGCCTTGCAATGGATGCGCCCGTAACCGAGAACCCCTCATTTGTCGGATTAGTTATCTTGAAGTCCAACTTGAAATTGATCTGCTGAAGGTTCAGGCTAAAATCGGTAATGCCTGATGGCTTAATGCTCATCCGGTCGAATACCTGCAACAGTGTCTGTACCTTTTGGTAGGCCATTAGCGCAAGGCCGGCCGTCACGATTCCGGCAGTTATAAGTAATGTCTTTGCTTTCATGTCTATAATTTAAACAGTTCCATCAGCTTTGCAGAAACTTTCATTGCCGTGATACCGGAACCTCGCTCGAGCCTTGCCGTATCTCCCGAAATGCTTTTGATAGTCCATCTTAGATTATTGTAAAGGACGGGGTCGCCAATTTTCAGGGCGGCTGTGTTATTTGTGCCTGCTATTGGCGTAGGGGAAGCCGGTGTGGTGGAGTTGTTGTTTCCAGGCGCAGTTACAGATCCTGCCGGAACTATCGGGTTCGTGGCCGTATTGCCTGGTGTGCTTCCTCCTGAAGACGGCGACGTGCCTGTATTCGACTTATCAGACTTCTTATTGGTCATCAGGAAAATACCAACTCCTACAAGTCCTGCAACTATTATAAGCTTTTTCATAATCTACAGTTTTATTACATCAGCAGCATTTACCCACACTTTTGTTTTCAGTGCTGTATTTACTTGCACCTCTACAACATACCGGCTTTTTGTTGGTGTAGATATAGCCACTATCTTACCGATCTCAGTACCATAGCCATATGCCTTATAGGTAGCCCCGGTATCAAAATATGTTTGATTGGCGGCAAGGTTAGCAATGGTGGTTTTGACACCATTTTTATTTGCCATTACCCTGTCACCGACTTTCAGCGGGTTTTGGTTCACACCTGCAACGTTCGCATATTCGTTCAGGGTGATCTGCTTCACACCCTTTTTTGCGTAGAGAGCAGCTTCGGTTTGCGCTCCGAAAACGCCATCAGCAGAAATGCCCAATAGCTTTTGCAGTTCCTTTACCTCGCTACCTTTGCTTCCGTTCTTGAGCAGCAAATTCTTATTAAGCGAAATAGCGACTGGCTGTGTTACCGGAACATTTACAACAGGGGTTGGTTCTGGCGCAACCTGACCGGGATCAAATGTCGGTTGGCTGTCCTTTTTCTTTGTCAACACAAAGGCAGCTACAGCGGCCAGTGCTATACCTCCAACTATCATTGGGGTTTTGTCGTTTGCTTTTGCCATATCAAAAATCTTTTAGTGCTATTTTCTTCACTCCTTTTTTCGCCATCAATGCTGCTTCGGTCTGTGGGCCAAAAATGCCATCAGCTGAAACTTGTACGAACTCCTGCAACTTTACGACTTCCGGCAGGTTCTTCATTCCTTTCTCCAGTACCAGGTTATAGTTGAGCGGGCTTCCGCCAATGAGCTTTGTAGGATCGATGACCTTGCCGGTAGCCTTGTCCCATATCTCAAAGTGTACATGGTTAGTCATTCCCTGGGAATATTTAGCGGCGATGTTCTGTGCAACACCTATCTTTTGGCCGGTTGCTACGTATGCGCCCGCAGGTAGTGAAGCGACCATGTAGAAAATCTTTACGATATACTTGTCATTCTCTATCTGAATGCCTTTATATATCGTATTTCCCGCATAAGGATATGGGAAACGGGTTACCTTTCCCGATATCGGCGAATAGATGTTCTCTCCCGGAGCGGCGATATAATCAATGCCGGAATGTTTTCTGCTTCCGCGTGATGCGCCAAATGAGCCGCACCCGTGCGTATCGCACAGGCGTTGGTCTCCTGAAGCTGTTGGTGCCGAAAATGCTTTTCCTGTTTTCATGGTAAGTAAGTATATGGCTACGATAGCCCCGGCTATATAATAGTAGGATTTAGCCATGAGTAAAATTTTTTAGATGCTTTGAAAACCAAAAATGCAGCGAATGCCCATCCTAAATAAGCAGAGTACCGCCAAAAGTCAGTGACTTTATATTTTGTTTCAGTAATGGTTTTTGTCTTCAGCCTATCCAAATACACAATACTATCGTGCTTTTCTGCTTTCAGATGGTCGATAGTCTCTCCCAACTCTACAATAAGCTTCAGTTGCTTTTGGTTCTTGTCATAGAGCAGTTGATAATTGTTAGTCCCGGACTGCTTGACATGGTTAAGCTGCGACAAATAATTATCCATGGCCTCCTGACAAATGGTGTCGCAATTCTTATCGCCCGTCCTGATCTGCCCAAGCGTTGCAATGAGCTGGTCGAATATTGCCCTGTTCCGGTCAGTGGTTTCGTTTACCTGGCTATTTACCGTTGTGTTATGAGTGGTAGTGTCGGTAATTGCCGTTTCCTTTGTTGGCAATGGCTTTCTGCCGCAACCAACCAAGGCAGTAAGACAA
This sequence comes from Flavobacterium sp., assembly GCF_052437795.1. Lineage (GTDB taxonomy): Bacteria > Bacteroidota > Bacteroidia > Flavobacteriales > Flavobacteriaceae > Flavobacterium. The sequence goes on from NZ_JBQVPA010000002.1 coordinate 342,342, forward strand.
AGCAGGATTATAAACAATGCGAGGCAGCAGCCCCAACCTTTTTGCGCATTATTGTTCATCTTTCGTAATTTTTAAATATTGGTTGACTTTAAATTTTGCCCCGTCAAATAGTGCAATGAGAAATTCCTCCAGCTTTGCGTGAAAAGTAGAACTAACCGACCCTGAAAAGCTGCATATCGCAAAAGTGAACATCCTGTTGAAATGAAAAAACTGGTCGATGAAACCGTACACGATCGATGCGATGAAAAATGACATGAATGCCTCGACAACAAACCTCGCAGCTGTTATCTTTGCGCCATGCTCTTTTTGCTTCATCATTTTATATACTGAACCCATTAAGACGAAGAATGCAAAAAATAATATCTCCAGCAGTTGGTCCGGGATGGCTTTAAAAAAATCGATCAAGTTTTTCATTCTTCTCTGCTTGCTATTTCTGTTAGTTCTACTTTCCTTATAAAATCGTTCAGGATGCCATTCTTCAATATTGTCCATACCTCCGAGATCTGGAACGCATCGAACTCGCTGTCAAAATCCTTAAAGCTGTGGCGGTCCGCAAATACCCGTTCCCCCGTTGGAGTAATGTCGAATGAATAAAATATGGTTTCCTTACGCTTACTTTCCACAGGGCCAATGGCGATATCCTGGAAAACAAAAACCTTTCTTAACCCCGTGCTGGTGTCGTCCCGCTCGATCTCAAAATTTTCTTCAGCGGCAAACCTCACTTCGTAGATGATGCCGTTAGTTGCCGTTATTATCATATATCAAGGTTTTGAAATACTAATTTTTCCTGGTTAAGCAGTGCCATAACCTGCGCATCGAATGAGGCCACTTGTGAACCCGTGTAGCCCGTCCAGTTGTACACTAAGAGCATACCCACCTTGGCCGTAATTCCTGTTGCACCGGCAATGGCAGTGAACGTATAATGATTACCTGTAGGGTACTCTGCCATCGTTGGGAAGAATGCCGGTGACGTTGCAACGGCGTTTCCATGCAATATCTTCACGCCAAGCGTTTGTCCCATGTTCACAAATGATGTCGTGTAGATGGCATTGCTTGGAGAGTAGTTCGGGCTGGCCACGTCCAGGAGGTTCGTTATAAGCTTACTCGGGGAGCTTGCGCTGCCCCTGAGAATATATCCGCTACGTCCGCTTCCTAAATTCGACCCTAATATGCCCTGCAATCCGGTAAAACCCGCACCGCCTGTAAAAATCAGGTTAGCGGCAGATATGGGAGTTGCCAACGACCATACTGGCTTCTGTATGGCATAAATGCCATATTTTTGCCCGTTATGGAGGAAATTGTAATCTTTGCGATTCGACTTTAAATATATCCCCACATCATTGGATGTTACCCATAGTCCTTTTTCGTACGTAGGCTGTTTTGCGACCGTGTATTGATACAAATTGTTGCCTTGGGAGGATTTATCGCCCCACAGGCTTATCTTGCCACCAGCGACCTCTACGCGCTCTCTGCCATCGTTCCACTGCATTAGTCCCGGAATAGAATTGAAATTCTTTTCGGTGTTCAGGGTAAGCCCGCCTAATATCATTCCTTCAATAATATTCATCAGGCTTCCGGCATTAGGGTTATGGTATACTTTATCTCACAGTGTACATTGGTCAGCTTGTCAACAGTATTTACAAAGTTGATGCTGGCTGTCTTGTCCGTGATCGATGCATCAATACGGGAAAGTGTCATTCCATTTGTTATAACAGAGTTTTGGTCATCATATCGCAATGCATTGATGCTAATATTAGATACCACGCCACCATTATTTTTAAATGAAAATTGCGCTTTTCCTGTAACATAGTTCTTATCCACGTTCATAACAGCGATATTGAAGACATCTACTGTCAGAATGGAATTATCCGGAAGTGTTACCGACTTCAACAAGGTTGTTACCAATCCCAGGCACTCTATCGCTTTATACTCGGTTTCATTGAACGAAGAGCCGTTCATCAGGCGGGTAGCTGTGAATATGCGGAATAGCCTTTTTCCGCCCTCGGTACCGGTTGAAAAGAAATTGCCTATGTTGTCAAATAGCTTGAACGATTCGACAGCCCCAATTAAGGCCTTGATACCCATGTTGCCATCGGTCACCTCCATGTAGGCTTCCCAAATGGCCTGTGAGCCTTTGATGGTCAGCTTTTTTAGTGATTCGTTCCATACAAGAAAGTTGCTACGGAAGATCGCGCCTAAACGGTTGAACAGTGCGAAGCCATGTATCTCTGATGTATCAGCAAGATTCTCATACTCCGTATTCGCGCCCTTATTAAGCTTGAGCGCCGGTAGGTTCTCTTTGTCGAACAATACGTATTTATCCACAGTGCCCACCCAATCAATTACAAAATGGGAGTAACGTACCGTGGTCCCGTAGGTATCAGGATCTGGCGAATACAGTGATACGCCGTTCGCGGCACTAACCGCTATCTTTCCTAAACCAAGTTGCTTGATCTCGTAGCGGCCATTTTCGGGCAAGCCTGCCGGAACTTTTACTTTTACCTCTGTATCGGCTGTGAACTGTAGCATCTTATCAATGTCTTCAGCAAGCAGTGTGTAGTCGGTAGCCGCAACGTCTTTAACCACCTTGCGCGCCTGGCTGGTGGAGGAGAATGCGAATACGTCTACTGATGTGCCTATTGAGTTCATTGCTTATATGCTTTGTATAGTAAATATCCTGCGCCTGCCACTGCGGCAAGGCCTATTATTGTTGTGGCAGTGCTGCCGGTGCTTTTTTTTTAATTGGTACCCCGATGATGTCGATGGCATCCTGGTAATCGCTATCGGAGATCAGCTGTTTGGCTATCGGGCCATTCTCTTTTAGTGCTATGGCCTTGGCTATTGTAATGAGAAGCTGGTCGGTAACTTCAAGTTTCATGTTGACGTCAACTCCCAAAGCGGTCGCGACTGACTGGATATAGTTGGCCGTATTGTTCTCACTTGGTGGAGCATATTCAGCAATAAGGCCCGCGATGGTATCATTTCCTTTTTTTATGTCAGAAATAATGTCACGCATCATGGCACGTATGCCGAAATGCAGGTGCGTGAACTGCTCAAAACTGACATCTGTGCTATTGGTGTATGGAATTTTACCTACCCATGCGTTTGCCGAGCGGCGGAGGTTCCCCGGATTGTTATTCCTGATACCACGCGGATAATTTCTTTTAGGATCGTGAGAATTTTTAGGGTCGGGTAAAAAACTCTTTGCCATTACACTGTTACTTTAAGCGGTTTCACTTTATTTTTCTTCATTCGCGGTACGGAAAGGCCTTTTGCTTTTACAGGCTTCTTTTCGGTACCCGTTGCAACGGCAATGACCGCTACAACTGCTATGCCCCCGGCGACCCATAACCAGGTATTGTCTGGCTTTTCTTCCGGCTTTGGAGGTGTATTCGCTTCGATGTAAACCGCCTCCTGAAGTTTTACAACTGCCTTACCGGCCAATGCGGTAAAGTAGGCAGCGGGAAATGATATTGGCTTGTAGCCGAAAGCCTCAAAGCGGATCAGGGAATTCGGATTTAAAATGTAGATAGTGAACTCTCCGGTCTGGGCATTTGCTGTAACATCCGCAGAACCAGTATTGCTTGAGCCGGGCGGAACTTCGCTAACGGTCGCCTCGCTTATCAGGCTTAGCCCGAATTCGTCTACTATCTTACCGGTTATCTTTATTGGCATGGTTACAGGTATAAAGGGTATTTCAAGCGAAGTGTGTTATAGTTCTCATCACTGAGCTCGTTTCGGAGCCATGTCTTAAGATCTTCCAATGGGAGCGGCGTTATTGGAAAGTAATTAATCTGGTTTCCCATAGTTTTATTATAGCTACGCTTTCCAAACTTTCCGTATACCTGCGAGAACATTGCCTGGTTCACAGGCTGAAGTGCATTGAAAATAGCAGCTTCGTCAGTTCCAGTAGTCCTCATGGCATCATACAGCTTTTCTGCAACTACTGACGGATTGAAATTGGAAGGTACCGTACCACCGCCAGGCATTCCATTATTGGTGGGATCATTTGCCCTTCCTGATGAATCCGTTTTTGGCAAAACCAGCTTCAGCAAAACGATCACACCTACACCGCAAGCAGTATAGGTCAGGTACTTTTTATTTTGGGGAGATAGTGCCATAGTTAAAATACGTTTCCTACTAAAAATCGTAACTGTATCAATTCTTCATCATCAAACTGGTCGGTAAGCCATTCTACAAGGTTCATGTCATCGGCAAATGGGTTGACACCACCACGCTTTCCAAAGGCATTGAATACCTTTATCCATCCGTTGTAGTTAAGGCCGTTTATCTGTCCTGCCACTTCATCAAAATTTGCTCCGGGGCCATACATTGCATTGTATAAGGCATCGGCTTTGGCTTCCGCCTGCGCATCGCTGACGTTGGCCGGTGGATAATTAGGGTTTTGCGCGGCTTTCACGAACCTTTTCGTCCATAGTCCTACAGCATACCATATTGCAAATCCGATAAGCCCTGCCTTGATAAGCCACGGGATTATCGAAACGACCTCCGATATGGCCTTTTGTCCCGCAGGAGTAGAAGCCGCTACAGCTACGGGATTGCCCAGGCCTTTCTTTTTCTTTTTGGTATGTCGTTTTACTTTTGCCATGTTATTTCAGGCCGATGAAGCCTTTTAGCGTGTTCCAGTGTTCCATCAACCCCTTGCGTGCTTCAGGGCTGTCTATTATGGTTTCAATGCGTGTTTGATCATCCATGTCGAGGCGGGAGAACTTCTCCAGTATCGCTACTTTCTTTTTCATCTCGAAAGGATCGCCTGCCTTTACCTTGAAGGTCAGTGTAACTTCTTTTGTCATTGCATCTTTAGGCATTACTAAGCAGATTTTAAATTGTGTTTGTCTAATAGTTCGATGAACTCGTTACCGAATTCCTGGTTATCGCGCATACCGTTCAATGCTGTAAGCAGGTATTCCGCGATATAATCTTTGTTGTGCTGTATCGCTTCGATTAGTAGCTGTTGGTTATGGGTAAGGTTAGGCGTTGGACTAGCCAGTCCGGGATCAGGCATTGGAACTCCAGCGCCTTTTAAGGCCCCCATTAATGCAGGTGCCGTGGTAAGCAATGTAGTTACCAGTTCCTTTTGTCCATTTGCCTTACTCTCGCTGAACTGGTTCTCCAGTGCTTCCCGCTCAAGACGCTTTTTCTTTTTCGACAGGCGGTCATTTTTTTCCTTCAGCTCTTTATTTTCCTGTACGACCCTTGCGTAATCCATCATTTGATACTGCGCCTGGAGGGCATTCAACCCGCCATAATTGCCACCTAAACCCGGAAGGATCTCCGGGATATAGCTGGCTTGCTGGGTAGGTGCAATGGGTTCAGGTTGATGTGCAGGTTCTTCAGATGCGAAACTGTACTTAAATACTTCGCCGCCATCAACGAATGATGATCCATTCCTGCGGCGGGGCTGTATCACGATATTTCGCACTCCTTTATCATACAGCGCATTAAAATATTCTTCAACACTGTTACTTTCGGCTTTCATATCCGCCCCTGTCTTGTTGGTACAGATATAAGTACCTTTGTCTGCATCAGTAATGCGGACAGCGTAATACTGGTCAGTGTCCAGTTTGTCAATTATGTCATTGAGATTCGGCTTCATTCTCTCTAACAGGTTAAGGGTTGTAATAGTTTTCGGTAATCTAAGATCGCGCTGCCAATGCCGGTGTCAAAATTGAAGCTTATGCGCAAGTCACAGGCTGTCCCGTCACAAGGTAAACTGAACGAGCCGAAAGGCACGCCGATAGCTGGATTGAATGGCGGGATTATGCGGGTAACATCACCAATAGTTACAGACAGGACAGTATTACCATAATTGGAAATGGTCAGGCTTGTAACATTTTCGATTGTTAGCTCCGAAAGGTCCTGCGTGATAGGAGTAGATTTAAAACCGGATTGCAGCATGATCTTAGTTTAGATATTCTTTGTCGTACACAAGTACCAGTGTGGCATTGAAGTTGGCGGAGAAATTCGCTGTAGCCACAATGGTTACTTCAAGCGTCTTGCCGCAGGTGTCGTAGTCCATCGGCACTAAACCATCGTTATAAGCCGCATCACGGTTACGGTAGTGGCGAATATCACACATAGGTATGATGTCCTCTCCCGAATCTGTCGTGATCTTTGCGCTTATGGTACCGGTAGTAATAGGGCTTGACGAACTGTTGTTATGATAAAAGCTGCAACCCAATATGCGGCCGCTTTGCGGCGTAAATCGCTTTACAATTGTATTGCTTCCCGAGGCAATGGGAAGGGCTTCTGTATGGATAAGTTTTTTCATGATAAAGATTTGAGTAAAAAAAGCCAAAAGCACTGCCTTTGGCTTTTCCAATTAACCAACCAACAAACTATTATGAAACAACCTTACGAATTGTCGCTGTCTGTAAATTCAATGGCATCCAGTTCAAGCCTCCACGCCGTAGTGGATGCGCCGGTACCTACAAGCAGTGCCTGTATGTTAAACTCCGCAAGTTCACGGATCATGAACGGAGTTACTGCCCTGAACTGGTCTTCAGCGTTGATGGCCGCGCCGTTCTTAGCGAATGGTCCAATAGGCGATTCAAGCAGGTTGCCTGAACCCGATTGTGAGATCACGAACTCCCCATTTAGGAATGCAGGCGGGGCAGCATCCACATAGGTTGCGATCAGCGGTGTTACCGATGATGTCGTGGTGTCGAATATCCAGCGCGCGCCTGTTACCAGGATATTTCGGCCGGAGGCCAGCACGTTGCCTTTGTCGAAGTTGTTATAACCATTGGTCTTTACCGTTGACGGCAAAATGAGTTGGTTACTGTTTGCCGCAATAGCATTGCCAAGCCCTGCGATGTAAAATACCTTTGAACGGGCTTTTACTTTCTTGCCGTTCAGTACCGATACTGCTACGCCATTCCCCTGCTGTATCGCGGGAATAAGTGACAGAGCATCCTTTAATTCCAGTTTTTTCATTTTCGTATTTTTAAGAGTTTTTCTTACTTGTGAATTTTTCCTTTTAGCTTTTTCCTTTTTTTATGCTTATGCACTCATCAGGGAGGCGAGCACATTTTCGCCTGCATCAAGTCCGGCACTTACCGGCGCATACTGATCCATTGCTGAATAGTCGTATGATGCATAGCGCAATCCGCCGTTAAGCATTGCGGTACCGTCACAAGGGCAGTTAAGGCCAACGGCCTGCGCTTTGATCTTTTGGGCGGTAGTAGTTGCTCCCGCTTCATTGGTCACGCCATTTTTTACAGCGAGTGTTTTCATGATCTCCTGCCCCTGGTCAAGGGCAAGGCCAATACCGGCGCCTTTGGCAATTGATGTCAGGCTGTCTTTACCGTCGATGCACATTGCAAGTGCAATACCGGCAATAGCAAGCCCCGCACGTTTCATCAATACAGCGTTTTCTTCTTTCTTAGGATCGGTTTGTTCGCCAGGCTTGTGAATTGCACCAAAGGCAATTCGCCCGGCCATACCTCCCGCAAATGCACCACCAGCTACTGCGATGGTGTCCTTCACTTGTGATTCTGATGGCTTTTTAAACTTCATCGTTATTAAAAAATTAAATGGTTTACTGTTTTGTGGCTTTCGCCTTTGTTTTAACTGCTTTCGGCGTGCCCGACTTTACCGCCGCGTATGCGATGACAGCGGCCAGGGAAAGGCCGCCTATGATCAGCACGGTATTACCTTTCTTGCCGATGGATGGTGTCTCCGGGGTGTTCTTAACATTAGGGTTTACCAAAGGTTGCAGTACAAGGGTACCGCCATCCACGCCCTTAGGCAATGTATTGTTTACAGGTATATTCGTTGCTTTGGGACTTCCGGCAGATGCAGATGGTGTCGTACCTGCCGGAATGAGTATCGGGGTGCTGCCTGATGCTAATTTGTAGTTATTGCCCTCTACCGTAGTCACGATCGTAGATGTGAATAGCGGGGCCATACTGTAAGTGTTGGCTTTAAACGTTACAGGTACCTGTACCACGCTTACTCCCATATTGGCTATAACTGCCTTAATGGCTTCGTCAATAGTGCGTAAACCCTCATAAACGAGATACTGGCGATTGTCCTGAGCATCTACCGATAGCCCTGTAGTTTCCGCGACCGCATAATGGTCATTGATAAGGTTTACTTTGTTCTCTATAGCGTTCAGGGCGTTAAGCTTTGCCTGTGGTTCAGTAATGGAAGAGGCAGCTCCTACAGCCTGGGCAAGGCTATTAACATACGGTGTGAACTTATCGAACAGCCACGCATTAAGTATGGCTTTTTCAGCGGTAGTGGGTTCATAAGGGGGGGCTACTTTTTTGGCAGGATCAATGGCTAAGATGGCGGGTACTAGTGCTATCCACTGTTTACGAAGTTTTTCAGTTAAGCCACTTGCCAGTCCCAAAGTAAATGTGTCAATGGTGTCGCATACTTTATTAACTAAATATGTCCCCGCATCCGCGAGCCACTTGCCAACCCTGATGGTCTTGCCGAAAAGGCGAAGTCCCAATCCCTGCTGATAATGTTGTATGCCGCCGTATTGCCTCTGTGCTAAATTCATTACGCCTTTGTTTTTTTAGATGATGATGATCTTGTTTTGGCAGCTCCCGGTCCTTTGTCAGGCATTTTGGAAAATGCATAACCTGCCAATGCCAGTATGGCTATACCTCCCACAATGCCCATGCTGTTCGTTGTGACAGGGGTTTTGGATGGATCATATTTTTCGTAATTCCCATCTGAGCCGGAACCCGACCCGTTGCCGGAAGAACCGCCAACATTGAATACCGCCGCTACCTTGTTCAGCGTGCCAAGGAACTTGCTTACATCGAAATTTGAGTAATTGTCCTTATTCTGAGCATAGGGAGTAACTTCAAAAGCCTTTATCTCTTTGGTTTCGGGCTTCAGCACCAGGCTTGCAATATTTATTACGGAAATGCTGCCGCCATTGAAGCTTGACTTTGTGAATTCGCTTTTTAGTGCCGCATCGTAACCGCCTCGTTTAATGCCATCAATATTCTTGTAGGTAACTGTGAAATAGGTTTCAAGCCATCCACGGAAAGCCTTCAGCACCATGTCATTATAGTAAGCTCCCAACTCCTTGTATGACTTGGTAGCCGCTTTGGAACATCCTGAATCCCAATTGTGGCCCGCATAGCTTGTAGAGTGCGCCGCTACCTGTTGGGAGTTAGTCATTAGCTTGTTGGCCAGCGCCATTACTTCGGGGCTGTTCGCGGCGATCGCATCGTTGACCGCCTTGAAAGCATTGTTGAACCATGGAATAAAACTGGCGAGAGTTTTATCAAAGTCAGCATACGTGTGTGTGCCGCCGATACAGCTAAGCGACCATCCTTTTGAGAACATTCCCTTGATGGTAGAGAAGCCAGGAATATCATTGAATGATACTGCTCCCAATCCCTGTTCTTGTTGCGGCCTTGCCAATCCTACATGTTGCATGCTCATAAACAAATCGCTTTTTTGTGTAAATGGTCCTTCAGTGGGCGTTGCAACGGTACCGTCAACGGTATAGTAGCCTTTGTCGAGGTCTCCCGTTTTCTGATCCTTTGGAACTACCACATACACGTGTGTCCATAGGTCAGGGTGTAAACCCGGCTGCTTAATACGGCGTATGTAATGATCGATGCCGAGATTAAGCAAAACACAGCTCGCAATGATGCTGTAACTTTTGCAGTCAATACCGTCATAGCGCACATGCCATGAGCATGCAGGGCTTCGCAGGTATTGCACATCCGTATCGGCTTTATACTGGAAGTGGCTATAAGCGAAATCGTGTATAGCGTTGCAGGTCTGTTGCAATGAACTTTTCTTCAGGAGCGGCGCGACCTTTTTCATGTGCCAGGTAAATCGCTTTACCATCTTTGCCATTTCCTTTACGGAGAAATCTGTCATACCATTGCCCAATGCGCTTGCCTCACAGCTGCTATAGGGGATCAGTTTTTCAAATTTCTTTCCGTCACGGAGTGGCCGGTACAATAAAAGGTCTAACTCGCTCATGTCCTGACTGAATGATAGTGCAAAGGTTAGACACAATAATCTGATAGTTAGGATTTAACACCCATAAGACAGGGTTAGCGGAAGATAAATTTAACTACGCTGATTTAGGGGGAATTAAGGTGTGTTAACAAGTTTTAGCAAAACCATTGCAAATATTAGAAGAATTATTACATAGCTTTGTATGATTATTTTCTTATATTATGTTTGAAAGCCCGGCGAATGATTTTTTGGAGCAATACCTTGACCTTAACAAGCTGCTTGTGAAGCATCCCAACAGCACATTCTTTATGTGGCTTGGTGGGGAGGGCTTCCGGGATGCAGGTATCGGTAAAGGCGACCTGCTCATTATCGACCGCTCACTGGATGCGGCCAATGGTGCGCTGGCCGTTTGCGTGATCGATGGGGAATTTCTGCTCAGGCGTATATTCCGAACGAAAGCGGAAGTAATGCTTTTGGCCAATGACAATGACAGCGCGCCGGTGCCGTTGGCCGGAGACATCCAAATATGGGGTATCGTTAAATGTGTGGTTAAAATGAGAGTATGATATGTTCGCCCTGGTCGATTGCAATAACTTTTACGCCAGCTGCCAACGGGTATTCGACCCGAAGCTTCAGCACAGGCCCATTGTGGTACTGTCGAATAATGACGGGTGTGTAATTGCGCGCTCCAATGAAGCCAAGGCGTTGGGCGTTGCAATGGGCGCGCCTGCTTTCCAGTTCGAGAAGTTGTTCGAGGAAAAGGGCATCGCGGTATTTTCATCCAACTATGCGCTGTACGGCGATATGAGTAACCGGGTAATGAACACGCTTGCCGACTTTACCCCGGACATACAAGTTTATTCCATCGACGAAGCGTTCCTGAAGCTTTATGGCTTTGACCACTTCGATCTGACCAGGTACGGCCAGCAGATGCACCGTTGGGTTAAGCAGTGTACCGGCATCCCGATCAGTGTAGGGATCGCGCCAACGAAAGCATTGTCAAAAGTAGCCAATAAGATAGCCAAGAAGTTCCCTGATCGCACCGGCAATGCCTATGTGATCGATACAAAGGATAAAGCGGAAAAGGCTTTGCGCTGGACCCAGATCGGCGATGTGTGGGGTATTGGCCGCAGATATGCCGATAAGCTGCAACGATTGGGCGTTCACAATGCCTGGCAATTCACGCAAATGCCGGATGAATGGGTACAGAATAACATGAGCATCGTGGGGCTTCGCCTCAAGCGCGACCTGTCAGGGCTTGCTACACTGGACTTTGAGGACATCAAGCCCAAAAAGAATATTTCGACAACACGTTCCTTTGAGGGTATGGTAAAGGAATATGACTACCTGCGAGAGCGTGTTGCGACATTCTCTTATGCGTGTGCTGAAAAGTTGCGTAATCAAAATTCTAATTGTAACTTAGTTACTGTGTTCCTGAATACCAACCGTTTTCGGCAGGATCTGGCGGCATATAATCCCTGCCTGACCGTTGCAACGGGTTTCCCAACGAGTTCCGCAATGGACATCAACGGATTTGCGCAAAAAGCATTGAAGCTTATCTACAAAGAGGGCTACCATTACAAAAAGGCCGGTGTGATAATTAGCGCGATAAGCCCGAACGAAAGCCGGCAGCTGAATATGTTTTGGGGAGAGGACCCTAGGCAGATGGACCTGATGCGCACCATGGATAAGATCAACCGGAGCATTGGCAGTACAAAGGTCATGCTTGCCGCACAGGATCTGGGGCGCAAATGGAAAATGAAACAGGAAAGGCTTTCGCCGCACTATACAACGCGCTGGCCTGATATTATAACCGTAAAATCGTAATTTATGTGCTATTGGTATTTGAATACAGAGGGTATCGAGGAAGAAGAAGCATGGTTTAATTCACGCTATGAACAGCCGAACCTTTTTACAGGCAGTAACGTTTTCCTGAATGGCTACGACCATCCGGAAACCTACATTATCCTTGACACTGACCCGTCAATTATCACAACGGGTACATGGGGGCTTATTCCAAAATGGGCGGCGCACCAGGACCCGAAAGAATTCTTTAAGAAAGCTAATACCCTTAACGCTAAAATTGAAACCGTAGAGAGCCTGGCATCCTACAAATACTACACCGATAACCGTTGCCTGGTTTTGGCGCGCAGTTTCAAGGAATGGAAGCACATACCTATACCGGGTAAGAAAGCTGTAGACAAATTCCCGTATGAAATTGGAACGCCGGACGGCAAGCCCTTTGCAATGGCCGGTATTTACAATATTATTGATAACATTCCGACTTTTACGATACTCACTACCGAGGCCAATACGCTTATGGCTGAGATACACAACAGTAAAAAGCGCATGCCAGTGATCTTAACCAAAGAGGAGCAAAAGCTTTGGTTACAACGGGATAAACTGGAACCGTACCACTCACGGACGGAGATAGAATTGAACGCAGCGCCGCTAATGGAGGGGGAGCAACAGAATTTATTATAATTTTACGATATGGGATTAATAAATGGCTACATACCTTATGAATTTCCTGAAGGAAGAGATAAGGCTATTATTAAATTAGTTGATTTGTACACTCGAATTACGCCAATTAATGATAAGTTTCATTTCAATGACCTTGGTGATGATATTAGGAAGAACTATCACGACTTCAAGGAATACACGCGCGAATTGAGTGGAGATGCACGAAAAAAAATGGAAGATTTAAATTATATAACCAAGATTGGTAACTTAAATTATTATCAACTTACTCAAATAGGTCAAGATGTACGACTTGCTGGAGGTCATTTTAGTTATGTTCAAAAAAATAATGAACAAGAAATGAGAAAGAAAACTTTTGAAGATACAGAGCACGAACTTAACCTTTCAGCAATAGATGCAAATAAATATTCAAAAAGGACAAGGTGGATAGCATTCATTTCAATTCTTATTTCCATCATAGCAGTCATTTACAGTATAATGGACTATTATTCTACTGACTAAATAATGCTTGCTATTAATGGAGAAATTCTTTAAATTTGAGTTCTAATCAATCAAAATATACAGCTATGGCACTTAAACCAGGACCTAAAAGGACGGCCAAATCTACAGGTGAGCCGGACAAACGCCAACGTGACAATAAGGACACTCCAGGTAACAACGACAAGTTAAAGCCACCTGTAAAAAAAACAGGGAAGTAATTTATACAGCCTCATTAAGTAGGCTGTTTTTTTTATACTGTTGTGTAGTCCGACAATAAGGGGTATAACTCCGACGATTGGGACTTTTACCATCCTGTGATAGAATCCCTGGCAATAAAATTGGTAAAGTCTCCCTTGCGCCGAGATAGTTTGCTGTGCACTCTCCACCATTAGGAGAACAGAACATTCTTTAAGTTGCTTAAAATCAACAAAATGAACGTGTTGTAAAATTTTAACTCTTCGTTGATACCTGTTAAAAACTATACCCGATTGTGAATAAGTAGGGCTTTTATTATTCGATCTAAATACTGAAATTTGTTACTCTCATTAATATCGTGAGCATCAAAAAGAATGGCCCGGGCAGTTTGGGAAAACTGTGGGCCAAATTTAGAAAGCTCGCTCCATCTATTTACAGATTCTCACGCCTGGTAGTAGATATTGCGATATTATTTGCTGAAAAGGCAGAATAATCACTAAACCGTCCTTGTGGCGGTTTTTTGTTTTTAAAAACAGTCTTGGACGTTCTTTTACAAAGATAAATAAGTAAGTAATATGTTGCTTGATTGCTATGGTAATTTTGGTTACGGACAAAATTTACGTAAGCTATTGAAAAATAAGGGATTTTGGATAATTCACATTCTGTTGTTAATAAAATTTTACTCCCTTCACCTGAATACTATTAGAAAAAAACGTCAAATAAATACCAAATGGTAAATAAGATTGAAACGTTGCAAATGATATGAACAGTATAAATAGTACAAATGATCTAAATGCTATTGATAATACAATAGATACTACAATTGCTAATCCTCCGTGTGGAATAGATACTGCCGGTGGTTCAGGAGGTGAATTATTAGCATCATTGAAATAAATCATACTGCTTTACTTTAAAAAAAGTTTCCTTTGTGGCCTTATATTTTACACCGATAAAGTCCAGGACAATACCTAAGCCACATTGGTCCACCATAAATTGATATTGCTTTGGATGGGTAATAGCAAGCCGTTGGAAACGGTTTGGTTCGTCTTTTGGCTCAAGATGAATACCGAACAGGCAGAACATACAGCCCGTGCGTTTTTCTCCCGAAACAAATACTTCAAAATAGCCACCAGTGCCATCCGGCACATTGACAATACGGTCATAATAAACTTCGCAAAATCGTATTTTATATAGCTCAGCCATTTTCCAAACATCATCATCGGTAAAAATCGAGAAAGGCCGGCACATTTCTTTACCTTTATCGAAAGTGTTACATCCAGTCTGTAGGTACGAGCCTCTCCGTTGCAAGGATTCTGATACTGTGGTAGCAGTTATAGGTTTACGTCCAGTTTCTTTGTAATATCGTTCCCATGGCTCTTTTTTAAAAATATCACAACACTTATCCGAGGTTTTAAATGGAGCATTAAGTAAACCGAGCCAACGTTTAGTAAGACCAAAGCTTTTACTTTTCGTGCCATCCTTCTTTATTCCGGTCAAATATAAATTACGGGTAGCTTCATTTTCCGGTGTCGGATTAGCGAGATAATTTATAAGTCGGCTGACCTGCATTGCGACCTTTTTGCTACCAACCGCGACACCAACATTTTTAATAACATCAGGAAATTTCATTTTTGGTTTCAGCCATATTGTGCCGTCAAATGTTTTTACGTGTTTTCTGATCTCAGGAAATTCGAGACCGGTATCGCAAAACACTTTTGGAGGAATGCCATATTTTTTTTCAATTATTATCTCTTGATAAGCAGCATCCCATTTTTCTTTAGTGTCAAGGTTAAGAATGTCAATTAGGCACATTATTACCTGCTCACGCCATTTGCCTTCAAATATACCTTGAATGATCTCGTCGAGGGTTTGGCTATCTTTACCGCCTGAAAAGCTTTGGTAAACGTGACCTTTATAGAAAAGGTAGAATTCCAAAAACTTGTAAATGGCGTGCTCAATCTTATCTTCAAGCGGCCATTGCAAACGCTCGTTAAGCTCGTGGGGTGATATTTTAAATTCCTTACTCATATCGCTAATTTCATTTGTACATTATCGTAATTCGTTTGCTCATTGCTCCAAATGCCTTCAGTGTTAGGCTTTGCTTTAAGTCCTTTCGATTCGCGCAGTGGATTAAAGGGAAGCCATGAGGCATCTGCATTCTCACATACGATCACTTGCCCTTGCCTGGTGCGCGACCATTCGGCCAAGTGCTGAAAGTCAATTTTCCTGTTTGACATAGGATATTTATGCCCGCCATTCTCATAAGGCGGATCAATGAACCACGTTGCAACGGTATTTTCAAGTTCGGTATAACAGCCCAGGATAAATTGCCAATGCTTTATTTTATGCAGATGGCGAAGTACTCTCGCAAGATTGTTCTCAAACCTGGCAGCTCCCCATGGACTAACAGTATTATTTCCGGAAAAAGCACCCTGTACTATCAGGTATCGCATAAGCGTGTATTCGCCATCACAACTGAACATTGAGCGATCAATGACACTGCCGGCAGGAAGAATTGGTAACGCTTTTATATCGTTGGCAGAGCATTGTTGCAAGTGTTGCCATATCGCAATAATGTCAGGGCTTTTATCGACCAGTATAACATTCCTGTCGTGATACATCAATGAGTATTGGCCGCTACCGGCAAATGGCTCTATGATGGTACCATACTTCGGGGGTGGGTAATACTTCACGATCTTGGATTTGGAACCGTAGTAGCTGAACATGGGCTTACAGTTTTTGGTAGTAAAAAAAGTGGCTTAAATCATTCTGTTCCCATGCCTGAAAGGTAGAACCATCAAACGTTACAGCATTGCCAAGAAGTCCTGGTGTATGGTCGGTGGTTTCTTTAGTGCGTGGCTTCCATTGGCAGATGTAAGTTTCATCGCCATATTCAGGCTTTATCCTAATATAGCAGTGTTGTGTTGGCAGAGGCTCTTTTCGGCGGTCAGTCCATCCCGACATTGGATTAGGTTTAGCCTCCAGTTCAATTACCGTAGGAATTTCCCAAAAGCTATACTCGTTAAGGCATTGTAGTGCATTTATGAAAATTCCAAAAGGGTAAAATATCGAGTATGAGAGGCGGTAAGCGTAATGGGCGGCGTAATGATCCGGCAGCACTGGATTGATTGGCCGTCCATAAAAAACATCATGCTTAAAACTTAGCATCAGGTTAAGTATTAACATCAAAATTTGCGTTGCTATATATACCGTTGCAATGATTGGGAACATTAGTATTGAGTAAATGCGGTGTAGTGTTTTCATATTATACAGATTTTTTATACCTTCTGCTATTTGAAATATATTTTTCATAATTAATAGTATTAATCGTTAGTGTTTAAAGGGGTTTCACAGAAAAGCCAGTAAAAGCGTTTCCTTATTTTTGGTAAAAATCTATTTTTAGACGCTTTCTGACCAAAGAGGTATGTCGGGAAGGCATGCCCTCTAAAACCCGGTTAAAAAGCCTTATTTTAAGTTCTTCATTTCCGATGTACACAGAAACTTCATTTGCGGAACAAATGCCGCATCGCAAATATTCCTGTCTTTCTTCTGACCATTCCCACACATGAACGTTGTAATACCGGTTCAATTCAGCGTGTAAAGGGTTGTCTGACTTAACTGCGGCCATGGCTCAAAAGATTAAGCAACCATAGCTTTAGGCCTCCGGTCAGGATCTTAGCTTTCAGGCGGCGTTCGTTGGGCGTTGCAACGGTTCGTTGCGAAATTGCAACGAACCGTTGCTGGGTTTTAATTACTTTCATAGCTTTAAGAATCTGTTAGGTCTGAGATAGTCACATATAGAAAACTTGCAATTGCACTGAGTTCAAAGAGCATTATTCTTTCCCACTTTTTATCGGGATTGATGCCTAAGTCTTGCAGGTCTTTTTTTGTGATAAACCAATTTTGACCGACCGCTTGGTAAATAGTTTCAGCTTTCATCTTTCCAAGGATTGTCAGTTAATTCAAACTCTACACACCACACAAAAGGGTTCTTGTCCCACGTGCCTTTACCGTTGATCATTTCCCAAATTGTGCGGAAAGAATCTTTTGCGGATACATAGAGAGAATTATCATTTTGGTAATCCTTGTAAGCTTGATATTCAATGTCAAGTTCTACACCCTCTGAAATTGCATCGGCTTCGCTTATATCATTCAGGCGCTCAGCCCATCTGCGTTTGATCTTTTGAAAAAAACGGGCAGCTGCTTTGGGCATGAACAACGATGGGCGTTTGTGGTAGCCCATTTTGCCAAGGGAACTGTTAGATAGTATTTCATCGGGGGGATCATCATAGTACCTGTAACCAAATCCTTTATCCTGCCACACAGAATAGCATGAGAGGTCAACGAACCTGTATTTGTGCTTTCCTGTTGCGGTTACGCCATTAGTTATCCAGTAACCATAAGCATAATAGGTTTCACGGACATAAAGCATATCGCCGGGATCCCCGTAG
Organism: Flavobacterium sp.; assembly: GCF_052437795.1. Classification (GTDB taxonomy): domain Bacteria; phylum Bacteroidota; class Bacteroidia; order Flavobacteriales; family Flavobacteriaceae; genus Flavobacterium. The sequence goes on from NZ_JBQVPA010000002.1 coordinate 359,912, forward strand.
GGGCAGGCAATGTCATCAAACCATCGCCAACGGTCTATAGGTTCATCGCTTTCAGGGTCAAAAACATCATTCCAAAAAATCTGAAATCCTTTAGGCACATCCCGTGGTTCAATAGCCATTTCACATTCATTGTCAGCGAACCATTTTGCATCAGCTGGTAGCAGTTTTAATATGCGGCGTGTCTGTGTTTTCCGGCCATCCTTGATAGCCTGCACCATTTGGGTGGAATATAGTATTGGGCGTACTTTCATGGCTCAACCTTTTTAAGTTTCCACAATGCCATCAGCGCACATCCAACGCATAAGCAGAAGAAGCTCCACAGTACAAGTTGGTAATCATACATGTGTAGGCTGCCCACGATCACCGTTGCAACGGCAAAAAGGGAGATAAAAATTTTTACTCGTATCATTTCATTGCATTTTTAAGGTCTTCGCATGAAGCACAGTTACTACAATCGTTATGGGCCATAGCAAGATTTACACCGCATGTTGAACAAAGTTTAATCGGATTGTTTGACGGGTAAAACATAGCTTCCAAGTCTTTTTCCACATCAGTCTTATCGTCCATGATGTTTTTGTACAATTCCGGTTCATGTTCCTTGATGCAGGGCTCGGACCAAAAAATACCAGTAATTCCTATTTCATTTACTCGTTTCAACGGGCCTTCATCCACAGACCTGCCGCAGTTTTTACATTTATTCATATCAGTCAGTATTTGGTTAATAATAGTTCCTCAAGTAATATTTTGCGGTACCGCGGTTAACAGCATCCCATTGCAATGGCTTACCGTTCCTGTTCAGGAAAATACCTGTGCGGGTAAATTTTCGCGACTTACCGGCAAGAACCTTTGGGACTTCGATTTTTTTCATACTCATAGCATTAGTAATTCTTATCTATCACTCCGCCGCCAACATACACCCTTGGCACTTGTGCGGTATATTCTTCCTTATTACGGGTAACAGACACAACAAAGTCCTGGTCGCGGTGGTTAGGTTCGTCCAGGTCCCACGTTGCAAGGCTTATATATTGTTTGCCGTTACCTGCTGTAATTATTTTCTCCTGTGGCAGATCGCTAAGGCATATCTGCATTGTTCGTAACCTACCCATGGCTATTGATCTTCTATTGGTTTCGCGTATCCTTTCGGTGCGCCGTGTATGGCAACAAACTCCATAAATTCCTTGTTCGTGATGCGCCGCACTCGTGGGGAGCCATCCGAGGGAGTTACATTAGGGCGATTTGCGGCTATTATGGTATTGATCTGAGAAAGGATGTAATCCTCGGTCATTTGGTTCAGGTACAATGCAACCAGTTCGCTTTTAGAGCAGGCGAATGGCAGTTCTTTAAGGGGTGTTTTGCTTTGCGTTTCCATGGGTAGTGTTATGCTTTATTGTTCTTTTCGTAAATCTCTTTGTAGATCTCCCGGATCTTATCCCATACCGACAACTCATTTTTCAGCGGCTTGTCCCGGAAGTATTGCTGTCCTTGTGTAACTATGCCTTTTTTCTCCATTGCGATCTTATATATACCAGGACTGCTCGTTGGCACCGGAAACAGCTTAATGAAATTGGCGTTGCACCAGCTGGCGTATTTATGGGCTTCCTTTGCTTCCATGCTAAAATGGCATTACGTCCGTATCTACTTCACTATCTTCAGCCGTTGCAACGGTTTGTTGATTTGCCGTTGCGAAAAGGTCGCTTTCACTTACTTCAGCAGCTGTTACCGCATTGCCGGTAGTGTTGATGTAATAGTGTTCAAGGATTTGCCGTGTACCGTTGTGGTCATTCCTGGCCCTCTTAATAGTTTTGTCGCTGCCTAACAATTCGGCGGGGTTTAGCTGCCACCCGTTGAACTTGCAGAAAGCATCAAGGGCTACCTTTTGCTTGTTAGCGGTCATGGTCTTGCCGCCAACGAAGTTTTTATAGTCGTTCTGTACATCACTACGGGCGATGTATGTATTGAGCTTATCTTCGCCAAAATATCCTTTGGCCCATTCGTAAAAGTTATCTCCCATCAGCTGCATCAGGTTGCGTAGCTTGACATTGCCATCCGGTGCGGCGATCTTTTCAGTACAGCTCATGTAGAACTTCAGGGCCTGTAAGCAGAAATTGTAAAAAAGGTTATAATCTTCTCTTGTAAATTCTTCCCTGAACATCTTCTTACCGCCAAAATCATCTGTTATTTGGCGGGTTTCCTTGTACTCGTCTGTTTTTTCGTGGTAGTAATCGCTGTATACCATGATCAGGAGGCGGCGAAGTGTTGACGGGTCAAGGTTGGCCGGTACGAAATTGGTCGTAATCACAAGCTTTGGCGAACGGTCAAATGGTAACTCGAACTGCTTGCCATGCTTAGGGTTGATGCGCATATTGCCGGTGATCATCGAAAAGTAAAAACCGAAATTTGTAGAATAATGCGCATCATCCAGGAATATCGTGTCGGTATCTTCGTCTACGCCATCATATATAAACTGGTTATCCTGTAGCTTATAATTACGGCCTTCAAGGTAAAAGCTGTTCTTAAAATGCTCCTGGACCTTGCCTACTCCAAACGATTTACCACTACCGCCATGGCTCTCCGAGCTTACCTCGGGAAGCTTGTTATCCATCACGTACAAACACCATGGCTTTGCATCATCTTTATAGGAATGCAGCAGGTAGCCGATACAAAATATTTTATTGATCAGGTGAAGTTTTTGCTCGTACTTTTCCTCATCGCTTAGATGGCTACCTGCAATATTAAAGCGGTTGGCATCGTGATACTCTTGTTTTACCTTGTCAGATTTTCCCTCAAACGGCTTTTCCAACTCATTGCGCCAGTGGATACGGGATGCGTTGATCAGATAGTTTAGGAACATATTGTTTTTCTCTAAAACCTCAATATCCCAGTTACCGGCAGCATCTTTAGAAATATTGAACTGCGGGTCCGTGACCTTTATGTTGTGCTGCTTAACTTTAGTACTCCATATATAATTCCTGATCTTGCCGGGACTAACCTCTTCTATTTTTTCGGCCGTTACTTTGATCACCTTATTATTGAAAAAGAATAGCTGGTCCTTTTGCGTTGCAATGGTAAAGTCAATGTCCTTTATCGGCAGTGAAAGCAGGTTCTTTTCGCTAAGGAACTGGCTACCGATAACCATGTTGAGCACGTCGAGCGTTATTTGGTTCTCCTTTAGCCATTCGATAACAAAGCCTTTGATCTCTGGGGCAGTAACCTCCCGGACAACGTTGCCATCGATCTTGATAAAAATATAATTGACAGCGCCTTTTTGTTGGTTCTTGTGCTTCAACTGATACACATTGAAACCCTGATGCTCTAAAAAGTAGATCAGGGAAACGTAGTTATATTTCCAGCTTGATGTTTTTTTGTTCCAACGCCACCAACGGAACTCCAACGCCTGGTTAACGAGTTTATCAAAAGCAGTTTTAGCCTTGTCAACGCCGAGATGTTTGTACAGGCCTATCCAGTCGCGGAAGTCCTTTTTATCATTTTCCTTTAGTTTTGCGGGGAGCCACACGGTTTTCATTTCCAAATGCTCGAGACCAAGCTTAACACCTTGCTTAACGCCGGTAGTGTCGAGGTCGGGCACGTTGTATATGTTCTTGCATATTTCGCTAAGCTTACGGTATTCTGCATACTCGATCTGTTCTGACTCGCTGTTGAACCAAATGACATCCTTGCCAAGCGATGCCAGGTTAAGTCCGTCAGAGCCGCCCGATGCAATGTATACATCCTTCAGCAGCAGTTCGTCCAGTTCATCCTGCATGGCTTTTTTGCCTTTGCTCTCGCTATCTTCAGGATAGGATCTGATCTGATCTCGCAATTGAGTGATACGGTCAAAATTTACCTTATCGAAAAGGCGTTGCCATCCGTAAATGTGGCGTTGCGGCTTCTTTCCAAGGAAGCGGAACCGGTATTGCTTATCGTTGAGCGGCTCGTATATTTTTACAAATCCATCCCCAACGAAAGCAAATATTGGGTAATCATCCGTAGCAACGACAATATTGAGTTGCTTTATCTCTGTGGGGTTCCCCTTATCATCTTTTTTATAGCTAACGGTTTCGTATCGCATTACGCTTTCAAACCCATACTCCCCGCAAGTATACGGTGTAAGGAATGGGGCGAAAATTTCGGTTCTTACCGGCACATCGTGGTAATCAATATCGTAATGGTCAATGTCCAGTTCGGTAGCCTTATATTCGCGGACAGGCTTGAACTGCGCCATTGTTTTAGGCTCAAGGCCGTACTTTTGGTACAGGAACTTCATGGCCTCCAAAAAGGTCAGGTTCTCTTCCTGCATGCAAAGGTTGATGGCGTTGAGCGCCTTGCCGCCGCCATGGTCCTTTACATAATAAATATCATTCTCTTTGTATAGCGAGGTGGAGGGTGATCTTTCGTCACGGATCTTAAAGTGCTTATTCCTGTCCTCAAAGCCTACCGATTGCGGGTACACCTCATGGATATAGTCAAGCCCTCCGTTGATCCTGGCGAATAATATTTCTTTATCGTATTTATGCATTAGATAATGGCTGTGTGGTTTTGCACTTCAATGTCTCTTACATCCTGCATGGTGCGGCTTTCCCTTGCAATGATGTTGTCAATGGTACCGATCATGGCATCATAAAGTGTGGTAAGTTGTTTTTTGTCTCCTACCGTTAACCCATCAGCAAGCTGCAACACATCTTTATGGCGTTGCAACGCTTTGCGGTAGTCCGGCAGGGAGGCTATGTCGGTAATGGCGTGCATTACTGTTGGCTTTGGAGTTGAAGCCTTGCAATGGTTTTTTCCAGCGCGGCAATTCGGGGTTTCAAGGCTTCCTCATGTATTTCGGCAATTGAAGTACACTTGATAGGAATTTGACATAGATAGATACTGAATGGCTCAACCCTAAATAAAGTCGAATCCTTTTGAATTTGATAAATAATCTCTTCTTGGAATTCACCTCTGTTCTTTACAAAATAATTGCACAGGCCGTCAAACATGTGTTTTTTTGCTAAATACAGATCCATACCCATCGCACTTTTGATAGTGAGGGCTTCCTGATAATCTGCCAGGCACCTAAGCAGGGCATCTAAAATTGTATCCGTTGCAATGGTTGGGATCATGGCTATCGTTTTTTTAGAATTTTACTCCTTTTCACTTTCAGAGCCTTAATCTCTTTTTGCTTGATAGCGATGAAGTCGATAATATGTGGCTCGACAATGTCGTGCGGCCGGCCACCAACAATGTTCTGAATGCTGGATGCGGAGAAAGGCTCTCCCTTTTCGTTCAGCACTCCATTTTCGGTTAGGTAGGCGATTATCTTTTTGGAATAATGCGCGCCACACAGAGCAATTATCTTCTTTTTAATGGTTGCAGTTATCATGTTACGTTATATTAAAAAAGTCAATTACATCGAAGCGCCTTGTAAAGCTTTGGAAAGTTGGCAGGTCAGAAGCTTTTACAGTGCCTAAAAATTCAATAATGATTTCAGGGAAAATATTAGCCCCACAAGCTAAATGGACACCTCCGGGGATATACTGCATGAGAACTTCCAGACATCCCACTCCGGGAGCATCTTCTATGTAGATAAGTTCTGTGTTAGTATTGCAGCATTGTTGCAGGAGTTCATGGGTTACAGCATTGCAATTGCCATCAACCCAAACAACATTGTCTTTATGGTAGTCCAAAACCATTTCCATAGAAGCACGGCTTTTGCCACTTTCAGCAGGACCTATAATGATTGTTCCTTTCATATTTAAATTAGATTTTGTCATAACTGCCGCAAATTTTCAGCCGTTGCTTGAACATGGCTTCTTCAAATACATAAAGGATCAGCGGGGAATACAAGTGACCTTCCATTAACAGATGAAGCTCTACCTGGAACAATTCCTCGCGGGTAATGCACTGACGTATGATACTGCGGATTTCATGAGCGTTATACATGCCAAAACGATTTTAAAAGTTTCACAACAATATTTGTAACACTACTTTTCGTGTTAATGATCGTGGCACAATGATTGAATTATCTTACTTGTAAATAGTTAAGATTTCGCAATTATTGATAATCAATGCCTTGTAATTTTTAGGCGTTGCAACGGTTCTTTGCGATTTAGACAAAAATGATATGTACCAAAAAATTAACTTTCGTTTAACACACACATTTTGCATCTTTGCTGTTGGTTTTTTGTGCAGTTTTTGTGTGCGTTGTGTGCGTTTTTCTAAAACAAATATACAAAGTAGTTTGTATGTTGCAAATATATTTGTGTAAAAATGAATGATATTTTTAATAGATTATTACAAGTAATTGAATATAAGGGTTTTAAATCTGTAAATGAATTTGCAATTTCGGGTTTAAACTACAATTCAGCTGAAAAATTAAATCGATTAAAGAAAGAAAACACCAAACCAGGCTTTGAAATTCTTTATGACATCACAAATAAGTTTGCAGATATTAACCTGAATTGGTTTGTAAGTGGCGAGGGTGAAATGATATTACCATTTAAAGGTGTTCAAGAACCGGGGTTGAAATACACCGTTAGTAATGCAAGTGAAATTGTACAGGTAAAGAATGAAATGATTGATTTACTCAAGCAAGAAAATAAGGAATTACGTACCGATAAGGAATTTTTACGAGATTTGGTTAAATCAAAAATTATAACACCATGAAAAAAATAATCGTTGCAATTGCATTATTGTTCAGTATCACACTTTCAGCACAGAGTAAAACAGATTTAATAAAAAGAGGGGAAAGCGTGCTTTGGTCGGTAGACCGCGATGTTAAAAAAGGTAGGTCGGCCACTGAAGATTTAGCGTATGCTATTCAAAAACTGGAAGGCATAAAACCCATCTTTAAAATTTCAGGAGAGGATGAAAAAAAATTTACTGACCTTTTTAAATCACAATATCCGGCCTTCGCTGAAAAAGTAAAGAAATACGATGATACCCGGACCCTGCAATCGAAACTGGACCTGATAAAGCTGTTGGTAGATAATGAAGAGTCTTTTAGGGACATGCTCACAAAAGATCAGCTGGTGTCGTACATCGATTACGCTAACGAACACTACAGAGGTAATGGCATCACCTATTTGTATTTACACGAGAATTTCCTTTCGCAAAAGCAGCTGGAGTCCTTCAAAAAGGAATTACAATAATTGTATTGTTTATACTTTTTTTATAAACATATATATAAATATAAACAAAAGAATAAACAGTAAAAACGTTGGAAATACTCGCATTTCGCCTGATGTTTACAATGTTTATACTTTAATATGAAAAAATATAACCTTAGGGGTTTGGGGAAGCCGCAAAACGGGACAAGCTAAAGACACGCTACCCGGGGGCGTTGAGAAATAAGGTGAAAGCTCACTGGCCGGTGCTGTAGGCATTAGCTAATCGCAAATGCCTACAGCACCGGCCAGTGAGCTTTCGGGTTTTATATTTATCCCGCTAATTGCGGGATAAAGCCAAAAAGGGCGGCCAATAGAAAAGGATGTCCTGTGTCAAAATTGAGACAAAACAAGTAATAATAATGTTCTTTGGAGCTGTGAAAGGAAAAATACAATTTGGGCTGAAGTGCAGGTGAAATAGATTACTTTTTGTCAATTAACAAAGTGAAAAACCCATTGCTGACGGCAAGCTAAATGTAGCAAATTAACTGGATGATAGTCCTGTTCCCGCTACTAAGCAACCCTTTCAGAAATGAGAGGGTTTTTTGTTTTGTATAAATGTTACCCGATAATTTCCTCCTGTGCCGCCAAAACCCAACATTTACAATCTATTTACAAAGTTTACATTTTAATTTACGATTCAAATTCTTCATTCACAGAATATCATGTTAGATTCGCTGGATCAATTTAAAAAATGAAACAGATGAAAAAAAACATTTATGTCCTGGTCTTACCGCTGGTTGTGGTAGTCGGACTGGTATTTGCCAATCGTGAAAGTAAGCATGAAACCAAACCATCTCAAAAGTCGGTTGCTGTTGTCCAGAAGGAAGCCGACCCGGATGCCAGGAAAAAGTGGGAGGCTTCTCCTGATGGTATAAAGTATAAAGCGTGGGAAGAATCTCCCGAAGGTAAAAAAGTGCATGCCAGCCATGATAAGATAAGGAAACAGATCGATGCTTTCAGCGCTATGGAGGCCGTGGTGACCTCCGTTACTTTTAAGCGGGAAGGTTCAAGGTCAGGGCCAAAATGGCTTATCGTCAGCATTGATGGCGAAGAGTACATGATGCAATTCGTTCCTGAGGAGTGGCGGCAATTAAGCAGCCTGAAAGTCAACGACAAAATAATTGTAAAAAGCCACAGCGCGGGCTATTCGAATAATCATCCCTATTTGATTGTATCGGGCGACTACATTGAGAAAGCCGGCAAAGTTCTTTTTAAGCGTGATCTTAGTAAAAATAAAGGTTGTTAATGATCTATATACAAACAGAAGAGCTATTCAGGACTGACTGAAGAGAACTCCATTTAAGCAGAGAAAAAATGTCTTGTTCCTGGTGAGAAGCGACGCTAAAGGTCCGAAATAAGGGGCTTTATATAATCCTTAACCTATTATTTACAACCACCTATTGCCTCTTCACATAATTTCCCTACTTTTGCACCCGCTTACTAAAACGCAATTACAGAGGAATTTATGAACATGAACAAGATTGTTGAGTACCGAAAGCTGCTCGACGTTACCAAAACAGCCACGCTTAAGGAACTTAAAACCATTTACAGGAACAGCATGAAAGACTGCCATCCTGATACGCTCCCTACCGAAGAGGAAAGGAACGCCGCAGAAGAAAAGAGCAAGGCCATCATTGAGGCATACCACTTTTTGGTAAGCATTGCCCCGGAAACTTCGGAGAAGAACAAGGAGGAATATACGAAGACTACTTCGGCATCTCCCATAACCGAGTTTTACTTCGAGAAGCAGGCGCTCTATATCAATTTCCTTGATGGCAGCAGCTATGAGTATTTTGGAGTGCCAAGGAACGTGTATGTGAAAATGGTGAACGCTGAGTCGCCCGCACGTTTTGCCCGCAGGCATATTTACGGCACCTACCTATACCGCAGCGCACAGAAAATAGTTGCCAACGCAGAGTAATTATATTCTGATATATAGTAAAAGCTTTCCGTAAGGAAGGCTTTTTTATTTCTATCCTGTTATAGTTAGCCTAAATTATGATACGATCCCGTAGGATTTTAATAAATTTGGGTAAAACAGATAACCATGGAAGCAAAGAAAACACTGGTAATGGGCGCCTCAACAAATCCCGGCCGGTACTCCTATAAAGCGATAAAAATGCTGCAGCGTTACGGACATCCGGTCGTAGCAGTGGGTAGAAAAGAAGAAGACCTGGATGGACTGAAAATAGAGAAGGAGCAGGTGATGTTTGACGGTGTAGATACTGTTACGCTCTACCTGAACCCTATGAACCAAAGGCAGTACTATGACTACATTGTAAGTCTGGCGCCCGGGCGTGTCATCTTCAATCCCGGAACGGAAAATCCTGAATTATTTGAGTTGCTGAAGAAGAACGGTATTGAGATCGAGGTAGCCTGTACGCTGGTTATGCTCTCGATAGATCGATATTAACAGCCTTTTTGCTGATGCATAGCAGCAGCAAAAAGGTGATCAGGCCATTGACGATGATCAGCTCGTTGTCAAAAACATAACCCCCAAGCAGCTCTCCAGAATAAGTGTGCAGCACGAATGTGAGGGCAGGGGAGGCAATGCATATCAAAGGGACGATCTTGTCTTTTACGATGTGGTTTTTCATGAAAAGCCCAAAGGAATAAAGCCCCAGCAAAGGCCCGTAAGTATATCCCGCAATGCGGAAGATCATGCTCACGACCGATTTATCGTTCAGTGAATTGAAAATTAAGATCACAAGGAACATCAGCAATGAAAAAGTGATGTGAACTTTATGGCGGGTCTTTACATTATTCGTTTTGGCCAAATTCTCAGCCTTATCCATTCCCAAAAAGTCAACACAGAATGAGGTGGTCAGGGCAGTAAGCGCTGAGTCGGTCGTGGCGAAAGTAGCGGCCGTTAATCCTAAAAGGAAAATGATGGAAGGTATGAGTGCCAGGTGATGGAAAGCGATCTCGGCAAATAGCAGGTCGGTACGGGGCTTGCCTCCCTCCAGAGGTACATCGATGCCGTTCTTTGCGGCGTAAATGTACAGCAATGCGCCTACCCCAAGGAAAAAGATATTAATGATCACGAATATCCCCGTGAAAGTGAACATATTTTTTTGGGCTTCGCCAATATTCTTGCAGCTCAGGTTCTTCTGCATCAGGTCCTGGTCCAGGCCTACCATGGCAAGTGTCACGAAGATGCCGCCAAGTATCTGCTTTGCAAAATGGAATTTACTCCCTATGAAGTCTTCGAAGAAAAATACTTTGGAATAGCTGCTTTGCTCTACCGCGGTGATCGCTTCACCCAAACTCATGTCCAGGCTATCGCAAATGAAGTAAATAGTAAAGAATACTGATGATACCAGGAAGAATGTTTGAAGTGTATCGGTTATGATGATGGTCTTGAGCCCGCCTTTATAAGTATAGGCGAAGATCAGCAGTAATGACAGCAGTACCGTTACCCAGAACGGAACCCCAAAAGCATTGAACACATAGCGCTGCAATACGATCACCACAAGATACAAGCGGAACGCCGACCCGATAGTCCGGCTGATAAGGAATATCATGGCCGAAGTCTTATAGCTGTAGTAGCCCAGCCTGCCTTCGATGTAGCTGTAGATGGAGGTGAGGTTCAGCCTGTAGTATAAAGGCAGCAATACTTTGGCGATCAGTATGAAGCCTATGGCATTACCCAGTATGAACTGGAAATACTTGAACTGCTCGCCATTGGGCGAGCCTACCTCTCCCGGTACCGATATAAACGTTACGCCAGATAACGCCGTGCCTATCATCCCGAAAGCTACCAGGTACCACTTAGAGTTCTTGTTGGCTTTGAAGAAGGTATCGTTGCTGCTATCTTTGCGGCTTACGATCCTCGAAATGAGGATAAGTAGCCCAAAGTAAACAACGATAATAGAAAGTATGGTTATCGGCTGCATTGCGTTTTTGTTTGTTCTACAAAACAACTAAAAATATTTTGAATAATGCACGAATGCTAAAATTGTATCGGGAATGATCAATGTTTCGGGGGTTTGCTACCTTTGCATTATGATGGAAATGTCTTCAAAATTACTGGAAAGGGCTGTTACAGAGATCTCGCAGCTGCCGGGCATTGGCAAGCGTACGGCGCTAAGGCTGGCATTGCACCTGCTTAAACAGCCGGAGGAGCAAACACAGGAACTGGCCGCTGCACTGCGAAAAATGAGGGAGGAGATACAGTTTTGCAGGCAGTGCCACAATATATCGGACATTGAGATATGCGCGATATGTGCTAATGGTTCGCGCGATAAGTCCATCATTTGTGTGGTAGAAGATGTGCGCGATGTGATGGCTATCGAGAATACCGGCCTCTTTAAAGGCAATTACCATGTGCTGGGCGGCAAGATCTCGCCTATAGACGGTGTTGGCCCGGGCCAGCTTACCATTACGTCGCTTGTTGAAAAAGTGAAGCAGGGCGGGGTGAAAGAACTTATTTTTGCGCTCAGCTCTACCATGGAAGGCGATACGACCAATTTTTACATTTACAGGCAGATCAAAGGGCTTGGTGTAGTAACTTCCTCCATCGCGCGCGGAATAGGTGTGGGCGATGAGCTCGAATTTGCCGATGAAATTACTTTAGGGCGTAGCATCATGCACAGGATACCGTTTGAAAATACATTAAAGGGCCTATGATTTCTGACTTATTAATTAAATTTTAAATAATATGATCGTTATGTAATTGTTTAGTCAAAATCGTTCGTTTTCAGTAGTTATGTGTTCCTAAATTTTGAACCTATCTTCCTTTAAATAAATGGGTTGATTTAGTGCCAACTGTATGGTAATGTGTGGGAATTCTTCCTAATTATGTAAACCTAAGGTTATATTATTGAATTAATAAAAAAAAGCCCGTAACTGAAAATAAAATAATCGAATGTTAAGAATTAAGGTTTATATTTGCATTCCAAATCAGCGCTAAAACCAACCATTAATGCATTCAGTTCTTATTACAGGCGGTGCGGGATTTATCGGTTCAAACTTATGCGACCATTTTATAAGTAAAGGCTATAAAGTAACCTGCCTTGATAATTTTGCCACCGGCCACAGAAAAAATATTGCACATCATCTTGATAATCCCAACTTTACCCTTATAGAGGGCGATATCAGGAATTTTGCCGATTGCCAACAAGCAGTAATATCGGTAAATTATGTGCTTCATCAGGCGGCTCTTGGCTCCGTGCCCCGCTCAATTAAAGATCCTTTTACCAGTAACGATGTCAATGTTAGTGGTTTTCTTAATATGCTGATCGCTTCCAGGGATGCAGGTGTAAAACGCTTTGTTTACGCTGCAAGTTCCTCAACCTATGGCGACTCAGAGTCACTTCCTAAGGTAGAAGAAAATATAGGCAAACCGTTGTCTCCCTACGCCATTACAAAATACGTGAATGAGTTGTATGCGGGGATATTCAGTAAAACATACGGTATTGAGACCATTGGCCTCCGTTATTTCAATGTTTTTGGCAGAAGGCAGGACCCGGATGGTGCCTATGCTGCGGTAATACCTAAGTTCGTAATGCAGTTCATGAAGCATGAAAGTCCGGTTATTAATGGCGATGGCAACTATTCCAGGGATTTTACCTACATAGATAATGTAGTACTGATGAACGAGCTTGCCATGCTTGCGGAAAGCCCTGATGCTGTGAATACGGTTTACAATACTGCCTATGGTGACAGGAATACCCTAAATGACCTTATAGGCTATTTGAAAAAATACCTCTCTGAATATGACCCCGAAATAGCTAACGTTGACGTGGTTTACGGGCCTAACAGGGCCGGAGATATACCTCACTCGCTGGCAAGTATCGATAAAGCAAAGAGCATGCTGGGTTATGATCCGAAATTTTCACTTCAACAGGGGCTCAAAGAAGCTGTTGGGTGGTACTGGGAAAATCTTAAACATACAGATATAGCAAAATAATATATGAAAATAGCAGTAATTGGATTAGGATATGTAGGACTGCCTTTAGCCAGGCTGTTCGCTACAAAATATTCGGTAATTGGTTTTGATATAAACCAGGCACGTGTTAATGAGCTTAATTCGGGTAAGGACAGTACCCTTGAGGTGGAAGATGACCTTCTGCGGTCAGTACTTGTCGGAGGCCCGTCTGAAGGACAGGGTTTGTATTGTTCAACAAGTATGGATGATATTAAAGATTGTAACTATTATGTGGTTACTGTCCCTACCCCGGTAGACAAGAACAACAGGCCGGATCTTACACCACTTTACAAATCCAGTGAAACTGTAGCTAAAGTACTGAAAAAAGGCGATATAGTTATCTATGAATCTACCGTTTATCCCGGTGTTACAGAAGATGAGTGTGTGCCGGTACTTGAGCGCGTGAGCGGCCTTAAATTCAATGAAGACTTTTTTGCAGGCTATTCTCCCGAGAGGATCAACCCGGGCGATAAAGAGCATACTGTAGAAAAAATACTTAAGGTAACTGCCGGGTCTACTCCTGAAGTAGGCGTAAAGGTTAATGATCTTTATAAGTCGGTTATCAAGGCAGGCACCCACCTGGCGCCTACCATTAAGGTTGCCGAAGCTGCAAAAGTGATAGAGAATTCGCAAAGGGACATCAATATCGCATTCGTGAATGAGCTTGCCAAAATATTCAACTGCATGGGTATCGATACACACGATGTCCTTGAGGCTGCGGGCACAAAATGGAATTTCCTTCCGTTCAAACCGGGTCTTGTTGGTGGTCACTGTATAGGTGTTGACCCATACTACCTGGCACAGAAAGCACAGGAGGTTGGGTACCACCCGGAAATTATCCTTGCAGGAAGAAGGCTTAACGACAGCATGGGCGAATATGTAGCCTCACAGGTGGTTAAGCTAATGATCAAAAGGAACATCACTATCAACAACTCAAACTTGCTTATGCTGGGTGTTACCTTTAAGGAAAACTGCCCTGATGTTCGTAATACAAAGATCGTAGATGTTATCAAGGCACTTAAGGACTATGGCATCAATATCACAATATTCGATCCATGGGCTACTCCTTCTGAGGTGCAGCACGAGTACGGCCTGGAAACAGTGACCGAATTGCCGAATGATAAATTTGACGCCATAGTGCTGGGCGTTGCGCATAACGAGTTTAAAGAAATGGACTTTTCAGCGATCCGCACCTCTAACAGCATCGTTTATGATGTGAAAGGCATACTTGGTGCAAAAGCAGACGGGAAGCTGTAATTTTGAACCATCGAATAAAACTGATATAATGAAAATAACAAATATTTGCTGCATTGGCGCAGGATATGTAGGTGGTCCCACGATGGCTGTTATCGCGCACAAATGCCCTCACATTAAGGTAACTATCGTAGACCTTAATGCCGAGAGGATCGCGGCGTGGAATGATGAGGATATCGATAACCTGCCTGTATATGAGCCGGGCCTTGGCGAGATCGTTCAGTCGGCCAGGGGAAGGAACCTTTTCTTTTCGACAGATGTTGAAAAAGCCATTGATGAGGCACAAATGATATTTATCTCGGTAAATACGCCGACCAAAACCTACGGACTTGGTAAGGGCAAGGCTGCAGATCTGAAATATATCGAGCTTTGCGCGAGGCAGATCGCCTCTGTAGCCAAAGACAATAAGATAGTTGTAGAAAAATCGACATTGCCTGTGCGTACAGCCGAGGCTGTGCGAAGCATACTGGATAATACAGGGAATGGCGTAAAGTTCCAGATACTTTCCAACCCTGAATTTTTGGCAGAAGGTACTGCCGTGACCGACCTTCTTGAGCCGGACAGGGTACTGATAGGTGGCGATACCGATGCCGAAGGGCAGGAGGCTATCAATGCGCTTGTAGAAGTATATGCTAACTGGATCCCAAAAGAGCGCATACTTACTACTAACGTATGGTCATCGGAATTGTCTAAGCTTACTGCTAATGCCTTCCTTGCTCAAAGGGTATCATCTATCAATGCGATGTCAGAACTTTGCGAGAAGACAGGCGCAGATGTAAATGAAGTAGCAAGGGCCATTGGGATGGACAGCCGTATAGGTCCTAAGTTCCTTAAAGCATCTGTTGGTTTTGGAGGTTCCTGCTTCCAAAAAGACATACTTAACCTTGTGTACATAGCCAAATCATATGGCCTTCATGAGGTTGCTGATTACTGGGAACAGGTGATCATTATGAACGACCACCAAAAGAGGCGTTTCGCGGCTAATGTAGTTAAGACGCTTTACAACACTGTTTCCGGCAAAAAGATCGCGTTCCTTGGCTGGGCTTTCAAGAAAGACACAAATGATACAAGGGAGTCGGCAGCTATTTATGTGGCAGATGACCTGTTGAACGAGCAGGCGAACATCGCGGTCTTTGATCCTAAAGTAGAAAAGGAAGCAATATATAAAGACCTTGATTACCTTGCCACCAGGACATCTGAGCAAAACAAGGCAGGGGTTAAGACTTTTGAAGATGCGTATGAAGCATGTAATGGTGCACACGCCATTGCTGTAATGACTGAATGGGATGAATTCAAAGGGTATGACTGGCAAAAAATATATGACAACATGAAGAAGCCTGCTTTTGTATTTGACGGCAGGAACGTTCTTGATGGAGACAAGCTAAGGGAGATCGGATTTATCTTCAGTGGGGTAGGGAGCACCTATTAATACTCCTGCTGACGGCCGGATACTGCCATTATCGGAATGATCACATAACTTGCTTTTTCTAAGGGTAAGTTTTACATAACATAAAGCTATAGTCTGAATATATGAAAATACTAGTAACAGGAGCAGCCGGCTTTATAGGCTATCATTTGTGTGAAAGGCTTTTAGCTATGGATCATGAGGTGGTTGGCCTTGATAACATCAATGACTATTATGATGTTAACCTGAAGCTTGGCAGGCTCGCACAGCTTGGAATAGAAGCAGTGGCAGAAAATGCTGCTTTAAGCAACAGCAGCTCCCATACGAATTTCAGCTTTGTAAAAATGGGACTGGAGGACAGGGAAAATCTGCCTCAGCTATTTGAAGGCCAAAAGTTCGATATCGTTTGCAACCTTGCCGCCCAGGCGGGGGTGCGTTACAGCATCGAAAACCCATTTGCTTACGTAGAGAGCAACATTTCAGGATTTATGAATATACTGGAATGCTGCCGCCACCATAACGTGAAAAACCTTGTGTATGCGAGCAGCTCGAGCGTATATGGCTTAAATGACAAGATACCATTCTCTACGACCGATAATGTAGACTTACCGATAAGCCTGTATGCGGCGACCAAAAAGAGCAACGAGCTTATGGCGCATACATACAGCCACCTTTTTGGCATTAAAACCACGGGCCTTCGCTTTTTTACGGTGTACGGACCCTGGGGAAGGCCGGATATGGCCATGTTCCTGTTCACCGATGCCATCCTGAACGATAAGCCTATCAAGGTATTTAACGAGGGGAAGCTTTCAAGGGACTTTACTTATATTGATGATATTGTGGAAGGTATCGTGGCAACACTTTTTAGTACCGACCCAACTTTATATAAAGTGTATAACATAGGTAACAGCAAGCCGGTAGAGCTGTTGAGCTTTATTTCTGAAATAGAGAAGTCTACAGGTAAAGAGGCTAAAAAAGACTACCTGCCGATGCAGCCCGGAGATGTAGAAAGGACCTGGGCTGATGTTGATGACCTGAAAAATGACCTTGGCTATAGCCCTGATACGGATATAAGTGTTGGCGTTAAAAGGTTCGTGGATTGGTACAAGATGTACTACAAGATAGATTAGATAATAAACAGCATATCGTGTTATGAATAAGGATACTAAAATATATATAGCAGGCCACAAAGGAATGGTGGGTAGTGCTGTATGGCGTGCTTTTGAAAAAGAAGGCTATCACAACATTATAGGCTTTGGGAGCAGGGAGCTTGACCTTAGGGACCAGGCAGCAGTAAAAAATATGCTGATCAGTGAAAAACCGGGGATGGTTATTGACGCTGCTGCCAAAGTGGGCGGAATTATGGCCAATAATACGTATCCGTACCAGTTCCTTATGGATAATATGCTGATCCAGAATAACCTTATCGAGGCTTCATTACATGTTGATCTTGATAAGTTCATATTTTTAGGAAGCTCATGCATCTATCCTAAACTGGCACCGCAGCCGCTTAAGGAGGATTATCTTCTTACCGGGCCGCTGGAGCCTACTAATGAATGGTATGCCATAGCAAAAATATCGGGTGTTAAGCTTTGCGAAGCTATTCGCAAGCAGTTTGGCAAGGACTATGTGAGCCTTATGCCTACTAACCTGTACGGACCTTTTGATAATTTTGACCTGCAAACCTCGCATGTACTGCCAGCCATGATACGCAAGTTCCATGACGCTGCGGCTAATGGCAACGCTCCTGTAACCCTTTGGGGCAGCGGAACACCAATGCGTGAGTTCCTACATGTAGATGACATGGCCAAAGCAGTTGTTTTTGCCGCAGAGAATAAGTTGCCTGAGCACCTGTATAATGTAGGTACGGGTGAAGACCTTACCATAAAAGAACTGGCAACGACCATACAGTCGGCAACTGGCCACACGGGAGAAATAATATGGGACAGCTCTAAGCCTGATGGCACCCCTCGCAAGCTAATGGATATTTCTAAAATGCATGGCCTGGGCTGGAAGCACCAAATATCACTTGAAAAAGGAATAAAGGGTACCTATGACTGGTTCCTGGAAAATAGCAATTCGTATAAAGAAGTAAAGATTTAATATTATGAAAACAGCATTAATTACAGGAATAACCGGGCAGGACGGAGCATATCTTGCAGAACTGCTACTGGAAAAAGGTTATATGGTCCATGGCGTTAAAAGGAGGTCGTCATTGTTTAATACTGACCGTATTGACCACCTGTACCAGGATCCGCATGAAAAAGACAGGAACCTGAAGCTGCACTACGGTGACATGACCGACTCGATGAACCTTACGCGCATCATCCAGGAAACGCAGCCTGACGAAATATATAACCTTGCGGCGATGAGCCACGTAAAAGTGAGCTTTGATACCCCTGAGTATACTGCAAATGCCGATGGTATCGGTACGTTAAGGATACTTGAGGCGGTAAGGCTGCTTGGCCTTGAAAAGAAAACACGTATTTACCAGGCGAGTACGTCTGAACTATATGGCCTTGTACAAGCGGTACCACAATCGGAAACTACACCTTTTTATCCAAGGTCACCGTATGCAGTAGCTAAAATGTACGGTTACTGGATCACAGTAAATTACCGTGAGGCATATGATATGTATGCGTGTAACGGTATACTTTTTAACCACGAGTCTCCGCTTAGGGGCGAAACTTTTGTAACCCGTAAAATTACACGTGCCGTTGCCAGGATAGGCCTTGGTATGGAGCAAAAGCTTTACATGGGTAATATCGATGCCCGCAGGGACTGGGGCCACGCGAAGGACTATGTTGAAGCGATGTGGAGGATACTACAGCAGGATACTGCCGAGGATTATGTTATCGCCACCGGTATTACGACTACAGTGCGTGACTTCATCACGATGGCATTTGCCGAGATAGGGTTCAAAATGAGGTTTGAAGGCGAAGGCGTTGACGAAAAAGGTATACTTGAAGCTATCGACGCCGATGTTTACGGTGCTGTTATAGCAGAATGTGCAGAAAGCGTGAACACACCTGAAATAGGAAGTGTGCTTGTATCGATCGACCCGGCTTACTTCAGGCCTACAGAGGTTGACCTGCTTATTGGCGACCCGACCAAATCGAAAACAAAACTTGGCTGGACACCTAAGTACGACCTGCCGATGCTTGTTCAGGAAATGGTAGCTGCCGATGTAACATTGTTCAAAAAAGATATTCACCTGTTAAATGCCGGTCACAAAGTATTAAGGCAGGCAGAGTAATAGTTACATGAGCATAGCAAAGCAATTTTTAAAGGATTCGACTATTTACAGCCTCCAGCCCATATTGGTACAGGCGCTTACATTCGTTCTCCTTCCAATTTATACAAACTATCTTTCTCCGGCAGAGTATGGTAACATGCAATATGTTATCATGATAGCTTCTTTTTTTAAGACTGTTGTCGGGCTGGGCCTTGGTAGTTCGTTCTGGAAGTATACAACAAAGTCGAGTGAGTATGGCGAGAAGGATGTTGTAAAGGCATTCGTGCTGTTACAGGTGTACCTGTCGGCGTCGCTCTTCCTGCTGTATGTACTGATTGACATGGCGTTTGTAAATAGTCTGCTCTTTTATTGCATTGTTATCGCACTTGGTACCGAGATCGTGTCGGTACATTATAAAACCGGGCAGGTACTTTACCGGGCCAAGTTCCAGACAAAAAAGTACATAGCGACCACCTTTATATATTCGGCATTGTATCTATCGCTCAATGCCATATTTATCATTGTGTTCAAAATGGGGCTCATAGGAGTTTTTTATGCATTGCTCATCACTAATGTTGTATTGAGCATTATAACTTTTGTACAGTTCAGGGATATTTTTACAGGAGGTGTTTTCAAAAAAGTACTGGCAAAAGAAATGGTGCACTATGGGGTTCCCATGATGATCGGCAACCTGGTTTTCATGTTCCTCAACCTATCCGACCGCTTTTTATTGAAGACGCTTGTTGATGATGAGGCTCTCGGATATTTTTCTTATGGGTCAAAGTTTGGGAACCTCCTTAATGTATTTGTGGTTACACCATTTTTCATGGCTTGGAACCCGCTGCGCTGGCAAATTTATGAAAGGCCGGACGGTAAGGAGATTTTTGCAAAGTTCAACAATTACCTTATGGTGCTAACACCGATATTTGGAGGGCTTTTTTGTGCGGCAGTGCCATTGGCCATGGAAATATTGACAGTGAACAGTGAATACCTGAACGGCATCAAGATCGTTTCGTTCATTACGTTCGCACAGGTATTCTATTGTTTTTATTATTTCAACTCGATGGGGCTCATGTTCGAGAACAGGACAAAATACCAGTCGGTTATCATTGCGGCTGCGGCGATCGTAAGCATTGGCGTTAACTGCATCATGCTTCCGTTATACGGATTTTATGGAGCGGGACTGGCCTCGTTGCTATCGTACTTTTTCCTTTACATCGTTACGGCCATATACTCGCAAAAGGTATATTCAATTAAAAGGAACTATGTATTCGAAGGGATACAGATAATGTTTTGCTTTGCCCTTGCAGGTGCCTTTTTCCTTGGAGAGAACTATAGCCACCTGTATGCGTCATTATTCGTGCTGGGAGCTATCGTGATATTTACAGGCATCAATTATGTACTTGGGTTTTTTAATCCAAAGGAGATGCTGCAAATGATCAAAAAATTAAAAAAATAAAATGCCATTAAAGCGTGTCATATCGGTTTTGTCCAGGGAGCTGAAGTTCTTTTACGCCCAGCGCCTGGCTTCGTTCGGCTTTGCCTCAGCAAAAAAACGCTGCAGGCAATTGTTTGAGCCTGTAATGCCATTAAGATCTGCCGATACAGCATTTGAACTAAAGATACATAGCCTCGAAATGGACTTTTATAAAGACATTGACTGGCAAAAGGATCATAAGACCGGTAAAGTTTTCCCAAAGCTAAAGTTTGGAAAATTCAACACCAACCTGTTTTTTGATAAAGGCGATGATATCAAATTTCCGTGGGACCTTTCCCGCTGTGCATTTTTGCCACCCTTAGTGGCAGAAATGGCAGCTCAAGGGAAAGTTGCGGATGCTTGTGCTTTTTTCAGGAGTACTACAGGTAGTTTTATTGATAGTAATAAATTCCTTTATGGGGTTAACTGGGTGTGTACCATGGAGGTGGCCATACGGGCATCTAACTGGCTGTTTGCAATGCCGTTTGTGATCAGGGAGCTTGAGGCCGATAAGGGATTTTCGGACAAGGTCGATTTTTCGCTGTACATGCATGCAATGTACATTGATCTTTTTACTGAGGATAAGAACAACAACCACGATATTTCAAATTACGCAGGGCTGCTGCTGCTGGGAATATATTTTGACAGCGGTAAATGGATCAAAAAGGCAATTGATGGTTTAGAGTATGAAATGAACAAGCAAATACTTCCTGACGGATGTACGTATGAGCTTTCAACCTATTACAACCGCCTTGATCTGGAGTTTTTTGCTACATCGTATTATATGGGCAAGCTTCACGGGCATTCTTTTTCTAAACTTTATACAGAAAGGCTTCACCAAATGTTCTCGTTCTCATTTGGCATGATGGAAGAAAATGGCTATATGCCGATAATAAATGATAACGACGGCGGCAGGTATGTCATCTTTAATGATGGTAACGAGAATGATTTTTCGTACCTGTACAGCTTTTACAATAAAATTTTCGACGGTGCTGTTGCCGGTGAAGATAAGTCGAATGTCTTATTCAGGTCTATACCACAGGTTGTGAGAACACAAGCAGGCACACTTAAGAAGGGACATAACATTGCATACGGCAACTCAAAATTCTATAAGCTGGGCGATGGCAACTTTTCGGTCGTTGTATCGGCTGCGGGACCGGCAGATATTAAAAAGCCTGGGCACAAACATATCGATGCCGGCTCGGTTTACATAGGTATAAACGGCAGCCCAGTATTTGTAGACCCCGGGACTTCATCGTATACGAGGTCTTTGGTACAAAGGAATAAAGAAAGAAGCATCGCTGCGCACAACTGTGCAGTGCCGTCATCAAAAATTGGGACTTACACCAGCAATGGAGGGTATTGGGGCAAACTGCCTGCATACCCTGCTGTTTCGGTCACCGGGTTTGAAGAAGGCACAATAGCCATATCAATGGATTTTGACGGTATACCGCTTTCACGAAAAATTGAAGTTGAAGGAAACAGCATAACGATAACAGATGTTTCAAAAGGCGAGGATATAAGTGTCTTTTTCCATTCATCAAAACCTTTTACCCAAAAAGGAAATGTATTGCTATTCGATGGCTTTACTTTTGAAGCAGAGGGAGGGGAGATAACAGTTGAAGATTTTAACTATGCCGAAAACTACGGCCAGCTTGATGATAAAGCTTACAAAATAATCGTACAGGGAAATTCGATAATCAAAACCACAATTACAAGATCATGAACATTTCCATCATAGCCGGGGCACGCCCTAACTTCATGAAGATCGCTCCGATAATCCATGCGATATTAGACCAACAACAGGCAGGCAGGGACATTAGCTATCGCCTGGTCCACACAGGACAGCACTACGACCAAAAAATGAGCGATACTTTTTTTGAGGAGCTCAACATACCACATCCCGACTCCAATTTGGGTTGTGGCGGAGGTACACAGGCTGAGCAAACTGCTGCGATAATGGTGGCGTATGAAAGGGAATTGCTGGATAACCCGGCCGATCTTGTGTTGGTAGTAGGAGATGTGACCTCTACGATGGCTTGCTCTATCGTAGCCAAAAAGCTTGGTATAAGGGTAGCGCACGTAGAGGCCGGGATAAGGTCTTTTGACCTGACCATGCCGGAAGAGATAAACCGTATGGTGACAGACAGCATTACCGATTACTTTTTTACGACAAGTACATATGCCAACGAAAACCTGTTACGCTACGGAGCTAAAGAGGAAAGCATATTTTTTGTAGGCAATGTTATGATCGACACCCTGTTGAAGAACAGGGCAAGGTTCAGTAAGCCCGCTTTCTTTGACGAAATGGGGCTTACAGCCAAAAAATATATGGTCATGACGCTGCACCGCCCTGCGAATGTAGACCAGGGTGAAAAGCTGAAAGAGCTGATCTTCGAGATAGTGAACAATGTACAGGGTTTACCCGTACTTTTCCCGATACATCCAAGAACGGCAAAGATCTTTACCGATCTTGGTATCAGTGCCGATAACCTTTACATTATAGACCCACTTGGATACCTTGAGTTTAACTATCTGGTAGAGAATGCAAAGGGTGTTATTACCGACTCTGGCGGTATTACCGAAGAGACAACAGTAATGGGCGTACCGTGCTTTACCCTAAGAGATAATACAGAGAGGCCTGAAACCATCTCTACAGGTACTAATGAACTGGTAGGGACCGACCCAAAAAACATTAAGCCGGCACTAGATCGCCTTTTTAGTGAGGATATTAAAAAGGGAGGCATACCGCCGCTGTGGGATGGAAATGCGGCAACAAGGATCGTTGACAATATCTTATCTATCTATGGAAAGTAAAAAAATACTAGTGGTTAGCCGCAGTTTTTATCCTGAGAACTCACCACGTTCATTCAGGACGACTGAACTTGTAAAGCAGTTTGCAAAGGATGGCCACGATGTTACCCTGATAACGTTCAAGAACGATAAAGAGCATGTTGCCTTTGAAAAAGAACATAATGTCAAGATAAAAGACCTTGGCCAGTTAAAATACAAGAACATAGACATTGATAAGGGCAGTAAATATGTGAAGGCTTTTAAAAGGGTTGCGAGAAGGGTTGCCGAAATGGTTTTTGAATATCCGAACATTGAACTGATGCAACTGGTATCGAAAGCCCTTAAAAATGAAAAAGGCTATGACATTTTAGTTTCTATTGCCGTTCCGCATCCTGTACACTGGGGTGTTGCTGCGGCCAGGACAGTGAAGAACCCTATTGCCAAAACATGGATCGCAGATTGTGGGGACCCCTATTCCGGCTTCGGGAAAAAGTTCCTTTCAGAAAAGGCATCCAGGCTGAAAAAAAAGGCGTTAAAAGCGCTTTTGAGCGCCGACTATGTTACAGTCCCTTTTGATGGTGCTGTAAATGCATATGACAGTGTATTGAGGCCCAAGATACAGATCATACCCCAAGGGTTCAACCTTGAAGGCATCAATGTATTCAAAGGGGAAATTAATAGTCCAGTAAAAACCTTTGGCTATGCCGGTTCATTCATACCGGGCAGGAGGGACCCAAGGCCATTTATCGATCATCTTCTGTCAAAAGGATATGACTTCAAATTTGTGATATATACAAAGGCTAACGAGCTTTTTGCAGGCTATAAAGACATTATTGGCGATAAGCTTGTATTAAAGAACTATATTCCCAGAGAAGAGTTGCTTTTTGAATTAAGCAAGATGGATTTTTTGATTAATTTTGATAACAGGAACGAAGTACAGCTGCCCAGCAAGATAATTGATTATGCACTAACTACGAGGCCTATCCTCAATGTTGATGCTTATGATATTGATGAAAAAGCCATCGAACAGTTTTTTGCAGGAAAGTATGAGGCGGCGGCAATGAAGATAAACCCGGAAGATTATAATATCAAAACGGTTGCAGGTAAATTTATAAAACTCGCGGATAAAAGTTGAAAGCAAAAAGATTTTTCCTTAAGCTACTGATATTGTCGATACCTTTTAATGAGTTATCGGTGATACTTCCGCAGATAAGGGTTCCGACTTTCATATTTTTTCTTTATCTCTTGGTTGCGATAGGGAGTTTCAGGTATTCAGATGTAAAATACATTAAGAAGCCGTTACTAACCATATTGCTGTTGTATTGTGTTATTGCCTTGTCGTCCTATTTAAAATTTGTACCGGGCTATAACTTTGGATTTTCCTTCCTCAGGCAGTTCGCGATTTATATTGTATTCTTTTATTTTATATCGATAGAGTTCATAAATGGCACTTTAAAGCTCAATGAAATATTAAAGTTTTATAATACAGGGATCTACCTGTTCCTGTCGATGGTTATACTTGGTATTGATACCAACTTTAAAGACGGGCGACTTAGTATATTAGGTACTAATGCTAACCTGGTAGGGGTTTTTTGTGTAAGCTCGATCTTGATCACGGTATATTTTTACAGGGTTACGGGCAATAAGCAGAGCTATCACCATTTTATATTTTTTGCAAAGATATTATTGTTGCTCATTGCTATTGCCAGTACGGGTTCGCGTGGGGCTTTCTTTAGTACGCTCATCACATTGGGGCTATATATTGTATTATTGCAAAAAAGCAGCCTCAAGAGGATACAATATGTTTTTATCGCGATTTTTTTAGGAGGGGCAGTAAGTGCCATCATGCTTGCCGGTGGCCCTCTTGCCGAGCGCCTTTTGGGTGGTGAGGAAGAACTGGCAGCCTCAAGGACCGAGATATGGGAAGCCGCTCTCGAAGTGTTGGGTAATAATTATTTTATGGGAATTGGGCTTTTTACGTACCAAAGGAACATTGAGGCCTTAATGGGACGGATGTTCGCGGTACACAATGAGTTCCTTGCGATCTTTGTATATTCGGGTATTGTTGGCATATTGTTGCTGTTCTTCTTCCTTCGCGGAGTGATAAAAGGGGCAATTAGTTTTTACAACCGATTTAAGAACCCAATATTTTTTTCGCTGCTTTTCGGGATACTTTTTGCGGCATCAAAAGGGGGCGGGATCTTTATCTCCATCAATACATGGTTTTTCTTTAGCCTTATTTATGCCTCAAAATATTTTGTACCCCAAAAGCAACACGATAATATTAGTTAGATATGGAAAATATTAGTTATGCGTATGTTTCTGAGCCGGGATGGAAAGTGCCGGACCATAGCGCTTTTTTGGAACTGTACAATATGGAAATATGGAGGCCCTCATTACTTAAGGTGCTTCCGCCGGGTTTCCCAAAAAAGTACCTGATGTTTTATTTTGCACATCATTTGCATATTTTCAGGAACAGGAAATATTCCGTTATCTATGTGTATGATAAAAAGAACAATGCGCTGGTAAGTTCGACCCTGCTTATACCAAAGTATTTTAAATGGCCCTTTATGAAGAATGGTGACCTGCAGTATTCTTATTCCATCACAAAACCTGAATATAGGGGTAGGGGTGTAAATACCTTTGTAAAACAGTATGCAAGGGTTTTGTATGATAAGGATACCAACTTTTGGGGACTTGTAGATCCCGAGAACATTTCAAGCATAAAGGTATTGGAAAAATCCGGCCTGCACTTTTTGAAAAGGGCAATAAGGGTTAAAAATAAGATGCTCCCGGGGTATCATATTGAATTAATCGATTAATCGTATAAATATGTCTATGATATCAGGCTTAAAGGATACCTTCCTTAAAAATGTAAGGAATATGAACGGCTGGACAACGAGCCGCAAGATCGTAGTCTTTGAATCGGACGACTGGGGAGCGATAAGGATGCCCTCAAAAAAAGATTATGACAGCCTGCTGGCCAAAGGATTGCCGGTAGACAAGAGTTTTTATAATATAAACGATTCGCTTGAAAGCAATGAAGATGTTGAAGCGCTTTTCAACGTACTTTCAAAATACAAGGATAAAAATGGCGATCCCGCCAAATTTACCGCTTTGTCGGTAGTTGCGAACCCGGATTTTGACAAGATCAGGGCGAACGGTTTTACTAAATATGAATATGAAGATGTTTCGAAGACCCTGGAGCGTTATGGGAATTCACATAACAGGGTACACCAATTATGGAAAGAAGGCGTTGCCAGTGGTGTTTACTGGTCGGAGTGCCACGGAAGGGAACATGTACATGTAAAACGCTGGATGCACGCGATAAATGATGCCGGAAGTGAGTCGGCCCTGTCATTTGAGCACGAGTTTTATGGGCTGGGAGGGTCGGATACGCTGGGCCCGGGCAGAAGTTTTATGCCTGCATTTGATATAGACAGTACAGAAGAGATCCCCGCTCAGGCATTAATATTAAAAGATGGGGTAGAGATATTTGACAGGATATTTGGGTACAGGCCTCAATATTTTGTTGCGCCGAACAGTACGGTAAGTACCAAGCTGGAGCCGTTGCTTAAGGAGTATGGCATTGATTACATCATAGGCTCAAGGCATCAGAAAGAGCCCTTGGGTAATGGAAAGTTCACGCATAACTACCGATACCTGGGCAAAAGGAATGACTCCGGGCAAATGTACCTGGCGCGCAACTGCCAGTTTGAGCACGGTCAGTCAAAGTCGCAAAACTATAACGAATGCCTTAAAGACATCCAAATAGCATTTAATTGGAAAAAGCCTGCGGTCATTTCTACTCACAGGGTAAATTATATTGGCTGCATAAATGAGGATAACAGGACGAAAGGCTTGCAGCAACTCGATTCACTGCTTAAGGCGATAGTGCAAAAATGGCCTGATGTTGAATTTATGGATTCCCGTCAACTGGCTCATTTGGCTGATAGCAAGAAGTAATATTTAAGGTAAGTTAAGAAATAATAAAGGATGGTAAAACAGTTACTAGCGGATGCTTTGGTTAACATTGGCGGGTGGACGACAAACAAAAAAATTGTCGTTATAGAATCAGATGACTGGGGTGCTATACGTACTCCGGACAGGCAGGCTTTTGACAATATGCTGAAAAGCGGCATACCGGTAGATAAAAGCTTGTTTTGTCGCTTTGATACCCTTGTAGATGCCAACGAGCTTGAGTCGGTATACGCTATACTTTCAAAATATAAAGACTCCCATGGCAACCATCCTGTCATTACAGCCAATGCTGTTGTGGCTAATCCTGATTTTGACAAGATAAAGGCAGATGGCTTTGAGACGTATTATTACGAAACTGTCGATAGGACATTAGAGAGGTATTTTCCCGGGAAGTCGCCATTCCCGCTCTGGAAAGAAGGAATTGATAATAAGCTCTTTATTCCGCAATTCCACGGCAGGGAGCATGTTAATGTGCCTTTTTGGCTCGACGTGCTT
Organism: Flavobacterium sp.; assembly: GCF_052437795.1. Classification (GTDB taxonomy): domain Bacteria; phylum Bacteroidota; class Bacteroidia; order Flavobacteriales; family Flavobacteriaceae; genus Flavobacterium. The sequence continues at coordinate 387,629 of NZ_JBQVPA010000002.1, forward strand.
AAAAAAGGGGATGAAGTTTATAAAACTGCCTTTGAAAATGGTTGCTGGGGTATTAGCAATGACATATATAAAAAATACAGCAAGAGCATACAAGCAACATTTGACTGTACAGAGGCGAAAGACATTGAGTTCCTTAAAGGCGCGGTTGCCGATGGCCTGGACGGATTCGAGAAATTGTTCGGTTACAGGTCGGAGACGTTCATTCCTAATAACTATATTTTTCCCGAAGAGCTTTTTGATACATTGCAAAGCAGCGGTGTAAAGGCCATGCAGGGAATGAAGTACTTGAAACTGCCGCACCTGTCCGGCCAGCCCCGTAGGAAAATAAGGAGGTATAACGGCCAAAAAGTTGGCAATGCACCGGGTATGACACAGCTTGTGCGTAATTCGCATTTCGAGCCCAGTGTATTTCCTTTCGCACAACGTCAAAAAGCCCTGGCTACGTGCATCGGACAATTGAAAATGTCATTCCTGCTAAAAAAACCTGGTATAATATCCTGCCACAGGTTCAATTTTTCGGGCAGGTTAGAGGCCGAGAACAGGGATATTAACCTGAGGCTTCTTGATACCCTGATAAAAGAGGTCTTAAAAAGATGGCCTGATGTGATCTTTACCGATTCTGCTTCACTGGCTAAAATGATAAAATAATTCTGGAGATGATAAAAGACAGGAAAGAACTCAGATACTACATTGACCAGGATAGGAAAGCGAACAAATATAACCCGGGGAGCAAGCAAAAGATAATGCACTTTTTTTTCCCCGATCACATTATACTGTTCCTTACCCGACTGAGAAAGTGCGAATACCTTGGCAAAAAGAGAGGGCCTATCAACAAGCTGTTATATGCTTATCATAAGATCAGGCTAAAAAGCATTTCGATAAAGCTTGGCTTCAGCATACCTGAACATGTATTTGGCCCCGGTCTCGCAATACCCCATTATGGGACCATAGTTGTAAACCCAAAGGCAAAAGTAGGCGCTAACTGCCGCATCCATGTTTGTACGAATATCGGTGCCTCAGGTGGCAGTGCTGCTGCACCACAGATAGGGGATAATGTTTACATTGGCCCGGGAGCGAAATTATACGGGGATATTGTGATAGGGAATAATAATGCGATCGCCGCAAATGCTGCCGTGAATAAGTCTTTTACAGAAGAAGGGGTAGTTATAGGAGGTGTTCCGGGCAAGGTGATCGGCGAATTAGGTGATATAAAAAAGCTTATAAAACATATATGATGCGCATGCATTAACGATTTAATAACGATAGTGCGATCTTGTTAAAACCTGATCATAACTAATATTGTTTATTAATCTTATATTTGCACTCAAAAAAAACTATCTACTATATTAGTAATCAGGATGTTTTTAGTGCTGTCCCAAAAGGGTGATCGAATGATGGAAAGACAAATTAAGATAGTTGGCGTAATTCATTCCTTAGGCATAGGCGGTATGGAGCAGGTAATGTCGTCACTGCTAAACCATTTTAGTGAAAAGAAGAATGTGCAGGTGGAGGTTATCCTTATCGGACGTGACCGTGAGGTCGCCTTTCCGTTAAACGGATCGATCAAAGTGCACAAGCCGCCATTCGAATTTAATAATAGATACAGGAGCTACCATACCTTTAAAACCTTAAAGTTTTTGAGGAAAAAGGTAAAGAAACTCGCTCCCGATACAGTTCTGGGATTTGGTGAGATGTGGAATAACCTTACCTTGCTGGCACTGAAAGGACTTAGTTATCCGGTATATATTTCTGACAGGAGCCAGCCGAACAAGAATCTGGGCAAGCTACATAATTACCTGCGTGCTAAAATGTACCCGACAGCATCGGGATTTATCGCGCAAACATCGTATGCGGGCCAAAATGCCGCCCGCAATAACTGGAACCCTAACATACAGGTCATAGGCAACCCGGTAAAGATGGTTGAACCGACACCTCCTGCCGAAAGGGAGAATATAGTATTATCTGTAGGAAGGCTTATAAGTACCAAGCATTTTGACGACCTCATACAGATGTTCGTGCAAATGAACGTACCGGGATGGAAGCTTGTCATCATTGGCGGCAATGCAAAAAACCAAGATCAGCTCTCGGACCTGAAAAGGCTGGTGGCTGAGCTGGGTGCTGAAGATAGGGTAGAGCTTACAGGAAAGATAAGCAATGTAGGCGATCATTATAAAAAGGCATCTGTGTTCGCTTTTACTTCCAGTTCTGAAGGATTTCCAAATGTTGTTGGGGAAGCATCTGCACACGGGCTGCCTGTAGTTACTTATGATTGTGTGGCAGGTCCGGCAGATATCATTACTAATAATGTGAATGGTTTTTTGGTAAAAACCCATGACCATGGAACATTTAAAGAAAAACTGGGAGAATTGATGGGTAACCCGTCTTTAAGGAAAGCCTTTGCCGAAACTGCAGTTGAGCAGATAAGGAAATTCTCGAAAGAAGAAATAGCAGAACAGTATTTTAATTTTATAACCGAAAAGTGCGAATATTAATAAATACAGCTACAACATTTAAAGGCGGCGGGGTACAGGTGGCCAATTCTTTCATTAAGGAATGCAGGAACTATCCCGAAAATGAATATCATGTAATATTGGGAAGCGCTCTTGGGAAAAGCCTTGACAGGGCTTCATTTCCGGATAACTTCCATTTTTACGACATTCCTTTCCGTCCGGCAACAAGGGTCTTTTCTTTAAAGCCTATCGCTTCTTTTTTTGATGCGATCGAGGCAAAAGCTAAGCCAGATGTAGTTTTCACAACGTCCGGGCCTTCCTACTGGAGGCCGAAGGCACCGCACCTTACAGGTTATAACCTGCCTCATTACATATATCCGGAATCTCCTTTTTTTGCCGCTTTATCACCAATAGGCAGGCTTAAGTGGTATTTTAAGGGAGCGTTCATAATATATTTTTTTAAAAAGGGTTCTGATGCCTATGTGGTACAGACCGATGACGTGAACACAAGGCTGAGGAAACTCCTTGGGACTGATAAGGTAGCTACTGTTTCCAACACTTGCAGTACATATTACTATGATCCCGCAACGTTTCCCGATCGCCTCCCGGCGCGCAAAGAGGGAGAGTTCAGGATGCTTACACTATCGGCGTGGTATCCGCATAAAAACCTGTCGGTAATACCAAAGGTGGTTGACAGCCTTGAGCCTGCCATAAAAGACAGGGTGCGTTTTGTAGTTACACTTCCCGAGGATGTGTATGAACAGCATTTTGAGGAACGCTACAGGCAGTATGTGCTCAATGTAGGTGTAGTCCCTATGGAACAGGGGCCATCGTTGTATAAGGAGTGCGACGCCATGTTCCTGCCTACGCTGCTGGAATGCTTTTCGGCCTCCTATGCTGAGGCGATGGCAATGGAAAAACCTATACTTACAAGCGATATGGGCTTTGCACACACTATTTGTGCCGACGCGGCCCTATATTTTGATCCGGTAGATGCTAACGCTATTGCTGCTCAAATAAAAAAACTAATTTTGTCGCCGGAATCGGTACAAGACCTCATTAATAAAGGAACAAGACAATTAAAGGCTTTTGGCTCGGCAGGTGAAAGGGCTCAAAAATATTTGAAAATAGCCGAAGAACTTATAAAGAACACGTAAAGGATGCAGAAGAAAAAGAAGATAGTTTTCATAAATCAGGCCACCGGATACCTAACCATCGACATTATTAATGAATTTGCGAAGGATTATGACGAGGTTGCACTTATAGCGGGTAGCATAAGGGTACAGGACATTCCGCTTGACCGTAAGGTAAAGTGGTCCAAGATCACAAAATATGACAGGGGGAATCCTAAGAAAAAGTTCCTTTCATGGCTTATAGGTACCATCCAGATATTTTTCCTGCTACTTTTCCGTTACCGCCGCTACGAGATCTTTTACATAACCATCCCGCCGTCTGCGTACCTGCTTTCGTTGGTGCTGCCCAATAAATTTTCGGTACTGGTATTCGACGTTTACCCGGATGTGCTGGAGATCTACAACATCAAAAAAACAAGCCTTATTTACCGCTCATGGGCGCGCTGGAACCGAAAGCTTTTCCGAAAGGCCCACAGGGTGTTTACCATTGGCGAAGGGATGGCACGACTGCTGGATGCTTACATGGAGCGTGATAAAATGAAAATAATACCGCTTTGGTCAGGGCTTACTAAAATAAAGCCTGTGGCAAAAGCAGATAATCCCTGGTTGAAGGACCTTGGGTTGCAGAATAAGTTTATTGTGCAATATTCAGGTAACATAGGCTATACGCACAACGTAGAGGTTATGGTAGACCTTGCCCGCGAATTTGTGGGTAACCCTGATATCCATTTCCTGATTATAGGGCGGGGGGAAAGGGTAAACCATATAAAGCAGATCATTGAGGACCATAAGCTTAAAAATACGTCGCTGCTGCCATTCCAGCCCGACGATGTACTGAATTACTCGCTTGCGGCGGCCGACCTTGGCGTAGTGATACTGGATGAGAAGTCAGCTCATGTGAGCCTGCCGAGTAAAATATACAACCTACAGGCGGTAGCGGTACCAATGCTTGGTATTTCTACCCTCGACTCTGAGCTCAACGGGCATCTGGAGCTGTTTGACAACGGTAAATGTTTTGTTGCATCAGACATCAAAGGGATGGTAGGATATATAAATAACCTGAGCAACGATAAAGCGGCTATTCAGGCATTGTCTGAAAATTCTAAAAAAGCCTCGGTCAACTTTACTATCGCGAACGCGAAAAAATACTATGAAGAATATGTATCGTAATTTTTTTAAGAGGCTTATCGACTTCCTTGCTGCCTTTTTTGGGCTGCTGATATTGTCGCCGCTATTCATCATCATTACCATCATATTGTATTTCCAGAATTCCGGCAAGCCTTTCTTTTATCAAAGACGCCCCGGTAAGGATGAGCGCGAGTTCTTTATCATGAAATTTAAAACAATGACTGATGAAAAGGACGAAAATGGTGAATTGCTGCTCAATCACCTGAGAATTACAAAGGTGGGTAACTTTTTAAGGAAGTCTTCACTTGATGAATTGCCTCAGTTGATCAATGTATTAAAGGGCGAAATGAGCCTCATAGGGCCACGCCCCCTTTTGTTCAAATATATCCCGCTGTATAATGAGGAGCAGCTGCGCAGGCATAATGTAAGGCCCGGAATTACAGGTTGGGCACAGGTAAACGGCAGGAATGCCATAAGCTGGACCAAAAAATTCGAACTGGATATTTATTATGTAAATAACGTGTCCTTCGGTCTTGATATAAAGATTATCTTTATGACGTTTTTAAAGGTCGTAAAATCTGAAGGTGTCAATTCGGGTGAAGAAGTTACAATGCCTCCATTTGACGGTACCAATTAAAAAAAAACAATCATGAAAAGATTACTCTACTTAGGCTATTATTTAAAAAACCTTGATAAAGAGAAATTCAACAAGTTTTTTGATCATGTAAAGAAAGAGCATAAGATGGATAGCATATCGCTGATGACAGATATCATATCCTCTTCGCTAAAATACAAGATATCCCTGCTTGAGTATTTCCAGTTCAGGTTCTACGAACTTACAAAAGAACAGCGTAAAAGCTATGCGGGTACAGGCTATATGTACGAATACCAGCTTGCCATGAACCCTAAGCTGTACAGGGAGTGCCTTGATAATAAAATTGACTTTTACAAAAAATACAGTGACTTTGTAAGGCACATGGCATTTGGCATTGACGAACTTAGGGAGAACAGCTCCCTTGCCCCTAAATTGCTGGCTAATCCTTCGGGAAAGGTGGTGCTGAAAGATTCTGTAGGCAAATGCGGCATGCAGGTAAAGGTTTTTAAAACGGAGTTTTTTGAAGGAAAAGACCTTATCAGTTTTATGGATGCCGAAAAGTTTGACTTTGCCGAAGAATTTGTCGTACAGCATCCTGATATCATGGCCCTGTCGCCTTCTGCATTAAATACCGTACGCGTATTTACCCAGCTTAATGATAAGGATGAAGTGGAATTCTTAGGCGCAAGGCTGAGGATATCTGTAAATTCAGAAGTTGATAACATGGCTGCGGGCAACATTGCCGCACCTATAAATATTGAGACCGGCATCATTGATGCCCCGGGAGTGTATAGCGACATTACTAAAGACGATGCTGCCGTTCATCCTGTAACGGGCGTGTCTATCGTTGGTTTCCAGGTGCCATTTTGGCCTGAGATCATAGACATGATGAAAAAATCGGCCCTGCACATGCCGGGCAACAGGTCTATCGGCTGGGATATAGCTGTGACAAAAGACGGCCCTGAGCTGATAGAAGGCAACCATGACTGGTGTAAACTGGTATGGCAATTGCCGGCCAAAAAAGGCATGAAGAAAATTTTAGAAAACCATTTAGCAAAATTATAATTCGGATAAACAATGAAAACGATCTTAGTTACCGGCATTGGTGGGCCTACACCGCGCTCAATAGCAAAAACAATACGTAAAAGCTACCCTGACTATAAAATAATTGGAATTGATGCCAATCCTAAAGCGCTTGGCTTTTTTATGCCGGGACTGGTTGATGAGTACATGCTGGCGCCAAAAGTTAGCCATCCGGGTTACTGGGATTTTATTAAAAACCTTATTGCCGAAAAGAATATCGACATGGCTTTCGTACAGCCTGAAAAAGAAGTTATCGCCTGGGGACAGTATGATATTGACAATGGCGGATTTCCTTGCCCGGTACTTATACCCGGCAAAGAACTTGCGCTAACGCTAATGGACAAGTCTATAATGGCTGATGTGCTTAAAGGTACGCATTACATTCCGAAAACGATAAAAGTTACGCAGGACAACCCGAAATTCGATGAAGTTGAATCGGAGATAGGTTTCCCGTGCTGGATCAGGGCTACACAGGGTTCAGGAGGTTTGGGATCGCTTCGCCTTACAGACATAAGCAGCTATAAGTCATGGCTTTTCATCAACAGCGACCTTCATGAATTTACGGTTAGCGAATTCCTTACCGGCAGGCACCTTGCCACACAACAACTATATGTTGATGGTAAGTATATCAAAGGGGCATCGCTTGAATGTGCTGAGTATGTAATGGCCAGCATCGCACCATCAAAAGTTACAGGGAACACATCGTTCGGAAGGTTCCTGAACGAAGACGCGATACTTGAATTTTGCGATGAATGTGTAAAGTTCATTTGCGAAAAACTGAACCTTACGGCTCATGGCGTACTGTCATTTGACCTTAAGGAAGATGATAAGGGGAATTTCAAGGTTACAGAGGTGAACATCAGGCACATGGCATACACGGGCGTAATGTCTGAAGTTGGTTTTGACCTTGTGTCAGATACGATCAAGCTTCTTAATGACGGAAATACTTCCAACATTGAGGAGGCACCTTATTTCAGATACGATAAGCCTTATGTGTTCCTGAGGGACGTAGATACACCACCTATCGTTTTGGAAAGCGAAGACCTTTTTAAACATTAAAAAAAATAAGGAGGCCCGCCTCGTCGCAGAAGTGTGCCTCCTGATCGCTATGGCCAAACGGATCTTTGACCTGGTAATTTCCCTTATCGGCCTGATAGTTTTATCGTGGCTCCTTGTATTGTTGTATTTGCTTGCATCTGCCGCAACAAGGTCTAACGGGATGTTCCTTCAAAAACGCATTGGCCGTCATGGCATTGCTTTTACGATATATAAGTTCAGGACTATCGATCCTGAAAATGGACAAGTTAGCCGCGTATCGCGTTTCATGAGGAATTCGAAACTGGATGAGCTTCCGCAGTTGTGGAACGTTGTAACAGGCGATATGAGCCTTGTGGGGCCACGGCCGGATGTTGAAGGGTATTATGACATCTTAACGGGAAGCGACCGTAAGGTGTTAGAGCTCAGGCCCGGTATTACCGGTCCCGCCAGCCTGAAATATTTTGATGAGGAAAATTTGCTGGGCAGGCAGGAAGACGGGCAAAAATATAATGACGAAGTGATCTTTCCTGATAAGGTAAAGATCAATCTGGCCTATCTGCAAGAGCGGTCATTACTGCTGGACATAAAGATAATTTTAGGGTCTGTTGCAGGTATTTTTTCTGGAAAATAATGCTTTTTCCTTTGTTTTTTAACTCATTACGGTTTGTGCTGTAGAGTTTTCTATACCTTTGTACTAATTGCGTAAATTTATTTATAATATGAATAATAAGATTTGGCTTTCTTCACCCCACATGGGTGGTACTGAACAAAAATATGTACAGGAAGCTTTTGATACCAATTGGGTAGCTCCTCTTGGGCCTAACGTTACTGCATTTGAGAAAAGCCTTGAAGAATATTTGGGTGATGGCACTTATGTTGGTGCTTTGAGCTCCGGTACCGCAGCCCTTCACCTAGGCTTGATCTTGCTTGGTGTGAAAGCAGGTGATGAAGTTATCTGCCAAAGCATGACGTTCTCTGCCTCTGCGAACCCGATCATGTACCTGGGTGCTCACCCTGTTTTTGTAGATAGTGAAAAAGAGACCTGGAACATGTGCCCGGAAAGCCTTGAAGATGCCATAAAAGGGCGCATTAGCGAAGGCAAAAACCCTAAAGCGATTATTGCCGTACATTTATATGGCATGCCTTATAAGGCAGAAGCCATAAGGAGCATTGCAGATAAATATGGCATCCCTGTTCTGGAAGACAGCGCCGAAGCTTTGGGGAGTACCTATAAAGGGCAGAAGTGCGGCACATTTGGTGACATAGGGATATTGTCTTTTAACGGCAACAAGATCATTACGACCTCCGGTGGTGGTGCTATAGTGGTAAAAAATAGTGAATTAAAAGACAAGGCAGTTTTTTTGTCTACACAGGCCAGGGATAATGCACCACATTACCAGCATAGCGAAGTAGGGTACAATTACAGGATGAGCAACATATGCGCGGGAATAGGCAGGGGGCAGATGGAAGTTTTGGACAACCACGTTCAGTACAGGAGGGAAATGCACGGCCTTTACGTAAAATTATTTAGCAACACTCCGGGCATTACGGTCTTAAGTGAGCCGAACGATGATTACTTTTCCAACCACTGGCTTAGTGCGATAGTTATAGACCCGGCACAGACAGGAGGAAAGACAAGGGAAGACCTGAGGCTGAAAATGGAAGAGCACAATATCGAATCGAGACCGCTTTGGAAGCCGATGCACATGCAGCCGGTGTTTGAAAAGTATCCTTATTACGGTGGTGATGTAAGCAGTAAATTATTTGAGAACGGCTTGTGCCTGCCTTCAGGTTCTAATCTTACAGAGGAAGAAAAAGTCAGGATAGAGAAAGTCATTTCGGATTTTCTTTAAATATTTTGAGATTCGGTTTAGCCGAGTTTACTAAAATTGTATATTTAAGCAGGAAATATAGGCAGCGGTTGTAATTAAATGTTTGGAATGTGAATAAAAAAAATACAAGTACCAAAGGCAGTTTTGTAGATGCAATGCATCATGCGCTGAATAATACAAAGCTTTGGCAAACAGTCAATAATCTTGGCTACCTGCCAAGGTGGATCATCCTGTTGATAGATCTGGCCGTTGTGTCGATCACAGGGCTTTTGGCATATCTTATCATCCACAGGACAGGGGTACTGTACATAGCGCCACGACTGTATGTTATAAGCATTCCTGTGTATATATTCACTAGCCTTATAACATTCAGGGTGTTCCGGACCTACTCAGGGATCATCAGGCACTCGTCATACATAGATGCGGTCAAGATATTCTTTTCTCAGTTCACAACGGCTTTCCTGTTGCTTGCTTTTAACAGCATATATAAATCTGTAACAGGCGACCTGGTCTACCTCAATATAGGGATATTCATTAATGCTGTGTTCTCTTTTACCAGCCTGTTCCTTTACCGGGTGCTTGTAAAGCAATTTTTTGAGAACTACCTTAATACCTCAAGGACAGAAAAACTCGTTAAAGCCATTATCTATGGTACTGATGCCAATGCTATAGCAGTTGCCAATGCGCTTAAATCAGAAATACCAAGCCGTTTTAAACTGGTTGGCTTTGTGGATAAGTACGGACAGAACAGGTCGAAAATGATCTTGGGCCTGCCTATACTGCAGCACAAAAAGAAAACCACGGTCCTTATGCGGATATTTAAGGCAGAAGCACTGATCATAGCAGATAAAAGCCTTACTAAAGAAGAAAAGCTTGCTATTGTTGATGAATGCCTCGAATTCAATTTCAAGATCTATACCGTACCATTGATATCCGACTGGGAAGACCAAAAGGAGATATCAAAAAAACTAAAAAGCTTTCAAATCCAGGACCTTCTCGAAAGAAAGCCTATCGTTTTGGATAACAAAATGATATCCTCACAGCTTCGTAGCAAGAACGTACTAATAACGGGGGCCGCAGGCTCTATAGGAAGCGAGATCGTCCGGCAGGTGATCCAATTCAACCCTACAAGCATTATTATACTTGACCAGGCCGAAACACCACTTCATCACCTCGCCCTCGAAATTGGGAAAGTCACCACCAACTCAAAGATCCATACCATAATTGGCGATGTGAAGAACAGGGTAGAGATCGAGGAGGTGTTCAAAAAATTCAGTCCCCACGTTGTATACCATGCCGCGGCTTACAAACATGTACCTATGATGGAAGAAAACCCGTCGCAGGCTATTTTTGTAAATGTGCGCGGAACTAAGAACGTAGCTGACATGGCTATAAAATATAATGTGGACAGTTTTGTTATGGTCTCTACAGACAAGGCGGTTAACCCCAGCAACGTTATGGGGGCAAGCAAACGCATCGCGGAAAAATATGTTCAGGCCTTACACAACAAACTTTTGGGCGATCCGGGTACTAAAACGAAATTCATCACTACACGTTTTGGTAACGTGTTAGGCTCGAACGGGTCCGTGGTGCCATTGTTCACAAAGCAGATCGAGAATGGTGGCCCCATTACGCTTACCCATCCTGACATCATAAGGTATTTCATGACCATACCCGAAGCTTGCCAGCTGGTACTTGAAGCAGGTGCCATGGGTAAAGGAGGCGAAATATATATATATTTGATATGGGCAAACCTGTCAAGATCATAGACCTTGCGCTTAAGATGATCAGGCTGGCCGGACTGGTACCCGATAAAGATATCGAGATAAAGATAGTCGGGCTGAGGCCGGGAGAAAAGTTATATGAGGAACTGCTTAATGATACCTCCAGAACGCTTCCTACCCACCACGAAAAGATCATGATCGCCGAAGAGGTGTATGATGATTTTATAAAGCTTGAAACGCTTACTGCCGACCTTATAGATTGTGCCTCGACATATTCAGGGGATGAGGTAGTGACGAGGATGAAAGAGATAGTGCCTGAGTTCATAAGCATGAATTCTACTTTTGAACTGCTCGATAAAAATGCGGTCGAAAAGTGATTTAATTTTAATTAAACAGTATAATTAAATAATAAAATTATCTTTGCACAGGTCTGAAAGATCTGAAAATACAAGGAAAACAGTAGCATTCATAATAATTTCATGATGATAAAAAGAGGGATTTTTTTTCTAGTGGTCGCCTTTGCCTTTGCATCTTGCGCATCCAGCAATAAGATAGTATATCTTGGTAATAATGGTGGTTCAGGGTCAGAGAATGGCAACAGTGCTAATGTTAAGTTTGAGACCACACTACAGCCAGATGATAACCTCATTATTACGGTAACATCCAGCGAACCTACACTTGCGAGCGATTTTAACATGTTGTATCTTACAGCGCAGGGGTCGCAGGTTATGCAGGTAGGTGCCAATACTGTATTGTTCAGTTATCTTATTGACCAAAAAGGGGAAATTGATTTTCCGGTTCTCGGAAAGCTGAAGCTGGCCGGCTTGACACGTATTGAAGCCGAAGCGATGGTCAGGGAACGATTAGTCAAACAAATTGCCGATGTAGGTGTGAACCTCAGGGTGCTTAATTTTAAGGTTACTGTACAGGGAGAGGTAAATAATGCCGGTCCTGTAAGCGTTATAGGCGACAGGATAACAGTGTTCGAAGCAATTGGAATGGCAGGCGACATGACCATATACGGTAGAAGGCAGGATGTAACGATCATTCGTGAAAAAGACGGTGTCAAGACTATTGCAACGGTAGACCTTACGGATGCAAATATCATTAACAGCCCATATTATTATCTGGCCCACAATGACGTGATCTATGTAAAGCCTAACAAAACCAGGATCAATTCATCAGTGATCGGGCCAAACCTTACAGTTGGTATATCCGCCCTTTCACTAATTGTCACTATAATAGCCTTAAGCACGAGATAGCATTATGAATATTCAAACTGAACAAAATCTTACCGAGACCAATGTAGAGTTTAATTTTAAAGAGATGTTTTTTAAATATCTTTCTAAATGGCCTTTATTTGTTTTGGGCGTTATTGTGGCTCTTTCCATTGCTTTTATTTACCTGCGTTATTCTGTAAATTATTACAGTGCCTCGGCAGTTATATTGGTAAAGGATGATAAGAAAGGTGGTATTGCCTCCGAACTTGCTGCCCTGAGCGAGATGGACATGTTGGGCAAGGTCAAGAACACTGTAGATAATGAGATCGAAGTCGTAAGGTCAAGGACGATAGCTGAATATGCGGTAAGGGACCTGGAACTGGATATACGATACATTAGCGAAGGGACCGTAAAAAAGCAGGATCTTTACAAATCGTCGCCTATCAGGATCGTTTTTAATGACAAGAACAATATTAAAAAGAACGTGCAGTATAAAGTAACCTCACACAAGGGAGATAAATATACTTTATATGACAGGGACGATAAGGCTTTGGGTACTTATAAGTTTGGTGAAGTGGTTAAAAGTAGCGAAGGCGGCTTTACGATCATAAACCAGTCTACCAACCAGAATGGATTTACCGTGACCATTATGGCCGACCCGATCCTGAAGGTGGCACAGAGTTTTAAGAACCGCATGAATGTTGCCGTTGTAAGCGAAAATACAAGTGTTGTGCAGCTATCGATCGTGGACCCTATAAGGGCAAGGGCCGAAGATTTTCTTAATGCTGTCATTGCAAATTATAATAAAGATGCGGTGAACGATAAGAACCAGATCTTCATGAAAACATCTGAGTTCATTGAAGAGCGCCTTAAACTTATTTCAGGTGAACTTGGTGATGTTGAAAAAGAAGGCGAAGCTTATAAAAAGAGCAATAAAGTTACCGACATAGTTTCTGAAGCCGGTTTGTTCCTGCAGGATGCAAGTTTGGCCAAAAAAGAATATGAAGCTACAGAAACACAGATCAGCGTTGTAGAGTCACTGAGGGATAATGTGAAAAAAGCAGCTAAAACAGAGCTGATACCCGCAAATATGCTTACGACAACTACACTTGATGCCAATACGGTACCAATGCTGATAGGTGAATACAATACCCTGTTGCTTAATCTCGCAAAATTTACATCGGGTGCGGCAGGTCCCGAGAACAGGAAGATAGTCCAGATGGAAAGTCAGGCCGCATCTTTAAAGCAGAACATTATTTCCAGCCTTGACAGGCTTAAAAGTACCCTCGAGATAAAGAGGAGGGATCTTTTGCAGCAACAAAGGTCGTTGAGCGGGCAAATATCTGAGGTCCCGACCCAGGAGAGGGAATATAAATCTATAGTACGCCAGCAAAGCCTCAAGGAAGCACTATATATTTATTTGCTTGAAAAAAGGGAGGAAACAGCCATTTCCCTTGCTTCGACCGCGCCCAACGCAAAGATCATCGATCCCGCCCTCGCATCAGATAATCCGGTATCTCCAAAACGCAATGTTATATATCTTATAGCTCTTGCCCTTGGCTTATTTATACCTTTTGCCTACGTATATATCAAGGATCTTCTTGACACCAAGATACATGGCTTTAAAGAGATCCAAAAACTGTCGGTGCCATTTTTGGGAGATGTTCCACGATTTACTACGGGCAATAACGAACTCGTTAACGCGCACAGCAGGTCAAGTACAGCAGAGTCATTGAGGATCATCAGGACGAACCTTGAATTTATCCTCAGTAAAGTAGATAAAGATAAATGTAAGACCATCTTTGTAACTTCAACTATACCAAAAGAAGGTAAGACCTTTATATCGGTTAACTTAGCAGCAACGATAGCGCTGTCCGGAAAGAAAGTGCTTATCATGGGGCTGGATATCAGGAATCCTAAACTCGATGAATATATTGCCATGCCTTCGAAGGGTATTACCAACTTCCTTTCGTCATCAGGTGAAACGCCTGTCGAATCTTACATTGTAAAGGTTGATGGATTTGACAACATGTTCGTCCTGCCTCCGGGCATCGTGCCTCCTAACCCTGCAGAACTTTTAATGGGGCCGAAAGTTGAAGCTATGTTCGAGGATCTGAAAGCACAATATGATTATATCATTGTTGATACGGCGCCGGTCAGCCTTGTTACTGATACCCTGATCATTGCGAACTATGCCGACAGCTTTGTGTATGTTGTACGTGCTAATCACCTGGATAAGCAGATGCTTGCCCTTCCTGAATCACTTTACAAGGAGAACAAGTTACCAAATATGGCAATTATCCTTAATGATACTTACCAGAAGCAAGGCTACGGTTATGGCTATGGATATGGTTACGGCTATGGTTACGGCTATGGTTACGGGCAAGAGATCAAGAAGCCTAAAACATGGAAAGAAAGATTATTTGGAAAGAAATAATTCAATGAACCTTATAAAACAACAATTCCCTTTTTAATGACTAAAAAGGGAATTGTTGTTTAAGGCCTTTATCAAATTATCTGTTTGCTTTATCTTTAGCGGATTTTTAAAAGCATCAATATGGCGTTGGTGGTGGGTGTCGGATCCGGTAAAGTCGATCATGTTGGCATCAAGTAACTTGCGGCTTATGTCGAGTACTGGTTTCCCATAATACCCTGTAACCGAAAGAAGGTTGATCTGGAACAGGCATCCTGCCTTTTTTAATTTTTGGTATTCATCAAATTTATGGTGAAAAAAATTATACCGTTCAGGATGTGCCAGTACAGGTTTATACCCTGCTATCTGAAGGTCAAATAATATTTCGTACAGCTGCATTGGCGGGTTAATGTAAGACATCTCCACTAATACATAATTGTCTTTAAGCGTAAGCAGCTCTTCAGATCTTATAAGATTGTAAAAGCTGTCATCCATCATGTACTCAGCTGCTGCTTTAAATGGATCGTTTATTCCCTGCCTCGTAAGAAGGTCTTTGGTAACGTTTTGTTTATTTATAATGCCTTCTCTCGTGTTATTCCATACCCCGCTTATAATATGTGGTGTTGTAATAAATTGCGAAAAGCCATAGTCCCTGAGGCTCTGTATCAGGTGTAATGAATTTTCTTCATCGGTTGCCCCATCATCAATGCCCGGAAGCAGGTGCGAATGGATGTCGACATAGCCCTCGGGTATCAGGTCGGACAGGCGGTCTTTAGGTTTGTTGAAAAAAAACACTGGATGATCGTTTTAGTTTACTCTACAAAAATAGCTGAAAATCACTACTGATATGATATTCTAATATTTAATTACCACTGTTATGTAATAGATACCTTTCTCCCCGCATCCGACAGTATTCGCAATAACACCACAACAAATAATACTATCAATGGGAACATCATAAGTAAATGGGGTTTGTTGATCATTAAAAGGACATACACGGCAATAGATAAAAGGCATATGTATGAGGTAGCTTTTATGGCTGTGGCCCTACCTGTAAAGACAAAAGCAAGCAGCAGCAGGTAGAGGGGGTTAAACGCTAAAATGTTATAATTTAAGTGCAATTCTGTATGCAGTGAATATAGGCCCATTAAACAAAATACTATCCCTAAGATCCCCGTGAGCGCAAGCCATGTCCTTGCTACTAATTTTTTTCGGGATAGTATCATCAGCAGGATACAAACGGCTGCATAGGTGTAAAAATTATTCCAGGCCGACATCCTCTTTTCAGCGGTAGTTTTGTAAACCGGTACAACAGGCTGTGCCAATTTTCCCGATGGCGTTGAAACATTCTTTATTCCGTCCATCAGGTGGTCCGGAAGGAACAGCCGCTGCAATTCCTCATCAGTTTTATAACCGAATAGCAGATTGATGCCAAGGCTTTCGTAAAAGTTGTTATCAAGTCGCTCAATAATGATCTTGCGCTTGGTTTTTCCTTTATCGCCATTCTCCATGGGTATCTTTACCAATGCGAACTGCTCGATCAGGTCGGCCACGCGGGTAGTGCAGTTACGGTCGATGAATTTGTACGTATAAAGCCGTTCTTCAGAATTCAATATCCGCTCCAGTTCGGTTACTATTTGCTCTCTTTGCGAAAGCGTCAGGTCGAGCTCCTGCTCAAAAACATCACGGTTAAAATATTGGTAGGTATATACAAAGTCTTCAAACGAACTGGTAGAAAGTTTGTACTGAAGGTCGCCTTTAATAAATTTGAGGTAAAAATTGGGCGTGTCAAAATCGAAGGTGCCAAAGTTATATACGATGTCTTTAGCTAATGCAGGGTCGCTTACGCGCAATGCCGTATGCCCGAAAACCGAATACAGTTCATCGCCGGGGCCACACGTGAGCAACGTTACTTTACTTCCGGGGGAAAGGGATATTTGTGAAGTGGATGTGGTGGTAAATGTAAAGTATACAAGTGCGAAAAGCAATACAACTTTCAGGCGCATGGCGTTTGTTTTTTATCGCCTAAAGATACCTAAATCTACCTTAAGTGAAAATATATTCGAATATAAAGCCGCGCTTTGGTCGCCGATGTCGGTAAGCGCATAATCTACCGCAATGCCCCTGTACTTGAAGCCAAGGCCAATGTTGGGCTGGAAGCTGAGCGATTGTGAGTTGTCAAGAGCTTTCACATTCTGGAAATTTCCAACACCTGCCCTTAAATAAACAAGGTCGATATACCCAAATTCAAACCCGAATGCCGGATCGATGCTCACAATGTCAGATGCTACAATGTCATTGGTCTGGGCAAACTGCATGTTTAGCTGTACTGCCGCCAAAAGTGTATAGTCGTTGTGGAATGAAAATTTCTTTGCCGCCCCAAGCTGTGCCTTTGGTAAGGTGATCTCTGTTGTTTCCGGCAGTTCCTGGTTCTGTCCCGGTACGGCATCGGCAATGTCCTGGTACGCGTCTTCATCAATGGCCCAGGTGTTGTAGGTAGTGGTGATGTCCCTAAGCATGATCCCGAACATCCAGTCGCTCTTATTGGTATATTGAATGCCTACATCAAACCCGAAACCCCAGGAATTGGCAAAGTCGCCTATCGTCCTGCGTATCACCTTGGCATTAATGCCGTAATTGAAGCCGTCCAGCGGAAGCGAGCGGGCATAGGATAACGTGAACCCATAATCGGCTGCTGAGAAAAGGCTGATGCGGTTGTAGTCGATATTGCCTTCGCTGTCAATAAGCTGTGTTGTGTTCAGGATGTCATCTACCCCAAAGCGAATAACCGATACCCCAATGGCACTGCGGCTGTCTAAAGGCATCGCAAAAGCTGCATAGTCATACTGGGCAATGTTAGCAAAATAGCTGGCGTGCATCAGGGAAAGCTGCTTGTCTTTCACCTGTATGAGCCCGGCGGGGTTCCAGTAGCCGGAATTTACATCGGATGTGTGGCCAACAACAGCATTGCTCATACCTAATGCGGCCGCGTCGACACCAATGCTCATGAACTCATTAGAATACTTTCTTACGGTTTGGCTATAGGTATAAACGGTTGAAAAAAGGAATAAGAGGAGCGAAATCTTTCTCAAAGCTGTTATTTTGTGCAAATATGATATAAAATTCTCAATTACTAAACTCCATTTCTAACAACTTATTGTGTTAACTTTGCGCTATAAATAATCATTGCTATGGCTTTTAAGAAACATGTCCCTAACATCATTACGCTTTGTAACCTTGCCTGCGGGCTTGTGGCTTTGATATATGCTTTTGATACGCATTATCAAATGGCATTCGTATGGGTATGCCTGGGTATATTTTTCGATTTTTGGGATGGTTTTTTTGCGCGCATCTTCAAAGCACAAAGTCCTATTGGACTCCAGCTCGATTCACTGGCAGATATGGTTACCAGTGGTGTTGTGCCGGGGCTTATCATGTTCCAGATGCTTGTAGGTATTGAGGACATGAGGGAAGAGTACAATCTGGCTTCAGATAATTTTTATCTTGGCTTGTTACCTTATGCGGGCTTTATCATTACACTGGCTTCCTGCTACAGGCTGGCCAAATTTAATGTAGATACCCGCCAAACGGATTCTTTCATTGGGCTGCCCACTCCTGCCAATGCATTGTTCATACTCAGCCTGCCTATGATACTGGCGCATTCCGATACCGAAAGCGCGCTTTTTACGTTCCTTAGTAATCCATATGTATTAATAGGCATCAGTCTTTTAAGCGCCTTTATGCTTAATGCCGAGATACCCCTATTCTCCCTTAAAGTGAAGTACTTCAACTGGGAAACCAACAAGATACAGATCATTTTCCTTGTAGTGTCGGTGCTGTTGTTGTTCTTTTTCCAGTACCTAGCCATACCGCTTATCATTTTGTTCTATGTGCTGCTTTCGGCCATAACCAATAAGTTATCGGCTAAAACCGCATCATAGTAGATGAAGCGTGTGCCGCCTAAACCTACACCAAAAAGGGCGAAACCGAAGAGACCGTCAAAAAACAAGTCAGGAAAGGTACTCAGGTATTCATTCCTTTTGCTTATCGTGGCATTCCTTGCTGCTGCGGTATACCAATACCGTCACGGCATATTATACTGGATGGGTTTTAAAACGAATAAACGTATTGAATCTCTAACTAAGGAGGAACGCAGGATAGAAGACCTGCGCATTTACGAGATCTTGGGCCGCCACAAAGATAAAGTCTACGGTATTGATGTGTCGCACTACCAGGGAGAAATAGAATGGGACAGCCTTAAACCAAGTAATGCCAATTTCCCGATACAGTTCGTGTTTATCAGGGCGACGGCAGGCAAGGACGGGTTGGATTCTGAATTCAGGGATAATTGGTCAGGGGCAGAACAGGCCGGGCTTATCCGCGGAGCATACCATTACTATCGTCCGGACGAAAATTCTTTGGAGCAGGCCGAAAGTTTTATAAAAACGGTAAAGCTTTCCAAAGGCGACCTCCCTCCGGTGCTTGATATCGAAAAGATACCCGCGGGGCAAAGCATGGACAGCCTGAAAAGCGGCCTGAAGAAATGGCTTAACAGGGTGGAGGGCCACTATGGCATGAAGCCGATACTCTACAGTGGCGAGAGCTTTTATTCTGACTTTCTGAAAGAGGAGTTTAAAGGATATAGCTTGTGGATCGCCAACTACAGTTTTTTTGCCGACGAGATCAAAAAGGAATGGCTTTTTTGGCAGTTTACTGATAAAGCTTCCGTTGGTGGCATCGATGGAAATGTGGATGTGAACATTTATAATGGGCGCATCGAAGCGTTAAGGAGGCTTTGCAAATAAGTTACCCAACTTCCGGACGTACTATTTAATGCTTGATATCTTGTATCGCATTGCATGGTTATTATTGATGGACTGATCATTATCATACGGTAAATGTTAATAAAAATCAAAATACCTCGATTTTTTTTATTTACATTTGCCCGACCAAAACCAAACAATTATTAGCTATGTTATTCAACTCACTTGAATTTGCGCTGTTTTTTCCTTTAGTATTTTTTCTCTATTGGTTTGTGTTCAAAAATCACCTCAAGGCGCAAAATATTATGCTATTTGTTGCGAGCTATTATTTTTACTGTTGCTGGGACTGGCGATTTGGCTTCTTATTGGCCTTTTCTACAGCGCTCGATTTCTATTCGGGCCTTGCCATAGACAGGAGTTCCACAAAGCGGATGAAAAAAATATGGCTCATCATCAGCGTTGGTATCAATCTTGGTTTTTTGGCCTTCTTCAAATATTACAACTTCTTTATCGAGTCATTTGCAGAGTTGTTACGGGGACTTGGGATGAGCCCAAATTATTCGACCCTGAACATCATTCTTCCGGTAGGTATATCATTTTACACTTTTCATGGTTTGTCGTATGTATTTGATATTTATAACGAACGTATAAAGCCAACTACCAATATCGTGAATTATACGTTGTTCGTAAGCTTTTTCCCTCTGCTTGTCGCAGGCCCCATTGAAAGGGCGACCCACCTTTTGCCACAAGTAGAGAAACCACGTAAATTTAATTATGCACAGGCTGTAGATGGCATGAGGCAGATATTGTGGGGGCTGTTCAAAAAGATAGTGATCGCTGATAATTGCGCATTTTATGCGAACCAGATATTTAATGACCACGGCGACTATTCCGGCAGTACGCTCGTATTGGGAGTGTTGATGTTCACATTTCAGATCTATGGTGACTTTTCAGGATATACAGATATTGCATTGGGTACGGCCAGGATGTTAGGTTTTGAGTTGCTCAAAAACTTTAATTATCCTTACTTCTCGAGGGACATAGCTGAGTTTTGGAGGCGTTGGCACATCTCGTTGTCGTCATGGTTCAAAGATTATCTTTATATTCCGCTTGGAGGCAGTAAAGGAGGAAAATGGATGCGTATAAGGAACACCTTCATCATTTTCATTGTCAGCGGCTTTTGGCATGGATCGAACTGGACATTCATAGCCTGGGGTTTTCTCCATGCGTTGTACTTCATACCGTTGCTGGTATTGGACCAAAACCGTAAAAATATTGACATTGCGGGTGGCGACAGGCTTTTCCCGAGTTTGCGTGAGTTCGCGGGCATTGTTGTCACTTTCATCCTTGCCGCATTTGCCTGGATCTTCTTCAGGGCTGCCAACATTGGAGATGCCTTTAGCTACATAGGGGAAATGTTCAGTAAATTCTCCTTCGAGATGCCAACCATATGGCCGGTAACATTAATATGGTTGATCATCGGGTTCATGATCGTTGAATGGCTGGGGCGAAGGGGCAAATATGGAATTGCTTTGATCGACCATGCTTTAACCATTAAGCCTTTGCGCTGGTCATTTTACTTTTTAATAATTTTTGCGATTTTCGCATATGGAGGCAGTGAGCAGGAATTTATTTATTTCCAATTTTAGATCATGAAAAAGTTTATCATTCAAATCGTTGTTTTTACATTTTTATGTGTAGTGGTCGCTGAAGCCGTCATCAGGGTTTTTAACCTTACCATTGATGTGCCGAAATCCTACAGGACTAAATCAGGCATTGCGAAATATTACCCCAATCAAAGCGGAAAATTCCAGGGTGGGTCACATATTTGGGAAATAAACAAATACGGTCATAGTGGGAAAGCTCCGGGATCGCTGGACGACCTTATCATCCTTTATGGAGATTCTTATATTGAGAATTTCATGAACCCTGTTTCCTGCCATCAAAATGTTTACTTAAAAGAACTTTTGCCTGAGTACAATTATTTTGAGATCGCCAGGGCGGGCTGTACGCTTATTGAAGATCTGGAGAATTCTAAGGAAGCGGACAGCCTTAAGCCAAAACTTGAGGTGATCTATGTAAATGATAAAGATTTTACGGAATCGATCGCCAGCATCAATAAGAAAAAAGAATTTGTAAAAGTTGATCTTGACAAAAATAAGATCGTGTACAGCAATTACAGGGAGTCCGTGTATAAAGATATGCTGTACAACTTTAAATTTGCCTATTACCTGTACAGGAATGTCTGGCTCAATGACGGGGGAGAAAAGGAGGGGCAGAAAATAGAAAAGAAAGAGCCACTTCCGTTTAATGAGATAGAGAAGCTATTGGACTATGTAAATAAGAACTACGACCTTAAAGGTAAAATCTTCGTATTCTCTCCTGACTCTGACAAAGACCTTGTAGCGCTATGCAGCAAGGCCGGGTTTAAAACGTTCATGCTTAACGCACCCGATCTAAAAGCCTGGCAGTTAGAAACCGATTCTCACTGGAGTTGTCATGGGCATAATGAAGCTGCCAAGCAGGTGAAAGAGTTCATAATGCATTCTCTTGCTAAATGATACGGGAAAAGTAGCCTGGTGCGTTTGTACATGTAGGTTTTGGTGTAAAGCCTGGCGTATTTTAATTTTGTTACGTATCATATAACAAAACAACAGTAGTTTGCGTTAGCTTATCAACCTAAAACCAACACATTATGAGATCTTTCTTTTTTTCCTGCCTTCTACTTGTTGTTGTGGCCTGTTCCTCTACTAGAAGCAATTCTTCGGCCGTTGATCCTGACGGTTCCGTGGCCGACGACTACGGCTATAGCGAAACCAATCCTGTTAAAGTAGGCGGCGGTTCTAACGGCCCTGCCAATGAGCACAAATACCTGCGCAGGCTTACCGGACCCAATGGTGAACCAATTGCCTACGTACGTCTTGGAAGCTGCTGTCCCTTTTCTACCAAAAACAGCGAATGGGGGAGTGGTATGCTCGACCGTTATGAAGTTGAGATCGACGGCAACCCCAAAAAGAAGATACTCTACCTGAATATGTATGACTCTCATAAGCTATACGCCCCAAAAGGATTTAAGCTGGACGGGAAGTAGAAATGAATTAAAAAGCCGCATTCCTGTTTGAAATGCGGCTTTTTTGTGTTTTATACATTTTCCGGGTCGGTTTCTGTAGCTGCCGACGCTCTCGGTTTGTGGAAGTCGATCTTCTTGCGGCGCAGCTCAAAGTTCTGGCCTAAGTATACCTTTCGTACCATTTCGTCCTGCACCAGCTCATCAGGCACGCCCGCCTTCAGGATGCCGCCTTCGAACATAAGGTAGGTCTTGTCGGTAATGGCAAGTGTTTCCTGCACATTATGGTCGGTGATCAGGATCCCGATGTTCTTGTCTTTCAACTGTGCCACGATACGCTGTATGTCTTCTACAGCAACAGGGTCAACGCCCGCGAATGGCTCATCCAGCAGGATGAATTTCGGGTCGGTTGCCAGTGCGCGCGCTATCTCAGTACGCCTGCGCTCACCACCCGAGAGCAGGTCGCCGCGGTTGGTGCGGATGTGGTTCAGTGCGAATTCATCGATCAGCGACTCCATTTTGGCCTCCTGCTCGTCTTTGGTCAGGTTGGTCAGTTGCAGTACGCTCATGATGTTGTCCTCAATGCTCAGCTTGCGGAATACAGATGCTTCCTGTGCCAGGTAGCCGATGCCGTGTTGCGCACGCTTATACATGGGGAAATCGGTTATTTCCTGCTTGTCGAGGTATATCTTCCCGGCGTTGGGCTTAACCAACCCTACGATCATGTAGAACGAAGTGGTCTTGCCTGCACCGTTCGGCCCTAGTAGCCCCACGATCTCTCCCTGGTTCACTTCTACCGAAATGCCCTTTACCACGCTGCGGCCTTTATAGGTCTTTATTAAATTTTCTGCTCTAAGCTTCATGTTGTTCCCGTTTACAGTTAAACAGCCGTTTCCGGACCTTGTTGTTCCAGCGCTTCCCAAAATTCGTAGGCGCGGCGCAGGTGCGGTATTACTATGGTGCCGCCCACAAGTGTGGCAATGCCAAGCGCCTCCATTACCTGTTCTTTTGTCAATCCTTCTTTATAGGAGGTTTCAAGATGGTATTTGATGCAGTCGTCGCAGCGCAGCACAGCCGAAGCCACAAGCCCCAGCAGTTCCTTCGTCTTCACGTCCAGTGCGCCTTCCATATAGGCATTGGTATCCAGGTTAAAGATACGCTTTATGATCTTATTGTTGTCCGCCAGAAGCTTGTCGTTCATCTTTTGGCGGTAGTCGTTGAATTCCTGTACCGGGTTAGCCATTTGCAAGTTCTTTTTCTTTCTCTTTTTCTTTGTTCTTATTGATCCGTGCCGCTATCAGAATGCTCAGTTCGAATAGTATTACCAATGGTATGGTAACGATCATTTGGCTTACCACATCCGGTGGTGTGACCACAGCGGCGAGGATAAGTATTATCACATAGGCATACCTCCTGTATTTCCTTAGGAAGTCAGCCGTGACCAACCCCAGTTTCGCAAGGAAATAAATGATTATAGGCAGTTCAAATACAATGCCACAAGACAGCACGGTGGTTTTGATGAGGCTAAGGTAGGAGGCAAGGTCCACGTCATTCTTTACGACGTCACTGATCGTATAATTCGCCAAAAAGTTGATGGATAGCGGCATAATGAGGTAATAACCAAAAAGCACGCCCAGGAAAAACAATATCGACGTTGAAAAGATGAATGACAGTGCATACTTCTTCTCTTTATCATATAATGCGGGGCTTATGAATTTCCATATCAGGTAAAGAATGTAGGGGAAAACCAATATAAGGCCTGCCGTAACCGACGTCCAGATGTCTGTAGTGAACTGGCCGTCCATCGTGCGGTTCTGGATCTCGAAAGGTATCTCGGTCACGCAGAAGCTTTTGTCAAGGTCGTATTTGTTTGCCAGATCGCAAAAAAAGCGGTAGGTGATGAAATCCGACTTTTTAGGTGCGAAAATAATATTATCGAATATGAAACGGCTGAAGGCGAACGCAACACTAGCCCCTATAATAATGGCGATACAGCTGCGAACAAGCAGCCAGCGCAATTCTTCCAAATGGTCCAGAAAGGACATTTCGCCCCCGCTATTTTTGTTTTTTGCCATTTTATACTATTCCTTCCTTTAAAATGTCATGCAGGTGCAGTATGCCCTTGTATTCGCCTTCGTCGGCTACTACCAGCTGTGTGATGGAGTAGTTCTCCATCGTGTTAAGTGCATCTACGGCCATATCGGTCGACTTTATCGTCTTAGGTGATCGGGTCATGATGTCCGCCGCCGTAACGCCTGCTATATTGTCCCTGTCGGCAAGCATTCGCCTGATGTCGCCATCGGTAATGATGCCTATGATCCTGTTGTTCTCAATTACTGCCGTAACACCAAGCCTTTTCTCAGAGATCTCAACTATCGCCTTCTTGATGCTGCATTCGGGTGAGACCATCGGCATGTGCGTCCCGTCTAGCATGTCGCCCACGCGCAGCAACAGTTTTTTACCCAATGCGCCGCCCGGATGGTATTTTGCAAAATCCTCGCTTTTAAAGTTCCTCATTTCGATCAGGCATACCGTAAGCGCGTCGCCTAGGGCAAGCTGCGCCGTAGTGCTGTTGGTTGGGGCCAGGTTGTTTGGGTCGGCTTCCGCCTCTACATACGCATTAAGCACAAGGTCGGATCCTTTTCCGAGGAAAGAATCTTTATTGGCGGTCATGCCGATGAGGGTGTTGCCAAAGCGTTTCAGTAGCGGTACAAGCACTTTTATCTCAGGGCTGTTTCCGCTTTTGGATATGCATATCACCACATCGCCGGGCTGCACCATGCCAAGGTCGCCATGTATGGCTTCGGCAGCGTGCAGGAAAAGGGCAGGGGTGCCTGTAGAGTTAAGCGAAGCAACGATCTTGGCCGCGATGATAGCGCTCTTTCCTATGCCTGTTACGACAACGCGTGAAATAGTATTGTAAATAATTTCAACAGCTTTGGCAAAATCATCGTCCAGGTAGTTCACCAGGTTTGCAATGCTCTCGCTTTCAGAAAGGAGGGTTTTTTTGGCAGTTGCCAATATCTCGGCTTTATTGATCAAACGGATGAAATGTTTAAAAAGTTGTGAATATTAAAGATTTTTGTATCTTTAGGTTGTGCAAATTTATGTAAATTACAATTAATAAATGATGAAATTGGCCGAAATTGACTTACATAAAGAGTTAAAAAAGTATTTTGGTTTTAACACTTTCAAAGGCCTGCAGGAAGATGTTGTAAAGAGCATTATCCATGGCAACAACACATTTGTGATCATGCCCACGGGAGGGGGAAAATCCTTGTGTTACCAACTGCCGGCGCTGGTGCTCGAGGGTACCGCGATCGTGGTCTCGCCGCTCATCGCGTTGATGAAGAATCAGGTGGATGCTATCCGCAGCCTGTCCTCCGAGTCAGGCGTTGCCCACGTGCTCAACTCATCCCTTACAAAAACAGAGATCAACCAGGTAAAGAAGGACATATCCTCAGGCCTGACGAAACTTTTATATGTAGCCCCCGAATCGCTTACAAAGGAAGAGTATGTTAACTTCCTGAAGGGCGTTCCACTTTCTTTTGTAGCGATCGATGAGGCGCACTGTATCTCAGAGTGGGGGCATGACTTCCGCCCTGAGTACCGCAACCTTAAGAACATCATACAGCAGCTGGCCGACGTGCCGGTTATCGGGCTAACCGCGACAGCGACACCCAAAGTACAGGAGGACATCCTGAAAAACCTCGACATGACCGATGCCAATACCTTCAAGGCATCGTTCAACAGGCCGAACCTCTACTACGAGATCCGCCCGAAAACCAAGAATGTCGAATCGGATATGATACGCTTCATCCGACTGCACAAAGGCAAGTCAGGTGTAATATATTGCCTTAGCCGTAAAAAGGTAGAGGAGATCGCGCAGGTATTACAGGTGAACGGCATAAGCGCCGTGCCTTATCATGCAGGCCTGGATGCCAAGACCCGGGCCAGGCACCAGGACATGTTCCTGATGGAAGATGTAGATGTGGTGGTGGCAACCATCGCCTTCGGGATGGGTATCGACAAGCCGGACGTGCGCTTTGTCATACACCATGATATTCCGAAATCATTGGAAAGCTACTACCAGGAAACAGGGCGTGCCGGCCGCGATGGTGGTGAAGGGCACTGCCTTGCGTATTACTCTTATAAGGATATTGAGAAACTCGAGAAATTCATGTCGGGCAAGCCGGTAGCCGAACAGGAGATAGGTTATGCGCTGTTGCAGGAAGTAGTGGCCTACGCCGAAACCTCCATGTCGCGCCGCAAGTTCCTGCTGCATTACTTCGGTGAGGAATTTGACGATGAGACAGGCGAAGGTGCAGACATGGATGACAACATCCGCAACCCGAAGAAGAAAGTAGAGGCCAAAGACAATGTGGTCATACTGCTTAAAGTAGTAAGGGATACCAAGCAATTATACAAATCGAAAGAGGTGATCTTTACACTTACAGGTAAGATCAATGCTGTGATAAAGGCACACCGTACCGATGCCCAGAATTTTTTTGGCATTGGTAAAGAGTTTGATGAAAAATATTGGATGGCACTCCTAAGGCAGGTCCTTGTGGGAGGCTATCTTTCGAAAGATATTGAATCCTACGGTGTCCTGAAATTAACGAAAAAGGGTGAGGATTTCATTAAAGACCCAGCATCGTTCATGATGAGCGAGGACCATGATTTTAATGAAACCGATGAAGAGGCGACGGTAACGGCATCTAAATCGTCCGGTACTGCCGATGAGGCATTGATGGCTATGCTGCGCGACCTGCGCAAAAAAGTAGCCAAAAAGCTGGGTGTGCCGCCATTTGTTGTATTTCAGGACCCTTCGCTGGAAGATATGGCGCTGAAGTACCCGGTGTCATTGGAAGAGCTGGGTAACGTACACGGTGTGGGCGAGGGTAAGGCAAAAAAGTACGGCAGGGAGTTTGTAGAGCTCATTGCACGATATGTGGAGGATAACGACATTGTAAGGCCGGACGATCTGGTGGTGAAATCTACCGGGGCCAACTCAGCGCTCAAATTATATATCATACAGAATATTGACCGTAAGCTGTCGCTCAACGATATTGCCAAGGCAAAGGGGTTGGATATGGATGCCTTGATGAAGGAAATGGAGCAGATCGTATATTCAGGCACCAAGCTCAACATCACCTACTGGATCGATGAGATACTTGACGAAGATCAGCAGGAAGAGATACAGGACTACTACATGGAAAGCGAGTCGGACAGTATAAAGGATGCCCTCAAAGAATTTGATGGCGATTATGACACCGAGGAACTGAGGCTGATGAGGATCAAATTCATTAGTGAGGTGGCGAACTAATTATTAGTTGATAGTTGTTGGTTATCGGCTGTCAGATACTATTTCTGTCAATTTTTATATTTACATAATAAAGCCCGACGGAATACTATTCTGTCGGGCTTTAATTTTATGATCTGTCAATGGATATGAGTGAAGCTTCCATCAACCGACAACGGGCAACTATCAACCAAACAATTCCCCCCTGTGAGGCTTCAGCGCATCCCTGACAGGGATCATGTGCTCATCGGTAACAACCATCCAGGCAATAGCATGCATTTCATTCAGGATACCGAAACCCGTGATATTGATAGGCAGTTTCTCTATGGCTATATATTCCTTCAGGTGTTTTTCATGGTGTTCCGCTGTTTTGGCAGAAGCCTCCCCACGGAAATCCCATATCAGTTTTATCTTTCTCATCAGTCGAAAATTACTGATAGCAAAGTTACAAAGTAAACCGCTACGCCACAAAGACGGCAAAGTGAATTCTTATCGATAGGCTGTCCATAATGAATAATAAACAAAAACCCGCCGGAGCAGGTTCTATATAATTATGGCTTCGGGTTATTGGTTCCCGGAGGCGTGGCCGGTGTTGGCGTTTGTGATCCCGGATTGGTTACAGGCGATGATGTGGTAGGCGCCGTGCTGCCCTGCGGGTTTATCCTGTTGGGTGTGCTGGTACGGTTTGGTGTTGTAGTTGTGGCCCTTGTAGTTGTTGTGGTTGGAGAGACTGTGCGGGCATTTTGTTTGCGAACCCTTTCGACACGGGTCGAGGTCGTGGTGGTTGTGGTCTCTGTACGTTCGGGCCCGGCATTAAAACGCCTGGTCGCCGTAGTGTCTGTTTGGGCTGAGGCAAGGCCGAATGCAAGCATTGCCGCCATTGATAAAACTATCTTTTTCATGGTATCGTTATTTTTATGATCTGTAAAATTACAGTTACTAAACTTTCGCAACACTTTGTTTTTGTTTTAATTAACCTCAGTTTAGGCCTAATTTGGCAGGCATTACAAATTTGTGTTAAGCCGCCTTACAGGGTTAAAATGTTATCAGGTTTTGACAGTATCGTATTCGCCGGAGAAAACGTTTTCCCTTAATTTGGCTATATTTACATTTAAACCAAAACAAAAATGTTCACGCAAAAAATACTGCTGCTTTTCATTGCGTCGCTGCTATCGTGCAATACTTCGCAAAAGGCTGAAGCTAAAGGAGAATACGTTACCGCCGGAAGGGTCGAAAAGAAAGGTGATGCGGTGATCCTGATAAGCCCCGCATCGTCTGTTTCCTTTGCTTTTACAGGAGATAAATGCACTTTGAATTTGAAAGCTGAAGATACTTTTGAACATCACAATTATGCGGTTGTTGAGATCGATGGGCAGTATAAAGGCCGATATACCATTAAAACCTCAGCTACACTATTATCATTCAATATGGAGGCTAATAAAGAACATACTGTTACTGTATACAAAGCCACCGAAGCAGGTAATGGCAACGTGCTGTTCCTCGGTGCGGATGTGGTCATGAAAAAGCCAAAAATGCAGCCTAAAAAGAAGATCGAGTTCATAGGTGACTCCATTACGTGCGGAATGGGCAATGACTATGCCGCTATACCCTGCGATACCGCCGAATGGTATGATCAGCACAACGCCTACTATGCTTACGGGCCGATCGCCTCACGCCAACTTGGTGCCGATTTCCTGCTGAGTTCGGTTTCCGGCATCGGGATGTACCGCAACTGGAATGACGAGCACGACCAGGAGGCCATAATGCCCGATGTGTATGAGAACCTTTATCTTAATAAGGACAATTCAAAAAAGTACGGATCCGGGTTTGATCCGGATATTACCTGCATCGCCTTGGGTACGAATGATTTTTCTGATGGCGACGGAAAAAAGGAACGGCTTCCATTCAATGAGGATATATACGTTTCCAACTATGTCGCCTTTGTAAAAACGGTGTATAAGCATTCGCCGAATACGCAGGTCTTACTTCTCAATAGCCCGATGGTAAATGGCCCGAAGAACGACATTTTCATCAGATGCCTTAGCCGCGTTAAGGATGCTTTTTCAGGCGATAAGATACATAAACCGATACAGGTTTTCACTTTTACGGCAGTAACCCCACACGGTTGCGGTTACCACCCGGACATTGAAGACCACAAGAAAATGGCAGGCCAGCTGGCGCCATTCCTAAAAACTTTACTCAATGAAAAGAAATAAACTATTCCTGTTCCTGGCGATCGCTCTTTTATCATTTGCCGCAAAGGCGAACGTAACGCTGCCTTCTTTTTTTTCGGACAATATGGTGCTGCAGCGCAACGCCGATGTAAAGCTGTGGGGATGGGGTAGCCCGTTTGAAGACATAGTGATAACAACCGGCTGGGA
The DNA here is from genome assembly GCF_052437795.1 of Flavobacterium sp. Classification (GTDB taxonomy): domain Bacteria; phylum Bacteroidota; class Bacteroidia; order Flavobacteriales; family Flavobacteriaceae; genus Flavobacterium. Next base: position 417,758 of record NZ_JBQVPA010000002.1, read on the forward strand.
CAAAAAGGAATACAAGCTGAAGCCCAACCGCGAGGCGTACTGGGAGCTCACCGTGAAAACTCCCGGTGCAGGTGGTCCGTACACCATAAACTTTAAAGGCTATAATGAAATTACGCTGAAAAACGTAATGCTGGGCGAAGTGTGGCTGTGCTCCGGCCAGTCGAACATGGAATGGTCGGCCAACATGAAGATCAATAATGCCGAAGCCGAGATCGCCAAAGCCAATTTCCCTAACATCCGCTTTTTTACCGCGCCCAAGCTGGCTTCAACAGAGCCGCAAATGAACCTGCCCGGAAGCTGGGAAGTGTGCACCCCCGAAACCATGAGGCACTTTAGCGCAGTGGGCTATTACTATGCACGCCATTTGCAGGAAGACCTCAAAGATGTGCCTATCGGGATGATCAACTCCAGTTGGGGAGGGTCGCCTGCCGAACCTTGGATCCCCGCTCAATACGTTAACAATGACCCTGTGCTGAAAAAAGCTGCATCCGACCTGTATAAAGCCGACTGGAGCCCGAGCGACCCGGGGCATATCTACAACGCCATGATACACCCGTTCGTTGGTTACAGGCTGGCAGGGGTGCTTTGGTACCAGGGCGAAAGCAATGTGGGTTCGCACGTATACGATAAAACTTTGGCAGGATTGATAAAAGGATGGCGAAGCGAATGGAAAACCGATCTCCCTTTTTACTTTGTGCAGATAGCCCCTTATAATTATGAAGGCAGCACCGACCTTGGAGCCGTGATACGCGATGCACAAAGACGCGTTGTGAATGCGTTGGAAAAGACAGGAATGGTGGTGGTAAGTGATATTGCTACGGTTGATGACATCCACCCACGCAATAAGAAAGATGTAGGCATAAGGCTGGCTAACCTCGCGCTGAACGATACCTATGGCATCAAAAAAGGCGTGGTGAATGGCCCGCTATACAAAAGCTTCACATCTGATAAAAACAAACTGACCGTAAGCTTTTCCAATGCCGAAGGGCTGCGTTTTAAAGGCAAGGCTTCAACATTGTTTGAGGTGGCCGGTGAAGACGCTACTTGGCACAGGGCCGAAGCCAAAATTGACAAGGGCGCAATAGTGCTTACTTCCAAAAATGTAAAAAAACCTGTAAAGGCACGCTATGCCTGGAGCAATACCGCGCAGGCCGACCTGTTTAACAGTGCCGGGCTGCCGGCATCGACCTTTACAACCGAATAAACAAGCAATGAAACGAACACAAACACTACTGCTGCTGGCACTTTTTGCCATTGGCACATCGCAGGCACAGGACAAAAAGAAAATGGACAAGAAACAAGACATCGAGAAGAAGATCGACGCGCTAATGGCCAAAATGACCCTTGAGGAAAAGGTGGGCCAGATGAACCAGTACAACGGATTTTGGGACGTGACCGGGCCTTCGCCCAAAGAAGGCAGTGCGGCACTGAAGTATGAACACCTTCGTAAAGGATGGGTAGGCTCAATGCTTACCGTACGCGGTGTAAAGGAAGTCCGCGCCGTACAGAAAATAGCTGTTGAAGAAACCCGCCTTGGCATTCCGCTGATCATCGGGTTCGACGTGATACACGGTTACAAGACACTCAGTCCCATTCCATTGGCGGAAGCCGCGAGCTGGGACATGGAAGCCATACGGAGGTCGGCCGAAACAGCGGCAGGCGAGGCATCGGCATCGGGCATTAACTGGACGTTCGGGCCTATGGTCGATATAAGCCGCGACGCACGATGGGGCCGCGTGATGGAAGGCGCGGGCGAAGACCCGTTCCTGGGCAGCAAAGTCGCTGCCGCAAGGGTAAAAGGCTTCCAGGGCGACGACCTTTCATTGCCTACGACCATTGCCGCCTGTGCCAAGCACTTTGCGGGCTATGGATTTTCCGAATCCGGTCGTGATTATAATACGGTGGACATTGGCAATGCCACATTATACAACACCGTACTGCCACCCTTTAAAGCTGCTAAGGATGCAGGCGTACGTACGTTCATGAACGCCTTCAACATCCTCAACGGCGTTCCGGCAACGGGCAACAGCTTTTTGCTGCGCGACATCCTGAAAGGCAAATGGGGCTTTGACGGCTTCGTAATTACCGACTGGGCTTCCATCCGCGAAATGATCGCGCACGGGTTTGCCAAAGACGGTGCCGAGGCTTCGCTAAAGGCAGTTACCGCAGGCGCCGACATGGACATGGAGTCGCACCTGTATGTGAAGGAACTGGTTGGTTTAGTAAACGACGGTAAAGTCGACATCAAACTGGTAGACGATGCCGTACGCAGGATTCTTCGTGTAAAATATGAACTTGGCCTGTTTGACGACCCCTATCGTTATTGCGACGAAAAGCGCGAAAAATCTGTCATTGGCAATAAAGCGAATAATGATGCGGTACTGGACATGGCGAAAAAATCCATTGTACTCCTAAAGAACGAAAAGAACCTGCTTCCACTAAAGAAGAGCGGGCAGAAAATAGCGCTGATTGGCCAACTGGCCAATGACAAAACCAGTCCGTTAGGAAGCTGGAGGATCGCCTCGCAGGACGAAACGGCGGTATCGGTACTGGAAGGCATGCAGCAGTACAAAGGCAACACGCTAACGTATGAGAAGGGTGGCGAAGCCTACAAAGGCAAGCCGACATTCCTTACTGAGGTGGAATGGAACACTACCGACAGGAGTGGATTTGAAGCCGCAAAAGCCGCCGCAAAGAATGCCGATGTGGTAATCATGGTACTGGGCGAGCACGGCTTCCAGAGTGGCGAAGGCCGCAGCCGCACCAACCTGGACCTGCCGGGATTACAGCAGGAGCTGTTGGAAGAGGTATACAAAGTGAACCCGAACATCGTACTGGTACTGAACAATGGCCGTCCGCTGGCTTTGCCGTGGGCTGCTGAACATATCCCAACCATCGTTGAGGCATGGCAGCTGGGTACCCAAACGGGCAATGCCGTGGCGCAGGTGCTGTATGGCGACTACAACCCGAGCGGTAAGCTGCCGATGAGCTTCCCGCGCAACGTGGGGCAGGTACCGATATACTATAACCAGCACAGCACGGGCAGGCCTGTAGATGCAGATAAGAACGTATTTTGGTCGCACTATATGGACGTGGAGAAAACCCCGCAGTTCGCCTTTGGCCACGGGTTGAGCTATACGACATTTAAGTATGGAACTGTAAAGCTTGACAAGAAAACTTACGCGAAAGGGGAGAGTGTAAAAGTTTCCGTTGAGGTAACCAACACCGGGAATTACGATGGCAAAGAAGTTGTGCAGCTTTACATCAGGGACATTGCCGCCAGCCTGTCGCGCCCGGTAAAAGAGCTGAAAGGCTTTGAGTTGGTTTCCATCAAAAAAGGCGAAACTAAAACAGTGAGCTTTACTCTGACGGATAATGAGTTAGGCTTTTTTAACAACAACGGCGATTACCTTGTAGAGCCGGGAACGTTTAAAGTGTTCGTAGGGACAAGTTCGGATAATGTTCAGGAAGCCGAGTTTGAGTTGAAGTAAGAGAGTCGAAAGATTGAAAGTCTAAAGTCAAAAGCCCGATGCAGTTATTGTATCGGGCTTTTGACTTTTATAATCGAGCAGTGCTACTGCTTCTTCACGTACTTGGTAAGGATCACGATAAGCTGCCCGTCTATTTTGCCTTCTACCTGTTCATGGTTATCGTGTACCAGGCGTATGTTGCGCACCGCTGTACCTACTTTGGCGTTGAGTGTTGATCCTTTTACATCAAGGTCTTTAATAAGGGTCACAGTGTCGCCCTGCTGCAGTATGTTGCCGTTGCTGTCCTTGTGGAACTGCACTCCGGCATCCTGGGTATGGTCGCCGGTGGCTTTGGCATATTCCAGCAGCTCATCATCAAGGTACATCATGTCGAGCGCGTCGGCGGCCCAGCCCTCATCACGGAAACGGTTCAGCATGCGCCATGACACCACCTGCACGGCAGGCACCTCGCTCCACATGCTCGTGGGCAGTATGTTTTGCCAAAAGGCGCTGTCAGGTTCTTCCCTCTTTTCTATCTGGGCAAGGCATTTGGCATCGATGTAGATAAAGCCATCGGCGCCTAAGTTGCGCGCAGGCGGTACTTCATATGCTGAAAGGTTGCCGGTCGTACCACTCAGTTCGCATACATTACCACTGCGATCCTGCAGTTGCTGTTCTATTGTCATGATCGTAAATTTAGGGTGTAAAGGTAACTAATTTAGCAAAACTGCCCTCAGTAGATTGTATTTATGTAAGAATAAACTTAGTTTATACATTTTAATGCACATTTCTCCCCATCAATTGCAGCTGAAATTATGCCTCCCGCAAAGCCTGCCCCTTCACCACATGGGTAAAGGCCTTTTATCTGAAGATGTTCTAACGTTTCGGGATCGCGGGGAATTCGTACAGGCGATGAGGTACGTGACTCAGGCGCGTGCAATATGGCCTCGTTGGTAAGATAACCGCGCATCGACTTGCCAAATTCTTTAAAGCCCTCCCTTAAAGTCTGCGTAAGGAAGCCGGGGAATACCTGCCCTAATTCTACAGATGTTGTTCCGGGCACATAAGAGGTTTTGGGAATATTTGAAGATACTTTGGATTGCGTAAAGTCGATCATGCGCTGGGCCGGTACGCGCTGGGTCTCGCCTGCTACGCGCCATGCCTGCTGCTCAATGGCTTTTTGGAATTCCATTCCGGCCAACGCGCCGAATTTGGCAAATGGTTTGAAGTCTTCCAGTTTGAGTTCGACCACAATGCCCGAGTTGGCTGTTTCCTGGTCGCGCTTGGAGGGCGACCAGCCGTTGGTAACCACCTCGCCGGGACTGGTGGCACAAGGGGCTATAACGCCGCCGGGACACATGCAGAAAGAGTACATGCCCCTGCCGCCTACCTGTTTTACAATGGCGTAGGGTGCGGGCGGAAGGAACTCTCCCCTGCCGGAATTGAAGTCGCAGCTGTATTGTATGCTGTCGATAAGGCTTTGCGGATGCTCGGCACGAACGCCCAGGGCGAACGGCTTCGCCTCTATGAATATCTTTTTGCGGTCGAGCAGTTCAAAGATGTCGCGCGCGGAATGGCCCGTAGCCAGTATGATCTTTTTGGCATTGATGGTGTCGCCGTTCTGGGTCACCACGCCTTCCACTGCGCTGCTTTTTACGAGAATGTCGGTCACACGGGTATTGAAGAGCACCTGCCCGCCGAACTCGATGATCTTTTCGCGCATGGCCTTGATGATCTTGGGCAGCTTGTTGGTGCCTATGTGCGGATGCGCCTCTACCAATATCTCCTCGGATGCGCCAAATGCCACGAACAGGCGTAATATCCTGTCAACATCGCCACGCTTTTTGGAACGGGTATAGAGCTTACCGTCGGAATAGGTACCTGCCCCGCCCTCGCCATAGCAGTAGTTGGAATCGCCATCCACAACATGGTCGCGGTTGATCGCCTTGAGATCGCGGCGGCGTTCCTGCACGTCCTTGCCACGCTCGAGGACTATCGGCTTTAGGCCAAGCTCTATCAACTGCAAGGCGGCGAACAATCCGGCAGGCCCGGCACCGATGATGATGACTTCGGGTGCATTAGATACATGTTTATACTCAGGCAGCTGTAGTTTGTTTTCGGTGTACTCTTCATCATGGTAAACCGCCACCTTCAGATTAACCTTTACGGTCTTTTGGCGTGCGTCGATGGAGCGCTTGAGTATGGCTACATGGCGTATTTCCTCAGGCTTCATGTGCATGAGCTTTGCAATGTGCTCTGTAAGCAAGGGCTGCTGTGCGGCTACTTCGGGCGCGACCTGTATCTGGAGTTCTCTTGACATGCCGCAAAAATAGGGATTATTTTTTATTGATGATTTATAGGTTAAACGGCTTAATCGCAACACCAACTTTAAAATATGCACTAATTAGGTTATAACAATACACCTGTATAGTTTATTGTTTTTGAAATCGAGTAAAAATAAATCTATGGAGTCAATATAATCATCAAATCCTTTATAATAATATGCTACAACATAGTCTCCATTATCGACAATTCGTTCCAAATTATTAATTTCTTTTTTAGCTTCATCATCATTAATTTTGTAATTAAACAGCAACTCAAGGACATATTTATTATCTACTTCATTGGCTTTCCAATGCCTAATTTGCCAATTTTTCCTCAGATCGTTGCTCAAAGGATAGCTCTGACTTTTTAATAGCTTTTCCTCAAAATTTTCATTCTTTTCAAAAGTATACACCTCTAACGTATATCCTTCTCCTCGAGGGCTATGAAAATCTTCCCAGTCAAAAACTTTTTCTTTGATTATTATTTCTAGGCCAAGGCTGTCAAGAGAAAACGATTGTTGTGAATTAGTTGTACAGCTAATAACAACTAAAAATGTAATACAAAATAAAACTTTGTTTTTCATAACATTATGATTTCTTATCAAACGCATACAACGCAAATGAAGCCAGCCAGTGTTCCCCTTCATAATTGCCATCGGTGATGGATGGAAGGGAATACACAAAGTGTTTATCGGCCAATGCCTTCAGGTGGCTGAATTGCTTAGGGTATTGCTTTGCGAGAGAATAAAAATTCCAGGCCCGGCTAAAGTTAAGCCCGTCAAGGTGTACGAGGTGGCCGTCAGTACGGTCAGATACTTTGCCTGGCTCCCATGAAAAATTCTTATCGAAAAGCTGTGGGGCGAAATCCTTTAGCCATTTTAAAAAATCCTTTTCGGGCATTACACGCTGCATGACCCCGATCTCCTCCATGCAGGGCGAGAGGAAGTCGGTGCCGCTGGGTTCCCAGTTAAATGGGCAGCCCGCATCATTTTTGAACAGGCGCAGGGCATTCTCCCTGATGCTGTTTTGCAAAGGGATGTTCTTTGCGTGCACGGCATAGTCCCAAGCGAGATTCAGCCCAAAGGCCGTGTTGGTATGTGTGCCATTGCGCAGGGCATAATTGAGCTTCGGCAGGAATTCGATATAGCGATCGGCCAAAAGCGTCGTTAAAGGCTGAAGGTTGTCGGCAAGTTCTTTTGCAAATGGTTCGTTATACGTGTCCAGTTCCTGCTGCAGTTTTAGCAGCCACGCCCAGCCGTAGGTGCGCTCGTATGACTTCTCGTGTTTTTTGTTGAGGTAGGCGACTTCTTCCAAAACATTCTCTTTCGACAGGTTGACCTTTAGTTTGTTGATGATCTCCTCCCTGTTATCCAGTTTGGGAAATTTCTTCAGCAAATACACCAGGCTCCAGTGCCCGTGTACAGAGGAATGCCAGTCAAAACAGCCGTAAAATGCGGGGTGCAGTTTTTTTGGGCCGGCGATCTCGGTGGAGTCGGCAAGCAGCTGGCTGAGTTTGTTGGGATATTCCTGCTGGAGGCATTTGAACGGAAGCGCAGCAAGATCGTTGGCCTGCTTTTGTGTAAGCTGCTGGGAGAATGCGAAAGTGGTCGTTAGGAAAAGAAGGAGGTAACTATGTTTCATCTGTTGTATTTAACGGTTTTAAATATAGGAAGATTTTAGGAATAAAGAATAAAGCCTCTCCATGTGATGAAAGGCCATAATTTCTTTTTGAATAGGAGAGGAGGCTAATGTATTGTTAAAGTAAATGGCGCTCCGCCTTGTGTTCCTTATTTTTAGTATCGCAAAACATTTTAACCGATATAACCCATGGAAAAGCCATTTGAGCCCATAGTGAACCCATCGCAAAAAACCTTAGGCACCATAGAGAGCGCGATCTCCATCATGGGTGGCGCTTACCTGCTGTATGATGCTTTTAAGAAGAAAAAGAAAAGCATCCTGGAGATGGCGGCTGCCGGATTCATGATCTATCGCGGTGTAAAAGGCCTGCAAAAGAACGGGACGCTCAACAGCAAGCTACTGGGAGAACGTGCTGCTAAGCCACATGACAGCAATATTAACATACATGCCCGAATGATCGTGGACAGGCCTGTGAATGAGGTGTACAACTTCTGGAGGCACCTGGGCAACCTGCCCCTGTTCATGGAACACCTGGAAAGTGTTACCGTGCTGGGCGACACACATTCGGAATGGAAGGCAGCCATGCCGGGCGGATTGGGTACAGTGAGCTGGAAGGCTGAAATAGTGGGAGAGGAGCCCAACCGATATATCGGGTGGAGGTCGATGCCCGGTTCGATGATAGCCAATGCCGGGAAGGTGAAGTTTAAGGATGCCGGTGAGCTGGGTACGCTGGTGCATGTCGTGTTCTCATACGAAGCGCCTTTCGGATCTGCCGGTACAGAAGTAGCTAAGCTGGCTAACCCCATATTTGAGAGGATGGTACGAAAAGACGTACTGGGCTTTAAACGCTATATGGAAACCGGGACACCGCAAAAGCTGCAACAGGAGACAGTAGCGATATTTACATGATATCCATACATTTAAAAGGTTTAGCATTCGATCATTACCGAAGAGATTTTTCGTAACTTTACAGACTATTTGTAATGATCGAAAGATGGAAGTTGAGCACCATATAGAAAGCCCGCTTATAGCGAAGATATCATTCCACAAAGTGCTGGAAACACTGGAGGAAATTGCCGGATCGGATGTGGATTACCGTTCAGATTATGCCAAGGCATTACTTCGTCACACCGCCCCATATCCTGAGCTGCGCGACGGGATCACCGACCTTTCGCTGCTCGAAAAGCACGAAAAGCTCATCAAGAACTTACTGGCCGACCTTTTTCCTACTGCATTGACAAAGAATGAGATCAAGGCCGCGGCCATCCCTTTCTTTAATATTACCTTCAACCATACAGAGCGTTTCAAAAAGATACTCATGAATGCCGGGGAAGATTTCGGCATGAGCATACGTAATTTTGACGACCACCAGTTTTATGTGTTCTGCTGCTGTCTGGTGCTAAACAGCTATTACGGGCATCATTTCGACTTCAGCAAGCCGCTGTTTTACGACATACCCGACAGCGAGGGCATCATGCACCATTACCGCATACTGTACAATGCAGATTTCCTTGAATTGCTGCCGACCGAAAAGGCCATCGATATTACCGATGAGGATGTAACGCTGCTGATGGATAATTTTGACGATCTTGAGCTGTGGAAGAAAAAATTCCCCGCAGGGAGTTGGATATCCAAAGGGTTTGGTATCGTGTCGCTATTTGATGCCACTACCGAAAGCGCCATATCCAACCTGAAGACCAACCTGCTGGTAAGCGAAGAATTAAAAGAAGTGACCAAGGCGAATTTTGAAGGTATATTCAGGTCGATCTATCAGATCCCGGACCTCAGGATCGGCTATACTGAAGTAAATGTTGAGGACAATCTATTCAGGCTTGCGCCTTTTCAGGAAATGAAAAGCCACATACTGAATGATTCGGCCGAAATGAGCTGCAACAGCATGATGTGCGATGCAACGTTGGACGGTATGCTGGCACAAAAGAAATATTTCATCCTGTCGGATGTTGAGAGGTATAAGTCTGATGCCGGAGCTGATACTACTTTTGCCGACCATCTGCTGGCGCAGGACATACGCAGCTGTATTTTTGCCCCTATCATAAAGAACGGCAGGCTGCTGGGCTTTATCGAACTGGTTTCCTCAAGATCAAAGGAACTGAACAGCATCAACTCCAACAAGCTGACCTACATATTGCCTTTCCTTACCGATACGATCGACCGCTATTATTCGGAATTGCAGAACGAGGTGGATGCCATCATCCAGAATGAGTATACCGCCATACACCACAGCGTGTACTGGAAGTTCCGCGAGGAAGCATTGCTGCACGTTACCAACAGGGACAAGAAGGATCAGGCGTATAAGGAGATCGTGTTCCGTGAGGTGTACCCCCTTTACGGACAGATCGACATTAAAGGGTCATCTACCGCAAGGAATGAGTCGATCGAAAAAGATCTGGCGCTGCAGCTGAAGGAACTGCACTCGTTGTTTAAGTTCATCTTCAAAAATGAAAAGCTGCCACTGATAGAACAGCATATTTTTGAGCTCGAAAAGCTACAGAATGAACTCAGTGATTCATTGAAAGCCGATACGGAATCGGGCATCCAGACTTATATCATCAATGAGGTGCACCCGGTGCTGAAGCACTTCGATGCATCGAATGCCGAAGTACATGGGAAGATCACAGATTACTTTGAAACGCTCGACCCCAAGATGAAGATGGTATATGACAGCCGCAAGGACTTTGACAACGCGCTGTCCATCATCAACAAGCAAATGGCCGAGGTGCTCGACCGCAAGCAAGTGGAGGCACAGACGTTCTTTCCGCACTATTACGAGCGTTTCAAGACCGATGGCGTGGAACACAACCTGTACATAGGCGCGTCCATTTCGCCAAAACATCCGTACAGCTCCTTATATCTCAACAATCTTAGGTTGTGGCAACTGCAGGCTATGTGCGAAATGGAGAACGAATACTACAAGCTGCGCCCTGGGCTGCCGTATGACCTTGATGTCACCTCGTTGATACTGGTGTTCAGCTCGCCGATATCCATCCGTTTCCGCATGGACGAAAAGCGCTTTGATGTCGATGGTACATATAACGCCCGCTATGAGGTCGTGAAGAAGCGCATCGATAAATCCAACATCAAGGGCACAAAGGACCGCATTACCGAGAAAGGTAAGATCACGATAGTGTATTCGCAAAAGCAGGAGGAAGCCGAATACCGCAGGTATATCCAGTTCTTACAACACAAAAAGATGCTGGGCAATGTGATAGAAACCTTTGAAGTGGAAGACCTCCAGGGCGTTACCGGCCTTAAAGCGCTGCGTATTTCGGTAGAATATGACAGCAATAAGAGACCGGAGGCCACCTATAGCTATGAAGATCTGCTTAAAGAGCTGAATGTTTAGAAAGGAACGCGGATGACACTGATCTGTGCAGGATCAGTCCGGCTTCGTAAAACATATCGCTGACCGTTTGCCGATCGTGAAGGATATTTTTTTAAACCATTTTAAAAGCATAAATGAACGCCCCGACCGAGGCCAGTATCCCTATCATGAAAACTGTATAGGTAATACGCAACAGCCTGTATTTTCGGTGAAGTACCAAGCCAAGAAAATACAAATCCTTTATCATTGAGCCATACAGGTAGTCCCTGCTTTTCATCATTTCGTTCATAGCCCATTCGTACTCCTCCAAAGGCATTTTGTAGAAATTCCCGAAGAATAGCAGGTTTACCTTTTGCTGGTCAATATCCTCGCGGGTAAAGGTGCCGCTGGTTACCTTTGGCCGTGTTGAAAGTATCGCAAAAATGATGGTCGCCACCGTAAATGCCATTAGTATGAGCGTTGGTGTGACCAGGTGCGCGTTCGATGGACTGTCGAGCTTGGGGATGATGGTCGTCAGCACAATGGAAATGATGATCGCATTTACAGAAAGCAGTATGTTGGCCTTGCTGTCGGCGATCTCGCTCAGGCGGGTATGGTTATTGAGCGTTACACGGAACACCGTATCAACACCCCTGTCCGGCCTTTCCAGTTTTTCTAATTTCTTTTTATTAAGTTTTTCCTTCGATTTTTTCTTTCCGCCATCCGCATCGGCATCGCCGATCTCCTTTTGCAGGATCGCAATATTAGCTTCCTTTAAAGGCTGTAGTTCCTTTTTCCCATAGTCGGTATAAAAGCGGTGCTCCTGCATGAGCATCTTACGGTTGCCCAATGCCCATTCCTTATCGCTGAAGGTTTTTCCCTGGATCTTCCATTCCTCCCTCAGCAGTTCAGAAAGTGCACAGTAGTTCTTATCGGCAAAGTGGGAACAGTCGGCATCCTTTATTATCTTTTCATTGAGCGACCGCGGTTCGGCATCTGCCTTTGTTGCCCTTATGAGCGCCGCGACCTGCTCTGCCTTGTCTTCAGGATACCCATTTTCGTTAAGGAAGGCCAACACTGTCTCAGCACCCTTATCTTCATGGTTGTCCGGCCCATCGACATAACCGGTGTCATGAAACCACGCGGCAAGCATAATGATCTCCATATCGTCCTCAATGCCTTCCTCCTTAGCGATCACCGCGGCGTTGTTCACTACACGCAAAGTATGGTTGAAATTATGGTAAATATAATCGGGAGATAACTTATCTTTGAATAGATGGAAGACGTGGCTTTCGGCTTTTTGAACAATATCCATAGGTAGGTAATTAACACAACCAAATTATGAAATTCTTTTCGGATAGCGTGGCAGGTAAGGTAAATATTAAGATTTTGTCCTGTTCGGTTATTATGATGTCCCTGTTTTCGTGTGCTACCTATAAGCCGGAGTATGGCATGAATACAGCGCCCTATCCTGTTGGCGACACCCTTGACAACGAAAAACCCGCCCATCGTTTTTACCTCATCGGCGATGCGGGCTATGCCAATGAGCCTCATACGCAGGCCATGCTGGGAATCATCAGCGAAAAGTTGGACAGGGAAGGGAAGAATACCACTTTATTTTATTTAGGCGACAACATTTATCCCGAAGGGATGGCGCCCGACAATGGTTCGCAGGCACGTAAGGACGGAGAGGCAAGCCTTACCTCGCAATTAAAGCTTTCTAAATTATTCCCGGGGCAAACGCTTTTCATCCCAGGCAACCACGACTGGTACAATGGCTATGAAGGATTGCGGGAACAGGAGAAATTCATCAACAAATATACAGGCAAAAAAACATTCTTCCCCGGCAAGGGCTGTGCGATAAAAGACGTGGAGGTCAATGACAACACTACGCTCATTACCATCGACAGCCAGTGGTATATAGAGGATTGGGACGATTACCCCAACATTAATGACGATTGCGACATCAAGACCCGCGAAGGGCTTTTTACCGAACTGGAAGACCTGCTGAACAAAAACCAGAATAAGACCGTTCTTATTGCCATACACCACCCACTCATGAGCAACGGGTCGCACGGCGGTCACTTTTCAATGAAAAAGCAACTGTTCCCCTTACCCTATAATGTTCCCCTGCCTGTTCTCGGGTCACTGATCAACCTGGCGCGAAAAGCATCTGGCTACAGCACCCAGGACATACAGAGCCGCGTGTACATTTCGCTTTCCAACAGGATAAGAACCCTGATACAGGACAAGGACAATGTGATCGTTATCTCAGGCCACGACCACAACCTCCAATACATACACCATGATAATGTGCACCAGATCATCAGCGGGGCCGGCTCAAAGGTAGAGGCCGCGCGCGTGGTTTACCCCAAAGATTTTTCGTACGGAGGCACAGGCTATTCCATACTTGACATTAATAAAGACGGGACTGCCAAAGTATATTTTTACAGTGTAAAGGACGGTAAGGAAGAACAGTTGTTCGAAAAGAAACTGCTGGAGAAAAAGGAAGTCGAACTTAAAGACTACCCCGACACCTTCCCGCAAAAGATGTCCGCGGCCATCTATACTCCCGAAATGACCGATAAGGGCGGGCTGTACCGTTTTTTCTTCGGGAAGCACTACCGCAAGTACTACAGTGTTCCGGTAGAGGCACAGGTAGTGCGCCTGGATACGCTTTACGGAGGGCTTGAGCCAAAAAAAGCGGGTGGCGGGCACCAAACCCATTCGCTCAGGCTGGAAGGGAAGGACGGTAGGGAATACTCGATGCGGGCATTGAAGAAGAGCGCCATCCGTTTCCTGCAGGCTGTAGCTTTCAAGGAGCGCTACATTGGTAATACGCTCGAAAATACTTTTGCCGAAAAATTCCTGCTGGATTTTTATACTACATCGCACCCATACACTCCGTTCATTGTTGGCCGCCTGGCCGATAAAGTGGACGTGGGCCATACTAATCCAAAGTTATATTATGTCCCGAAACAGAATGCCCTGGGCGAATACAACAGCGCGTTCGGCGACGAGCTGTACATGATAGAAGAGCACGTGCACAAAGAACAGAAAGATGTAAAAGGCTTCGGTGGCCCGGATGATATAACAGATACGCCGGATATGCTTAAAAACCTTACCAAAGACCATAAATACAGCGTCGACCAGAGGTCTTACATCCGCGCGAGGCTGTTCGATATGCTTATAGGCGACTGGGACAGGCATACCGACCAGTGGAAGTGGGGCGAGTACAAAAAAGACGGCAAGGTGATCTACAAGCCCATACCCAAGGACCGCGATCAGGCTTTTACAAAATATGACGGGTCGCTGTTCGCGATCATCATGAACATACCGGCACTGCGCCACATGCAGAGCTTTAAGGATGATATACGCAATGTAAAATGGTTCAACCGCGAGCCGTATGCGCTCGACCTGGCATTGATAACCTCGGCTACCGAACAGGACTGGCAGGACGAAGCAGGATACATTCGCCAAAACCTTACCGATGCGGCCATAGACGATGCTTTTGCCCAACTGCCAAAGGAACTTCAGGATGAAACCATAGAGGACATTAAAAGCAAACTGAAGTCCCGCAAAAGCCATCTTAATGAATTTGCACTGGAATACCGGGCAGTACTATTGAAAACCGTATTGGTGGTTGGGACGGATAAAAAAGACAAGTTCGTTATTACCCGCATGGGCGGAGGGAAGACCCGCATTGAAATGTACAGCCTGAAGGACGATAAGGAAACACTGGTACAGGACCAGACCTACAGCCGTGGGCAGACGAAAGAAATATGGATCTACGGACTGGATGATGATGATGTTTTTGAAGTGAAGGGCAAGCCGGAAAAGCCAATATTGCTCAGGATCCTTGGCGGGCAAAACCACGATACCTACAAAGTGGAGAACGGGCGAAAGGTAAAAGTGTACGATTTTAAGAGCAAAGAAAATACCTATGAGGTTGACAGGCGCACCGGGATGATCATGAGCGATGATCATGAGACTAACAGCTATGATGCCGAAAAGCCTAAGTACAACGTGATAGCGGGCTACCCCGGTATTGGCTATAACCCTGATGATGGTGTAAAGGTCGGTGCAGTAATGGACTATACTGTTAACAATTTTAACCGCAGGCCGTTCTCGCAAAAGCACAACCTAAGAGGGAATTATTTTTTTGCCACCGACGGCTTTGAGCTGAAGTATGCAGGCAAATACATGAATGCCGCCCTGCGCTGGAACATCGGCCTGGATGTAGTATACACCAGCCCCAATTTCAGCATCAATTATTTTGGGATGGGTAATGAGACCGAAAACCCGGATGACCAATTGGGTATGAACTACAACCGCGTTCGCCTGCAGACTTTTAGTGTTGCACCTTCCTTTTTCAAGGAATCCCGCAATGGCAGCTTCACACAGTTTGGCACTGTGTTCGAAACCATAGAGGTAGACGAAAGCACCAACCGATATGTGAACCAGCCGGGGACTTTGGCCCCTTACCTGTTCGAGCACCGGCAGTATTTTGGCATCAACGGAAAATACAGCTTCGCCAATTATGACAATGCCTCCCTTCCCGCTCTCGGGATGTTTTTTTATATATCGGGAGGATGGAAAACAAGCATTGATGATGCCAACCGCAACTTTCCGCATGCGGAAGGTTCAATAGGTGTCATCCACAAAATTACGCCCGATGAAAACCTGGTCTTCTCGACAACAGCAAAAGGGAAGGCCATCTTCAGCAATGATTTTGAGTTTTACCAGGCGGCAACACTTGGGGGAGACTTTGATCTGCGCGGTTACAGGCGGGAACGTTTTACAGGAAAACGTTCGGTGTACCAAAGCATTGACCTGCGGCTAACCTTGGGCAGCGTAAAAACCAGTTTTGTACCCATGAAGTATGGGATATTAGGCGGTTATGACTTCGGGCGCGTATGGGTTTCGGAAGACCCTTCGAGAAAATGGCACCAAAGTGTGGGTGGCGGTGGATGGCTCAACGGGCTAGATGTGGTTACTGCGCGGGTATTTTACTTTTACGGCACCGATGGCGGCCGTGTAGCCTTCGGGTTAAATTTTGGCCTTTAGGTCGGATAATTTTACTTCATAGAGCCTGCCGCCAACATGCTTGTCTTTTTCATCGGCTATAAGCAGTGTGTTCGCATCCCTGAAGGTTATTCCCTCTTTTTGTGTAATGAAGCCCAGCTCTACCGGATGTATCTCATAGTTGCCATCGCCAAAACCCGGCATGACCCAAATTTTATCACCTGAAAGCAAAATCGCCGTTTTGCCGTCGGGGCTTATGTCGGCACCTGTTATCGCACATTTGTTATAATTACCGCAAGCCTTTAACGAAGTGATGAGCTTTGCGGCATGTTTGCCCTCTTTATTGGGCACGCTGTACATAGTAAAGCTGCCGTCAAATTCTTTGCTCCTGTTTTTTGTGAAAATGTAAAAACTGCCTTCATGTTCAAAGAAGGCTTCGGCATCATAGAACATTTCCGATCTTTTTGGGGGAAAATCCTTTTGCTCCGGATAATAGAACTCCGTTTTGCCAACGATACTGTCGTATTTGCCATCATTAAGTTTGTAAATGGCCAGGTCGCGGCGTTTATTGGCGTTGTTGCCAAAATCGCCAATGTACAAATTGCCTTCAGCATCTGACGCCAGATCTTCCCAATCATGGTTTTTGGCATTCCTGACCTCGAATTGGTTCAGTATGTTGCCTTTCTCGTCAATGCTGTACATCTTGTTCTTGTTGCCGCTGTCTTCAAGCGCCCAAAGACCGTTCTCTTTTGTATACTGCAATCCTGATACTTCCTTAAGGTCCAGCGTTCCATTCTCTTTAACAAAATTGGGCAACTCATTGCAGGATATGCATGAGAGGAGCAGGGCAACAGAAAAAACGGTAAGATCTTTCATAAGGTACATTTTCGTAAAAATACGAACAGTAAGATCTAAAGCCAATTATTTTGGCAACTATTTAATTAAAAAACCATCGGCATTGCCGATGGTCCTTTCCACTATTAAAAAAATCAAAGTTCAGGTTTAAAGGAGCGGCGCTTCATACCACTCAGATACTGTTGTGCAAGGGCCTTTTCCTTTTATGGTTGTTGAGCCTTCGATCACAAAACGCCACCTGTAGCAGGTAAAGTCAGGAATAGACTGGTAACCTATTACGATACTGGATTTTGTTGTAGGGACTTTTACAGGTGATGTGCCATTGAAAGTTACCACTTCTCCGGTGCCGCTGTTTATATCTTCACAGTCAGAAAGGTTCTCTATCTCTATCCTGGCCCAGTAGTTCACATTGCTGGACATGCCTGTTAATGCAGCAGTGAAGGTGTATATAGGTTTGTCCAGGCCTTGTGATAGGTTTGCAGTTACTGTTCCGTTCACTGCATCTAAGCAGGTAGGGTTTGAGACCGACCTGTAATAAGAAGCAGTAGCACTGTCCTGAGATGTTTCGAGGGCTGAATCATCGGTTGAGCAGGAAGCAAAAAATGCAATGAACGGTAGTAGTAGAAGCTTTTTCATGAAATGTGGCAGATTATGATAATTGTATTATAGATGTTTTGATGGGACAAACTTATATCGACCGGAATTCAATTAAAAATTAATTGAAAGAAAAACGTTTAAATGTTAATTTTTGACGACGATATGCATAAATGTACTTCGTGTAAAGGCTGTTAATCCTGCGTTAATTGGCCTTTTATTGCATCTTTAAAACATGCAGATCACTAACTTTATGAGACAAAATCAACAAATAATGATCGGAGCGGTAGCAAAAAGGCATAATGAGGCAACAGAATTAAGGGGCCTGTTCGAAAAGCAGCTGAAACAGCTTTACTGGGCTGAAGGGGCCATGGTGAATATGCTTGGTGGCATTATCCAAAATGCGACCTCGAAAGACCTTGTATCCCTGCTGGAACGCCACAGGATCGTTACTAACGGCCACATCGGCAGGATAAGAGATATTTTCACTGCCATCGGCATCGATGCCGAAGAACAGCGCTATGAAGCGGTGCAGTGCCTGCTGAAGGAGGCAGTGGAATTCATAGAGGCAACAAAACCCGGGGTAGTTCGCGACGCGGGCCTGATAGGTGTGCTGCAAAAGATCAAGCATTATGAAATTGCCTGTTACGGTACCATGAGGGCATATGCTATCGCACTTCGTGAGGAAGATGTTGTAATGCTGCTTGAGGAAACACTGAACGAAGAAAAAGGAGCCGACCTGTTGCTGACTTCCATAGCCGAATCGCATATAAACATTGAAGCTGCCGACAAAGAGATCTAAAATAAAGGATAAATATGGAAAAGCCAACATCATTTCCTGAACAGGAGCAAAACCAGCCGGGCGATGAGCATAAAATGATTCCGCAGCCGGAATTTATACGAAAGGATTATAAGGGAAGCAGCAGGCTGAAAGGAAAAGTTGCTCTTGTGACCGGTGGTGACAGTGGGATAGGACGTAGCGCCGTAGTTCATTTTGCCCATGAAGGCGCCGACGTAGCTATAGTATATTATGACGAACACAAGGATGCGGAAGATACCAAAAAGCTGGTAGAGGAACAGGGTCGCAAATGCCTGCTCATAAGCGGTGACCTTAAGGATGAGAAGTTTTGCAGGGATGCTGTTACTAAGACCGTTGAGCAACTCGGCGGTCTGAATATACTGGTGAACAATGCTGCGGTACAATTTCCGAAAAAAGAATTTAAGGACATTACCGGCGAACAGGTGCGTGAAACCTTTGAGACAAATATATATCCGTTCTTTTATATGACCCGCGAAGCGTTGAAACACCTGAAAAAAGGCGATAGCATTATCAATACCACTTCGGTGACGGCCTACAGGGGAAGCGAGCACCTGATAGATTATAGCAGTACCAAAGGCGCAATAGTCACTTTTACACGCTCAACTTCGGCGATGATTGCGGAAAAAGGGATACGAGTGAACGGTGTTGCGCCCGGACCGATATGGACCCCGCTGATACCGGCAAGTTTTGAACCGGAAGACGTCGCAAAGTTCGGGCAGGACACACCGATGAAACGTGCCGGCCAGCCCAGCGAGGTAGGGCCTGCATATGTATTCCTTGCCAGTGAGGATGCATCCTACATTACAGGGCAGATACTACACATTAACGGTGGAGAAATGACAGGAGGATGATCAGTAAACATTTAAAATTATAATATCATGGAAAATAATGCAAATGGCCGCAATGATAACTATCAGGGCCAAAGGACAAATAACAAATTGAGCCACGACAACAGGCTTGAAGAAATACGCAACCTGAAGCCTGACCCAACAATGCCCTATGCAGATCCGGCGGTGATAAATCCGGAAGAGTTGGCATCATTCCCGAAGAAGTCGGAGATCATAGATGCTGCCAGCCTGGAAGCTGAGAACAGCACGACCCTGGTGAACCACAGGTCCCCGGTGAGGGAAGGCCGCAATATTGTACGCACGGATAATGACCCGAAAAATGACGGGTTCATGTAATAAAGTAGGGCTTCGGCCCTTTTTTTATACAATATTGATAATTTAACGCCCGTACTGTTAGTGATGTATTAAAAAAGCCTAACTTTATATAGCTACAAGTCAAACAATTATGATATCTCAATCAAACGACCGTCGGGATCTGGGTGATCAGGGCGGACAAACAGACAAATGGCATGTCAACGACTATTCGATGATGCCATACGATGACCCCGCACTCGTCAATCCAGATGAGCTGGCCACCTTCCCAAAAGCGGTCCGAACGGATGTATTCCATCCATTGCTTGACCATGAGCTGCATACGATCACCAAAAGGACACCGGTGAGGGACGGACGTAATATAACCCGCACAGATAACCATCCTGATAAGAATGGCTTTATGTGAAGATCGATACTCTAATATTCATAATACGAAAAAGCTGCATGGTAAGTGCAGCTTTTTCGTGTTTTAAGAAGGGTACTTGTTATTTTTCCTTTCTGGCTGGAGCTTTTTGTTCGTTAACCGCTACTGCAGAAGATGAGCTCTTAACGTCGCCCGAAGTAGTTTCCACTTTGCGGTCGCTGTTCGGCTTTGCCTGTTGTGCGTTATTGTCCTTATTTTCTGCTGGCTGTTCTTTTACTTCAGTTTTTTCAACTGCCGGCTTTTGGTACTTAACAACTTCATATACCGATGGGTCCGGTTGTTTAGCGTATGATTGGGCTGATACTACGGCAACACTAAATAATGCGATAAGGGATAAAATAGACTTTTTCATGATTTCCAGGTTTTTGCGTTTCTATAATGTAAAATTACCCCGATCGAAATGTTATAATCACAAGATTAGGTTAACGTTAACGGCTAAAATTTTCGTAAAAAACAGTAGTTTTTAAGATAGCATTTACTTAAGGTTTTTAACGTTAATGTATAAATGTGCCAAATTGTATGCGTTCGGTTAAGTGCACGTTAATGTTCACTGTATCAACCGGATTCTTCGTTAAATTTATTTGTAAATTGAAATTATGCAACGCTACAGGAATTTGGAAGGGCATTCGGGTGTGACCGCTTACGAGGTGAGGGACGACGGCATCAGGGTGGAATTCAACCACGATACCGTTTACCTGTATACTTATGCGAGCGCGGGAAAGCGAGTTATCGATAAGATGAAAAAGCTCGCCGGAGCAGGCAAGGGCCTAAGCACGTACATAAGCCGGACCGTAAAAGATAAATTCGAAAAAAGATCATAGTATGGACCATATTGAAATATTAGGATTGGCAGCCGCTTTCTTTACCACGGTGGCCAATGTACCCCAAGCTATTAAGGTGATACGCACGCGTTCGACCAAAAGCCTGTCGGCCCCTACATACGCAATGCTTTTTACGGGACTACTGATGTGGACCGTCTACGGGATCATACGCGAAGACTTACCGGTCATCCTCGGCAATGTGATAGGCGCTGCGCTTTGCGGTATTATCCTCGGGATAAAACTGTGGTATAAATATGTCGCCGGCGAAAAGGATGAAGCATAATGGCATGACTGTTATTTTATTCCTAATTAGATTTTTATTAGGAAGATCACCCTGTTTTATAGGTTAATTTTAAAACCTAAAATCTATAACCATTAAATACCGCGAACATGAAAACCAATTCAGTGATCCGATATACAGTAATGGCCTCGCTCTTTATCGCGGGCCTCAACATAGCTGCATCGTGCGACAGCTGTAGCCGTAAGGATAAAACAGATGCCTCCACCTATACCGAAGGGGGAAGCACTGATACAACTGTGGTAACAACCACCGACAGTACCGAGACTGCATCAGGATCATCAACAGGGAGCAGAACACGCACAGCTAATGCATCAGGCACAGGCACAAAGGGCTCTGGCGTGGACGGTAAAACAGGCGCTAAAGGCTCAGGAAATGATCAGGGCATGACCGAACAGGATATCACTGATAAGATAGAGAACAGCAGCAGTACCCCAAGGGACGCGAATGGCAAGCCTGTTAACAGTGGCGGGACATCTGGATCAGGCACCGGTACAGGAACAGGAAGTACCGGCAACAACAGCAAAGTAACACGACCTGAAGACCAAAAAGGCAATTAAGATCTGCAGCCATGAAACCAATTAATGACAATCCGGAAAAATGCAAGCAGGAGGAAGAGCTAAAAAAAGGCCTGAAAAAGCTTAAGGAAAAAGGTGATGGCGAAAAATTCAGCCCGGGTGCCGATCCTGACCACAACGCAGAGGAATTTTCTACGGACTGATCAAGTATAAGAATAATGGCTTCGGAAAGTATGATCTGACTGAACATTCCTTGACAGGTGCATTAAACATTTCTGGAAAATTAACAGGGAGCTATCATGGCTCCCTGTTAATTTGTGTCTAAATGGCTATCTTTAAGTAAATTATTTACATAATGATACACTGGTACGAAATACTGCTCCGCCTTTTTCTTGCAGCACTTTTTGGTGCTGTCATAGGATTGGAGCGTGAGCACCGCGACAGGGCGGCGGGGTTGCGTACACACATGCTGGTGAGTATGGGGTCGGCGCTTATTATGTTAGTATCATCGTTCGGGTTTCAGGATATTGTAGGTGCCAGTTATGCTGAGTTGGATCCCTCGCGTGTTGCCGCGCAGATCGTGAGCGGCATTGGGTTCATAGGCGCTGGGGCGATATTGTTGCGAAAACCGGGAACGGTAATGGGGCTCACGACCGCATCGGGTATTTGGACCATAGCAGGCATAGGCATGGCTATCGGAGGCGGGATGTATTTTGTGGCAGGGAGTGGGACCTTACTATCTTTCCTGATATTATGGGGAATGCGGGTGCTTCAACGGAAATTCTCCAATAAATTCCAGAACATGTAACTTACCATTACCGCATCGGCGAATGCCAACCCACGTAAGATCATTAACAGATTATTGGAAGACAAAGAGGTTGATCTTTCGGATCTCTCTGTGGCCCATCGCAAAAAAAGCCTTGTCATCGAGGTAAAGCTCCTCAACCCGGCAGGCAGCCACTTTTTGCGTACCGTAGACAGCCTGAAAGACGAGGCTTATATTAAGAAGGTCTCGTGGAACAAATAGCATCACATTGTAAAAATACTTCGCGTTCGGGTTAGTTTGCTATTTTTGCAACGGAATACCCTGCAATGAACCAATTTGTAAACATATCCTTTCCCTACAACATCCGGCTTACTGTAAAGCGCGAAGACCTTCTCCATCCGCACATTTCGGGTAATAAGTTCCGTAAGCTTAAGTACAACATCCTTCAGGCAAAGAGCGAAGGCAAAGCCTCCCTCCTCACTTTTGGCGGAGCCTACTCCAACCACATTGCGGCAACGGCTGCGGCTGGCAGGGAGTTTGGCTTTGAGACCGTTGGCATCATCCGTGGTGAGGAACTGGTTGATAAGATCGTAGATAACCCGACCCTGGCTTTCGCCGCAGCGTGCGGAATGCGTTTTAAATTTGTAAGCAGGGAGGCATACCGACAAAAAACTCATATAGATTTCGTTGCGGCGTTACGCGAGGAGTTTGGTGACTTTTACCTTGTGCCGGAAGGAGGAACGAACGCACTGGCAGTTAAGGGTTGTGAAGAGATACTTTCGTCTGGAGATGAGGATTTTACCCATATTTGCTGTGCTGTAGGTACCGGCGGAACGATCTCCGGGCTTATCAATTCGGCTATGCCGCACCAGCAGGTTTTGGGCTTTCCGGCCCTGAAAGGTGCGGGATTGCGGGAGGAGATCGCTATATTTGCAAAGAACGCCAACTGGGCACTGGTGGAGGATCATCATTTTGGAGGTTACGGAAAAGTGACTGAGGAACTGATCAACTTCATTAACGATATTTTCGTTAAAACCGGTATCCCGTTAGACCCGGTGTATACGGGAAAGATGTTTTTTGGCGTTATAGACAGGATAAACAAAGGTATGTTCCCTGAAAATTCCGATATACTGCTCATCCACACAGGTGGATTGCAGGGTATACCAGGTATGAACAGGGAGCTGATGAGAAAGAAACTACCCATAATAAAAATGTGAGATATGTTTAGAAAGATCTTAGCTTTTGCACTAATAGGCTTACTTGTGAGTTGCGGCACATCGAATTCGCGCATCCGTACGACCAAGAGCGGCGTGGCCAAAACAAAAACATCATCGAAGAAAAAACCTGCGTCCAAAACAACGACTACACGCACATCTACCGCTTCAAATCCCGGCAGTGGCAGGACTACCGAAACGCTGGAGTCTACATCTAAGACCGTTGTGTATTCGGATATGGTAAAAGCCTACGTTTTAGAATATAAAGATATCGCAAAAGATAATATGCGCCGCCACGGCATCCCTGCGAGCATTACACTGGCCCAGGGCATACTGGAGTCAGGGGCAGGCAAGGGTACGCTTTGTGTTAATGCTAACAACCATTTCGGCATCAAGTGCCATACTGATTGGAAGGGCGATACGGTACACCACGATGACGATGCCGAGCAGGAATGCTTCCGCAAGTACGAAAGGGCGGCAGAATCTTATAACGACCACTCACTGTTCTTAACCACAAGGGGCAGGTACGCGTCGCTCTTCAAGCTGGATAAGGATGATTATGAAGCATGGGCACGCGGCCTTAGGGCTGCAGGTTATGCGACCGACCCGAAGTACCCCGAAAAGCTCATTGGCCTCATTGAACGTTATGAACTGGCTTCCTACGATGCTGAGGTCCTTAACAAGGCTTATGTAAAGCCTGAGTCAAAACCTGCGGCTCCTGCCAAAGCAGATGAGGTGCTGGCAGCAGGTTCGTACCGCGTAGCGCAGGGCGACACGCTATACTCCATTTCTAAAAAACATAACCTTTCGGTAGAGGAACTGATGCGCCTTAACGGGCTGTCGAACAATGCCATCTCTATCGGGCAGGTACTTAAAGTAAAATAAATACAGATGCTATACGAACGCAGCAGCCGCCTTTTTGCTGAAGCAGAAAAGGTAATACCCGGCGGTGTGAACTCTCCAGTGCGTGCCTTCAGGGCCGTGGGAGGAACGCCAATTTTTGTAAAAGAGGCAAAAGGCGCCTACCTCTATGATGAGGATGGAAACCGCCTGATCGATTATATTAACTCGTGGGGTCCAATGATATTGGGCCATGCCTACGAACCGGTAGTCAACGCAGTAATTGACAGGGCAAAAAAAGGGACCTCTTTCGGGATGCCAACCGCACTGGAAACACAGATCGCCGAACTTGCTGTTTCCATGGTGCCGAACATCGACAAGATACGTTTCGTGAACTCCGGTACAGAGGCGTGTATGAGCGCCATTCGCCTGGCACGGGGGTTTACCGGACGTGACAAGATCATAAAATTCGCAGGCTGCTACCATGGCCATTCCGATTCGTTCCTGATACAGGCAGGAAGCGGTGCGGCCACATTCGGTTCACCCAATAGCCCGGGCGTAACGCAGGGCACGGCAAAGGATACGCTGCTTGCAGCTTACAACGATCTTGATAACGTAGCAGAACTGTTTACTGTGAATCCAGGAGAGATCGCTGCCATCATCATAGAGCCGGTTGCAGGCAACATGGGTTGTATACCACCTGCTAAAGGTTTTTTGGAAGGGCTCCGAAAGCTGTGCGATGAGAATGGTACATTGCTGATATTCGATGAGGTAATGACAGGGTTCCGCCTTGCAAAAGGTGGTGCGCAGGAGCTGTTCGATATCAAGGCCGACATCGTGGCATTTGGAAAGGTAATAGGCGGCGGACTCCCGGTCGGGGCTTTTGCGGCGCGAAATGAAATTATGGATCACCTCGCCCCGATAGGACCGGTATACCAGGCAGGTACGCTTTCGGGCAACCCATTAGCCATGGCCGCAGGACTCGAGATGCTGAAGGCGCTGAATGCCGATACAGAAATATTTAAAAGACTGGAAGATAAAACGGCCTACCTTGAAAAGGGCATGCGTGAAAAGCTGGATGGATCCAACCTTGCCTACACCATCAACAGGACAGGGTCAATGATATCGGTACATTTTGATGCCAGTCCGGTGACTGATCTGCGATCAGCAGCGAAAGGTGATAATGAAACGTTTAAGAAGTTCTTTCACGGCCTTTTGGCAGAAGGGATCTATATTGCCCCGTCGGCCTATGAAACGTGGTTCATTACCGATGCGCTTACGTACAGCGACCTTGATGAAACAATAGCCGCGATAGGGCGGGTCTCCAAAACACTGTAAATAAAAAATCCTCCGCTATAACGGAGGATTTTTTATGAATGGTAATTTATTAGTTAACCAGCGTTTTTAGTAATTGCGGGTTTGAGTCCAGTTTTGCTATCTGGTCAGGTGTAAGCATTGATTTTATTTTCATCTCAATGTTCGATGCCAATACTGTTTTGCGTTCAGTAGAAAGGTTTTTGTCAGAAAGTGTACGGTGCTTCATTTCAAACAACCCTTTGTATGCATTTTTTTGTTCCTCTGTAAGGGTAATCGACGTTGACATTAGCTCAATGTCACGAGCGGCAGCTTTCTGCACCTCAGGTGTTTCATGGTACTGCTGCTTAGCAGGAGTTGCAGTGGCAGTCGCCGCAGGAGCAGCTTTGGTTTTCTTTTGCTGCGCATTAGCATTAACGCCAAAAGCAAGCATGATAACGAAAAGAGCAATTATTTTTTTCATGATAAACTATTATTTGTTTAGTGTTTATATGCCAAATCTAATTAAATTGTTAAACATCGCAAAACTTTAACACTTAAAATTTATCTCCCGTGCCTCTTTTTAAAGTTTTCATGCTTTTTTGTGATTTTTTCACTCCTGTCATTTTTAATGTGCTCGAGTTTTATCAACTGCTCGGGGTTTAGTGTTCTTTTAAGGAATGCTTTGGTTGCTATCTTCTCGTCAAGCATTTTACTTTTCATGGCAAAACGCTCATCGTCGGTTGGCTTTTTGCCGGCATCACGATCGGCTTTTATCACAGCTGCCACCTTCTCCTTTTCTTTAGCCTTCTCCAAAAAATACGCCTTTATGTCTTTTTGCTGCTTTTCGGTAAGGTCCAGGTCAAGTGTCATTTTTTTAACCTGAAGCTCCGTCCTTTGCTCCGGGGTAAAGCGTTCCGCCTTCTCCCTGCCGTGCATTCCGTCCTCATGCCTTCTTTCACCATGTTGGGCGTTGACCGTGACAGCCGCCACCATTGCCAATGCTAAGATCCACGTTTTCATAATTTTAATTTTTAAGTTTATACCTATAAGACCCTCCACTCAAAAAAAGGTTTAAAATTTGGCAGAAATATTTTTGCGAACGTTATCTGCCCACTACCTTTGCACCGTGAAAAAAGCAATAGTAGCCATAGCGTTGATGATCCTACTGAAGCCGGTCCTGCCTGTTTTGGACTACATTATCAATTACGACTATATTGCCACTGAGCTTTGTGAGAACAAAGCTAAACCAGAGATGCATTGTAACGGGAAGTGCCACCTGGCAAAAGAGCTTGCCAAAGCTGCCGAAGATGAAAAGCCGGTTTCCGAAAAGAGACCAGGCCATGCGGTGATGGAAGTTTTATTCTTCGAAGCACTGCCCCAATTCGCTTTTTCGCCTAAAGCCATTGTGCTTTCACGTATTACCATGCCGGAATACTGCAACAGCTATTCCCATCTTGACGCATCATCATTTTTTCACCCGCCCGTATTTATTTCGTAAAGTTTACGGCTTTGCCATTCGGCAAGGCTATCAAATCATTTTTGCCACGAATTCCACTAATTAGTACAAATAATTGGTGAGATCGGTGCAATTAGTGGCTTTACCTTTATAAATAAATACAAATGAAATTTCAATTAAAAAATATAGCAGCTGTAATGGCCGCAACAGTCCTTTTTTTATCATGCAGTAATGACGATAACGCTTCCGGTGTGACCCCTGATACATTTGGCGATGTAGAAGTCTTTTTCGACAATGGCATTGCCGGCGATGTGCTGACACTTGGTACGACTTATACAAATTCTAATGGTGAGAGGCTAACCATCAACAGGTTTAATTACATTGTAAGCAATTTTGTCCTCATTAAAGAAGATGGTACAGAATATGTTTACTCAAAAGAGGATAGCTATTTCATCATTAGTCAGGAAGCCGGAATGTTCACTGCACATTTGGAAGGTATACCGGCGGGCGATTATAAGAAAGTACGTTTCGGTATCGGGGTTGACCAACAGCGTTACCTACAGGGGGAAACGGCGCAGCAAAGCTTCTGGGATTTGGCCACAGCGAATGAAATGACCTGGACGTGGAGCACCGGTTATCGCTTTATTAATTTTGAAGGGACATTTAATACAGTCGCCTCACCTCAGGACAAAATTTTTCAGGTACACCAGGGCAGCAATACAGTAACTGATAATTACCGTGAGGTAACACTGAACCTGCCTACTACGGCACGCGTTCGTGAAGGCGAAGTGCCATCGATCCACGTAAAGGCAAATGCCAACGTGATACTGGACGGCCAGCAAAAGATAAGACTGTCGGATAACATAAACCAGGCAGGTACGGGGGCAGCGATCATGGGCGGACAAAACCTGATCACGATCGCGGCCAACACTCTGGATATGTTCTTAGTAGATCATGTACATAACGGCGGGACCGGCCATCACGAATAGCGAATGCTCAGGTTATTTTATACGGCAATGGCAATGGTTTTGCTGTTGCCGTTAACCTCATGCAGTGAGGATGCCCTGTATGTGCCTGTAAATGAGGTTGTGGAGTTGAATGTCCCTGCTAATTTTCCGCAACCGGCTCAGGATGTTTCTGTTACCAAAAAAGGCTTCGAACTAGGGCGTAAACTTTTTTACGATGGCCGCCTTTCAGCTGACGGTACTGTGTCATGCTCTTTTTGCCATGAGCAGGGCTATGCCTTTACGCACCACGGGCATCAGTTCAGCCACGGCATCAACGACCATGAGGGAACGCGAAATGCCCCGGCCGTACAGAATATGGCTTTCCAGACCGAATATTTTTACGACGGCGCTTCCAACAGCCTGGAGATGCTCTCGATAGTTCCGATCCATAACCCTATTGAAATGGCGGAAACGCTTGACGGCATTGCCAATAAGCTGAGGACCGACAGGGAATATGTGAAGCTTTTCGGTGAGGCTTTTGATGATGCACAGGTATCATCTGGCAATATACTTAAGGCTTTGTCGCAGTTCATGGCAATGATGGTCTCGGCCAACTCGAAGTACGACAAGTACGTGCGCAATGAACCCGGCAGCAGCCTGGCCCAGCAGGAACTTTCAGGGATGCAACTGTTCCGGAGCAAGTGCGCCACCTGCCATGCCACCGACCTTTTTACCGATAACAGCTTTCGCAACAATGGCCTGCCGCCCAACCCTTTTCTTAATGACAAAGGCAGGGAAATTGTAACAGGCTTTGCTTCTGATGCCTATAAGTTTAAGGTTCCCAGCTTGCGTAATGTGGAGAAAACGGCACCCTACATGCACGATGGGCGTTTCGGGTCGCTGGAGTCGGTGCTTAATTTTTACGCATCGGGCGTACAGCAGTCGGCAACGCTCGATCCGCAGCTAACCCATGGCGGTGTATTGGGCATTCCTATGACCATCGATGAAAAGACAGCAATCATCGCATTCCTGAAAACCCTTACCGATGAGGAATTCCTCACTAACCCTTTATTTTATTACCGTACCTGATGAAAAAAATAGTCTTTCTCATATTAATGACACAGCTGGCATTTGCTAATACCCCGCCACCTGATTTTGCAAAATACCTCGAAGCTTTTGACTGCGATGCCTGCGGGTGTTCGGCAAGCGGGGGAGGCATGGGCTTCAGCTCGATGATTGACCGTAACTTTGTAGGCTTACGCTATTTTAACCAAAGTTACTCCAGCCGCGACGGCATTTTCAACAATTCTCCTTGGGTTGATGAGAATTTTAATACCATTCAGGCCTGGGCACGGATCCCGGTCGCCAAAAACCTGCAGGTATCGGCCCTTGTACCGTACCACTTCCATAACAGGGAGCGTGCAACGGGAGAGCAGTCCATTAATGGTTTGGGTGACATAATGGTATTGGGATTGTATACCGTGTACCAGACAAAGAATGATAGTGTAGCCCTGCGCCATGTACTTCAATTAGGTGGGGGGGTCAAAGCGCCTACAGGCAAGTATGACACTGCCAATAACGGCAGCGTGAACCCAAGCTTCCAGGTTGGTACCGGTAGTTGGGATTACCTGTTGGCAGCAGAGTATGTTATGACCCATAAAAAACTAGGGTTGAACACAATGTTGAACTATATCTTTAAAACAGAGAACAATGAGCAGTACCAATTTGGCAACCAGTTCAATTATGCGGCTACGTTATTTTATATGGCAGAAATGGAAAATCTAATCATTGTGCCACAGGCGGGAATAGCGGGAGAACTATATGCGGCCAATAAGCAATATGGCGAAGAGCTGCCCAATACCAAGGGTGAAATTCTCTTTGGCAAACTGGGTGTTGAGGCTGGTCTGTGGAAATTTTCTGTAGGTTTGAACGGTATGCTCCCGATCAACCAAAACCTTACCGGCGGGAAAGTTGAAGCGAATTACAGGTGGGCTATGAATTTGAATTATAGTTTGTGATATACATTTGAAATCCTGCTAGGTCTCCAAAAATAGAAGCCTCTGAATATCAATTCAGAGGCTTCTTCTATAATAGGTGTTTGAATCTAACCCTTAAACTCAACTGTTTTGCTGTCGCCATCCACGGTCACTTTTACAAGGCCGTGCTTAGATAGGCCTTTCATGGCTGCATCCCATTTCTTGCCGCTCAGGCCTGCCTGTTGCTTTAATGCATCAAGGGCCAGCTGGCCGCTCACCTTTAACAATTCGGCTACTGCTTTTTCGTCATCACTGAGTTCCACTGCTTTCTTCTCCGGCCTCATTTGCGGGAAGAAAAGCACTTCCTGGATCGACGGGTTATTGGTCAGGTACATGATCAGTCTGTCCATACCAATACCCAATCCCGATGTTGGCGGCATACCATACTCTAAAGCGCGAAGGAAGTCGTTATCAATGAATTGCGCTGCCTCCACGTCGCCACGTTCGGCTAGTTTCAGTTGTGCTTCAAAGCGCTCACGCTGGTCAATAGGGTCATTCAGTTCGCTGTACGCATTAGCGATCTCCTTGCCGCATACCATTAGCTCAAAGCGCTCGGTAAGCTCAGGGTTGTCGCGGTGTTGCTTACACAACGGACTCATTTCTTTCGGATAATCGATGATGAACGTAGGCTGAATGAAGTTGCCTTCGCATTTCTCCCCGAATATCTCATCGATAAGCTTGCCTTTCCCCATGGTCGCATCTACAGCGATGCCCATACCTTTAGCTGCTTCAAATATCTCTTCTTCGGTTTTGCCATAAATGTCAAAGCCGGTGAATTGCTTTATCGCATCGGTCATTGTTACCCTTGCGTACGGTGCCTTAAAGCTTACTTTATGCTCCCCAAAAGTAACATCAGAAGTGCCGTTCACGGCTATGGCGCAATGCTCCAGCAGGCTTTCGGTAAACTCCATCATCCAGTTGTAGTCTTTGTAGGCTACATAAATTTCCATGGCGGTAAATTCAGGGTTATGCGTCCTGTCCATACCCTCGTTGCGGAAGTTTTTAGAGAATTCGTAAACGCCATCAAACCCGCCTACGATAAGCCTTTTCAGGTACAGTTCGTTGGCGATCCTCATGTACAGCGGAATGTCCAGGCTGTTATGGTGCGTAACGAATGGCCTTGCGGCAGCGCCACCCGGTATCGGCTGTAAGATAGGGGTTTCCACTTCAAAATAGCCATTGTCGTTAAAGAACGAACGCATTGCATTGAAGAGTTTTGTCCTCTTTATAAAAACTTCTTTTACCTGTGGGTTCACGATAAGGTCTACATACCTTTGACGGTAACGCAGTTCAGGATCGGTAAAGCTGTCGAAAACTTTCCCGTCGGCATCCGTTTTTGGCATCGGCAATGGGCGCAGTGTTTTGCTCAACAGGCTGAAGTCGGTTACCTTGATAGTCATTTCGCCTACCTGTGTCGTAAAAAGTTCTCCCTCAACTCCAATGAAGTCGCCAAGATCGATCAGTTTTTTGAAAAGCTCATTGTATTTTACCTTGTCTTCACCCGGACAGATCTCGTCGCGGTTAAAGTACAGTTGTATACGGCCTTCGCTGTCCTGCAGCTCTGCAAAAGAAGCCTTGCCCTGTATGCGGACAGACATCAGCCTTCCGGCCACAACTACCTGTTTACCTTCAGAAAAATTTTCCTTCACCTGTTTCGAGGTATGGTCTACCGGAAAAAGGTTGGCGGGATAAGGGTCGATGCCGAGTTTCCTCAGCGCATCCAGTTTTTCTCTGCGGATAATTTCTTGTTCTGAAAGCTGCATGATAGTTATGATTTTAAGGCAGCAAAGATAGTGATATTAGCCAAAATCTTTTAAACCGAATTATATGAATTACCAAATTCGTGAAATTCACGGCAAACCACTATATTTGAAGCACTAAATCAATCAAAATGAAAAAAGGATTACTTTGGGGCTTAGGCCTGATGATGGCGTTTTTTACTACATCATGTACATTTAGCGAAACCATAGTTATTAACGAGAACGGTTCGGGTAAAGTGTCATTTGACATTGACGGTTCCGGGCTTATGGCCATGGCAGGAGATAAAATGGCTGAGGATGGCGAAAAACGCATTGACTCATCGTTTACATTCAAAGAGATGTTAGCTGAAAAAGCCGACAGTATCGCCAAGCTGCCTAAGGAAGAGCAGGCACGGCTAAAGAGCCTGGAGCGTTTTACAGTAAAGATGCTTATGGACCCTGCATCTAAGCGGATGGTTATCAATATGTTCGCTGATTTTGACAATGCCGATAAGCTACAGGATATGATGAACCTGTTCGGTAACCTGAACAGCATGAACAAAAAGGCAGGCCAGCCAGACATGGGCGGGTTATTCCAAAATGGGTCTGAAGTTAGTTATGCTTATGATGGCAAGAAGTTCAGTCGTAAGGTAAAGATCGTCGATAAGCCGAAAAAGAAGGATGAGGAAGGCGATGAGGAGATGTATAAGGCGATGTTTGGCGAATCGAACTACCAGCTGAATTATACATTCCCTAAAAAGGTTAAAAAGGTATCGAACAAGAATGCGGTAATAAGCGCCGACAAGAAAACCGTAACGCTTACCTATCCGCTCAATGAGTTCTTCGACAATCCGAAAGCTATGGCGATCGACGTAGAGTTTGAAAAATAATACATGGTTATCAGGAGTACGTGATCCGGATGAGGTTAAACCCATCCGGATCTTTTATTATGTGGGGACTGTTGTTTTGTTTTGTAACTTTGTATTGCATTAGCGCGTACGAAAATGAACAAGACGATACAATTCCTTGAGTTGGGCAAAATGGACTACAAGGACGCCTGGGATCACCAGGAACAGCTCTTTAAAGAGATACTGGATATAAAGATCGCCAACAGGCGGGAAGCGGCAAATACCGAAACACCTAACTATCTTTTGTTCATAGAGCATCCGCACGTATATACTTTAGGTAAAAGCGGCGACATGGCCAATATGCTCCTCAACGAAAAGCAACTTGAGGCGAAAGGCGCATCCTTTTATAAAATAAACAGAGGAGGGGACATTACCTACCACGGTCCCGGGCAGATCGTAGGTTATCCGATATTAGACCTTGAGAATTTTTTTACAGACATCCACAAGTACCTGCGCCTTTTGGAGGAAATGGTGATACTCACCCTTGCTGAATATGGCATAACCGGCACGCGCAGTGAAGGTGAAACAGGTGTTTGGCTGGATGTAGGCACTCCCTTCGCCCGCAAGATATGCGCTATGGGTGTGCGTGCATCGCGCTGGGTGACCATGCACGGTTTTGCATTTAATGTGAATGCCGACCTGGGTTATTTCGATAATATCATACCGTGCGGGATCCGCGGAAAAGCTGTAACTTCTTTAAATGTCGAGCTTGGCGCTGAAAAGGTAAATGAAGATGAAGTGAAGGAAAAACTCCTGAAGCATTTTGTCGCTCTCTTCGAAGCCGACCTACGGTTTATAGATCGTAACGTGCACATCCTCTAAAATATCGAATTCCAGTTCCAGTTGGTCAGGCAATAGCCGGAACGACTTGCGATGATATTTTGTGATGCCATACTTCCTGATGGCCTCGCGGTGTTCTGCCGTAGGGTAGCCTTTGTTCTTTTTCCAGTTATACATCGGGAATTCTTCGTGGATACTTTCCATGTATTCATCCCTGTAGGTTTTAGCCAGTATAGATGCTGCTGCAATGCTCAGGAATTTGCCATCGCCCTGCACGATGCAGCTGTATGGGATGTTGCTTACGGGTTTAAAGCGGTTGCCGTCTACTATAATATAATGTGGTACCGGGTTGAGTTGGGTAATGCATTCCTGCATAGCCTTAATGGAGGCGTTAAGGATATTGATCTCGTCGATCACTTCCGGTTCAATATGCTTTACGTGGTAGCACAAAGCCTGTTGTTGTATAATGGGGCGCAGGTGCTCACGGATCTTTTCGGTAAGCTGCTTGGAGTCGTTCAGCAGGTCGTTCTTAAAATCTTCAGGCAGTATGACAGCAGCCGCGGTCACTGGTCCCGCAAGGCATCCGCGCCCGGCTTCATCGGTACCGGTCTCATATAAGTGTTCTGAAAATTTTAAAGCAAGCATAAACCTTTACGACCTATTTTACCGTATATCGTTGAGGCAAAGATAGTCCGATTGCGTTAAATTCAGAATTAATCCATTTAAATTTGTGATAATTACTATTTTTGCTAATCCTATGTTGCCGGATAATGTATTTTTGCTGGCTTTCAATAGGAAATGCTATTAACTATTTAACTTTTTTTACTATCGACATGAAAAAAAATACCAGGAGGGCTGTGTTACTGACAGGATTCATAATGTCAGGATTTTCAGTTCTCGCGCAAAATGCTGAACAGCGAAAACAGATCATGAAAGATAATAACCTGGAAGAGCTTGCAAAGATGGAAGCTAGAGAAAGGGAATTTAAGACCGCTAATTATGCAGAGGCATTACGTCTGGCGGAGATAAAGGGATGGCCTTTGACTAGGACGAACAGTAATGGGGAGAACCAAAAGCTTTCCGGCGTTACAGAAGATGGTTACCCTGTTTACTTTACAGCCTATAATCTTGGGGCTGCAATAACTACAAGGGCTAACAAACTTCACCCTAACGGCGGCATGGGGCTTAACCTGACCGGCCTGGGGATGGAAGTTGGTGTGTGGGACGGAGAGCAGGTGCGTATGACCCATGAGAACTTTGATAATAACAGGGTGGAGATCGGGGATACATTTTTGGCCTACGGTGACCATGCTACCCACGTAGCCGGTACTATTGCCGGCGGCGGATTGTTCAAACCGACCGCAAGGGGCATCGCGTACCAGGCCAATATAAAATCTTTCGAAGCATTTCAGGTAGATACGCCCGAAATGATCCAGGAGGCAGCTAACGGTATGCTTGTTTCGAACCACTCGTACGGTTTCTCGCCGATCCCTATGTCAACTTGGTTTTGGGGAGCATATGCCAGCTACGCAAGGAGTATAGATGATCTGACATTCAACGCACCACGATACCAGCCGGTAATTGCGGCAGGTAATGACAGGGGTTCCGTGCCTGAGAATAATCCGGCAAAAGGCGGTTATGATCTTATCAATTGTTACGCTACGGCTAAAAATGCCATAGTTGTTGCTGCAGTGCTCAATGTTCCTAATTACACTCAGCCCAGCAACGTAAATATGTCGAGTTTCAGTAGCTGGGGCCCTACCGATGACAACAGGATAAAGCCGGACATTTCAGCTAAAGGTGTAGGTGTGTATTCAAGCTTTGCCGGGAATAACAGTGACTATGGTCCAAGCCAGGGAACGTCAATGGCAGCGCCGGGCATAGCCGGGTGTATAACTTTGTTGCAACAGCATTTCAATAATTTGAACAGCGCATTCATGTGGTCGTCAACTGTAAGGGGGCTTGTAGCTCATACCGCTGATGAGTGTGGCGATTGGGATGGTCCGGACCCTGCTTTCGGATGGGGCCTGATGAATACGCAAAGGGCAGCACAAGCGATCACCGACAGGGGAGGTTTGTCGATCGTTGACGAAAGGCAGCTTTTGAACAATCAAACCTACACAAGGACGGTAACCTCTAACGGTACAACTGATCTTGTTGCTACCATCTCATGGACAGACAGGCCGGGAGTTCCGAACAATGGTACTGTGGACCCAACATCACCGGTGCTAAGGAACAACCTGGATGTTAGGGTAACAAAAGTAGGAGGTGATACGTATATGCCGTGGAAGTTTGGTGACATGTTATCCGATGCGGCGATCCAGGGTGATAATAACGTGGATAATATCGAGAAGATCGAAATTCCGGGTGCCTCAGGAGAATATGTAATAACGGTTACTCACAAAGGTACGCTGATAGGGGGATTACAAAATTATTCACTGATCGTTACCGGTATTGTTGATACGGCAGGAATAGAGGATCAGGCGGCACAAATGTTCTCGGTATGGCCTAACCCGGCCCAGGGTCAGGTTAATGTTGAACTTATTGATGTGGCCGATGATAAAGCTGCGGTGGCTATATATGACATCCAGGGGCGGGTAGTATTCCAAAGCAAGCTTACTTCGGGTGTTAACACCTTTAGTACAGATGGACTTTCTGCAGGTGTCTATGTGGTGAATGTGAACAATGGGAATAAAGTCCAGACTAAAAAGCTGGTGATTAAATAATTTAAAATATTAATTAAATTTTAAACTATAACGCAACCTTTTAATTTTAACGGCATCTAATTATAAAGCGTCAACTTTTAGTTGACGTTTTGGTTTAATTCAAAAATAGATGCATTATGTGGACAATTATTATTAATCTTTTATGGTTTTTCAATTTATATTAAAAATGCGGAGAACTTTAGAAGGTAATGGCAAGTTAAAAGTTTGTTATATTAAAATAAATTAATAGATTTGCAACTTAACTAACTCAAATTAATTAAATATGAAATCAAAGTTTACTTGGATTTTTACGCTGTTACTGGCGTTTTTTATTCAGTTTTCCTTTGCGCAGGAGAGAACTGTTACAGGAGTCGTGAATGACTCTCAGGGAAATCCGATTCCCGGTGTAAATGTAAAAGTTCAGGGTGGCGGTACGGGTATCCAGACTGATTTTGATGGTAATTTTGCCATCCAGGCCGCTGCCGGACAAAAGATCGAATTCTCTTATGTAAGTATGAAGACACAGGTTGTTACTGTGCCGGCTTCTGGGAACATAGGTTCTGTAAGTTTAGAAGAGGATGTTGAGCAGCTTGAAACTGTTGTTGTTGAGGGGTATAGGAGTACAACCAGGCCGCTATCTAACATTGCGGTTACGACTGTTACTTCAAAAACTATCGAAGGCAGGCCGAATGCTTCATTTATCCAGACACTTCAGGGCCAGATACCTGGTTTGAACATCTCTACGGGTTCAGGTCAGCCTGGTGCTAACAGTACAGTGATCCTAAGGGGTTACGGATCTATCAATGGTAAGGTTGAGCCTTTGTTCGTGATAGATGGTGTGCCTTTGGATGCAGATAACTTCCGAAGCCTTAACCCGAATGATATCGAATCGGTTTCAGTTTTGAAAGATGCCGGTGCGACTTCTATCTACGGTAACAGGGGTGCTAACGGTGTTATCATTGTTAAGACTAAGAAAGGTTCGTTTGATTCTGCTCTTCAGATCAAATATACCGGCATTACAAGCTTTACGCAAATGCAGAGCAATAAGTACAATGTAATGAACTCGAGGCAATTGCTTAACCTTGAAAAAGGTGTTGGCCGTGGTTTTGGTGCTACGCTTACAGATGAAGAGATCGCTGCTTATGATGTTAACACGAACTGGAAAGATGTTCTTTTCAGGACCGGTACTTCTCAAAACCACGTATTGAGCCTTACAGGTGGTGGTTCGAACATTTCATCATTTACTTCATTTGGTTTCTTTGATCAGGAAGGTATCCTTCTTGATACAAGGCTAAAGAGGTTCAACTTCAGGAACAACCTTTCTGGTAAGAGCAATAATAATAAGTTCAATTACTCTACAGCTGTTACGATCAACTACTCAAGGAGGGACGAAGCTTCAAGTATAGGTAGCGGTAGTGTGAACATCAACCCTGTATTGGGTGCTAACCAGGGTGCGCCTTACATTGATCCGCGCTGGTATACTAACGGACAGAACCTTGTTGATATGTATAATGGTGATCCTGTAGCTAACCCACTGGGTATTGGTGTTGGAACACTTGCGCTTTCGCCGCTTATGCAGCTTGACATCATGAAGACAGGTACTCTTCAGACAGAAGAATTGAAAATGATAGGTAATGTTCAGGCTAGCTACAAACTAACAGATGACATTACAGCTGGTACTACTTTTGGTGCTGACTATACTCAGGCTACAAGCCTTCAGGTACAGGATCCAAACTCATTTAACTCATTGTTTTTTGAGCAGGGAGAGGATTTCCTTGGATGGCAGTTTGAAAGTTTTGCAAGGAACATATTGTTCAATACAAATACAAGTCTTAACTATAACAAGTCTTTTGGTAACCACACGATCGATGCGTCTGTATTTACAGAATATGTAAAAGCGCATTCAAAGTCATTTAACTATGCTCAGAACGGTTTGGATCCAAAAGTATTTGTGCCTGGCAATGGTGCAGGCTTTACGCCTTTCAACCCAGACACCCCTACTTTCTACGTTCCTGAAGTTGCTTCAGGAAAAGGTACTGCGGGTCTATTCTCGTACTTTGGTAGTATTGACTACGATTACATGCAAAAGTATGGTCTTAGCGCCACAGTGCGTAGGGATGCATCGTACCGTTTTGCTGAAACGAACCGTTGGGGAACTTACTGGTCTGTATCAGGAAGGTGGAACATTGACAGGGAGTCATTTATGGAAGGCCTTCCTTTCCAGATGCTGAAACTAAGGGCTTCTTATGGTACAGCAGGTAACCAGAACATTTTGGGTGAGAGTATATTCAATGCGCCAAACGGTGCAAGGACATTGTTCGCTCAGGGCGCCGGTTATAACCTTGAAACTGCGTACATACTTGGTCAGCTTGGTAACCCGGACCTTATGTGGGAAACAGTTGAGCAAGGGAATATTGGTGTTGACTTTGAAATGTTCAGCCGCAGGTTGAGGGGTACATTCGATGTATACCGTAAAGAGACCAAAGACCTTTACCAGGAAGCTCAGCTATCTGCTGTTACCGGTACCTACCAAATTAATGCTAACGGCGGTTCTATGAGGAACCAGGGTGTTGAAGCACTATTGTCTTATGACCTTTTCAAGACTGAAGACTTCCTTTTCACACTGAACTTTAACGGTTCATACAACAGGAACACAATGCTTGACATTACGAACGTAGACAACTTCCGTGACAACGGCCTTCAGGCTGATGACGAAGGAGGATCACTTGGTCAGTTCTACCTTATAAAATATGCTGGTGTTAACCCTGCTAATGGTAACCTTTTGTTCTATGATAAAGAAGGTAATCTTACTGAGAACCCAACCGTTAATGACAGGAGGCTGACAGATAAGTCGCCGATCCCTACATACCAGGGTGGTTTTGGATTTGATGCTACGTACAAAGGATTCTTCCTTACTACACA
Organism: Flavobacterium sp.; assembly: GCF_052437795.1. Lineage (GTDB taxonomy): Bacteria > Bacteroidota > Bacteroidia > Flavobacteriales > Flavobacteriaceae > Flavobacterium. The sequence continues at coordinate 456,636 of NZ_JBQVPA010000002.1, forward strand.
GTTCTCTTATGTAGCTGATATCTACAGGTTCGATTATGACCTTGAAGGACTTCAGGACCCTACTGACATCGGTGTATGGAATAAATCAACAGACCTTCTTAACGCATGGACACCGGACAATAGGGAAACTGACATACCATCGCTTACGCTTACCAACAAAGGTATAGATGGTGATTCTGACAGGTACCTTAGGGATGCTTCTTACTTACGATTGAGGTATGTAAGCCTTGGTTATAACTTCAGCAATAAGATATTGGACAAAACTCCTTTCTCAAGCTTAAGGGCTTATTTCCAGGCAGAGAACCTGGTTACATGGTCTAAATGGAGAGGATGGGATGCAGAGAGTAACCGTGGAGCTGACCAGTACCAGTACCCAACTCCAAGAATACTATCTCTAGGTCTAGAAGTACAATTTTAAAAAAAATGAAAATGAATATGAAAAACTTAAAAGCGATCTTATTTATTGTTACAGCTTCACTGTTTGTTGCGTGTGACGATGCTATCGATATAACGCAGCCGAGTGAGCTGCCGCCGGACAGGGTTTACGAAACCGTTGCTGATATGCAAGCCGGTATTAGTGGTGTATACGCATCTATCCCGGGAGAGAATGCTATTTACTTTACTTCCCTTTTTACTGATGAGGTAGCTATAGGTATAGGTAATGGCGGACAGGGGCAAAGCGGAGAGTTGGCTTTCCTTCTTAATGCTAACTCTGGTGACGCGGCCTCTATATGGTTGTCAAACTATTCACTTATCAATGCTGCTAACAGGCTGATAAATGGTGTTGAGAATGTTGTGGTTAATACTGAAGAAGGTTCGGATGAGACAGTGTGGTACAACCACATACTTGCCGAAGCTCACGCTTTAAGGGCGTTTGGTCACTTCCAGTTGCTTACATACTTCTCTGAGGATATGAAGAATGACGGTTCACTTGGTGTTATCATGATGGACTTTGCTCCTGACGGAGATGACATTTATGTACAGTTGCCAAGGAACACTACAGGAGAGGTATTCAACTTTATCGAGAGCGACCTTCAGTTTGCTGAAGACAACCTTTCTGACACCAACCCAAGGCCTGGTGATAATCTTGATACCCCTATCCTGAATACTTACATAAGGCTTCCGTTCATCCACGCTTTCAAAGCGCGTATGGCTGCTTACAGGGGAGACTATGCTACGGCAAAAACGTATGTTGATCTATTGGATACTACTGGCGGACCTACGTTCCCTGTTGCTAACGCAGGATACAACCTTACTCCTAGGAATAGCTACCGTGCTATTTGGACTGACAGTGAGCCGACAGCTCAAAGTGAAGTGATCTTCAAGCTTGAAAGGCGTAATCCGGGTGGTAACACTACAGGTAACTTCTCACAATTCTGGTCTTCTGTTAACAGCTCTGTGACCGGTTCACCATTCTTCGAAGTGAACAGGGCATTGTTTAACCTCGTGTACAACACAGCGGATATCAGGGAAGATGTGCTTGTAGATGAGTCAGCGTTCACTTCAGGTACGATACTTCCGAACTATAATGATGTTAATGATTATGTGTACGCTACTGAGGATGTACTTCCTGTAGGTAAATATACACGTACTGAGAACCTTAACTTCCTTGCGGATGTGAAAGTTTTCAGGTTCTCTGAAATGGTTCTTATCAGGGCTGAGTATTATGCGAGCCTGGGCGATATTCCTAACGCTATTGCACAGGTTAACCTTGTAAGGGCTGCACGTTATGGCAATAACAGTGGTAATATCAATGCTGCGACAGTTACTACTGTACAACAGGCATGGGCCTTTATCCTTAGGGAGAGAAGGATCGAGCTTGCTTTCGAAGGCCACCGTTATGTTGATCTTAGGCGTTTAGGCCCTCTTGCCGGTGTAGGTGTTGATCGTGATCCAAGGGATTGTGAGTTCAATGGTTTCTGTACGCTTCCTGCTGATGATCACAGGTTCGTTCTGCCTATTCCAAGGGCTGAGACTGCTGCGAATACTAACATCCAGCAGAACCCAGGTTATTAATCTTTAAAAAAAAGCAAAATGAAAAAATATCTTTTAAAAATCGCCGCCTGCGCTTTCATTATCGGAACGCTGGCAAGCTGTGAAGAGGACAAGGTTTTTCAGGATGTCAACAATGGACAGGCTTTGGCCGGTTTCAATGCTGACTCAGGCAACCTTAAGGCATTCGATCCTAACGAGTTTACAACACCGTCTGAAATTATAATTGAAGTTGGTGTTACTACCAAGTCCAATCAGGACAGGGCGATACAAGTTGTTGTTAATGAAGAATTGAGCACGGCATTGCCATCTCAATATACAATTGACATGAGTTCTCTTGTTATCCCTGCCGGTGAATACGTTGCAAAAGTAAAGATCACGGCTAATTATGATGCATTGCCTGAAACTGAAAGCACTACTTTAGTCCTTGATCTTGTTTCGGTTGAAGGAATGGATCTTTTGGATTCGGACAGGTCAAGGTTTATTGCTGAGTTGTTCAGGGTTTGCCCTAGGGACATCCCAACTACCTATACTGGATTCGTTACAGGTTCTGTAGGTGCCGGTACTGAAGAATTTACAGTTACATTTACTGCGGGTGCTGAAGTTGCTACATATTCTACTCCTAACCTTTGGGGTAATTTTGTAAGCGGTGCTACAGGAAGTAACCAGTACGATGGTCAATATCCTTATGACGCTACATTGGTTATCAATTGTGATAACACTGTAGATGTTACAGGTAACGTTGATTACGCGACTGGCGGTACAGGAACTTTTGATCCTAATACAAATGAGTTCCAGTTGTATCTGGGCCAGGGATTATTCACGCAGCAATTTACTGCTGACGTATACCTGATGCCTGTTCAGTAATTGGCAATTGTATATAGTATATAAATTAGGGCTTTCATACGAAAGCCCTTTTTTTTGGCGTTTCCTGAATATTCCTGTTGCTAAAATTTAATTACATTTGCCTAAATTTAATCCAAATGCAAAGAATTTTTCTTTCTGTTTTTCTTTTAATGCTTCCTGTCCTGCTGTTATCTCAGGAAAAGAGAAAGGGAAAATTAAATTCCCAGTCAAAAGGCCGGCCGGCCCAAACCCTGGAGCCTTCGGTCAATAATGATCGTGAGAAAAAGGATATTACAGAGGCCGACACTATCGCAACCATCGATATGTACAAGATAGTGACATTGGAAAGGGATACGATAATGGTCGATACCTCGCTTACCGTGCGGGATGAATACAGGAATAACTATTTGAGGAAGGATAACTTTGGCTTATTGTCATTCCCGAATGATGGACAGACCTATAATACGCTTGATTATGGGCTTACCAAATTTAACCCTTTTCCGGAATTTGGCTTTCGCGCCAAACATTTTGCGTATATGGAAGCAGAGGACATTAACTACTATAACGTTGCTACGCCCTACACTGACTTGTTTTACAGATCGGTACAAAAGCAGGGGCAGATACTAGATGCTTTCATTACTGTGAATACCTCTGAGAACCTGAATATGTTCGTAGCTTATAAAGGTATCAGGTCTATTGGTAAGTATATCAATTCAATATCCAGTAGCGGTAATTTCCGCATTGGGGGAAGTTATAATACAACAGGTAAAAGATATTTTGTGAAGTTACATTTTACAGGGCAGGATATTTCCAACCAGGAAAATGGAGGCATTGTCAGCCCCGAACTTTTCGAAAGTGGTGAAGATCCCTACACCCAGCGGGAGCGCCTTGATGTGTATTTTAAAGATGCGACATCAATACTTAAAGGTAACCGTTTTTTTGTCGACCACACTTTCAGGCTTAGTAAAGATAATCCTAACAGCCTGGTCTTTCATCACCGGTTTACGTACGAGACCAAGTTTTTTGAATACACCCAGCCTACCCGAAGCAACCGCTTTGGAGCGTCATATACTACTGCTATCAATAACAAGACTCGCTACAACATGATGTATAATATGGTTGGGGCTGCTTATACAAATGAGGATATTGGTATGCTGGAGTTCTATGTGGAGGACTATAACTACAACTACTTTTATCGTACTATCATTCTTAATCCCGATGGTTCGCTGGGTATCCCTAATGCGATAGACGACAGGATCAATACCTATGGCGCACGATATACCTATCAAAAGGATAAGCTTAAAGGGACTGCCCTGGTGTCAAATTCTATAACTGACCAATCATTGGCTAACATTGACATTTCCGCCAGTTATGAAATTGATGAAGAAAATAGTGTAACGGCACGTTACCAGAACATGAACAAACTGCCTAACCTAAACTTCAGGTTGTACCAGAGTGATTACAAAGCATACAACTGGAATAACAACGATCTGAAGAATGAAAAGATCAACAGTTTTGAGTTTGAGGCCAAGACGAAATGGGTTGACGCGTCGATACAATATACCATTCTTAACGACCATTTGTTTTTTAAGAACGAATTTGTGAACACTATCACGGCTGCGGATAATATCGATACACTTCATGTAAAGCCGCAGCAGTATGGTAATACGATCAACTATTTCTCCGTTAAGGTCGGCCGTGAGTTCAGGCTGTGGAAATTCGCACTCGACAATACGGTACTTTACCAAAAAGTTGATCAAAAAGATAACGTGTTAAATGTGCCGGAGCTTGTCACTAGGAATACGTTTTACTATTCAGAGCACCTTTTTAAGAAAGCACTCTATCTTCAGACAGGCTTTACTTTCCAATACTTTACAAAATATTATGGCAATGATTACAACCCATTGTTAGGTGAGTTTTTTGTACAGGATGAAAAGGAATTTGGTGGTTTCCCGCTGATCGATTTTTTCATCAATGCAAAGATCAAAGAGTTCAGGCTTTTCCTCAGGGCAGAGCATTTAAATTCTTCAATGACCGGATACGATTATTATTCGGCTCCCAATGTTCCCTACCGCGACTTTACTATCAGGTTTGGGGTGATTTGGGATTTCTTCTCCTAAATTACCAAATTGATAAGCGGTCATTTAGTTGGAATGAAATAATTCCGATTAAATTAAAGGATATGCAATATATTTGCAGAGCTCATAATGTAGCACAAAAAACGTAATATGAAATACGCAGAAAATATATTAGGTACCATCGGTAATACGCCAATGGTCAAGCTAAATAAGATAGTCGATGGCATAGATGCATTGGTGCTTGCCAAAGTGGAAACATTCAATCCCGGCAATTCTGTAAAGGACAGGATGGCCGTTAAAATGATCGAAGATGCCGAGGCCGACGGAAGGCTAAAGCCGGGTGGCACGATCATCGAAGGTACATCGGGCAATACAGGCATGGGCCTTGCGCTGTGTGCCATTGTAAAAGGGTACAAGCTCATCTGTGTGATCAGTGATAAGCAGTCTAAAGAGAAAATGGACATACTACGCGCCGTTGGTGCCAAGGTAGTGGTTTGCCCTACTGATGTTGAACCGACAGATCCGCGTTCGTACTACTCCGTATCAAAACGACTTGCGGAGGAGACCCCTAATTCCTGGTATGTGAACCAGTATGACAACCTGAGCAATGCCAAAGCGCACTATGAGCAGACAGGCCCTGAGATATGGGAGCAGACAGAGGGTAAGATAACCCACTTTATTGTAGGTGTTGGCACCGGCGGAACTATTTCAGGTGTAGGTAAATATTTGAAAGAGAAGAACCCAAATGTAAAATGTTGGGGGATTGATACGTATGGGTCAGTATTCAAAAAATACCATGAGACCGGAATTTTTGACGAGAACGAGATCTACTCCTACATAACTGAAGGTATAGGTGAGGACATCCTGCCTAAAAACGTAGACTTCTCGCTAATCGACGGTTTTACGAAAGTAACCGATAAGGATGCTGCCGTATATACCCGCAAGCTCGCTCTCGAAGAAGGTATTTTCGTAGGGAACTCAGCAGGAGCGGCTATAAAAGGACTGCTTCAGTTGAAGGATGAATTTAAACCTGACGATGTAGTTGTTGTGCTTTTCCACGACAGCGGCAGCCGCTATGTAGGAAAGATGTTCAACGACGACTGGATGCGTGAGCGCGGATTCCTTGACGAGGACATCACAAAGGCGGAAGACCTTATAAAAGACCATTCTGATAAGCCGCTTGTGATCGTGCGTACAGAGGAGTTGGTAAGCCATGCCATAGAACGTCTTCGCAAGTATAAAATATCACAGATCCCTGTTATCGATACGAACGGATTTGTAGGCTCAGTAGATGAGACCGACCTCTTCCGCAGCTATGTGGAAGATAAGGACATTGCCGAAAAACCTATACGCGAAGTAATGGGCAAACCGTACCCAATAGTGCAGAAAAATACTTCTATCGAAGAGATCTCTAAACTCATCAATAGGGACAACCAGGCTGTACTGGTAGACCTGGGCGGTGGCAAGCACCATATCATTACCAAGCACGATATCATCAGTTCCATAAAGTAATAGTAAGCCTCGCAATGCGGGGCTTTTTTGTGGTCATTTGTTTTAAATTAAGATAATCGTTTGAAGCAGCTATTTACCGCATTTTTGTAATGGCTTGGTACTGCTGTCCGCTCTATCTGCTCCGCGCCTTGCCTTTGCCGGCAGGCGGGCTCCGCAGGATGCCGCTGCCATCAGGGCTAGCGGTAAATTTAGGTTAGCCAGGAAACGCCGTTACACCTTGTTGGGTCTACAGTTCAAATTAATTAGTATTTTTGCCGCAAACGAATTTTATGAACTTCACCGCCATCGACTTCGAGACTGCTACCGGCCACGCGCAAAGTGCCTGCGCCGTAGGCATTTTTACAGTTGAGGATGGCATCATTACCGAAGAATACCACACCCTCATACAGCCGCCCGATAATGAGTACTGGTACCGCAACATCATGGTACATGGCATCACGCCGGCACAGACACTGGAAGTGCCTACATTTGATGTGTTGTTCCCTGAAATTCAAAAGAGGCTTTTCGGCAGGAAGATAGTGGCGCATAACGAATCTTTTGACCGCAATGTGCTCATGAAGACCATGAGTTGGTATGGCCTGTATTACGATGAGCTCGAGCTCGCCGGCCGTTGGGAATGCACCTGCAAAATATACCGTGCCAAAGGCTACCCAAAAGCCAACCTCAAATACTGCAGCGACCGAAATGGCATCCAGCTCAACCACCATGAGGCCTTGAGCGATGCACGGGCATGTGCGAAATTGTATTTGCTGCATGACGGGCAGGTAGGAATGAAGTTGTGATCTGATCTTACAGATACTGCTAAGATCTTAAAAATATAACATCCAATGATCCAAAGATCACTCCTTCCCAAGCAGCACTCCCGAAACATTCCACGCACTGAAACTGTTGCCCTCGGGTGCGCCCTGCGGAATGGTAATGGTTAGTGTATGCTTACCTGCTTTCAGGTCGCCCAGGTCAATGAATTCAGGATTCGTAACCGTCCCCGGGCACCAGTTAGAGCGGCTGTAGTCAGACGACGATAATCCATTCTCAAAATTGCCCGATGCGGGATTGAACAACCGGTACGACCCGCAATCCTGGCGCCATGGCACAAAGGCAAACGCAATTTTGCCATCAAGGGTTATGGTATTCTTTTTAGGGAGGTATTCGTCACCGTTCTCCCAACCCCCATGGCCTGTGGTGATGTACCGCAGGCGGGCATTTTTTACATCTTTATCTAAAGTGAAGGTAACCTCAAGTCCCTTTGGCGCGTTGAACATGGTGGAATATTCCTGGCCGGCCATCTCCATCACATTTACGGTATTGAAGAGCGGCAGTACAAAATTGTCTTTGTTATATTGTGTTTCATCGTTATGAATGGTGACATCGAGGCTTATCTTATGGCCGCCCTTATCATAATTGCCGATGAACACGCCCACCCACATTTCCTTATTGCTGAACAACGGTGACAGTTCTGACACATCCTGACGGTATGGCACTATTTCATGCCATTCCTTGCCCTTAAGCTGGATATGACCATATTGCTTGATGCCAAAAGGCGTAAAAAAACGCATCAGTTCCAATAGCGGACTGTAGCTGTCGGTACGCGTCACGCCCTGGTACTTTTTGCCATTGCCGTTATCGTACAAAGGGAGTGTATTCGCACCATTTTTAAGGCCATTGAGAAAGGATCGCTTTTCGTCTTCAGGTATCAGGAATACCGACCCGGTGCGGTCATACGCATCGCCGTTGGACTGCTCTATTAGTTCCACAAAAACCTGACTGCCAGTTTTAATTTCGGGGAACTTTATTTTACGAAGGGCTATGGAGCCATTCGCGAACCGTAAAACGCTGTCATTCGATATGGACGCATCCGAAAAATTGATTATCTCGTCTTTAAATACCGGCAGGGTTGTAAACCGCGACCGCCATAATACATCACGATACGTAAGCATGTCTGCCGGTTTGTCCTTAACGGCAGGCTGGCTGGCTGCGGGAATGCTTTTCAGTTTTTCAATTTTGGTCGCGGTAACTATATAACTACCGTTGCGGTTGGTTTCAAGCACCAGCCCAAGTTCCTGTCCCAATAGCGAAGGTGCGCCTTTCAAACCCAGTTCGTCGGTATACCAGATCTCTATGGTATTGGAGTTGATAATGGTTTTTGCTTTTTTGCATTTATAGCCAAGAATGGTCTTTGTGTCAGGCAGCAATTCGAATGACTGCTTTTTGAGCGATAAAGCATCTTTTGTAGCTATGTGTCTTTCTTTAGCCCATTCCGCTGAAACAACGTACGAACTATCAGTATGGTAAACTGTAGACCGTTCGATAGGATAAGATGCTTTGCCTTCAAGTATAGCCTTGTTGGTTACCAATGTTTTTTGCGCATCCGAGAAAATAATTATCGGGTTATCGGCATCATCCACTTTTCCCAGCGATATTTTTTGGTAGGTAACTTTTATGGCGGCTGGCCGTTTTTGGGAGTAGGCTAGCAGTGTAGCAAAGATCAGGACCAGGGAGAGGATTTGTTTCATGTTGTAAATTTGGCGATCTCAAATTTCGATAAAAATTTATTGATGGTAAAGGATTAATTTCAAAGTTCTTTATCTTAGATGATTATTTACACGCCATGAAAGAAGAATTTTTACACCACGTTTGGGAATACAAAAAATTTAGCCTGCAGGGGCTCAAAACCGTACAGGGCGAGCCTGTAGAGGTCATAAACGCAGGGCAATACCTGCAGCGGTCCGGCCCCGATTTCTTTAACGCTCAATTGATCATTGGGGGGCAGAAGTGGGCGGGCAATGTAGAGATCCACATCAAGTCATCAGACTGGTACCTGCACAGCCACGAGAACGATCCTAATTATGATAATGTGGTGCTCCATGTAGTTTGGGACCACGATACCGAGGTAATGCGCCGTGACAATTCGGAGATACCTGTCCTGGAACTGAAACATTACACCGATACCAAACTGATCGAAAGCTATAATGCGCTCGCCGCCGCGAAAACCTGGATATATTGCGAAAAGGAACTGGCGGCGATAGATACTTTCGTCCTCGAGAACTGGAAGGAGCGTTTGTTCTTTGAACGCCTGGAACGCAAGGCCGCACCCATACTTCAACTGGCCGTCGAAACAGGCAACGATTGGGAGGCCGTGCTGTTTTGCTTCCTTGCCAAAAACTTTGGGCTGAACACTAATGGCAATACGTTTTTTACAATGGCACGGTCACTCCCGTTCAGCATTGTGCGAAAGGAAAGTTTCGAAGCAGAAAACCTTGAGGCATTGCTTTTGGGCAGGGCAGGGCTGTTGGAAGGTGATCAGGAAGATGCTTACCCACGCGGCCTGAAAGCACGGTATGCGTATATGAGCCATAAGCATCGGTTACAGTCAGTCCACGTAGACAGCCCCGAATTCTTCAGGCACCGTCCGGATAATTTCCCGACCATACGACTGTCGCAGTTAGCGCAGCTGTACCACACACACCAAAACCTGTTCTCGAAAGTTATAAGCTCAGCCACTGTTGAGGATATTTATAAGGTATTTGAAGTGCAGGTTTCTGCCTATTGGCAAACGCATTATACTTTTGATAAAGAAAGTGCGAAGAAACGCAAAGCCCTCACGGCATCATTCATCGACCTGGTGGTCATCAATACCATAATACCGTTCCGGTTCGCTTATGCAAAAAGTACGGGCAAGGAACTGTCAGAGGAACTTATAAGTCTTTTAAGGACCGTAGCACCTGAGAAGAATGCCGTTATAGATAAATTCCGGTCGTTTAAGGTAGGGGCGGGATCGGCCTACGATACGCAGTCGCTGTTACAGCTGCGAAATGAGTACTGTGAAAAGAAGCGCTGCATGCAGTGTGCGCTTGGCCTGGAACTTTTAAAAAAGTAAATGATTTATTTTTATCTTTGAAGCCTCACCGGTTTGAGTAAGCAAATTAAACTTCAGACCTGAAACTAAAAATGACTGTAATTACCAAGATAAGGCATTTCTTTGAGAAACACGGGTTCGAGGTGTCGCAGCGCCTTGCCGACAGGCTTGGAATGCGGGCTACTAACGTGCGCCTGTTTTTTATTTACATTTCATTCGTTACCATTGGGCTCTGGTTTGGCGTGTACCTTACACTTGCATTTTGGCTCAAGCTGAAGGATATGATCTACACCAAGCGGAGTTCTGTTTTTGACCTGTAATCCCGCTGTCGAATGAAGCCTTTTAACTTTTTTTTGCAATTCACTTCCGGCCAACGAAAAGGGATCTTGGTCCTGTTCCTGTTGGTCATGATATTCCAGGCGGTGTACTTTTTTGTAGCTTCTTACGATATTACAAGGGAAGAAGGGCATTCCGCTGAAAAAAAGGAATGGCTGGCCCACCAGGCAGAAATAGATGCGCTCAAGGCCAAGAGCAACAATAAGAAAGACACGATCTATCCATTCAATCCCAATTATATTTCCGATCATAAAGGCTACGCGCTTGGAATGAGCATTGCCGAGATCGACCGCCTGCACGCGTTCAGGAAAACGGGTAAGTTCGTCAATTCAGCTGATGATTTTCAGGATGTGACCAAAGTATCGGGTGAAGTGCTCGCCAGGATATCACCATATTTCAAATTCCCCGATTGGGTGAACGAAAAGAATAAGAAGGGAAAAGCTGAAACAGGGCCGGCATTCGCCAAAACCGACAGGCCTTTTGCAAAAGAAGAAAAGAAAATAATTCCAACCGACATCAATAACGCGTTGGAAGAAGACTTGGTAAAAGTGTATGGCATAGGGCCTGCTTTTGCAAAGAAGATCCTTCGCCGCCGTGCAGAATTGGGAGCTTTCGGGAGCATGGAGCAGATGGATGAATTTACCGACTTGTCGCCCGAGGCGGTTAAGGGATTGAAGAAAAGTTTTTACATAGGCGCTAACCCTGATGTTTCAAAAATAAACATCAATTCGGCATCATTGCAGCAGCTGTCCCGGTTCCCATACTTCAACAGAAATTTAGCTAAAGCCATAATTACAAAGAGGAGTATGAATGGGAGGGTTGTAAACGTTGATGAATTGTCAAAAATTAATGATTTTCCCGTTGATAAAATAAAAATAATTGCTTTATATTTGGAATTCTAAAATCAAACACATGAATTTCGAATACAGTGAAACGCAAAAAATGATCGCTGGGTCGATCAGGGACTTTGCAGAACAGCATATCCGCCCGAATATTATGGAGTGGGATGAAAGCCAGTATTTCCCGGTAGAATTGTTCAAACAGTTAGGTGAAATGGGCTATATGGGTGTTATTGTCCCTGAAGAATATGGCGGTTCAGGCCTTGGTTACCACGAATACATCACGGTTGTAGAGGAGATATCCAAAGTAGACCCTTCTATCGGGTTATCGGTTGCTGCGCACAATTCACTTTGTACGAACCATATACTTACGTTCGGTAATGAGGAGCAAAAGAAAAAATGGCTCCCTAAGCTGGCTACTGCCGAATTCATCGGAGCATGGGGCCTTACCGAGCACAACACCGGTTCTGACGCGGGTGGTATGAATACTACTGCCGTAAAAGATGGCGATCACTGGATCGTGAACGGTGCCAAGAACTTCATTACGCATGCAGTGTCTGGAGATGTAGCTGTTGTTATTGTGCGTACAGGCGAAAAAGGCGACTCAAAAGGCATGACCGCATTTGTCTTCGAAAAAGGGATGCAGGGCTTTACGAGCGGAAAAAAAGAGAACAAACTGGGTATGCGCGCCAGCGAGACCGCAGAGCTTATATTTGACAACTGCCGCATACCGGATGCCAACAGGCTTGGCGAGGTGGGCGAGGGCTTTATCCAGGCGATGAAAGTACTTGACGGCGGAAGGATCTCTATTGGAGCGCTCTCATTAGGTATTGCCAAAGGTGCCTATGAAGCGGCATTGAAATACTCTAAAGAGCGCCACCAGTTCGGGCAGCCGATAAGCAGTTTTCAAGGGATAGCCTTCAAGCTCGCTGACATGGCTACCGAGATCGAGGCTTCGGAACTGTTGCTTCACAAAGCGGCTTACCTGAAAAATAATGGAAAGAAAATGACCGTTGCAGGAGCAATGGGTAAAATGTACTCGTCTGAAGTTTGTGTACGCGTTTCCAACGAAGCGGTGCAGATACACGGCGGCTACGGCTATACCAAGGATTATCCTGTGGAGAAATTCTACCGCGACTCCAAGCTGTGTACCATAGGCGAGGGAACGACCGAGATACAAAAGCTGGTTATTTCGCGTAACCTCCTTAAGGAGTAGATGTAACTGTACTATATAGGAACGGGCTGCTGAAAAGCGGCCCGTTTTGTTTATTGTACTAATGTGATCTGCTGATAATGTGGTGTTACCATTCGCGCCATTCTTCGGTGATGTCCTCGTCTTTTCCATTATAGCCTTTCTCATGGCCTGCGGAAATGATGATGCTGCAAATCTGCTCCCTTTCTCCCGTTTCGATCAGGGAACCTTCGCAAGCCTCATTAAGTTCGTTAAGATCCAGCAATAATCCTTTTACAAGCTTCATTCCCGATCCTTTATTTGCAGATCTGTTCATGTCATTTAGAAAAGTTTCAATTAACCCAATGCATTTTTCAACATCTTTTTCAGAATATGCAGGTTCGCCAAATTCCATGTAATCGATCATTCCGGTTTTTAGTGTGTCTAACATTGCTTTGTTTTTTGCTTGCACGTTTGTTTCCATTTTTGATTTCGCTAAAGTTGGGGTTTGTTTTTGCTCACAGGCAAAATTGCATATAAGTAAGCTGATGAGAAATGATCTGACTTTTAAGTTCATTGATCTTTGTTGCTTTAAAGGTTTAAATATGATCATATTCATAATAAAGGGGATGGGGTCGCGTGAGGGATGGAGGCGGCAGCCTGCACAGGCATGGAGCATATAAACCGACCCGAGGCTGAAAGCCGAACTGGCAAAAGCCCGGCCCGTGCGCTGGCTTTTGCCGTGGAAGGGATAGCTCAAATAAAAATGCGAATTTATAATTAATAATTTAAAATAATGTTTTAAGTTTGCACCCTTAATGAGAGGAGGTGTTATGCTATGTTAATTATACCAATTAAAGACGGAGAGAATATCGACAGGGCGCTAAAGCGTTACAAGCGTAAATTCGACAAGACCGGAGTTGTTCGTCAGCTTAGGCGTCGTTCTGCTTTCATTAAGCCATCAGTTTCAAGAAGGGCTGAAGTTCAGAAAGCAAATTATATCCAGGGCCTAAGGGACGCTATGGAATCATAAGCATATTTATGCTTTAAATAATTTACCGTTATACGTAAAAGGTTAACTTTGCGTGTAACGGTTTTTTTATGGTCGAAAGCAAACAGGCATACCGCGATTACCTGCAAAAGGAGAAAAATTATTCCCCGCTAACCCTGCGCGCCTACCTGGACGATGTGTCGGCATTTGAGTCTTTTATCAGGGATGGTGATGAGGATGCAACATTGGAAGAAGTAAATTACAGCCATATCCGCAGCTGGATCGTGCGGCTTGTGGATGATGGCATAGCAAATAGATCGGTTAACCGAAAGGTCTCCTCGCTTAAGTCATTCTATAAGTTCCTGCTAAAAACGCGCCAGATCGAGATCAATCCCCTCCTGAAGCACAAATCGCTGAAAACCGAAAAAAAGGTACAAGTGCCTTTTTCGGAAAAGGAGTTGCAGGATGTTGTTGACTTTAATGAGTACCCCGACGATTTTGAGGGTGTGCGCAACCGGCTCATCATCGAGTTGTTCTATACTACAGGGATGCGCCGCGCCGAACTGATAGGCCTTAAGCTGAACAGCTATGACCCCGGGAACCGTACGCTGAAGGTTTTGGGCAAGCGTAATAAAGAGCGGATAATGCCGGTGCTGGACTGTACGGCCCGCGTATTGGCGGAGTACCTTATGAAACGACGGGAGTTGGGGCCTATCGCCGATCCTGATGTGTTAATTGTGAACTTGCGCGGAAATAAAATCAGTGAATCTTTTGTTTATAGGTTAATAAATTGTTACTTTAGTGTTGTCTCCGGGAAGGTAAAAAGGAGTCCGCACGTCCTGCGGCATACCTTTGCAACGCACCTTCTGAACAACGGGGCGGATCTAAATTCAGTAAAGGAACTATTAGGGCACGCGAGTTTATCATCTACACAGATCTATACCCACAGCAGTCTTGCCGAGTTAAAGAAAGTGTATGGGGATTCACATCCTCGCAGCCGTGGTGGCTCCTAAGTTTAACCAAAATAATGATATTATGAAAGTAAACGTTCATGCGGTCAACTTTACAGTTGACAGGAAACTGGTAGGCTATGTTCAGGACAGGTTGGATAAGCTCGAGAAGTACTATGACAAAGTGGTTTGTTCGGATGTATTTTTTAAGCTGGACAATACGAGTGATAAGGAGAATAAGATCGCTGAGATAAAATTATCTGTGCCGGGTGACGAGTTCGTAGTGAAAAAACAGTGCAAGACATTTGAAGAGGCGGTAGAGCTTGCGGCCGATTCAATGGAACGTTTGTTGATGAAAAGAAAGCAGAAGATCAGGGCACATTCATAATTTAAAATTTTTTTATGAAAATGTTTTGATTAAAAAATAAATTCTATACATTTGCAGTCCGTTAGAAATAGCGGACTTTTTTATTGAAAGTTGCCGGTGTAGCTCAGCTGGCTAGAGCAGCTGATTTGTAATCAGCAGGTCGTGGGTTCGAGTCCCTCTATCGGCTCAAATAAATTTTTTTGACAAGCAACTGAATAATAAAAGGTTAGGGGAGATACTCAAGCGGCCAACGAGGACGGACTGTAAATCCGTTGGGAAACCTTCGCAGGTTCGAATCCTGCTCTCCCCACAAAAAAGTTGTTTTAAATGTTGGATGTGTTTTGGGTCATTGCCTGATGGCAAAATTTAAAATAAAAGCATTCAGGATTTAAAATATATGGGATTAAGCCGGTGTAGCTCAGGGGTAGAGTGCTTCCTTGGTAAGGAAGAGGTCACGGGTTCAATTCCCGTCATTGGCTCAAAAATTGAATTTGAACACTAATTATATAACTAAGATTAAATTATTAAATCATGGCAAAAGGAAATTTTGATCGTTCCAAGCCCCACTTGAATATTGGTACAATTGGGCACGTTGACCACGGAAAAACAACATTAACGGCAGCGATTACTAAAGTATTGGCTGATGCTGGTTATTCTGAAGCAAAATCATTTGATCAAATTGACAATGCTCCTGAAGAAAAAGAAAGGGGTATTACTATTAATACTTCACACGTAGAGTATGCTACGGCTAACCGTCACTATGCTCACGTTGACTGTCCGGGTCACGCTGACTATGTTAAGAACATGGTTACAGGTGCTGCCCAGATGGACGGTGCTATCCTTGTTGTTGCTGCTACAGACGGACCAATGCCACAAACACGTGAGCACATCCTTCTTGGCCGCCAGGTAGGTGTTCCTCGTATGGTTGTATTCATGAACAAAGTGGATATGGTTGATGATGCTGAGCTTCTTGAGCTTGTAGAAATGGAGATCCGTGACCTTCTTTCTTTCTATCAGTATGATGGAGATAATGGTCCGATAATCCAGGGATCTGCTCTTGGTGCACTTAACGGTGAGCCAAAATGGGTTGATACTGTTCTTGAGCTTATGGCTGCGGTTGACAACTGGATCGAAATGCCAACACGTGATATCGACAAGCCTTTCCTTATGCCTGTTGAAGATGTATTCACAATTACTGGCCGTGGTACTGTTGCTACAGGTCGTATCGAGGCAGGTATAGCTAACACAGGTGATCCGGTTGAGATCATTGGTATGGGTGCTGAAAAACTTACTTCTACAATAACAGGTATCGAAATGTTCCGTCAGATCCTTGATAGGGGTGAAGCTGGAGATAACGCAGGTATCCTTCTAAGGGGTATCGCTAAAGAAGATATCAAAAGGGGTATGGTTATCGTTAAGCCGGGATCGGTTAAGCCGCACGCTCATTTCAAAGCTGAGGTTTATATCCTTAAGAAAGAAGAAGGTGGACGTCACACTCCATTCCATAACAACTACCGTCCTCAGTTCTACGTTCGTACGACTGACGTAACAGGAACGATCTCTCTTCCTGCAGGTGTTGAGATGGTTATGCCTGGTGATAACCTTACTATCGATGTACAATTACTTAGCTCTATCGCTCTTAGCGTAGGTCTTCGTTTCGCTATCCGTGAGGGTGGCCGTACAGTTGGTGCAGGTCAGGTTACTGAGATCCTTGATTAATTATATTAGGAATTATAAAAAGCCAGCAGGTACATCTGTACCGGCTGGCTTTTAACAAACGGGCGTAGTTCAAGGGTAGAATAGCGGTCTCCAAAACCGTTGATGGGGGTTCGAATCCCTCCGCCCGTGCAAAAAAGAAAAAACAAATGAAGGTTACTAATTATATATCAGAGGCGTTCGGAGAGCTTAAGGATAATGTTACCTGGCCTGAGTGGTCTGAGATACAGCGCCTTACTATTATCGTTGCTGTTTTTTCGGTAATATTTGCTCTTGTTACTTTCGGAGTTGATAAAGGCTTTGAGGTAGTGATAGCAAAAGTGTACAGTTTCTTAAAAAATTAATTTTATCGTATGACTGATAACAATGTCAAAAAGTGGTATGTAGTTAGGGCGGTAAGCGGTCAGGAGAATAAAGTTAAGAACTATATAGAGACCGAGATCAACAAACTTGGAATGGCCGATTATGTGTCGCAGGTCCTTGTGCCTACAGAAAAGGTAGTGCAGGTGCGTGATGGCAAGAAGATCAGTAAAGACAGGGTGTATTTTCCGGGCTATGTAATGATCGAGGCTAATTTGACAGGTGAGATACCGCACGTAATAAAGTCTATTTCCGGTGTTATTGGTTTTCTTGGTGAAACTAAGGGTGGTGATGCAGTGCCATTACGCCTTTCTGAAGTGAACAGGATGCTGGGCAAGGTGGATGAGCTATCGGTAAAAACAGATAATGTTTCTATACCATTTACCACAGGCGAGACCATCAAGGTAATAGACGGGCCTTTCAACGGCTTTAACGGTACGGTTGAAAAGGTGAATGAAGAAAAGCGTAAGCTGGAAGTTATGGTGAAGATCTTCGGAAGGAAGACCCCGCTGGAACTAAGCTTTATGCAGGTTGAAAAAGTATAATTTTTGTTACACTTATTATAAATCACATCCTCGCTTCCAATTGAAGATGTGCTAAATCTTTTTAAAGAAATGGCTAAAGAAATTAGTAAAGTAGTTAAACTACAAGTTAAGGGAGGTGCTGCGAATCCGTCGCCACCGGTTGGACCTGCTTTGGGAGCTGCGGGCGTTAATATCATGGAGTTCTGTAAGCAATTTAATGCCAGGACCCAGGATAAGCCAGGCAAAGTATTACCGGTACAAATTACCGTGTACAAAGACAAATCTTTCGAGTTTGTTGTTAAAACCCCACCGGCTGCTATACAGCTGATGGATGCTGCCAAGCTAAAAGGTGGTTCGGGCGAGCCGAACCGTAAAAAAGTTGCAAGCGTTACCTGGGATCAGATCAGGGCTATCGCAGAAGACAAAATGGCTGACCTGAACGCTTTCACTATCGAGAAAGCAATGAGTATGGTTGCCGGTACTGCAAGGTCTATGGGTATCACTGTATCAGGAGCAGCTCCTTTTTAATTAGTAAAAAGAAAAGAAGAAATGGCAAAATTGACAAAAAAACAGAAAGAGGCTGCTTCAAAAATCGAGAAGAACAAACTGTACTCTTTGAAAGATGCTTCTGCATTGATCAAAACAGTTGCTTCCGCAAAATTTGATGAGTCGGTTGATATCGCTGTACGCCTGGGTGTAGATCCAAGGAAAGCGAATCAGATGGTAAGGGGCGTTGTTGCGCTACCGCACGGAACAGGTAAAGATGTAAGGGTCCTTGCCCTTGTAACCCCGGATAAAGAAGCTGAAGCTAAAGCTGCAGGCGCTGACTTCGTAGGTTTGGATGATTACCTTCAGAAAATTAAAGACGGCTGGACAGATGTTGATGTTATCATCACTATGCCGGCAGTAATGGGTAAACTTGGACCTCTTGGTAGGATCCTGGGACCACGCGGACTTATGCCAAACCCTAAGACAGGTACTGTTACTATGGAGGTTGGTAAAGCGGTTACTGAGGTTAAAGCCGGTAAGATCGACTTTAAAGTTGATAAGACTGGTATCGTTCACGCTGGTATTGGAAGGATATCTTTTGATGCAGACAAGATCATCGAGAACGCTCACGAAATTATTCAAACATTAATCAAATTGAAGCCAACTGCGGCAAAAGGAACATATATCAAGAGTATCCACCTCTCTTCGACTATGAGCCCTGCGATCCCTCTGGATCCGAAAGCAGTTTAATTGGCGGTTAAAAATTTTTTATTATGACCAAGGAAGAAAAATCAAGAGTTATTGAAGATTTAACTGCACAGTTGGCCGGTACTAATGTTGTTTATGTTACCGATATTTCAGGCCTTAATGCTGAGAATACTTCAAACCTTAGGAGAGCTTGCTTTAAAGCCGGCATTAAGCTTGAGGTTGTTAAAAATACCCTGCTTGAAAAAGCAATGGAGGGTCTTGAGAACAACTACGGCGAATTGCCTTCTATCCTAAAAGGAAGCACTTCTATAATGATCGCTGAGAACGGCAACGCTCCTGCAAAGATCATAAAGGAATTCCGTAAAAAATCTGATAGGCCAGTCCTTAAAGGTGCATACATCCACGAGGCTGTATTCATTGGCGACAACCAGCTTGATGCTCTTGTAGCGCTTAAATCAAGGGAAGAGGTTATCGGAGAGATCATCGGTCTTCTTCAGTCTCCTGCTAAGAACGTTATATCTGCCCTTAAATCAGGTGGCAGTACGATCGCAGGACTTGTTAAAACGTTATCTGAAAGGTAACACCACCGCGAGAACGCACTTTATAAATTATATATTACAAACTATTTAAAACGATAGAAAAAATGGCAGATTTGAAACAATTCGCAGAACAACTAGTTAACCTGACTGTTAAAGAAGTTAATGAACTAGCTACAATACTTAAAGATGAATATGGCATCGAGCCTGCAGCTGCTGCTGTAGCTTTCGCTGGTCCTGCTGCTGGCGGTGACGCTCCTGCTGCTGAAGAGCAAACTGAATTTACAGTAGTTCTTAAAGATGCTGGTGCTTCTAAACTTGCAGTTGTTAAAGCTGTAAAAGAACTTACCGGCCTTGGACTTAAAGAAGCTAAAGATCTAGTTGACGGAGCTCCTGCTAACGTTAAAGAAGGCATCTCTAAAGATGAGGCTGAAGGCCTTAAAAAATCTTTGGAAGAAGCCGGAGCTGTTGTTGAGCTTAAATAAGCTTACATAGGTTTGAAAACCCAGGTTTAGGCCTTGAGAAGAACTCTCAAAGGCCTAAACCATTTTTCGTATAATAACTTTAAATAATTTTATTGTACGCCCTTATTAAATTATTTTAATCAAAATTTTGTCCATTGATGATAACAAATCAGACTGAAAGATTAAATTTTGCCTCTACCAAAAACATCCCGGCTTATCCGGATTTCCTTGACATCCAGGTAAAATCGTTCAAAGATTTTTTCCAGTTGGAAACCAAGTCGGATGAGAGAGGCAACGAAGGTCTTTATAACACCTTCATGGAAAACTTTCCGATCACTGATACAAGAAATCAGTTCGTACTGGAGTTCCTTGATTACTTTGTTGACCCGCCACGATATACAATTGAAGAGTGTATAGACAGGGGACTTACCTACAGCGTGCCGCTAAAAGCAAGGCTTAAGCTGTATTGTACTGACCCTGAGCATGAGGATTTTGAGACAATTGTGCAGGACGTTTACCTGGGAACTATCCCATACATGACTCCGAGCGGTACCTTTGTTATCAATGGCGCTGAGCGTGTAGTTGTTTCGCAGCTTCACCGTTCGCCAGGAGTTTTCTTCGGCCAGTCATTCCACGCAAACGGAACAAAATTATATTCTGCAAGGGTAATTCCTTTCAAAGGCTCATGGATTGAATTCGCTACCGACATCAACAGTGTTATGTACGCGTATATCGACCGTAAGAAAAAGCTTCCGGTTACTACCCTGTTCAGGGCTATCGGGTTTGAGAGGGATAAGGACATCCTTGAAATATTCGACCTTGCTGAAGAGATCAAGGTATCGAAAACAGGTCTTAAAAAATATATCGGCAGAAGGCTTGCCGCGCGTGTACTTAACACATGGCACGAAGATTTCGTGGACGAAGATACAGGCGAGGTGGTTTCTATCGAGCGTAACGAGATCATCCTTGACCGTGATACCATCATCGACAAGGACAATGTGGAAGAGATCATTGACTCTAATGTGAAGACCATACTTCTTCACAAGGAGGACAACAACCAGGCAGATTATGCCATCATCCATAACACGTTACAAAAAGATCCTACAAACTCTGAAAAAGAAGCCGTAGAGCACATTTACCGTCAGCTCCGTAACGCGGAACCGCCTGATGAGGAAACAGCTCGTGGCATTATAGATAAATTGTTCTTCTCTGACCAGCGCTACAACCTTGGTGAAGTAGGCCGCTACAGGATGAACAAAAAGCTTGGACTTGATATCCCAATGGAAAAGCAAGTGCTTACCAAAGAGGATATCATTACCATAGTTAAATACCTTATCGAGCTGATCAACTCGAAGGCTGAGATCGATGATATCGACCACCTTTCCAACCGTCGTGTACGTACGGTAGGCGAGCAGCTTTCGGCACAGTTCGGCGTAGGTCTTGCACGTATGGCAAGGACTATCAGGGAGCGTATGAACGTAAGGGACAACGAGGTATTTACCCCGATCGACCTTATCAACGCCAAGACACTGTCTTCGGTTATCAACTCGTTCTTTGGTACCAACCAGCTATCGCAGTTCATGGACCAGACCAACCCACTTGCCGAGATCACTCACAAGCGCAGGCTTTCTGCACTTGGGCCCGGCGGTCTTTCAAGGGAAAGGGCAGGTTTCGAGGTACGTGACGTTCACTATACGCACTATGGCCGCCTTTGTCCTATTGAGACCCCGGAAGGTCCGAACATTGGTCTTATCTCCTCACTTGGCGTATATGCCAAAGTGAACGGAATGGGCTTTATCGAGACACCTTACCGCAAGGTAACCAACGGTAAAGTTGACCTTGAGTCGACACCGGTATACCTTAGCGCTGAGGAGGAGGAAGGTAAGATGATCGCTCAGGCGAATATCGAAATGAGTGCTGACGGACAGATCACTGCTGAAAGGGTAATTGCACGTGAGGAAGGCGACTTCCCGGTTGTTGAGCCTGGTGCGGTACATTATACCGACGTTGCACCGAACCAGATCGCATCGATCTCGGCATCGCTTATCCCGTTCCTTGAGCATGATGATGCGAACCGCGCGTTGATGGGATCGAACATGATGCGCCAGGCTGTTCCTCTTTTACGTCCGGAATCCCCTATCGTGGGTACAGGATTGGAGCGCCAGGTAGCTTCTGACTCTAGGGTACTTATCAATGCCGAAGGGCACGGTACGGTTGAGTATGTAGATGCCAACCAGATCACGATCAAATATGACAGGACCGACCGCGAGCGCAGCGTAAGCTTTGATCCGGACGAGAAAACATACCAGCTTATCAAGTTCAGGAAAACCAACCAGAGCACGAGCATCAACCTTAAGCCTATCGTAAGGAAAGGCGACAGGGTAGCGCCGGGCCAGGTCCTTTGCGAAGGCTATGCCACGCAAAACGGTGAACTTGCATTGGGCCGTAACCTTCAGGTGGCGTTCATGCCATGGAAAGGGTATAACTTCGAGGATGCGATCGTGAT
Organism: Flavobacterium sp.; assembly: GCF_052437795.1. Taxonomy (GTDB): domain Bacteria; phylum Bacteroidota; class Bacteroidia; order Flavobacteriales; family Flavobacteriaceae; genus Flavobacterium. Next base: position 478,877 of record NZ_JBQVPA010000002.1, read on the forward strand.
CTCTGAAAAAGTAGTGCGCGATGATATATTCACGTCGATCCACGTGGATGACTATTCTCTTGAAGTAAGGGATACCAAACTGGGTAATGAGGAACTGACCAACGACATCCCGAACGTATCGGAAGAGGCTACCAAAGACCTTGACGAGAACGGTATGATCAGGATCGGTGCCGAAGTGAAGCCTGGCGATATCCTTATCGGTAAGATCACTCCGAAGGGGGAATCTGACCCTACACCGGAAGAAAAGCTTCTTCGCGCTATCTTCGGTGATAAGGCCGGTGATGTGAAAGATGCTTCATTGAAAGCTTCCCCTTCACTTCATGGTGTTGTCCTTGACAAGAAACTATTCGCACGCGCTGTGAAAGATAAGCGTAAGCGTACGAAAGATAAAGACGATCTGGGCAAACTGGAGATGGATTTTGAAGTTAAGTTCAATGAACTTAAGGACAAACTTATCGATAAGCTGTTCAACATCATAAACGGTAAAACATCACAGGGCGTTATGAACGACCTGGGTGAGGAAGTACTTCCGAAAGGAAAGAAATATACCCAGAAAATGCTTTATGCCGTTGAAGATTTCGCTCACCTTACCAAAGGGCAGTGGACTACGGATGACGATACCAATGCTATGGTAAACGACCTTATCCACAACTACAAGATCAAGCTGAACGACATTCAGGGTGCATTGAGGAGGGAGAAATTCACCATAACGGTGGGTGACGAACTTCCATCAGGTATCCTTAAGCTTGCCAAGGTTTACATCGCTAAGAAGCGTAAGCTGAAAGTGGGTGATAAAATGGCAGGGCGCCACGGTAACAAAGGTATTGTTGCCAAGATCGTTCGCCAGGAGGACATGCCGTTCCTTGAGGATGGTACCCCTGTAGACATCGTATTGAACCCGCTGGGTGTACCTTCGCGTATGAACATCGGACAGATATATGAAACCGTTCTTGGATGGGCAGGCCTTAAGACAGGCAAGAAGTTCGCAACGCCGATCTTTGATGGTGCTACACTTGACCAGATCAATGAGCTCACCGATGAGGCAGGAATACCGCGCTTTGGCCACACGTATCTATATGATGGTGGTACAGGCGAGCGTTTCCACCAGCCGGCAACCGTAGGTGTTATCTACATGCTGAAACTTGGCCACATGGTTGACGACAAGATGCACGCACGTTCTATCGGCCCGTACTCGCTCATCACGCAGCAGCCTCTTGGAGGTAAAGCGCAGTTTGGTGGACAGCGTTTCGGGGAGATGGAGGTTTGGGCCCTTGAAGCATACGGTGCGTCGAGCACGCTTAGGGAGATACTGACCGTTAAATCGGATGACGTTATCGGAAGGGCTAAAACTTACGAAGCTATCGTTAAGGGAGAGACCATGCCGGAACCAGGCTTGCCGGAATCATTCAACGTATTGATGCACGAGCTTAAAGGCCTTGGCCTTGACATCAGGTTAGAAGAATAAATTTCCATGGGAGTGGCGTTTCGGCGCCATTCCCTTTCCATACTTTTTAATAAATCGATAGATTACATATCATGACGAGATTAAAAGATAAAAATACCGTTAAAAGGTTCAACCAGATCTCTATAGGCCTTGCTTCGCCTGAGTCGATCCTGGCAGAATCAAGGGGTGAGGTTTTAAAGCCTGAAACCATTAACTATCGTACTCACAAACCGGAAAGGGACGGCCTTTTCTGCGAGCGTATCTTCGGCCCTGTAAAGGATTTTGAATGTGCTTGCGGCAAGTATAAAAGGATCCGCTATAAGGGGATCGTTTGTGACCGATGCGGTGTTGAAGTTACCGAGAAGAAAGTTCGACGTGACAGGGTAGGGCACATCAATCTTGTAGTGCCTATCGCCCACATATGGTATTTCCGTTCGCTGCCAAATAAAATAGGTTATATCCTTGGCCTTCCGTCTAAGAAATTAGATATGATCATATACTATGAAAGGTATGTGGTTATCCAGGCAGGTATCGCCAAAGGGCCGGATGGTGAGGATGCCAAAAGATTAGACTTTTTAACCGAAGAAGAGTACCTGAACATACTGGATTCTCTTCCTGCGGAAAACCAATACCTTGACGATAATGACCCTAACAAGTTTATCGCCAAGATGGGTGCTGAGTGTATCATGGACCTGCTTGCGAGGATCGACCTTGACCAATTGTCATACAACCTTCGCCACAGTGCCAATACTGAAACATCTAAACAGCGTAAGACCGAAGCCCTTAAAAGGCTTCAGGTAGTAGAGTCGTTCCGTGAGTCGAACATGAACAGGGAGAACCGCCCTGAGTGGATGATCCTGAAAGTGATCCCTGTGATCCCGCCGGAACTTCGCCCACTAGTGCCGCTTGATGGCGGACGTTTCGCTACTTCTGACCTTAACGACCTTTACCGCAGGGTGATCATCCGTAACAACCGTCTGAAAAGGCTTATGGAGATCAAGGCGCCGGAGGTGATCCTTCGTAACGAAAAGCGTATGCTACAGGAATCGGTAGACTCGCTATTCGATAACACAAGGAAAGCATCGGCTGTTAAGACAGAATCGAACAGGCCTTTGAAATCGCTTTCTGACTCATTGAAAGGTAAGCAGGGACGTTTCCGCCAAAACCTTTTAGGTAAGCGTGTTGACTACTCGGCACGTTCGGTGATCGTCGTTGGCCCTGAAATGAAATTGTTCGAATGCGGCCTTCCGAAAGACATGGCTGCCGAGCTTTACAAACCGTTCGTTATTCGCAAGCTTATCGAGCGCGGTATCGTGAAAACGGTTAAGTCGGCCAAAAAGATAATTGACAAAAAAGAACCTGTAGTATGGGATATCCTTGAAAATGTGATCAAAGGGCACCCGGTACTGCTTAACAGGGCCCCAACCCTTCACAGGCTTGGTATACAGGCGTTCCAGCCGAAACTTATCGAAGGTAAGGCGATCCAGCTGCACCCATTGGTATGTACGGCTTTCAACGCTGACTTTGATGGTGACCAGATGGCGGTACACCTTCCGCTTGGGCCGGAGGCTATCCTTGAGGCACAGCTGTTGATGCTGGCTTCACACAATATCCTTAACCCGGCGAACGGTGCTCCGGTAACCGTTCCTTCTCAGGACATGGTACTTGGTCTGTACTACATGACCAAAGAGCGTTTGTCTACCGAGACGAATACGATACTTGGACAGGACCTTACTTTCTATTCTGCCGAAGAGGCTAACATCGCTTTGAACGAAGGAAGGGTGGAACTGAACGCACGCGTGAAAATACGTGCAAAAGACTTTAATGAGAATGGTGAGCTTGTTTACAAGATCATCCAGACGACCGCAGGACGTGTACTCTTCAACGAAGTGGTGCCGGAAAAAGCGGGCTATATCAATGAAGTACTGACCAAGAAGTCGCTTAGGGACATCATCGGTAAGATCTTGAGTGTTACCGACGTGCCTACAACAGCGGCATTCCTTGACAATATGAAGGACATGGGTTACAAATTCGCTTTCAGGGGCGGTTTGTCATTCAGCCTTGGTGATATCATTATCCCTGAAAGGAAGCAGGAGCTTATTGCCGATGCCAACGAGCAGGTAAAAGGTATTTCCATGAACTATAACATGGGTCTTATTACCAACAACGAGCGCTATAACCAGGTGATCGACGTGTGGACCTCTACCAACGCATTGCTTACAGAGCTTGCCATGAAAAACATCCGTGAGGACCAGCAAGGGTTTAACTCGGTGTACATGATGCTTGACTCGGGGGCAAGGGGTTCGAAAGAGCAGATACGCCAGCTTACAGGTATGCGTGGTTTGATGGCCAAGCCTAAGAAATCGACCGCCGGTGGTGGAGAGATCATCGAGAACCCGATCCTTTCTAACTTTAAGGAAGGCCTTTCGATCCTTGAGTACTTTATTTCTACCCACGGTGCCCGTAAAGGTCTTGCGGATACGGCCCTTAAAACGGCGGATGCAGGTTACCTTACCAGGAGGCTTGTAGACGTTTCACAGGACGTTATCGTTAACTCTGTGGACTGTGGTACGCTTCGTGGTATCGAGGTTAGCGCGCTTAAGAACAATGAGGAGATCGTAGAAACGCTTGGCGAAAGGATACTTGGCCGTGTTGCGCTCCAGGATGTCATCAACCCGCTTACGAATGAGGTCCTTGTTACTACAGGCACCCAGATCACCGAAGCAGAAGTAAAGGCTATCAATGCAGCTCCTATTGAGGCTGTAGAGGTACGTTCGCCACTCACCTGTGAGGCTAAAAAAGGTATTTGTGCAAAGTGTTACGGACGCAGCCTGGCTACGGGTCAGATGACACAGCGCGGTGAGGCAGTGGGCGTAATTGCCGCACAGTCGATCGGTGAGCCGGGTACACAGCTTACACTACGTACATTCCACGTTGGTGGTGTTGCGGGAGGTATGTCTGAAGAGTCGAGCATTGTAACGCGTTTCGCGGGACGTCTTGAACTTGAAGACCTTAAGACCGTGAAAGGTGAGAACAACGAAGGCGAGGAAGTAGATATCGTAATATCACGTTCTACTGAATTGAAGCTTGTTGACCAGAATACGGGAATTGTATTGAATACACACAACATACCTTACGGTTCGAGCATTTTTGTGAAGGACGGTGATATTGTTGACAAAGGGGCTACCATCTGTAAATGGGACCCATATAACGGTGTTATCATCTCTGAGTTCACCGGTAAGATCGCTTACGAAGATATCGAGCAGGGACAATCGTTCATGGTCGAGATCGATGAGCAGACCGGATTCCAGGAGAAGGTAATATCTGAAGCAAGGAACAAGAAATTGATCCCTACGCTATTGATCTACGGAAAAGACAATGAGCTTATCCGTTCGTACAACCTTCCGGTGGGTGCCCACCTTATGGTCGATAACGGCGAGAAGATCAAGGCAGGTAAGATCCTTGTTAAGATACCAAGGCGTTCATCCAAAGCGGGTGACATTACCGGAGGACTTCCTAGGATCACCGAGCTTCTTGAAGCACGTAACCCTTCGAACCCGGCCGTAGTATCTGAGATCGACGGTGTGGTATCGTTCGGTAAGATCAAGAGGGGTAACCGCGAGATCGTTATCGAGTCGAAATTCGGCGAGATCAAGAAATACCTTGTGAAGCTGTCGAACCAGATCCTTGTTCAGGAGAATGACTACGTAAAAGCAGGTATGCCACTATCGGACGGTGCGATCACACCGGAAGATATCCTCAGGATACAGGGGCCGTCTGCCGTACAGCAGTACCTTGTGAACGAGATCCAGGAGGTTTACCGCCTTCAGGGTGTAAAGATCAACGACAAGCACTTTGAAGTGGTAGTACGCCAGATGATGCGTAAAGTACAGGTACAGGACCCGGGTGATACCCTTTTCCTTGAAGACCAGCTGATACACACATCTGACTTTATCCTTGAGAACGACAAGCTATACGGAATGAAAGTTGTAGAAGATGCGGGAGATTCGCAAAACCTTAAAGCGGGGCAGATCATTACGCCGCGCGAGCTAAGGGACGAGAACTCATTGCTGAAGCGCAACGACCAGAACCAGGTTTCCGCAAGGGACGTGGTTGCCGCAACAGCAACCCCGGTACTTCAGGGTATCACAAGGGCGTCGCTACAAACTAAGTCGTTCATCTCGGCCGCATCGTTCCAGGAAACTACAAAAGTACTGAACGAAGCCGCGGTGGCAGGTAAGGTTGACGGACTTGAAGGACTTAAGGAGAACGTTATCGTAGGCCACAGGATACCTGCAGGTACAGGTATGAGGGACTATGACAACACCATCGTAGGTTCTACAGAGGAATACAATGAGCTATTAACTCCGAAAGAGGAATTTAATTACTAATATAATGAGTGACCAAAAACAGGAGCCGGGGCAGATCAACATCGAGCTCGATGAGAAGACTGCCGAAGGCATTTACTCCAACCTGGCGATCATCAACCATTCTGCCTCAGAATTCGTGGTAGACTTCGTGACGATCATGCCGGGAGTGCCAAAGGCCAAGGTAAAGTCGCGCATTGTGTTAACGCCACAGCATGCCAAGCGCCTGCTGAAGGCATTAGGCGAGAACATCCACCGCTTTGAAAGTGCCCACGGCCAGATAAGCGATACGGAGCAGCAGCCGCTTCCACTGACTTTCGGGCCTGCAGGACAGGCTTAAGATAAAAAACAACCCCTTTCGGAAACGGAAGGGGTTTTTTGATGCTTTTCTGGGTATTTTTACACCGCTACTGTATGATTTTTGATCCGGTACATGATGATTTTAGGGTATGCCGCAGGGGTATTTTTGATGGTGTTTAGGGTTATTGTTTGAACTTTTTGCACTTTTTGAGCGATTGAGTGAAGAGGGAGAAGGGATATTTAAAAAGCGCTCGTCATTATATTACTTTTGTTTATAGTAATTAAATTTTGTATAGTTTGTTTCAATGAGTTAAGTTGGAAAGCGGATGACGCTGATTGGGCGGATTTTTCGAGGATTTTTTTGTTGGTGGTAAAAATATTAAAACCCTTCCGGAGAGGAAAGGGTTTTGTTTTTTGTGACCGGCACGAGCTGGAAGCTCGCGGGAGCGTGATATTATTTAATCCACCCTTTGTCTTTTAATTTTTCATGCGCGTACTGTTTAGGATTCACTTTAAAATCCAACTCATCTTTAAGTTTACGGAGTTTTATATCGTTTGGTTCGTTTGTTAATCCAATATTGCAAACTCGATAAGCTTCTTTATAATTTCTCAAATTGGTATTATAATTGAGAGCATGATTAAATGCATTTATTGCATTAGAATGAATTTGTGTTGGTGTTAATGTTTCAGAAATGAGATAGGCTCTTTCAAAGTGGTCATTTGCCAAATTAGCTTTAGCATGTTTCTGAGCTTTATTGTTAAAATAATTTATGTCCTTTGCTTGGGCAGCTAGTGATTTAGCAATCCCGTGATGTGCTCTATGGTTATTTGGATCCACAGAAAGTGCTCTTTCAAAATATCCGATTGCAGTGGAAATAATTTCTTTAGACGTTCGACTTTTTCCAACGCGATTTTTTAATTCTAAGAATCCTAACTCAATTAATGCTTCTAGAAACTCATTGTCTAATTCAATAGCAATAAGAAACTCTTTTTTTGCTAGATTATAAGCATCCGAGTAAAAGCTGTTTTCTAAAATCTTTCCTTTTATCAAATATAGAAATGGAAATTTACTATTATGTTTTATTAGCTCATCTATCGTTTCTTTTGCAATATCGTAATTTATATTGGAAATATATAGCGCTTGTCTTGCCTGATTTGCTGCAACTCTTTCTTGGTGATTACTAGCGTTAGACCTTAGTAATAATTTATGGTTAAGATCTCCATCCAAGAAAGTTTTACGTTCTTGAGAGAAAACCTCATATTTTTCAAGAATATTCTTTTCATTATTTAGCTTTAGAAAATTCTTAGTGTAAATTTTAGCTAAGTGAGGAACTGTATATCCAACATCACCTGAATCTGTCATTTGTGAGTAACAAAGTGAGATTTTTGCAAGCTGAGGTAATGCTTTAAAACCAATTTCATCACTATTCATATCGGAGATATACCTTATATCATCGGCTGTTAGGAGCTCTTCTTTTTCCGATAATGATAATATGTATAATACATTTTTCTCTTCTTCAGATAGCTTATCAATTGAACCTTGAAAACAAAATGTTAATATATCATGATATGCATCGCCACTTTTAAGATTTTGAATTACAGAATCTATCGGAGTTGACATTGCGAGTTGGTGAGTAATCAACTGACCAGCCAAAGGCATACCTTTCGTATATTTATAAAGTTCACTAATATATTGTCCATAATAATTTGTGAATACAATATCTTTTCCTGTAAAATTTTTATATTGAGAGTTTAGAAAGTCAGGGAATTCTCTTTCCTCCTTAAAGCCATTTAAATTTATTCTGGCCATAAAGAAGTCCCCTAGTGTTTCTCGAGTAGTTAAGATGGCTTTTGAACTTGTTGGGAATTTCCCTAAGAATGATATTAAGTCTGGATCATTTAAAGTTTCTAAGTTATCAACTATTAATAAAACAGTATTGTTATTTAAAAAATTTATGACATTATGTTCATTATCAGAAGTGTCAATCTCACTTACTAAATTATTCTCTTCAATAAATTTATAAATATCATCAATTAAATCAGAATAATTAGACACGTATTCAGTTAAAGATTTAATACCATCAGGTGTATATTTATTTCTTTTTGAACTTGTCCAAATAATAAATTCAAAATTATTTGTAAATGTCTCATTGATAATCAATTGTTTGCAAAAATAGTGAACAAAGCTAGTCTTGCCAATTCCACCTATACCGTCAATTTGAATTATTCTGTTATTGTCATTGTTTAACTTATTATATATTTCTTTTATATGTTCCTCTCTGCCAATAAATTCATTATACAGTGTATTTTGCTCAAGAACATTTTCAATTATTTTAAATTGGTTTTGTTTTTTCCGATAAAATAAATTATCAGCCTTTATTGACCTACTACCCCTTCGGCAATATACATCCCCCTTTTTAAAGACAGTTGCTTTAATCTGTTTGGCATTTTTCCCCCATGTACTTTTTTGATACTGTCCATCCTTTTTGAATGGTAATATTACATCAGACGGTTCTATGTAAACGATGAAGAAAGATGATCCATCAATTTCAACTAAATTTGTAAATATTTCAACAAATCCGTCAATAAATTCTTCAATTACATTCGAAATGTGAGCTTCATCTATATTGTCATCACTTTTTTCATCAAGACCTATCCAATCGTAATTATTGTTTATACCATACAAAATATAACCACCTTTAGAGTTTGCAAACGCAGATATGTCTTTTACAAATTCTGCTTTAGATTTCGCATCAGAAAGTTTAAATATCTCTTTAAATTCTAGATCTGTTCTTTCTGACCTGATATTAAGATTCTTTATTTCTTCTATTCTATCTTGACTTAATAATCGAAGTTTTTCTATCATATTAAATAATTGGTGTTTTGGTTAAAGCTAATTTATTAAAATTATGTTAAACACCACCAGGTAATTTCCGCAATAATATCAAACAGGTAATTTCTACGGTCGGTATAAAATCCTTAACTTTGACTCTGCCATTAAAACGATTTTTCCCTACACGATGTCCAGTATAATCCAGTTACTTCCCGACCATGTTGCCAACCAGATAGCCGCCGGCGAGGTGGTGCAAAGGCCGGCTTCGGTAGTCAAGGAACTGCTGGAAAACGCCGTGGATGCCTGGGCGACCGAGATCAAGCTCATCGTGAAGGATGCCGGAAAGACCCTGGTACAGGTGATCGACAACGGCAAGGGCATGAGCGTGACCGACTCCCGCCTGTGCTTTGAGCGCCATGCCACCAGTAAGATACGCCATGCGGAGGACCTGTTCTCCCTGCATACCAAAGGTTTCCGAGGGGAGGCGCTGGCTTCCATTGCCGCGATCGCCCACGTGGAGCTTAAAACAAAGCAGGAGCAGGACGAGCTGGGTACGCACCTGGTTATCGAGGGCAGTAAGTTCACTTCGCAGGAGGTGGCCGTAGTGCCTAAAGGGACATCATTTTCAGTTAAGAACCTCTTCTTCAACATACCTGCCCGCCGCAACTTTTTAAAGAGTGATACGGTAGAGTTCCGCCACATCATCGACGAGTTCGAGCGCGTGGCTTTGGCGCATGCCAACATTGGGTTCATATTGTACCACAACGGCAGCGAGATGTTCAACCTGCCCACGTCGAACATGCGGCAGCGCATCGTGAACATCTTTGGCGGGCGCACCAATGAAAAGCTGGTCCCCATAAAGGAAGCCACCGAGATCGTTGGCATCGGCGGATTTGTTACCAAGCCCGAGTTCGCGAAGAAGAGCAGGGGCGAGCAGTTCTTTATCGTGAACAACCGCTTCATCAAGAGCGGCTATCTGCACCATGCCGTAATGGCTGCCTATGAAGGGCTGCTGAAGGACGGCTGCCAGCCCGCTTACTACATTTACCTTGAAGTGCCGCCGCACACCATCGATATCAATATCCACCCAACCAAGACGGAAGTGAAGTTCGACGATGAGCACGCGCTTTATGCCATACTCCGTTCAACGATAAAGCACAGCCTGGGGCAGTTCAATGTAGCGCCCGTGCTGGACTTTGATCGCGACAACAACCTTGATACGCCCTACGAGTACGAAACGCGTGAGGCCACAATGCCAACTGTGCAGGTCGACCGCGACTTCAATCCGTTTGCGGATGAAAAACCGGTAAGGGCAGTAGCATCGTCGGCAGCGTCGTGGTCTGCCGCACCGGCGTTCAAAAAGGAGCGCCAGCCTGCATGGGAAAGCCTGTACACCGGACTGTCCTCAGCAACCGAGGAAGTTGAAGCCATGACTTTTGAAACGGAGGAGGTTACCGGTTCGCTCTTCAACGATAATGAAGTAGAGCAGACGGTGCACAAAACCTACCAGATACATAAAAAGTACATTGTAAGCCCTATAAAAAGCGGCCTTCTGATCATTGACCAAAAGCGCGCCCACCAGCGTATACTGTACGAACAGTTCCTTACCAACATTACCGTGCATCACGCGGCCAGCCAGCAATTGCTGTTCCCGCTGCTGCTGCATTATAGCCAGGGCGAACTGGCGCTGATACGCGAAATGCGTGAGGCGCTGGAGAATACGGGCTTTGTGTTTGCCGAGTTCAACCACGACCATATTGTGGTGTCGGGCCTGCCGGTGAACGTGTCTGAAAGCGAGGTGTCGATACTGCTCGAGGAATTGCTGAACGACCTCCAGCAGGAAGTTCCCGACAGCAGTTTTAGCCAGAGCGACAGCATCGCCAAGAGCATGGCAAAGAGCCTGGCCGTAAAAACAGGTACGTACATGAACGAGAAAGAGCAGGAGAACATGGTTAACGCCCTGTTTGCCTGTAAAGAACCCGATGTTTCACCTTTCCACAGGCCTACCTTCATCACGGTAAGCGTAGAGGACCTGGATAAACGATTTGCAATATGATGTATCCAATGACCGATGCTGTTAAGCAGCTCATGATCATAAATGTACTATTTTTTGTTGGGACACTATTTGTTGGTGCTCCTGCTATGAACTTATTAGGGGAGCATTATTTTGAGAATCCCGATTTTGGTTTCTGGCAGCTCTTTACCAACATGTTCATTCACATGGGGATAATGCACCTTGCGTTCAATATGCTGTCATTGTACATTTTCGGCCCGGTACTGGAGCAACGCTGGGGAGCGTCAAAATTTATTTTCTTTTATATTTCCTGCGGGCTTGGGGCTTCATTAGCCCAACAGGGGATCCATTACTTCGCATTCCATAACAGCGTTGAAAAGCTAGTTGAAATTGGTTTTGATAAAACTGACATACTGGCAACACTCCAAAAGGGAATGGTCGATACGCGCTGGGCCGAGAACCTGTTGCCAAGAGACTATAATAATTTACGGGGAACTTATTTTAGTTTGGCTGGCGGTGCCTCAGGTGCAATTTATGGCATAATGGTTGCGTTTGCATTCTTATTCCCGAATGTCCCGATGATGCTGATGTTCATACCGATCCCTGTCAAGGCAAAATACCTGATCGGAGGGACTTTGAGCTTAGACTTTTATCTCGGATTTACAGGACAGTCACTTTTTGGCAGCGTCGGGGGCGTAGGTCATTTTGCCCACCTCGGTGGGGCACTTATTGGGTATTTTATAATGTGGTACTGGAAGAAGAATTCATTTAACGACAGACGCTGGAACTAATATGAGCATTTTAGACGATCTAAAGATGGAATACAGGGTGGGCGGCATCACGCAACGGCTCATTTTTTGGAATATAGGGCTTTTTGTAGTACCGATGATACTGTTCAGTATATTGGCGCTCTCGGGTGTGCAGTTGCCTTCGTGGGACTGGCGCGCAAGCGGCGGCCAGGATTGGTTCAGCCTTTCGAGCGTGCCGGGTGACCTTCTTTGGAAGCCATGGTCCATCCTCCTTTACGCATTCCTGCACAGCGGCTTTTTGCACCTGCTGTTCAATATGATTATGCTCCACTTTGCCGGAAGGCTGTTTCTTACGTTTTTTACCCAAAAGCAACTGTTCGGGGTATATGTGCTGGGTGGCATTTTTGCCGGGCTGCTATACATCATCAGCTACAACCTCCTTCCGGCCCTTGCAGGTACACAGGCGGGCATGGTCGGGGCTTCGGCGGCCATCATGGCGATATTGTTTGCTGTTACAGCCTATTCGCCTATGTATTCGGTACGAATGCTGCTCATTGGTACCATAAAGCTGTGGCACATTGCGGGGGTACTGCTTGCGATGGACCTTATCTATGTTTCTGTAGAAAATACAGGTGGGCACATTGCCCATTTGGGTGGGGCACTATTCGGCTACCTGTACATTATTTTGCTGAAAAAGGGGAATGACCTAAGTAAAGGCGTTTCAGGGGTCATCGATTTTTTTGCTAATTTATTCAAACCGAAAAAGAAAACGCCGTTCACTGCCGTACACCGAAATATAGCTCCGCCGTCAACGCAAAAGCCAGCCGGTAAGCCAAAAGACCTTACGCAAAAACAAATCGATGAGATACTCGACAAGATCAGCAGGTCGGGCTACGACAGCCTTACCAAAGAGGAAAAAGAATTTTTGTTCCGATTACAAAATAAATAGTAGATTTGGTAACATAACAGGCAACGGATGAAAAAGCTTTCATGGTTCAACAAGGTCATGTTCTTCTTTAATATAGTCTTGACTGTATTAACGTTTATTGCCTACCTGTTGCCATTCATGGCGCCCAAACTATTCCCGTTCCTTTCAGTTTTCACGTTGGTTTTGCCACTTTTGCTGGTACTCAACTTCCTTTTTTTTATGTACTGGCTGTTGCAAACCAAAAGGCAGATGTTGCTTTCAGGCCTCATACTATTGCTGGGTATAACCTTCGTAAGCAAGTTCTATAAATTCTCCTCGACCAGCCTCCCGGCAGAAGAAGGCGACTTCACACTGATGAGCTACAATGTGCGGATGTTCAACCTGTACGAATGGCTTCCCCGCAAGGATATTGCCGAAAAGATCATGGATTTTGTAAAGGAGAAAGATCCGGATATCGTCTGCCTGCAAGAGTACTCGAAAAAAGGCAAGGCGTCATTCCCTGCCTACAAGCATGCATACGTTTACAGCAGGGAAGGGGAGACCGGCCAGGCGATCCTGTCACGATTTCCCATCATTGACAGCGGATACGTTGCTTTTCCGGGTTCGGCCAATAACGTGGTTTTTGCCGACATAAAAAAGGGAAAGGATACGCTGCGTGTATACAGCATGCACCTTCAATCCATAAAGATAAGCCCGGACATTCACGAAAAGATAGACGAGGAAAAGTCAAAAGTCATCTTCAAAAGGCTTAGCGAAGCTTTTGCCAAGCAACAGCACCAGGCCGAACTGTTCGAAAAGCACAAAGAGGATTGCAGGCATCCGATGATCATTTGCGGCGACCTCAATAACAGCGCATTCTCTTATGTGTACCGCAGTGTAAAAGGAAAAATGAATGATGCTTTCGAGGAAGCGGGCAGCGGCTTCGGGAAATCGTATAACTATAAATACTATCCTGCGCGCATTGACTACATTTTTACCGATAAGTCCTTAAACGTAAAGCAGTATTCAACATTCGGCACGTTCATCAATTCCGACCATTTCCCGGTCATGACGCGCCTTGCCTTTCATAAAGAAGAATAAGCCATATTCACATTAAGGACACAGTGGCATCACCACATCTATACGTCAAATTTCTGATGATATTTTAAATGCTGACTAAAACAGCGACTGATGGCTAAATAGTCTGCTTCTTCAGGTAGTCCAATGCATAACGGCCTTCATTAAAAAGCAGGTCCAATATGCTCAGGTTATTAATGAAGCCATGCTTGTCGCCAAATACCTGAGTGTAGGGTTCAAATTGGCATCTGTCCTTCTTCCCGTCTGCCAGGTAGCGGAAGTCCTGCAACCCGTTCGCCTCGCGGAAATATTCTACTGTCCTTTCGGGGTTGTAGCTCATTCCCAGGCAGGAGGTTACGATGTCCATGATCTCAAAGTTCAGGTCCATCATAAAGTCATGCTTCTTCTCGAATATGGGCTGGATGTCGTCCTCAAAATACTCGAAGAAAGGGGAGGAGCGGTAAGCGGCCTCAAGCGACTTGAAATGCTGCTTCTGCCAGTCGAAAGCCGGCTCTATCCGGACATCTTTAAACAACTGCCTGTTGCCGTCGCTACTGTGCTTAACAGGGATGTTGAGCAGCTGCACGCCGTTGGGACTGTAAATATACATGCGGTTGCGGTTGGTCTGCTTCTGGAAGTTATCCTCTACTTCAAAAAAAACTTTATCAGCACTAACCATAGCTACAAAATGGCTAATGGATGGGAAGTATGTTGAGTGTAAGAGAACGTTCATTTGTCTATTTGTGGATTTGGTTATTTGATCTGCCCGAGTTGATAATTTCTCAAGCCATTTAGCTTATTGGTTATACTTTCAAGCATGGGTCTGCAATCAAAATAATCTTTTTCGGTGACAAAGTTCAGTTCGAACGAAATTATTAATTGATTTAGAACCTCTACAGCCGAACCAAACGCCATTGTAGTAAAATGGGCTTTATCTTTAAATGTGCTTCTTCCCGACCCTTCTGCGATATTTGAACAAATTGAAACTGTCGCACGCCGTATTTGATTTGTCAATCCGAATTTTTCAGTATCTGGGAATGATGAAGTTATTTTATAAATTATCTTAGTAAATTCTTTAGATTCTACCCACACCTCCAACTTTTCAAAAGAATATACATACATAGTATAAGTTTTTAAGTTGCTGAAATTACGTGTTGGTGGTCAAATAACCAAATCACAAATAACCAAATTAAACCTTCTCCTTTTTCTTTTTCCTGAAATAACTAAATCCCAACCATAGTACTACTACAATAACAAAATATTTAAAGTAGGATACAGGTTCGCCATCACCGCCTACGGTAGTGAACATCCTGTCCCAGCGGATCTTTTTCCCGATGTTCTTCCATGATTCTTCCTGGTTGATGCTCATCCATACGAATACCGGCTTGCCTACAATGTGATCTTCGGGTACAAAGCCCCAGTAGCGGCTGTCTTCGGAGTTGTGGCGATTATCACCCATCATCCAGTAGTAGTCCTGCTTGAAGGTATATGATGTCACTGGCTTTCCATTAATTAATATTTGGCCGCCTTTTTCCTCAAGGGTGTTGTGTTCGTAATCGGTTATGGCCATTTTATAGAATGGCAGGGTCTCACTATTCAGTTCAACTGTTTTGCCTTCTTCAGGAATATATATTGGCCCCATATCATCCTGGGTCCATGCCGGTTTTGTATGAGGGAATATAGAGGTGTCGCCTGCAGCAGGATCAGATGTGAATTTATACATTTCAACATTTGTAACCAGCGAATTAGCTTTCAGTTTTTCGGCATTTTCACCCGTCAGCGCCCTGAAAATATATCTGTTGGTGTTAGAATCATAGCCTATGTCGGTCCTGTTGATCTGGAGGTCGTTAATAAGGTATTCCGCGTCCAGCATATTCCCATCCTTAGTAGTGACAAAATAGATGTGCTGTAACCTCGCCCTGTCGCTAAGTTTCAGTTCTTTATTGTTGATATATACTACCCCGCCTTTCAAAGAGAAAGTATCACCAGGTGTCCCTACACAACGTTTAACATAATTTGACTTTTTATCTACAGGTTTTTTAACACGAGTTCCTGACCTGTCCCTGAACTTAACAACAGTATCGATAGGCCAGTTAAATACTACAATATCATTCTTCTCCACTTTTTCAAAACCCGGAAGCCTGAAATAGGGTAGCTGCGGCCAGTTGCTGTATGATCTTGTATTGATAACAGGAATACTGTCATGCACCATAGGCGCTGCAACGGTAGTCATTGGCGTACGTGCGCCATAATGGAACTTGCTCACGAACAGGAAGTCGCCGACCAAAAGTGTTTTTTCCAATGAAGCTGTAGGGATGGTAAACGGCTGCATTACATAAGTGTGTACAATGGTTGCCACCACAATGGCGAACAGCAGTGAGCCTACCGTGCTGTCCTTGCGCTCCTCTTTTTCCTCGGGCGTATACTTGGTAGCGTCGCTGTAATTGATGGCGTAAATGTAAAGCCCAAGCGTGGCAATGCCAATGGCCGCGTCGGTAGCCGACCTTTTGCCGAACGCACGCAGCACCTGTACCCATACCACGGGGAACATGATAAGGTTCACGATCGGTATGAAAAGCAGTATCACCCACCATTTCGGCCTGCGGATGATGTCCATCAGAACGATGGCATTGTATACCGGTACTAAAGCTTCCCAGCGTTTGCGGCCGGCTTTTTCATAAAGTTTCCACGTTCCTGCAAAGTGTACTGCCTGTACCGCCAGGAAAAATATAAACCACTGAAGTAATGTCATTGTATCTTAATTTTTCTATATGTATCGTTTTGTCAGAAAATGTTACGACAGGCCCAGCACATCTTTCATGCTGTACACGCCATTTTTGCCCAATAGCCATTCGGCGGCTACCACAGCACCCAGCGCAAAGCCTTCACGGCTGTGGGCGGTATGCTTTATTTCTATAGAGTCGACCTCAGAGTCGTACGCAACGGTATGTGTTCCCGGAACGCCCTCGATCCTTTTGGCATCAACGAATATCTCGTCTTCTTTAGGGTTGCCAATGGCCCAGCTCGAGTAATCCGAATGGGCAATGATATCTTTAGCCAAAGTAATAGCTGTGCCGCTCGGGGCATCCAGCTTTTGGGTATGATGTACTTCTTCCATCGACACCTTGTACTGCTTCAGGCTGCCCATCATTTTGGCAAGGTACGTGTTCAGCTCAAAAAAAATGTTCACCCCCAAACTGAAATTCGACCCGTAGATGAAAGCACCGTTCTTCTCTTCGCACAGCTGTGCCATGTCGTGATACTGCTCCAGCCAGCCGGTCGTACCCGAAACTACAGGTATGCCTCCGTTAAGGCATGCAGAGATATTCCCGACTGCCGCATCGGGCACACTGAAGTCTATGGCTACATCGGCATCAGTAAGGGCCTCAAAGCTATCGCTGCTGCGCTTGCGTAGTACGATCTCGTGGCCGCGCTCCAGGGCGATGCGTTCTATTACCTGCCCCATCTTGCCGTAGCCTAATAATGCGATCTTCATTGTGTTTAAAATTGGTAGTTGATGGAAAAGCCGGCATTGTATTTCATGTCGAACTGGTTTTGCTCGAGTGTCGGCTTAAAAGTGAGGTTCTCGTTCACGTTGAATTGCTTCAGGTGGGCATCCACGTTGGCATCCACAATGTTCAGCACATAAATGCCAACGGTAATGAGCAGCGAAAGGTCGCGGTTGCGCTGGTGGAAGCGCTGGCCCCGGATGAGGCGGTCGTTGTCAAGATCTGCCAGCTCACCCGTTACCGGCCTTCCGGCCAGCCTGTTCTTGTAAGCACCGCGGTACTCGTGGTACTTATCGTTGTTAAAGGAGTAGTAATAAAAACTAAGTCCCATGCCGCCATATACCAGGGGCAACTTCCAGTATTTTTTGTTATACACCTGCCCGAGGCCCGGCAGTATCGCCGAATAGAATGCCGCCTTGCTGGGTGCGAGGGGGTCTATTGTATACGGCTTCATCATGAGGGAATCTTTAACGGCTGCCTGCTCCACTCTCAGGTCCTGGGCGAACATTGGCACAGAAGATAAAAGTAAAACAAGTATGGCTATGGAAAATTTGCTTCTCACTATCCCTGGATAAGTTTGATGATCCTGTTGAAATCTTCTTCAGAATGAAAAGGTATTGTGATCTTGCCTTTGCCTTTGCTGTCGGCCTTCACGTCTACCTTGGCACCAAAGAAATTAGTAATGGCTTTAGCTTTTTCTTCCCCGATCTTAAAGGGCTCGCCTTTAGCAGGCTTGGCAGGTGCCGGCTTCAGGCTGTCATGGTAGTTCTTAACCAAAGCTTCGGTCTCACGAACAGAAAGGTTGCCCATAACGATCTTCTGGTAAATATCGGCCTGCGCGTCATGGTCCTCAATATTGATGATGGCGCGCCCGTGGCCCATGGATATGAACCCATCGCGAATGCCCGTCTGGATGATAGGGTCAAGTTTTAAAAGCCTCAGGTAGTTGGCGATCGTTGAGCGTTTTTTGCCTACGCGGTCGCTCATCTGTTCCTGGGTAAGCTGTATCTCGTCCATAAGCCTTTGGTAGCTCAGGGCGATCTCTATAGGGTCAAGGTCGTGGCGCTGGATATTCTCCACCAATGCCATGACCAATGATTCGTTATCGTTGGCAATGCGTATGTAGGCAGGAACGGTTTCCAGCCCTGCGAGTTTAGATGCCCTTAGCCTGCGCTCACCCGATATTAGCTGGTATTTATTATAGTCCAGCTTACGCACGGTGATAGGCTGTATCACGCCCAGTTCCTTAATGGATGTGCTCAGTTCACGAAGCGCTTCCTCATTAAAGTTGGTACGCGGCTGGAAAGGGTTTATCTCAATGGCATCAAGCTCTATCTCCAGGATGCTGCCCACCACCTTATCTGCATTTTTGTCCTCAACCGACTTGATGTCGTTCTCCGGGTCTTTAAGCAATGCCGATAATCCTCTTCCTAATGCCTGTTTCTTTATAGCTTTTGTCATAAACCTACTTTAGTGCTGTTTTTCTGTATAATTTCTTCTGCAAGGTTCAGGTAGTTTACCGCTCCTTTGCTGGTAGCGTCATAGTTGATGATGCTTTCGCCAAAGCTTGGTGCCTCGCTCAGCTTGATGTTGCGCTGTATCACCGTCTTGAATACCATGTCGTTAAAGTGCTTTTGCACTTCTTCCACGACCTGGTTTGACAGGCGAAGGCGCGAATCGTACATCGTGAGCAGCAGCCCTTCGATGTCTAACGCCGGATTGTGTATTTTTTGTACGCTCTTTATAGTATTTAGCAGTTTGCCAAGACCTTCGAGCGCAAAATATTCGCATTGGATGGGGATAACCACCGAGTCGGCAGCAGTAAGCGCGTTCAATGTAAGCAAACCTAATGAAGGCGCGCAGTCGATCAGGATGTAATCGTAATCATCCTTTACGCTTTCCAGCGCCTGCTTTAGCATATATTCGCGATTTTCCTTGTCCACAAGTTCAATTTCGATAGCCACAAGGTCGATGTGCGCAGGTATTACCCATACATTGGGCGCGGTACATTCCATGGTCGCCTCTGCAGGGGTGCTGCTGTGCTCCAGTACCTGGTAGGAGCCTATCTCGACCGACTCTACATCAATGCCCAGGCCGGAACTCGCGTTGGCCTGCGGGTCGGCATCTATTAGTAGTACTCTTTTTTCAAGCACCCCCAGCGATGCCGCAAGGTTAACAGTCGTGGTCGTCTTGCCTACACCGCCTTTTTGGTTGGCGATCGCTATTATTTTACCCATTTATCGTTTCTGAATTTAGAACCGTAAAAATACAATTATTTATGGTTCGTGAAAACGGAAATTGTTAACATGGGCAACTAAATCGCACCGGGCTCAGTGTAGAAGAAGTTTTAGCCATGAATTACACGAATTACCCTGATCGTGATCTTAGTGGATCGTGAAAATTTGTGGGATCTGTGTTATCCGGGGTAAGTGAAAAATAAAAAAAAGCCACGCATCGCTGCATGGCTTTCTCCTCCTTTTTCAGTTGGGTTATTGGATAACCAGTTTTTTAGATACTGTATTTTTACCTGATTCAAGCGTTACCATGTAGATGCCTGAAGTAAGGTTGGAAAGGTTGATCTCTTTAGCAGTAAAGCCATCTGCGGCCAGTTCCGTTTCGAACACTTTAGCACCCGTCATCGAGTAGATGCTCACGGTGTTTTTAGAGGTGCCGTTCTGAAGGTCGTAGATAAGCGTGATGTTCTTGTTTACCGATGGGTTAGGGTAGAAACCGAAAGAATCCTTGTTAAAGTCTTCCATACTGGCCGTAGTTGCTACATTCTTGTAGTTGAAGCTAAGCGTACCCGCGGCAGTTCCTGAAAATCCTGTAAAGAACATCCTGTAAATGTTACCGTCAGGATATTTCACGTAGTAGGTATTCGTAGGGTTGATCACATAAGCACCACCCGTGAAAGCTTTCCAGTCGTCGCCAATGGTATTGATCTCGGCAGAGTAAGCCGCTGAGGCAGGGATCGTAGGGGTTTCTGATGTATTTCCTGTCTCGGCTACCTGCGCTACACTTACAAGCGGGCTTTGAAGCGCTCCTGTAACATTGTACATTGCGGTTTGGCCCATTGCCGTTACCGGTGCGTAATATTTCCTGAATACCATGTCCCAGTCAGCATCTGCAGGAGTAACAGTGACCACATTGTTCGTTGTTAGCGAAAAATGGGTAAACCTGTTGGTTGCCGAAGCATCGGTGTCAATTACTTTTGTTTCGTCGGCAGTCCATGCGGTGCCATTCCAGGTGGAATATTTAAATGTCATCTCGCCATTGTACGGGTTGAAGTCATCAATGAATATTTTTTTGTAATTATCAGCTCCGTACCTAAGTACAAAAACTATCACACCCTCAACATGGTGGCTGTCCGTATTATAATTGCCCCATCCAAAGTTCAACGGGCCCGGTGTTGGGTTATTGGCATTATCAAAAGCACCTTCACCCCATGTAAGGTGGCTGTTGTAAAGCTCTGTCCAGTTGGCTTCCTGTGCCACATCAACAGAGGCGTAACCTGCCTCCGACGCTGCTACCTGGAATATCCTGATCCCTTTACCATCATTTACACGTATAGCGCCCATTCCCATCTGGCCAACGGCTTTTTCGAACGAAAGGTCCCAGCTTGCGGCTGCAACAGGGGTTTGTGTATTGGTAGAGAACTTGTAAAATACCTGGTTTGCATATGCTGGCTGCATTTCAACAGTAACCTGCGT
This sequence comes from Flavobacterium sp., assembly GCF_052437795.1. GTDB lineage: Bacteria > Bacteroidota > Bacteroidia > Flavobacteriales > Flavobacteriaceae > Flavobacterium. Next base: position 499,787 of record NZ_JBQVPA010000002.1, read on the forward strand.
ATAGCCTTCCTGTGCCGTAGCATACATACCTGTAAGCATCGTAGCCGCGAAAAGTAATTTTTTCATCATGTGGATGTTTATTTAGATTTATTAAGAATAATATTCGATCACAAATATAGATATTATTTAAATTAAGTCTAAATAAAGGAACAGAATTGCAATAAAAAAATAGCGGGATGGTTAATCCTGCTATTTTGATAAAAATTATTCGAAAAAACTAAGGCTATCGTAATAATGGCTTTAAAAAGATGAATTTACTTATCTTTCTTCGCCTTTATCATCATCTCAAGCATATCCCACATCTCTTCAGGTATGGCTTCCAGCAGGTTAAACTGCCCTGCGCCTTTCAGCCATTCGCCACCGTCTATGGTGATCACCTCGCCATTAACATAGGTTGAAAAATCAGAGACCAGGTAGGCCGCGATATTGGCCAGCTCCTGGTGGTCGCCCACTCGCTTGAGCGGCACTTTTTTGGCAAGGTCGAATTTGTCCTTCAGATCGCCAGGCAGCAGCCTGTCCCACGCGCCCTTGGTAGGGAAGGGGCCCGGTGCGATCGCGTTTGAACGTATCCCATATTTTGCCCACTCCACGGCAAGGCTGCGGGTCATGGCCAGTACGCCTGCTTTTGCGGTAGCGCTCGGCACCACATAGGCCGATCCTGTCCACGCATATGTAGTTACAATGTTAAGTATGGTTGATCTTTCCTGCTTCGTATCGATCCAGTGTTTGCCAAAAGCGAGCGTGCAGTTCTTAGAACCTTTCAATACAATGTCGATTATCGTATCAAAGGCATTCGCCGAAAGCCTTTCTGTCGGGGAGATGAAGTTGCCCGCGGCGTTGTTCAGCAGCACATCGGCCTGCCCATATTCGTCAAGCACAGCCTTCAGCATGGCCTCCACCTGGTCGTAATGGCGCACATCACACTGCACGGCAAGGCATTTCCCGCCGGTTTGCTCCTCCAGCTCTTTTGCGGTTCCCTGCAATTTTTCAAGGTCGCGCGAGGTTATGGCTACCTTCGCGCCAAGCTCCATAAAATATTTTGTCATCGATCTGCCCAGGCCGCTGCCGCCACCGGTAACCACAATTACCTTCCCTTCAAGGGCGTTATCGCGAAGCATTTTGTCGGTATAGCTCATAATTCCAGAATGTTGTTTGTTATCGGTAAAGATATAAAATTATTATGCGCGCCTTGTTTTGCCAAATGTATTATCTTTAATGATAAATACCTATGCAATTTACGCAACCGTTCTCACGTTTTGGTATCTGATAAATAAACTTTCTATAAACCAATTAGTTATGAAACAATTTCGACTCCTCTTATTTGGGCTGCCAATAGTGCTGCTCGCTGGCTGCGAAGGTTATGGCGATGGTGACAATGTTGTGCTTACCGACCTACCCCCACAGCAATATGAACCCATCACTATGGACCGCAATGAGTTTGAAGCCGCCGTACAAATGATGCCTGCCCAGGCGATAATAAAAGCGGGTAAGATCTATATTAAGGACGGCTACCTTTTTGTGAACGATGTACACAAGGGATTCCATATTTACGATTACAGCAACCCTGTCAACCCGGTCCCTCTGGGATTCATCAATGTGCCAGGGGCTACCGACCTTGCCGTGCGCGACAATATAGTTTACATCAACCAGGCGACCGATCTAGTTACCATGCAATTTGATACCGGTGCCAATGCCATGACGCTACTGAACAGGAATGAAAATGTATTCCCCTCAATGACATCGCCCGACGGATCTTCTGAGAATGTGGCGAATGATGAAGTTATAATCGGTTGGGAATTGATATAAAAAAACAGCACCATGAAAAATAGAATACTCTTTTATGCAGCATTCCTCTGCCTACTGATAGGATGCTCAGGCGATGGTAGCAGTGATACCGTTACAAATGGCGAAGGCGGGATCGATAAAGGCGATGGACAGGGAGGCTCACTCGCTGTTTTTGCCCTTGTGGGCGACTACCTTTATACGGTAGACCGTACTAACCTCAACGTATTTTCGCTTGCGATAGAGTCGGAGCCCGTTAAGGTAAATACGGTGGGTATAGGCAATGACATCGAAACGCTTTTTGCACGCGATAACTTCCTGTACATCGGCTCTCAGGACGGCATGTACATCTACTCGCTTGCAAACCCCGAAAGTCCTGTAATGGTATCGGCAGTACAGCATTTTACCGCATGCGACCCCGTTGTGGCTAATGGAACACACTCATTCGTTACGCTGCATTCCAATACGTTTTGCGGCAATATGGTTAATGTGCTGAATATCTATAATACTACCGATCCTTCTAATCCGGTGCTTGTGTATACTGAGGAGCTTACGTACCCGAAAGGATTAGGGCTGTATGGCAACTACCTGTTCGTGTGCGATGATGTCATTAAAATATTTGATGTGACCGATCCGGAACATCCTGTAGCGGCCGGAACGATCAATAAAGTGTGCTTTGATGTGATCATTAGGGGTGACGATCTTTTTGCCGTGGGGGAAAATGGCCTGTCACGCTACCAACTGAATCCTACAGACATCAGCAACATTACCTTTAAAAGCGATATTCCTTTTTAAAGGCAGTACAATAAAACTAAAGCCGGTACAGCAATGCACCGGCTTTTTTGTTGTCTATGGCTTGTTGCAAAAAAGCTGCTCCTGAAGACAGAAGCAGCCAAAACAAAACTATGAAAAACACTTTTCAATGAGTTGCACAAGCCTAGCCCTCAACCCTTGTTACATATTCACCCTCTTTTCTTTAGGATAGCGCACTTCGTAGGATAACGACCTTTTTACCGAATCTTTCGGCCTCATGTTCATCTTCCAGGTAAGCAGGCCTTTCTTTTCATCATACTCCGCGCCACCTGTTTTTACCTCTTCCACTTTTATTTCCTTGTTCTGCGATACCGGTATGCGGTCCATCAGCACAAGGTCGATGTCGGTAGCCTTATTGTTACGCACCGTGATCTCATAGTTTTTGGTAATTATGCGGGTGCCTCCCAAGAACGATTTTGCCTTTAGGTTGTCCACCTGCTTGCGTTCTACGATTACGTTAGGGTCAACACCAAGCGATATTACCAACTCTTCGGTGGTTTGAAGCGGGTCAAGGAAGGTCTTGCCTGCAAAGCTGCCCTCAAAGTATATGTTGGCCTCACCCGGCATCAGGTCGAATTTCTCCCAGTCCTTTACCTTCGCGGTAAGGAACACGTTTTCATTGAGCAGCGGAGCGCTAAAGTATTCGTAAGCGGCAGGCATGTCAAACTGATCAATGGTTATCACGGTCACTTCCTGTGTGGAGGCAATGCTGTAAGGCTTGGTGATCTTAAATACGGCATTGGTCACTCCCATTTCTTTTACATCACCGGTAGCGGTTTGCTGCTCAAGGTCGTCACGGCTTAACGTAGTCAAGGAAGCAACATTAGATTTTTCACGTGCTGTTGTACGATACCCTTCCACAACAACAGATTCTAAAAGTTGAACGTCGTCCTGCATGGTCACATTCATCTGCTGGGCATAAATGGGCAGTACCTGGGTTATCATCCCGATATAAGTATAAGCTATGCTTTGCCCCGAGCTGATATTTAAAGTGTAACGGCCGTCAAAGTCGGTTTGTACGCCATTATTCGTACCCTGCTCTATTACATTTACTCCAGGTACCGGCATCCCGGTTTGGTCATATACCACGCCGCTTACCCTCTTCACAGTAGGGTTGTATTTGTAGCCATAGTTTTTGTCGCTTACCGCAGATCTTCTGTATTCCTGAATAAAATTGAGGTATTGCGGCTCAACTGTCGGCTTTATATTGTTCCCGTTGGGATCGCCGGTAGAGAGCGTCACTTTTACATCCGTCCATTCCTCGCCTGTCTGCTGGAATACGTGCGCTTTGTAAAAAATGCTCAGCGGCTGCCTGATGCCTGCGGTCTTGATGTCGTAAATGGGGAACCAGCCGGCCTGCGATACATTGTATTTAGTAATAAGGTTTAACACTACCGGTGTTTGCGCATCGATCTTAACCAGTATCTCGCCGCGCTGTTCGCGGCTCTCTGTCTGCAGTTTGCCCAGCTCCTGCGAGAGGTCATTTATCTCACGGTTAAGCTGCGCGTTCTTTAATGAGGCATCATACATTTCGTTCTGTATGGCAGCGTGCCTTTCACGGTAGTATTTGGCGAAAGCCGTGACCTGTGCTACAGTGAGGCCTTGCTGTTCGCCTTTCAGTGCACGGTTGGATGTAAGCAGTGTCTGCTCTTCCCTAAGTCCGTTGATGAGGTTTTGCACCACCGAGTTCTCCTTGCGCTTTTCGGCCAGCAGCGCCTCAAGCTGTTTTATCTTTCCGGTGTCGGCTTTTTTGTCCACATAATTTACAGCATAGCTTATACTCAGGACAGAGGCATCCTTCAGCCCGCTAACCTGAATGCTGTTCTGGTCGATGAGCGGGGAGAGGCCTGTGAGGTAGACCTCGGATACGCCTTTCGGCAAATTGACCGCCGCTTCCGATGTTACCTGTGCACCGTTTCGGTACACTGTTACTTCTTTAATTGTTGATCTTGGCTTTATCTCGCCCGCAAGTAACAGGGACGGGAGCAGTAAGAATAAAAATAGCTGTCTCATAGTTTTGACGGCCGTATTATATTGGCCTTATAACTACAGAGCACTTTTTTTACCGAAAGGTTGGAACGGTGGGATCTATTTTTTGCCTTCCAGCTCCTGCAGCAGCAATGGAAGTTCAGAGTAAGGGGCAGTATCCACGCTTTCCCAGTCGCGCTTATGCCCGATCATGTATTTTATTGCCCTGATACTTTCGCTTTTGTTGGCTATGAGCAATGCCTTCGCTTTTTTATTGGCGGCATCAAAGTCGGTCGGGTCATAGTACATCCATACGCCTGCGAGCAATTGCAGGTCCGTTTGCAAAAGCTTCTTGCCTTTTAGCTTATCCAAGGCTTTTGTCATTATTGCCTTATTTTCATCCGAGTCGGTAGACTCACCATAATGAACATAATTAGCAAAGATGGCCCTTATGCCATCGATGGGTTCGTAATAGTCGTCCAGCCCTCCACATTCTTCTTCCTCCCAACATTCTTTACACGGCTGAACAATGTGTAAATGGTTCACTTCATCCCATAAGCTGACAAATGTATGATCCCAGTCCCAGCCTTTAGCTTCCCATCTGCCAAGGCCTTTAGATCTGTCAGTCCACGAGAAGCTGAATTGCTGCTTTTCATCTGAGCCGTCCCAAACACCATCCAAAACTATCGTTTTTGTTCCCGATGCCTTTTTTACTTCAAACAGGTAGTCTTCCTGCTGGCCGTAGGATAGCAGATACCATTTGTTCTTTTCTTTGTAAAGCTTCAGCCTGAGGTTCCCACCGTCGCAGGTGTTGTAAACCACCAGGCCGTCCTCCATTTCGGTAAGCTTTGTCCAGTCGGCAGGGATGGAGTTAAGGTCGGCAGTTATTTGGGCAGTGGTATTCAGTGCATTCAGTAACAGGGCTAAAAAGAACAGTTTTTTTATCATGGGGTTGGGGCAATTATATTTTTTGGTTGGAGTTATGACTTTACTTTTCACACAGTTCTTTGGCATTGGTACTTTTCACGCTTTTCACATTGGCAATGGTTTCGGTCAGGAACACTTCGACCTTTGAAATTTCCTGACCGGTGAACTTAGGGGAGGAAAGCCATATGATCATCCCGTCAAGAATGATGGTCGCGTGTACCTGCTGCTCTACATATTCGTCAGTGCCCTTCCAGTCGTGGTGCCACAGCAGGAATGTTTTTCCCGACGGAAGCTTTTTAAGCTGGTATTCGGGCTTCATGGCATCACCCAGGAATTTCCCTTCTTTTTTTATGAACTTCGTCAGCACGGCCGCATCGCTTTTACCGCCGGTCTTTACATATTCGGACTTATTGAGGATATTGTAGTGCAGTGCTGTTTCTTCCACATTCAACAGTTCCGGTACGTCGCTTTCGGCAAGATCGCCGCGCAGCTGCACCGCAAATTTTTTGCCCTTTCCCTTCATGATCCAAAAAGAAGACCCGTCGGTGCATTTCACAAGGTTTTGGGCCGATAATGTACCGGCAAAAAGCAACATCAGGCTATATAAAAAGATCCTTGGCATCTATTTTTCCTTTAGCTTGCTTATCTGCTCTGCAGCAAAGGCTTTCGAGTCGCTGTCGCCGTTCTTCACTATATTTTCGTAATATTTCAGCGCATTGGCCGTATCGCCCTTCATTTTGTAGCAATGCGCTATGTTGCCCTGCACGATCATGTCCGAAGGGTCTATCTTCTCTGCTTTCAGCAGCGGTACCAAAGCTTTGTCGGGCTGGTTTTGCAGCATGTATACGATGGAAAGGTTAGAGAGGCTTTCAATATGATCGGGATAATAGGTAAGTATCCGCGCGGCTATCTGCGCCATATTCGGCAGAAGGCTGTCATCGTTCGTGTTGTACAATTGAAGGACATACGATTGCATAGCTGCTAACATATATTCTTTAGGATCATCAAGTGGTTTGCCGCCGGCCCACAGCCATTTGTTCTTGTTTTTATCTGATCGGTCTATGGTTGCGAGAATGGTATTGGTAAAGCTGTCCCAGTCTTTGTATTCGCCAAGCAGGTGTGTTTTTCCAAACCTCAGGTCCAGCCTGTCCGGGAATTTTGCGATCCCTTTATCAATATATGCAACGGCTTTTTCAACATCGCGTTGGTCGTAACCTATGCTACTGTCCATGTAGCCGGCAATATTCCCTAACGAATCCTTGAGCACCAGCGCGTCGCCTTCGGGTGTTCCTGTTTTCATGGCGATGATCTCCTTACGCCCATGGCTAATGTGGTAGTTGAATGCAGCGATATAATAATCGGGGTCATTGGCTCCCTTCTTTTCCCATTTAGCAAGCAGTACCTGTTGGGCAAGGGTATCTTTTTTTTTGGCCAGGGCATTAAATTCTTCAAGGGTTTGAGCAGATGCCAAAAGCGGCAATAGCGTGAGCAGTAGGCATAAGCGTTTCATACGATCGGTCATTAGGTTGTACCAAATATAGTAAACTTTAGGTGTACTGATATTATTGCAAAAGGAAAAGCCCCTGTAGTGAACAGAGGCCTTCATATCATGATCCAGGTATCAGTCTAATATGTATACTTGCTCAATATCAAATTTACCTTTAATTTGGCCGCTAATGATCTTCTCTTGTCCGGAAACCGCATTTTTGGCTTTAACATCTACAAATTGAAGCATATAATTATTAGCAGTCATTTGGGTCACAATGATCTTACCCGATGTAAAGTCAAACCCTACATTGCCTTCGGCATATGCACCGCCTCTGGTTAGCCCGCTTGCGGTATCCGTCTGGTCAAAAGTGTACGAGCCGCTTGAGTTGCTTTGCCCTTGCGGCAGATTGATATATATTTGTATTTGCTGGAAGCCACTATCATTGGTGCCGTTTCTCGTAAGTTTAAAAAAACGGGTGTCATCATTTTCACCACTCCCTTGTGCAAAGGCAGTGCTCACAACAGGTGCTGTCCCGCCATTGGCAGCAGGCGTAAATATAATGCCGTCCACGGTAATATTCGAATCAAAACCGGTGCTGTCATCGTTACTATCACAGCTTGCAAGTCCCAGGCTAAGTACCGACAATAATAAAAATATTTTTTTCATAGCTTTCAATTTTTGCATTTACACAAATGTAGCAAACAAAGATGATCGATTAATAGCTTTTTGCAATACTATCTTATCATTCATGTCAAAAATGTGATCGGTATGTGGTTTTATATGAGTAAGATACACAATGAATTTGTTGTGTATTATATGCTTCCCGGCTCTTTCTAACATCCGCATACACCTGACGTAATGTTTTAAAATAGTAAAGCCCCTGCATTAGCAGAGGCTTCAGTATAACATTGGTAAGATTATTCTTCCATAGGGTCTACTACCTTGAATTTACCTTTAAACTCGCCGTTTATCATACGGTTATTGGCCATATTGAACACATCGCGGGCCTCAACATCTTCAAATACCAACTTGTAATAGCCATCGGTCATTTCGGTCACGTGTACCGTTCCGCCTGCGATCCCATAGGACATTTCGCCTTCAACATAAATCCCGTTGGCAAATAGGTTGTTCGCTGTTTCACCAATATGGAAAATGTACGAGCCACCTTCATTAGTGCGGCCTTCTTTAAGGTCAAGATTGATATAAATACCCTGGGTTATGGTAGTGCCATTGGTCTTTAAAAGGTTAAGGTGCCTCATGTCCTGTGTTTCGTCAGTGCCCTCCATGTAGTAGGTGAAAAGGCCGTTGGCTGATGGCTTAAAGCTAACATCGTCTACAGTGATCTCAGAGGTCATAATGGTCGAGGCAGATTCATTGTCCTCGCAACCCGTCAGCGTAAGGGCAAGTGCCGATACGAATAAAAATAATCTTTTCATAGCGTTTGTTTTTTTTACAAATATAGCAATTGCATCAATATGCTATGGCAAATGCGATCTTTTGTAATACAATGCGTTCTCAATAGCCGCCTCACTCGCTGTATTATTAAAATAAACGAAAGCCTCATCGAAATTTTGTGCCAATAGCTCTCTGTGCAGCTCGTCAAGGTCTTCTTTGCTATATTCCGAATAAAAAAGTGTCGGGTTGCCGTGCAGGCGTACATAACCGGTCGCTGTTGTTGCTACGATCCCGGTGGGGAGCCTCGGGTAGTTAACGCTGCAAAAAGTTATTCCTGCCTGGGCGAACGCTTCAATGACATCCTGTCGCCACCAGCTTTCATTCCTGAATTCCACCACATTTTTGAATGACACATCCAAAGAACCAATGATCAAGGCAAGTCGTTCTTCTGTATAACTAAAGGAGGGCGGCAACTGGAACAGTACACAGGCAAGCTTTTTGGCCAGGCCTTCCTTTAGCGTGGCATACAGGTCGGCGATCTCCTGTTCGCAGTTATTGAACCTTCTGTAATGTGTGATACCCTTAAAGGCTTTCGCCGAAAAGAGGAAGCTTTCCGGGGTTTTATTGTACCAGTTCTTCAGGGTTTTTACGGTCGGGAACTTGTAAAAGGTACTATTAAGCTCATAGGTGTTAAAGTATTTGCAGTAATGCTGGAACCACCTGCTCTTCGGGATGTCCTCAGGATAAAAAAGCCCTTTCCACGAAGCTGTGTTATAACTGGAGCAGCCAATAATGATATCTTCTTTTTTCATGAGTACGATTTTTGGCAATTGTCACAAAAAAAGCTCCGCCGCTTATTAGTACCGGTATATTCCTTTTTGATGGGCAGGTCGCACCGCGGGCACTTCTTTTTGGTATAGGCTTCCCAATGCTTTTTCAGCTCGCCTTTTTTCTTCCATTTCAGGAAATCGAAAGTGTAGGCGCTCGCTTCGTCGATCAGTTCGGCCAACTTTTTTGCGGGTATTTTCCCCACCTCCGATCTTGGGTGTACCCGCGCACGGAACAGCGCTTCATTCTTTATGATGTTGCCTACCCCGGCAAACACATCCTGGTCGAGCAGCGCGTCGCAGATCATGGTGTTCGGCATTTCCTTTAGCTTGGTTTTCGCTTTTTTAGCATTCCAGCTTTCGTTCATCACGTCGGCGCTCCAGTCATAATGATCGTTCACATCGCCTTCAAGCACTTTAATGTTGGATGTGTAAAAATTAAGCTCCCCACTTTTAAAGGTAAGTCGCAACTTCAGGGGTGTCGTCTTGTGTTCGTCGATGAGGTAGGTCCCAAACATCAGGAAGTGGATACGGACGGTAAACCCGCTAAAGCACAATAACAGATGCTTGCCCCACGTCCGGATCTCCATCAGCTTTTTATGCTCAAGGCGCTCCATGTCGATCGCTGCATTTCCCGATGCGGAAAGTACTACGTGGTTCTCAAACCGGTCTATTGCTTCTTTGGCAATGATAATGCTTGGTCCTTCAGGCATAGCTTTAGTTTATTTAAATTTACGGAGGATTATTTTGTTAATAGATCCGTTTACAGAAGTTTTAACAGCATGCTTGTCCGTCCTCCCAAAATCCTACCTTTGTTTAAAACTAAAAGCCATGAGAGATCTTTTTTTAATGATAATGCTTGTACTTACATTTTCGGCAGGTGCCCAAACCATGCGCGACAAAAGTGGCATCAAGACCGGCGAGGCCGAAAAGAACGGTACGTTTCGCGACAGGAGCGGCATCAGGTCGGGCTCGGCAGATAGTGACGGTACCTTTCGTGATAAGAGCGGCATAAAGATCGGATCTTACGAAAGCGGCACTTTTCGGGATAAGAGCGGTATAAAGATCGGGTCACTGGAAACCGACGGCACCGTGCGTGACAAAAGCGGCACTAAGATAGGTACTATCGAGAAGGATGGAACGGTTCGTGACAGGAGCGGCATTAAGATAGGCTCTGCCGAAGGTGTATCAAAAGAATGGGCTGCGGCCAGGGTCTTCTTTTTTGATCTGTAATAACAATAGATTAGCGTCAGATACGAATACCTTCCGGCTGACGCCTTTGCGATCTGGCGCCTTTGCGTGAAATAAAACCACACATGAAAAAAGTAAGCGAAAAGAAAAAACTGCAGGCACTCGAACTGCTCCAAAGCCGTAACCTGCTTCCTGTAAATAACAATGTCCTGTTCCAATACATGAAGGAAAAGGAAGTGTTTGAAGCACTCCTGATACACGGTGCCGACCCGGACTATTATGACTCGTATTTTAAATATCCCATGCTGTCGGTAGCCTACAATTCTAATTATTTCCAGGCTTTTAAGCTGATGCTGGAATATGGCGCGCATCCAAATGTGCCCTCAATGCTGCGTGCTGAAAAGACCGACCTGCTGTTCGACCTCTTCTTTTCGTACGTACGTAATAAGAAGTATGTGGATGCCCTTGCGAAGAACGGCATTAACTTTAATGTGATCGATCCCCATTCGGGTGGAACGGTGCTGGAATTCATGCTGAGGTATTATCCCATTGCCACCGATGCCATAAGAACGATAGTGGAAGGAGGCGGCGACCCGAATTTCCCGAACAGAGATGGTAAAACTATATTCGACCTTATCGACGGCGGCGAGGTAAAGGTAATTGACCGACTTATGCCAATGCTGGAGGAGCGAAGGAAATAGTTTTAAAACATAACATTGCAACGGTAGGGTATTCATTGGTTTGGCGGTTATTAGGTTACGACCATTAAAACCAACCGATGCTGAATTTTTCCAAACCACTACAGGCGGCAATGCTGTTTGTGTCGCTATTTGCCTTTACCGCTTCCTATGGTCAAAAAGAACTTTGGGGCTATAGGGGCATTCCCGATAATTCTGAAATAATAAAAGTCCCGCTTAATGGTACGAATGCCGATGTGGAAGTGATTCATACCTTTGACCCTTCCGGCATATTGGGCAGGTACCCGCGAAGCATGATGCTGCAGGCCTCCAACGGGAAACTGTATGGCATTGCCGTATCACAGGGAGGGCAGGATATTCCCTGGGGCGTACTGTTCGAATACGACCCTGTTACCGAAGTTTATCGCGTACTGAATATTACTATAGTTAATGGCAACAATGGAAACCTGTACAGTGTCATCGAACCCGTTCCCGGGATGCTTTACGGTATTACCAACGGCGCAAGGTCGATATTCAAATACAACATAGAGACCGAGGAAGCCGGCATTGTGGCAACGATACCGGAATTTCCCTATCAGTTAAGCACACTCCAGCCCCAATTTGACGGCGAGCTGATGAAAGCCTCGGACGGGCAACTTTACATCACGACCTCCATGGCGCCATCTGTGCAAAATGTGCCTTATCCCGGCGGTATCTATCGTCTTAACCTTAACACGCAGCAGCTTACCAAAGTATTCGTTTTCGGGTGGGATGGATCCGATGTACAAGGCCCTATAAGCGGCACGAGGCTCGTTGAAGCTTTTCCCGGAAAGCTGTATGGCACTTCGTGGGGCGGGTCGCACGTTGGGCCTCAGGGTGTAGCCCCCGGTGGCAGCGGTACTATTTTCGAGTACACGATAGCCACCGCCACAATGGTAAAGAAGTTCGACTTTGATTATGCTACCATTGGCCGTGGGCCAAGCCCGCTAATTCTGGATGATGGTAAGCTCTATGGCACACTGGCAGGTTTTCACGATGACAGTACCAACTACCCCAACCGCCGCGGGTCGATATTTACTTATGATGTAGCCACAGGGTCTTTCGCGCTCCTGCATAATTTTGCCGAAGGCGGTGTTGTGAGGCTTCCCCAGCACATGTTGCTGAAGGCTACGAATGGGAAAATTTACGGTCCCTGCCAAAACGGGCATTTTGAGTACGATCCAGCCACAAGCGAAGTGGCATTGAAGACAATGGGCGGCACACAAAACAACTATCAGCCCCTCATTGAGGTATGCCGCAAGCCATCATACCAGCTTCCCGAAACTATGGCATTTACCGTTTGCGAGGGCGAGCCATTCATCTTCGATACCCAAAACAGCAACGCAGCAACCTATGTGTGGCGCAAAGGCTCGACAGTGCAGGCTTCTCAGACTGCGGCGGCATTGAACATTGCAAGTACTTCGATGGCCAATTCCGGCATTTATACCTGTACCATGACCAACGAATGCGGTACAACCATAACCATGCCTGTACAGCTTACTGTTGAGGCCTGTATGGGCGTGAATGACATTGCAGGCCTGATGGGGATAAAACTCTATCCCAACCCGGCAACTACTGTTTTGAACATCCAATTGCCCGAAAATGCTTCTTTCGACGTGCAAAAAATATCTGTAGTGAACATGCTGGGGCAAACGGTTTACGCGGGCAACAGTACAACTATTGATGTAAACACTTTTATGACCGGAATATATCAACTTGTGGTGGCTACCGATAAAGGCAGCTGGAACGGCAAGTTCATCAAACAATGATCCATCCTTATGAAAATAAAATTACTTATCGCCTGCCTCATAGTATCCTGTTCGGTATTCGGGCAATTCATCACCGAATGGAACACTACAGCCTCAACAACCATTACCGTGCCCACCACGGGCAGCGGCTATAACTATACGGCTACCATTGCATTGGTCAGCAGCCCGAACACCGTGATCACAACGCTGAACAATGTAACGGGTAATGCTGTTTTCAATAATCTTGAATATAATACGGACTATCTGGTGAAGATCACAGGTACATTTCCGCGGGTCTACATTAACAATGGCAGTGAGCGTTTTAAACTGAGAAAAATAACACAATGGGGCAATGGGGCCTGGAACAATTTGAACCGGGCATTTTACGGCTGCATGTACCTCAACATAACAGCTACCGACATCCCCAACTTTTCGGGGGTGACGAACATGGCACAGATGTTCCAGTTCTGTCAGGCGCTTAACGGCCCGGCCAACATCGGGAGTTGGAACGTATCTAACGTTACCGATATGAGTAACCTTTTTAACGGCACTACGGTTTTTAATCAAAATATCAGCGCGTGGGATACGGGGGCTGTTACCGATATGACCAATATGTTCGCCAGCGCAACAGCCTTTAACCAGCACATTGGCAACTGGGATGTATCATCGGTAACGAATATGAACTATATGTTCGGTACGGCCACATCCTTCAACCGGGACCTTACGAACTGGAATACGGCTTCGGTTACCAATATGTTCGGTATGTTCCAGGGTGCTGCTGCGTTCAATGGCGACCTGAGTGGCTGGAATACTTCATCTGTAACCGAAATGCAATCCATGTTCCAGGGAGCCTCTTCTTTCAATAAGAACATAGGCAATTGGGATACCGGTGCTGTTACTTCTATGACTGCTATATTCCGTGATGCCGTTGCGTTCAACCAGCCTATTGGCAACTGGGACCTTTCATCGGTCACAAATCTCGGCGGGATGTTCATGAATGCCGAAGCCTTTAACCAGCCGATCGGTAATTGGGATGTAAGCAATGCAGAGACCGCGGGAGGAATGTTCGAAGATGCCACAGCGTTCAACCAGGATATAAGTAATTGGGACGTATCATCGATATGGAACATGATGGGTATGTTCCAAAGGGCAACATCTTTTAACAGGGACATCAGTGGTTGGGATGTTTCGGCGGCATTATATATGGAAGCTATGTTCAAGGACGCCACAGCCTTTGATCAAAACATGGGTGGCTGGGCTGACAACCTAAACCCCAATGTATTGATGAACAGTTTTTTCGGCGGCATATTCGACAACTGCAGCATGAGCGTGGCCAATTATGACGCAACATTGGCCGGCTTCAGCGAAAATGGCCCCAATGGGATCGTGATGGGCGCATTGGGTATGTATTACTGCAATGAGGGAGCGGCGGCAAGGGCCCATCTGGTACTTCCCATAGCCGGCGGCGGCAAAGGCTGGACCATAACGGGCGATACCAACCTCTCGGCATCAATCCCCATACTCGCACCGTCGAACAGCAATAGAATACTTATACCCACCGAATGCAACTATAACTGGGCCGATCCTGCCAACCGTGCCCGCAAAATGCTGACAGTTATTGAAGAGGGCAATGCATTCCTGCCACAATCGGTGGTTATCAATAATAACAGTGTCGGCGCATTGCCCGCGGGGATAACATCGGCCAACAATTACTACCAAAAAAGCAGCGGTCCCAACACTATACGAGTGGGCAACCGCATGGTATCGATAACAGATACGGCAGCCTATACCGAGAATGATGGACTGACAGTGAAGGTATATTACTCGGCAACAGAGTATACCAATATACTGCTTACCCCACCGCCTTCGGGCGAGATCGTAGATGCAGGCTGGTTCCTGTCACAGAATAACACCTCCGGTGGAGTGGTGGGCACAATGTCTGCCAATGCTTATATGCTTCCCGGTGCGGAGAAGATCATCCCTGTAAATTCGGGTACAGAGAACGGCTATGCTTTTGTAGAGTTCAAGATAGCAAAACCAGGCACCATCGGGCTGTATGCAAAGACCACAGAGGGGGCATTGTCTGAAGTGCTTGACATTGAAAGCTTTGAAAAGGCCAATATGATACTCTATCCTAACCCTGTAAAAGGCATTCTCAATATAGCATTTTCGAAAGCAGGAGCTCCCGATGTACAAAGTGTAAGGATAACCAATATGCTGGGACAAGGGGTATATTATGGCAGCAAGGCTTCTTCTATAGATGTGTCAGCATTGACCAACGGTATCTATCATATCAACATCGCTACAGATACGGGCGTTTATACGGCAAAGTTCATAAAGGAATAAATGTGCGGATCTTTGGTTCGCAGCATATTACATTGAAAGTATTTTCTTTTATTTGCAATGTAACCGGACGGCTTACCCGTCTTAATATAGTTATATGGAAGCATTGCAAAATAGGACGGTCAAAAAGACTACCTGGATATTGCTGGCATTTATTGCCGCTAAGTTCATATTGCAGTTTACCCTCATCAACCCGGATTACGACCTGCACCGCGACGAATACCTGCACCTGGATCAGGGAGATCACCTTGCGTGGGGCTACCTTTCGTTACCGCCGTTCACTTCCTGGCTATCCTGGCTAATAAAGTTTATGGGCGGTTCTGTGATCGCTGTAAAGTTCTTTCCGGCACTGTTCGGGGCGCTCACTTTGCTTGTAGTTTGGAGAACTATCGAAGAGCTCAGGGGTAGTCTCTATGCTTTAGTGCTTGGTGCTGCCTGTGTGCTGCTTTCGGTATTGGTGCGCATCAATTTCCTGTACCAGCCCAATTCGGCCGACATACTCTGCTGGACGGCCGTCTATTATTTCCTTATCAAATATATCAATAGCCAACGCCCAAAATGGTTATTCTGGGGTGGGGTGGTGTTTGCATTGGGCTTCCTGAACAAGTACAACGTCGCCTTTTTGGCATTGGGGCTGCTCCCGGCATTGCTCATTACGGGTCAGCGTAAGATGCTGGCCAAAAAGGAATTATATTTAGCTGCCATACTGGTCTTTATCCTTATTTTGCCTAACCTCATTTGGCAGTATGCCAACAACTTCCCGGTAATACATCACATGAAGGAACTGGCCGATACACAACTTGTGCATGTAAGCCGCTGGCTGTTCCTCAAAGAACAGGTTATATTCTTTATCAGTGCACTTCCTGTAATTATGTCATCGTTGTACGCGTTGCTGTTCTACAAACCATTCGCGCAATATAGTCTGTTCTTCTGGTCATTCGTAGCAACATTGGGCATGTTCATGTTGTTCAGGGCAAAAGGTTATTATGCCATAGGGCTGTATCCCGTATACATCGCTTTCGGTTCGGTTTTTTTGGGTAACGTGCTTAATGTAGGTCTCAAAAGATCCCTGAAGCCGGTTTTTGTGCTTATCCCTGTACTATTTTGTGTAATGGTGTTTAAGATCGGCTTTTCGATAGAAAGTCCGCAGCAGGTAATGAACAACGATACTGCTTACCGCGACATAGGCATGCTGCGCTGGGAAGATGGCAAAGACCACCAGCTCCCTCAGGACATGGCCGATATGCTGGGCTGGAAAGAGCTTGCCGCAAAAGTTGATGCTGCCATAAGCCAATTGCCTCAGGGGCATACACTGGTGGTGTGTGATAATTACGGACAGGCCGGAGCCATAAATTATTACAGCGCGAATAAAGACATAAGAGCGGTATCATTCAATGCCGATTATATCAATTGGTTTGAACTGGATAAGTCCGTATATAACCTGATCCGCGTGAAAGAGCTGCAAAACAAGAAAGGCGAACTGGAGGAGACCGCCCCGTTTTTCGAAAAAGGGTTCGTGTCTGATTCGGTGGCCGATCCGCTTGCCAGAGAATACCGTACCACCATATTTGTGTTCAGCAGGCCAAAATTCGATATCAATGCACGTCTAAAGGCTGATATCGCTGAAGAAAAGTGGGACTAAGCACGCGGATACGCACTGTAACATAAAATAGTATTAAACTGCCTGAAAAACTTGTCAGGTTACAGGCTTTCTCACTATTTTTACGCCTCAATTTACAATTATGGCATCAGGTTTTTTTGCGATCTTGGACGACATTGCCGCGTTGATGGACGACGTGGCTGTAACTAGTAAGATAGCGACACGCAAAACGGCGGGCATCCTTGGCGATGACCTTGCGGTGAATGCAGAAAAAGCAACAGGTTTTTTAGCCTCTAGGGAACTTCCCGTACTTTGGAAAATAACCAAAGGCTCGTTCCTGAACAAGCTCATGATCCTTCCGGTGGTTTTCCTGCTCAATTATTACCTGCCGGTCGCCATTACTTATGTCCTGATAGCCGGTGGTTTTTACCTCGCCTACGAAGGCGTGGAGAAGATAGTGGAATACCTTTTTCACCGAAAGCACCATAAAGAAGGTGAAGTGGCCGAAGTAGTTGCTGAGTCACAGGAAGTACAGCAGGCATCGGCTGATGAGGAAAAAGCCAAAGTACGCTCGGCCGTTATTACCGATTTTATCCTTTCGGTAGAGATCGTGATCATCGCGCTGTCAACGGTATTGGAAAAAGACCTTACAACACAGATCATTACAGTATCAATAGTGGCATTGCTGGCAACCGTTGGCGTTTACGGGCTAGTGGCGCTCATTGTGCGCATGGACGATGCAGGTTTCAACCTGATAAAGCGCAGCAATAACAAAGGCTTCCTTGGCGGATTGGGCAACCTGTTGGTAAAGCTGCTGCCTATAGTGATCAAGATATTAGCTGTTGTAGGGACTATCGCATTGCTTTTGGTGTCTGGTGGACTGTTCGCTCACAATATCTATTTCTTCCACGAGCTGCTGCCGAACATCCCTGTAATGCTGAAGGAATTCGTAATAGGCCTTGCGGCAGGTATTGTTGCAGTTATAGTGGTGATGGCAGCTAAAAAGGTCGTAGGACTTTTCAAAGGAAAGCCTGCGCAATAAGTCTATTGCCATCCATTTTCGAAAGGGATGATGTCCTGCAGCTTTGGCAACGGCCTTATCAGGTCTTTTGTTTTTTCATTCCTGGATATTTCCCCGGTCTCATATAATTCCTCCTTATAAAAACGTTCTCCCGTTGACAGGTTAAAATCTTCGCTGTATATTTTCCCGATGCCATCACTGCTTGCATAGGTATAGCCTATAAGCTCGAAGTTGCCGTTCTGGTAGCGGAATTTGTATTCATAGTGGCCGCGAAGCAGTGAATTACTTACAATAAGGATCCCTTTTTTAATTTCTACGCCATCAAAGCCATTTCCGGTCCTGTAACCATCCCTTCCGTCAGGATATTGCGGCTCGATCAGCTGATCTGACGAAACCACTGGCTTATAACCACCACCTTCAAGGCCAAAAAGCACTTGTATCCTGTAAGGCCCCTTGTCGTGAACGCTATCCTGCCTTACGGTAACCAGGTCCTCAATGCCGTCTTTGTTGAGGTCGCCTGTAGCTTTGGAAACCGTGATATTGAAGTTTTGGGCTAAGCATGGAAGTCCTGAACAACATAAAAGCAGTGTAAAGAACAAGCCTTTTAAGGGAAGGCTGCCGGTAAGTGTGAATTGCAAATTTTTCATTTTCTATGTTATTACCAAAAAAACTTGGAATGCTCAATGCTTTTTGAATCCATGAATGTCGCGAAGCGCGAAAAGGCATCATTTGTTGAAAATCCAGATCTTATGGCTTTCAACAGTCCCGGCCGGTCATTATGCTGTAAGTCAAAAACATCATAGAGTTTTTTGATCTCGTCCGGTCCCACAGTAATACAATATTCATAATCATCTTTTCCTTTCAGGTCTTCTACAACGGAGCCGAAGTCATAACCGTCCAGCATCAATTTGTCTTCATCGGTGAAATATAGTTTAATGGACACCGTTAAGCCGGGACTCTTTTGGTAGTAAAGGGTTATTTTTTCCATGCCAGAATTTGATTAAAAGAACAGATCCCTCGTATAACAGGAAGGATCTGTTGTCGGGATGACTGGATTCGAACCAGCGACCCCTGGCACCCCATGCCAGTACGCTACCAGGCTGCGCTACATCCCGATCTTATTATAAGTAAGGATCGCAAATATATTCGTTTTCCCGAAAAATAAAGCCGTTGCGGGCAAATTATCGCTTTACGAATTTTATCCGCCAAACACCTTTTTCGGTCGAAATGGATGCAATGTAGATACCGGCAGCGAGCCCTGAAACATCAGTATCGGCAGTTGTAATTTCAATGACCTTTTGGCCTTGCAGGTTAATGACCTGCCCCGATAGTATCCCGGATTCCGGGTAGATTAAAAGTTTATCACCTACAGGGTTGGGGTACAGGCTAATGGTGATGCTCCCTACAGGGATATTGTTATCCATCGTGCTAAATGCGATACACTCCGATGTGGCTGTGCATTCGCCATTGGTAACTTGCACGGCAAAATTCCCGTTCGCCTGTGGCATAAATGATGCATTTGTCGCACCTTGTATCACACTGTTGTCAGCACAGTCTATCCATTGGTAACTCTCTCCTGTGGCAGCAGTTACCAGTGTCCCTTCCAAAATAGCTACTTCAGGCTGTACCATGATGATCAGTGTCATGGGCTGCGTCTGAGTACTCCCGCATTCATTGGTGAGTTTAGCCCTCCATGTGCCGGCATCGCCCTGGGACAGCTCGTCGAATAAAAGTACAGTGCCTGTTTTTGAGGGGTCGGCAACATCATCGTGATACCAGGTGACCGATCCTGCATTATTACTTTGAAGGTCGTAGCTGAAGGAGCTGCCTTCGCACAAAGGAACTGTCAACAATGGGATATTTACATACGATGGCCTGCGGCATACTGCAGTAAGGGACGGGTAGTCATTAGCCGCTCCGAACTCGATAGAGAACCTTCCTTTAGGGAGAATAATGCCGGTCTCAATGTCATATTCAAAAATACCGTTCCTGGTTGTGCCGTACAGCTTTCCGTTAGTTCCGGCAATCAGTGAAGACGGATAGATGCCAACCTCCATGAACCAACTGCTTTCTATCAGGAAATCGTATTTTTTTATGAAGATGTTGGTGGCAGGGTCAAATTCATAAAGTATCCCGCCGCCACCGGAAAGGTTGTTCTGGGGAAGTCCTCCGGCCGCATAGCCATAAAATTTGCCATTTGAACCCTTTACCATGTAGGGTGACTGTTTCCCCATAAGCCCGCCTTCGAAGTCATGCTTTTTTGTATAGGTGTTCGAAGCGGGGTCATAGCTGTATATGGCACCGTTATTGAATGTACCCCCCTGTCGGGTAGTGCTGTATAGCACATTATCGTGTACAACAAAATCACTGTTGTAACGGTCGCCTTGCCCGAGGGAAGCACAGGGCGCTATATACGGGGTGGTAATACTACCCGTTAAAGGGTTTACTTTTACAATACTGCCTGTCATGGGTATGGCAACAGGGCATTGCGAGCGTTCGTGGGTGGATCCGTATAAAGATCCGTCTTCAGCTTTATAGAGCGATCCGGCAAGGCGCATGCCCCATGTATTACTTCCGGAACCGCCTATGAACTCGGGTAGTACCCCTACCGATGCAAATGTATTTGTTTGTATGTTGTACGAAAAAATGCGGTCGCTGTTTCCCATACGGATGTTGCTGTAAATGATGCCCGGAGCAGCTTCTGTAAGTCCTCTTCGTCCGTCGCCCATCGGCATTACACCTTGCAGATCGGTATTGGTAGCGGTGAATTCCCTCAAGATGGTAAATTCATTGGTAGTCATGTCATATTCATACATGACCCCGCTGGAATAGGTGAAGTCTACCGATGTGCCTATCGTACCGCCCGATGTTGTTACACCATACAGTTTATTATTAGACAAAGCTAAAAGAGCCCCCGGGCTATAGCCGTCAAGGCCGTTAAAATGGTGCATTATGCTAAGGTCGCTGCCATCGGCACCGGAACGGAAAATGTAGCCATAGCCATATTGTCCGCCGTTCGCCACCGTACCCCATATTTCCTGTTGGGCCTGGGCATTTAGTGAAACAAAGCAAAGTAATAATGCCCAAAAGTAGTATTTTATCATTCGTCAGCCTGTTTAGTTTACTAAACAGATGAAAGCGATCTTACCCTAAGGTTAAGGCACATTATTCCTCCGCCCCGATCCTGTAAATATCGGCAATGTTCTTCATGATCTCCCTGAAATCGATAGACAGGTCGATAAGTGAACCGCTATGTATGTCGAAGATCCACCCATGCACGGTAAGCCCCCTCTCAGAAATGGCTTTTTGAACTTCGGCCGTCTTGATCACGTTGATGCATTGCTCCTGTACATTGAGCTCTACCAGGCGCTCGTATTTGCGTTTTTCGTCCTCAATGGCGTTTATCTCTTTGCGGTGCAGGCGGTATACATCACGGATGTTGCGCAGCCACGGGTTGAGTATGCCAAGGTCCTGGTTTTGCATAGCAGCGAGTATGCCCCCGCAGCCGTAGTGGCCGCAAACCACCACATGGTCTACTTTTAGAACGCCGACAGCATAGTTAATCACTGACATCACGTTAAGGTCGGTATTAGGCACAAGATTGGCAATGTTGCGGTGCACGAACGCCTCGCCGGGCTGCAGGCCCATAAGCTCTTCAGCGGTCACGCGGCTATCAGAGCAACCTATGTACAATAGGGCGGGCGACTGGCCTTTTGACAGGTTTTCAAAGTAGTTAGTGTTGCTGTCAAGCTGTTGCGCTACCCATGCCTTATTGTTCTCAAAAACTTTTTTAATGTCCATGTTTTAGTTGTTTACCCAAAAATAATGATTTTTGTGCAACACCTTGCTTAGTGATAGTAATAAGCAAAAAAAAGGGCTGCCTTTCGGCAACCCTTTGGTATCGCTGTGCGATATGCTTATTTTTTTTCTGCCTGTTTTTGGGCATCCTCAATCATTTTCTCGTTCGCGGTAATGGCAAACTCCACGCGCCTGTTCTGACGCATACCTTCGGCAGTTGAGTTATCTGCGATCGGGTCGGCTTCTCCACGTCCTAATGTAACGATCCTGACTGAGCTTATCCCTTTTCCGGCAAGATATGCCTTAACCGATGCAGCCCTTTGCTCAGACAGCTTTAGGTTATAGTCGTCTGCGCCGCTGCTGTCGGTGTATCCGAATATCTGGATGTTCGTATCAGGATATTCGTTGAATACCGGTACAAGCTTGTCAAGGTTAGCTTTAGCTGTAGATGTAAGTGTAGATTTATTGAGATCGAAGTTCACCGAGTTCTCACCCAAAGTGATCTTGATGCCTTCGCCCACCCTTTCAACCTCAGCACCCGGAAGCGCCTGGTCTATTTTCTGGGCCTGCTTGTCCATCCTGTTCCCGATAAGCCCACCGGCCGCACCACCTACTACACCACCAATGATGGCGCCCAGGGCCGTGTTACCGCCTTTGCCTACGTTATTGCCAAGCACACCGCCGATAACCGCACCCGATGCCGCGCCTATGGCTACGCCACGCTGTGTATTGTTTGTGTTTTTTACCGCATCACATGAGGTAAAACCGATGCTGAACATAAACGCCGCAGCAATGGCATAGATCTTAGTTGTTTTCATAATAGTTTATTTACTTTGTTTTATTGAATTATTTACATTTTAGAGAATTGGTAGGTCACCTCTACATTCTTGCCGCCAACATCCACGTTGTCGATAAGCTGGAATGAGCTCTCGGTCTGGTTCCTCATTTGCAGGAAGTAGCCTTCACTTACGCGTTTGGCTTTCTCGCCATTGGTGATCTTAAGCGTAAATGCACCTTCCTTCGTCACCGTCCATACGATAGGGCTGCTGAAAGAAGGGCAGTTGGCTTTGCTTATGCTCATAGAACCCTTGTTGTTGTTCGGAACGAAATTCCACGAACTGCCTTCAAGGCATTTTGAGTCGGCAATGTCAAAGGAAGTTACTTTGATGTACTCCGATCCCGGATAAGTCACACTTGTAATGGTCCAGTTACCTTTAAGTCCGGTTTGGGATTTTGTGTCTAAAGAGCCGCATGATGCCAATGCCATCACGAACAGGCTTAAGAAAAGGAATTTTTTCATAATCAATGATCAGGTTTAAAGTTCAGATTTTCATGTTTCGGTGAATAAAGTTACTATGTTTGATGCATACTTTACAACTATTGAACCGATATTTTAACAGGAATTGCTTTATTTTTATCGTAAATAGCGAGTTAGCGTGAAAGGAAAGTCTGAATTTTTAAGGAATTAGCGTTGGCATAATGACATAAATTGCGGCATATTAATGTTTTCTTAAAATTATTTTCTTTAACAGTTGGTTGGAATGTCAATTTGTCACCAATGCGTTAATGGTATCTTATTTGACAGAATATCGATGACAAACTTTAAAACGATTAATTTATGACAACAGGAAAAATTAATGTTTCGGTAGAGAACATATTTCCACTGATCAAAAAATTCCTATACAGCGACCACGAGATATTCCTTCGTGAGCTCGTTTCCAATGCTACTGATGCCACACTTAAGTTAAAGCACCTGACAGGCATTGGCGAAGCTACTGTAGAATATGGCAACCCGATCATTGAGGTTAAGGCTGACAAAGAAGGTAAAAAGATCCACATCATCGATCAGGGCCTTGGCATGACAGCGGAGGAAGTTGAAAAATACATTAACCAGGTGGCATTTTCGGGCGCCGAGGAATTCCTTGAAAAATATAAGGATTCTGCCAAGGATTCCGGTATCATAGGCCATTTCGGTCTTGGTTTCTATTCGGCGTTCATGGTAGCGGAGAAAGTGGAGATCATCACCAAATCGTATAAGGACGAGCCTGCGGTACACTGGACCTGCGACGGTAGTCCGGAATTCACACTTGAGCCATCCGATAAGACCGACCGCGGTACCGAGATCATCCTGAACATTGCTGATGATTCGACCGAGTTCCTTGAAGAAGGCCGCATTCGTGAATTGCTGAAAAAATACAACAAGTTCATGCCGGTGCCTATCAAATTTGGTACCCGCAAAGAAACATTGCCAACCCCTGACGATGCTACAGAGCATTTCCATCCGGAAGAGATCGAAATAGACAACATCATCAACAATCCTAATCCGGCGTGGACCAAACAGCCTGCCGACCTGAATGAAGAGGATTACAAAGCGTTTTACCATGAGCTGTACCCAATGCAGTTCGAGGAGCCGCTGTTCAACATCCACCTGAACGTGGATTACCCTTTCAACCTGACAGGTATCCTTTACTTCCCTAAACTGTCATCTGACCTACAGGTGCAAAAGGACAAGATACAGCTGTACCAAAACCAGGTATTCGTTACCGATAACGTAGAGGGCATCGTTCCGGAATTCCTTACCATGCTTCGCGGCGTGATCGACAGCCCGGACATCCCGCTTAACGTATCCCGTTCCTACCTTCAGGCTGACGGCGCGGTCAAAAAAATATCCAACTACATTACCCGAAAGGTAGCCGATAAGCTGAAGTCGCTGTTTACCGAGAACCGTGAGGACTTTGAGCAGAAATGGAATGACATAAAGATCGTATTGGAATACGGCATGCTGAGCGAACCGAAATTCTATGAGAAGGCGGGCGTGTTCGTACTTTACCCAACTGTTGACAATAAGTTCTATACCCTTGAGGAACTGAAGGAAAAACTGGCGGCCACGCAAACTGACAAAGATGGCAAGCTTGTGGTGCTGTATGCATCCAACAAAGACGCGCAGCACAGCTATATTGAAGCAGCACAGGCCAAAGGCTATGAAGTGATGCTACTGGACTCGCCGATCATATCGCACCTTATCCAAAAGCTTGAGGCTGACAACGAGAACCTGACATTTGCCCGCGTTGATGCCGACCATATCGATAAGCTTATTAATAAGGACGAAGAGCAGATCTCGAAACTGAGCGATGAGGAGAAAGAAACCCTGAAAACGACTATCGAAGAATTCGTGCCAAAATCGGGATACTCAGTACAGCTTGAACCGATGGACAGCAGTGCCGCGCCTTTCATGATCACACAGCCGGAGTTCATGCGCCGCATGAAGGAAATGAGCGCCAGCGGTGGAGGCGGTATGTTCGGGATGGGCAACTTCCCGGATATGTATAACCTTGTGGTGAACACCAACCACGAACTGTCATCTTCCATCCTGAACAGCGATGATAAATCGCACCAGGAGGCGTTGGTGAAGCAGGCGCTCGACCTTGCCAGGCTGAGCCAGAATTTACTGAAAGGGGAGGAACTTACTGCGTTTGTAAAAAGGAGTTTTGAACTGATAAAATAGATAGTAGACTTTAAGATAATAGACTATAAAGATTATAGATGAAAGACCTGTAGTGAGAGCTACAGGTTTTTTGTTTTAATTGCTATCTTTAAAGATAGAATTAATTTCGGTGATCCGCATGCCTAAAAATAATCAGTTAATTTGGATAATATAGGGACAGATCCTACTGTGACAAGATCTAAAAGTATCCGCAATTGAAGACTGACATCGGTCGATAAGGCATTCTGTAGAACAGACCGGCATACTTTATAAAATTAAGGTTTCATTGCTCCGAAATCCCTTACGATATTGTATTTTAACGGTTAAAGAGATGTTAAGCATTTTCCTTTTTCGGTTGGGCATAGGCTACTTTTGGGTGACTAACTTAAATACACAATGCTATGAGGAACTTGAAAATGCTTATGCTGGCGGCCGCGGGATGCTGTGCGCTGGTGTCGTGCTCGGACGACGATTCTGAAAATGCAAATGCAGGTATTGCCGGCACTTACAGGCTTACGGCCTGGAACGCACCGGTGGCTGTAGACTTTAATGACGATGGAACTGCCAATGTGAACCTGATGAATGAAACGTCGTGCTACAACAATTCAGATCTTATCCTGCACAGGGACGGGACGTATGACATGACCTATAATTATGTGAACATTGACGGTACGGTCTCATGCGGGTCGGAAACCACAACAGGCACTTGGACGCGTACAGGCAATACCGTTACGACCACGCATTTGAGCGGCGGCCAGAACGTAACGGCAGATTTCAATTACGCATCGGGTAACCAGCGCACTCTTACCAGGACAGTTTCTAACTGGAACTATCCAAGCATAGACGGTAATGATCAGGTGTATGCTGTAGGAAGCGTTAACATGGTGCTTACAAAGCAGTAATGATTTGAACGATCGAAAGAGCCGGTTTTAACCGGCTTTTTTTATTAAAGGTGTTTTTTAGATGTCAAAATGGTAAAGCATGAGATCGTGTTTATGTCTATATTTACTGAAAAAACACATAAAATGGACCTGCCTATAGAAACCCCTGCTTTGTTGTTCTCGGCTACATCGCTCATACTTTTGGCCTATACCAACCGCTTCCTTACCATAGCAACCATTGTAAGGGGGCTCAAGGCAAGCTACCAGCAAAACCAGAACAAGAGCATTCTTGTCGAGATAAAGAACCTGAGCCTGAGGCTGACCCTTATAAGGCATATGCAGATGTATGGCGTGCTCAGCCTTTTTTTTTCAGTGTTCGCCATGGCACTGCTTTTTGCAGGCATACAGGATTGGGGTGCTTATGTATTCGGCCTCAGCCTGCTGTTGCTGCTCACTTCACTGGGTGTTTCATTTTGGGAAATAAGCATTTCGGTAAAGGCACTGCGGGTACACCTGAGCGATCTGGAGGACGAAGCAGGAATAAATAAATAATGCAGTCCCTAAACCTATTGCCATTTTAATAGTCTAATCCAAAACATAATAATTAATACCGCCACTTATGGATGCGTACGTACTTTGGTCGCTACGGTTGGGGTTTAGCAGCAAACAGGCCGAAAGGATAAAAAAGAACGGCCTGGAGCGTTACTTGAAGGATTCGTTCGCGAAGCCTCGCGTTTCCATGCCCGACTTTACAAAAGGCTGGCCCAAAACACCTGCGGAAGTGAGCGAAATGAACCGAAAGTTTACCGGAGATGAAGGCAGGAGGGAGGCAAGGGTAATACGCGATGAGGGCAACCTTGCGCTAAAGGCATGGTGGATAGACAGAATGCGGGGCCAGGAGTTACCGCTGCGTGAAAAAATGACGCTGTTCTGGCACAACCATTATGTGGCTGCTTTCAATAAAGTGAGCGTTAATTATTGGTTGCTGGACCATAACATGGCATTGCGCGAAAATGCATTTGGCAACTTCAGGGAACTGACAAAAATCATGCTTCGCACCAATATGCTTGTCCGTTACCTTGATAATAACAGTAATGTAAAAGGGAAATTCAATGAAAACCTGAGCAGGGAGCTTCTGGAGCTTTTTACATTGGGCATTGGCAACTATACCGAGCAGGATATAAAAAATGGCGCCATGGGCCTTGCAGGGCTTACTGTAGGCGATGACGGGGCAGTGTACAGGCGTTCCAAAGAAAATGACGAACCCATTGTTTATTTTGGGAAAAAAGGGAAATTTAAGGCCGATGACATGGTTGATATCATTTTTAAACAGAAGAATACCCCTTACCATATTACCCGTAAGCTGTTGAAATGGTTCATTTATGATGATCCGCCTGAAAAGCTGGTCACATACTACGGCGATCTTTTGCGGGAAAAAGATTTTGAGATACAGCCCTTCCTGATGAAGATGTTCACGGAAGAATTTGGCAAGGTCACTGCGGGTTCAAAGATCAAAGATCCATTATCCTTCATCCTGCAGCTTCTCCATGAATTCGATGCCAGGCCTATCAGCAGCAGGATGGTGGCCCAGTTCGCAAAGATACAGGGTATGGACCTTTTTAACCAAGCCAATGTCAAGGGCTGGAATGGCGGTAATTACTGGCTTTCCCCCCAAATATACTCGCAGCGGCAAAACCTGGCCGATCTGCTGTGTACCAAGGTGGTGAACAGCAGGCGTGTAAAGATATTTGCACAGGAGGGGAGCGATGCACTTGAAAAGCTTACGGTAAACCCCGCCTGGGACAGGAACGGCAACAACAAGTCCATTATTGCCGACCTCTCTAACAGGTTGCTGTTCAATGTTGACAGCAGCTTGCAGGCAGATCTTGAAAATATGCTCAGGCACGATTTTGACCCAAAGGCAAAAGGGGCAGAGAATGGTGTAATGCGCCTGCTGAACTTTATGATCAGGACACCCGAATTCCAACTCATATAAAAACAGGAGTTATGAACAGGAGAAACTTTTTTAAGCTTACAGGTACCTTTACGGGCGGGCTTTTGGTAGTTCCCGATTTTCTGTATTCTTTCGGGATGCAGGATAACCTTGCCAAGGGCGATAGCTCCCTGGTATTCATTCAGCTTAGTGGCGGTAATGATGGGTTGAACACGTTCATACCCTATAAAGACGAAATGTACCGGCGTTTGCGCCCCAATATAGCCCTTTCGTCGAATGATGTGGCGGCGGCAGGAGAAGGTATGGCTTTTCACCCCGCCATGAAAGGCTTTGCAGAAATACTTCAGCAGGGTAATATGTCGGTAGCCCAAAATGTAGGGTACCCCGAGCCTGTGCTTTCGCATTTCAGGGGGCAGGAGATATGGCAAACGGCCTCAGCATCGAACGAATATCTTACCGAAGGATGGCTCGGGCGTTTTCTTGATCATCATTATAAAGACCATCATCCAACCGCGGCAATAAACGCAGATAAGATCGATAACCTTGCCTTAAGGGGCATTGAGCCCAATAGCATGACCCTGACCTACCGCAACAACCTGAATACTAAAGAGCAGGATAGCACTTTAAAGCTGTCCGATAATCCGCAGCTCGATTTTGTAAGGAAGATCGCCGGGTCGATATCCGAAGGTTCGTCCGAAGTGCAGCGGGCATTGAATAATGCAACGGCATCTGAAACAACTTATCCAAAGTCGGAACTGGGTAAAAATATGGAATGGATAGCCAAACTGATAAAGGGAGGGCTGAATTCAAAAATATATTACACGTCCCTTACGGGGTTCGATACCCACCAGAACCAGTTGCTTGCCCACTCGTCTAAACTTTCTATTCTTAACGATGCAGTATATTCCTTTTATAAGGACATAAAAGCTGCCAAAAAGCTGGATGAGGTAACCGTAGTGGTGTTCTCGGAATTTGGCAGGCGCGTTGCTGATAATGGTACAGGTACCGATCATGGCAAAGCCGCACCCATGTTTATTATTGGTGGGGGCACTAAAGGAAAGCTGCTGGGAGGCAATCCCAACCTGGCCGACCTTGACAATGGTGACGTGAAACATACCATCGACTTCAGGAGCGTGTACGCAAGCCTGCTTAAGGATAAGTTCAGCTTTAACCCTGCGCTGATAGGCATAAATAACCAGCCGCTGAAAGGTTTGTTTTAGTTTATTCGATGATCCAGAGCAGCACAGGCTTCGATTTTTTTTTGAGCTTTTCGTCAAGCTTTCTCATAAAATTGTCCGATACTGCGGGGCATCCCCAGCTTAGTGGCGCATAGTCGGGATATACCTCCATGTCGGGCACGGCCGTCCAGGAGTGCAGTACCACAACGCGGGCTACGGCATTGCTGTTAGACCTCTCAAGCCCGTGCATCCAGTACTTTACCTTTATGCCCCAGGAACTGTAGTCGCGCTTGCCTATCTTATATTTACCAAGTGCGGTGCAATGGCTCCCGTCGGCATTACTGTATTTTGCCTTTTCCCATTTCGTATCATTATCCTCATGGATGTCGCAGCTGCCATGGGTCGTAACATTGGAGTCGGTTATCTTCTTTTGGTTGAAGTTGTATACAAAAAACCTATTCCTGCCGGAGTGGATGCTCATGTCTACAAGAAAATAATAGTCTTCGCAAAATTTTTCCTTTTTACAAAAGGCCAGTGCTTCGGAATGCTTTGAGGTGTAGTCTTTCGGTTCTTTACGGCTTTTGGTGGTATCTGCATCAGGTGTGCCGATGCAGCTCATCAGCCCCAAAAGGAGAATGGTGATAATGCGGGTCATAGTCAGGTATGGTATTACATTATAACTACATAACGCACAGTTTAGTATTTCCGAAAAAGAATACCGCAATTTAACGCCCCAATTAAATCTAAGTAATATCTTTGCCCGCTTTTAAATTTTGGGAGATGGAACAAAGAAATGTATTAAAGGGAGTGATATTGGTAGGCCTTGGTGCCTCGAGCTATGGCATGCTGGCCACATTTGTAAAGCTCGCCTATGACAAAGGGTATACAACTGCTGAGGTTACCGCCTCGCAAATGTTCTTGGGCATACTCGGAATGCTCCTCATAAATATGTTCCAAAAAGCAAAGAAAAAAGATGAGGTGGTCAGGGCATCTGCCAATGAAAGGTCGAAGCTTATGATAGCGGGGACCTCCATGGGCTTTACCAGCGTGTTCTATTACCTGGCAGTATACTTTGGCATACCTGTCTCTATCTGTATCGTACTGCTCATGCAAACGGTCTGGATGAGCGTATTTTTAGAATCGATCATTGCTAAAGAGGTACCATCGGCCAAAAAGCTGTTCGCCGTGGCGATCGTGTTGGCGGGAACGGTATTGGCGGCTAATCTTATAAGCAATATCAACGCCCTTAATATTACTGGTGTATCGTTCGGTTTGCTGGCTGCGGCATCGTTTACCGCCACCATGTTCACGAGCAATACCATAGCCACCCATGTATCGTCGGCACAGCGAAGCCTTTTCATGCTGTTTGGCGGCGGGGTAGTGGTGCTGGCGTTTACAGCCTACACCTGGACCGGCAGCTTTAATTTTGAGATCTTCCTGACGTGGGGATTGATATTGGCGCTGTTTGGCACCATCATACCACCGATATTGCTCAATGCCGGCTTCCCGCATGCAGGGTTAGGGCTGGGCAGCATTGTTGCTTCAATGGAGCTTCCGGTATCGGTAATGATGGCCTTTATAGTACTCCAGGAAAAGGTTAGCCTTTTGCAATGGACAGGCATTGCCATGATCCTGGGGGCCATCGTACTGATGAACGTAAAGCTGCCTTCCCGAAAATAATTTGCTATCTTTGGGTAAAACGCACTTATGGCTTTACCCTGGCATCTTTACTTAATGGCATCGTTGTATATCCTTGCCGGCCTCAATCATTTCAGGGTGCCGCGTGTGTATGCACGCATGATACCGCCTGCTTTCCCCAGTCCTAAAACCCTCAATTACATTAGCGGTGCAGCCGAGATCATTTTAGGTATCCTCATTTGCATCCCGGAATATGCATCCTTTGCCGCATGGGGCATAATTGCGTTGCTCATAGCGATCTTTCCGGCCAATGTTTATATGTATATCAATGAAAAAGCAGGTATGGGTGTTCCCAAATGGGTATTATTCATAAGGTTACCATTACAGTTGCTACTGCTGTATTGGGCATGGCTGTATACAAAATTTTAAAACTATCATAAGAATTAGCTTACTGTTTATTGCAGTTGAAAGTTTATCTTGCTTTTGTTCTTTAAAAGGATAAATGCAATACTGCTGAAGGACCTTCAAAATAATGGTGGTTTGGATAGTACAAAAATTCCAACTTCTCAAAAAGGAAAAAAATAACATTGGTTTTTGAAGATGAATTAA
Organism: Flavobacterium sp.; assembly: GCF_052437795.1. GTDB lineage: Bacteria > Bacteroidota > Bacteroidia > Flavobacteriales > Flavobacteriaceae > Flavobacterium. The sequence goes on from NZ_JBQVPA010000002.1 coordinate 531,149, forward strand.
TTTTTTTAGTAATATTGGTTAACGAATCGTGAACAATTACTTAATTACCTGATTTTAATTTTTCTACTGATGAAAAAGAGCAGCCGTCCGGAGCTGGACAGGGAAGCGGTACTGAGGATCATAACGCTTGCCCGGGAAGAAAGGAAACCTTTCGATGAGATCAAAAAAATATTTGGCCTGGCTGAAAAGGAAGTGACCGAAATTATGCGAAAACAATTACCTGCGGATGATTTTGAAAGCTGGAAGAAAAAGGTCGCGGCCAAAAAGCCAAAGCCGATAACGCAATTCAATATCATACAGGATGACGAACTGGACTCCAGGTATTACATCCGGAATAAGTTTTGAACCGTAGCTCCCCCGAGGGAGTTTTTTATTTTTTAACGGTTGGGAATAATCGATCTTGGCTATCTTTAGCAAAATTTATTTTTGATGAAAAAAGCCTTTGCATTATTACTCTTTTTAGTTTCTACAGCCCTTTTTGCCCAGGATATATCCGGCCCATGGCACGGGTTGCTCACTTTTCCCGGCGGTCAGCTGCGCATAACCGTTACCATCGAAAATGTGGAGGGCGGCGGCTATACAGCTACCATGCTCGTGCCGGAGCAAAGCCCGAAAGCATTGCTCGTAACATCAGTGCTTTACGAGAACGGGATACTTGCCTTTGCACTGCCGGATGCCGATATCCACTACAGGGGCACACTCGAAAATAATGTCTTTAAAGGGACTTTTACGCAAAGCCGCAATGACCTTCCGCTGGACCTGGGCAGGGAAGAGGTAAAGATAAAAGCGAAGGCAAGGCCGCAGGAACCCGTAAAGCCTTACCCTTATCATAGCGAGGATGTAACCTTTAAAAACGAAAAAGGCAGTCTGCTCGCAGGTACGCTGACCTTGCCCAAGAAGGCAGGAATTTACCCAGCAGTGATACTGGTGACCGGCAGCGGGCCGCAAAACCGCGATGAGGAAATGCTTGGGCACAAGCCGTTCTTAGTACTTGCCGACCACCTGACACGTGCGGGCATTGCGGTACTGCGCTATGACGACAGGGGAGTGGGGGCATCTGAGGGGAAATTCTCTACCGCTACAACCGAAGATTTTGCGTCCGATGCCGAATCGGCTTTCCGGTACCTGAGAACGAGGCCAGAAATAAAAAAGAATAAGATAGGCATTGCCGGGCACAGCGAGGGCGGACTGATCGCACCCATAGTAGCGTCTAAAAACCCTGATGTTGCCTTTATTGTCCTGATGGCAGGAAGCGCCATACCGGGCGACGAGCTAATGCTGCTGCAAAATTATATGATGGGCAAGGCCAACGGCATGCCGGAGGAAGAACTCACAAAGCTTGGCGCCATCAACCGACAGATCTATGATGCCATAAAAACCGAAATGGAGCCCAACCCGCTACGGGCAAAGCTGCAAACCATCTTCGACCAGCAGCTCAAGCCGATATTCATATCCAAAGGCATCCCGAAAGACCAGGCGGCACAGTATGTAGACATGCAGGTGGTCGAAATGGCCTCGGCATGGTACAGCAACTTCATCCGATACAACCCGGCGCCGGTGCTGGATAAGGTACAATGCCCTGTACTGGCCATTAATGGCGATAAGGACCTGCAGGTAGCATCTACAGCCAACCTCGATGCTATAAAGCGTTCAGCCGAAAGGAGCGGCAACAAAAAAGTGACCACTAAAGTGCTGCCCGGCCTCAACCACCTGTTCCAGGAAAGCAAGACCGGCTCTCCAACTGAGTATGGTGAATTGGAGCAGACATTCTCGCCTGTGGCAATGAAAGAAATAACGGATTGGGTATTGAAGGTGGTGAGGTAGACTGAAATCCGGGATTTAGAGTGTTACATTATCTCAATAAGCATAATTATGGATTTTAGATTAATCAGAAACATTTCAATGGTATTTCTCGGATTGTTCTTTTTAGTATTTCTAATGCCGACTCAGGAAAAAACTAGGAATTATGTTAAGGAAGAAGTAACCAAAGAGAGTTACAACGGTATTGTGATAAAAAAATATATTGATAAATCTAATCATGCAACGCCTACTGTAATATTAAAAGATGGAAGGGAACTTTCCTTTATCGGTAACATTTATGATAAAATAAATGTTGGTGACTCGATTGTAAAATTTTCAGGAGATATTAAGATGTTTATCTATCGTGCAGGTAACAAAATAGAATTAGATAATCGTGATTATTATGTGTGGTAATTCTGTCGCCTGAACCTTTTCATTACCTCAAAGTCAAGAACCCCACAACACTCCAAACACACTCAAACTTTCCCATTTAGCCCCCCGACCGCAGCGGCATCCCCGACGCAGGAGGGATACAGCGGAGGGCAGGAACATGGCCCGCAAAAAAAGTCCCAGCCTTTCGCTCCAAAAAACCAGTAACAATGACACCTGATTAAGCACATCCCTCGCTCCCCTCTCCTTCGGTGAGGTCTTTTGAGGAAGAGTAAGCACATTCCGCCTCCCTCTCCTTTGGAGAGGGCTGGGGAGAGGACGCAAAAAACCCCGGATCCGCAACTATCCGGGGTTTAACTAACTACTAAACCTAATTATATATGAAAATAATTATTCTTTTTTAGAACATGCCGCCACTGCTTTGCTTGGTATTGTCGTCACGTTGCTTGCGCTGCATGGCCCTGCTCTTTCCGGCGCCGAACATATAGTTAAGCCCGAAGTATACCGTGCGGCTCTCCCAACGGAACTCGCCGCTTTGCGGGAAAGGGTTGGCAGCACTGAAGCCGTAGCGCATCATGTTGAACATGTCATTAAAGCGAAGGCTAAGCGACATTTTATTATTAAGCAGCGTATAGCGCGCGCCACTGTCGATCTTGTACATATCCTTGCTTTCGTTCTGTACGCCATTCACGGCGCCCCTGTAAAATCCGAACAACAGGAAGCTAAGGCGCGGGTTGACCCTGAAGTTACTGTTAAGCCTTGCATTGAACGCATTTACATCTACCTGGCGATCTACCAATTCATAATCATCATCAGAGCCCGGCTCAAGTACTGATACCGTTCCCCTTTGAGAAATGCTTGAGAAGTCGATGGCGGGCTGGATGTCCCACCATTTGAATATCTTATAGTTGGCCGAAAGTTCGAACCCGTAGGCGCTGTTCTTGTCGAAGTTGCCAAAGCTCATGATCTGGTCCTGGGTGTTGGTGGTCGACTCATCCGGGTAGAAGATCCTGTTGATCTCATCATTAATGAACCTGTAGTACACACCCCCCGTGATGGAAGAACCCTGCCCGAACATACGGGTGTAATTCAGTTCTACCGACTGCGTGAACTGTGGTAAAAGTTCCGGGTTACCCAGTGATGTAAGCAACGGTGTGGAGAATTCCCTTACAGGTTTTGTCTGCTCGATACTTGGCCTGTCTACCCTGCGGCTAAAGCTCAGTTGGTACATATTGCTCACGCTTGGGGTATAGGTAAGGTAGGCCGAAGGATATACCGTAAAGTAATCGTCCTTGAATACTGCCTGCCCGTTATTAAAATTATTGTTCACCTGGTAGCTTTCGAAGCGCGCGCCCAGCTGGTAGCTGAATTTCTCGAACTTTTGCCCAAAGGTGGCATAAGCCGAATAGATATCTACATCATACGTGTACCCTGAATCCATCAGGTTAGGGTTGGTCACATTAGGGTTGGTGGTATTGTATACATTATCAGTACGTATTACCCTTGCTTCGGCACCCAGTTCCAATGTAGATCTTTCCGTAAGCGGGTTCACATAGTCAAGATTGGCGGTAACATTGGTACGGTCGTCGATCAGGCGGTCAGCGTAAAGTACCGGCGCTTCCGAACCTGTAGTTGTGCGATAATCCACATCCTGTGTGCTGCGGGAGTCGTTATAGTTGGCCTCGAAGTCCAGCGTGTGGCCTTCTTTCGCGAATTTGTGTTTAAAGGCAATGTTGTACGAATTATTCTTGTTCTCGCTATCCAGTGCCGAATGCTGCGAGATATTCTCCAGTCCCGTTCCGGGTCCGTAGAGTATGTCGGTGCCAATGGTGGCATCGCCTGTAAAATAATTCTGGTTGGTATAGAACGAAAGGGTATTGTTATCATTGATGTAATAATCCATTCCTATTTTCCCTAATACGCCCTCATTATCGTTCACCACATCTACCAGTTGGTTAGAAAAAATATCGTGGCGCTGCACGTGGCCATTGTTGAAATACTTGCCAAAGTTGCTGCCTATATTACCGAAGAAGTTCACTTTCCCGGTGCGGTAGTTCATATCGAGCGAGTTATTGAACTTGGGTGTTTCACCAAAAGTCACGCCTGCGTTGAAGTTGCCGTTAAAGCCATCGTTCGCGTTCTTGTGGAGAATAATGTTGATTATTCCGCTCATTCCCTCAGGATTGTACTTTGCGCTTGGGTTGGTGATCAGTTCTATCTTTTTGATGGAGGTAGATGGTATCTGTTTCAGCAATTGCGCAGGGTCAATATTAGTCGGCCTGCCGTCTACGAGCACCCTTACATTCTGGTTGCCGCGCAAGGAGATCTTGCCGTCCTGATCTACGTTCACCGATGGGATGTTGTTCATTATCTCCGATGCGGTACCGCCTGCCGTGGTAAGGTCGCGGCCTACGGTAATTACTTTACGGTCGATCTTTTGCTCTATGGTCGATACTTCCTTTACTATCTCAACTTCATTAAGCTGGGTGGCTTCTTCTGCCATGGTTATGGTGCCAAGGTCTATCGTTTTAGTGTCGGCAGAAAGGTTCGCCGTGATGTGCTGTGCTTTATACCCCATGAAAAGGATCTCTACAGTATAGCTTTTAAGAGGCAGGTTTTTTACGGAGAAATTTCCATTGTCGTCGGTAATGCCGCCTGAGATCAAGGCATCGCCTTCTTTAACGGAGATGCTTACATAGGGAAGTGTTTCCTTTGTGTTGGAGTCGATCACTTTTCCGGAAACGCTTCCCGGGTTTTGTGCGTGCAGGGTCATGATGCCTCCAAAAAGGAGGACAAGCAGGAACTTGAAATTCATGTTCGTATTTTGATTGATGATTGATGATGGGGCAAATGTACAGCTTTAAAACTAATATGCAATACAAAGTACCTTTTAATGCATAAATTAATGATCTTTTAATGTCGCGAACCTATGCATATACCCATAAGACAGCAAAGGCACGGTTTTGTTACAAAAAAGTTTGAAAAAAGTTATTGAGGTCGAAAGTCGCAAGGTCATAAGGTCATAAAGTTGCAGGATCATAAAGTTTTAAAGTCATAAAGTCGAAAGTTGTTGGTTCTTTGTCACAAGTGTGGGGAATTTGAGTTAAGGACATGGTATATATGTTTTTTTAGATTATATGAGCTTTGAGAAACAGCTTTGACAAGTTCTCCTGATTATCCGAACAGGTTTTATGCATTACATTTCCAAACTTTATGACATTATGACTTTGCGACTTTATGACTTCTAAATTTTACCTATTATTTAAGTTTTTTCCCCTCAGTACGTTGCTTAAATAATTATCTTTGCACGCTTAAAAATAATTGTAAAATGGCGTTGTCACAAATCCTTGTCCCACACATACAAAAAGCGGTAGAAGCTTTGTTCGGTATTTCTGTTGAAAAGATAGAACTGCAGGCGACCCGAAGGGAATTCGAGGGCGATATCACCATGGTTATTTTTCCGCTTTTAAAGCTGGTAAAAAGCAACCCCAACGCACTTGGCAATGCCATTGGTCAGTACCTTGTTGACAATACTGATGAGGTGGAAAAATTCAACGTAGCCGGTGGCGGGTTCCTCAACCTTGTAATTTCCGATACTTTCTATATCAACTTCTTCAACAGCATCAAGGGCGATGAAAACTTCGGTACGCAAAAGCCTGTTGAAGGCGGTAAGGCCGTGATGGTAGAATATGCTTCGCCAAACACCAACAAGCCGCTGCATTTGGGCCACGTTCGTAATGTGCTGCTGGGCTATTCGGTGGCGAACATCATCGAGGCATCGGGCAAAAAGGTATACAAGACCCAGGTGATCAATGACAGGGGCATCCACATTTGCAAGTCAATGCTGGCGTATGAGAAATTCGGACACGGGGAGACCCCGGACAGTGCAGGCGTAAAAGGCGATAAGCTGGTTGGGAATTATTATGTGGAGTTTGATAAAGTATACAAGAGAGAAATTGAAACGCTCATAAACGAAGGCCAAACAGAAGAAGATGCAAAGAAAAATGCGTCAATTCTCAAAGAAGCTCATGCCATGCTCCTGAAATGGGAAGCCGGTGATGACGCCGTTGTTGCCCTTTGGAACAAAATGAACGGCTGGGTGTACGAAGGCTTTGAGGCATCGTTTAAAAACATTGGTGTCGATTTCGATAAGAACTACTATGAAAGCAACACCTACCTTTTAGGGAAAGATGTTGTTGCCGATGGCCTTGAAAAAGGCGTATTCTATAAAAAAGAGGACGGCTCGGTGTGGATCGACCTTACCCCGGACGGACTTGACGAAAAGCTGGTGCTGCGCCGCGACGGTACATCCGTATACATGACCCAGGACATTGGCACTGCCATACAACGGGTAAAGGATTTTCCCGATGTGGGCGGAATGGTCTATACCGTGGGCAACGAGCAGGACTACCACTTCAAGGTGCTGTTCCTTATCCTGAAAAAGCTGGGCTTCGACTGGGCAGCGAACCTCTACCATTTGTCGTATGGCATGGTCGACCTTCCTTCCGGCAAAATGAAAAGCCGTGAGGGTACCGTGGTAGATGCTGACGACCTGATGGACGAAATGGTGTCGACCGCTAAGAACATATCAGAAGAACTGGGCAAGCTTGAAGGCTACTCTGATGAAGAAAAGACCCGCCTCCACCGCATCATTGGCCTTGGCGCGTTGAAATATTACATCCTTAAAGTAGACCCTAAAAAACGTATCCTGTTCAATCCTGAAGAGTCGGTAGACTTTGCAGGCAACACAGGGCCGTTCATACAATATACCTACGCCAGGATCCAGTCGCTGGTGCGCAAAGCTGAGTTCGATTTCTCGGTAACGCTTGCCGTAGAAGATATCAACCTCCACGAAAAAGAAAAAGAGCTGCTGAAAATGGTGGCACAATACCCGGAGATCATCCAGGCTGCCGCCGAAGGGCACAGTCCGGCGCTCATTGCGAACTATACGTATGACCTTGTGAAAGAGTACAACTCGTTCTACCAAAGCGTTCCGGTGCTGGGCAGTGAGGTAGAGAACGAAAGGATCTTCCGTATACAGCTTTCTAAAAAAGTGGGCGAAACCATTAGATCGGCATTCGGCCTGCTGGGGATCGGCGTGCCGGAGCGCATGTAATTTTAAAAACTGGCTTTTGTGAAAGAGAATACCCCGAACCCGAAGGATAAGCCTTATTTTTTCCAGTCATTTGCCATTGTGGCCATCTCCATTGTGGCTATGCTGGTATTCAGGTCTTTCCTGCCCGAAAAGATATTTACCGAAACTGCTTCCACCAAAAACGTGGTGGTAGACAGCCTGATGCTTGAAGCTGTTGAGGCTGATGGCGGCGCAATGGAAAAAGATACCCTTAGCAACAAAAAGATCGTATTTGAGGCGGTGAATGGCATAAAGTTCCCATCAGAAACCTTTGAAGATTATAAAGGCTACCAGCATTTAGTGAACTTTTACGAAAAGCTGCTGCAGCTGGAAACCAAACAGCAGGGCAAGGTACGCATCGCCTATTTTGGCGACTCCATGACCGATGGCGATATGATAGTGAAAGACTTCCGTGAGAGCCTGCAGGAACGCTTTGGCGGTGAGGGTGTAGGCTTTGTCAACATCACATCAGAATCTGCACCGTCACGCAGTACGCTTACGCACCAATTCTCGACCAACTGGAAAACACAATCCTATCTTAACGTAAAGTCCCCGCGCAGTCCGTTCGGTGTGAACGGGCATGTATTCTTCGTTAAGCACGATACCATCAACCCGGTATGGGTGCGTTACAAAGCAAATAATTCAAGGAACCTTACGATGCTGAACAACCCAACGCTGTTCTACGGCAGGTCGGGCAATACAAAAGCACGTCTTGATATAATTGTAGGCAAGGATACCCTGCATAAAAAACTGAGCCCGGTCAACCTTGTGAACACATTGAATGTATCCGGTGACGTAAAAGGCTTTAAAGCTAATTTCGTAGCAGCCGATTCCATCCCGTTCTATGGCTTCAACTTTGACGATGGCAGGGGCGTACACGTGGATAACTTCTCCAACCGTGGCAACTCAGGTCTTCCGATAGGCTCTTTCAATACCAGTGTGATGAAGGCATTCAATGACAAGCTGGAGTACGACCTTATCGTATTACATTACGGTACCAACGTGCTGAACTACGGATCATTGAATTATACATGGTATGAAAAACGCATGTCGAAAGTGGTGGAGCATTTAAGGGAATGCTTCCCGGGGGTGGCGATACTCATCATTTCTACGGCAGATAAATCGACCAAGTACGGACTCGAAATGAAAACCGACTCGGCAGTGGCACCTTTATCGGTCGCACAAAAACGCTATGCGGTAAAAACACAGTCTTCTTACGTCAACCTGTACACGCTGATGGGCGGCGATGGCTCAATGGTAAAATGGGTAGAAGAGGAAGCACCAGCGCTGGCCAACAAAGATTACACGCACTTCAACTTCCGTGGGTCCAAAAAAATATCCGACCTGATCTGGAACCAGATCAACGGCGGCTATGAGCAATACAAGAGGCTGAGGGGTTTTAAAACACCTGTCGCGCCCAAACCTGTTCCAAAAACCACGATAGATACACCAAAAACAAATAAGCCTGTTCAGGCGCGCCCTGTACCGGTAGACAAGCCAAAACCGGAACCGGCGAAGAAACCTGTCGTGAAGAAAGATACCATCATCCGTAAAAAAGATACCACCCATGCGCAATAAGCCGTTTATACTGCTATTTTGCTTTCTCCTGTGGGGAGGTAAGTCTGCCGCGCAGGTTGACTCCCTTGCCGTGGTGATGGACAGCATTGCCGTGGATACCTTTGAGGTCGTGGTTGGCAATAACATCATTACCAACACCTCGTCGCTCAACCTGTTCTTTGAAAAGCTGTATAGCCTGGAGAAGGAAAAGGGGGGCAAGGTGAACATCGTACACATAGGCGACTCACACATACAGGCCGACCTCATGACGGGTATTATCCGAAAAACATTGCAGGCACGCTTTGGTAATGCGGGTGCAGGGTTTACGTTCCCACACCGTTTGGCAAAGACCAACGGAGGACATTATGTATCCTTCAGTTCGAATGCGTCGTGGAACAGCCGCCGCAATATTTATGCCCCCGAAACGGGAATGGAAGTGGGCCTTAGTGGTATTGCCCTGGAAACGAGGGAGGATTTTGTTGTGGAAGTGAATGTGAGGGATAATAGCTATGATTTCAATACTATAAAAATCATCACGCCCGGTAACTCCTCATCTTTCGATGTGGCTACCAGTTCTAAAACGATCGTGCTGGAATCAACAGTCCCCAAAAAGATCACCCACAAGATAAAAAGCGGCGAGGTGCTGGGAAGCATTGCTGACAAGTATGGCATTACCGTTTCGCAGCTAAAGAAAGCGAACAGCCTGAGATCGGATAATATACGTGCGGGCAGGACACTGAAGATACCTACCAACCAGATGCAGAAGAAAGAGGTAAAGCGTTCGGAGTTCATTCCTTTACCTATAACTGCTGATACGCTAAGCAATTATTACCATAGTGATGAAGCGCTTTCTAAAATATACCTGCTGCCCAACAATAGCAGGAAAGAATATGCCTTGAGCGGTGTAGTATTGGAGAAAGATGGGCCGGGCCTGATCTACCACAGTATTGGGGTAAATGGTGCCAAAGCATCGGATTACAATAAATACCCACTATTCTTTGAGCAGCTGCCCACACTGAAGCCCGACCTGATCGTGGTTTCGCTGGGTACGAATGAGTCGTTCGATAAAATGGCCGCGGCTGATTACATTGCCCAAATGAACCTGTTCATTGCGAATGTAAGGGCACAAGATCCGGAGGCATGCGTGATCATCATGACGCCGCCGCCATCACAATTCAAAAGAAAATACCCAAATACCTTTGTGGCGAGCTATGCCAAAGAGATAATGATGCAGGAAACCGCCAAAAATTACGCCTCATGGGACCTGTTCTCGCAAATGGGCGGGCTGTTCGGGGTGAACCGAAATGCGGCACAAGGGATGATGGCAGGGGATAAGGTACACTATTCAAAACCGGGATATGAAAAGCAGGGCACACTATTTACTGAGGCATTGCTGAACGCATACGATAATTTTAAAACCAACAGGGACTGATGCAGCTGAATGATTTTTTGCCGCAATTGACATGGCAGGATATAGGAAATTGGTTTATCTATGACCCTGAGGCGCCGTTGCTTTTCAATACGGGAAGGTTCCTTGGATTGTTCCTGATGTTCTATGCCATTTACATCCTGTTGCGCAATACCTTTAGGGTACGACTGGTATATACGATACTGTTCTCGCTTTTTTTCTACTACAACTCCAGCGGTGTGTATTTCCTGCTGTTGCTTATGTCTTCGGTTGTAGATTATACCCTGAGCTATTTCCTCTACAGGGAGCAGCGAACAGTACAACGTCGGGTTTACCTATGGTTCAGCGTTATCGTAAACCTTACGTTCCTTGGGTACTTTAAATATACTACCTTTGTGCTGGAAAGTACTAATGCGCTTTTCGGTTGGAATTATACGTTCCATAAAGTACTGCTCCCTGTGGGTATTTCGTTCTATACCTTCCAATCCATAAGCTACATCATAGAGATCTACCGCAAGGAGATCACCCCAGCTAAGAACTACATCGACTACCTGTTCTTTGTGTCGTTCTTCCCGCAGTTGGTGGCAGGGCCCATCGTTCGTGCGAAGGACTTCCTGCCGCAGATCTATTCAAAGCTGCAGCTTACCAAATCGGATGTGAACTACGCACTGTTCCTCATCATTGGCGGTCTTATTAAAAAGACGGTCATTTCCGATTACATATCCATCAACTTTGTCGACCGTGTATTCGATTCGCCCAACAGCTATACGGCTTTTGAGAACCTCATGGCGGCTTACGGGTACACGATACAGATATACTGCGACTTTTCCGGCTACAGCGACATGGCGATAGGGGTGGCATTGCTGCTTGGCTTTAAGCTGCCAACCAACTTCCGTACACCATATAAATCATCGTCCATTACAGAGTTCTGGAGAAGGTGGCACATATCGCTTTCCACCTGGCTAAAGGATTTCCTTTATATCTCGGTAGGAGGTAACAGGCACGGTTCTTTCGGCGGCTTCCTGTTCCCGGCGCTGTTCTTCTTTGGGCTTATCGTTTGGGGCATCACCTTTTCGTCAACAAGCATTGTACCGCTCATCATCGCGATCGGTGCTCTTGTAGTATTCACGCTTACTTTCCTTTTTGCGCGAAAAGACAAAGAGCGGACAATGTATACCAATGTCAACCTGCTTACCACCATGCTTTTGGGCGGATTATGGCACGGTGCCAGCCTTCGCTTCATCATCTGGGGGGCATTGCACGGCATCGCGCTTGCGGTACACAAACTGTTTGCCGACTATTTCCCGTCCAATAAAGACGGTAAAACCACGGCCCTGAGTAGTGTATGGACATTCGTTTCGGTATTGCTAACATTCCATTTTGTGGCTTTCTGCTGGATATTCTTCCGTGCGAAAGATTTTTCGATAGCGCTCGACCTTATAAACAACATCGGTAATGTAACTTTCGATCCGGCACAATGGGAGATCATCATAATGGGCTATAAGAATGTGTTCATCCTGATGCTCGTTGGCTATGTATGGCATTTCCTCCCTGATGGTATTACGGTAGCCATGAAAAAAGCGTTTGACAGTTCGCCGCTGGTGGTAAAGGGTATTTTGTTGGGACTCGTATACTGGTTGGTATATGCGGCGGCATCTGCAGGGCCGCAGCCATTCATTTACTTCCAGTTTTAAATGTAACATTTTGCAGTAATTTCGTGTTATTCACACCATAATGTGTTTCTAAAGGGTTAAAAGTTAAAAATTTACTTAAATTACGTCCCTAAACACAACATGGCTTATGAAGAGAACATTACTATTATTTTGCTTTTGCGTTACCATGCTCGCCTCTACAAGTGCATTGGCGCAATTTCCGTACAACCTGAACGTATTTGACCAGGCAGTTTACTACGGTATGTATGAAGGGACAGTTAACGAACCTGTACCTGCAGGCGCCATCCGCCTGAAGAACTGGTCGTATGCAAAAATGCTTACGGCAGAGCAACTTGCTTCTTTTGGCAATACGCTTACCATGACAGTTACCCTGAACCCGCTTTGCGATAACTACGACCGTATTGGCAACGTTAACCTTACGTTGGTGCCTGTGGGGCAGGATAGTTATGGATATAACGATGCCAATATTAAACGTATCGAGATCGGGCGTTTCATTACGCCGTTCATGGATAAGAACGTTACCAGTACTGATGCTGTACCTTATGTGTATGACGTGAACTACCTGACCGATATTTTTCATGATGCCAACATAACATCAGAATATAATATCTGGATAGAACTTGAGGTGTATGGCTATCAGGGCGGTCCGGGCCAGGGAGGCGCAGCGGTAGAGATACCCGGCTGTGCAGGCAGGAACGATGTATACATGGGCAGCCTGGATCTTTCATCCGGCTATGATAGCAATATCATCAACGGCAATCACTTTATGCTTCCGCTGGCATATAAATATGAATTGAAGAACTATACGCTTGAAGGAACGGATGTGTTGGGCGAAACGGTAAAGACGATTAACTTTACCCTGCCTACGGACATGCCAAATGTTAAGCTCCACCTTATCACGTCCAACCACGGTTCTAATACTAATGGCGAGGAATACATACGGAGGGACCACTATGTTTATGTTGACGATGAACAGGTGCTCCTTTACAAGCCCGGCGGGCTATCGTGCGTTCCATACCGTCCCTATAACACGCAGTTCAACTGTATCTATGCCATATGCAATTCGAACGGAACATGGTCATGGAGGCCAAATACCAATGCGGCATGGAGTTGGAACAACTGGTGCCCGGGTAATAAAATACCAATACGCACTATAAACCTTGGCGATCTTGCGGCAGGCCCGCACAGCTTTAAGATCGAGGTTCCCGATGCACAGTTTTCGGGTGGGCAGGGTTATTTCCCTATGTCGGTATTCCTTCAAAGCGTATCGCAGGTGCTTGGTTCCGATGATCATACATCCGGCTCATTCAGTATCCATCCTAATCCGGTGGACGATGTTGCTACGATCGAAACGCTGGGTAAAGGGATACGATCGGTAACAGTGACCAATACGCTTGGGCAGACGGTTTCCAAAGGTTCATCGGGCGAGATCAGTCTTTCGCAGCTTGAAAGCGGTGTATACATCGTAAAGGTACTGTTTGACAACAATGTGTCGGCGACCAAAAAGATCGTAAAAAAGTAAGGTTATATATATTGAATGAAAACGGCCTGTCGCTTCGGTGACAGGCTTTTTCTTTGCCTAAAAGGTAAGTTTTATAAAGGCGTTCGGCGTCCTTTCGATAGAGAACGTATTCACCTGCTCAATGGCATCCTGCTCATTATTGAGTCGGTAATATTGATTAATGATATTTTTACGATTAAAAATGTTCATTACGGAAACCCCGAACTGGAATTTCGTTTTTTCGGTAATGTTAAAAGCATACGATGCTGAGAAATTTACCTGGAAAAAGTTGGCAATGTTATCAGAATTGGGGTAATTATAGATAATTCCCGGAGTATTATCAGCAATATTCGCTACCGTTTTGCTTAGCGGTGGGGTCACAGGCTTTCCGGTATACCATTTGGAACCAAGGGCGATCTTGACTCGGTGCCACTCGTATATCGCAGCGCTGTTTACGGTATGCTGTATCTCGAAGCTGCTCGGGAACCTGCCGGGGTCAATATCCCCAAACCTGTAGTTGTTCTCGTTCCAGGTATAGCTTAGCCACGCATAAAAATTGTTGAATTGCTTTTGCACCAGGAACTCAGTCCCCACAACGGTATAGCTTCCGCTGGCCTGTACCAGTTCCAACTGGTCCTGGAACGCCTGCCCTAAAGTAGTGATGCCATTTACCCTTTTGTAAAAATTCTCCAACGACACCAGCCATCCTTTATCTTTAAAAGTTACGCCGACCGATGCCTGCCGGCTGCGCTGTACGGGGATATCTTTGTCATCGGCCAGTATCCATCGGCGCTTTTCGATACCCAGGAAATCACCCTGTAATTCTACCACCTGCGATGCGGTCTGGCTTTTTTGTTCGGCAAGGAATTCGATCTGCCAAAGCACATTTGGAGTATAGCATACCTGAAGCCGTGGCTCGGCATAAAGCATGGCGAACTGCTCGATGTAGTTCCCGCGGAAGCCTGCCCTGGCGTATACTTTCCTGTCTTCCGTATCAAATTCCATTTCACCTATCAGCGCATGTGTCCTGAGTACTTCCTTCACGCTGCGGCTGTACTGCGGCTCGTTTACCTTATCACTGTTCTTAATGCCTATTTCATTATACTGATAGCCGCTCTTAAGGTTAAATGCCGGGCTGAACCTATAGGAATCGCTTATCCGGAAACCGGCATCGAGTATAACATTCTCCTGCTCTGTCACCTGGTTAAATTCTATTGAGGCATTTTTACCGTCAACATCATAATAGGAACCATACATGCCAAGTTCACTGCTGTGGTTGTCGCTCCACTTCCTGCGCCATGCGGCAGTGGCTCCCAGGGTAAGCTGGTTGAGATTGCTCACCTCGGTAACAACGTTGGTCGCAGTGATGGTACCCTGAGCAAAATCCAGTTGGTTGGTTATGCCCAGCACATCGACATATATATCATCTTTCTCGCCTATTTTATGGTGGTATTGCCCGGTAAAGTCGTAGAAAAAGAATTCCTTGTCACTTTTGTAATTTACATCTATGCTGTTATCAAGCTGTGTTACGATCGTGTTTTGGAAGATCCTTTTGGAATACTTTGAATAGGTAGGGAAGTCCAGCACATCGGTGAAGGACCGTCTTGCCGAAATTTCAAAATTGGTATTGTCGTTAGATTTTACCTTTGTATAGAAGTCGATGCCGATCATGTTGGCACCCAGGCTTGTGGCATTGTTGCCAATGTCTGTCGGGCGGGAGGAAATGTCTACGGCACTTGAAACGCTTTCGCCATAAAAAGCTGATGTACCGTTTTTGGAGATCTTTATCTGGTGGGCGAGGTTGGGGCTAAGGGCCGAAATGAGCCCGAAGAAATGACCTGTCTGGAAAAGGCGTATGCCATTCCAGGTAAAAAGGTTCTGGTCATGTGTGCCGCCCCTTACATTGATATTGGACACGGTCTCATCGATACTGTTGATGCCGGGCAGCTGCTGCATGGCCTGCAATACATCAGGTTCTATCAGTCCGGGAAGGATACCGAACTTGTCAGGGCGAATGTTGAAGCTGCCGTCCTTTTTTTTCGAGATACCCGATGTAAGGTAACGTTCTGCTATTACCTCTTCCAGTTCGTTGATCTCAAGGCCCAGAATGATCTGCCGGCAGTCGTCATTATCCGAGACGTCCTTAGGTTGGAGCGTCTGCTGCTGAAAGCCTATCTGGCCTACTGTTATGTTCTCGGTGATCGGTTTTGGAAGTTCAAAATAGCCATCGGACCCCGTAACGATCTTTTTGCCATAGCCGTATTGTATGACGGCATTGTCGATCGGCTGTCCAAATTCGTCGGTAACAAAGGCACATATCCTCTTTGTGTCAGTCTTTGTGCCTTTGTATATGATGATGTAATTTCCGGTTTCCTTGTAAAGGAGGTTGGTCCGGTTGGATATGTAGATCAATTTTGCCTTCAACGGTAAGGTTGCAGGGGGCGGGAAAATGCTGTGCCCAAAAATGTCTTCCTCGGTATAATTGAATTTTACATTATGCTGAAGAGCGATGGCTTCCAGTATTTTCTTAAGCTCAACACTGTTCTTTTCGACCTGGCCAAATACATTGGCGCCGAAAAAAAAAAGGCAGCTACACAGCAAAAAATGCCGGATGTTTAACCTCATTCAGTCCTCCTTACCTTAGTATGATCCTATTGCCTGCTTTTTCGGCTTTCAGGCCATATAGGGTTTCGATTATTTCGAGGGCGGTTTTCATGTCGTTCATAGGCATTGTACCCGTGTAGGCTTTTCCGCCGTTCGGCAGTGATGCCTTCAGTTCTATCTCTACCCTGTACTGGCGCTCCATTTCATTGATAACATTTTGAAGCTGTTCGGCCGCAAATGTGGTCTCATAAGTGATCCATCCCGGCTCCGCATTTTCATCGGCAGGCAGTTGTGTCATTTTCCCTTTTATAAAAGCAACGCTTTTTCCCGGTGTAAGCAGTACCGACTCATCCCCGTCGGCCACCTTGACCTTGCCTTCAAAGCAGGTTACATCAAAGCGGTCACCGCGTGCTTTTACATTAAATTGCGTACCCACAACAGTTACGGTACCCATATCGGTGACCACGTCAAATTTTTCGCCTTTGGCTACTTTAAAATATGCCTCGCCGTCAAGCTCTATCTTCCTGTTGCCGTCCCAGTTCCATGACCTGTACTCTGCTTCTGAGCCGGAGTTCAGTACTACTTCAGAGTTGTCCGGAAGCAGGAAATCCCGCCTTTCGCCAAGGCCTGCCACTTCGGTAGTGGTTTTTGTAGTATATAAAAAGAAAGTACCGCCAAGCAGGATAACAAGCACTGCGGCTATTCTTGGCAGCCATGGGTTCAGCTGGCGCACTTTAATTTCCTGCGGACTGTTCTTTTTGCTGCTTATCGATCGGTACATGGCATCCATGTCGGCCTCAGGCGCGGTAAGCTGCGCTGAGTATTCACGTATCCTTTTGTATGTCGCAAATTCGGGAGATGCTTCAAAAGCCTTCTGCTCCTGAGCATCCATTTCATCGTTTAGCCATTTGGCTAATGTCACATCATCTTTCATTGTATCCCTGTTTATTACTACTATAACAGCTGATAGTCAAAATCCCCTACCTTATGTTATCAATATCTTTCCTTAATTGCTGTAGCGCACCATGTATCCTTTTCTCTACTGCCTTTACGCTAATGCCCAGGATATCGGCGATCTCGTGGTATTTCTTCCCATCTATCCGGTGTAGCAGGAATGCGCTGCGCTGCGCTTCCGAGAGGCCGCCAATGGCGTTTTGCAGCTTTACCTTAAACTGCTCTTCTTCCATTATGAACTCGGGGCTTTGCGTGTCGTAAACCGATGCCGGGGCCTTTTTGGAATAATCAAGCACCACTTTTTGGTGGGCTATGTGATTAAGTGAAGTGTTGTTCGCAACGGTATAAAGAAATGATTTTGCCTTTTCGGGTGGTACATTGGCACAGTTTTCCCAAAGTTTTATAAAGGCTTCCTGGGTCACGTCTTCTGCCTGCTCTTCATTGCCGAATTTATAGAAAAGATAATTACGTAGCGTTTTTGCATGGCTTTTAAAAAAACCGGAAAAAGTAAGCTCTTCGCAAATGCCTGTCATAGGGTCCTTTTTCATTAGGCTGGTTAATGGCTGTTAAATTACAAAAACTAAACAAGCATAACCCCGAATTCCCTAAAAAATATTTCAGTATAATTTTAGTATCAGGCTATATTCAAAATATCCACCTGCAGATCAGGTATCACAGTGTTTTCTGTAACTTGCTATCATTCAGTCGTGAAAATGATATGCTTTTTGCAAAATAATTGTTAAAGAAATTTACGGACCGTATTGCATTCGCCAAATATTGGATGTAACTTAGTTGTGTACAAACAATTATCACTAAAACTTACTACTATGGAAAGATCCAAAATTTTTATTGCGGCTGTTTTTGCAGGTCTGGCATTTTCATGCTCGGACGAAGACAGCAAAACTACAAATACTGCTACCGTACAGGAAGTATTCGACACTATGAGCGTGGGCAAATGGAAGGTAATAAATTTTGTCGACGGCGGCAATGACCACACTGCAGATTACGCAGGGTTCATATTCCGTTTTAACAAGAATACCAGTGCTATCTCTGCTGTGAATGGCGGCACTACGTACACAGGCATGTGGAGCGTGACCAGCGAAGATGATGGCGATGCGACCAGTGATGTGGACTTCAATATTAATTTCACCGAGCCTGATGATTTTATGGAATTATCGGATGATTGGGATGTAGTTGAACTTGGCGTTAACATGGTAAAGCTCAAAGATGTAGGCGACGAGAGTGATGGGACAGATTACCTGACTTTCGAGAAGGATCTGCAATAACAGGAACTAATATAAAAGTAAAACCGTGGGTTATACCTGCGGTTTTTTTATCATTTAAAATTCCTCAAAAAATCTTCCTTATACGTTGGTGATATTTCCACCTCTGCACCGTCCTCCAGGGTGATGTAGCCGCCTTTGTTGTACTTTTTAATGAAATCGAGGTTCACGATGTGCGATTTGTGCACGCGCAAAAAGGGCAGGGGTAGCATGTCGCCAAAATGCTTCAGGAAGCGGCAGGCCATTTTTTTGGTGCCGTTGGTCAGGTAAAGGTCGGTAAAGTTGCCGTTGCCCTTAAGGCGTACGATCTCTTCCATTTTTACCACCTCAAATCCATCCATGGTGGGCAGGATCACTTGTTGCTTCTCCGGTTTCGGCTCACGGAAGTTCTCCACAATCACCTTGTTGCGGTTAAACAGCTCTTTGTTCATTACTTCCTGCTGCACCTTGTTCACCGCTACGATAAGCTCCTCAATGCTAATGGGTTTTAGAAGGTAATAGGCGGCACTGCGATTGAGCGCCTTTAGCGAATATTCCGAAAAGGCGGTAACGAATATAGTTTCAAATTTAAGGTCACCACAGGCCTCAAGCACATCGAAAGCATTGCCAAAAGGCATTTCCACATCAAGGAATACCAGTTGCGGCTCCAGTTCATGCAGGATCGCTACTGCTTCGCGGCTGTTTTGCGCCTCGCCTACGATCTCCACCTGCGGGCAGTATTTGGTCAGGTACGTTCGAAGCGCCTCCCTTGCCCCAATTTCGTCTTCTACTATTACGCTTCTTATCTTCGTTATCATGGCTTATTTATTATCGGGAACGTGACTTTTACTATGGTGCCGTTCTCGGGCGCAGTTTTTTCGGTCACGGTAAAATCTATGTTCTTTTTGTACAATTCATTGATCAGCGTCATGCGCTCGCGGGTGTTGGTCAGCCCACGCGACTGGTGTGCCTTTTGGTTATGGGTCTTCAGCTCCTGACTTTTGGTCGGGCCAATGCCGTCGTCGTCAACGGTCACCAGCATGTTTTTGCCGTCGGGCTTAAAGCTCAGCTTCAGGAAGCCCTTACCATCTTTGTAGCGCAGGCCATGCCAAATGGCGTTCTCCAAATGCGGCTGAAGCATCATGTTGGGCACCCACAGGCTTTCGCGGTCCAGCTCATCATCTACAATTATCTCAAAATCGAATTTGTCCTTAAACCGAAGGTGCTCCAGCTCGAGGTACTGTGTAAGGTTCTCGATCTCGTTGCCCAAAGTTACAAAATCCTTATTGGAATTTTCCATGGTATTACGCATCAGGCCCGAGTAGGAGGTAAGGTACTTGTTGGCCTGCAACTCATTATTTTGCGCAATGAACTGGTTTACACTGTTCAGGCTGTTGAACAGGAAGTGAGGGTTCATTTCGCGCCTTAATGATTGCAGGGCTATTTCCTTGTTCTTGTTTTTGATGGCATACAGCGCTTTTACTATGGAAACCATCATTAAGATAAGCACGGCAAGGAATCCCAACAGCAGGTAGTTGAAAGTGTTCTTTTTATTAATGAGTTCATCCTTAAGCGTCTTTTCGCTTTCCAGCCGGCGGATGCGCTCTTCGGTAACTCGAAAGGTCTTGGCATCGGTAAGGCTATGGTCAGATAATATAATGCGGTCGAGGTTTTTCAGGAATTCTTCATATACCGCTAAGCCCGACTTGTCGTCTCCTGTATTCTTATAAAATTCTGCAAGTTGCAGCAGGCTTTCTTTTGCTTCAAAAGTTTTACCTGCGGCTGCGGCAAGTTTGTATGAGTCGTCCAGTGACTTTGCCACATTTTCCGGATCCTCCATCAGGAAATATATGGTGGCAAGGTAGCGTAGTTGTATGATCTCTGTATCCAGGTCTTTCAGCGTCCGGGAAAGGTCAAGGAGGTCGTTCATTACTGTTATCGCCTCGCTGTACTGCTTTGCGGCCACGTGCAGCTTCGCCATTTCCGTATATACCTTTATCGCTTTCTGCGGAGGCTCTACGGCATAAGGCAGTGCGAGGCTGTAGTGCTCCAGAGCGCTCACGGTGTCGTTCTGCTTCAGGTTGAGCAGCGCCTGTTGGATGTAGGTATCAGCTACTTCGCCTTTTTTTCCTGTTTTTTTTAGCAGGGCGATGTTTGCATCCAGGTATTTGTTCCCGGCTTCGGGATCGCCTTCGTTCTCCAGGCGGGCAAGATCATTGGCGTTAATCTGCTTTAATGCCTTATCTGTACTTTCCTCTGATGCGGCTTTGTAACTGCGTGTGGCGGCCTTGATCTTGTTTTGCGCCTCCTGGGCCTTTGCAATGTTCCGCAGTATGCGGGGGCGCCTTTTAAGGTCTTTCGCGTTGGTATAGATCTCAAGAGCTTTGTAGAGATTTTCTTCGGCTTTGGCAAATTCCCCTTTGTCAGTAAGCTCCTTGGCCAAAAGCTCATAATTGCCTGCGATCTTATAATCGTCATTCTCAATGAGCGATCTCTCGAGGTCGGTCGTAGCCTTTTTTATCTCTGCAGGGGCATCATCCTTGTCCTGTACAGGCGCCTGTGCCCAAAGGTAAAATGGGGCTAAAAGCATAAGGTACAGCAGTATCAGGGTGTTATATCTGCGCATCATCATAGTATTATTAGTGTAAAGTAAATCAATTTTACATGCTTTTCCTATCGCTTTTACCAAGTGGGAAGCCCGTTTCACCCGTTCTGCAAAAAAGTGCCGCATGATCGCCATACATTTGTCCTATCAAAATTGATCTACTAATCTATAATTTTAAACATTATGAAAAAGCTTATCGTACTTAGCGCTGTATTTGCTTCACTAACTCTAGCAAGCTGCGGCGAGAAAAAAACTGAAACTGAAACTACAACTGTAGATTCTACAACTGTTGCAACTCCTGCTGAAGCTCCAGCTCCTAGCGAAGATTCTACAACTGTTGTTAAAGAAACTACTACTGAAGTTAAGACTGACTCAGTTAAGCACTAATTCTTAGCTGAAATAAGATAATAAGCCGCCTGAAAGCAATTTCAGGCGGTTTTTTATTGCACTAATTTCGAGGCAGGCTCAATTGAAAGAACTGTAATTGACTTAGGCATCATGTATCCCGGCACCTGTCCGGATAGCCATTGCATGAATTCATCCTTATCCAGATAGCTCCCATCAGCCAATACTATGTCAATATGTATACGGGCAATCCCATCAGTTAAAATACCCATTGCCTTCGCCCATTGGATAGATGTGTGCCGGAGCAGGATATCTTCAAGTTCTGCAGGATATACATTTTCACCACCTATAACCATCATGTCGTCGATCCGCCCTTTATAAAAATAATACCCGTCGGCATTTTGCACAACAATGTCCCCGGTGGCAACATAACTGCCATTCCGGTCGTCCGATGACCACGCACACTTAATAAGCAGCTGTCCTTTATCATCTGTTTTAGCATTGACACCCCGTATCATTTTGCCAATGGTGCCGGGATATTTACAAATGTCGTCATCAGTAGCAATGGTACACACGCCTGTTTCAGATGTGCCGTAGAGGTTATAGACCTTAGCGTTGGAAGCTTGCCGTAATTGCTCAACCGTATTTGGAAGCAGCACATCGCCGCCCGATATCACGGTTTTCAGATGGCCTAATTTCAGGTCGCCGCTGCCCAGCACTTTCTGCAGCATCCGTGGCACAATGATCCAGCGATCCGGCTTTTCCTCATTGAGGATTTGCTGGGTTTTTTCAGCATCGAATTTTTTGGTCAATCGTACTGACTTCCCCAGAAAGACCGAAAGCAGCAGTGCCGCCATCCCATAACCGTGAAAGATCGGCACGGACAGGAATACCGTATCAGCATCCTTCAAACGCAGCTTATCAATGATCTCCACAAGCGGATCAATGAACCTTATCGCTGAGACCTTTCTTTTTTCTGATCTTGGCATTCCGGTCGACCCGCCCGTAAGTATGGTAATGCTTCCTTTTTTAAATTTCGTAATGGACCTTGGAGGGTGAGCGATACCTTCGATAGTTTGCTGGTGATCGAAAAAAGAGATGTTCAATCCGGCCAGCTCATCGGCAAGGCCTGTATCGCCCATGATAACATCTATCCTGTTAGCAGGTATAAGTGTGCTAAAATACGCCGCTTTTTGGTTGGGGTTAAGCAGGAATATATCGGCTCCAAGCCCCGAAACCGCAAACAATGATCGTACCAATGCCGTTGAATTTGTCCCCGCAATAGCGACCCTGCTCCCGGAACTAATGCCATATTTTTGATGCAGAAGGTGTGCAAGTTGCAGCGATCGCACGTACAATTCTGCATAAGATATTTTCTCAGCATCATCCTTTACAAAGGCATCCGAATGCTTCACGGCATCCAGCAGCGCCAACAGAGTAAAGCCATACTTACGCACTGAAACCGCTGTACGCAGTATCCGTCCCGGTCCCAACGTGATTAGCTTATTTATCATACTGCCTGCTAATACGGTAAAACGAATATTTTTTCCATAAAGCTGCCCCAAAGAAACCTGCTGCCTGTGCAACTACCGCCCACCATGGCTTGCTGCTGTTACTACGGGAGCATATTAACCGGGCAACCCGGATCGCGGCCTGTCCAGGCTGCAACGCCGGATAGTTTTTATAGTTTTCATTGGGCGCGATCATCCTTGTACGCACCAATGGCAGGTAAATGCTTTTAGCCTGTATGCCCATCGCTTTCCATTCGGCCCAATTACTGCGGGACCATTGATCAAATGCGGTTTTAGATGCCTGATAGGCGGCCCATTTAGGGGCCGGTGGGAGCAGCACATTCATTGCCGATACATTAATGATCTGTCCGTTGGCTGCTCTAAGCTGAGGGGTAATGGCCAAAAGAAGCCTTACCGGGGCAAGATAGTTAAGCGAGTTGGTTCGGGTAAAGTCGTGGTACCTGTCCAGGAAATCTTCTAATGAACGGTTTATGGATTTCCCTGCGTTAGATATGAAGATGTCAATGCTGTCAAGTTTTTTCAGATCTTCAATAACCCTTTCCACTTCACTTTCAAGGTAGAGGTCGGCAGCAATTACCGTGCATTTTGAGCCATTGTTGCTTATGGTTTCGGCAAGAGCATGTAGTTTGTTCTCTGTCCTTGCGATCACTATCAGGTGTACGTGATGTTTTGAAAATAAAAGTGCCAGTTCTTCCCCAATGCCATAGCTTGCTCCGGTTATGGCAATGGTTTTGCCCGAAATGGTTTTGCGCAGCCGTTCGTGGCTGATGTCGGCATTTGGAAATAAAAAGTGTTCGGCTATTGTTCTCAATGCGGGTTTCCTGAAAGATAAATATACTGTTTTAGGCAGAAATACTAAAACGATGAAAACGAAAAGGTATTTTGTTTAAATTGCTCAAAAATAGGCAGCATGAACCCAATTCTCGATTATTATAATGCCTTGGCAAAAGACTACGATGCCGACCGGTTCGGGAATTCCTACGGGCAGTTCATTGATAAGCAGGAGCGGCAAGTGCTTGACAAGTTGCTGAAGGATGCTAACGGTACTATAGTCGACCTTGCCTGTGGCAGTGGCCGCCTGCTTGATCATGCTACTTTTGGGGTCGATGGGAGCAGTGAGATGGTGTATATCGCAAAAAGCAAATTTCCTAATAAAGAGGTCTTTTTATCAGATGCCGGAACATTGCCGTTCGCCGATGCTTCGATCGATACCATCATTTCCTTCCATTTTTTCATGCACCTGGATGAGGCAACGATAGCCAATATCCTTACCGAATGCCACCGCGTGATCAGCCCGGGCGGGCGTATAATTTTTGACATCCCATCAATAAAGCGCCGCAGGCTTCTTAATTATAAAAGCAATAACTGGCATGGCGCGACTGGTTTTTCGTTTAATAAGATCAATGAAATTACCAGAGGCAAGTTTAAAGTACGATCGGCCTTCGGGCTGATGTTCTTTCCTATACACCGCTTCCCGAAAGGGCTGCGCCGGTTTTTGGGTAAAGCCGACGCAGTTATTGCCAATTCTTTCCTGAAAGAATACAGTTCCTACCTTGTTGTTGAATGTGTTAAACTATGAGAAAGGCCAAGATCAGCATAAAGATAGTGTTGCGCCTCCTGAAAGACATGGGTAACGGTACCTATTTCAGGTTTGCCGGGAAGGCAAAAACACAAGCAGTCTTAGGCTATTCGCTTGGAATTACCCAGCAGATAATGCCTTCGCCGACCTTTGAAAATAAAGTGTATAACCTAAAACTGGCCTCGCAAAGGATAAGCGAATATGTTATCCATCCTGGTCAGGTATTCTCTTTCTGGCACATAATAGGCAACCCGGATAAGGGATTTAAAAAAGGCCGTAGCATTATCAACGGGCAACTGTGCGAGGAGATGGGCGGCGGACTGTGCCAGGTATCGGGAATTATTTATCACGCGGCATTGCTGGGCGGCCTCGAGATACTTGAACGCCACAACCACTCCATGGACATCTATAACGATGAGACACGATTTACGCCTTTAGGTACGGATGCCACAGTGGTATATGGCTATAAAGATCTAAGGCTTCGGAATAACTTGTGCTTTCCTGTGCAATTCAGTTTGGTTGTCATGGGCAACAGTATCAGCGTAGTGTTGCGATCCGAAGTAAAGATTAGGGAGAAGGCTTTAGTTTTTGAAATGGAGGATTCAGGGAATGAAATCGTTGTGACGGTTACGGATGAGAAAGGCAACCTGTTGAACACATCGGAATATAAAACGCCTTAATTATAAACGCCCTGAATTATCAGGGCGTTTTTTAAAGTATCAGATCAACAATCCACTAACAAACCATGCGTAATGTGGTCGATCAGTTTCAGGTTGGCAACCTTGAATTCCAATATGGCATATTCCTGAAAGGTATCTTCCATAGGCTCAATTTCAGATACGCTGAAGTCTTTAATTACCTTATCAGCGAAGAATTTAAACTTGGTTTCGTTGTTCAGGATGGTTATTTTATCACCATTTCCTGCATTTAAAGTGCCTTTCAGCAGGGCCAGGCATTCTTTGTAAAAAAGATGTGAGGTTTCGTCGAGGCTGTCGAACAGCGACTCCGCCTGCTCGCGGGTAAGCCCACCGTCGAAGGACATGACCTGGTGGTCGTGCATCGACAGCTTTCGGTAGGTATCTACCAACAGGAACAGGCAAAATGCCTTATTGTCGGCAACGCTTTCAATGCCGCCTTCATATAGGCCGTACAGATTACAGGTTACATAATTGTCATAGCCATTGTTCAGTATAACGTCTCCAAATCGTGCGGATGGTATCATGATCGATCGTTTATTGTATAGTTATTGTCCCAATAATCACTCCAGCGGAATACAAGGAAATTCTTTTTCTTTGCCTCCCCCATCACTTCATCAAAGGTATAGCCGGGTGCAAAGCCGTAGTGTGGCTGTACAGAGTAGGTATCCTCCTTACCTTCATTCAGCATCTCGAAGAGCATAGGGAATGCAAAGGTATCCGATCTCGCCACATGATCTAACCAAATAGTCTTTAGTGCCGCAAACCCAACATCGCAATCTTCATCAGTAATGGGGTCTTCATCAGGGAACTTCATAGCCACTTTTTTCAGGGATATGTCGTAAATATAAAATGGGCTGTCATATACTGCTTTAGATATGTTCAGGTCCAGTTTGCCGAATGTCGCTTCAAACTCCTGCAGGGTGAACACTATGGCACCCGGCCTGTCAGCACTGAATTTATCATTTCTGTTGGCGCAAAACACATCGGCAAAGGAATCATTGTTATAGCATAGCACCATGCCATTGGTGGCATAAGTAGCGGCTTTTGAGAACGTTTCCTGCAGTATGTTCCTTTTTTCAAAGGGTTCGCTGGCCTCAATGGTCAGTTTCCTGTCGAATTCATCAACTTTTAAAAGGGGCGATGAAGTTTCCTTTTCGATCATGTGCATTACTTCATTCAACTCGGCTTTGCTCCCAAAGTAAAGCGACCCTTTGTAGTGTACTGTGTCAGGCATATTGATCTTGGTTATTGGGTGCGGTAAAGATATAAGATCTTGTGAAAGTAAGAAGATACTTGTGGGAATGTATCTTACGTATCTGTTTTAATTGTTATCCCAAAAATCACTCCATCGCAGTACCATAAAATTACATTCCCGTGCTTCTTCAATGGCCTGCTCAAGCGTATATCCGGGTACAAAACCTTCTGTTCCCTGTACGGCGTGGGTGTCGGGCCTGCTTCCTTCGTAAAGCTTGAAGACAATAGGGAATACCGGGGTTGCCGAAATGGCCACATACTCTTTCCATATCTTTCTTAGGATGGCGAACCCGGTATCAAAGTCCTCACCGCTGATGGGGATCTCGTCCTCAAAGCTGGGGCCGATATCTTCCAGCGAAATTTCATAAAAGTAGAACGGGCTGTCATATACCACCTGAGATATCTCCATGTCAAGCTTGCCGAAGGTTTCTTCAAATTCACGAAGCGTGAACAGGATGATGCATGGCCTGTCGAGGCTAAACTCATTGATCCTGCCGGCGCAAAACACATCTGCGAACGCATTGTTATGGTAGCACAGCACCATGCCACTGGCGGCATAGGAGGCAGCTGTCGAGAAAACGCCCTGCAGGGCTTCCCTTTTTTCAAATGGCTCTGTTACCTCAATAGTGATCTTTTTAACGGATCCATCGACTTTTAAAAGTGCTTGTGGGGCTTCCGTTCCTATCAGGCGCTTTACGGCGTCCAGTTCAGCTAAGCTTACGAAATAGAACTCCCCTTTGTAGTGTACTGTGGCGGTCATTAGTGTTTGATCTTTATTGGCTGGGATAAATATACGGTGATCTACAAAAGATCTCTTGGGCTACGGATAAAAAAAAGGCCCCGCGAACGGGGCCCTTACCAAACCAACCAATCTACCAACTTAAAGATCAAAAAGATCACCTAAAAAGGAATCCTTTTTCTTTTTCCTGTATCCGTTACTGGCTTCAAATGAGTAACCTCTGCCGCCATCATGTGAGACCGGGGTACCATTGTGCGAGTGAGGTGCATTAGCGGCACGCTCTATTATTTTGTCAAGTTCGCCACGGTCAAGCCATACGCCACGGCACTCAGGGCAGTAGTCTATTTCAACTGTATTGCGTTCGCTCATTATCAGGTTTATATTACAGCTTGGACATTTCATATAAATACATTTTACAGGTTATTAATTGGGCATGTGATCTTCGCAGGCTTACATTACCGAAGCGGGCTGCTCCACCTTAAGTATCTTTATTTCGTTAACACCCGATGGGAACTCCCATGATATGCTGTCGCCTTTTGCGTAGCCGAACAGGGCCAACCCCATGGGGGCAAGTACGGAAAGCTTGTTTTCGGCGATATTGCTGTTCTCAGGCAATACGAGGCTGAACACTATATTCTTGTTCATAGGTGTCCTGATGGTCACGACGGAGTTGAGCCGGACCACGTCAGCGGGCATCTCCGGGTCGCTTACCGTTCTTGCGAACATCATCTCTTCCGAAAGCTTTTGTACGGAACCCAGGTAAATATGGTCGTTACTATGCCCTGATTCCCTTATAAGCCTTTTCATTAAAGCGAATTCTTTCGTCTCTATTACTAATTTTTCGTATTTCATCTCATTATCATTTATGGGAAAATACCCCTTTGCTCATACGCCATCTCGATGCGCTTGATCGCGATTATATATGCCGCTGTACGCCAGTCAACGCCTTTATCTTCAGCGGTAAGCCTAACGTTTTCGAACGCTTCCCTGATCTTCTTCTCAATTTTTACCATTACCTCATCCAGCGACCATATTTCGCCATTGCGGTTTTGGAGCCATTCAAAATAGCTGCCTATCACTCCGCCCGAGTTACACAGGATGTCCGGAATTATGGTCACGCCATTTTCCAAAAGTATCTTTTCGCCCTCGCTGTCGGTTGGGCCGTTGGCGCCTTCGGCAATTACTTTTGCCTTAATGGCTGCCGCGTTCCCGGTGGTGATCTGGTTGCCAAGCGCTGCGGGGATAATAAAGTCGCAATCCAGGCTAAAGAAGTTTTCAGGATCCATTTCCTCTGCCCCGTCAAAGCCCTTAATGGAATTTAAGCGTGGCTTGGAATGATCCAGCAGGTCTTCAACGCTGATCCCGTTCTCATTGATCAGTGTAGCGTGGGCATCTTGAACAGCATAGAACACAGCCCCTTCATTTACGAGGAAATGCGCGGCCCAATAGCCTACATTGCCAAACCCCTGCACAATGAAGCGTTTTCCTGAAAGTTCTTCCCCACGGTGCTGATAGAACATTTTCAGCGACAGGTACACTCCGAACCCTGTAGCGCGGTCCCTTCCGGCCAACCCGCCTGTGCCGAGTGGTTTCCCTGTCACCACGTGCTTGTTATTAGAGCGTTCCAGCGGCGATTTGGTCGACATGTAAGTGTCCGCGATCCAGGCCATAGTCTGCTCATTGGTGTTCACGTCTGGGGCAGGTATGTCCAGCTCAGGCCCAATGTTATCTCCCAGGGCATAGGTGAACCTTCTGGTAATGCGCTCCAGCTCGTCTACGGAATAGTTCCGGGGATTAAGCTGTATGCCGCCTTTTGCCCCTCCGTACGGAAGCCCGGCAAGTGATGTTTTCCACGTCATCCACATGGCCAGCGCCTTTGCGTCATTTATGTCCAGTGACGGATGGAACCTCAGGCCGCCTTTGTAGGGGCCAAGGATATTGTTGTGCTGTACGCGGTACCCTTTAAAGACCTCGACTTCGCCATTATCCATTTTCACGGGGAAATACACAATGATCTCGCTGTTGGTCAGGGCAAGTATCTTTCTTATATTCGGGTTCAGGTCAATAGCTTCAGCCGTCCGGCTCAGCTGCTCAAGCACGTTATCATACATGCTTTTCTTTATTTGCACATCGGCAATGGTCGCTGTATCATTCATAGTGTTCACAATTTAATTTTATGTTCTCAACCCATACACATTCCGGCCTGTTGGCACAGGTAAGGCACAGGCCGCTTTCTGCTCCCGGCTCCCTAAAGCCGAGCAAGTGCAGTACATCATCTTTTAAGCTCATGATCATTTTGTTTGCTGCCTGATAAACCAAGTGCGTGCCATAAAATAGAAATTCAATATATATCATTGATAATAAACGATATAGAGTTAGTGTTTGCTATTTTTAAAAATGGATGGAATGGGGAGGATCTACCCGGGAAAGGGAGAAATTACCCGTTAGCCAAGCTTGGCACGAAGTGTTTTTCGGTCTATCTGCAGGATCTCAGCCGCCCTGGTCTTATTGTTTCCAACTGCGGCCAGGACTTTTAAGATATGTGCCTTTTCAGCCTCCTGGAGGGATAGGAGCAGGCTGTCGGCATTGTAAAGATGTTGCTGCTCCGGGTTTGTAATAAAAGCGGGAATGTGGTCAATTTGTATTTCGGCATCGGCCATGATGATGAGGCGTTGGGTTATATTCTCCAACTCGCGCACATTACCCGGCCAGTTGTAACCCAGTAATGCCTTCAGGGCATCATCAGCAATGGTAATGGCAGGCTTGCCGTATTCCTTGCCATATTTTGCAAGGAATGTATTGATCAGCAAAGGTATGTCGGCGGGACGGTCGCGTACGGGCGTGGTTTCAATGGTCACCACGTTCAGCCTGTAATAGAGGTCTTCCCTGAATTGCTTTTCGCGTACCATTTGCATAAGGTCGGCGTTTGTCGCGGCAATGATCCTGGCCGTTATTTTTTGGGACCTGGTCGACCCCAGCATCCGGACTTCTTTTTCCTGAAGTACCCGCAACAGCCGCGTTTGTACCGGCATGGGGAGCGTTCCTATCTCGTCTAAAAATACGGTCCCTCCTTCAGCGGCTTCGAACAAGCCTTTCTTGTTTTCAACAGCTCCGGAAAAAGCCCCTTTTACATGGCCGAAAAGTTCAGACTCTATCAGGTTCTCGGGTATCGCACCGCAGTTGATCGCTACGAACGGCTTCGATGCGAATACGCCTTTAGTATGTATCGCCTGTGCAATGAGTTCCTTTCCGGTACCGCTCTCGCCATTTATGAGTACCGTTGCCTTATTGTCTTTAACGCGCTCAATGACATCGATAAGCGCCGTGTATTGCGGGGAAGCACCGACCATGCCGCCGTAAGTGTTCGCTGTTTTGGCCGCAGCCCCTTTTTTTTTATTTTCGACAGGGCTGTCATTCCGCAGGATGGAAAATACGGCATTCTTAAACTCTTCGGCCGTAAAAGGCTTGCTCAGATAATCCCGTGCGCCGAGTTTGGTAGCCTTTAGCGCGGTTTTAACCGTAGGGAAACCTGTTATGACCAGACTGGGCATATCGGGGAAATGCCCGTTCACATATTCCAATAGTTCCAACCCATTGCCGCCGGGCATCTGGAGATCGGTTATCAGCAGGTCGACCGCAGAATACTGAAGCACGTTCATGGCCTCTGCTACCGATGCCGCCTTGTACGTGTGGAAATTAAGGGACCTCAAATTACGCTGTAAAAGTTCGAGCATATCGTAATTGTCATCAACTATCAGTATGTTTTCTTTTTGCAGTCCCATTATCGCATAGTTATTGGTAATTCGATCCTGAATATTGTCCCCGATGGGGAATTGTCACGTACCGAAATAGAGCCACCATGGCTTTTAATGATGCCATGCACCACACTAAGGCCCAGCCCCGTGCCTTCGCCCATGGGCTTGGTGGTAAAGAACGGCTCATATATCTTTGGTTTCACGTCTTCTGGTATGCCGGTGCCACGGTCTGCGATCTCTATCGCGAAACCACCTGCCTGCGCGTATTGGGTAACCGTAATGTGCCCGCCTTCGGGTGAGGCATGTATGGCGTTTAGCAGAATGTTGAAGAGTACTTGGGTAAGCTGTATGCTGTCGACCCTGGTCTTTACAGCCTCTCCTTCGTGGTCAAATGTATATGTAATATCTTTCTTGCTGAAGTTTGGCCCAAGCAGCGCTATGGACTGCGATATCAATTGCGAAAGGTCGACTTCCTCCAGGTGCTGCGGCATTTCGCAGGAAAAATACATGAGCTTTTTAACGATCTCTCTGGAATGGATCGCCGCCGATACGATCTTAGAGGCATCCTCAGCAACCTGGCTTTTCGAAGCATTGCTCCGTATCAGTTCAGCAAAGCCAAGTATGTTGCCAAGCGGGGTATTCAGCTCGTGCGCGATGCCGGCGGTTATTTCACCGAGTATTGACAGCCTGTCGGCATTGGCTATGTTGCGATGGAACAGCTTTTCTTTCTCCTGCATGACCAGCTTTTCAAAGAACAGCCCTGCTTCAACAGCTACTTTATCCAGTAGCATCTGCTCTTCTTCAAGGAAATATTTTTTGCCATCATTGCGATAATGCACTTTTATGTAGCCCATCTCATCCCCAAAAACCAGTATGCGGCTTACCTGGCTGATGCTGCCCTCCGGAAGGGCGTCTGTAAGCACATAATGCGCTTCGAGCCAAAGTTCCGCAATGGCATCGTCGCAATATTGATAGGCCTGCTTTACAATGTAGCAAACTTTTGCAAGTGTAGCGTCAACAGATCCATCGTGCTGTAATATGGCGCTGGTCACATCATACAGGCAGGTAAGTTCCTTTAGCCGTTCTCTAAGTTTATCTTCGGTTGTTTCAGCCATGGTCCGGGTAATGATGTTCAAAGATAGTATTTTATTGGCTGCAGTAAAATCAGGTATCCGGCTATGTTGATTATTTGGCGGTATTAAAAAATAAACCCTGATCGATAGTCACGACCAGGGTTAGTGTTTTTTGCTGCAAGCATCAATTTACATAAATTTCTTTAGATTACCAAATGCTTTATCGAAGATATATATATCCCTGGTATTAGAATACATTTGACTTGAAATTATATATTCATAAGGATAATTAGCTTTATTATAATACCATATCGAAGGGCCAAAGACATTTTCATCGGTTATTGGTTCGTCAGTTCTTTTAAAGCCATTTTCTTCCAGCTTTTCAAACACTGTATTGGTATAATGATCAAAGTCAGTGCGGGCATAAATAAGTTTTTTATCGGCCGAGTACAATAATTTTATCTCCTTTTCGACAAGGGTAAAATACATTGCCTCGGTCCTGTCTTCGTTCTTGTAGCGTTTTATATCCAATTTTTTAGATGTTTCCAGTTCTATCATGTCGTCGTAAGTAGAGGTAAAGGCAATAGACTGGATAATGCTTAAAGACATCTCATTGAAGCTGATCTGGTCCTGTGCAAAACCGTATGTGCTAAGTAAAGATGCTATTAGTACTAAAGCAACGGTTTTGATCTTATTAAAGGTCTGTTTCATGTTGTGAGATTATCATTACTAAAAAAATAATTGGATAAATGCTTAAAACAAAAAACCCTAACCTTTTTAATACCAGGATAGGGTTGTTTTTCGTAGCCTTAACAGGAGACATGTTGAACCTTTTTGAAGAAGATTTAGAGCGTTTATTGAACGTCCCTGGTCGTTTTAATAGTTCGACATTTTAAAATATCATAGTAATTCATCTAAGTTGCGGATGTTTTTTCCAATTCCCGCGTAGGGATAATCTTTGCTTCTATTATGGTTTATAAAATTATGCGCTTTTGCTTCCATCCCTGCGTTGATATGCTCATCACTAAAGGAGTAGCCTGAGATAAATAAGTTTTCTGATTTGGCTATAGTTTTTTCAAAATTGTGAAACAGTTCTTTATACAGGAAATCGTTTTGAATAGTTTCTGTCTTGTTAGTGCCTGTAATGAATTTTGGTACAATGTCAAAATTATAATCTTGTAAAATTTCCTTGGTGGTTGGATCAATTAGTTGAGCATTGTGTTTAGTATAGTAATTAGTTGTAAGGTAGTAGTCTACCTTTGACTTTGGCTGCCACCACATGCCATCTTTTAGGTAGTGCCTAAACTGATAAAAGTCCAAACTGCCATGCAGCTTGTGAATCCTTATATTTGCATCAAACTCATTGTTGAAAAATGGAATTGCAGCATTATTATGGGCAATGGGAGAGTTACCCACACTGAAGCCTTTGGAATAGTTTAGGTCGCTAATTTCTAGAATATGCTCAAGTAGAAGGTCATGGTTAAGGGTAAAGATATCTACTTCGTCAAATGATGAAATATATTTTATAAAGCCCTTATATATATCAAT
Source organism: Flavobacterium sp. (assembly GCF_052437795.1). Classification (GTDB taxonomy): domain Bacteria; phylum Bacteroidota; class Bacteroidia; order Flavobacteriales; family Flavobacteriaceae; genus Flavobacterium. The sequence goes on from NZ_JBQVPA010000002.1 coordinate 564,560, forward strand.
CAAATCAGAATCACTGGTAGGGAATACAGCAAGTATATCGCCGATAAGATAATTAAGAATGGAGCTTACCTTAGAAAATTGTTTATGGTCAAATGCAAATAAGTAGTTTTTACTATAATCATTGTCCTCAAGATATGGTTTATCCGCTACCAAGGCTTTTCTAGCAATAAAAAAAAGATTCTCTACCCAATCAGCATCTTTAAAGTTATCAATAATGTATTGGTAAAAATCTTCGTAATAGATGAAGCTTCCTCGGTCTTCGACATAGGATTGGACAAGCTGATTAAATACATAGGAGTAGGCGAGGTAATCAAAATTTAGTACCCCATTATTTTTTTCTACGTCACTTTTCCCATCAATCCAAGTCCACTCACTTGAAGAAAAGGAGAGTAGTTTCTGCCGCAAGTCGCGGTTAAAACGTTCTGCTATACCCATAGCTGTAGGCATGCCTGCATTTGCAGAAAATCCTGCCCCAAGGATTACAGTCAGATGATTTGTCATAAATTTAGAAGATTTATTTTATTGCTACTACGTACAAACCTAAAGGTAATCACATTTTCATATTTTGTAGCAGACACTAGATATTTATTATATCAAAGTCTGTATTTCCGTTCTAGGTTTATACATAGGATTTTGCCGTATAGTAAGTGAGAGTGAAAATGATGTTCTACTTCAAGATTAAATGGTATTTTTGAATATGGAAAATCTCACATTGTTTGAAAAACCGGCAAACCCAACAACAAGGTCTTATCGAACAGGTGAAAATCTTTTCAGTTATTGGGAGAACTGCATAGCAGACGATGTTTTAAAGGCCAAGCAGTATATGGAAGTTTGGTTTGCAAATTATCCAAAAGAACATCGCAAAAGATTAAAGGAAGATTTCATTAATAAATTCGCGGACGCGTGGTATGAGCTTTTTATCCATCAGTTATTTTTTCTTCAAGGTTATCATCTACAGGTTCATCCCGAGATTCCAAATTCATCAAAACGTCCAGATTTCTTGGCGACTAAGAAGGGATATAGTTGTTATATTGAGGCTAAGGTCATTACAGGTTTGTCGGAGCGGGAACATGGATTAGAAATAATTCGTGAAACGGTTATTGACAGACTGCAACAATTGAATTTACCAAATCATCTTCTTAGCCTGGATAAGATTGAATTTAAGGGTGAAGGTGTCCCATCATTACGAAATATAAGCAAGTGGATTGAAAAGAAGATTGGCGAAATCAAAGTTCCTGAAATTAAGTCAGAATCTGATTATGGCAATCGGGATATACTCCGATTCGAGAATGAAAAAATATTAATTGTCATTCGTATTCTTTCCTCTAATGTTAAAAGTATAGTTCCGGAGGACTTTGAAGACCATCGGCCTATAGGGCTTATTCATTATGAACCGGAAATAATTGTTGGTGGTGATAAAGCTATTCAGGATGCCTTTAAGTTTAAGGCTATGAGGTATGGCGAATTAGACAAGCCTTATCTAATGTGCTTCAATTTGAATAATTGGAAATTGGATTTACATCACGACGTTAATCAGGCTCTACTTAACAGCGTTGGCACTGATAAAGGATTTTGGGCAGTTTCTTCTCCTAAATATAAAAGGGTTTCTGCAGTTCTATTCACTAAAGCTCAGCCTTCCGATTGGATTAATTATAAACACCGATTGATTCTCAATCCTGCTCCTAATTATATTTATCATTTTGACTATTCGCAGCTTACGTTTGAGATGGTGAGGACTGCAACAGATACAATGCAAAGAAAAGATATTAATGACATCTTTCTTCAGTAGCATGCTCTATTTACTCCGATGTGTCAATTTCTGATTGATGCTATATTAAAAATAGAAACAGAAACCGCTCTATGCAATGAAGCGGGTCTTACGGCCATGCCTAACAATGGCAGAAAATTTTGAAAAGGCTTTACTGTTGTTGCTAACCAAAATCCGAAGTAAATACTGCATTAATTTAAAAATGAGTTTTCAGAAATGGAGAAACACAAAATATACGATCGCGATTTTAAAGAGAAAGCAATAAAACTGGTACTTGAAAAGAATCGTTTTAAAGCTGCTAAAGAACTTGGCGTAGCGCATGTGATCGTTTATAGATGGTATGATGCATATAAAAAATTTGGGGAAGAAAGTTTTTGTGGAAAAATAATCAGGAATCCTGAGCAAAGAAGATTTTCAGAACAAAAAAGAAACCTGGAAAAAAAACTAAGGGACGCAGAACTACAGGTTGAAATTTTTAAGAAAGCAAGTAAACATATCGTTGCGGGGAAACCTATGATCTTCCACTTTATTGAGGACAATTTGGAAAAGTACCCGTTATGGAAAATGTGTAAAGCATTAGGTATACTAACAGGAACCTATCATAAGTGGAAAAGCCAGGCAAAATCTCCAAGGCAACAACAGAGCCTTTTATTGGAACAAGAAGTAACTGCTGTCTTCTATGAATATAAGCAGCGGTATGGCAACATCAGGATTTCGGAAGAATTAAAAAGCCGGGGCATTAAATTATCACCGGCTCAGGTTACATTTTACATGAAGAAGCTAGGCCTTGTGAGTAAGCTAAGCACCAGTAATAAATCGAGGTATAGTTCATCATTTATTCCTTACAATCCCTGTATTTTTCCTAACATTCTAAACCGGCAATTTAACGCTGAAAAGCCTGCTCAGGTTTGGGTCTCGGCGATATCGAGCATTGACACAGTAACGGGGCTCTTGTTTCTAACAGTCATTATGGATTTATTTGACGGGAGAGTTATAGGATGGAGCCTTAGTGATGGGCGGACAATAAAAGAAACGTCGCTACCCGCTTGGGAAATGGCTATCAAAGGCCGAAAAATAGACCAAGAATTAATCTTTCATTCCGACCGGGGTCCGCAATATGCCAATAAACTATTTACCCGTAAACTGGCCTCTTATAAATGTCTCACGAGGAGTATGAGCCGCAAGGGTAAACATTTGGATAATGCTGTACCCAGAAACTTTTTTAACTCCCTTAAGTCTGAACTTGCACAATCAGACAATCCTGTGACAAAAAAACAAATCGAAGAAGTATTGATAGCCTTCTCCGGAAATTGTTCTAAATAAACGCATCGGATATAAATCAACACCTTTCAGATGATAAAAAAATATGACCGTGCTTTTAAAGAGTACGCCGTTAAATTAAGTTATGAACGAGGCAAAGGACAAATTCTCGTTATTGAACGTGAACTTGGAATTACGCCAAGTTGCCTGAACAGATGGCGGCAGGACTTTGAAAAATATGGGGCGGGAAGTTTCTGTGGAACGGGTTACTTAAAATTAACGCCCAACCAATTTGTAGTTGCGAACCTTGAAAATAAAATTAAAGATTCAGAAGTTGCTTTGGAAATTTTGAAAAGTGGCACCGAACATGTTATTCAGGGAAAAATTGCAACCAAAGAATTCATTGAAGAGAATAAGAGTAAATTTTCAATTTTAAAAATGTGTGATGTATTGGGCGTGTCGCGGACTACCTACTACCGCAGAAAAAAGCAGGAACTGTCAGATACAGAATCCCGAATAATCTTACTTAAACAGGAAATTGTATCCATATTTAATGAACATAAACAAACCTATGGATGCGGAAAAATTACAAAAGAGCTTCACGAGCGGGGCTTTATGATACAAAGTTCACAAGTAACCCTATATATGCGAATGCTTGGCCTCCGCAGTAAGAGCAAAAGGAAATATAAGCCGACCACCGATTCAAACCATAACCATTATATATTTCCAAATGTTTTAAACCGGCAATTTATTGTTTCTGCACCTGCTAAAGCCTGGGTTTCAGACATCACTTATATTCAAACGGTCAGGGGTTTTGTATATCTTACTATAATTATGGACCTGTTTGACAGAAAAATTATTGGATGGAGCCTGAGTAATGGAATGACAACTAAAGAAACTACCTTACCTGCCTGGGAAATGGCGGTTAAAAACAGGAAAATTACGGAAGATTTGATTTTTCATTCCGATAAAGGTGTCCAATATGCCAATAAGATTTTTTCTAAGGCCTTAAATGTCCACAAGTTTGTCAGGCGGAGTATGAGCCGTAAACAAAATCATAATGACAATGCTGTTTGCGAAAGTTTTTTCCGATCGTTGAAGTTGGAATTAATTTATGGAAGCACACTTTTAACGAGAAAAAAAATGAAAGCCGAAGTACATGAGTATATAGAAAACTGGTATAATAAAAAAAGAAGGCATTCATTTTTAGGTTATAAGACAATTGAAGAATTTGATAGAATTAATAATTGATCCGGATTTAATTAAGTACTATTTTTAGATATAAAATACAAAGAATAACCGTTTTAAGAGATTTAGAAAAGCGGAAGTTGCTCTAAGATTGTTATCCGTAGTGAGAAGGATATGGCAGCAGTTGACTGTTTATATGCAAACCTCTTATTCTACTAAGCTTCGCCTTGACGCTAATAATAATGGCAGTTTTCTATACATATGATTTTGGAGGTTATCCTCATTGAAAACAGCATCTAAATTTTCAGCAATTAAAGTTCTATTCGGAGAGGCAATAAGAGCTGTCCTTACAGCTACTAAGTTCTCCCAAACAGCGTGATCTTGGAGAATTTGACATGTGCATCTGATGGCTTTGCTAATATATTCTTCCCAGTTAATGTCAGGGCTATAAATTTTTATTCTATGAAAAAAGACACTTATCAATTCTGCGTCTCCTGAGTATCTCTCTGTAGCAAATTGAGGGCCCCAACTACCCATATGAAAAAACTTTTCTTTTAAAATGCCATTGTTATTTACAATACCATCCACGCAATATCCAGCTAAAAATATCATGACAATTGCATCATGATCTGCAAATGTCATTTCGGTTCCGAGTTTTCTCGCTCGTCCGTAGATTCCTCCTTCTGATCTTGGGTCAAACTTCCAGCTATAATCTTTATCCAGCGTTACAAATTTTGTTTCAAAATAATCTTCAAATATTTTTGCCATAACTGTATGGCCACTCTCATGATAGGAATTGTCTGTCATTTCGTAATTTAAAATTAAACCTTTACATTTTCGAATGCGTCAATAATTATATGACGATTACTTTTTTTGTAATCTGGGTTATCTTTTAAGTATGTATAGCTGCTATGTAAATTTGGTATATCTGAACCTTCTCTCTTATAAGAATTTCTTGTTTGGAAGGGTAAATGAAAGAAAGCGACGATAGATCGAATTTCATCTTCTGAAAATTCAGAATTCATTTCAGTGCCTTTGCATCCTTCTTTATGACAGGGTTTAATCATAACATAATCAAACAACACGAAGTTTTTAGCATTCATCGCAAATGCTCTTTTTGATTTATGAGGGTCATATCCATTTTCAAGGATGCGCTTATAATGATCCGGATATCTCTCAGAGGTGATTTCAGTAAAACCATTTTTAATTAAAATTTGCGCTAGTTCTTCAGAAGCTTTGTATATTTTCATGGGGTACGTTATTAGATACTTCAATTATATTTTCAATTGGGCTGTAATAATTTTGTAGAAAACTTTTAGCGCATTCCGCTCGTCAATGCCAACGTAGCTATTGTGCGCCACCATGTTTCTTATTTTATATAGTTCTTCTACCATTACATTCAGCCAATGTTCATTTTGTTTCGGAAAATACTTGCCGAAAATGCTCCAGTTTCCAACAATGATTTTACCTAAGTCAATAAAATCGCAATAAAATAGTTCATTATCTCCTCGTAAAGGGAGGTATTTGCTTTCTTGTTCGCTTTTTTTCAACTTCTCTATTGTTTCCTGGACCTTTTTAGGAATAGCTACAGCTTCTGTACGCATTATTTCAGCTATGAATATCCTAAGTGAGTTCTCAATGCAGTAGAGGTATAGGTAAACTTCCGACATTTGTTTTCCCTTATCCTGAATGTCTTGTGGCAGCAAATTGAGGTGCCCGAAGTTTATATTTTGTTGAATTTCCTCTATAGAATTTATTAGGGAGTCAGCATCCTCGTTGAGAAGAAAGGGCAAAAACATCTCATTAATGTACTTCCTTCTTTCAGCATATCCTCCTTTCGTTTGCATTTCTCTCCGAAATTCCTGCAATGAGCTACAGATCTTTAATTCTTTAGGTGTAGAAGATTTGAATCGCGGGAACAGCGCTAGATCCCGCCTTAGGGCCAGGTATTCTTCCTCTTTCTCGGGGTCAACAGGAACATCGGTAGAAGCACCCGTAACTAATATTTTTAGCCGCTCGATTTTTTCTGTAAATGCCATTTATGCTGGTGGTTTTCTGACTTGCAGAAGTTGATTACTTAAAGTCCAAGGAATTACAAAGGTTGGTAAGTATACAAATCGAAGATAGTAAAAAACACCTAATTTTAACATAATTTGGAAATAAAAATTCAGATCGGAACAGCTGTAATAGAAGCCGCGCCCACATTTCCTCGCAAGGAAAGTGGGCGCGGCACGCTATAGGATATTATATCAATAGCGGGGACCTCAGTCCCCGCTTTTTTTTATTCAAAAAGCAGTTCTACCGCTTGTCTAAATTTTGCGTCAACTGTGCCGTACTTGGTTTTTACAATGCAATCTATAGTTAGCATGGCGTTGTAACCGTCAAAAAGCTGGTCAGCAAAAGTCCGCTTGTTTTTAAAAATCCTATTTCCATTCTTGGTAATTGCCTCGCGCAGATTTGCCGCTATGCGGTACCATAGTTCTGCGGGTATAAAGCTAACATCCCACTCCTGTCGTACCTGTTGTTCATTGTCAAAAAGATAGTCACAGGTGCTTTTCACCGCAGCCACGATACGTTCAGTTTCTTCAGGAAATAAGGCGGCGATTAACCTGCCTTTCTCCACATTGTTAATCCTTTTTAATGCTTCCATTACTGTAGATTTTAAGACAGGCAGCAGCATTTGCTGCTGCCTGTGATTGCTTAATTCAGTTGTAAGATGTTGTTCCCCTCTTTTTCAAATGCCCTACACAGGTCGAATGCCTTCTGCGCCTTTCCTTGCGCTGTCCCGCCCATTACAATGGATTGGAGTTTCGCTTCATCGTCCTTATACTTGCGTACATTCTGATAGTAGCCTGTCACGGCATTGTATGCGCCGAACAATGTGCCTTTAGTGGTTTCCATCAGTTGGGTATCACTCATCATTGCGTAAGAGAATGCATCTTCTACAGTATTTTTAAATATTGTAGAGAGGGCATCCTCATCACCTTTTTTCAGGAAGTCGAATGTTTCCTTATTGGGACAAAGGGCAAGTTGAATAAGCTTTTTAACCTCGCTGTCCGTAATACGGATTTTTGACCACTCATTAAATATACCTTCCATCTGTGCACTCATCATATCAGCAAGTCCCATAACCCTGTGAGCGTCTAAAAGCCTCTGTTTTGCATTAGCTGTATGCTTGATACGAACTACGTTTGACATCTTGCCGAGGGCGGCATTCAACGTATTTTGGCAAACAATGCGTATAGGTGTGAAGGCGGCGGTAATGCTTCCTGAACCATCGTGAGATGTAGTAAGGAAAATGTATTTTTCCGTTACATCATCGCCATCTCCCACACGGATATAACCGGGCAATTTGGCGGTAATGAAGATGCGTTCACCACGACCTAATGCTCCCGCTGTCTCGTACAGTATGCCTTCGCCTCCGCCTACTATAGCATCGAAGAATGCGAAGGCATCCCTGTTCTGCACAATATGGTAATCTTTGCCTACCACATCGAAAGCCTCATTGGTATCACTGCGATATGTTCCAAAACGATTTGGGACAGGTAGGTCGCCACCCTCTATAAGTACCCCGTCAGCGCCTATGACATTATCGATACCGTTTATAAATACAGGCTTTTTAAGCACATCGTAATCAAGTCCCGCAAACCTGATAGCCTCAGTGCTTGTTGGGTATTCGCTCACTATTTGCCCGAGATTGTGCCATGCTTTTTGCTGTACGCTGAAAAATGAGTAATTGCCTGTGTGCTCGTTGAAATTTAAATTATGTGCCATGATTTCTAATTTTTAAATATGTAGAATGAGTTATTTAAAAGGGAAGGTCGTCACCTTGGGGAGTTACGACCGTTGCGTGAACCTGCTTCTGTGCTACAGCTTTTTGGGCACTATCCTTTATCGCCGTACTGTACAGCTTAATTTTGGAAGTATGGAAGTTGAGTGCTGCTTTGGGCTCGCCATCTTTTGTCAGCCAAGCACGTGTACTGACCCTTCCCTGAAGTTCGACGACTGCACCCTTTTTAAGGATGCCCGCTACCGTGGTGCTTAGCCAATAAGAGCAGTCAAAATATTCTGTAAGCGTTACACGCTCACCCTGTGTGTTTTTGTAGCTATCGTTTACCGCTACCGAAAAATTTACGACCTGTTTGTCGCCTTTTACTGAACGGATTTGCGCATCCGCTGTCAGCCTTCCTGTAATGTCCATGAGTTTAGTATTAAAGTTATACAGTCCTGTTGCTTCCCTTTTTCTTCCTGCCTTCGGCAAAACATTTTTCCAAAAGAAAAAACGGAAAAAAAGAAAGCCAGCTAACGGGGTGAAGCCTGACACGGAGTGCTATAAGTCGCGGAGCGTGGCACGGCGAGTTTGCGATGCATGCCATTATGCGCACGCAGTTAAGGCTTCGCCATAACTTAGCTGCCTTTTTAGCCGTTTCGAATTGGAAAATTAAATTACATATCTGATTAATTGCAAACTCAGTCGCCATGCGGCGGCGCATCAACGATTGCAGCGAAAATCCTTCCTTGAAGATTGTAGTGAAAAGCGTGGCCCAACGGGGATGCCAAAATCATAAAAAAAACCAGCCCAAAATGGACTGGTTCAACTTGGTATTTAAGAGGAGGGCATGTGTAATGGAAACTAACCCAATTAAATTCAATCTTTCCTATTTTGGATCTTTGTTTGAATGCATAAATCCCCGATCATACAAGTAACTTTTTAAGGTCTTCTCTAATATATAAGCCATTTACGTTCCTTGCGGTAAAAATCAGCGGCATCGGACCATCTTTTTTTACATCCCAAATTTTTTGTTTGGTTTGCTTTTTAGAGAATGGATATTGAGGTAGGGAGTATGCTTCAAATTTTAAATAGGTATTGAATTTATATAAAAATACTCTGATGGAATTAGACTTATGTTCAGATGGGTGACTAAACAAAATAGTTACGGTTATCTAGCGGGTTCGTCCTTGTCGTCTTGTATTAAGTCTTTTGCAAAGTCAATAAATAATTTGTGGGCTTTTGTAAATGAATATCTGTCGTTACTTTGTTTAATAGCAATATTTCTCTTTACCATAGTTCCGATATGTCGCTTTAAACTTTCCTCATTGTAAAGTTGCTTGTTAGCCTTAATTACATCTAACCACGATGAATTTTTAAAATATTCGAGAATTTCATCAATATAAAATTCTGAATAATTAAGTTCTTCTAAAAAATTCTTTCCGTCCTTATCAAGTTCATAACATAGAATTGAAAAAAAAATAGAAATATCTCTGGAAGTGTTTTCATTTGTCTCACTTGAAACCAAGTAATAAAAATCATGATTACCTGTAAGTTCGAAACCAAAAGAAGTTTCAAAAAACTTAATATAGAAATCTTCATTTTTCTTGATGGTTTCAAACAACAATTCTTCAACCGTAATGAACTTTCCATCCATCAAGGAAGTAATTATCTCTCTATGTTTATCCGGATACATCTTCTTGTTTCTTAATTGTAAGTTTAGGCATAATTAGTTCTGATTTGTCATTAGAAACAGTAATCTTTTTTCCTTCTTTGCTAACAGTAACTTCGTAGTCATCTTCAAAAAGTAAGCTTGTTACCATAAAAAAGTTGTCAAATGAAAATTTTTCAGTTTCTTGTTTAATAGAACTCTCGCACCATTTAAAAAAATCCTCTACAGGCAAATTTTTGTTCAAAGTTTCTTTATATCTTGATTTATCAAAAAGCCAGTTATTTGTTTGCTGGGTCTCTGCAACGATAATTAATTCAGCCTCGTTTTTAAACTGTTCAAAGTATTCTTTCGTGTTTTCATAAACAAATCTGTTGTAGATGTTGTCACGAGTAGAAACGAATATTCGAGGTGGTTCTATTCTCTTATAGCAATTTCCGTTATTTAAATAGTGATGAAAACCTCTCAAATATTGGCTTTCAGTTTTTAATCGCTCTATTAACGGTAACAACTCATTTGTAAGAGTTACTGATTGAACGTGTAAGTTCTTGCTAACTTGACGAAGTAGATGATAAAGTTTTTCAAATTCACGTCTTATACTTTCGTCGCCATAATCAAATCTCTTTACATTAGAAAATTGAGAAACATTTAGCAATTCGTTGTAGATGGATTGACTATGATTTACATCTAATATTGTGTTAAGTGGGGATATATAATTTTCAATTAGATATCTTGCTTTATGGATTTTTTCTTCGTAGTCAATTTTCTTACTATTTGCTTTAAGCTCTTTTGATTCTGTTAATAAACTTTTGGTATTATTTACAACGGCATTTGTGAACTTTTTAATTTGGTTTGACAATGCTTCAATTCTTTCCAACAATATGTTTTTATCATCATTAATTCCTTCCTTGATTTTTAAAAATAATGTTTTGATTGCTTGCCCAAAATGTTCGATTTCCTCCGGCAAAAGAGGTTTAAACTGTTGATGAATAAATTCAAAGAGGATCAGATACGGCTCGTTAAAAGTGAAATCATCATTTTGTCCAACCAATATCTGATATTCTGTTAGCTGTACCTGAATATTCTTGTCATAGCTCTCTAAACAAATATTTAGAGACTCTTTAGTAATAATGTCGTTCTTGAGCTGTATATCAAAGAGGTCTTTCAACAACTCATAATGACTTGCCATAAACTGCAATATAGATTTTGGTTCCGACTTAATCATATTTCCAATATTGTTGTTCTAAGAATCTGTTGTTTCTTGTTATACTTTCTCTAATCTTAATCACTTCAGTATCTGAGCTTTGTTTAACTCTATTTGTCATTTCGGCTTTGTTACCTCTTAGACTTTGAGAATATAACCTAAAGAGCTCGTCATAGTTTTTGGGTACGTACAATTGCGCAAATTCAAAAACCTCTCTTATTCTTAGAAATTCTTCAAGTCCGTTAAAATCGTAATCAACAAAAACAAGTAACCGATCTGTAGATAGACCACTAAGAGATTCTTTTCCAATCCGGCCATATTTATGGAGAAAAACATAATTTTTACCTAGAAGTTTTTCAGCAACTAAAAAAGTGTCCAAGTTTTCAACAATACATATGTGCTCTGCTTCTATTTTGCCAGCGTTACAAGCGAATATTTGGAATTTGTTTGTGTAATATTTTAAATTTACTTCATTGCCATTTATCGTAATTGTTTCAAAGCCTCGTAGCATAAAAATTGGTGTAGAAGCTGTTTTTTGAATTTTAGAGTTTCTAAATTTCCTGACGTTGTCTGATTTGTCTATAACTTCTATGTCTTCGGGAAAATGGGTTTTAAAGAAACTTTCAAATTCAGTTACTTTACTTACTTCATATCGAAACCCTCTTCCTGATTTTGTTTTTTCAAGAATCATAGAAAATACTAATCCTTTGAAATGAGGCGAACTCAGAACACTTTTTGGGATTGCTTTTTCTGTCAGAAAAGTATCGTCTTTTAATTTTTTGTATGTTCTAAAATCTGTTTGATTCACGACGTTTTCTTTTTACGATAGATTACATTTCCGTTGATCTCACTCAAAACTATTTTACCACTATTTCGTCTTACTAAGTAGTATTTATCAAAACCGTCATATGGATGCAACGGTGCAGCGGATATTGGAATAAAATTGTTTTCCTTACAGAATTTTAAAATTTCGATTCTATTGGCTTCGTCAATTGTTCCTATTTCGTCAACGAAAATCACTATTTTGTTTTCAACGTCATTAATTACAATTTGATGGATGATCGACATTATAATCACCATTCTAATCATTTTATCTGTTCCGTCAGATTCTATTTGATTTCTTAAATCAACAACTTTATGCTGTCCTTTTTTTTCAAGGTGCAACTTGATGTCAAAAAGGTCTTTAAATTCAATTATAGTTTGGTTATCCAAATATCTATTTAAAACATTAAGGTTTTCTGACTGGTCGTCAAAGATTAGTTCTGAAGTTAGATCTCTGATTTCCATAATCTTCTTCAAATCTTTGATAAGAGTTTCGTTTGGAATAATTTCAATATTTAGAGAATCAATGTCTGAGATTTTAATTTTTCTAATTTTAGAATTGAATTGGTTGTTTATAAAAGCTTGAAACTCTTGAAATTTTGATTGAAGCGTTTTGCAAGGAATAGAGAACTGCGTTGAGATATTTTTCAGTAATGCGTCAATACTTTTTTGTTTGTCATCAAGAGATACAAGTTCTGAATCGAGATATTTGATAAATTCATTCTCTGAAGCAAAAACAGTTTCCGTTTTAGTTTTCAGATTTTCAAATAATCTTTCTTTTTTATTCTTAATATCTTCTCGCTCAAATAAGTTTCTTTCAAAGTTCTTGAAAAGATTATCAAGTGATTCGTTTGTTTGATATTCAACAGGTTTAATTCCTGATTGTTCAATTTTCACTTTCCATTCTTGGATTTTCTCAATGCGCTTTTCTTTGTTGCTAATATCTTCTGTAAGAATGCCGATAGATTCATTAATTCTACTTATTTGCTCGTTTAATTGTCTCAGTTGTTTTTCGGTTTCGTCTTTTTGCTGAATTAAACTTTTTTGCTCTTCATCATCTCTATTTAAGTTTTGTTCAAGTTCCGGTAAAGAAATAAGTTCTTCAATTTTACCATTTACTTCTTTGACTTTTTGCTGAACTTTTAGAAGTTCAGAACGGTATTTTTCAAGGTCTTTTGCAATGGGTAACAACTGTTCATTAAGTCCCTTTTCTTTCAACGCCTCATTTTTGCGAATTCTCAAGTCCTCAATCGAAGCAATAGGTTTGCCTTTAAATTCTTTAGGAATTAAAATTGCTCCATCAAAGATTTTCATTATATCACTTAATTTTTCAATGTGCGATTGAATATTTTCCTTAGGAAGTGAAGTAATAGAATCAGAAAGAATTGCGTTTAGCATCTCTTTATCTTTTAAATTTTGGCTTATCTGATGAATTAGCAAATTTGAGTAACTTTCAATTTGAGCTTCAAATTTTGAAATGTCTTGTGAGAGCTTTGAAATTTTTGTTTCTATTTCTTGGCTACTTAGATTTTGATTTTCAATTTGAGTAAGTCGGGTCTCAATGTTTTTTCTTTCGGTGTCTAAGTTGCTTAATGATTGCTTTAAAAAATCGATCCCTTCATAAGACTTAATCTTTAAAATTTTTTGTGTTAATGAATCAATTGATGCTTGCTTTTGTGACATTGTGATTTTTAAGCCGCCAATTTTTTGATTCAACTCACTTTGTTTTGGATTCAAAATCTCTGTTAGATTAATCCGATATTCTTCTTTTTCTTTCTTCTTTTTTATGACACTTGTACTTAGGTCAATGCTGACCGATGAATAAAGTGCGTCAAATGCATATACAACTTCTGAAAGAATTTGGTTTTTCGCCCTATATTGATTGACGAATTCTTTAAAATCAGAAAAACTATTCTGAATACTTTTAATTACTTTTATTTCTTTATTGTGTTTTAAAAGGGTTTGAATGTCCTTTTGATTTTTTTTAGAAAATTCAACTTGTTCATTCTCTTTATTGTCAGCAATAATCAAAGATTCCTTAAGAGTTTTGTTGTCAATAAGTTTGGAGTTGATTAGGTAACGATAGATTTTTGAAAAGTTGTTGCTAATTTCTCTTTGATCTTGTGATGCTCCTTCATTTAACCATACTACACCATTATTTTTCTTACCTTTTTGATACACAAAATTAAATAGATCTCGTCTATTGGAATATTTGCTGTATTCTACACCTGACGAAGATAGTTCGGTAAGCAAAGAATCAAATTTCTTTAGTTTTTGTCCTTCTGTTGTTTGCTCAAAATAGTGCCTTTCTCTGTAATCACTATCGATTTTGTAATAATCCAAATTTCCTTCTGCATTTTTCTTTACCAATATGCAGTAATATCTCTTTTTAAAAATTTCAAAAATTATGTAGCTCGAATTGATAGAGGGGAAGTAATGATTTATTGTCGTTTTATCGCCTGTCCTATTGCCGCTAAAAGTCATTTGCTTCCCGTCTATGATATACAGAAAGTTAAGAGCATAAATTAAGGTGCTTTTCCCAATATTATTAGGCCCAACTATTTGCAGTGAATCGCAGTCACTTAACTCAATGTCAGCCTTAGAATAAATTTCTGAATGAAGTACTACGATTCTTTTTAGCATTTTCTAATTACTGAAAGTGAAACATTAATACTACGGTATGGTGCTTTAAAAAATTCAAATTTGCTTGAATATACGTTTGCCTTTCTATTTCTAAGTATAATTCTCTTTACTGTCATTTTCTTTATTAATACTTATATTAATTCACAACTGGTAGATTTTTTGCTAAATATTTAGCAAAAGACTCATACATTTCATATAACAATAGTACAACTTATTTCCGCGACTTGTATTCAAGATCCTGTCAAAATCCTATGTATATTAGCCAAACGCTGCTATTTCTTTAATAACTATTATTTTCCTGCTCTATTTTAGATTCAATAATAATTATAGACAAACTATGTATCAATACACATCACAAAGACTTATCATTTCAGTCATTAAAGTTTATTGAACTTAAATATTTTGCATAATAATTAAATAATTTTTGAAGAGTTTTCTTGAATAGGGACCAAAACAACATCTTCCATTTAATAATTGACATTTAATTGTTAAGTTTGAGGATAAATATTAAACAACTTATATCTAATTGGATAAGCTATACTTACAATCATATGACCATACATATTCTTAGGGCTAACAACGGCGACTGCATCCATATTTCCTTTGATGATGAGCAAGGCAATGAAAGAAATGTCTTAATAGACGGCGGTAAAAAGCAAACTTATCTTTTTTACAACGATAATAAAAAAAAACAATCTGGTGACCTCAAACTTACCGTTGATAAACTGCGTGAAAGAGGAAAAATATTTGACCTTGTAGTGTTGACACACATTGATGAAGATCATATTGGCGGATTTATTTCCTGGATTGAAAATGATCCTAAAGCATCTGAAATGATCGGAGAGGTTTGGTTTAATTCAGGGAACGTTATCAAAACGTGGCTTGCATCGGAATCAGAGTGGAAAGGAAATATAACTCTAAATATGAATTCATCGCCACAGACAAGCGTTGGTCAAGGTGTCCAATTTGAGAAATTTTTAAATGATAATAACCTTTGGAGAGGCGAAATCATAATGGCAGGATCCAAAAAGAATTTCCATGGCTTGGATTTTACTATTTTATCACCAGACAGGCAAGGGCTGGAAAATTTGCTTGGAATCTGGGAGAAAGAACGTCCGGATTCATTAACTGCGAAACTAAGCGATCATGAAATTTCTCTTGCCGACCTTCATTCAAAAAACAAGTTGGTGACCGATCAGACATTTAATGAGGATAATGCTGTGCCAAACGGTAGTTCAATAGCTTTCCTGTTGTCGTTTAAAGGCAAAGACTTTCTTTTTTTAGCGGATGCATTTCCATCTGTTATCGTAAAATCCCTCGAAGATTTAGGATATAGTGATAAAGCTAAAATTTCTGTAGAATTTGTGAAAATTTCACATCATGGTTCTAACTCCAACACAAGCCCGAAATTATTTAGAATGATTAACTCTAAGAATTATGTAGTTAGTACAAACAGTAAACAAGATAATCATCCCCATAAACAGTTACTGGGCCGCTTAATCGATCATCATCCAGACTGTGTAATTTATTTTAATTATGGTGAACTTGTCGCGAGAATTTTTAAAAAGCAGGATTACATTGATTATCCCGATTTCATAGCTTTACCATTAACCGAACCTTTCATATATGAATGACATGATCTTGGATGAAATTAGAGAATATATTGTAGTTCTGAACGGAGGTTCTGGCTGCATTTTTCAAGTAAGCGATCCAAATTTTACTTATATTCTGACTGCTAAGCATGTTGTAGCCGATGCCGGTCATTCCGTAAATCTCTTACGAAGGTTCGTATTGCAGGATAATTTTTTTGCACCTATAGAGATACCATTTGACTTTCAAAACGGCGTTAACTATTTTGAACATCCGGACCGCGATGTAGCAATTTTGAAAATTGATAAACTTGAAGGTTTTGGAAAGTTAATCAGGACAGATGAAATTAATCATGACAGGAACAATTACATTTTAGCAGGTTATCCTGTAATGCGCCGGAATCTTGAAGATGACCCAAATTTTACTAACGCTTATCGAACTGATGAAGGAGTTACGATACAAGGCCCTCGTAATAATAGCCTCCGTGAAGCCCAGGTCCCTGACCGCCCAAACCTTGAAGAAATTCGGGGTCATTCAGGAGGTGCTCTCGGTAAATTGTCGAATGAATATTTCTTGTTAGGAGGAATACAGAGCCAGATGGTAGAAGCACTCGACGAACAATTAGGAAAGGTAGAATTTTCGCCTTTAAGCTCTTTTGACGATCTGGTGAGACAATTTCCTGACGACCTAGTTCCCATACTGCCTGCCTATCTGGGATGCTTTTCTTTTTTACAAGATGCCGCGTTTCTTTTGGAAGTAAATGCCTTTGACGAAGAAAGCGTTGTTTATACACGTAATTTTTTGAGGGCTGAAACTGAGAAAATAGTTGGTAGCGCAGCCACGCCGTATTTAATAAAGCAATATTTTAATGTAAGACTGCTATTGAACCAATCAAACAGCAATGCTTTGAATAGTCGGGAAATATGGGTTGTATGGTTGGAATTCCTTACCGTTCTAAACGTTATGGAGTATAATGACTTTAATGAAGGTAATCTAACAGAGATCTTTAATTCTTTTAGACTTTTATTTTCCGATACCGATAAAGATTGGACACACGAATTACAAAATATGATCTATTCGGATTATAGAGGCCTTCCAGCCGGCGGATTGGTTGTAGTAGGCACTAGGACTTCTCCTTTAGGAGATAACTTCGAGATAGAAGCTGGGAAAATACCGAATTTAATGAAGGCGCAGACACAAAGAAAATTTTTGAAAACAGATGATGGTATTAACTTTCCCTTTGACCATTACCGTTTTATACATATAGATCTGTTTAAAAAGAAATGCATCCTTACCAAATTAGAGGAATATAGGGAAATTTTGGATGAGGAAAGATTAATAGCAAAACTTCAGGAAGAATATGAGCAATACATCAAGAGAAGATAAAATAGTAACAATTGTAAGAGAACTCCATCCCGATGTAGAAACGGTATTACATGTAGAGGATTACGTTGGCGATATTCATGCTTTTTTCGCGAAATTCCCCTCGGATGTAGCCTTGGAATCCGAATGGGAACGGCTGTCGAACACTATAGCTATCTATTATCAAAGCCAATTAAACAGTGATTTTGGAATTTGGAATGTTTACTTATTTTATGTTCTTTCCAGCGACGTAGAAAGGCATATCAAGTATAAAATTGAAAATGATACTATTTCCAGCCGGAAGATTGTTTTGGCCCATGACGGGGAAATTACCCAGGATTTTATTAATTCAGCGATTGAAGAACATATAACAAATACCAATTTAAGGTTGTTGCCAACGGAAAAGTCCCCTGCTAACTTGCGGGGTGAGTTTATAAAAAATAAAACGCTATGGGAAGAAATCGCACGCTCGGGAATGTTATCCGACAAGAAGGGCGAATCAACGGTGAGCGCACTTGAACTTATTGAACTAAAGCTGAAACAAAATGAAATTTAAGAAAGTAGAAATTCAGGCTTTCAGGGCTTACAATCTTGTAGAAGAAGGGACGTTTGATTTTGGGAATGGAAAACAAACCGCCGATTTTGTCTCAATCTATGCCCCAAATGGCTTTGGGAAAACCTCGTTCTACGATGCCGTTGAATGGGGTATCACCAACAATATCCATAGATTTTTAAAACGCGACAAAAACAATAAGCAGGCCGCAAAAAGTGAAAAAAATATAAATACATTTGACCAGACTCATATACTAAGAAACAAATTTGCTGATGATAGTCTTCCGGCTTTCGTAAATCTTTATACAACAGCGTCAGACAGACCAATAATAAATGAACTTAAGAAACCAAGAAAAGGCCAGCCTGATTATAAGTTCGATGAACGTGATACCGTAAGGGGATACTTTCAGGAAGTTATACTTTCACAAGAATGGATTGATTCCTTTCTGAAAGAAGACAATGGTGAACAACGTTACCAAACCTTCATTAAATATTTTGGAGACAAAGAACTAGACCGATATCACAAGGCTTTAGTAGCCTTGATTAAGGCAAATGAGGAAAAAGTTCGTGCTTTAAAAATTGAATTGGATGGGTTTCAGCTCGACTTGGCGTTTGACGGCGACCAAAAAATTATGTCCGAAGTTAATGCAGTAATCTCTCAACTTAATAGTAGAGGCCAAAAATTAAATTTGCTTGATAATAATTTTAACGAACAGGAATCAGCCATTTACAGCTCTATAATAACCAGCGGTATTCATTTATTGGAGAGTAAAATTGAACAAAGTAAAAATCTATTAGACAAAGCCACTCAACTGACCAATGGTAATGAGGAACTTGACTCGCTTGAACAGTACGGTTCCAATTTATCAGGAAGCCGTACAATAATGAAAGAGATAGAAGATACCCAAAGTATTATTATAGATTTTAAAGAACTTGCGAGTGTGCTGAACCAACTTGACGCCATAATTAAGACCAAGGCTGAACTTGGTTCTATCCGGAGCTTATACGAAAATTTGCTACCTAAGGTCCCAATATACGAGGAATTGTCAAGAATAATTTCACTTAGTAATAAAATTGAGCAGGAGAGCCGTCTTATACTTTCTTCATTGGGTAAGCAGAAAGTAGATCACGAGTCTGGATTGCAGCAAAATCGGGAAAAAGCGCAAAGCATTACATTTCAAATCGCTAAAGTTAACGCCCTTCTTAATACTATTCCTGATATAGAGAAGAATCTAGAACAAAAAGAACAGCGTCGGGCCGAGCTGTCAGATCTGATTGCAAAAGCTAATGATGAAAGTAAAATAGCAATTGAGCGTCAAAAGGCTGTAGAGTTACAATTATACAACTTCGACAATTTTATCCAAAAAGCCCAACAGAATCAATATGATCCGCCGACAGGTGCGTGGATAGATAAATATAAATCTTCAATACAAGAGCTTTTACAGATACAAGAAGGGGTGACCACCATTGCTGAGGAACTAAAAAAACTGACTACTAGTATTCAGGGCCAAAAGAACTTCCAATCTGAAATATCAGAATTAACTACCAAAGGTTTAAGTATTGTAAATGAGTTACAGTCGAATACCTGTCCTTTGTGCACGCAGACGTACCAAAGTTATAAAGAGTTAGCCGATAAGATTGCAAGTAGTGATATGCTCGACGCAAGCCTGCAGGTTTTGCTCAAAGAACAGAATGATAGTGGTCATCGACTAACCTTAGCAAGAAGTGAAGAATTACATAAAAAAGAGGCGCTTTTAAAAATGATTAAGCGCGACAGGCAACATGAGGCTGAAAAAGTAAAGACGCTTCAAGATGAAGTCATAGCTTTGCAGAATCGTCTTGTAGACCTAGAGCGCCAAAAGGTGACAATTATTGAGGATCTAAGCACTTTGAAGGCAAGCATCCAAAATTTAACTGTGGAAAAATATCAAAGTAAATTGCAAGACGAAGTAGCGGGGCTGAACGCTGAAAATAAAATTTTAAATGACACTTTAGCAAATTTGCAGCAAAACGTGTCGGAAACTAATGAGAAAATTGCCAGTGAGCAACAAAAGATTGAGCAGGCTCGTGAAAGTACCAAGCAGTCAAAAGAAAACCCAATTTATAAAGAGGTTAATGAATACCGTAACTCATTGACAGTTGATGAACAGAATAATTTTAGTTCGGTGCTCGTAAAGATACTTGCTGATGCAAATATTAATAAAATGCATGAAGTGGGTGAAAAAGAGGATCAGCTACAAAAAGATATTGCTGCTCTCCAAAATAAAACTTCTTCATTTTCCGAAGATGAAATTAATAAGCAATTAATGAAATTGCATGGCCAGGCTACATCTTTGAGCCAACGGATAAACGAATACAGAGATTATTTGAAAACTGCCTTTAGATTAGAAGCTTTTGGCGGGGGTATGGAAGAAGCGGCGTCTTATATCAAGAGCGTTCGCGACAGAGAATACGAAAGTATAGAAGAGCATAAAAAAACAATTAGTTTATTTAAGCTTTTGGGAAAACACAAAGAGCAATTAATTCCTTTTTTGCGTTATCAAATTGCAGTATCGAAAGAACAGGACATAAAAGCCAGGATTAAATTTTTAAAGACAAGAGTACAAGATGAGCTAATCGATGAAAAACGAAAAGTTACTGAGCACATAAACGCGCAGATCAACTCATTTTTTTATGAGAATATAATCAATGATTTGTATAGAAAGATTGATCCGCATCCTGAATATAAGGAAATCCAGTTTAAATGTGATTTCACGGATGACAAACCCCAGTTAAATGTTTGTGTGACCGATGAGAAAAGGGAAGTCTTTCAGATTCCGAATTTATATTTCAGCACCGCTCAACTAAATATATTAAGTTTAAGCATCTTTCTGGCAAAAGCGTTACATGCTGTTGATGACCAAGGCAATCAATTGGAGTGCATCTTCATAGATGATCCGATTCAGTCGATGGACAGCATAAATATCTTATCGACGATTGACTTATTAAGAAGCATTGTAGTTAACAATAAGCGGCAAATTATCTTATCCACTCACGACGCGAATTTTCACAATCTGTTGAGAAAAAAAATACCTGAGGAATTGTTTAACTCCAAATTCATGGAATTGGAAACATTTGGAAAAGTAAAAGCTGTAACTGTGTAAAGTTTGCAATACTGTACAAGAGTTCATAGATCAAAATATGTACTTTTTATGTACTGATGTTACCATAAAAATCTTTGATGTTCAGAATGGTTGATGGACTTGTGTATATTAATTAATACCTGATATTGTAATGGAAACAAAATATGGATTCACGAAAATGTCACTGGCTGAATTTGCAATGTGGTTAAGTGGCTTACGGGTGTCACGGACTGTTGTTCAAATACAACACCATCACACCTACAATCCCAGTTACATTTTATTTAATAAGAGTAACCATTTTGAGAGGCAAAAGGCAATGAGAGATTATCATATCAACAGCAATGGCTGGGCTGACATTGGGCAACATTTTACCATTTTTCCTGATGGATCTATTGTTACGGGACGCAATATGGAAAAATCTTCCGCCTGTATTTACGGCCAGAACTCTAAGGCTGTCTGCATTGAAAATTTCGGCAATTTTGATGTAGGTAAAGATGTTATGACAACTGAACAAAAACAATGCATAATTGAAGTTACAGCATTATTGTGTTCTAAATTTAACATTCCTGTCTCAACAGACTACATAGTTTACCACCATTGGTTTGATTTAAGTACTGGTGCACGAAATAATGGTACTAAAAACAACAAATCTTGTCCGGGAACAAATTTTTTTGGAGGGAATAAGGTCTTGAATTGTCAGCAAAATTTCCTACCCCTCGTGACTGAAAAAATACGGGGAAGTATAAAAACAGATGCCTCAAAGGTTTTAAAATACGTTTGCGTAAGCACAGAAACTCTCAATGTAAGGATATTACCAAATTCATCCAGCCCAAAGGCGCCAGAAGGATCTACAGTACAATTGGGTGCGATTCTCAGGGTTTATCAGGAAAAAGAAGGGTGGCTGAAAATATCTGGCAGTAATTCGCGCTGGGTATCTGCTAAATATACAATTGAGGCTACAAGAGCAATCATTAATGCTACGACATTAAATATCAGAACAGGCCCCGGAGCGGCATATCCTAAAGATGGCAGCCTATCTAAGGGACAAATTGTTTTCGTTACCGAATTTCGAGATAGTTGGTGTAAGTTAGCTATGGAAGAGAGATGGTTAAGTAAAAACTTTTTGAAATTTTAGATTATCGACCTTATTTAAATAATGTGGTGGAAAAAAAATGCTTTAGCATATTTTTTTCGCTTTTAAATTGTGCGGCCTGCCCTATGTTTTAATGTAATTTTGATGTCAGACGATTGCAAGCATCAGCGATTGCAATGGAAATCCTTCTGTGAAGATTGGAATGTAAAGCGCGACCTCGCGGTGATGCCCTCGTTCAAAATACCTGACAGTACAGGACTTTGTTTGTCATAGATTCTTTTTCACGAATTTTCTAATTCTAACAGGACTGTTTATTATCCGCTTAAAAGTGACAGGTTCATTTTCCGCGTAGCAAACGATATGAAGGCTTTTAACTTGGTTACTTAATAGTAACTGTTGCTCACCGTCTGCATCGGTAATCACCAAAACATGGTCTCCTTGAATTTTGTTGCCCAAATCGGTGCCACGATCAAATGGTAGCGATAAAAGAGACTCAATATCCGATTCCGTTGGGCCCATCCATTCGCGCCGGATATCTTCATCTATTGCAACAACTTGGCCTACAGCATTTCCTTCAATAGACCACTTCAGCATTGTTTTTAGAAATTTCTTATAACTCTCTAAATTAAGCGAATATGAGATATCAACGAATATACGGTCATATCCTTCGCGTAATGCTAACCAATCCTGGTCGGTAAATTCTGTTACTTTATTATCAAGGCTTGGCAGCAATAGTCTGGGAAGTTCATTCCTAAGCTTTTCCTGGAATATTTCAGCAGTAGGTGTGTTTGGGTAAACCTGGCCTAAAGCAGTGCAACGTTCAGGATTTGACACTTCCATGGCAGGCCTTAGCGTTCCGTAGTTGACCAGAAAAACATGGGCGTTCTCTACTCCCCGGAGATAGTCTATCAACGCATCTTTAAAAATTCGTGTGTTAGGTTTTTCATATTGCTTCACTTCAACTACGACCAAGCCGTTACTTGCTACAGCCGTTTCCCCGGCGTTCTTAAAAAACGTGTAGTCGGGCTGGATGTTGGCCTTACGGCTGTGACCGACCGGATCATTTATAGGCATACGCACCTCAGTCCATAATTCAGTCCTGCCAATTTCAGTTTCAAAGGTGGCAAGTTTGGTTGCTTTGAACTTTATAATGAGCTGTCCTTCTGCATGATGTACAGTGTAGCCGGGATAATTTAGGAGAACCTCATCCATTAAAGCCAGTATCCAAACGCTGTATAATTCATATCTCTTTTGCCATATGGGCAGCTTAAGTATATCTTGTAATTCCTGGACAAGATCAATCTGTTTTTGCGCGTGAACTCCGTGCTTTTCAAAAAAGGCGGCAATCTGTTCTGCCCAAATGACGCTGTCGCCATCCCTTTGAGTATGGGACAGGCCCTGTAGCGACTCAAGGCGGTAGAATAGACGCCTTAGGAATGTTACGGGCCATCGGTCGTGGGTTGCAGTTGCGAGTCTATGAACTGTCCAATCGGTAGGATATATGTCATATTCATCTTCCCGGCTATCGTTGTAATTAAAAAAGTCAGGAGCATTTTTTTGAGTAATGCCAAATGCATTTGCAGCATAGGTGAAACTGCGGTATACATCGTATACTTTTGATAGGTTTGCATCCAGAACATTGTGCCCTGTGAGTGGCAGATCAACTGCAGACCATATACCCCTATTGAAGTCCTGCTCCCATTTATTTATCCAAGGCGCTTCGGATATTTCGGTGTAATCTTTTGAAAGAATTTGCAGCATCCCCCAAATAGCGTTTTGATTGAGGAAGAAATAGCTGACGGTTTCTTGTGCGTTCCTGAATTTGTCCAATTGTTCCCGAAAGTGTTCAAGATCAAACTCCAGATTTTCAAGCCCACCATCCTGAAAATCGAACTTAATGCGGAGGTAATTATTTGTTTCTTTTATAGCATGCCGCTGAAAGAAAGCACAAAGTCCTGACATCATTTGGGCGTAAGGTTGCAAAGTCCTGAAGAAAGCAATTAAAAGCTGTTCTACAGAAATGTCATACGTTTTTAAGTCATCAAGAAAGTCAGGCCCGGGATCCGCTATTCCCAGATTTGTATATAAGCCAGCTGCTGATTCATTACCTGTCAACAGTTCTTTATCGTAGCATATTTTATGCATTTGCGCGGTTGCTGTTAACGCTTTCCAAAGAGTTTGGGCATTCTTCAGTATCTCCGTATCTTTTCGCTCTGCCATTTTTTGTAAATTTAAGCTGGTGAATCTTGTACTTGTAGTGTACTCGCTGTCCCGTCGCGTTCCGGGCTTAATTTTAGTGCTGTTACTATTGCCTCCAATGCTTCATTTTTTTTACCCCCTTTCCAATAGGCTGTATGCCCACCGGGATAAAACCATGTTGATTTACGTCTGATAGGAATGTCACTCATGCCTTTCCCAAAAATTCTTTTCATAGGCCCACCTACAAAATCTGAAGTGTAGAATATGTTGGTCCAGCGTGTAAGAGCGAAAAGTGCAGCATTGTGCGGGATATTAATCCCTTTACTGCGTGTAGCGCCATCCTGTCGCAGATATCCCCGATAGTAGATATCTCCTTTGCCATCATCAGGAACAGGCGGGCACACGGGCAATTCACGCAGGCCTATCATTTCCTCTACGGATAATCTGCTGACCATAAAGTAATCTAACGCATTAAGTGCGGCGCCAACTGTGATAAAGTCACTGATAAGCCAGGGATTTCCCAAATCGTTGCATTCCTGCCAACAGCCGTATTGTGCCTCTGCAAATGCGTTATATTCTTGTTCGATGAGATCCGGATTCTTTGCATAAAAGTTTACTTTTTCCAAGGCGTCCTGTTTTGTTTGTGGTGCCGTGCTGTATAAAGTTCCATAATCGGACCACAAGAGCCTGAGTAAATCATACGCCACAGCGGAACCCAAGCTATGTGCGACAATAATAATCCGATCAGGTTTCGTCCGGGTTTTTATTGAATGGAGTTTTTTGAGAAAAGTGATTCCTTGTTGGCGGATAGCGCTGCGCTCCAGGATATTTTCGGGTTCGGGTGTCAAATAGCGGGCGACATCTCCCAGTGAATTGACAAACGAGTCTTTGACAAAGGATGCGATAATACCACCCAAAAAAGAAATTAAAGCACCACTGAATAGTGCTATGATCGGTTTTAAAAGATCCGGAATAGTTAGGAAAAATGTAAACAAGAGGCTTATCATGCAGGCAAGTATGAAAATGCATCGCATTGTCCACCATATCTTATGAAGGTGGGCAGGCACTTTTCGCAACGGCTTAAGGAAAATATGGGTAAGCCAGGTCCACATATGGCTTATCTTGGTACCTCTCATATTGTGTGCCCAGTAAAATTCGTAAAAATCCGTAATTGGCCTTTTTGCTTTGTAGTTGCTTTCCATGCTTAGCCTCACCGTTTCATAAATGTCCCCGACACTATCTGCTTTACTACGAATTTTGACAATTTTTTCAGAAGGATCAAGTTGCTCCATCTGCCATTTTACACCGTTAACAAAATCCCTTAGCGTGTCCATAGGTCTTTGTTCGCCCATACCATGGATAATAACAACTGCTTGGCGATCTATCTTTTTCATTCTGTATATTAAGTTTATTACATATTTCTGAGATGCCAGTTTTGAATTTTATCAGGTACTAATAAAGTATGATATGCGTTATAAAATATGATGAGGCATATTAGTAATGAGGTCAACACACAGATTTTATACCTACCTTAAATGCATGTCTGTGCGGAAAATACCTGGTCAATAAAAACCCGTAAAATTACCTGGATTTATTAACAATAATCATCTTATATTTCCAGTAACATAATTCAAAAGTATGAATATTTTAATTGTAGATGACCATGCGATGGCAACGAACTTTTATGAAACATCTCTAACCGAGGTATTTGCCACAGTCGATCAATTAAAAATTTCAAAAGCGATCAACTGTAAGGAAGCATATCATTTAATTATCGAACATGCCCAAGGAAGTGATTTTGATTTAGCCGTGCTTGATTTTATGCTACCGTCCTATGATGAGCAAAAAGTTTACAATGGTGCTGATGTTGGCAAGCTATTACGGAAATATCATCCAGGCTGTAAAATTGTCCTGATTACCGCAATTACGCAAACCCTACTTATATACGATCTATGGAAAACATTACACCCCCACGCTTTTGCTATAAAATGCGACATTGGCGTAGAAGATATAATGCAAATTGTCCGAAAAATTTTTAATGATGATCATTTCCAGAGCATAACGGTTAAAAAAAGTACAATGAAGATATACAATGAGAAGATTCTTGTTGATGACCATAACAGGCAGATAATTTTTAATTTGGCAAAAGGTTACAAAGTCAAAGATCTTGCGTCTATAGTTTGTCTTCCTCCTAGTACGATACAAAAACGAATTCTAAATATGAAAAGCGCTTTGGGAATATCGTCCGATAAGAGTTTACTTATTGAACTAAATGATAAAGGGTTTTTATAAGATATTTTAGGTAAGAATAAATTTTAAGGTTGTTCTTTAATTTCCCTTCTTTACGTTACTTATAGAATGTATTGTTAAAAAATTCAGTTAAAAACATCTTTTAACTACAGTGGAAGTTTTAGTGCCATTATAGTTAATGTGCTGAAAATTAACAATTATATAAGCTGGGCGCGTAAAATTTTTTACGTACTTAGATAAA
The DNA here is from genome assembly GCF_052437795.1 of Flavobacterium sp. Classification (GTDB taxonomy): domain Bacteria; phylum Bacteroidota; class Bacteroidia; order Flavobacteriales; family Flavobacteriaceae; genus Flavobacterium. The sequence continues at coordinate 591,292 of NZ_JBQVPA010000002.1, forward strand.
GACTTTAAAGGTGTTAACTGCTGGTTTCTTGTTAAATGGTCTAGAACTATTTACTAATTATTAACTATAACTGAATTTCTATGCCATTAAACTTAATAGACGAAGAAGATAACATAGTAGATACGATTCCAAATCTGCAACGAAAAACTATTCTTGTAAATTCATCCAAGTCTCATTTCTTTCTAGAAATTTCTGACACTTTAACTTTTGCTCAGTCTAACGCAGACAAATTTGGCGCTATATCTGACAATGAATTTTCGACTACTGCAACAGTTTCTTTTCAAGGTTCAAGGAAAGTTTATGCGATAACCGATGGACAAGTTTTACTGCAGCCCCATCCTGATAGTACGAAAATTAACCTGATACTAAAACCCTACCGACAGCCTGTCAGCAGGCTTTCGATAAAATACTTTATATACCGTGGATTAAAAAGAAGTGACTTTTTAACTTCGGGTACAAATCCCACAATTGCTGGCAGCACAACTACCGGAACTGACTTTGTGAAGCATGTTTGGAAGGAATTTTCTACTTTTCTGACTAATAGTAATTCTCCGGCAGCAACGCCTCTATCTGCTGTATTCTTAGGATTTCCGGGACAAAATTCCTGGCAAACTCCTAATCACCTTATAGACCAATTGTACTTTAAGGTTTCGCCAGTCACTGCTGACCCGGGAGATGGTACTGCGCAAGAACCAGCCGATGCCGCCTTTGAGCTGCCTCTCATTTCAAGGGGAATGTACCTGGGTACGGCAGAAAATACAGTTGGACTTGATATAGTATTAAATAATGGCGATTACATTGAGGCAACTAACCAAAACCCTTTCAAGCTGGACCTGGCTTATGCACGCGCTTCGTCGTTCAAATTAAGCAGCGTTGGTATGGGCAATTTAATCGTAAAGAAGCTTTTGAAAGACAATTGCAGGCAATTCTTAGATGCTGCTGCCTTTTACGGGCTACATGGAAATGGCCAGGGGAAGCTTTTTCAAGGCAATAGCACCGATGCCCTGACTTCCAAAGAGCAGATCTACGCATTGCTAAAGGGATTTGCCACAAAAAATATGCAGTATGTATATATTAGCAGCAACCGTCTGCGTGGTTATAATTTTTACAACAATTATACTCAGCAAAGTTCATTGAACAATATCCGTATTGGTGGTGAAGGCAGCACGTCTGAAAAGGCTTTTGGTACATTTGGCTGGCCAATAGAGTCTATAGAACCAATTGTAACTGCAAACACCCTAAGGTTGGAAATACAGTTGCTTACCGGCGCTCCACAGTACTTTCCATCAATGTTTACTACGATAGGACGACTGTATAATGACCATATCAATAATTTACTTGATAAATATGCACTGGTCGTTCCCAGTCAAGTCTTTAGTGTCCCATTGTTGTTTGATGTTCAGGTAATTACCGACAATGCTGTTAATAAGCCAGTATGCACATTTCATATGTTCTCATATGAAGTGAACAATCTGGTACCCGATTATATTTTAAATCTTCCAGACCAGAAGAAAAGAGAACACAAAGTCTTTAACGAAATGTTTAGGGGCTTAGGCTTGACTCCTTTATTCCAAAATGAAGCCGACTTAAAGCGGACTGCGCTGAACAATTATCAATTGCTTGGTTATGAACATTTTCAAGATAACCTCTCCATCCTCCAGCAAGGCGCCGTGTACTTTACCGGAAGGCATTATTCGGATATCGTCGCCAACGAATTTACAACAGAGCAACTTGTACTATTTACCTCTAAAAAGGTAGCGGAGATGGTACAGATTTCAACCACTACCAATCCGCTTTTGCAAAAAACTGTGGTAGGCCGTAATTCTTTGGCTCCTGATCCTCAGGCACGAGACAATTTTGCTAAAGCTCTTTTTGGCGACGGGCAATATATCATTGAATATAAAATGATCAAGCCTCCCTTATCGCAGCTTACAAAAGTGTTGAGGATGCACCACCTTAGCGCTTCCGCAACACCCTACTTCTGCCTTGGAATTACGAAGGGGGAGTATGACGTACTACTGGGCCTTTTGCCGCAGAATGCATCGCAACCATCACTTTGTGTTCTGGAAAATACAACTGAGGTCAAAACAGACGAACTAAACGGATTTTATTATTATGAATATTCTTTGGGCGTACTTTTTGAAAATTCCGCGGGTACGCTTCAGGCATTGTTTCCTTCTCAGGCGGTGCTTATTTACTCTACTGATTTTGTATTCTTTAACTCCAAACAGTTCGGCGATTTCTATCCTGGCAGCATAGATGGAGGTAAGGGCGATAATTTAAATACAAATTAATTATGGCAAGGAATTTTACTCACCTCATGGAAAGCATGAAATATCTATTGTTTCTGGGCAGCAGGTCGGTAACGTTTACCGGTGACGGTAACTTTCTGAAGAAGGCACCCGGCGATTATGAGGAGGTACTTACCCCTGAAGGCCTGACCCTTCAGATTCAGATTATCCATGCACGCACCAATGTTTTAGGTGTCACAGACAGCTATAATAAAAACGAGGCGCTACGTGCAGGGAATAAGCTCACCGGGCCTTTACCAACCAATTTATTCGGGAGTATTGACGATGTAAATAATATACCGGCGCAAAATTTGCAGCAGGGGGTATTCTGTTACCACAATACAGCCCAAGGTTATAAAATTTATGTATTCGCATACCTTGAATACTACCGTAGGTACGCCAGCTATAGTGGACAGAATATTCTTGAACTTGAAGTAAAGAATACCTTACACACGCGGGATTTAATGATATACGGCCTGTCATTTGTCGTTACCACCGCCTCAATATCTGCGTTTGAGACCTTTTTATCCATGCCTATGGGCGATTATTATACCCCCAATACATGGAAATATTACTTCAATCAATCGATAAACGAGGGATTAGCGGGAAATTTTGATAAATTTTTAATGTACGATCCCGCTATACGGTTGTTGGAATTGATGTTCAGCAGGAGAGTTGAAATGCTAAATTATATCGCTGCTTTTGAGCACTGGGGTTCTTGGGACTTTGACGGTCAGAATGAAGCTGACATATTTCTGGATCTGGTAATCAGCGTTCCGGAAGATGAAAAAGTCGCTCTTTACAATTCCTTTTTCAATGTACAGGTAATAGAAGGTGAAGAAACCACGTTGTTTATAAACGCTATGCAAAGTGCCAACCTCGGTTCCTATCCTGAAATAAAGCTTCAAATAGTAATTTTCCTTTTGCAATGTTGGTATAAAAAAATTTCCGAAGAAGGCGATATTGCTAATGTTGAGAGTCAAGTAAGGAATTTACCAGCAAACAGAATTATTCCGATTATAGGAGAAAAATTAATTGAAAATACTGTAGCTGGCCCAACTCAGACTATAGGTCCCGAAATCCAGTCGGAGTTTTTGCCTACTGGCGTTCTTATAAACAGGATACTTATATATACACGGGAAAACATTAACGACAACTATCTTACTCAGAAAGACTACACAGTTGACGGAGAAACTTTAGATGGTACTGTCTTTGCATACAGCACGATATTGGGCGGGGTACCTTTTTACCCAGCCGAAATACTTGGTCTACAAGCCGGAAGAATTTATCCTTTTCCAGCATTTGCGCTATTTGCAATAGATGAGGCTTTAACAAAGAAAATATCAGTGCTACAGATTATCGGTAATATTGCGGGTATTGCCGGAATTTTTATACCTTTTTTCCGTCTAGCGCAAGGCCTTGCTTTAGCAGAAAATTTAACTGCATTAGGTCTTGGTATTCTCGGATTTCAGATCGATGCCGGCTTTGGAGAAATCTTAAAGGCCGAGGAAGCGCAGCCACAGGGTCTAATATTTTTAATGGCATTTAATTTTATTACTGCTTATTACGGCAAGACAGGACTTTATGACGCATATAGGACCTACGGCCCTTTGATGATAAAAGATTATGAAAGCTTCCTAAATGTTTGGGGACTCTATCAAAACACGTCATTTTTCCAAGAGTTATTATCTGCTGGGAATGAAAATGCGATAAAGCTATCGGACCAGATGCAAATCTACCTTAATAATTATGACAAACTTCTTCAATATAATACCAATGGACAATAAGCAGTTTTATAATAATTCAGTCTTGAGCTTTAGTATGCTGGGAATAATGGGTATCATAGGATACAATTTAATCACTGATTTTACTTTTGCATTCGTTAACCATGGCGCAAGTTCGAATTTGAAGATACGCTTTGCGGTGAATATGTTTGTATTCACCATGTTAGCAATACTTCTTTTAATGAAAGGGCTATCACACGGATCAGATTCACGTATAAATACTGCTATTTACCGGATTTTCATAATCTTAATTGCAGCGTTTTTACTGATGCATAAAATGTATATTTTTATGTTATTATTATACCCTTCTGTAGCAGCAGTATTTTTAGGAGTACTCTTTTTAGTTCTCTTTTTCATGTTTTTACGTTATGGTAGACTAAACTATAAAATATCTGCCGGCGATCAAACGAACCCAGATTTTGGGAAAATGTTATCCATACTGTGCAAGGCATTGATTATTGTAATTATAATCTATGATATTTACATCCATATATTGACTTTTCTAACATATGATTCATTGGGGCGTGGTGAGATTGACGTGCTCCACAGCCCGAAGAATTATATTATGTTAATCGCGAGTTGGCTAGTATATATGGCAATGCTTTGGCTGGTAAACCAGTATGGTAAAAAGACCTTGGTCGGACATCTAACATATTCAAGCATATACAGGTTTCTCATTGCCCTTTGTGCCTTTGCAGCTATCAGCATCATTATCAGAGGACTTCGTTACTTCATTACGTTCGGGGATTATTTTTTAAAAGAATTTATGAAAATCGCCGGAATATTGGCTATAGCAGCTGTTCTTCATTACATTGCGAAATCAGATAAAGTTGTCTCTATTCGCATGTTTATACAAATTTGCGTTGTTACGGCATCTGTCTCTAGCTTTCTGATCAATGTTTATTTCCTATACTCCGTAAGGAATGAAATTACACCTACCTATTTAATTAGCTTCGCACTGCAGTTCTGCGTCACCGTTGCATTAATTGTCTACAGGAGCAAGGTAAGCAGCGCATTAGTAAATAACAGTTTTACCAAAAAAAATTAAACGATGCCGACACCAACAACCCCTGTCATTATAAGGTACTATCCTTCATTGGCCTCAATCCTGAGCGCAGAAGACATACCGGAAATTTTAGGTTTCATCAGAGATGGTATAACGGATCTTGTTGGTCGCCTTCATTTTAAGGATTTCCAGTATAGCAAAAGCCCGTACGGAGATGCTGCATTTTATGCATTGGCAATAGTTTCGCCGGACAGAATTGATATTGAACTTCCCGGAACAGGAATATACCTGGTATTGAATCCGGATTATACAGGGGGAGACTTTGAAATATCCTCTTTTCCAATAACAGTTGAATATGAATGGCCGATACTGGCCTATCTTAACAATTTTAATCTCGGTGGTTTTACATATGACCCAATGGCAATATTCGATCTTGGGTTGAGGGTTATAAATGTTTCGGAAGAATTTGCCTTGGCGAATTATATTGATTTTTTTGTAACACCAATAAATCCATCTACTACTAAACTGCAACAGTTTGTAAACGATATTAATGCCGATAATCCTGGTTGGGCAAATCCGATACCTTTGCCTACCTCGCAAACCCAGCTTTCCGATATAGTAGCGCACATACAACAGGAATCAGGAATTAACGCTTCGCTTGTGGCTTTTAACACTTATCTATATTCTGATGATATCGATAAAGCTGCGTCTAAGGTTGAAGATTATTTTTCGTCGTTGATACCTTCCGATGTAAGACAGCTTATCCGCGAAATAGTTACCCCTAAGTTCCGGGCGACCCTCAACCTCAACGCGGCTATAGAATTTCCGAGGTCAATATTACAGCCCGTTTATGACGAGAACGGTGTCAATCCTTACGATATTTCCACCGCACAGCCTGAACGTGCACTGGAGGTTATACCTGCAGATGCGGACGGTAATCCTAAAGTGCTGCTTTCGTTTGGGCAGGCGCTATTTTTTGCCGACAGTCAAGAAGGCTTCGGCTACAATATGGAGATGGTTCTCAACACCATTACGCCGGCCCAAATCGGTAAAACAGGCCTTATAATAGATATCCATAACCTAAAAATAGACCTTAGCAGGACAAAGAATATCGTCGAAGCGGAAATGGATAACCGCCCGCCGGAGTTTGTGGGCGCATATATAGATCATGCCGAGATCTTTCTCCCGAAGAAATGGTTTAAAAAAGAAACGGGCCAAACCTTGGCTATTACAGCAGATCGCTTCCTGGTGGGTACTGGCGGAATTTCGGGAACAATAGGTCTCAGGACAACCTACGCTACAAATGCTCAGGGGATTGCCACCAATTTCTATCAGGATTATTTCCAGATCAATTTCCCGGTAACGGTACTTTCTACAGGAACACCTATTGAAATTATTTCATATACAACACTGCTAGCTCATATAAATGGACTTAGCCAGCAAAGTCGCCTGAAGTTTAGGTATCCTTTTAGTATTACTCCCAATTCGGGAGGAGGAAATGTGGTATTTAATTCCGAGCGGGAGTTCTATGATTTTATAAATGCTATTGACACTGGCCAAGCTATGTGGTTCAGGCTTGGAGGCAATGAATCAAGATCGTGGCGCCTTGGATTTAAGAGTTTCGATATAACCTTTGATAATAACCAAGTAACTGGTTCGCGTCTGCATGCACAGCTTGAAATGAAGAAGTTTAAGCAGGGTGCGGATGAAATTGCTGTGGTCGATTTGTATGGTGAGTGGAAAAGCGCTGAAGATTTTAAACTTGCCGCTTCTTTCCTTCCGGGCGGACTTCCGCTCAACCTTTTTGATATGTTGATAGTTACATTTCAGGGTGCAGAGATCGGACGGGATGGAGGAGACTTTTTTATAGGGGCTGATACGAAAATTTCTTTCCCTGAAGGAACATTAGCTAATTCCTTGTTTAATAATCAGGTTATTGACTTGCCTGCAATCAGATTTTATTTTGATGGACGATTCGAAATTGTAGGAGGAAATGCGTTCATACCTGTAAACTTTACCCTTCCGATAGGGCCTATTAAGATGTCAGTTACAGGCATCCATATAGGCAGTATTCAAAGGGAGCGAGGAGGAAGAATGCGAAAGTATAATTATATAGGTTTCGATGGAGGTATGAATATAGACCCAATCGGCGTTGATATACGTGGAAAGGGCGTTAAATATTATTACACAATTGATAATGATGAGGATGAAGGGAATAGTGCAGATGACTACTTCCACATATCTACCCTGGAATTGGACTTGGTTATTCCCGGCGGCACAGACCCTTCAGAAGCTGTTGCTATAATTAAAGGTTCACTTACTATTCCTGAGCCCGGCGTTTCATCAGAATATAGCGGTAAAATTTCATTACAACTTCCACAATTAAGTATATATGGCGAGGCCGCCATGAGACTTGATCCAAAGTATCCAGCCTATTTATTAGACACCTCAGTAGAGTTTCCTGTTCCAATACCATTAGGTTTTATAGGGATTTTTGGTTTTCGCGGACTCTTAGGCTACCGTTATGTGGCCGCCAAGGAAGCTATTAACATGACCGAGGATAACACGTGGTACGAGTATTACATGGCGCCCCAACGGGGCATCAACTACCGAAAATTCATCGGTCCGCAACACACACCGGAATATGATTCTGCCTTCTCTATCGGCATTGGGGCTTCTATTGCAACAATGGACGGAGGTGGCCGGACAGCTTCGCTTCGTGCGATGATATTGCTTTCGCTTCCCAGTATGTTTGCCATTGATGCAGGACTTACCATCCTGAGTGAACGTATCGGAATGGCTGAGGACGATCCGACTATGCCTCCTTTCTATGCGTTTGTAATTATAGGTGATGATTCCATCGAGTTCGGGGCAGGTGCTAACTTCCAGTTCAACAAAAGCGCGGGCTGGCTTTTGGACATACGGGCTGAAATACAGGCCGGCTTCTTCTTTAAAAACCAGCGCCCATGGTATATTAATTTTGGTACCAGGCAAAACCCGATAACCGCTACGCTTTTTAAAGATATTCTAAGTATACGGGCAACATCGTATTTAATGCTTTCTGCTGCTGGGATAGAAGCAGGTTCAAGGGTTGAGTTTGATTTTGACTTTTTCATAGCTAAGCTGCATGCAAGTTTGGAAGTCGGAGGATATATTAGCTTTGAAAGGCCGCAGATCGGGGGTTATATGAGGGCCGAAGGCAGCTTAAAAGTTGATTTTTGGATTATCAATGTACGGGCTGATGTAATGACTTACTTTAGCGTCGAGTTACCAAAACCATTCCTCATATTCGCTGAAATCCGGTTACGGGTTTGCGGAAGCCTGAAGTTAGGTTTTGTTAGAGTAACGATTTGCATACCGTTAACTTTCACGCTCAAATGGGAAAAAATCAAGGCATTAAATACTGCCGCCATCCCACCTATTACTTATTTACCAGTAACTGATCCCGATTACGCTAAGGTTATACAGGTAGATAATTATGTCAAAGGGATTCACATGATGACATTTGAGACATTCAAACTAGATTATTTAGGTGTGAATCTTACTCAACCACCAAGCCTAGATGATATTGTCAGCATAATTCCGCTTGACACCTACATTGACATAAAGATGGAAAAGGGGACTAACCCATCCGCCGTATCAGGAAAAATTGGCGGCCATACAGGAGGGGCAACTAAATTTATTGACCTCATCCCTCCTCAGGTACAGCAGCCCGGGGGTAGAACGGTGAGGCAGGTAAAACATAAATATTCCATCGAAGAAATTGAAATAATGGCCCTTTCTTCGACCGGACAGTGGATGCCTTATCATCCTTTCAAGGCTATTTTGCCGGATGAAAATGTTGAGCACCTTAAAATAGGGTTTTGGCAAAAGAACAGCTCAAATGGGCAGTACGACACGATAAGGCTCTTGGCAACCAATCCTTTTTCATTTTTGGATGGGGCAGAACCGGGTTGGTTTACACCGGAAAATTATGGGATTACGCCCTCGACTCTGTTTTGTTCTTTCGAAGAGATAGAAAAAGAATGTTGTGATGTTTTGAATAAACCATTAAACAAAGCTTATTTTCCGCCGGCACATTATCCTGCCCACCAAATAAACGGGGCATATTTTAATATAAAAGGCTATTTTACCCAGACGATTTATGCAGATCCTGATATGGCTGTTGCACAAACTCTGCAGGATGCAATGATTGTGCAGGACGTGCCTAATCCTCACAATTTCCAAAAATCACTTGTATTTTATAACTATAATACAATGGTTATCACGCTCCCTAAGCCAACTGTAGTAACCGAGTTACTAATAACTACCGCTGCACAGGGGGTCACTATAAGATACTTTAGGTTAGTGATTGTAGACGGTGCATCATTCCCGTCTTATGAGCTTATCTCTGAAGTATATAAGCCATCTGCTGAATTAGCAGTTCCAGTGGTATATGATAATATGCAACAGTACGATAGTCAGCTAGCTGTTTCACGTGTTGAAATTACGCCTGACTCTGCAAACGGTGCCGAAATCTTACACCTTCAGGGACAGATGGAGGAACTGATGGTGAATGCTCAGGAAGATATTGAAGGGACCTCGACAACCACGCTTGTTGGAGAGGACTTGGCCAAGTATGAAGAATTATATGCGAGAGTCGAGTATTTAAAAGGCCTTGGCTGTTCACAAGATTCATCGCCGTGCAATAAGGATAAAACCCTTTGTGAACTATATGAGCGGCTTTTACAACGACTTAAAGAGTGCTTCCTTCCTTTCACGGTCAAAGACATTTATAAATATTGTGAGTTTATAGATTGTTTCAGAGAGTTTATCCAACTTATTGAACAATTTGACAAGGACCATGGTGAATACAAATTGATATCGGAGCACATCAGGCCCGAGTACGAAAAATACAGGGAACAGCTCGAACAGTTGATGAAATGGTGTGCAAAGCCAGATGTAGGTGCGGAAGAAGTGTATGAGTACTATTCCTCTTTTGTTGCAAATGCTACATCTGTTGTCGGGATTATAAACGCTCTAGGTGACTGTGACTGTAACGATGAGCCTTGCCAAAGGGACGAAAGACTGTGCAATTTATATGCGGAACTACAGCAATTGCAGCAAGAATGCTATTTGGCTTTAACTTCAAAAGACATATATAAATACTGCGATAAGCTTGAGTGTTTCTCCCAATTTATAAAAATCATCGAAAGCTTTGATAAGAATAGTCCTGAATACGAGCTGCTTAGTACACATATCCGTTTACAATATGAGCGATATAAAGAGCAAATCCAACAATTGGGCGCTTGGTGTTCCCGACCTGAGGATTCACAAACTGCACTCGACTACTATAATGCTTTTTTAGCCAACACGCAAAGTATTTTAGATGTGATTGCCGGTATGGGTGACTGTAACTGCTCGGATAACGGAGTTAGTAATTGTACCACATCTTTCCAATCAATCTGCTGGATAAGCCTTGAACACTATGAATATCTGCAAACAATTCCTTCTCAGGACGCAATCCAGGCTGATAGTGCTGCAATGATCGAAGGATTCCAAAGGACGGTCCAGCCGGTTTGGCGCCCCAATACAGCTTATTATGTTCGCTTTAGGTTGAAAGATGAGGTCGCTGACGGCCAGTATGCAGCAGGAGATTACAATTACTATTACGGATTTAGGACTGTCGGCCCGATTGGGCATTTCCACAGGTATCCCGGCGCATATCAAATACCGGAGGGTTCAGTGCCTGAGGAGTATCCGATAGCTTCATTGTCTAAATATATCGATTACAAGAGATCTTATCCAAATGCGGATGGAAATCTTTTAAAAGCTAAACCTTTGTTTTATGGAAATGAGCAGAGTAAAATAAATATATATTTTGATAAGCCCTTTGCATATCACATGCTTAATACATGGAATGCTTATGAAGATTCGGAAGGTAATATATTGCCTGAACGGAAAGGCAAAATGCACATAGCCATTAAGGACCCGGTTTCCGATGTAATTATTCCGTATCCACTTCCTGCAAATTGGGAAGGACACGAATCGGTGCCCGAAACTGTTGGAAACGGTGAGAATGGTCTTGAATGGCAAGGGGATAATGATCCGAGGATACCTTTACCCGTTCAGATATTAAACAATTATATATCTTCTATTGATACGGATCCAAACATTATACCCTGCCAAATAGTCCTAGGGGACCCGATACAGCCTGCTTCATATTACTTTACTGTAAAATTAGAAAATCTGAAACCGCAAAAGCTATATACGGCACTTGTTTACAATGCTTTTGATCAAAACAATGATGGCGATATTGCAGACTATCCTCTGACGCCGATGCCAGGTATTTATGAGGAAAGCCAGCAGGTTCATCAGTTTGTCTTCCAAACATCGAGATATGCAAGTTTTGAAGATCAGGTGGGTAGTTATATATTAAGGGAATTGGATGATGAGGGTAATGTTTTGGCTCAGAAACCAGCGGTATTTGAGTTGCCGATAGAACTAACTCAGAACCAGGTAGATAATGCATATGCAATTATATCAGGCAATCCAAATAGCCAGACCGATGCAATGGCGACACAATTTTATCACTTTTTCGATAGGGTGCTGGAGGGCGTGTTCGGACTTAGTCCTCTTAATCCGCCAATGACCACTGATTTTAATAAAGTCCGTAACAGGGTCACCGGAAATATAATCGCCCTGCTGGTAAGGAATCCAGAACCATTTAACGATCCAAAAATTCCGCTTGACGCAATATCTAACACCGTACAGGTTCTTACAGGAGGCAGCCCAGACCCGGCGTACAAAGTTCTTTATTCAAAAGATTACTCACAGGTGTTGCTTATGCATACGTCAAAGGTCATTACTTCTATGTATATATCGGTAAGATTTAAATACAAATTATGGAATGGCAATTCTTATGACGAAACTATAGTTGACACAACAATCAGCATGATATAAACCTGCAATTAAAAACTTAAGTTATGCTCTTTTTAAACCAATACACTGATAATAATCCTCAATATAATCACTCTGTATACACGGCTGATGCTATTTATGCAGTGGGACAAGCCGCAGGTAAAGCTTCAATATCCAAAATCGATCATAATGGAGATTTGCTTTGGGAAAAAAACTATACGATTACTGGCCAGAATAACTTAATTTTTCATGAAGTAGTTTCCTGTGGGGCAAGTGACATTCTGGTACTAGGAAGATCTAATCAATATACCGTCATGATGCGGGTCAATCCGCAAGGGGGGGTAGTTTGGTGTAAAAATTATCCGGTACCGTTTGTAAATACAGTATATTTTAAGGTACATCTGGAAAAAGTTACCTCCGCTGATTACGTTTTGGCTATATGGATTGATAGCGATATCCATCTCTTTAAGGTAAATGACGCCGGAAATATACAACTGCAAAAAAGAGTCAACGCTCCGCATGTTTCCCAACAGGGAATGACGAATAACGGTTCACGGATCATGTTTCATGGTGCCGGCGGTTTTCTAGAACTTGATTTAAATTTTAACATCTTAAATTCATTTTCTTTTGATCTTCAGCAAAGTAGAAGTAATCATGTGGTGCTTTATAGTGGTAACATGATTTATACAATAGCTGCTGGAGGGACTTTCGGAGCACCAGATTACCATTTTTTTCTGACGAGGTTTCCTTTTTCAAACCAACCAATGAATTTACAGATTCAGACCCGAATGTTCCTGGGTGGGGCATATAGCCTGCACATGTTTATTGACGGCCAGGCCAATATCTTTATGGAAACCGGATTAGGCTCTGATAAGCATATCACAAGAATTAATCAGCAACTCAATACATTATGGACAAAAAGGTTAACGGGATTTACTGACATTAGAATCTTTAGCGCAGACAACGATAACATTTATTTGTACCGACCCGACGGTGTGGTTGGCCATTTAGGCGGACAGGCGAATAGCTGTATCTCATCTACGGTACCCGCACACAATTTTTCAAATGGTCAGGTTCAATTATTTGATAATCCTGTTGCAGTTGTACATTCTCTTTCTATTACTGCGCTAAACATATCTGTGCAGGTGACTACACTTTCATCCGCTAAGGATGTTATTTGTGTTCTTGACGAGCCGAAAATCGAAATAGGGTTAGATGACAATACCTTACTCCAATCTCCTAACTTTTACCTGCAGGCCGCTGGCTCAACTGGTGACGATAGCACTAAAGGCAATCACATACGATGGACTTTTGCCGGAATACTCGGAGATCAGCACCTTCCAAAAGGAGACTATGCCGCTACGAGTCATAATTTTAATAAGCCGAATGATTTTGTCAAGGTCTACCGGACGAGATATGAAAAGGCGCTCTTTACACTTGACTTCTCAGTGTCACCTCAAACTGTAAATGACCAGTTACGGTACTGGCTTTACAAATTTAACGGTGATTCGAGAATATTTTTCGTTCATTTCCGCAACAGCCAAAAGTATGATCAGGTTAGGGCCGCTATTGATCCGATGTCTGATTCATTAGCATTTATCGAGAGCTATGGCAATGAAGTAATTGAGGTTGAAAATAAACGGGAATTGTTTTTTGAAGCAAATCTTGCTGTTGCGGAGACATCTAGTGGCAGTTTGCTCCGGCTGGAAAGCCTCTCAGTCCCTGAAAATAAAGTATTTGTTCCCAAATCATTATCCTTCAGGGGAACATTTGAAGCTCCATACGAGTCAGAGCCATCTGTTATCTGTGAGAATGGAAGAAGTATACGCTTTAGGTCTCAGGCCTGCTATGTTAAGAGAATAGCCTTTGGTTTTTACTCTGACTTTATAGTTAATGCTAATTCACTAGGGAGTTGGGAAGAGATTGGAGAATTCGCCCTAACGCTCGATCAGGCCCCTGCCTATGAGCGACTTGACCCTGATAATTCTAACCCTGTGCACGGCAAATGGCTTCGGTACAACGAAAACGCATTTGTCGACATAAGAAATTACCAGACAAAATGGAATGGGCCTGTGGAATCGTGGAATAGAAATATCAAGGATATTGTTTCAAAATATATCGAATTGAGCAATAGCCTTCAAAACCCACGGGCATTAGAGTATGTTAATCTCAATCTGGCTTATGATGAGAACGATTTTTTAACTGTGGAGCAAGAGCCCACGGAGGGTGCCGCAGAAGTATCAAATCTGGATATGCTCAGGATCGCATCCTATGATTATCATATAGCGCGAATGCTCGGTTTAGGAAAACTAGATACGGATAACGCCGTATTTGATGCTGAATATATTTATTTAGGAGAATATTATACTTTGGGAGATTTAGGTGAAGGGCCCGGCGAGATTCATCACTTGTCAATGTCATTACCCACTTCACAGCAAACTCAGAGGTTGCCTCTGGCTGTGGATCTGAAAGAGCTTGTGCCCGGTCTCACAGAAGATGAGGATGGTGAAAATCAATTGCTACCGGGAGGTTATACACAGGATGGAAAGAAAAGATATGTCAGGATTTTTTCAGAGCCAATATATCAAGGTGAAGAAAATCCCACATTCTTTTCAAATGCCGAGCCAGTCGACACTTCATCATTTACTATTCCTATATATGCCGGACTTGAGTACAGGCTTATGCGTCCCGGTGAAAATGATCCGGGGATCTGGGCAAAACCGGAGCTATCCCACGATGTCAGGTACCTTAATATCGACGCGACTAACAATGAATCCTTTGAGACGGTATCTTTACTAATTCCTGATTACAATAATTCGCTATACACACACCGACAGACATTAAGCGGCAGATATTATTATGCAGGGTATGGTATCAACTGGTTTTCGCGAGCTACTGAAAGTCCGGTTGAGCTTTCTATAGATACAACCATTAAGCCTGCAAATCTTTTACTGCCGCCCGCAAATATTAATGCACTGCTGATACAACGTGAGTCGCCGCTTATGTTTACATCGGCAGACGAACAGGGACGGCTTTCGGGAATACCGGAGTTGCAAGACAAAACACTCATCAGGTTACTATTTGACTATAATAGCGACCATGAGTTGGTTAGTTATCAGATACCTCTGGACTCACCAGTTTCGGATTCGATATATGAAACAGATACAGAATCTCTATTTCCTGACGATGCTGAAGTTTTTGGTGACGAGATTGAAATTTATTTCAGAAATCAAACGCCCAGAAATATTTCAGGTCAAATTACCGGTATCGTTGACCACAGTAACCCACTGCTTTCAATAATCCAAACTCAGGACTACCTCCAGGCGAGTACAGGTGTCACATTAGGCTCAGACTTTCCTACAGGAACTTCAGCCCAAAATTTCTTAGGCGCTCTATTTATAACGGGGACGCAACAATATGTTATCCAGGGCATTCAGCCGACATCAGGAGGATTAACGTTTACGGTCTATAAAAAGCAGTTGAGTGATGGCATTATAACAGGTGAGATACCAACCTTGAGCACACAAAATTTACAGCCACCATTTATAGAGGAAGACGGACTCTTTACAGTATCCGAGAATATGCAAAGCTCCCAAAACTGGGGGATTGTGGACTCGTTAACAATCCAGATAGGCCAAAACTGGCCCTGTCATAGGGAAGTCGTTCGGCTACAGAATGATAATGGTCAAATTGTCCGATATGTCGAGAAAACAAGAGGGATTTGGCATCATGCTAAAGTAGAAAAGTTTTTAGAAAATTTCACATTTGAAAGTACATCAGGGCAGTTGATCAATAAGATAGCTACGCACCGGGGTATCTACAAATTGACGTTTAACAATTATCAGCTTTCCCAAAATACCCCATATAGCGGCAATAGTGTTTCCGTAGAATGGTTTAACGGAATCGTTCGCCTCTTCACATTAACAAATAGCAATGGCGGAACAGTCATAGGTTCACGCAAGAAATTTAAGGTTTTCCGGACAGAAAATATTGGAACATCGGGTAATCTGACTCTTTATATTAAGGATGATGATTTCCAGTCTGACGATAACGGCAATCCTAATCCGGCAAATGATGATATTATAATCGGGAATAACGTATTTGTAAATTATTACCCATCCTATAGAGCGTATTTATATTATAACCAGGCTGACAATCTTACAGAGCAGGCAATTCTGCCTGGTGAGGGTGAGAATGTGCACTATTCTGTATTTGCACTCAGGACAGTAGATAAAAATTATACTAATAACGATATGAGCTTTTATCGTTCCAGGTATAGTGTCCCGGCAATGATATTTGCACAGAAAGTTATCACCCCTATGCAGCCGGAGGCCCCGCTTGGTGCATTATATGCTACGCGACCTGATACCTTTGGTAAGTCAACTTATACGATTACGACGCAGTTTAGGCAAAAACCGTATAGTATAAGCTTCCATCGTGCAGACGACCAAGCTTTGCTCTCAGCAGTTTATTCGACATCAACGATAGCTGTCATTCGCCAGGAACTTGCGCAATTAGGCGGAAACCAGGAACAGTACCTGACAAATCGCTGGAAAAATTTTCTGGATTTTGACACATTGATAAACAAGACCAGTTATAACGCATATCCTCCTATTGGTGGAGAAGAAACCCCTTATAATTTCCCTTTACCGGACAGATTTGACTTCTTTCAGGGAATTAATAATTTTATTATAGAGCATAATCTGTTTTACGGTGACAATGTCGACATAATTGAGCCTGAATCATTTGGAACAATTGCTTTGAATGAAACTATAATACCCGAGGTGACGGGCCGGAATGACGAATTGCGATTACTTGATTTTGTTATAGAAGTGGTCAAGACTGCATTTATTCCACTCACTGAGGTGCCTGTTATTTACGATTATATTCGAGGTTCTTCCTATACTCCTGTAGATAAAAAACAAGTTATCAGGGATAAGGATGGCTATCTGCTGGATCCTAATGTTCCCGGAAATGGTTTTGATATGGCACCTATGATGAAGGTGATAGGAACTAATAAGGTACAATTTACTGACTTTACCCTCGACGGGACTACATCAAACCTGTATTTTTACGCTGCTAAAGAAATCGGCTCACAAATGAAGATGGGACAAATGAGCATCGCACTCGGCCCCATAAAAATGGTCAACACCAATGCTCCCGAAGCGCCTAAAATCCTTCATAGCATACCTGTATTTAGAAATGGATCTGTCGGTCTAGTGCCTTATATAACCTTTGAGATCGCGGCATATTCGCCAGTCCAGGAAATAAAAAAAATAAATATTTATCGAACTTTTGATCGCCTTAACGCCGAAGCTCTGGGACTTATGGATCTAGTAATGGTAATTGACTTGGGCGCGGAAGGCATTGATGTAAATTCACTTTGGAGATTTAATGACCACCTACAAGATTTAGATGAAATTCCTTACGGCAAGCCAATATTTTATCGGATAACAGTTTCGAGGAGGGTGGAATATGCGGATAGCAACAACAACATAATTGTGGAGTACGCCCCTTCGCTGCCATCTAAAATTCTCGCAACACTTATATCTGAAGTTGATAATCCAGAGGCTCCAAGCTTAGATTATTTTTCAGAGCCGCTCAACGGAACAGAACTCCGCGAAGTCATCTTGCATTGGGAAAAAACCTGTTACAATGGTAAGTACCATCTTTATAAGATGAATAGTCAAGGAAATTGGGTTAAAATACATTTCCTGCAGACAAACAACCAGCATATTTACCTTCCTCTTGAACTTACAGAACTTGGAAGCGGTACATTAAATATTCTTAATAGCGATGGTAACGCAGTTTACCACCATTTTAAAGTAGTTGCAGAAAATACTGCCGGTATGTTCAGTACTGAAGAAAGAATCCTGACGATTTATAATCCGGAAACCTGGCAGGACATTGGTGGTATAGGAACTATGATAATTGAGGGAACATTTTTAGTCAGATAACATAAAAAAAACATATTATGCCAACGCAAAGCAGAACTACATTAAAAGGTTACTTTAATACAGGTGACAGGCCAACCGAAAGCCAGTTTGCAGATCTTATCGATAGCGCATTGCACAAGACAGAGGACCGTGCTACGCCAACTGATATCCAGGACGGCGGAGACAACACAAAATTTGTAACACCTGCCGGGGCCAAGGCGGCTGCCA
Organism: Flavobacterium sp.; assembly: GCF_052437795.1. GTDB lineage: Bacteria > Bacteroidota > Bacteroidia > Flavobacteriales > Flavobacteriaceae > Flavobacterium. The sequence goes on from NZ_JBQVPA010000002.1 coordinate 609,437, forward strand.
TTCAATTTGCCCCTGTAAAAAAAGTCAATGGCAAATCACCGGACACGGCGGGCAATGTTGCCCTGGTGATAGCAGATATTCCAAACTTACAAACTCAATTGGATGCAAAACTTAATAGCAATGGCTTAAAAACAATTAATGGCCAAGTTGTTACAGGAAGCGGGGATTTATTAGTGACTCCACAAATGATTTCTATTCCCAGCGCTAATTTTACTATCGGAACAGCTGCGAATAATTCAGTTTTCACCGCGGCCAATGATACATTTAATCTCTTAGCCAACAGGACGTACAGGTTCCGGGGGAGATACCTTGTCACTAACGCAGTAGCTAGAAACTCCACTTCTATAGGTTTTATATTATCGGGTACTTTGGCAATATCCTCGATTGAATATACAGCAAAATCATTTACTGGTGCTTTAAATACAGTAATTACGTCAATCGGTCTGACCCAGATCAACCAAATTATCCCGACAAAGGTGACTGGTGCGGTAATAGCGGGATCCGTGAGTACTATAGAATTTGAAGGCGTGCTGCGCTGTACAGCAGCCGGAGGATTACGCCCCGTTATTGGATTTGACCCCGCCAGCGGAACAGCTAGCACAATGCGCTTAGGATCTTTTGTAGAATTCGAAGATATTGGAAACAACACGATGGTTAAGATCGGCAATATTAATTAAATTATGGTGATGTAGGTATCACTAGTGTAGCCAGAGGACAGGATGGATATGGCAAATAAAAAATTTCAAATAGGGCTCTGCATGGCTGGTGCTGTTTCTGCCGGGGCGTACACAGCAGGAGTCATGGATTACCTGGTAGAAGCTTTAAACGAATGGGAGAGCAGGCGTGGAATGGATGATGTACCTAGCCATGAAGTCTGTATTCCAATTATGGGAGGAGCTTCAGCAGGAGGCATGACTGCACTACTAACAGCAACTATAATAAATAACCCAATAAAGCCAGTTGACTTGCCAAAGCCCGGTCATCTTATGGACGAGCATCTGGAAAATAAGCTCTATAATGGATGGGTTGACCTGACAGGGCCTGACATGTTCTCAAAAATGCTTGAAACAGACGATTTTGAGAATGGAAAAGTTATTTCTCTTTTAAATTCAAAATTTATAGATGAGGTAGCTGACAGAATGTTACAGAGTAATGTTTCGGAGTGGCGGGAGACGCCGGCATATTTCAAAAGTAATAAGGAAACCCCGGTTAAGATTTTTACTACATTAACTAATCTGGAAGGCTTCGCATATTATGCCGGAATGAAAGGAGCGGGTCGTAAAGACAAATATTACATGGATGTCCATAATGACTATGCTTGTTTTGAAGTTATGGATGACCAGGTTAAATCATCGGGAAAAGCTTGGATTCCATTAGATTTTCGCGGTGGAAAATATTTAAAGACGGCTAAGGACGCTGCAATGGCTACAGGCGCATTTCCCATCGGCCTTGCCCCACGGATGTTAACCCGTGAGGTTAAGTTTGTTCAGAATATCCCGTGGTTTCAAAACATTTTTGCAAACACTCCTCTGGCAAATAATGTTATAACAACCCTGAATGTAGATGGAGGGGTGATAAATAATGAGCCATTTGAAAAGGTGCGCTATTTGTTAAATGAGGCAATTGCTACAAGAGATAAGCTACCCTTTGACAATCCACAGGAAAGCAATGAGACATGTGCCGCTTTGGAGAATTTAAACTGTAGTCCCAATACCTTTGAAAATACAGTATTGATGATAGACCCGTTCCCAAGTGCTAAAAAGAAAGAATTTAAATTTGATAAGGATGTATTTAGCGCTGTTCCCAAAACATTGTCTGCAATGTTATCGCAAATGCGCGCAAAGCCTATTGAATATAAAAAAGCGTTGCTCGAAAATGATGTCAGCAGTTTTATTATTTCCCCATCAAGGGAAATTAGAGACCAAAACGGAAAAGTATTAAAAGAGGTTTTTGGTGAGGAGGCAATTGCCTGTGGTACGCTGGCAGGATTTGGAGGATTTCTCCATAAGGAATTCAGGATACACGACTATTACTTAGGGCGGTACAATTGTGAAATTTTTTTGAGGGATTATTTTACAATACCGGCTTCAGCGTTAAGTGAAAATCCAATATTCCGGGATGGCTACGCGAACGTTAAAAATCTAAGCTTATACGCTTCGGGGGCCACAAAAGGAAATGAAGAAAGGCAATATCAGATAATCCCCATTTTCAGCGACCGGTCAGGTTTTAAGATACCAGTGTTCTCGTCGGGCCAAAATTGGCCTGCAATTACTGAAAAAGACATTGACCGTTTCGATAAGCCACTACGTAAAAGAGTTGAAAAAATACTTATGAATACTTTTGAATTTAAAGGTATCAGCAAGCCACTAATGTATATTGGCGGAAAAGTTGTGATCAATAAGCTTTTAGCGGGAAAAGCAAGAGACGCTATAAAAGAGTCGTTGAACAAATGGCATTTGTTAAAATAATCAGAATAATTTCATTACGTTACTCGCCGACTTGTTTTTTCCTTACTAGCTATTGTGATCTTTTAAGATATTTAGTGTCTTGTCATCCGCCTTTCCGTCGAAATACTTATCTAATATTTTCTGGAAAATTGGATTCGTACCTTCTACCTGTTTGAATAATGTCATAGAAGACCTTAACTTGAGGTCGTCAGGTGAGCCAAAAATTTCTTGAGCTTTTTTACCTTCAATCTCAAGTAAGGCTGATGATATTTGGATGAGGTGTTTTCCAAGTACAGGATGTTGCAGATATGCGGATGCTTCCCCCATGTCAACAATACCATAGTAATCTGCAGTACTGCTCCTGCCCAGTCCCTTGAGTTGCGGAAATATGAACCACATCCAATGGCTCTCTTTTCGGCCATTTCTGATTTCGGCCAAGGCATTAAGGTATATCTGATTTTGGGCGTCCAAAAATCGGGATAGCTTGTAATTGTGTTCCATGTTGTCTATGCAAATTTAATACTTTAGATCGTTTAAACTGATTTGACCTGTCGAAAAGTAAGGTTAATCCTCGGCAGCATCTCTTTTGCCGACTTGGGAATATGATGCTCCCAAAAGGTATTGGTCGTTCCGGACATCAGCAGTAATGTGCGATGATGTAATGGTATTTCAAGATGTTCGATATCCTTATTGAATTTATGCCTGAAACGGAATGGCCGTGTCTGCCCAAACGTTACCGAAGCGATAGAAGGGTTCTTCCCAATCTTGTGCTCCTTGTCGGAGTGCCAGGCTACGCTGTCGCTCCCATTGCGGTAAAGGTTCAGCAGCACGGCATTAAACTCAAGCCCTGTTTCTTTTTCGACTTTACTGCGCAGCTCCAGAAGTTCAGGTGTCCAAGGCAAAGAACTTTCACCTGCTTCCTCCTGCTCGCCATACCATGCGATCATACGGGGCGCGGTAACTATCTTGTCGTACATGGGCATCTGGTACTCGTGCCACGGTGTGTTGTGCAATAGCGTATTGTAATACTTGTCTGCTTCAATTTTAGGAATGAAGGCATCAAGCTTCATGAGTCCAAGGTCCGGGTAATCATATGTTTTTTTACCTTCAGTGCCTGAGGTAAAAAGATCAGTGTCATTAAATAGTGTCATTTGTTGTTGGTGTCTAAGTTAGTTGCTTTGTTCTCGACCATCTTATGCCGCGGCAGATTGATCTCCTGTTCTTGGGGATATGGTGCGCGGTGGGTCATGGAGACATCTTCCCTCAGTTTCTCCTGAGTACGGGAACTCTCGGCATCGGATTCCCTGTAGCGTGGGTCGGGGATGAAAGGCATCTTTTCCATTTTTGATATAGTGATGGTAGGGAAATGATAGTCCACTTCCACAGTGCCCAAAAGCAGGTAGCAGCCGCCGCCTTTAAAAGGATATTCCTTCAGGCTTCCTGTAAAATGAGCCGTATCAAAGAATTCACCATTGGCATCAATCCATGTCCCAAAGTACATAGTGCCCATTTTTGTAGGGACATGCTTCCGGGATACCAGGTAAGCAAGCATTTTTACCTGCTTCTTATGATACTTTACCAAATCACATGCCATGACATCCCCACGATAGGATGTTTTTAAAAGGTTGAACGGCGTAACGGAGACAGGGAACCCTAACAGTTCAATCTCATCAAAAGCATCTTCGAAAGGGGAACGTTTGAGTTCAGGCAGTTTATAGTCCCTGACCGGTTCCGGCAGTAGCTGGGGATAGCGGTTCTCCGGCTTAAAGTTCATCATAATGCGCCTGGCTGTCACTAACAATACATTTTTCGTTTTGCCGGTACAGCGAAGAGCGCCTATATAAATCAGTAGCTGCAAACCTTCAATGCCAATGGGTACGCGGTTTACAAAATCTTCCAGCGAAGCATAGTCCCCATTTAAGATACGTTCATTCACTATCTTTTGCGCAATTTCCCCATTGAGTCCCTGAAGGTGCATAAAGCCGAGGTATACATCTTTGCCGTACAAGGTGGTTTCCACATTGCTTTTATTAATGCAAGGATTATGGATAGCAGCGCCCGACATGCGCGCCTCATGAACATATACCTCAGTTCGGTAAAACCCACCCTGGTTGTTGATGACAGCAACCATGAACTCAATTGGGTAATGCACCTTAAGATAAAGACTCTGGTAGCTTTCCACAGCATAGGAAGCTGAGTGCGCCTTGCAGAACGAGTACCCGGCAAAAGACTCTATCTGGCGATAGATTTCCGCGCTTAGTTGTTCGGGGTGGCCTTTCTCTGCACAGCACCTGAAAAAATTGTCCTTGACTTTTTGGAGCGCAGCCAATGAGCGCCCTTTCCCGCTCATAGCCCTGCGAAGGATGTCCCCGTCCTCAGCCGCAACCCCTCCGTAATGCAGTGCAATTTTGATAACATCCTCCTGGTATACCATAATCCCATAGGTCTCACCAAGCTGCTCCTCAAAAACAAGATGGAAATATTCGAACTTGTCAGGGTAATTGTGCCGGAAGATATATTCTTTCATCATCCCGCTTTGCGCCACACCAGGCCGTATAATGGATGATGCTGCAACCAGGGTCTTATAATTGTTGCATTTGAGCCGTCGCAGCAGGCCGCGCATGGCAGGGCTCTCAATATAAAAGCACCCAATAGTTTTCCCCATACCCAGAAACTCATTGCATGCAACCTCATCCTTTGATATGGATGTATCGCGTATGTTTATGTCTATACCACGGTTTTTCCTGATAAGCTTTACGGAATCATCAATATGCCCAATCCCACGCTGTGAAAGGATATCGAACTTATCAAACCCAATCTCCTCAGCAACATGCATATCAAACTGAACGATTGGAAAACCCTTCGGCGGCATTTCCAATGCTGTAAAATCAGTGATTAGATCCTCGGATATGAGTATGCCGCAGGAATGCATCGAGCGCTGGTTCGGATACTTTTCCATCATCATGCCGTAGCGGTGTATCATGCGTACGATCTCATTCTTGTCATGCTGGTCCATCGACGTCCCGGATAGCTTATCGAGTTCTTCCTTTGGCCGGCCGAAAACTTTGCCGACCTCGCGGAATATTGATTTGTATTTAAATTCTACATTGGTACCGCAGAAGGCGACATGGTCTGCGCCATACCGCTTGAAGATATAATCCAGAATCATATCACGCTCCTTCCATGACCAGTCAATATCAAAATCGGGGGGGCTTTTGCGATTGAGATTTAAAAAGCGTTCAAAGTACAGGTCAAGCTCTAAAGGGCAGATATCGGTAATGCCAAGGCAATAGGCAATGATGCTGTTAGCCCCGCTGCCCCTGCCAATGTGCAGGAATCCCATCGAATTGCTGTACCGGATAATATCCCATGTAATCAGGAAGTAACCGCTGAACTCCAGCTGATGTATCACCTTCAGCTCTTTTTCGACACGTTCCTTTGCCGCTATATCGTCTGAGCCATATCTGCGCATGAGTCCCTGATTCGCAAGGCTGGTTAGCAGTTCCAAGTCAGTTTCTCTGCCGGAAGTGTAATGCTTTTTGTTCCGCGGAATCCCAAATTCATATTCAAACTGGCACGCATCGATAAGGGCATAGGTGTTACGGAGTATCTGCGAATACTGGCTGTATTTTTCAATTAATGTTTCCATGGGAACCATTACCTCCGTTGCGGCGCAATAGTCATCAGGGGTAAGCTTGCTGCCAAGGGTATTCAGGTCAATAGCGCGCAATATGCGGTGCAGGTTATATTCGACTTTTGTCCGGAAGGTGACTGGTTGCAGCACTACCATTTTATCCAGCCTGCATTTCCACTCGGGACGGATGAGCAAAGAAAGGTCCTCTGGGCGTATGCCGATATATTCACAGCTTTTTAAAGATTCCGGAACATTTTGGACGGGATATATGACCGCAACATTTTCAAAGTCTGTGGCAAAGTAGGGCAACGGAGTCCCTTCAAGATTATATTTGGTCCGGTGGCGGTTGATCTCACCCAATCCCTTACGGTTTTTGGCTAATGCGATATATAGCAGCCTGTTACCCTCGCGCATTTCCATGCCCACGATAGGTTTAATGCCTGCTTCAGTACAGTTTTTGTAAAACTCATAAATACCTGTTACGGTATTGATATCGGTGAGCGCCACAGCAGGAGCGCCGCAGGCTTTGCCTAAGGCTACAAGATCTGCAACAGGTATGGTGCCGTACCTAAGACTGTGAAAAGAATGGCAGTTCAGGTACATATCATACAGCTTTAGGTTTTATAAAAGCGCCACTGCAGCGCATTACGGCATTAGCCCCGAACCGGTTCTTAATCCTGTCCATAGCCTGGTAGAGCGACATCATTTCCTGCGTGTCCTCGAAAAGGTTAATCTGGTAAGAGCCGCGTACCAGCTTACTGAAGCGAACTCCTACAAGGCGCAGGCTCATCCGCCGTTGGTATAGCTTATCGAAAACTTCAAGCACTGCCCTTGTCAAGGTGTGATCTGCTGAAGTATACGCGAGGGTAAGCTGCCGCGTTTCGGTATCGAAATTCGAATACCTGATTTTTACGGTCACATTGGAAGTCAGCCATCCTTCGCTCCGGAGCTGGTAGGCCAGCTTCTCGACCATTCCGCAGAGGACAGAACGAAGAAAGACTGTGTCTGTCGTGTCCTGGTGAAACGTATCTTCTGTAGATAAAGATTTGCGTTCCCGATACGGCTCTACCGGATTGTTATCAATACCATTTGCTTTCTTCCATAATTCCATTCCGTTCTGGCCGATCATTTCCTGGAGTACCTTTGCCGGCATCTCTGCCAGGGTCTGGATGTTGCGGATACCGATACGGGATAAAAGGTTAAAAGTCGCATCGCCCACCATAGGTATTTTCCTGATCGAAAGCGGGTTAAGGAATTGCTGCACCTGCGGCTGGGGTATCTCAAGATTTCCCTTTGGCTTTCCTTCCCCGGTAGCGATTTTTGAAACCGTCTTGTTTACCGAAAGTGCAAAACTTAATGGAAGACCCGTTTCATGGGTTACCTTCGCTACCAACTCACGGGTCCATTTGTAGGAGCCGTGGAATTTATCCATGCCTGTAATGTCGAGGTAAAATTCATCGATGGAAGCTTTCTCCATTACCGGTGCATTTTCCTCTATGATCTGCGAGACTGTATTGGAATAACGCGAAAATAATTCCATATCACCCTTTACAATCCTCGCCTCGGGGCACAGCCTGAGCGCCATATTTATCGGCATTGCCGAGCGTACCCCGTACCGCCGCGCCTCGTAGGAGCAAGAGGCTACCACACCACGATCACCACCGCCAACAATTAAGGGAATTCCTTCCAGGCTACTGTTCTGCAACCTGACGCAGGAAACAAAAAAAGTATCTAAATCCATGTGTACAATCGAGCGTTCCATAATCCATCATTTTGTACCAAACAAAATTAGTATAGATAATACCAATTTTACATATATTTGCTGGTACAAATTATACCATTTCGCATATGTCTTTGTTTTCTGACAACATTAGGTACTTAAGGGTGAAAAATGGCTACTCGCAGGAAAAGGTGGCTAAGGACCTTGCTATACAGCGCGAGAGGTACAGAAAATATGACGACGGGACCTCCGAGCCACCATATGAACTTCTAAAAAGAATATCAAGCTACTATGGTGTGACTGTAGACATATTGCTAAGTGTCGATATCAGGAAACTTAAAGAGGACACTCTGATTAAATTGGACAATAACAGACTCCTGTTTCCAATTATGGTAGACAGAAACGGGGATAATCTTGTCGAGATCGTAACCCATAAAGCAAAGGCCGGATACCTAACCGGATACTCCGATCCTGAATTTGTTGGGAGCCTACCCCAATTTCATTTCCCATTTTTAGGCACAGGCAAGCACAGGGTCTTTCCGGTAGAAGGGGACTCAATGCCACCCCATGAGGATGGTTCCTTTATCGTAACCAGGTATATTGAGCAATTGGGAGAGGTTGTAGACGGCAAGACTTACATTCTGATAACCCGCGACGACGGTATGGTGTATAAGAGGCTTAACCGTAATGGCAAGAATGAACTCACCCTGGAATCTGATAATGAACTATATCCACCTTATAAGGTAAGAATCTCTGATATCCTTGAAATTTGGGAATACCAGTACCATCTCGGCAAGAACGATAAGCGCCTGTCGCGGACTCCTAGAGGAATTGAAGAGATGTTCCATGAACTTAAAAAGGAAATACGGCAACTATCCCTCAAGGGATAGGAACAAATTGAATTTAAAACAACAGGTTGGCGAAAAGCCAGCCTTTTTTTATTTACAATTTGAATATTCTCAACTAAAAGCATAAAATGGCCCGATTTTGACAAATTTTGGCTCGATTTCGTCATCAATTCTTTAATCGTGATGGTCTAATTTGGCGTTATGAAAACCTAAACGGTATTTAAAAGTAAAGCCATGAAAATACCTATATCTTTAAAAAACACATTGGTTGATATAATCTGTCTGCTTTACATTTTATTATTTATTTACGCGGCGGTCAGCAAACTTTTAGATTTCGAAAATTTCAGGGTGCAACTTGGACAATCCCCTCTACTGAGCGCTTTTGCAGGAACAATCTCATGGTTTATCCCGGCAATTGAAATTATCATAGCGTTGGCGTTGTTTCATCATCACCTGAGAATTTATGCTATGTATGGCGCATTCGCACTGATGGTCATGTTTACAGCTTATATATTTATCATTTTGAACTTTGGCTCTTTTGTTCCTTGTTCATGTGGCGGCGTGTTAGAAAAAATGGGGTGGACTGAACACCTGATTTTTAATATAGTCTTTATAATTCTTGCACTTATCGGGCTATTGTTAGAGAAAGACAGGGTGGTATCACTCACCAAATCACGAAAATTTGGTGTATTACGGCCGAGGGTATTCTATATGATACTAGCAAGTTGTTTTTTTGGCGGCGTAATGCTGGTCACAGCTTTGTATCTATTGTCAGAAAAAGAAATGCACCGGAATAATAGTTTTCTGCGCCGATATCCACCACATCCTGTAACTACATTGAAAGGCTTATCCGTTAAGTACAATTCATACTATATAGCCGGGGTCGCAAAAGGCCGGATATATCTTGGGAACACCAGCGCTCCCTTGCATATCTTAAGCGTCGATACCACCCTGAACGATTTAAGGACACACCAGATTAAGCTGGATAATAAACAACAGATTACCTTCTATTCTCCACAGATCAGGATACACTTTCCCTATTTTTTTATGATTGACGGTAGTGTTCCTGTTATTTTTAAAGGAGGGTTATCAGATTGGGAAGCACAACACTATTGGCAAGGGGACAGCAAGAACACCTTTGCACGGGTCGAAGCTGTCTCACCTACCGAATTTGTCTATAGCGGTATAGATCAAGGTGGTAATCAAAATGTAATTGGCCGCATCAACATTGGTAAACCAGATTCCGTCCAAATATCCAAAGATTTGCTTCAGAAACAGGTAGATGGGCTTTTTGACAGTGACGGCATGTTAAGGTATAATTCAGAATTAAACCGCTTGATATATGTATACTATTACAGAAATGAATTTTTTACCGTTGATAAAAATTTGCGGCTTGATTATCGGGGGCGTACAATAGATACGATAAAAAACCCATCCATTAAAATTGCCTCTACTAAGTCCGGTCAGGTTAAAAGGTTGGCGGAGCAGCCAATAGTAGTAAACCAGCATAGCTATTCATCAGGAAAATATCTATTTATACAGTCGGACAGATTAGGGAGGCATGAACCAGAAGAAATGCTGAAAGATGCTTTAATAATCGACGTATATGACGTGGAAAAGCAGACCTATGAGTTCAGCTTCTATCTATATAATTATAAGGGAGAAAAGATAAGGGCTTTCCACATCTATAATAATATTTTGGTTGGGCTTAGCGATAATTACATTGTCCTATACCGCCTGCAACCGATAAATTTTGACATGAGATCAGAGAAATAAAAATATACGGCCGTATCAGGGGAAGATCGAAAACCTGTGAGAGAGTAGATCCTAATTATTAAATTTTTAATATTATGAAAACAAATTTTTTAAAAATGGTTTTGCCGGCTTTTGCACTACTGCTGGCAGTATTTGGCGCTTTTGCATTTAAAAGCGTAGAGGACAAAGCTTTATTAGCTGCGCAACCGGGATGGATCAGCCCTCCGGGACAACCTTGTTCTGTACAGGTCCAATGCGATAACACTGTTAAGCCGTTCATGTGCACAGCAATCCACAATGGTGTGGAATACCAGGCTTTTGGAAAGTTGAATCCGCAGTCTCCCTGCAATATAACCCTTTACAGGTTAAACTAATCCAATGTAATAAGGTGTCCTTTAAGGACACCTTATTTACTCTTCGGATACATACTATTTATCATTAAATCATATTTTATGCAATTGAAAAAACATAAAACAGTCTTACCGGCTTTTGCGTTACTGCTGGCAGTATTTAGTGCTTTTGCATTTAAAAGTGTAGGGGATGAACAATTATTGGCTCCCGAGAATGGATGGATAAACTTGCCCACGGAACCCTGTGCAATTCAGGTTCAATGCGATAACACCATAACCCAATTCGTTTGCACCGGAATTTATCAGGGGATAACCTATCAGGCATTTGGAAAAACAGCTCCACTTAGATGTAATAAAGTTTTATACAGGCCATTATAACAAAAGGTGTCAGAGACACCTTTTTGTTATTTCATCCATTCCTCTTTCGGAGAACTTTTAAGATAATAATTGAACCAACCCATTGTTTTTGAGGTTATGTCCTTTTGGTTTACCGGCTTTATAAGAACATGCTCTTCCTCAGGATAAATTAGAAGCATGCTTTGTTTTTGAAGCCTCCACAGCGCAGCGTACAGTTTTTTATTGTAGGATGGGGCAACTGCCCTGTCATTAGCTCCTGTCCAGAGCAAGACGGGTGTATTTATTGTTTTTACATTCATAATCGGCGATTCCGTAATAAATTCCTGCTCTGTAAAAGGGATTTTATTTCTTAGCTGTTCACTTTCGAAACGTTCCATATTGGAAAGGTTTGCCGAATCTATATCAAGGTAAAAGCTTAGCAGGTCAGTAACTCCTGCACCAGCTATCGCTGTTTTGAACCTGTCTGTCTGGCTGATAATATATGTGGTTTCAAATCCTCCGAATGAATGTCCTATCAGACCGATGCTGTCCTCATCAATCGAACCTTTCGCAATTGCCTGGTCAATTGCTGCAGAAACACATTGCAGGGCTGAGCTGCCGGGCTTATTTAACGTATAGGCAATATCGGGCAACAGAACAAAATAACCTTCCAATGTAAAGTTCGTTATATTGAAGCCAGCAGGATTTTCTGATGATGGCGTAACATATTCGTGTAATGAACCTGACATATTCTCATAAATAGAAACGATCATAGGGTATTTTTTAGCTGCGTTGTAATTTGCAGGGTAAAATAGCGCCCCTTTCAGTTTCCTGCCATCAGGACTGTTATAATGCACCAGCGTAGATTTCCCCCAATGGAATTTCTTTTGCTGCTCATTGGCCTGCGCTATCTGTGTCTGCTTCCCATCATGTGAAAGGTTTATTATTTTTGGAGGGGTATCAAAAGCGCTTTCAATGAATTGAAACGCATTATCCTTTCCAACCCTTTTAATGTATAATATTTTAGATTCATGATGGACAAGTTCCTTGAAACCGTCCTTTGCATACCATACCCCAAATCCCTCACTTAACACTTTAGTATCGACAGTCTGGACAAGCAGTCCTTCACTCAAGTCATACGAAGTGGACATAAAGCCAAAGAAGCTGTCCTTTATATTGCTCTCTAGTCGCGAAGGAAGGCGATTTCTCATTCCAGTAAATGCACCACTAGTTATCTTTTGGGTTTTTCTACCTTCAGGAGAAATTATCCATATATCAAATTCGTCATAGACAATCATTTGTCCTGTTGAAGTCCAACCCCCAAAACCATGAGCCCGGTGATCATCCAGCCTGTCACTCGATGATTTATTGAACTCTGTCCCACTATCCTTGGTAATACAAGTGTGAATTTTGGTCTTACTATTATAACTCCACCATTGCTTATCTTTAAAATATGCTATGTAGCGCCCATTTGGATTCGAAACAAGATGATTATATGATATTAATTGCTTCTGGATGATTTTCTCCTTTTTTCCTGTTTTCAGATCCATTACATAAACGTCACTATACCGATCGCCGTATTCGTACAAAGGCAGATAGCGACTATTGTCCAGCAGCACCACTTGTTCCTGATCATTCGCCATGGCACATGCTACAAGGTTTTGGTCTTCTATTGTATATACTCTATTCTGAAAAGGCAGCCACACATGCCATTGTAGGAAGTTGACGGATGTAGCGGGAGGTAACTGCTTATCTGAAGATTTCCAAATCTGAACTTTACTGGAAGTATTTTCTAATAAGTACGCATCGTTCCTTACGTCAAAAAAAACCATATTCCCGTTATCGGATATATGTATTTTCGTTTTGACAACAATGGCTTTTGGAGTGGTAGCCATATATTCAGAAGATTTCAGAAAACGTACAAGAGCAGGCTTATTTATATCGGCAATATGCATAATATCATATTCTCCTTTAACCTTATCAAATATGTAGCATGCCAGCGATTTTCCTTCAGCATTCCATGTTAAATCCTGAAAATAGCATTCGCGACAAGAGTTAAAGGCGATTTGCCTTTTTGTAATCCCTTGATTATCCATTTTAATTATGTAAGCCTCGTTGCTATTTTGAATTATAGCCAAAGACGTTCCTTTCGGGTTCAGGCTATATTCGGTAACGTTCTGTAATTTCTCGGTGCGGCCTGTGACGATGTTATTTATACACAAAGTGGCAGATTCTACCTCGTCCCGTAGGAAAACCAGATATTTTCCATTTTTTGTAAATTCATAACGCATTACATTGGGATAGCGGCTTTTTTTACCGGTCATGGTTTCCAAAACAAACAGAGAGTCCGCTTTCATGTACGCAAAGAATTTACCGTTCGGAGTTATCTGTTCATTATATCCGGAAGGGAATACGTACTGAGAATCATTAATAGAGCTTTTGAGATATAGCGTATCTGTGCTCTGATATGATTTCGAGAAGGAAGTCCATATCCCATTATCCGATGCCTTTCCCATTTTCAGCGTGTTCCATAATGTGTACTCTTCAGGATTCAGTTTCCTTTTTTGCTGTGAATTGCAAGCACAGCTATAGAAAATCATCATCGCCATGAAATAGAACTTTAAATTAAAAGGAATCTTTTTCATTTTATTGTTTTTAATCATAGCAATTAATATCCTGAGTTTTGAGGCAGCAAATTGGGATTGAGCAACAGTTCTGACTCCGGTATCGGCCACACAATATCTGTCGGATCCCATCCTGGCTTAACCCCAGCGAGTGCCGCATTGATCTGTCCTGTCCGCTTTAAATCGAAAAAACGGTGTCCCAACTCACTAAATAATTCTATCCGGCGCTCCTGCAGAATCGCAGCGATAAGCTGTTGCTCGGATATGGCCGGCGTATCCGCCAAGGACGCGCGTGAGCGTATTTTGTTGATGTCTTCTTTAGTTCCTGCGGTATCGCCAAGATGCGCACGGGCTTCAGCTCTGATCAGGTACATCTCTTCCAGCCGGAAAAGGATTGAATATTCGCTGGATGCCGCTTCAGGTGCAGATTGCTTGTACTTGTAGGGGTAATACCATGTTTCGTTACCGTCCGTAGCACTGCCTATCCAATGATCCCTTCGCAAATCGCCTGGCTCAAAGGCATTAATTAATTGCAAGTTTAGTGCACGGTTTGGCGGTGGCCCCATAGTGAAGATAAAACTTTGGCCCTCTTGTGTAGGGAGCCCTTCCTGCGTTGGCATCAGCTGCCAAATGGTGCCCGTGCTGCCTTTCAGGAAAACATCATCAAGGGATTCCACCCACGTAAGGTTTGCAGAACTTATCACCGAACTCGCTTCAGCCTGCGCACCTTCCCAATTGGCAGTGTACAGATGTATCCTTGCCAGTAAAGATTTTACGGCATCTAAACCTGCGCGTACATTAGGTTGGCTTTGATTTACAGGCAAAAGCGCTTTTGCCTGCTCCAAATCAGCTATCAGTAGTGCATACACCTGTAACTGCGGCAGCTTTGCGATGGTGGCATTGACTGTGTAATCTGTTGTCGTAACGTAGGGGATTTCACCAAAAAGATTCAGAAGGTGAAAGTGGATGTACGCGCGTAAAAACAAGGCTTCACCTGAAAGTCGGTCCTTGTCGTTTTGAGAAATGGCTGTAGAATTTTCAAGCCCCTCCAGTATAGCGTTGGAAGCGTAAATTAAATTATAGCTTCCGTTCCATAGGGTGGATACGTCCGTATTGGTTGCAATAAGGCTATTCTGGAAAAACTGGAACTCTAAAAGTCCGGTATTGTAGGTCTGCAACTCATCTGAATAGCTGCCGAGTAGTATGGATATACCGTTGGAATTACCCGTTACAAGTACAGTATTGGATAATTTGCTGTATATGCTCTTGATTGCGGCTTCTGCCGTTCCAACGTCGTTGAAGACCACTTCACCTGTGATCTGCGAATCGGGAAGGTCCACATCAATGAAGTCCTCACAGCTATAGGAAAGTATGGCAAGACACAATAAGCCTATGACCTTCAATGGCTTTCTGTAAATAATAATTATTGTATTTTTCATTTCGTTTAGATTAATATTAAAAATTCAGCTCAACACCCAGAGAAAATACTCGTAAAGGGGGCAGGCTTATCGACGACTGGTTCTCGGGATCAGCACCTTTAAAGCGGGTGACCGTAAAGAGGTTCTGTCCCTGCATGTAAATACGGCAGCTTGTTGAATCAGACCAGATGGTAGGCAAAGTATAGGATAAGGAGAGATTCTTTAGCCTGACAAACGAGGCATCGCTAAAAGCGGCATTACTAGTTATAAATCTATAGTATGCGTCTGTTGTCTCGGCATTTAACCCGGTAGTGTACGGCTGGATAGCAGCATTGTCACCGGGCTGTTGCCAGGCATTTGTAAAATCAGCAGGCAGGTTGCTGGCTATTCCCGGCAGCACGCCTGAAGAATTGTAATTGCTGCCCATCTGCTTGACGAACTGGAACAGGAAATCCAACTGCCACTTTCCGTAACTCAGGCTGTTTTGAAAACCACCAAAGAATGTGGGTGATGTCCTGACTATCTTTTCTCTGTCGTGAGCCGCAGTAATCTGTCCGTCGCCATCATAATCCTCAAACTCATAAATACCTGTCTGCGGATTCATCCCTGTATAATGATATACCTTCTGAATATCCAATGCCTGACCAATGACATAAAGGTTAGCATAGGTAGAACCTTCAAGATTCGGGAATGAGATCAGTTTGTTGCGTGGCAATGTAAAATTTACGCTTGTCGTCCACCTGAAGTTGTCGTTTCTTATCGGTCTGCCCTGCAACTCAAATTCCCATCCCGTATTCTGGACGGTCGCATCCAAATTGGCAGTTATCAACGAAAAACCTGTAGTGCCTGGCAAAGGAATACCCACCAACTGATTTGAAGAGCGGTTAAAATAGTGAGCAGCGCTCACAAGTAACCTGTCTTTGAAAAACCCAAGTTCTAGAGCTGCCTCTAACTTCTTATTGGTTTCCCAGCTAAAATCCGGATTAAATAAACGGGAAGGTTCCAGCCCGATCACACCCTGATAGCCAAACCCTGATAAATCGTAGGTATTGAGGAACTGGTAATCACCGATTTGGTCGCTGCCTGTAGTCCCATAGCTTCCCCTTAGTTTCCCAAAGCTCAGCCACTGCATGTTTTCAGCAACAAAATTTTCCTGAGAGAATAGCCATGCGGCCCCGATAGCGCCAAAGTTGGCAAACCTTTTCCCTGGACCGAAGCGGCTGGAACCGTCCCTTCGCCCCGTCAGGTTCAAAAAGTACCTGTTACCATAGGCGTAGTTGATACGACCGAAAAGTGCCGCGTATCGATACTCGGAGTTATTAGTACCCAATGCAAATATATTGGAGGCTGCCGCTACATTATTTATCAGATTGTTGTTAGTAAAACCGTATGCAAGTAAACCGGACTGAACACGGCTCCGGCTCTGAAAAGTCCCGCCGACCAAGGCATTCACAGTACCTCCTAAAATATCCCTGTTAAAAGAAAGCTGAGGTTCAAAATTCCAAGATTGCAGCTTTGCATCATTCAGGTACAATGACGATTGTTCGCTTCCAAAACCAAATGCAGGGTCATACATTGTATGGGGCGACGCCTTTGATTCACGCAACCGCGAATCGGTGAAACCCAATGCTGCCTTTACCTCCCAACCGTCGAAAGGGCGATACAGTAACACTCCATTAGCAATCAGGTTGTTGTTTTTTGCCAGGTAATTCTCTTCCAATAATCGGTAAGGATTATTCCATGTAGAGTTTTCCCAATTCAGCTCCCCGTCTGCGTTATACGGCTCAGGCGCATTGGGCGCTAGCGTGTAAGCTTGCTTTGTAAGATCAGTGCCTAAGAGATTATTATTGTCCCCGGTATAGTTCCCAGAAAGAGATATTTCAAACTTCCTGTCGTCCGAAAGATGGTTGACATTAAAGTTGACAGAAGTTTTCCGATATGCAAAATCTCCAGGGAATACAGTGGTTTCTCTGTAGTGGGTAGCGCTTAATAAAAATTGTGTACTTTCCGAACCGCCGGATACTGTTGCCTGTGTGCTATTTAGATATGCGGTTCCTCCTATAAGTTGGTCCTGCCAATCCGTAGAGCGGTTGCGATCCCATGTGCCGTTTACATCATAAGCGTAAGAGGGTAGCTCTGTCAAGCCGTCATTAGTGAAAGCCTGCTCACGCATTGCGATATACTGCTCAGTGTTCATTAGCTTAAGCTTTCTGGAAATGCTGCCTACACCCGTATAGCTGTTGACATTAAATCGTGTCTTACCCGCCCTGCCTTTTTTTGTGGTGATAAGCACCACTCCGTTCGCACCTCGCGAGCCATAAATGGCTGTGGCATCCGCATCCTTCAACACTTCAATACTTGCTATATCCGCAGGATTCAGGCTGTTAAGCGGGCTTATCCCATTTCCGGGGAGTATGCCAGCAGATGTAAAAGTGTTTCCAAGATTTTCAGTCCCGAAGGGAATCCCGTCAACAATATATAAAGGCGTATTTCCTTCAGTCCTGATACTGTTCTTACCCCGGATTTGGATATCGAATCCTCCACCTGGCACGCCAGTAGATTGAATTATGCTTACGCCCGCCATACGTCCTTGCATAGCAGCTAGAGGATTGCTGACCGGCTGTTTTTCAATGTCCTTCGCAGAGATACGCGCAATACTCCCTGTACGCTCCTTATCTTTCACAGAATAATAGCCAGCATTAATAGTCACCTCCTCAAGCTGTGTGCTGTCTTCGACCAATACCACATTTATAGAAGTCTGACTTCCGACCGCAATTTCTTTTGTAGCAAAGCCTAGGTAGGAGAAAACCAGAACATCGGCAGAGCTTGCAGTAATAGAGAACTTTCCATTATCACCGGTGGAAGTAAAAATGTTTGTCCCTTTCACATTGATTGTGACATTAGGAAGCGGTCCTGAAGCATCGGTTACAAAACCTGTAATTTGCAGTTGGGATTGCTGCACATAGTTGCCTAACGTTAGGCGTGATGCAAAAACGTGATTACAGACAAAGACAGCAAAAATGATAATACAAAGACAGGAGGGCCTGCCCTTGTTTAATGAAAGATTTTTCATAAATTTAGAAAGGATTAATTGAACGATAGTTTGAGTTTGTCTCGCCTTCTATACTCATATTCGAACCTGGGATATAGAAGGCTTTTCTTGTTAATTAGTTTGACATAGGCATAAGTTGTTTAATAGTTTTAAATTATTACCACTAAAAAGATGTAATTTGATTTTTGAACCTGCATCCTTGCAGGTTAATGCATTGGGCTGAAAGTATAAATAACCTGACCCTTCCCCTAACTAACTCAGCAGGATACCAGTACGGGCCAGGCATAAATAAAAGAAAAATTAGGCGCTACACCATAAGCAAACCGGTTAAGGGTTAAACACAACGGTTGCGATTCTCTTAGATATCGTGCAGTAGCTTTGAGAAGTTGAGAAATAGCCAAAAAAAAGAGGCGCGGGTACTCAGCTTATTGCTCCTAAGGTACTGGTATACCCGTACGCGAATAAGTGAGCCCACGCCCTTTAAGGCGTGAGCATTGACACTTATCGTCCTGCGCGTACGAAAAATTACCAGTTTTAAGGAGCAGGATTCAAAGCGAATGCTTCAAATATTTTTAAATGAAGTATCGCAAAATTACATCATATGATGTAACTGTTCTGACAAATATATAAAATAATTCATTCGATACAAATATGTATCGAATGAATTAACATTTTTTACCAACTTTTACTGTATGAGTAGCCAAGGCGGAGCGGAAATAAAACTTTTGAATTTACAAATAGGTTGTGTACTAAGATTAGCAAGATTAAAAAAAGGCTTATCTCAGCACAGTCTATCTTTGTCATTGGGTTCCAACTCAACAATGGTAGGTAGAATTGAAAGAGCTGAAAACATTAGTGGTTGGGATCGGATATTTTTAATTTGCCAGCATCTTGACGTTGATTTTTGTAGTTTGTTTAAATTGAAAAGTAAAGATGATCTGCTAGCCATAGTCGATGAGTCCTATAAACTTGAAGATAAACTTACTATTGAGAAAGCAGCTTACTATAATACATTAAAGAAAGCAATTAGTAAGCAGTTCGATTAGGTAGTTTACTTTTTTTGGTTAATTACAATTTTATACGGATTATTTTTGGAGTTTTGCTTTATTAACAGGAACTGTTCTAAGCTATTTGTCAGCAGAAGGAGTTCAACAAGTGCTTTTACCCCTTTCTTGGAAAACTTTAAACATCATCGGCGGACTCCTAATTATAGTTGGTGCTTTGTGGCTGCTGCAATCATTTGGTTGGCTGCAAGTTTTGAATAATGCCAGTTTACATTATATCTTATAACTTTAAATCATAGAAAATGGAAGAAAAATTATCTCCGGTAGAAATTAAATCTGAAAATCTGATTCAAAAATATTCGGTGATTTCTGAGACCGATGACCCTGCAAACCCACGAGATTCTGTAGTAATTTCATATGGAAACACGTGTGGGGCTGGGGGCAGATCAGCAATTTTAAATCATAACAATCATGCAAATCGCGGCATTGGTGTTACCATTGAAATACGATACGTCTATCAAGGACAAAATCAAAGTGAAAGTAGATTATATAATATTTTCCCGGGTCAACAAGTGGATTTAGGGTGTACGGTCCCAGGCCCGACTCAGCAGAGATTTAATTATTTTATTGTTGGTGCTTGGTTTTTGTAACATTCTTTATCTTCACTGTTCAGATCATTCTTTAAGCATTTAAATAATAAGTAAAAAATAACATTACTGGGTATCTTGAACGAATAAAATACTACCATTATATTGTTCTCTTAATTGCGACAGGAATCGTAGCGGCATCCTTTTGGAAAAGATATACCGCAAAGCTCGAGCGTCCTCAACTTTCTGCAGATTTGATTTGCCCGCCAAGAGTACTAATAGAATGACAAAATAAAAGATGAAAGAGACAGAACTAGAATATTATTATCCATACCGGATCGACAAAGCACACAGTTATCGTGCACTTAATAATAGTATAAATGAAAATTTTGACGAAGAACGATATTATAGTTTCTTTAGTCGAATCTCAGGGGGAGTTGATGAAGTTGACGGTTATTTCCAAAATGATTTTTCAAGTTGGTCTCTTTGGAAGAACTCAGGCAGGAATATATTTTCATTTTCAAGCGACTTGCTTCTTATGCTTGAGAAAACAGATGTTGACGATATCTCTTATGATATGTTTAGCCTTCCTTATGATAATTTTTATCTTTCACTAAAAGGCTTGGGTTTATATGCAGATTCAGAGCAGGAAATAAATATAGATGGTGTGTATGTTCATTTGGAACGTATGGAGATGGAAGCAATTCCAAAATCAAAACGTAATCCCGATATAAGCGATGATGATTATCAGCCTGAATATAAGTTATTAATCTATTTCCATTTTGTCGGAGATTTTGAGAAAATTGTTAAAGCCAGGCCAGATGATTTGGTGTTTGATGAGGAAATATTACTGAGTTGGAGCTACGCCTTGTCTTTTGCCACCGATGAGCAGTTCCTAACGGTGGGTGACGCTATAAAACATGAAATCAAAAAATTTGAAGGTCAATTATGGGCCAACTTCCCGGACAATGCTGAAAAGCAAAAGAATTTATTGAATTATTATAAATCATTTGTTGATCAGACTGTTAGAGTCTTAGTCAATTCACTACTATATTTATCCCAGCCTAGGGAAAAGTTAGATATAGAAAAAGAATACCCTGCTAATCTACCTTTTAATTTTAATCGGAAATTAAATTTTGCCAAAACCAACAATACTAAAAATAAGATTGAGAAGAAGATTAATGAAACTGGGTTTTCCAAAATATTATTTTTTGGGCGCAATGAAAATCGAAATATAAACGAGTACACAGATTATCATAAAAAATCAATTCACTGGCGAAGAGGACACTGGAGGAAACAGCCTTATGGCGAAGGCTTACAAAAAAATAGAATGGTTTGGATTAGGCCGGTTTTAATAAATAAAGCGGAGGGTGAGGTTCCAAAAGGGCATGTTTATGATGTTCAAAGGAGCGAATCGGAAAAGAGTTAAATTTTGAAATGTTTTGAATCCGCTACTATAATAAAATAAAAATATAGTTATGACTCTGTTTGTTGATAATATTGAAAGTAATAATCTAGGTGGGCTTACAAAAGATGTCCGTAAGATTAGTTACAATCTGGCTAAATACAAGCTTTCTATTGAAGAGATTATTAAAAGATCTTCCCCAAATACTAATTTTCCAGTAGTTGTATTTAGGGCAAATCAATATGTAGCTATATTTAATTGTAGCAAAGATTTATCTCAAGTTCAATTGGCATTCATTAATCATACTGTTGATATACAAGAAAATTTTAACGCATTTGCAGACAGTCTCACACCAAAAACAATCCCTGCGTTTTATGACATGCAAGAGAAAATTAAGAGAGCAAGTGCTGAATTAAAATTACAAAAAGTTGCTCTATCAGATAGTGAATTAATTTTTAATGATGTATTTGAAAATTAAACAATAGATCGAAAATATAAATTCACAATAGCCCCTAAATGAAATCTATGAATTCCCTTGAAAAGTTAGAAAAGAAGTATAATTTTAATACTAATGAACTAATTGAAATTCTACCCAATTATTATAAGTATACTAGCACAATAGATAATCCCGCTTATGAGCCATTTATTGCAGATATACATTTTACAAAGCTTATAAATTATTTAGCGGAAATATTAGAAATTGCAGCAAAGGAATTAAAAATTGAAGGGTACGAGTTGTACGGTACCGAAGAGCGGGAAATAGTTCCAAAAGTTGGATTCGTGACTAAAGATTTGGAATTTACCATTGGTCTTTTCCGGGAGTTCTACATTATTTGGGAAATCAAAAACCCGAATGCCATAAAAGACATGAAAGATGAATTTTGGATGTTACTTTTCGAGTGGTCAACACTTGGGAAGTTCCAGTTCAAAGAAAATGATGTAAACCTCCCAAATCTCCGTAAGAAGCATCCCGATCTCTTTAATAATCGATCAAATTTTTTTAAACTCTTTAGAAACTATTACCTCACACAAATAGAATATAAATCTACAAGACAATTAGGTTTTATAAGATTAACTTGGGATGAAAATTCAATGCCTACAGAAATTGTTTCTAAATTATTAAAAGCTATTGAAATTATAAACAAGTTAAATAAAATGCTGAGTGAGAAATAGAACTGACATCCACAGTTAATTTATCTAATATTGAATCGACTTTTTCAATAACTTCGTCTCTTACGACAAGATTTTGCAGAGACTACCGTAACTGCAGCTAGCAGGGCAATATTAGCCCAAAAATCAAAATACTATGACTGAAAAACAAACTTCAGACGAATTATTAGAAATTCTAAAAGAGTCAAAAAAAACTCATTTAAGTATAGCGGAGAAAATGCTTAAAGCCGATGATAATGCACTATACCCCTTAGACTTATTAGCGGTGGGCGTATTTAAACGATCCATTTCGTTAATACGCGGTTTTACACTTTTAATTGAAAACGAAAATTTTATTTGTGCAGTTCCTCTCATAAGACTACAAATGGATAATCTACTAAGATTTTATGCTTCTTTCATCGTGAAAGAACCTCACAAATTTGCCACCGATATTATAGACGGTAAACATATAAGAAACCTAAAAGATTCTGCAGGAAATAAAATGACCGATCGGTATCTTGTTGACAAAATGACTCAAGAGATTCCTTGGATAAAATCCGTTTACGAAAAAACATCTGGCTATATCCATCTAAGCAGCGAACATGTTTTTGACTCATTTAAAGGCTCGCAAGACTACAACAAAAGAAAACTCTCAATAGCAATTACGGATAGAGACGAAGAAGTTAGTGAAGCCATTAAAATCGAAGCCATCAAAGCAATGTGTCATATTACTCAAGAGCTTTTGAGATATTTATATGGATGGACATGGACAAAAGATAATCCAAAAGAAATGGAAAAAACGATGGCCAGCGGCTAACCGCGTGTACTCGAAATTTATGGGTTAAGTCGTAAGTTGAAGTTTTGTTTCATAACTTCGTTCCGCTCTGCGGAGAGTACAATCTCCGATTATCCGCCGCCGCGCTTAGCGGCCTAACGTTAGCAATAATACCAAAACACAGAACGTGAAAACATACACAATGCTAGAGTATTTAGCAAAAACTTCTTACTTTTTACAAATAGTAAAACCTGAAAGTTCAGATAAACCGATAGCTTTTGGGTCTGGTTTCTTTTTGAATTACAAGGATCATTGTTTTTTCCTAACTGCTGATCACAACATCCACATTGAAGACCATAAACTTAATGAACGAACTGGGATAGATAATAAAGTTGAAGTTTTTAATTGTATTAGTGATAAAGAGAACTTTACAACTTGTGTTACACCTATTGGAGGTTTTTACTATATGGAAAAGTTTGATATAACTAAGCCTAATGATCAACCAGAATTATTCGATGTCGCGCTAAGTTTAATAGATCAAACTAAATTAGAGGCTGCGTTTTTTACTGATGACAATGTTGTTGATTTAAATGGAGAACAACTTTTAAAGCCTGGCGAACAGAAAATTCAATTTTTAGAAGAACAAATAACAGAACCCAATCTTGATGACACATATTTTATATTTGGCAAAATCAAGCCTTTATTGAAAGGTTTGCTATTATATCGAACATTTACTCTAAAAGAAAATATTAAATATGTATCTGAGTTCAGGGATTATTTGCTTTTTAATACTCCCTCAGAAATTTTAGATTATGATGATTGGGCCGGATTGAGCGGCTCGCCAGTTGTCAATCAAAAAGGTGACTGTGTTGGTGTTTTGTGCTCTGTAGGTGTTAACACTAAAAGCTTATGGGTAAAACCATTTTCGAAAATTAAACCTTTGATGGAAGTCGCAATACTTCAAAAGAATTAAGGTACTACTGCTAATCGCCACTGAATACTACGGCCCAGGCAATTTATTTTGTAAGTTTTTTTATTTAACTTCGTTTCTTTCGGCAGAAAGGATTTTCTTCGAAAGAAGCCGCAGCGTGGAGCGGTCTAACAATAGATGAAATTTTATTAAACGTGAAGCATATGATTGAAGGTGTTCTAAAAATACCAGCCAACAATAGTGAAATTAATTTGTATTGTTTTCTCGGAGAAGCTTTATTTAAAACCCAAATGGTTGAACAAGCTTTGAGTCATTCTATTACACTCAAAATGAATCCCGCTGAAACAAAGGAACGAGCTGATGATTTTTTAAAACAAAATCAGAGATATACTTTAGGGCAGGCCATTAAAATTGCAATCAAGAAGAATCTCTATAATTCGTCAATTCAAAATGAATTAAATGCTTTTTTACAGCAAAGGAATTGGTTAATCCACAAAGTTATCTGTGGGAACGAAGAAGATTTAAATGCAGGAAACATAAAAGAGGATTTATTTCAAAAGATTAAATCTATTTCAGACAAGGCAGAAAGTATTCAACGTATGATAGAGTATGATTTGATAGACTTTTGTTCTTCTAAAAGAAAAGATATGTCAAAAATTGTTGCAATATTAGAATTGCAAGAACAAGGAATCAGAATCAAAAGTAGTATTTGAAAACTGCGCCTGATAAACTGCGCCTCTTGTCATATATGGCAGATAATTTCTATTGTGGTCTGAGGGACATGACAAGTAGATTTTAACGTTGCATAGCCCTATAAGGTTAGCTTATAATTTCATCTAAATTCTTCCAATGTGATCAAATCAGCCATACACATACCAAAAGATAAATTTTCCGGATCGCTACGGATTGAGTTGTTTAAGATTGCTAAAATGAACCCTGAGAGTTCTGCTGCAATCTTATTAGCAATTACAGATTGTGAATTATCAGAAACAGCTTTTAAGAATTTAGCGCAACAGCCCGGTTTTAAACTCCCGATAGAGAAATTTGAAAACCTTGAACTAACTGCCAGAATAAATGATATCAAATTCACTATAGGGCGAGATAAAGTCAACAGTATCCAAGTATCTGTGAATGCATATCGGGACTTATATATTGAAACGGAAAATATAGCTTACTTAGTTCGTGCTCTTCAATTGATAAAGAAAACAAAAGCGATATTTGAAAATCAATTAAACGATTTAAGCATTTTTCTCTATGAGGAAATACTAAAAGAAGATTCCTCACATAACCAATTAGCACTTTTAAAATCTTCCTTATTTCTAAGTGATACACCTTTCAAAGACAAGCTCAAGCTGAACTTTTTCAAAAAGTTTAATGAATGTATTGCTAAAAATAGATACCATGATGCTAGGAATTATATAGAAATGTTGTATGAAATAGGATTCTTCGATAAATCTCAATATCATATAGAATTGTCTCAATGCTTAGAAAAGGAGGCTGACCACCATGTTTCTCAAAAACAGCCAAACACTTACTATCCAACTATTTTGAGCCTCTATACAGATAGCCTAAAACAATTAAAGGGCGTTAGTGTGTCCTTAGAAGTTAGGACAAGGATTGAGCAAAAAGTAAAAAACGAACAACTTCTACATACGGAGATGCTGAGAAAAGTCGGGGTTAGTCTGGATATTGAAATGGATATATCTCAAGATGTCGCTTCCCTTAATATAAATGATTTTCAAACTGGATTTGAATATTTAATGGATCTGCCAATTATTGACAATGAAAGTTTAGAATTCATAAATCAAAACAAGGAGCAAAATTTTTTATCAGAGCTATTTGGAAGCTATGTGCATTACACACCTAAAGGAACGGTAAGCGGAATAAGCAATGCTGACCAGTTTTATCTAAATCTGGCCCGTAACAGGTATAGGGATCTGCAGATTAAAATACTACAGGAGATCAAGTGGCACATGGATTTGGATAAGTTAATAACCAAAGAATCAGTTGCCGGTATGATTAATAATTGCCAATCACGTTTTATTCCTGCAGATCGGGAACACGTTTTTATCGAAGGTATTTATGCCGGTTTTCAAAATAATTATATAACTGCCTCACATCTTTTATTGCCCCAAATTGAAAATAGCTTAAAAATAATAATGGAATCAAGTAATAGAAATGTTACTAAGCTTACTGACGAGATACAAAATGATAATACGTTGGGCGGTATATTGAGTTTAGAAGAAAATAGCAAAATGCTTGATGGAATATGCAACAGGAACCTTTTGGCAGAATTGAACAGTTTTTTAGTTGACGGGAGTAATGTAAACTTCAGAAATCAATTGTGTCACGGCTTGATGACACCAATATTAATTAATCATTATGGCTTATATTTGTGGTGGTTAGTTATCAAAATGGTAAAACAAACTAACCACTATTTCCACCTGCCAGTAAAGTAAGCTTCTACAATTAGAAACCTCGCAGCAGGGACCGTAGCGGCATCCTTTTCAGGAAAACATATAGCGGAGAGCCCTGTTGTCGTCCAACAACAAATTTAATTAGAACTATGAACAAAAATCCGTTATGGTATAAGTTAATAAAACTATTAAAGCAGAATGGTAATATAACGACTGGACTAACTGTTCCATATATATTTGGGGCATATGAACTACATGGGCAAGCGTTCTCTTCTACAGAGGAAATGCTTAACCATATTCTGGAAAATCCTATAGATAAATACCCTGTCATTCAAAAATGTCATGTAATTCAACAGCATGTATTAATGGTGGAAAGGAAAGAGATTTGCAATAAAAGTTACTTAAAGGATATTCATATCGAGAATTCAAAAAAAGAAAACAAGTTATTTATTAGTACTAATACCGATCTGGGAAAGTCATTTGATAAAGTCAGTTTAAATTTAAGTAGGACCTACTTAAGTCCTATAGAGCGAAAACATTACTCGTGGGACAATAAGGCAAAAGTGTGGCAAAAATTTTCATCGCTAGAAATCGAGACAATAATGTCTATTAAAAATAATAACCAATAAAAACAAAACCAATGAAAATTATTACGAAAGCTTTTTTTGATGGAAAATTTATAAGCAGGGAAGAGGCAAAAGCAGAATACTTAAATAGATTTCCCGAACCACAAGAAATTGCTAATACAATTTCGCAGCTAAAAAGTAATTCTAGTACTGAATGGGGTTACATAGTTCTGATAAGTGACGAAGGTATTTCAACAAGCCCTATTACAGAGGAAGATCTTACCATTGATTACTAATATGCTTAGTAAAAATTAACCAAAATCACCTATAGCTTGCTATAAAATTGACGCAATAACCCTAATGTCTATGAAAATATACTTTGACGAAGCAGGAAACTCGGGGCAAAATTTATTGGATCCCAGCCAACCGATTTTTGTACTTGCCTCTGTCAATTTCAGTGATGACGAAGCAAGGAAACTATTAGCGCCCATTGAAACCGCCAGCCATGAAATGCACTTTGTTAGGTTAAAAAAATACCGTAAACAACAACTTCAGGTCGTAGAAGCTTTAAACAACAAACTAATAACATCCAAACGGGTCAAAATTATTTACTATGACAAGCGGTTTGGATTAATTGCGCATCTGGTGGATCAACTCATTGAAACATCATTTTATCACAAAGGGATTGATCTTTATAAGAAAGGGCTAAATCTCACTTATAGCAACTCGATTTATTTCTTTGGCAAAAATGTCTGGGATAAGGATTTAAATGAAATGTTTCTTTCTGATTTTCAAAAGATGATTCGGGAGAAATCGAAAGAATCAATTGAAGATTTCTATTTATCTGCAAAGATGCTTCATGATTCAGTTGAATCCTATCAGCAAAAAATTCTTCAACCAGTTTTGGATAGTGAGGAATATATTGAATCAATTCTGGAATCAATTAGAAAGTATTCTATTGATTTGACATTGCCTTCAATTACGCGCCTTGCCGATTTATGGCATAAAGAGCTGGATGAAGCTCTGGATATAATTCATGATGATTCAAAACAGGTTGAATTTTGGAAGAACCTAATTTATTTTTTGGCCAATATGTTGGGAACGGAGAAAGTCGAGGTGGGTTATGATTACAGAAAGATGACATATCCCTTAGCAATCGATTCTGTAACATTACAATCATCAAAGAATGTATTGCAATTACAGGTCGCCGATTTGATTGCAAGTTCGCTTGCATATTGTGTAAAGCGAATTCATATTGATAAAGCGACAGACGATGAATTCGCCAACGAAATCTTGAAAAGCAGAATCGCAAATATTAAAGCTTATCCTATAATGCCTTCGGACAAAGTGACTCCAAAACAATTAGGTACGGAAGATGATAATGGCATTAATCCACTAGATTATCTAGCAGCTAAATCACTTGAAAAAGGTGCTGATTATGATAAGGCTTTTGAGTAAGAATAATAAATTGAAATGAAATATTGCAGTTAACTTAATCGAAACTAATGAGCTACCTTAATTTTACCGTTCCGGATTCTTTACGCAAGAAATACGTAAGTTCTGAAGTTTCCAGACAAATTTTCTTTTTAGACTGCATAAACGATCTATTATATTGTTCCAGTCAAGCCAGTTCTTACCACATGATACGGGCATCAGTCCCCTTGCGCATATTGCTGTTGGACGGCGGCCTCAAAACCATTTTAAGAAATGACCTTGACAAGCTGGTATTTATGGCTAATGAAAATATAATTACAGGAACAGCGCTTACAAAAAAAGATATAAGGAATATAAAAAATTTAGAGCCAAATTTAAGCGGAAGTCATCGCTGTATAAACTATTTATACTTAAGCCATGCACCTTTAAGACCTTATTCCTTTTCAGAGTTTACAGAAAAAATTTGTCTTCAGATCAATACAGCTCAGGAATTCAATTTCAGTGTTCAGAATGTTATTGAAATAGTTGCCAATAAGCATGGAGGTGCGCATTTAGAAGCGGGTTTTAGCTCCTTGACTATTGAATCATTTATGATGGGCAACTTCTCGCCTTTCGCTATGAAGGAGGGAAATTTCTTTCTGGAAAAGATTAAGGAAATATTATTCATTTTCATCGTGGCGATAGGCCCTGCCTGCAAAAAAATCATCGAGAGCCTGCAATCATATGATGCAAATAATATGCTGGCTGAAAGTTCTAATTTTGCGTATGTAATGACATTTGAAGGCAACAAAAGGCAAAAAGAAAATGAAGATTAATTGGCAAAGAAATAGAAACTATCATGAATACAACTAAAGAAAAACTAATTCAATTTTTAGATGAAAGGGTGTTACAACCGACAGAGGCACATCCTGATGCTGATGTTACGATTAAGAGAAAAATCAATGCGACAAGGATGCGGCTGAACCAGCAGGTGAGCGCTCAGAAAGTCAGGGATTACTTTTGGAACGCCATGGCTACAGATAATGGAATAGATTCCTATAACAGAATATCAAAAATTGGCGCGCCGACTTTCGAAGACGTCAGGGCTGAGTTTAAAATCTTGTGCGGAGATAGGTAATCTTCCTTCTATAACAACATAGG
This sequence comes from Flavobacterium sp., assembly GCF_052437795.1. Classification (GTDB taxonomy): domain Bacteria; phylum Bacteroidota; class Bacteroidia; order Flavobacteriales; family Flavobacteriaceae; genus Flavobacterium. The sequence goes on from NZ_JBQVPA010000002.1 coordinate 639,029, forward strand.
TTCTAAACGTTAGTTTAAATATAACTAAACATATAAATATGCCCGAAATTAGTGATTTATCCCACAGGTCAAACATAAATACCAAACATACCTATAATTCGGAAGTTGTAATATATGAAGACCATCGAACTATTCTCAATGTATTATATTTCTTAAAAAAAAATGAGCTTGGTGCTTTTCCCATTGACTTATTCATGTTTGATGATCATGATGATTTTGTAAAGCCGTTAGCACCTGCTTTAGAGAGAATTGCAGAGTTCAACCAGAATGCCCCAACTGAGAGAGAATTTTGGAGTTTCACTGAGTTTGATTTAAGAGTAAAAGATGATGATTGGGTGAAAGCTGGGATGGAATTAGGATTAATTAACAATGTATTTTTATTTCATTCCTCAAAAGCTTCATATTCATTTTCCGAAGCATATCAAACCCAAAATTTTGGTGAAAAGAGAGTATATAACATGGGCGCGGTATGGGACGCATTAGGGTTCCATGGAGCTCTGGACGATTTTTCAAACGAGGCCGAGTACGGACAGCTATGGCAAGACATGGGCTGGATTAAAAATAACGGCAAATTTGAAATTAATAGAATAAATGATTATATAGTCGATTTTGACCTGGATTGCTTTTCAACTTACATTGCCGATAAAAATTATGCCATACCCGAGGAAATCCTCATTAAAAAATTTGAAGAATATAGAAGATCTGAAAATCACTATTATAGCCAACCTTTAACTTTCGTAAAGAAGTTGATTGAAAACTGTTTTCTTACAACCGTTTGTTATGAGAATAATAGCTGTGGTGGAATAAGGGAGAGCCACAAAATTTTTGATACTTTTGATTTTTTATTTTTCGATAGGGAAATAGGAGATTAAACATTGGTATAGATGTGATGAAAGTATTGATTTATAAAAGGACACACAAAGGAGATCCCGGTCCTGAAGGAATATTTGGTATTCAGGATTGCATGGGTAAAATGAGAAATTGGAACTACGATGCTGTAATAGGTATTGGTGGTAAAGCGTCTTGGAGAGGACACGAGGATATCAGATATAAAATAAATTGGATTGGATTAGGCCCAAAGAAAATTATATCAACAAATCAGCATCGAGGTCCTGGCGTAGTCTTTACAAATTTTGCTTTGTTTGAGGCTGCCGGCCAAGATATTGAGACAAATTTTCCGCATCTGTTTAAATACATGTATGACAGCAGAAAGCGTTTTGATATGTCGTCGGTATTACCTGAGAATGTATATCTGGAAGTTATGGGTATTTTAAATTCTGCTGAAAGTTATACGCCATCACAAGAATATCATATTGAGAACATAGAGAACCATCCTATAGAAGATCACAACAATACAAAAAGATGCACAGGCTGCTTTCGGAATGAGGATATGGAAATGGACTTTGACCAGGATTACAGATGTTAATAATAAAACTGGAAAATTTTTTAATTTTTACTCCACTAAAATAATTAGCTATGGATGTAGTAATCAAAAAGCCTGTTGAGGTCTCTGAACATGAAATGGAGCAAATAGTACTATTGATTATCCAAGGAAATCAAATCCAAGGAGATGTTGATACAATAAAACAACGCCTTGCAAACTCGGTATACATCGGCTTTATTATTGAGGAGGGGCAGATTGTTTCAACTGCCACTTTGAAAAGTCCTGTCGAGAGCTATAGAGCTAAAGTTTTTGTAAGTGCAAAAGCGGAAGCGTATAAACCTATTTATAAATATGAACTCGGTTATATAGTTACGGCTAAAAAGCATGAAGGAAGAAAATTATGCCAAGATTTATTGACGGCTTTTTATCAAATAATTGCCAGTAAAAAAATTTTCGCAACTACTAGAAAAGAGTCAATTAAGCATATACTTGGCAAGTATGGCTTTATTAACATTGGGGAAAAATTCAATGGCGATCTTTTTTTGCTGGTAAATTAAAATAGACATTTAAATTACTTAATTCCGGCATCATCTTTTTTTAATTCATCTATAAACTCTCTCGGAGAAATTCCTGTCTGGGTTTCAAATGCATTGACAAACCTCCTGGTGCTACTGAAACCTGCTTCATCACCCAAAGCCTTATCAGTAAAGTTTTGTAGCATTCTTTCGTTCCTGATTTTTTCGGCAATGTAATTTACTTTTAAGCCATTGAGATAATTATTAAAGCTTTTAAGCCGATGCTTGGAAATTATCTCAGAAAGGTACTTTGGATTTGTATTAAAAAATCCAGCAAGTTTAGTAAGAGTTAAATCCTTCTCCCGAAATTTTTTGCTATCCTCAAATTTTTTAAGCTGTGACAGAACCATGGCCTCGGCATCTTTACTCATGGACATTCCATTCTCTTCGCTGAGGGCCGATTTGGCTTTCTTGGAAGCTTCAAGCTTTTGGAGCAGCTCTTCATATTTTCTTCTTGTCACCTTCTTATTCTTAAGGTATCTTATGATAATCGCTATCACAAATAGGCAGAGGCCTACTATTACGGATATGAATATCTGATCGTTATATCTGCGCTTCCGAAGCGAGTTTTCAATTTCATTTTTCTGCTGCTTCAGTTTTTTTGTATCATATTCTTTGTGAATCTTACCTTGCAGATAGGTATAAGTTTTATGCAGCATACGGTCGGCATTCAGAAGCTTCTTGACGTAATATAACTGTACGTCCTGCAGCCCGATACTTTCATAATGGGAAATCATAAGTTCGTAACCTTCCCTCATATCAGGCCGCAGATAGTCTTTCGCATCATAGATTTGATCCATTTTTTTAAAGTAAGATATCGCAAGCTCCTTATTCCCCAGTCCCCAATAGCTTTTTCCGAGGTAAAAGTATCCTATAGCTTCATTAGCGAAATCTCCTGCCTTGTGAATTGCTGGTAAGGCTGCTTTGATTTTTTCAATTGAGAGAGCAAAGTTGTGAATCTTGCACTGGTTTACACCTTCTGAGTGCACAAAATACGACTCCATGTCAGTATTGTCTAATCTATGTCCTTCGGAGATACCTTTTTCATTAACCTCGCTACATAGGCCATGATTTCCTACCATATTGTAGCAAGCCCCCAGCATATGCAGCGAATTTAAGTAGCCGCGCACATCGTCTTTATTAAAAAAGTCTATGCATTCCTCAAATAATGCAATAGCCTCACCATAAAAGCCCAGATAAAACTTTATAAGTCCAATATTGTATTTGACCTTATAAAATTGATATTTATCCGTGGTTCTTGTAATGTAAGTGTCTGCAATCAGATAAGAATCTAGCGCTTCGGCAAGTCTTTTTTGCCTGTAATAAGCCACGCCCTTTGAAAGGTAAGCTGCCCCTATTATTTCATTGTCTTTTGATTGCTTAGCGGCCGCGACCATGCTATCAGCGTAAGTCAGCTTTAGTTTTTCAGGCGCATAATGGACATAATTTTTATACGCATTGGAAAGCTCTTCCCAATCTTTTTCGGATTTAGCTTTAATCAAAAATGATTGAAGATAAATTGAGCGTTGTCCGTCGTTGATTTTCCTGTCTTCTATCCGGTTAAAAATATAATCGAAATCCTTATCGCGGATCGAATCAGGAATTTTTGAAAGAGTTCCTTGGGCATCCATGCACATGCAATTGCACAGGGATAATATCAATAAATATTTTCCCATCATCGGTTAAGTTTTAGTCGTTTCCCTTCCGGTAGTAAGGATGTTGGTCGGTCTTTGCAGGCCAAGCTATAACTAAGGGATCTTTTCTTAACAGAAAGGTTATCAAATATACTTAAAAATCAGGGGACATCCTATAAAAGCACTACAAAATCAGGTTAGCCATTTTCGGAAAATAGGTATCCGAAATGCGGTAAACCGCCAGATACACGCTTGCTTCGGCTACTTGCCGGCTATAGCTTTGCCTGTGAATTCAAAAGCAACTGCTTGGCATTGTCAAGCAAAGTTCTGCTTTCCCCGGGTGAAAAATGAACTGACGAAAAAAAAGTAATCAGTCACATTTAACACGACGACATCATGAAAAGTTTAAAAGTATGGTTAGTAACACTGCCATTGTTTACCATTGCATGTACAAATGATTTTAACGACATAGAAGAAGTTGATATGCCATTGGCCACAAGCGCTAAAAAATCGCTAATTACGCCCGCCAATACATTAAATCCGTATGATTATACCGGAAGGATTCATAATGATATCCTGGAGACCCTTGACGATTTAAATATTGACTCTACATCAGTCGAAGATCTTGGTTTTGTAATAGATTCTATAGCTGCGGCACATCCTGAAGCACCTGGCTCGATTGATTCCCTTACTGGATTGACAAGCGAAATCGCCTGGATCGCTAACGATAATACAGCTATTGATGATATACTTTCAGATTCTTCGCTAAGCAGTACTGCCCAACTTAGTTTATCGGGTTTTATCACTTCTTTACTTTTGGTAAATGACGAACCCTATGAGGATATTTATGATCTTATAGTATTGTATGAATCCTCTGTTATGGCGAATATCGCTTTTACCTCGGAAGAGAAACGTACGATGCTTACCACAACTTCAATTGCAAGATACACGCTACATCGCAAAAAGAGAAAGGATAAGGATTGGGAAACCTCTGTAGGCAGTTATGCTGCAACAGTCTATGGTGCGGAAGAAAATGGATTTCTAGGGCTTAAATTGGCTGCTGCGGTTGGGGTCTACCAAAATTCAACTATTACTCCGTGATTTTGATACAGCACTTCTTAATGCGTAATGAGGGCAAAATAATTATAGCCGCTTGCATTGTCCTCATTGCGCTAAACCTCGTAAGCCTAATATATATAGTACAGCTTTTAGGCTGTAATGAAATTGTACGGTACCTGGATGACGGCGGCATCAGAAGCACCAACCCGCGGGACATCTCATATGCTTTACTGATAACCGTTATGCTCGATACAGTATTCGTACTTACTGCATTATTGGCCAGGCTGCTTTTAAAATAGCCTTCTTTTAACTATTAAGGTCCATCTCATGGAAAAGCTAAAGTCTTTATCGTGGATAAGGGAACTGGAGGTTCATTATCTTGTTCAAATAAACTCAGTCAAACGCTTTAATTTCCTTTTAAAGCAAGGGAGATTTTCTATACTTCTTGTAGATTCAGGCCGGATAGACTTTTCGGTTGAAGGAAAAGAGATTGGTGTCGCAGCCGGTCATATTTATGCTGTCCCGTTACTTGCGAAAACAGAGACATTAACAAAAGATGTACGTCTTTGCCTGATCACTTGCTCTACGTCTTTTGCTTTCAATAGCGCTATATCAAAATTCGGCAGTGGCTACATAGACTTTGCAATAATACACCGCGGAACATTGTTGAGCTTGGAGCCAAAAGAAAAAAGGCAGTTACTTACGATAATTGCGTTGCTTAAGCAAAATGCTAACTTTCGAAAACAGCTGCCTCTGCAGGATGAAAAGATTGTACTCTGCTTCAATCTTCTGCTGTACGAATTTGGTTTATTACAATGCAGGCATGGTGTCGGCTTTTCATTACGTCACAGCAGAAAGGAGAGATTGGTCATTAATTTCATTTCGCTATTAAAACAGCATTGCAGCCAGCAGCACAGCGTTAAATTTTATGCCGATTTGCTATTTGTCAGCGCTGGATATCTTAGCAAGGCTATTCGGGAGGTTACAAATACATCGGCCAAGCATTTTATTGAACTGGCAATTTTATCCGAAGCATATATTTTGTTAGCCAATGAAAACTTAACCATTTCAGACATCAGCATAGCACTCAACTTTACCAATTCTTCAACATTTAGTAATTTCTTCAAAAGGTATGGCAAAATGTCCCCTACGCAATACCGGCTAACGTTGGGGTACTTTGTGCAGGACCAACCTACAAAATAGTTTTCCCAAATTTGCCTGAAGTTATTGTTAGCCGGACATGAAACCTATTAAAATTTTCGCTATGAAATATTCAATCAATACAATCGTATCTGAAATCAGACGTAAAGAAGATAAGCTATCACTGGAAACTGAACATCTTCTTGAAGAAGCTTATCAGATGATACAATATCTGAAAGACCTATTACATTCTAACAGAGAACTTGTAATAAACGAAGGCTTTGCCAACAGCATGGATGAAATAGATTTCTTCCGAAATATCAAACCATACATACTAGGCAAATTAATTTACTATAATAAGGTTTTCAGGATTGAAACCATCTGCCCTGTCCGTCGCGGAAAAATGTATCACAAATTTTTTTTGGGACAGCTTCAAGATCTTAAGCAGGAGTTTAAAGAGCATATCTGCGGCTCTTACTTCTACAGATATTACCGTTCAGGGCGTTCGGACAGAGATGAGGAATATTTCATTCGTGGAAAAATTAACTATCGCGATGGGCTCAACAGCTATGTATTTGAAATTGATGATCAGTTCTCAACCTATTATGATTCAAAGGCAGCGAGAATTGTCGCGAACGAGCTTCTTTATACGTACTTGGTTTCAAAGATCAGCCCGGATGATACTCCGGCAAGTCTTTTTCACGATGCAGATTCTATTAAGGATATTTTTTGGACGGATTCTAAGAATGCGCTTATTGAACTAATATATGCGTTGCACGCGGCCGGTGTGATATCCCACGGCAAAATTGGAATACGGAAAATTACATTAGTGTTTCAAATACTGTTTCGTGTACAGCTCGGTGACATCCACCATGCCTTCCATCGAATGAAAGAGCGTTCGGGTGCAAAGACGTCTTTTCTAGATAGTTTGAAGTTTTCCCTGGAACAATATATGGAAAAAGGAGTATAACACCAGTTTTCAAATATTGCTGACATATTTAGCAGCCCAATTTGCGGGCTGCTTTTTTTTGCCCATGTATGCCCATTGGCAAGCTTGATTTTCCATGACCCTTGGCAGATACAATTTATACAAATGCAGAAATGTGGCTATCAACTTTTGGTCTCAAAAATGTTAAATATAAGAAATCAATGGGTGCAACTTGGCTTAAGACACTTCCGCTAATTGTCAATTTTGTTCTGTTAAACTATTAAATGGACAAACTATGAATATCGACAGATCAGAATTTATAGGATGGATGCACAAGATCATGGAACGGTTTGATATACTTATGGACGCTGCCGGTGTTAGTAAACAACATGTCAGTGCGATTGACGGGGAAGAATTACTGGACAACCAGGATGTCCTTCACATGCTTAAAATAAGCTCGCGCTCTTTACAGCGCTACCGGTCATCGGGAAGGCTACCCTATTATACAATCAGTGGTAAGCTATACTACAAGCTTTCCGATATACACCAATTTATAAGGGAAAGTTTTAATCCAAAATCGCGCAATAAAGACAACGGGTGACAAGCAAGGCCAGCGAGGGCTACTTTCATCTATGATGTGACCACGCGCTCTATTTTCGCGGGTATCAAACAAGGAAGTTATGGAGGCAGAGACAATAAATGACGAGGCGCAGGATGTGCTGCTTGTACATGATAAAGAAAAGAATAAACTACGGGCAGTAAAGGGTATTGGCAGGAATGGCGAATTAGAAACTGTAGAACCTGAAAAAAAGAATGAGAGCCAATTTATGCGTGTGGACAAGCACGGAGACATTTTTTCCAATTTTTTTTCCAATTTTCGCAGCCAGCTCAAAAACCCTTCACATTTCTCATTTTTCAAAGTGCCGCTTGCAAAAGTAGAGGACTTTGCCGCAAAAATTGACAAACACCTTTTGAACCTCACTGAGGAAGCTAAAGCATTCTTTGCAAAAGTAGCCGTTAAAGAAACGCAGGAATATAATCAAAATAAAAATAAGATGGAAACAACAGAAACAAAGCCGGACGGCGAATACCGCTATAAGCCGGAACAGGTTGACTGGGATACAATGAAGAATCTCGGATTGAGCAAGGAGTACCTTGAAAAAAGAAACCTCCTTGACCCTTTGTTAAAAGGTTACAAGACAAATGAACTTGTACCATTAAATCTAAATTTGGGTGTGGCCACTACCAAGATGGATGCCAGGCTGGCGCTACAGACAAATGATGACGGGAAAGTGATCTTTGCAATTCATGGCATCCGCAGGGAACCTAACCTTAATTTTGAGTTCTTTGGACACCGGTTCAGCCTGGCCGACAAGCAAAACCTGCTTGAAACTGGAAATATGGGGCGTGTTGTCAATCTGACCAATCCTAATGATGGTAGTGCGATACCATCCATAATCAGCATTGACAAACTCACCAATGAACTGGTTGCGCTGCGCACTGAGTGGATTAAAGTACCTGACGAAATAAAAGGCGTAAAGCTTGATGATGAGCAAAAGCAGGTATTGTCAGAAGGCCGACCATTGTATTTGGAAGGTATGATGTCCAGCAAAAATGAGCCTTTTAACGCTACCGTGCAAATCAATGCCGATAAGCGTAACATCGAATACTTCTTTGATAGGGAAAATTCCCAGACTCAGAAGCAAAGCAATCCGGAAGGCCAGCAATTCGAGGCGCCACGTGAATTCAGGAAAACGGTTCTCGACGATGGCCAGTATGACAAACTTAAAGCCGGGCAAACCGTGTATCTTGATAATCTGGTTGACAAAAAGGGGCAAACCTACCAGGGCTATATTACTTTCAACAAGGAAAACGGGAAAGTAAATTTTGAATTCCCGAATCAATATAATGAAAGGGTTAAGCCAACTGAGGGCAATAAAACGCAAACTGCCGTCAATTCGGAAGGTAAAACCAACGAAGCGACCAAAAAAGTCAATGAGCCTTTGACATCGGGCCAGCAGGTACCGAAAAATAAGCAGCAGCAGGAGCAGCAGGAAAAACCGGAGGCCCCTACTAAATCCAGAGGCAGAAAAGTATAATGTATGAAAACAATAATTGCAGAGAAACCAAGCGTAGCGAGGGAAATAGCCGGCCTGTTGGGAGTCTCCGATAAAAAGGATGGTTACCTGACAGGTAACGGCTATTTTGTTACATGGGCATTCGGTCATCTAATAGGACTGGGAATGCCGGAAGATTACGGGATTACGGGATTTAATAAATCCGCATTACCTATCTTGCCCGACCCTTTTTCATTGACTGTGCGTAAGGTCAAAAAAGATAAATTCTATACCGATGATCCTGGTGCATTGAAACAATTAAAAATAATCAAAGAATTATTTAATAAAAGTGACAGCATCATCGTGGCAACCGATGCAGGGCGTGAGGGCGAACTCATTTTCAGGTATATGTACGAATACCTGAAATGCAAAAAGCCATTTCAGCGGCTTTGGATAAGCTCGCTTACGGAAAAAGCTATTAAACAGGGTTTTGATAACCTGAAAGACGGCAAAGAATTTGACGGATTATACCACGCGGCAGAAAGTCGGAGTCGTGCTGACTGGTTGGTGGGAATCAACGCTACACAAGCTTTAAGTATCGCCGCAGGCAACGGGGTTTATTCACTCGGCAGGGTGCAGACGCCGACGCTTGCCCTAATCTGCAGACGCTACCTTGACAACAAAAATTTTCAGGTAAAAAATTACTGGCAAATCCAGCTTTTGCATCGCAAAGACATGATTAGCTTTAACAGCCTTTCCAAAAGCAAATGGGAAGACCGGGAACCGGCATATGAAATACTGAAAGCCATCCAGCGGAACGGAAATGTTACAGTTATAGCTGTTGAAACCAAAAGCGTAACCGAGCCATCGCCACTATTATTTGACCTTACAGGATTACAAAAGGAGGCAAATAAGAGGCTAAGCCTTTCAGCTGACGAAACCCTCAACATTGCCCAGAGCCTTTATGAAAAGAAATTTATAACCTACCCACGAACTGGCAGCAAATTTATTCCTGAAGATATGTGGGGAGAAATTTCAGGCCTGGTCAGGGCGTTACAGGAACGAGAGAGCTGTAAGATTGGCGTAAATGCGATTAAGCTTGGACGCCTGAATAAACGTATAGTAAATGATTTACGCGTTACCGACCATCACGGCTTATTAATTACGGATAAGATACCGTCAGCACTAAATGCAAAAGAAAATGCGGTCTATGATATGATTGCACTGCGGCTGCTGGAGGCCGTCTCACAACCATGTGTCAAGCAGATAACGGATGTGGACCTAGAGGTGGCGCAACAACATTTTGCAGCAAAGGGTATTAGGGTAACTGAACCGGGCTGGCGAATGGTAAGAGGCAATTACACCGATGATGATACCGAACCTATTCAGGATCTGCCTGAATTGAAAAAAGGTGAGGAACTTAGAATCGCAGAAGCTGTTGCTTTGGAAAAGAAAACCAAGCCGCCTGTGCTTTATACTGAAGCAGGTCTTTTGTCAGCTATGGAATCCGCCGGAAATGCGATTGAGAATGAGCAAGAGCGGAAAGTCCTACAATATATAGGTATTGGCACTCCCGCTACAAGGGCGGCAATAATTGAAATCCTGTTTACACGCGAATACATTATAAGGGAAAGAAAATCACTGATTCCGACAGAAAAAGGATTACAGGTGTATGAACTTACCAAAGATAAGAAAATTGCAGACGTGTCGATGACTGCAGAATGGGAACTTGCCTTGCAGAGAATCGAAGCGGGCGAAGCGGATGCAGGAACTTTTCAAAGTGAAATGAAAGCCTATGCTTCCTCCATTACCTATGAATTTCTTCAAACTACTATTGCCAAAGATAACTTGCCTGCGCTCACTTGCCCAAAATGCAAAACCAATAAGCTTATCATTCATGATAAAATCGTAAAATGTCCGGATGAGAATTGCAACTGGGTACAGTTCCGCTATGTGTGTGGCGTACAAATCGAGATTGCTGATATTGAAAGCCTTGTCACTAACGGAAAAACTTCACTTATTAAAGGTATGACAAGCAAGGCCGGAAAGAAATTTGACGCATATATCGTATTGAATGACAAATCGGGAAGTTCTTTTGAATTCGCACCAAAAGCTACAAAAAGCAATGGAAAATAGACTTTTTATTAATGGTCAGGAAATCGGAAGCCGTATTTTCATGATCAGGGGCCAACAGGTGATGCTGGACGGCGATCTGGCGGAAATGTATCAGGTGGAAACCAAAGTCTTTAACCAGGCGGTTAAAAGAAATGCCAGCCGTTTTCCTGAAAATTTCCGCTTCCAGCTTACTAAGAATGAATATGATGCTATTAACTTGAGGTCACAAATTGTGACCTCAAGTTTAAATTACGGCGGCAGGCGTTATTTGCCTTACGCTTTCAGCGAACAAGGTATAGCTATGCTTTCTGCAATTCTTCGCAGCGATATAGCAGTGACAGTCAGTATTGCCATAATGAATGCTTTTGTGGAAATGCGGAAAATGCTTATTAGCAATTCCGCATTATTTCAAAGATTGGATAAAATGGAGCTCAAGCAATCGGAGGCGGATCAAAAATTTGAAGAAATTTTCACAGCTCTTGAAGCCGGAAAGCTGCATAGCGATAAAGGTATCTTTTATAACGGCCAGGTCTTTGATGCCTATGCCTTTGCCTCGGATATTCTCCGAACCGCCCAAAGCTCGATCATCCTGCTTGACAACTATGTAGATGATACGGTACTGACACTACTGGGCAAGCGTAATCCAGCGGTAACCGCAAAAATATACACAAAGACTATCAGCAACCAACTGCGGCTGGATTTGCAGCGCTACAATAGCCAGTATCCGCCAATCGAAATAGAGATGTTTCATGATACCCATGACCGTTTCCTTATTATTGATAATGGAGCGCTATACCACATTGGAGCATCATTAAAAGACCTGGGTAAAAAATGGTTTGCATTTTCGCGCATGGATATTGAAGTCGGCAGGATGCTCCAAATCTTAAACAATACGTAACGACCTCTGGATCTTCAGAGGTTTTTGTTGCCATTCCGCCAAATACCGCCTCTCAAAGCCAAGGTGCACGACTTCTATCAAGAGCTTGCCTACTGCTATAATTTTAAGGTTTTCAGCAAAACGAAAAACGAATTATAATATGGCAAAACAAGAAAAAGACCTATCATATTTTAGGTTCCGACTACAAGAGTTACTAAACAATAGTTTTCCCGAAAGAGCAAGCGACCAAAAATTTGTCGAACAAAGATCAACATGGGCTATTAATGCGTATGAAGGTGCTTTTTTGTCCGGAAACACCATCGACCAGTGTGATGAAATCGCCAATTATATACTTTTTGAGGGGTTGCACTTTTCAAGATTCGATACGATTTTTCAAGTCGTATGTAATGAGTTCAACACTTCAATGGCTGACGCAGAGCTGCGGCCTTTCGCCCTTACTATGTTCCCTGTCTGTGAGGGGGTCTTCAGAAGATATGAGCTAACGGATGACTTCGCTTCTAAAGCAGAGTATAGTCTGCTCTATACAGAAATTACCGGGACCATTGCAATATGGATAGCAGAAAATGGGCTTCAGTAAGCGCCAACATCTCCAACTGAACATCGATGCCCTGCGAATAGCTTTTAAACTGGAAGAGGAGAAACGACAAGCCACCGTAGGCGAACGGCTGCTAATGATGCAATACAGCGGATTTGGCGGCCTTAAATTCGTGCTGAATCCCATAGAGAATGAAATTGACATCAATAATTGGAGAAAGACAGAACACGACCTCTTTCAGCTGACCCGGGAGCTTCACAAACTACTCAAAGAAAATTCCCAGGATGACAAACAATACCGCAGGTATGCGGATAGCATGAAAAGTTCCGTACTGACTGCTTTCTATACTCCCCCACAGGTAATCGATACGATTGCCAATGCCATTCGTGAAAGCGGCATAACTATCCAGAGGTTTCTCGAACCCTCAGCGGGTATCGGCTCATTTATACAGTTCTTTTCCGAGAATCAGAAAGCAAACGTAACCGCTTATGAAAAGGATTTGCTAACCGGTAAGATTTTAAAACAGCTATACCCTGAAAGCAATATCCACGTTAGCGGTTTTGAAGAAATATCAGAAAAGGAAAAAAACAGCTACGACATAGTCGCCAGCAACATCCCGTTCGGCGATATTTCCGTATTCGACCTCTCGTATTCCCGAAGCAGGGACATTGCAAAAGTTCAGGCAGCGAGAAGCCTACACAACTACTTTTTTCTAAAAGGTAGTGATATGCTTCGTGAAGGTGGTTTGCTCGCATACATTACCTCACAGGGTATCCTAAACAGTCCAAAGAACGAACCGATACGCAGGGCATTGATGCAGGAGAATAACCTGGTTTCCGTTGTTCGGCTTCCGAACAACCTTTTTACCGACTTCGCAGGTACAGAGGTTGGCAGTGATTTGATTATCCTGCAAAGGAACAGTACAAAACAAAGTCTTAGCGAAAGGGAGGATCTATTTTGCCAAAGCAGGCAAACAGAATACAATACGCCCGGTAATGCCTTTTTTAAGGACAAAACAAGGGTTGTGCACACTGATAGCAACTTAGACACTGACCCTTACGGGCAACCTGCGCTCATCTATACCCATAAGGACGGTGTTGCCGGAATTGCTAAAGAGCTCCATCAGATGCTTTCCGAAGATTTTCGTAATTATCTCAATCTGGGGCTTTATGACAGCAGAGATAATGATGAGCCTGTGGTGCAAAATGCAGTTGGACAAATAGCCCCAGCTACAGTTAATAATCACGTATATGAAGAAGAGAAAATACCGTCCTTATCTGTGCCGGTAATTACCGGTGAAAGCCGGCGAGAAGCAGGGCAATTGAGCATTTTTGACCTGTTTGAAAATACAGACCAATCCAAAGGATTAGCCGCTTCTAACGCAAAAGTTGCAAAAAACAAAAGGCAACCGGTCAAGAAGTTGCAGGCTACTATGGGACGCCAAACCGACCTTTTCGGCAGTACAATGCAGCAAGCTTATTCTCCATCTTCAATTACCAGCGTTGGTGCGCAACAGGCAGTAATCGGCGATTTGTTTTCAGGCTTTGATGAGAACAGGTCTGTGTATAAACCAGCCATTCCTGAAATCAGTCCTAAACCTACTTCATACAGTGGGGAGCTACAATCGTTCTATCGAAACGATTGCCTTGTGATGGATAAAGGTTGGGTGGGCCATCTCCAAAATATAGATATAGCAAATGGAACAGCTATTTTTCACCCACTTGATTTGTCACTCGCACAGAGGGCGAGAGCCGAAGCTTATATAAGTGTCCGGGACACCTACCAAACGCTCTACAATAAGGAGGCACAACTTCAGACGGAGCATAAGGAAGAAAGGGAAACCCTTAACCGTGTTTATGACGCCTTTGTAAAAAAATACGGAAATCTCAATAACGCTGATAACATCAAGCTCATTAAGACGGATAGTTCCGGTAAAGAAATCCCTTATTTGGAGCGTGTGAAAGGCAGCGTGGTACACAAATCGGATATATTCGCCCGCCCGGTAAGCTTCTCAACTGCAACGATAGCTGCTAATAATCCGCAAGAAGCGTTAGCGGCGTCGCTTAACAAGTACGGGAATGTGGACTTGGGCTATATGACCGGTATAAGCGGTATGACCGATGAGGCGTTAAAAGAAGCCCTACAGGGCCGTATATTTTTTAATCCCCTGCAAAAGGAATATGAAATATCAGAACGTTGGATTGCAGGTAACGTAGTAGAAAAAGCCCAAGAGGTACGGAACTATCTCGAAAACAATCCCAACGACGCCCAGTCCCAAGCAAGCCTGTCTGTTCTGGAAGAATCCAGACCAAGAAGGATAGAATTTGAAGAGCTGGATTTCAACTTGGGCGAACGCTGGATACCCACCGGTGTTTATGGAAGATTTGCTTCGCACCTATTTGATACTGAGGTAAATGTGTACTACTCTGAAAGCTCAGATGATTTCTCAGTAAAATGCATTCAGAAGAATATCCATATATGGGATAAATATGCCGTCAAGGCCGAAAGCAGGACATTCGACGGGATAGCCTTACTTAAGCATGCCCTTGTCAATACAACACCGGATATTACAAAAAAAATTATGGTTGATGACAGGGAAGTAAAGGTCCGCGACATGGAAGCCATACAAATGGCGAATACCAAAATCGACCAGATCCGAACCGCATTTACTGAATGGTTACATGCACAGAATGATGAGTTCAAAAGCAGGTTAACCGATCAGTACAATGATACATTTAACTGCTTCGTAAGGCCAAATTATGATGGGTCGCACCAGGATTTTCCGGGACTTGACCGTAAAGCGCTAGGAATTGAAGATCTCTATTCCAGCCAAAAAGATACCGTTTGGATGATAAAGCTGAATAACGGCGCGATTTGCGACCATGAAGTAGGTGCAGGAAAGACGTTGGTAATGTGTACGGCTGCACAGGAAATGAAGCGTTTGGGCTTAGCCCACAAGCCGATGATAATAGGACTCAAGAGTAATGTACACGAAATTGCCGAAGCCTACCGGACAGCTTATCCTCATGCGAAAATATTGTTTCCCGGCAAGGAGGATTTTACCCCGCAGAAACGCCAGCGAATTTTTGGGGATATAAAAAACAATGATTGGGATTGCGTAATACTTACACACGATCAATTCGGGATGATACCTCAATCTTCCGAAATGCAAAAGGAAATTCTTGAAATAGAACTGGATAGCGTAGAACGTAATCTGGATGTCCTGCAATCACAAGGTCAGGAAGTTACCAGAGGGATGCTTGCAGGGGTAATAAAAAGAAAAGAGAACCTTGAGGTAAAGCTCAAAACCCTTGAACATGATATCAAAAGCCGTAAGGATGATGTGGTGGACTTCAAAATGATGGGCGTTGACCATCTGTTCGTTGATGAGAGCCATCAATTCAAAAACCTGATGTTCAATACCAGGCACACACGCGTCGCAGGTTTAGGTAATTTAGATGGAAGCCTGAAGGCAATGAATCTGCTATTTGCTATCCGCACAATTCAGGAACGTATAGGTTCTGATATGGGGGCTACCTTTCTTTCAGGAACGACCATCAGCAACTCACTGACCGAGCTTTATCTGCTCTTCAAATACCTCCGCCCACGAGCCATGGAGAAGCAGGGCATATATTCGTTTGATGCCTGGGCAGCTATTTATGCGAGGAAAACAACAGACTATGAATTCTCAGTAGCTAACAATATTGTAGCGAAAGAACGTTTTCGTTACTTCATTAAAGTTCCGGAACTTGCGCAATTCTATTCAGAAATCACAGATTACAGGACGGCTGAAGATATAGGTATTGACCGGCCAAATAAAAAAGAGGTGCTCTACAATATACCGCCAACGCCCGATCAGGAAGTATTTATCAAAAAGCTGATGGAGTTTGCCAAAACCGGAAATGCGGAACTGCTGGGCAGGCCAAAGCTAAGTGCCAGTGAAGAAAAGGCAAAGATGCTCATAGCTACGGACTATGCGCGTAAGATGTCGCTGGATATGCGAATGGTAAACGGGGTGTACGAGGATCATCCTGACAATAAAGCTTCCCACTGTGCAGCAAATATTGCCAGATATTATAATCAATACAATGCACAGAGAGGTACGCAGTTCGTTTTCTCCGATTTAGGAACTTATAAGCCCGGTGAATGGAATGTGTACTCCGAAATCAAGCGCAAGCTCGTAGAAGATCACGGCCTGCCGGCACACGAAGTCCGCTTTATACAGGAGGCTAAATCTGATAAGCAGCGTAAGGAACTTATTAAAGCGATGAACGATGGTAAAATCCGCGTACTGTTCGGCTCTACAAGTATGCTCGGAACGGGAGTAAACGCACAGAAGAGGGCCGTTGCTGTCCATCATCTGGATACGCCGTGGCGACCGAGCGACCTTGCCCAAAGGGATGGCCGCGCCGTAAGGAAAGGTAATGAAATTGCCAAGTTCTTTGCTGACAACAAAGTAGATGTTATCATTTATGCTGTTGAAAAATCCCTCGATAGTTACAAATTCAACCTTCTGTATAATAAACAATTGTTCATTGACCAATTAAAAAATAACAATCTTGGCAAACGCACTATTGACGAGGGCAGTATGGATGAAAAATCAGGAATGAATTTTTCAGAGTACGTAGCAATCCTCTCAGGTAATACAGACCTTCTGGATAAAGCCAAGCTCGAAAAACAGATTGCTGGGCTGGAAAGCGAAAAGCAGGCGTTTAACCGTTCTAAGTTCAGCGCTAAGTACAAGCTGCAAGATTTTACTAAATCACTTGAAAGCGTACAGTCACGATTAAACCGGATGAGCCTGGATTGGGATAATTTACAGGGCCGCATCCAAAAAAATGCTGATGGGACAATCGCTAATCCTCTGCAATTGGAAGGTTTACCGGCCAATGCGGATGTAAAACAGATCGGTTTCAAGCTTAACCAGATTGCGGATAAAGCAAGGACCGGGGGACAGTATGAAGAAATCGGAAGCTTGTATGGATTCACCTTATTGGTGAAGACAGAAATGTCCGAAAAAGAGGGCGTAGATATACGTGTAAATCGATTTTTGGTGCAGGGCGAAGGCAATATTAAATACACCTACAACAACGGTATTATGGCGAAAGATCATGAAACCGCTGCCGCTAATTTTCTAAGGGCACTTGAGAAAATACCGAACTACATCAAGCAGGAGCAGAAGAAAATCGATGAGCTAAATAAAGATTTGCCCGTTCTTCAGGAATTGGTGAACGGAATTTGGCCTAAGGAAAACAAGTTGAGCGAAATGAAAACGGAACTGGCTGCTGTTGAGCGAAAAATACAGCTATCAATTACCACCGACCTGGAGGGAGAATTTAAAGAAGGACAAGTTGAAGAACAAGTTGAAACTCGGCAGGCACTGGATGTCACCGCGATAACAAAAGGAGTTCAAATATCCCCTGGCAAGTTATAAGATAAGGGAAATGTAAATAAAATTGCCATATGAACTGATGTCTTTATCCCTCCTGGACCAAATGCTGTAGGTTTGGATCGTTTTTTATACGCTCCATTTCGTTTTGAACGATATTCAGAATATCCGATTTTATCTGACGGTAGTTGCCTTCAATCTGCTGTTTCATTTTATCCTCGCCGTGCTCATCTATAAAGGAAAGAATTTGCGGGATCTTTTGATATGCTTTGCCCTCCGAAGCGACCTTTTCATTATCCACAACAATTTCAGCGTGAAAAATCTTTTGCTCAATGCGTTCATCAAAATTATCAGAGACTGCGCCCACGAACATACCTTGTGTCAAGGTAGAAATTTTCGATGCCGGAATAAGGCTGTCCAACTGTGTAGATATTGAGGTAGATTTATCATTACGGTTGATGGATATGCTCTGACGTTTCTGCAATACTTTTCCAAATCGCTCACTTAAGCTCTTAGCCGTTTCGCCCACTACCTGCCCACTGAAAATATTACCAACCGTATTTTGAATTACCTTACTCTCTTTGTCGCCATAATCTCTTGTTAATTGCGAAAAGTCCTGAAAACCCAAACATACCGCCACCTTATTGCTTCTCGCTGTTGCTATAAGATTGTCCAAACCCCTAAAGTAAATCGTGGGCAGCTCATCTATTATAACAGAACTCTTTAGCTGCCCTTTTTTATTGATGAGTTTTACGATCCTTGAATTATATAATCCCAGTGCCGCCGAATAAATATTTTGTCGGTCTGGATTGTTGCCCACGCATAAGATCTTGGGCTCGTTCGGGTTGTTAATATCGAGTGTAAAGTCGTCACCTGTCATCACCCAATAAAGCTGCGGGCTAATCATTCTCGACAATGGGATTTTAGCAGATGCAATTTGCCCCTGCAGCTGGTCTTGTGCGCCGCCTTGCCATGCATCCATAAACGGGGACAGGTAATTTTCCAGATCGGGATATGATGTAAGAATTGTAAATACATCTGAATATTTTTTATTAAGCAATTCAATGGCGTGTGGGAAAGTACAAAACTTACCGTCATCATAAATTTTCAAGTACCATATTATGGCAGCTAAAAGAATTATCGGACTTTCGACAAAGAAGTCGCCCTGCTTCTGTATCCAGCTACGGTTGAGATTAAGCATTATTGTATATGCCGCCTCATAAGCATCCGAAATGTCCGTCATAAATTCAGGGTTGAGTGGGTTGCAGCGGTGGCTCCTGCGCGGGTCGTCGAAATTTATCACATAAAACTTCGGCTGTATTTTGTACTTATCGCGGTGCTTTAGCAAGTGGTTGTAGGCTATTGTTGACAGGTCATCGAACTTGAAATCATAAATATACATACTAAAGCCTTTCTCGATCTGCTGCTTGATGTAGTTGTTCACGATGGCGTACGATTTTCCTGAGCCCGGTGTGCCCAAAACGATAGATGCCCTAAAAGGATTAACGATGTTTATCCAGCCATCGTTCCATTTGCCCTTGTAATAAAACTTAGTAGGGAGGTTGACGGAGTATTCATTTGCCATCAATTTGGTTTCCTGCTGAAAGCTTTCGTTTTCGTTATTGAAAACATCCTCCATGAGGTTAGTGCGGAGAAGGCGGCTCATCCATACACCCGCGACCATTAGAGAAATATAACCTGCTCCGGTAGTAAAAAAATAAAGAATACTCGCGGTTAATGTAGACAGCTTTAATAAAGGGAAGTTCATGAAAAACAGGATAACACCCGCGCTTAATACCATATTGATTTTAGACCAGGTAATCTTTTCGTCCTTTACACCTTTAGAACCCAGACAGCTTAGTGCCAATAATGTTAAAGCGAACAGCTTGGTGTAAATTGTATGTGAGAACAGCCCTGCAGTTCTCTGAAAATTACTTAGTATTTTATTGATAATTGCTAACGTCCACCCATTTTCTAAAAAGAAACCGTAGCAGAACCAATACAGGTGCATCAGCACCAAAATGATGCTTACTGCCCGCATAAATGCCATAATCTTGGCTAAACCTCTTACATCGTCTTCTCCCTGCATTGTCTTGTATATTAATGTCCGGGCGTGAATTTAAGACGCTTAAGAGTGCTATGAGGAAAGTGGCAGTCATTGACTTGGAGTGCCGGTGTTTGGCTTTAATAATAGGCGTTGGCACAGATTTCAATCCTTAACATTTATTAGTGGCCGAGGAAAAATCTTTGGACAAAAGTGGGCTTATTAATTACTGACTTCTCCTGCGTTTGCGTTTCCTTTTCATTTTGTTGGCAAAATCCTGTTCTTCGTAATCTTCACCTTGGGTTTCCGGTAGTAAACCGCCCAAAGCTTCAATCAAACCTTCGTCGCGTTTTCCCGCAGTGTTCAGGAAGTCAAACAAATAGTGCGGCTCTTCTGCAGGTAAATTGTCATGATCAATTAAACCGGATATTTTTGTCGGCTGCTCATCAGGCTTTTTAACTTCAGGGATAATATTATTATTCCAATAGTCATTAAGTATATTGGCAGAAAGTTCTTTTGCCAATCGGGACCCGTTCCACACTGATTTGGAATTATGGTCTACAAAAGTTATTCCGTAAATACGGCCCATATCAGTTCTGCGAACTACAGCGTTTATGCCTTGTTGCGCCAATTGCTTTTTAAAGTTCAATTCATCTTTTGTAGAATTCAGGGCAATAGAGACGGCTGATTTTAAGGTCTGTCTGACAAAGGAGTCTTTTAAAGCCGTTTTGCATTTCGCAAAATACGCATCTAAAGCTGGAAGCCCCGCGTTCTTCCCAAACAGGGAAGCCTTAATCGGATGTCCGGCTCTTTCCCCTTTTCCATTCAGGGGAATGTACAATAAACCTTGTCGCATCACTCCCTGCCGTTCCCCCTCAACTTTTTCTGCAGTAATGTTAAACAGGGAAAGCAAAGCATTGTATTCTCCTAAGGTCTGGTATTTGTAGTAGTTAGGCAAATGCCTTACAATTGAGGCAATCTGGCTTTTTACATCACCGGCTTTATAATCAATCGGCCGGAAAATTTTTTCATTTTGATTTCGCTCTTTGTCCGTAGCGGGAATTAGACCGTGTTTTTTTTCGAGTTCACGGCAAACATTCATGGACTGCATTTTTTCAAATTTATCGGATATTTTTTTACCCTGCTCGTCAACGCAAACCGAGACTATATGGATGTGGCTGCGGTCAATATCTGTATGTTTGAACACCACAAAAGGCTGCTCGCCATAGCCCATTTCCCGCATATATTCCTGCGCCATTTCCCGGTATTTTTCATCGCTTACCCTGTCTGTAGGATCCGGGTTAAGCGAAATGTGTAATGTATGTTTCTCAGTATTGCGGTTGGCTATCAGGTAAGGGGCAAAAGATTGGGCTAATTGAGCAACGGAATATTGCCCGGTGGCGGTTTCAATCATTTTATTGGCATACAAAATTTGCCCTTTTTCATGCTCGACTTTGAGGTGATTGTACGCTAATGCGCCGTATAGATTGCCGCTTCTGCCGATTTTTGCTATCATGGAGGTGCTTATTTTTTAAGGTATTTAGTATCAAATTCTTCTGTCAACTTTATAATTTTTTGGCATAGAGCCGCCATTTCAGCTGTCTGTTTTTCTAATTTGTATAGAAAAGCTGCCGCTTTTTTCTCTGAAAAATTCCTGTATAGCAGTTTCACAATTTGGTTGTAGTTGATGCCGACGGAACGAAACTGGCTGTGAAACGAAGTCAGCCGCATGTAGAAATCGACAGTTCCTTTGTCAATTTTAACCGATTTCATTTCCTTTCCAAACAATAAGGAGATGATAAATTTTGCTTTATTAACAGCTCCCGATGTTTCATATAGCGCTAACAGCTTAGCATTTTCCTGGTCCGTAAGGCGGAAAACGTAACGGTGTTTGCTGGGATTTATTTTCGGCGCACGACCGCCTTTATTCTGTTTTCTGTTACTATCCTCATTCATGATAAATCCATTTTAATCCTGACAAAACCTCGACTTCGGAGAGTGTTTTCTGCCCCCTGCAAGGGCAAGTTGTTTTGAGGCACGATCTCGGTTTCGAGTGCCTCAAAACACAACTTGCCGTGTTCCTGTGAACACAATAATCCGCCCTTCGGGACGGATTGGGCATAGAAGGGAAAACGGCTCGATGCCGTTACGGTTACCCCCTGTTTTATCAAAACACTTGTCCATTAACCCTTTACTAAAAATCATTTTACAAAGTAAGATCCTATTTATCAAATCATTGTACAGTGCGGCAGCGCCAACCAATGCCTCCAAATGCAAAACAGTGTCGCAGTAATGCACCTGAAAGAAAATGATGGGTTATTTGTCATTAATGCCAGAAGGAAGGCAGATCGTCCGTGCTTCAGGAAGCTCAGACGGTACACTTTCAAGATGGCAGGCTTTCCGGCCTGTCTCATTGCAGGAATGCAAGAAAGCAGGATTGCAGGAATGTTGGGAAGCTGGAACGCCGGCCATGCGCATATCCTGCGATCCTGGTAGATGAGTTGATAGCAGGAATGTTAGAATGCGGCAATCCTGCCTTGTAGGATGCCGGCACGAAAGCGGGACCGCTGTACTGCATGAGCACAGGAAATCAATAAGGACTGCAAGCAACTGTGACAACAGTCCTGACTGATAGCGTGAAGCTGGCACAGTTGAAAGAGGAACAAATCGAACTTTAAAATCTTAAAAATATGAATTCAAAAAAGAAACCGCTTTTCGTGGCCTTTTCTTCTCAAAAAGGTGGTGTTGGCAAAAGCACCTTTACCACGCTTGTAGCGAGTACAATGCACTATCGGCTAGGCTACAATGTAGCCGTATTTGACGCGGATTTTCCGCAGCACAGCCTGATGAAAATGAAGACAAGGGATTTGTCAATGGTTATGGAAAATGAGGTTTTGAAAAAGCTGGCGTATAAGCAATTTTCTACCATCAATAAAAAAGCCTATCCTATCGCACAACAAAAAACAGAAAATGTACTGGAAGCTGCACACGATTTTGTAAATGCTTCTTCCGTTCCGCTTGATGTGCTGTTCTTTGACCTTCCTGGGACCGTGAATACACCCGGCATCCTAAAAGCGTTAGCTGGCATGCACCACATTTTTACACCCATCACGGCAGATCGTGTTGTAATGGAGAGTACGCTCATCTTTACCCAGCTTTTGCAGGACGTGATTATGAAAAAGGGCGAAACTTCCATACAAACGATTAACCTTTTCTGGAACCAGGTGGATGGCAGGGAGAGCACACCACTCTATGGTGTGTACAACCAGCTCATTGCCGAGTTGGGATTAAGCCTGATGAAAAGCCAAGTCAAAAACAGCACCCGCTTTCGCAAGGAAAGCGAAGCGGATAGCAAAACCGTTTTTCGTTCTACCGTGATGCCTCCCGATGAGCGGCTGATGAAAGCCTGCCAGTTAGACCTCTTTATTGACGAATTTTTAAAAATCATCCAATTGTAATCCTTATGGAAAGAGATAATAAAAGAAAAGTCACGCCAGACATTAACGAGGAAATGATGATGAACCTGATGGTGGACGGCGTGAAAAAGGATGGCTTGCAACTTCCTCCCGAAACGCCTGAAGAGCCTGAAGAGGCAGCTGTACAAGAAGAGGTGAAACTAGCAGAAATACAGCAAAGCAGGCCTGAACTAAAGGACAGAAGTAGGGTAAAGAAAAACCTTGATGGAAGCTATGGCCAACATTTTTTGAAAACCCACTCAATGACAAAGCGAGGGGATAAAAGCATTTATATCCGGCAGGAATACCATGAGCGCCTATCCCGTATTGTACAGGTCATTGGAAAAGATGAGATTCCGTTGTATGCCTATCTTGACAACATCCTCGAACATCATTTTAAAATGTTTGAGAAAGCAATTACGGACGATTTCAATGAAAAGTTTAAACCCATTTTTTAAAGTGCCTGATTATGGAAATAGTTATTGTAATATGCCTGCTACTCGTTATTGTCCTGCTTTTGCAGGATAAGATCGTGATTAATAGAAAGCCGGAGCAAAAGCCTATACAGGACAAAGCCAATCCGAACCTTCCCGATATTATGGGGCAGCCGAAGCCTGTAAAAAGCCTTTCAATGCCAAAAGATAACAATGAAAGCCAAGTTGAGGAACAAAGCTTTGACCCTGCTAATTTAGACATTGAATACGACGAAAATGAAAACGTAGGTATTCAGATTCCGCAGGAAGAGCTGGACGAAGTTTTCAGCATCACGCCTGAATATGCAGACGAGGAAGAAGAGTGGGACAGGTATGGAATTTCCGGAGGCGATAACAGTTTTGCCCAAGGGGTTACCTATGACGAACTTAGCTCCGTGGGGGCATTGCTCCAAAAGACAAATTTGGAAAAATCCCAAAAGGAAACGGCGGTTGCGATTGTTCAACGATTACAAGGAACTGAATTATTCAGCCTGCTGGAAAATTCCATAGAGGGTGCTTCAGAAAGAATCGCGCAGCTTTTAGATAGCACTCTTGCTGAAAAGGAGAACAGTTCTTCCAATTTGCGGAAAAATAGTTTGGGTGATTTTGACATTGGGGAGTTTATCTAAGCTCCCCTCTGTTTTTAAATAATAGTGAGTATGCAAAGGGACCTGCCAACTATCAGCATCGAGGGGACACCATTCTTTGTCGATGTGAGACAATCAGAATTGAGGGAGTGCGGAAAGGAAACAAATATCATCAGGTTTGATGATATGCGTCATCATGGTAATCACTATACCTTCGATTATGATTTGAGGGAAAAAAATATTCCATCTTTATGGAGTAAAAATAAAACAGTAGTAGTTGATATACCTGATCAGGTGGCAATGGACCCTGTTGGCATGGCTCAAAAATACAATTTACCACTGGAAAAAATAAGGGAAAAGACTGACTTTGAAATAATGGTAGATCCGGTAGCTTATGATTTGCGGGCTAACAAAGGGGTTTTACCTACCATTGAAATAGCCGGACATATATTTTATGTTGATCTGCAGATGGATAAACTAAGGCCGAAAGATGATTTCCTATCCAATGGAATCGTATTCTCAAATATTGAAAACTATTATGATGAAGACAAAAGACATTATACTATTCCTTACAATCCCAAAACACACGAATTTCAGGAACCTGACTACCGGACTATTAAAGAGCTTCCCACAGATTTAATAGCTATAAGATTTCCTTCGGAAAGATTACTTGACAGGATTGGCTGGAATCGAAAATACGGGTTTGAAATTACCCACGGGCTTTTCAGGAACGGTTTACAGTTACAATTTGCGGCAAGGCAAATTCCCTGGAAAAAAACCTTTCTTGCTGATTTGATCAAAAGCAATCTCAAAGTTGAGGGTAACCTGCAAAAATCGGGCGAAAAAGCACGGCCGTTACATAAGCAGAAAAATAATTCCAGGGGCCCTAAATTTTAAACATACTACCGGATTAACGACATGCCAAACTGTAAAGTTTGGTTTTTTTATGCCTTTTTATTTACAGCGAAGCCACAGAATGCCAAACCCTTCCCACGGGTTATACTTTATGATCCCGCCTTCTTTTCTGTTGCATATTTGTCCCATAAGCCCGCCAGTTGCGGGAGATTAGTAACTATTTAATGCATTTTAATTATGAAAGAACAAAGAAAAAAATTGCTGCTCGCAGCAGTTGCCTTACAGTCAGGCTTAATTATATACGCACAGGGAAACGGTTCCGCGGGCATTAATGAGGCTACACAAATGGTAACCTCCTATTTTGATCCTGCGACACAGCTTATTTACGCAATAGGTGCGGTGGTAGGCCTGATTGGAGGTGTAAAAGTGTATAACAAGTTCAGTTCAGGTGACCCTGACACAAGTAAAACCGCGGCTTCGTGGTTTGGAGCTTGTATATTTTTAATAGTTGCCGCTACGGTACTTCGCTCATTCTTCCTTTAATCGCAATCCCTATGCGTAGCTATAATATAAATAAGGGAATCGGCAGGACTGTTGAATTTAAAGGGCTGAAGGCACAGTACCTTTTCATTTTCGCGGGCGGCTTATTAGGAATGTTGGTCTTGGTAATGGTCTTGTATATTGCCGGAATAAGTTCCTATATCTGCCTCGCGCTTGGTGCGGGAGGGACATCACTAATAGTGTGGCAAACATTTTACCTCAATAAAAAATATGGGGAGCACGGCCTGATGAAAATTGCAGCACGCAAAAGGCATCCCAGGTACATTATCTGCCGCAAGGCAATACCGCGATACTTGAAAATTATTCCTAAAGCCGGTTCAATATGAAAAATATTTCTAAATCTGCAACCCTCGAACAAAAGTTTCCACTTCTCGCTGTGGAGAATAATTGCATCATCTCAAAAGAGGCTGATGTTACGGCGTGCTTTCGGGTAAATCTGCCTGAACTCTTTACAGTGGCGTCGGCAGAATATGAAGCAATACATTCAGCGTGGCATAAAGCCATCAAGACCTTGCCCGATTATACAATAGTCCACAAACAAGATTGGTATATCAAGGAGAATTACGCGCCGGACATCGCGGCAGATGGCCTTAGTTTTTTAGGAAAATCATATCAGCAGCATTTTAACGAGCGCCCCTTCCTGAACCATTACTGTTATGTATTCCTGACCAAGACCAGCAAGGATCGAATGCGGATGCAAAGCAATTTTTCAACGCTTTGCAAGGGAACGCTAATCCCCAAGGAAATACTGGACAAGGACGCAATACACCGCTTTATGGAAGCTGTGGCACAATTCGAGCGGATCATCAATGATAGTGGTTTTGTAAAGCTGGAACGACTCACTGAGGACGAAATTGTCGGCAACGACGAAACACAGGGGCTGTTGGAGCAATATTTTACCCTTTCCCGGGAAAAGGGAACCCCGATGCAGGACATCGCCTTGGCAACTGAAGAAGTGCGGATTGGAAATAACAGGCTATGCCTGCACACGTTGTCCGATACAGATGATCTGCCGGGTACCGTTTCAGCAGATACCCGCTTTGAGAAGCTTTCCACCGACCGCAGCGATTGCCGCCTGTCATTTGCTGCCCCGGTTGGCTTGCTGCTTAGCTGTAACCATATATATAACCAGTATATATTTCTGGATAACAGCGAAGACAACCTTCGGAAGTTTGAGAAATCAGCGCGTAATATGCATTCGCTGGCACGTTACAGCCGCAGCAACCAAATAAACAAAGAATGGATTGAGCGCTACCTTAATGAGGCGCACTCGTTCGGGCTCTCTTCCATTCGTGCCCACTTCAATGTAATGTCATGGTCTGACGACCCTCTCGAATTTAAGCAGCTTAAAAATGATGCGGGTAGCGCACTCGCGCTTATGGAGTGTAAACCCAGGCACAACACTTCTGATGTGGCCACGCTCTATTGGGGGGCGATTCCGGGCAATGCCGGTGATTTTCCAAGCGAGGAGAGTTTTTATACTTTCATCGAACCAGCACTATGCTTTTTTACGGAAGAGACAAATTATCAAAACTCCGCTTCGCCATTCGGCATCAAGATGGCTGGCCGCCTGACCGGAAAGCCTATCCACCTTGACATATCGGACCTCCCAATGAAGCGCGGGATAATTACCAATAGGAATAAGTTTATACTGGGCCCATCAGGTTCAGGAAAGTCATTCTTTACCAATCATATGGTGCGCCAGTATTACGAGCAAGGGGCACATGTCCTGCTTGTAGATACAGGTAACAGCTATCAGGGTTTGTGTGAGTTGATTAAAGGCAAGACCAAAGGAGAAGACGGTGTCTATTTCACCTACACGGAGGACAATCCTATAGCCTTCAATCCATTTTATACGGATGACGGTGTATTTGATATCGAGAAGCGCGAAAGTATCAAGACACTGATACTTACCCTTTGGAAACGTGATGACGAGCCGCCTACACGCTCTGAAGAAGTGGCCTTATCCAATGCAGTCAGCGGCTACATTGAAATGATAAAACACGGGACTGAGCAACCTTCTTTCAACGGCTTTTATACCTATGTTCAGACCCGTTACCGTAAAGTGCTGGAGGAAAAGCATGTCAGGGAAAAAGATTTTGACCTTGCCAATTTCCTAAACGTACTGGAACCCTATTACGAAGGAGGCGAGTATGATTATCTGCTGAATTCGGACAAGCAGCTTGACCTGCTCTCGAAGCGGTTTATAGTTTTTGAGATAGATGCTATTAAAGACCACAAGATACTTTTTCCTATTGTTACTATCATCATCATGGAAGTCTTCATTAACAAAATGCGAAGACTGAAAGGTATCCGCAAGCTCATCTTAATCGAAGAAGCATGGAAAGCCATTGCGAAAGAAGGCATGGCGGAGTACATAAAATACCTGTTCAAGACTGTGCGCAAATTCTTCGGAGAGGCCATCGTCGTGACACAGGAAGTTGATGACATCATCCAGTCACCGATAGTCAAGGAAAGTATCATCAATAATTCCGATTGTAAAATCCTTTTGGATCAAAGGAAGTACATGAACAAGTTTGGCGATATACAGGCAATGCTTGGCCTAACCGACAAGGAAAAAGCTCAGGTGCTTTCCATAAACATGAACAATGATCCCTCGCGCCTTTACAAGGAAGTCTGGATTGGGCTTGGTGGCACTCATTCGGCAGTATATGCTACGGAGGTTAGCCTCGAAGAATATTTGGCATACACCACTGAAGAAACGGAAAAACTGGAGGTAATGCAGCTTGCCGCTGAGCTTGGTGGCAACGTGGAACTGGCAATCAAGCGGATTGCAGGAGAAAGAAGGGAAAAACTAGACGAGTAATAATTATTTTAAAATCAAGAAAAATGAAAAAAGCAATGTTTATGGTGCTGGTGGCTATACTATTTGCCACCGTACCGATGAAGGCGCAGTGGGTGGTATCTGACCCTACGAACCTGGCACAGGGAATTGTCAACACCGCTCAGGAAATTGTGCAGACCTCGGCTACAGCTGCTAATACGTTGGACAGCTTTAAAGAAGTACAGAAGGTCTATCAGCAGGGAAAAGAGTATTATGATGCTTTAAAAGCAGTAAACAACCTGGTAAAGGATGCACGAAAAGTGCAGCTTACGGTACTGATGGTTGGGGACATTTCCGAAATCTACGTAGTGAACTTTGGAAAAATGATGAACGATCCCAATTTTAATGCGCAGGAACTCAATGCCATTGGCTTTGGTTACTCCAAGCTTCTTAACGAGAGCGCCGAGCTATTAAAGGAACTCAAGCAAATCATCACTGCCTCAAGCCTTTCTCTAAATGATAAAGAGCGTATGGATATTATAGACAAGGTGTATAGCGATGTAAAGAAATACCATAGCCTGGTACGCTACTATACCAACAAAAATATCTCGGTCAGCCTTATTCGTGCAAAGAAGGCAAACGATACCAAAAGGGTTTTGGAATTGTATGGGAAACCAAATGAAAAATACTGGTAATGCATATTGTTATGGAATTTGAAAACCTTCATCAGGTATTACGGTCGCTTTATGATGAGATGATACCACTTTCAGCTGAAATGGCGACCGTAGCCAAAGGACTTGCAGGTCTGGGCGCACTTTTTTATGTAGCACTAAAGGTGTGGCAGGCCCTAAGCCGTGCTGAGCCAATAGATGTATTCCCACTGTTGAGGCCATTCGCCTTAGGACTATGCATCATGTTCTTTCCTACCATGGTGCTTGGAACTATCAATGCAGTGCTCAACCCTGTAGTGACCGGCACGCACGGCATATTAGAAGGCCAGGTTTTTGACCTTAATGCACTACAGCAGCAGAAAGACCAACTGGAACGTGAGGCAATGCTTCGCAATCCAGAAACGGCTTATTTAGTATCGGACGAAGAATTCGATAAGCAGTTGGAAGAGTTGGGTTGGTCGCCCGGTGACCTGATGACAATGTCAGGAATGTATTTGGAACGTGAAATGTATAATCTTGAAAAAAGCATCAAAGATGGCTTCAGGGAATTTATCGAGATACTTTTCAAAGCAGCAGCCCTTGTCATCGATACCATCAGGACATTCTTTCTCATAGTGCTGTCAATCCTTGGACCTATAGCCTTTGCTATATCGGTATGGGACGGTTTCCAGTCAACTTTGACCCAATGGCTGATGCGGTACATCAGCGTTTATCTATGGCTGCCGGTTGCAGACCTCTTTAGCGCAATGCTTGCAAAAATTCAGACGCTGATTCTTCAGAAAGATATTGAAAGCCTTTCTGATCCCAATTATATCCCTGATAGCTCATCGACAGTCTATATCATATTTATGATTATTGGCATCATAGGCTACTTCACTATCCCAACGGTTACCGGCTGGATAATTCAGGCAGGCGGTGCAGGAAATTATACAAGAAATGTCAACCAGGCGGCGCAAAAAACAGGCAATGTTGCAGGTGCGGTCTCAGGAGCAGGTGTTGGGAATATAAGTGGAAGGCTAATGAACAAATAAAAATTAAAAAGATGGAATTTAAAATTTTAAGAAATATAGAAAACAGCTTCAGGCAAATAAGGCTGTACTCTTTAATCTTTGCAGTGCTTTGCCTGCTCATTGCTGGTTTTGCGGTCTGGAAATCGTACCAGTTTGCGCAGGAACAAAGAGAGAAAATATATGTCCTCGATGATGGCAAGTCACTTATGCTTGCATTATCACAGGATGCATCCATTAACCGCCCTGTTGAAGCTCGCGAGCATGTCAGACGCTTCCATGAACTGTTCTTTACTCTCGCGCCGGAGAAAAATGCAATAGAGAGCAATATGAAAAGGGCCTTTAACCTGGCAGATAAGAGCGCCTTTGATTATTATAAAGACCTCTCGGAAAAAGGGTACTACAACAGAATTATTTCTGGTAACATACAGCAAAGGATAGAAGTAGACAGTGTCGTCTGCAATTTTGATACGTATCCCTATGCGGTCACCACTTACGCAAGGCAAAGTATAGTCCGTAGCAGCAATGTAACCAATAGGAGCCTTATAACTTCTTGCAGCCTTGTAAATTCTGTGCGCTCGGACAGTAACCCGCAAGGTTTTACTATTGAGAAATTCAGCGTCCTTCAGAACAATGACATAGAAACTATAGAACGCTAAAACTTTCATTATGAAATTAAGGGATTCAATTAGCCAGTGGATGGAAAAGCAGGAAGTTCATTGGCGGGCTTTGTCCCGCGAAAGACAACGCAAAATTACCGTATTGCTATTTGCCATTTATCTCGCTATTAGCGTAGGAGTTTACCTTAAATACTGGTACGACGTTGGCTTCGCCACTACGGAAATAGAGTTCAGGCATATTGAAAACCCTGTACTCAAATCCAAATCTGCAACGCAGCAGAAAGACACAATTTTAAATACCTATAAATGATGAATTATGAAAGAGACTGAAAAAAAGAAGGTCGTCAGGGTTACCGAAGGAAACCCTGAGCAGGAAGCTTCGCAGCTTCCGGATGGAAACGTAGGTAAAGCGGAACGCCTTAAAAAGCCGTTGATCTTTGCGCTTATGGGAGCCGTATTTCTCGGCTGCATGTACCTGATATTTTCCCCCTCGGGCGAAAATGACAATCCTTTAGAAAAGGTGGGGATTAATGACGCTGTGCCGCAGGCCAGCGATGCAGGATTACAATCGGATAAGCAAAAAGCCTATGAGCAGGAATTGTTAGAAAAAAAGGATCAGGAAAAAAGAAAGTCGCTTCAGACATTGTCCGATTATTGGAGTTCCGATTCTACAAAGCAGGAAATTGTCCAGGAAGAGACAGTTAAGGAGCAACCAAATCCGGAGAATGGCGGAAATGCCTTAAGCAGCTATCGCAATGTACAAAGCACACTGGGCTCATTTTACCAGAAGAATGATGAGAACGATGCTTTGCGAAAAGAACTTGAAGAGATGAAGGCTGAACTTTCCCAAAAGAAGACTTTACAAGATCCGATGCAGAACCAGCTTGCGCTTATGGAGAAGTCCTACGAGATGGCTTCTAAGTATTTTCCAGGCTCGAGGCCTGCAAAAAATAAGGATTCCGTTGCTGCTACAGAAAAGCAACCATTTGTAGCCTTTCGCCAGCACAGGAAAAATGTTGTTTCAGCTTTGCCCCGCAGTGCGGAAGGGAATCTATCTGCAATAAGCCCCCAGCCTGAAACACGAAGGGTATTTAGTACCGCCCCACAATATCAGGAACCCGAGGTTCGCAACGGGATACGCGCATGCGTACACGAAATCCAAATTATTGCAGGGGAAGGAAACGTAAGGCTGAGGTTGCTTGAAAATGCACACGCGGGCAATATCACTATCCCTCAGGGAGCTAAATTAACGGCTTCTGCAAAATTCCAGACAGGCAGGCTGCAATTGAAAATTTCCTCAATTGAACATCAGGGCAATATTATTCCGGTTGAGATATTGGTGTACGACGTTGATGGGCAGCCCGGATTATACGTTCCCATAACTCCCGAAGCTGGCGCAGCCGGCGAAATGGCAGCCAATATGAGCCAGACGGCAGGTTCTAATATGATGCTTACCCGCTCAGCAGGACAACAAATTGCTGCAGATTTGAGCAGGGGTGTTGTCCAGGGTGTTTCGGGCTACTTCTCGAAAAAAGTGAGGGTCCAAAAAGTAACTCTCAAGGCCGGTCATCAAGTCTTCCTCGTTTCTAAAAAATAACATTTAACTAAATTCAATTAAATCATGAAATCACTATTTAAAAAAGTAGTGGCAATGCTTGCTATTGCCATGTCGGGCCTAACGGCTACAACAGGAGTTGCACAAAGTTCCAATCTTCTTGATGCCGGGAAAGTTGAACCGTATGAAATGGAGGTCACCTTCGATAAGACCAGCCACATTATTTTTCCATCTGCAATCCGATACATTGATCTGGGCAGCGATTACCTTGTTGCAGGAAAGGCAGAGGATGCTGATAATGTGCTGCGCGTCAAGGCTGCTGTGCGTGACTTCGAGGAAGAAACAAATTTTTCCGTCATTACAGAGGACGGTCGCTTCTACAGTTTCAACGCTTACTATAGTGCCTATCCATACGTGCTAAGCTATGACATGCTGAAACTGGGCAGGACATTGCAAAGAAATTCCAGTAACGATGTGTTGTTCGAAGAGTTGGGCAATAATTCCCCTTCTGTGGCGGGGCTGTTATTGGAGACAATCTATCAGAAGGATAAACGCCTGATAAGACATATCGGGTCGAAAAGTTATAGTATTCAGTTCCTGCTTAAAGGAATTTACACGCATCGCGGAAGTTTTTACTTTCATACAGAGCTTCGCAATACTACAAATGTGCCCTTCCGCATTGATTTTGTGAATTTCAAAGTGGTCGATAAAAAAGTGGCAAAGCGCACCGTTGCGCAGGAAAGAGCGCTCACGGCACTAAGAATGTATAAGCCTCTTATGCCAATCGCTGCGCAAAGCAAAGAACAGAATGTTTTCCTTTTGGACCAGTTTACTATTGATGATGAGAAAGTTTTATTGGTAGAGATTTATGAGAAAAGCGGCGGCAGGCACCAGCTATTAGAAGTTTCCAATTCGGATTTGGTTGGTGCTAAGCGCATCGAGGATATGCATCTTAAAATCAAATCACGATAAAGCACAATATATGAAAAAGCTAATATTTACATCAATGATGTTTTTGCTCGTCTTTTCTGGCCATGCGCAACGCATGCTTCCAGGCCAAAAAGGATTGGAAGCAATAGTTGGAACATTTACATCTGATAGTCCTGAAAAGAATTACTTTCTTGGCACTGTCCTGACTATTATGACAAAAAAGGGCAATTATCAGCTATACGGGGTAGAATACGCCCATCGCTACGCCGAATACAAAGGAACAAGCATACCGCTGGAGACTTTCCTTGGTGAAGCAGGTTATAGTTTCAGGTTGCTTGCTGACAGGAAGAAAGCAATAGCAGTATATGCTGGTATAGCTGGTGTTGGTGGTTACGAAACCATAAATCGCGGTGAAGAATTGTTGTTTGACAGGGCTAAAATCCTTGATGAGGAAGGTTTTGTTTATGGAGCTGGCGGCAGATTGTCCCTCGAGGTGTATCTGTTTGACCGTGTGGTGCTGGTACTGCAGGGACGCGCTAAAATGTTATGGGGAACTTCATTAGAGCAATTCCGTCCATCAGCCGGGGCAGGATTACGATTTAATCTTTAAAATTTAAGACTATGAAAAGTATATTGAAAAGAAGTAAGCAGTTCCTTTTAATCTTATCCGTAACGCTGGGTTGCTTATCATGTGCATCCAGCCAGGATGAGGAACTTGACATACAGGACAATTTCCCTTTTGAGGTATCTGTGATGCCTGTTCCTGATGAGGTTGCCAACGGGCAGACAGTTGAAATACGTTTTACGATACAGCCCACAGGAAGCTACGACAATACCCATTATTTTATCCGTTATTTCCAATTTGACGGGCAGGGCACATTGCAGTACTTCGATCAAGCGCCGTACCTGCCAAACGACGTGTACGATTTGCCGGAATTGCAATTTAGGCTATATTACACCTCTGCATCTACAACCTCGCAATCTTTTGATGTATGGATATCTGATAACTTCGGAAATGAGCAACAGGTAAGCTTCCAGTTTAACAGCAGTGATTAAATAAGTGCAAAGCCCCGAAATTCCTTCGGGGCTTTTTTATTCATAACCTTTTCTTTAACAGAAACATTGGATAAAAGCACAGACGTTAGTATCTTTGTACAAAATATAGAAAAATCTTAAAGTGTTTTTGCTTTAAGTCTCGACATTGAAAACTGGTAATTTTTAAAGACCGCGAGACAATAAGTAGGAACGCTCACGCTATTGGCGTGGGCGCTCGCTTATTCGTGGTCGGGCATACCAGTGCCTCAATGCCGGTAAGTGTTGTGGCCTGCGCCATAGTTTTTTATGGCATTTCTTCCGAATTAATAATTAGGAATAAGGCTCCTCAAAATTCTGGCATTTATTCTCATGTTCAACTACCTGTTGAATAATGTTGCCGAACCACCTTGTGCCCTGCGGCATGTTCCAAGCATCATTCTTCACAAACATGCTACGCAAGGAAAAAGAAAATAATTACACACTGTTGCCCATGAAACAGCTCGACACAAGGGTCATTGACCGGACTAATAAATTTTACCTCGAAATGTCAAAAAAGGTTCTGACAGATCGCGAATACGAAATTTTACACAAACTGCTGATAGATAAAAAGCCTATACACGAAGTTTCCAAACTTTACGGGCTTACGAATGAGAGGATACGGCAGATCTACTTGAACACATGCAATAAGGTGAAAAATGCTACGGGGGTTTTGAACAGTATTGACCACTATAAGCAAATCCTGGAAGAATTGAAGAGGCAGTGGCGTATTGCTAGTAAAGGTGAGCTTTCAAAGTCTGAAGACAAGATAGTGCAGAACCTCGATAGGTCGCTGGTGGATTTCAGCTTTCCTTTTAGCAAAAGGATGAATAGCTTCTTTGATTTATTGGAAGTGAAGACATTAAGGGAACTCTCAGCCATTACACTACAGGAATTTTCCTGTATCAGGGGTTTTAAAGGCCAGTTAAAGAAAGAGCTTACTGCATTTATAGAATTTGAGAATATCGAAAGCCTTTTCGAAGGTTTTCATGATTGGAAGGATATTCAAAATCCACTATAAGGCGGCGGCTTTCTTTTGCTTCTTTTCTTGGCCGCCCTATACCTGAAGAAAAGAAGTACCTCTACTACAATAGATGGGATA
Organism: Flavobacterium sp.; assembly: GCF_052437795.1. GTDB lineage: Bacteria > Bacteroidota > Bacteroidia > Flavobacteriales > Flavobacteriaceae > Flavobacterium. Next base: position 674,459 of record NZ_JBQVPA010000002.1, read on the forward strand.
ATGAGTATCCCACGAAAGGGCCTGCAACCTTTTTGATAAAGAAGCGCGGTTATTATATCAAATGGGTTGCATCCGCTTAATTGCAAAAAGGCTGCCCCGACCAACGGTGAGGGAGTGTCTTTTTGCCGCCCGATTTTAGTATCAGGCAACTTTTATCGGGTGGGTACGGAAGTCTTTCAGGTTGTGGAAAAAACCTTTATACTCGGTCATACCTTTACGGAATAAATTCCACAATAGTGAGCAACCCATTTGCGTTAATGAGGAATTGATGAACAAATCTTGGTGCTCCAATGCTTCGGCAAGTGAACAGCTTGGAGTGTCATCTTCCTGTTCTGATTGCCTGAGCAGTTCCCCGTATTCATCGGTAACAAATGGCAGGCTTGCCACCGTTTGGTACTTTTCTGAATTAGGTTGTTCTATCTTTCCGATAGTAGATAGTAACACTTGCCCTGTATCTTGGCTGTTACCAAAATCCAGCCAATATTTCGGCTCGTCCTGATAGTTCCTGTGATAGCTTAGTTCTTTCAAAATTTCAGCAACGCCAAACCTTGCCTGTACATTATCGACGCAGGTAATGGTAATAATTGCCTTTGATTTCTCAGGCAGTCTGCCGAACTTGTCTTTTTCAAATTTTACAGTTTCGGCTTTCCAGTTTGAACCGATGCAACGATTGATGCGGTTTATCAATGCTACGGATTTGTACAATCCTGTTTCACATTCAAAAAAGCGCTGTCTGCCTAAATTGGCACTCGTAACAATATCATCATCCCACAAACGCACCTGCAACCCTGCGTGTCCCAATGCTATCAGGCTTTCATTTATTTCCATCAAGGCAGTCAATACCTTTGAGCCTGTGCCACCTGCGCCTATAAGGTTTACCGAAACGGGGTTGGTGGGGCTGATTAGATAGTTGTCCGTAAAATGAACTGCTGTTTTTATAGTATTCATCGCAATAGATTTTTAAGGGTTTTGTTATTCTTTATCAATAAATCTTTAGGGAATGGTTTAGCAGTTCCGATAAGGTCTTTCCAAACGTTTACGCAATTTCCCTTGACCGGGCTATGGCTTCCTAACAAATGGCTGAAATAGCTGTGGAAAAAGTAACTTTCCCAAGCCTGTATAAATTCCTCGACTGAGGCTGAATTTTTGATGTCGATATTTACAGTACCCATACACACCCTGCCATCCTCATAGATATTGAAAAATGGGGCGTAATGCAAAGCTGTTTTTTCTGTTGGTCGTCTATCCGTTGCAAGTGCAAAGACTGATAGGCTGTCCTTATTGGCAAGCCAAAGCATTGGGGGTACTTGCGCTACTCCGTTGGAGATGCCTAAGCTATTTACAAAATACAGTTGCCGTTCTCGCGCTTTGGTGTACCACAGTACGGTGCCTTTTTCGCCCGAACTGATATGCAGAATATTAGTCGGTAGAACGCCACTCGGTTTCAGGAAAGCTTTGTGCTGTTCTTTTTCAGTCAGTAAAGCCTTTGCCAATACGTTGGCTTCCTTTACCGTAAGGGGATGCGCATTAATCGGATTGCCCTCGCAATCCATATCAAAATGTTCTACATATATATCGGTGTCAGTTTCGTTAGCTTCGTAGAAAACCAAAGCAGATTTTGGGTGGTATAATGTGCCAAAATTTTCGGTGATGTTACCTGTACTATTCATCGTCGGCTTTTTTATAGTTGTTTAATATTCCGCATAAGTCGTTTAAAATCAAAAATAGTCGGTTTTCAAAATCAAGATTGGCAGTGCTTATTGCCCTTCCGTCGAAAGCCTTGCTAACGGTCGGTTCCTCTATTCCTGCATACTCATTGAACTCATTGTTTATACTGTCTTTAAGGTTTTCATACAGCCATCCCTTCGTGTCCGCTATAAATGAAATGTATTTTTCCATTCCAATATACTCACACTCGTAACCATCATCGTACGGGTCTTGTTCAGGAAAATGGGCGTTCCTAAAGATACTTGCAGTCGGATATTCTGTATAAAGGGCAAATGCACTACAAGCCACCTGCCAGCATTCCCTGTCGAAAGCGTTACGGATTTTAAATTGGTTCAAGCGTTGTCGGAATACATCTAAATTGTTGCGGTTAAATAACTTCTGCTCTATCATGTCGCCAAAATATTCGGCTTTCCTGAAGTCGCTCAAATATATTTCTGTGGCATCTGTCTCATCATCCTGTTCTACCCAATCTTTGTGGGTTTCGTACAGCCAATATAAATAGCTTTCTTCTTGCCTGTAATAGGGAATGTCTGCAATATGGTACAGGTAGCTGCATAGTGACAGAAGCAGTTGCCCTGTCTTTCTTTTAGGCTTATCCCTGAGCATCTTGTAGAGAGGTATAACGGGGATATAAAATAATGTGCTGTCCGTATCATATCGTTCTTCGCTCAGTATAAATGTCTTCTTACTATCCTGTATGAGTTTGAGGCCATCGCAATTTATATTTACTCGCTTCACCTTAGTTTCCACATCCCAAAGGGATAACGCTATGTTATAGGGATAGCCTAAATCCTTGGTTGGCATCGGTTCAATCTTATAATGTTCAGCAAGTCGGGAAAGGGACTTGAAATAATCCCTCTCCGTTTTCTGACAAGTCTGTACTGATTGTGCTGTTAACATTTTAGGCAGGAACTTACATTTTAGAATACCATTGGAAGCATTGCTATTGGTACGGCTTTCTGCTTGTCTTTCTGCACCTGTCTTGCATCCTTTGGCTTTTGCATCCAATTTGCGAACTCGCCTAACTGTTGGTGCAACTGTTGTTGCCGTTTTTGTTCGGGCAGGTTGATAATTCCCGATATGATGTTGCGTTGCATAGTTCATTTTTTTTTTAGTTTTTAGTTTAACCTTTCGTACCCATCACACTCTCAAATTTGTACTCTACTGCATCATCTTTTATCAGCGGTGCAGACACTTTTGCTGTGGTGAGTATTGGATACATATTTGCGTAAAAATTCATTACAGCTTCCACGCTCCAACGTGGTTCGGGGTCGGTCAGCCTAATTTCCTGTCCTTTATCTTTGAGTACAAAAACCCGTTCTAATTGTGTGGCTAATAACATGACTTTTGAATTTAGGATTACATTTATTGTTCTTCGACTTCTTCATCAATAGAATAATCGGTGGTAGTTTCTGTTTCTCCCTGAGTTGGTTCGGGCGTTGGTTCTTCCATAGCTCCAAAAAGACTTGGTGTCTCAAACTTTGCAGACAATGACATTTTGCGTTTGCGTATCTCGTCCGCTTTTTCGGGAAACTCGGTTTTATCGGGAACTTTCATCCATGCTTCACGGAACTTGCCCTCTTTCTCCAGTTCATCCGCTTTTGCCATACCGTCTTTAAACTTCTTGTCTTTGGCTTCCTTTTCCTTTTTCTCTTTCTCGGCTTTGTCTTTCTCGATTGCCGAGTGCTTTTTGGCTTCTTCCAATTGTTTCAGGAATTTTTCCATATCCACCAGTAAGCCCGACACCTTTTGTATAGGTGTGGTTATCTGCTCAAAAAATCCTTCGTCAAACTCTTGGGGCGTGGCGTTAAAGGTTAAAGGGGGGATAAGATTTTTTGCGCTATCTCCGCACTGCTCGTTGTTCAGCCATACCGTTACAATTAAGTTGCTTTCTATTCCCTTTGAAATGTTCAGTTGCAATACTCCCGTAAAGTCCAACTGCTGTATCTGATTAAAAAAGTTGGTATTCATCTTATTAAATTTTAATTATATCTATCAACACTAATAATCTATTCTTTTCGTCGGAGTGTTTTCTTCCTCAAAACTTTTTTCAAAAAGAAAAAACGGAAAAAAAGAAAGCCATAAAAAGGTGATGGGTTGCGACCGGAGCCAAAAGGAAACGGAATAATTGGAAGGGACCCTTTGGGAAGGCCGCCGTTTATGCCGTAGTCTTTTGGCTAATTTTTGAACGGTCGCAACCCTTGACACCTTCGCTTCCTTTTTATCCGTTTTGTTGGAAATTCATTAATTGCTTTCAACAATGCAGTCCTGAATAATATGACTTGACATTAGCAGCCAAATTCTACCTTAAAATGTCTCGTCGGGCATCCTTTTGATTAACCAATTTAACTTAGTGAGTTATAGAATGTGCAATAACTTAACGGGTAATATATGAGTGATTTTGAAATGAAAAGGATTCCCTTTGAAGTTGCTTTTAAAAAAATGAGAGAAGCAGGAATGGATGTGTCCCCACAGGAAGCACTTTTAATAATTGATTTCCTACATAATTTAACATACTTAGCTCTAAGAAAGCACTTTAAGTTGCCGTGATTTTCGTATCTTTAAAATGAGGAAAGCTAGTGTGTAGGCGTCTTCCAAACCTTAAAAAAATAGTTATGAAAAGTGCAATTTTGTATATCCGAGTTTCAACAGATGAGCAGGCTGATAAGGGTTACTCCCAAAGGGATCAAGATGAACGTTTACGCAGGTTTTGTAATCAGCAAAATATACACGTCAGCAAGGTAATTTATGAGGATTTTTCCGCTAAGACCTTTAAGCGTCCCGAGTGGGAACGACTGCTAGGTGAAGTTAAGAAATGTAAAACTAGGCCAGATTACGTTCTCTTTACAAAATGGGACAGGTTTAGTCGAAATGCTGGTGATGCGTACCAAATGATTAATATACTGAACGGCTTGGGTATTGAACCCCAGGCGGTAGAACAACCTCTCGACCTGTCAATACCCGAAAATAAAATGATGCTTGCGATTTATCTGGCTGCACCCGAAGTTGAAAATGATAGACGTGCGCTCAATACATTTTACGGAATGCGAAGAGCTAAAAAGGAAGGTCGTGTACTTGGCATCGCACCTTACGGATATATAAATCGTTCAAGGGAAGATGGAAAAAAATATATTGCGACGAAAGAACCTGAAGCGAGTCACATCAAATGGGCATTTAATGAGATTGCAAAAGGGACTTTGGCAGCAGACCAAGTTAGGCAGGCAATGAATAAAAGGGGTAAAAAAATTAGTCGAAGCGCATTTCATGTAGCTATGCGTAATCCTGTCTATTGCGGAAAAGTGTTTATTGATAAATATAAAGATGAAGAAGCATATTTTGTACAAGGCCAGCATGAGCCACTAATTTCGGAAACACTTTTTTATAAAGTTCAAAATATATTAGATGGAAATAAGAGGCATGAACGACCATACACAAAAATTGAATCTGATGCTAATTTTCCGCTGCGTGGATTTTTAATCTGCCCCGACTGTGGAAAAAATCTCACAGGTAGTGCTTCGAAAGGATCTAAAGGGGGATATTATTATTACTACCACTGTATACCCTCATGCGGATTCAGAAAAAGCGCTACACAAGCGAATAAAATGTTTGAAGAAGATTTGAAAAAATTTGAGTTCCCAGTTGTCCTACAAAGTCTGCTAAGCGATATAGTCTCGACCAACTACAAAAATATTACATCAGTATTTGATAGCAAGCGCAAGGCAATCGCACTTGAAATCGAACGCTTAAATGCAAAGTTGAGCAAAGCCAGGGAATTACTTTTTACCGACAAATTAGATGCAGACGACTACAAAGAAATTAAGGAAGAGTGCAGAAAAAATATTGAACTTTTGGAAAATGAACTTACAGTTTCTTTAGATAGAAATCGTAATTCAAGTATTAAGCAAAATTTAGACAAGGCATTACATACTCTTTGTAATATAGCAAGCACTTATAAAGAAGGTGATGTTGAAACTAAAAGATATGTTGTGGGTTCGATATATCCGGAAAAATTACTATTTGACGGAAGTACATATCGAACCCCGCGAATTAACGTACTAGCAGAACATATTTCACTAATTAATAAGGGGTTAGGAGATAAAAAAAACCGAACAAATGAGTCATCTTCTCATTTGTCCGGTCTTGTAGCGAAGACGGGAGTTGAACCCGTGACCTCAGGGTTATGAATCCTGCGCTCTAACCGACTGAGCTACCTCGCCATTTTTATCGGTTGTGCATCTCTCAATGCGGGTGCAAATATATAAATTTATTTAATCGTTCCAAATATATTTTTCAGAAAAAAAATTATTTCCCAAAAGGCTTTTTTATGAATGTTAAATATTATATATTTCCCGAAATTTACTAAACAAATGGACGAAAAAATAAAATACGAACTGGAGTTCCCGATCATGTCCTCGCCGTCACTCCTTTACCAATATATATCTACGCCGTCGGGCCTGCAGGAGTGGTTTGCTGACAATGTGAATTCAAGGGGGGAGTTCTTCACTTTCGTATGGAATGATACCGAGGAGAAAGCAAGGCTGTCCTCTAAAAAATCAGGGGAGAAGGTAAAGTTCCGCTGGGTGGATGATGAAAATAAGGATGGTGATTATTATTTCGAACTGCGCATCCTTGTCGATGAGATCACTAAAGATGTGTCGCTAATGGTGGTAGATTTCGCTGAAGAGGATGACGTTGCCGAATCCAAGCAACTTTGGGAAAACCAGGTATCCGACCTTAAGCATGTTTTAGGCTCGGTTTAGGAAATACCCTATATATAAAGTATATTTGCCCTGAATTTTTCAGGGCTTTTTTTATGATCAATTATAACGGCTCACTCGTTGCCGACTCCAATATATCCATACACGAGAACAGGGGCTTCCTGTTTGGCGATTCAGTTTTTGAGACCCTCCGCGTGCTCGATGGCAAGGTGCTTTTTCTTGAAGACCATTATTTCAGGCTTATGGCATCCCTGCGCATCGTACGCATGGAGATACCTATGTATTTCACCATGGAATATATGGAGGATCAAGTGCTCAGCCTTATAAGCGCAGTTGAAAATGCCCCGGCACACCGCGTACGCATTTCCTTCTTCCGTAAAAACGGCGGTTTTTACCTCCCTACCGATAATAATGTTGAGTTCATTATCACAGCTATGCCGCTGGAGGAAGCATTATATTCGATCGCAGATGGGGAATATGAAGTAGACCTGTTCCGTGATTATTACGTGTCCAAACAGCTCCTTTCAACGCTTAAAACGACCAATAAGATGGTCCAGGTGACCGGCAGCATCTTCGCGAACGAGAACGGCCTGCAGAACTGTTTGCTGGTTAACGATGAGAAGAATGTGGTAGAGGCGCTCCAGGGCAACCTTTTCATGCTTATGGGCAATAAATTGGTGACGCCTCCCGTGAGCGATGGCTGCCTTAACGGCATCATGCGCAAGCAGGTTTTGGAACTTGCTAAAAAACTTGAAGGGATAGAGTTTGCCGAAGCATCCATTTCACCATTTGACCTGCAAAAGGCTGATGAAATGTTTATTACCAATGTAATTCAGGGAATAAGGCCGGTAACTAAATACCGCAAGAAAGAGTACGGCAGTGATCTGGCTGCCGATCTGTTAAAAAGGCTCAACGCAAAAGTGCGTTTGGGTTAATTAAGCGACGGATTTTCGGGGGAGTTGGACCATATCAGGTAATCGCCGCCAAGTTCCATGATCTTTTCCTTCCAAAAGGAAGTACTCGATTTGCCTATGATCTTATTGCGGTAGCTGTTCTCTGTCACGATCCAGGAATTGTCCTCCAGCTCATCTTCCAGTTGTTGGGCATCCCAGCCGGTATAGCCGAGGAAAAAACGTATGTTGTTCTTCCTTATCAGTCCCTCGTTGATGAGCTCCTTTGTCGACTCAAAATCGCCTCCCCAATAAATGCCGTTCGATATTTCAATACTGTTAGGTATCAGGTCGGGAACGTTATGGATAAAGTAAAGGTTATCCTGTTCTACCGGCCCGCCGTTATAAATTTTGAAACTACCCTTAATTTCAGGTATAAGGTCGTTGACGGTATAGCCAAGCGGTTTATTCAGGATAAAGCCTACGGAGCCTTCCGGATTATGGTCGGCTATCAAAAGCACTGACCTGTTGAAAGATAGATCTCCAATAGTAGAAGGCTCCGCTATCAGCAGGCACCCTTTGGTGAGTTTGTGTGAAATCATCTTTTGGCAATTTGAAATAAATTTAACGAAAAAAACCATACATACAAAAAAATTCACAATAATTTAAAGATCCTATCGTTGCAAAAAAGCCGTTTTATCTAATTTTGTGGCGATTACATAATCATATTTAAATAGAGTTTATTCCACGCAAAATGAAAAGGGCTGTCTTAAAAAGACAGCCCTTTTTTGAAATTTTACCGTAACAGTAATTATTTTGTGTTCACATGGCCATCAAGCTCAGCTCCCGGCTTGAATTTTACCACGTTCTTAGCAGCAATGCTGATAGTTTTTCCTGTTTGTGGGTTCCTTCCTTCCCTTGCAGCCCTGTTTGACACTGACCAAGATCCGAAACCTACCAGTGAAACCCTTCCGCCTTTGTTTAGAGCGCCGCTTACGTTTGTTACAAATGATTCAAGCGCTTTTTTAGCAGCACCTTTAGAAATTCCTGCGTCAGCAGCCATTGCATCGATTAATTCTGATTTGTTCATAATAATTGCTATTAATTGTTTGGTTAAATTATAGAATTTTCTACTCCTGTACTACAAATTTAATAGGAAATCCAAACTACGCAAGCGTTTTGGGTATATTTCAAATTAATTGTTGATAACTTTTATTAAAATGTTCAAAAGGACACTTGTTTTATTAAAAATTTGTTAAACTATCAGTGTTTTCGGGCTATGAAGCCATTGCGTCAGCCGAAAATGACATACCATTCAGTACCTCCTTTGCTGCCATTCTCTTTTTTCCGGGAAATTGAAGGCTTTTTATCCTTATGAAACCATCCTGCACAGCAACATTTATCGCCTTTTTATCTGCTGAAATAGAGCCTGTAGCTTTATCGTGGCTTTCCGCTATAAATTCGGTTTCATGCACTTTTACGTCCCATTCCTTTTCGCCGTCCTTGAACAGGAACCATGCGGCAGGGTAGGGGCTCAGTCCACGTATCAGGTTATGTATTTCGATGCCCGGCTTTGTCCAGTCGATCTTGCAGTTCTCACGGTTAAGCTTGTAGGCTGTCTTAAGGTCGCCGGCCACCGGCTGCAGGGTAGTTGCAGCCTTGCCGCTTTCAATGAGTGTTAACGTCTTTATTACGGCATCTTTGCCCAGTTCCATCAGGCGGTCGTGCAATTCGCCGGCCAGCTCATTCGGGCCTATTTCTATTTCCTGTTTCAGGATCATCGCACCGGTATCTATCTTCTCATCAATGAAAAAGGTCGTAACGCCTGTATGCTGCTCCCCATTGATGATCGCCCAGTTGATGGGAGCTGCCCCCCTGTATTGCGGCAGGAGCGAGGCATGCAGGTTAAATGTCCCCAGTTTCGGCATTTTCCATACCGCTTCGGGAAGCATACGGAAGGCTACAACGACCTGTAGGTTGGCGTTAAGGCTCTTTAACTCCGCAAGGAAAGCCTCATCCTTAAGGTTGGTCGGCTGTAACAGCGTAAGCCCCTTCTCTGTTGCGTATTCCTTCACGGCCGAATATTTCACCTTCTGGCCCCGGCCTGCCGGCTTGTCGGGCGCAGTTATAACGCCAACGATATCGTGGTTGTGCTGGTATATGGTATCAAGTATGCCCACGGCAAATTCGGGGGTTCCCATGAAAACAATTCGTAAGCGTTCCATTTATTTCAAAGTGTATTGATTGTTCGTATTCATTTTAATGCGGTTGCTGTCTAATAAAAGCTTCAGGGCAAACACGGTTTCATCGGCCGTCAGTTGTAATCGGCTCTCAATGTCGCGCGAACCCATCGACTGTCCTTTCAGCATGCTCAATATGGCATTTGCCGAATCGACAGGGCTTTGTGGCTTTCGCGCCTTTGTGATGCAGTACGAGCAGGTCCCGCAATCCGTAGTGTCTTTTTCGTCGAAATAGTCGAGTATCAGGCGGCTTTTGCAGGTCGCTGTATCAGTAATGTAGTTAACGACCGATGCAAATTGCTGCACCTTAATTTCATTCTGCCTTTCAAGGAATTTTATCACCCTGTTTATGGTCAGGTCATCCTCCCGCACTTCATTAAAAGTAATGCTGCTGTCATTACCGGAGCTTTTCAGCGTAATGACATCCTTTTGCTGTAGCTTTTGCAACAGCTTCATCAGCTCTTCCTCTGTTACTTTTGCTTTTTTCGTGACAAGGCCTGTGTTTATGGCGCTCTCTATCTCAAAGATACCGGAATAATTGCGCAATATCGCCAGTATCGTCTCCTCGTCGGCTGGGTTAAGACTGATGTAGCGCATCACTTCCTTGCTCGGTATGATGAACTGAAGGCTGACCTTTTCGGAGAATTCCTTGGAAAGGGTTAGTATCCCCTGGTTGTCAAGGAACTGCAATGCGTTGAAGGTTTTGGTAACAGGAAAATTATACTTTTTGCAGAACTCCGTAAAGTTGAACGGATAGGTCTCATTAATGCCTTCGCCATACGCGATCTGCAAAAAGGTATTAAGCCTGTGGTAGATCTCTTTCAGGAAAATCCTGTCGGGCAATACCTCTATGAACTGGCTTTGCGCAGAACGAACATCGGAGGGGCTAACCAACAGCACAGCATACGATCTTTTACCATCACGTCCTGCACGCCCTGCCTCCTGGTAATAGCTCTCCAGATTTTCAGGTAGCTGTATGTGGATCACCGTGCGCACATTCGGCTTGTCTATGCCCATCCCAAAGGCATTGGTTGCCACCATTACCTGAGCGCGCTCTTTGAGCCACAGCTGCATGTTCTTTTCTTTTTCGGCTTCCTTCAGTCCACCGTGGTACAATGTCGCATTAAAGCCCAGTGACTGCAATTGCTGCGATACATCGTGGCATGCCTTGCGGTTGCGAACGTATATGATGGAAGGTTCGGGGTTCTTGGCAAGTATCTGCTGTATGCGGTGCAGCTTATCCTCTACCTCAAAAACCATGTATGCGATGTTTTCCCTTGCAAATGATTTTTTGAAGACTGTCGGAGACTTCAGATCGAGTTGCATTATTATATCCTCCTGGACCCGCTGCGTAGCCGAAGCCGTCAATGCTATGAAAGGCACGTGGGGCAGCTGCTTTTTTAATGCTGAGATCTTCAGGTAGGCGGGGCGGAAATCATGTCCCCATTGCGACACGCAGTGCGCTTCGTCCACTGCCACGAGATTGATGGGCAGGTCCTTGAGTCGCTCTGTTACCCATTCTGACTGCAATCTTTCAGGTGAAAGATAGAGGAATTTATAATTCCCGAACTTGCAGTTGTCCAGCAGGTCGCTCAGCTCGTCGCTGTGGATGCCGCCTGTAAGCGCAATGGCTTTTATATCGCGTTGTGCAAGGTTCTGCACCTGGTCCTTCATCAGGGCGATGAGCGGGGAAATGACAAGGCACAAGCCTTCGTTCATCAAGGCGGGTACCTGGAAGCATACCGACTTGCCGCCGCCAGTAGGCATGAGGGCAAAAGTATCCTTCCCGTCAAGTACCGATCGGATTATCTTGTCCTGCGGTTCCCTGAAGGTATCGTGCTGCCAATATTTTTTAAGGATCCTGAGTGCGTCCTCCATAGTTATTCTGAAAGTTGCCCTAAGATAAAAAGAATTCTGTTATCAGGGGTGTCTTTCGGGACTTCGATCAGGTTGTAGCCGTAATTTTTATAGGTTTCCTGCAAATGGTCGGCGATCAATTTTGCCTGCTCATAGTTCTCATAGCGGGCATCATCGGCGGTGTAGATCTCCTCCCATGGCGGCAAAAAGAAAATACGGGTGTACTTGTGGTCGCGGCAGGCCTCGTCAAAAAAAGCAGGGTAGGAGTCGCCAATATAGTGCATGTAGGCGAGCACATCAGGCAGCCCACGGTCAATGAAAACAATATCGGCTTCCTCGGCAACAGCGCTATGGAATTGTTTCTTGCGGCCTTCCAACAGGAGTTCGCTAAACAATAGCGGCTTCTCCAGGAAGAGCTGCTCAATGCCATTTTTGCGCGCCTCCAGGGTCACTTCGCGCGAGACTTCAGGATAGCAGGTGTATCCTTTTTCAGTCAGCTTTTCGATCAGGGTGGTCTTCCCCGAACCGGGTCCGCCAATAATTACAACAATTTCCTTGCCCACTTTTTTTGAATAAGCGGCAAATTTAATCAAACAGTCCTGATTATGAAAAAGGTTTAGTCATGAATTATATGAATTAACACCAATATGGTTTATAATGAAACAAAAAAAGCTGCCCTTTCAGGCAGCTTCAGTCAACAGATCGATAAATTTTAATGCGCAGGCGCCGTGCCCACTTCAATATATTTTTTAAAATTTTCAATGTCGCTGTGTATCATCCTTTCGAACACAGGGGTTAATAAGCTTGCGGCAAGCTCACCTGCTTTACCCATCGGGGCGCGGTAGGATATGGTTATCTCGACATCAGTTGAATTCCCATTGTCGCTAAACCTTACTTTACCTGCATTGTCTATTGCAGAGCCGGGCATGGAGTGCCAGCTTAATAGCTTGTTTGGCTCGTCCATCAGTATCTCTGCGGTCCAGCTAACGGTGCCTATGCCTGCCGGAAGCTTTGCTTTCCAGTCCGACTTGTATTTGTCAATTACGGCAACACTGTGCAGGTGGTCCATGAACAGGGGAAGGTTTTGCAGCTGCCTCCAGGCATTGTATACTTCTTCAACCGGCTTGTTAACCGTTAACGACGATGTAATGGAAACATTTCCTGCCTGCATTTTTCCCGAACGTTCTACCATATCATACGCAGGGCAATATCCGCTGATGCCCCTGAAGAGCATGGTGCCGGCGGCTACGCCTTCCAGTACTTTCTTGTCTTTTTTCTTTGTCAGCGCACGGTACAAGAGGTACGAGCCTGCGGCTACCATAAGGATGCGCTCCGTTTTCCCGATGTTCACCCTGAGGCCGGGAACAATGCTTTTTTTGTTCTTGTGAAGATAGGAATCTGCTTCCTGCACGTTAGATACCGACGCATAACGGTTCGGATCGGTGCCCGAAGGGTCATATTTCGAGAAATTTTGCTTTGATTGATCTTGAGTAAGTCCCATGGCTATATAAATTTTTAGTTATTGAATTTGCTTTACTATAAAATTACCCATTAAACATCTACTTTTATTTAAATGATATGATAAAGTATTGCTAATATTCTTATTATAAAACCATTAACTAAATTTTGATGTTAAAAAATAGTATGCAGGCATACTTTGTTAACCTAACATTATGGTAACGTCACAAATAAATCGTAAATGTCCCAATATGTTTTTCTGTCTGATTTTCAGTAGATAATTTTACAATAGAATTCAATGAGAACGATACTTAAATGAATATTGTAATTTAAAAGTCACTACTATGAAAAAGCTTATCTTAACCCTGTTATTTTCGCTCCCATTAATGGCACAGCACAGCTTTAGGGCAGAGAATGGAGATATTATTTGGGAAAAATCATTCCCTGTAAATAACGTAGATCTTGTTGCAATGGTCGAGTCGCACCCCGAGTTCACTGTTGATGCTTATATCGATAATCTGCTTCAAGGTACGGCAAAAGACATGGCCATTTCAGGGGAAGGGGGCAGCGGACTAATGAAGAATAACTGTAAGTTCGATTACGTTATTGTTTTGGAGGACGGACAGTATGTTGTAAAGGTAAAGGACTTTAAATTCCTTGAAAAAATGGGCCCCATGCAAATGAGGACTGTTGCCAACAGCTGTGAGAAATATTTTATGGACAACAAAAAAATAAGGCCTACGCCAATAACCCAGGGCAATCTTGAATATCTTGACAATTTTCTTACAGGTATATTCTCTGGTACGGCAATAGCAAGTTCAGGCGAGCTTACATCAAACTAAAGAAACAAAACTATATATCACTGATCCCGGTAACACCGGGATCTTTTTGTTATGATCTTTTGCCATGGATCATAAAATAGGATAATAATAGGAATGCTGGCTCGATCTTAATGTCAGTTCAGTTATTTTGGTTAAGATGCCTCTAAATAAAAAAGCCACTCTCGTAAGAATGGCTCTGAAAAAATTGATCAACCCTATGTTTTTTGCCTTTCGGCGAAGTATTTAGTTAAACCTTACTTCCAAGACATCGATCTCTCCTTCGCTTATCTCGTCGTTGTCATCCGGTATAATGTTGATGCCTGATATGCAAAGCGACCTCACTTTTTGTGTCCCTGTCCTGATCAGTTTGTCGAAGTTAGAGGGGTGCAGCATCAGCATTACATTTTCGTTAAGGGAGTTGGCAAGGATAAAATTCTTGATCGTGGCTAAGTCAATGTTCTTTTTCATGGGAATAGATTTTGCTGGTTTGTGAATGCAAAGATGGCCTATAAACCTTTAAAGTTATTGTAAGGCATTCCCAATAAAACATTAAAATTTTTAAGAATTTACTGAAACTAATACGATGTAGTGTTTTGAGGTCCCAAACAAATTCAACATCCCAGGTAGTGGTCGTAACCTTAAACTAAAAACTTACCACACCAACAGCCTCAGGAAATAGTCCACGTCATTAGAATAGGCCTTTTTAATAACACTGATGCCAATGATGGTATATTGCTCTTCCTCATGGCTGCCCTCTATCTCAAAGCTGCCTGTCGATCGGTGGGTATCCAGGAAGGCAGTAATGTCAAAACCGTCCAACCCATTTTTGGGCAGCAGCACAAAATGATCGATCACGGTATCCGAACCTTTAAGATCGGCCTTGCCTTCAAAGTTCTTCAGTTCCTCAAAGGCATCTTTGGCATATTGGTAATCCATACTTTGTGATATATTGACTTTTATAGAAATGTAAATCTGCAAGTCCGGGTGGGCTCAACCTGCCTGTAGGCAGAAATGTCTGCTATCTGTGGTCTGAAATTATTTGGAGAGCCACTTATATAGTTTCTCTGCATTCTCTATAGTGAATAACCCGGTCCCCTTGCTCATTGTTGCCGCAGAACCGCAGGCTACGCCCATGCGCGCCATTTCTATATGGCCGCCGCCATTGGCAAGCACCGATACCATCCCTGCTACCATACTGTCGCCCGCGCCTACGGTGCTGTTCTTTTTTACAGAAGGAGCATTAATATGCAATGTTTCGTCTTTGGTCACAAGGTAAGCCCCCTGTGGACCCATCGATACCACAACGATCTCAGCCTTGCCTTCGTCGATAAGCTGTTTGGCGGCTTCATCGGCACTGTCGTTATCCAGCTCATCGATACCTGTCAGTTTGCTCAGTTCGCCCAGGTTGGGCTTCAGCAGGTACACGCCTTCCTTCAGTATCTCTGCAAGTGCGTCGCCGGAAGTGTCCGCTATGATCTTTACGTTCTTAGCCTTGAGCTCCTTTACCAGCTTATTCAAAAATGAGGGTTCGATGCCGGGGGGAAGGCTGCCACTGATAACGGCAATTTCCGGCAGGGGAGTAATGCTGAGTATTTCACGGTGAATGGCTTCGGCTTCTTGCTTAGTGATGTCCTCGCCGGGCATCCCGAAACGGAACTGGTCATTGCGGGTGGTATCGACCACAATGAAGTTTTCGCGTGTTTCGGCCCCAACAGGTACCGGCCTGCAGTCCACGTTCTCTTTCTGCAATAGCTTCTCAAGCAGTTCGCCTGTACGCCCTCCCGAGGTAAATAATGCTACGGAATTGATCCCAAGCCTTTCCAGACCCCGCGATACATTAATACCTCCGCCTCCCGGCTCATAATTAGGCTGCGAACAGCGTATTTTCTTGTCGGGTTTAATGCCGTCTGCCTCACAGCTTTTGTCTACGGTGGGGTTCAGGGTAATGGTAAGCACGCTTTTGGCCATGTCAATAGGGGTATGGTTCGTTATATGCTAATATAACAAATATATGGGCGTGGGGGCATTAACGCAATGTTAAATGGCGCAATGATAAATTTAACCACATAAGTACATTACAAACGGGCTGATATAACCCTGTACTTATATGATCGATCATATGTAAATAGGATGGGTCAGCTCACAAACCGCTCCAGGATGCTGTACTCGTTGCTAAGCTCAACATAGTAACAACCCTGCGGTATCTCAATGTCAAAGTTGGATATCTGTCTTTCCGTAAAGCCAAGTTGCCTCAGCTCATTGCGGGTGTGCAGTACAACAGGCTCATCGCCAACGTAGTAAAGGTTGTCATCGTTGCGGTTTATCTCGGTGATCTTGCCGGAGATCCCATAGTCCATGGAATTGTACAGCAGCTCTTTTTCCAACTCTTCATCGGACAGGCTATCGAGCCAGTTTTTGAGGTCTTTCAGCTTCATTTTCGCAATAGTAATTAATTAATGAATAATTCCGGGGGAATACCATCAATACTTTGTGGGGCAAAGAATTAACATGATAAATATAAATAAATATATTTACCCTTAACATTGTTTTAACAATAATTTTTCACAAATGGTTTTACGTTATTTGGATACTATCGTGCGGAAGGTAAGGTTGATCCGCGGATGCTTTATTTTTACTGATGGTGGCAGGCGGTGGAGCCAGTTTGCCTGGGTAGTGCCTTTCATAACGAGCAGGCTCCCGTTTTGGAGTATTATCTCTCTTTTTTTACCTGTTCTTTTGTGTTTGAACATAAATTTCCGCTCTGCACCAAGGCTTATAGAGGCAATTACGGTGTCTTTTCCAAGCGCTTTTTCATCATCGCTGTGCCAGGCCATGCCCTCGTTGCCATCATGGTACAGGTTCATTAGGCAGGAATTGAATATTATCCCCGACATTTTTTCGGCGACGGTTTTCAGTTCCAGAAGTTCCTTCGTCCAGGGCAGGGCGTGCTTGGTAGTGTTGGAGTAGGTGTAGGCATGATCCGTATCACCATGCCAGGCTACTTTCCGCCTGGTAACGATCCTTTTTCCGAATAGTACTGCCTCGTCATGCTGCCAGGGAATGTTATCCAGTAAAACCGAATAGTAATTTGCCGCCTGTTTCTGTGTCAGGACATGGCCGTGATAAATGGCCTCGCCGTCATAGGGTAGGATATTGGGGTCGGATGTGAACAGGTCAATCAAAGCGGTATTCTTTTTGTGGTAAAGATACAATAACCCGAATGGGACTGCTGTTATTTAACATCACGCTTTTAGACTATACATGAAGTAAAATGAAACGATTCGACATTAGGCATACTGCCTATCATATTTTGGTAGCGCTCTATTTTATATGGGCTTTTGTATTTGCCGCCCTGCTGGCAATGGCAATAAGCAACACCATCGGGTCCCTTAATGCCAATTTGGCGGGAATGTTCCCTATGTGGATATTAATGAACCTTGTAATGGGGTCGGCATTGTTCGTGGTCATTAGGATGTTCCGCAGCAGCGAACTCATCAATAGGACAGTAAGGATATCGTTCATTGTCCTCGCCGCGGCCGCACTGGGCATCATGGCCTTCATTGCTGTTAAGGCATAAAAAACCGCCGGCTACCGGGGAGGGAGCGGCGGTTTTCAAAAAATAACCAATTTATAACCTAAACCTATATTGTAAAGATGCCGTAAAATGAAAAAGGTTGCGTGGCGTCGTAAATATTTTTATGCGATCGTAAAATTTTCTAAGGCATTTGTTTTTTGGGTGAAGTTAACGGCGTATGATGTATATTTGCGTTTATTTTATGACGAATGGATAAGAAGAGCGAAGAATTTTACCAGAGGCTGAAAGAAGAGCTTGCGGGCTCTGCCGAATGGCCTGCCGAATACCTGTTTAAATTTATAGTGCCGTCGGATGCTGCCAAGATCCAGCAAGTGGAAGACGCCTTTAATAACATGGGTGCTGTAATAGAGACTACCCAATCGAAAACCGGCAAGTATACCAGCGTTTCTGTGAACGTGAAGATGGAAGGGCCGCAGTCGGTTATTGATAAATACATAGCGCTCTCAGGTATCGAGGGCATCATTTCATTATAATTCATACTATGCGATATAATTCTGGAGATGTCATTGGCAACCTCGAATACAATTCCGAAAGGGAGCACCTCATTATACCTGAATATGGCCGCCACCTGCAAAAGCTGATACAGCAAGCCATAGCGCTTGAGGATAGGGATGAGCGCAATAAGGCGGCGAAATACATTATTTCGGTTATGGGCACGCTTAATCCGCACCTGCGCGATGTGCCCGATTTCCAGCACAAGCTGTGGGACCAGATATTCATAATGTCCGATTTTAAATTGGAGGTGGACTCGCCTTACCCGATACCGTCGCGCGAAATGCTGCAGCAAAGGCCGGACAGGATGGATTATCCGCAGAATTTCCCCAAATACCGCTTTTACGGCAACAACATCAAGTATATGATCGATGTGGCAAATAAGTGGGAGGATGGCGACATGAAGGACGCGCTCATTATAGTGATCGCCAACCACATGAAAAAGTCTTACCTGAGCTGGAACAAGGATACAGTGGTAGATGCCGTTATATTCGAGCACCTGTTTGAGCTTTCCGACGGGAAGATCAACCTTCAGCCCGGCGCGGACGAACTATCGAACGTGACTGACCTGATGAAGGTGAACAAAAAGCTGAGCAACAAAACGCAGTTCAGCAATCCGAAGCAAAAAATGCAAAGGCCGGGCAACGGCAAGAATATCCAAAATAATAACAAGAACAGAAAATCCTAAAATTCCATTCTGCTGCATGGGGACATTTAAAATTGAAGGCGGCGCGCCGCTAAAAGGGGAGATCACACCACAGGGGGCCAAGAACGAAGCGCTCCAGGTGCTATGTACCGTATTGCTTACACCGGAAAAAGTAACGATCAGCAACATACCCGACATTATTGACGTAAATAAGCTGATCAACCTGTTGCGCAGCCTTGGCGTAAAGGTAGAAAAACTGGCCCATGGCTCCTATTCTTTCCAGGCTGATGAAGTTAACCTTACGTACCTTGAAAGCGAAGCGTTCAAAAAAGAAGGCGCCGCGCTAAGGGGATCTATAATGATCGTAGGGCCATTGCTGGCGCGTTTCGGCAAAGGCTACATACCAAAGCCGGGCGGTGACAAAATAGGCCGCAGGAGGCTTGATACGCATTTTGAGGGGTTCATTAACCTCGGTGCGAAATTCAGATATAATGAAGAAGACCATTTTTATGGTGTGGAAGCCGAAAGGCTTAAGGGTACCTATATGCTTCTTGACGAGGCATCGGTAACAGGAACGGCCAACATCGTTATGGCAGCCGTGCTTGCAGAAGGCAAGACCACCATATACAATGCCGCGTGCGAACCCTACCTGCAACAGCTTTGCAAAATGCTGAACAGCATGGGCGCGAAGATTACCGGTGTAGGTTCCAACCTTATCGAGATCGAGGGCGTGGATAGCCTTGGCGGATGCGAGCACCGCATATTGCCGGACATGATCGAGATCGGTTCCTGGATAGGCCTTGCCGCCATGACCAAAAGCGAGATCACGATAAAAGATGTAAGCTGGGATAATCTTGGTGTGATACCTTCTACGTTCAGGAAACTCGGCATTACGCTGGAGCGCAGGGGCGACGACATTTATATTCCCGCGCACACTGACGGTTACGAGATACAAAGCTACATAGACGGTTCGATACTTACCATTGCCGATGCGCCATGGCCGGGCTTTACACCCGACCTGTTGAGCATCGTTCTGGTAGTCGCCACACAGGCAAGGGGCAGCGTGCTCATACACCAAAAGATGTTCGAGAGCCGCTTGTTCTTTACCGACAGGCTGATCGATATGGGCGCCAAGATCATGCTGTGCGATCCGCACAGGGCTGTAGTGATAGGCCTTGATTTCAAATCGCAGCTTAAGGGTATCGTAATGTCATCGCCGGATATCAGGGCGGGCATATCGATGCTTATCGCTGCGCTTTCGGCCAAGGGCGTGAGCACCATACAGAACGGTGACCAGATCGACCGTGGCTACGAAAGGATCGATGAAAGGCTTAAGGCCATCGGTGCTAAGATCGAGAGGATAGATTAAGAATGACACACATAAGAAAAGCCCGCAATTTTGCGGGCTTTTTTGCGTTAATTTATATCCATTAATTAATAAACCAACCGATCATGAAAAAACTTATTGTTGCAGTGGTATTCGCCTTTTGTTGTTCGGCGAATGCCCAAAACATTCCAGCCGATAATGACAATACACCATATATCGAGGTCTATGGGACCGCAGAAAAGGAAGTAGTGCCAGACATTATCTATATCGCAATAACCCTACAGGAAAAACTGAACGGAAAGGCAGATTATACCATCGCGAACCAGGAAACAAAACTTAAGAAAGCACTTCAGGGCATTGGCGTTGACCTTAAAAATTTGTCATTGGCCGATGCTTCATCGGAGATTATAAAATACAAGAGAAAAGATAAAGGCATTGAAGAGCGCCAGGAATATTTACTGAAAGTGAGTACTGCCGATGAAGTGCGCAAGGTGTTTGAGGCGTTGCATAATAATGATATAAAGGAAGCTTCCATTTCAAATGTAGACCATACTCAAATAGATGCCCTGCGCAAAGAGGTACGCATTGCCGCCATAAAGGCCGCAAAAGAAAAAGCGACCTACCTGTTGCAGGCGATAGGTGAACAGCCGGGCAAACCATTAGTCATTACTGAGGAAGCCGGCAGGGCTGTCCCTCAATACTCCAATGTTGCATTTACCGGAAATTTAGAGACTAATGCCGGCACCGATTTTAAAAAGATCACCATCAAATTCTCCTATTACGTGAAATATTCCATAAAGTAATTCCAAAAATTCATTATATTTAGGGAAAACCAAAGCTATGAACAATACTACAAACTCTTACCAACCAATTTTAGAAGCCGACAAACGCAGAAAACGCAAAACGACCACCATTGTACTAATTATCGTGGCGGCAGTAATTGCACTATCCGTGACCTTTTACTTCATGATCTCATCTTTCGTGAAAGACTCCGATGCCTACAAAGCCGCTATCGAACATTTGGGGAACGACCCTGACATTAAGTCTGAGACAGGCGGCATTAACGAATATAATGTGGACGGTTTCCATATCTCAACAACGAATGGTCACGGCGATGCCACCTTCAATATTACCATAGACGGAAAGGACAAAGACATCCCCGTTTACCTCGAACTAACAAAACATCCCGACGGGAAGTGGGAAGTAGTGAAGATGGATAAGTAATTTTTGTATAATGCATAAGGCCCGCGATCGCGGGCCTACTCTTTTTTATTGATCCGCCACCTCAATCGCTTTTTCCAACACCTCATCCCTACCTGCTTTTATCCCTGCAACGGTTGGATGTATCTCAATATCTACTTTTACACCAAGGCGCTGTGTTGGGGTGCCATCGGGATAAAATACGCCTAAGCCCGATATCCAGGTCTTATACCCGCCTGGGAATACGATCGTGCTTACATTCCCATCAGCACCAGCGGTCTGGCTGCCTATAGTTGTCACGTTATCACCTGCCTGAAAGGACATTGTGGTGAATTCGGCGTGGCTTTGCGTGGTCTCATTGACCATCACGATAATCTTGCCGGTATAGGCATACGGACTTTTGCCTCTTGGTCCTGTGCTGTATGTTTTTAACCAAAGATATTTTCCGGGATAGTTAGGATCGGGCCTGGTAAAGTGTACAAATACTTTTTTCTCCTCCATCAGGTAACGGCTTATTTCATACATCGTTCCGTTAGGGTAGTTCCGGATGTCGAATACCAGCGCCTTGCATTTGCCCAACTTTTCGAACATATCGTGCACGTCTGGTACTTCCAGTACACCCATATTAATGTAGCCGATGTTGCCATCGAGTATCTTGTATTTTTCAGGAGCAGCGTCTTTTGGGGCGGTAAACTCTTTTTTTACAAAACGTGTTATGTCTTTTGTAGCAGTGCTTGCGTCTCTTTCAAAATTTATCGTAACCTTGTCGGTACTGCCATTAAAAATGCCGAAGTAAGCATTCCTTTTCCTGCCTCCCGGATTGGATGCCGGGATATAACGGCTTTTCTCGGCAAGTATGTCATTAACGGACATCCCGTTCACATGGGTTATGGCATCCCCTATACGGAGATCATCCTTTTTTGCCTTCTCTTCATCATAATAGCCTGTGACAACTGCTCTTCCATCAATAATGCTGAATTTTACCGGCGCCCAGTAATAGCCAAAGTATTTGTTGGTATTGTCGGTAACGAAGAAACCGTGGCTGTCGTCGATAGAGGCAACGAGTTCAAGCATCGCGAGGTGGTAGGGCTGGGCAGAACCGGCATCACGGAATTTAGGTATCATTTCCGTTAGCACATCGTCCCATTTCTGGTCGGTCTGGTATTTGTACGGGAAGTAGTACTCGACAATATTCCAATAACGGAAAAGGCTTAGTAATCGGTAGTGGGCGTTGGGGTATTCAAAGTCTTTATACTCCGGCTCATTTTTGATGGTCACATTATCGGCGCCCCCAAACCCTGCATAATGGCTTTCGCCCAAATGCCTGTTGGCCTCAATGTACTGTAATTTTTTCGTAAGTTCGGGAGTAAAGGCGGCGGTATCTTGCATCCAAGCCATACTGAAGTTCTTTTCAAATAATTCTTCCTTCGGTTTCTTGCCGCACTTTTTGCACACAGGCACTTCGCCCAGGCCGTCCATCCATTTGATGTATAATGTGCTTAGCTCTTCTTTAGTCGTGGCTTTTTCCACTTCCGGTAGCAGGTCGATCAGTTTTTGGTCCCAGTTGAATTTACCCTTGGCAACCTGCGGGTGGTAATACTTCAGGAAGCCCCAGATGCGGGCGGTAGCCTCCAGCTTTTGGATCTCTGTCACAGGCGTTGAAGCCATGGCCGACTGCATTATAAAG
Source organism: Flavobacterium sp. (assembly GCF_052437795.1). Classification (GTDB taxonomy): domain Bacteria; phylum Bacteroidota; class Bacteroidia; order Flavobacteriales; family Flavobacteriaceae; genus Flavobacterium. Next base: position 697,118 of record NZ_JBQVPA010000002.1, read on the forward strand.
GCGGCCAACACGATGATCAGTTTTTTCATTATTCAGGTTTTTAGTTGGTATCTTTTTGGTTTAACCCCATAGATACATAGCTCTGTTTTTCTTAAATAAGTTTAATATGGCAGCACAGAGTGTGAAGCGTTGCTTCATCTATGTGTAACTATCTGCCCTTTTAGTGCCATGAAAACTATATATCTATGTGGTTAAATAACGTTTTACAGGAAATCTAGGAACTTCAATCCGAAGACAACGCCATCGGTTACAAATCCACCCTGGTAAGCACGTACATAGTCGATACGCAGCATCCTGAACTTGCCAAAGCCCACATTGTCAAATCCTGCTGTAAACTCATGGTACGGCTTATACTGTGGTGTAGCGATACTGTGGTAGCCCAGAACGAGGTTCCATTGCAGGTCTGCCAACAGCGGGATCTTATTCATCAGGTAGCCTTTATCGTTGTGCTCAATGTGTGTTTCAAGATACGAATCGTTTGTGCTGTGGGTGTAGTAGGGCAGGAGGTTGAACACGTTGAGGTATTGTTCCTCTGTTCCTACGTGTGTCTGGTTTCCGTTAAAGTGCTTGTAGTCCATGAAGGCGATATTATCGGCATTGAAGAATTTACCGGCTTTCACATTGAACCCGAAAGTACCTTTATTGTGGAATGTCTCACTGTACGATACCCTTGCCGCAATGAAGTCATACTCATAGCCTTTTACGGTCGATGAAAATGCCTTTTCGTACATGAACGATATACCAGGGTAGTTCACCTCGGTAACCGGGATCTTGCCATCCGGGCGGCTGATGTACTTTTGCCCAAAGCGTATCGTACCGCTGATGTTGGCCTTCCAAAGTTCATGCTTTTCGAATGGTGCAGACGTATAGTTCTCCGGATCGATAGGGTTATTGGACGTATAGTCTTTATTGTCCTTTATCAGCACATAGTCAGTATTGTTGAACAGCGGCCTGCGTTTGTTATATTCCACGCTTCCGGCCATGGTAAGCCCGTTGAAGATCCAGCGGCTGGTGCCTATTTTGGCATAGGTCTTATCATAAAGTTTCATGTAATTCTCCTTGAACAGCAATGAACTGAAAGTGTTCATGATAGGAGTGATGGGCTCGGATGGGTTGAACTGGTTGATCGTATTACCCCCGGCAAAGCTGTATGTACCCAGCTTCCATATCCGTGTACTAAAACCGCCATGTGCCCGGAAACGCTCTTCGGCAATGCCATAGTTCATTTCGGTCCATGCGGAGAAATAGCGTTTTTTATCGGTATTGGAACTGTTATACGATAATCGTGTGTCCAGGTTCCAGCCCTGCACGGTATTGTATTTCGGGAACTGGAGTATACCGTCATAATTGAACCAGGTCTTGTTATCAGCGCTGCGGTAGTTATAGCCCGACAATGCATCAAATACCTTAAAACGGTTGCGCTTGCTGTTCAAAGAATCTTTAGATACTTTGTTCACTTCGGCAAGGCTGTCCTTTTTTACATAGTCGGTACGCTCTTCGCTGGTTAACGGCACGGGCCTCACGCCCGTCCAATAGATGGAGTCTTTCTTGTTGGAATCTTTTTCGAACGAAACCAATTCTTTGGTAAACGTGCCTTTCTCAAATTTGTCGTGGAAAACGTAGTTGCTGTACACATGGGTCATTTTTCCTGTAAAGCCAACGCCGAACATCCCGGCCTTAATGTCGAAAGTCTGGGAATTCTTGGACCAGGTGCCGTTGGTACTGTTATAGCTGAAGTTTTGCTGCAGCTTGAGCACTTCCAGGATATTCTGGCGGATACGGTAACCCTTGATGTCGAGGTCAATGGCCGAGATCGCCCAGCTGTCGTCAACAATATAAATATAACCCTCGAACACAGGTTCCTTGTCACGGCGCGGGATCACTTTGATCTTACTCACCTCAAAGCCGTTCTCATCGGTAAAGCTGCCTTCGTATTTGTATTTGTAGTAGCCGAAGCATCCTTTAGCAATAGGCGATATCATGTCGACATCCTCCATATCCACGTAATCTTCGTAAAAGTTGTAAAATGTACCATCAGCAGTATTGTAGCTAAAGCCATTGTTATCACCGCTTATCTTCGAGGCGATGATCTTTTCCTTCAGGCTGTTGGGCTGCTGGAAAGTAATATGCGAAACCGTCTCGCTAAGATAGATGATGCCGCTCCCGGTCGAGTCCAGCTGGCCTTCGGGTACGTCGACCTTCATGCCCATGATACGCTTGGGTACGTTCTTCACGCGGAAGATACCCTTGGAGTAAAAGTCGGCTTCAAAACGGCCTGTCTTTTCTGAATTTTTCTTTTTGTTTGCTACCGCATTACGAATGATGGCGTATGCCGGATCTTCACCTTTGGTAATGGTCACTTCGTTCAGTTCGTAGCTTTCGTCTTCCAGCACTACGTTAAGCGTGTGTGGAAACGACGTAATGTTTACCGGGATCTTTTTGGCTTTGTAGCCAATCGACTGGAACAGCACTGTGTACTTGCCAGTCTCTTTAAAAGGCAGGTCGTACTGCCCGGCTTCATTGGCCGTAGTTCCCGTGTAGGTGTTTTCGATGGTAACGCTAACAAATGGTATAGGTTCGCCGTTGGTGGAGGTGATTTTTCCTTTTATCTGCGCGGCAGCGGTTAATCCTGCCAGCAGAAAGAGTGCGGTAATGAATTTGTGCATGGTTTTATTGGTTATTGGTAGGTTATTTAAAGGATAGACGATTTTTACATGGGCATGGTTGCATAAGGGTTAAAATTATGTGAACACAGGAAGATAACGGGAGTTAGCGGGGTTTCTTACAAAATGGATACTTTTTTTCTAATATTTGAGTTTTAAAACCATGGAAGAGATATTTTTTGAGCTGATCATTGGCTTTTTCAGATACTCCGGTGCGCTGTTTCATTGGCTGCTTCGGGGCATGAATCCAACTTTTGATGAAGTGCTGAAAAAGTACCGCTTTGTCAATGCAGCATTATCTGTCTTTATCATTGGCATGGCAGTGGCAATCGCATTTTAGTATATCAAGGCTCCTCTCATCAATGCTTTTTCCATACCTTTGGGTAAACACAAAATTCAATGAACACCATTCAGGATCTACGTTTCGCCGTCCTCATCGATGCCGATAATGTACCGTACTCCAACGTAAAAGGCATGCTCGAAGAGATCGCCAAATACGGCACGCCAACCTACAAACGCATTTATGGCGACTGGACCAAGCCCACTGTTTCGGGCTGGAAAGGCGTACTTCTTGAAAATGCCATCACCCCGATACAGCAGTATAGTTATACTTCAGGCAAAAATTCCAGTGACAGCGCGCTCATTATAGATGCGATGGATATATTGTACTCAGGAAAGGTAGATGGCTTTTGCATCGTATCTTCCGACAGTGACTTTACCCGTTTGGCGACACGCCTGAGGGAAGAAGGCATGAAAGTGATCGGGATGGGGCAAAAGAAAACGCCAAAGCCTTTCATAACCGCATGCGATAAGTTTATTTATATTGAGATCCTGCCAGGTAGCTCTGACAGTAAAAAGGTCACTGCTAAAAAGCCTGTCAGGGCCGATAAAAATGAAAAGCCGCATCCTGAACCCGAACATATTGAAACTACAGAAACTAAGGAGACCCTGAGCACTATTGACAGCGGCCTCATAAAAGTGATACGCAACAGCATCAATGACCTTGCCGATGAGAACGGATGGGCATTCCTGGGCGACCTTGGTAATCTTATCCTTAAAAAGCAACCCGACTTTGATGCCCGTAACTATGGCTTTCCGAAAATGCTGCCGATGATAAAGAGCATTGACAGCTTCATCGTGGATGAAAGGGAAACCGGCAAAAATAACATTAAACATGTATTCGTTAAGAATAAATAATACGCATTACGCTCACCCATGAAGAAGATCACCGAAGCGATAGTGCGCAAGGACAAAACAGTCAATAAGATACAGTTCGATAAAGAGTGGTTCTATTCCCTTGAGGATATGCAGGATTTCCTGAACGAAGACCTTTCAGGAGTGGAATATGTTACCCTGCCCATGGATATTTACGGAGAAATACTCGATGTAAAATGCGCCACATGGGAGGATATTGAGCGCTTCCGCCAAAAAGAGCCGCTGGAGGATTTTAGGGGCAGTGTGTTGCGAGGCCCCCTGAACCCCAAAGGGGGAAAGAAAAAATAGTATGGAAAAAGACTGGTACCGAACTTTCCGAAATGCAGAAACTATCTATCCAATGAGGTCTTGACGGCCTTAATAATAGTTGTGTAAGATCTCATTCTTAAGTTATAAAAACAGTGAAAGATAAGCTTGCAAACTTTCGCAAATAATCCGATCATTAAAACGTTAGGACTACAAGGCCTGAGTGAAGCTGCCCCTTCTCCATTGGAGAGGGGGTTGGGGGTGAGGCCTGAAAACTGCGACTGCGACTGAAAACTATTCCAGTATATCCAAAAACGTCAATCCGAAGATAACCCCGTCACTTAAGAAGCCGCTTTCATACGACCGTATATAATCAATACGCAGGAAACGGAATTTCCCCCACCCCAGGTTATCGAACCCTGCCGTGAATTCCATGTACGGCTTGTGTTCGGGAGTAGATAAGGCATGCGCCCCTAATACCAAATGGTAATTCAGTTCGCTGATCAGTGGCAGTTTGTTGGTTATGTAACCTTTAAAGTTGTGTTCCAGATGGCCTTCAAAATACTGGTCATTGGTACTATGAGTGTAGTAGGGGAGGAAGTTGAACACGTTGAGGTAGCGCTCCGATTTCCCTATGTGCGTTTGGTTGCCGTTGAAGTGCCTGTGATCCACAAAAGCGATATTTTCCGAATTGAAGAATTTACCCGCACGTACCGCCATGCCTGTTTCACCCTTATTGCCAACATCAAGCGTATAGGTAATGCGGGTAGACAGGTGGTCAAAATTATAATCCTTAATGCTCGATGCAAAACCTTTTTCATACTTCAGGTACAACCTCGGGTAATCAGGGTTGGTAATGATCTCACGCCCATCCGGACGGGTGCGGTACTTTTGCCCAAAGCTGAAACGTGCCTGCACCGATGCTTTCATCAGGTTGTGCTTCAGAAAGGCGGGTGTTTCGTTGTCAAATGGCAATTGCGGGTTGTTTGACAGGTAAGGCTTGTACAGGTCTTTCAGCGTAGAAAAGTTGGTGTTGTTGTACAACGCATGCCTGCGGGCATATTCTACCGAACCGCTCAGCTGTATCCCGTTCACCACCTCTTCCTCATAAGCAACTTTGATAAACGCATTGTCGTAAAATTTCGCATAGTTGTCGCGGAAGAAAAGCGTGCTTATACTGTTCACGATCTTATTTATAGGCTTTTCGGGGTTAAACTGCTCAATGCTGCTCCCTCCTGTAACAGTAACTATACGTTTGGAAAAGTTGTTGAATTTGTGCGAAAAAGTCCCCGTCGCACGGAAGCGCTGCTCGGCAAAGCCATAGTTAAGGTCGGTACCAAAGGTAGTGTAGGTGTTCTTTTCCGGTCGGTATTTCGTGAAATGGAAGCCGGGCGCCAGCCAGTAAGCCTGTACGGTGTTAAAGGCAAGGCGTGTAGCAATGCCGGTGTACTTTATGTCCCAGTTGCCTTCAGAATTATGGTAGGTGTAGCCTAATATCGGAGCTGTCCACTTAAAGCGGTTGCGTTCATGATCAATGCTGTCGAGATAGGTAGGGGATTTCCGTTGCTCCTGTAATTTGTCTTTCCTGATATAATCGTTTCGCTCTTCAGGTGTAAGCGGGATAGGGCGCATGGTATTCCAGTACGTGTTGGGCTTTTTGTTGGCATCGGTTTCCACGAACTGTACTTCCGGCCCAAATGTCCTTTTATCGAATGCCGGATCGAATTTAAAATTACTGTACACATAGCTGAACCTCCCCGTAAGCCCTACGCCAAACAGCCCGGCATTGAAGTCAAGCGTCTGCACGTTCTTTGTCCACAGCTTTTCTTTAGCATTATAGCCAAAGTTCTGCCTGATGTTGAGCGAGTCCAGCAGTGGCTGCTCGATCTGGCTGCCCTTCAGGATAAAGTCAGTAGCATACAATTCCCATGTTTCATCTACAATGTAGATATACCCTTTCACGGCGGCCTCATTCTTCTTTTTTGGTGATACCTTTATCTTGCTTATTAGTTGTTCGCTGTCATAAAAGGCACTTTCCAGCTTATAATCATAATAATTGAAGGCATTGTCGGCAATAGGGGAGACCACGCGCACTTCGAACGGAAGGAAGTTTTCGTAAAAGTCAAATTCAGCAGTTTCGGCGCTGTTGTAGCTGAAGCCATTATCCTCACCGCTCACTTTAGAGGCCACGACAACCTCACGTATCTTATCCGGTTTTTGTGACTGCACACGTGAAATGGTCTCCGAAAGGTAGATGATGCCGCTTCCGGTGGTGTCTATGGAGCCACCGATATCGCCAATTTCCTGCCCGAGTATTTTGTCGGGGACATCTTTCAGTTCAAAAGTGCCGCGGGAATAAAAATCAGCTTCAAATTTGGCCGTTTTGGCTGAATTTTTCTCACGGTTGGCAATTGCTTCGCTGATGATCATTCGTGCCCTGTCATCTTTATTGGTAATAACAAGCTCGTCCAGGGCATAGCTTTCTTCCTGCAAGGTAACATTCAGCGTATGCGGGAATTTGGAAATATCAACCGATACCTCTTTCGTCTTGTAGCCGATCGAGCGAAATATGATTGTGTGCCTTCCTTTTGCTGAAAGGCTCAGTGTATAATAACCATCTTCATTAGATGAAGTACCATTGTAGGTGCCTGACTGTACTACACTGGCAAAAGGAACGGGCTCGCCGTTTGGCGATACTATGCGTCCTTTTACTTGGGCAAAGGTTGAAACACTGAATAAGAACAGCAAGTACAGCAGGTATTTTTTCATTAGTTATGTGATAAGTGATCGTAAAGCAAGTTCGTAACCCTTAAGGCCAAAGCCGATGATGACCCCGGCGGCGACCGGTGAAAGGAAAGACTGGTGCCTGAAGGTTTCGCGGGAAAAAGTGTTGGAAATGTGCACTTCGATAATTGGTGCTGTAACAGCCTTTACCGCATCGGCAATGCCAATGGATGTATGGGTGTACGCTCCCGCATTCAGGATGATACCGTCATGGCTGAAGCCTGTTCTTTGTATCTCGGTTATGAGTTCCCCCTCAATATTGCTTTGAAAGTATGATAGCTTTATGCCGGGGAATTTATTCTGAAGTTCTGCAAAGTAGTCCTCAAAGGTGCGCCCGCCATATATTTCGGGTTCGCGCGTGCCCAGCAGGTTCAGATTAGGGCCGTTGATTATGTGTAGGTTCATTAGTTAGGGTTTCTATGGTAAAAGTAAGTGATTACTGCAAAGCACGTATTTAGTTTAATACTAATTTTAACATTTAGAGCATAAAGGAGAACGTAATTGATGAAGATCTTGGGGGTCTTTAAAAATAGTATCCTATATGTAGTACCATCATCTTTATTTTTAGTTGTTTAAAGATACTGGTCTTTACCTTTTACCCCTTAACCAAGACATCGAAAAAAGTAACTATCCGCGCCATCCGTGCTCCTTTCCGGTCTATAAAACAAAAACCGGCTTCTTCAATAAAGAAGAAGCCGGCCATTTATTTTTTAATTTCTTAGAAATAGTACCCAACAGATAGCTGGAATACATTGTTCTTGATATCGATCTCATCGTTATCCGATACATTGCTGAGGCCGACATTGTAACGTGCCTGGGCAAATATCCCTGCAATGATCTTCAGTTCGGCACCAATCCCTGCAGAAAGGTCAAAGCTTTTGGTGTCGAAAGCTTCTTCGGCCTCGTCTACAAGAAATGAGAATTGTGGCCCCGCCATAAGGCTTAGCTTCTCAGGCAGCACATAAAATTTTGCCATCACCGGTACGGAAATGTAGCTCAGGTCGATGTCCTGTGCAATGTCAAGTGCGGTATCTTTGTAGGTCGCTCCCTGCGAAGAGAATAGCCCCTCTGCCTGTACGGAAAAGGTTGGAACAAGGTTAAGCTCTACAACTGCCCCTGCGTGGAAACTGGTAATACCGTCGGTATCCACATCGCCCGAAAAGTTAGCGAAGTTGGCACCTGCCTTGATACCGAAGTCAAGGCCCTGCGCCTGCATGGCAAAGCTGCCTGCCAGCGCCGTAAGTACAATAAGGATCTTTTTCATGTTATAAATATAGTTATTGGGTTAAAAATAAAAACCTAACGAAAGCTGTACCACCGAGTTTTTTACGTCGGCATCTTCAAATACCTGTTTTTGTCCCCATACATAACGCCCCTGTATGAACAGCCCGCCTACAATTTCATATTCAAGGCCTGCCGCTATGCCAAAGTCAAAATTTTCGGCTTCGGCAGGCAAAATGTCCTTTGTCTCACCTGCAAGCAAAGAGAATTGTGGGCCGGCATGTATGCTTAACGAACCATCAATGTCAAATTCGGCCATTATCGGCAGCGTAACATAATTGATCTTATATTCGTCGCCATCTACCTTGGCACCCTGTAGAGAGTACAAAAGTTCAGGCTGCAACGTTACACGGTCCAGGATGTAGAACTCCGTAAGCAGTCCTACATGAAAGCCGGTCATGCCATCAAAGCCTTCCGCATCATTTCCCCTAAGGTTGGCAAAATTCACCCCTCCTTTAATTCCGTATGTCTGGGCCTGCATTGCCACGGATGAAAGCAAAAGTACGGCCGCAAAATAAAGTTTTCTCATAACGAATTTGTAATACCGGTTAAGCACAAATGTAGGGGAAAACTTTAAAACCGCAGATGTACTTTAACCCGAATTTGGCTTTTTTTACTTTCAATACAGATCGCCGGGGTTAGTTGACGAACAAGTGTATCGTGTGGAGGCATTGTTTTTTGGATTATTAAATTCATAAATTTTTTGGCACGCCGTTTGTAAGAAGAAGTGTTAAATAACCATAATTTATTCAACTATGAAAAAACTATTATTCTCGCTGGCCGCGCTTGCCGCCTTTGCATCAGCTAATGCCCAGGAAGAAGAGGGTACAACAGGTTTCACTAAAGGTGATGTTTTTGCTTCGGGTTCACTCGGGTACAATTCCCGCAAAACAGGCGAAGAAAAATATACACGATTTGGCGTAATGCCGCGTGTAGGATACTTTGTTAGCGAAAAGATCGCCATAGGGGCACAGCTTGGCTATTCCAGCACCGAGGCAACTTACTATACAGGCATGGAATGGGATGAGCGCACTACGAATTCGCTTACTGCAGGCGCATTTGCAAGGTACTATGGTACTCCGGGGAAAACCTTTTCATTTTTTGGCCAGCTGCATGTAAATTACAATTCAGAAAAAACAGACTATGAAGGTGGTGGTGAAGATAAAAGGAACGGCTTTGACATAGGGATAATGCCGGGTATAAGTTATTTTGTATCTGACCATATTGCGCTTGAGGCTACATTTGGCGCATTGGGTTATGGTACCTCCAAGCCGGATGCTGATGGAGCGGAATCTACGAACACCTTCAACCTTGATCTTGACCTTACAAGTGTAGGGATAGGTATAGTTTATAAATTCTAGGGAATGTTGATACAATTCTTAATAAATACCCACTTTTAGGTATTTTTCTTATTAATTTATTTTATACATTTGCGTACAAGTAACAATAAAAATTAACACAAAATGAAAAAAATCTTATTATCTGCTGTGGCTGTTATGGCTTTCGGCGCTGCTGCTCAGGCACAGTCTGAGGACATGAAATTCGGTGTTAAAGCCGGTGTGAACCTTACTAACTTTACAGGTGATTTTGACGGTGACGGAGCTACAAGTTTTTACGTAGGCGGTCTTGTTGATCTTCCTGTATCTGGTAACTTCCACGTACAGCCTGAGGTTCTTTACTCTATGGAAGGTGCTGACAAAGCAAGCCTTTCTTACGTAAGGGTGCCGATCATGGCTAAATATTATGTTATGGAAGGCCTTAGCCTTCAAGCTGGTCCTGAAGTAGCTTTCAAAGTTGGAGCTGAAGATGATCTAATGGATGAAGCTACCAAATCTATCGATTTCGGTATCGGCGCAGGTGTTGGGTACGAACTTCCAATGGGCTTGTTCTTTGATGCAAGGTACAATCTTGGTATGTCTAACATCAGCGAGAGCGATGCAGTTGATTTCAAGAACACTGGTATCCAGATCGGTCTTGGATGGCGTTTCTAATACATCGCTATAATGAATATAGAAAACCTCCCATTGGGAGGTTTTTTTATGGATCATGGACGTATCATACTATGTACCAACCATTTTTTACGTTATATTTCACTTATTTAAAGAAAATCTTGTTAATGAAAAGCGAAATGCTGTATAATGGATTTTTTTTTAAGAATTATTTCCTATTTTTATCGCACATAAATCAATCACACATGAAAAAACTCTTACTTTCAGCATTGGCCGTCGTGGCATTCGGATCTACAGCGCAGGCTCAAATGGATGAATTCCCCATTTTCGGAATAAAAGGCGGTGTTAACTTATCAAACTTTGGTGGTGACGTCGAAGATACCGATATGGCTACCGGATTTTATGCAGGTGTTTCGCTTGATATCCCTATGAAAGGTATATTCCACCTCCAGGCAGAGGCACTTTACTCTAAGGAGGGTGCTGATAAATTATCTGTTACTTACCTGAGGATGCCTGTTATGGGTAAATTTTATGTCGGCAATAACTTCAATGTTCAGGTAGGCCCGGTACTTGGCGCAAAACTTAATGTTGAGGCTGATCTTGGTGATGAAGAGCTGAACAGCGCTTCCGAAAGATCTTTTAAAGCACTGGATTATGGCGCAGCCGCAGGGCTTTCGTACGAGCTTCCTATGGGTCTTGTTATCGATGCAAGGTATTACCTGGGCTTGGGAGACATTAACAGCGCTACTATAGCTACCGACAAGATCACCAACAATTCGATACAGCTTGGTTTAGGATACCGATTCTAATTCCGGTTCGTCATACTGTTTAAAGCCTCTGTATAGAGGCTTTTTTTTGGTTTGCAATTAACACACACAAATAGTAATACAAATGAAAAAGAAATTATTTGCTGCGGCAGCCCTTATGCTTGGCCTGTCCGCGCTGGCGCAGGAACAACCACCGCTCGAAGCCACAGGTATCGTTAGGTATGGCCTCAAAGGCGGCCTTAACGTAGCATCGCTTCGCGGCGATGTTGATGAACCTTCGCCAAGGCTGGGGGTGCATTTTGGCGTAACCGCCGAGATAAGGGTTTCGGAAAGGTTCTCCATACAGCCTGAACTGATGTACTCGATGCAGGGGATAAAGGAAGAGGGTTCGCTTATGATAGACGGGAACTTTGTAGAAGGAGAGGCTACTACAAAGCTGGACTATATTATCCTTCCCATCATGGCAAAAATATACATGACCGAAGGCTTTACGCTTGAAGTCGGGCCACAATTAGGCCTGCTGAACAGTGCCAGGGTAAAATACGACATCAGGAGTTCTAATGATACCTTTAGCGGAAGTACGGACATTTCCAATCAAATGAAGTCGCTTGACTTTGCGGTCAATGCAGGATTGGGGTATAAATTGCCATCGGGGCTATTCTTTCAGGGAAGATATACATTGGGACTTACCAATGCTTATGACGGTGACGAAGCAGAAATAAAGAATGGTGTGGTACAATTCTCCATAGGATACCAGTTCAAATAAAAAGGTTAGCCTCCCAATGGGAGGCTAACTTATTTTATAATTCCGGGAGAATTAGAATTTATATCCTATACCCAATTGGAATACTGAGTTTTTAGCATCTACATCTTTGTAGATCTCAGTAAGGCCAACATTGTACCTGCCTGTTGCGAATAGTCCCATTTCTGTCTGGAAAGTAAGTCCCGCAGCAACACCAAATTCAAAAGTTTCAGCTTCGTCCATGTCGAAATCACCGTCATCTGAGTTCGGGTTTAGGTCAACTTCTTCGTTTACAAGGAAACTGAACTGTGGTCCTGCTTCGATGCTAAGGCCTTTAGTTACATACACTTTTGCAAGTACCGGTACGTTGATGTAGTCCAGCTGAAGTTCAGCTTTGTCGCCATCAGGTCCGTCAAAGTCAAAATCGAATCCCTGTCCTGAGTACAAAGCCTCTGCCTGGATAGAGAAAATGTCTGCCAATGGGAATTCTGCAACCACACCTACATGGAAGCTTGTCCTTGATTCAGGAGAGTCAATGTCGTTACCGGAGATGGTAGCGAAGTTAACACCACCTTTTACGCCGAAGCTAATTGCCATTGAATCCTTGTTGCTTGCGTCTTCCTGTGCGTTCGATACTGCTACAGCACCCAACATTAAAGCACTTGCCGAAAATAATTTAAATAGTTTCATCTTTTTATAAGTATTAGTTTTGTTTGTCAAAATTATATGATTAAAATTGGGGGTATTATCAAAGAATTCTTAATTCACATAACTTTAACCCCTATGAATAGTTGGGTAAAATACGTAAACGACTATAAATCATACCTTAAAATAGAGCGGGGGCTGTCTGCAAATTCTATTGCCAGCTATGCGTTCGACATACAAAGGCTTGTGGGGTATCTCGAAAGCACAGCGATAGACGTTACACCACTTGCCATAGATGATGAGGCCATCCAGCAGTTTATCTACCATATATCGCCGGAGCTCAGCCCGCGCAGCCGTACCCGCATAATTTCCGGATTGAAAAGCTTTTTTAATTACCTGGTGTTTGAAGACTACCGGAAAGACAGCCCTATGGAGCTTATTGAAGTTCCAAAAACGGGCAGGAAGCTTCCGGATACGTTATCGGTAGAAGAGATCGACAGGCTTATAGGTGCGATAGTGTTTACTGATGACGGGCGGGGTGAGCGCGACAGGGCCATGCTGGAGACCCTATATAGCTGCGGGCTAAGGGTATCTGAGTTGGTTGGCCTGAAAATTTCCGACCTTTTTTTTGAGGAAGGATTCATAAAGATAACCGGTAAAGGCAACAAGCAGCGGTTCGTGCCGGTTGGCGGGTCTACCGTAAAATATATAGAACTTTACAAAAAGCAATGCAGGGTTCTTATCAATGCTCAAAAGGGTCACGAAGATACTTTATTCCTAAACAGGCATGGCAAAGGGCTTACGCGTGCCATGATATTCACCATCATCCGGCGCCTTGCCGACAAGATCGGGCTTAATAAAACTATAAGTCCCCATACCTTCAGGCACTCTTTTGCCACGCACCTGCTGGAAAACGGTGCTGACCTGAGGTCGATACAGCTTATGCTGGGGCATGAATCCATCACTACGACAGAAATTTACATGCATTTGGACAGGAAATTCCTGAGCAATGTATTAAGTACGTATCACCCAAGAAAATAAATATTTTTCCTTTGGCGAAATATTTAGAAAAAAGATAGTACATTTAAAACCAAACCTATTTTTGCAATATAACGGACTAAGTATGAAGTTTTTTGATATGCCTGACATCCATGATGGCGAGCGCCTCGATGCTTTTTATAAAAAGCTGTTGGACCAGGTGCCGGACCTGATCTTTAAGATGATATGGACAGGCAGGGATAACTATGCGATCGTATATGCCAGCGAAACCGTGAATGAGATGTATGAAATGACCGTTGAGGAATTCAAATACAACACACATAAATTCTTTACTGACCGCGTAGTTCCGTCTGACATAAAGGATTTTGTAAAGACCGTTAAAAAGTCGGGCCGCACCATGTCAAAGTGGGATCATGAATTCAGGGTACAGCTTCCCGAAAAGGGCCTGAAGTGGATGCGCGTTACTGCAAATCCGGAACGTTCGCCCGATGGGGTCGTGAGCTTTTATGGCCGGGTCACCGATATTACCACCCGAAAGGAACAGGAAAATAAGATGGCGCACTCTGAACAGCGGTTCAAATATGCGCTCAAAGCGGCATCAGAAGGGTTGTGGGACTGGGATATGGTAACAAATGTAGTGTACATGTCGCCCCAGCTCATGAAGATCATAGGTAAGGAAGAAAAAGAAGCCTATTACCCCAATACGTTCTGGCTGTCGCGCATACATCCGGAAGACATTAACATGTATCAAAGCCTGAAAGGCGCCTACCTGGATGAAGCATCGGGGTCATTTGAGCATATTTACCGGATAATGACCGATCAGGGCAAGTATCGTTGGGTATTGAGCCGCGGTAAGGCCATTTTGGAGAATAAGAAGCCTGTAAGGGCAATAGGTACACTTAAAGATATTACCCAACTGAAGGAAAAGGAGATGGAGCTGGGTAACACCATAGACATCATTGGCAGTCAGAACAACAGGCTGAGTAATTTTGCCCATATAGTATCGCACAATCTGCGATCGCATGCAAGTAATTTGAAAATGCTGCTGGATGTTTTTAAAACTGCGGATAACGAAGAACGCGAGGAACTGCTCACGCACCTGGAGGGAATATCCGATGGATTGTCTATTACGATCGGGCATTTGAAGGAATTGGTCGAGATACAAAATGAGATCAAAATTGTGCGGGAAGACCTTAATTTAAGGCATTACCTTAAGCATATTTTGACGATCTTGCATAATGAAATTATAAAACACGGCATTACTATCGAAATTAATATACCTTTGGATGTAACAGTAAATTATAATCCTGCTTATCTTGAGAGTATATTGCTTAATTTTACAACCAATGCCATCAAGTACTCAAGCCCCGAAAGGAGTCCGATGCTGTCATATGATTTTGAGATAGTTGACGGTAAAAAAGTACTTTCGGTATCTGATAATGGATTGGGTATTGACCTGAAAAGGCATAAGAACTCACTTTTCGGGATGTATAAAACATTCCATAAGAACCAAAATTCAAGGGGTATAGGATTATTTATCACCAAGAACCAGGTGGAGGCAATGGGCGGAAGGATAGAAGTATTTAGTGAAATGAATAAAGGGACTACTTTTAAAATTTATTTTGATGAAGAAAGTTAACAACTTATACGTTATTGACGATGATAAGATATATCATTTCCTGCTTAAAACACTCCTGAAGCAAAACGGTATCGATACAAATGCCACTTTTTTTTGCAACGGGCAGGATGCCATTGACCACATCAAAAAAAATAATACTGAAGAAAGTACTCCCGACCTGATCTTGCTGGATGTGAATATGCCTATAATGAACGGTTGGCAGTTTTTGGAGGAATTCAGGAAACTTAGCCCTAACCTTACTAAAAAGCCAACTATATATATGATCAGTTCATCTAATAATGAGGTGGATATCCAAAAAGCAAAAGATTTTAACGATACGGTAAAGGATTACTTCCTGAAGCCTATATGCAGGGAAGATATCGAAAAGATATTTGTAGTGTAGTCAATATACTAAGCCGATACACTGCCTTTTTAAAACACAAAAACCTCTTCTAAAAAGAGGTATATTCATGTATTTTGTATAGATGATCTAAAGAGCTTTCTCTTCTTTTCTCCTGTTGAAGTAGTAAATAGCGAAAGAAATACCCAATATGGCAAGCCATATCAATTTAGGGTTGATAGATGCTGCAGGTGGGTCACAACCTTCGAGAGTATTTTCGCAGTCTGTCGGGTCGCAATCAACGGTCTGACAATCTCCTGGCTCATCCTGAGCGAACATTACGAAATCACCGATAAATAAGAACGCAAAAATGTACAGCTTTAATAAATTGCTTTTCATAATTTTTGGGGGTTTAAACTATAGGGCAAATGTATAAGTTATTTTCAATATAAAAAAAAATATCAACTTTTTTTGTTTTAACTTATTGTTAACCAAATAATATGCGGCTTCGCAAGGATAGATTATTATCAGAACTGTATATTCCACTAAAGAAAATTCTTATATTTTAATGAAATAATATAACAAAAAACTACACTATCTGTGTTTTTTAAGCGGCAGGTAGGGTTTTTTTCACAGTAACTGTTTCAAATAAAACCCATGTATTTCATGATGATTAAAATAAAATATGTTATGTGCCTGATGCTTACAGGTGTTTTTATGATATCGTGCCAGGAAGATGCTGTACAGGAAGATAACTCGGGCACCCTAAATAGCGATTCTGTACTTACGGGTTTCCTTATGTCTGTCGCCAATGATCATGCTACCGATGAGTGTATATCTTTAAGCTACCCTGTAACCATTTTTGGGTATAACAGTAGTTTTCAGGTAGAGCAGACCTATACTGTTAACAATGATGCTGAGCTATATAGCCTCCTTCAGGCGCTAGATGTTAATGAATATTATTCTATTAGCTACCCGGTAACCATTATAGTGAATGGGCAAACGGTGGCACTGAACAATAACCAGCAGTTGGAACTTGCTGTCAATGCGGCTATTATTGCCTGTGATACCAATGGGTGCGACAACCCCAATGTGCTTACAGATGATCTTATGCTGTACATGACCTTCGCTAATGGTGTTGTTGCGGACCTTAAGGGTAATGCCGTTTCGGCTCCTTTAGAACTGGAGGGTGTGGCCGACAGGAACGGTAACCAAAATTGTGCTGTGGCCTTTAACGGTCAGCAGTACCTGCAGGTTACATCGGCTCCGGCAAATGCACTTTTATCCGGAGATGTGTTCAGCATAAGCCTTTGGTTCAAAATGCAGAATACAGTAGCGGGCGACCTGGAATATTTGTTTAAGAAAGGTGATGCCGCTTTGCAGGGCTTTTATCTTACCGTGTATGACATGAACACTCCCATGTTCGGGATGCCTACTGCCGAAGCCTGGGACAGTAGCTGGAACCAGGACCAGTCCCTGTGGGAGGATACCGAAAACTGGCATCATATTGTTGCCACGCTTGATGCCGATAATACGCTCCGGCTGTATCGCGACGGTGTTTTAAGGGATACCGAGACCGCGTCAGGGAACATTGGTGCCACTGCCATGGATTATTTTATAGGCAAAGGTCTTACAGGCCATTTGGATGATTTGAGGGTGTATAAAAAGGTGCTTACCCAGCAGGAAGTACAAACGCTGTATCAGCTTGAGGGCGATTGCAGCACGTGTTTAGAATAGTTGTGTTTTTTTAAATATTCAAGTTTTCCCGAAACCGGCTCTTTCCCAAAGCCGGTTTTATTTTTTATAAAAAGCTGGTTTTAAGCATGTATTTGATCATTTGTAACAGATGTAAAATAAATTGTGTTAAAAATAGGTTGTTGTGGTAGGGTTTATCCCCATAATATTGTTTTATAATAAATCGGATTTAGTAGTTCCGGTTTCTTCAGACACATTTAAAGTTTATGTTTAAAAGCCCCAGCAGGGGCTTTTTTTTTGCTATTACCCTTAACTTAAAGATCAAATCCTTAAATTTGCACCTCTATAAAGAAAATCACAGGATTTTATGTTCGATAATTTAAGCGAAAAACTCGATAAGGCCTTACATATACTTAAAGGCCACGGAAAGATAACCGAAGTAAACGTTGCAGATACATTAAAGGAAGTGCGCCGTGCGCTCCTTGATGCCGACGTTAACTTTAAGATCGCCAAGGATTTTACCACAAAGGTAAAAGAAAAGGCTATGGGTGAGAACGTACTTACTACGCTCCAGCCGGGCCAGCTGATGGTAAAGCTCGTAAAAGATGAGCTTACCGAGCTTATGGGAGGCGATGCGGCAGGTATCAATCTGTCGGGCAACCCGTCGGTGATATTGATGTCGGGCCTTCAGGGTTCGGGTAAGACTACTTTCTCCGGTAAGCTTGCCAGCTTCCTGAAAACAAAAAAGAACAAAAAGCCGCTATTGGTAGCGTGTGACATATATCGCCCGGCGGCGATCAACCAGCTTCACGTGGTGGGTGGCCAGGTAGGCGTGGAAGTGTATAGTGAAGAAGGCAACCGCAACCCTGTGGAAATTGCCCAAAACGCTATAAAGCATGCAAAGGCTAATGGCTTTAACGTAGTTATCGTCGATACGGCCGGCCGCTTGGCAGTGGACGAGGAGATGATGAACGAGATAGCCAACGTTCACAAAGCGATACAGCCGCAGGAAACATTGTTCGTTGTGGATGCAATGACAGGTCAGGATGCGGTGAATACCGCAAAGGCATTCAACGACAGGCTGGACTTTGACGGTGTTATCCTTACCAAGCTCGATGGTGATACGCGCGGTGGTGCGGCCATCTCGATCAAGTCGGTAGTGAACAAGCCGATCAAGTTCATTGGTACCGGGGAGAAGATGGAGGCTATCGATGTGTTCTATCCGAACCGTATGGCAGACCGTATCCTGGGCATGGGTGACGTAGTATCGCTTGTAGAAAGGGCACAGGAGCAGTATGACGAAGAAGAGGCACGCAAGCTGCAGAAGAAGATCGCCAAGAACGAATTTGGCTTTGACGATTTCCTTGCGCAGATACAGCAGGTAAAGAAAATGGGTAACATGAAAGACCTTGTAGGCATGATACCGGGCGCGGGTAAGGCACTGAAGGATGTAGAGATCGAGGACGATGCGTTCAAGCACATCGAGGCGATCATCCATTCCATGACGCCGCAGGAGCGCAGCAAGCCTGCCATACTTGATGCCAAGAGGAAGAACAGGATTTCAAAGGGTTCCGGCACATCATTACAGCAGGTAAACCAATTACTCAAGCAATTCGATCAGATGAGCAAGATGATGAAGATGATGCAGGGCGGGGGCGGAAAAAACCTCATGCGCATGATGGGAGGAATGAAAGGCATGAAACCTTAAGCATACAAGACGCGGCGACGCGTCTTTTTTTATTTTATAAATGGAACATAAACATCTATCCTAAACATACACAACACAATGCAGATACTCGACGGAAAAAAGACATCGGACGACATTAAGAATGAAATTGCCGAGATAGTTGGCAAAATGAAGGATCAGGGCGAAAAAGTGCCGCACCTTGCCGCAGTGATAGTGGGTAATGACGGCGCCAGCCTTACCTATGTAGGCAGTAAGGTAAAAGCCTGCGAGCGCGTAGGGTTCGAATCGACACTGATCAAATTGCCAAGCACTATTTCGGAACTGGAATTACTGAGAAAGATAGAAGAGCTCAACCAAAATGATGATATCGATGGGTTCATCGTGCAGCTGCCCCTGCCGAAGCAGATCGACGACCAAAAAGTACTGATGGCTATTGATCCAAGTAAAGATGTGGATGGTTTCCATCCGGAGAACTTTGGCAAAATGGCGCTCGACATGACCACCTTCATCCCTGCAACGCCATTCGGCATACTGGAACTGCTGGAACGCTACAACGTAGATACGGCAGGCAAGCACACCGTGGTCATTGGCCGCAGCCATATTGTGGGCAGGCCCATGAGCATATTAATGGGGCGCAAGGGCTTTCCGGGCAACAGTACCGTGACCCTTACCCATAGCCATACCAAGAACATCAATCAGATCACCACGCAGGCAGATATCATTATTACTGCATTGGGTGTGCCTAACTATCTTAAAGCCGAGATGGTAAAGGATGATGTAGTCATCATCGATGTGGGCATTACCCGCGTACCGGATGAGACCAACGAAAAAGGTTATCGCATTACCGGCGACGTGGACTTTGAGAACGTGAGCAAAAAGGCTTCGTTCATCACGCCTGTACCGGGCGGCGTTGGCCCTATGACCATTGCCATGCTTTTAAAGAATACTTTGCTGGCAAGGGAGCAGAGGAAAGTGAAATAATTTTATCCAGATATACCAAAATGCCTGGAGGTTTCATAACCTTCAGGCATTTTTATTTCCGGTTATAATAAGCCTCAAGATCTAAATGGTCTGTGTTATCAGTCTTTCACGATTTTTTTATGCGTAGCCTTTTTCATATATTCACGAAATAAATCATGCTCAATGAATAAACTATTTAACCTGCTCGCGTTATTGATGCTTTTACCTGTTGCCGGGATCTCACAGACAAAAGCAGAAAAGCTGGCGCAGAAGGAGTCGTTTAAAAACCGGGACAAATACCTTTTTGCGGCCCGGCCTGTGCAGAAAAACTTCACCCATACATTACCGTTCGAATACAGCTTCGGCCAGATCATCGTGCCCGTGGTCATTGAGGGCAAAACCTATAGCTTCATGTTCGATACCGGAGCGTCGACCTTAGTGTCGAATGAACTGAGGGATAAACTTGGCATGAGATCCATTTTCAGCAACAGCATGGTAGACGGGTCGGGGCAGGTGGAAGCCCTGCCATTTTACAGTATTGGGCAGTTGCAGCTGGGACCGGTTACTTTTAAGGATGTTGTAGGCCCGGCACTCGACATGGCAAAATTCGAAAAGCTGTTCTGCATTAAGCTCGACGGGATATTCGGTACGAACATCATGCGCACCTGCCATTGGAAAATTGACTATGAGGCGAAAACAATAACATTTTCTGACAAGAAGATCAGGCCTGAAGGAGAGACCACTGAGGTCGGCTTTACCGAAAATTTTTCAGGTAGCCCCATGGTACAGCAGGTCATTGGTAAGTACAGCTTTTACTCCATCATGGATACAGGCTATAACGGCGGGTTTAAAATACGCGACAGCCTTTTCTTTGACAGCCAAAAAAATAAGGCTTTAAAGATGGTTCGGGGCAGGGGCAAAAGCTCTATGACACTGTTTGATAGCAAGGTCGATGATGAATATTCGGCAATTCTTGACAGCATATATTTTGGTGGCCACTTGCTCAGGGACCAGTTCGTAAGTGTCGCTGCAGGAGATTCGTACCTTACAGGCAATGAAGTTTTTCAAAAATTCGGGACGGTCATACTGGACTGGCATAAAAAGAAACTGTATCTGGGCGCTAAGGAAATAAAAGAAGACAAGTTCTTTAAGACAATTGGAATTTCGCCTGTTTACATTGACGGTAGCCTACATGTAGGCATGGTTTGGGAAAACAGCATAGCGGCACGGCACGGGGTAGGACCGGGCGATGCCATCATTTCGATAAACGGCATCCCTTCCAAAAATATGCCTCAGGAAAAATGGTGCGAGATCGTTGACCTGTTACGCAATGCCAAGGCGGCTATCAAAGTGCCAATAGTAGTACAGGGCAAGAACGGGGAGGAAAAGCAGTTTGTATTAGAGGTGACAGACCTGTTCAACCCATAAAATTAAAATCCCGATTCAGTGATCTGAACCGGGATTCTTTATGTAATGGGTTTTAAAAATCAGTGCTTGTACTCAATTCCCTCCATGCGTTTATCTCGCTTTTGATGGTATCGCTTTTCTCTTCACCCATCGCTACAGAGTCGCTGCCCAGGAACAGGTACAACGGTGGGTTTTGCGCTTCAGAGGCTTCGATTATGGCGGCCACGCCTTTTACAGGATCGCCAGGTTGGTTGCCGTTGATCTCCTGCTGGTGCATCTTCTGCGAATCTCGGGTCGACTGGTAGGCATCGATCTGTTTTTGTGGTACCACTATCGAATCCGACTCCAGGAAGTTGGTCCTGAAATAACCCGGCATCACTACCGTAACATTGATACCGAAAGGTTTCGCCTCCACTGCCAGCGCCTCGGTAAACCCGTTTACGGCAAACTTGGTAGCGCAGTAAATGCCAAAGCCGGGAAAGGCGCCCACATACCCGCCAATCGACGAGATGTTGATGATGTGCCCACTTTTTTGCTCACGCAAATGCGGCATTGCCTGGCGGATCACGTTTAGGGAGCCGAATACGTTCACCTCAAAGTTCTTTCTTGCCTCGGCATCGCTAAGTTCTTCGACCGCGCCTATAAGCCCATAGCCCGCATTATTTACTACTTTATCAAGGCTTCCGAATTTTGTGATCGTAGCGTTGATGGCCTGTGCTACACTTTCTTCATTAGTGATGTCCATTTCCAATGGGAGGAAATTTCCATGTGATCCTGCCGCTTTTTCAAGGTCGGATATTTTGCGGGATGTTGCCGCTACGTTATGGCCTTTTGCCAAAAGCTGTTGTACGAATTCCAGTCCGAAGCCCTTAGATGCCCCGGTAATGAACCATGTTTTTGTACTCATGATGTTGTTGTAATTAATGATTGTTTAAATGTGAGAAAATAGTTTAACCGCATAGTTACATAGCTTTAGCTATAGGGTATAGAGTGCGGTCAAGTGGCACAGAGCCTGAAGCTTTGCTTCACTATGTTTAACTATATTTACTTTATGCTCATAAAGAACTATAAATCCTATGTATCTATGTGGTTAATGAAATTTTTAAAAATCTGTTGAAATTGTTGTTTCCCTGCCGGCTTCCAGTTCTTTTGCCATTGTTTCTACTTTTGCTGTCGCACGCTTGTAGGCATCGCTGCCCAAGATCAGGCGCATAGGCGGGTGTTCTTCAAAAGCTGTTTGGATCATTAGCGCTGCGGCTTTTTCAGGGTCGCCACCCTGTTTTCCGTCCAGTTGCAGCAGCCTTTGCTGTGCTTCGCGCATGGTGGTGTAGTCATCAATGTGCTTATCGGCGATCACAATAGAGTCTTTATCTAAAAAGTTGGTGCGGAATCCGCCCGGAAGCACTACAGTGGCAGTGATCCCGAATTCGCGAACGTCTTCCGCCAATACTTCGGTAAGGCCGGTAACTGCGAATTTGGTGGCGGCATAGGCTGCCCAGCCTGTAGATGCCGCGAACCCCGCAATAGAGGAAATATTAATGATGTGCCCGCTTTTTCGTTCCCGCATGTACGGCAGTACATTGCGTATCACGTTGATGGTGCCGAATACATTGATGTCGAAACTCTGCCTTACCTCTTCATCAGAAAGCTCTTCCAGGCTGCCGCCAATGCCATAGCCCGCATTATTGATCGCTACATCAATGGTCCCGAATTTTTCAACCGTTAATGCTAAGGCCTGCTTTACGGACGCGTCATCGGCAAGATCGGTGTATAAAGGAAGGAGGTTCTCATGGGTGCCCACTGTAGCAGCGATCAATGCTTTAGGGTTCCGTGACGTTGCTGCCACATTCTGCCCGAGCGCCAGCAGCTGTTTTACAAGGGAAAGCCCCAGCCCTTTGGAAGCTCCGGTAACGAACCATGTTTTTTTGTTTTGCTTACTTTCCATAAATGTTGTTTTTTATTTATGGCAAAGTTATGGCGGGAACAGGGACCTGTTATTGCCCCGAACAAACGCTTAATTGCAAAAATCAAACATTTCTGTAATTGGATGGAGTATGGGCGGTCTGTTTTTTAAAAAAGTTGTTGAAATGAGCAGCTTCCTCAAACCCCAGGCTGTTGCTTATTTCCGAAATGTTCCAGTCGGTGTGCTTTAACAGCGCCTTAGCTTCGGTTAAAACCCTCTCACTTATGAGCTTGGTGGTGGTCTTGCCTGTTGTAGACTTCACTGCGCGGTTTAGGTGGTTCACATGTACCGCCAGGCTGTCGGCAAAGTCGCTTGCGGAGCGCATCTGGAATCGCTGTACAGGTGTCTCGATAGGGAACTGCCTTTCGAGCAGTTCGTTGAACACAGCGGTAATGCGTGAGTTGGCATTCGGGTGGTCGTACAGGCTCTCGGCAGGTTCTGTTTTTAGGGCCACGTGCAGGATCTCGTTAAGGTAACTGCGCAGCAGGTCGTATTTAAAAGCGTAATCAGTGCTTATCTCCTCCAGCATTTTTTTGAATATGCCAGTAACATTGGCCTCCTGCTCTTTGGTGAGTATGTACGAAGGCTTAGCGCCTGGCGCGAACATCGGCAGCTCGCCAAGGTTGTTGCGTACGCCTTCGCTAAAGAATGATGACGTGAATATGCAGAAGAACCCCGTGACCTCACCACTTATCGATTCCCACGTATATGGCACCTGCGGGTTGAAGAATATCAGTGTAGTGCCGTCTATCTCAATGCTTTTGTCAGCATAGTGATAGCGGTTGTTTCCGTGAATGAGGCTCACTTTATAATAGTCCCTCCGGGCATACTGCACATCTTTGCCGGGTTTCATGCAATCCTCGATGCGGAATACATTAAAATGCCCTATGCCGTCATGAAGCCCGTCCGGGGTAGGGAGGTCTTTTATCTGGTAAAACTCTTCAAGCGATTCATGCTTCATAACTCAGTCATTACAAAATTCAAGCAAAGATAATGAATTCCTTTAAACCTGATGAAGGTATTGTCCTCTCAGTGGGTCTTCCTAAAACAAAACGCCTTGGGATAGGCAAGGCGTTTATTGTATCTATAATGAATCATTTTCTATTTTGTACTCTTTCGATTTTCCCGGCTTTATGGTAGAATTATTGTAATTTGTGGCATCCATATTTGTGGATTCGATCTTTTTCGTTTTGTTTATACGGGAGGAATCGCAACTGCAAAGCAGCCATGAGAATAAAATTAATAATATTATTTTTCTTGTATCCATAATTTATGCCCAGCGAGTCCCTTGTTCTGTACATACATTCATTAATATTTGTGTTGCGATAGATGCTGATGTAAAAGTTACTGTTCCCGCATCATAATCGTAAGTCCATGTTCCATATACCATACAATCATGATCACCGTATGAAGCAAGATGGAATCCCGGAACAACCTCTTTTTCCTTAGACATAATTTGTGTAATATCTGTATTGGCAGCGATTATCTGGCCATGTTTTTTTTCATTTACAAAATATGCATCTAATACGGTAAAGTTCTCTGATTCAATTTTTAAAGGATTTCTTGAGATCACCTTCACTTCGGAAATCGATGCTTCACGTTTGTGTAAAGAATGGGAATTTTGATCAACATTAGTTTTAATACTTTGTTGGTCATCAACTTGACATGAAAGTGTAAATGCAAATAATGATAGTAAAATTAGAAGTTTTTTCATAAAAATTAATTTTGGTTTGTTATTATTATGATGAAACTGAATAAAAAAAATCGATTTTCAAACAAATACGTTTGAAAATCGATATAATGACGTTTTTTTTCGATGAATTTACTTTTGTGATGTTGAAATGTAAATCGTTGTGATGTTGGCAGTTAGTTTTTTTACATTGCTGTCACGATCGCTTTCGTCTGTCATTCGGTTTTTGCCCAAAATTCCTCGGGTTGTTCCTTGTGGACGCAGGTTTTGCAGTTCCTGATCGCAGGTTAGGATCCCCCCTTTGGGGGTTAGGGGGCAGCAAACTCGCCTCTTCGGTTTTGCTTGATGGCTCAATGAGCTTGTTGAGGTCATTTATCTCAGCAGGGGTCAGTTCGCGGTAGCGGCCCACAGGTACGTCCAGCGATATGTTGATGATACGGATGCGCTTTAGTGCAGTAACCTCATAGCCCAGGTATTCGCACATACGGCGTATCTGGCGGTTAAGGCCCTGTGTAAGCACTATACGGAAGATGTATTTGCTGATCTGTTCCACTTTGCACTCACGGGTCACTGTGTCCAGTATCGGGATGCCGTTGCCCATACGCTGGATGAAGCGGTCGGTAATGGGTTTGTCTACCGTTACCACATATTCTTTATCGTGGTTGTTGCGGGCGCGGAGTATCTTGTTAACGATGTCGCCGTCATCCGTCATGAAAATAAGCCCCTCACTGGCCTTGTCAAGCCTTCCGATAGGGAATATGCGCTTAGGGTAGTTAATGTAGTCTACAATGTTGTTGCGCACTTCCTGGTTCGTAGTGCATTCAATACCTACAGGCTTGTTGAAGGCAAGATAGATATGCTTTCCTGTCTTTTCCCTCAACAGCTTGCCGTCAACGCGTACCTCGTCGTCAGGGGTTACTTTAGTCCCCATTTCGGGCACAATGCCGTTAATGGTCACGCGGCCTTCCTCAATGAGCTTGTCGGCCTCCCGGCGCGAGCAGTAGCCTGTTTCTGAAATATATTTGTTGAGCCTTTTCAATTCTTCTTCCATACTGCAAAAGTAAAATATTTTAGCGAGGTGCGAACAAAGCGATCAATCTTGTATATTTGCTTTTTGCAGTTGAAAATGACCGCATTGAATTATTAATTACTTCTCATGAAAAAGAAAATTACTTTCGTTGCCTTTTCCCTATTACTTTCGGGCCTGGTTTTTTGCCAGGGCAGGAAGGGAGATCTTCATTTAGAAAAAGGCAGTACCCTCCACAGGCTCTACGTTTGTTTTAATACACCTGTTCCGGGACAAGGCTATCCCCAAGACCTGGTAACGGCGATCCCGGGCTTTGGAAAGCTGGCAGCGCAATATTCGGCAGTTGCTGAAAGGGCTGTGACCATACCTGAAGAAAAGCTTAAACATCTTGAGGCACTGGCAATAAAAAATACAGGTAGCGGACGATCAGTTGCCAAATTGCGTGATCTTTTTGAGATATCGATAACCGATCCTACCAACGAAAGGATGCTGGACCTGGCTAAAGCGTTAGAAAAACTGGACAATGTTGAATTTTGCAGCCTTATGTCGGCACAACCTATCGCGCCACCCTATGATATCATGCCTGTAACCCCTAACAGGGAGCCGCTTCAGTTATACCTTAACGGGACCATAGGTGTGAATATGCAGTATGCCTGGGATATGGGTCTCAATGGCCAGGGGATGAACATAAGGGACATAGAATATGGGATAAACCTGGATCATGAAGAGTTCAATGAAAGGAATGTAAGCCATGCTCTGCAGATCTCACCCAATGCAAGTGTTGACTTTACAGAGCACGGTACTGCGGTTTTTGGGGTAATGTATGCTGATAAAGGCGCTTATGGTGTGTCTGGAATGGCACACGGGGCTAACCAAATGGTGCTGCATACAGAATATCCTGTGTCCGGGTATAACAGGCTCCAGGCGATCATTGCCGCTATCAACGCCTCTGATGAAGGCGACCTGATCCTTTATGAGCTGCAAATGACAGGTGCGCTGGGAGACTATTGCCCGGCAGAATATGATAATGCGGTATGGATGCTTACCAAATCGGCGACAGATGCCGGTATCGTTATCGTTGCCGCTGCGGGCAATGGTGCAGAGGACCTTGATGATCCGCTTTACCAGTCGTACATGAACCGCGGCGACAGTGGTGCCATAATCGTTGGGGCAGGAACTAATACGGCACAGCACAATCGCCTGGATTTTAGTACTTATGGTTCGCGTGTAGATGTACATGCCTGGGGCCAGGGTGTATATACGTCCGGTTACGGCGATGTGCTTCAGGTAGGTGGCGACTTTAACCAATCGTATACCATGTTCTCAGGAACAAGCTCTGCGACGCCGATAGTGGCTTCTTGTGTTGCCGTGCTGCAATCATATTACCATGGGCTTACCGGAACGTACCTTACCGGCCCCCAAATGAGGGAACTTCTCATTGCGACAGGAACGCCACAGGGATCGGCGACAGCGGGAACACCAATTGGGCCACTGCCGAATATGGAAGCTGCCCTGGCCGAGATCGCCAATATGCTGGGTACACCCTCTGTAGATAAAGCAAGCTTTGCAGTGTATCCAAATCCGGTACAGGACAAACTTACACTTACCACAGAAGGTTTTTCAGGAAATGCCGTGGCCGAAGTATATAATTCCATCGGGCAGCTGGTGGCCAGGCAGGCGGTGTCCGCCGCTGCGATAGTTGACTTTAGCGGATTTTCTAAAGGGATCTACATTGTAAAGGTAAATGATGGTGATAAAACCGCTGTAAAAAGGGTAATAAAGAAATAACGGTCGGCTAAAAAAAATATGATAGACACGGGTGGCAGATCGCTATCCGTGTTTTTTTTTAGCCTAGCAGGAAGCTGTAAATGCGTTTGTAAAGCCCTTCGTCGTGCATGCTGTGGCCAAGCCCTTCAGTAACGATGAATACGGCTTCCGGCCAGGCATCGGCTATTTTTTTGCCCTCCTTAAAAGCTACCACTGCATCATCCTTATCATGGGCAAGAAGGCCTCTTACATTTAATTTTGAAGCAAAAAGATCACCGCAAAAATTATCCGTGTTTATCCTGAAATTGTCCAGAAAATGTTTTTTCAGCATCAGGAACACATTGCTGTTCAGGCTAAGCATGCCGGCATAATTATCCAGGACGGTATTGAAATCGCAGGGAGCGCCAAGTACGACCATTTTCTCAATGATATCGTTAGGGTAGTGCGCCTGGTAATATAATATCGTGGCCCCTCCTATGGAATGCCCGACAAGACTTTGTGGCCTGTGTTTTCTCACGATAATGTCGATAAATCCAGCATAGCGGGGAATTGTGAATTCCGTACCCGATGACAGCCCGTGTGCCGGCGCGTCGAGCGCAATGATCGTACTTCCGGAAAGCTTGAGGTGCGCAATGAGATCTTCCCAACGCGATGCATTGCTTTCCCATCCGTGTACAAGCAATATTACATTCTGATCCCCTTTCCAGGTGTACATCTGGAAAACGAATTGGCCGTGCGTTATCATTTGGGCCTCGGCCTCCTTTAATATGTCCGGCAGACCTTCATTAACCAGCCTGCCGCTCTTTGGCTCACTAAAGTATTTGTAGGCAAGTGCCGTAGCCTTTTTTGGGGAAATGTACCCCAGGACATTAATGTACGACCCGAGAAGCTTGGAGATGATAAAGGTAAGGGCTTTCTGCATGGCAATTAAAAAAGCCCTCCGGTGTGGAGGGCTTGGTATTATATTTTAGCAAACAATTGCTCCATTTTCTCTTTTTCTTCGTCAGCCAGCGCGCTGTCTACAAGTATCCTTCCGCTGTGCTCATCGGTGATGATCTTTTTGCGGGAGGCGATCTCCATTTGGGTTTGTGGCGGAATGGTAAAGAATGAACCTGCCGAAGCACCCCTTTCTATAGAAACTACCGCAAGGCCGTTCCTTACACTGCTCCTGATCCTTTTATATGCTGCCAAAAGCCTTTCCTCGATCATCTCTGAATATTCAGCTGATCTTTCGTTAAGGAAAGTTTCCTCTTTTTCGGTCTCAGACATGATAGCGTCAAGTTCCGATTTTTTATGGTTAAGGTGTGTAGTTTTGGCCTCAAGCTTTTCGGCCGACTGAGAGATGGTCTCTGTTTTGTGCTCGATAGAAGCTTTTAGTTCCCTTATCTGTTTTTCGGCCAGCTGTATCTCAAGTTCCTGGAATTCAATCTCTTTGCTTAGTGAGTTGAATTCCCTGTTGTTGCGTACATTTTTCTGCTGCTCCGTATATTTTTTGATAGCAGCTTTGTGGTCGTCAATGGCATTTTTCTTACCCTTGATCTGCTCTTCGATAGAGTCAAGGTCGGTCTTCAGTTTTTCAAGCCTTGTGCCCAATCCGGCAACTTCATCTTCCAGGTCCTCCACTTCAAGAGGGAGTTCACCTCTCACGTTCCTGATCTCATCGATCCTTGAGTCGATCAGCTGCAGGTCATAAAGGGTCCTTAATTTGTCTTCAACACTCAGTTCCTTGGTATTCGCCATATTAATAAGTACTTAACTTGATTTGAATTTTCTTCCGATAAATAAAATGATTGCAAAATTAATGAATTTTTTCGTAAGACGGAAAACTAAATTTTTTTTTATCGCTTTCCGTCCGCGCCGCCAATCTTACAGGTAATGTACAGGGTTGGTATCCACTCCTGAGATCTCCACGGGTATGCTTTTTATTTTTTCCGAAAGGAACCTTCCTATAAAGTCTTTTGTGAACCGCTCGCTTTCAAAATGGCCTATATCCGCAAGCACGATCTTTCCTTCCGCTTCATAGAATTGGTGGTATTTCAGGTCGGCTGTCAGGAACACGTCGGCCCCCGATGCAATGGCGTTCTTTATGGCAAAGCTGCCGGAACCTCCCAGTACGGCTACCTTTTTTACTTCACGTCCTGTAAACATGCTGTGGCGTATGCCACCCGCCTGCATCTTTTCTTTTACAAATCTCAGGAATGCGGCTTCGTCCATAGGGGTTTCAAGCTCTCCGGTCATGCCGAGCCCGATGTTTTGGTGGCGGTTCTCCAGGCTATAAATTTCATAAGCCACTTGTTCATATACATGGTTGGCAAATAAGGCTTGGAGTATCCTGCCTTCAAGGTGCTTTTCGAAGGTTACTTCCAGTTTTAGCTCTTGAGCTTCTACAAATTCGCCGGGTTCGCCGATCTTAGGATCGCTGTCGGCATTGCCCTTGTAAGTTCCCTTTCCCTGGCTGCTAAAGCTGCAATTCTCATAATTGCCAATATTTCCCGCTCCTGCATCAAACAGTGCATTGCGCAATTTTTCAAAGTTTTCAGTTATGGTATAGGTAATAAGCTTTCTAATAAATCCTTCTTTAGCGACTAATACTTTAGTGTTCCTGAGCCCCAGCGCATCGCAAAATATTTTATTCACGCCATTCTTGTGATTGTCCAGTGCAGTGTGTACCGCATATAGTGCAATATCATTTTTTATGGCTTTGATCACGGCGCGCTCCACATAGTTCCTGCCGGTTATCTTTTTTAGTCCCGAGAATAGGATGGGATGGAAGCAGATCACCATATTGCAGTTCTTGGCTATTGCTTCATCAATAACCGCTTCCAATGCATCGTGGCAGATCAGGATGCCTTTTGCCTCATCATTTGCATTGCCGGTAAGCAGCCCCACATTGTCAAAATCTTCAGCATAAGCCAAAGGTGCCATTTCCTCTAATATCGTAGTGATGTCCTTAATTTTCATAGGAGTTTAGTTTATGGTCGGGCAAAAAAAAACCGCTCTTTAAGAGCGGCCTGGATCATAGTATATTTTATTCGCAGCTTCCGCCGGCCTGTTCAATAGTGTTGATGTATTGGGTGTAAGTCATTCCGGTATCCTGACCTTCCAGATATGCATTGTTATTAGATCCTTTGCATACTTCGCCCATTGATACGTTCATCGCCATGCAGTCTACACAATTTGTAAGGGTTACGGGAACTACAACTGAGCTGTCACAATGTGCTGCTAAGTAATCTGCATATAGTGTTGCAGTATCAGTACCTGTATTCCCTGCGAAAGTGTACGCATTGCCGTTAACTCCTTTACATATTTTCACGCCATCCTGATCTCCGCCTACACACATTACACAGTCTGTGTAAACAGGGGTCTGGCCGGGTATTTCCGGATCGTTGTCGCAAAAAAGTGCAAAATATTGTGCCAACTGTATGCCAGTGTCGGCATTTCCCACAAAAGCGTTGCCGCTGTCGTCGACACATACCTCATAGCCTTCTTCATCAGGGATCGCACAGTGCATGCAGCCCAAATAGTTCGGCGTGTAGTCTTTTTCGTCCTCAGAACAGGCTGCGAACGTCATTACTGCCAATATGGCTATAGAGAGTAATAGTTTTTTCATTGGTTGTAAACATTAGTTGTTTGCGTGGAGCAAAAAAATGAAAAAAGTTTCTAAAAACCTAAAATAAAAACGTTAAACATTGTTTTTTACTGAATAAAAAATGTTATTATTCGTAATGTTTAATTTTTAATATGTTTTAAGCTGTTTAAAAGGCGACACACTGAGGTAAATGCAACAAGGCTGTAGTATACGCCGTTTTTTTCTGACGCTTTCACCTAAAATCGTATCTTCGTACTATGGATCTCCTGCGAAAACTTTTATTTCCTTTATCTATTTTGTATTGGGCCGTAACTGCAGTACGCAATTTTTTGTATGATAAAGGTTTTTTCAAATCGTATGGCTTTCCGGTCCCCGTCATTGCAGTTGGTAACCTAAGCACCGGCGGTACAGGGAAATCCCCTCAAACCGAATACCTCATACGGCTGCTTTCCTCACAGTACAGGGTAGCGACACTTAGCCGCGGGTACAAAAGGAGATCAAAAGGATTTGTACTGGCAGACGGCCAATGCTCGGCCGGAACGATAGGCGATGAACCGTTCCAGTTTTTTACTAAATTCCCAAACATAAGGGTTGCAGTAGATGCCGACAGGAAGAATGGGATCGAAAAGCTA
Organism: Flavobacterium sp.; assembly: GCF_052437795.1. Classification (GTDB taxonomy): domain Bacteria; phylum Bacteroidota; class Bacteroidia; order Flavobacteriales; family Flavobacteriaceae; genus Flavobacterium. Next base: position 728,784 of record NZ_JBQVPA010000002.1, read on the forward strand.
TTGGCGATGGAGCCAAAACCTGAGGTCATCCTGTTGGATGATGCTTACCAGCACCGACGCGTAAAAGCAGGGTTTTACATACTTCTAACTACTTATGGCGACCTATATGCCGACGATTTCTTGCTGCCGGCAGGAAACCTGCGCGAGGGCAGGAATGGGGCTGACAGGGCGAATGTGATCATTGTTACCAAATGCCCGACCGGCCTTTCGGGAGCAGAGCAAATAAAGATCAGGGCGAAACTCAGGGCAGCGCCGGGTCAGAAAATTTATTTTACTGCTATCAGCTATGATGATGAAGTATATTCTGAAAGCGGGGCGAGGCAGGTAGCTGCAATAAGGACGATGCCAAAGCTACTGGTCGCAGGGATAGCAAAGCCAAAGCCATTTTTCGACCATTTAAAAAAAGATGGAGACATAGCGCTTACATTTCCGGACCACCACGACTTTACAAAAAGCGACCTTGACGAAATAAATAAACAAGCAAACAATAAGATCATCATTACGACCGAAAAGGACTATATGCGGCTAAAGGGGAGGCTTCCGGAAGATAAGCTGTTCTACCTGCCGATAAAGAGCCGTTTCCTGGCCGGGGGCGATGACTTTGATAAAACAATACTAGATCATGTGGGAACAAGTACAGCGAACCGTTAGATACATTACAGGGAAAACCGGCTTCGAGCCAAAATATGGTGTTATCCTGGGCTCGGGCCTGGGTGGGTTTGCCGATGATATTGATGTGGAATTTACCCTGCCCTATAATGACATCCCAAACTTTCCGGTCTCAACCGTAGAAGGGCACAAAGGCGCACTCATTTTCGGGAAGATCGGCGGCGTTAGCGTAGTGGCAATGCAGGGTCGCTTTCATTATTACGAAGGCTACAGCATGCAGGAGGTTACCTTCCCTGTACGGGTAATGAAGCACCTGGGTGTGGAGAAACTGATCGTGTCGAATGCCTCGGGTGGTGTCAATCCTTTTTACAAAGTGGGCGACATCGTACTGATCTACGACCACATCAACATGATGCCTGAACACCCGCTGAGGGGTAAGAACGATGAGCGTTTCGGGCCAAGGTTCGTCAACATGGCCGAGCCCTACAGCCGCAAAATGATCAGCAAGGCCAAAGAGGTCGCGATTGCCCAGGGGGTCGATGTAAAGGATGGCATCTACCTGGGATTGCAGGGACCAACATTTGAGACCCTTTCAGAATACCGGATGGTGAAAATATTGGGTGCCGACTGTGTAGGGATGTCTACCGTGCCCGAAGTGATCGTGGCACGGCACATGGATATGGAGGTGTTCGGGATCTCGGTGATCACCGATATGGGGAACGAAGATACTATCGACAATGTAAACCACGAAGAGGTACTTATTGCTGCCAGAACTGCCGAGCCGAAAGTACGCGCACTGATAAAGGAGTTGATAATAAAGTATTAGCTTAGAGAGGCAACAGGGATGACACAGCACTTCTGTGTTGCCTCATCTTTTCTCCCAATACCCGATCAGGTCGATCAGCCTTGACGAGTATCCTATCTCATTATCATACCATCCTACTACTTTCACCATCTTGTCGATCACCGAGGTGAGCTGTGAATCGAACAGGCACGAATTGTGGTTGCCTAATATATCGACCGATACGATAGGGTCTTCGGTATAAGCTAAAATGCCTTTCAGTTCACTTTCGGAAGCCGTTCTAAAAGCTGCATTGATCTCCTCAATGGTAACTTCGCGTTTTACATAGCAGGTAATGTCGGTAAGGGACCCATCCGGTACAGGTACGCGTATGCCGCCCCCGCCGATCTTGCCTAAAAGCTCAGGGAATATTTTTGTAAGTGCCTTTGCGGCGCCTGTGGTCGTAGGTACTATGGATTGTGCCGCGCCCCTTGCCCTGCGCAGGTCCTTGTGTGGTTGGTCGTGCAGGCTTTGGTCGGTAGTGTAGGAGTGTACGGTGGTAATGTAAGCCAGCTCAATGCCGCACAGGTCGTTGATCACCTTCATCATTGGAGCTGCATTATTAGTTGTACAGCTGGCGTTGGATATCACACGCTCAGTACCATCAATAATATGTTCATTTACACCCAGCACCACTGTCTTAATACGATCATCTTCCGGCGGTGCGGACAGGATCACCCTCTTTGCACCGGCCGTGATATGCTGCTCTGCTTCCTCCAGCGTTTTGAATTTGCCTGTAGATTCAATGACTATGTCAATGCCAATAATGTTCCAGTCCAGGTCTGCAGCATTTTTCTTGCTGAAATAAGGATAGTGCCTGCCATCAATTATTAGTGAGTCCTCCGTGTATGAAACTTCATAGGGTAATATGCCGTGAATGCTGTCGTACTTGATGAGGTGTGCCATGGTACGGCTGTCGGCAATGTCATTTATAGCGGCCACCTCGATAGAAGGGTGGTCAAGCAAAAGCCTGAAAAGGTTACGGCCGATGCGCCCGAAACCGTTAATGGCTATTTTAGTTTTTTTCATTTCTAAACTGTCAACCGTAAACTGTCAACTTTAAACTTTAAAGGATATGCTTCTGCGCCTTATACGATGAGCGTACCAAAGCCCCGCTTTCCACATGGCGGAAACCAAGCTCAAGGCCTATTTTCTCGTATTTTTCAAACTGCTCGGGAGTAATGAACTCTTTTACCGGCAGGTGCTTTTTGCTCGGCTGCAGGTACTGGCCTATGGTCAGTACATCCAGTTTCACGTCGCGCAGGTCATGCATCGTCTGTATCACTTCATCTTCCCTTTCGCCAAGGCCCAGCATGATGCCGGTCTTGGTACGGTTGATGCCGCTATCTTTAAGGTAGCGCAGTACTTCGAGGCTGCGCTCGTATTTGGCCTGTATGCGCACTTCGCGTGTAAGCCTTTTTACGGTTTCCATGTTGTGCGAAACTACTTCGGGGGCCACTTCAATGATGCGGTCGATGTTGCGCTCTATTCCCTGAAAATCGGGGATAAGGGTTTCAAGGGTAGTGTTAGGGTTCATCCTGCGAATGGCCTTCACCGTTTCCCCCCAAATGATGGAGCCTCCGTCCTTCAGGTCATCGCGGTCTACACTGGTTATTACGGCGTGCTTAATGTTCATCAGCTTAATAGAGCGTGCTACTTTTTCCGGCTCATCCCAGTCTACCGTTTCCGGCCTTCCGGTCTTTACGCCGCAAAAGCCGCAGGAACGGGTGCATATGTTACCCAGTATCATAAAGGTTGCCGTGCCCTCGCCCCAGCATTCGCCCATGTTAGGGCAGCTTCCGGAGGTGCATATGGTATGCAGCTTGTATTTGTCTACAAGCCCGCGGAGTTCGGTGTATTTCTGGCCTGTAGGAAGCTTTACGCGAAGCCATTTCGGCTTTGGTGTGAGCTGGCCGTTGGCGGCTACAGGGCGTGCGGTATCTAAAACAGTTTCCATATAAAAAACGTTATGGCGCAAAGATACTACATATTTGCGTATCTGCTGCACATTGAAGGTGTGACGGAAATAACGTATTTCAGGTAAGAATAGTATTATTATTTTATTTAAATTAGCCTCATTATTAATCAACTAATTCTCTATGCTATGAAAAGAATTATTTTATCTGCTGCGCTGGCAGTTTCCCTGTACAGCTGCCAAAGCGACGAAAGCGGGGCACTCAACACTAACGACGACCCGATCGCTGTCGAATTTACTGTAATTGGCGACCAGGAACTTATGGGGTCCGAAAATTTTCCGGCCTCAAATCTTGTTATTGACAATGACGCGGACTGGAATGCCCTGAAAACACAAATGGACCTTTACAATCCGTATTCAGAAGGTTTTACCGAAACAGACATCGACTTTTCACAATTTAAGGTAATTGCTGTGATCGATGAATTAAGGAACAATGGGGGTAATGACATTAACATTGTCTCTGTAAGCCGGGACAGGGAGCAGATCACGGTAAATGTAGAGCATTCCGATAGTGGGCCGGGCAATGTGGCTACGGTACTCACACAGCCATTCCACATCGTGAAGATAGAACAAACCGACCTGCCTGTCGTGTTTGAATAAGAATTTAAAAAGGCCCCTCACAGGGACTTTTGTTATTTTACATTAACCGTAATAGGAAGGCTGTAGGCTGTCCTTACCGGCTGTCCTTTTTTCTGGCCCGGTACCCATTTCGTTCTTATTGACTTCAATACCCTTATCGCTTCCGCACCAAGGCCATGCCCGGGATCGCGTGCCACTTTGATATCAGACATGGTGCCGTCTTTTTCCACTACGAATGATACATATACCTTAAATGTCCTTGACATTTCCAACTCCGGCACCCTGTATTTGCGCCCCACCTGTTCATAGAAAGCTTCAAGGCCTCCAGGGAATCCCGGCATTTTATCTACTGTGGCAGTGGTTTCCAGTCCGGGACCGGTACCAGTGCTAACTCCGGTTCCCATGCTGTCCCTTGGGCCTGTACCATCGGGTACGCCGTCGGGCCTGCTGTCAGGGTTTCCTGCCGAGGTTATATTTCCGGGGTCGCTATCCACAAAGTCACTTGTCTTAGGCGCCGGGTCTGTAACAGGATCGCTTGTAGCTACCGGTGCATGAAAGGCCGTAGTGGCGGTATTTTTGGCTGGTGCCGATGCAGCAGGTTCTTGTGGTAGCGGTTTCAGAGGCTTTGGTTCTACAAATGTTTTATCGCCGTCGAATTCTACAATTACAGGGCCTGGAAGGTCATTAGGCATCACGTCAGGGACATCTTTCTTTAAATAGTTAGCCATTGCAGGTATCCCTATTAAAAGGCTCATTACACCGAGGCCGGTAAAAAACGCCTTTATGGTGGTCCTTGAATCCTGTTTGCGCAATTGGTATGCGCCATAAGCATGGTTACGGCCTTCAAATACGAGGTCGATCCATCCTTGGTCGAAAACACTTACTTTAGACATAATAGTGGTGATTTTTGGTTTGAAAATAGATTATACCACTAAAACGATATAGTGCTTATGGATATTGTAAAAAATATCATAAATGTTTGCGGAGTAGTGCCGGGCGTCTTAAGAAGTTCCCTTCTTCTTGGTAATGATGTCGGCCAGGAGTTTTTTCGCCCGCAACAGCTTTATCTTGACATTGTTGATGGGTTCGCCTAACTGGTCTGCTATTTCCTGGTAGCTCAATTCCTGGAAATAGCGCAGCTGTATAACCTCCTGGTATTGCGGTTTCAGCTGTTTAATGCAGTTCAACAGGCTGGAAAGGTTTTGTTCTTTTATCAGCTGGTCTTCCACAGTAGGGGTGCTGTCGGCAACGCGGTAGGCCTGCTGGTCTTCCTCATCGGTTATTTCGATGAACAGCACCGACTTCTTTTTGCGTAAAAGGTCGATGTGTACATTTTTACCTATCGCTATCAGCCATGTATTAAAGGAATATTCAGGATCGTAAGAGGCTATTTTGTCGAATGCTTTTACGAAAGTTTCAATGGTAATGTCTTCCGAATCGGTTTCATTTTGTGTACGTTTCAGCATGAAGCCGTACACCTCGTTCCAAAAATGGTCCAATAAAAAAGTAAAGGCAACCTGGTCACCCATTTTTGCCTTTTCTATGTTTTGTTTTATCGATGCCGGATCTACTTCCAATGCACAGGTTTTGAAAAAATATTGGTCAAAAATACATTTACCTGTGTGAAGATAAGGATAATTTCCATAACGGGATACCACCAGGCCACATCTTTTTCCTGAAGCTTAGCGGCGCTATAGCCTATCACGACCCAGTTAATGATGTAGCGCAATGCAACTGCCGGCACAAGGAGCATCCAGTTGAACTGCAGCGCGGCCAATAGTACTGCGAGCACAACAAATGCCAGCTGGGTTATGTGGAAGAACCGTATGTGGAACTTGGCGAACGGCCTGAACCATGCCATCGTGTATACATCCCTTCTTTTTTGCATCCTCCAGCCACTATAAGTACGCTTCGACTCGCTGTAGGTAAAACTATCGGGCGTGTAGCAGGTGGTTATGTTCTTTTTGGTCGCAACCCGGTTAATGAAAAGTGAATCTTCGCCGGTGCGGATGTTCATATGGTCTACAAAGCCGTTCACCTTAAAGAATTCCTCCCTTTTATATGCCATGTTGCGCGATTCGCCGTTGAAAGGCTTACCTGCCTTTGCCCATGAAAAATACTGTGAGGCGGTAAGCATGGCATCAAAACGGATGATCTTGTTCAGGAAAGAGCCTTTTACTTTTTCATAAGCGCCGTATCCGAGTACGATCGTTTTGTTAAGGGTAAAATTAGAGCTCATCTGCGTGATCCAGTTCCCTGATGCGGGGTAGCAGTCGGCGTCGGTGAACAGGAGGTATTCTTTCGAAGCGGCTTTGATGCCCAGTGTGAGCGCATATTTTTTATTGCCCCAAAAAGCTTCATTATTAGCTACTTTTACAAGTTTAACATTGCGGTACTGCTGTTCGAACTCTTCAAAAATATCAAGGGTCTCATCGGTAGAAGCATCGTCTATTAATACTATCTCGAAGTCGGGATAGTTTTGGGCTGCTAAAAGCGGAACAAGCTTTTTGACCTTTTCCGCTTCATTTTTCGCGCATACGATCACAGAGACCGGAATGCGCTTTGGATTGGTGGCCTGAACCTTCGCGAAAGCAAATTTTCCAAGTATGGCCAGGTAATAGCACACCTGGAGCAACACGATACCACAAAATACGTAAAAAATAATGTTCAGCATTAGGCCTCTTCAATTACAATTTGCGGCAAAATTAATGAAAATATGCCTGCATATAGTATTTAAAAATACAATTGGTTTTAAATAATAGGTAATTATAGCCTGAAGCCCCTCGAGGTGGGTATTTCCTCCTTGTTCTTAAGGGTTAATGCTCCCTGCTGGACAAACTGTATGTAATTGGAATTTACAATGTATGAGCGGTGGCATTTCACGAAATTAGGAGGCAGTTCACCAAGTATCTGAGATAGCTTCCCTCTTACAAAGTGGCTGCTGCCATCGTTGCTGAAGGCGTGAAGGTAATGGTCCTCCGCTTTAATGTACATCAGGTCATTGAGGTATAGCTTTGTTTTATCCTTGAGCACAATAAATCCTTCAGTGACAATGCTTTTTACTTTTTCGAGTTCTTCTACCGTCTTATGGTGTATTTCTTCGATCTCTTCTTTCTCTGCAAGGATCTCCTCTTTTTCGGCCTGTATCTCCTGCTTTTCCACTTCAAGCTTTCTCTTGCGGTAGTCTATTTTCTTCCAACGGACAAATGAGTACATGGCTAACAGGAACACCAGGAAAAGCAATACCGCGAATATTAACCTGTTCTTGTGAAATTTGTCTTTAAATTGCTCCAGTGAGCTTATCTGCCGGTCTTTTTCCTCGACCTGGTATTTTACATTGATGTCATGGATGGCAATATTCTGTTCCTCGTCTTTTATGGCATTATCGAGTTCCGTATACATTGACTGGTATTTTCGCCTGTTGGGCTGTTGGTCAAGAGCATCATACGACTCCATGAGCTTTTTATAAAGCACACGTGTTGCCTTTGCCCTGAATTTAGGTATAGGTATCATTTCGGCCTTTTTGAACCACAAAATGGCCTCTATGTAATTTTCCTGCAGGAAGTAATTGTTGCCATAGTTGAAGTGATCTATGAAAAGCTCATATTTATCACCAGAATCCTGTGCAAACCCTATGGCACTGTCATAATAGTCCCGCCCGACCAAAAAGTTGCCCCGGGTAGTTTCGAGTGCGCCCAGATTGGTGTATAGCTTTGCTTTTACTAAGCTGTTATTAGTTTGGCCTGCATAATTGAGCCCTTTTTTAAATGTAGCTGAGGCGCTGTCGAGGACTGCCATGTTGCTTCGCCTTTCAAAATCGAATTTGGCATACATGTCCTTTGCAAATTCGTTGCAGGCGTAGGCAAGCCGCTCGTTCGAACCGGTTTTTTTAGCGTACGTGAAATATTCGTTGAGGAAAGAATCCCCATACTTTTCGTAATTTTCCTGCGACGATATAACTCTGTGGATTTCGAGGGAAAGGTCCTTTGCAGGTTCTTCCAGCCGCAGCTTTTCAAAAGCGGCTCTAGAAAGCAGGAAATATTTCAGCGCCAGGTCTTCCCTGTTCAGATAGTGGTAGCAGCGCCCCAGTACAAATAGGTTCCCGGCCGCCTCGGCAGGCGTTGCCGGTGTTATTTTTGCTGCTTTACGTATGTATTCCTTCGGATCCTCCTCTGCTTCCCGCGATACCCATGCGTCAAGTTTTTGCGCATAGAGGGCAGGGCAGGCAAGGAGCAGTAAGATCAGGACCTTTTTCATTTTTTCAGTTTGAGCGACAGTATGCTGTCATCACGCGTTATACGTGGGGTAAAGTTCTTTTGCGGGGTGCTGCTGTTGGCGCTTCCGCCAGGATTTACCTGGTTACCGGGATTGAGCTTGTTCCAGTCTTCGTTAAAGAGCACCAGTGCGGAATATGTAGTGACCGAATTTTTAAAATGGTCCATCCTGGACTCAAAGTAGGGCTTGAGAGCAGTAAAAGTGGCTTCGGTATCCTCATCAAGGCTCATTACCCTGACAGAGTCATTTTCTACCCACTTGTTGGTATTCTTAAAGTTGAACGTAACATGCAGTGGTACCGATCCGTTGCCATCGTCTCGTGTGTTGTTTACGGCATCGTGGTAACGGAAGGTTACGCCCTTGAATTTTTCGCTTGTTTGCAGGGGCATGAAGTTTTCGTCGTACTTAAAATCAGCATTGGGCACGTTGATGTAAAGATCGGCATAGATAGTTCCTGAGCGTTCGTCCAATTCAAGTGTTCCTGTTATGGGCTGGGCAGATGTTGCAGCCATTGTTTTAACAGCTTCCTGTTTCTCGTTTTTCGCGGCTTCTTCCTTCTCATCAGAGATCTTCCTGCAACAGAATGATATTCCTATAAGCAGCGCATAAAATGGCAAAAGGTAACGTAGTTTCATGATCTTTGTATTAAGGTTAATTGGTGGTTGGTCGTAATTTTACATCTTCAGCATAAGATGCCGGGCAGTTTACCGTGGTCCAAAACAACAACTAAATAAGGCTAATACAAAAAAAATGTCGTGAAATGCATAAAAAACAGCGTGAATGGCAGTTGTCGTTTTTTAATCAGAATTAACATATTAAATGTAAGGAATAAAATGATACGATAACCATTTCGCTAATGTAAAAGTCAATATGGGAGATCTACCTCATTATCAATTTCAGGGAACGAGATATGATCATATTACACAAAGCGATCCCAGGCTCTAAATTTGTCAGATAAAAATTATATTATGTTCACCTCGGCTTCGATGCTGATGCCAAAATTGTCCAATACGGTTTGCTGTATTTTTTTTGAAAGATCTAATAACTCCTGTCCGTTAGCGTTGCCATAATTGACCAATACAAGCGCTTGTTTGGCATGTACGCCCGCATCGCCAAATCGTTTGCCTTTAAAGCCGCTTTGCTCAATAAGCCAGCCTGCGGGGACTTTTACCCGTGTGTCAGATACGGGATAGTGCGGCATTTCAGGGTGCAGTGTTGACGCCTTTTCAAACTCTTCTGCAGTAATAATGGGGTTTTTAAAAAAACTGCCGCTGTTGCCCAGTTCTTTAGGGTTTGGAAGCTTGCTTTGGCGGATGGCGGTCACTGCATTGCTTACGTCTTTTATGGTAGGTACGGCCACGCCATTTTTAGTAAGCTCGGCGGCAATGTCGCCATAGGAGATGTTTATCTTGTGATGAATTGTTGTGAGGCGGAAGGTTACCGATACGATAACATAGCGGTCTTTCAAAACACCTTTAAATATGCTTTCACGATAGGCAAATTCGCACTCTTCTTTTGTAAAAGTACGCAGCTGTTGTGTGGCGATCTCCATGGCTTCGCAGGATACGAAGGTGTCTTTTATCTCAGTCCCGTAGGCTCCTATATTCTGTATGGGAGTGGTGCCAACGTTACCCGGAATGAGGGACAGGTTCTCTAGCCCGCCAAGATCATTTTCGATACAGTACAATACAAATTCATGCCAGTTCTCGCCCGCCATGGCCTTAACGTGCGCATATCCATCGGCTTCATTTATCACTTCGCGGCCTTTAAGGTCTACGTGTATCACCAGCGCGTCAATATCTTTGGTAAGCAGCATATTGCTGCCACCTCCAAGTATGAAAAGCTTTTTGCCGTAGTTTTCACGCAGTGTTTCAGCCAGTTCGGCAACAGTATGCACCTGTACGAACTCTTTTGCAAAAGCACTTATCCCAAAAGTATTGTGATTTTTAAGCGGGTAATGTGAAATGATATCCATGGCGTTGATTTGAACTGCAAAAGTAAGTTTTTAAATGAAATTAAAGCACGATCCATTTTGGGCATGAGTGAGGCTGAGATCAAGATCTGAAATGATCTACTCAGTTGTAAGCGCCCGGTTTAAAAATTCCACTAAAGGTTTCAAAACCAACAGTTTTTTAGCTGTTTTTTTCACAAAGTCCTTATCCTGTATCTCTTTGTCGGTCAGTTTTGCGGTCGCGGTAAAACTTTTGAGCTTAAGGAACCCGATAGCGGGGTGGTCTTTTGTAAAGCCTTTCGGCATGGTTTTCAGCATGTTGTTCTCATCCTTATCCAGGTCGCCAAATAGCTGTTTAAATTTCGGATCGTCCACAATTACTTCCAGGTCCTCGTGAAAGCCGTCAATTTCCCGGCGCACTTTCTTCAGGTCGGCAGCGTCAGGCCAGTGGATCCCGGCCGCTATGAACGAAGCGCCCTGCTCTATATGTACGTAGTACCCGGCAAGGTTGGTATTTTTCGTCCCGGCGCTCATCCAGATGCCCATATTGGTTTTGTAAGGGGATTTGTCCTTAGAAAAACGGATATCCCTGTTGATCCGGAAAGAGCAATCTTTGAATTCAAGCTGGCTAAGGGTTTCATCGCCCTTAATCAATTCGGCCACAAGATCGGCGACAAGCTGTTTATATCCCTTTTTATAGGCGTCATATCGCTTCTGATTTGCCTGGAACCAGTCACGGTGATTATTGTTCTTGAGGTCATTTAGGAAATCGAGCGAAGCTTGTGTTACCATAGTATTAAAATTCTAAATTAGAAAAGCCAAATTACAAACCTTGCGGCAATGATCAATAATTGTTCACAAATTAAAAATGCGGTAGCTTTGATGCGTTTCCTTTATAATGCCTTCCGTCCTTTCGGGGTGCGTATCGGATATGAATATCTGCCCGAAGACTTTGTCATCGATCATCTTAACGATCTTTGATACGCGGTTTTCGTCAAGCTTGTCAAAAATATCGTCAAACAGGAGTATCGGCAGTACGCCTCCCTGCTTTTTCATGAACTCGAACTGGGCAAGCTTTAGCGCGATGAGGAATGACTTCTGCTGGCCCTGTGACCCGAATTTTTTGATCGGGTGGCTATCTATTTCAAAGGCAAGATCGTCCTTGTGTATCCCCATGCTTGTATATTGCAGTACCCGGTCGCGCTGTAGGCTTTCTTCAAAAAGGGAAGAAAGCTGTTTTTCGTGCAGCTGGCTATCGTAGCGCAGGCTCACATTTTCTGCCGAATCGGTTATGGTTTGGTGATGCTTGTTGAAAATGGGTATAAAGTCTTCCAGGAACTGCTTCCTTTTTTCGAACAGGCTGTGGCCCATGGCATCAAGCTGCTCATTATATATATATAAGGTGTCACGGTCAAAAGTATGGTTCAGCGCAAAATACTTCAGCAGGGCGTTGCGCTGGGCAAGCACTTTTTGGTAATTGATAAGTTCCTGCAGGTACAAAGTGTCAAGCTGCGATACTACACTGTCTATGAAGCGGCGGCGCGTTTCGCTGCCTTCAATGATAAGGTCGCTGTCGGAGGGGGAGATGATCACCAGCGGGATGAGGCCGACATGTTCGGAGAATTTATCATAAATACGGCCATTGCGCTTCAGTACTTTTTTTTGGCCTTTCTTGAGGCTGCATACTATCTGCTCCTTGCGTCCATCTTTTTCGAACGTGCCGTCTATCATGAAAAATTCCTCGCCGTGTTTTATGTTATGCAATGCCAGGGGATTAAAATAGCTTTTGCCGTATGCGAGGTGGTATACAGCATCGAGCACGTTGGTCTTGCCCACACCGTTCCTGCCGGTAAAGCAGTTGATCTTGGTGTCAAACTCATAAGCGGCCTCAGCGATATTCTTGTAATTGAGCAGCGATAGATTCTTTAAGTACATCTGCAAATGGATTCCTGATTGTGAGAACCTTGGATGAAATAAGGCCCTTTTGGTAACAAACCTGCAAATTATTGAAAAATAACGACAAAAGATATTTTAAATTTCAATAAAAATTTTATTTTTGCGGCTCATTAAAATAAGATAAATGGCAACATATAACAAAAGGGGCTACAAACCTGCAAAACCTGAACCGGAAGTAAAAGAAGAAAACGTTATTGAACAGGAGGAGACTTTTGACGGCAACAGTACGACCGCAGAAGTATTCAATTCATTAGACGCGGGCGCTTCGAGGACTGAAGAGTGGGTGCAGAAAAACCAAAAGATGATCTTCATTTTTATTGGTGTTATCGCATTGGGTATTGTGGGTTATATGTTATATGATAAAATGCTTGTTGGCCCTAAGGAAGATGATGCTGCAAATGAAATGTTCCAGGCTGAACAGTATTTTGACCAGGCTGTGAATGCCCAGGTCGCAAACGACTCTTTGTATAACCTTGCCCTGAAAGGCGGCGAAGGTAAAAAAGGCTTCCTTTCCATCATAAATGATTATTCAGGTACTGATGCGGCCAACCTTGCACACTACTATGCGGGCATGGCTTACCTTAATACAGGTAAATTTAAAGAAGCGGTAGAGCATCTTGAGCAATTCAAGACTAAGGATGATATCCTTAGTGCGATGGCTCTAGGCGGAACAGGCGATGCTTTTGCACAATTGAAAGATAACAAGTCAGCCCTTGAATACTACGAGAAAGCTGTTAAGGCGAGTGATAATGAAGTTACAGCCCCACGCTTTATGTTCAAGGCTGCACAATTGCAGCTTGCAGCTAATAAGAAAGCAGAAGCACTGAAGTATTTTAACGACATCAAGGAGAAGTATGAAACATCTCCTGAAGGCATGAATATAGACGCCCACATAGCAATGGCTGAATAACATGGCTACAGTAAATAAAAATTTATCACATTACGATAAGAACACGGTCCCAAACGCGAAAGATCTTCGGTTTGGGATCGTTGTTTCAGAGTGGAATGAAGATATAACGTCCGGCCTTTACAATGGTGCTATTGAGGCATTGCTTGAAAATGGGGCAGGGGAGGATAATATCGTTACCTGGCAGGTGCCTGGCAGCTTCGAATTGATATATGGTTCGAAAAGGATGATCGAAACCCAAAAAGTAGATGCCGTAATTGCCATAGGCAGCGTGATACAGGGTGAGACCAAGCACTTCGATTTTGTATGCGAAGCGGTAGCGCAGGGTATAAAGGACCTTAACGTGCAGACCGATGTGCCTGTGGTATTTTGTGTCCTTACCGATAACACACTGCAACAGGCTATAGACCGAAGCGGGGGCATCCATGGGAATAAAGGTACCGAAGCAGCTATTGTCGCCATCAGGATGGCCGAATTGCGAAAATTGTCCGCGCTCTGATAAAATATTTGATCTTTACATACTAAAAGCCTTTCCGTAATGGAAAGGCTTTTTTGTTACAAAAATCACAAGTTACTGTTATAGTGTTTTATTTTTTCAGGCAAAAGGCAAATTTTATCGATATATGACTATTTATTATGTTCTATGTAAGAAAAAAGCTATAGACAATAATTTTTGAATGTAACATTACATTACGTTATTGTTAATTTTATGATATTTTTAACATCTCGTTTTAATGATAATCTAATCTTAACTATGGTTTTGTTGATTATTCAATAAATAACTATTACAAATGTTAACATGTGGTTAATTAGTCTACTTTTAGCATCTTAAATGTTAAAACTATGATGGAAAACTACAAATCGTCTTATAATGGTACGAGACTGTTATGGGCGCTTGAACCCGATACGGGAGGCACGCGAACGAGGCTAGCCTCCCGTATCATGAAGAACTGCAATGTGCAGTTGGTTCTATTTTTGTTTATGCTGTTTGGCGTAATGCAAAATTCATTTGCACAAACCAATGTTGCAGGGTATTCATTTGCAACTACTACAGGAGCAACATATACACCTATTACTGGTGGTACGACCGTAGGGACGAGTTCATATGATAATACCATATTCAGCTCGATCTCCTTAGGGGGGACTTTTACTTATGGTGGCAGCAACTTTACAACCTGCTATATAAGTACGAACGGATTTATAGGATTTGGAACAGCTCTTACAGCTAGTGATTATGCCCCACTATCTACATCAGCAGGCTCGGGTGTTATTGCTGCTTTTGCTCAGGATGCAGGAGCATCAACTGCAACCGGCGCTGCGCCTGAGATAAGGTATCAAACCGTAGGCTCCGAATTTATAGTTCAATATAAAGACCATGCCAATTATTATAACCGTACTACAGAAAGATTAAATTTTCAGATACGACTGAATTTAACTACCGGCGCCATTAACATAGTGTACGGAAGCTGTACTAACCCTGGAACCGTTGCTACTACAGGAACAAGTGTACAGGTGGGTATCCGTGGTAACTCAACGACCTATGCGACAAATGTCAATTCACTATATGCAGGCAATATACCAGCCGGCACAACATGTGATTGGTCTAAAGCGGTCTCTTCTTATAGCAATGCCAGTGCTTTGCTATTTTCCGGTACAACTAACGTTAACGTTAAGATACCCACAGGGCTGACTTATACCTGGACTCCGGGCACCCAGCTTCCTGTAAGGACATTTACTGCGGCTACTGCGGTAGGAGGTACATCAGCTACTCTTGCATGGACAGCCCCGACAGGCGCTACATCATATAATGTTCAGTACCGTGTGCCGGGCACCTGCGACTGGACTAACTGGAGCGGTAACCCTGTTGCTACAAACTCTGTAACTCTAACAGGACTAACCGGAAATACAAGTTATCAGGTAAGGGTACAGGCGATCAATGGGGCGAACGTATCGCCTTATTCACATATTCCAACAGGAGCGAATAATGATGGTTATACCGCTACAGGCACATTTACCACTTCCCCTACATCACCTTACATATCAGCATCCACGCTTACGGCATTTGGCAACGTATGTACAGGTATTACCGCGGGTCCTAACTCATTTACGGTTTCGGGCGGTAACCTTACCGGCGATGTTACCATCAACGCTTTGAGCGGTTATACCTATTCTGCTTCATCGGGCGGTACCTATACCTCTACCCTAACATTGACACCAACATCCGGCAGCCTTTCGGCAGTTCCGGTCTATGTTAAATTTTCACCTGTAAGTGTAATGTCATACAGCGGCAATATCTCCCTGAGCGGAGGCGGAGCCACATCTGTAAACGTTGCTGCATCGGGCTCCGGTGTAAACACTGCACCTGTGTTATCATCTAACGGTACTGCAGGCAGTTTCGGAATAGGTCAGGCAACCATTACAGGTGCGGCCGTTAGTAATATTGGCTGTACCACAGTTACAGCATATGGCATACAATATAGCACGAGCTCCTCCTTCCCGGCCGGGCCAACTACTTTTACTACCCAGGGTTCGGGATTCAGCGGATCCAATGGCGGAACCTTCACAACTCAGCTGACCGGGTTGACTGACAATACTTTGTATTACTACAGGTCGTACGCCACAAATGGTGGTGGAACAACATATTACAGCAGTAATAGCACGTTCACTTCATTGTGTAGTGCCGTATCGTTCCCATGGACGGAAAATTTCGACAGCGTGACCATTCCTGCTTTTCCTTCATGCTGGGCCAAAGAAAATGGCGATTGGGTAACTACTAACAATGCTACCACAACAACTAATGATCCTGACGCGAGGTCGGGCACACAGTTCCTCCGTGAAAGCTGGTCCGCAACAAATGAATATATGTGGTCGCCCGGTTTTCAGTTGACAGCGGGGGTTAAGTATCGTTTTTCATTTTACTGGGCAGCAGGGACAGTTGCCACAGGATGGACAGGAGATGTACTTTATAATAGTAGCCCGTCGGGTACTGCAAGCACCCAATTGGGAGCTTCATTTATAACATCGACGGATGCAGGAACTACATCATACCAGTTATGTTCGCGAGATTTTATACCGTCAAGTAACGGAGTATATTACTTTGCGATCCGTGTAAATGCCAATTCAACGCCTTGGTATTTAGGTTTTGACGATTTTAGTTTTGGACTTGCGCCGTCATGCGAACTGCCTACAGCGCTGACCGCAACGGCTAATGTTTACAATACTGCTAACTTAAACTGGTCAGCGCCTTCAACAGGAACTACTGCTGTGGGGTATGAATATGCGGTTACAACTTCGACTACACCACCCGCCAGTGGCACCGCCGTTACAGGAACTTCCGCTTCAATGTCAACATTATCTGCATCGACAACCTATTACCTTCATGTAAGGACAAATTGCGGAAGCGGTACCTACAGTTCATGGGCTACATCGGCATCATTTACCACGCCTTGTGCGCCGGTAGTCCCTCCATATACCAATGATTTTACTACATTCCCTGGCACATGCTGGAATGCCAACCTTTCGGGTGGTACACCGGCAACAGGCCCTACGGGAACCTCGGCAGGTTGGGCTACAGACGGTTTCCTTAATTCAGGTACCGGTGGAGTTAGCTTTAACCTTGATACTGCCAACCAGATAGGATGGTTGAGGTCCATTCCGTTCGACCTGTCGGCGGGTGGATACCGTGTTAAGTTCAATTATGGTGTAACGGCATATAATACTACTACGGCCGCCACTACTACTGCAACAGATGATTCGGTACAATTCCTTATATCTACTGATGGTGGGGTTACGTGGACAGTATTGCAAAACTGGAGTTCGCCAAACAGCAACGTCAGCAATACGTCAAACCAGTATATTTACAATCTTACATCATACACTGGCTCGAACGTAGTATTCGCTATTTATGCAAGCGAAGGTACTGCAGACGATACGCCAGATTATGATTTTCATATCGACAACTTTATAGTTGAGAGTATGCCGAATACTGCGATTACGACCGGTGACTTCAATACTGCATCGAACTGGTCAAAAGGCACAGTACCTGTTTGTGGTGAACAGGCTGAAATACCAGCCGGCAAGACCATGACCATGAGCTCAGGCACGGCTGCAGTAAAAAACCTTAACATACTTTCGGGTGGTTCACTTGCTGTTACAGGCGGTACATTGACTGTAGGCGCTTGTACAGGGAACAGCGAATACCTTAATAACTCAGGAACGATAAACGTTTCCGGCGGTACACTGGCCGTGAACGGATCAATAATGAACAATACAGGATGTACTTTCATACAAAGCGCCGGTAATATAGTTGTAGACGGCAGCGGTACAACGTCGGTAGCTTCGGGTACACCATTGGTAGCGTTTGGCTCAAGCGCGGCTTCTTTCGCAACGGGTACCGTAACACTTAGCGGTGGTACATTGACAATAGTTGACCCGCACACTGCTACAACGAATACCAATGCTTATGCATTGTACGGTTATTTCTCTTCGGGTGTTAACTTCAATGCTTCTGCAAGCCACACCGTACAGTTTGGCGATGGTACATCTACAACTGCGGGTGGTAACTCAAGTGGTTTCTACTACAGCCTCTTTGCCGGTTCCGGCAGGCTTAACCTTGGTAGCGTTACTGTTAATAACCCGGGTGGCATTGCTACAAGGATCGTTTCTCAGGCAACGACAAGTACGATCAATGGTAACCTGAGCATCACCGGGCAGTACAACCAGACTTCGGGCACGACCAACATAGGCGGTAACCTTACCGTTGAGAACGGATCGGCATTTTATGCCAACGGAACCACGATCTTTGCTTCTACCACAGGTGTTAATACACCGGTAGCACAAACAACTCCTCAGGCTGTGACCGTGAATGGTACTGGTGTTATTCAAAATGCCCTTACAGCGGCATCGGCCAACTTTACAAGTGTAACAATACGAAATACATCTGCTACAGGTGTTACCTTCAATGCGCTTAACCAGGTCGTAGCCAATGCTTCGGTCGCAGCGAGCGTATCAGGTACATTGGTATTTGATGGTAAAGCAAGCACTACCGGCGGCAAAGCGCTCCTATGGGGTACAGCAACACTTGCCGGTACTACGCTAACGGTAACTTCGGGCGGTATGCTTCCGGGCAGTGCATTTGCACGCGGATGGACTTCCGGCGGTGCGGGTGCAACAATAGCAGCATCTACAGTTCCTACATCCGGCGACGGATTCCCATTGCTTGATGAGAACGGTAATGTAAGATATGCATGGATCAACCGTACAGGCGGATCGGCAACCGGTATCATGGCGGTGACTTATACTGCAGCGACAGGAACCAGTGCTACATCGGTAACGGATCTGGGATATGCTATAGATACACGCTCAAACGCAAAATGGAGGGTAAGCACCCTCGGGACCGGTATTGCCGGAACATCATTTAAAATTGCGGTTTCTGCACCTACCATATTCGGAGCGGCACCAACTGCGGCCAATGCGAGGATAGTTACGGCTACAGGCATTCTTGGCTCTCACCAGGCAGGTACGGTATTGCCTCATGCACAAAGGACAGACATGGACTTGTCTGAACTTGTGGGCAGCGATCTTTATATGGGTATAGCAAGTACAGATATTCCTTTTTACACAGTACAATCAGGTAACTGGAATGACATAGCTACCTGGAGTAAGAACGTAGTGCCAACATCAGCAGATGCTATTACAATATCTGCAGGCCATACAGTGACTGTTGACGGAAGCTACACTGCAGCAGTAAATAATATTGCGATCAATGCTACAGGTGTGCTTACGCAAACAGCCAACACACTTACTGTGGGTGGGGTAATAACCAACTCAGGTACGATAAATGAGAACGGCGGTACACTTACAGTGGCTGGTGCTTCAGGAACAGGTATTTCCAATGTTGCCGGAGCAACCTTTAACCTTAACAGCGGTGCCGTAACAATTGGCCCTGCCGGAGGAAGTTTCAGGAGGCTGGATAACGCGGGTACAATGACAGTTGCCGGCGGTACGCTTACAGTAAATGGAAACCTTACTGTATCGGCTTCAACAGCGGCATTTACTCAAAGTGCGGGACTCATTAAAATTGATGGTAACGCAGCCGGTGTACTGGCCAATTCAGTTGCATCGGGTACACCGCTCTTCAATTGTTCATCTGCATCTTTAAGCCTTACAGGCGGTACACTGCAGATCGTAGATCCGCATACTGCTACAACAACTACGAGCGGTTATGCAATGTATTTTGTTGCGGGCCCTGCAGGTTCGCCTTCGGTAAATGCCTCGGCAGCCCACATTACGCAATTTGGCGACGGTACATCTACCAGTCCAGGCGGCCATGCGAGCGGTTTCTTTGTGAACAACTGGGCAGGACAGATATTCCTTTCGCTGGGAAGTGTAGAGGTGAACGGCGCTACTGGAACTAACAGGAACGTAGTGTGTACCAACCTTGGCGTTCGCGGTGATCTTACGGTTAAAGCATCGTCATTGCTGAATGCAGCGACCGTTATCCTTACGGGCAACCTGAACATTAATACAGGGGGTACATTTATAAATACTACCGCCATCAGCGCCGCTATCGTTGCGAGTAATACAACTGCTAGCCTTTCACTTGGAAATTCAACCGTAGCACAGGTGTTTACCAACAACGGTACAATGTCTAATGCTGCTACATCGCCAACAGCCAATACAACTGCTTTTGAGGTGAGGAATTCCAACGCATCAGGTGTAACCTTAAACACACCTTTAAGTGTTAGCGGTACATTGACGCTTAACACCGGTATTGTGAATACGACATCGGTTAACCTGCTATCATTGGGTACTGCGACTGCTGCCGGAACACTTTCTGGAGGTAGCTCAACATCGTATATCAACGGGCCAATGGCAAGGACTTTTGCGGCCAGCAGGACGGCATCAGGAACATACAGTGTCGCTACACTATTCCCGGTAGGTAAAGGAACTTCTTTCCTTCCGATATATATTGATCCTACTACAGCATCAACAGGTGCGGTAATATTCAGGGGTGAAGCGTTCACATCTAACGCAGGTACCATGGGAACAGGCCTTACATCGCTATCTTCTTCAAGGTGGGAAGCTTTGGCAACTACAGCTGCCGCGAACCTAACCAATGCATTTGTACGCTTAGCCGATGCAAGTATTGTCAATACCAATAAGATAGTACAGGCTGACGCTCCGGGCAATGCCTATAACCCGGTTGCCACGGTTACAACGTATACTGCGGCCACAGGTGGCATCCCGAATATGCTAACAACGAATGCTGCCCTACTTGCAGCAGATTATAAAGGCTATTTTGCTTATGCTAATCTTAACTCGTGTACTGCTCCTGCAGACCAGGCTACCGCTTTTGTACTTGCTTCAAAAACAGATACAAGTATCTCTGCGAGCTTTACTGCTGCTGCGAGCGCGCCATCGCATTACCTTGTAGTTCGCTACCCATCTGCAGGAACGACCACAGATCCTGTTGATTATACAGCCTATGCCGCCGGCAATGCCCTGGGTGCGGGTACGGTAGTGTATTCAGGTAGTGCGCTTACATTTAATAACACTGGTTTAACTGCCAATACTACATACAATTATTATGTATACAGCTTTAACAATTCTGGTTGTTTTGGACCGGTATACAACATTGTATCGCCACTAACATTCAGTGTTACCACTTGTGCTGCTGCAACTTCGCCTGCTACGGCATTGACTTCTGTTGCTGCACAGCTTACAAATAATAAATTCAGGGCATCTTGGACCGCTTCTGCAACTGCTGGCGTGAACTACATAATAGATGTTGCTACTAACAATACATTTACAACATTTGTTCCGGGCTTCCAGGCCTTGAACGTTGGCACCGCTACATTTGCAGACGTGACCGGCCTTAGCCAGAACACTCCTTACTATGTAAGGGTTAGGGCGCTTGCCGGAACAGACTGCTACAGTGCTAATACAAGCACGCTTACCGTAACGACCCAATCGCTTATCGGTACACCTTGGACAGAGCCTTTTGCAACGACAACTGTGCCTACAGGATGGACAGCGTCTTATTCATACGACTGGTACATACAGCCTACTTATTTTGAGGGTAATCCGGGAAATGCGATATTTATAGAGCATTATTATGACGTTGATTATGGAGACGTTGATTATGGGTACATAACAACCCCTAACGTTGGCCCGATCCTGGCAGGGCAAACATTCACGTTCGATTACAGGCTGAAAGAACTTGGCGGACTAAACTATCTTGCTGCTCCGGCCGCGGGTACAGGTGACATCAAAATATCGGTGTCTACCAATTATGGTACAACTTATACTCTTTTGCAGACGCTAACTAATGATGGCGTTGCAGGATGGAGAACATGGGAACTGAACCTTACTCCGTATGTTGGACAAAATGTTAAGTTTAAGATCGAATCAGAATATACAGGTGACGAAGAATACGATGCCGGATTCGACAACTTTAAGATCGACGCGGGCGCAGTCTGCAAAAAGCCTACAGGACTTGCTGCAGCTTCGCTTGCCAACGGAAATATAAACCTTAGCTGGAGCGCTCCGTCATCGGGTACAACCCCTACAGGGTATGTGTATGCTGTGACCTCGTCATCTACCCCTCCTGCAAGTGGTACTGCTACAACGGCTACCTCTGTATCAGGATACACGGGCATGGCTATGGAAGCTATATATTACCTGCATGTAAGGGCAAATTGCGGAACAGATGGCTATGGCGAATGGATCACTTTACCATTCTATCATGGATATTGCAACGCGTATGTAGACTACACAGGTTACTCAATTAACTCATTCAGTACTACAGGAGGCGTGCTTAACATCTCTAACCCTAGCGCAGGGCTCTCAAACCTTGGTTACGGATATTTCCCTACCATGGTAGTAAGCCAGATGCAGAGCGGAACCGTGAATTTTGCTTCACAAATATCTTCAACCAGTACTATGTACTTAAATATTTGGGTTGACTGGAATAATGATATGGTATTCTCATCTGATGAGAAAATGTATACTGCATCTTCATCTACAAACACGCCTTCGGGAAGTTTTGTAGTGCCTGCAGCCGCGGCTATGGGCGACCACAGGATGCGCGTAAGGGCCTCTTATTATGTTGGTGAGCAGGATGCCTGTGGATACATTACTTATGGAGAGGCAGAAGATTATGTGCTTAGGGTAGTGCCAACGCCTACATGCTATGCACCGGGCAACCTATCGGGAACTCCGGCAACTGCCACTACGGCAAACCTGTCATGGTCTGCGCCTGCAACTGCCCCGGTACCTTCGGGATATGAATATGCGGTAACAACATCTGCAACTCCGCCTGCAAGCGGAACGGCAACAGCCGGAACATCTGTAACAGGGCAGGGAGGCCTTACCGTTGATACCCAGTATTACCTGCATGTAAGGAGTAACTGCGGTAGCAATGGATATAGCGACTGGGCAACAAGCGCATATCTGCATGGATATTGTGTTGCATCATCTACACTAAGTACATACTACATCAGTAGCTTCAGTACAACCGGAGGAACTGCTAACATCACCAATACGGGAACCACATTCTCTACGGGCGGGTATGCTAACTACAGTGCGATGGCTGTGAGCCAGTCTGAAGGTAACTCGGTAAACTTTACCGCGACCAATACAGGAGGCTCAGGCTTTAATATCTGGGTGGACTGGAATGACGACTTTGTTTTCGCAGCATCAGAAAAAGTGTATGCATCAGGATCAACATGGGTGACCTCATCGGCAGGAAGTATCAGTGTTCCGGTAAACGCCATTGTAGGAAATCACAGGATGAGGATCAGGTCGGACTTTAATAATCAAAATCCTAATGCCTGCGGAAATATTTCTTCAGGAGAAGCCGAAGACTATACCTTTACGGTACTTCCTTCGCCTCCTAAGGTAACAAGCTTTAGCATTGCCGGTGCATGTGAAAATGCGGGCACGTCGGTAACCCTTACGGGTACCTACTTTACGGGAGCAACTGCCGTATCATTTAACGGTACGAACCAGCCGGTATTTACGGTTAACAGTGCTACATCTATTACAACTACAGTCCCTGCGGGAGCTACAACAGGTACAGTATCTGTTACCACACCTATAGGTACCGGAACCAGTACGGCATCATTTAACGTGTATGCTTATCCTGTAGTTGCAGATATAACAGGTGGAGGAGTTTCGGCATGTATGCCTGATACCGTTCAGCTGGGCAATGCAACTACCGGTGGAACATGGTCAAGCTCAAATACAGGCATAGCTACTGTAAACAGTTCAGGACTTGTTACGCCGGTGGCGGCAGGGACAGTAACGATCACTTATAGCAAATCGGCTAACGGGTGTACCAGTACTAAAACAACAACTGTTACTTTCAATACTCCGGTTAACATAACTGTCAATCCGGTTTCGGAAACAGTAACCCCGGGCAGTGCGGCAGCATTTGGCGTGATCGCTACAGGTACCGGCCTTACTTATCAGTGGCAGGTATCGTCTAACGGCGGTGGTCTGTACACTAACGTGACTAACGGTGGTGTTTATGACGGCGCAACAACAGCTACCCTGCTCATTGACAATGCCAATGGCCTTAATGGCTACATATACAGGGCGGTTGTAAGCGGTGCTTCACCATGTACATCGGCTACATCTACAGGTGCTACGCTTTCTATCAGCGATATCGGGATCACATCACATCCGGCAAGCGTAACTATTTGTGATAGTGGAGCCGGCACAGCAAGCTTTGCTGTTGCGACAACAGGTAGTAACCTTACCTTCGAATGGCAGCAAAATACAGGATCGGCATGGACAGCCCTTGCGAACGGAACAGTTGGAGGCGTTACCTACAGCGGTGCGGACACGAACACATTGTCACTGTCTGGCCTTACTGCTGCCAACACTACTTGGAGGTACAGGGCTTTTGTACAGGACGGTGGCGCGAACGCTACGTCGAATGAAGCGACACTTACAGTGAACAGCGCACCGGCAATAGGCCAGCAGCCTGAGAACCAGACCGTATGTTCTTCGGGTTCTGCAGTTAACTTTACAGTTGCTGCGGGCGGTACAGGCCTGACTTACCAATGGCAGTATGCTACAACATCTGGTGGTACATACACTAACGTTGCCAATGCTGCTCCTGCAGGTGTAACTTATTCGGGTGCGACATCAGCGACATTAGCTGTTACCACTACAGCATCTACACCGGTGGCGACTTATTACTATCGTGTTGTAGTATCAGGTACTGCTCCATGTTCAGCGGCTACTTCATCTTTCGCGACATTGAGCATCAATGCGCCTGCAATTACCGCAGCGCCAACTAATAAGACGGTTGTTAAAAATAACGCCACAGCATTTACAGTAGCAACATCAGCACCATCGCCAACCTACCAATGGCAGTTCTCGACAACTGCGGGTGGCACTTATGCGAATGTGTCCGACAGTACTCCGACAGGAGCTACCTACAGCGGCGCTCAAACTGCGACCCTTACCGTAAATGCCGGAAGCACTATGGCGACAGGAAGCGGTTACTGGTACAGGGCAGTAGTAACTTCGGCAGGATGCAGCGTTGCATCTTCCGGGGCAAGCCTAACCGTAACAGATTACTGCGTAGGAACATTTACAAATGCTACTACAAGTGGTGACCACATGACAGCTGTTAGCGTTGCAGGAACTGACTTCAACTCAGCTCCGGGCGATACAGGATTTGGCACCAACAATTATAAAATGCTTACAGGCGCTCCAAACACAGGAACATTCGTTTTGGCGGCATCCTATACTGCGAGCATTACTGTGGGTGGAGGAAATCCGCAGAATGTAGGTATCTGGATGGACTTTAATAACGATGGTGACTTTGATGATACAAGTGAGTTCCTTGGTACGGCTGCCATCGCATCGAACAGTACAGGTACCATTACGATGAACATACCTTCGAATGCTTCAGCAGGAAACAGGAGGATGAGGGTGCGCAACATACGCTCTACCACCATCACGGCATCATCTGTATGTGCTTCGGCCGCAAGGGGTACCACCGTAGATTATATGGTTTCCATAGCATTGCCGGCTGCACCTGCGATCAGCGGATTTACACAAGGTTCTAGCTGTGCCGATACGACAATGATAACCATAAATGGTACTAACCTTACGGGAGGTACATTAACGATCGGTGGAGTATCTGTACCAGTGCAAAGCATCATTGGCGGCGGAACCCAAATGAACGCAACAGTTAGTGCCGGTACGAACGGCACAGTAGCTGTAACTACTCCGGGCGGGACTGCCACAAGTGGTACATTTACCCTAAATGCACCGGCTGCATTGACACTTAGCAGTTCGTCGGCAACTATTTGCGCGGGCAATGCTACAAGTTTAGTTACACTGACCGCAGGAGGTTCGCAATATGATACGTTCGTAGTTACTTCGGTACCTGCAGGTGCGGCATATTCGGGCAACGCTGCATCAGGATATACATTTACACCTACTGTGAATACCGTATATACCATTGCAGCCTCACAGTCGGCAGGAATGTGTGCAAGGAGCACAACGTTTACCGTAACAGTGAAATCGAACCCTGTTTACCCTGTAACCCCTGCTACCACAGATATATGCAGTGGCGAGATCAGGATGCTTACATCAGGCTCGGGATCATCTGCGGGAGGTACAGGCGTGTTCGGTACAAGTACTTCGGCAACAACTAATACTACTACCTCTATGCCTAACCCGCTTAGCAGGTATTACGAAGGCCAAAAGGCGCAGATGTTGTTCAGGGCAAACGAACTTACTGCTCAAAACCTGATAGCAGGAAGCAGCATCACTGCGGTAACATTCTATCTCGATGCTGTTAATACCAACGCAGATGCAGTATTGACTAACTTTACCATAAGAATGGGGTCTACATCTGTAAGTGCGATGACAGGTTTTGTTACGGGTACTTCAACAGTATATGGACCGGCTGTATTTACGCCTTCAACGACAGGATTAGTAACCTTTACGCTGGCCACGCCATTTATTTGGGATGGATCATCGAACGTTATTGTTGAGACCGTACATAATAATCCTACTGTGGATTGGGAATCGGGTACCAACGTACGTTACTCTACAACAACATTCAACTCGACCTACCACAGGATGAAGGATGATGTTACCGGTGGCATACCAGAAATGGACGCTGCGATCGATGGACAGGTAGCTGTGAGCGCATCAAGGCCTAACATGACGTTCGTGTTCTCAAACCCAACGCCAACATGGTCTCCTGTTACAGGGTTGTATAACGATGCAGCTGCTACGATACCTTATACAGGAACTCTAAGGTCTACCGTCTATGCCAAACCGGCGGTGACAACTACGTACAGCGCAACGGTTAACAATGGCAACGGATGTTCATCGACCAGCCAGTCGGTAGTTACCGTGAAGCCAAAATCATGGACAGGAACAGTTAGTAATGACTGGAACAACCCTGCTAACTGGTGTGGAGGACAGGTACCTACAGCACAGGATAATATTGTGATCTCTTCACTGGCAAGCATAATGCCGGTGATCGGTACCGAAGGTGATCTGGACGATAACATAGTAGTGGTTGGTAACAGCCTTACAGTAGAAGCAGATGCTACAATGATAGTACATGGCGGAAATGCACTTAACATAACCAATGCGGTTATTGTTGAGGAAGACGGAAGCCTGGTGCTTGACAACTACGCACACCTGCTACAGGGTGAGAACGTTACCACTAACCCTAACCAGGGTGAGATCACAGTGAAGAGGCTAAGCTCTCCACTATTCAGGCTCGACTATACCATATGGTCATCGCCGGTAGAGGACCAAATGCTTAAAACCTTCTCTCCTGAGACCATGGATAACCGTTTCTATACGTATAAAGAAGCGAACGATACTTACCAACCGGTATTGCAGGCGGGTATTTCGAACCCTGCTACCACCGAAATGGGCGAAGGTGTAGGTTACCTGATACGTACCCCGAATAACTTCCTTGATTATGTTGCTCCTGCACAAGGTGCACCGGAACCGAGTGGTCAAAACTATCAGGGTGAATTTATCGGTAAGCCAAGAAGCGGTAACATCAACGTACCGGTAACGAATAACTTTAACGGATTTAACGCGGTGGGTAACCCATATCCTTCGCCGATAAATATCCATGCGTTCTATGACGGTAACGAAGGTTTGATAGATGACGCGTCGGCCCTTTACTTCTGGAGAAAGAAAAATGACTCAGGAACAGGAAGCTACGCACGTGTGACCAAGTTTGCTTATACTGCGAATAGCGGCAATGATTGGGGAGACACCGGATCAGATGCATTTGTTGGAAATCCTGCGACATGGGTCGTTAATCCGGGCCAGGGCTTCATTGTAAAAGTCCTTCAGGGTGGCTCTGTTCACTTTGATAACACAATGCGTACCAATATTAATAACCAGCAGTTCTTCAGGACCGCACAGGATGAAGACCAGGCAAGCATCTCGAGGATGTGGCTTAACATAAAAGGTACTCAGGGCCAGTTTGCCCAGGCTGCCGTAGGTTACAGCAACATGACAACAATGAACATCGATTACGGATGGGACGGACGTGCCTTTGTGAACGACGGGAACGCTTCGCTATTCTCGCTGGCAGGCGATGAGAAGCTGGGCATCCAGGCAAGGGATGCATTTAACCCTGCCGATGTAGTTCCGATGGGTTACAATGCAGTTGCGGCCGGTACTTATACCATATCGCTGGATCACATGGACGGGATATTCTCCCAGGATCAGGACATTTATCTTAAAGATAACCTGCTTGGAGGAATTACCCACGACCTGAAGGCAGGAAGCTATACATTTGAAACTGAAGCCGGAATAAACACCGCAAGGTTTGAAATTGTGTACGCCGAAGCGCTTGGAACGGATAATCCGATGCTTGATCCTAATAATGTGATAGTGTACAAACAAGGTACCTCGATCAACATTAATGCAGGACTGCTTAACATGGCCGATGTTACCATTTACGATATGCGTGGCAGGGAACTTTACAGTAAGGACGGTATTAACGCCACCGAAACTGTGATCAGTAACCTTCATTCGGATCAGCAGGTGCTTATCATACAGATAAACACTGATAAAGGACGGGTAACTAAGAGGATCATCTTCTAAGCCTATAATAAACCCCCAATAGCCCAACGTAATGTTGGCAGCCTCCTCCCTTGTCAAAAGGGAGGAGGTTTTTTTATTTATGGTTTAACTGAAGATCGCAAACACCTTATTTGGTAATTCATAAATACATCCATAAAATTTTAGTATTTAATTATTAATACCGCTGCTTTTGCATTGTAAATTAAAACTTATTAACACGAAAACGTTGTAGTCAAATTTGAAATTTAACATACTGTAGTTATTTATAAAATAGATGGTAATTTTGTTGATGAAATATGTCAACGTGTTAATTTTCAGTATTATGAAAAAAACTTTACTCTTCCTGTCCTGCCTGTTCTCAACAATTGTTCTCGCACAGAGTGCGGGGTTCAATAACACATTTATTGTTTTGAATGTTAATGGTACGGGCGATCTATATTATGACCTTAACGGCAATACAAGCAATTACGATTTTCACAATACTAACATTGGTACTTTTTGCCAGGGATCCGCGAACGGGCTCATATTTAAAGGTGGTGAAAATAATGTGTATAAATGCGGAGGATGTGACCTTACCGGCACAAGGCTGTATTACAGGGTCTACCTTAATGGTACATCGGGAGGCAGCTTTGTTTCTAACAGCCTTAACTATAACAGCGGTAATAATAATGGTTGTGGAGGGGCTGATCAAAAATGGGCGAATGTAAGCTACAATGTAAATTTACTTTCCGGACTTTCAGCAGGCAACTATACCCTTGAAGTATATTCTGATGCTTCGGTGACCTGTAGCGGAGGAACGATATACGCCAGTAACGGAGGCGGCAACTATAAGGCTTACTTTACTGTGAATGCCAATTCTGCGGGCGGAACGGTGTCAGGTACACAATCTGTGTGCAGCGGCGGCACGCCAACCGGACTTACACTTAGTGGCCATACCGGAAATGTGACCAAATGGCAGCGTTCCACCTCGTCCGACTTTACATCGGGTGTAACGGACATTGCCAATACAACCACGACACTAACAGGAGCATCAATAGGCGCGCTTACTTCTACAGTTTATTTGAGGGCAGTTGTAACAAGCGGGGTTTGTGCTCCGGCCAATTCATCGGCAGTGACCATAACGGTCGTTCCGGCAACTGTTGGGGGTACGGTCTCAGGCGGAGCCGTATTTTGCGATACTGATAACAGTGGTACGCTTGTACTTTCCGGGCACACGGGGTCTGTTGTCAAGTGGCAGTCTTCTCATGTGAACGACTTTAGCGCCGGCGTGACCGATATCGCCAACACAGCCACAAATTTGAACTTTTCGGACGTTAGCCAGACCACTTACTACAGGGCAGTGGTGAAAAGCGGTGTTTGCGGCCAGGAATATGCATCATCGGCGGCCATTATAATTAACAGTAACATCTGGACCGGAGCCTCACAGGATTGGAATAATGCCGTCAACTGGTCATGCGGGGTTGTGCCTACGGCAACACAGCATGTTGTTATTGTAGCCGCGACGAACCAGCCTGTCATAGACAATGGGATGACCGCATACGCCCTTGACCTTACAATAGGAGAGGATGCATCGTTAACAATAGAAGAGGGCAGCAGCATTGTGGTAACGAATTCTATAAATGTAGATGAGGATGCAACGGTAACTGTCCGGGACCGTGCCAACCTTATACAGGTAAATGATGTGAACAACACCGGTAATATACAGGTAGAAAAACTCAGTGCTCCCATGTTCAGGC
Source organism: Flavobacterium sp. (assembly GCF_052437795.1). Lineage (GTDB taxonomy): Bacteria > Bacteroidota > Bacteroidia > Flavobacteriales > Flavobacteriaceae > Flavobacterium. The sequence continues at coordinate 758,709 of NZ_JBQVPA010000002.1, forward strand.
TGGACTACGCATTGTGGTCATCTCCGGTGGCAGGCGAAACACTAATAGGGTTTTCACCCGAAACATTGCCTAACCGCTTTTACAAGTATAATACCGCTAACAATACCTATACGGCATCGGGCCTTAATAATGGCAATGTGCCTTTTACCGAAGGTGTAGGCTATCTTATACGTATGGCCAATAACCATCAGGATTATGATGCCGCGACCAATTTCATCGGGACACCCTGGGCGGGGGTATTCACAGGTACGCCAAATAACGGAAATGTAACCGTAGATGCTTCAGTAGGTTTTAACGCTGTGGGCAACCCTTACCCTTCGGCAATAAATATCGAGGCTTTCTATGCAGCCAACGCGCTGAACCTTGCTAACGACGCGGCGCTTTTCTTCTGGAGGAAGAAGAACGGCTCCGGCTATTCATCGTATGCATCGCTTACGCTTGAAGGATATACGGCTAACGGGCAGGTGATAGAAAATGCCAATGGCGACGACATAGCCTATGGCGATGCCAGCGGAGGGCTGTACAATGATCCCGATAATAGCAGTGAATGGGCACTTGGTGCTGCACAGGCCTTTATCGTATATTCTAACGGAAATGATATTGTGTTCAATAACAGTATGCGTGTGGCAGGAGCGCCAACACCGCAGTTCAGGTCGGCACAGGATACGGGCATACCGGCATCGCGCCTTTGGCTGAACATGGGAAATGCTTCGGGCGAATTTCATCAAACCATGCTGTCCTACAGCAGCAGCGGTACGCCGGGCCTTGATTACGGCCGCGATGGCCGGGCGCTTACCGACGGAGATATGTCGGTGCACACCTTTGCCGGCGAAACAAAGCTGGGCATACAGGCGAGGCCGTTGTTCGAAGCATCGGATGTTGTGGCATTAGGATATAAAGTTACCAATGCGGGGACTTATACCATAGCGCTGGACCACGTTACCGGGGTGTTTGCCCAGGGGCAGGATATTTACCTTAGGGATAATGTTTTGGGGCTTACGCATGATCTTGGCCAGGGCAGTTACAGCTTTACCACAGAGGGTGGCGAGATCGCAGGGAGGTTCGATATTGTATATGCTGAAGCCCTTGGTACAGAAAATATAGCATGGGATGCCAACAGTATTATGGTTTACAAAGAAGGCGGTTCGATCACGATAAATTCTGGAAACACAATTATAGAGGGGGTATCGGTATATGATATGCATGGCAGGCAGCTGTACACCCAAAGTGATATTGATACAGTGAGAAAAGTTATAGACCTGCTACAGCCACAACAACAAATGGTACTGGTGCAGGTTAAAACGCCAAAAGGTACAGTAACTAAAAAAATTGTTCATTAGTATAGAAATTCTACAACTCCTACAGGATCCCTTATCAATTATTTGGTAAGGGATCTTTTATTGAAAACCATATAGGAAAAGTCATCGTATATACCAGGGCAAGGTTTGATGTCCCCAAAGATAAAAAGCCATTTAAATTAAGGTAAGGTGTGGTTTAATGGCTTCCCTTCCCAACGAAAGGAGGGAAGGGTTTTTTATTTTCATAAAATGTAATGTTATTTTAACACTTACTTAACAAATACTCAAATTAGGAGTAAAATCCTGCTATTTCATTGAGTTTAATGTAACTAAATCATTAACTAAGTGCATTTCAGCGTTAAAAAGTGTTGTTCGTCGAAAAAATAATATAACTTTGCTCCTTAAAATACCCACAAAAAAACTTAAAATTTAATAATTGCTATTTATGCGAAAACTTTTACAGTTAAATTTAGCGAAGGTGCTGCTCATTGCAGCCATGGTCACGGGGATGAACTCGTGGGGGCAGATGACATTTACCTCTGGTGCGCTGACCCAAACTCAGAACTTTAATGGTTTGCCTACTGGCACGACTGCCACTGGTAGCATTAATACTGCTACTATTGGTCAAAACTGGTACAGAAGTAATGGTTCTTCGAGCCAGTCTCTTACAGGAACTGTATACGGTGGTCAAGCAAATATTGGTAGTTTATCGCATGGAGTTTATAATTGTGCTTCAACATCAGGAGCAACAGATAGAGCTGTAGGTGCGATCGCTTCTGGAAGTGGAACTCACTCGATCGGAGTGGAATTAAAAAACACTACCGGAAGTACTGTTACATCTTTTGCTATTTCAGGAAATGTTGAAAAATATAGGAATGGCGATGATAGTAGTGTTGAAAGAGTTTTGTTTGAATACAGTGTTAACGCTACAAGTTTAGATAACGGGACATGGACAGCCGTGAGTGGACTTGATCTTGTCGAGCCTTCAAATGCAAATACATCACTTACTCCAGGAATAGATGGTAATGCTACGGGGAACAAAGCTGCTTTCTCAGGTTCTATAGCATCTTTAACTATTACGAATAACGGTTCTGTATGGATAAGATGGAGAGATACCAATGCGTCAGGTACTGATGCGTTGCTTGCATTGGATGATGTTAGTGTAACTGCTACACTTCAAGCCCCATCTGCTCCTACAGTTGCTACAAACGCAGCAAGCGACATTACAGCTACCGGTGCTACCTTAAACGGTACTGCTAACGCCAATGGCTTGGGGGCGATCAGCCTTAACTTTGAATATGGCCTTACCACATCATACGGGACAGCTCCTGCAAGTGTAAGTCCTACGACGGCTACAGGTTCATCAAACACAGCATTTTCGGGCGCTATAAATAGCCTTACGCCGAATACGACTTATAATTTCAGGGCAAAAGGAGGTTCTGTAGATGGTTCCAATGCTACTTTTGTAACATTGGCAAATGCTCCTGCGGCACCGGCAGTTGATGGTGCAACCGTTAACTCCCTTAATATAACTATTGATGCGGTAACGCAAAACAATAACCCGGCGGCCACTCAATATGCTATTCGCGAAAACGGTGGACAATACGTGCAAAGCGGTGGAAGTCTTGGAGCGTCGGCTGTGTGGCAAACTGCTGCACAATGGGGTACGAAAACTGTAACCGGCCTTTCTGCCAATACTTCTTACAGCTTCCAGGCAAAAGCCCGTAACAATGCAACTACGCAGGTTGAAACCGCATTTAGCTCACTTGCGGCAGGAACGACTTTAGCTAATACAGCGCCGACGCTATCTGGTACTACACTGGCAGCCTTTGGTTCGGTATGCCTTAATCAATCGGTTACCAATAGTTTCCAACTTCTTGGCGAGAATCTTACGACCGCTGCAGTAACCGTAGGCCCGCTTGCCGGATTTACATTTTCCACAACGAGCGGCGGCAGCTATGCTTCATCCCTAACGTTGAACGCTGATGCGCAGGGAACTATAATTACAGATGTATTCGTGAAATTTACACCTACCACAGCAACGGGTTACAGTAGTAACATTCCGGTTGCGGGAGGAGGGGCTACTACTATAAATGTTGCCACCAGCGCTACGGGAGTGAACACGACCCCAACAGTAAGTACAACTGCAGTAACTGTATTCACAGGTACGACGGCTACCATGGCAGGTAATGTTACCGTGCAAGGCTGTACGGCTGTTTCTGCCCGTGGTATCGTATATGGCACATCGAATAACCCGGTTATTGGTGGTAACGGAGTTACACAGGTTCCGTCAGGATCAGGGACAGGTACGTTTTCGGAAAGTGTTTCGGGACTTACGGGTTCAACTTTATATTATGTACGTGCCTATGCGACCAATGACGGCGGTACAGTGTACGGATCATCGGTAAGTTTTACTACACAGTGTACCACACCTGTAAATGCAACATCATTTAATCCAACTGCCGGCAACACTCAGGTTGCGTTGAGCTGGTCGAACGGTTCATGCTCTGATGAGGTTATCGTAGTTGCAAAAGCTTCATCGGCTGTAACTGCTACACCATCAGGTGACGGTACAGCTTATACGGCTGCCGCTGCCTTTGGTTCGGGTACGGCTATCGCGGCCGGCGAATATGTAGTTTATAAAGGTACAGGTACATCAGTTACAGTGACCGGCCTTACAAATGGCACGACTTTTCACTTCAAAGTGTTTACCCGCAGGGGTAGCTCATGGAGTTCGGGTGTAATTGCTTCGGCTGTTCCTGCCCTTGTGTATTGTACTCCAACAATAACTAACGGATGTGGTGATTTTGGAGATGGAGTAGATGGATTTGTGTTAAATGGCATTAGCAATATTGATTCTAATTGTAATGGCAATTCCCAAAGCTACATAAACTATCCAACAACTTCATTTACTACAACGCTCTTCAGGGGGCTTACTTATGAAGCCCAGGTTACTAATGGAAATTATTCTGGTAATATTGCTGTTTGGATCGACTTTAATAATGACGGGACTTTTGCAGCTTCGGAAAGGTTTGCAGGCACCTCGCTTGTTTCTGCTAACGGAACTATATATTTGTCAATCCCTGTTCCTGCTGATGCAACGATCGGTGAGCATAGGGTACGTGTACGGGAAGCTGTTAATCAAAATGGCAATCTTATTACCCTTGATCCATGCGCTAACTACGGCTACGGTGAGACCGAAGATTATACGATCACCATAATGGATAATATTTATCCTACCGTTACTACTGCTGCTGTTGCCTCGCCTGCTGCTACAACAGCATCCGTTGGCGGTAATGTTACGAGTGATGCGGGTTCGGCTGTTACGTCAAGAGGTGTGGTATATAGCCTTACGGCTAATCCGGCAATAAATGGTACAGGAGTAACCCGTGTAGATATTGGTTCGGGTACGGGATCATTTAATACTACCGTTACAGGGCTTCAGGATAACAAACAGTACTATGTTCGTGCTTTTGCGATAAATGGTAACGGAACTTCTTATGGTGCTCAGGAAACATTTACAACTTTATCAATGCCGGCTCCTGCACTGCACGATGCAACTGAAGTAAGTTATCGAAGCTTCCTTGCAAGCTGGGATGCGGTAACAGGTGCGCAAAGCTACAAGCTTGATGTGAGTACTTCGGCTACATTTGGATCGGTTATCCTTATCCCGGATCTTATCATATCCGAATATATTGAAGGATCAAGCAACAACAGGTCGATCGAAATTTATAACGGTACAGGTGCTGCTGTGAACCTTTCGGCTTATTCACTTAAAAGGCAGTTCAATGGTAGTGGCAATTTTGTAGATGAAGTGACATTATCAGGTACGCTTGCTAATGGTGACGTTTATGTTGTCAGTAATGCAAGCGCCAGCTCTACCATTCTTGCCCAGACCGATCAGGCTATAAACGGAAATTTTCCAACATTTACAGGTAATGATCCGGTGGCTTTATACCACAACGGTGTGCAGATTGACGTAGTTGGTACAGTAAACAGTTCGGCAGACTTTGGGGCAAACGTTACCCTGATCAGGAAGCCTTCTATAGTTGCACCTTCAACGACCTACAACGCGAATGACTGGACTCAGCAACCACAGGATTACTTTACAGATCTTGGTACCCACACTTATGGAGGTAATACCCCGATTTTTGTTACAGGCTATAACAACCTTACAGTTAATGGTACTTCTCAGCAGGTAGTAGGTTTGACTCCTAATACAACCTATTATTTTAGGGTAAGAGCTGTTGGGGTTAACACGACATCTCCAAGCTCTACTGTTAAGAATACGACCACGCTTAAAGAAAACGTTTGGACATCTACAGGCTGGTCACTATCTACGCCACCAACATCTGTTGATAAGGCTATTATTGAATTCAACTACAACACTGCAACTGATGGCGAACTAACCGCTGGCCAACTCGTGATCAACTCCGGCACATTCACAATTGCAGAAGGTGACAATGTTACCGTTACAAATGATGTGTCAATGACGAATTCGACCCATGTTATTGCTGCTGGCGAAGAGCAAACGTATGGAGGAGCAGTTGGTGAAAAAGTTATCGTTGGCCCTAAGATCGTTATCGAGCACAATGCCAACCTTATCCAGGTAAATGATGTGAACAACACGGGTAATGCCCAGGTATATAAAAATAGCGCACCAATGTTCAGGCTGGATTATGCCATGTGGTCAGCGCCGGTAACAGGTGAAACGCTTATAGGCTTCTCTCCGGAAACGCTTGCGAACCGTTTCTATACCTACGCGCCTACTACAAATACATATACCAACACTACTACCAGCAATGGTACCATCCAGTTTGCCGAAGGGGTAGGATATCTTATCCGTACACCTAACAACATGCTGGATTATGTTGCCCCGGCTGAAGGCCAGCCGCAACCAACCGGTACGCGTTGGGAAGGTAACTTCATAGGTACACTTAATAACGGTGATGTGAACGTATCGGTCATCCCGGCAGGTACTGGCGGAAGCACAGGCTTTAATGCTGTGGGTAACCCTTACCCGTCACCGATCAACGTTCATGCGTTCTATGACGGTAACGTGGGGTCTATAGACGGCCTGTCTACACTATTCTTCTGGAGGAAAAGGAATAACTCTGAATCTGGAAGTTATGCTAAATTAACGAAGCTTGCCTACTCGGCGAACTCTGATAACGGAATTTGGGGTGATAGCAGCATGGGTGCCTTTACAGGCCTTGCCAGCTCTTGGGTGATCAACCCGGGACAGGGCTTTATCGTACAGGCTACAGGAAATACTATCCATTTCAATAATACTATGCGCAGGGCGGTTAACAACAATCAGCAATTCAGGAATGCCCAGGACGAAACTGCTACAGCATCGAGGCTATGGCTTAACCTGAAAGGCACGCAGGGCCAGTTCTCTCAGGCTGTGATCGGTTATACCGATGTTACTACCCTTGGAGCAGACTACGGATGGGACGGAAGGGCTTTCATGAGCGACAACACCGTGATCTATTCTTATATGGGTGAAGAAAAACTTGGTATCCAGGCAAGGGCTTCTTTCGATGCTTCCGATGAAGTGCAGATGGGGCTCAAAGTTGAAACAGCAGGTACTTATACAATATCGCTTGACCATATGGATGGTGTATTTGCAGCAGATCAGGACATCTTCCTTAGGGATAATGTGCTGGGTGTAACGCATGACCTTAAGCAGGGAGCGTATGAGTTCGCTTTAGAGGCAGGTGTTATATCAGGCAGGTTCGATGTTGTGTATGCAGACGCTCTTAGCAACGAGAACCCGGTATGGAGTGCCAATAGCGTAATTATTTATAAAGAAGGCAGCTCAATAAAGATCAACTCCGGAAGTGAGGAGATCACTGCGATCTCTGTATATGACATGAGAGGCAGGCTGCTATACAGTGGCAACAATATAAATGCTACTGAGACAGCTATCAGCGGACTTCAGGCAGAAAAACAGGTGCTGATCGTAAATGTATCTACTCACAAAGGTGAGGTAAGCAAGAAGATCGTTTACTAGGCAATAGTTTAAAATAATTTGTAAGGATCCCTTATTGCTATAGCAATAAGGGATTTTTTTGTTTAATTATTTTCTGATTATAATTATTTAAAGCATGATTTTTTATTATAAAGTTTTTTTTTACAACTTACTGATATTGAACGAATGGTTAAATCTTAAAATTATGTAATTCATCGATTTATTGAATTCGGTCATCGATTATTTCGTTAATTAACTTCAAACAGTTGTTAATGCAATGTTAATTCGCGTCCCGAAATTTTTATAAACATTGAATTAATGAAAAAGATTACCCTGTTTTTTAGCGCTTTTTTATGTTTTTCTTACAATATGAGCGCACAGTCAAAGAATTATGCAACAAACGTGCCTGTTGTTGACCCCGTGTATTCCGGTGTGGATATCTCCACAAAGGCCAGTGACGGAAATTTGTCCACCAAAGCAAGGATCACTTCCGAACCATTGGCGAACAGCCGTTACCTCGAACTCCGCTTTCCTGCTACGATCCCTGCTAACACTACGACTTATGTAAAGATCGCCATGCAGGACAACAAGTTTGCCGCGCTTATTGGCGGTGCGCTGGGCGACCTGCTTTCTAATCTGCTTGGCGGTCTGGTAGGCGACCAGCAGATAAGGGTGCAGGCAAAAAAAGGGCCTAACACAACTACTGATGTTGTCCTTGACAGCCAGACCGCGGGCTATGCCGGCGACAAGTTAAGGGTAGCAATGGATAGTGTTGGCAATTACTACCTTGTGATCACTCCCTCGGCAGATTACAGCCGCATCAGGATCACCAATACTGTGCCGACAGTAAGCGCTGCAAAGTGGATGGACGTTTATGATGCGTTCTACATCCAGGGCAGCGGGGCTTGCGGAATTGGCAATTATACATCTTTTAGCGGAACGAGCCTGGTTAACCTTGTCGATACAGGGGTTACCGATCCGCAGTATGCCATTGACGGTATCACTACAAATCATTCCAGCCTTAGTCTGGGGCTGTTGGGTGTAGCATCGTCTGTAGAGCAGTCATTTTACTTTGAAGGGCCATCGCTGGCAACAGATAAGTATAGTGTAAAGTTAAAACTTAGCCAGGCACTGATCACAGCGGGATTGTTGAACAACATTCAGTTCATTGCCCATAAGAATGGGAGCGTAGTGGCTACCCAAAGTGTTAGCGGACTTTTAAATGCCGATCTGCTGGGCCTGCTCAATCAGGGGCAGCCGGTGTCAGTACCCTTTTATCCGGGTGCGGCCGACAGGATCACTGTGAGGATGTCCGGTTTACTTAACGTGTCTGTAGGGCAAAACCTTGAGCTCTACGGTGTGGTAAAAGGAGGTTTTGGACTAAACCTTACCGGAGGCGGAACTTGCCAGATGAATGCCCCCATGCCTCTCAATGTTGCTGTTACCGGATGTAATGCTCCCTATACTTATACATGGCAGGGTGTTACCGATTCTGATAACGAAGCAATGCCATCTACTGCCGTACCGGGAACTTATGCTTACACCGTGACGGTTACTGATAAATTTGGGATACAGGAAAAAGCTACGGCCCAGATAACTGTTGAAGCGCCGCCTGTTGCAGGTGCAGCCGGCCATAGTCAGGCTATTTGCGCGAAAACAGCCCCTTCAGGAATTTCGCTTACAGGTTACACGGGTAGTGTTCTAAGATGGGAGAGATCGGGTAATGCTTCATTTTCTGATCCGGTATCCATCGCCAGTACCACTGCTATATTAACGTCAGAGGAAATGGGCAGCCTGGATGAGACCACCTGGTTCAGGGCGGTGGTAAAGCACAATTCTTATCCTGCGGTGTACTCACAGCCTGCTGTTATGACCGTCAAAAAAACTACATGGAACGGTACTGAGTGGAGCAATGGAGTGCCGGACATAGAAACTACGATATATTTTACAGGTAACTATACTGCGGCTGCCGATCTTTTTGGCTGTAGTCTTTATGTAGAAAATAATGCCAATGTTTTGATACCATCAGGGTTGGATGTCACATTGCATGGCGCAATAAATATAGTTAGCGGAAGCTTTAAATTGCAGTCCCGCGCCAACCTTATCCAGCAAACGAATGCTGAGAACAATGGTAATATAGTTGTTGAGCGCAATAGCTCATTGCTGTACAGGCTGGATTATACCATGTGGTGCTCGCCGGTGACCGGTACGCAAACATTGCTGGATTTTTCGCCGGAGACCATGAATAACAGGTTTTATACTTACAATTCGCTAACCGATCTGTTTCAAGCCATATCGGCAGGCGGATCATTTGAACTTGCCAAAGGCTATCACATCCGTATGCCCAATGGCAACAGTGCGACAGGTTATAACGCAGGTACAGCGCCGATATATTTTAAAGGTATTTTTAACGGAAAGCCAAACAACGGAACTGTCACTACGCCATTATCACATGAGGGCGGAAGGTTCTCACTGGTAGGTAATCCATATCCGTCCCCTATAAATATCCATGCTTTTATAGATGGTAATGTTGACGCGCTTGACCCCACGGCAGCGATCTACTTTTGGAGAAAAAAGAATAATTATGATAATCCAAGCTACTGTACTATCACCAAGCTTGCTTATACAAAAAATGGAGCTGAAGGCGGTGACACAAGTGAGGGAGTATTTACAGGCGATCCTTCGCAATGGGTTATCAACGCGGGGCAGGGATTCCTTGTTAAGTCAAAACAAGGAGGCGGAACCCTGGTATTCAATAATACTATGCGCAGAGGGGTGAACAATAACCAGTTTTTCAGGTCAGCGCAGCAGGAACAGCCGACCTCGCGCCTTTGGTTAAATATTACCGACAGCAGTAATAATTTCGCACAGGCAGCAATAGGCTATATGCAGGGAGGTACAATGGGGATCGATTTTGGGTACGATGGAAGGGCGATCACCAGCCAGGGTAAAGTTGCCATTTTTACAAAAGCCGACGACATTCAGTTAGCGATACAGGCAAGGCCTGAATTTGACAGCGCCGATGTGGTCCCGCTATCGTTCAGGGCAAATGAGCCGGGAATTTATGCCATAGCCCTTGACCATGCAGATGGTATTTTCGTTCAGGGCCAGGATATTTTCCTTAGGGATAATATGCTGGAAGTTATCCATAATATTAAGGAAAGCGCATACGCGTTCACTACTGAGGCCGGTACATTTGAGGGAAGGTTTGACATTATTTATGCCGAAGTCCTTGGAATAAATGAGATGCCTGTGAATGGCAATAATGTTATAGTGTTCAAAAATGGCAATTCGATAAACATCAGTTCAGGCGATGCAGAAATTACAAGTGTTGAAGTGTATGACATCCGGGGCAGGCTGCTTTACGATGAAAAAGCAACTGGCACCGAGATCGTGATCGAAGCATTGGCTGCAGAAAGCCAGATACTCATTGTTAACATAGATACAGTAAAAGGAAAAGTCACTAAAAAGATAATTTTCTAAGCGCCGTCCCCAATTTTTTCGTAAGTCCCCTGCCGGTCGGCAGGGGATTTTTATTTGTAAAATGTAAAGATGTTTTAGAATAATTTAATGCATTCATAAAAAAGTAACAAAAACATGTTTTTTTCTTATATAAAATTAACATAATTTTAAAGGTCAAAAATATGCTTATGAAAAAAATTACCCTGCTTATCATTTCATTGCTCCTTTATTTTAATTCTTATTACGGTTTTGCCAACAATAACGCGCTTCCGCCAGTAAATGATGAATGCGCATCGGCAACTTTGCTGACTGTCAATACAGGCCAATCCTGCTCATCTACAACTACGGCTTCATTATCAACGGCAACAGTATCTGCGCAGGCCAATACCTGTTCGGTAATGAACGGTGGCGATGTGTGGTACCAGTTTACGGCAACGTCCACGGCGCACACCATTTCGCTTTCCGGATTTGCCACTGCTGCACAACCTGCCGTGCTTACCCTGTATCAGGGCGATTGCGGTTCGCTTACACAGTTGTACTGTAGCAGCAATAACGTGATCATAGCAACAGGGCTTACGGCAGGCACAGTATATAAGCTGCGGACATTTTATAATCTCAATTCTCCGAACAACAATTCAGGTTTTACTATATGCGTTACAACGCCGCCCGCTCCATCGAGCTCCAACCAGACCAACTGTCTGGTAACGACGATCAATTATAGCTTTGAGTCACCGCCACCACCGGCACCTACTACTTTTCCGGTATTTCTAAACCACAATGCTGTACAGGGCTGGAGGACAACGGCATCGGACCAAATGATGGAATTTTGGGTCGTACCAAATTATGAGAACGTACCCTCGTATGATGGGGTTCAGTTCATAGAGCTTAATGCCAACCTTGTGTCGGGCGTTTACCAGGACTATGGAACACCGCAGCCTACGGTTTTCAATTACGGCTTTGCCCACCGCGGACGCCAGGGTACTGATACCTGCCAGCTGCTGGCGGGCCCTCCCGGAGGTCCATATACTCCGGTACATACAGCTACTACGGGCAATACGGCTTGGGTATATTATACAGGTACTTATACGGTGCCTGCAGGGCAAACCACAACACGTTTCATCTTCCAGTCGGTTTCGAGCGTAGGAGGTGTAAGCGTGGGTAACTACCTTGACGCGATATCATTCACGGCCAATAACGGTATCCTTTCGGCCAACCCGCTAAACATGGGTTGTGGTACCGGTACGGCTAACGTTTCGGCGGCGGGCACCGGTATGTGGGTTGCACATCCCGATAACCCGTCCACACCAACCATTGCTAACCCAACGGGAAATAATACGACGATCAGCAACTTTGGCCCGCAGGGTGTTTACCGTTTCGATTGGACGACAGCCTATTGTACCAGTACGCTGCTCATCAACTACAACGGGCAGGAGCCCGCACCTCCTGTCGTTGCCCCCGTATCCTATTGCCAGGGGCAAACGGCTGTACCACTTACGGCCACCGCACTGCCTGGCCATACGCTTAACTGGTATCCTGATGACGGGAATTTCGGGGCGCCAACACCTTCTACCGCGGCAATAGGGTCGACTACCTATTATGTAAGCCAGACCACGGCGGACGGTTGCGAGAGCGTGGTAGACGCGATCGTAGTTACTGTGAATACTGCTACGCCGCCGGTCACAGGCTTTACGCTTCCTGCTACAGTTTGTAACGGAGGTGGCAATGTTACTCCCACCACAACTGCAGGCTTTTCTGCCGGAGGGCAATATAGTGGAGGTACGGGGCTTACCATTGATCCTTCGACAGGTGAAATCGACATGGTAACGACGACTCCCGGTACATATACAGTAACCTACCAGATCACAGAAGACCTGAGCGTATGCCTTATCGGTGGAAGCAGTACGGCAAATATCACGATAAATGATACGCCCGATGCTCCTGTTGTAACGATCACACAGCCAACCTGCGCAGTTCCTTCAGGCTCAATAACCGTCGATTCTCCTTTGGGAGCAGGGCTTACGTACAGCATTGATGGAACAAATTACCAGGCAGGTACGCAATTCAGCAACCTTGCAGGTGGTACTTATACAGTATACGCAAAAGGTGTAGGCGGATGCATTTCATCAACAGGAGGCAATAGTGTAAATAATGCTGTAACAACACCAGCTGTTGCTACATACACCGTTACGCAGCCCAATTGCTCATCAGCTGTAGGAAGCCTTATGGTCACCGCACCTGTAGGAGCCGGTTATACGTATAGTATTGACGGTACGACTTTCCAGGCAGATACCGCATTTAACGGACTGGCGGGAAATACAAGTTACGTGATAACCGTTCAAAATGCATCCGGATGCCTGTCCATGACTACCCCGATAGCCATAAATGCTGCCCCTGTAGTTCCTGTAGTTCCTGTCGTAACGACCCAACAGCCTGATTGTGCTGTGCTTTATGGTGGTATAACTGTAAATTCTCCTATTGACCCTGGATATACTTATAGCCTTGATGGTATCAATTACCAGTCGGGTACAGCATTCTCACCACTCACAGGCGGAAATTATACGGTATATGTAAAAGCACCAGGAGGTTGTGTTTCGCAACTGGGCAATGTTGTTATCAATACGGTGCCAACCATACCTTCTGTAGCAACTTATAATGTCGTGCAACCCAATTGCTCCTCAGCAGTTGGATTGATAACGGTTACGGCGCCTGTGGGAGCAGGCTATACTTACAGTATCGACGGGACCATATTCCAGTCGGGTACCGCATTTACAGGTTTGGATGAAGCAACAAATTATACGATAACGGTTCAAAATGCATCAGGGTGTACCTCTGTAACCTCACCGATAGCAATGAATGCCGCACCGGTCATGCCTGCGATCGCAGTACCGTCTGCCCAACAGCCGGACTGTACAACCCCTTTCGGGACGATAACAGTAACGTCGCCAACGGACGCCGGGCTTACCTACAGTATAGATGGCGTTAACTACCAAATATCTCCACAATTCCTGAACGTTTCGGCAGGTACGTATACCGTCTATGTAAAGAGCCCTACCAATTGCGTTTCAATGTACTCAAACCTTCTTATCAATGCATCGCCGCTAACGCCACAGGCAGCAACATATACTGCGGTCCAGCCAACCTGTACCACGGCCACCGGTACGATCACCGTTAGCACGCCTGTAGGCAATGGCTATACCTATAGTATCGACGGTACCAACTTCCAATCAGGGACGAATTTTGCAGGACTTGCCGAGAATGCCGACTATGTTATTACTGTGAAAAACGCTGCGGGATGCATTTCTACGACCAACCCAATACATATTGATCCACAACCCCTTATTCCGGCTGTGGCCGATGTGACTGTTGTGCAGCCGGTGTGCGAAACCCCGGTGGGAAGCATCACGGTCAATTCGCCAACCGGTACGGGATATACCTACAGCATTAACGGTACATCGTACCAGGCATCGACACAATTTGCCAATCTTGTGCCGGCTGATCACACTGTATATGTAAAAAATGCTGCCGGATGCGTGTCGCAGCTCTATCCTGTTAACATAAGTGCCGCCGCCGCTGCGCCGCCAATTGCTACGCTCGAGGACGATCATCCCGACTGTACAACAAGTACAGGGACGCTTACGGTCCTCGCACCGCTTGGTCCGCAGTATATGTACAGTATAGACGGTGTGAATTTCCAGGCAGGCACGGTATTCAGCGGGCTAACGGGAGGGTTTGCCTACAGTATTACTGTACGTAACCCATTGGGATGCACTTCTACCACAGTACCCGTAGCTATAAGTACGGCACCGGTCATTCCTGTAGCGCCAACGGTAACGGTCGTACAGCCCAACTGCGGCGATCCGGGCACTATTACCGTGACATCGCCACTTGGCACCGGACTTATGTACAGCCTTAACGGGGTAACCTTTCAAACGAATCCTGTGTTTACCGATCCGCCTGCGGGCAATTATACCGTAACAGTAAAAAGCTCCGGTGGATGTGTGGCATCTTCAGGGCCTTATGCCATAATGCCGGGGCTTGCCGGGCCGGGAGCTCCGGTGCTCAGCATTACCCAGACCAATTGTACAACGGCATTGGGCAGTATTATTGTCACATCGCCTATTGCCGCCGACCTTACCTATAGTATCAATGGCGTTAACTATAATGTTGGCAACGATTTCTACAATCTTTCTGCCGGCAATTATACCGTGTATGTAAAGGCAGCAAACGGATGTATCGCTACAATGCCATTTACCATAAACCCACAACCTATAACGCCGGTTCCGGCAGTGGCACTGGTAACACCGGCCAACTGTACGACAGGGGCCAACCTGGTGATCACTTCGCCGCTGGGTCCGGGGTATAATTATAGCATCGACGGAACCACTTTCCAACCGGCGACCACATTCCTTAATGTTCCGGCAGGAACATATACCATCACCGTTAAAACACCATTTGGATGTACTTCGGTATCGGTGCCGTATACGGTTAACCCGTCACCTACGATACCCGCGATGGCTTCGGTGACCGTGGTACAGCCCGCTTGTGCGGTAACTACAGGGACCATTACGGTCGACTATCCTGTAGGGCCAGGGTTCACGTACAGCATCGGTGGGGCGTTCCAGGCCGGTACGGTATTTACCAATGTTCCGTCGGGCAGTTATGTGCTGACCGTGCAAAATGCCGATGGCTGTACCTCCAACAAAAGCGTGACCATAAATGCGGCACAGGCATTGCCTGCAATAGCCACCGCAACTGTCGGCCATCCGGATTGCGACCACCTTACAGGTACACTGACCATCGATTCGCCGCTGGGAGCAGGTTTGAGCTATAGCATCAACGGTACCAGTTTCCAGACAGGCACATATTTTGCGAACCTTGCGCCGGGCAATTATACTATAACGGTGAAGAACAGCACAGGGTGTACATCTGTCACATCGGCCATTACAATAAACAACATTCCCCCATTTGCGGATGCGGGTACGATCACGGGCGGGGTGGAAGTTTGCGAGGGTGAGACCTTGCAGCTTGCCAACCTTGTGGCAGGGGGGACCTGGTCTAGCAGCAGCACATCTGTTGCAACAATAAGCGCTACAGGCGAAATAACAGCCTTAAGCGACGGTTTGACCATTATTTCCTACTCAGTTCCCGCGACGGCGACAGAATGTGCCAACAGTGCCACGATAACCTTCAGGGTGAATGGGCGGCCGGAACTTGATATTGATGATGATTTTATTTGCGAAGACCTTACGACGGGCGAATATGGAACAGCATATCTTAATACAGGGCTTTCCGCAGGATATACATTTGAATGGAAGAAGGGAACCGAGGTGTTGCCTGAACTGTCAGGAAGCCTTACCGTTGATGAGCCGGGAGAGTATACCGTAAAAGCCACAAATACCGCTACAGGGTGTGTAGCGGAGACAACTGTTACAGTTGGTGTTTCATCTGCACCTGCTGTGGTTGCCGAAGTAGGGCCTCAATTTGGCAACAGCCAAACGATCACTGTGACCACTACGGGCGGATCCGGCAATTATGAGTACAGCCTGGATGGCGGCCCCTGGCAGGCAGATCCGCATTTCCATAACATCGGGCAGGGGGTATATACCGTTTTCATAAGGGATATTAACGGCTGCGGAGGCGGGCAGGTAACTGTGACCGCGCTCACTTACCCGCATTTCTTTAGCCCTAATGGCGATGGTGAGCGTGATACCTGGAACATTACCGGACTTAATAACTACACGACCGAAATATCGATATTTGACAGGTATGGCAAAGCAATAGCCATTGTGAGGCCGGGCAGTGAGGGTTGGGATGGCACATTTAATGGTGCACAGCTGCCCGCTACCGATTATTGGTTCATTGTAAAGTACCAGATCAATGGGACAGATAAAGAGTTTAGATCGCATTTCTCGCTGATTCGATAAGCCTATGCAACCATTTCCAGGATATTAACGTCTTCATGTAAATAACGAACAACGAAGAACATGAAAAAGTTAGCAGTAGTCATTTTCCTTGCCATTACTGGCAGCGCAGTGGCACAGGACAAGATCGCCCGGATAGATAGCGTATTTACGGCGATGCATTCCAGAAAACAGTTTAACGGTAATGTGCTTATCGCCGAAAAAGGTAATGTGGTGTACCAAAAAAGCTTTGGCCTGCGTAATGAGGAAACGAAGGAGGCACTTGATGCGAACTCGATATTTGAACTGGCATCGGTATCCAAGCAGTTTACGGCCATGGGCATCGTGCTGCTTGAGGAAAAGGGCAAGCTGAAATATGATGACAAGCTGTCGAAATTTTTCCCTGAGCTGGGTTTTTATAAAGATGTTACCGTGCGCCACCTGCTTAACCATACCGGTGGCCTGCCCGATTACATGGATCTGATGGAAAAACATTGGGACCATAATCACATTGCCACAAATAAGGATGTCATCAGCCTGTTCGCGACCGAAAAGCCTGCTGCTGTTTTTCCGGCGGGGACAAAGTATGAATATAGTAATACAGGATATGCACTGTTGGCATCCATCATCGAAAAAGCTTCGGGGATGACTTATGCCGATCTCCTGAAGAAGAGCATTTTCATACCGCTGAAAATGGATAACACCTTTGTATATACCCGGAGGTATGCCCCGAAAGAAGTGAAGAATTATGCTTACGGCTACATCACAGATCTCGCAGGCAAGAAGGTATTGCCGGATAACTTTGCGCAAACGGATATGGTGGTTTGGCTGGATGGCATTGTAGGCGACGGCACGGTAAATTCCACTACGGGCGATCTGCTGAAATGGGACCGGGCACTGTATAGCGACAAGCTGGTCTCGAAAAAGTCGCGTGAGCTGATATTCAGCATCCCGGTTTTACCCAATCGCGAAAAAACCGATTACGGCTTTGGATGGATGATCGAGGCCAACAAGGACTTCGGGAAGATCGCACAGCACAGTGGCGGATGGCCGGGATACTATACCTATATCGAAAGGGAAATGGATAATGACAAAACTATCATTGTCCTTCAGAATAATGATACTGAAACGAGGATACCCGCAAATACCATCCGCAGGCTGCTTTATGGTTTACCTTTAAATGTAAAAAGGCAGGAGGCCGTAGTTCCGGAAGACAAAATGAAAGCGTACATAGGCGAATACGAGCTCGCGCCGGGCTATGCGATGCAGATCACTTACGACAACGGCCTGAAAACCCAACTTCCGGGACAGCAGCGTTTTGAACTGTTCCCGGAAAGCGAGACCAAATTCTTCCTGAAAGTAGTGGATGCACAAGTGGAATTTTTTAAAGATGATAACGGAAATGTGGACCGCGCGGTTATGTACCAAAACGGGCGCGAAATAACTGCCAAAAAAATAAAGTAATGAGCTTTGCCAACATCACGTTATTTCTTGCCGCATTGTGCACGGCACTAATGGCGGGACTTTTTTACTCGTATTCGTGTTCGGTAAATCCGGGGTTGGCAAAATTGCCTGACTCCCAATACCTTTCAGCCATGCAGCATATCAATAGTGCGATACAGAACCCGGCATTTTTTGCGGCGTTCTTCGGGGCGCTGATGTTGTTGCCGCTGTGCGCGTACCTGTCGTATGCATCGCCGGCAGGGCTGCGGTTCTGGCTGTTGGTCACTGCAACGGTCATTTATGCCGTTGGGCTTTTTGGGGTAACTGCTTTTGGCAATGTCCCGCTCAACGAAATGCTCGACAGGTTTGACGTGGCATCGGCAACTCAACCGGATATCGCCATAATGAGGCAAAAATTTGAAGTCCCGTGGAACCGTTGGCATTTTGTCCGTACCATCGCAGTACTACTTTCATTGGGATCTGTTTTGGCAGCGTGCATTGTCCCTGCAAAACGTATGGTTATTGAATAGCGATACTTTGTTTTGACCGTCCGCGTGAGTGATGGGAGCGATATCCCGCCGTAGGAACGAAGGCAGATATAGCGGACAGCACGACGGCAGCAGGGGAGATGCGTTGGTAACCCGCACGCCCAAAAACTATCGCATATTGCTTAGCGAAGACTTGTTTATCCGCTTGAATTTTTTGGAGGAAATGAACCCAAGCATTGGGTACAGCATTCCGGCCAGCAGGAAGATATGCGGCAGCGCTTCCTTTTTCTCGAGGTGGAGCATATAGGCAATAATGAACAGCGCGGGCGCCTCGATGTAATAGCACATGATGCGTGCCTGCTTTGGCCTTATGCCGAGCTTCCTCCAAAAAAAGGTTATGATAATAACTAAGAGCCCCAATCCCACAAGGATCAACCCGGGAAAGTAGAGGTGTTTTACAATTTCGTCGAACCCCTTGATCAGCAGTATAGCCGAAGTGAGGAAGTGCAGGAAGATCTCGAGCTTGCGGAATGTTCTCTTTTTCACATTTCGATTTTGCCCAAAAGTATCCCTTATATCTTAACACTGTGTTGCTTCAGGGTTATGATATGTTTACCTCTAAGCCAAACAATTACTTTTTATTTTTAAGTGCGGCTTTCTCCAGGTTTTCGGCCACCCTGAATTTTACGATCTTCTCTATTAATGCATGGGGCATGGGTTCATTGAGCGGGAATTGTATGGAGCCCTTGCCGGTTTTGTACTTTGAAAGCTCTTCCTGAAATTCCTTGTTGCCCGATGGCAGCGCGTAGAATCCGAGATGGCTGGTAAATGCCGCAAAATGTACCAGGTTGCCCTGCAGGTAAAATGTAGGCAGTGCATAACTGATCTTTTCGGTCGCTTCGGGTGCGGCTTTTTGAATGGTTTCGCGTACTCCCTGCAAGATGTTCCGGATGTCAGGAGGAAACGCTGCAATGTACTCGTTGATGTCGTTTGGCTTGTTCATCATCATTGGGCATTATAGGCTTCTTCCAGTTTTAAGATCTCGATCTTGTGCATCTGCATCATGGCCTGCATGACGCGCTGCGAACCTTCGCTGCCTGCTGACATCAGGTCCATCAGCACATTCGGGATGATCTGCCATGACAGGCCATATTTGTCCCTTAGCCAGCCACACATACTTTCGGTACCGCCATTAGCTATAAGGCTGTCCCAGTAATAGTCGACTTCCTGCTGTGTTTCGCAGCGTACGAACAGTGAAAAGGAAGCGTTGGGTTCGAACTGCCCGCCATTGAGGAGCATGACGTGCTGGCCTTCAAGCTCGATCGACGCTGTCATGAAGGAACCGTCTCCCATTTCGTGTGTACTTATGATCCTGGAATTCTTGAATATGGAGGTATAGTAGGCTATTGCTTCTTTAAGGTTGGCATTGATCCAAATGAACGGGGTTATCTTTTGCATGGCAAATGGTTTTTAGTTGTTGCATACCAAAATTACGTAAAGTACCGTTCCTGATAGCGGTGCAAACCCGACAACTATAGGGGTGGATTAGGACAGTTCTGCAACCGTGTTTTCTCAATGAATAACATATTTGGCTTTGATGTGTTTTGTATGATTTTTTTTATTTCATTTGTAGCCATAACCAATAAATGATCTTATGAAATTTAAACATGTAATGCTTGCCCTTGCGATGACCGTGATGATGGCATCTTGCGGCGAAAAAAAAGAAGGCGATGCTAAAGCAGAAACTACGGAAAGTACAGGAACTGCTGCTGAAGCGCCTAAAACAGAAGAAGCTCCTAAAGCTGAACCAAAAGACCTTATTGCGAAGGCGTGGATGATCGATGATATGGATGCATCTGCAATGATCGCCAAGATGCCGAAAGAAGAGCAGGAGAAAATGAAAAAGTCGATTGAAGAGAACAAGTCTAAAATAAAAGGCAATATGATCTTCGACTTCAAGGCAGATGGTAAAGTAACCAACATCATCAAGAATGGTAAGCAGGAGATCAAAAGTGACGGTACCTGGACGCTGAGCGATGATGGGAAAACACTTACGACAATTGATGATAAAGGTAAAAAATCGGATGTTACCGTATTGAAACTAACTGAAGATGCACTTGAGCTCCAGCCAAAACAAGAGGGTATGGATATGGTCATGAAGTTTGTTCCTAAGAAGTAACTAACCTATCAAATGATATGAAGGAGAAGCCTTTGCGTTAGCAAAGGCTTTTTAGTGTTAGGCGGCATTGACTATTTTTTCAACCTCGAAGATAATTTTTCACTTTCTATTTTGAAAGATCGATTTTAGTAGTATATTTGCACCCTCTAATTGCGGTACCGTAATTATTCGGGGTGTAGCGTAGCCCGGTCATCGCGCCTGGTTTGGGACCAGGAGGTCGCAGGTTCGAATCCTGCCACCCCGACAAAAGCTGGACAGTAATGTCCGGCTTTTTTGTTTTTATACTATTTGAGGTGTAGCGTAGCCAGTCATAGGGTCTCACTTCAAGGCGGAAGATTGCAGGTTCTCCCTACGGTTATCGTGACTGCAACCGACAAATCCTTCCGGTTTTTCAGGGAGGATTTTTTGTTTCATAAACGTTTTCACGTTGTAATGTTCCCATCTTCCTTAAAGGGCGTGAAGACCTGAATTTTCCATTGATCATTCATAAATTATTTTTCTGAAATTTAATTTTAACTAACATATCCTTGTCGTAAAAATCTTAAATTTACCCTGCAAAACTATTTTAATGACTGTCTTTCTCTCTGTCCTCGCATCGCTGCTGCTCTTTTTTACGATCATGTCGCTGATAAAAAATGATTATTGGACGTTCAGGGTTTTTGATTATCCGCGTCTGCAAAAATTTGTATTGTCGGCAGCGTGTTTTACTTTACTTATCATTTATCAAGAGGAAGGCTCCCGGGTATATATGGTCTTTATTGCTTTAACAGGCATTAATCTTGTCTATCTGGGCTGGTTGATCTGGCCATTCACTTTATTCTCTTCCAAACAGGTAATGCGGATCAAAGAAAGCAGGCCCGATGACCAGGTATGTATAATGATATCCAATGTTTACCAGGACAACAGTAATTTTAAAGGCTGCCTTGCTGTAGTGCGAAAAGCGGATCCTGATGTTGTTTTGCTCCTGGAAACCGATAAGGCCTGGGATGAGGGTACGTCAGGACTTGCGGAGATTTACCGGCACAGTATTAAAGTCCCATTGGAGAACACTTATGGAATGATCCTGTATTCGAAACTGGAATTGAAAAACAGTACGGTGGAATATATGGTTGAAAATGATATTCCCAGCATACATACTCATATCGTATTAAAGAGTGGGCGCGAGGTACAGCTTTATGCGGTCCATCCCACACCGCCGGTGCCTAATGAAAATCCACGTTCTACAGAAAGGGATAAAGAGATGTTGCTGATAGCGGACATTGCTAAGGAAAGCACTATACCCGTTATCGTAATTGGCGACCTTAATGATGTTGCGTGGAGCTATACTACAGAATTGTTCCTTAAAGTGAGCGGCCTGCTTGACCCAAGACGGGGGAGGGGATTCTTCAATTCTTTTCACGCGCACTATCCGTTCCTGCGTTTTCCGCTGGACCATGCATTTATATCAGCCGATTTTAAGCTTGTCGGAATGAAAAGGCTGGAAAACTTCAAGTCGGATCACTTTCCTATCTATATTAACCTGCAATATGAAAAGTCAGCGAAACACGAGCAGGAGCCAATGGAACCCGATAGTGAGGATGAAGCGCTTGCTGAAGAAAAGAAAGCCAAAGAGTAATAACGTTCCAACAAAAAATCCTTCCGGTTGAGAAAGGCTTTTTTGTTGGGAATTGGAAAGATATAATTACACGCAGATCTGCGGATAGATCATCCTCAGGTTTTTCCTGAAGTTCTCCAGTGTTTCTTCGTTATCGTAAGCGATCTTATAACGTGAG
Organism: Flavobacterium sp.; assembly: GCF_052437795.1. GTDB lineage: Bacteria > Bacteroidota > Bacteroidia > Flavobacteriales > Flavobacteriaceae > Flavobacterium. The sequence continues at coordinate 781,225 of NZ_JBQVPA010000002.1, forward strand.
CCGCTTTCGTTATTCGTTTTTTCAAAAGAAATTCCGTTGCGCATTAGCAGGCGTTCGATCCTTTTGTGGTCGGTAACATTTTTGTAAAGTGTCCTGAAAATAGAGATATACATAGCTTTTTAGTTTTAGTGGATTATATTGTTTTAGTAATGGTGAAGCACAACCTTCATGATAAAATTAGCGATCTATTTATTTGTGAGGAAACGCCTTAATAAAACTTTAGCACATTTAAGTTATAAATAACATCTGTTGATCGCTGGCCAAACTTTGAAAATTACTTGAGTTATTCAGCAAATCTATTTTCAGATAACCAAAACTAATAAAGAAGTGTGGTAGTTCTTTTAATTTAATGTTACATTTGCGTAGCATTAAAATCACCATAAACATAATTATGTCAGATTCAATAGAAAAGATAAAATGCCTTATCATAGGCTCAGGACCTGCGGGCTACACGGCCGCGATCTATGCCGCAAGAGCAGATATGAATCCCGTACTTTATACGGGCATGGAGCCTGGCGGGCAGCTTACAACAACTACCGAAGTGGATAATTTTCCGGGTTATCCGGAAGGGATAGACGGGCCTACCATGATGGTGCAGCTGCAGCAGCAGGCCGAGCGCTTCGGCACGCAGGTTCGCATAGGCATGGCTACGGCCGTAGAATTCAGTAAAGAGGCCGGCGGATGGCACAAAGTTATCATTGACGGCAATAAGGAAGTGCACGCGCAAACAGTGATCATATCTACGGGTGCAACTGCAAAATACCTAGGCCTGCCAAGCGAACAGCGCCTAAGGGGTGGTGGTGTTTCGGCATGTGCGGTATGCGACGGGTTCTTTTACCGTGGGCAGGACGTTGCCATTGTTGGTGCAGGGGATACTGCTGCCGAGGAAGCTACTTACCTTTCTAACATTTGTAAAAGTGTTACTATGCTGGTGCGAAAGGATTTCATGAGGGCATCAAAAGCGATGCAGCACCGGGTTGAAAATACCGCTAACCTTACAGTGCTTTATAATAGTGAGGTAGACGAAGTTATAGGCGACCAGGTAGTCGACGGGCTTCGTATCGTGAATAACCAGACAGGTGAAAAGCACGAGATCGCCATTACAGGTTTGTTCATTGCCATTGGCCACAAGCCGAATACCGATATCTTCAAAGGACAATTGGATATGGATGATACAGGCTACCTCATTACCCAGGGCAAAACAACAAAGACCAACTTGCCGGGGGTATTTGCTTCGGGTGACGTACAGGACAAGGAATACCGCCAGGCCATTACAGCTGCAGGTTCAGGTTGTATGGCCGCGCTGGACGCCGAAAGGTATCTTACTACTTTAGATAGCCATTAATAGTATTCAGCCTGCCTGCCGATAGGCAGGTTGCGGTGACAGGTTTAAGTGACCACATATTAAAAAAGCAGTACACTATAATGGTGTACTGCTTTTGTTTTTTAGATATGTCTGTTGGATATCATCTTTGGTCATCTCAAGCTGAAAACCGCGACCGGACTGATAGCTTTATTGCTCCTTCTTATATATCACCGCACTATCGGCAAATTTTCCTACTTCCACTTTTGGTGTACCGAACAGCTGCACTTCCGCTTTGCCGGTCGCTGTTATGTTTATGAGTTCGGTTGCCATGACAGTGCATGTAGTGTAGCCTTCGGCAACAAGCGTCATATTTTTTGCGGTAAGCTTATTGCCGGTAAATTTGGCATTATTGTCTATCCTAAGCTGGGCATTGGCCGTGTCGCCTTCAATAGACGCTACCGTTTTTTGGTACATGTCGAATTTAAGCTCGGGGCTGGCGATAAGCGCTTTCAGTTCCGCATTCTTGCTAAGCTCGATGGTGGCGTTATCCGATCTCAGGTTCAGTTCCCCTTTCGTTTTGTCATTCATCTGAAAAGTGAAGTTTCCAGATCTTACGTTGAGGTAGCATTTGGCGTAGTCAATGGCTTTTACTGTGACAGAAGGTACTTCGAGGTCGGTCAGGGCATTAAGGATGGTTTCATGCTTCACGGTTATCGCGTTTAAGGCATCGATGTAGGTAATGCGCACGCTTAGCTTTTTTGCACCGCTAACTTCTTTTGCCGTATATATCCTCAGGTTACCTCCTTTTACTTCGGCCATAATAGCATCATGCAGGTTGTCATCGGCTTCGATCTCCAGGCCCGGTGCGGCACCTTTTACAAGGAATATCTCAATATTGTCTTCAATTTCAAGGCTTTCAAAAGGCTGTACTTCCTTTTGGGCAACGGTTACCGTTTTAGAGCCTTTTATTTTTTCCCTTTTTTGTGCGAATGTTAATGTGGTAAAAAGCAGCGCCATTACCATCAGGAAGAATTTCTTCATTAGAATGTGATATGTTTATTGGTTATCGCAAATATATGAAAAACACTTTTCGTAAAAGTACCATTATCAAGACCAGATCGATTTACCGCTATCAGTTGCCAAGACTTAACAAAAGCTTTATATTTGATATTAAAATCAATCGATCAAAAAATGAAGAAAAGTATCTTGTTTGGATTGCTGCTTTCGGTAACGGGAGCGATCGCGCAAGCACCAGAAAGCATTGGCAATATCCCAAAATGGCTGCGTAATGCGTCGATATCACCCGATGGTTCGCAAATAGCTTTTTCGTACCAGGGAGACATATTTACTGTTCCCGCAAAAGGTGGTCAGGCGCTGCGCCTCACCATTCACGAAGCTTATGATGCCGACCCTGTGTGGAGCCGCGATGGCAAACAGATCGCGTTCTCGTCCATGCGCTACGGCAATAAGGATGTGTTCGTATTGCCGTCTGCAGGGGGTGTGGCTAAAAGGCTTACCTATCATTCTGCCGACGATGTACCTTCTGCATTTTCCCCAACAGGCGATAAGGTTATCTTTTCGACCTCCCGGCTTGATGATGTAGCAACGGTCATATTCCCATCTGGGGTACTGCCGGAATTGTATGAGATCGCCGTGACGGGCGGACAGGAAAAGCGCATCATAGCCACCCCGGCAGAAGATGCAGTGTATAATGCAGATGGGAGCCTGATATTTTTCCACGACAGGAAGGGATATGAAGACCCGTGGAGAAAACACCATACATCATCTGTAACCCGCGACGTTTGGCTATTCAGTACCAAGGACAAGAGTTATAGTCAGGTGACCGAGACCGCTACAGAAGAAAGAAATCCTGTTTTCGGCAACAACAACGATTACTTTTTCCTTAGTGAAAGGAACGGCACTTTTAATGTTTGGAAGGCTGTGCTTTCGGGTAATAAGGAAAGCAGCGCGCAACAGGTAACCAACTTTACCAAACATCCGGTGCGCTTCCTGAGCAGGTCGGCCGACGGAACATTGTGTTTTGTTTGGGATGGTGAGATCTATACGATGACTGATGGGGCGCAGCCGCAAAAAGTAGTAATAGCGATACAGTCGGATGAACGCTATAACGAAAAGGTAATGGAGCAGGTGCGTAACGATGCCGATGAATTCTCTGTTTCGCCGAATGGCAAAGAGGTGGCTTTCATTGTACATGGTGAGGTTTTCGTAGCATCGGTAGAATTTGGCGTGACCAAAAGGATAACCGATACACCGGAGCAGGAGCGTAATGTGGAGTTCAGCCCTGATGGCAGGAGCGTATTGTATGCCGGTGAGCGCGGTGGCTGCTGGAACCTGTACGAGTCGACGATCGTGAATAAGGATGAGAAATATATGTTCGATGCTTCACAGATCAAGGAAACAGTGCTAGTTAATTCGGGCAAGGAATCATTCCAGGGGCAATATTCACCGGATGGTAAGGAGATCGCATTCCTCGAAGAGCGTACCACTGTAAGGGTATATAATAAAGAGTCGAAAAAGACCCGCACGATCTTAGAGGGCAAATTTAATTATTCGTATAGCGATGGCGACCAGTATTTCACATGGTCACCCGATAGTAAGTGGCTTTTGGTCACCTATCTGGCGTACAGCCGTTGGAACAGTGATATTGGGCTTGTAAACGTGAACGATGGCAAACCACCGATCAACCTGAGCCAAAGCGGATATAACAATAGCCAGCCGAAATTTGGTATGGAAGGGGGCATGGTGTACTGGGCATCGGATAAAGAAGGCTACCGCTCGCATGGCAGTTGGGGGTCTGAAAGCGATGTGTATGCCATATTCCTGACGGAGGATGCACACAAGAAATTCCAATTAAACAAAGCCGAATATGCGCTTTGGAAAGAGAGGGATGATGCTAAGAAAGATAAGGACAAAGGCAAGGATGGCGAAAAGGATAAAAAAGCCAAAGACAAGGATAAGAAAGATAAGGACAGCAAGGAAGATGAGGGCATTAAGCCTGCTAAGTCGATGAAGATAGACTTTGAAGGCCTGCAGGACCGCAAGGAAAAGCTGACCATCCACTCGTCTAAGCTTTCCGATTTTGTGGTAGATAAGGATGGGGAGAACATATACTATCTTACCCGATTTGAGGAAGGTACTAATCTTTGGCGCACCAAATTCAGGGAAAAAGAGACAAAGATCTTTGTAAACCTGAATAGTGGTGATTCAAAACTGGTACTGGATAAAAAAGAAGAGAACCTGTTCCTCATCGAAAAAGGAGGGAAGATCGCGAAGATAAGTGTAAAGGATGGCAAGAAGGAGAATGTCAATTTCTCGTCCGACATGAACGTGAACGAAACTGCCGAGCGCGCCTATATGTTTGAGCATGCCTGGAGGCAGTTCAAAAAGAAATTCTATTTACAGGACCTTCACGGGGTTGATTGGGACTTCTATAAAAACGAGTACGCGAAGTTTTTACCCTACATCAACAACTCAGTAGACTTTTCAAGCCTTTTAGGAGAGATGCTTGGTGAGTCGAATGCATCACATACGGGTGCACGCTTCCGTCCGCAGCCGAAACCTTCTGACGACAGGACTGCTTCTTTAGGTGTTTATACAGATAATTCATATGCAGGCAATGGAGTAAAGATCGCCGAAGTGATGGATAAAAGCCCAATGCATAAGGCAAAACAAAAAATACAGGCAGGGATGGTCATTGAAGCTATTGATGGCGTTAAGATAACACAGGCTGAAAATTATCATGCGTTGCTTAACCGCAAGGCAGATAAGAAAGTCCAGGTAGCGCTGTTGGATGAAAAAACAGGTAAGCGCTGGAGCGAAGTGATCGAGCCGATCTCGCTTGGCAAGGAAAACCAGCTCGCTTACGAGCGCTGGGTAAAGAACAGGGAAAAAGACGTAGAGCGCCTTTCGGACGGAAAAGTTGGCTACGTACATGTTGAAGGCATGGATTCCGAAAGTTTCCGCGCTGTATTCGAAAAAGCGCTTGGTAAATATAATGACTGTGAAGCGCTGATCGTTGATACGCGTTTCAATGGTGGGGGATGGCTGCACGATGACCTGGCCACATTCCTGAGCGGCAAACCCTATATGACATTTGAGCCAAGAGGGCAGAAGATGGGGTCGGAGCCGCAGTTCAAATGGCAAAAGCCATCGACAGTCCTTATTAGTGAAGGCAATTATTCTGACGCACACATGTTCCCTTATACTTATCGGGCATTGGGGATAGGTAAGCTAATAGGTATGCCGGTACCGGGTACCGGTACTGCAGTATGGTGGGAGCGCATGATCGATGGCAGTACAGTATTCGGTATTCCGCAAATAGGCATGCGCACCGTGAAGGAAGACAGGCTGATGGAGAATTTCCAACTTGAACCTGACATTAAAGTAAAAAATGATCCGGCAAAAGTAAACACAGGTGTAGACCAGCAATTGCAAAAAGCCGTCGAAGAACTTTTGAGGAAGTAAATAGTACACTATTATATATAGGCCCTGTCAGGAATGACAGGGCTTACTTTTTTATATCTACCTAAGATCCGTGCAGGCTACATATAAAGAGTAATTCTGGCATAATTAGATAAACCCTATTGTGATTACATAACATTACAATTCAATCAAAAAAACTTTTCTTTGCAAGTTATGTCTTATCAGTAAGTTAAGTAAAAGTTAAGTAAAAAAGTAAAAAAAGGT